>PHAR01000011.1 GCA_002840405.1 Deltaproteobacteria bacterium HGW-Deltaproteobacteria-8 | reverse complement strand
GAGCGTTTCCCACGCTCCACCAAAGCCGAAAGGGCTGTTTCAGGTTCCTCCTGAAACAGCCCTTTCGGCGCGATGGGGGGGTCTGGGGGGCCTCAGGCCCCACAGCCGCCGGAGGCAGGCCCCAGCCCTCGTCTCTCAATCTCTGTCAACAGGGAATTTTTGTCCTTTTACCGGCCAAAAGCAGGCCAATTTTGTCCAGGCCCAAAACCCCATGGTAGACTTGCGCAATTTGCTTCGGGCCGCTTGCCCGGCGCGCAACCCTATTTGTGGAGGTTTCCCCCATGGCCGTCAGCGTCATCGAGATCTGCAACAGCGCCCTCACCGACCTCGGCGAGGAGGCCATCGCCTCCCTTGCCGACAACACAAAGGCCGCGCGCCTGTGCAACCAGCGCTGGGCCGCCGTGCGCGACGCCGTGCTGCGCGCCCACCCCTGGAACTGCGCCAGCGCGCTGGTCGAGCTGGCCGCCAGCGCAACGCCCCCGGCCTGGAAGTGGTCCGCCAGCTACCCCCTGTCCACGGACTGCCTGCGCGTGCTCTCCGTGGCATGTTCCGGCACATCGCTCTCCGCCTGGGAGGTCCAGGCCGGGCAGGTGCTCTGCGACGAAACCGGGCCGCTCTCCATCGCCTACATCCGCCGCCTGGACGACCCGCGCCTGTTCGACCCGCTGCTCTGCGAGACGCTCTCCGCGCGCCTGGCCGCGACCCTGGCCTACCCCCTCACGGCCTCCACAGCGCTGGGCCAGGCCTTCTGGTCGCTTTACGCCGACAAGCTGCGCGAGGCACGCGGCGTCGACGCCCGCGAAGCCTCGCCCATCGCCGCGCCTGCACCCACCACATGGCTGGCGGCGAAGATGGGGAGGTAGGAGGCGAGGCAAGCCAGGGGTGGGGAAGGCGAAGGCCTCGGCTGGGCTGGGCGGGCAATACGTGCGGGTTTTTCGGGGAAAGACGCCCGAAAACCCGCGCGCGGTTGGCCCCTTTCTGAGGAGGAGAATGGTCCATGAAGGGGCATTTTCTTTACGTCAGGAGCCCCGCTGCGTGCTGGTTAATAGTCCTTCAGCAATCAACCACAACGGACAACAACAAGCCTTAAATTCGAGAATTCTCTCCCCTTCCCGCTGCCCCTCACAAAGCCGAAAGGGCTGCTTCAGGTTCATCCTGAAGCAGCCCTTTCGGCGCATGCGGGGGGGCCGGGGGGACAACGTCCCCCCGGCCTGCGGAGCATATTTTCTTCTCTACATCGGGTAGTCCAGTGCTTCCGGGATCATGACCCCGGCCAGGGCTTCCCCGGCACGATCGCGCGCGAGGCGCGAGCCCACGAGCGCGGTGTCCAGCTGCTGGCGCAGCAGTTCGAACATGTCCGCAGCCTGGGAGTTGGAGGTGCGCGTGTAGCCGTAGACCAGCTCGCTTGAGATGCGAGCCACTTCGCCAGCGGTGCGGGCTGCGTGGATGCGGGTCAGGTCGGCGTAGAAGGACAGGAGGCCTTCCAGGCCCTCGGCCACCACCGGGTTGTCCGGGCCTTTCTGCTTGAGCTCCACCACGTCGGCGATGAAGCAGCGCGCGGCCACGAGCCAGGCCAGGGCGTCGGCCATGGGGAAGGTCACGCCATGGCGGTTGCTGTTGAACAGCTTCTTGCCGTCGTCGTCCTTGTTGGCCTGCAGGTGCTCCAGCGTCCACAGCCACAGGCGCATGGCCTGGGCGAGGGCGCGGGAGCCGGCAGCGGGCCAGGAGGCGGCGAGCTTGTCCAGTTCGTCGATCCAGTGGCCCATGAGCTCCAGGAACAGCGGGTTGGTCATGGTGGCCACCAGGTGGCGGCGCTGCACGACCTCCGGGCCTTCGTAGGTGGCTTCGAGCTGGCAATCGGTCCACTTCTGGAACAGGAAGCCCGGGCAGTCCTCGGTGACGCCGTAGCCGCCCACCAGGGCCACGGCTTCGCGCATCATGGTGGCGCCATGGCCGGTGTTCCAGAGCTTGCAGGCCGGGATGATGACGTTGCCCTCGGCGTCCATGACGGCGAACTGCACCAGGGTGTCGTTCAAAAGCTCCTGGTAGCGGTCCTCTTCGAACATGGCCTCGCGCTCGGCCGGGGTCATGAAGGCCAGACGCAGGAACTCCTTGGCCTGGGGCTCGATCTTTTTCAGCGCGCTCATCTGGGCGCGCGGGCCGGTGACGCCCTGTGCCTGGAACAAGGCCTCCTTGGCGCGCTCAATGGGGTCGAAGCCGTCGGCCTTGCGCGCGGCGTCGAAGCCCAGCGAGGTTCCGGCCTCGCCAGCGGCCCAGATGTCGGCCAGACGCTGCACGGCGTCCTCCTTCATCTGCAAGCCCTGATCGAAGCGCGGGGTGCCGGGCACGGCCTCGCCGCCACGGGAGCGGCCGCGGTGGTAGCGGATCACGGGTTCCACGGCAGAGAGCAGCTTGGCCGAGGTCATGATGCCCACCGGGATGCGCGTGCGGTGGAAAACAGCGCCGATGATCTCGGCGTGGCTGTATTTCGGCACGATGACGCCATCGACGATGGAGTAGCCGCCGATGATGCGGCTGGCGGGCACCTTGAGGCTCAGGACCGGGTCGCGCGTGCTGGAGAGCTGGTGGACCATCTTGAGGGTCGGCGCGCCGCGGTCGAACACGCCGGGGTCGCCCTCCTCGAGGATGATCATGCACGAGCCCTTGATGCGCGGGTCGTCGCTGACCACGGCGGCGGTGACGAAGTTGGCGAAGTCCATGTTGGTGATGAAGCGTCCGCGCTTGTCGACCTGCAGAATCGGCTCCTCGCCGTCCTTCCACTCGGCCACGCGCATCTTGCTGCCCAGCATGCCGGTGTCCACGCCGACAAAGGGCAGGGGCTCGGTCAGGGCGAAGGCCCCGCGCCAGGTGGGGTGGCCTTCTCCGGGGCAAGACAGGCTCATGTAGCGCTGGCGCTGCTCGGGCGTGCCTTTTTCGTGGATGGGCGCGAGCGCGAGGTTGTTGGCCAGGCCACAGGTGGCGGCTCCGGCATCGACCCAGGACAGCTCGAAGGTGGTGAGCGCCAGGGCGAAATTCTTGGGGCCGTCGATGTAGCCGCCCTGGGAGGTATCCATGTACAGGCCGGTGAGGCCGGAGGAATCGAAAATATCCAGCAGGGACTGCTTGCGGTCTGTCCACTCGTGGGTGTTGCGCACTCCGTCTGCCACCATGCGGGCCACATGCCCGCGGGCCACGCCACGCGCGGACTGGACCACCATCTGCAATTCGTAGCGGTCGGCATAGCGCCACATGATCTGGCGGACATCATCTCCAGGAAGGGTCGCGAGCTTTGTCATGCGTGAACCTCAACTAACTGTTTTTGTTAACCCCGGGCCAAGGCAGGGCACCGGATTTTGTGGCTCGTTTACGGCATTCGGGCGCGGGCGTCAAAGGCTAAAGCTGGCGGGACCGGGCGGTAGGGGCAGAGGACCAGGCTGGGTCGGGGCTGATGGCCTTTGGCGGCTGCGGCCCCTTTGGGTTCACCAGGAGAAACCGGGGCTCCCGGCGCAGAGCCGAAAACCCCGGCAAGGGTTATTCGGGGGGCTCTTGTTTGGCGCGGCGGGCCTTCCACCAGTTTGTAATGAGCTTGACCGCAATTGCCCAATACAGAACGAAGAATAGCAGGAATATATAGATCCCGTTCGCAAACCGGTGGTTGTCATCGATGGCCGCGCCCATAAAAACGCCTAACCCAGCCAGGTGGACGCACGTCCAATACGTGGGGAACTTTCCTGATTTTTCCTTGAACTTCCGAAGAGTATCGAAAGAGGCGATCAAGAATGCCGGGACGGTGAGCCAGAATACCGTACTTGTCCAATATATATAGTCCAACTAGCGCTTCCTCCCGTAGACACCTTCGTAGATGCTGTCGATGCGTTTGCCCAAGTCAATCGTGTCCCGCTCTTGCTTTCCGCCCCAGACATCCCCTACCACTCGCCCCATGCCGATAACCTTGTTGATCGGAATGGTTATGGCTGGATTGCTCGCCACGCGGGCTACGCGGCCCAACCCTAAGCATTCCGCCCCCTTGTCGGCGGCGGTGTCCCAGCTATTAAAGCCGATGTCATTACGTACAGTCTTCGTCACATCCTTCGTGACCTCCCAGGCCACCTTGCCGCCAAACTCGACGCCCTTGTGCAGGTCCTCATTCGTGGTCAGCTCGTCCCAGGTCTTGCCAAGGGCCTGGCCTGCGCCCTCTGCGCCCTTGCTCACGGCCTCGCCGATGCCAGAGCCGATGGTCGAGACGGCATCGCCGAAGCCGTTGCTCTTGTCGATGAGGTCCAGGTGCTCTTGCGTGGCCGAGAGCACGCTCCAGGGCTCGGCCGGAGCGGACCGCTGGCCCGCCTCGCTGTCCGCGCCAGCCAGCTTGCCTGGCCCGAAGTCGCCGGTTGCCCCGGCACCGCCAAAGCCGACGCCGCCATCATCGCCGCCGAACGGCGCTTGCGCTTTCGGGTCGGCCTGGGTCATGGCGTCCTGCTGCCAGGCGGGATTCTTGGCCACCACCCACCAGTCCGGCTCTCGGGTTCGCGCGTGCGGCCATTGAAGCCGCCGCCGGGCTGCAATATCTCATGCGCGCCGGTGTCGTCGGCGAGCCACAATAGGTTGCCGTCTCTGTCATAAGGCATAGCGTTCCACCGGTATAATTTCAACGAGTTGGTAAGGGAGCCTTTGCGCCCCCCTTCCAAAAGGGCCAACCGCGCGCGGGTTTTTGAGCGTCTCCGCTCAAAAACCCGCGCGCATTGCCAAGGCCCAGCCGAGGTCTTCGCCCTTGCCGCCCCGGCCCAGGCCAATGGGGGGGGCCGGGGGCCTCAGGCCCCCGGCGGGGTGCAGGGGCAGCGCCCCTGGCTCAGGCTCCCCTAGCCCTTTCCCTGCCCTTGCCCCTGCCGAGCCTGCCGAGCCTGCCGGACCTGTTGCACGGCCTCCACAGGCCGCAGGTAGTCAGGCGGCAGTCCGAACAGGCTGGCAGCGTGGCGGGCGATGGCATCAGGCTCGAAGTTGTCGAGCACGTGGAAGGGATCGCCCTGGCCAAGGAGCGGCGCGAGGTAGCGCACGGCCTGGCCCAGGTTTTCAGCCTCGGCCTGGCGCTGGGCGCGGCTGATGGGCGAGGAGTAGTCCACGTTCAGCGAGCCCTGGGGCAGGTTCCCCGGCCAGGGCGGCAGGTCGCCCTCGCGCAGCAGGATGTTGAACACGCGCTCGATGAGCGGGGCCAGGAACTCGGTCTGCATGCGGCCAAGGGTGGGGCCGAGCACGCGCATCTTCTCGTTCTGGCGGATGAGCGCCTCGGTGGCGGTGGTGTTGGCGGCCTCGGGAGTGAGCTGGTCGGCCAGGAAGATGCGCCGGATGCTCTGCCTGCGGCGCTCGGTCATGGCCTCAATGGCGGCGAGGTCCACGCGCACGGGCAGGGACTCGATGCGGTCGCTTGAACCCGCGCGGTAGTAAGACAGGCCGCCTGGCCCGGAGTGTATCGGGCCGAGGAAGCCGTCGTCAGGCACCATGAGCGGCGGGTCGGACATCTTCTCCGCAGCCATGAGGGCGGTGCGGCTCATGGCGTTGAGCACGCGCACGTCGGAGAGCGCGGTCATGCCCGGTCCGCGCCCGTACGCCTCACCGGGCGCCTTGGCCCAGCGCGGGCACATGTAGGGCATCTCCAGGTAGCCGGACTCCTCCAGCAGGTGGCTGGTGGCGGCCTCCACGTAGATGCTGGCGAAGGAGAAGTGCCGACAGGCCGGGCTTCCGGGGTCGCGGTCGGCCCGGGGAAACACGGCGTGGATGATCTCCACGCTGGCCTCCGGGTTTTCCTCGGCCTGGCGGGCCACCTCGGCGGAGCAGACCTGGCCCCACTGCTGGTGGGCCTGGCGGGCGTTGAGGGAGTACTTGCGGATGACGGTGTCGACCACGCCGCGCGCGTCCTCGGCCAGCAGCACCTCGCCCATGGGCCGGGCGTTGAAGCGCACCACGCTGTCCGGGTCGGCCTCCACGTGCATGACGGCGGTTCCGAACAGGCAGAGGTCGAGGTACAGCTCATGCACGCAGGTCTGGAAGCCGGTGGCCTCGGCGTTGAACACGGACAGCAGGCGGTCGCGCGCGGCGACCAGGAAGCGCCGCACGGCCTCATCGTCCGGCGCGCCGTTGCTCAGACGCAGGTCGAACCAGGGCAGGGCCGGGTTGGTCAACAGCCCGCCCAGGGCCGAGGCGAGCAGTTCCAGGCTGTGGGCCGGGGTGGAGTCGAACACGGCGCTGTCGTCGGATTGCCCGGGCTGGCCGGTCTGGCTCTGGCCCAGGGCCGGGGACTTGCGCGGCATGATCTGCGCGGCCAGCTCTGTCCACAGGGGCATCCAGCGGCTGCGCGCGGCCTCCATGCCCGCCAGGCGCGCGAGCACATCGTCCACGCACGGAGAAGGGAATTGCAGCCTGGCCTGTGGCGTTTTGGCGGCGGGGTTGGGGGTGCGCTTCTTCATTGACCGAGCTTCTCCTTGAGTTGCGAGGTTTCCACAGCGGGCGCGCCCAGGGTCTGGGCCAGGGAGCTCTGGCTGACCAGGCCCGCGCGTTGCTGGGCCTTGGCCTGGTCCAGGAGCACGGCCTCCTTGCGCCTGCGCTCCGACCGGCGGCATTCCTCGGCGCTTTGCGTGGCCTGCTCTTCTGCCGCGCGCGCAGCGGCCTGGGCCTCGCTGGCGGCCTGGGCCAGGCCTGCGTCCGCAGTCGACCTGGAGCTGCCCATTGCGCCCATGGCCGTGGCGGCAAGACCGCCTGCCTCGGGGCCGTAAATAAGAGTGGCGATGATGGGGATGGGATTGAAGCCTCCGCCTCCGCCCATGGTGGTCCTCCTTGCGGGTTTGCGGCCGGGCACGGCGCCCTGGCCCTGCCGGAAGTATACACCGGGTTTTGGGCCAGGACATTTTGGGACGCTTTTTGGCCGGTAAAAGGACAAAAATTCCCTCTTGACAGGGGGCGGCCGCAGAGCGTTGGGCGGAGGTTTTGGGCTGGGGTCCGGAAATGGAAAAAGGGCCGGTTGCAGCGGCCCTTTTTCGGGGGAGGAGGAAGGTGATCAAGCTTGCGCAGCGCCTTGGGCCTGGCTTGGGGTAGGGGCGGGAGGAGGAGGGGGGTGTTCGTCTCCGTGGCCCTCGGCGCGCGCTCAGCTTGACTGGAGTAAAGCACCTCTCGTGCCAAGCATGTTGAATGCTACAAATTCAGATGGTTATCGTGGATACTGGACAGGACTGGGCTGAAATATGGGCGTTTATGTGCAAGGCGCTGCACAGATGTGCAAGGGCATGTGCAAGACGGGGGCGCCCTCGCGTCCCTGCCCCAGGCGGCAGGCGCAGGTTACGGGCGATGCTGTTCAGCCTGGACGTCGGCCGCGCCTGGCAACAGCTCCAGCGGAAATTCGCTGCGCGCGGCGTCGAGGAAGCGCAGCACCTCGGGCCGCATGTCCGGGGCGAAGCGCAACTGCAGGGTCTCGCGGCTGCCCGCGTCCGTGCCCAGCGACGTGAACAGGGCCACGCCCTCCCAGGCCTCCAGCAGAAACCGGAACAGGGCCACGTCGCTGCGGGCCAGGCGCAGGTACAGGGCATCGGAGCGTTTTGGCGCGGGCCGCATCAGGCGTTCTCCCCTTTGGGTTGAAGGTCAGCCTGGGCGTCGGGCAGGGTGGCGCCTTGCACACCGTCCGGCAGGCCCGGCCCATTGGCCAGAGGGCCGGACGGATGGTCAGACGGATGGCCGGGCGGGTGGCCGAGCATCTGGCGGATCTCGCGCAGGATCTTCTCGCGGTGCAGGCGCACCTGCTCCGGGATGCGCATGACCATGTCCAGCTGGCGGGTGTGGATGATGAGGTAGCCGAGGACCCGGAGCCGGTCCATGAGCTCCGGCGTGGTCAGGCCCTCCACACGGGCCATGAGGGCGTCCTCGCTCGTCTCCAGCGAGAACCCGAACTCGGACAGGATGCCGGCGACGAAGCGGATGCGCCGCGTGCGCCGGGTGACCTCTGTGGCGCCGCCCCGGAACTGGAAGCTGACGAAGTTCTCCCGCGCCCTCTCCCCGACAAGCGCCTCGATGGTCACGAAATGGTAGCCAAAGCGCGAGGACAGGGACACGTACGAGCGAGAGAGCAGGATGTGGTTCTGCACGCCAAAGTCGAACTCGCTGGTGATGGAGATCTCCGGGTTGGTGGTGCTCTCGTACATGATGGACAGAAAGCCGCGCGCGTCCACCGGCGGCGGACCGGCCCAGGGCACCGCGCTGATGCCCTGCCACACCGCCTGGAACGGCGGGCTGGCGATGTTCTCCAGGCGGATGAACTTGCCCTCGGGCGGGCCGGAAAAGGCGTCCTCCAGGTTGATGATCCACCACTGCATGGCCGCGTCCCCGGCCCAAAGCTGCTTGGCCTGGCGTTCGGAAAAGTCCTGCTGGCCGCGGCCGAACTCGACCATGGCGTCCACGGCCCGCTGGTGTGCCAGGCGCGCCACGTCGCGCACGGTCTTGCAGTTGACCGCGCGGAAATCCGGGTCCTCGGGCGCAGGCAGGGTCAGCGGCGCCAGGTGCGCCAGGAGCTCCACCAGCCGCTGGTGCACCGGGCTGCCCTCCATGTGCGTGTGCTGCATCCTCTGGGCGTCCGGACTCTGCAGTGCGTCCGGCGGATTGGCCCTCTCCTCCTCCTCGTCCGGCGGGGGCAGCGGTCCGCAGCGCAAAACCTGGAAGCCGCCGTCCGGCCCCTTGACCCACTCAAACAGGGCGGGCGCGCCCAGGCCCTGCTCCAGCCCGCGCGACAGCTCGGCCAGGCGTTTCGCGTCTTCCGCGCCCAGGCCCTCGTTGCGGGCCGAGGCGCCGGGATCGCAGGTGCGGCAGGCACCGCGCAGGCGCTCGCCGTCCTCGCCCAGCACCCTGCCCGGGTCCTCGCCCAGATCCTGCTCCGGGTCCAGGCGGGGCACGGCCAGCACGCCCACGCACAGGGCCACGTCGATGTCCGGGATGCCGCCCATGAGCCTGCGGCGCATGGCCTGGACCGAATACTTCCCGGCACAGGCGCGGCGATAGGCGTCCTTCACCTCAGAACAGGGCACGCCAAACTGCGCCGGGTAGACCCCGGTGAAGCCCTGGGCCTCGCCCAGGCTGTTCGGCAGCAGGCACAGGCGGACACTGCCGCAGGAGGCGGTCAGCTCGGCGCAGGCCGTGTCGATGGCCTGGGCCAGAGCCTCGGGCAGGGGCGCGGCCAGGATCAGCGCCTGGATCTCGCGGCTCATGGCCGCCAGGGTCTGCGCGTCCGGGCCGAAGAGCGCGGGCGGGGCGTTTCCGTCATCCTCGTGCTGCCCGACGGCGGCGTACATGGATTGGGTGCGCCGGGCGATCTCCTCGCGCAGGCCGGTCTGCCCGGCAAAGGCCTCGTACCCGCAGGCCCCAATGACAAAGCCGTTGGGCACGGGCAGGCCAAGCCGGTTCTTGACCTCGCCCAGCTCGGCCAGGCGCGAGCCCACGAGGTCCGCCGCCTGGGCGTCAACGACGGCGAGATTTGTCACCATGTCGCCGCAGGCCGGAGGATTGCGCCGTCCCAGCACCTCCTCCACCCCGGCCAGGATCACGGTGAAGCGGTCGGACAGGCGCTTGGCCGCGCCAGGGTCCAGGCTTTTCAGGTGCGAGAGCAGGCGGAAGGCGTTGACAGCGGCGCTGGTGGTGCCCGCGCGCAGGAAGGCCATGCCGAAGACCCGGCCATCGGTGGTGGCGCGTTCCATGTCGGCCAGGATGGACAAGAGGCGCTTGCCGGAGGTCAACAGCAGGCGGAAGTTGGTGTGCTTGCGGCGAAACTCCGCGCCGATCAGCTCGGTGGCGGCGGCGGCCTGGGCAGGTGTCTGCTCGGGCCTGGGCTCCTCCCGCAGTAAGAACCCGCGCAATTTCGCCAAGAGTCCGGCCACACACACCTCCATACGGGTCTTGTTACCGGGCCGGGCGCAAAAAGGCAAACAGCCCCCGGAGGTTTTATCCTCCGGGGGCGTGAAGCGTATGGAACGCAAGGCCGGGAAGGCTAGCCTACGCTTCCTGAGTTATGAGGGAAGGGGTCTCATAGCAGCAGAAAGCGTGTTTGGCTAGACCTCCTGCTTCACCTTCGGCTTGCTCATGGACAGGCCGATGCCGCCGAACATGTCGAAGATGGCGTAGCCGTACCACAAGGTATAGACGACGTAGAAGATGAGCAGACCGGCCAGGGGCAGCACGTTGTCCAGCACCTTCTCGGAGTGAATGCCGTAGAAGTTGTAGCCGGGCTCCAGGCCGCGCTTGTTGACCTGGCCCACGACCTTGGCCTCCTGGATCAGCTTCTGCTTCTGCAGGGGCTTGATGGAGGCGTCGAGCACAGACCACCAGGCCTTGACGATGGCCTTCTCGCCGTCCTTGTCGGACACGCCGTAGCGGTCCAGCACGGCCTGGCCGCGGTCGTTGAACAGGTCGTCGGCGTCCACCAGGGCGGCCGCCAGAAGGATTCCCAGGTCGCCGGAATAGGTGATGGCGCCGTCCTTGAACTCTGCGGTGGCCCCGGCCTTTACCAGGTTCGCCACAGCGCGGTCAGCCTGGGTCGCGTCCTTGATCTTGGCGGTGACGGTGACCTGCTTGCCGTTCATCTCCAGGACCTGCTTCTGCACCCCGGGGATGAAGTAGCTGGAGCCCTTGGACAGGCGGTTGAACATGGCGTCGGCGGCATCCAGGCCGTTGTTGCCGTTGCCCCAGATGGGCATGAAGATGGCGCCGAAGACGCACAAAAACGAGACAAAGAGGATCAGGCCTCTGGTGAAGAGCCCTTTGTTGGTGATAAGCATGGTTTAAGCCTCCTGCCGCAGCTTGCCGATGTTGCTGAAGAACTTGCTGAAGATCCAGATGCCGAAGCAGGCCACCACGATCCAGAACACGATGTTGCCAACGTATTCGATGCGGCTGCACAGGCCCATGTCGAGGTTGACCATCTCAAGCTCCACCAGCTTCTTGGGCAGGGTGGACGCGCGGTTGATGAAGCCGGCGATGATGGACACGGCGTAGAAGCCGCGGATCTGGATGCCCTTGACGACCTTGGTGGTCAGCGCGCCGATCTGGATGCCCAAAAGCGAGCCGATGAGCATGCCCATGGCCAGGGTGTAGAATACGTAGCCGTAAATGGCGTACTGGCCGATGGAGGCCGCGCCAGCGGTGAAGATGATCTGCAGGATGTCGGTGCCGACAGTGGTCATGCTGGACACGCCGAAGATGTACACGAACATGGGGAAGGTGACGAAGCCGCCGCCCACGCCCATGATGGCCGCCAGGATGCCGACGACCACGCCGCCCGCGGCCACGATCCAGCCGGAGATCTGCTTGCCGCCGGGCACGAAGTCCTCGTCAAAGGTGATCATGGGGGCGATCTTCAGGTTCTGCAGGGTGGTGGCCAGGCCCGTGGTGCCGCTGGCAGGGCCGCCGTGGGCGTCGCCGGAGTCCGCGCCGCTCTTGCGCGTGGCGCTGATGAAGTCAAACAGGGCGTAGAAGCCGAGGAAGCCCAGGAGCACCGCGTAGATGGAGCTGATGAACATCTCCGAGAGCAGGGGGTCCTTGTTGTACAGGCCGGTGTTGATGGCGCCGCCGACGACCGTGCCGCCAAGCGAGCCCACCAGGAAGGCGATGGCCAGCTTGCCCGAGACGTTGCCGAGCTTCTTGTGCACCGCCGTGCCCATGATGGCCTTGGCGAAGATGTGGAACAGGTCGGTGCCGACGGCGAGGATGCCCTTGACGCCAGCGGCCATGAGCGCCGGGGTGATGATGAAGCCGCCGCCCGCGCCGATGCAGCCGGTGATGAGGCCGGCGGCCAGGCCCACGAAGATGGACACAACGAAGATTTGCGTGGTGTAGAAGGCTGGCGCGTAGGCCGTCTTGCTGCCGATGATGTCGGCCGCGAAGGCGAAGTTGATGAGCAGGATAGGCAGCACCAACAGGCCCAGGATGGCCAGGCGTTTCTTGCTTCTGACAATGGACAGGGACACTTCCAGGTCCCATTTGGCGTGCGCTACGCTGGCCGCCTTGAGAAATTCGAAGACGTCTCTACCGAAGCCCATCAATCTCCCCTCCGTGTAAAATAGTTGGTTTCGTTCTCCCGGAACCAGCCTGAACGCGGTTCCGGTTCATTGCCCCACCAAACTGGGCGCGCCCACCGCTAGGAGCCGGGCTTGCCCTTAAGTGCCTTGTGCTCGCAGGCATCCTGGAGCTTGAACACCAGCTCCTCGATGTCCACGGGCTTCATCAGATAATCAAACGCGCCCAGCTCCAGGCCCTTCATGGCCGTCTCCACATGGGCGTGGCCGGAAAGCATGAGCACCGCCACCCCGGGGTGCGTGGCCGCGATGTGCTTCAAGGCCTCGATGCCGTCCATGCCGGGCATCTTCACGTCCAGCACCACGGCGTCGAGCTCGGGATTCTGCTTCATCCAGGCCAGGGCCTCCACCGCGCCGCCCGCCGTCTCGGCCTGGATGCCGCGCCGCAGCAGCCGCTTGGCCAGGGTCTCGCGGAAGTCCTGCTCATCATCAACCAAAAGAACCTTCATGCCCCCTCCAGCCTTCCGCCCCAGCCGTTCAGCGCGGCCCGGACAGCCCGTTCCAGCTCGCGCGAGTCGGCCTGCTTCTCCACCACCAGCGCGCCGGCCGCGCCCCAGCCCCCGGCCGGGACCTCGGCCTCGGGAAACACATGCAGCACCAGCGGCACCCGCGAGGCGATCTCGCCCAGCCGCCCGACCAGCTGCCCGGTCCGGTCCCCTGTGGCGCCAAAGCCCTCGGGGTCCAGCACCACCACCTCCGGCGGCGCCTGGGAGGACAGGCTGGCTGCGAGCTCCACCGCATCGCGCAGGGGCGTGGCCGCGAAGCCGTTGGCCTCGAACTCCCGGCACAGGAACTCCCGCACATGGGGGTTCCGGTCCAGAATCGCCAGTCGCGGTCGTGCGCCCATCGCCATGCCATGCCTCCCCGTTACACGGGCACTAGGCAAGACCCGTGCCAGGGAGAACACTCCGGCATCCGGCAGGGATATAAGCGTAATCACTTTTGGTGCGGGGAGCTGCCCAGGCTTTTGCCCAGGCCAGGTGTCAGGTTCCTTTACAGTCCGTCAAGACCGGAGCCTGCGCGTCGTTGGCAATGGGCAGGTGGCTGTTGCGCTGCTGCAGCATCCAGCGCTTGAGGTCCTCGGGCAAGGCCCGCCAGGAGCCGGCCCCGCCCCGCCTCCAGGCCGGCAGGCCGAGTTCCGCCACAAGGAAGTTGATTTGCTTGGGGTTCTCGCCCACGGCCTCGCAGATGGCGCGTGCGCCCTTGATGCAGATGTCCATGCCCGTCTCCATGGTGTTTTGTCTGGCCCAGTCACAAGGGGAGATACATACGTCCGGCGGCTCCTTCGCGCGGGCAGTGGCCTTTGGCACAAGCCATCGCTTTGCCAGACGGCACGCCTACGCTCCGCTGCGAGACTGCCGCCGCCTCAGCCTGGGCAAGTAATGAATTGTCAATTGACCACATTCTTGCTCCGGCCACTCCACAGGCCAATCCTGGCCAGGTGGCAGGATATTCAACCATATACAAGCTGCTGGCGCTGTTCTCGCCACACTCGGTTCTTTTTCAGTCCGAGACGAAAGGATCCCCGGGGCTTCACCGAGAATGAATGTTGCCGTTGTCCATGCGGACACTTTGTCAAAAGTATATTATTTTGTCAATACATCAAGACCATAAAAATGTGGACATGGCCAAAAAATGTTGTATAGATATGCCACACGACTAACTGCGCGCCTCCCCGGCGCGCCAAACAAGGGGAACGCCGTGGACTTCACCAGCAATTTGCGAGAGATGCTCTGGGCTCAGGTGGGCGAAAACAAGGCCTACGCCAACCGCAAACGCATGGCCGACGCCCTGGGCATCGACCCCTCGCAGCTGAACCGTTTCATGGAAGGCGAGCGCGGCCTGTCCGTCGAATCCCTGGGCCGCATCCTGGACGGGCTTTCGGCGCGCATCGTGCTGCCGGAGACCCTGGAGGCCGAGGGCGCGCGCGAGGTCTGCTTTGTCACCCCGCGAACCACTGGCGCCAGCCGGGACGCCACGCCTCCGGCCGCCGAGGACTACTTCGCCGTGCCCCTGGCCAGCGAGCCCGTGGCCGCCGGTCCGGGCCGCGTGCCCGAGGACCAGATCCGGGGCTGGGTGCTCGTCTGGCGGCACCACGAGTCCATCCGCTTCCGCACCGACCTTGTGGCCGTCGAGATCGGCAAGAACGAGCTGTCCATGACGCCCACGCTGCACCCCGGCGACATCGTGCTCGTGGACCGCGCCGAGCGCTCGCCCGACCCGGCGGGCAAGATCATGCTCGTCTGTGAGCCAGGGCCGGAGGGCGGCTGCGCGGTCAAGCGCGTCAGCACCCGGCACGTGGACGGGGACATGGAGCTGGTCTTCTACTCCGACAACTCGCGCGACTTCCCGCCCTCGGTGTATCGCCTGAACCGCGACTACGGCGGCGAGCTGTCCCACGCCATCGCGGGCCGGGTGGTCTGGGCCTGGAGCGACATGACCCGAAAATAGCCGCCCTGCCCCTGGCGGGACTACAAACCAAATAATGCTAGATTTTTCTGTATACCACGTATAGTGTTTTGCTGGCGCTGAATCAACAAGCGTCCAGCGAGGCTTGTAATGAAGTGGTTTTCCAAATTATTTTCTGAGTCTTCGGATAATTCGTCCGGAGAGCTCAACGCATTCCTGGGAACCGGCACGCGCTTCACCGGGCACCTGCACTTTGAGGGCTCGGTGCGCATTGACGGCAATTTCCAGGGAAACATCAGTTCTCCCGGCACGCTGATCCTGGGCCGCGAGGCAGTGGTCAAGGGCGAAATCGAAGTTTCCAGCCTGAACGCCAACGGCACCATCATCGGCACCGTGCGCGCCTCCCGGCATGTGCATCTGCACGAAAACGCCGTGGTCGATGGCCTGCTCGTCACCCCGGCCCTGGGCATGGATGACGGCGCCATCATCAACGGCACCATCGAGATGAACCGCGTCCACCTGGTCACCCCCCCGGCCGAAGCCTTGGAAGGCCAGGATCTGCCCTACCTGCCCAACTCCAGCGCGCGCACCGCCCTCACCATGCCCACAGCCTGCTGCACCGAACCCGCAGGCGACGCCGCCCAGGCCCAGAACGAGGACGGCGGCTGAGAGAATATGCTTCGCAGGCTGTGTGGGGGCCTGAGGCACCCGCAATTGCGCCGAAAGGGCTGTTTCAGAGAGGACCTGAAACAGCCCTTTCGGCTTGCTGGGCCAGGGATGAGCAGCACAGGGGCCGCAGGCCCATGCCTGGCTGCGGTATTTGACAAATCCCGACGCCGGGGTGATACGCAGATAAGGGAACGACCCTGACCCGAACAGGAGGATCTCAATGAACGGCAAGATCACCGTCTTCGGCGCAGGCAATGTGGGCGGGGCCGTCACCCGCAGGCTCATCGAGCGCAAGCTCTGCAAGAGCGTCGTGCTGGTGGACAAGGCGCCGGGCAAGGCCGAGGGCATCGCCCTGGACATCCTGGAGGCCAGCCCCATCGACCTGCTCGAACCCGCCTGCATCTGCGGCGACAACCTGGAGGAGACCCGCAACTCCGACGTGGTGGTCATCACCGCCGGGGCCACGCGCAAGGAGGGCATGAGCCGCGACGACCTGCTCCGGATCAACGCCTCCATCGTCGGCGAGTGCGTTGCCAACGCGGCCAAGTTCAGCCCCTACGCCTTCTACATCATCGTCAGCAACCCGCTGAACGTCATGTGCCACGTGGCCATGCGCGCCGGACAGCTCCCGCGCACGCGCGTCACGGGCATGGCCGGCATCCTCGACTCCAGCCGCTTCCAGTACTTCATCGCCAAGGAGCTGGGCGTCAGCGTGGAGAACGTCCAGGCCATGGTCCTGGGCGAGCACGGCGAGGACATGGTGCCCATCCCGCGGTACTCCACCGTTGCGGGCATCCCGCTGCCCGAGCTTCTGTCCCCGGAAAAGCTGGAGACCCTCATCCAGCGCACCCGCGACGGCGGGGCCGAGATCATCCGGCTCATGCGCACCAGCGCCTTCTACGCCCCGGCCTCGGCCGTGGTGCAGATGGTGGCGGCCGTGGTCATGAACAAGAAGAAGATCCTGCCCTGCGCGACCTACCTCACGGGCGAGTACGGCATCAACGACACCTTCGTTGGCGTGCCGGTAAAGCTCGGATCCAACGGCATCGAGGAAGTCATGACCATCGAACTCACGGACGCGGAGCGGCAGAAGCTCACCGCCAGCGCCGCGAAGATACGCAGCCAGCTGGCCCTGTTGGACGAGCCGAAGTAGCGCTGCAAGGCCTGTCGACCAAAAGATCCTGCCGACCCAAAGCAAAAAAGGGGGGCGGAGCGGCTCCGCCCTGCCCCTTTTGGCCCTGCCCCTTGCCAGCGCCAAGCTGGCCCACCCTTGCCAGCCTGGCTCAAGGGGCGTATTTCGCGCCCATGCGCGCACCCAAGCACATCCTCGACCTGTCCTGGCCCGTGTCTCCGGGCATGCCCCTGTTTCCCGGCGATCCGCCCGTGACCCTCGCGCCCATGGGCGTGCTCGAAACCGACGGTTTCCTGTCGCACCTGGCGGGCCTGCCCGCGCACAGCGGCACCCATGTGGACGCCCCGGCCCATGTGCTGGCTGATGGCGAGGCGCTATGCGACCTGCCGCTTTCGCGCTTCGCTGGGCCGGGGGTGGTGCTTGATGTGCGGGACCGGGCCGGGCTGGCCGTGCAGGGGCAGGACCTTGAGCCGCATCTGGTGTGGCTGCGGGCGCAGGCCCCGGCCTTTGTGCTGCTGCTGACGGGCGATGCGGCGCGCTGGGGCGAGGCGGACTACTTCACCCGGGGCGCGCACCTGACGCCCGAGGCCGCGCTGCTGCTGGCCGGGCTGGGGCTGTCAGGCATCGGTCTGGATGCGGCCAGCGTCGACCCATATGAAACAAGTGACCAACATGAGGCAGGCTGCGCAACCGGCACGTGCCAACTCCCTGCGCACCGGCTGCTCCTGGGGGCCGGGCTCGTCATCGTGGAGAACCTCTGCGGGCTGGACCGGCTCCCGGCGTCGGGCTTCGAGTTTCTGTGCCTGCCGGTGCTCGGGCTGGACGGCTCGCCCGTGCGCGCGGCCGCGCTTTTGCCCGGGGGCGTGTCGTGACGCCGGAGATCGGACCAAATATCGAGGCAGACCAGAAAAGGGCGCGGCTGATCGTCTACGCCAAGCTGACCGCCTGCATGGCCCTGTGGGGCGGCACCTGGGTCTCCGGGCGCTACGTGGCCCAGGAGATGGGGCCGTTCCCGGCGGCGTTCCTGCGCTTTTCCTCAGCCTCGGTGTTCTTGTACCTGCTCTCCTGCCGGGCCGACCACAGCTGGCCCAAGCCGCCGCGCGGGGCCTGGGGCGGCGTGGCCTTTCTGGGCTTCACCGGCGTGTTTTTGTACAACGCCATGTTCTTCTCCGGCCTGGCGCTCATCCCGGCGGCCCGGGCGGCCATGATCGTGGCCTGCGTGCCCTCGGCCGTGGCCCTGTATTCCGCCGTGGTGCTGCGCGCACCCACCACGGCCTTGAAGGCCCTGGGCATCGCCCTGTCCCTGCTGGGCGTGGCCGTGATCCTGTCCGGCGGCGACCCGCGCGCGCTGTTCACCCACGGGGCCAACCCCGGCGACCTGCTCATCCTGGGCTGCGTGGTGGCCTGGTCCGCCTATTCCATCGGCGGCGGGCACGTGGTGCGCAAGATCACGCCGCTGGCCGCAGTCACCTGGTCCTGCCTGCTGGGCAACGCCATGCTGCTGCCGCCCGCGCTCATGACCGGGCTGGTGCCACAGGCCCTGGCCGCCAGCGGGCTGGTCTGGGCCAACCTGCTGTTCCTGGGCGTCGGCGCCACAGGCCTGGCCTTCCTCTGGTACCACGACGGCATCCACGCCCTGGGCGCGCCGCGCGCCAGCATCTTCATCAACCTCGTGCCTGTGTTCGCCACGCTCCTGTCCACCGCGCTCTTGGGCGAGACCGTGGGGCTGCCCCTGGTCATTGGCGGGGCCATGGTCCTGGCGGGCGTGATCCTGGCCAACCGCCCGGCCTGACAGGTCAAAACAGGCGGACCATTTCTGCCAGGCCAAGCCCGAACCTCCCCAAGCCCCCCTTGGCGTACACGCCAAAACCAATTACAAGATGCCGACCGCCAGCCCCCCCCAAGGAGGTCCCATGCCCCGCAGCAGCACCCCCACCGGCCAGGAACTCACCCGCCTCGTTGCGCCCTGCGGACTGTACTGCGGCGGCTGCCTGGCCTTCACCGGCGGTGCCATCCGCAGCCACGCACGCGCCCTGGCCGACCTGCTCGGTCCGAACTTCGCCAGCTACGCCACACGCCTCTCGGCCATGAACCCGGCCCTGAGCCACTACCCGCAAGCCTCACAATTCCTCGACTTCCTGGCCCAAGGCTCCTGCCAGGGCTGCCGCGAGGGAGGCTGCCTGCTCGGCAACTGCGGCGTGCGCGCCTGCGCCCTGGAACGCAACATCAGCTTCTGCGGCCTGTGCCCGGACTTCCCCTGCGAAAACCCCGGCCTGCCCCAAGGACTGCTCGAACGCTGGCGCAAAAATGGCCAACGCATCCTGCGCGACGGACCCGCCGGCCTCCGGCGGCCGGAGCCGTGGCAAGAGCCTCCGTCGGCCAAGGGGGCCTGAGGCCCCCTGGACCCCCCATTGGCCTGTGCCGGGGTGGTCTGGGCGGATACGTCGGCTAGGCTTGGCCTGGCAATAGCGCACGGGTTTTTCGTCGAAGACTCCGAAAAGCCCCGCGCGCGGTTGGCCCCTTTCCGGGGGAGGACTGCCGTTGTTGCGCAGCCAGGGCAAATCGCGTAGTCATACTGCCTGGATTAATCTGAGCCACTGTAGCAGACAACCAGAGGGACACCAGACAGAGCCATGCAGACACTCGAGTGGGAACAGTCCATCCTTGAGCTAATGGAGGCCATGCGCGCCCTTTCCGTGCGCGACGCCGAGGGGAGCGAACTCGGCAGCCAGGGGCTGCAGGTCTGGGTGCGGCGCACCCTGGAGGTGGCCCGGCGCGAGGGCTGCGCCTTCTTCGCGGGCAACGGGGCCAGCGCCTCCATGGCCAGCCACTTTTCCACGGACATTGCCAAGAACACCCGGATGCGCACCATGGTCTTCACGGACCCGGCGCTCATCACGTGCGTGGGCAACGACTTCTGCTACGAGGACATCTTTGCCGAGCCCCTGTCCTGGCACATACGCCCCGGTGACATGGTCGTGCTGGTCAGCAGCTCCGGCAATTCGCCCAACGTGGTCAAAGCGGCGCAACTGGCCCGCGAACGCGGGGGCATGGTGGTCACGCTCACGGCCATGCGCCCGGACAACACCCTGCGCGGCCTGGGCGACCTGAACTTCTACGTGCCCGCAGACTCTTACAGCTATGCCGAGACCAGCCACGCGGCCATACTGCACCACTGGGTGGACGCGGTGATGTGGGCCAAATCGCTTGGCTGAGCCCGGAGCCCAGCACGCCGGAGCGCCGACCACGCCGACCCTGGCCACGCCGCGCCTGGCCCCGGCTGCGCTGGCAAAAAAATTCATCTTTCCCGCGCTGCTGGTGGCGGCGCTCCTGGGCGTGGCCTTTTTTGTCATCGACATGCGCCGCCTGGGCGCGCTCCTGCTCCAGGCGCGGCTCTGGCCGTTGGCGGCGCTTTTGGCCTGCCACCTGGCCAGCCTGCTGCTGCACACGCTGCGCCAGCATGTGTTGATGCGCCGGGCGGTGCCCCTGGGCGAGCTGTTCCACGCCAACAACATCTGCAACATGGTCAACAGCGTTCTGCCCTTCCGCGCCGGGGAGTTCGCCATGGCCCTGGCGCTCTCGCGCCGGGCGTCCCTCAGGGGCACCGAGATCCTTTCCATGATCCTGGTGGACCGGCTGCTCGGGCTCCTCTCCATCCTGACGATCTTTCTGGCCACGCTGCCCGGCTTCTCGCCCCACGGAGCGGCGGCGGTGGGCCTGGTCCAGAGCGGTTCGAGCTACCTCCTGGCCTTTGGCGCCATCGTCTCCCTCATGCTCCTGGCCACCCTGCTGGAGGAGCGCCTGGTCGCCCTGGCGCGCGCGGTGCTGTCCCGGCTGCCCCTGCCGGTGGAGAGCATCGTGGAGAGGCTCCGGGCAGGCATCAACGGGCTGCGCGTGCTCTTCCACCTGCGCACCTCGCTGCCCGCGTTTGCCCTGGCTCTCAGCACCTGGGGCTGCATCATCGCCCTCAACTACTGGGGCATGCGTTCGGTCAGCATGGAGCCAACGATGACGGCCGCGGTGTTCGTGACCTTCCTGACGGTTGTCGGCATCATGCTGGTGCCCACGCCCTCGGGGCTGGGAACGGTGCACGGGGCCAGCGTCCTGGTGCTGTCCATGTTCGGGGTGGGGGCGGAGCAGGCCCTGGCCTTCGCCATCCTGGCCCACGCGCTGGTGACCATGACGAACATCGGCCTGGGGCTCTTGAGCGCACGCCGGATGGATTTCCACCTGGGCCGGGTGCTGGAGACGAAAGCGAAGGGTTCGGCTGGTCCGGCCTGAGTTCAGGGGCGCTTTCCAGGCTCCGGGGCGCTGCAGCCGATGAGCCAGCGCCAGAAATCGAAGAGCCTGGAGACGTGCAGGAAGATGCCGCCGGTGAGCAGGTAGCGGTTGCCATCCTTGCAGACCTGCCCCAGCTCCAGCAGCCGGTTCAGCCGCACGGCCACTGCCTCGTCCGCCTCCAGCGCCACCTCTTTGCTTGCCTGAACACCAGTGTTGACGCCTGCGCCAGGGGTTTCGTCCCTGTTGCGCCCCAGATACACCTCGGTAAGGGCGTGGATATGCAGTGAGGTCTCGCTCAGGCTGAAACACTGGTAGTAGAAACAGCCCAGGGCGTTGTGCAGGCAGAAGACGAAGGCCAGGCCAAAGGCCAGCTCCAGCGGGTCGGCCACATGACGCAGGGAGAACCACCAGGCGGCGGCGAACACCGGGACATTGCCCGCCAGGGCGCAGAGAAAGACTGTCTTTTGCGCCACAAAGGGCATGCCAAAAGCTCTGAACAAGGCGTGCACCAGGATGTTCAGCGCGAACACCGCCAGCGGCGAAGCCAGGAGCACCAGCACCAGGTTCAGCTTCGCGTCCATTAGCCCCCTCCCAGTTCCGGCAGCCCCAGCAGCCTGCGGAAAAGCACAAAGGCGCGGGCGATGCGCGCGCCTTTGGCCGTGGGCACCAGCAGCCCGTTGCGCCGCTCGATCATCCCGGCCTTGAGGAGGTTCTCCAGGCGCATGGCGAACATGTTGTCCGGCGTGAACAGGGGCAGGTCGAGTTCGCCGACAGTGACGCCGCGCGGCATGCCCGCGGCGATGGCCTTGACGATCTCCACTGTGGGGCTGAAGTGGATGACCCCGGGGTAGGCGATGGCGTAAACCCCGCTCAGTGCCCCGTGCAGCACATAGGCCCCAAAAACGCTGACCAGCAGGTCGCGGCCCCAGAGCGGGCTGCCGGAAAGGGCCAGCCAACAGAGCCAGCCCCCCAGGCCCAGAGTGGGCAAGGCCACGAAGACCCCGAGCAGCCACAGGGGATAGGCCTGGGGCACGCGGACGCGCCAGACGGCGATGTGCGCCAGCTGGCACAGGGTGAAGAGGCAGAGGCCTCCCAGAAGCATGTCTTTCATCATCCTCGCCTTGCCGCGGCTGGTCCTCTGGCCTGTTTCTACGAGCCCGGCGGCGTGTTGGGGAACATGACGCGGTTGTTCGGCTCGGAGTAGCGACTTTTTTCGTCCACATGCACGGTCTTGGCCAGCCGGACGATGGCCAGACAGACGCTCAGAACGTTCTTGAGCTTGAGGGCGGTGGAGCGGCCGCCCAGGCGCGGGCGCAGGTACATGGGCACCTCGATGAAGGAGTGGCCACTGCGGATCAGGCGCACCAGGAGCGTGGACTGGAAGGCGAACCCGCTGGTGTTTATGGGCGTGGCCTGGAGCACGTCGCGCCTGTGGATGACCGGCCCGTTGTAGTACTGCAGCTCGCAGGTGAAGACCATGTTCATGATCAGCGTGTAAAGGCGCGAGAACAGGCGGCGCGAATATGGGCGCACCTCCATGTTCATGGTGAAGGGCACGATGATGTCCGCACTGCCCACCAGGGCCAGGATGCGGGCGATGGACCGGCCGATGATCTCGTTGTCGCCGGGAAAAACTCCCACGTAGTTCATGCGCGCCAGGCCCACCCCGCGCCGGTAGGACGCTCCGAATCCCATGTTCTGCTCGTTGTGCACGGGCTTCACGTGCGGGTCGGCGGCGCCCAGTTCGTCTATGATCCGGCCCGTGTCGTCCGCGCTACCATCGTTGACGATGATCAGCTCAAAGTCCACGAAGCTGCCGCCGATGGCCTTGAGGACCTCGTCCACGGTGGCCTTGATGTTGGCGGCCTCGTTGAAGGCCGGGATGACGATGCTGAGTGTCTTGTCCATGCGTTCCTCAGGCCTGCATGCAGGCGCGCACGGCGTCGGCGATGTGGGTGTGGTCCGGGTAAAAGGCGGCCTCCAGTACAGGGCTGCACGGGGTGGGCGTTTCGGCGAAGCCGACCCTGCGGAGGGGCGCCTTGAGCGTGCGCACGGCCTCGGACTCGGCCACGCAGGCGGCGATCTCGGCCGAGCAGCCGCCGCTGGGGCTGGCCACGTCGGCAATGACCAGCCGCCCGGTGCGGGCCACGGACTCGCAGATCAGCCCAGCGTCCAGGGGGCGCACCGTGCGCGGGTCGATGACCTCCACGTCGATGCCCTCCGTGGCCAGGATCTCGGCCGCGCGGATGGCCGCCCAGACCATGTGCGACAGGGCCACAACGGTGATGTCGCGGCCCTTGCGCCGCACCACGCCCTGGCCCAGGGGTACCTCGTACATCTCAGCCGGGACAAAGCCGGTGTTGGCGTAGAGCCAACGGTGCTCGATGAACATGACCGGGTTGCCATCGCGCACGGCGGCGATGAGCAGGCCCTTGGCGTCGTAGGGGGTGCTGGGCAGCACGACCTTGAGGCCGGGGACCTGCGCGAAGAACCCGTGCAGGCCCTGGGAGTGCTGCGCCGCGGAGCCCCAGCCGCGCCCGATGATGCTGCGGATGACCAGGGGCACGTTGGTCCGCCCGCCGGTCATGTAATTCCACTTGGCCGCGTGGTTCACGATCTGGTCCATGCACATGGGCAGGAAATCCATGCGCATGTGGATGAAGATGGGCCGCATGCCGACCATGGCCGCGCCCACGGCGATGCCGGTCATGCCGTTCTCGGCCAGGGGGCTGTCCAGCACGCGGCGGTTGCCGAAGCGCTCGGAGAGCCCGGCAATGGACCCGAAGACCCCGCCCGGTTCGTCCAGGCCCTCACCCAGCAGGAACACTGCGTCGTCGGTCTCCAGGAGCTGGGCCTGGGCCTCACACAGGGCCTCGCAATAGGTGGCCGCACGCAGTCCGCCCTCGGTGAGTTTGGAAAGCGCTGCGCTCTTGTCGAGAATGATTTTTGTCCAGGGCACGGGCTTACGACCTTTGGTGGTAGACGTCCGCATGCAGGGCATGGGGCTCTGGGTAGGGCGCGGCCTTGGCCTTGGCAAGGTCCGCGTCGAGGCGCGCGTCCATCTCCGCCAGCCGGGCGTCGTACTGCGCCTGGGTGACGAGGCCCGCCTCCAGCAATTTCTTCAAAAATCCGGCCACCGGGCAGCGCTCCTGCCAGGCCTCAAGCTCGGCCAGGGGGCGCACCCCGCGCGCGCAGTCGCAGTCCGGGCCCACGTGGCCCTTCCAGCGGTAGGTCGTGTATTCGAGCAGCGTGGGCCCCTCCCCGGCGCGGGCCCGGGCCACGGCCCCGGCCGCGCTGGCGTACACGGCCAGCACGTCGTTGCCATCCGCGGCCAGGCCGGGGATGCCGTAGCCCGCCGCGTGCCGCCAGATCTCCGGGTGCGGCTGGCGCGAGGACAGCGGCGAACCTGTGGCGTAGAAATTGTTTTCGCACACGAAGACCACGGGCAGCTTCTTCAGGGCCGCGAAGTTCAGGCTCTCGTGGAACACACCCTCTTCCGAGGCGCCGTCGCCGAAAAAGACCACGGACACGCGCTTTTCACGGCGCAGAAAGCTGGCCAGGGCCGCGCCCACGGCCGTGGGGATGCCGCCGCCCACGATGGCCGAGGTGCCGGAAATACCCAGCTCGGGGTCTGCGGGATGCATGGAGCCGCCCTTGCCGTGGCAGCAGCCCTCGGTGCGGCCGTAGAACTCGGCGTAGAGCCGGTAGGGGTCCATGCCCTTGGCTAGGCAGTGGCCGTGGCCTCGGTGGGTGGTCGTGAGGTGGTCGGCGCGGTCCAGGTGCGCGCACACGCCGGCGGCGATGGCCTCCTGGCCGATGCACAGATGCACCGGGGTCTTCATGTCCTGGGCGCCATAGACCTCGCAGATCTTTTCCTCGAAGCGGCGGATGAAGAGCATCATCCAGAACAGCTCGAGCTGGGTGGCCGGGGCGATTGCGTACACTGTGCGTCCCCTAGATAAAGTTGACGTGGGGCCCGGGGTGCTTGAGCTCCCACAGGTAGCGGTTGATTTCGTCCATGCGGCAGTTCACGCGGCAGGCGCCGCAGTCAAACTCGCTGTCAAACCATTCCAGGGCCTTGCGGCGCCTTTCCCCGGTCCAGATGTCCTCAAAGCTCTGCTCATGGATGTCGCCGTAGAGGAAGCGCTCGTCGCCGAGGAAGACGCTGCAGCCCCACACCCCGCCGCGCGCGTCGATGTAGGACCAGAAGGGCAGGGCCTGGCACTTGGCGTAGGGTCGGGCCTTTTCGTCCCACTTCTTCATGGCCCCCAGGCGCACGATGACGCTGAACGTGTCCGTGGACAGCTCGCGCAGCTCCCGGGCCAGGGCCTCGGAGTCCGCGTAGCTGATGTCCTTGTACTGGTCGGTGACGCTTGAAGGATGCTGGGAGTAGGGCTTGACCACGAGGTAGTCGAGCCCGATGTCGCGCGCGGTGCGCGCCAGGTCGAGCATGCTGTCCCGGTTCTCGGGCAGCAGCAGGCTCTGCACGCCCAGGGTGCAGGCGGAGCCCAGCTCGCGGCGAAGCTCCACGGCCCGGGCCATGTTGCGCACGGCCAAGTCGAACTGCGCGGGCTTGACGCGGTGGACGGCGGCGTAGGTTTCGGCGTTGCCCGCGTTGCAGCTGACCTTGATCCAGCTGACCGAGGGCAGGACGCGCCGGGCGGTGTCCTCGTCCATGAGCGTACCATTGGTGGTCAGGGCCACATCAATGCCCGCGGCCTTGGTGTGCAGGATGATCTCGGCCATGTCCGGGTGCAGGAAGGGCTCGCCCTCGCCCGCGTACATGACGCTCTTGAGGCCCAGGCGCCCCAGCTCGGACAGGCGCTCCTTGAGCATGGCGGTCTCGAGCCTGTGCGCGGCGTAGCCCATGAAGTCCAGGCCGCAGAAGGTGCAGCGGTGGTTGCACGCGCCAGAGGGGCTGATCTCCATGTAGATCGGGTAGATCCGCTCGCCTGCGGCCCACGCGCCCACGCGCGCCGGGTGGTAGTTGAGCTTGTGGCTGTCGATCTTGAATTTGTCCATGCGCGTCACCTTGCCTCTATTCTGTTGCGAGCCGAAGCCGAAACGGCTCTACCCTCTGCCGGAGCGGAAGGGAAGCGAAACCCTCGCCCCCTAGTCCGGGGAGCGGGCCGAGACGTCCTGCTGCAGGATCACGGCGATGAATTGGAGCAGTTCGTGCTTCTCCACCGATTTCTTGTTGCAGACGATCTGCACCGCCAGGGCCCCGACCACGTTGCCGATGAACTGGAGCAGTTCCAGGGGCAGGCCTTGGGCGAAGCAGATGGCCGCGTAGGAGAACACCGCGTCGCCCGCGCCGATGGTGTCGATCACGCGGGAGGAGAAAATGGGCGTGAAGTGCGCCTTGCCGCCCTGGCTCATGCCCACGGAGCCCTTCTTGCCCAGGGTGATGACGAGCTCCTTGGCGCACATCGCCGCAGACAGGCTGGTGAGCACGTCGTTGATGTCGCCGAAGCGGTTCTGCATGGCCAGCCGGGCCTCGGTCTCGTCCAGGCAGACGAAGTCCGGCTTGTTGTACTTGGTGACCATGTTGAAGCCAGTGTTGGCGGCGTTGGTCTGGGTGTTCACGCAGAGCCGCTTGGCGCGGGCTTCCAAGAGGCGGATGATGCGCTCGCTGATGAATCCGTGGCCGAAGTCGGACACCAGGACCACATCGTAGTCCGGCAGCACGGCCTCCAGGTGGGCGATGACCGCGTCCTCGCACTCGGCGTCGATGTCGTGCTCGTTTAAGTAGTTGACCTCGAAGATCTTCTGGTTCGAGTTGATGTCCACGTAGCGCTTCTTGACGATGGTCGGGCCGTCGGAGCGGTGGAAGAAGTCGGCCTGGATGTTGTCCTTGAGCCCGGCAGCGGCGAAGTCCTCGTTGGGGTCGCCCTGGCCGAGCACCGTGATCAGCCGTACATGATCGCAGATGCTGGCCACATGGTTGGCGATGGCGAAGACGCCGCCAGCGAAGCGCTCGTGGCTGAGGTACTTGTTCACCACTAGGTTCGACTTGCCCGCCCGGCCCATGGCCGTGCAGTAGTGGTACTCGTCGATGATGCCGTCGCCGATGATCAGGGTGCGGGTGCCGGAGAGGCTGTTCACCGCGCCGCGGATGTCTTCGAAGCTGAACTGCTGGGCCATGCGGCGCAGGAACTGCTTGGTCTCTTCAGGGAACACGTCCCAGTTGTTGCAGATGTACTGGGTGGAGCTGAAGGACACACCCTTGGTCTCGAATATCTCGGTGCGGCCGAAGTAGAGGTGGCGCTCGGTCTCGAAGATCTTGTCGTGAACCTGCTTGTCGCGCTGCTTGTGGTCGTGGCCCTTGGCGAAAAAGCTGGGGTTGATGAGCTTGACGCACTCAAACGGGATGTCCTCGGCCACGATGCAGACGAGGTCGACCATTTCGAGGGAGGCCACGTTCTGGGCCCGCAGCTTGTCCGGGAAAACGGGCCGGCCCGGCCCGCGGCGCACGTCGGCGTCGCGCACCACGGTGACGATGAGCACGTCGCCGACGGACTTGGCCTCGTTCAGGTGGTGGATGATGCCCGGGTGGATGAGGTCGAAGATGCCGTGGGACTGCACCACGGTGCGCCCAGCCTGCTTCAGCTCCTGAACCCGCTCCAGCAGCTCGTCCAGCCCGATGATCTTGTCCTGGCTTGCCATCACTCTCCCTGGTCCGCGTCCGGCGCGGTGCGAAAATACGCGTTCAACAGCTGGGTGGAGGAAAAGACGATCTCGTGGGTGAAGGCGAACTCGATGCCCAACTCCACAGCCACGGCGTGCTCCTGCTGGAGCTTGCCTGTCTCGTCCGTGAGCGTCTCGAACTCCTGGCCCTTGACGTAGACATCCGGGCGCACCCGCCTGAGGGTCTCCACCGCGGTGGGCCAGGGGTTCACGGCCACGAGGTCCACGCACTCCAGTGCCGCGATGCTCTCAGCCCGCAGGGCCTCGGTGTAGGCCGGGCGGCCCGGCCCCTTGTCCACGAAGCGGTCCGCCGAGACCGTGACCACCAGGGCGTCGCCCATGCGCCGGGCGGCCTGGAAATACTTGATGTGCCCCGGGTGCATGAGATCGAAGCAGCCGTGGGCGTGCACCACCCTGAGGCCCCTGGCGCGCATCCCGGCCACGGCCTGGGCCAGTTCGGACAGGTCCAGGACCTTGGGCCGGTCCCAGCCCTGGCTGGCCGGCGCGTCCGGGCCGCACTCGGAGCAGACCGCCGCGTCGTAGGCCCCAACCGGTGGCACGGCGGTCCGGCCCGTCTCCAGCTCGTCCAGCAGCGTCCACAGGGTGGGGATGGTCTCGGCGTGGTGGCCCTTGACGTAGAGGCTCTCGCCGCCGTCGCGCACGGTGCGCGCGAGCATGGTCTTCCAGGGGCGGAAATAATAGGCCGGTTCGGACTTGGGCGGCTCGGCGCGGTAACTGTCCGGCAGGTCGTGCAGGTCGCAGACCAGGGTGGTGAAGCGCTTGATGCTCTCGCCCCGGCCGTGGGCCACGTTGCGGGCCATGCTCAGGGCCTTGAGGTAGACCTCCGGGGCCATGACCCCGCTGCCGAAGTTCATGACCACGCCATTCTCCAGGTTCTGCACCTGGGCCGTGAGCGCAAGGAAGTCGTTGTAGGACAGGGCCCCGGCGGCGGCGGGGTCGAAGTTTGGGTGCTCGTGGATGATGTCCTGGCCGATGCCGATGTGCACGGTGACCGGGACGCCCAGGCGGTGGGCCTCGGCCAGGAGGCTCAGGCCCTTGTGCGGGTACGCGCCTTCGGCGATCTCCCGGCCCAGGGCCGCGCCCAGCCCGGCCTGCGGGTCGGCCGCGTAGGCCTCGCGCATGACGTCGTTCATGCGCCCGGTCTCGCGCCACAGACCAAACTGCCCGCTGGCGATGTACCGGGCCACACTCTCGGTGGTCGCCCCGTAAAGGGCGAACTCGAAGTCGTGGATGGGGCCTGCCCCGTTCATGGCCAGGCAGGAGATGAAACCCCGGCGCATGAGGTCGATGAGGTAGCGCTGCACGCCGGAACGGATGACGTGCGCACCCATGAACAGGATGCGCGCCGCGCCGAGTTCCCTGGCCCGCATGAGGGAGGGCGCCAGGGGGCGCAGGCGCTCCAGGGCCGGGCCTGGGGCGGTGGGCTGCAGCTCCATGATCACATCCAGGCCCAGGTCGTGGATGCGTTCGCTGATGGGGAACAGGCGCAATTGGCTACGGTCGAACATCGTCATGGGTCCTGCTCGCGGGATGGTCGCTGTTATTGTCAAGCGGAACGCCAGTTTTCATAGGGGACCGCATCCAGGGCGTCAAGGCGCTACCGGGTCCCTTCCAGGTCTTCACTTGTCGTGGTCCTGGTTCTGACACAGGTCTTCGGCGCGAAGCCACCAGAAGGTTAAGAGCACCCCGATGAGCGCGGTGTACGCTAAGATGTAGAGCACTGGGCGCGGGCTGGCTGCGGGCTCGCGCAGGGCGCGGGTGAGCAGGAAGATCACGGACCACAGGCCGGTCATGCCCAGGCCACCCAGAAGCACCGGGCGCGAGCCGCCGCGCGGGTGCGGCGGAATGCCCAGGAACGAGCCGCCGCCTGGCAATTCCACCCGTGGGCAGGGGAACCAGAAGGCCAGGGCGAGGAGCCCCAGGACCGCCGCGCCCGAGGCCAAGTGCAGCCACCAGACCCGTGGGTTGTGGTACTCCAGCTCCAGACGGAACGGCCCGGCCCCAGGCACAGCCACGGCCTGGAAGGCCAGGTTGCAGCGCAGGACCGGCGCCTCAGAGCCGTTCAAAAGGGCGCGCCAGTTCTTGTCCCAGTTGTTGGTCACCACCACCAGGGCCGGGCCGTTCGTTGTCCCCTCGATGGTGAAGGCGTCGGGGCCGGGAGCGATGCGCGTCACCAAGCCCGTGGGCGCGCCTTTGGCCTGGGCCAGTGGGGCTTCCGGCAGTCGGCCGCGCACGTCGTCGCGCGTGAAGAAGGCCTTGCGCCGCAAGTCGTCCACGCTCTGCTTCCGCAGCTCGCGGTCCACGTCCGCCGAACTCTCCAGCACCACCGGGGTCCCGACCACGTAGGCCCGCTCAAAGGTCTCCCGCAGGTGGTAGATGTATACCGGCAGTTCCAGGCTGCGCGTCAGGGCCGTGTCCCTCAGCCAGGCGGGCAGCCCGGGCGGCACGCCGCCGCCGCGCACGAGGCGCACCGAATCGGCCTGGCTCTCCAGCCCGGCGACGGGCTTGGGAGAGAGGATGTACTGCATGTTGATGGCCTGGAGCATGGGCAGGTGCAGCATGCCCGCAGAGAGGGGCAGGCCGCGGTTGAAGACCGCGTCGCGGCGTGTGGTGAAGGAGTCCTGCGGGAAGCGCAGGTACAGCTCCGTTGGCGAGTAGAAGGCCGAGTCCCTGCGCGTGGCCGTGGCGTTGACGAATTGTGGCCCGCTGGCGGCCAGCACATACTGCTTGTAGTGCCTATTGAAGAGGATCTTGCGCTCGACCACGGTCTCCAGCCCGTTGCTCAGGGCCACGCACGGGGCCAGGTCCAGGCTGCCGACGCGGAAGGGGGCACGGGTTTCGCGGGCCAGGGCCTGCAGCTCCGGTACGCTCTCAAAGGCCCTGGCGTAGATGACATGGCTAAAATCCATGAAGGTGATGGCGCTACTGATCATGAACACGCCGGCCACCGAGGCGGCGGCCAGTCCTCGCAGCAGGCCCGGGCGGCGGCCCAGGAACGCGGGCAACAGCGACGACGGTTGCGCCTGGGGCGGCCAGAAGGCCGCAAGCCCCACCAACAAGAAAAAGAGGGCCCGCAGGGCATAGTCCAGGGCCAACCAGGGCAGGGTCAGGGCCAGGGCTAGGCCCAGCCACAACGCCGAGGGCCGTTGCCCAGCCCGCACCATGGCGTCCAGGGCCAAGGCAATGAAGAACACAAAGAGGAAGGGCAACGGCGTTAGGAAATGGTAGAAGTCAATCTTTTCAAGGAACGTGCCGTGGATCAGCGTCAGCCACTCCGGCATCATGCTGGTGACGGTCACCGCGAAATAGAAGAGCAGCACCGCCCCGGCCCAGCGCACCCGTGTGTCGCGAAGCATCTGTGGAAGGCAGCAGATGGCCAGGGCCATTATGGGCGTGAAGGAGTTCACGGACCGAAGCAGGTCAAGAATCCTGCGCAGGCTCTTGAGCGACCAGGAGGTGGGGGGAATGCTGTAGACCCGGTTGATATCCGGCAGGTAATCCCACAGTCCCCAGAACACGGGCAGGTAGTAGAGCGCATACAGGGTCCACAGCAGGACCGTGGCCCCGAGCATGGTCAGCTTGCCGCGCCGGGGATGAAAAACCAGCACCAGCAAAAAATGCAGAATAGAGTAAGGCATGAGGGAGATGACCGGCAAGGAAAAAACCGTCATAAGCAGGAGCAGGAGAACTGCGCGCGCGCGGCGCCACAAGCCGAGGCTCCGGTAGAGGTCCAGAAAGCAGAGGAAAAAGAGCGGCAGAAAGCTGACGAAGAGCATGATATTGAGACCGTTGCAGGAGACGACAAAAAGGATGCCACCCAGAAAGGCCACGCGCCGGTGCAGGCCGAAGTACTCGCGCAGCAGGCGCTCCATGCCCGCGCCCGTCGCCCAGAACACCAGGAAGGACATGAGTGAGTTCACCAGCCAGGGCGGCAGCACGGCCATGAGCATGGGGACAAGGTCGTAGGGCGGTTTGTGGGCCACGAAGGATGGCATGCCGCCGATGCTGGGCATCCAGCTCGTGAGGCCATGCTGGAGGATGTCCCGCGCCAGGTTGCGCTCGCTGAAGACGACGATATCGAACCAGTCGTGGAAGCGCACCAGGGCATAGGGCCCCAGGAGTTGGTCCACGCAGAGGAGCAGGCTCAGGCAGCAGAACAGGCCCGCCGGGCTGCGCAGCCAATCCTGCGCGCGCGACATGCACGATGTAGGTTCAGGCAATGTGTTCAATGCGCACTCCTCGCAGAGGTATCTCTTCTGTCCGCTCTATGGAACCGGTGCCTGGCGGGGCAAGGTAAAATGCCGACCTTCCGCCCATGGACAGTCGTATAAAACACCTCGAAACACGCTACCGCGTCTACGTTCGGTTATCGGACCAACTGCTGGGTGGACCTCGCGGAAATGTGGTTGCCTTGGGCGTTGAAACGGGCGGACAATAGTCTGTATTCGGGTAGACCGCAAGGGCGGCCTGGCCAGGGACGCCAAGGCCGGGGAATGCACTGGCCTGCCGGGTTCCTTAGGGCCGCTCAATTCGAGGGTGTGGCATCCCGGTTAGCGCTGCTCTGGGCGATGCGGATGTCTGCCGCTGCGTCATGTTGCCCAGGCTTGAATGTGGGTGTGCTAATCAGCCTTTGTCGCGGGGTCCAGGGGCAGCGCCCCTGGCGCATGACAATGGCGGCTTGATGCGGTAGGTGTCGGCCCATGAATGAGCGGTTGAAGGTTATGCATGTAATCACCGGGTTGAACCTGGGTGGCGCGGAGACGTGGCTGTTGCGGTTGTTGTCGCGGCTGCCAGCGGAGCGTTTCGATTCTCACGTGGTGAGTCTGCTGGACGGCGGCGAGCTGTCCGGGGCGATCCGTTCCCTGGGCGTGCCTGTGACGAGCCTGGGCATGGGCCGTGGCGTGCCGGACCCGCGCGGGTTGGTGCGCCTGGCGCGGCTGATGCGTGCGCAGCGCCCGCAGGTTGTGCAGACCTGGCTGTACCATGCTGATCTGCTGGGGCTTCTGGCGGCGCGCTGGTCCGGCTGCGGCGCGGCGGTGAGCTGGGGCTTGCGCTGCGCGTACATGGATCTGGCGCGCTATGGCCTGGGCACGCGGATGACCCTGAGCGCGTGCGTGGCCTTGTCCGGCTGGCCCGAGGCGGTGACAGCCAATTCCCAGGCCGGGGCGGACCATCATCTGGCGCTGGGCTACCGGCCCAGGCGGCTGGTTGTGCTGGAAAACGGGGTGGACGGCGGGCGTTTCCGGCCCGACGTTGAGGCCCGCGCGCGCTTGCGCCGGGAATGGGGTTTGTCCCAAAGCACGCCGCTCATCGGGCTGGTGGCGCGTGTGGACCCCATGAAGGGCCACGCGGTGTTCTGCCGGGCCGCGGCAGAGCTGTCGCGCACGCGCCCGGACGCGAGATTTCTGTTCTGCGGGGAAGGCACTGAGCCGGGCGCAGCGGAGCTGGACGCGCTCATCGCCCAGCATGGGCTGGCGGGCTCTGCGGTGCGGCTGGGTCGGCGCGAGGACATGGCGCAGGTGTACGCGGCGCTGGATGTTCTGGCCTTGCCGTCTCTGGGCGAGGGTTTTCCCAATGCGGTGCTGGAGGCGCTGTCCTGCGCGGTGCCGTGCGCCTGCCTGGACGCGGGCGATGCGCGGGCCATGTGTGGCCCTGGCGGACTGGTGGCTCCGCCGGCCTTGTCCGGTCCGGAGGCCACGGAAGCGGACCGGGCGGGGTATCTGTCGCAGGCGCTGCGTGAGCTTTTGCGGCTGAGCCCGGCGGCGCGTGCGGAGATGGGCCGGCAGGGCCGGGAGCATGTGCTGGCCCGTTACGGCCTGGAGCAGGCTGTGGAGCGCTGGGCAGCGCACTTCGAGTCCCTGGCCGGCGGTCAAAAGACGCTTGCCGGTATCGGCACAATTGACTGAAATAGAATGTCTTTACGCTGTCGATAGCCTACCGATACCAAGTTATTCCTTGGCCTGAGCCAGAGGCTTGAAGCGGTAGCCCACCCCACGCACGGTCTCGATCCAGTCGGCGTAGGCGCCGAGCTTGCCGCGCAGGCGGCGCATGTGCGTGTCCACGGTGCGCGAGGTGCCGTCGAAGTCCGTGTCCCAGACCGTGTCCAGCAGCCGGTCGCGCTGGAGCACCCGGCCCTTGGCGCGCACCAGCTCGCGCAGAATCTTGTGCTCCGTGCTGGTCAGCCCGATGTCCGCCCCGTCGATGGTCACGCTGTGGGCCTCAAAGTCTATGTTCAGGCCGCCCTCGCTGAACCCGGCGCTGGACTCCTCGGCGGCGCTGCCGGAGCGGCGCAGCACGGCCTTGATGCGCAGGAGCAGCTCGCGCGGGCTGAAGGGCTTGGGCACGTAGTCCTCGGCCCCCAACTCCAGGCCCACGATGCGGTCCACCTCGTCGCCCAGGGCGGTGAGCATGATCACCGGCACGCCGCGCGTGCGCTCGTCCTGCTTGAGCCTGCGGCAGACCTCCAAGCCGTCCATGCCGCCAGGCAGCATCACATCCAGCAGCACCAGGTCGGGCCGGGCCCGGGCGGCCAGCTCCAGGGCCTTGACCGCGTCCCCGGCCTCGCGCACGGCGTAGCCCGCGTTCTTGAGATTGTAGGTCAGAAGCTCCCTGGTCTCCAGGTTGTCCTCCACCACGAGGATGCTCTTCTGGGTCATCTGCTCCCCCTGTCTGGACATTTCCGCCGGGTGTAAAGTCCTGGCCCGGCATGGCCGATATCCCTGGCAAGGGTGGAGGATAACAGCGCCTCGCAGCCGGAGCAAGGACCGCCTGGACGCGAAGCCGATTCGCCCGAGACACCTGATGCGGAGGGAGCATGTACTACTACGGATTCGACAAGAAATTTCCCTCCGGCAAGACCCCCTGGACCCAGGGGGACGACCAGCTGGTGGGCCTGCTCTTCTCCAAGATCATCACCCGCACGGCCAACTCCGAGGCCAAGGGCCTGGTCGACACGCCAAACCTGACCGACGAGATCGCGCACAACCTCTTCGACCTCATGCTCTACATCAACAAGGATTTCCACTCCTGCTAGACGCGCAGGCTCAGGCCACGGCCTGGAGCATGGACTCCGTGCTGGCGAAGCAGGACTGGCAGGACTGGTAGGCCTGGATTGCGCGGCGCATGGCCTGGGCCAGGGTCTGCCCGCCGCTGGGCTCGTTCGTCAGGGCCGCGTCGTTCTGGGTCTTCTCGCTTTGAGCCGAATCAGGCTTGGCCTGGGTTTCGGCCACCGGGCCGGAGCCCGTGGCCAGACCGACGACCTGGCTGACCGCCTGGCTGCCCCCCAACTCCGCGCCGACCCCCTGCTCCGCACCTGCGGCCTGCCCATCGGCAGGCTGCCCCAGGGCTTGCCGACCTGTGACCTGGCCCTCAAGGGTCTGCTGCCTGGCGGCCTGCTCCTGGACCGCAGCCCACAAGCTCTGCCTGCGTGCGGCTTCAAGGTCCTGGGGCGAGGTGTCGGTGGCGGCCGGGTATTCCGGGCGCTCGGACTCAATGGGCGGGGCGGGGTCGACAGGCTGCGGGTCAGACGTCGGCGAGGCCGGGGCGGCGTTCCAGAGCACGCGGTCGGTGGAGTAGGTCAGGCCAAAGGCTCCGACGCGCAGGGAGACGCGGCGCGAATGCAGCTGCGGCCTTGCGGCGAAGGGCGAGACGGACGCTGAACGGATGGGCTCGGACATGGCCGACTCCGGGTTTGCCCGGGGCTTCGGTCCGCAAAAAAAAGACCGGAAGCCGCGAGTTCCGCCCGTGGTGCGCCGCCGATCTTCTCGGCCGGCTCCCCCCTGTCCAGAGGGGTCCGCAGGGCTTCAAGCGTCTTCCGTCCGTGGAAGGCAGGCGCGGGCCGCTCCCTACGGGAGCCAAGGCAGGCGCGCCATGAAAGACCTGTAACCACCCCGCGTCAGTTTGGCAAGGCCCTGGCCAGCCTCAGCGCCCAGAAATCCGTACGCCTTGCAATCGTTGGGGTGACGCGCTACAGCCTTGGAACCCCCAGACCCCGGAGGGGCAACCACCAACCCAGGATGAGGTCCGCACCCATGAGTTATAGAATTTTACAGAAAAAAATTCTCATACCAGGGCAGACCACGCTCCTGGTCATCGACGCCCCGCACGTGGCCAGCAAGGCCAAGCCAGGCAACTTCATCATCCTGCGCACCAGCGAAAAGGGCGAGCGCATCCCGCTCACCATCGCCGACTGCGACGCCGAGGCCGGAACCGTGACCATCGTGTTCCTGGTGGTGGGCAAGAGCACCGCAGAGCTGAACACCTTTGAAGAGGGCATGAGCATTCCCGACTTCTGCGGGCCGCTCGGCAAGCCCACGCACATCGACAAGCAGGGCACGGTGATCTGCGTGGGCGGCGGCACCGGCGTCGCGGCCATGCACCACATCGCCAAGGGCCACGCCGCCGCAGGCAACCACGTTGTCGCGGTCATCGGCGCGCGCAACAAGGACCTGCTGCTCTTCTGCAACGAGCTCGGCAACTTCTGCCCCGAGGTCCTGGTGGCCACGGACGATGGCAGCTTCGGCCACAAGGGCTTTGTCACCGAGGTGCTGAAAAAGCGCCTGGAAGAGGACAAGGACGTCAGCGAGGTCGTGGCCATCGGCCCCGTGCCCATGATGGAGGCCGTGGCCAAGGTCACCAAGCCCTTTGGCGTCAAGACCACCGTCAGCCTGAACTCCATCATGGTCGACGGCATCGGCATGTGCGGCGCCTGCCGCTGCACGGTGGGCGGGGAGACGAAATTCGCCTGCGTGGACGGGCCCGAGTTCGACGGCCACCAGGTCGACTTCGGCGAGCTCAGGCAGCGCCTGGGCCAGTTCCGGCCCGAGGAGCAGGAATCCATGAAGCTGTTTCAGCACAAATGCCAGTGTGGGGAGGGCAAGTAACATGAGCGCCAAACCTACTGACACGACGCCCAAAAAGCCCGCGAAGCGGGTCCCGCGCACCGAAATGCCCACCCAGCCGCCCATGGTGCGCATCCAGAACTATCTGGAGGTGGCCCTGGGCTACACCGACGCCGAGGCCAAGGCCGAGGCCGCCCGCTGCATCCAATGCAAGAAGCCCATGTGCCGCAAGGGCTGCCCCGTGGAGATCGACATCAAGGGATTCATCGGCCAGCTCCAGAAAGGCGACCTGCCCGGCGCGTACAAGGTCCTGCGCGACTACAACTCCCTGCCCGCCGTCTGCGGCCGCGTCTGCCCCCAGGAGACCCAGTGCGAGGGCGAGTGCATCCTGGGCAAGAACCCGGACAAGACCGGCGGGCCGGTCTGCATCGGACGCCTGGAACGCTACGTGGCCGACACCTTTGCCGCCAAGCTGGCCGCGGGCGACTCGGCCTGCCTGCAGATCACCGGCGAGGCCGCCTGCCGCATGGAGCGCCCGGAGCTCAAGGTCGCCTGCATCGGCGGCGGGCCTTCCAGCCTGACCGTGGCCGGATACCTGGCAGCGCTCGGCATCAAGGTCACCGTGTTCGAGGCCCTGCACGAGGTCGGCGGGGTGCTGGTTTACGGCATCCCCGAGTTCCGCCTGCCCAAGGCCATCGTGCGCCGCGAGATCGACGCCATGAAGGCGCTGGGCGCCGAGTTCAAGACCAACTGGGTCGGCGGCAAGGCCATCCTGGTCCAGGAACTCCTCGACCAGGGCTACAAGGCCGTGTTCCTGGGCGTGGGCGCGGGCCTGCCCCAGTTCATGAACGTGCCGGGCGAGAACAACATCGGCGTGTTCTCCGCCAACGAGTACCTGACCCGCGTGAACCTGGGCCGGGCCTATGACTTCCCCAACCACGACACGCCCATCTTCAAGGCCGACAACGTGGCCGTCATCGGCGGCGGCAACGTGGCCATGGACGCCGCGCGCACTGCGCTGCGCCTGGGCGCCAAGAACGTCTACATCGTCTACCGCCGCACCAAGGACGAGATGCCCGCCCGCCTCGAGGAGCTGGAGCACGCCATCGAAGAGGGTGTGCAGCTCATGTGCCTGTGCGGCCCGCTGGAGTTCGTTGGTGACGAGAACAAGCGGCTGAAGAGCATCCGCCTCCAGAAGATGTGCCTGGGCGAACCCGACGCCTCGGGCCGCTGCCGCCCCCTGCCCATCGAGGGCGCCACAGACGAGCTCGAAGTGGGCCTCGCCATCATCGCCGTGGGCACCCGGCCCAACCCCATCCTGCTCGAAGCCACGCCGGGACTCAAGCTCAACAAGCGCGGCTACATCGAGGCCGACCCCGAAACAGGCGAGACCAGCATCCACGGGGTCTTCGCCGGCGGCGACATCGTCACCGGCGCGGCCACCGTCATCAGCGCCATGGGCGCGGGACGCCGCGCGGCGAAAGAGATCGCGCGCAGGTTGCTGGGAGACGAAGCGTAAGAGAAAGAGAAGAGCCTCCGGCGGCCGGGGGGCTTGAAGCCCCCCGGACCCCCACATTGCGCCAAAAGGGCTGTTTCAGGAGGAACCTGAAACAGCCCTTTTGGCTTGTGTGGGAGCATGGGGTTGGTGGACAGGTCCTGAGGAATCAATCAACTCAGGAAGTGAGCGGCCAGTGGGCAGGCCGCGGGCAGGCAAAGCCCCGCTAGATTTACTCCAAGAACAACACATGGAGGTTTCCCCCTTGACGGCAGGGCCTTGCTCCTGCCAGAGAAAATCCATGTGGAGCTACGTCACCTGGCGGGACATCCTGCCGTCCGCACTCCTGCTGGCAGCCCTGACCATCTACTTCAGCCTGACCACGGCCATCATCGTCTACGCGCTGACTGCCGTCGGGGTTGTAAACGCGCGCAGGGACTCCGGGCCAAGGCTCTAGCGCGGCGCTTCCGGCCTCCGGCCTGGCCCAGGTCCGCTACTTCCCGGCCTTGCGCCTTGCCGTCACGCTCTCCCCGCCAATGCCCCAGTTGTCCGTGTCCACCTCATCGATGGTGACCACCGTGGTGGCCGGGTTCTTGCCCAGGGTGTCGCGCAGAAGCTCGGTCACGCCCTTGATGAGCGCGGCTTTCTGTTCGGCCGTGGCCCCGTCGCGGGTGATCCTGATGTTCACGTAGGGCATGGGGTTCCTCCAAGAGTTTCACGTGGATGAGTCGTTTTGACAATGCTGTTCCCGGAAGGTATATTCCCCGCCTTTCGGAACCTCAATAACCAAATTGGAAGACATGAGCGCCATCCAGAAAATCAAAGGCTTTGCCGACCTGTTCCCCGAGGACGCCCGGAGCTTCACGCACATGGAGGCCCAGGCCCGCGAGACCTTCGGCCGCTACGGTTTCGGCGAGCTGCGCACCCCGGTGCTGGAGCGCACGGAGCTCTTCGCCAAGGGCATCGGCGAGGACACCGATGTGGTGGGCAAGGAAATGTACACCTTCACCGACCGTGGCGACCGCTCCCTGACCCTGCGGCCCGAGGCCACGGCCGGGGTGCTGCGCGCGGCCATCGAGGCCAGCGCCATCGAACCCGGCCGCGCCACGCGCTTGTACACCTTTGGCCCCATGTTCCGCTACGAGCGCCCACAAAAGGGCCGCATGCGCCAGTTCCACCAGATCAACGCCGAGTTGATCGGGTCAAGCGAGCCCCAGGCCGACGTCGAGGTCATCCTCATGCTGGAGGACTTTTTGTCCAGCCTGGGCATTGCGGACCTCTGCTTCGAGCTGAACTCGCTGGGCTGCCGCGAGTGCCGCCCGAACTACCGCGCGGCGCTGACCAGCTATTTCGAGGCTCTCGACCACGAGAAGCTCTGCGAGGACTGCCGCCGGCGCATGCACACCAACCCCCTGCGCGTGCTGGACTGCAAGGTCCCGGGCTGCAAGGCCCTGGTGGCCGACGCCCCGGAGATCGGCCAGCACACCTGCGCAAGCTGCCGCGACCACTTCGCGGCCGTGCTGGCCCTCGTCGACCGCGCGGGCCTGAAGTACACGCTGAATCCCCGCCTGGTGCGCGGGCTGGACTACTACCAGCGCACCACCTTCGAGGTCACCAGCGGTGCCATCGGCGCGCAGACCGCCGTGGCTGGCGGCGGCCGTTACGACGGCCTGGTGCAGCTGCTCGGCGGCCCGGACGCGCCCGGCGTGGGCTTTGCCTGCGGCATGGAACGTCTGGCCATGCTCATGGAAAAACCCGAGGCCCCGAGGCCGGACTTCTTCCTGGCCGTGACAGACCCCCGCGAGGGCACGGCCGCAGTCAACGCCGCCATCCTGCTGGCGCACAAGCTGCGCGCACGCGGGCTCTCCGGCGAGTGCGACTACCAGAGCGGCAGCATGAAGAGCCGCCTGCGCCACGCCGGGCGCATCAAGGCCAGAAAGTGCTACATCCTCGGCGCCGACGAGCTCGATGCGGGCCAGGTGACCGTGAAGGACATGGAGGACGGCGGGCAGCTCAAGCTCGACATCGCCGCCTTCGACTAGACCCAGGAACACAACGCGAGAATACTCCGCCACACCCGGCGAATCCGTTTTCGAAAAGGAACACACATGACTGAGCAGACCACGACCCCCGGCTCCACCCCCGGTGAAGAGCGCGACTACGACAAGTACCGGGTCATCCAGGACCTGGACGGCTGGAAGCGCAGCCACCACTGCAACGAGCTGACGGCCGCCAACATGGACCAGGAAGTGACCCTCATGGGCTGGGTGCAGTTCCGGCGCGACCACGGCGGGCTCATCTTCATCGACCTGCGCGACCGCGAGGGCCTGACCCAGACCGTGTTCAGCCCGGAAGGCGCGCCAGAGGCCGTGGAGGCCCACGAGCGCGCCCACGCCATCCGCATCGAGTATGTCTGCGCCCTGCGCGGCATCGTGCGCCGCAGGCCCGAAGGCATGGCCAACCCCGGCATGCACACCGGCGAGATCGAGGTCTACGTCAACGACTGGAAGCTCCTGAACACCAGCGACACCCCGCCGTTCCCCATCGAGGACCGCGTGGACGCCAGCGAGATGCTGCGCCTCAAATACCGCTACCTGGACCTGCGCCGCCCCCGCCTGGCCAAGAACCTCATCCTGCGCAACAAGGCCGCCCAGAGCGTGCGCCGCTACCTCGACGCCCTCGGCTTTCTGGAGATCGAGACCCCCGTGCTCACGAAATCGACCCCCGAAGGGGCGCGCGACTTCCTGGTGCCCAGCCGCATGAGCCAGGGCATGTTCTACGCCCTGCCGCAGTCCCCGCAGATCTTCAAGCAGCTGCTCATGGTCTCCGGCCTGGACCGCTACTTCCAGATCGTCAAGTGCTTCCGCGACGAGGACCTGCGCGCCGACCGCCAGCCCGAGTTCACCCAGATCGACATCGAGATGAGCTTCCCGGACGAGGAGCAGATCATGGGCATGGCCGAGGGCCTGGTGCGCACGCTCTTTGCCGAGACCATCAATGCTGCGCTTCCCGCCGCCTTCCCGCGCATGACCTACAAGCAGGCCATGGACGACTACGGCTCGGACAAGCCGGACGTGCGCTTCGAACTTCGCCTCCAGGACGTGAAGGACATCTTCGCGGGCGGCGGGTTCAAGGTCTTTGCAGCCGCGCCCTGCCTGAAAGCCATGCGCGTGCCCGGCGGCCTGGAGCTCTCGCGCAAGGAGATTGACGACTATACCGAGTTCGTGAAGATCTACGGCGCGCAGGGCCTGGCCTGGATCAAGGTGAAAGAGGACGGCGAGTGGCAGTCGCCCATCGTCAAGTTCTTCTCCGACGAGGAAAAGGCCAAGCTGGCCGAGCGCCTGGGCATGGTCCCCGGCGACATCGTGTTCTTCCAGGCAGCAAGCGAAGACGTCGCCAACGCCTCGCTGGGCAACCTGCGGCTCAAGGTGGGCGAGCGCTTCGGCCTCATCGACGAGAAGGCCTTTGCCCCGCTCTGGGTCACGGACTTCCCGCTGCTCGAATACGACGCCGAGGACAAGCGCTGGGTGGCCAAGCACCACCCCTTCACCTCGCCCCAGCCCGGCCAGATGGACACCATCGCCAGCGATCCGGGTGGAGCCTTGGCCCGGGCCTACGACCTGGTGCTGAACGGAAGCGAAATCGGCGGCGGCTCCATCCGCATCCACACGCCCGCTGCGCAGAAGGCCATGTTCAGCGCGCTGGGCATTGCGGACGACGAGGCCGAGGAGAAGTTCGGGTTCCTCATCGAGGCCCTGAAATTCGGCGCGCCCCCCCATGGCGGCATTGCCTTTGGCCTGGACCGCATTATCATGATTCTGACGGGCGCGAAGTCGATCCGCGACGTCATCGCCTTCCCCAAGACCCAGAAGGCCACCTGCCTCATGACCGAAGCGCCCAACGTGGTCGGCAAGAAGCAGCTGCGCGAGTTGGGAATTGCCCTGCGCGAGAAGGTGGCGGAGAACGCCGAAGTCAAAAAGGAAGAGGCCTAGAAAAGCATATGGCGAAACTGCCCATCCTCACCTACCCGGACCCGGTGCTGGCCAAGAAGGCCGAGCCCGTGGCCGAGATCACGCCCGAGATCAAGCAGCTCATGGCCGACATGGTGCAGACCATGTACGAGAGCGACGGCGTGGGCTTGGCCGCGCCCCAGGTGGGCCACTGCCTCCGGCTCATCACCATCGACGAGACCGGCCCCAAGGAGCGCAAGAACCCGCTGGTGATCCTGAACCCGGTGTTCTCGGACTGCTCCGGGAGCAAGGAGTCCGAGGAGTCCTGCCTGAGCCTCCCGACCTTCACCTGCATGGTCAAGCGCTTTGAGAACGTCACCGTGCGCGGCCTGAACGAAAAAGGCGAGGACATCGAGATCAAGGCCGAGGGCCTGCTCGCCATCATCCTGCAGCACGAGTGCGACCACCTGGAAGGCAAGACCCTGGTCAACCACGCCAGCCGCCTCAAGCGCACCATGTACGACACCAAGGTCAAGAAATGGAAGAAGGACTGACCGTCGAAGACCCTCTCGGCGGGGACATCGAAGTCAACAACGCGGGGCCGGAGCAGAGCTATCCGAAGCCGCCCCTGCGCGTGGTCTTCATGGGCACCCCGGACTTCGCGGCCGTTATCCTGCGCCGCCTGCTCGGCTGGCCCGGCGCGGAGGTGCTCTGCGTCTACACCCAGCCCGACCGGCCCTCTGGCCGTGGCCGGGAGCCCAAGCCCTCGCCCGTGAAGCTGGCCGCGCTGGAGGCGGGCGTGGAAGTGCGCCAGCCGCTCAATTTCAAGGACCAGGCCGACGTGGCCGCCCTGCGCGAGCTCGCGCCCGACGTGCTGGTGGTGGCGGCCTACGGGCTCATCCTGCCCCAGGCCGTGCTCGACGCGGCCAGGCTCATGCCCGTCAATGTCCACGCCTCGCTCCTGCCGCGCTGGCGCGGGGCCGCGCCCATCCAGCGTGCCCTCCAGGCCGGGGACAAGGCCACGGGCATCACCATCATGCGCATGCTGCTGGGGCTCGACTCCGGGCCGATCCTCTTGCAGCGCGCCCTGCGCATCGCGGACACCGACCACGCAGGCACCCTGCACGACGAACTCGCGGAGATGGGCGCTGAGACCCTGCTGGAGGCCCTGACGCGTCTCCCCCAGGGGCGGCTGCTGAATATGCCCCAGGACGAGGCACGCGTGACGTACGCGCCCAAGCTGAACAAGGACGAGGGCCGCATCGACTGGAACGCCGAGGCCGAGACCCTGAACCGGCACATCCGGGCCATGCACCCCTGGCCGGGCGCGTATTTCGAGTGGAAGCAGCCCTCTGACAAGACCCTCACCCTGACCATCGAGCCGGGCAAGGTCGGCGGCGAGCTGCCCGCAGGCACAACGCCGGGAACCATCCTGGGCGTGGTGGACGGTCAGGACGGCAAATATCTGGCCATCGCCTGCGCGGACAAGGCCTACCTGACCCCGCGCGTGACGCCCCAGGGCAAGAAGCCCCAGGACGCCCCCTCCTTTGCCTGCGGCTACCTCAAGAACACCTGCCAGGGCTAAGGCCCCGGAGCGGCACATGGACACCTCCGGGTTCGGCACCACGCGCAAGCGCCTGTTCATCGGCCTCATCGCTGGGACCTGCGTCCTGGTCTGCGCGCTGTTGGTGCTGCTCTGGGTGGTGCCCTACGTGGGCCTGAAGAACATCCACCCGTACGCGCCGTGGGTGCTGGGCGTCATCGTGGGCCTGCTCTTCGTGCTGGTGCTCTGGGCCGGCCTGGGCCTGCTCTTGAGCGTGGTCCTGCCGCGCCCCCTGCCCCTGGCCCGGCGCGTGCGCGGGGTCACGGTGAAGCTCTTGGTGCCCATGATGAGCCTGCTGGGCCGGGCGCTCGGATTCTCCAAGGAGGACATCCACACCTCCTTCATCAAGGTCAACAACGAGATGGTGCTACGCGAGCTGGGGCGCTTCCCGCCCGAGCGCATCCTGCTGCTCATGCCGCACTGCCTGCAGAACAGCCGCTGCGAGATGCGCCTGACCCACGACGTGGACAACTGCAAGCGCTGCGGCTTGTGCCCCATCACCGGCCTGCTGGCGCTTCGCGACCGCTACGGGGTGCACCTGGCCGTGGCCACGGGCGGCACCATCGCCCGGCGCATCGTGGTGGACAAGCGGCCCAAGGTGATCATCGCCGTGGCCTGCTACCGCGACCTCTCCAGCGGCATCCAGGACGCCTACCCTTTGCCGGTCTTCGGCGTGCTGAACGAGCGGCCCTTTGGCCCCTGCCTGGACACAACGGTGCCCCTGGAGAACCTTGAGGCCGCGCTGCAAAGGTTTTTGAAGCAGTAGAGCCACTGGCCCGGCCTTTTCTCCTCTCCCCCTGCCTACTCTCCCCTTGCCCTCTCGACCCTATCCTCTCCTTTTGCCCTCCCGTTTTTGCTCACGCCAATGGCGCGGCAAGAAGTTGCCACACGCGTTGACAAAAATCGGGACACGAAAAGTCTAGACTTCGCCAGAAGCCAAACGTTCCCGATCCGTTGGCAGGGACATATACAGGGACAAAATCCGGACGGGCGTGGCGGCACAACGAAAAAGGGCCGAACCCTTGCGAGTTCGACCCTTGGTGTGTTTTGGCGGAGTGGACGGGACTTGAACCCGCGGCCTCCGACGTGACAGGCCGGCGTTATAACCAGCTTAACTACCACTCCGCACTGTGAAATCCATGGTAGGCGGAACAGGGCTCGAACCTGTGACCTCCGGCTTGTAAGGCCGATGCTCTGCCAGCTGAGCTATCCGCCCGGAGTATCTTGAGCGGCCCTGTCTAGAAACGTTTTCAGGGGCTGTCCTGAGCGCGTTTCCGTTGGCTGCCCGCCACGGAGAAAACCCTTTGCCACGCGTAGCCACGGCTGTCAAACGGTTTTTGCAGAAAACTTCGCGCCAGGCCCTCTATCCCTCACCGCGCAGGGCCGCGATGGGGTCGAGCACGGCGGCCTGGCGCGCGGGCTTCAGGCCAAATACCACCCCAATGCCCACGGCGCTGGCCAGGGATAAAAAGAACACCTTCCACGAGAACAAAATCTGCAGCATGCCCAGGCGCGTCAACAGCTGCCCCAGGCCCAACCCCAGCCCCAGCCCCACCAGCCCGCCCACGGCCGTCAGCACCGCAGCCTCCATGAGGAACTGCAGCAGGATGTCCTGCCGGGTCGCGCCCACGGCCTTCTTGAGCCCGATCTCGCGGCTTCTCTCGCTCACGCTGATGGAGAACAGGTTGGCCAGCACGAACCCGCCCACGGTCATGGCCGAGGCTGCGGTGACGCCCAGGAAGGCCATCAGCCCGCCCTTGAAGACCGAGAGGAACTTCAGCACCTCGTCGGCGGTGATGATGCTGAAGTCGTCGTCCTGGCTTGGCTCAAGCTTGTGCGTCATGCGCAGGAACGAGCGCAGGTTCTCGGTGTGGGCGGCCATGCGCTGCGGCTCCAGGAACTTGATGCGCATGGCCCGGAAATAGCGCCGGTCCATGTTGAAGCGCGCGGTGAGCGTGGTGATGGGCATGACGATGCGGTCGTCGATGTCGCCGCCGCCGCCCGAGGCCCCACGGTACTTGAGCCGCCCGATAACCTGCACCTGGAACTTGTCGACCATGAAGGTGCGGCCGATGGGCGAGGACTCGCCAAAGAGCTCGCGCGCGGGCTTGTCGCCCAATATGGCCACGCGCGCGCCCAGGCGCACGTCCTCCTCCGAGAGGTCGCGGCCCTCCACCAGGGGCCAGTTCCAGGCGCTGGCATAGCCCTCGGTGGCGCCCACCACCATTGTGCCGGGCGTGGAGGCGTCCTGGTACTTCAAGGGCACCTCGGACTTGGCGCGCATGGGCACCACCAGGTACGCGCCCGGCAGCGACTGCCGGATGCCCCGGATGTCGTCCGTGGTCAGGGTGTTCATGCGCATGCCCACGGCCTGCTTCTTGAAATTCCCGCCAAAGACCAGGGCCGCGTCCGGCCCGAACCACTCCACGATCTCCACGGCCTTGCGCTCGGCCCCGTCCACGGCGGTGACGATGAGCGTGAGCGAGGCCACGCCGAAGCCCACGCCCAGGATGACGAAGAACGAGCGCACCTTGTACGCCCACACTGCGGCCAGGGCCATGCGGCGCAGGCGTGAGAGCTTGCGGGCCAGCTGCCCAAGGTCGCTCAGGAGCGGCATGGCCCTCCTACCCGTCCTGGCAGCCGCGCTGCATTTCGGCCTCCGCAGCCGGGACGCCGTGGAAGCAAGCCTCCATGCACTGCGCCAGGCGCCGGATGCCCTCGTCGATGGTGGCGGCGTCGGCATTGGAGTAGTTCAGCCGCAGGGTGTTCTCGCCCGTGCCGTCGACGAAGAAGGCCGCGCCGGGCACAAAGGCCACCTTCCGCGCCACGGCCAGGCGCAGCAGCTCCGTGGACGAGGCTCCCTCCGGCAGGGTGGCCCAGAGGAACATGCCGCCCTCGGGCGAGGTCACGTGCACGTCTTTCGGGAAATGCCGCGCAATGGCCTCCTGCATGACCCGGCACTGGTTGCCGTAAAGCTCGCGGATGCGCGCCACATGGGCCTCGAAATCGTTGTCTGTCAGGAACTGGTGCACGATCATCTGGTCAAGCGACCCGGTGTGCAGGTCCGCGGCCTGCTTGGCGATGACCAGGCGCTCCATGATCCCGCCCTTGGCCACGATCCAGCCCAGGCGGAAGCCCGGCGCCGCGACCTTGGAGAAGGTGCCGAGCAGCATGGAGTTCTCAGGCCGCTGTTTGTACACCGGGGGCAGGGCGCGGCCCTTGAAGCGCAGCTCGCCGTAGGGGTCGTCCTCAAGGAAGAAGACCTTGCGATGGCGCAAGAGCTCGGCCACGGCTGCGCGCTTCTCCTCGGAATAGGACAGGCCCGAGGGGTTCTGGAAGCTCGTCACGGCATAGAAGAGCTTGGCCCCGTCCAGGGCCTGCTCCAGGGCGGCCAGGTCCGGGCCGTCGTCCTGCAGGGGCACGGAGCGCCAACTGGGCCGAAAGATGGTGAAGGCCTGGATGGCGCCCAGGTAGCCGGGCTTTTCCATGACCACGGTGTCGCCCGCGTTGACCACGACCTTGGCCACGAGGTCGAGCGCCTGCTGGGACCCGGTGGTGATGAGGATGTCGGAGGGGTCCACGTCCATGCCCATGCGGGTCTGGTAGCGGTTGGCGATCCACTCTCGCAGGGGCTTGTAGCCCTCGGTGGTGGAGTATTGCAGGGCGCTCGGGCCGGACTCGTAGAGCACCTTGGCCGCGGCAGCGGCGATCTCGGCCACGGGGAAGGAGGCCGGGTTGGGCAGGCCTCCGGCAAAGGAGATGACCGAGGGGTCGGCGGTGACCTTCAGGATCTCGCGGATGAAGGAACGCTGGGCCTTGGCCACTCGCTCGGCAAACTGGGGCATGACTGGTCTCCTTGGCGTGAAGCGATTTGTGCGCGCAGTCTAGGCTTGGGCCTGTCCGAGATCAAGCCCCTGCGGCACGGTCCGGCAACAGGGTCCGGCAACAGGGCCCGGCAGGCCCAAGACACGGATGGCCTTGACAATTCTGGCGGCTGGAGCCAATCTGCGGGTAAGCACTTTTCCTTCAAGGAGATCCACGACCATGACCAAGGCCGATGCCACCGCCGACAACGTTCTGCGCGACCTTGCGGCCATCCGCGCCAAAAACCCGGTGGTGCTCAACATCACCAACTACGTTGTCACCAACACCACGGCCAACGCGCTGCTGGCCCTGGGCGCCTCGCCCATCATGAGCCACGCGGTTGAGGAGATGGCCGAGCTGGTGGGCATCTCCGGCGCGCTGGTGATCAACCTGGGCACTGTTGCCCCGGAATACCTGGCGGCCATGGACCCGGCCTGGGCTGCGGCCGACGCGGCCGGCGTGCCCGTGGTGCTGGACCCCGTGGGCGCCGGGGCCTCCACGCTGCGCACGGCGACGCCCCTGGCGCTCCTGGCCGGGCACAAGGCCTTCATCGTCCGTGGCAACGCCTCGGAGATCATGACCCTGGCCGGAAAAAGCGGCGCTGCGGCCAAGGGCGTGGACAGCACGGCGAAATCCGGCGACGCGGCGGACTTGGCCCGCGCCCTGGCGAACCGTTTCTCCTGCGCGGTGGCGGTCAGCGGCGAGGTCGACCTGGTCTGCGCGGGCCAGGCCACGGCGCTGGTCCATGGCGGCAGCGCGCTGATGCCGCGCGTCACCGGCCTGGGCTGCACGGCCACGGCCCTGTGCGGAGCCTTTGCAGCGGTGAACCCGGACCCCTTCGAGGCGGCGCTCCACGCCTGCGTGGCCATGAAGGTGGCGGGAGAGATGGCCGCAGACAAGGCCGCAGGCCCCGGCACCCTGCAACTGCACTTTTACGACGCCCTGTACTCCATGGGCGAACAAGACATCCGCCAGCGCCTCAAGGTGGAGCGCTAGCCGTGCGCAAGGGCCAGCATCCGGACCAGCGTCCTGGTTTCGACCCGACGCTGTACCTGGTCACGGACCAGCGGCTATGCGGGGAGAAAAGCGTGCTCGATGTGGTGGGCCTGGCCGTGCGCGGCGGGGCGACCATGGTCCAGCTGCGCGAGAAGCGCCTGGACATGCGCTCCCTGGTGGACCTGGCGCGCGCGCTCAAGGGCCTGCTGGAGCCCTTCGGGGTGCCGCTGATCATCAACGACCGGGTGGACGCGGCCCTGGCCGTGGGCGCGGCCGGGGTGCATCTGGGGCAGCACGACATGCCCGCCGAGCTGGCGCGGCACCTGCTGGGTTCGCGCGCGCTCATCGGCCTGTCCGTGGAGCGCCTGGGGCAGATCCACGAGGCCGAGCGCCTGGATGTGGACTACTACGGGGTGAGCCCGATCTTTCCCACGCCCACCAAGCCCGACCTGCACACGGCCTGGGGCCTGGCCGGGCTCGCCATGGCGCGACAGGCCACGGCAAAGCCGCTGGTGGCCATCGGCGGCATCGGCATGGAGAACGCCGAGTCGGTGTTCCGCGCCGGGGCCGACGGGGTGGCCGTGGTCTCGGCCATCTGCGCAGCGCCCGACCCGCTCAAGGCTGCGGAGGCGCTGATCCAGGCCTTGCGCTCGGGCTGCAGCCACAGCCAGTAGCCCCAAAACCAAAGAGCACACCAGCCGGAGGGCGTCCATGCCTGTCACACGTTGTTCCGCTCCAGGCCCCGCCCGACATCTTCCTGATAGGCATCTTCCCGATCGGCACATTCGCGGCCTGCTATTTCTTATCCTCTGCCTCCTGCCTATTCTGGCCCAGACGGCCCTGGCCGCCACCTCCGAGACCTGCCTGCGGCGCTGCCTGGGCATCTGCGCGGAGCAGGGCCGGGAGGGGGACGAATCCTGCCTGCGCCCCTGCCTCAAGGACTGCCCGGTGCACTGCGGCACCGTGGACACGGAGCGAGCCCTGGCCTGCGTGCGGGACGCCGCGCCCGGCCCGGACGGACGTGCGGGGTTGCGCGAACTGGCCGCACGCTGCACCGAGGCCAGCACGGTCATGGCTGACTGCCGCCCCTCAGCCTACGACAGCGGCCCTGCGGAGCTTGCGGCCCCGCAAGCCCGTCCGAACGACCGCAAGATCCCCCCCCTGCGCGAGAAACGCTTCGAGCCCAAGGGGCGGTACTTCAGCCTGGAGACGCCGCAGGGCTGGAAGGTGGAGGAGCAGGACAGCCTGGCCCAAGGCGGCAAGTACGAGCTCACGTTCCTGGCCAAGGGCGCGGCCTTTCTTGACTACGCGCGGATCAGCGTGCGCTTTGTCGCCAGCGCGCACCGCACCGCCGAGCGCTTCCGGCACGACCTGGAGCACCCGGCCCACCTGGCGCCCAATGCCACAGCCCCGACCATGACCAAGGCCAGCCTTGCGGAGACCGAGGCCTGGAGCGCCGAAAGCCACGGCGTGCGCACCCTCATCGGCTTTGACGAACGCGTGCCGACCGTGACGCGCACTCTGCTGCTGCCCCAGACCTCGGGCTACTTCGTACTCACGCTGGAAACGCCGGAGGCCACTGCCGAGGCCAACGGCCAGGCCTTCGAGCGCCTGGCCAGGACCTTCCGGCCCCAGCTCGCGGCCACGCCGCGCGGGCCGGAGCTTTCAGAGCAGGAGCGCGAGGTCTGGGCGGGCTTCTTCCGCTCCGGGGGCAGGCTTTCGCCCGCAGCCCGGACTGACCCGGGTGCGGAAGCAGGCGCTCCACCCTTGCCCGATCTCGCCGGCCCCAACTTAGGCCAGCAGCACGAATACCTTGTCCACACCGCCCAGGCGCGTCTGGCGGCAGGCCAGACCCTGGCCGCCCCGGCCCTGGACGCGAAAGTTCTGGCCGCGCTCGCGCGCAGCTGCGGCGGCCTGTCTCCAGGCCCGTCCACAGCGTCGGCGACAGGGCTGGACAACGGTCAGGCCCTCGAAGCTCTGGCCAAGGCCTGGGACGCCGTGCGCGGCCAGCAGGTGCTGGTCACGGACAACATCCTTGTGTCCGGGCCTGGAGAGTACGGCCTCAACATCCAAGAGGAGCCTGCGGACGGCGGCAGGACCGCTCCCGCCAAACCTGGGCGCATGCGGCCCCCGGAGCGGCGCTCACCCGACCTGACGCTCTCCGGCGGCGTTGTCTCGCTGTCGCGGGTGGCCTTCAGCCCGGACGGCGAGCTGGCACTGGCCTACGCGGCCCTGGGCCAGACCAGCCCCGGCACCAGCCATTTCGTGCTGCTGCGGCGCGCGGCGGACGGCACTGGCGAGCGCTGGGTGCTGTGCAGCGCAGCCCAGCAGGACATGATCATCTTCTAGCCAACCGGACGGAACAGGGACAGAGCCCCGGCGCACGCCGGGTCAAAGCCAAAACAGGTCCAGGACAAAGGAGGACAGGCATGGACGACACGGGCAACGGATACGTCATCCGGCGCATGGAGCGCACCGAGCTGGACTTCGCCCTCAAGCTGGCCGCGACAGAGGGCTGGAATCCCGGCCTGCGCGACGCGGACGCCTTCTGGGCCGCTGACCCCGAGGGCTTCCACCTGGGCCTGCTGGACGGCCGGCCCGCAGCCAGCATCTCCGCCGTGCGCTACCTCGACGAGGACGGCGCTCCGGCCCTGGACTTCATCGGCCTGTACATCGTGGTGCCGGGACTGCGCGGCCACGGCTACGGCCTGCGCCTGTGGGACCACGCACTGGCCGGGCTGAAGGCCCCCACTGTTGGCCTGGATTCGGTGCTGGCCCAGCAGGACACCTACCGCAAGGACGGCTTTGAGGTGTCCCGGCGCAATTGCCGGTACGAGGGGCGCTTCGACGCGGGCAAGGCGTTGCCCGCGGGCGTGCGGCCCCTGGCCGAGTTTCCCCTGGCCGAGGCGCTGGCCTATGACCGGCGCTGCTTCCCGGCCCGGCGCGAGGCCTTCCTGCGGGCCTGGCTCACCCTGCCCGGCCACACCGCCCTGGGGCTGGAGCGTGGCGGCGGGCTGGCCGGGTTCGGCGTGATCCGCCCCTGCGGGGTGGGCAGCAAGATCGGCCCGCTCTTTGCCGACGACGATGCCGCTGCCAGCGCCCTGTTCCAGGGCCTGTGCGCCTCGGCCCCATTGCTGCCGGTATACTTCGACGTGCCCATGCCCCACGCCGGGGCGGTGCGCCTGGCCGAGTCCCACGGCATGCGCCCGGTGTTCGAGACAGGGCGCATGTATCGCGGCCCAGCCCCGGAAATCGACCTGGGCCGCGAGTTCGGCGTCACCAGCTTCGAGCTGGGCTAGGGGCGGCCAATGAGAAGGCCGGAGCCCCCCGCATGAAGGGGAGCCCCGGCCCGGATCTATGTTCCAGCGCTGCAGCGCCCGGCGGGATCTACGGCTACAGGCCCAGCACTCCGACAATCACCTGGATGAGCCGCGTGGCGAGATTCAAGGCGTCCGCCACTGCTGCGATCTTCCGCGCCACATCACTCAGCTTCTGGTTAGCCTCCTCGGCCTTTTCCGCCGCCTTGTTCAAGGCGTCCTGAATCTCCTTGTACCCCGGCTCGCTCTTCTTGAGCGCGAGCAGCGCCGCCTTTGTGGCATAGTATCGGCAGTCCTGGGACAGGTCGAAGGCCCGTGCACTGGTTGCTCCCGTGCTCTCGCAGGCGATCTCTGTCAACACATCGGCAAGGTTGAGCAATTGCTTGGATAATGACTCCGGCATGATTCACCTCCCTTGAGATGTCAGATATTCTTGATCTGCTGCATGAGGACAAGTACCTGCTCCGCCGCGCCGACAAAGGCCTCAAGCTGCTCCATGCGGCCCTTGGGCTTGTCGAGGTTGTCAAGCAGCTCCTTATGGGCCAAGGGCAGAAGGTCAAGCATCTTGTCCTGGGCCCGGAAGGCCGCTTCGAGGTACTTGCCCTTCTTATATACCTTAAGCACTTCGGCGTCATAGGCCTTGGCCGTTTTATAGTCGCTGGGGCGCGCCTCCTGGGCCCGACCCACGTAAAACTCCGAGTAGCCCTTGGCCATTGACGATATCTCTCCATTGTCACGCTTCATGTATATGGCCAGGTCCGCGATGCTCTGCTGTGTGTCCTTGAGCAGCTCATGCAGGGCCTTCTGGCGCTCGCCATTCACGTAGCTTGTGGCCACCAGCCGCACCACCGTGCTGATGGCGCTCGTGGCCCCCTGTACTGCCGGAGTCACCGGCACGCCGCCCTGCGCCAGGGCGGCCTCCAGGTTGTCCAGGCTCGCCGTGAGTTTGGCCGTGGAGGCGTCTACTCCGGCGGCGTAGTCCGTGGTGGCCAGGGTGTTCAGCACCGAGGCGTAGCGGGCCAGGGTGTCCATGGCCTGCAGACGCGCATCCAACCTGGGTTGTGGGTTCTCGAATTCCCTGACCTCGCCGCCAGTGGTCTTGCCGCAGGGGATGCCGCTTTTCGACAGAACATTCACATACTCAGCCTTGCTGCTCGGCATGGCTAGGCACTGGGCGGTGAGTTCCTCCCAGAGGCTCTGCACCCCCTCGTAGCTCGTACGGGTGTCCTGGGCCAGCACGGCTGTGGAATCCTTGAAGGCCGTGTACTTGGTTCCCTGCACTGCGGAGCCGACGCAGCCCGCCAGCAACGCCACCAACACCGACAGCCCCAGCAGGGGCGCAAACCGTTTGCAACGTCGCGCCATAGCCACACCTCCTGACGTTTCGCGCGGGTGGGGGGTGCTCGCACAGTTTTGACTCTGGCCCAGATATCATGGAACAGCTATGCCTTGTCAAATACTTCTATCGCTAGACGCAAAAAAAGGCCGGGACCCCCTGCGGAGCCCCGGCCAATATGGCTTGCGAAGATGTCAGCCTGCGCCCTCCACCGCTGGGGCAGCGGGCCTTACTTCCCCCCCGAACACGGGCAACCGCCTGAAGGGGAAGGCGCGGCCAGGGTGATGGCCTTTTCCGGACACATCTCCTGGCAGCAGAAGCAGCCGATGCACAGCTCCGCGTCGACCACGGCGATGGCCCCTGTCGCGGTGGCCACCAGGGCCAGCGCCTGCGCCGGGCACTGGGCCACGCAGGTGCCGCAGCCCGTGCAACGCTCCGGGTCGGCCTTTGGGCGCTTGACGAGGCTCTTGTCCAGCAGGTCCTGCACCGGCTGGAAGAGCTGGATGGCCCCGCCGTCGAGCGGCGGCAGCTTGAAGTCCGGGATGGCCGTCAGCTGGCCCTGCACCTTCAGCGCCGCGTCCGAGAAATCTCCCAGGCCGCAGTCCTGGGCGTAGGTCAGCATGCGCAGAAGCGCCGGGTCCAGGCCCATCATGCGCGCGATGACCCCGTCCAGGGCCACGGGATTGTCCGCAGCCAGGACCTTGCCGATCCAACGCAGCTCCGTGCTGGCCGGGCCGTTGCCCTGCATGCCCACCACGGCGTCGACCACAAAAAAGTCCGGCTCGCGCAGGCGGAACACGTCCACGATGACCTCCTGGAAGCGCTGCGGCGAGCCCGAGAGCTTGTGCAGGTGCGCCTTCTGCGCGCCGGGCAGGATGCCGTAGCTGTTCTTGAGCGCCCCGGTGAGCACGGTCAGGCCGTGGGTCTTGAACTTGGGCAGGCTGATGAGGACGTCCGCCTCCAGCACCGCGCGCGACACGCTGAGATTGGGCATGAGGCCAGGGTCGCCCAGGGTGCTGAAGGGCACCTCCACGGCGTCCAGGCCGATGTTCTTGTAGTGGCCAAGCGCGGCCTCGGTGAGCCCGCACTTCTCGAAGCAGGCCTCGTTGGCGCCGTAGCCCATGAGGCCGGGGTTGTCGCCCACGGTGATGTCCGTGGCGCCCAGGTCCAGCAGGCACTCCATGACGGCGCGCAGCACGGCCGGGTGGGTGGTGATGGCCTCCTCGGGCACGCCGCCGCGCAGCACGTTCGGCTTGACGAGGATCGAAAGCCCGCGCACCGGGCGCGGAAAGGCCTCGAAGGCGGCCTCCACGGCCTGGCGGCAGTCCTGGTAGGTGGCCGGGTGGATGAGCACTTTGTGCATGGGGGGGGCTCCAACGGTTTGGGGGTTGGGGGGATCGGTCCGGATTTTGCCCCCCCAGGCCTGCGGCGTCAACAGCCCGGCTTACGCCCCACAAAAAAGGGCCGGAGCCCCCTTGAAGGAAGGAGCCCCGGCCCGGTGAGTTCATGCAGAGACGTGTGCAGATGCTTGTGCGGGCGAATCAGGCGGAACGCGTGGACCTAGTTGTCGCGCCTGTCGCGGTCATTACGGTCATCGCGCTGCATCTTCTTGGCCTGGCCCGGAGGCATGCCGTTCTTCCAGCCCTTCTTCTTGCCGTGCCACTGCTCAAAGCGCTGGTCGTCGTCGCGGTCATGGCCGTGGCGGTAGTCGCGCTCGCCATAATGCCCGATGGCCACGCCCACCACAAAGGGGCTCACGCCCAGATCGTGGGCGATACGGCCCCAGCTCAGGCCACGCTCGCGCATGTTCTCGATGCGCCGGACCGAAAGCCCCGAGGCCGCGCTCATGGCGTGGATGCGCTCGCGCTCCAGCTGGGCCTCGGCGCGGTGGAGGCGCTCACGGGCGCTCTCGACCTCGTGGGGCCGGTCGCGCATGATGCTCTGGATCTGCTCCACATCGTCAAGCACGCGCTCGATGCGGTCCAGGGCGGCGTCCGTTTCACGGTTGGCAAGGGCAGGCGTGGCCAGAAGCAGGCCGGACAGGCCCACGCCGACCAGCAGTGTTGCGAGAATCTTTGCGCGTTTCATGTGTGTTCTCCAATTTTTTCCTGTTGTGGCGCCATTCCCGTCAATACTGCGCAAATTCTTGCGCGAAATCGGGAAGAGGCGCCCTGTACAGGGCATTAAAGCAACATCGGTGCCATAGCTGCTTGCGGCGGCGACCTTCAGCGCGGCCGAGCCCGGCCACGCTTCTTGTCCAGTCAGAACCCGTGGCGCAGGTACTCCTTGTCGCGGCGGTTGATGAACTGGGCGTAGCGGTAGCCCTCCTTGACCTGGGCCTCCTCATAGAGGCTGTAGCCCAGGCTGCGGCAGGCGTCGCAGGCGTGGAGGGGAATCTCGATCCCTAAGCAGGCCGGGTTCTTGGTCGTCCGGCTGACGATCTTGAGCAGCCCCCGGCAGGCCCCGCAGAGATACAGCTCCTCGGTCTGGGCCTCGGTGATGTCGTCGGTGTCGTAGTAGATGTTCTTGTGGCGCACGAACCAGTCGCCCGCGTCCGTGGTGGTCACGAAGCCGTCCTGGGGCTCGGCGGGCGGGTGGAAATAGACGTTCGGGATGGTGTCGCACAGCCGCTCGATGTACTCGGCCAGCTGCGGGCGCTGGCGGTGCTTCACGGCGTCATAGGCGGGTTCGCGCACGCCGGAGTAGTCCAGCCCGGCCAGGGACAGGGCGATGCCTAAGTTGACGTAGGGCAACGCGCCCTGGATGGCGTAGCCGCCCTCCAGCACCGCCAGGTCGGGCTTCAAAAGCTCGGTCATGCGCGCATAGCCCTGGGCCGTCAGGTTCATGTTGGTGATGGGGTCGGTGAAGTGGTTGTCCTGCCCGGCGGAGTTGACCACGATCTCAGGCGCGAAGTCCTTGAGGATGGGCAGCACGATGCGCTCCATGACCATGAGGTAGCCCTCGTCGCCGGTGCCGGGGGGCAGGGGGATGTTCACCGTGCGGCCGAGCGCCCCTGGCCCGCCGCAGTCAGCGGGGAAGCCGGTGCCGGGATACAGGGTGCGGCCATCCTGGTGCAGCGAGATGAACAAAACGTCCGGGTCGTGCCAATAGATGTCCTGGGTGCCGTCGCCGTGGTGGCAGTCGGTGTCGACCACGGCGATCTTCTTGACCCCGTACTTCTCGCGCAGGTGCTCGATCATCACCGCTTCGATGTTGATGTTGCAGAACCCGCGCGAGCCCTGCACCACCTTCATGGCGTGGTGGCCGGGCGGGCGCACCAGGGCAAACGCCCGCTTGTGGCGGCCGGTCATGACCAGGTCAGCGGCGGTGATGGTGCCGCCAGCAGCCACCATGTGCGAGCGCGTGGCCACGGCCTCCACCTCGGGGAAGCAGAAGTGCGCGCGCTCCACGTCCTCGCGGGTGGCCACGCCGGGCTTGTGCTCGTCCACGCCCTCGATGTCGAACAGGCCCTCTTCCTTGAGCTGGTCCTGGGTGTACAGCAAGCGCTCTTCGCGCTCCGGGTGGGTGGGCGAGATGCTCCAGTCAAAGGCCGGGAAAAGGATGATCCCCAGGCTGCTCTTTGCTCCCTGCATGGCTTATCCCCTCCCGCCCGTTTTGCCTGTGGGCGGGCCCGCTGGCTGGCCCGTGGCCCTGCGCAGGGACTGGCCCGTGGTGCGGCTGGCCGGCTGGACCGGTGGCTGGCCGTTCAGGGTGAAGGCCACGCCGGGCTTGATCTGGCACTTGACGCGGATGTTCCGGCCCGTGGTGCGGCCCTCGTCGACCATGTTGAAACTGCTGGCATGGGTGATCTGGGCGTTGTCGCGGTCAGCGAACACGCCCATCTCCGAGAGGTGCGCCAGCATGTGGTTCATGGCGTCGCGCTCGGCGTCCGCCAGGGTGTAGGTGCGCGGCACGTTCTCACGGTGGCGCAGGGCCGGGATGAACATGACGCCCTTTTCGGTGTCGGCGAAGAGCTCCAGGCTGGCGGTATTGCGCGTAAGCGCCGCGCCGATGGCGTTGGCCACGCCGAAATGCTCCGGCACCACGGTGAACAGCTCGAAGCGCTGGCGCACGGACTCCTGCATGGCCTTGGCCGGGCCGCCCATGAGATACACGCGGCCAGGGGCCACGCGGCGGCCCTCCAGCAGCTCGTGGATGGTGTACACGGGCTTGTCGTTGATCTCGGCGAGCAGCTCCTGGGTGGCCTTGTAGATGGCCTCGGCCGCAGCGGCCACGGCCTGTTCGGCCAGCATGCCGGGCTCTATGGAGTGCAGGGTCGCGAACTCGGCCACGCCCCGGCGCGAGGCGTCGACATTGCCGTGGACGCAGGCCCCGGTACAGTTCAGGGCGTCGATGAGGGTGGGCCGCGCATTCACGGGCAGCCCGGCCCCGGCCGGGATGGAGTCGGCCAGCGAGGGGCCGAGCCGGGTGGGGCCGACGCGCACGGCCTCGCCCAGGACGTTGATGGCCGAGTCGCCGCCGATGCCGATGGAGCGCACCTTGAGCGCGCGCACCAGGGTCGGGTGGCTTCCGATGTTGATGCCGTCGTTCTCCACAAGGGGCTGGCCGTCCACGAACACGGCGATGTCCGTGGTTGTGCCGCCGATGTCCAGGATCACCGAGTCCCGCGTGATGTCGCACAGGGCGATGATGCCCATGACGCTGGCCGCCGGGCCGGAAAAGATGCTCTGCACGGGCATGCGCCGGGCCTGGGCGAGCGGGAAGGTGCCGCCGTCGGCTTTCAGCGTGTTCACGCGCACGTGGCCCAGGCCGAGTTCGGCCAGGCTCTTCTCCACGGCCGTGGCAAAGTCGTTGAACACCCGCCAGACCGCACAGTTGAAGTAGGCCGTGGCGATGCGCCGGGGAAAGTTCAGGCGCCCGCCCAGCTCGTGGCCCAGGGTCACGTAGTCGGAATCCGCACCCAGCAGTTGGCGCATGGTGTTCTCGTGCAGGGGGTTGCGCGTGCTGAACTTGCCCACGCAGCCGAACACGCGCACGCCCGCCGCCCGGCAGGCCTTGATGGCTGCCTGGGCCTGGCGCTCGTCCAGGCGGTCGGTCTCGCTGCCGCGATGGTCGATGGTCCCGTCGAGCACGTGGTAGTCGCGGCAGAGCATGAACTCGTCCGCGCTGATGCCCGGCCCGGGGATGACCAGCATGCCCACGTCCTCGGTGGTGCCCTGGACGATGGCGTTGGTGGACAGGGTCGTGGAGAGGTTCAGCTGGCGCACGCCCTCGGGCTTCACGGTCTCCAGGATGCCCCTGAGGGCCTGGTTCACCGAGGCCAGGAGGTCAGTCTGGTCGGTCTTGACCTTCACCTGGGCAGCGACTCCCGCCTCGTTCAGCGCCACGGCGTCCGTGTGCGTGCCGCCTACATCAATGCCGAGATACATGGGCAGCGCCCCCCTTGCTTGTCATCCCCGATCGCCGCCGTCACCGAGTGAACATGGCAGCCTCGCCCAAGCCCTAGCACCGCCCGGCAAGGGTCGTAAAGGGTCGGAGCATCGACGCTTCGGCGGGCGGTCTGTGGGCATCGGTGGATGGTCGAAAGCGGTGCCAACCCTCTTCCCTTGGAATGAGGGCCAACCGTGCGCGGGGCTTTTGGGCCAAAGCACAGTGTGTCATCCCTGTACGACACCCCTGAAACCCCGAAGGGGGCGCGCACATTGTTTGCGGCCCAGCCCAGCCAACGCGTCTTGCCCAGGCCGCCCCGGCCCAGGCCCTCTGGGGATTCCAAAGGGCCTCAGGCCCTTTGGCCGCCGGAGGCTATTGCCAGGACTCCGGCCGCCGGAGGCAGCGCCTCGGGGGTTGCTCGGAATCAGGCCTTGTTGTGCCTTGTTGCGGTCATTGCGGAAGGGGCTGTGAAGCAGCGCCCGGCCTGGCTTGCCGAGTGTGGCAAAGCCGGGTCGGGCGCGGTCGTGGGCAGTCTGCGGGGGCCTGGGCAGGGTGCCTGCCGGGGCTCTTGGCGCTAGTTCTTCAGGTCCGCCTCGGGCGCGGGGGCCGGGGGCGGGGGCGGAGCCGGAAGCTCCTGGCGGATGATCTCCACGGGCTGGCTGCCGGGGGCGCCGGCAGCGGGCGCGGGAACAACGGCCGGGGCGGGAGCGGCGGCGGGCGCTGCGGCCGGGGCCACGGCGGTGGAAGGCGGCGCGCCGAGGCGACGGTTCTTGAATACGGCCACGGACTTTTCCTTGTCGGCCACGCGGTTGGTCAGGTCGCGCACAAAGAGGTCGGTCTGGTCGAGCTTGGACTTGAGCTGGATGCGTTCCACCTCGTTCTTGTTGCTGTCCTCGTTCAGGTCAGCCTTGATCTTCAGGTTGTCTTCCTTCTTGCCCAGGCCTGCCGCGTCCACGGCGTTGATGCGCGCGGTGTCCAGCGCCAGCTCGGCCGCGGTGGCCTGGGCCTTGGCCAGCTTGGTGGCTATGCCCGCGTAGTCGTCCTGGCGGTCGGCCAGTTCTTCCTTGAGCTTGGCCAGGGACACTTCCTCGTTCGCCACGGCCAGCTCGAAGTCGGCCTTGTCGATGGCCCCGTATTTGTCCCGGGGCACCTGGGCCACGAGCTCCTTGTCCACGCGCGAACCAAACAGGCCGCCCAGGCTGAAGGCCTGGCCCGGCGCGGGCGCGAGGAGCAGGACGGCTGCGAGCGTGGTGGTGAGGGCTGCGGCGAAAATTCTACGTGTCGGGCGCATGGGTGCCTCCGGTGATTATTGATTTGGAGAGTGTGCGCAGGCTAGCGCAAAGCGCCGGAGCTGGCAACGGGTGCGGGCCGGGGTTAACGCTGGAGTTGACGGAAAACACGCGGGGCGCGGCAGCGGCAGGGCCTGCCCGGGCTTGGGGCTGTTGGCCGTTTTCTTGCGCGGGCAGGGCTTCTCGGGTACGTACCCCCATGATCCATGGCCTCTTGCCCCGTCCGGGAGGCCGGCCAGAAACCCGAAGGAGTCCGCCTCATGCTGTGCCCATACTGCAAGGAAGAGATCAAGGAAGGCGCGCTGCGCTGCAAGCACTGCCACGCGACCTTGCAGCCAGGCCCTGCGGGCCAGAACACGGTCTTTGCGGGGATGGCCGGGGGCTATGACGCAGCCAGGCCCTTTCTGGACTGGCAGAACCTGAAATATGTGCTGCTGGCCTATGACGGACGCCTGAACCGGGCGAAGTACTGGGCCGCCTTCGGGACGCTGCTGGCTGGCGGGATGGTGGCTTCCATGATCCTGCCCGCGCTGGGCATGCTGTTCTGGTTCTGCGCGGCCTACTCGCACATCGTCATCGGCATCAAGCGGCTGCACGACCTGGACAGGTCCGGGCACTGGATGTGGCTGACCCTGGTGCCGCTGCTCAACCTCTATGTCGCGTTCCTGATGCTGTTCATCCCCGGAACCAGGGGCACGAACCGCTTCGGCGAAGACCTGCTGCCCTCCTGACCGACTGGCGGGCGGGGCCGCAATTGCGCTGACGCACACAGGGGGCGGGGCTGTACCGCCCTGCCCTTTTCATTTGGACACGGACAAAAGCGCCTTCTTGATCTCCTCGGCCTGGGCCGGGTCGGTGAGCTTCTGCCCGCCCTCGCTGCGCACGTAGAAGGAGTCGTGGATGCGCCCGGCGCTGGTGGCGATGCGCGCCAGGTGGATCTCCAGATGCAGGCCCGCCAGGGCGCGCGCCAGGTCGTGCAGCAGGCCCAGACGGTCGGGCGCGGCGATCTCGACCAGGGTGTAGAAATCGCTGGCCTCGAAATCCACGCGCACCTTGCGCCGGGCCTTGGGCGCGCGCGAGGGCGGGGTGAGCGGCGAGATGCGCTTCTGCTCCAGGCGGTACTCCAGCTCGAGCTTGCCGAGCAGCGCGTAGCTCACCGCGCGGCGGATGCGCTGCCAGAGGTCGTCCAGGTACAGGCCCTCGGCGGGCTCCTGCACCACGAACATGTCCAGGGCCATGTTGCCGCCGCCACCGTTGGCGCTGACGTTGCCGCCCATGTCCACCGCAGGCGGCCCGCCGGTCCAGGTCAGCACCTCGGCCGAGAGGATGTTCAGGTCGTGCAGGGCCAGCACCCCGGCCATGACCGCGAACAGCCCCGGCTGGTTCAGGGCCGCCAGGCTGACTTGGAAGGCCTTGGCCCCGGGCAGGGGCACGGCCACGATTTCCACCACCCCGATGCCCGCCTTGCTCGAGGGCTTGCGCACCAGGTCCTCGTCCAGGCTGGCGCGGAAGCGCCGGGCCAGCTCCATGTGCCGCACCAGGGTCGGCGCTTCGAGCACCAGGGTGGCCCGCGCGGGCATGCGCTCCAGGCAGGCCTCGGCATAGGCGCGGCCCAGGGCCGGTTCGCCTGAGCCGCCGGGCTTTTCGGCCAGGGCAAGCGCGGCTTCGCGCACCTTGCGGCTGTTCTCCACGGCGCGGGGCTCGGCCAGGGGGCCGCTGGTCAGGAGGTGCCGGGCCTTCATGGTCAGCTCCGTGAACAGCGACGCGGTCCAGGGGTTCCAGGCGCGCGGGCCGGTGGAGCTGGAGTCGGCCACGGCCAGCAAGTGCAGCATGTCCAGGCGCTCGGGTGTGCCGCAGACCTCGGCCAGGCGCGCGGCCACGGACTCGTCGGCCAGGTCGCGGCGGGTGGCCGTCTTGGGGATGAGCAGGTGCTCCCGCACCAGGAAAGCCACGTCGGCGAGGGTCTCCTCGTCCGCGCCCAGGCGGCGCAGGACGTCCGCAGCAAGGCGCGCGCCCGTGCCGGAATGGTCGCGGTCGGGCTTGGCCAGGTCGTGGGCGAACCCGGCCAGCAGCAGGCGCTCGTAGTGCGGCAGGGACCGGGCGCACTCGGCCAGCCGCGCATCCTCGCTCTCCGGCAGGGCGGCCAGGGTGCGCACCACCTCAAGGGTGTGCTTGCCCACGGGGTGGATGTGGAAGTCGTCGAACTGCACCAGATGCTCCACGGGCCCAAACTCCGGCACCAGGGCGGCCAGCAGGCCGGTGTCGAGCATGGACTGCAGGGCCGTGGACAGGCTCGGGGTGGTGGGCAGCGGCGGCGGGTCCGCCTCGCCAGGGACCTTGCCCGCGGCGAAGAAGCCCTTGAGCGCGCGCACCAGGGCTCCCTGCGGCTTGGGCTTGCCCGAAACCAGCGAGAGCGGCGAGCTTTCGGCGTCGCGGCCGGAGACCCGGAAGATGGCGATGAGCGCGGCGAGGGTGCCGGGCAGGGTGGCGAAGGCGGCGCGCAGGGCGGGGTCGGCCAGGGCCTGGCGCGTGGCGCGCAGGGCGGACCAGGCCACGGGCCGGGCAGCCTGGGCGGCGGCGACGAACAGGGCCAGGATCAGGTCCGGGCCGGGCAGCGGATCCTCGTCCGCAAAGGCCACGCCCGTGGGGGTGTCGAGGATGCCCTGCGGCGTATCGGGCGGCAGGGCCGGGATGTGGGCCGTGGGCGGAAAGGCGCCCAGCCAGCAGGCCTGGCGCATGGACCGGATGCGCATCATGCTCTGGTGCAGGCGCGAGAGGAAGGCCTCCACCGCCAGGCCGGTGGCCAGGCCCGGGTCCTGCTCACATACATGGGCGCCGGACTGAATTTCGGGCTGAGCATCGGGCTCGGCGCAGGGATCGGCCCCGGCAAAGCCCAGGGCGCGGGCCACCTGGGGCTGGTAGTCGAAGGACAGGCGGTCGGTCTTGCGCTTTGCTGCCAGGTGCAGGGCCGTGCGCGCGGCCAGCACAAAGGCGTAGTCAGCTTCGAGCAGCTCGCGGTCGCCAGGCGTGAAGGGCTTGGCCACGGTGGGGCGGAGGCCGAGCAGCCAGTGGATCTGGTGCACGTCGCGCAAGGCCCCCAGGCCGTTCTTCAGCTCCGGTTCGAGCAGGCCGGAGGAATCGCCGAACTCGGCGCGGCGCTGGACGTTGTGGGCCAGCACCCACTGGCCGAAGGGCTCGGCGGCCTCGGCCAGCACCTTGTCGGAAAATTCATGCCGGAAGCGCTCCAGCACGCGCGCGTCCCCGGCGAGCAGCCGGATGTCCAACAGCGAGGTCAGGACCTGGGTGTCCTCCCTGGCCAGGGCCAAGCCGTCCTTGAGGGTGCGCACGCCATGCCCGAGGTCCAGGCCCAGGTCCCAGAGCGGGTGGAACAGCCCGCGCGAGAGCTCCTCTGCGCTCGCGGGCACCGCGCCCTCGTAGAGCACGAGCACGTCCACGTCCGAGGCCGGGCACAGCTCGCTGCGGCCATAGCCGCCCACGGCGACAAGGGCATAGGGGGGGGAGTCGGCGGGGAGATCGTGATGTTCGGACAGTTCGGCCAGACGCTCGCGGAAATAGGCGTCCATGAGGCTGGAGGCGGCGGCCGGGTAGCCTTGGAGGTCGCCTTTGCGGGCAGCCTCGGCCAGGGAGGACCGGCCCTGCCGCAGCGTGAGCGCTGAGGACGGCAGGACCGGTCCGGTAGGTTCGCTTTCGGTTTCCCTGGTCATGGACGCGGGGCAGACAGCGGGGGCCTAGACGGCGGCGTCCCCGGTCTCGCCGGTGCGGATGCGCACCACCTCGTCCACGGGCAGGACGAAGATCTTGCCGTCGCCCACCTGGCCGGTGCGCGCCGCCTTGGTCGCGGCATTGATCACGTCGGTCACCCGGGCGTCCTCCACCACGACCTCGATCTTGACCTTGACCACGAAGTCCACCTGGTACTCGGCGCCGCGGTACACTTCCTTGTGCCCGCCCTGGCGGCCGAAGCCCTTGACCTCGCTCACGGTCATGCCCTTGACGCCGATCTCGGCCAGGGCGGCCTTGACGTCGTCCAGCTTGAAGGTGCGGGTGATGATCTCGACTTTCTTCATGATATGGCTCCTTCTCTTCTCTTTCTGACCGAGGGGGCGGGCTTACGCCTGGTAGCCGGTCTCATTGTGCTGCGTGAGGTCCAGACCCCGTTCTTCCTCTTCCTGGCTGGCGCGCAGGCCAACGGTGGCGTCCACGAGCTTGAAGAGGAGCAGGCTGGCCACGAAGCAGAAGATCCAGGTGCCCGCCACTGAGGCCAACTGTATCCAAAGCTGCGACGGATTGCCATAGAAAAGCCCGGTGGCCTTGTTGATGCTGGCAAAGAGCCCGGTGGCGATGGCGCCCCAGGTGCCGCCCACGCCGTGCACGCCGACCACGTCCAGCGCGTCGTCGTAGCCGAACCTGTTCTTCAAGAGCACGCCGAGAAAGCAGAACACGCCGCCGCCCAGGCCGATGAGCAGGGCCGGCATGACCGTCACGAATCCGGCCGCCGGGGTGATGGCCACCAGACCCGCCACCGCGCCCGAGGCCGCGCCGAGCGTCGTGGCCTTGCCGGAGTGCCTCCACTCCATGAAGATCCAGCCCAGGGACGCAGCGGCGGCAGCCATGTGCGTGGTCACAAAGGCGTTTACCGCGAAGCCGTCCGCAGCCAGGGCCGAACCGGCGTTGAAGCCGAACCAGCCGAACCACAGGATGCTCGCGCCGAGCACGGTCATGGGCAGGTTGTGGGGAATGAACGGGGTGTGGCCGTGGCCCTTGCGCTTGCCCAGCACGACGACCGCAGCCAGGGCAGCAGCGGCAGAGCTCATGTGCACCACCGCTCCGCCCGCGAAGTCCAGCGCGCCCATGGACGCCATCCAGCCCTTGCCCCAGACCCAGTGGGCCATGGGACAGTACACCAGGATCAGCCACAGGGCGCTGAAGACCAGAAAGCCGCCAAACTTCATGCGCTCGGCAAAGGCGCCGGTGATGAGCGCAGGCGTGATGACCGCGAACATGCACTGGAAGATCATGAAGGCCATGTGCGGAATGTTCTCAACCGGGCCGCCCGTGGCGTCCAGGCCCACGCCGTTCAGGAACAGGAAGTCCAGGCCGCCGATGATGCCGCCGTGGTCCGTGCCAAAGGCCAGGGTGTAGCCGCACACGGCCCAGAGCACCGAGACCAGGCCCAGCAGGATGAAGCTCTGCATGATGGTGCCGAGCACGTTTTTGCTGCGCACCATGCCGCCATAAAACAGCGCCAGGCCTGGGGTCATGAACATGACCAGGGCCGAGCAGATGAGCACAAATGCAGTATCCGCCGCGTTCATTGAGGGATCCTCCTTCCTCTCGGGTCCAGGGAAACGCCCGGCCAGCTCCTAACGCCCCGGCCGGGCAACGCCTTCACGTAATTGTAAATAATGTCTCAACCGTCCTCATTGCGCCTTCCTTCAGGCCTTTCACCAGCGTGCCGCGCTGTTGTTTGCAACGTGGCCGGGTTGCCGAGGGCTTCCAGACACACACGATACACATTTGTCAGTACCCCTGCGTTTTCGTGCGGTGTGGACCAGACAAAAGCAAAAGGCGGGCCAAACAGTATGATATTTGTTTTCGCCTTGAAATTGCTTATATTTTTAAAATGCTCATACATTTTTGCGTGCGGCATTTTATTCAGGAACGCAAAACTGTGGGCCGCCATTTCCATAATTGTAATATCTGCCCCGGACACGCGCGCGCATCGCCGGCGCCCAGAGGGTGCCGCCTTGGCTCGGACGAACAGCCAGGACACAAGACATGCACCATGTTCACCTGTTCCGGGCAGGGGTCAACGGAAATGTGCGGGGAGAGGGGAGAGAATCAATGGCCTCCGGCGGCCGGGTGGCATGATGCCCCCCGGACCCCCTCATAGGGCCTGGGCCGGGGTGGTGCGGGCAAAGGCCACGGCCCGGGCTGGCCAGCAACAATGCGCGCGGGGTTTTCGAGCGGAGACGCTCGAAAGCCCCGCGCGCGGTTGGCCCATTTGAAGAGGAGACGATGGGCGAAGAGAAATACGCGCTCCCGTGATTTCCCCAAAGAAAGCAAGGGCTGTTTCAGGTTCCTCCTGAAACAGCCCTTTCGGCGCAATGGGGAGTCCAGAGGGCCTCAGGCCCTCTGGCGGGCAGGGGAGGCTCAATAATACACCCACTACTATTATGTAACTGCTTTGAATGTAACGACTTCATCACAGCGTAGCCGTTGGCGCTCCCGGTTGCCCTCAGTATTTTCCTGGCTTCAGATGATTTCCGCAGCTATACTGGCGCCATGAAAGACAACGTTGAGAAGAAACACGTTTCGGCTAAGGCTTTCGCATACATCCGCCTGTCTAGCCAGTCTCAGGCCTGGGGGGACGGTGAACGTCGACAGGTTGAGGCGGCAAAAGAATTCGCTGCGCGCCACGGCCTGACGATCGACGAAACTCTTTCAGATATCGGCGTCTCCGCCTACCGCAGCAAAAATTCTAAAGGCGGAGCCCTTGGAACATTCTTAGATCTTGCGCGTGACAACGTTATCGAGAAAGGGTCGATGCTCATCGTTGAGTCCATTGACCGCCTGACCCGAGATGAGCCAAGCAGCGCGCTGCAACTTCTGCTCGACATCATCAAAGCTGAAATCCGGATAGGCATCACGTCCATCAACATGGTCATGGACAGCCTCACCTACGTGGCCCTGTTTCCGATCATCTCGGAAATGGCGCGGGCCAACAGCGAGAGCGAGCACAAATCCAAGCGATCTCTGGCGAACTGGGTGACAAAGCGCCTCTTAGCAGCGCAAGGGACACCGGTCACCAGCCAGTGCCCCCTGTGGATGGAAGTCAAGAACGGAGAGTTCTGCCTGATCCCTGAACGTGTCGAGATCGTGAAGCGCATCTATGGCATGTATTCTGACGGCATAGGCCGAGGGGCCATCGCCCGCGCTCTGATGAATGAAGGCATACCAGCTTGGAACAAACGCCGGCCCGTATGGCACCCGAGCTATATTTTCAAAGTTTTGCACAACCGCGCGGTCGTTGGCGACTACGAGCCAGAAACCAAGACCAAGGAGGTCCATGTCGCTCAAAAGAGAATACCTGACTATTATCCGCCAATCATCAGCCCAGAGCTGTTCAATAGAATTCAAGGCATGTCACATGTGCGACGAACAGGACATTCAGGCCGCAAGGGAAAGAAATTTGCAAACCTGTTCCAGGGGCTTGCCCAATGCACGGTTTGCGGCGGCACGATGCGTTTCCTCAACCGCACCCACGACAAGAAACGGGAGAAGCCCTGGGCAATGTATCTGGTGTGCTCGTCGGGGCTGGAGAAGCTCGGCTGCCAGAACTACAGCTGGTATAATTACAGGGTATTAGAGAACTTCATTTTGGCCGGAACCTTGAAAGAGATCGACATAATCGAGGCTGCAGGGTTGCACCGCGAAGCTGAACTGGAAAACATGGATCTCGTTGAAAAACTGAAGGCCGAACTGGATAAAGCAGATGCCAATATTGCGAATCTCGTCAGCCTGCTAGACGATAAAGCCCTTGAGGACATGAACGAGTTGAAGCGGGCCTTGCTTGAAGAGCACAGGAAGCGGAAAAGCCTTCGGGAGCGTCTTGCAGCGGCCCGTGGCGTGGCGGCGGAGGCTCGCCAGGCAGCCGAAAATACAGATTTGTTCAGACAGGCCGGCGTGGCGCCTGAGGGGATAGACATGTCGGATGATGCTGTCTACGCCCGCCGGGTGCGGATTTCGATGCAGATGCGGTCAATGATTGACCGCGTCGACTGTGCTCCAAAACACTGCGTTTCGATCCGGATGAAATCCGGGACTGTCTACGAACTCGAAGATGGCCAGTGGACACGCGTTGAGCAGCGGCTTGCCCCGGTCATCAACAAGGTCATTACCTCTCGTTCTTTCGCCGGGCTTGCGGTGACGCGCTTGCCCTGTGAATATGAAAAAGCTTCTGATACCGAAGAAGAACAGCTTGTGATCGTGTAGCGACAGAAAGAAGGGCGGGTTTTTCCCCGCCCTTTGATTGCCTCTATTGTCCGATGGTGATGGTCACGATGAGGGGATATTAGCGCTCCTCACGCTGAGCGAAGAACTTCGCCACGGCCCAGTCATCCCGCGGCACAGCCACCCCCTCCCGTGTAAGACCGTTGCGCCAAATTTTTCGGCCAGGATAGCAGGTCGTCGGCGCGTAATCCCAAGGCACGCCGGTGCTGTGCAGCAGTGGCTTCTTGGCGGCCAGGCGGATGAGCTCCGGGGTGACCGGGACGTATTTCCTGGGCTTGCTGACCTGCGCAATCTTCTCTGCCATGCTCAGAGCCTCCTCCGAAATCGCGCCCGGTCGCCAGCCTGCGCCCCAGGTTTGGGCAAAGCGCTCTTCTGTTTCTTGGACAATGCTCGCTGGCATCACCCCCGCGAACACGACCCCTGCCTGTCGCACGAACGAGACGACCTCAGCCCCCGAAGGCCGAGCGAACTGGCCGTTGGGCCACAAGTGTCCGAGCTGCCGCCATGGCGCCACCACCGGATCCTCTGTGGGCGCGAGAAACCCGCAAATGGGCAGCATCTGCACAGTCACGTTGCCTTGGGCATCTCCCCATCCGCCGATGAGTTCTACGGAGTCTTGTGTCGACAGGGAGTAGTAGGCTGCGCTTGCGCTGCCGCTGCCATAGTCCACCGCCGAGGGCAGGTCGAGCACGCGCCGCATGATGAGACTACGCGGGCTCATAAACTCCGCGTGCTCAATAAGCCCACGCTGCACGGTGCTGATGTCGCGCAGCGCGGCACGAAAGCCGTGACCACGCGGGTCCAGGCAGCCTTCCAGCGCCACTGTCTCATCGTTGATGGAGACAACAAGCTGTCGGGTTGAGACGACGCGGCAGGGCTTTCCGGTCCGGTGTGAAAGACCGGGCAGCACAATGGCCCTGCTGAGCGTGATGAGGGCGTAACTGTGGATCATGGCGGCTCCTTTGTGAAGGTGAAAGGGACCATGATCTCTCTTAAAATGACGTTAAAGTCTAGCCAGATAGATCCGATATAGTACCTCTTCGAGTGTCTGAAATCCTTGGGACTTCCCGGAGGTCATTTTAAAAGTTTCACCGGCTTGGACAAGGCAACGTGAGGCTGGGCGTAGGCCGCAACTCTCCGTCACTCCAAGCCGTAGTTTGAAGCTTGTGTTCCAGAAATATCGGCTTGCGAACAAGACGATTCATCGGAACATTATGAGGGGCTTGCCCAGCCTGCCGGAAAGGTTGGAGGTGGCAGGCCGGACTGCATCCCCGGCGTGCGGCGCCAGCGCCTTCGTGGACGCAGCCGCACAAGACGCCGCGCCAATGCCTCAGGGCAGGGGCAGCCTTTTTTCGACGGCAACGGCGAACAGTGGGAGCGCCTTTTCTGCAGCACGGACAGGAGCGCCGCTCTTGCGACCTGGAGGAGGAGAGCGGTGGCTATGGCAAGCCAGGAGAAGAGGTTGAGCAGGTGCGGCATCAGGCGGGCAGTGCAGCGCTTATGGCATGTCCTGGCTATTTGCCGCGTCTTGGTTGTAGGCCTGCCACATCTTGCGCAGGTATGACGGCGACACGGGGATGCGGAGCTGCTGGGAGAAGTAGCGGGATATGAGCCGGAAGCCGAGGCCCTGGCCGTGCAGCTCCTTGACCATGGCCCAGCGCAGCAGCACTTTCGCCCGCAGAGGCGACGGGCGCTCGCGTACAAGGTTCTTTGCGCGGGATTCGCGCACGCGCTCAAAGGCGGCGAACTGCTCCGGCCCTGCGGCGCGGTAGCCGCGCCGCCTGAGCGTGTCGAAACCGAAGTGGCGAATGGCGGCGAGCAGCGCGAAATACGGAGTCGGAGCGGCCGCAGCTGGTTCACTGTGCGAAGTGGTTGCAGCGCACGCGGCGAAAGCGTCAGCCAGGATGCGCTCGCGGTCCACTTCAGCAAGTCCAGCGAGCCAGCGTAGAGCCCGTTCCCGCTCTTTGGCCGTGTGCAGGCCAGAGGGATGTGCCGCAAGCTTCGCCATCAGGCCCTCAAGTAGACGTCGACGCTGTCCATGCGGTTGTGCGCAATCTCATTGGCCACGGCCTGCTTTGCGGCCTCGTACGAAAACCCAGCCTCGGTGGCCTCACGCATGCGGGTCTGTGCAAAGCTGTGTTTGAGCCCATGGGTGCCCCGGCCTGGCGCGTATTGACCGGTGAGGCGCGCTGCAGTCTCCACAGCGCGTAGAAATGACCGGTAGCCCGAGACCAGCTGGCCGTGCTCCTGGATGTGATCCGCCAATGCTTGATACGTGGCGGCGCCCACGTAGTGTTCGGTCTGCTTGCCCCCCTTCTCGATGACCAGGATGCGGCCGGCGGCTTCGTCAGAAACCGGGTCGGCGCCCATGCCGAGCAGGTTCGCGACCGTAAGAGGATTGCTCCCGCGAGCTGGGGCGCCAACTCCTTCCGCGCGGCATCCCGTCTCGCCCATAAGCCGGGCTTGCAAGCGCAGCGCAGGATCGGAGATGGCGGCGTAGAGGCCGTCAGGGTCGGGATAAGCCCTGGTGGTGTATCCATTAGATCGTGGCGCCAGCTCCTCGCGCCAGCGCGCCTTCTCCTCTGTCAGAACCGTGCGGATGTCAGCAGCTGACTCCCCACCGTGGCGCTCGGCGTAGACGTCCAGCGCGTGAGAGAACTTCGTGAGCGCTGAGATTTCGCGTTCGATGGTCTGGAACGAACCCCCGGCGCCACGCAGCGCCTGTCCTCTACTAGCGATGTAGGCGCGGGTGAGACCGGAGACGCGGCGCACGTCGCGAAGGTCGCGGAGCCCTGCACGCTGAAGAAACTCGACGAAGCTATGGATGTCGCGCCGGTACACGGTCCACGTGCCCAGCCCCCGGATAAAACGCCGGTCCACAACTCCTTTCTTTCGCCCGATGGCGCGTATGCCGCCCATAAGCGCCTCCGCCTGCGAGTGCAGCGACTTTGGCCATCTGTTCGTTCCCATTCCCCCCGCCCTTCCGTTCTGTTCCGTTCCTGCCGCCTGGTTCGGTGAGTAGTGTGCTCTTTCAGCAGGCTGGGCCTGCGCGCCGAACTTGTCGGCATCTGCGCAAACAACGCCTTTGGCGTCATTCTGCGCCAGCGGTAGCAACTCCGCAGGTCCATATATTTCCGCTGCTCCTTCAGCGGCTGGTTCGGACAGGACAGTCCGTGGTGCTGGGCGTGGGTGTCCACGCTCTCTTCGGGGCCAGGAAGCGTCTTGAGATAGACACTCCGCAACTGTTGGTGGGCAATCCAGTCATCCCGTCAGGCAGGCGACCGTTCACGAAGCACAAGGCCCCGAAGCCCAAAACAAAACAGAGTCACAGGATAGTCTGCGCCATGGCCAAGAAAAAATGCAAGGGCGGGTGGGAGGGTATTTGTGCTCAGCAGGCAGAAATTTTAGGCAGGAGCCTGGGGAGGGGGCGAGGACGGAACGCCGAGGGGGCCTGGAATGAAATCCTGTCCGGTTTTGCTGCCACTTCAGTGTGGCAGCAAAACCGGACACCAGTAGTGGCTTCGCAGGATAGATCGGATGTCTGGAGTGCGCGCGTCAGTGCGCGGTCATGGTGCGCAGCCCAGTGCGCGCGCAAAGGTGGCGCGGTGCGCACTTCCTCGCCGTCCAGGGCACGATACGGCGCGCAGCGCTGGCGTCAAGCACGCGCAGACGCGCTTTCGCTTGACCCCAGCGCTTGGCGCGCCGTGCAGATGATTTGTGCGACGGCGAGGGGGAGCGACGTTTTCACTCTGGCTCAGGGGTTCTCTCGGATATGTCTTGCCATGTCCTCGCAGGTGGTTTGCGGCGCCGTATGTGAACGGAATCACAATCATCGATTTGGCATTGCCATTTCATCCGTGCTGGTGCATAGGGCACTTATTCCTGACCGGTGAGCAACACCACCGGGAAACGCCAACAACCACGAGAACCATGAAGCTCTCCGCCAAGGCACGCTACGCCGTGCGCATCCTCCTTGATCTTGCCGTGTACCAGGGCCAGGGCCCGGTGCGCACGGCCGACATCTCCGAACATACCGGCGTGTCCGTGCGCTTCATCGAACAGATCCTCAAACCCCTCAAGACAGCACAACTGGTGGAAAGCACGCGCGGAGCCTCCGGGGGCTACGTCCTCGCGGCCAAACCCGAGGACATCAGCCTAGCGGCCATCATCCGCCTCATCGAGGGCAACCTGTGCCTGACCCACTGCTGCGAAGACCCCAAGGTCTGCCACCGCTCGCCCACCTGCCGCAGCCACCGGGCCTGGGTCCGTGTCACCCAGGTCATGGAGGCCGAGCTCGAAGGCATCAGCATCAAGGACCTTCAGGACGACACCATCCCCGGCACTGCCCACGGTTGCGCCTGCTGACCCATTTCCCCCGCCCCACATCCGTTCCATAGCCCCCACCACCTTTTCCCCAGTGACGCGGGAGAATCGGCCCATCCTCCGCGCCCTCGCGGGGAATGGGCAACTAATTGATTTAAAACGGCAATAAAATATATTGCCCTTTTATTCACAAACTCCCTTGACAGCGTCGGGTTTTCTTCATAAACACGACTCGTTCAATCGTGATTGAAACTATCGCATTTGTATTTATCGCGATTGAAAGAATACCATTTACCTGGGTCGAGCTCAGACTGCACCGACAAACAACGGGACAGGCATGAAACCAACCGCAAGAACCTGCCACGCGACCAGAATCCTGCTGGAGCTTGCGCACCACGGGGACTGCCACCCCATGCGCGCCTCAGAGCTCTCGGTCATCATCGGCATCTCCGGCAAGCTCCTGGAGAAGATCGTCCGGCCGCTCAAGGGCGCAGGCCTGCTGAAAAGCCTGCGCGGCGCCACCGGCGGGTACATCCTCGGCCGCCCCGCGCAGACCATCACCCTGGCCGACATCCTGACGACCATGGAGGGCGCGGTTTTCAAGCCCCAGTGCTGCGAGGCCGACATCGACTGCCTGCTCATCGAAGCCTGCCCCACCGGCAGCATCTGGGGCGACATCGCCCGCCAGATGGAGCAGCGCTTCCGCGCCATCACCCTGGCCGACCTCATGACCGACTCACGCGAGGCCTGCCCGTCCAGGGCGGCCCGGGTGGCCCGGGCGACCCACGCCGCCAGGGCCGTGATCGAAACCGACAGCCAGAAGCCCTGGCGCGACGCAAGCGTCGCCGCGGGCAGAAGCAGACTCTCCCGTAGGAGGAAACCGGGGAGCGGGCAGACAGCCCCGCGCCTGATGGGGCGCCCCCGCCTTGCTTGATGAAGGCCGGCTCAGATTTCATGCACCATTAAATGGAGAAGATCATGAAAAAATTGCTCATTCTCGGGTCCGGAGCGGGCGGCACCATCGTTGCCGCGAAAATGGCCAAGTCCCTTGGCGACGACTGGAAGATCACGGTCATCGACCGCGACTGGAAGCATCACTATCAGGCCGGCTGGCTCTTTGTCCCCTTCGGCGTCTACTCCATGGCCGACTGCGTGAAGCCCAAGAGCGACTTCATCCCCGAGGGCGTGACCTTTGTGCAGGACACCATCGTCAACATCAATCCGGAGAAGAAGCAGGTCAAGACCGAGAAGGGCGAATACGATTACGACTGGCTGGTCATCGGCACCGGCTGCCGCATCATGCCCGACGAGATCGAAGGCATGATGGACGACTGGGGCGGCAACATCCACAACTTCTACACCCCGGACGGCGCCCAGAACCTGTACAAGAAGCTCAAGTACTACAAGAAGGGCAAGGTCATCCTGAACATCGCCGAGATGCCCATCAAGTGCCCGGTGGCCCCGCTCGAGTTCGTGTACCTGCTCGACTGGTTCTTCACCATCAACGGCGTGCGCAAGGACATCGAGATCGAGCTCGTGACCCCGCTCACCGGCGCCTTCACCAAGCCCGTGGCCGCCGGCGTCCTGGGCAAGGTCTGCGAAGAAAAGAACATCAAGATCCTGCCCAACTTCGAAATCGCCGGCGTCAACGTGGGCGAGAAGACCATCGAGAGCGTCAAGGGCGACAAGGCCGACTACGACCTGCTCGTGGCCATTCCGCCCAACTTCGGCTCCCAGATCATCATCGACTCCGAACTGGGCGACGCCATGGGCTACGTGGACACCGACAAGCACACGCTCAAGGCCAAGAACATCCCCAACTGCTACGTCATCGGCGACGCCACCAACTGCCCCACCTCCAAGGCCGGAAGCGTGGCCCACTACCAGGCCGACATCGTCTGCGACAACCTGCTGCGCGAGATCGACGGCGAAGAGCCCCGGCCCGAGTTCGACGGCCACTCCACCTGCTTCATCGTCTCCGGCTACGAGCAGGCCTACCTCATCGACTTCAACTACTCGGTGGAGCCGCTGCAGGGCAAATACCCCTTCCCCGGCGTCGGTCCCTTCGCGCTCCTGGGCGAAAGCCACTTCAACTACTGGGGCAAGATGATGTTCAAGTGGGTGTATTTCAACCTGATGCTCAAGGGCCACGAACTGCCGCTGGAATCCCAGATGTTCATGGCCGGCAAGATGCGCCACCACCTGGCCGGCGCCTAGCGCTTGGGGGACACAATGGAAGAACAGGTTCTCAAACGTATTGAAGGCATGGAGCAGCAGCTCAAGTACCTGGTCGACTCCTCCCGGGGCTGGCAGGAACTGAAGCATGACCTGACTCCCATCATCCACGACGCGTTCAAGACCCTCATGAAGGAGTTTGGCGACGTCGAGGCCGGGTTCCAGCTGGAGGACATCTTCGCCCTGCTCAAGCGCCTGCTGCGCAGCATCAAGAACCTCACCTACCTGCTGGAGCAGATGGAGAACATCATCGACCTCTGGCAGACCATTGAGCCGCTCCTGCACTCGGCCGTGCCTAAGGGCATCGAGTTTCTGGACGAGATGGACCAGAAGGGCGTGTTCCGCATGTACAAGGCCATGGTCGAGGTCCGCGGCAAGATGGCCCGGGCTTACACGCCCGAGGACATCGAGGTCATGGGCGACGGCTTTGTCTCCATGCTCGGCCTGATCAAGAAAATCAGCACCCCGCAGGCGCGCGAGATGCTGGAAAAGATGGCCGACCTCATGACCACCATGGACCTGAGCGAGTGCAAGGAATGCGGCCCGCTGGGCCTGGTGACCGGCATGAGCAGCAAGGAAGCCCGCAAGGGTCTTGGCGTCATGCTCGAACTGACGAAGAATCTGGGCAAGCTCTCGGGATAGGACAAAAACGCAGGCCGGGGCGTCCGACACCGCACCAGCCATTGCACGCGCGCGGCCCGGCGGCTTTTGCCACGGCCAGTCCGGGCCGCGCCCCCCAAGAAACCAAGCCGCCAAGCGGCGGCAGGAGGACCCCATGAGCAAGAAGATCCTGATCGTGGACGACGACCCCGCAGTGGTGGACTTTCTGGATGAGGTTCTGACCGACAACGGCTTCCTCACGGCCAAGGCTTACAACGGCGCCGAGGGGCTTACGCAGGCCAAGGCCTTTTTGCCCGACCTCATCACCCTGGACATGGACATGCCCGAAAAGGCCGGCACCATGTTCTACATCGGCCTGCGCAAGGACGAGGCCCTGAAGGGCACGCCGATCATCGTCATCAGCGGCGTCGGCCCGCGGCCCGCGGCCTTGAGCAAGGACATCCCCACCCTGACCAAGCCTGTGGAACCGGCCGTGCTGCTCGACCTGATCGCCAAGACCCTGGTCTAGCCGCACAGCGCCCCGGCGCGGCGGGAAACATGCGCCCGCCCGCCGCGCCGGAGCCTTACCACGCTTCCGCGCCGGGCGCGCGCCACCCGAGGCCACGGAGGCAACCGGATGCAGCCAGCCCACCTTGAGCCAGCCACCGCCACGAGCGCCAGGACCACTGTCCTGCTCGTGGACGACGAACAGGACATCCGCGAGTTGCTGACCATGCTCCTTGGCGACCTCGGCTTCAACGTGCTCACCGCAGCCGACGGCGACCTGGGCCTGGCCCTGTTCAAGACGGCCAACCCGGCCATGGTGCTCACCGACATCAAGATGCCTGGCCTGGATGGCATCGGCCTGCTCAAGGCCATCAAAGCCTTGAGCCCGGAGACCGAGGTCCTCATGATCTCCGGCCACGGGGACCTGGAACTGGCCATAGCCAGCCTCAAGTTTGGCGCAGGCGACTTCATCACCAAGCCCATCGACGACGACCTGCTGGAGCACGGCCTGAGAAACGCCCAGGAGCGCATCGCCCTGCGCGCCCAGGTGCGCGAGCATACCGAAAACCTGGAGCGGCTGGTGGCCGAGAAGAGCGCCAGGCTGGTGGAACTGGAGCGCCGGCTCGCGGCCAAGCAGATCGTGGAGGGCCTGTCCTCGGCCATGCGCTTCGTGAAGAGCGGCGAAGGCGGGGCAGGCACCCTGGGTGAGCTGCCCTGCTTCGTGTCCATCCACAACCGCGAGCGCCACATCATCTCGGCCAACGCACTGTACCGCGAACGCCTGGGCGAGCCCGAGGGCCGGGAATCCTGGACGATCTATGGCACGGCCTACCCCGGAGGGCAGGGCTGCCCGGTGGACGAGGCCTTGAAGAGCGGCCTTGCCGGCTCCAGCCATGAGACGCTGCAGGGCGCGGACGGCAGCTACTTCCACGCCCTGGTCTCGACAACGCCCATCTCCGGCGATGGCGGCGGAGCCACCATGGTGCTGGAGATCGCCGTGGACCTGACCGAGGTGGAACGCATGCACAGCGAGCTGGTGGCCAGCCAGCGCCGCTACCGCGACCTCTTTGACGCCGTACCCTGCGCCATCACCGTGCAGGACCGCTCGCTCAATGTGGTCGAGGCCAATACGACCTTTCTACGCGACTTCGGGGCCACCCTGGGCATGCCTTGCTATGAGGCATACAAGCACCGCACCGAGCCCTGTCCGGAGTGCCCCATCCTCACGACCTTCGAGGACGGAACCCGCCACCAGTCGGAAACCGTGGTCACGGACCGCTTGGGCGAGTCCCGCAACATCCTCATCTGGACCGCGCCGCTCTTCGATGCTGCAGGCCGTGTGGAAAAGGTCATGGAGGTGTCCACAGACATCACCCAGATCCGCCAGCTGCAGGACCACTTGAGTTCACTGGGCATGATGCTCGGCAGCATGTCCCACGGAGTGAAGGGGCTGCTCATGGGCCTGGACGGTGGCATGTACCGTGTGGAGTCCGGCCTTAGGAAATGTGACATGGAGAAGATCCAGAGCGGCTGGGACACTGTCCGCCACCGCATCCAGCACATCCGCAAAATGGTCCTGGACATCCTCTACTACGCCAAGAGCCGCGACCTGGAGTTTGCGGAGCTCGACCTGCAGGTCTTTGCCAATGATCTGGCCAACCTCGTGGAGGGCAAGGCCGCCCACGCAGGCATCGCCCTGGCCTGCGACTTTGCCCTTGCGCAGGGCTCTTTTGCGGCCGACTACACGGCCCTGTCCTCGGCCCTGGTGAACTTCCTGGAGAACGCCATCGACGCCTGCCTTTCCGAGACCACTGGCCGGCCGCGCAAGATGGGTTTCCAGGTGGAGGCGCAGAGCGACCGGGCCGTGTTCACCATCACCGACACCGGCGTGGGCATGGACCGCGAGGCGCGCGAGAAGATGTTCACCCTGTTCTTCTCCTCCAAAGGCAGCAAGGGCACAGGCATCGGCCTGTTCATTTCCAACCGCATCATCGAGCAGCACCACGGCGGCATCGAGGTCGAGTCCAGCCTGGGCGAGGGCACGCGCATCACCGTATGGCTGCCACTCGCCCAGCCTGGCAGTGTCGAGGGACGCACGGAAGAGCGGTGATGATCACCCGGCTGTCCCGTCTGCGCCCCGGCCTGCCGCTGGCCGCCAAGATCATGGGCTGCCTCGTTGTCCTGGTTCTGGGGCTGGGCGTCTTTCTGTACAAATTCAACATGCACAGCTTCAGCGAACTGGCAGAGAAAAACGCCGACCTCGAAGCCGACCGCATTTGCGAAACCATCAAGTCCGGTGCATCCAGCTCCATGATGCGCAACGAGCGCGGCGAGCTGCAAACAATAGTGGCCCGCGCCGGGCGCATGGAAGGCATTTCCGGGGTGCGCATCCTGAACAAGGAAGGGCTGGTCATGTTCGCCAGCCGCGAGACAGACGTTGGGGAGCGCTGGCCCACGGGCGGCTTCCAGTGCGCCTCCTGCCATGAGCGCAAGCCCGTGCCGGCCTTCCTGGAGATGGAGGAGCGCACCCGCATCGAGGAGGGTCCGGACGGCGAGCGCCACCTGACCATCTTCAGCCCCATCGCCAACGACGAGGGTTGCGCCACGGCCTCTTGCCACTTCCACCGCCCGGAGGAGAAGGTGCTGGGTGTACTCGTCCTGAACATGGCCCTGCGCAAGCAGAAGGAGACCCTCGAGGCCCTGGTGGACGCCAACACCCTGTCCCTGTGCATCTTCCTCGCCGGGGTCTTTGCCGTGCTCTATGCGGTGCTCTACATCCTCATCCAGCGGCCTATCCGGGCCATGATCCGCGTCACCCGACGCATCGCCGATGGGGAGATGAACTGCACGCTCAACATCCCCCAGCGTGACGAACTGGGCGAGCTGGCCGACGCCATCGGGCTGATGTGCAGGGAGATCAGCAGCAAGCACGGGGAGATCAACAACCAGCGCCAGCTCTACCAGAAGCTCTTCGAGGGTGTTCCCTGCATCATCACCGTGCAGGACCGCGACTTTCGCCTGCTACGCTACAACCAGACCTTTTCCGACCTGTTCCACGTGAGCAAGGGCGCATACTGCTACGAGGCCTACAAGGGCCGCACCGAGAAGTGCCCGCAATGCCCTGTTGAGAAGACCTTCCAGGACGGACAGCCGCATTTTACCGAGGAAACGGGCGTGTACAAGGACGGCACATCGGCCCACTGGATCGTCAAGACCTCGCCCCTCTACGACGAAGAGGGCAACATCACCGCGGCCATGGAAATGTGCCTGGACATCACCCCGCGGAAGCGCCTGGAGGAAGAACTGCGCAAGAGCGATCGGAAATACCAGGACATCTTCAACAACATTCCCAACGCCCTGTTCGTCATCGACGCCACGGACATGACTATCCTGGACGTGAACCGCAGCACCGCCATGCTCTATGGCTACCGCCGGGGAGAACTCATCGGCCAGAACATCCGGCTCATCTTCCATCCCGAAGAGGCCGAAAGCGGCGCCACAACCCTGGGGCTCGGACAGGCCATGTACCGCGTGCGCAATCAGGCCAAGGATGGCCGGATGTTCAACGTGAACATCATTACCGCCATCTCCGAGTCGGATGACCGCAAGGTCCTCCTGGCCACGGCCACGGACGTCACCGAACGCATCCGGGCCGAGCGCCAGATGGTGCAGGCCTCCAAGATGGCCACCCTGGGCGAGATGGCCACGGGTGTGGCCCACGAGCTGAACCAGCCCCTGGCCGTCATGCAGATGGTGGCCAATCTGTTCCTGCGCAAGCTGGAACGCGGCCAGCTGCCAGATGAAACCACCCTGCGCGAGATGGCCGACAAGCTCCGCAACAACGTGGAGCGGAGCACGCGCATCATCAACCACATGCGCGAGTTCGGCCGCAAGCCCGCAACCCAGGACGCGCAGCCCGTGGACCTGAACCTGGTTATCCAGCGGGCCTTTGACTTTTTCAGCCAGCAGCTCAAGGTGCGTGGCATCGAGGTGGTCTTCGACCTTGCCGAGGAGCTGCCACCCATCATGGCCGACCCGAACCGCCTGGAGCAGGTGTTCATGAATCTCCTGCTCAACGCCCGCGACGCCATTGAGGACAAGTGCGCCAATGCCGCCTGCGGCCCACGCGACCGCCGCATCACCCTGCGCACCCGCGCCCGCAGGCGCACGGTCATGGCCGAGGTGGCTGACACCGGCGTGGGCATCCCGCGCGAGATCGCCAGCCGCATCTTCGAGCCCTTCTTCACCACCAAGCAGGTGGGCAAGGGCACGGGGCTGGGGCTGTCCATCAGTTACGGCATCGTGCAGGACTTCGGCGGCACCATTCACGCCCGGCCCCGTTCCGGACAGGGCGCGCGCTTCATCATGGTGTTCCCGCGCACAGGGGCCAACGGCAAGAACGGCTCCAGAGACCATCACTGAGCGCTTGTGAGCACCAAAGCCTTTTGGCCTGTGGACCGCAGAGTAGGCCGATGCTGCCTTAGGGCCTCTCGAACGGTCAGATAGGCGGGCCTCCCAGCGTGATGAGTTGCCTTGGGACACCTCCTACGGTCAGGGTGAGGTCTCGGAACTGCGTCACCGAGTCCGCCTTCGTCCATAGCCCCACGTAGCCGACCACGGGCTTGGCGGACTCATACTCAAGGACAGGCTGCCCATCCACGCGGCAGGCGATCCTGTTCCCGTGCACCTGCACCTCCTGGCGGGTCCAGCGGCCTGCCACCACCGGTAGTTCGGCCTTGGCGCGTTCCAGCCGCCGGTTGTCTACGAACTCGAAGAGCACGGCGTTGTCCTCCAGAGCGTTAACGCGGAACACGAAGTAGTTGCCGGAGTTCTTCAGGCCGAAGACCAGCCCGCCTGCTCTGTCGATGCTCCCGGCCTGCAGCAGCACCTCCACCTGGAGGTCGGCGTCGCGGGCCTGGACATCGCGGGCCACGGCCAGCGGGAAGTAAGCGTAGGCCTCAATCCCGTCCAGGAACTCCTGGTAGCGCTTGCCCATGAACTTTCCGGCCAGGCTGGCCACCCCAGAAGATAGGCCGTCCACCCACTTGGAGCCGTCCTGGCGCAGCACCGGGGACTCGCCGCCTGTCTCCAGGCTCCAGTCGCCTTGCAGGGAGTAGAAGCCCGGCACCCGGTTGCGGTCGGACTGGCCGAGGAAGTCGTAGTTCCCCTGGAAGAAGCGCTCCACCATGCCGTCCACCTGGCCGGGGTTGCCGATGGCCACATCCAGCAGGCGGCTGGAGGCCAGCAGGCGGCCCGTCTGGTCGAGCACGTCCGTCAGGGCGTCGCAGTCCGACCCCTTGAGGCTGGCTTCCAGCAGGTCGCCGGTGACGTTCACCACGTAGCCCAGCCGCCCCAGCACCGTGGCCAGGAAGTTGATGCGCAGGGACCGGCCTGAGAAACTGCCCACGCCGCCGGAGAAGCGCAGGGACACGTGGCTTTGGCCCGGCCCCTCCCCGCAGAGGGCGTCGATGTTGGCGTAGTGGTAGCCGAACTTGGCGCTCAGGTTCACGTAGTCGTGCGAGATGACCGCGTAGCTGTCCCCTCCTGGAGCCTCTGCCGTGGTTGTGGTGGACGCCATGAGCGAGAGGAGGTTGCCCGCGTTCAGGGCCACGCCGCCCGCCCAGGACACGCCGGGGTGGGTCAGCCCGCTCCAGAGAGCCAGCATGGGGATGGACTCCACATGGCTGATGGCTACATCATCGCAGGTGGTCAGATTCGGCTTGAGGCCGCCGCCCAGGTCCACGCAGTACAGCACCAGGGGGATGCCCGCCTTGAGCCGGACCACGTTGGCCTCGTTCCCGGCCACGTCGCACAGGGCGAACATGGACTTCATGGACTTCTCGTGGGCGTAGCGGACGATGTCGTGGATGGTGCGGCAGCCTTCGGGCGAAAACTCCGGGGCCTCGGGGTCGGTGAGGTTCAGCGGGGCGATGAGGTCCAGGGCGGCGCGCAGGCGCTTGTGCATGGGGCTGTCAAAGACGTGGCTCCTGCGCCCCGAGCGCGTCCGGGCCAGCTCGGCCACCTCGCCGTCATAGACCGTGGCTGCGTCGGCCCAGAGGGTGATGACCTGGCCGTGGGGGATGCGCGTGGTGGCGTCGCCAGCGTCGAACAGCGCGGGCAGCCCCAGCTCGCGGGCCACGGAGGCCAGGTGGCTGGCAACCCCGCCCACGTCGGTGACGATGCCAGCGGCCTTGTCCAGCAATGCCGCGTGTTCGGGCGCAGCCGTGCGCACCACCAGCACCGCGCCTTCGGGCATGGCCTCCCGCCCGCCAGGACCAGACGTGCCAGAGCCGGACGTAACGGAGCCGAGCACGAAGGCCGGACCCGTGGCAGCGCCAGGGGCCGCCGTCTTGCCGCCCTGGAGCAGAACGGGGTTGGCAATGTTCTCCTGCTTGACCGCTGGCCCCTCCACCGTGGCCGCAGCCTCCAGGGGGCGCGATTGCAGCAGAAGCAGACGCCCGGACGGGTCAACGGCCCATTCCACGTCCTGGGGCGTGTGGAAGTGCGCTTCCAGGGTGAGGGCGCGGGCTGCCAGGTCCAGCACCGTGGCTTCGGACACGCAGGAGCGTTCGCCCTCTGCCCCTGTGACAGCCTGGAGGGCCGTGCCACCTTCGGCCAGGGTCACCAGACGCTCGGCCTTGGGGCTGATCTCCTGGTGCAGAATGCGCAGGGGAGACCGGCCCAGCACGAAGATGTCCGGCGTGGCGCGACCGCTGACAAGCTGCTCACCCAGGCCCAGCACGGCATTGATGCGCAGGGCCGGTGCGCCCTCCGGGTCCAACTGGCCGCCGGGGTCGGCGGTGTAGAGCACGCCGCTGGCCTGGCTGGGGACCATGATCAGGCCCAGGACGCACATGGGCGTGTCGGCCTCGTCCAGTCCGTAGCGCAGGCGGTAGAGGATGGCGGCTGGGGTATACTTGCTGGCCAGCACGGTCTTGTAGGCGTCCAGCACGCCGTTCCTGCCCACGTTCAGCACGGTGGAATACTGCCCGGCGAAGGAGGCCTGGGAGTCCTCGCCCACGGCGCTGCTGCGCATGGCCAGGAGCACCGGGGCACCGGCCTCACGCTCCAGCCTGTCCACTTCCGCGTGGATGGCCGAAGCAATGGCCTGCGGCACCTCTGCCGCCATGATGAGTTCGCGCAGCACCCGGCAACGGGCGTCCAGGTCTTCCAAGTCATAGGGCGAGGCCCGGTCCAACTGCGCGGCCACGGCTTGGCGCAAGCCCCCGGCATCCAGGATGCTGGCGAAGGCCGCCGAGGTGACGGCGAATCCGTCCGGCGTGGGCATGCCCAGCACGTTTCGCATGGCCGCCATGTTTGAGGCCTTGCCGCCCACCAGGGCCGTCTGGCCGGGGTCCACGGCGGACAGGGGCTGCACCAGCGGGGCATCGGCTCGCTGCGCCACAGTTCCGTCCCCGAACAGCGGAGCCATCTCGGCGTCAACGCGGGCGAGAGACCCACGCAGTCCCTGGTGCCGGTTCCCGGTCAGGGCGTTGAGCATGACCACCAGCTCTCCGGTGGTCTCAGAGAGCCTGCGGCAGGCGTCGCGCACGGCAGCCATGTTGAACGTGCCGCCGCCGTAGTAGAGCTGCTCCAGCCCAGCCAGGATGTCCAGGGCCTCATTGTTGTTCTCCAACAGCGCCTTGAAGTTCGTGTATTTCTGCGCCAAGCGGCCATCCGGGTCCACGAGAACGCGGCAGGAATTCTCTTTGCGGAAGAAGCGGAACAGACTCATGGAGGACCTCTGCGGGTTGTAGGTCGCGTCAATGGATGTCATTACGCTACCATAATTCCTCTCAAATCGGTAGCTGATTAGCAAGAGACAAAGCTGGCGCAGTAGCTGAATGTGCGCGTCCAATTGAATGCCGTCCAACTAATGCCGCCAGAAGCACTGAAATCATTCGTATATTACTGACGGCACTACAAAATTACGACCTTTTGGGGACATTTGTAGTGCGGATTTGTAGTGCAGAGCGGCCAATCGGCCCCTTTACTCAGCTTCTGAGAATTCAGCCGCAATAACCAAGAACTTCGCCTCCTCTACGAGAAAGGCCTCCACCACCAGCGGGTCGAAGTGGGTGCCCTGTCCCTCCAAGATGATCGCCCGGGTTTCTTCGTGGCTGAAAGCGCGCTTGTACACCCGCTTGCAAATGAGCGCGTCGTACACATCAGCCAAGGCCATGAGCCGCCCTGAGAGTGGAATCACTTCCGCCTTCAGGCCATTCGGATAGCCGCCGCCGTCCCACTTCTCGTGGTGCGTGAGCGCGATCTCCTGGGCTAGGCGCAAGAAGGACGTGGGGCCGAGGCGGTCGACTGCGGCCTGCAGGGCGTCGTGCCCATACTGCGCGTGGCGCTTCATGACCGCGAACTCCTCCGGCTCGAGCCTGCCGGGCTTGAGCAGGATGGCATCGGGGATGCCGACCTTGCCAATGTCGTGCAGGGGCGCGGACTGGTACAGGAGGTCGATGTACTGCGGGGTCAAAAGCGCCGCCTGCGGCCCCTTGGCCAACTGCTCGGCCAAGATGCGCACGTAGCGTTGAGTGCGCAGGATGTGGTTGCCGGTCTCGTTGTCCCTGGTCTCGGCCAGGGAAGCCAGGGCGATAATTGTCACTTCCTGGGTGGTCGCAAGGTCGCGGGTTGGTGGCGAAGGAAGATATGACCAATGTCGCCGCGCTCGTGAGGCAGAGCATGACGAAAAGCAAATCCTTGGCAACCCACGACATGGCCACGGCCCAGTATTCAGGCCCAGGCGCCAAAGGAAAGTTCTCATGCACATCCTTGATGACGACGGCGGCGACGATCAAGGCGGTGAAAATAACACAGGCACCCGCCAGGAAACCGAATTTCCTGGTGACCGGCAGGTAGGCGCCTTCAAGCCGCCAGTCGATTCCCAGCTTCCTTGCTTCGACGACAACCGTCCTTTCCCGCTGCAGGGCCAGCTCAAGGGAAAAGAAGAAGCCCAGAGCCACGGCCCCGACAAAGACCTTCACCCCATTCGCAGGCGGAGAGCCGAAGGCAAGAACCGGGTATATTCCAGCAACGATGGAGGCCAGAAGATAGAGTGTCTGGTCCAGAGCAAGCTGGCGCAAGGATTGTGCATCGCCAGGGTGTGAAGTTACTATCGGTGAGAGCAGCAGAGCGCGTAACCCACACATGGCCAGGAAGTATAGCACAAGGGAAGAAACCCAGTGCACGCGCGAGGCCGCCTCGATGACCGGGCAGACCCGCGTCCCGTACAGGGCGACCACTGCAGCCGTTATCATGGAATAAACAAGCGCGCGCATTATGGGTTCCCTCCATACAGGCTGGAATGATTCAAAGTAACAACGAGTGGACCTTTAGTGCCGCATGCAGGTGGCCCCCGGTCGTTGGCAGGAGCGCTAGCCCACCACCATTCCCCCTGTGTACGCGCCTTGCCGTAGGAAGCGCAAGCGGTTGTCGGTAATCGTCGCCTCTGTGGCTACACGCCCTGGACAAGTCCTTCGACGATCTCGCATAAATCGTTGACCGGTATGCCGTCATGCCTGGGTTCGGTGTCCACCAGGGGCTGCTGCTCATGCAAGCCACCGCCCTGGAGCATTGACTCCTGCTTAAAACGGCATACATTCCTATTTGCATAAGCACACCCTAATCGTGGAGCTTGGACATGAATAGAACCTTCGCCCTCTGCGCACTACTGCTGACCCTGTCGGCCTCTGCTGCCAGTGCCGCACCCAAGAAAGTGCAGGAACTCAAAGGAGAATCTATGAGTTCCGCAAATCTTGAGATGGCCACTTTCGCGGGAGGATGCTTCTGGTGCGTGGAGTCTGACTTCGTGCACATCCCCGGCGTGGTGGAGGCCCTCTCCGGCTACGCGGGCGGTGCGGAGAATAACCCCACCTACAAACAGGTCTCTGCTGGCCAAACCGGCCATCTGGAGTCGGTGCAGATCCGGTTCGACCCGTCTAAGGTAAGTTATCGTCAGTTGGTGGAGTGGTTCTGGCGCCATCACGATGCCACGGACGCAGGCGGCCAGTTCTGTGACCGGGGCAGACAGTATGGCCCAGCCATCTTCGTGCACGACGAGGCGCAACGCCGCGAAGCCGAGGATTCCAAGAAGCATCTCGCCGATTCCAAAGTGCTGCCCAAGCCTGTGGTCACGCCCATCATCGCCTACAGCACCTTCTATCCGGCCGAGGACTACCACCAGCGCTACTTTGAGAAGAACCCGGTGCGCTACAAGTTCTA
>PHAR01000010.1 GCA_002840405.1 Deltaproteobacteria bacterium HGW-Deltaproteobacteria-8 | reverse complement strand
CCCGGCGCACCCTTGCGGGCTGTTCGTTGCGGCGAGGGGTGGTTCTAGGCAAACCAGGCCAGAACGTCAACCTGTTTTTGACAGAAGCGAGAAAATAACATGACATACTAACAATTCTAAATGTTTGCGGTAAATGGAATCACGACCCCACCGGGAGGTGGCGAGTGCGCATACCTATAGTAAGCCATTGTCAGGAGGCTGCCATGACCAACTCGCGCGGACTGCTCCCCGACCTGCGCGACGCTGTCGATCTGCTGCGGGAAAACTGGCGCAGGCAAGACCATGGGCTAGCCCAACTAGAACTCCAGGTTGCGCGGGGTGCGCGGGAAGGGGATGACGTCGCGGATGTTGGCGATGCCCGTGACCAGCATGAGCAGGCGCTCAAACCCCAGGCCGAAGCCCGCATGCGGCGCGCTGCCGTAACGCCGGGAGTCCAGGTACCACCAGTACGGCTCTGCTGGCAGGCCCGCCTCGGCCATGCGCGCCTCAAGCACGTCCAGGCGCTCCTCGCGCTGGCTGCCGCCCACCAACTCGCCGATGCGCGGCACCAGCAGGTCCATGGCCGCCACCGTGGCCCCGTCGTCGTTGAGGCGCATGTAGAAGGCCTTGATCTCCTTGGGATAGTCGAAAACGATGACCGGCCGCTTGAAGTGCTCCTCGCACAGGAAGCGCTCGTGCTCGGTCTGCAGGTCCGAGCCCTTGTGCACCGGGAACTCGAAGCTCCGGCCCGAGGCCTGGAGCACGCGGATGGCCTCGGCATGGGGCAGGCGCACAAAGGGCTGATCCAGGATGCCCGTGAGCGTTGCCATAAGCGTCTTGTCCACGAAGTTGCCGAACAGGGCCAGGTCCACGACGCAGTGGTCAAGGGCGTGGCGCACCAGGGAGCAGACAAGCTCCTCGGCCAGGTCCATGTCGTCCTTGAGATCGGCGAAAGCCATCTCCGGCTCCACCATCCAGAACTCGGCCGCGTGCTTGGGCGTGTTGGAGTTCTCGGCGCGAAAGGTCGGGCCGAAGGTGTAGACATCGCCCAGGGCCAGGGCCAGCATCTCGGCCTCCAGCTGGCCGGACACCGTGAGGCTGGCCGGCCGGCCGAAGAACTCCGCCGCTTCGCGCTCGGCAGGGGTCATTGCCGCAGCCGTCGAAGGCTCCAGGTTGCTCACGCGGAACATCTCGCCCGCGCCCTCGCAGTCCGAACCGGTGAGGATGGGCGCGTGGATGTGCGCGAAGCCGCGCCCGTGGAGGAAGGAATGCACAGCCAGCGCCATCTCCGAGCGCACGCGCAGCATGGCCCCGTACTTGTTGGTGCGCGGCCGCAGGTGCGCAATGGTGCGCAGGAACTCGTCGGAATGGCGCTTCTTCTGCAGCGGGTAGGTCTCGGGATCCGCCTCGCCGAACACGGTCAGCGCGCTGGCGCGCACCTCCCACTTCTGCCCGGCCGCCGGGGAGGCCACCACCTCGCCCTCCACCGCGCAGGCCGCGCCCGTGTTCAGGCGCTCCAGAAGCGGCAGCAGCTCCGGGGTGTGGTCGACAAGAACCTGCACGTTGCCCAGGCAGGAGCCATCGTTCAGCTCCAGGAACGAAAAATCCTTGGAATCCCGCCGGGTACGCACCCAGCCCTTGAGCAGCGCGTGGCCGCCTTGATCGCCTGAAAGTATGTCCCTGACCCGTGTCCGCTGCATGTGCGTCTCCTTGTGTCCGGCTCGTGCCGTTGCCCTCTTCTAGTGCCGATCAGCCGGGATTTCAACAGAGTTGCGTCACCCCCGGTCCTTTGGTAGATAGCCGCCACACAACTGCAAGGGAGCGCGCATGGCATTTTTCAGCACGATCAAGAAGCTCTGGGGCGGCGACACAGCCGCCGCAACGCCTGCCGAGGCGCAGGCCCAGCCCGGTCTGCAGCCCGATCTGCAGGCCGGTCAGCCTGCCGGGCAGGAGGTCGACGAACAGGCCCCCACCCAGCCGGAAGCTGCGGCCACGAACGAAGCGCAAGCACCCGAGCTCTCCCAGGCCTGGCGCGATGCCCTGGCGACCTCCCTGTCCGCTGGCCGCGCCAAGATATCGCAGTGGCTGGGCATTCTGCTCACGGACATCGACAGCGCCGGGCCGGAGCTGTGGGCGCGCCTGCGCTTTCTCTTCGCCACCTTAAGCGTGCCCGAGGCCGAAGCCGAAGCCTTCGTCAACGAGTTCGAGGCCTGGGCCTGGGCCATGAGACTGCAAAAGCCCGAAGACATCCGCTCCGAGCTGCGCTACCGCCTGATCCTGGCCCTGGACCTGGAGCAGGAGCAGGAGGAGCGCACAAACATCTTCAAGAAGTTCGCCCAGGGCCTGGCCCAAACAAAGGCCCGCTTCGCCACCGGCCTGGGCGCGCTGTTCGGCCGCTCCGGCGGGCTGGACGACGCCTTCTGGGAGGAGCTGGAAGAGATCTTCATCATGGCCGACATGGGCTCCGAGGCCACCCAGAAGCTGATCGGCAACCTCAAGAAGCGCGCCAGCAGCATGGCCGTCACCGAGGCCGCGCGCTTCCGCGAAGTGCTCTCCGCCGAGTTGGAGGCCATCTTCCCCCTGCCGAAAAAGCCCAAGGTGGCGGCCGCGCCCGAGGTGGTCATGATGGTCGGCGTGAACGGGGTGGGCAAGACCACCACCATCGCCAAGCTGGCCTACCGCGCGCGCCTGCAGGGCCGCAAAGTGCTCATCGCTGCGGGCGACACCTTCCGCGCTGCGGCCATCGGCCAGCTGGAGATCTGGGCTGCGCGCGTGGGCGCGGGCATCTTTTCCAAGGCCGAGGGCTCGGACCCGGCGGCCGTGGCCTTTGAGGCCGTGGACATGGCCCAGCGCGAGGGCTTCGACCTGGTGCTGCTGGACACCGCCGGACGCCTGCACACCCAGGTCAACCTCATGGAGGAGCTGCGCAAGATCAAGCGCGTGCTGGAGAAGAAGCACCCCGGCGCGCCGCACCGCATCGTGCTGGTCATCGACGCCACCACGGGCCAGAACGCGCTCTCGCAAACCAAGCTGTTCCACGAGGCCGTGGGCGTGGACGAGATCGTGCTGACCAAGCTCGACGGCACGGCCAAGGGCGGGGTCATGGTGTCCGTGGCCATCACCCACCGGCTCCCCATCAGCTTCGTGGGCCTGGGCGAAAAGATGGAGGATCTGCGTCCCTTTGTGGGCGAGGACTTCGCCAAGGCGCTATTGGGCCAGTCGCGCTGAACGGCTGCCGTTCCCACTGCCACACGCAGTCGGAAGCATGGGCGCTTTTTGCGAACGTCTTGTTTTTTGGCGTAAAATCGTATTGTTAAGCAAAGGATCTGCGGGACTTGTGCGGTCCGCGATGCCGGTAACGAGGCTTTCCACGCCCCCGGACAGACGTGATCCTCCCCAGACCTTCTCCTGCTCACCAATGGGACCTCTGTGCGTGGACGCATTCGCTGGCAGGGGGTCAGGAGCCGGATTTCTCATCGTCCCCTGAGTCCCACTCGAGTTGTCATCCTCCGTCTATTGCGATCCGTCTATCCCTATGGCAATATTCAAACATTGACCTGACCTGACTGGCGGACGAACATACCGCCACTGTCCCGATTCGACTGAGACAAGGAGCGCTTATGGATGTGTGGTTTTCCGCTAGGCTCAATCATGTCTCAAAGATATTGGAACATATCGAAGAGGCTGAGGCCGTCCAGGATATTCTGGCCATACTGGAAGCGCCGCACTTGGAATTGGATACCATTTCCAGGATGCATCTCTATGCCGAGACATTGCCAAAAGCCCAAGAGTACCCTCTCACTGCAGCCCAAAGGAATTTGCATTTCTTATGGGACTACTTTGACAAATCGCCTTTGACTCTCATCATTCAGTTTTCAATCCCCTTCAGGCGAATGATTGCGGAACGGCTGTTTGGCCGCTGTGGTGATGCATTCATAGCGGAAGAGAACTTCCGTTTCAACTTTGGACAGCTCCTGAATGTGGGAGATCGCGTTTTTATCAACCGCAATGTATTCATAGACACGAAAGGTGGCGTCACACTTGGAAATGGTGTCGCCATTGCGGAAGATGTCAGGATATTTACACACAGACACAGTGAGTCTTCACACATTGAACGAACGTATCACCCTGTTGTTATAGGTGAATATGCAAAAATTTACTCCGGCGCAACGATCTTCCCAGGCGTCACCATAGGGAAGCAAGCCATCGTCGCAGCGGGGTCACTTGTGGCGCATGATGTTCCAGACAATATGGTCGTGGCGGGACGCCCGGCAAAAATATTGCGAGAGCGGCGGACTGATGGAAAACAAGGAGATGACCTAGATCACATCTGGCTTTACTAGGTTTGTGAGTTTTGACCATTGCCCTGCACCCGGCGTTCACTCCCGGCCGATGGCGCCCTGCGCAAGCACCCGTTCAACGTACGACGTCTCGAGGCATGGCCGCGGTCATTGGCCCCGGCTACTCCTGAATGGCAACGCCTCGGTTGATGTAGGAGATGCCCAGGCCGTTGCTCGAGCCGATCATCACGGCCTCGACGATGGGCGCGTTCAGCGCGGCGCCCGACTTCCAGCTCACCAGGAACGACGCCCCGACGCCGCCCGCCATGTCCTTCTCGTCCACCACAAACTCACGCGCCGAGAGCGGCTGGACGGCCACGGGCGCAGCCAGATAGCGCCGCACAAGCTGCCCGTCCGACCCGTAGTAGTCCACGGAGGTCAGGCTGAGGGGCCGTTTGGTGTCGATGTTGCGCACCACGAGGGTCACGGTCAGATCCAACTGGCGGGACTTGGGACCGTGGAAGATGTGCGACGAGCACGGCACGTACTGGGTCTGCCCCTTGGACATCTCGGCCAGGCCGATGCTGGCCGCCAGAAGCAGCAGCGCAGCGCTGACCAGGGCGATGGTGAAGCGGCGGATCATGGTCCCTCCTGCCGGTGCCCGGCACGCTTGAAGATCACGAAAGGACAGGAACCGTCCAGTTCTCGGGCGCCTCTGCCTCGAAACGCGGGAAAACCAGACGACGATGGTGCAGAAACAGGCGCGGAGCTTCGGCATTGCCTTCGCCGTAGAGCGGATCGCCCAGGATGGGCAGCATGGCCGCAGCCAGATGCGCGCGGATCTGGTGCCTGGCCCCGGCATAAATCTGCACCCGGACCTTGGTCAGCCCGCCAGGGAGCTCCTCCACGGGCCAGACAAAGGTCCAGTTGCGCCGCTCCGGGTCGAGCTTGGCCAGCACCCGCGTGCGCCTGCGGTCGTCACCGTCCAGGCAGCGCCGGAGCTCCAGAGCCTCGTCCAACTGCCCCACCACGATGGCGACATATTCCTTGGTCACCTTCATGGCGTCCATGATCGCGTAGTCCTTTTGCGCCTGGGGCTTGAGCGCCACCAGCAACAGCCCTGAGGTCAGGTTGTCCAGGCGGTTCAGCAAAACGGGCTGGGAGTCCGGGAAAAGCCCGGGCAGCAGCGCCTCAACGCAGGGCTCATTCATCCCGGCAATGGCCGCGCTGTGCATCCCGGCGGGCTTCAGCAGGGCGGCAAAGCTCATGGTGCGCTTGACGATGGGGATCTTCACCGAGGCCTTTTGGGGCGCGTCGTCCGGCAGCAGGTCGATGCGCCAGCCCTCAAGCACCTTGAGGGAGGGCGCGGCAGGCCGGCCCTGCACAAGCACCCGGCCGAGCTCGATGAGCCGCCTCCGCAGACGCAGGCCTGAGTCCGGCATGAGCTGCTCCAGCGCCTTGTCCAACCGTTGGCCGCTCATGGCCTTGTCCACCTGGACGCTCTGCGCCATGACATGATTTTCGTTGTTTTCCATGAGCACACCCTACCCTGTGCGCGCGTTTCCGGCAACAGCCGTGCGGGCGCTTCGGCCACAGCCAGCGGGCATCCGCTTTTGACGCGAGGCGCAAAACATTCTAGAAGGTTGGGGAACCCACAAACCTTCAACTTCAGGAGCTTGACGCCCATGGCCTTCGACGTTCTCTGGCTCTCCCAGGCAGATATCGACACCCTCGGCATCACCATGCTGGAAATCATGGACGAGGTTGAGCGCGGCTTTGTGGCGCAGGGGCGCGGCGACATCGAGATGCCCGCCAAGATCGGCATCCACACGCGCAAGGACTGCTTCAACCACTCCATGCCCTGCTACGTGGGCGGCGAGCTCGACATGGCGGGAGTGAAGGTCGTGTCCGGCTATCCGCCGAACCAGAAGAAGGGCCTTCCGTACATCACGGGCATCTGGTGCCTGCTCGACCCGGAGACGGGCCTTGTGCGCGCGGTGATGGACGCGGCCTGGATCACGGCCTGGCGCACGGGCGCGGCCTCGGGCGTGTACGCCCGGCACTTCGGCAGCCCGGACACCAAAAGCGTGGCCATCATCGGCCTTGGCGTGCAGGGCCGCATGAACCTGCGGGCCATGATCGAGGTCTTCCCCCATATTTCCGAGGTGCGCATGTTCGACCCCATTGCGGGCCAGAGCGCCCGCTACCAAACCGACATGCAGCCCCTGCTGCCTGGCGCGGCTTTCGTCGAGTGCGCCAATCCCAAGGATTGCGTGGCGAACTCCGACGTGATCATCACCTGCTCACCCATCGTGGAGAAGCCCCAGCGCTACGTGCGGGCCGAGTGGCTCAAGGCCGACTGCCTGGCCATCGCCGTGGACTACGACTCGGCCTTTGACGCCGAGACCATGAGCAAGGCTGTGAGCTTCACCACGGACAACGCCGGGCAGTACCTCTGGACCCAGGAGCACGGCGTGTACTTCCAGAACGGCTACCCGGACAAGGCGGGCCTGCATTCGGACCTGGGCGAGATCTGCGCCGGAACGAAGGCCGGGGTGCGCACGGGCCGCCGCACCGCCGTGCTCATGGGCATCGCACTCGACGACGTCATGACCGGGCATTTGATCTACCAGAAGGCCCTGGAGCGCAAGATCGGCACCTGGGTGCAGCTCTAGGAGTTTCATGCAGGTTCGCGGCTACCTCTTTGTCCTTTGCGCTGCGGCGCTTTGGGCGCTCATCGGCCCGCTGTCCAAGCAGGCCATAGCCTTTGGCGTGGCCCCGCTGGAGGCCGCGTTCTGGCGTTCGGCCATCGGCTGGTCGCTGTTCGCCGCGCATGCCCTGGCCACGCGCTCCTGGCAGCTCCAGCGCGCCGATGCGCCCGCTGTTGCTGCCTTTGGCGTGTTCGGCGTGGCCACGCTGTTCGGCGCGTACATCTTGTCCATTCACTACGTAGGCGCGGCGCTGGCCTCGGTGCTGCTGTACACGGCCCCGGCCTGGGTGGCGCTGCTGGCCTGGCTCATGCTCGGCGAGTCCATGACCGGGAGCAAGATCGTGGCCCTGTGCATGACGCTGCTTGGCGTGGCCTGCGTGAGCCTCGGCCCGTCCCTCCTGAGCGGCCAGGGCCTGGGCGCGGTGAACCTGCCCGGCATCCTGCTGGGCCTTTTGTCCGGCTTGAGCTACGCCACGTACTACATCTTCGGCAAACGCTACCTGGGCCGCTACGCCACACCCACCCTGTTCCTCTATGCCCTGCCCGTGGGCTGCCTGTGCCTGCTGCCCTTCGTACCTTTCGGCCACAAGTCCTGGCAGGCCTGGCTGACCCTGGCCGTGCTCGGCCTGACCACCACCTATGGCGCGTACAGCGTGTACTACGCGGGCCTGCGCATTCTTTCAGCCACACGCACGGCCATCGTCGCCTCCGTTGAGCCTGTTCTCGCCGCTGCCCTGGCCTTTGTCTGGTGGGGCGAGCGCTTCGACATCGCCGGATACGTGGGCAGCGCGCTGATCCTGGGGGCTGTGGTCTGCACCATCCTGGCCAGACCGGCCAGCCGAAAGGTCGCGGAGCCGGAACCGGCCGTTGAGGCCAGCGCATGAACGCGCAAACGAGTGCGCCCTTCCGCCAGGTCAAGGCGTCGGCCGGCTCGGGCAAGACCTTTGCCCTGACCCGGCGCTTCCTGGAATTGCTCACCGGCGCCGACGCCGACAACGGAAGCTTTGCCTGCGTCGGCTCTTCAGAGCGGCCCTTTGGCTACTCCTGGCCGGAGATCCTGGCTGTGACCTTCACCAACAAGGCCGCGGCCGAGATGAAGGAGCGCGTGCTCCAGGCCCTCAAACTGCGCGCGCTCAGCCTGCCCGAGGGAGCGGACGACACCGCCGATGACAGCGACGGGCATATGCCCCCGGCCCGGGCCGAGGCCCTGCTCCAGGACATCCTGCGCCATGCCCAGCACTTGGGCATCCGCACCATAGACAGCCTGCTGAACCTGCTGGTGTCGCTCTTCGCCCTGGACCTGGGCATGCGCCCGGACTTCGAGACCGTGTTCGACGAAGGTCCGGCCATGCAGAAGCTGCTCGACCGCTTCCTGGCCCGCTGTGAGGAAGGCAGCCCCGAGGGCGACGAGGCCGAGGCGCTTTACGCCCAGGCCGTGCGCACCCTCATCGAGCACGAGAACAGGGACGGCTTCTGGCTCCAGGACATCCTGCGCCAGCGTTTGCTGGACATGGCCAGCCTGCTGCGCGCCCTGCCTGGAGACTTCACCACGGACCAGAAGCGCCTGGCCGACCTGCTCACCCTGTCCTACGCCGGGATGCAGCAGGCTGCGCAAGCCCTGGCCGACGTCATCGAGGCCGAGGGCCTGGTGGCGCATGGAAACTTCGCCAAGCTGCTGTCCCGCTGCGCCGAGGCCCGACTTTTCGACGGCCTGCCCGACTCGGCCTATCTGGCCAAGGACGACCTGGACGAGTGCCTGCTGGCCAAGAGCAGGGGCAGGCGCTCGGACGCGGCCCAGGCGCTCTTTGCCTCCTTTGGCGCGGCCTGCGCCGAATACGTGCATGACCAGGCCGTACTGGCCCCGGCTTACGCCCTGGCCCCCTGCGCAGCCATCGGCGCACGGCTGCTGGCAGAGCTTGAGACCCTGCAACGCGAGCAGGGCTTCCTGTTCGGCTCAGAACTGGCGGGCAAGGTCTGCGCGCTCCTGGACGAGGGCAATGGCGTGCCTGACGCCTTCTGCCGTCTGGGCGACCGCCTGCACCACCTGCTGGTGGACGAGTTCCAGGACACCAGCCGCGACCAGTGGAGCGCCACCCTGCCCCTGGCCTCGGAATGCCTGGCCAAGGGCGGCAGCCTGTTCTGCGTGGGCGACGTCAAGCAGGCCATCTATGGCTGGCGCGGCGGCGAGGCCCGGCTCTTCGACGAGGTCGCGGCCGACGCGGAGCTAAACGCCATGGCCGGGGGGGTCCGGCGCGACAGCCTGCCCTGCAACTGGCGCAGCGCGCCGGAGATCGTGGCCTTCAACAACCGCGTGTTCGGCGCCCTGGACGACCCGGAGATTGTCCGTGAGATCACCGGTGCCCACCTGTCCGGCGCCCCCTTTGACATCGCCGAGACCTTTCAGCGCGACCTGCGCGCTGCCTTTGCAGGGGCGGAGCAGCAGGTTCCGCCTGCCAGGCCGCACACCCCGCCGCGTGAGCCGGGCCTCGTGCAGGTGCGCCTGCTGCCGCCGGGCAAGGCTTCGGACATCGAGACCCTGAGCATGGACGCCCTGGTCCAGACCATCCGCGACCAGCTCCTGCCGCGCCGCCCCCTCGGCGACATCGCGGTGCTGGTGCGCACGGGCAAGCACGCGGACCTGGTCTGCGAACGCCTGGTGGCCGAGGGCCTGCCCATCATCACCGAGAACAGCCTGCTGCTCTCGCGGCACCCGCTGGTGCGCCAGTTGACCGCGCTGTTGCGCGTGCTGGACTGCCCCAGCGACGACACCGCTTTCTTCGAGCTCATCAGCGGACGCGAGTTGTTCCTGCCCGAGAGCGGCCTCGACCTGGAGGCCGTGCACGACTGGGCCTGCGCCGAGACAAAGCCCGGCCTGCTCTCGCGCTTCCGCAAGGACTACCCGCAGGTCCACGCCCGGCTCATCGCTCCGTTCATGAAGCGCGCCGCGCTCCTGCGGCCCTATGACCTGATTCAGGCGGCGCTGGCGACCTTCCAGGTTTTGAAACGCCACCCCGAGGCCGAGCTCTACGTGCGCCGGTTCCTCGAGGTCGTCCACCTGGCCGAGAGCAAGGGCCTGGGCTCGCTGGCCCGGTTCCTGGAGTTCTGGGACGAGGCCGGGGCCGAGGAGAAGGTGCCCCTGCCCGAGGCGGCGGACGCCATCCGCATCCTGACCGTGCACAAGGCCAAGGGCCTGCAGTTCCCGGTGACCATCGTGCCCCTGCACAACTGGTCCGCCGGGCGCATGGCCGAGTACCGGCCCGTGGAATTCCACGGCCACCGCGTGCTGACCCGGCTGACCAAGGCCATGGGGCGGCCCTATCACCAGCGCAACGCCGCGCTCCTGCTGGAGCAGATGAACCTGCTCTACGTGGCCTGGACCCGGGCCGAGGAGGAGCTGTACGTCTTCGTGCCCGGCACGGGCGGCCGCAGCAACGCCGGGCCGGTCCCGGCCATCCTCAAACTTTTGCTGAATATTCCTGCGGAGGAGGCCGGAGCGACCTACGGACGCCCCTTGGCCAGCAAGACGCCGTTGGAATGCGCCCCTGGCCCTGTGCCTGCGTCTCTGTCGACGCCTCCAGCCGAGATCCAGCCCCTGGCCGAGACCCCGGAGTTCCAGGCCTGGCTGCCGCGACTGCGCGTGTTCCGCCATGCCGTTGAGGACGCCGCCTTTGACGGCCGCGCGCGCGGCAAGGTGGCGCACAAGGCCGTGGAGCTGCTGCGGCCCCCGGATGCGCAGAACCAAGACGACAGCGCCAATGCCGAACGCGCCGCCGCCCTGGCCCTGGAGGAATTCCCGGAGCTGCGCGCCCTGACGGACGAGGACCGCCAGACCCTCCTGCGCGAGGTCGCGGACATGCTGCGCTGGCTGCTCTCGCAACCCGAGGCCCGTCCGCACCTGGGACACAACGAAGGCGAGCTGACCATCCTGGCCGAGGACAATGCCTTCCTGCGGCCCGACCTGCTGCACTTCACCCCGGACGGCCCGGTGGTGCTGGAGTTCAAGACCGGCCAGGCCAAGCCGGAGCACGCCAGGCAACTGCGCGCCTACCTGTCCCTGGCCAGACAGCTCCCGCAAGCCCTGGGCAAGGCTCCGCGCGGCCTGCTCGTGTACCTGGACCGCCGGATTGTTGAACCTGTCGCCTTGAAGTCCGAGGTGAAGCCATGAACCCCGTCCGCATCGTGCCCTGGACTGCTGACTTCATCACCGCCCTGGCGGACCGGCTGGTGGCCGAGGCCCCGCGCCTCGACCTTTCGCGCACGCGCATCGTCTTTCCCCACAACCGCCCGGCAAGGCACCTGCGCGCCGCGCTCGCCGCCCGTGCGGACCTGACCCGGCCCATGCTCCTGCCGCGCATGCAGGCCCTCGACGAGTTCCTGCGCTCCCTGCGCCAGAACCTGAGCGAGACCCCGCCCCGGCGCGCAGGAAAGCTCGACCGCATCGGGCTCTTGCACGGCGTGGTGCGCGGCCTGGGCCTGGCTGGCGGTCCCTTTGCCAAACTCAACGACACGGCCCGGGCCTTTTTCCCCTGGGGCGCGCGGCTGGCCTCGCTGCTGGAGGAGCTGGCCCGCCACGGCGTCAGCCCGCAGGATCTGGAACACCTGGAAGGCGCAGTGCTGCCCTGGGCCGAGGCCCTGCTTGGCCAGCTCGGCGGCATCGATGCGGCGTACAAAGCCGGGATGCTGGAACGCGGCTGGACCACCTCTGGCCTGGACGCCCTGTGGCTGTCCGAACGCCTGGACGAAATCGAGGCCAGCCTGGACGGCGAGCGCCTGATCTTCGCCGGGTTCCATGCCCTGGCCCCCACTGAGGAGGCCGTGCTGCGCAGGCTCTGGGAGCGCTCCGGCGCGCTGGTCCTGTGGCACACAGACCCGGCCCTGGCCCTGGGCGGCGAGGTGGCCTGGCCCGCGCGCGAGCACGCCAGGGTCCTGCGCTCCTGGCACGCCAAGGCAGTGCTGGAGAGAGAAACGCCGAAGAATCCCGCTCCCCAAGTGCGCCGCTTCTACGAAGGGTTTGACCTGCACTCGCAGCTCTACGCGCTGCAACGCGAACTGGCGGCCTTGCCAGACACGCAGTCCACGGCCATCGTTCTGCCCGACCCCGGCGCGCTGATCCCGGTGATGCACCACCTGCCGGCCGTTGATGTCAACATCAGCATGGGCTACCCGCTCCAGCGCTCGGGCCTGGCCCAGCTGCTGGAGACCATCCTCGTGCTGCACGAGAACGGCGACGGCGCGGGCCGGTTCCTCTGGCGCGACCTCATCGCCCTGTCGCGCCAGCCCCTGCTGCGCATGCTCCGCGCGGGCGTCGACACGCCGCTGCGCAGCGCCTACCAGTCCTGGGAGCGCCACATCCGCTCGTCCAGCGCCCTGCAGTCGCCCCATGAATGGGCCTTGGCCTTTGATCCGGACGAGACGAACGTGGCGGAAGAGGAGCTGCGCACCCTGCACCAGGAGGTCCTCGACGCCTGCTTCACGAGCTTTCAGGGCTTGCGCACCCTGCGCCAGACCGGACAGGCCGTGGCCGGGCTCTGCGACCTGCTGCGCCGCCGGGGCGGCCAGGCCTGGCAGCACCTGCTCATCGACGCCGAATGCCTGCTGCGCCTGTGGCAGTCCGTGGTGCCGGAGCTGACCGGCAGCATCCTGGCCGACGAGGAATACGACCAGGGCCTGCTCTTTCTCATCCTGCGGCACCTGCTGGAGGCCGAGCGCGTGTCCTTCGAGCCCGAGCCCCTGGCCGGGATGCAGGTGCTTGGCATGCTGGAGACGCGCCTGCTGCGCTTCCGGCGGCTGTTCATTCTGGACGCCACCGAGGACAACCTGCCCGGCGCCAGCGCCCCGGACCCGCTCCTGCCCGACCCCCTGCGCCTGGCCCTGGGCCTGCCTGGCGCACGTGAACGCGACAATGTTGCGGCGCACAACTTTTATCGGCTGCTCATGGGCGCGCAGGAGGTCTGCGTACTGTATCAGGCGGGCGTGCGGCCCGGCGCGCTGGAGGGCAAGAGCGTGCGCAGCCGCTATGTGGAGCAACTGCTCTGGGAGCTGGAGCGGGCCACGGGAAAGCTCGTGAAGCCCCAGCCAGAGTGCGTCATCGACGCCCCCCTGAAGGCGGTGAGCTTCCCGGTGGCAGCCATCCTGCCAAACCGCCCAGCCATCCGCGTTACGCCGGAGATTCGCCAGAAGCTGGCTGACCGCCTGCGCGACAAGGGCGTGACGCCCTCGGCCCTGGAGGACTGGCTGGCCTGCCCCAAGAAGGCCTTCTACCGCCGCGTACTGAACCTGCGGCCCATGCAGGAGGTGGCCGAGGACGGCGACCGCGCCCTGTTCGGCGAGCTGGTGCACCGCGTGCTGCGCGATTTCTTCAGCCCCCTGCGCGGCCAGGTCATCACACCGGGGATGCTCGACGAAGCAGCGCTCTTTGCCTTGATGGAGGCAGGCCTGGCTGAGCAGGCCGAGGCCCTGAACCTGACCTATGACGGCAGGGTGGCCCTGTTCGCCGCCACGCGCGAACGCCTGCAGCGCTTCCTGCGCGCAACCCCGGCCACTTCTGTCATGGAGCTGGAATACGTCGCCGAGACCCAACTGCATGCTGCGGGCCTGGACATCCGCCTGCACGGCCAGATCGACCGGGTTGACCTGCGCGAAACCGGGCACATGGTGCTGGACTACAAGACCGGCACGGTGAAGGACGGCGGCAGCGTTGCCTGGCTGGATGCGGAGCTGTTCGCCCGCCTGGCCGCCTGCGCGCCGGGCTCGCCGGATGCAGCCACCCTGCTGGCCGAGCTGGCGGACTCCGGCCTGGACGTGCAGCTGCCCATGTACCTGCACCTGCTTGGCGCCAGCGGGGACTGGCGGCCGGACAACGCGGCCTGGGTGGCTCTCAAGAGCGATGGCGCCGAGCGCCCGTTCTTCCCGGTTGAGGCCGAACCAAAGGAGCGCGCGCAAGTCATCCAAAAGCGTGTCCCGGCCCTGGTGGGCTTTCTGCTGGAGCACCTGCTGGCCGCCTCAGAATTTCCGGCTCGCAGCGGGCGGCACTGCGACTGGTGCGACTACCAAGGCCCATGTTGCGGCTAACAAACTGAGACAGTTGGAGAACACCGCATGAAAGTAGCCGAGGGGACCATTGGCCGCGTTTTTGTGCTGCGCCTGGAGCACGGGGAGCGGCTGCCAGACTGCATCGAGGCCTTTGCCCAGGAGCGCGGCGTGAGCCGGGCCTTCTGCGCCCTGGTGGGCGGCGTGGACGGCGCAACCATCGTCACCGGACCTGCGGACACCACGACAATGCCGCCCGTCGCCGTGCTCACGGCCCTCATCGGAGCCCAGGAGGTCGCGGCCGTGGGCACCCTGTTCCCGGACGCCGAAGGCAAGCCCCGGCTGCACATGCACGGGGCCTTTGGCCGAGGCGAGGAGGCGCGGGTCGGCTGCATCCGGCCCGGCATCGACATCTGGACCATCGGAGAATTCGTGGTTATAGAACTCGAGGGCCTGGACATGACGCGCAGACGCGACACGGCCACAGGCTTTGAACTCCTCTGCGATTCTTGAACCCAGGGAACAGGTACATGATCACTGCGAGCATCCTCATCTGCGGCGCTGGCATCGTCGGGCTCACCGTGGCCCGCGACCTCGTGGCCGCAGGCTACGACGACATCCTCATCATCGACAAGGAACCTGAGGCCGGGCGGCACGCCTCGGGCAGAAACAGCGGCGTGCTGCACGCGGGCGTCTACTACACGCCGGGCTCCCTGCGCGCCCAGTCCTGCCTGGAAGGCAACTTCCGCATGAAGCAGTACTGCGAGGAGCGCAATCTCCCCCTGCTCAAGACCGGCAAGGTCATCGTGGCGCGCGACGAGTCCGAGCTGCCCACCCTGCGGGAGCTTCATGCCCGCGCCACCCAGAACGGGGCCAAGGTCGACCTCATCGATGACGTCCAGCTGGCCGAGATCGAGCCCAACGCCAAGAGCGCCGGGCAGGCCCTGTTCTCGCACTACACCGCCGTGGTGGACCCCAAGGCGATATTGCGGAGCATCCAGCAGGAGCTGCTCGACTCCGGCAAGGTGCGCTTCCTCTTTGGCGCGCGCTTCATCGGCCTGGGCCAGGCCGAGGGCAAGCGCCTGCGCTTGCGGACCACGAGCGGAGACATCTCCTGCGCCTTTTTCCTGAACGCCGCCGGAGCCTACGGCGACGTGGTCGCTCATGCTTTCGGACTGGGAAAGGACTACCAGCTTATCCCATTCAAGGGCATCTACAAGAAGCTCAAGGCGGACAAGGCCCACATGATCCGGGGCAGCATATACCCAGTGCCGAACATCAAGAACCCGTTCTTAGGCGTGCACTTCACGCGCGGGGTACATGGCGACGTGTACCTTGGACCTACGGCCATCCCGGCCCTTGGCCGCGAGAACTACGGCATCTTCTCCGGCATTGACGCAGAGGCCCCCTCGATCCTCCTGCGCGACGCCCTGCTCTTCCTGCGCAACAAGAAATTCCGCGAAGTCGCCCTTGAGGAGCCGCGCAAATATTCCTTCAAGTACTTCTTTAACGACGCCCGGAAACTCGTGAAGGAGCTTAATCTCGGGGACATCGAGAACTCGCCCAAGGCAGGCATCCGGCCCCAGCTGGTTGACGTGCGGAAGAACGAACTGGTAATGGACTTTGTCATCGAGGGCACGGACACAAGTGTGCATGTGCTCAATGCCATCTCCCCGGCCTTCACCAGCTCACTGTTCTTCTCCGGCATGCTCCTCGACAAATTTGTAGCTCCGAGGCTCGAGAAGCTCTAGTGTAGCAGGGCTTCATGACTCCTTGACAAGAATCGAAAAACACGGAACAAGGCCTCCAACAGAAGTGAGGACCATGAGCATGATGAAGCTACCTGAACTGCACTTTGGCGACCTCGTCGCGCAGATCCCCATAGTCCAAGGCGGCATGGGCGTCGGCATCTCCCTTTCGGGCCTGGCCTCGGCCGTGGCCAACGAGGGAGGAGTTGGCGTCATTGCTGCGGCCATGATCGGCATGGGTGAGCCAGACGTGGCCAAAAACCCTACCGAGGCCAACATCCGCGCCCTGCGCGATGAGATCCGCAAGGCCAAGGAACGGATGACCCAGGGCCTGCTGGGCGTGAACATCATGGTCGCCCTGACCAACTTCGCGGACCTTGTGCGTACCTCCATCCGCGAGGGTGCGGACGTGATCTTCTCTGGCGCCGGGCTGCCGCTCGACCTGCCCAAATACCTCAAGGAAGACCTGCCCGACGAGTTGCGCACCAAGGTCACCACCAAGCTCGTGCCCATCGTCTCCTCTGGCCGCGCCGCCGCCGTGCTCTGCAAGAAGTGGCTGGCCAAGTATGACTACCTGCCCGACGGCTTCGTGGTCGAAGGCCCCATGGCCGGCGGCCACCTGGGCTTCAAGGCCGAGGAATTGGAAGACCCCAACTTCGCCCTGGAAAAGATCCTGCCCGAGGTCGTGGAGGCCGTTCGGCCCTTTGAGGCCGAGAAAGGCCGCCGCATTCCGGTCATCGCCGCAGGCGGCATCTACACCGGCGCGGACATAGCCAAATACCTCGAACTGGGAGCCTCCGGCGTGCAGATGGGCACCCGCTTCGTGGCCACCCACGAGTGTGATGCCAACATCGCCTTCAAGGAGGCCTTCATCGCGGCGCGCAAAGAGGACGTCACGGTGATCAAGAGCCCGGTGGGCATGCCCGGCCGCGCCATCCTGAACGATTTCATCAAGGCCGTGCGCGAGGGTCGCAAGAAACCCTTCAAGTGCCCGTTCCACTGCGTCAAGACCTGCGATGTGGTCAACGCGCCCTACTGCATCTCCCAGGCCCTGGTGAGCGCCAAAAGGGGCCTGCTGAAGAACGGCTTCGCCTTTTGCGGCAAAAACGTCTGGCGTGTGGACAAGATCGTCAGCGTCAAGGAGCTGATTGCCGGGCTCATCAAGGAATTCGACGAGTTCTGGGAACAGAAAAAGAACCTGCTCGCCGAAAAATAGAGACTATACATCGCCAAGCGGGCCTCCCGCACGGCGGACCAAGGAGTAAAAATGTCCAATCCCAATGTGCTCATCGTGACTTCCATGGGCGAAATGCTCGTGGAGCTTTACGCCGACAAGGCCCCGGAAACCGTTGCCAACTTCCTCGCCTATGTGGACGAGGAATTCTATGACGGCCTAATCTTCCACCGCGTCATCAAGAACTTCATGGTCCAGGGCGGCGGCATGGACATGATGATGCGCGAGAAGAAGAACAAGGAGCCCATCAAGAACGAGGCCAGCGCCGACCTGCCCAACGAGGCCTTCACCCTGGCCATGGCCCGCACCATGGACCCGCACAGCGCCACCAGCCAGTTCTTCGTCAACGTGAAGGACAACGACTTCCTGAACTTCACCGCACCGAACCCGCAGGGCTACGGCTACTGCGTATTCGGCAAGGTCACCGAGGGCCAGGATGTGGCCACCAAGATGAGCACCGTGCGCACCAAGAACTACATGGGCCACGGCGACGTGCCCCAGGACCCCATCTCCATCATCAGCATCCGCCGCTTCGAAGTGTAGCCGCTTCACGCGTTAGTGGGCTGATTCCAGAAAACACACATGGCGCGTCCAACTGGGCGCGCCATTTTTTGTTGCCGTGCGGCGATGAAGCGCCTCCCTGGAGTTCCTCCTCGCTATGCACCTCGATCCCCTGGTCACGTCCACGCCTGCGGGTCACGGCCCATCCATGGCGCAGCTCCACCAGCTCGCGCGCAACGGGCAGGCGCTCACAAGGATGAGCTCTCCGGGTTCACTCACAATCGGCAGATCAGTACCCGCCCCCCTCAGTCCTGGTCCGAAGAGCCTGACCCCTTGGACGGCTTGTCATGGCCGGTCTTATTCCCCGTGTTCCCCGCGCCCGCGTTTCCCGCGTGCGGATGGGCCTTGTCATAGACCTCCATGATGTGCCGCAGATCAAGGTGGGTGTAGCGTTCCGTTGTCGAAAGCCGCGCGTGGCCGAGCAGCTCCTGCACGCTGCGCAGGTCGGCCCCGGCCTGCAGCAGATGGGTGGCGAAGCTGTGGCGCAGGGTGTGCGGGTGCACATCCTGGCCGATGCCGACGCTTGCCGCCAGCCGGGCCACGATGCGCTGGGCCTCGCGCCGGGTCAGCCGCCCGCCGCGCGCGCCCACGAACAGCGCCTCTTCGGCAGGGTTCAGGGCGATCTCCTGGCGCAGGCGCAGATACTCCACCAGGCGCTCATTGGCGGCCTGGCTCAAGGGGGCCAGACGCTCCTTGTTGCCCTTGCCACGCACGCGCACAAAGCCCCGGTCCGTGCGCACGTCGTCCACGCTGAGGGATAAGGCCTCGCTCACGCGCAGGCCCGAGCCGTACAAGACCTCGGCCAGGGCCAGGTCGCGCAGGCCGATGGCGCCGGGCGGCACCTGGCCCTCCATGACGGCCACGGCCTGGTCCACATTGAGGGCGCGCGGTTGGCGCTGCTCCTGCCTGGGATTGCGCAGCCCGGCCAGCGGGTTCTTGTGCAGCAGCTGGTTCTTCAACAGGTAGGTGAAGAGCGACCGCAGACTCGAAAGCTTGCGGGCCATGCTCGATTTCTTGAGGCGCAGGCGGTGCAGCTCGGCCAGAAAAGCAGTGGCGTCCTCGCGCGAGATTGTCTCAAAATCCTTGAGACTGCGTGAGCGGAGCGAAAGAAAGGCCTCGAACTGGTCCAGGTCGGCGGCGTAGGCGCGCACCGTGGCCAGGGAGTAGCCGCGCTCTATCTCCAGATACGAGAGGAAGCCCTGGCAGATCTCAGGCAGAGCCGCGCCCGGCCCGTCCAGGCCGCTACGGGGTGCGCCTGTCGAGGACATAGCAACTCTTCACGTTTTCCTTGGCCTTTTTCTTCAGCCCCATGGCGATGGCCGAAGCCTCGCCAAAGTGCTTAAGCCGCCCGCCTGTGTTGAAGACCACGGCGATGGACAGGGCCATGAGCGGAAAGGTGCGCACCTCGCCCTGGCGGTCGGTGGAGACGATGCTCTCGCGCTCGCGGTCATCGGCGTCGTAGAAGTTCGGCACGATGGCGTCAAAGGCCTCCACCACGCGCTGGCAAGCCTCCTCGGCGATGTCTGCGGGCACGATGAACACGAAGTCGTCGCCGCCGATGTGGCCCACGAAGCTCTTGACGCCCATGAAGCCGCGGATGGTGTTGGCGATGACCCGCGCGGTCATCATGAGCACCTCGTCCCCGCGCGAGAAGCCGTACTTGTCGTTGAAGGACTTGAAGTAGTCGAGATCGCAGTAGGCCAGGGCAAAGTCATCCTGGCGGTCGATCAGGTCCTGGATGCGCTGGATGATGCTTGTGTTGCCTGGCAGCTTGGTCAGCGGGTTTGCGTCCATGGCGCGGGAGGCCCGGCACAGGGTCAGATACACCCGCTCGCGCGCCTGGGTGGGCTGAAAGGGCCGCACCAGGAAGTCGTCGGCCTCGATCTCGTTCCAGTTCCAGGGCTGCTCCAGGTCGGCGGAATCCAGGCACAGGATCACGGGCAGCTGGCGGTACACGTTCTCGCTTTTGACGATGGTGACGACCTCGGTGCTCTTGATGTCCTCCAGGCGGTTGTCGACCACGAGGATGTCCGGGGGCTCGTTGAAGAGGATCTCCATGGCCCGCCGTCCTTGGTCGATGACCGTCCAGTTCACCTCGGCAGGGTCCCAGAGGCTGCGGAAGAGCGCCGCAAGCTCCGGGTCCGGGGTGAGCAGGGTGCCGTGCTGCTGGCGGGGGAAGAGACTGCTGGCCACGGCCTGCTCCGTCAGTTGGAGGCGCTGCCGTTGGGCGCTTCCGCGTCCTCGGGCGCAAAGTTGACGCCGGAGACCTCGGACAGGTTCTCGGCAAAGTCATCCAGCACGCTGTCCAGGTCCGACAGCTTGATGCCCAGGATCTTGAAAGCCTGCGGGGACAGGGGCACGGCCTGGTCGTCGCCGCCGGAGCCGTACTCGAAGACGCGGACCACGAAATCGCCCAGATGCACGGCGGAAGCGTGCTGCGGATAGAGCTGGGCACGCTCCGGGTTGTGGTGCGCGCTCATGGCCTCCTTGATGTTCGGGGGCAGGTGCCAGTGCTCGGCCAGCCAGGCGTTGATGCGGTCATGCCCAAAGCCGAGCACGGCCTTTTCGGCCTCCAGCCAGCGCAGGTCCTGACTGCGCACGGTCTCGCCCACGGCCTTGTGCAGCTCCGGCAGCTGCACGGCGGCCACGACCTTGCCCAGGTCGTGCAGCAGCCCACAGACGCTGTACTCCTCGGGGTCCTTGAGGCCGGCCTTGCGCGCGATGAGGCCCGTGGCCAGGGCGCAGCCCACGCTGTGCTCCCACAGGCCCTCCATGGCCTTGGCCATGATGTCGAAGACCGAAGTGGAGATGATGACGCCCCGGATGACGTTGAAGCCCAAGAGAACGAGGGAATGCTGCACGGAACCGATGCGGCCGGGGAAGCCGTACACCGGTGAGTTGACCATCTTGAGCACCTTGGCCGAGAGCACCTGGTCACGCGAGATGACCTTGGCGATGGCCTCGATGGTGGTGTTCGGGTTCTGGACAAGGCGCGAAACCTCGTCCAGGACCTTGGGCATGGTGGGCAGATCGCGGATGGACAGGATCTTGCCTTTGGCGCTGGTCTTGAGATCTTCTTCCATGCGCTACCCCTTGCCCGGCGTGGCCGCTGCGGCGTCGGCTGCGGCCTTGATGGCGAAATACTCGTGCAGGTAGGCCTTGACCTTGACCATGTAGGCGTCGTCATTCAGGCGGCGAAAAAGCTGGTCCAGGCGCAGCATGCGTTCCGTCGGATTCTGGCTGACGGCCACGGCGTCGCCCACGACAAAAACCCTGTCAATGCCCATGCCGTCGAGCCTGTCGATGAGCGCCTCGGTGAGTTCAACTCCGGAGCCGACGATGGCCATGCCGTTGGCCTTGGTGATGGCCTTGGCCAGCTTCATGCCGGGTTTGACAAGGCTTAGGGGAATCTTCTGCATTGCCGCTCCTGGACGCCTGGGGTGAGGGGGAAGATCATGTCAGGCTATAGTACATGCCCGGCCACTGGCGGACAAGCCCCTGCATCTCCAGCACGAGCAGCCTGCGGCTCACGACATGGCTCTCCCAGCCCAGGGACTGGATCAGCGCATCGATGTGCACCTTGCCCTCCTGAGTCAGGCTGGAGAGCAGGTTGCGCTCCTCGTCCGTGAGGTTCGCGGGCAGGGGCTTGGGCTGGGCCGGGGCCGGGGGAGGCACCACGTGGGGCCTGGGATAGGCGGTAGTGGACGCAGGCTGGGCCGAAGCTGCTTGTGCTTGCACGGGCAGGGTCTTGGGCACGCTGGCGAGCTCCGCGCTGAACTGGTAGCGCAGGGAGCGAACGATGTCCTCGGCGCTTTCCACCAGGGCCGCGCCCTGCTTGATGAGCCGGTGGCAGCCGGCAAAAGTCGGCTGGCCAAGCGGTCCGGGCAGGGCAAAGACCTCGCGGCCCTGCTCCGAGGCCAGCCGCGCCGTGATCAGGCTGCCGGAGCGCGCGGCGGCCTCGGCCACCAGCACGCCAAGCGACAGGCCGCTGATGATGCGGTTGCGGTAGGGAAAGTTGCGGGCCTCGGGCCTGGTGCCCGGACCGAATTCGCTGACCACCAGGCCATGATGCTCCAGGGCCTGGCGCACATCCTCGTTGTCCGGCGGGTAGTGCACGTCGAGCCCCGCGCCCAGGACGGCGATGGACCCGCCGATGCCGGAGAGGCCCGCGAGATGGGCCTGGCGGTCGATGCCAGCCGCCAGCCCAGAGACAACGGTGATGCCAAAGCGGGACAGCTCGGAGCTGATGCGCTCCACTGACTGCAGCCCCAGCAGGGTGCATTCCCTGGCCCCGACCACGGCCACGGACGGGTTGCGCAGCAGGCTCACATCACCGACGATGTACAGCAGGGCTGGCGGGTCGGGGATCTCGCGCAGAAGTTTCGGGTACTTGGGGTCGAACCAGGTGATGACACGGGCGCCGAAGGAGCGCGCGGCGCGGTACTCGGCCTCTGCGCCGGGACGCCAGGGCTCGGCCAGGAAGACCTCAACGCGATTTTTCGGCAGAAGCTTGCGGCCGGACCAGTTGCGGGCATCGGATACGGCGGCGTAGGCGCTGTCATAGCCGGAGAGGACGCTCTTCCACGAACGCGGCCCCAGGCCCGGCGTGTGCCGCAAGGCCAGACAGGAGAAAAATTCCTTGGCGGCGTCCAGGCTCATAGGTGCACCAAGGGCGGCCCAGGCAGAGCCGCCAGACTCAACGCCCCAGCTCCGCGAGTTTCTTGCGGGCCAGGGGCGCGGGCTCGGACTTGGGGAAATCCTGCAACAGCGCGCGCAGGTACAGGGAGGCATTGTCCTTCTCGCCCATCATGGCGTAGGACATGCCGATCTTGAGCAAGGCCGCCGCCGCCTTGGTGTGCTTCGGGTAGCGCCTGGTCACTTCCTTGAAGGACATGATGGCCTGGGCGTAGTGCTTGTCCGCGTAGTGGCTCTCGCCCAGCCAGTACAGGGCGTTGGGCACCAGCGCGCTGTTCGGCTCGGTGGACAGAAATTCCTGCAGGAGCTTGCGGCCTTCCTCTGGGTGGTCGGCGGCGACGAGGGTCATGCCCTCATGGTATAGGGCGGCGCCCTTGGCCAGAGTCTGGGCGGGTGTGGCGGCCGGAGCGGTCCGCTGTTCGCTCTGGACGGCGTCTGGAGTCATCGCAGCAGCCGGGGCCGGACTTTCGGCGGGTTCCGCCTGGGACGTAGCGGGTTGGGACGCGGCCGATGGGGAAGGTTCAGGCTGGACCGCTTCTGGCTTGGCGGCCTCGATTGGAGTGGTTCCAGGTTGGGTGCCGACCACGACAGGGGCCATGGGCGCGGGAGTCGCTGCGGGCTCGGCCTTTTTCAGCGGCATGACCACTCCGCCGGCATTGAGTTGCTCCTGCATCCGCTGCACAGAGTCCTCAACAGCCTTCATGCGCTCCATCATCTTGCGCTGCTGGTCGCGCCCCTGCTCTTCCTGCTGCCGCTGCCCTTCCTTGAAGTTGAGGAAGTTCTCCTCCAGGCTGCGCAACCGCCACTCCTCGCTCAGTCCACGCTTGGCGTCCATCTTGCCGGCGCAGCCGCAAAGGGACACCGTGAGCAAGGCAAGGATCAGAGCTTTGTGACGCATGGGCCTCTCCTGTTCAGCACCTCTTAGGCCAGAGAAATGGTTTTGGCAAGAATCCCCACATGCTGCCGGAACCACGCGGCTTGCCTGCACTGGAAAAATACGGCAAAAGATCTGCACCATCAACGAAAACAGAGGCCAGCATGCCCGTAATCGAACTCCTGCGCATCCCAGCCGCCATGGCTGCCCCGGCCTTTTTCCTGTTCTTCGGGCTGGCGGCCCTGGGTGCGCCCATCCTGGCGGCCATCTGCCTCACCGTCGGCCAGGTGCGCGGCACCCAGCACCCCGAGGCCTATGCCCGGCGGCTGTTGCGCATGGCCCTCACCTGCGCCCTGCTCACCTGCCTGGTCCTGGCCGCCGTCACCGGGCTGGCCCTGTACCGCCTGCCCTGGCTGCGCGACTGGTTGCTGGCCGCTCCGCTGGTTCCGGCCCTGCTGGCCCTGGCCATCGCCGCCTACTGCGTTTCGCTGACGGTGCTCCGCCTGTCGCGCGGGGCGTACCGGGCGCACACCACAAAAAACTCCCTGTCTCCGGCCGCATCCCTGTCCGTACTGGCCGTTGTGATCCTCTGGCTCTCCCTTTCCCTGCTGCGCGACCTGGCCGCCCAGACCCAGGCAGTACTCGGCGCAATGACCGAGGACGGCATCAGCCTTGCGCCGCTCTTGCCGCCTGACCTTTCGTCCACCGCGTCCCTGCTCTGGGCCGCAGTGCTGGCCAGCACCCTGGCGGCGGCGATGTGCGCCGGGGCCTGGAGCCTGGAGTACCTGCTGCTCCGCCGCGACCGCGAGCCCTTTGGCCGCGAAGCCTTTGCCCATGCCATGCGCCTTGCCTCGCGGTCATCCCTGCGTTCCGGAGTGCTCGCGCTGTCCTTCCTGCCCGCCCTGTGGAAACGCCTGACCACCCTGCCCGGCTCGCCAGGCGACGCCCAGGCGGTCATGGTGCTGCTCGTGGCCTGCGGCTCGTGCATCCTGGCGGCCTGCACCCTGTGGGTCCTGCTGGCCCGCAGCAAGCGCCCCTGCTCCAGCCCGGCGCTGGTGCACTGCGCCCTGACCCTGGTCTGGCTTGGCCTCACTGCGGCGCTCTCCGCCGCGCTTCTGCACTTCTACGCCAGGTAGCCCCCGCCAAAACAAAAGGACAGCCCGAAGGCTGTCCCAGTGTGCTGCGCTCGAACAGGCCCGGGGCTAATCGTGCCCGGCCTGTTTGGTGGTGGCCGTGGCCAGTCGGTAGACCTCGTGCGGGTCCAGGATGAGCACCACGGAGCCGTCGCCCATGATGGTGGCGCCGGAGATGCCGTTGATCTCAAAGGTGTTCAGATACTGGCCAAGCGGCTTGATGACGATCTCCTGACGCTCCAGGAGCTTGTCCACAACGATGCCGAGCCTGCGGTCGTTGTCGTGGATGATGACCACGGGCAGGATCTGGCGGTTTTCGGGGTTGCCCGGCAGCCCCATGAGCTCCGAGAGCTCGATGATGCCGAGCACCTCGCCGCGCAGAGTCAGTGCCTTGCGGTGGTTGACCTCGGAGAGCCGCTCGACCTCGATCTTGGTGGTCTCACTCACGGCGTCCAGCGGGATGGCGTAGGTGCCCTCGCCCACCTTGACCATGAGGGCGTCGATGATGGCCAGCGTCAGCGGCAGGGTCAGGGTGAAGCGCGTGCCCCGGCCGACCTCGGTGTTGATCTGGATGTTGCCCTTCAGGTTCTTGATGTTGGTCTTGACCACGTCCATGCCCACGCCCCGGCCGGAGACGTCGGTGATCTTCTCGGCCGAGGAAAAGCCAGGGGCGAAGATGAGGTCCACGGCCTGGCGGTCGTCCAGGAGCTTGGCCTCCTCGGCGGTGCACAGGCCCTTCTTGACGCCCACCTGGCGCATCTTCTCCGGGTCGATGCCGCGCCCGTCGTCCTCGACCTCGATGGCCACGGAATTGCCCTTGTGGTAGGCGCGCAGCCAGACATGACCCTTGGGGTTCTTGCCTGCGGCGACGCGATCTTCCTCAGACTCCAGGCCGTGGTCCAGGGAATTGCGGATGAGGTGCACCAGCGGATCGCCGATCTCCTCGCCCACGCTCTTGTCGAGTTCTGTCTCCTCGCCCTCGGTGATGAGCTCCACCTGCTTGCCGCTCTTGCGCGAGAGGTCGCGCACCAGGCGCGGGAAGCGCGAGAATACCGTATGCACCGGGACCATGCGCACCTTCATGATGGTGTCCTGCAGGTCGTCTGAGATACGCGCCATGGCGTAGGTGGTCTCGGTGAGCTGCTGGGCCACGTCGCCCACATCCTCCTGGCCTTGGGCCAGGGCGCGGGCGATCATGGAATAGCGGTTGCGGTTGATGATCAGCTCGCCGATGAGGTTCATCAAATGGTCAAGCTTCTCGTGGTCCACGCGGATGGTAGTGGCTCCCTTCTGCGGAGGCTGGCCAGCCTCAAAGGCGGCCTGGGCGGCCGTGGGCGGCGTGGCAAGCGCGGCACCCGGCTTGGGAGCATCCGCCGCGGCCGGCTTGGGAGCGGGTTTCGCAACTGGCGGCGCAACAGGCTTGGGCTCAGGCTTGGGCTCAGGCTTGGGCTCGGGCTTGGGCTCGGGCTTGGGCTCGGGCTTGGGTTCAGGCTTGGGCTCTGGCTTGGGCGCCTCGACAGGCTCGGCCTCGGCCAGGGTCGGGAGGTCTTCCGGTGCCACGCCCTTGATGTCCGCCAGGGCCTTGAGGGTCATGTCCTTGAGGATGGAGATCTCCTGGGACAGGATGTCCAGCATGAGATCAAAATCCACATCGGATTTGCGGGCCTGGTCCACAAGCCCGGCGGTGCGCTCGGAAAAGTCCTTGATCTCGGAGAGGCCCATGTAGCCGCTTGAATTCTGCAACGTCGTCAAACTGCGGTACAACCCGTCAATGATGTCGCGCTGAGAGGCATCCTGACGCAACATGTCCAGAGCCATGTCCAGGCTCTTGACCTGGTGCAGCACGGTCTGCTCGAAGATGTCCACATCCTCGGCATCGTAGCCATCGGCCGCAGGTGCAACGGCAACAGGCTCGGCCTCCATGGTCTGGGCCACGGCCAAGTCCTCGCCCTGCGCGACCGCTTCAGGCGTGGCCTCGGCCGGAGTCGCGGCCGGAAGGTCGGCGGGAGCGCCTGCGGGAGCGTAATCCGGCGCGAGCATGGCCCGGTATTGCTCCGGCACCACGAGCTCACCGGCCTCGGTGGTGGCCTGAAGCACGGCGGCCATGACCGAGATGTCCTTGGGCGAGGCCTTCATGCCGTCGACCTCGATGCGGCCCAGAAGCTCCTCGATCAAGTCCACCACGGCCAGCAGCAGGTCGATGACAGCGCGGCTGGTGCGCATCTCGCCCTTGCGGACACGGTTTAGGAGGGTCTCGGCCTCATGGGTCAGGGCGTTGAGCTCCCTGTACCCGATGATGCCGCTGTTGCCCTTGATGTTGTGGAAATAACGGAAGATGTCGTTGACCAGCTCACTGCTGCCGTCGGGATTCTTCTCCAGCTCCAGCAGGCCTTCGTTCAGGCTGCCGACGAGGTCCCGCGCCTCCTCCAGAAAATCGTTGAGGTGTCCCTCGCCCACGGTGGTCAGGACATACGGCGTGGGGTCGAAGTCCGGGCTTGGCTCCAGCTGAACGTTCTGCCAGCGGATGTTCAGGGGGCCTGTCTCAGCCGGAAGGTCAGGCTCGTCCATAGGCTCAAGCTCCTGGGGTTCAAGGAGGGCCTCGGCAAAGGCCTGACCAACAGGGTCCTCGACCGTCTCCTGCACCGCCTCGGGGATTTCGTCGGCCGCAGGCTGAGGCGCAGCGCTCGGCGTGGAAAGGTCACCGGCCAGGATGCTCTCGATGCGCGCGATGATGGAAGCGGTGTCCACCTCGCCCTCTTGCCCAGTGTTCTCAAGGTTGTCCACGATCTGCCGGAGCGCGTCCGTGGCGGAGAGGATGACGTCCATGATGGCCGAGTTCACAGCCATTGCGCCCTGGCGCAGCTCGTCGAGGATGTTCTCGGCCTTGTGGGCCAGGCCGTTAATCTTGTGCAGCCCAAGGAATCCAGAAGCGCCCTTGAGGGAGTGCATGGGCCTGAAAATTTCGTTCAGGAGGCCGAGGTTCTCCGGAGTCTTCTCCAGTTGAAGAAGATTCGGCTCGATGGTCTCAAGGTGCTCTTTGGCTTCAACGAAGAAGTCAGAGAGGATCTCTGGATCAAGGTAGTCTTGGCTCATCGAGATAACCGCCTGCTCTCATGTGTCCGTCCCGCGAGCGTGTGCATCGCAAGGATGGAGCGTTCACTTCCGGGCTTCAGCCCAGAAGCATCTTCACGTTGCGGACCATCTTCTCAGGCTGGGCCGGTTTGACCATGTACAAATTCGCGCCAAGGGTCAGCCCCGTCTGGATATCCTTGTCCTGGCCCTCCGTGGACAGGACGATGATCGGGATGTCCCTGTAGGCCTCCTGCTCCCGGACATTCTTGATGAAGGTGAAGCCGTCCATGCGCGGCATGTTCACATCGCTGACGATGAGATCAACCGGATCCGCCGCGTAAAGCTTCTCCAACCCGTCAAGGCCGTCCTCGGCCGTGGTCACGCGGAAGCCCTCCTTCTTCATGATGAAGGCGACGAGATTCCTTACAGTCTTAGAATCGTCCACAATGAGAATATGTTTAGGCATGAGATGAACCTCCCCCCTGGAGAACTCCGTGGACAAGATTATCGATGGAAAGAATACTGATGAGGCGCTCACCAGATTTGTACAGCCCCATGAGCAGATGTGCGGACACGCCGACGTTGCCTTCCACGTTCCACTCAAGCTCGTCGCCCGAGGCGAGATACATGGTTGAGATGGCGTTGACCATGAGGCCGACCTGCAAGCCCCTGTGGCGGCAGATGACGATGAAGCGGTCTTCCTGGTCGCCGGGGATGCCCATGATCAAGCGCAGACTCACCAGCGGCGTCACGCGCCCGCGCAGGTTGATGATCCCGGTGATGAAGTAAGGCGCAGCCGGCAGCTTGGTCGGCTTCACAAAGCGGATGACCTCCTGGATCACCGTGATGGGCAGGGCAAACTCGCGTCCCATGAGCGTGAAGCTCACCAGCCGGATATCTTTCTGATTGCGCATGTTCTCGTCAGAGTGCTCAATGGCTGCGGCGTCCTCGGAGCCGGAGAAATCGGCCAGCGAGTCATCGCCGCGCGGGTCGAGCCTTCTGGCCTGGGCCAGGACCTTTTCACGGTCCACGCCGAGGTACTTGTCCAGAAAAGCTTCCTCAGCTCCAGTCAGGGTGCGGCCGGGGTCGGTGACGTCCGGCAGCCTTACATCTTCAACGAAGTATTGTTCAGGCGTTTTCATTGCGCACTATCTCACTTGCCAGGTTCAAATATTCAACGGCGCCGCGCGCCTTGGGGTCCACATCGAAAATCACCTTGCCGCCTGCGCTGGACTCTCGAAATTTCGTGTCAAAATGGATCACCGTCTCCAGCACCTTGTCGCCCAGCTTGTCGCGCATGATCCGCAGGATGCGCCTGCAGGCCGCCGTGCGCTGATCATACATGGTGGGCAGGGCCATGTAGCGCACCGGCCTGGGCAGCACCCGGTTCAAAAGCCTGATGGTGTCGAACAGAAGCCTGATCCCGTACAAAGCAAGAAAATCCGTCTGGATGGGGATGAGCACCATATCCGCCGCAACCAGCGCGTTTACCAGCAGGATGCCCACGTGAGGCGGGCAGTCGAGCAGGATGTAATCATAGCGCTCGCGCAGTCCCTCCAGGGCAAGGCTCAGGATCAGCCCCTTGTCCTTGCGCTCCTTCAGGTCCACCTCAAGCTCGGAAAGCCTGATCGAGCCCGGCGCAAAATCAAACCCGCCGGCTGTGGCCGTCTTGAGGATGCGTTCCCAGACCTCGCGCCCGGCCTGCTCCTCCTGGAAAAGATCATATACCGAGGCCTCAAGGCTCTCCGGAAAGAAGGAGAGGTGCACCGAGGCGTTGGCGTGCGGGTCCAGGTCCATGACCAGCACCCGTTTCTCAAGCCTCGTCAGGGCCGCCCCAAGAGTCAGGGCCGTGGTGGTCTTGCCCACGCCGCCCTTCTGGTTCGCTATGGCGATGACCCTGGCGCCCAATACGCTAGCCTGCCCTTGAGCGCAGTACCATCCACGTCCCCATCAGGCCTCCTTCTTGTACATGATGGCCCCGGGGTAGTGGATGGGCTTGAACGAGCGCGTGATGTTGTGCAGGGACTCCGAGTGCCCGATGAGCAGGTAGCCGCCAGGCTGCAGGTTGTCGTAAAACGCGCCGATGACCTTTTTCTTCATCTCGTCGTCGAAATAGATGATGACGTTGCGGCAGAACACCAGCTGCGACCGCTCCACCCGCTTGAGCGCGACCCGGTCGGAGAGGTTCAGCTGACCGTAGGAGATGAGCTTTTTCAGTTCCGGCTTGATACGGAAGTTCTCGCCATCCTTATCAAAATAGCGCGGCAAAAGCTCCTTGGGCGTGGTGCGCAGGGTGTACTCATTGAAAACGCCCTTGCGTGCGGCCTCGAGCACCCTCTCAGACAGGTCGCTGGCGGTGATGCGGACATCCCAGCTGGCCAGTTCGCCCTTAAGCACTTCAGACACGATGATGGCCAAGGTGTAGGGCTCCTCCCCTGTGGAGCAGCCAGCGGACCAGATGCGCAGACGTTTGTCGCCCTTTTTGCGCATCTCGGCGATGACATCTGTCAGGATGTTCTCCTGAAAGACCTTGAGCTGGGGCGGGTTGCGAAAAAAGCTGGTTTCGTTGGTGGTGATGACCTCAAAGAGTTTGGTGAGCTCCGACTTCTTGTTCGTGTCGTACTGCAGGTAGTGGTAATACTCGCCAAAATTCTTCAGATTCAGCAGCTTCAGCCTGTTGGCCAGGCGGTTCTCCAGCAGGTACTTGCGGTTGTCCGCCACGTAGATGCCGCACTGGGCGTAAATGAAATCGCGCAACTGAAGGAATTCCGCATCACTGATCTTCAGTTCACCGCCCACAGGCGTTGATGTGGAGAAGAGCGCAGACATCTATATCTCCCTCTCCTGTTCATCCTGTAACCTGGCGATGGCCGCCTCGGCGGCCTCCATGATCTCGAAGTCCTCGCTGCCGGAAACGGCCAAGAGGGCGCGGAATGCTGAGGTGCCGCCGATGCTTCCGAGGCACTCGATGGTGCGGATGGTCACGAGTTTGTTCGGATTCTCAAGCAGGCCGACAACCTCGGGGATGGCCTGAGCGACCCTGTGCTGGCCGAGGACCTCAAGCGCACGCACCTTGACCCAGTCGTCGTCGTCGTGCAGGGCGTGCAAAAGGTGGGGGATGACGGACTCGGAGAAGCACTGGCCCATGATCTCCACCACGGTCTGGCGCACGTCCCGGTTTTCGTCCAACAGGCGCGACACAAGCAACTCAAGCCAGACCTCGGAGTCGTGGCACAGGGAAGCCACAGCCTCCAGGGCGTGCTTGCGGATCTCCGCGTTCTCGTCCCCCAGGGCAGTTTTCAGGAGGTCGATGTTTCCGGCCGCGTCCATCTTGCCCAGGGCATACACGGCCATGAGCCGCTTGAGAGGGTCGATGCCCTTGAAGAGCTGCTGGAAGCGGGTCTGCATCTCAGAACCATCGATGGCCACGCAAGCCTCCAGCGCAGCCTCCTTGACGTCGTCATACTGGTGGTCGAGCAGTGCAAAGAGCGACTCTGCGGCCGGGGCATAGCGCAGTTTCTGGCCCAGAAAACTGGCGGCAGACTTGAGCACCTTGCCATCGTTGTGCCTGGCCAGGATGTCCACGAAAAAATCTGTCGAGGCTGGCCCGGCAATGCGCGCCAGCACGGCGACTATGCCACGCTGCACGACGACGTCGTTGGACCAGAAGGCCTGGGAGAGCACTTCCTCGACTTCAGGGGCGGACACGCGGGCCAGGGTTTCCACGGCCAGCAGGGCCTTGGCCGGTTCAGGATCCATGATCGCCAGCCGGAGCACCTCGGTGAGTCCCATGCGCGACAAGCTCTCCAGGATGTGCTCCAGGCGGTCCTGATCCTTGTCCGGATCAAGCTTGCTGGCAATGGAGAAGACCCCGGCAGCGGCATCGTCTCCGCCCATGGCGGCCAGCCCGAGGATGGCTGCGTCCTGGACCTCGATATCCTCGTCCTCCAGGGCCACAAGCAGATACACGCGGAAATTTTCTCGCTCGGCCTTGGGCAGCAGGTTCACCAGCTTGGCGCCCAGGATATTCACGATGGACTTGACGATCTTGTTGCGCAAGGCCGTGGGCGAAGACTCCATGCGCTGCAGCAGGAGGGTCACGGCCTTGACGTTGCCCATCTCGCCCAGGGCGTCGATGATCATGGAGACCACGAGCTCCGAGGAGTGGCTCATGGCCTTGACCATGGCGTCAACAGAACTGGCGTGGCCAATCTTGGACAAGGCCTCGATGACCGAATACTGGACCCACTCCTCGTCGCGCATGGCCTGGTTCAGGCATTTGGCGGCCTCGGGCAGGCCCAGGTTGCCCAGGCTCACAGCAGCCTGGTAGCGCACGTTGACCTCAGGGTCTTTCAATAGCGCCTCGCACAGGGGCGCCACGGCCATGACGTTGCCGGCCGAGCCCAGGATGTCGCTGGCAAAGATGCGCAGGTCAACATCCTCGTCCTTGAGCAGCGGAATGATCAATTGCAGCTCATTCCCACCCAGGGCGCGCAAAATGTCCATGGACCCGTTACGCACAGGCGCCTCGTCAGACTGAAGCAGGGGGATGACCCCGCTGACCGCCTCCTTGCCGCCGATCATACGCAGGGCGTTGTCAGCCGCCTCTTGAACGCCGATGTTGCTGCTCTTAAGCATCTCCACAAGCAACGGCACCGCGTCGTCGCAATGGGCCTCACCAGCCAGGTAGGCTCCCTCGCGCAAGACGTCCGACTCGGGACTTGTCAGCATCGAAAGGATTTCTTTGCAATCAGTCATGTGCTCGCGCCCCTCCAGAATCTGGCTCACGTATCAGACACACCGGGCAAAACCCGGCATGGTAGCGCCCATTACATATACAAATTATTCATGATGGCCTGGGCCATGTCATCTATATCAACTATTTCGTCCGAAAGTCCAGCATCAACTATGGCTTTTGGCATGCCGTAGACGACACAACTAGCATCGCTCTGGGCCAGGGCGCGGCCCCCCTTCTGCTTGAGCGCTCGGATGCCTTCCATGCCGTCATTGCCCATGCCGGTCAGAATGACCCCCAAGGCGCGGCGGCCCACGGCATCAGCCACGGAGCCGATGAGCACGTTGGCCGAAGGCTTGTACAGAGCGCTGGCGGGCTCCTCGGAAATAAGCAGATCAACGCGGCTGATCATCTGCTTCAGCACAAGATGCCGCCCGCCCGGGGCGATGAAGCAGCAGCCGGGCTTCAGGCGGTCACCAGGCTCGGCCTCCTTGACGCTGATCTTGCACAGACCGTCCAGGCGTTTGGCAAAGGGGCCGGTGAAGGCCTGGGGCATGTGCTGCGCGATGACGATGCTGGCCGGGAAGTCGGCCGGAAGTGCCGCGAGGACCTTTTGCACAGCAGGCGGGCCGCCCGTGGACACGCCGATGGCCACAACATCGCGCTTGGGCGAGCCGCTGGGCAGGGTCGGAGGGGCCGAAGGCCTGCCAGGGGGAGCGCAAGGCGCCGTGGACGGGGTGCAGATGGGCGCGCGGGCCATGGCCGCAGTCAGCCTGGACCGGGAATGCATCATCTTGCGCGAGGCCACGATCTTGACCTTGGCGATGAGATTGGCCTCGATCTTGACGATATCAAGGGAGACCTTGGAAAGCTGCTTGGGGATGAAGTCCACGGCCCCGAGGTCCAGGGCCTTCAAGGTGGCCTCCGCGCCCTCGTTGGTCAGGGAGCTGATCATGAGCACGGGCCTGGGCATCTCCATCATGATGTGCCGAAGCGCCGTGAGCCCGTCCATGCGCGGCATCTCGATGTCCATGGTCACGACATCGGGATTGTGCTTGCGGATCATCTCCAGGCCTTCCTCGCCGTCTCGGGCGGTGGCCACGACATCAATTTCCGGGTCTTTGGAGAGCATCGTGCTGATGGCTTTGCGCATGAAAGCAGAATCGTCGACGACAACAACCTTGATCACACAGCGCTCCTTTACGTCCCAAAACAGTGCGCACAGCTTACAAAAACTCTATCATGCTCTCACAAATCACGGAACTTGTCCAACGCCAAAGGTTCCTTGAGCTGGCTCCGGTCAACGCTCCGCCCGGAAAAATCATTGCCGAAGCGCTTGCCTTTTGTTTTGGATTCAGCTAAATGCCTCCTCTCACAACGGGATGTGGCTCAGACTGGTAGAGCGCCGCGTTCGGGACGCGGAGACCGGAGGTTCAAATCCTCTCATCCCGACCATACAAGTAAACCCCTTGCGGAACAGCTCCGCAAGGGGTTTTTCATTGGCAGGCAAAGAGAGCTTGGGGAGGGGCTAGTCGCGGCCTCGGATGAGCGTCCTGGGCTTGCTGCCGTCGGCCGAGCCGAGCAGGCCGTCGGCCTCCATCTGTTCGATGTAGCGGGCCGCGCGGTTGAAGCCGATGCGGAAGCGGCGCTGGATAAGCGAAATGGACGCCCTGCCCTGGCTGGTGACGAACTCCACGGCCTCGGCGTACATGGGGTCGTCGGCCGTGCTGTTCTCCCCGTTGCCAGGCGCGCCGCCAACGGCACCGGGCTCGCCGTCCTTGCGCCACTCGGAAAAGTCCAGGTCAAACTGCTGGGGCTGTCTCGCCTTCCAGTGCGCCACCACGGCCTCGATCTCGGTCTCGTCCACATAGGCCCCGTGCAGACGCCGCAGCTTGGCCCCGCCGGACTTGTAGAGCATGTCGCCCTTGCCCAGCAGGCGCTCCGCGCCCACCGTGTCCAGAATGGTGCGCGAGTCGTGGCGGCTGGTGACCTGAAAGGAGATGCGCGTGGGGAAGTTGGCCTTGATCAAGCCCGTGACCACGTCAACGCTGGGCCGCTGGGTGGCCAGGATCATGTGGATGCCAGCAGCGCGCGCCAACTGGGCCAGCCGCACGATGCAGGTTTCCACGTCCTTGGCCGAGGTCATCATCAGGTCGGCCAGTTCGTCGATGACGATGACCAGGTACGGCAGGGCCGCCATATCGGCGAACTCCTCCGGACGCTTGTCGCCCATCTCGGCCAGCTTCTGGTTGAAGCCCTCGATGTTGCGCACGCCAAGCCGGGCCAGGGTCTCGTAGCGCGAGTCCATCTCGCACATGGCCCACTCGAGAGCGCTCTTGGCCAGCGCCATGTCCGTCACGACCGGGTGCACCAGGTGCGGCAGGTCGGAGTAGATGGCCAGTTCAATGCGCTTGGGATCGATGAGCAAAAGCTTGACCTGTTCCGGCGTGGCCTTGAACAGGATGCTCACCAGAAAGCCATTGAGGCACACGCTCTTGCCCGCGCCCGTGGCGCCCGCCACCAGCAGGTGCGGCATGGTGGCCAGGTCGGCGATCTGCGGCGCGCCCTGGATGTCCTTGCCCAGGGCCAGGGTGAGGGGCGAGCGGGCCATGGCGAACACCGGGGACTCGATGATCTCGCGCAGGGACACGGTCTGGCGCTTCTCGTTGGGGATCTCCACGCCGATGGAGTCCTTGCCCGGAATGGGCGCCTCGATGCGCACGGCCAGGGCCTTGAGGGACAGGGCGATGTCGTCGTTGCGCGCGGCGATGGTGCTGATCTTGACCCCTGGGGCGGGCTTGAACTCGAACATGGTCACCACGGGGCCGGGCAGCACCTGCTGGATCTCGCCCTGGATGTTGAAGTCGGCCAGGCAGGCGGTGAGCTGCCGGGCCTTGGCCTGGAGGATCTTGGGGTCTGCCACGGCCTGCTGGACCGGGGCCTCGCGCAGGAGTTCGGAGCTCGGCAGGTCGGCATGGGTGGAAGGTTGGGCCTGGGCCGGGGCCTTCTTCTTCTGCGGGGGGGTCTCAAAGGGCTTGAGCACCAGGTTGTCGCCCGTGAGGTCCGGCTCGACATATTCCTTGGCCTCGACCTTGCGCGGAACCTGAACAGTGGCAACAGCGTGGTCGGCCTTGTCGGCCTTGTCGGGCCTGGGCGGCTTGGCTGGGCCGCCCTCCAGAGCGCGCCTGCGCAGGATGCGTTCGCGGTATTTGCACCACTGGTCGTAGCTAAAAGATTTGACGCGTTTAAAGACCGAGGCCCAGCTCACCTGGAAGCCAACCTGGACCGAGGCAACCGTGAGGAAGAGCCAGAACAGCACCGAGCCCCAGGGGCTGAGCAGGTTCATGGACCACCCGGCCAGGGTCTTGCCGAGGAGGCCGCCGCTGGTCAACGCAGGCTTGATGTTCACGGCGGGCTTGGCCCAGGGGGCGGTCACCCAGGCCATGACGCAGAGGATGACCGTGGTCACGCCAGCCCAACGGTACAAAGGCAGACGAAGCCTGTCCGAGAACTGGACGAGCCCCTTGTAGGCCAGCAGCAAGGGCCAGGCGATGGCCCCGATGCCGAAGAGCTCCACCAGGAACCCGGCAATGTAGGAGCCCACGGTCCCGGCCATGTTGCTGGTGTGCCAGGTGGGGGTTACGGCCTGGTTGAAGGTCGGGTCGTCCGGATGGAAGGAGAAGATGCACAGAAACAGGAAGGCGGCCACAAACAGGTAGACCAGCCCCTTGATTTCCATGCGAAACTTTATTCTGTCCGTGACCCTACCCTCCACTCTCACGGCCTTGCGGCGTGACGTCGCGGCGGCCTGGGATGCGCCCGGCCCGGAACGTTGACGCCCCGGGCCGGATGCCTTCATCTGCTAATCCCGGTCGCGGCTGATGTACGTGCCGGTGCGGGTGTCGACCTTGATGCGTTCGCCCTGGGCGATGAACAGCGGCACATTGACCATGATGCCGGTTTCCATCTTGGCGGGCTTGTTGGCGTTGGTCACGCGGTCGCCCTGCACGCCGGGCTCGGTTTCGATGATCTCCAGCACCACGGACGCGGGAAGCTCCATGTCGAAGAGCTCGCCGTTGTACAGCAGCACCTTCAGGGTCTCGCCTTCCTTGATGTAGCCGCCCTTCTCGCCCACCTGGGTGGCCGGGATGTGCTTCTGCTCGTAGGACTCCATGTCCATAAACACGAAGTCGTCGCCCTCTTTGTACAAGTACTGCATGTCCTGCATGCCGATGTCGGGCTTGTCGACCTTCTCGCCGGAGCGGAAGGTCTGGTCCACAACACGGCCGTTGAGGATGTGCTTGAGCTTGGTGCGCACAAAGGCGCCGCCCTTGCCAGGCTTCACATGCTGAAAATCAACGATTTCATAAGGCTTGCCGTCCATCTCGATCTTCAGACCGCGACGGAAATCAGACGTGGAATACATTCAACCTCCGGTACATGCATGGCGGGGCACTCATTGCTGGCAACTCATTGCCACGCCTCATTATTTTTTATCCCTGCCCTCGACATTGCGCCGTTCCAGAGCCAGGACCGCCAACGCATACCCGAGAATGCCGAAACCGGCAACAACTCCTATGCACGATTTCCCCATGAGGCTCTGCTGGCGCAAGGGCTCGTCCGTGCGGGCGAAGATGTTCGAAAGGTGCACCTCAACGCAGGGCACGCCGATCCAGGCCAGGCAATCGGCGATGGCCAGGCTGGTGTGGGTCAGCGCCCCGGCATTGAAGGCCACGCCGTCCAGCCCCTCGCGTTTGGCCTTCTCCAGGCGGTCGATGAGGTTGCCCTCAAAATTCGACTGGTGGAACAAAAGCTCTATGCCGTCCGCCGCCTCGCCCATGAGCTGCTTGAGCAGTTCAGGCAGGCCGTCCAGGCCCTGGGTGCCATATATCTCCGGCTGGCGGGTGCCGATGTGGCCGAGGTTGGGGCCGTTCAGGACCAGATATTTGCGTGTCTTCATGACTGCCGCCTGAGGTTTTAGGGTGTCTGCCCGCTTGACGCGGGCCGAAAAAGCCACCATCTACGTCGCACCGGGCACATGTCCCGGCACGGAGTATTATGAATCGAACTTTCGACTTAGTCAAAACAGCGTACGAACTCTCCCAGCTCCTGCCGACCGAAGAGCCGCAGGTGGCCATGGCCGGGCGCTCCAACGTGGGCAAGTCCTCGCTCATCAACTGCCTGGCGCAGCGCAAGGGCCTGGCCAAGACCAGTTCCACCCCGGGCAAGACCCAGAGCGTCAACTTCTACAAGATCGAGCCCGGCGGCTACACCCTCGTTGACCTGCCCGGCTACGGCTACGCCCGGCGCTCCCAGTCCGAGCGCGCAAAGTGGGGCCAGCTCATCGAGCAGTTCCTGACCAAGAGCCCGGGGCTCAAGGCCGTGGCCCTGCTCATCGATGTGCGCGTGCCGCCGCAGAAGAGCGACCTGGAGCTGGTGGCCTGGCTGCGCCACGCGAACATCCGCATCCTGCCCGTGCTGACCAAGTGTGACAAGGTGAAACAGCGCGAAGCCTCGGCTCGTCAGCGCGAATGGCGCGACCTGCTCGGCGGCATGGCCACGCCCATCTGCTTCTCCAGCGTCAGCGGCCATGGCCGCGATGCCTTGTGGGCCGCCCTGGACAGTCTGGCCGCCCAGCCGGTTCAGACCGAGGCCCAGACCTGATACCCCAGGCCAACGGCAAACCGGACGCCTAGTCCTCTTCCTCACGCTGAAACATCCGCTGCATGCGCGTGCTCAGGCGGTGCGCCCGGATGCCCAGCCAGGGCACCGACACCCAGGTCAACCTGGACAGGGCCACGCCGCTGAACAGCATGTTGGCAAGCCAGGCCCCCAAGACAGGCGGCACGAGCCCTTTCTGGCCCGTGGTGATGCCCATGACATAGAGCGCGTAGTAGCCGAAGATCAAAAGCAGGCTCAGCACGAGGTTCACGTACAGATTCTCAAAGATGGTGCACATGGCCAGGGCCAAGAGCGCCATGGTGACCATGGAGAAGGCGTAGGACCACTTGCCGTGCCAGGCCGTGCGCAGGCGCTCCACGTTGGACCCGGATTCCCGCAGCTCCTCGATGATTTGCCCCAGCCGCCACAGAGGGAGATCGGCCCTGTCGCCGCTGTCCGCGGACAAAAAGCCGCGCATGTCCTGCCTAAGCGGGATGAAGTGCGTCAAGAGCTTCATGGACGCGAAATCAGCGGTCTCGATCTCCCAGACGTCGAGCAACCCCCAGCCGTGCTCGTCCACAAGGCCCTTTTTGGCCGTCATGATGCGCGAAAGCCGGTTGGTGTCGCGGTCAAACTCGTACACCGTCACGTCATTGACGCGGCTCTGGGTGGGTTGGGCCTCGCCGGCATGGACTATGTACGCCCCCTCGCGGAACCAGAGATTCTTCAGCACGCGCTTGTCGAGCTGGCGCTTGCGCACCTCCTCGCGCCAGATGCGGGTGGCCTCCTGCTCGCCATAGGAGGCGATGAATTGCGAGAACACCAGCTGCCCGGCGCTCCAGACAAGGGCGTACACGAGAAAAAAGCGCAAAAACCAGCTGATGGCCACTCCGCCCGCCCGCAGGGCCATCATCTCCCGGCTGCGCACCATGAGTCCGATCTGCAGGACCACGGCCAAGAGGAAGACCGCAGGCAGGATCTGAGCGAAGATCAGCGGTATCTTCACGGCAAAGTAGATGAGGATCTGGCGGACGCCAAGGCCCGCGTCGAGAAAACGATCGAGGCGATCGGAGAGGTCGGTCAAGAGATAGATGAAGGTTCCCGCCCCCAGGCAGGTAGCCATGAGGAACAGATTCTGGCGGACCACGTAGGCCCCCAGAGCGCTCAGGCGAAAGCTGGGCAGCCTCATGCCGCGCTCCGGGCACGCAGTTTCTGGAGCACCCAGACCACGCCGGAGGGCACGCGCTCGCGCACGGCCTGGCGCAAGAACAACAGACCAGCTCCCAGGAACAGCAGGTTGGGCACCCAGACGCCGATATAGGGCGGAAGGAGCTTCGATTCGCCCAGGCTTTCGCCCACGGAGAGCAACGAATAGTAGACCAGGAAAACCGCCATGGCCAGGACGATGCCGTGCTGCTGCTTGAAGGCCTGAAACACGCAGGCCACGGGTACGGAGAACAAGCCGAGAATCAGGCAGGCCAGAGGCAGGGCCAGGCGCTTCTGGATCTCCACCTTGATCTTGAGCTGATGCGTCTGGTCGAACTCCTTCATCAGCTCCGGGTCGGAGTCGTAGGCCAAAAGCTTGGCAAAGGAGAGCTCCTTCGGCGAGGTGCGCTCAAAGCCCATGCTGCGCAGCATGTTCCCCAAGGGCAGACGCACGGCGTAGCTGCCGAAATGCAGCACGTCCAGGGTCTCGCCCACGCGCCGGAAGATGCGGCCGTTCTTGAACACGACCTTGATCTGCTCCTTCTCCGAATCCGTGGTGACTGTGCCCTCGGGCGCAATGACCGTGGTGGTGAAGCCCTTGTTGGTCTTGTCCTGCACAAAGACGAACTGTATGTCTCCCGTCTCAAGGTTGACCTTCTGGGCATAGATGGTCAGGCCAGGAAACTCTTGATTAAAAACGCCTGATTGCAGGGAAAGCTTGGTCTTGGTCCGGGCGAATTCGAGCAGGGAGTGCTTGAACTGCTCCATGCCCCAAGACAGCCCGAACAGGCCGATGTACAGGCTGAAGAGCGTGCACAGCGAGCCAAAGACCAGGGGCGCGAACAGGAGTTGGTACAGGCTGATCCCGCTGGCCTTGAGCGCAGTGAGTTCACGGTCCGCGCTCATGCGCAGAAAAGTGAGGAAGATGCTCAGCATGCAAGCTATGGGGGTGAGCAGGAGCAGGAACACGGGGCTCAGATAAAAGAACAGACGCAGGACGTCAAAGAGCCCCAGGTTCTGGGAGAGGAGCATCTCGCGCAACTGGAGCATCCGGCCAACCAGGATGAGACCCAGCAGACAGGAACCGATCAGCATGAACAGCGAGAGATGTTCCTTGAATATTTGGCTGTGGACGATCTTCAACGATTTTATCCGTTTGCTGCATCGCCTTTAAAAAAACGCTCGAGGAATTCCTCTTCCAGTGGGCCAAGGTTGAAACGCCTGGCGGCCTCCTCGATGGCCTTTCGCCGTGCGCCTGGGTTGCCCGTGTCGATCTGCTGCTCGCAGACCCAGGCAATGGCGCGCTTGGTGAGCTCGTTCTGGGGAATCACTGTCGTCATGTCCTCTCCTTATTTTGCCAACACATGGCGTTGACATGCAAAACGTACACCAGCCCGGCACATCTGGCAACGCAGAGGTTATGCCCAGCGACGAGGGAAAAGAATGAAGCATCCCCAAAAGACGTCCCGTACCCCCTTGCCAAGCGTTTGGAGAATAGCTATAAGGCCCTTCCCGTTGAGGGAAATGTGGCGAGGTAGCTCAGTCGGTCAGAGCATGCGGCTCATATCCGCAGTGTCGGGGGTTCAATTCCCTCCCTCGCTACCACAAGACAAAACACCGCGCCTTTCGGGCGCGGTTTTGTTTTTGGAGCTTGCCTTCCTGGCTTAAAGGCTTATCTTTTCAAAAGACGTTCTTTGAAATGGGGGCGCACCGGTTTCGACGGGGACAGTCGATGCCGAGGTTGCAGGTCGAGGCGCCGCTGGCCTCGTAAAAAGCGGCAAGCACTCAAGTGCCAACGACTACGAATACGCTCTGGCTGCTTAATAACCAGTCACGATCCTTCTAACTGACGCCCGATACGTCTGTAGGATCGACAAACCCCATCGGGTCGGCGTGCAGATGGCGTCCGCCGTATGCACGCGGCACAAGGCGGACATGTCGACATGATACCTGTTCGGGGGCACGCATGGCGACGAGAATCAAACCCGGACTAAACCTGTAGATACCTCGAGCAAAGCGTTCTCGGACGAGGGTTCGATTCCCTCCGCCTCCACCAGTCCAACTATATCAGCTAGTTAGCAGCTGAACCCCACCATCTCCCTGGTTCACCACATGTTCTACACAAAGTGGGCCAGGGAGATGTTGTATTCTAGCTCCAAGTCACCATCCTACGTCATCCGCCAACCACATTCCTACTGCTTCCGCATGGTCATTCCTGTGGCCCTCAGACCCGTCCTAGGCCGCACTGAGCTTCGCTACACTCTCCACACAGGGAGCTTGTCCGAGGCCAAGTATAGGGCTAGGATCATAGCAGCTTATGTTCAAGAACTCATCAGGAAGGCCGCAGGAGGCTCCACACACATGCAAGGAAACACCCCAGAGCAGCTCCAAGGGCTCATCCGAGACTTTGTAGCTGACTGCCTCCACAACTGGGAGTCCGATGTCCTGAGTCGTTCTGTTACCGAGGATGTTTGGTTCGCTGAGCTTGACCATCTCCAAGTGACCAAGGGTGAGGAGGAAGTGGAGATAGCCACCAGAGACTTTCGCCGAGTAGCAAAGGTAGCGGACAGAGCGCTCTCAGCGGCGGGTATCACCTTAGAGCCAGGGACCGAGGACTATAACAAGCTCTGCATGGAACTGCTGAAGGCATCCAAGCTCCTGTCCGAGGTCTGGATAGAACGCCACAAAGGCGATTACGGCAGGAAAAATAGTCAGGTCATAACCGAGGCTGTGAGCATGGTGGATGTACCCACCGACTCAATATCCTTAGTTGCTCCTCCTCAGCCACAGCCGCCCCACTCAGCCCTTCACACGGAAAAGACTCCACTTAAGCAAGTTACCTCTGAATATTCCACCGAGAAGAAGAGCGCCGGGAAGTGGACTCCCAAGACCGAGCAGGAGAACTTGGCTTGCTACCGCCTCTTCCTGACCTGGGCTGGTCAAGGCATCGTGGTGGAGGACATCACCTTCAAACTCATGCGCGAGTATAAAGCAGCACTCCAGAAGCTCCCGGCCAACATGGAGAAGTCTCCGCAGTACAGAGACAAGACCATCCATGAACTTCTCGCGCTGGCAGACCAAGGCCAGATTCCCAAGGTCATGGGCATTGCCACCATCAACAAGAACTTGAACAGGGTGAGCACCGTGCTGGCCTACGCCGTGAAGAATGGCTACATATCCTTCAACCCTGCCGCCGACATGCAAGTGGAACAGCCCAAGCGTGATGATGAACACCGCGATACCTTCAGCAAAGAAGACCTTCACGCCCTATTCCACTCACCAGACTACAGCTCAGACACCTTCAAGCATCCTTACCAATTTTGGACCCCGCTCCTGGCCCTGTTCACAGGTGCGCGCCAGAACGAACTTGCCCAGTTGTACCTTGATGACCTTCGCGAGGAGGATGGAATCTTGGTGTTCGACATCAACGGCAAGCTCGACAAGAAGCTGAAGACCAAGAACGCAGCCCGTCTGGTGCCTGTCCATCCATTCATGCTGGAGCTAGGTTTGGTGAGATATGCTCAGGAACTTCAGGCCAAGGGTGAAGTACGACTCTTCCCCGAACTTACCTTGCGCCGTGACGGGTATGGTCAGGATGTCTCCCGCTGGTTCAACGGGAATGGCGTTTCACAAGGCTACCGTCAAAGCTGTGGCGTGGAAGCTGCCCCAGGTGAACCCGGCAAGGTCTTCCATTCGTTCAGGCATACTTTCATCAACGACATGCTGAAGAGGAAGGACATGAACGAGTCTCTGCTTCAGCGGGTAGTGGGACACTCATTCACATCAATGACGCTCGGCACGTATGGCAAAGGTCGAACCTTTGTTTCCCTAGCGTTTGATGAAGTGGTTTCCAGGGCTGACTTCCATCAGACCATTCCACTCGACCATTTGCTAAAGTCAAAGTTTGCCAGGGTGGAAGGCTAGAGCATCGGCATGAGTCTCCCCAGGATGCCCCAGGATCAACCTTGCGCCCAATCTGACACAGGTGCTGCCTGGAACGCGAAGGCACCCCACAAGGCATCCTGGGGAGAAACAGAGCGTACTACCAGTATTCCCCAGGCTTTGGGCCTGTAAACACATCATCGAACAAAGTGGTCATGTCAGCAAGGGTATCGTGCATCATTAGGAATCGACCTTGCTGTTCAGCGGTCAACTCTTCCCAAGGGCAGAAGATGGTCTTACTCTCGTTAGGTCCGTCAGGTGTTGGGATACGCAAAGACACCCACTTGTCGGGGGTAACGTCAAACTCAACCGCTCCATATGCCAGATATGCCATGCAGACCATCCTTACATCTGTTGAAATGTTGGTAAGGAGACAGGCATAACATATATTGAGCATTAAGCAAGACAAATACTCGCTTTCACTTGTACAAGCTCAAGTGACACAATATGAAAAATGGCAGAGAGGTACCAACTCATCATCGTATACTTTGCAATATCATCTACCGATGATGCTCCTACTGTCTTTTATGAATGACTCATACAGGCAAGACAGCTTCTAGCCCTTCGGTTCTCTACTCAGAACACGGTACAAGGTCTGTCGACTTACCCCAAACTCAATCGCCAGGGCCTTCTTCTCCTCACCAGCTTCAGCCCTTTGCCTCATGGCCCGTTCAATCTCAGGCAAGAGCTTCCGCTCCCTACCCAAGTGCTTGCCCTGAGACTTGGCCTTGGCAATGCCCTCGCGTTGACGTTCCCTGATGAGCGCCCTTTCAAACTGAGCTACCGCGCCGATGATGTGAAGCTGAAGCGTGGCAAAGTGGTCGTCTGCACCTGAGAAGGTCAGCCGCTCCTTATGGAACTGGACGGCTACACCCTTACCCTTGAGCATCTCCAGGAGCCGGAGGAGGTCCTGTAGGTTGCGTGCAAGGCGGTCGATTGAGTGAACGTGCAGGGTGTCTCCACTCCTCACGTAGTCCAGGCAAGCGATAAGCTGAGGCCGCTTAGTATCAGCAGCACTCGCCTTATCCTCGAACTCCTTGTCCAGATCAATGTCTGCAAGCTGCCTGTCCGTGTTCTGGTCCAAGCTGCTGACCCTCACGTATCCTACGTCTGACATGTTGCGCCTCCCTTGGCTGTGTTGACATGAAACTAGACCATCTGAGAAACTGTGTCAACTTAATCATTTCCAAGGTTGTGCGACACGGCGAACAGGACCTTTCCGGGCGAGGTGAAGAGGTTGCAGAAGGTGTACCTTTCGCTACTTGTCGGACTCTCCCAGCAACACCCTGTTCCCCGTGTATCGAAACCTTGCCAAGAATCATGTTGACACTGTTTCTCGTATTGCCATAGAGGTTCAGTGACGCGACAGGCGGCACATCACCAACCGGGAGGGCAAGGTCATGGCAAACGTTGGATACGTCAGGGTAAGCACCACGGACCAGAGGACGGACAGGCAGCTTGAGGGCGTGGCCCTGGACATGGTGTATGAGGAGAAGGCCAGCGCAGCCGACACGGCAAGACCACAGCTCCAACTGTGCATGGCCTACGTGAGGCAGGGAGACACGTTACACGTCCACTCGATAGATCGACTGGCTAGGAACCTTCAAGACCTCCTGCGCCTTCTGGGGCAGCTTACAGGCCGAGGCGTGGCCGTCCAGTTCCACAAGGAACACCTGGTCTTCTCCGGGCAGGATGATCCCTTTCAGAACCTCCAGCTCCAGATCATCGGAGCCGTGGCGGAGTTTGAGCGGGCTTTGATCAAGGAGCGCCAGCGCGAGGGGATCGCCAAGGCCAAGTCACAGGGCAGGCACCTGGGCCGTGACAGGAAGCTGCCCCCGGAGCTGGAGCTGAAGATTAAGGCGCGGGCGGGTGCTGGTGAGGAGAAGAAGGCCCTGGCCCTTGAGTTCGGGGTCAGTCGGCAGACCCTGTACCGCATCCTGGGGCGCGAGGCGAAGGGGTAGGTCACGGCCAACACCTCGATCATTCAGGCCACTTTGGGCTGCTCGTTTATCCATGGTGTTTCAGTTTCAGATGAAACACGGCCATGCCCACTCTCCCAATGACTATCGGCGTTTCTGCTGAATTAGCGGACACTATTAGATGAACAGGCAGCCAGGGAGTTGCTGGTCATCATCGGTAGCTTCCGCCCAGCCGCGTATCTCCTGGAATGAATGCGCATGCGAAACACTGGATAACTCCTGAAGGACCGGTGGCTTGCGGTGATTTCGTTGAATTAGGGGACACTATTAGATGAACAGGCAGCCAAGGAGTTACCGGTCATCCTCGGCAGCTACCGTCCAGCCTCGTATCTCCTGGACTGCATGCGTATGCGGAACGCTGGATAACTCCATACGAATCAGTGGCTTGCGGTGATCTCGTCGAGTTGGGTGACACTCTTAGATGGCCCCACCAGTAGGACAGGTCTCTGCCTTTGATTTGGAGCTAGGAAGTATACCCACATGCCCATGTGCCCTGAGTCATGCCCCATGGGCCGATAACCGTTACCGCAAAGGAGGATCTCTCACCTAGATTAACATCTACCGGGCTTGTCGCCCCACCCGTAGGCCTTCCAGTCATCTTGCTGGGAGGTCTTTTTTGTTGTGTGCCGACCCATTTGTTTTAACCCAACTTGTGAGGATTACATGAAGCACAGAAAGCATTGCGCCCAACCCTGCACGACCACCTCGATCACCATGTCCGCTCAAGATCATCTCCAACTTGACACCATCCGTGGTCGCTTTCACGACGGGCACATCAACCAGATGCCCTCTCGTTCGCTCATGGTGTCGGTGCTGATTGACTGGGCTTTCAAGAATGGCTTTGAACCTAAGACCACTGGAGGACACCATGAGTAAGAGACAGCATTACACCCCCGCGAATTATTTGGAGGCGAGAACGATCTGTGGTGATAGGGTTGAGGACGCTCTTTACGACATCATGCAAATTATGAGTAAGACGATCCTTGGAAAGAGTGTTGCGCCGTTGGAGGTTCTCCTCGCAGCTGTCCATGTCTCGAGGGGAATGTTGAAGCGACGTCTTAAAATTGAAGAGCGCCGAGAGCGTGAGCGCAAGGCGAGTACTGGCAATGCATGACTGTGCTTATCGTATCCCCAGCATCGGGGAAATCCTCGACTACGAATTCCTACCAAGAGATGACCTCGTGGCGCCCTGGCTCAAGGAGGGTGAAAGCGCACTGATCTATGCTGCTCCTGGTGTGGGCAAGTCCATGTTCGCCCTATCCATCGCCCTTGCTGTGGCAGGTGGTGGGAAGTTCCTCGACTGGGAATCTCCCAAGCCATACAAGGTGCTCTTCGTGGACGGGGAGATGCCTATGGACACCATCAAGGAACGAACCGAGATGCTCATCAAGGCATTGCCGGATTTGGATCGTGACCTGATCCGTGAGAACCTGCATGTATTTGCAAGGCAGTTCCAGGAGGCGTCGGTAGACTTCCCAAACCTTGCAGATCCGATGGGGCAGAGCGAACTGGAGAAACAGGCGCAGGGCTATGACCTCGTCATCTTGGACAACCTATCGACTCTGGCGAACGTGGAGGACGAAAATGCCTCCAGAGCCTTCCAGCCTATAGTCGGCTTCCTGATGAGGATGAAGCAGATCGGAAAGGCCTGTATCCTGATTCACCACTCGGGTAAAAAATCATCCACCTATCGGGGGTCTTCCATGCTGGCGACCACCTTTGAGGTGATCCTCGGTCTCGAGAAGCTCTCTGGCCTGAAGGCTGCCCATGGAACAGCGTTCCTGATCAAATGGGACAAGCTGAGGGCCAAGCCTGATGAGCGTATCCGATCATGGGAGGTCTGGTTGGATGAGGATCGCTGGGAGTACGAGGCAGCAGCCAATGAGGACATCGAGATACTGTTGGAGGGTCTGAGGAGCGGAAAGTGCCTCAACCAGAAGGAACTGGCCTCGGCTCTGAAATGGGACCCCTCAAAGGTCACCCGCACAAAAGAGAAGGCGATAGCCACGGGTGCGATCAGCTTGAAGGACTGGGGTGTGGCTTTCGGAAGAGCAAGGGATGCACGAACCAGTGTGAGCCAGGAAGCTGACTTCTAGGGACCACAGGAATACCTGGTCCTCTTCATCTAAAAGTGAAATTGCAAATTGTTCAGTACTAGGGTGCCTGCAATTTACAATTCGGCAGGCAAGCTCGGCAGAAGGGCATGCGAGGGCGGTCGGCGTAAAGCTGGCCGCCTTCGTGTTTTGTGGTGGGCAGCAGTTCCAGATGGTGGATGAATTCTTCCTATTGATTGGAAGAATATGCGTATTAATTGACTAATATTTGCGTGGTGAGGTATGCGAGGCCAGCATCCTGATGTCTGAAAGACACGTCACTCCAAATCAAAGGGTAAAATTATGGAACTACCTCGAGGGATAAGAAAGCGGGGCAACTCCTTCATCGTAGACGTGAGCTACAAGGGGCGTCGTGTCTATGCGACGTGTCATAACCTCAAGGAAGCAAAGGAGCGCCAAGCCGAGATCAAGTCAAATTTGAAACGAGGCAAGGTGAAGAAGGAAAGGAAGCCAAACAAGCCCACAAAGTACTGGACCCTGGGAAAAGCCGTGAACATTGCTCGCTCTTCACATTGGGCAGGGATGCGAAGTGAGACGACGGCGATTATCAACAGCCAAATCCTGTTGGATTTCTTCGGCGAGGGTTATTCCTTGGCAAAGATCAACGCCGTGGCCATAGACCGCTTCGTGTCCGATTGTCAGCAGCGGGGAAACTCAGATGGGACCATCAACCGGAAACTCTCTTGCTTGCGAAAAGTCATGCAAGTGGCCCAGGAGCGGGGAGGCTGTCCGTCGATTCCAAGGATTACAAAGCGGAAGGAATATCAGGGCCGCATCCGCTTCCTTGACGATCAGGAAGAAGCTTCATTGCTGGCTCTGCTCCATCGCTGGAGTCGTGATGAAGAAGCGGATGCCGTGGTGGTTCTCCTCGACACCGGCCTGCGCTACGGGGAACTCACAGCTCTCACCCGCAGGGACGTAGACACCCAACGTGGGTTAGTCTCCGTGTGGGTCAACAAGGGCGATTTGCCTAGGTCCGTGCCGATGACCACCAGGGTCAAAGCAGTCGTTGAGAAGCGTATGGCCTTGACCGAAAACTCGTCGGATAGGCTTTTTCCCTACGTGAAGGGGTGGCTGCGCAAGGTCTGGGACCGGGCCAAGGTTCATCTGGGCTTAGCAGAAGACGAGCAGTTCGTTGTCCACGCCCTGCGCCATACATGTGCCTCTCGCTTGATCCAACGTGGTGTACCCCTCAAGGTCGTTCAGGAGTGGTTGGGCCATAAGGACATCACCACGACCATGCGGTACGCTCACCTCTCCCCACAGAACCTGCTTGAAGCGGTGAGCGCCTTGGAGAATACGGGGTTGGTCTCGGCTAGTACGCCACTTGCCCTTCAAAACACCCGACCTGCAATCCGGTGCACTCGCTCCTCAGCACGACGCTTCAGACCAAAGGCGTCTCAGAAGCCAAAGACCTAACGACTTCGCACTGGCCCTTAGATTCGCGCAAAATGTCCATGCCAACAGCCCGGATCGCCTTCTGGATCGCAGAGCCTTGTCTCTAACTAACTGACAGCCCACCGCCACGATGGCCCACAAGCACGCCCGTTTCCCTTTCAGGGAGGCGGGCGGTTTCGTTTTTGCCCCAATGCAGGGCCAACCATTAACTTTTGGAGATATAATCGTGATGAATGCCATAGCCATATTGCCCCTTACGGGGTTCATGCGCCTCCCCGCAGTCCTTAGCCTTATTCCTGTAGCCCGCTCGACGTGGTGGGCCGGGGTGAAGTCGGGCCGCTACCCAGCACCGGTGAAGCTGGGGCCTCGCATGACGGCCTGGAAAGCGGAAGACGTCCGCTCTCTCATCAATGCCCTCGGCGCTCAGTAAAGGGCGGCCCATGAGAAACAAAAACAACGGCCCCACGTTCACCGGGGAGCGTCTTACCCCTCGTGCTGCTATCCGCGCTCATTGTCGAGAGTGCAACGGCGGCAACCCAAGATCGTGTCCGGTTCCATCCTGTCCGTTGCATTTCTTCCGCCTGACCGAGGTCTCACCTGAAGCCTCGACTACACCGCTCCAGGCCATTCGAGCCTGCTGCCTGGCTTGCGTTGGGAGTAATGAGGCTGTTCACCGTTGCTCGGCGTACAAGCCATTCGTAGATATCCCCGTATGTGTCCTCTGGCCACATAGAGAAGGCAAGCGGCACGTCACGAAAGAATATCGTGAGGCGCGGAGGGGCCAGGCCAAGAAACAGCGCAGAGAAACCGGCACAGGGGGCACTTTCGCACCACAGGAGGCAGCGAAGGAATAGGCGAGGGTAAGCGCCCAGCCTTGACGCTCGAATACCCCAAAATGCCAGATTTGCACGGTTCACGAAATCAAGGCTTCACGGCGAGGGGCACACAAATGAATTCATGGGGAGGGATGGTCAAACCGTCCTTTCCCATGTTTTTTTTGCAATTCAGACTAGATGAGGACAAAGTGCAGCCTTGCGTCAAACCGTACAACAAAGCGGACAACTGCGAATTTTCTAACACAGAATACGCTACCATACTGCAATGTTAAGCTTGACATTCGATTGACTCCGCCCCAAAAGATCGTCCGACCAAGTATGATGAAGTCCACAAGACCCCGCGAAAGCGGGGTTTTTTGTTGTCTAGTGGTCTGATGCCGTCCAATACGGGACATTGACATCTTGGGGCAACTATTGGGGGCAACAGCACTTGACGCTTTCAAAAGCCAAAGGAGTTGCCCCATGCCCCTAACGGACACCGCGCTACGCAACGCAAAACCCGGCCCGAAGGCTAGACGGATTTACGACAGTGGCGGCCTGTACGTGGAAGTTGCCCCATCTGGAGGCAAGTGGTTTCGCTTCAAGTACCACTTTGGGGGCAAGGAACGGCGTCTGTCCCTTGGCGTATACCCGGACGTTTCACTGGCCCAGGCAAGGGAGCGGCGAGACGAAGCCCGGCGACTGCTGGCGGAAGGCACAGACCCGTCCACCGTGCCCAAGGCTGCAAAGGCAAAGCAACAGGCCCAGGCGGAAACTTTTGAGCTTTTAGCCCGTCAATGGCACGAGAAGTTCAGCATCAAGTGGTCACCGGGCCATGCCGCCCGCATTATGACCAGCCTACAGCAAGACGCCTTCCCGTGGATTGGCTCCAAGGCTATCCGCTCCATCCTCCCGCCCGAAATCCTGTCCGTGGCCCGCCGCGTGGAATCACGGGGAGCCATTGAAACAGCCCACCGCCTTGTGGGGAATATTGGCATGGTGTTCCGCTATGCCGTAGCCTGTGGGTTGGCGGACTCGGACCCCACGCGCGACCTTCGCGGGGCGCCCTGGCCCATGTGGCGGGCGTCAGCCCGACCCAGGTGGAGGCCCTGCGCAAGGACGGCAAGTCCTGGGGCCAGGCCT
>PHAR01000009.1:211441-276694 GCA_002840405.1 Deltaproteobacteria bacterium HGW-Deltaproteobacteria-8 | reverse complement strand
CGGACAGCATGCAGCAGACCACCGTGGCCATCCGCGAACTGGCCGAGCAGGCCGAGCAGCTGCGCTCCCTGGTGGCCGACCTCAAGCGCGAAGGCACATCGTAGAAGATGAGAGCCTCCGGCGGCTGGGGGGCTTGAAGCCCCCCAGACCCCCCATTGCGCCGAAAGGGCTGTTTCAGGAGGAACCTGAAACAGCCCTTTCGGCTTTGGCGGGCATGTGGAACATTACAGGCAACTCTCTCGTCCTTGCCTTCGCAACAGCCCTCTAAGAAAGGGCCAACCGCGCGCGGGGCTTTTCGAGGGTCTCCACTCGAAAAACCCGCGGGCTATTGCCAGGGCTCAGCCGATGCATCCGCCCAGGCCACTCCGGCCTACTTCGCCCGGCTCCACAGGGCCAGCACGAGCAGGCGCCAGAGCATGTTCTTGCGGTTGGTGCCGCTGGCGTGTTCAAGGGCGATTGTCTTGGCCGCGTCCAGGTCGATGTGCTGGCTGAGGGCCGGGTCGGCGGAACTCAGCGCGTCCATGACGAAGCCGTGCATGGGTCCGGCCATCCATTCGCGGATGGGCAGGTCGAAGCCCTGCTTGCGGCGGTAGAGGATGTCTCTCGGCAGCACGCGTTCTGCCAGCTTTTTGAGCAGGTGCTTGGTTTCTCCGCCGCGCACCTTGAGGCTGGCCGGAAAGGTGGCGAAGAGCTCGATGAGCGTGTGGTCGAGCAGCGGCGAGCGCACCTCCAGGCCGACGGCCATGCTGGCGATGTCCATCTTCACCAGCAGGTCATCGGGCAGGCAGGTGGCGTTGTCGATGTACAGCATGCGTTCCAGCGGGTTGGCGGCGTGCTCGCGGGAGCGGTCCAGCCAGGGCAGGAACCAGTCGGCGTAGGCGTGGGCCAGGCGTGTTCTGGCCTCCGGGGTGTACAGCCGGGCCTTGAGCGGCCACTGGCGGGGCTCGTTGCGCAGCAGCGGCTTGGTCTCGGGCCAGAGGGTGGCGGCCAGGGATTCGCGCAGGGCGCGCGGCGTGGAGGCGAGGCTGCGCAGGGTGGCGTCGCCGGGGGGCGCGAGCGGCAGCAGCGCGTTGAGGGCCGAGGCCGTCTTGGCGTGGCGGTAGGTGGGGTAGCCCAGGGCCAGCTCGTCGCCGCCGTCGCCGCCCAGGGCCACGGTGATGTGCTTGCGCGCCATGCGCGAGAGGAACAGCGAGGGCAGGGCCGAGTCGTCGGCATAGGGTTCGCCGTAGCGCAGGGCCACCTCGGGCAGGGCCTCCAGGGTGGCTGGCGGCATGATCTCAAAGGTCAGGTTGAGGCCCAGGTGATTGGCCACGGCCTGGGCGTGGGGCAGCTCGTTGTACTTCTTCTCGTCAAAGCCCACGGTGAAGGCCCGCGCCTGGCCGGGGCACAGGTCGGCCAGCACGGCGGCCACCAGGCTCGAGTCCACCCCGCCGGAGAGCAACAGGCCCAGCGGCACGTCGGACTCCAGGCGCAGGCGCACGCTCTCGCGCAAGGTTTCCCAGGCCAGGTCCAGGGCCTCGGCCTCGGTCACGTCGATCTTGGCCCGGTAGTCCACGTCCCACCAGCGCCGGATGCGCAGGCCGTCCTTGCCGTACACGGCGCAATGGGCGGGCGGCAGCTTGGCCACGCCGCGCAGGATGGTCCGGGGCGCGGGCACGTAGCCCAGGCTCAGGTAGAGGTCCAGCGCCTCGGGGTCGAGCCCGGCCACGGAGCCCTGGGCCGGGCAGAGCGGGTGCGCGCGCAGGGCGCGGATCTCCGAGGCGAAGACAAGGCCGCGGGGTCCGTCGAAGTAGACCAGGGGCTTCTTGCCCAGGCGGTCGCGGGCCAGGAACAGCTCGCCCTTGGCGGCGTCCCACAGGGCAAAGGCGAACATGCCGCGCAGCATGGGCAGGCAGTCCTGGCCGTGCACGCGGTAAAGCGCCAGCAGCACCTCGGTGTCGCCGGTGGTGCGGAAGACCTCGCCCTGTTCTTCCAGAACCGCGCGAAGCGCGCGGAAGTTGTAGATCTCGCCGTTGAAGACGATGACGTTGCCGGTGTGCGGGTCATGCATGGGCTGGCCCGCGCGCGGGTCCAGGTCCAGGATGGACAGGCGGGTGTGGCCGAGAGCCACGGCCCCGTCGGCGTCAGCCCAGGAATCCGTCTGGTCCGGCCCCCGGTGGCCAAGAAGCGCCAGCATGGACGCCAGGGCGTTCCGGTCCGCGCCTCTGGAGTCGGCGCCTTTCGCCGGGCTGGCGTGTCCGCAGATGCCGCACATGCCTGGATCGCTCGCGCCTTAGAGTCCCAGTGTCTGGCGGAAGTAGGCGATGGTTTTGACCAGCCCGTCCTCCAGCTTGGTCTTGGGCTCCCAGCCCATGACCTGGCGGGCCAGGGTGATGTCCGGCTGGCGCTGGGTGGGGTCGTCCTGGGGCAGGGGGTTGTGCACGATGCGCGACTTGGAGCCGATCATGCGGATGACGGTCTCGGCCAGCTGGAGAATGGTGAACTCCACCGGGTTGCCCAGGTTCATGGGGCCGGTGAACTCGTCCGGGGTGCCCATGAGCCGGATGAAGCCCTCCACCAGATCGTCCACGTAGCAGAAGGAGCGGGTCTGGTTGCCCTCGCCGTACACGGTGATGTCCTCGCCCTTCAAGGCCTGGACGATGAAGTTTGAGACCACGCGGCCGTCATTGATGGCCATGTTCGGGCCATACGTGTTGAAGATGCGCGCCACCTTGATGCGCAGCTTGTGCTGGCGGTGGTAGTCGAAAAACAGCGTCTCGGCGCAGCGCTTGCCCTCGTCGTAGCAGGCGCGCGGGCCGATGGGGTTGACGTTGCCCCAGTAGCTCTCCACCTGGGGGTGGACGCTGGGGTCGCCGTAGACCTCAGATGTGCTGGCCTGCATGATCTTGGCCTTGATGCGCTTGGCCAGGCCGAGCATGTTGATGGCGCCGTGCACGCTCGTCTTGGTGGTCTGCACGGGGTCGTGCTGGTAGTGGATGGGCGAGGCCGGGCAGGCCAGGTTGTAGATCTCGTCGACCTCGACGTAGAGCGGGAAGGTCACGTCGTGGCGCAACATCTCGAAGCAGGGGTGGGGCAGAAGGCGGCGGATGTTCTCCTTGCTGCCGGTGAAGTAGTTGTCCACGCAGAGCACGTCGTGCCCGCCATCAAGCAGGCGCGCGCACAGGTGCGAGCCCAAAAAGCCGGACCCGCCGGTGACGAGAATGCGCTTATTCTGGCCCATGAACTCTCCTGTGGCTAGAGGTGTCTGCAATCAGAGCGGAGTTGTAAGCAAAATCAGGACCCAGCACAAGGCCGCGACAGGGCTGTTTTGGCACTCGGCCAGCGCCGGGGTCCGTCTCCGGTCTCTCTATTTGTGAAAAAATAAGCGTATGTATTGTCGGCTGTTATCACCCCAAAAGCAAGGGGAGGCGGGGCAAGAAAGACTCGAAATTCCACTAGAGGGGTTGACGTCTTTGGCAAGTCCGGGCAAAAGGGGGCATCATTTTTTAAAGTTTGGTCAAAGGCTCGGTTTTTCGGGCCGAATTTGTCGAAGGGGGAGGGCTATGGTCTTTAGCTGGCTGCATTTGGCCATCATCCTGTTCCTGATCGGGGGTCTGCTTTTCGCAGGCGGCCCGCTCATCCTGTCGTACCTGGTGGCGCCACGGGCGCGCGGCGGCGACATGGGCATGCCGTACGAGTGCGGCATGCGTCCCTATGGGGGCTCCTGGACCCGGTTCGGCATAAACTACTACGTCTACGCCCTGCTGTTCTTGGCGTTCGACGTGGACGTGCTGTACCTGTTCCCGGTGGCCACGGTGTACCGCGCAACCGAGGGCTGGCTGCCCTTCCTGGAGATGTTCATCTTCCTGTTTGTGCTTGCTCTTGCCATTATCTACTTCTGGGCGAAAGGGGTGTTCACATGGCCGCGCAAAGTATCGTAGCGCAGAAGCCCGACGTCATCACCGCCGACCCGATCCTGAACATCGGGCCGGCCAAGCAGATCGTCGACCTCTGCCGCTCCATGTCCCTGTGGCCCATGACCTTTGGTCTGGCCTGCTGCGCCATTGAGATGATGGCCGTGGGCATGGCCCGGTGGGACATCGCCCGGTTCGGGGCCGAGGTTTTCCGTCCCTCCCCGCGCCAGAGCGACATCATGATCGTGGCCGGCACCGTGACCAAGAAGATGGCCCCCGCCGTGATCCGCCTCTACGAGCAGATGCCCGCCCCGCGCTGGGTCATCGCCATGGGCAACTGCGCCATCTCCGGCGGCCCCTTCAAGTTCAAGGGCCAGTACGGCATCATCGAGGGCGTGGACAACCTGATCCCGGTGGACGTGTTCGTGCCCGGCTGCCCGCCCCGGCCCGAGGGGCTCCTGGAAGGCCTGTTCAAGCTCCAGGAGAAGATCAGCGGCAAGCGTTTCTGGCCCAATCCCCCGGTGGACGGGCCTTTTGATGTGGAGGGCAAATAGCATGGAAGCGCTCTTCACCGGCCTTGGCGCCCTGTACCTGGCCAAATGCGACGCCGCCAAATCCGGGCAGGCCTTCCAGGCCTTCCTGCCTGCGGGCGCCCTGGTGCGCGCAGCCGAGCGGCTGCTTAAGGCCAACTACTTCATCGAAGACATCTGCGCGGTTGATTGCGTGGAGGGCTATGTGGTGGTCTACCACTTCGACCACTTCGAGACCCCCGGACGCCTGACCCTGCGCGTGCTGGTGCCCCACGACGCGCCTTCGCTGCCGTCCATCGCAGGCATCTTCCAGGGCGCGGAATGGCACGAGCGCGAGACCAGGGACTTCCACGGCGTGCTCTTTACGGGCAACCCGAACTTCATTCCCCTGTTGATCGATCCCGAGATGGCCGACTGCTTCCCCCTGCGCAAGGGAGAAAAGGCCCGGTCCAAGGCCAAGGACATGCTGGAGGCGGGCGAGGTCATCTTTGTGAGCCCGGCCTTCACCCTCATGACGCCTGACGCGCCCGCCGAGGTCAAAGAGTCCGGCGGCGACCAGCCGGCCACGGCATAAACCAGGACAGCGGCACGCCTATGACAACCTATCAAAACAACGATCACCTGGCGGGCGATTTCTACACCCAGAATTTCGCCAAGACGGCTGGCGAGGGCAACCTCATCCTGAACCTGGGGCCGCAGCACCCCTCCACGCACGGCGTTCTGCGCGTGGTGGTGGAGCTCGACGGCGAGTACATCATGCGCGCGGAGCCGATTCTCGGCTACCTGCACCGCATGCACGAGAAGATGGCCGAGGTGAAGACCGCGGCGCAGTTCATCCCCAACATGGGCCGGGTGGACTACGGCCACGCGCTCGGCTGGAACTGGGCCTTTGTGGGCGCGGCGGAGAAGCTTGGCGGCATCGAGGTTCCGGAACGGGCCGAGTACATCCGCGTCATCACCTGCGAACTCAACCGCATCGCCTCGCACCTTTTGTGGTGGGGCGCGTATCTGCTGGACCTCGGGGCCTTCACGCCCATCATGTACGCCTTTGACGACCGCGAAAAAGTCCTGGACATCCTGCAGATCCCCACCGGATCGCGGCTGACCTACAGCTACTACCGCATCGGCGGCGTGGCCCAGGACCTGAACGCGGACTGCATCCGCCGCATCCAGGAGTTCATCCCCTGGTTCCGCTCGCGCCTGCCCATGTACAAGGACCTGGTCTCGGACAACATCATCCTGAGAAAGCGCATCGAAGGCATCGGCGCCATCGAGCAGGACACCTGCCGCCGCTATGGCGCCACAGGCCCGGTGGCTCGCGGTTCGGGCATCAACTACGACGTGCGCCGCGCCCAGCCCTACTCGGTGTACCCCAAGCTGGACTTCGTGGTGCCCACCTCTGATCTCAAGGACGCGCGCGGCCGCTATGACGTGCGCATGATCGAGATGGAGCAGAGCCTGCGGATCATCGAGCAGGCGCTCGACATGATGCCCGAGGGCGAAGTGCTGGTGAAGGGCGCGCCCAAGCCTTCCTGGAAGGTGCCGGCGGGCGAGACCTACTTCGCGGTGGAGGGCGCGCGCGGCAAGATCGGCGCGTACGTGGTCAGCGACGGCGGGAAGAACATCTACCGCACCAAGCTCCGCGCGCCGGGCTTCTGCAACTTGAGCCTCTTCGCAGAGGTCTCCCAGGGCACCATCCTGGCCGACGCCGTGGCCATCCTGGGCAGCCTCGACCTGATCATCCCGGAAATCGACAGGTAGGAGAAGTAATGAACGCCATACCTGCAGAGTTGTTACGCATCATCATCGGCCTGGTGGCCATCGCCGTCAGCGTGGGCTTGATCGGCCTGGTCATGGTCTGGGTGGAACGCAAGGTTGCGGGCCACATCCAGCGCCGTCCCGGCCCCTATGAGGTCGGCCCCAACGGCCTGATCCAGCCCCTGTGCGACGCCCTCAAGCTTGTGGGCAAGCAGCTGTTCATGCCCAAGGGCGCGGACCCGATCCTGTTCTGGCTGGCCCCGGTGCTGGCCTTCCTGCCGGTGCTGCTGCTGTTCCTGCCGCTGCCCGTGGGCGACGGCCTCCAGACCCTGGACGTCAACCTGGGCCTGCTCCTGATCCTGGCCTTCTCTGGCCTGGCGGTGCTCTCGGTGCTGCTGGCGGGCTGGGCCTCCAACAACAAGTATGGCCTGCTCGGCGCCGCGCGCGGCGTGGCCCAGGCCGTGGCCTACGAGATCCCGCTGCTTCTGTCCGTGCTGGCCGTCAGCTTCGTGGCCGGCAGCCTGGACCTGGCCCATGTGGTCAAGCTGCAGGGCACCTGGCCCTGGAACTGGAACATCATGACCCAGCCGCTGGCCTTCCTCATCTACATCGTCAGCGCCCTGGGCGAGACCAACCGCGCCCCCTTTGACCTGCCCGAGGCCGAAAGCGAGCTCACCGCCGGGTTCCACACGGAATACTCGGGCATGGGCTTCGGCCTCTTCTTCCTGGCGGAGTACGCCAACATGGTGGTTGTCTGCTCCGTGGCCACGGCCCTGTTCCTGGGCGGCTGGCACGGGCCGGTGCTGCCCGGGCCGGTGTGGTTCGTGCTCAAGGTTTCGGCTCTCATGCTGCTCATGGTCTTCGTGCGCTGGACGTATCCCCGCGTGCGCTTCGACCAGCTCCTGGTGATCAACTGGAAGTGGCTCTTGCCCCTGGCCGTGGCCAACCTGCTGCTGACGGCCTTCTTCGTGAAGCTGGCCCAGTTCGCCTAAGACGGTGGTGTAAGGTATGATAAAAGAAGCCCTGAATACCGTGTCCGACCTGTGGAGCCTCATGGTCGGCCTGCGGGTGACCAAGAAGTACTTCCTGGATCCCCAGGTGACGGTGCGCTACCCCTGGAAGGCTGTGTCCAACATCGCCAGCTACAAGGGACACCTGGAGCTGGTGAGCGCGAAAGCGCCCGGCAAGCCCAAGTGCATCTCCTGCGGCATGTGCGCCCTGGCCTGCCCGAGCAACTGCCTGACCGTGGTCAAGCGCAAGGTCCCCAAGCCCACCCCGGAGCAGGCCCAGGCCGAGGCCGAGGCCAAGGCAAAGGGTGAAAAGCCCAAGGACAAGACCCCCAAGGACCCGGAACAGTTCCTCTACGACTACACCCTGTGCAGCCTGTGCGGCACCTGCATGGAGAACTGCCCGGTGGGCGCGCTGGCGTTCACGGGGAGCACGTACCTGGCGGGCTACAGCCGCGAGGATTTCCACTTCGACCTGGTGCAGGTTTTGAAGAACCAGGCCGGGCTTGAGGGCGTGGACGCGTCCGTCGCCCCCGAGACCGCAGAGAGCGAGGCCTAGCATGGAAAACATGGCAAAAATCGTGTTCGGCTTCTACACGCTCATCATCCTGGGCGGAAGTCTCGTGGCCGTCGGGGCCAAGAGTCTGGTCCGGGCCATGGTGGGCCTCATCGCCACGCTGCTGGGCGTCGCGGGCATGTACATGCTGCTCAACGCCCAGTTCATGGCCTTGATGCAGATCCTCATCTACGTGGGCGCGGTCTGCGTGCTCATCTTCTTCGCCATCATGCTCACCCGCGCCGACGCCGGGGGCGAGGAGGCCGCGAGCGCGCCCCTGCGCCAGAACCTCCTGGCCCTGACCGCTGTGCTGTCCGTGGGCGGAATCCTGGGCTGGTTGGTTTTGACCCGGCCGCTTGCCACCACGGGCGTGCCGGTGGAGGTGTCCATCGAAAAGCTGGGCCTGGGGCTGCTTGGCCCGTACGGCCTGGCCTTTGAGCTGATTTCGGTGGTGCTTTTGGTGTCCATGGCCGGGGCTGTGCTCCTGGCCTGGGAGAGGAGGAACGGCAAATGAGCGCGCTTACGCTCTATCAACTGGTGGCCCTGATCCTGCTCATGGCGGGGCTTTTTGGAATTTCCCAGCGCAGAAGCCTGGTGGGCATGCTCATCAGCGTGGAACTCATGCTCAACGGTGCCGGCCTGTCCATCGTGGCGGCCAGCCAGCTCACCCCGGCCAACGCCATGTTGGGGCAGCTGGGCACCTTGTTCGTCATGGGTCTTGCCGCGGCGGAGGCGACCCTGGTCCTGGCCATCATCGTGGTCATCGCCAGACGTTTCGGCACCACCAAAACCAGCGTCATTTCGACTCTGAAGGGATAGCGCCATGACGACCGGGATCATAGAAAGCGCACGAGTGCTCCTGCCCATCGCGATCACCCTGGTGGCGCCGCTTTTCATCTGGCTCTACCGGAATGATCCGAACAAGCGCGAGGGAGTCTCCTTCGTGGCTGGCGGGCTTACCTTCTTCTCCGTGCTGTCTCTGGCGCCCCAGGTGCTGGCGGGCAACATCTGGAAGTACACCCTGTTCCACATCATGCCCGGCATCACGGTGACCTTCTGCGCCGACGGGCTGTCGCTCATCTTCGGCCTGGTGGCCTCCTTCTTGTGGATGTTCGCCACCAGCTACAACGTCGGCTACATGCGCAGCCTGAATGAGCACGCCCAGACGCGCTACTACGTCTGCTTCGCGGTGGCCATCTTCGGCGCCGAGGGCGTGGCGCTCTCCGCCAACGTGTTCACGCTGTACCTCTTCTACGAGGTCATCACCGTGTTCACGTATCCGCTGGTCGCCCACCACCAGGACACCGAAGGCTTCTCCGGCGCGCGCAAGTACATCGTCTACCTCATGGGCACCTCGAAGCTGTTCCTCTTGCCCGCCATGGTCATGACCTACGTGCTCCTCGGCACGCTGGACTTCCACTTGGGCGACGTGGTCACGGGCATGTTCCCGCCTGATGTGGTCGCCGCGCACCCCGTGGCCGTGACCGTCACCTACGTCTTGTACATCGCGGGCATCGGCAAGGCCGCGCTCATGCCCTTCCACAACTGGCTGCCCTCGGCCATGGTCGCGCCCACGCCGGTCTCCGCCTTGCTGCACGCGGTGGCGGTGGTCAAGGCGGGCGTGTTCTGCGTCTGCCGCATCATGCTCTCCGGCTTCGGCGTGGAGGTTCTCGACAAGTTGAACCTGGGCATCCCCACGGCCATGGTGGCGGCCTTCACGCTGACCGTGGCCAGCTTCATCGCGCTCACCAAGGACGACCTCAAGGCGCGGCTGGCCTACTCCACGGTCGCCCAGCTGTCCTACATCGTCTGCGGCGTGGCGCTTCTGACACCCATGGCGGTGCAGGGCGGCATGGCCCACATCGCGCACCACGCCTTCTCCAAGATCACCCTCTTCTTCGCGGCCGGCGCCATCTACGTGGCCACGCACCTGAAGAAGATCAGCCTCATGGACGGCCTGGGCCGCAAGATGCCCTGGACCTTCGGGGCCTTCGCCGTCGCCTCGCTGTCCATGATCGGCATGCCGCCGGTCTGCGGCTTCGTCAGCAAATGGTACATCGTCAACGGCGCGCTTCAGGCCGGGCAGATCACCATCTTCCTGGCCTTCATGCTCTCCACTGCACTCAACGCGGGCTACTTCCTGCCGGTGATCTACCGCGCCTTCTTCAAGGAGCCGCTGCCAGATCCGCACTTCCACCACTACAAGGAAGCGCCGCTGACCATGGTGATCCCGCTGTGCACCACTGGACTCATCTCCGTGATTCTGGGCCTGTATCCCGCCCTGTTCATGGATTTTGTCCGAATCTTTGGCAAGTTCTAGGGGGCCAGTTATGAGCTTGTTCGGGATGTTGCTTACACAGTTGCGGGCCTGGCGGGGCGTCATCGGCGTCCTGTTCTTCCTGGCCCTGGCCGGACTTGTCGTGGCCAACGTGTTCATCCGGCCGCACGAGGCGGAGTTCGTCTACGACGCCTATGCCGGGTTCTGGGCCGTGTTCGGCCTCATCGGAGGACTGGCCATGGTCATCATCATGAAAAAGATCGTCCAGCCCATGATCAGCCGCGGAGATGACTACTATGAGCGCAACAGCTAACTTCTTCGTCCACCCAAGTGTGGGCTTCTTCGCCCTGGCGCTGATCTTGCCGTTTTTGAGCGGCAAGGCCTGGAAATGGCTTCTGGTCGTTCCCTCGATCATCGCCATCTGGAGCGTCATGACCGTGGCCCCTGGCAACTACGGCGAGCTCAACTACCTGGGCCAGGTCCTGCATTTCGGCCGGGTGGACAAGCTCTCGCTGATCTTCGCCCAGGTCTTCGCCGTCATGAGCCTCATCGGCATGGTCTACGCCATGCACGTGGATGACAAGCTCCAGCACATCATGGCCTGCGTCTATGTGGGCGGCGCCTTTGGCTGCACCTTCGCGGCGGACTTCCTGACGCTCTTCATCTTCTGGGAGTTCATGAGCATCGGCTCGACCTTCCTGATCTGGCTGGCCAGGAACCCGATCTCGACCAAGGCGGGCTTCAGGTACTTCATGTACCACACCATCGGCGGCCTGTTCCTCTTGATCGGCCTGCTCCTGCGCTACAAGGCCGTGGGCAACTTCACCTTTGACGCCGTGGCGCCCGCGCACATGATGGTCTACGACTGGATGATCCTGCTCGGCTTCTGCGTCAACGCGGCGGTGGTGCCCCTGCACGCCTGGCTGCCCGATGCCTACCCCGAAGGCACGGTCACCGGCTCGGTGTTCATGTGCGCCTTCACCACCAAGACCGCTGTCTACGTGCTCCTGCGCGGCTTCCACGGGGTCGAGGCCCTGGCCATCGCCGGAACCGTCATGTGTGTCTACGGCGTGCTCTACGCGTGCATCGAGAACAACGCCCGGCGCATTTTGTCCTACCACATCGTTTCCCAGGTCGGCTACATGGTGGCCGGCATCGGCATCGGCACGGCCATGACCATGAACGGCGCGGTGGCCCACGCCTACGCGCACATATTGTACAAGGGCCTGCTCTTCATGGGCACGGGCTGCATCCTCTACGCCGCCGGCACCACCAAGCTGGACAAGCTGGGCGGCCTGGTGCAGCGCATGCCCTGGGTCATGGTGTTCTACATGGTGGCGGCCCTCTCCATCTCGGGCATGCCGCTCTTTAACGGCTTCATCTCCAAGACCATGACCATCGTCGGCGCGGCCGAGGCGCATCGCACCTGGCTGGCCATCGGCATGGAGATCGCGGCGGTGGGCACGTTCGTCTCTGTGGGCATCAAGCTGCCGTACTTCGCCTTCTGGGCCAAGCCTGCCAACGACAAGATGGAGCTCAAGCCCATCCCGACGAATATGTACGTCGGCATGGCCATGGGCGCGGCGCTGTGCATCGCCCAGGGTCTGTATCCGGACATGCTGTACCGCTACCTGCCCTTTGAGATGGAGCATGTGTACCACCCCTGGACCACCTGGCATGTGCTGCAGTCGCTGCTGCTGCTCGGCTTCTCCGGGCTGGCCTTCTACTTCATGCGCAACATCATTACCCCGCACGCCAAGACCAACCTGGATGTGGACTTCTTTTACCGGCTCATCGGCCGGGGCGTTCTGGCCCTGGTCTCGAAGCCCCTGGCCTGGATTGATGACCGCTGGACCGAGGCCTATCGCGCCGTTGGTCTGAGCGGCCTGTTAACCTTGGCGCGCGGTACGGTCTGGTTCGACACCAAGGGAATAGACACCGTGGTGGATGGCTCGGCGTACACGGTCCAGAACGTGGGCGCGCTTGGCGCCAAGGTTCAGACCGGAAGACTCCAGGATTACCTGGGATTGGCGGCGACTTTGGCCCTGTGCGTGTTCGCGGCGGTCTGGTATTTCGCCTAAACCTCGAAAGCGAGACGGAGAGCGAGCCTTGGAATTCGGATACCCAGTTTTAACGACACTGATCGTTTTTCCGCTTTTGGCCGCAGCGGGGCTTTTCTTCATCAAAAGCCCCCAGGTTGCGCGCGCCTATACAATGGGAGCGTCCATCCTGGAGCTGATCGTGGCCATCCCGCTCCTGACCTTCAAACACAACGCCGAATGGCAGTTCGTGGAGCGCGCGCACTGGGTGCCGCAGTGGGGGCTGGAATACCACCTCGCTGTGGACGGCATCAGCTACCTCATGGTCCTTTTGACGCTGGCCATCCTGCCGCTGTGCGTCATGTGCTCCTGGACCTACATCAGCAAGCGCGTGAAAGAGTTCCACTTCTGCCTGTTGTTCATGACAGCGGCCTGCGTGGGCGTGTTCGCGGCGCTGGACTTCGTGCTCTTCTACGTCTTCTGGGAGGCCATGCTCATCCCCATGTACCTGCTCATCGCGGTCTGGGGCGGCGACCAGCGCCGGTACGCCTCGCTCAAGTTCTTCCTGTACACGCTGGCCGGAAGCACGCTGCTCCTGGCCGCCATCGTGGCCTTCCGCATCACCGGTGGCACCTTCTCCATCCCGGAGCTGATGCAGTACCCCTTCACCTTCAACTTCCAGTTCTGGGCTTTCCTGGCCATGGCGCTTGCCTTCGCCATCAAGGTGCCCATGTTCCCGTTCCACACCTGGCTTCCGGCAGCCCACGTGCAGGCGCCCTCGGCCGGCTCGGTGGTCCTGGCTGCGGTGCTGCTCAAGATGGGCACCTACGGCTTCCTGCGCTTCTGCCTGCCGCTGACCCCGCAGGCCAGTGAGTACTTCGCGCCGCTCATGATCGCCGTGTCCATCGCCAGCATCCTCTACGGCGGGGCCATCGCCCTCGGCCAGGAGGACATCAAGAAGCTGGTCGCGTACTCCTCGGTGGGCCACATGGGCTTCGTGACGCTCGGCATCTTCCTGTTCAACGTGCGTGGCACCGAAGGCGCGCTGTTCCAGATGCTCAATCACGGCATCATCACCGGCGCGCTGTTTATGATGATCGGCGCGGTGTATGAACGCAGCCACAGCCGTCAGATCAGCGACAATATGGGCCTGGGCAAGTACCTGCCGGCCTTCATGGGCTTCTGGGGCCTGTATGCCCTGGCCAGCTTCGGTTTCCCCGGCACCAACGGGTTCGTGGGCGAGATGCTGGTCTTCACCGGCGCCTTCCAGAAGAGCCCGTTCATCGGCGCCTTCCTGGTGCCTGGCGCGCTGCTGGGCGCGGCGTACATGTTCCGCGTGTCGCTCAAGATGGCCTGGGGCCAGCCGAGCAGCGCCAAGACCTGGCCTGACCTGAACACCCGCGAATGGGCCTACCTGCTCATTCCGGCGGCCTTTGTGTTCTACATCGGCCTGGCGCCGGGGGTCTTTTTCAAGCTCATCGATCCTTCCGTTGAGAAGCTCGTGGGCGACTTCAAGCAGCGCAACACGGTGGAGCAGAAGGTGGCGGCAATGCCCGCGCCTGCTGCGGTGGCCGCCGTTGTTGTCCCTGCCGAACCGGTCAACAATTAGGGAGTGGCGGCCGTGGTTTTCAATCCCATCCAGATTGTCCCGGAATTATACCAACTGTTGCTGATCCTCGCCCTGTTCTTCCAGAGCCTGGGCGATGGCTCCGAGACCCCTCCGGCGGAGCGTTGGCTTCCGTTCTTCGCGGGCTTCGGCATCTTCGTGGCCATCGTGTCCTGGGGCGCCGAGGGCCTCCTCTTTGGCGGGGCCTACAAACTCGACGCGCTCTCGCAGTTCATGAAGCTGGCCATTTCCGCCGGCTTCTACGTGACCGTGCTGAACGCCTCCCGCCAGCCCTCTCTTGAGGAGCGCAAGCGTCCGGACTACTTCATGTTCCTGGCCCTCTCGGCCTGGGGCCTGATGATTCTGTCCTCGGCGGTGGAGCTCATCACCATCTACCTGGCGCTGGAGATCTCGTCCTACAGCCTGTATGCGGTCATCCCCCTGCGCAATACCGGCGGCAAGGGCGACCCCCGTGCGGCCGAGGCGGGCATCAAGTACATCCTCTTCGGCGCGGTGGCCACGGCCATGGCGCTGTACGGCTTCTCCTACATCCTGGCCAGCCAGCACACGAGCTACATCTCGCAGCTGGCCCAGTGCAATTGGACCTGGGACGGCGCGCCCATGGCCGTTGTCGGCCTGTCGCTGTTCCTGGGCGGCATGTTCTACAAGCTGGCGCTGTTCCCCTTCCACTTCTGGTGCCCGGACGTGTACCAGGGCGCGAGCAACGAGACCGCCGGCTTTGTGGCCACCCTGCCCAAGCTGGGCGCGGTGGTGGTGCTGGTGCGCCTGGCCACGCTGCTCAAGCCCGGCCTTGAGATCACCACGCTGCTGGCCGTCCTGGGCGCGCTGTCCATGACCTACGGCAACCTCTGCGCCCTGGCCCAGAAGGACCTGAAGCGCCTGCTCGGCTTCTCCTCCGTGGCCCACGCGGGCTACATCATGGTCGGCCTGGTCTCCGGCACGGCCATGGGCCTGTCGGCCGCGGTGTTCTACGCCCTGGCCTACCTGGTCATGAACCTGCTCTGCTTCTGGGTCATCAGCCGCGTGGCCTCGGACGGCCGCAACCTCCAGCTGGATGACCTGAACGGCCTGTACAAGCGCGCCCCGGCCCTGGCCTTTGCCCTGGGCGTGGGTGCCTTCGCCCTGGTGGGCCTGCCGCCAACCATCGGCTTCATGGGCAAGTTCTTCCTCATCACCTCGGCCTGGGACCACGGCTACAACTGGCTGGTCATCACCCTGGTGGTGAACAGCGCCATCGCCATCTACTACTACCTTGGGCTGGTCCGCCACGCCTACACCCATGAGGCTGGCGCGGACGTGCCCACGCCCGACAACAGCGCCTTCAGCGTCGCCGGTGCGAGCATCCTCGCCGCTGTGGTGCTGGTGCTCGGCCTCTTGCCAAGCCGCGTGTTCGACTTCGCCATCCTGGCGGGCAAGCAGCTCCTGCCGTAGTCACCGCTTTGCTTTGATCCAATGAAAGGCCCGCTCGCGCGGGCCTTTTTTGTTTCTCGGTTGTGTCGTATTTATTACGTAGAAATTGTCATTCTGAATGATCGATTGGTGCAGCAAATGGCACCGCGAGAATAATAAATGTAGCCCAGATGTTTCTTGTATGCAGCGCTACAAAGCCCACGGCAGAGCGCTGGAAAAGGCTGCAGGCATTGCGCCAGCAAAAAGTGCAGTGACACGGAACGCCACACTACTTGCTGCGCCCACACCACTTCGGCTTGACAACCACGGCAAACGATATAGCCTGTATTTGCTTCAATCCCGCAATAGCGAACGGGAGATGACCCCCGGACGCAGCCCTCGATTCTCCTGTAGCGCGACGACTACATGGACAATGGGGAAACGCAGGAGACACTATGCACGAAGTCAGCCTCGGCGGCATGCTCACGGATTATCTCACCGGCGAATCCATCGACGAGACCACCTACGAGGAGTTTCGGCAGGCCCTGGCGAAGTTCCTGGTGGAGGAGAAGGGTTTTCCCAAGGCCAGCCTCAAGGCCAAGGTGCCGCTGGTGTTCCAGATCGACGGTCAGGACACCGGACGGTACATCGACCTGGTGGCCTACGACCTCTCTGATACGTCCGGCGAGTCCGGCCGCCCGCTCATGCTGGTGATCTTCTGTGCCGGGGACGTGGGCAGCTTCGAGCGCGAGACCGTGAGCTGCGCCCGGCTGTTCCCTGGCGGCCCGGTGCCCGTGGCCATCGCCACGGACTCCATCGGCGCGAGCATTCTTGACTCCGCCACCGGAGAGTGCACGGCCACGGGCGTGCGCGCCATTCCCACCTGGGAGCAGGTGCGGGCCCGTGACGCGGCCACCCCGCGAATCCCCCTGCCCCAAGAGCGCCGCAGCAAGGAGGAGCGCATCCTGCACGCCTACAACGGCTTTTTGTACGGCACCTGCTGCAGCGAGTCCTGCCGCGTGCCGCCCAAGCGCGGCTCCTAGGTCCGGGCCAAGACATGGGACTGTTCAGCAAGCACGCAGTACCTGAGCCGGAACAGGCTCCAGCGGACGCCGACGCCCGCGTGCGTTTTGGCGCCTCGCCGGACCGCATGATGGTCAACGTGAGCCGCTACGTCCCTGCCCAGGGGGCGGGCAAGCCCCTGACCGTGGACCTGTTGCGCAGATCCCTGCGCGAAACCGGCATCACCGCCCCCATGGACGAGGAGCACGCCGCCGAGGTGGTCCGGCTTCTGCTGGCGGGCCAGGCCATGAACCATATAGTGGTGGCGCGCGGCGTGCGGCCGAAGCACGCCCAGGACGCCAGGATCGAGCTGTCCGCCGTGCTGGCGCGGCCGGTGTTTCCGGGCCAGGTTGTGGGCCGTCTGTACCCGGCCGTGCAGGCGCAGGAGGGCCGGGATGTGGCCGGGAACGCCGTCCCTCCGGAGGACCCGCGCGAACCGCGCGTGCTGACCGTCACGGGTGGCCTCACTCAGGACCGGGACGGCGTGCTCACGGCCAAGTCGTCAGGAGTGCTGCGCCTTACGGAGCATGGTGTTGAGCTCACGCCCCTGGTGCATGTCTCCTCGGACAAGCTCCAGGCCACGGCCGCGCTGCACCACAAGGACGCCCTTGGCGCCGAGATTACCCCTGAGGGCATGGTGGTGGCCCTGGCCGCACAGGGCATCTCCTGCGGCATCCAGCTTGATCGCATCCTGGCGGCCCTGGTCCAGGCCCGGGAAACGGGCAAAGGCGTGGAGGGCGTGCTGGTGGCTCAGGGGCAGGCCCCGGTGCATGGCGAGAACGGGCGCCTGGAGGTGTTGTGCGGGGACCACGGCTGCGCGGAGCCCCCGGACGAGAACGCGCGCATCGACTACCGCGACCGGGGGCTTTTCCCGGTGGCCGCGCCGGGTGACACCATAGCCCGGCTGCACCCGCCGACCAAGGGCGTCGCGGGGCGGGACATATACGGAATAGTTGTTCAGGCCCGAGACGGCGCGCCGCTGCGCCTGGTGGCGGGCAAGAACGTGGAGGCGCAGGATGGCGGCACGTCCTACCGGGCCAAGATCGCCGGGGTGGTGCTCACAGGCAAGGGCACCCTGGACGTGTCGGAGCTGCTGACCGTGCCTGGGGACGTGGACTACGGCACCGGAAACATCGAGTTGACCCAGGGCTCGCTGCGGCTGGGCGGAAACGTGCGCACGGGCTTCACGGTCAAGGTGCCGGGACAGGTGCTGGTGGAGGGCATGGTGGAAAGCGCCTGCATCATCGCCGGGGGCGACGTCATCGTGCGCGGCGGCATCTTCATGTCCGGCGACGAGGCCGCCCATGTGGAGGCCGGAGGCAGCGTCACCGCCGCCTTCACCCACAACGCCATGATCCAGGCCGGGGGTGATGTCACCATCGCCCTGTCCATGGTCGGCAGCAAGAGCAACAAGGGCTCGCGCGTGACCTCCGGCGGGTTTGTCCGCGTCAGCGATCCCAAGGGCCGCATCATGGGCGGCACGGTGGTCTGCGCCAACGGGATCGAGGTGTTTGACGCCGGGAGCGACCGGGGCATGGCCACGACCCTTGTCCTGAGCCACGAGACCCCGGAGATCACGGCCCTGGTCAAGGAGCTGCGTGAGCTCAAGGAGAGGAAGGCCCGTGCGGTGTTCGTGCTCGGCGAGGGCGACGGGACCCTGGCCCTGGCACGGTTGTCCGGCGAGAGGCTCGCGGAGGCCCAGGACCTGCTGGCCTGGCGCGACGGCATCGACGCGCGCATCAAGCAGATCCAGCACACCCTGGCCGAGCTGGCCCAGGAGCACCTGGAGCGCGTGTCCTCGGCCCGCATCATCGTTCGCGGCACAGCCTACCAGGGAGTGGCCATCAAGATGGGCGGCCATTCCCTGTACGTGGAGCGGCCCCTGGAACATTGCGTCTTTTCCTGGGATGTTCAGAACAAAGAGATCGTCACCGGCAGCCTGTAGCGCAACACGTCGAACCGGCTACGAGATCGCCCCGGTCCAGCCGCGCCTTTGAAACAGCAGGCTCAGCCAGATGCCCCCGAGATTCGCGGCCAACCCCACGGCCAGAAAGCCCGAATAGCCCAATATCCCCACCGCCACGCCGCCCAGGATCGGCCCCAGGAAGCTGCCCGCCTGCAGGGCCATGACCATGAGGTTGGAGTTCACCGCCTTCAGGCGCTGCTCGGAGAGCCCGAACATCAGCGCGTTGAGCGAGGGCGGCCCCACGCCCATGCCCAGGCCGAGCACCAGCGCCGTGGCCACCACCATGGCCTGGCTGTGGGTGGTCCAGAGCATGGCGAAGCCCAGGCCGGTAAGCGCGTAGCACCACAGGATGAGCAGCGGCTTGCTCACCTCGTCGAACAGGCGGGTGGCGGCCAGGCGGGTGGCCAGCATCAGTCCGGTCTGGATGCTGAAGAACAGGCCCACGCCGCCCAGGTCGCGGCTGGCGAAGAGGCTCTTGGACAAAAAGAACAGCGCCGAGAAATTGAGATAATAGACGGAGTTGAGCAGGAGCAAAAGCCCAGTGGCGGGCCTGCGCGCGCTGGCCAGCATGGCTGCGAAGCCCACTCCTTGTCCGCCATCGGCAACAGCCTGCGGCGTCTTCGCGGCCACCCGCCCCCGGCCGTGTCGCAGCAAGGCCAGGTTGACCAGGGCGGCCGGCACCAGGGCCAGGGACATGAGCGCATAGCCGTACTCCGGGCCGGGCAGAAGCCCCCCCACGTGGTCGAACAGCGCGGGCACGATGGAGTATGGCAGGAGCATGGCCACGGAGTAAAAGCCAAAGGCCTGGCCGCTGCGTTCAGGCGGGATCTCGCCCACCAAAAGCGTCATGGCCGAGGCCGTGAGCAGGGCTATGCCCGTGCCGTTGAACAGGCGCAGGACCAGCAGCCCCAGGGTGTGGCGCACGAACAGATAGGCCAGGCCGCAGGCGATGAGCAGGCCGATGCCCGCGAACACGGCGCGTGGGGCCGTGCGCTCGGACAGGCGCGGGGTGACGAACAGAAAACACAGGATGGTGGCCAGCGCCGAGGAGCTGATGATCAGGCCGCGCCACTGCTGGGCGATGCCCAAATCCTCAAGATAGGGATACAGGCTGTAGAAGATGGAGATGTTGCAATAGGCCAACAGCATGAGCAGACACAAGGACGTGAAGCGGAAGGTGAACAGCGGCGGTCTGTGCGGTTCATTGTGTGAGCGCCTATGCCCGTCCAGCCCACAGGTCAAGAGGTGAGTCCCCGCCCGCAGGCTAGGGCAGAGCCCCGCCTGGCAGACCAGGGGCTCCGCCCCTGAACCCCGCCGGGGGCCTGAGGCCCCCGGACCCCCCATAGGGCCTGGGTCAGCGCGGCCACGTCCTCGGTTCCCGGCTGGGCTTGGCCACGGCAATGCGCGCGGGTTTTCGAGGGGGAACCCTCGAAAAACCCGCGCGCGGTTGGCCCTTTTCAAGAGGGTTGGTGAAGAGGCTTGAGACAAGAGATAACATCGTGTGGTCTCTCATGGCTTACCAAAAGCCGAAAGGGCTGCTTCAGGTTCCTCCTGAAGCAGCCCTTTCGGCGTACTGGGGGGTCTGGGGGCCTCAGGCCCCCAGAAGAAAAACTAATAGAACTCTTCAGTCCAGCCTTCGACGGTGATGCAGCGGCGCGGGCACAGGCTGATTGCCTCGCGTACCTCGTCGTGGGTGGCATACTGGCGCTTCAGGCTGGGCCGTCCCATGTCCTGGTCCCACTCGAAGATATCCGGGCAGATGTCACAGCAGCCGGAGCAGGCGTTGCATTCCGAGGGGTCGATGAGGACCTCGTGCAGCGTTGCGGCCTCTTCTGCAGGGCTCTGCTGGGTGCCTGTCCGATGCGTAGCGGGCTGAAGCATGGTCTGGCCTCCGAAAGTCTTATGACAACTCCGGGGCGGCGCGGACCGGAAGCGTCAGACGTTGAAGCGGAACTCTATGATGTCGCCGTCATGCACATAGTAATCTTTACCCTCTAGTCTGGCAAGACCCAGCTCCTTGGCTTTCTTGAAGTCCCCGGCCTTGAGGAAGTCGGCGTAGCCGATGACTTCGGCGCGGATGAAGCCCTTCTGGAAGTCCGTGTGGATGACGCCTGCGGCCTCCGGGGCGGTGGCGCCCACGCGCACGGGCCAGGAGCGGACCTCTGGCGGGCCGGCGGTGAGGAAGCTCATGAGGCCGAGGAGTTTGTAGGTGCGGGAGATGACCATGGACAGCGCGCTCTCGGAGAGGCCCAGGTCGGTCAGAAACATGGCCCGCTCCTCGGGGTCCTCAATGGCGGCGAGCTCGCGCTCCAGGCGGGCGCTCACAGCCATGTGCATCTGGCTCAGTCCGTCGGCGGGCAGCGCATAGTTGCCCATGTCCTTCTCGGCGATGTTCCAGGTGTACAGGATGGGCTTGGCCGAGAGGAAGCGGTAGCCGCGCATGCAGGGCTCGTTGCAGAGCACCGGGTCAACGCGCAGGGGCTTCTCGTCGTCCAGAAGGGCTCTGGCCTTGGCCAGGCATTCCTCCTCCTTGGTGTCGACCAGCTCCTTGTTCTTCTTCTTGTCGCTGGCCATGCGCTCCTGGCGCTTCTCGATGACCGCCAGGTCGCTGACGAGCAGGTCGGCCTCCACCGCGCCATACTGCTGCTTGGGGTCGGCCAGGCCGCTGAAGGCGTCGAGCACGCAGAGCAGGCAGTCGTAGGGGCGGATGTCGTTCAGCACGCGCTCGCCCAGGCCATGGCCCTTGCCGCCGCCGCCGGGCACGTCCAGGTACTCGATCTCGCTTAGGGTGACCTTCTTGGGGGTGAACAGCTTGATGAGCGGTTCCAGGCGCGGCTCAGGCACCTTGACCATGGCGCGGTTGCCGGCAAGGGCGGCCTTTTCGCCGGACAGGGCGGCGAACATGTCGGTCTTTCCAGAGCCGGAAAAACCGAAGATGGCGGTTTTCATGGGGAATCCTTGTGTTGTCGATGTAAGGTGGCGTGCGTCGCAGGGGCAAGAGTGTAGGCGGGAACCGTGGCGGAGGCAAGTCCGGCCTGGGGGCCTGAGGGCGTTTGAATCCGGAAGCGAATTGCCGTAGTATGGCATGAAGAGAAAGCGGAGGGGAACACCATGTCGGGCGAGGCGAACATATATCTCATCGGCGCGCGGGCCAGCGGCAAGACCACCCTGGGCCGGAGGCTGTCGGCCAAGCTCAAGCGCCCCTTTGTGGACACGGACCAGCGCATCCTCCTGCGCATGGGCAAGACTGTGGCGGACATCGTGGCTGCAGGCGGCTGGGAGGCCTTCCGCGAGGCGGAGTCCCTGGCCTTGTCCGAGGTGGCGGTGTTCACCGGCCAGGTGGTGTCCTGCGGCGGCGGCATCGTGCTCCGTCAGGAGAACCGCGACCTGCTGGCCGCTGGCCGGGTGTTCTACCTGAAGGCCCCGGCAGAGGTGCTGGCCAGGCGTCTGGAACGCTCGCCGGGCAACGCCCAGCGCCCTTCGCTCACCGGCGCCGACATCAAGACCGAGCTGCGCCAGGTGCTGGCCGAGCGCGAGGCGCTGTACCTGGGCTGCGCGGGCGTCGTGCTGCGCGCGGACCAGCCCCTGGAGGCCCTGGTGGGCGAGGCCCTGGCCGAGATCGCCCGGCTGGAGGGCTGGGTGGAAGGCCGCAGGGAAACCCGGAAGTAGGGCCGGGTGTGCCGCGACGCGAGCCCGCGTTGCCAGGGCCGGATGAATCCCGTAGCATGGCAATGGCGGAATGGCTGCGGCAAGCACGCAGCGGGAGAAACGCATGGGTTCGTGGAAGATTGAGCGTGAACTGGACCATGGGGCGGAGTCCGGCGGCCTGCCGCAGTTTCTGCGGGAGCTAGCCGAGGCCCTGGAGTCAGGCTCCGGGGATGGCCTTGCCGGCAGCGTTTTTGACGGCCTGCCTGTGCGCGACTGGCGCAAGCTGGTGCTCTTGGCCGAGCGCCGGGGCGCGGGGCTCACCCTGAAGCTCAAGGCCAAGCGCGCCTCCGAGGTTCGCGTGCCCACGGCCTCCAAAGCGGGGAAAAAGGACACGCCTGGGGCCGTCAGCAAGGAGACTCCCAGGGACAAAGACAAGGTCCAGGCCGCGCGCGAGAAGTACCGCCAGCTCAAGAAGACCCTGCAGGCGGACTTCAAGGCCCTGCGGGTTGCGGTCGACGAGGGCCGCCTGCCGGATGCCGAGACGTTGGAGAGCTTTCTCAGCCTGGCCGAGCTCATGGGCCAGGGCGAGCAGCCGGTGAGCGGCGCGGCCCTGACCGAGATGGCCCGGTCCAACACCATGTTTCTGGACGACTGCCAGGCCCTGCGCCGGGCCTGTTCCGCGCGCGATGCCGCGGCCCTGGCTGCGGTGCTGGAGCGCCTGGCCCGGCGAAAGTCAGCCTGCCACGCTCAGTTCCGCTAAAAGGACTGCTAGAAGGAGCGTCACGCCATGCACCAGGATCAAGGAAGCGGGCACTGCCCAGGCCCTGCCGCAGGGCACGCCCTGTGTGCGGAGATCACCGAGGCCGACGAGCTGCTCTTCGCGGCCATCACCTCCACCCAGCTGGACGAGGCGGCGAGGCAGCGCATTCTTACGCCCGCCGTGATCCAGCCGACCCAGGAGGCCGTGCTGGCCGTGCACTGGCACCCGGAGTTCGTGCCCATGGAGCTCATCCGTCAGCGCATCGAGGCCTCCTACCCGGCCATGCGCACGCAGCTCATCATCCCCACCCAGCACAACGAGCTCCTGGAGTACGGGCCATACACCGGGGTCGAGGCGGACTGCTACTCGCGCGGGTTCAACCAGAAGGTCCAGATCCTGCTGCACTTCCGCACCGAGCGTCTGAAGGACGCCGGGGTGCTGAAGAGCATGCTGGCGCACACCCTGAGCTACCGCTCCTCGCAGCTCTTCGACTACCTCAAGGCCGTCACCGGCGAGGACGACGCCATCATGGCCGCCGCCGCGCGCGAGACGGGTTCGGAGGAGGACCTGGTGGGCCTGGCGCGCATCCTCTGCGTCAAGCTCTCGGCCCTGGTGGAGGCGCAGCGCGCCGTTCTGCCCCAGGACGCCTTCAAGAACAAGCTGGTGCGCAACTTCGTGGACGGGTTCCGCACCGAGCTGGGCGAGCGCACGGTGAACCGCCTGCAGGTCTTCCTCAAGGCCGTGAAGCAACTGGTCAAGACCCAGTTCCCGCTGACCTATTTCTATCGCACCTCGGAATTCATCGAGGAGGCGCGGGGCCTTGGGTGCGGGGTGGTCATCCCGCACCCGGAGCAGTTCTGGCCCATCCTGCTGGCCGAGTACGACGTGGACGGCTACGAGGTCTGGAACCCGCAGTCCCAGCGCTACACTGAGTTTCTCATCAACGTGCTGCACGAGAAGAACCGCCGCCGGGGCGCGGGCGAGCGGCGCAAGCTGGTGTTCATGGGCGACGACACGCACATGGGCGAAAAGACCCTGGCGCCCGGCAACGGCAATTCTTCCAAGACACGGCGCGAGATCGGCCTGCAGCCGGCCTGGGACGACCTGTCCATCGGCAAGAAGCTCATCGTGGCCGACATGGACCGGGTGCGCGTCATCGAAGAGTACACCGCGCGGCTTGACGGCTAGCGCATCCTTTTTTTGGGGGGGGGCATTATGGGGCATGACCAACGGTTTGTCTTTGAATCCGTGCAGGATGCGCAGAGCATCCGCAAGTACCTGGAGGCCGTCATGGAGGGCCTGGACAAGGGGCGGCTGGTGGTGACCACCGGAACCGAGGAGTTCGTGCTGGAGCCCGCCGGGCTTCTCAACTTCACGGTGAAGGCGCGCCGCCGTGGCGGTGAGGGGCGCCTGGCCCTGGCCATCACCTGGAAGTGCCCGGAGGACGAATCGCCCAGGGTCGGCGAGACCCTGAGCATCAAGGCCTAGGCCGCCATGATCGCCCTGGAGGGACTTGAGGAGAATTTCCGCTTCCTGGTGCTGGAAGTGACCAGCCAGGTCAGCGAGACCCGCGACTTCTTGTACTCGCCCAGCCACGAGGGGTACGACAAGGTCGTCTCGCGTGACGACTACATCGACAACCTGAAGAACATCGTGGAGGAGAAGTGCTTCTCCAAGATCCACAGTGAGCGCGGGCTCTCCAAGCGCGACATCGACCGCATCCGGGGCCTGCAGATCATCTCCGGCAACCTGGAGCGCATCGCCGACTACTGCGTGAACATCGCCGGGCAGCTGCGCTACCTGCATGACAAGAACCTGCTCACCCGGCACGACCCCGGCCCGCTGTTCGACATCATCCAGGAGAGCCTCTCGCGCATCCTGGAGGTGCGCTCCCGGGCCGAGGTGGCCGGGGCGCTCGGCATCTGCCGCGCGGAGTTCGAGCTGGACCGGCTCTACAAGGACGCCTTTGACCAGCTCATGAACGAGCTGCGGCGCGGCCGCGAGGTGGAGAACTGCATCACGGCCATCTTCATCTTCCGCTACCTGGAGCGCATCGGCGACTCGCTGCTGAACATCGGCGAGGCCCTGCTCTTCTCGGTCATCGGCGAGAAGATCAAGATCGAGCAGTTCCAGGCCCTGCAGCAGAATCTCTCCCAGAGCGGCTTCGAGGGCGACGTGTCGGACATCGACTTCCGCTCCATCTGGGGCACGCGCTCGGGCTGCCGCATCGGCCGGGTGACCCAGCGCGACGCCGCCCCGGACCCGGCCCAGAGCGGCATCTTCAAGGAGGGCAACCTGAAGAAGATGCGCCGCGAGCGCGAGAACATCGAGTTCTGGGCGCAGATCTCGCCCGGCACCGGCCCGCGCATCTTCAGCTACAACGAGGATGGGGACAGCGCCTCCATGCTCGTGGAGTTTCTGCCCGGCTGCACCTGGAACGAGGTGGTGCTCACTGCGGAATGGGACATGCTGGAGGACGCCATCTTCGTCTTCGAGCAGACCGTGGGCGACATCTGGCGCGCCACGCTTGAGCGCGGCCCCCTCGCTGTGGGCGTCATGTCCCAGCTGGACGGCCGGCTTTCCGCGGTGCGCCACGTGCACCCGGACTTCTTCCGCAAGCCGCGCCGCCTGGGCCAGGTGGTCATGCCCTCCACAGAGGACCTCTTCCAGGTCTGCCGTGAGATCGAGCCTGCGCTTTTCGCGCCCATGACCGTGCTGCTGCACGGCGACTTCAACGCCAACAACATCGTCTACGACCATTCGGCCCCGCGCGTGCATTACGTGGACCTGCACCGCTCCCACCGGGGGGACTGGGTGGAGGACGTGAGCGTGTTCCTGGTGTCCTTCTTCCGCATGCCCATCTTCGACTCCGGCCTGCGCGGCCGCATCAACCACATGATCGCCTCGTTCTTCGCCCACGCGCACGTCTTCGCCGACGACATCGGCGACTCCACCTGGCAGGCCCGGCTGGCCCTGGGGCTCACCCGCTCCCTGTTCACCAGCACGCGCTTCGAACTGAACTACGACTTCGCCCGGGAGATGTCCCTGCGCGCCCACTATCTCATGGAGGGGCTGGGGGAGCACCGGGTCCTGCATGACCAGAAGGGCAAATCCTGGGAGGACTACCGTCTGCCCAGGCCCGTGCTGTTCACCTAGGGGGGCGGAGAGATGCGCATCGCTGTTGTCGGCATACCTGGAGGCTGGTCCTCGGAGGCCCTGGCGGACGCCGTGGGCAAGGCCACGGGTGAGCGCCTGCTGGTGGGTCTGGACGCTGCCAGGCTTGATCTGGCCGCAGGCAGCCTGTTCTGCGGCGGCCCCGGCCAAACCCCGGTGGACCTCTGCACGCTTGACGCCGTGCTCATCAAGAAGGCCGCGCCGCAGTACTCGCCGGACATGCTCGACCGCCTGGAGCTTTTGCGTTTCATGGCCGGGCGCGGCGTGCCCTGCTTCTCCGACCCGTCGCTGATCCTGCGCCTGGTGGACCGGCTGGCCTGCACCGTGACCCTGTCCCTGGCCGGGCTGCCCCTGCCGCCCACCACCGTCACTGAGGACCCGGACGAGGCCCTGGACGCCGTGCTGGGCTACGGCCACGCGGTCCTGAAGCCCCTGTTCACGTCCAAGGCGCGCGGCATGGTTCTGCTGGACGCCGCCAGCCTGGGCCGGGCCGGGGTGGCGGCGGAGCTGGCGCGCTTCCATGCGGCCAACTGGGTCATGTACATCCAGCAGGCCCTGGACCTGCGCGGTCAGGACCTGGGCGTGTGCTTTCTGGGCGGCGAGTACCTGGGCACCTACGCCCGGCGCAAGAATGTCAGCCCCGACCCGGGCGGCTTGGGCTGGAGCACCAGCACCGCCAGCGGCGGCCGTTACGCCGCCTTTGACCCGCCGCTGGAGATCATTGAGCTGGCGCAGCGCGCCCAGGCGCCCTTTGGTCTGGACTTCACCTGCGTGGACGTGGCCCTGACCGACAATGGCCCCTACATCTTCGAGGTCTCGGCCTTTGGCGGCTTCCGGGGGCTCAAGCAGGCGTGCGGCATCGACGTGGCCGAGCTGTTCACGGCCCACGTGCTGCGCAGGCTGAGCCAGATGGGGCAGGAGCCCCGGGCGTGAGCCTCCCCTCCCTGGCTGGCCTGGCGCGGGACTATGCGGCGCGCTTCCCGGCGCGCTTCGGCCTGCGCCTGCGCCTGGAGGAGCTGACCCTTGACGTGCGCAGCAACTCCGAGGCCGTTGTGGACGACCTGCGCGGCTACTTCGGGAGCTTTGCCACAGGCGCTTTCGCCGCCGGCTGCCCGGCGGACCTGGATTTTCTGCTGCTGGAGGCCCCGGCACAGGAGCCGCCCGCCACCCTTGCGGTCAAGGCCGTGGCCCCAGGCAAGCGCCCGGACAAGGAGCGGTTTGTCGACCTGCCGGGCGATCTGGCCGGAGACGGCGCGGGCAGGCTGGTGCGCAAGCAGGCCACGGGCATGCTTTTTCTGTTTGGCCAGGGGGGAAATATCGCCGTCAACATCGCGCTCGGCCCCTGCGCGCAAAACCGCAACCAGCTGGTGAATTTTCTCTGCGCGCGCTACATGGAGCGCCGTCTGGCCGTGGGCTGGATGCTTGGCCACGCCGCCGGGGTGGCGCGCCCAATGGCCGAGGGGGGCAATGCCTTGGCCCTGTGCGGGTTCGCGGGCATGGGCAAGTCCACCCTGGCCCTGCACCTGGTGGCGCGCGGCCTGGACTTCGTGAGCAACGACCGGGTGCTGGTGGAGCCTGCCGGGACTGGCGGCGGGCCTGTGCTGCACGGCATCCCCAAGCACCCGCGCCTGAATCCCGGTACGGCGCTTGGCAATCCGGCCCTGGCCGCGCTGTTGTCCTGCGCCTTGCCCGAGGCTGCCCGCAGCGCCTACGCGAGTCTTGCGCCCGAGGCCCTGCGCGCGGTGGAGGACAAGTACGACGCGTCCATCGACGCCTGCTTCGGGCCGCACAGGTTCCGGCTGGCCGCGCCCCTTGCCGGGGTGGTGGTGCTGAACTGGACACACGGCGGCGGGGGCTTAAGCGCCCGGCGGGTGGACCTGCGCCAGCGCCTGGACCTGCTGGAGGCCCTGCGCAAGGCGCCGGGGCTGTTCTATCTTCCCCAGGCCATAGCCACGGGCGCGCGGCTCACGGCGGAGCAGTGCCTGGAGGCCCTGGACGGGATCCCGGCCCTGGAGCTTGGCGGCGGCTCTGATTTCGAGGCTGCGGCCCAGGCCTGCGAGGAATTTCTGGGCGCCACGCCCGCAAGCCACAAGGATGGTACACAATGAGCGGCAACACCTTCGGCACCTTGTTTCAACTGACCACCTTCGGCGAATCCCACGGCCCGGCCGTGGGCGGCGTGCTGGACGGCTGCCCGGCGGGCATTCCCCTGTCCGAGGCCGTGATCCAGGCCGAGCTGGACCGCCGCAAGCCGGGCCAGGGCGGGGTGGCCTCCACCGCGCGCCAGGAGTCCGACACCGTGCGCCTGCTCTCCGGCGTGTTCGAGGGGGTCACCACGGGCACGCCCATCGGCTTCCTCGTGGAGAACGAGGACCAGCGCTCGCGCGACTACTCCAAGATCAAGGACGTGTACCGGCCCGGCCACGCGGACCTGACCTTTGAGGCCAAGTTCGGCCTGCGCGACTACCGGGGCGGCGGGCGCTCGTCCGGCCGTGAGACGGTGTCCCGTGTCGCTGGTGGCGCCATCGCCCAGGAGCTGCTGGGCGCGCTTGGCATCCACGTGCAGGCGGCCACGGTGGAGCTGGGCGGCATCCCGGCCACCCTGCGCGACTTCGGCGGGGCGCTCTCGCGGCCCTTCTTCAGCGCGGACGAGCACGTGGTGGAGTCCTGGGAGGACCGGGTGCGCCAGGTCAAGGCCGAGGGCGACACCCTGGGCGGCGTGGTGGAGCTGCGGGCCACAGGCGTGCCTGCGGGCCTGGGCGAGCCGGTGTTCGACAAGCTGGACGCGCGGCTGGCGTATGCCCTCATGGGCGTGGGCGCGGTGAAGGCCGTGGAGATCGGCGCGGGCTGCGAGGCTGCGCGCAGCCTGGGCAGCGAGAACAACGACCAGATCACCCCGGAGGGCTTTGCCTCCAACAACGCCGGGGGCATCCTGGGCGGCATGGCCAGCGGCCAGGAACTCGTGGCGCGCGTCTACGTCAAGCCCATCCCGTCCATCGCCAAGGAGCAGCAGACCGTGAACAGCAAGGGCGAGGCCGTGCGCCTGTCCATCGGCGGCCGCCACGACATCTGCGCCATCCCGCGCATCGTGCCGGTGCTGAAGGCCATGATGCTCTTGAGCCTGGCGGATTTCGTGCTCCTGCAGCGGCGGTTGGGAAGGTAGGGCATATGCTCTGGGCGGCTTGCCGTAAGAGTCTTGTCGAGTTGAGCCGCAGGGGCAAGGTTCTTGAAGTGTGGGGCAGTGAGGCGGCCAAGCCCTCCAGAATAATCTGGCAATCGGCGTAGCGCTTTCAATGGCCCGTAGGTTGTTCTGTTATGCGGAATGGGGAGTGCTCTCACACATAACGTTGTTGCGCCCATTACCCTTTGCGCGATAAAGCGCCTTGTCGACCCGCTCCATCATGCTTTCCCAACTGTCATTCTTGGAATAGGTGCTGACGCCAATAGAGCAGGTGACGGTACCTACAACAGGAAAGGCATGGGCTTCGATCAGTTGGCGAATTTTTTCCGCGAATAATATGGCGCCTTCCGAGGATGTCTCCGGCAGAATGATCAAGAACTCTTCCCCGCCCCAGCGACCGATGGACTCACTGCTACGGGAATTGCTTTTCAAAACCCCGGAAAATTCTACCAGAATCTGATCCCCAACTTGGTGTCCATATGTGTCGTTTACGTCTTTGAATTTGTCTATATCAAGCAAGAGAAGGGATAAGCTCTTCTCGTAGCGTTGTGCCTGAGCGAGTTCGTAAGCGAATACCTCGTCGAGCTTGATCCGGTTGAACAATCCGGTGAGTTTGTCAGTTGTAGAAAGTTCTTCAAGGGTTGCCGTATACTCGCCAATTGTCTTCTCATAATTCGACACAAGACGGATGAACTGCTTTTCAAATAAGACAATGCTCACTGTCGTCAGGAGCACAGCAGCAATGGCAAACGATAACGTCAGCAGCCGTTGGGTGTCAGCCGTCTGCTGCATTTTACCCTTTTCATTCTGGATCAGCTGGTCCACGTCATCAAGATAGACCCCCGTCGCCACAACCCAATTGTAGGGCTTGTAAAGCTTGGCAAAGGACATCTTGTGTTCGATTCTTTCCGAGTGCATCTTTTTGAAATAATACTCAAAAAAGAGTTCGCCCTGCCGCTTGATCCCCTGGAGTTCCACATCGTAGGGCCGGTTGCCTTCGATGTCTGTCGTTTTCGTCGACAGCCACATGCCTTCGGTCTGGGGAAGGTTCGGATGTATTTTACGTATGGCGTAATTGTCGCCGCCTTCATAGTTCACTATCTCGTTTACCCAGATATAGCCCTCATCAATGAGGCGCAATTCATGGATGAGATTACGGATTCTATCAACAGTGATTGTTTTGAGTTGGTTGGCAGGGATGTTTGTCCTGGCGTATTCTATCTGGACTTGCTGCCTCTCGTGCTCAATGAGATATAAGGTAAGGTCAATGGTATTGCGCAGAAAGCGCTTCTTCTCTTCTATAATGCTGGACGATAGCTGATTCATTATGCCTTCAGAACTACGGCGAAGGCTATTGATGTACAGGAAGGAAAGAACTGACGCGAGCAAAATGATGCTCGACAGTGAACCGATGTAAAAATACATCCGTATAGAACGCTTCTTGATATAAACAATACTCTGTGCTGCGCTCTGCCGCGACATTCTGGGTGTCTCCTCTCCCTCGCCGAGCCTGGAAGCTGCAGATATTATAAGTTCCTTCACAGTTTAGTGCAAGCTCATATGTTCAGAGGGGAATCCTCCCCCCCCACAGAGTCCCTGCAGGCGAACCTCAGCCCACCAGCGGCGGCTCCGCCTCCATGATCTCCGGCTCCATGTGAATGGTTACGCGGACCAGCTCCGGCAGGCGCGCGCGCAAGGCGGCCTCAAGGGCCACGGTCACGTCGTGGGCGCGGGTGATGGGCGTCTGCGGGTGCATGCGGCAGTGGAACGAGGCCCCGAAGCGCGCGCCTGAGCGGTGCAGCGCCAGCTTGTGCATGTCGCACACCCCGTCCGTCTCCTCCACGATCTTGGCGATGGCCTGGGCCAGCGCCTGGGCGGCCTCGCCGTGCTCAGGCATGGGCGCTGGGTGCGCGCCCTCGGGTTCGATGTGCGTGACCACCGAGAGCGTTGGCCCAAGTTCGCGCTGCAGAGCCGCCTCCATGACCGTGACCCGGTCATGGGCATCAACCAGGGAGAGACTGCCCGGCACCTCGGCGTGCAAATCCAGCGCAAGGCCGTCTCCCTGCTGGCGCACCTGGATGTCGTGCGTGCTTAAGGAGAAGCGCTCGGCAACCGCGCGCACCCGTTCAAGCAGTCCGCTGGCCCCTTCTTCCTGGGGCTTCACCTCCACCATGACGTCCGCACCGGGCAAAAGCTCGCGCACGGCCTCCCGCGCCTCGACGGTCACCTGATGGGCCTCGTCCGCGTCGAGCCCCGGCTGGACCAGCAGGCGCATGTCCACGAAGCTGGCCGGGCCGCTTGAGCGCACACGCACGCGGCGCACGCCGGTCACGCCAGGCAGGGCGAGCATGGCCTGTTCGATCTGGCTTGTGGCCTCCTGCGCTCCGGAGTCCAGCAGCACGTCCACGGCCTGGCTGCCGAGCCTCCAGCTGACCCAGACCACGATGCCGCTCACGGCCAGGGCGGCCAGGGAGTCGGCCCGCAGGAGCCAGGGCTTGAGAAAGGAGGTCGGCGCCACCAGGTCGGCCAGGGCCAGGGCGCCCAGGCCCGCCAGCACCACCAGCGACGACCAGATGTCCGTGGAGAAGTGCAGGGCGTCGGCCTCCAATGCCTGGCTGTTGTGCTTCTTGGCCACGGCCAAGAGCATGCGCGAGCGTGAGAAGTCCACCACGATGGACACCACCATGACGCCCGCTGCCCAGAGCGAGGCGTCGACCTGGCGCGGGTTGAAGAACAGCCGGTCCACGGCCTCGTAAATGATCCAGACGCAGGTCAGCAGCAGCAGCGCGGTCTCGGCCAGGGCCGAGAGGTTCTCGACCTTGCCGTGGCCGTAGGGGTGCTTGGCGTCGGCCGGCATGGCCGAGAGGCGCACGGCGAACAGCGTGACCCCGGCGGCCACCAGGTCGAGCCCGCTGTGGGCGGCCTCGGACAGGATGCCCAGGCTGCCGGTGTACAGGCCCGCCCCAAGCTTCATGCCCGTGAGCAAAAGCGCGGCCAGAACCGAGGACAGCGCGGCGCGGTTCTTTTCCCTCAGGGCCAGGACATCTGTGGTGTATGGAGTATCAACCATTAGAGAACCCTACGGCATCAGGTTTGCTCGCGTCAACGCGCTGAGCCGGGCGGCTGGGGTCATAAAGCATTGTGCCCCAAATGCCGATGGGATATGATTACTAATAACAACATGTGCGCACAAGAAAGTTCAACCGATCCGGCTAAGAACGCCAGAATACTCCCCTCCCCCCCTTCCAAGGAGCCTCATCATGTCTCAGCAGTCTTCGGCCAGCATAAAGGCCCGTTTGGCCGCTTCCGGCCTTGTCCTCGTCGGTGCGGCCAGCGCCCTCTTCGCCCTCAGTTTCTGGCCTGACCAGTCCCTGGCCCTGCGTGTGGGGCTGATAGCCCTGGTCCTGCTTGGCGCAGGGGCCCTGCTTTTCACCGTGCATGCGCAGCTGGTGCTGCCGCTCGAGGCCCTGCGCGCCTACGCTCGCGGAATCGCCACGGGCGGGCCCGCCGCCTGCCCGGCCCAGGCCATGCCCAGCGAGTTCGCCGACCTGCGCGAAGCCCTGTGCAGCCTGGTGGAGAGCCTGGGCAAGGCCGCCGAGGCCGCCCGCGAGAAAGAGGCCCAGGCCGGGCGCGAGGCTGCGGCCACAATGACCGCCCTGGCCGAGAGCCGCGAGAAGGAGGCGGCCCTGGCCGAGCTTTTGGACAACATGCGCGCCGCCTCGATCAAGGCCAAGGACTCCGCCGAGCGCATCTTCGGGGCCGTGCGCGAGCTCAATGCGAACATGGACAAGGTGGGCAGCGACGTGCAGGTGCAGACCGAGCGCGTGGACGCCACCACCACGGCCATGGACCAGATGAACGAGGCCATTCTGGACATCGCCCGCAACACCGGCAGCGCCGCCGAGAGCGCCGACCGCGCCAAGACCAATGCCCAGACCGGGGCCAAGGGCGTGCGCGAGGCCCTGGGCTCCATCGAGCGCGTCAAGGACCGCATCCTGGCCCTCAAGGAGACCATGACCACCCTGGGCAACCAGGCCGAGGGCATCGGCCATGTCCTGGGCGTCATCTCCGACATCGCCGACCAGACCAACCTGCTGGCGCTCAACGCCGCCATCGAGGCAGCCCGCGCGGGCGATGCCGGGCGCGGCTTCGCCGTTGTGGCCGACGAGGTGCGTAAGCTGGCTGAGAAGACCATGACCGCCACCAAGCAGGTGGGTGACTCCGTGCACAGCATCCAGGAGCGCGCCCGCGAGAACGTGGTGGCCGTGGACGCCGCCGCCGGGGACATCGTCGAGAGCTCCCGCGTGGCCGAGGAGTCCGGCCGGTACATGGAGGAGATCGTGGCCATCGTCCAGGAAACCGCCATGGAGGTGGCCTCCATCGCCACGGCCAGCGAGGAGCAGTCCGCCACCAGCGAGGAGATCAACCGCTCCGTGGCCGAGGTCAACCAGGTGGCGCGGCAGACCGCCGAGAGCGTGGAGCGCTCCACCCGCGTGGTGGTGGAGATCTCGAGCCTGACTGAGGAACTGGACTCCATCATTCAGGGCATGGCCAGCGGCAAGCTCGCGGCCGTGGCCTCAGACAAGCTTATGACCTGGACCGACGACCTGTCCGTGGGCGTCCGGCTCATCGACGAGCAGCACAAGGTGCTCCTGGGGCTCATCAACGAGCTGCACGCGGCCATGCGCGCGCGCAAGTCCGATGCCGTGCTCGTGGGCGTGGTGGAGCGCCTCAAGCAGTACACGGTGAAGCACTTCGGCCAGGAGGAGGAGTACTTTGACCGCTACGGCTACCCGGAAACGGCCCAGCACAAGGAATACCACCGCAAGCTCGTGCAGCAGGTGTTGGACTTCGAGGCGGGCCTCAAAAGCGGCAGGGCCAAGGTGACCATGGAAATCATGCGCTTCCTCAAGGACTGGCTCATCGGCCATATCCAGGGCACCGACAAGAAGTATACCACGTTCCTGAACAGCAAGGGCATCCGCTAGCCGAGGCGGGCAGGAAGATGCCTCCGGCGGCCGGGGGCAGCGGCCCCCGGACCCCCATCATGCGCCGAAAGGGCTGTTTCAGGAGGAACCTGAAACAGCCCTTTCGGCTTTGGCGGGAGTGTGGGCCGTCTACCCCTGCGGCGCGTTCACCCGGTCCATGGTGCGGAAGTTGATGGCCTCGGCCAGGTGCGGGATCTCGATGTGCTCCGCGTCCTCCATGTCCGCGATGGTGCGGGCGATGCGCAGCACGCGGGTGTAGGCGCGGGCGGAAAGACCTAGGCGGCGCACGGCCTGCTCAAGAAAACTGTGCTCGGCCTCGCCCACCTTGCACCAGCGCTCCAACAGCGCGCCCTGGAGGTCGGCGTTCAGGCGGATGTTTGAGCCCTTGTAGCGCTCGGCCTGGATGGCCCGAACCTTGACGATGCCTGCGCGCATGGTGGCCGAGTCGCGCGTGCCGCGCGGGGCTTTCAGGTCCTCGTACGGCACGGCGGGCACCTCCACCTGCAGGTCGATGCGGTCCATGAGCGGGCCGGAGATGCGCGAGCGGTAGCGGTGGATGGAAAGCGGCTGGCAGGAGCAGACGTGCCGGTCGTCGGTGAGGTAGCCGCAGGGGCAGGGGTTCATGGCCGCCACGAGCATGAAGTCCGCCGGGTAGGTGAGCGCCTGGGCCGCGCGGGAGATGGTCACCCGGCCGTCTTCCAGGGGCTGGCGCAGCACCTCCAAAACGTGCTTCTTGAACTCCGGCAGCTCGTCCAGGAACAGGACGCCCCGGTGGGCGAGCGAAACCTCGCCGGGCCGGGGGTTGACCCCGCTGTCATATGTTAAAATATATGCGAAAACAGCCTGTTGAGGCGCAACGCTTCGCGCGATTTTGTGTTGCAATTGTCGCGACGAATCGCTAGGATTTGCTGCGACGGGAGCTGAAGCTATGGCTAATTGTTGCGACAAAATTATTTCCCCTCCGCTAGCTCGGCGCATCGGTCCGACACGCAGAAGCGTTTCTGGCGTGTATGCATTCCGTGGCGAAACATCCATTCAGTTTGAGTCAACTCTCGAGCGTGACTTCTTGATTAGAAATGAATTCAGCTCAGCCGTCCTAGCGGTCATTTCTCAGCCTGTTCAGATCCCTTTCGTCGGTGTGAATGGCCGGAGTTATACTTACACTCCTGACTATCTGGTGTATTTTCGCCTCGGCAATCGGCATTATGACGATTATCCCAAGCCGTTGTTGGTTGAGGTCAAGCCTGAGAAGGAATGGCGCAAGAACTGGCGCGAGTGGCTTCCAAAGTGGAAGTCGGCCTACCGGCACGCCAAAGAGCAGGGGTGGGCATTCCACGTCCATGATGAATCACGAATCCGCGATCAGGCGTTTGAAAATATACGGTTCCTCGAGCGTTACAAACGGATGCAATTCCCTGTTGAAGAGAGCCGGTGGGTGGTCGAAAATGTTCGGCAGATGGGCAGTGCCCCGCTCCACTATATCCTCGCTCGACACTTCATGGGCATGTACAGGGCAGAGGGCATTGCTCATATCTGGCACCTGTTGTCCATCCGGCAGCTTGATTGTGACATCTCCCAGCCTCTAAACGACGCAACCGAGTTTTGGGTTCCTACCGATGAATGAACATGAAGACTTCCGGCTCACCGACGAAGCATTTGAGCCGACTCGTCAGCGGGTCGATGTTCAAGTGGGGCGCCTTGTTTGCCATGGTAGTGCAGTCTATCGCATTTCGCAGGTCCTGGATTTCGAGTCTGTCATTGGCGTTGAGGTTGAGAGTGGCCGTAGTAGCCCCCTTCGCATCGGTGATTTGCGTCCGATGAATCAGGCCGTCTTGGCATCTTCTGACTCCGGTAAAGACTTGGCCGACATTGCAGACGAAGACTGGAGGATTGCCGAGCAACGGTTTGCTGCGATCAGGCCACTGGTCAATGAAATGATGCTCGGCAGGTCTGCTGTTATGCATCGCGCCAAAGAGGTGGGCATCGATACAGCCACCCTCTACCGGTGGCTTGGCCGGTACAAAGCATATGGCGTGGTTTCGGCGCTCATCCCGAAGAAGCGCGGATGGAAACCGGGCAATACCAGGATTCCAGCGTTTGCCGAGGACGTCATTCGGCAAGTCATTGAAGATTTCTACCTAACGCCCCAGCGCCCAACGGCGCAGAAGGCTGTCACGGAAGTGTTTCGCCGCTGCCAGCTTCGCGGGATTGAGGCACCCAGTGCGAGCACGATCAGGGCGCGTTTGAGCAAAGTCTCTGAGAAGCAGAGACTTCGTGGGCGAGGTTTTAAAGAAAAGGCAAAGAACAAATTCCTGCCAGCTGCAGGCAGCTTTCCTAATGCCGATTATCCACTGGCGGTGGTGCAGATTGACCATACGCCTGCCGATATCATTTTGGTGGATGATGTGTGTCGGCGGCCCATTGGGCGTCCTTGGATCACGCTGGCGATGGACGTTAATACTCGCATGGTGACAGGTTACTATCTGTCTTTCGACCCTCCCTCGGAAACGTCGGTGGCAATGTGCGTCGCCCATTCGGTCCTACCAAAAGACGAATGGCTCCTGTTGCATAAAGTGGATGCCCAGTGGCCAGTATGGGGTCTTCCTAAAACTATTCATGTCGATAACGGCGCTGATTTTCGCTCGAACACCTTCCAGCAGTCGTGTCTGATGCATGGCATTCACCTAGAGTTCAGGCCGGTTAAGCAGCCCCGTTATGGTGGGCACATAGAGCGAATGTTGGGCACGCTGCTCAATGAAATTCACGACCTTCCGGGTACAACCTTCTCGTCAATTAAGGAGAAGGACGAGTATGATCCGGAGAAATATGCGACTATGACCAAGGGGGAGTTCGAGGCATGGCTGGTGACCTTTATTTGCAAGGTCTACCACCAGAGCATGCACTCTAGTCTCGGCATGTCTCCGCTGAGGAAGTGGGAAATTGGTATCTTCGGCAACTCCGAAGTTCAGGGTATCGGAATTCCACCTCGCCCAGCTGACCGTTTTAGCATTCTATTGGACTTCCTTCCTGCTTATAGGCGCACTGTGCAAGCCTTTGGCGTAACCATTGAGGGTATGACCTACTATGCTGAAGCGTTGCGCCCTTGGATCAACGCTGAAGCTCCAAATGCGAAGGGTGAAAAACGCAAGTTTATCTTTCGACGCGATCCGAGGGATATAAGTGTCGTCTGGTTCTCCGATCCAGCGTTGAACCAATACTACAAGGTGCCATTCGCCGATCAATCCTTACCGCCAATGAGTGTTTGGGAATATCGGCAGGCTCGTGAAGTCCTCAAACGAGCAGGAAAAGACAGCGTCAATGAGTACCAACTCCTTCAGACGATTACGGAGCTACGAAGCGAAGTAGAAAAGACTAAAGAGAATACCAAGAAAGCCCGCCGCCTTGCTCAGCGTCGCAAAGAACACGAGAAGAGGGTATCACCAGCCGACCCCATGCCGGGTCGGCAGTCTAGGGCACCCGGACCAGCGTTGGTCCAGGCGTCCGGCCTGGTTGATGGAGACATCAAGCCTTTCGGAGAAATCGCATGAGTATCTCCAGCTATGAGCACATTCACCCAGACTTCCGGCACATTATGGGGTTACCGGACAAAGCTCGGATCGAGTTCATGGATCAGCCACGGTGGATTAACTACAAGGCCGCACAGCAGATCATGGACACCCTCCAAGGGTTGATGCACAAACCTCAGCGACCGAGGATGCCGAACCTCTTGGTTGTAGGCGATTCCAATAATGGCAAGACGACCATCATCCGCCGTTTCCGTGAACTGTGCGGTCAGGGCTATGTCAATGAGGACTCCGAGCCTGTGAAGCCTGTCATCCTCGCCGAAGCACCACCGAGCGCTGATGAAAAAGGGCTGCTTATTTCCATTCTGGAACGGTTCTTCACTCCTTACCGGGCGAGCGACCCGGTCTCGAAACTTAGGTACCAAGTTATCCATTTGCTGCGTATGTGCCATACACGTGTCTTGATTATCGACGAGTTCCATTCCCTGCTAACGGGCTCTCCCATCAAGCAACGGGAAGTCATGAATGCATTAAAATTGCTTTGCAACGAGCTTGCGATACCCATCGTGGGGGTTGGCACGCGTGAGGCCGTGCGCGTTCTGCATACAGACCCGCAGCATGCGAGTAGGTTTGACGTGATGGCTCTTCCGTTATGGGAGCTAAATGAGGATTTTCAACGGCTCTTGGCAGGGTTCGAGACAATATTGCCTTTGAAGATGCCATCACGGCTATATCAGCCCGAGCTTGCAGCCCAGCTGTACACGATTTCAGAAGGCAATATAGGCAACTTACACCGGCTGTTGGTGGAATGTGCAACCGAGACGATCAAGACGGGCAAGGAACAGATCGACAAGACGGTCATCGAGAGCAAAGCATGGTTGCGGCCTACTCGTGGCATCCGGGAGCTTGTTGCGTAGCTCCTCTCTGGGCCATTCCCGTTTCGGTGCTCCCAGACGAGATCCTCTCCTCATGGCTCGTCCGGGCCGCGCTTGCGCAGGGATGCGACCCCTTAGCGCTGACTGGAGTATTTTGGCCCAAGTGGAGGGCCTGGACTCGAGACACTGACCGCGCCATTGCTGAAAATCGGTTGAGCCAACTTGCCCTTGTCTCCGGCATCTCAACGAGACACTTTCAGGCAGGAACGCTCCAGGCCGTCGCAAGCTGTATCCAGGGTGGTTTGCCTTCTAATAAGGCGATTTGGCCATGGATTTTGGCGCTTGGGGCGCGGAACACAAAGCGCAGGAGCGGTCAGCAATACTGCCCAATGTGTCTTTCTACCGACACCATCCCATATTTTCGGCTCCATTGGCGCTTTGCATGGCAGACCGGATGCGAGTGGCATAACTGCGCCCTGGCAGATAGGTGTTGGAATTGTGCCGCCCCTATCGAGCCACACCGCCTCAGGGCGGACGCAATTCATGTTGCCATATGCCCTACCTGCAAAGCTGATCTCCGGGATTCAGTACCTGAGGGGTGTCTGGTTAGCGCGCTGACCTTCCAGCGTGAAGTAGATCGCGTCGTGCACGAACAGCGGGGGCAAATGTTCGGGAGGCCTGTGAAAGCGGCAGCGTGGCTCGGAGTGGCAGATTTTTTCGTGTCTCTGATTAGGCGAGCTAGCCGGAGTGGCACAACTGGACTCATGAGCCTAATCGACCGCATGGGGGCATCAATACCGCAAACCATGCCAACGATGGCTGGCGCAGGCCTCGAACTCCTGCGCGTCCACGACCGGCAAGGAATTTTTGAAGCAACGTGGTACTTCCTCGCTGCAGATAAAGGCAGCTTTCAGAGAGCGTTGAAGGGCTCAGGCATCACCCGCCAAGGGTTGTGCGGCAAAGGTGAGCCCGTTCCGGCTCTGATTGCAGAATTTGCGGAATCCTTGCCGAACAAGCTCGTGTCGCGGAAAAGGCGTTCAGCGCCAGGCGCGACCTCTCCACGGCCACGGCATGAGGTGTTGCGGATGATGGCGAGGCTCGAACGTAGGATGGAGATGGTACTACGATGAATGATTTGAAGAGCACACCCGAAGCGAAACTTGAATGCGACGAATGCGGTAAGATCGTTGCAAAATTCTCACGTGTTCTCAAAGGGCATAGGTATTGCGCGACGTGCTACGCCCGTATCTTCAAACGCCGACTCTGCCCGAGGTGCGGAAACTTCGCACGGTTACCGAAGGATGACCTCAAAGCCGTTTGTCGAAAGTGTCAGCGTGACAAGCCGTGTGCTCGGTGCGGAAAGACAGGTTTTAATATTGGAAAATTAACGCCATATGGCCCCGCGTGTAAGGCGTGCACCCCATATTTCGCAGACCCGGAACCGTGCGATATTTGTGGTCAGCCATCAACAAAGCTTACCCGCTCCCTTCGTCAAGGCCTTGAGCACCGAGCTTGCCCAAGGTGCTCCCGATCTGATCGGAGCACATGTGGAGCATGTCACCGTCACCGTCGTCTACAGAGGGCCCCGGATGGTCGCATGCTCTGTCAGCCTTGCTTGGAGAAAGGTGAGATCCCTTGCCCGAAGTGCAAAGCGCCAATGCCTGCAGGATATGGAAAGCAATGTCAGAATTGCTACTGGAGCGGATTGCTTGAAAAGCGTATCCAAATGGATTCCTCGGCATTCTCGACGCCGGGGTTGGCACAGAGCTTCGAGGCTTTTGGCCATTGGTTAGGCGGGAAAGTTGGCGGACACAAAGCCGCCTTGGCTATACATCGCTACTTGCCATTTTTCGTAGAGATTGGGCACCAGTGGGGAAATATACCTAGTTATGACGAGCTGCTTAGGCATTTCGGGACACAGCGTCTTCGCCGAGTCTTGCTGGCTATGCGCTGGATGGAGGCAGCAGGCCTTATCTTCGTGCGTGTCGGAGCGAAGGAAGAAGAGTCTGAAAAGCGAAGGATCGCAAACACCCTGAATATATTTCCAGCGGTATCGCCGGAGAGGGCGATTTTGGATGGCTATCACAAGTCGTTGCAAGGAAACCTCCTGAAGGGTGAAACGACCCTTCGTTCGATACGGTTAGCGTTGTCGCCTGCCGCCGCCTTGCTGCTTAAAGCCAAGGAGATTGAAGTCATGCCGCCAGACCAAAGAGCACTGGCTGCGTATCTGGAGATAGCGCCGGGGCAGCGGGCTGCTGTGTCTGGCTTTGTGCGATATCTTCGGGAAGTGATGGCGACTGAGATCGCCTTGCCGAAATTTGACGCGGAGAAAGCGAGGCGGAACCGAATCCAACAGCTGGAAGCAAAAATGCTTAAGTTGATGAGGGTCGGCACTGATGATAAGACAAATAATCGGCGGTGGCTATCGATATCACTAGCCTATTTCCATGGTCTGTCAGTGAATGCTGGGAAAAACCTGTCGGAGGAACAGATTTCAATTCATCAAGATGGGGGCTACACGGTGACCTTGAATGGTGAAAAGTATTGGGTTCCAAGGGTAGACCTATTATCGGAAAGGCCGGGCAGTTCGACCCCAACCCGTTCTATTCGTGAGGATTCGGCATGAGCGACAGCGTGTTTTCGACGTACTGCGCCATTGTTGACGCCATCGAAAACCCGACCCCGGCGCAGAAGATCAGAAATGCCGCCACTGCCGCCGCCGAGGAGGCAGACCCGTTCATCATTCCCCCCAGCAAGTCAAATGTGCCTTACAAACCCTATGACACCCCGAACCCCGTAAAGGACTTGGCGGTCCTGGAGGCCGTCGAGAACCGCCTGGCACTACTGGAAGGGCAACACGGTGTGCCGCTGATCGTCAACGACCGCTTGGAAACTCTCCGGGGTATGGTCCGGTCCGGGCTGTCTCGACGTGCGTGCATTGAGCGGATTATCGCCTACTACACGGAGCGGTTGCCCTAATGCCTCTTCCACCGCTCAACACGGTTGTAGAAGGGGCAACCATCGCGGAACGCTTGTGGCGTCTTGAGCAGGGGTTTCACACTAACCGCCTTGAAGGTCAGCCTGTCCCTGCGGAAGACCAGGCCCTTTTGCGCGCATTGTTCCGGGCTGGCTGCACTTCTGACGAGGCGCTTGCCAAGTTCAAGGCTCTTGGCAAATAGTCCTCTAGCCCAACCCCTCTGAAACACTTCACCAGGAGCCCCAGGAGGGCCGGAGCGCGCGCTTCTCGGCCTCTCGGTCCTTTGGGTCCCTGGAAGCCAAAACGCTCCTGGGGGCGTCCTGGCGCGAAATTCGTCACGACCTGGCTTTTTGTCTGCGGAACGCAGCGACGATAGCCCCCGGTAGGGGGCGGGGCGGCTGTTTTCTGAGTGCTGGATAACATCCTAGAAAAACGGCACTATTTTTTGCCGTGCGCCCTCACTCTTGACCCTCACAGGCCGCATTTTTTCCAGTTTCTTTTCCAGTTGATTAGCTAGAGCCGCAATGGTTTACCATCGCCTGGGCGCCTGTTTTTTTCCAGTTCTTGGGGGTGTGGCCCCCGCCGCCCGTAAGGGCGGCATATCAGTCGCGCAAATCTGGTTGCCCGATTGCAAAGTCCCCTTTTCTAGGACCGCATAAAGATGTTTAGAAGTGCGTAGACGACATTGACATCCTCGCCATTTCTGGCGATGCTAATCGCATGGCATACGCAGGCGGCAAGGGCCGCACCTATCCACGGTTACTTAACCTGATGCCCCCGCACACGACCTATGTGGAGACGCATCTTGGCGGCGGAGCTGTGATGCGCAACAAGCGTCCTGCTGCACGTCAAGTCGGCATCGAAATCGATCCTACGGTCTTCAGGCGCTGGGCTGAGGCACCCAACCAACCGTGTGAACTCGTTTGTTGTGACGCTGTGGGGTGGCTTGAACAAGCATCACTTGAACAGTCGGCCTTGATTTACGCCGACCCTCCTTATGTCCGGGCTACACGCCGCCGGGAGCGCGTCTACAGGCATGACTACACGGATGCGGATCATATCAGGCTGTTGGAATGCCTGAAGCGGGAAAAGTGCATGGTCATGGTGTCCGGCTACAATAACCCATTGTACGCCGAAGTGCTTCACAGTTGGAGGCGAGTTTCGTTCGCCGCAATGACGCATACCGGAATGCGTGAGGAATGTGTCTGGCTCAATTTCGAGCCTTCTCAACAACTGCACGATGCATGGCATCTCGGTGATGGATATCGTCAGCGAGAGATCATCAGACGCCGTACGACACGGTTACAACGACGGGTTTCGGAGTTGTCCCTCCCGGAACAGTTTGGCTTGTTGGAGTGGTTGCGGGCGAAGCTTGGAGGATCGGAATGAATAGAATGGTCAGCCTCGTCATTGGCGAGAAGCTTGTTGAAAGAGCCATGCCTTGCCCTGAAGAACAGATTCTGCCCGGTATGAAATGGGGAGACCCTTGGCATCTGTTCACACCAGCCTACTGGCTGGCTCAAGCTTGGATGGCGGAATTAGACACGAAACCGTCGAGTTGTTACCGCGCTCGCGACGGAGTGGTCGAGGAGTTGGTGTTTTGTTTGCTCGGCGGTTATGGTATCACAGCTGAAATGGCTACCGCTGCGTATGAGCGGTGTGGGGGCGCTGGTCTTGTTGCAGCAAGAGAGACGCGCCAAGAAGCCTGGGTATCAGTCTTGAACGCGCCGCTCGTGGTTGGTGGCCGTCATTTGCGTTACCGATATCCGAATCAGAAATCAAAGTATCTCGCATCGGCCATGAGGATTGTTCGCCAGGAGCCGCTTCGCCTGGACAGTGGCTTGGGGCTTCGAGACCAACTGCTCGGTATGCCAGGTGTCGGGTACAAGACTGCCAGTTGGGTCGCACGCAACGTTTTAGATTGCGATGATGTCGCAATCCTCGACATCCACTTAATCAGGGCGGGCAAGCTATGCGGACTGTTTAAAGACAGCGACCGCGTCGAGAAGGACTATTGCGGTATGGAAGCACGCTTTTTACTCTTTTGCCAGGCGATGGGCTTACGCCCAGCTGTATTGGACTGCCTTATTTGGGATGGAATGCGTGATGCCGGCCAACTCCCGATCCGCGCGCTGGGTAGATTACGGATTCCGCAAGCGAATCGCAAAAAGAGTGCTAGTGGCGAGCCGACACCGCAACAATGTCGCCTGGAGGTTTAATTAGCGGTTCCAGCCGATTTCCCCCATTGTTTTTGAGTGCTTGTTGCAACCGGGGCAGTGTCCACACGCCAGAACTCCGGTATGGCATGAATGTGCCCATCCAAGCACATTTGGCGTGACGCTGGACAATCTAATGAGTTCGGCTGTTCCGTAGTTCAACGCGGGGGCCTCCACTTCGACCATCCCTTCCTGTGCGCGAATGACCTCAGCGATGCCCTTCACAAATTCTGGATGACCATCGGCGTGACGCCGATCTGAAAGCACTGTTCCTATGAGAACTTTGGCATAGCCAAAGCGTAGCGCATACATGGCGCCGAGCGTGATGAGGAATTGATTGCGGAATGGCCAGAATTCAATATGAGGGGAAGCGGCAATGGGAAGCGAACCCGCCATAACTCCACCGCCGAGATGTCCGATGGGCACATTGAGGGTCTCATGTTTTAACCCGAGCGCTCTGCATACCTGAGTGGAAGCTGTAAACTCAGCTTTAGCTGGACGTTGCCCATAATCGATTGTAAGACAACATGCTGGTCGACGCCAAGCCGCAAGACAGATTGAGTCAATCCCGCCAGAAAGCAATAAGAGTTCAGACATCGTTCATCAGTTTCCAGCACGCTGTATAAATACCCGTGGTGAAATCGTGTGTTATAAGACACCCTGACCCGTGCAGCATTGTTAACGCATTGTCATCACACGCTTCAGCAACGCCGACTACGGGAATTCCTTTGGCTCGGGCATAGCCAACCTCAAAGATCGTTCCCGAGTCCAGCCCATCTAGTATTGCGAAAACTAGAGAGCTGTCGTCCAACCCGATGAGATCTGCAGGTGCCACCTCATTTGCCCCTCCTCTCCCGACATGATGGACGGGCGAGAACACCCTGAACCCCATATCGAGAAACGCAGAGCGTGCTTCATCAATAAGCCACTGCTGAGCAGTCGTAAAAAAAGGCCCCGCGAGGTATATTTGTCCCTTTGGGATTTCGCGCGCTGCAGGCATCGTTTTGTGTAGAACTGCGGTTGCGGCCTCCGCCCGTATCCGGCCCATCTCTTCGGGCGTGAATGCCTCTTGCCTTGAATTGACATAGGCGGTGACCATCCGCGACGCAAACCATGCTGACTCTAACGGATCTTTCCCCTCTGCCAGCCAGGCATGGGCATATGCTGCTGAGAATACGTCACCCGAGCCAATCTTCCACACGTTCTCTGATGGAAAAGCAAAAACCCATCGTTGTGAAGTGGGCGTAGCAACCAGCGCCCCTTGAGGGCCGCATTTGATGACAACAGCTACACAGGAAGGACTTGAGAGCAATTTGGTCGCGGCATCCGCAGTGTTTCTTTCACCGGTGATCGCCTGCGCTTCGGATAATGACGCTACGATGGCCAGTTCCTTCGCGGTCGATTCGTTGAAATCGAAGGGCTTTGATCTGTGCCCGTCTTGAGGGTCGTATACGACTCGGTTTGCGGTCACCTGCGGACGCCCTTCAATCATCCCGAATACGAGAGCATCTTTAGTTGAGATATGATGTTTCTGCGCAACGGACAGATTCGCTTGGAATATAGTTGGCTTGGCGAGGGGGTGGCGGTAGCGAAACCAGATGTCGGCTGTGCCTTCACGAGCGTGAAGGGTGATGCCTTTTTTGGCGGTGATCTTCTGAAATCTGGACCTTGACCGAGGACCAAGGACGGTGTTCAGCTCAACTATGTCACGAAGACCATTGAGTATGCATGCTGCACGTACACCACTTCCGCGTGAGATGGTGAATTCAGGGAAACAGCACTCTTCAATATACGAGCCGCCAACTACAGTTATTATTTTGTTCATGCTAATTCAACCTGAACCAGGCAATAGCCCTCAGATATCTCGAGGACAGTAGCTTGGAAGATATATTCAGACTGCATACAGTTGAGCATCTTGGCCACCATTGTGCCAGTCAAAGTGCCGACTTCCTCATCATCGTTCCAAACGATAATACCTTCTTCGTCGTCTGTCGCACTGATAGTGAGCACATCCCCGACTTCGAGATCGTCAAGGGCTTCCGGTTGAGGCGAATTCACAGAAGCCTTGAACCGAATGTCTTCACAGTCACTCGCGGAGCCTGGGGGATACGCATTTGGTCCTGACCCACCCATGTCTTACCTCCAATTAGTGCTTCAGTCGCGGGGCATTCCGCGTACGATATTTATGCTGCCAATACGATATGCGCCTGCGTTTTGCAACGTTGAACATGACAAAAGCAGATGCCTCGACAACTCAGGGAGGTCGGGAGTGTGGAGTAGCCCCCGTTTCGACCGGACACCCCGCCAACCATAGGAGATAGATCTAGCCCTATCTCAAGACCTGTCCAGCCAGTGAGGCGGTGACGGGGTACTAGACGGGGAAGGTCACTTTCCCTTTTACGAAGTTTGGCGATTATCTGCTCTGGTGCCTGTTTTTCCAGCCATATCCGTTCCCTCCATGGCTCAGAGACTAACAGAATCTCTGGCTCAGGTTTAGGGTGGGGCAGGCCAATTGCCATTTGCTCTCTGGATGTGGCATGGTGTATAAGCTTGTATCTAGAGCCACCCAGGCCACGGGGTACTTGGATCGCACCAGCCTCTTTGGCCACAGTTTATCCTTTGGAATATAACTTTGGAGGCAATATCATGAATACCAAGAGCTGGAAGGGTATACGCCGTTTCGCGGTGTTTGGCATCATGACGTTCTTTTTGGTGGTGTCCGGCGTATGGCAGAATGCGAGTGGTGTAGCCCGAGCTCACAACAGCACGTTGATTGCCCCTCTAGTGGAAAAGGGGCACCCGGTAGACTGGTGGTTCGTTTTTAAGCTCAATGCCAAAGTATTTCCGGGATGCGGGACGGAGAGAGACACGAGAGCCTGTATTTTTGGCGGGGAAATCCAGAATTACACCTATGGGCAGCAATACCTCTACGCTAGCAACGAAAGTCCCACTTTGAAGCAGGGCAAGGGATGCGTCGGCGATACCCTGGCTGATCCCGTGGGGGCTACCTTCGACGAGGTCTATGGCAGTAAAATCAGCTACGTCGTCTGGAATGATCAGTTTTATGGCGATCCCCCCATCAAAGGTTGTACCGATAGCTGTAGTAGCCCCTGGGGACACTCAAAGGGCCTGCTTGCCTGGAACGAATCCGGTGAAGGGCTTGTGATGCAGGTAACAACTCCATCCTGGCCGGGTTCCGGAAGCAAAGCCAATCCGAGGGTCAGCGACGGAAATACTCTGGGCTGCATCAAAGATGACAACGTTTTGGTTAGCCAACACTTTTTCGCCTTAAGGCTGAACAAAGATGATGTTGTTCAGGTTTTGAACGCTCTAATCAATGCCAGCGTGGTCACCAACCCGTCTAACGCTCAAATCGTAAAAAACGGTGGTCCGCAGGAGATACAATCCCTGGTTTCCAAACTTGGAAAGAAAACCACCGGGAGATTGACCACGAAGGTTCAACTGAGCAGCGGCGTAACCCTAATTTCCAAGCCATCCAATCTGAACGTTCCCCCGTGGCAACTGATATCGGCCATGTTGGGAGGCGTTTCCCTCCGCACGGCAACATGGTGGGCTCGGCCGACCATCCCATCAACTACTGACACAACGTCAATCGACTGTTGGAATGACTACCTGGGCAAGCCCGGTGCCGTTGCCATTGCGACATCAGGGCAATGGGGAGGAAGCAAGTTCAACTTGAAGGGCGGTCCCGGATCGAACTTCAACCACGCAAAGATCGGTGTTGCAACTTCAGGAGGCAACCCCTTGGCTATCTTTGGGGATATGAACCAGCAGGGAGCCCTCTCTGGCCCCAACTGCAAGAGCAGCCAAAACGGACGTGGAGGGTTGTTCTACGTAATTGAGGATAAGGCCCTTTCCGCCTCGATAATGCAGCTGATTTCTGGGGATACCGCACCGACTCAATGACCACTTCCAGTGACGACTTCACCCTCAGCGCTCCGTTCGAAACGGTTGTCTTTTTGTTGCGCTTTATGGCTCACGCTCGGCCCCACAGCGCACTTGGCGGATTGGCCCCAGAGGAATTCGCAAGAGCCATGAATGAGGAAAACCTGAACGGCCAGAGGCCAAACTTACGGGTGGTATACTCGGCGGGGTAGGGTCAGGGGTGTAAAGTCCCCCTGTTTTAGGGCCAGCTAGGAGTAGAGACTCCGGGTTGGTGAAGATGCCCCCAGCCTTGGACCATTGGGCGTGAGAATTATCTCAGGTTTTGCCTCAGGCAGGCAGGTCAGCTCACTAGAGGGCGAGGCGAGGCCGAAAGGCTTTCTTCGTCCTTTGGGTGCTCATTCCGGGGTTTTAGGGGAGGACTGGAGACGTTTCCATCTTTACTAACTAGGCTGACGCATTATCTCATCAAGCTGTTTCCTGATATCCTTACCTTCCGGGCTGTTAATCAACTCAATGAAATAATCAAAAATAGCCTTCGCGTCATTTGCGAATGCTTCACTTTCTGATAGTTCAACTCTAGCCATTACATTAGCGTAAATTAGTGTGTATACTAATGTAATAAGCTGTTTCCAAAGGTCATAAAGTTCTGGAATTAGCATTTCCATAAAATTTGTTTGTAGAATTTCTTCATGGAATCGATGTTTAACCACATTCGGGATAATTGCTCCAAATGGAATATTGCTCGATTTCCTATGCGCAACATGATTGCGCATTTCTGATAGATTCCTTAACAGTTGCCAGTGTTCAAAGTTGAACTGATTTCCAAATCTAACTTCTGCTGTTGAAAGGAGAACGCCGAATTTGTAGGGGAGCTTGCGTTTTCTATAGCCAAAGCCTCGCGTAAGGCCGTTTCTTAGCAATTCATCAAACATAATTATGGCATTAATAAGTAATATTTTGCTTGGGTTAGTTTCAAGTGACAAAACGAAATGGTCCATTTCATTTTGCGCTTTTGAGGCGAATTCAACGAAAGCCTTCATGTTACCCCTGACCTGCCGTGGAGAGCCTTCACCCTTGCCGTCACTGGGTGCTGTTGTGCTTTCTATTCTAGTTGACGGTTGGCGGGGTGTCCGATTTAGCAGGCGCAACTCCAAAGTCCTCGGGAACTTCGCCAAGCGCTCCGGGTCTTTCAAGCCGTCCTCAGGCCGCCTGAAATCATCCCTGATCACTTCATTATCAGGCCCTTTCCCCATGCCGCACCCCTACGAGTATTCGCTTGCGCGTCTCCGCAAATGCTCCCCATACCCCACCATGTTGGCCAATTGGTCACCCTCAAGATCCTTCTCAATGAAAGCTTCCAAGTCACGTTGCGCCGCTGGAATTGAACGCCAACGCGCTTTGGAGCTGATCGGAGCCATGACGCGGTTTCGTAGCTCCTCGTCAGCAGCCAGCCGCAAGTTCTCTTCGAGCAATCCCGGTCTTTCGAGATAAATTAGTCGTTCCGCGAGGAGGCGAAATCTCATGTCAGTAAATCGCCCTGCTAGTTCAACTCGCTTTTCCCAATGAGCCTCGTGAAAATCCTGCATGAGCGTTTTGTCTTGAGGCGAAGGGAAGGCATGCCCATATAGTTGTTCCTCAACGTGTGGCGACGGCGGGTAACTGGGTTCAGCGGCTTGCGCAACTTTGCAGAGCCTCTCCATAAGGGGCTGATCTTCCCGAATCAGTTGCGCCCGCTCCACGATTTCGGTTTCGTCGAGTGGGGCGATCTGATCTGGCGTTGCGTCATATAGTGCCCATAGAGTCGGTGCGGCATTCGTGCGGATTGTTACGATTGGCCGAGCGTCTCCTTGGCAGAGGAGGATTAGCTCAATGTCCGGCATGGTTCGAATCGCCTCAAGATCTGCGCTTAAATCGAGGCAGTAATGCTTTGTTGCCTGTTCGCTATGCTTGCCAATGCGAGTCACGGCTCGAGCGCGATGGTGATTGCCGAAGGTTTCCGAAACGAGAAAAGCATCTTCCTCAGTGATAAAAGCTTCAACACTTGCCTTCTTGCTGAACCGGAGAAACTGCGACCAAATTTCAGGCGCACGCATTCTAACGTGTTGGCACAGTGCAAGCGTCGTTGCTACATCCGCTATTGCGTCGTGTGACAGTGGAACAACGATGTCGTTTGCTTCAGCAAGCGCTTTAAGCTTGAAAACCGGGCGCCCTTCCTTGTTTGTCGCGGGTTTGATAACGTCTGGCCGAAGGGCAGCGGTTATGCGGCACAGATTGAGCACGTCAGCCCGCGCGTTTCCAGGTGCATTCGTCAAATATGGACCGTGCAAGCACTGATAGAAAGCTAGACGCAGGAATTCTTCGTCAAAAGATAAAGAGTTATAGCCAAGGAAAAGGGTCGGGCACCAGGACTCCAATACGCGGCGAATCTCCGTGACCATCGTAAAATGCGAGGGCAAGGACGGATCGACGAGTTGCTCTATTCGAAGCCCCGTCACATTCAGTGCTTCCGGTGACGGGATAACGTGAGGCATCAGTCGACAGCGGATGTGGTACTGATCCGTGACCTTCAACGCGTCATCTGTGCGGACGGCAGCAAACTGTACGATCTGATCGAAACACCGCGTCAATCCAGTGGTTTCGACATCGTAAATGACGTAGCTCACGAATGCTCTCCAAGCGAGTTCAACCGAAACCGTATGGCGGTCTCGCTCACCTTGAAGCGCTTTGCCAATGCTGCCACGGCTTCATCGTCTTCATAATCAACAGAACGGCCATCAAGCGCAGACAGAAGGAGGTCGGTCGGCATGAGCAATTCAGCCGCAAACGCGTTGGCTTCAATTTCTGTAGCATCAACGCCCGCCGAAGCAAGGGCGTCGCGGCGCAGAGATCCGCGATCAACATGCACTGCTTGCTCGAGTTCATGTTTGTGAAGCAGTATATGCGCAATTTCATGGGCAATTGTAAAGCGTTGCCGGCTTGGTGCGTGTAGCGTGTTGACCCCAATGATTGGCACGCCGTCTCGAATACACGCCAAGCCGGACAATTCGCCGTCAAGCGGCGCATACTCCACGCGCACGCCGAGTAATTTCGCAATGCGTTCAACTGGAACGGGTGTAGCTTTGATGCCATACTGAACTAGCAGATTGCGCGCCGTTTTCTGGGCGTTGCCTTTGTTGGCCGCTCGACTCATGACGAACGCCTCCTCGGGTTAACCTTTGCTAAGGCAGAAGCCAGTAAACCTTCGACCCCGGATTGTTGTCGTGGGCTTAAGGGGGAGCCACGGACCTCAAATTTGGGCAATGGCTCTACAGGGGCCCATGTCTCGGGCGCGAGGTCAAGGATCGAATTAAGCTTAAGGGCAGTCACAAGCGCGAAGAGTTGATGCACTAGGATTCGTTGGCGTCCGGTTTCGATATTCGCAAGAGATGCCCTTGAAAGCCCAAGCATTTCAGCAACGTGGCCCTGCGTGAGGCCTAGAGACACCCGGCGCTCCGCTACTACCCTGCCAATACGACGGTAAATCTCCATGTCTGACATTCTTGTAAACTAATTCCATTCCCAAAGTGTGTCAAGCTGACCTTCCGTGTGATTGTCACAAACTTTATAAAAATTTTCGTGCTTCATATTGACAACGGGCGTTGTCGGGCTTAAATCTCGCCACAGAGCGAATGGGGAATGGACCCCATCCGCAAGCTGGGCACTGAACCGCCCTTGGAGATGATTTAAATGACTGATAATCATGGCAAAAATGGAGAAGGCAGGGGAGTGGGAAGTGAGGCGCAAGCCCATGGCACGATCACCATCTCGGTGAATACGGGACACGCCGAAGAGCGGATAGTCGAGTTGGAGCTTGGAGGAAGGGTGATTGATATCCTCGACATCGTCGCCGCTGAGCGTGGTTGTTGTGTTGAGGAGTTGATCCTGTTCCGCGAGGGGGAAGACGAGCCGCTGGCGTCGGTCATCTTGGTTGAGGCTGACTACCCTCACAAGCGTCGTCACCATGTACACCACGCTGGGGCGGTGGAGGTGACAGTTTATTACCAGGCTGGCCAGCACACTCATTCTTTCAAGCGGAACGCGACGGTGAAAAACGTCCTCGCGTGGGCGATTCAGGTTTACCAGATCGACTCGAGCCTGGCGACAGAACTTGGATTGGCTCGCCATGGGCAGCGGGAGGAGCTGCAGGAAAGCGAGCATATCGGCCACTTGGCAGGGGCTCACCGCGAACTCGCCCTTGACCTTGTCCGCGGTGATATCGCCAATGGGAGCTGCTCATGATCGTCGACCCCAGTGCTTCCCGCGCAGCCGCAGATCTGGATGAACTCGACTTCATCAGCGGCCAAGATGCGGGACGTTGGCGCGTTATCTGTTTCGAATTCCCTGTCTTGGACTTCGCGATTGCGGCTACTGAGGTAGACGGGAGCCCGAGTGAGTATGGATTTCGCGCCGAGCTATCAAACTACCCCGGCCAGGCCCCCATGGTTCAGATATGGGACCATGGACTGAACGCGTTACTTGCCACTGACCGGCGGCCACAGGGTGGACCTAGGGTTCTGAGAACATTTCAGAGATGGGGGGATGAAACCATATACCGACCTTGGGACCGTAAGACCGGTCCACACAATAACAATGCGGTAGAGTTTCCACATCTCGCGTGGCACCCTGAACGGCACCTCTCTTTCATTTTCGAGGATCTCTATGTCATCCTTAATAGCAACTCTCGTACGCAGTCTCTTCGGGCCTCCTCCTAGATGCATATGCGACCGTGAAATATGGCGTCTTGGCGTCGCGGAGCTTAAGCGACGCTCTGGGGGGCGCCGAGAAAGCGGCGCATTTCTCCTAGGAACCCAAAGGGGTGTTCGCCGCATTCAGGAGTTTGTTTTCTACGACGATGTTGACCCCAACGCGCTCAGAACGGGATACGTCAAGATTGATGGGCGCAGACTCGGAGACCTTTGGGCGCACTGCCGAAATACGGGGCACACCGTTGTCGCAGACATCCATGTCCATCCAGGCAATTTCCAGCAAAGTGAGTCCGACAGAGCAAACCCGATCATTGCCGAAGTCGACCATCTGGCAATTATCCTGCCATATTTTGCTTCTCGGGCAACCTTGCCTGGGGAGATCGGGGTTTACGAATATCTTGGCTCCCGCCAATGGCAGGATCACAGTTTTGATAACCCGTCGGCTCTTCACATAGGATGGTGGCCATGGCCCTAGATCGACATATTGCTCGCCTTGCCAAAATTCTTGTAGATAGCGAAAACATCACCTTTGATGAAGCTCAAGCCAAGCTGCGGAAGCTAACCCTTGAAGTTGTAGTCTCAACTGATGCCACCTCACCTGCTGCTCACGCTGCTGTCCTTACGGCCGTTGCAATAGGGCGCCGCACCTTCGTTGGGGGTGTAAGCGTGACGGGGGCGATCGATCAGCCTTTGAACGCAGCCTTTCCGCTGAAGGCTGAAAATCTTCGCGAGGCTGTGTATTCGTTGGGGGCATCAACCCTCGACGCCCCCCCATCTCGGATAATCGTCATCGGTGTTGCCGAAACCCCAAGTGGTGTGTGGGCAATCTCGACGTGGTGGAACGGTTGGCGCGCGGGGACAGCTCAAACCGGCAAGGCTGTGTTAGGTGATGACGACAACCCGCTCGCGGGCATTGCGGCAGCGGCCCTTGCCGTCAGTGCAGCCTTTGAAGCGGAGCGAGGGCACTGTGTCGATCTTTGGTGCGAAGCCAATCTATGGCCTGTCGGTCCGGGTGAGGAAGCACCACCCTTCACTGAGGTGTATTTGCCGGGCGCACTTTGGCTCATAGGCCTTGGCAACCTCGGGCAGGCCTTTCTCTGGGCACTCGCGGCGCTACCCTATTCAAATCCGGCCGACGTCTCGCTCGTCCTTCAGGATCGTGACAAGGTCGACGAGGAAAACTGGGCCACCTCAGTTTTGGTCAAGGATGAATTCTATGGGGAACTCAAGACCAAGGTCGCGGAGCAGTGGGCCTTGGCTAAAGGCTTTGACGTCAGGAGGATCGATCGGCGCTTTCACGGCTGCGACCAGTTCGAAGATGGAGATCCACGCATTGCGCTTTCAGGAGTAGACAAGATCGAAGCCCGTAAATCCATGGCCAGGATTGGCTTTCACTGCATCGTCGATGCCGGACTTGGTCGGACATCGTCCGATTTCGATCGCTATAGGGTCACGGTGTTCGACAATGTTCGCCCGATCGACAAACACTTTGCTGAAGAAAATGATAAAGCTGTAGATGAAGCCATTCAGGGGTACGCACCCTATCAGCGCCTCGAAGCGGAGATCGGCACTTGTGGAATGGCCAAGGTCGCTGGAGCCAGCGTCGCCGCCCCCTATGTGAGCGCTCTCGCGGCGACGGTCGCCATTTCCCGCCTAATCGCCATCGCATCAGGCTGCGAGTGCCCCACAAACGAGGTCAGGCGTCTTTCTTTGGCAGCACCCAGTAAGATTGCCAAGTTGGCCAAATTTGAAGCTCGTGGCTTTCTCCGCGCAGGAAGGCCTACCATCATAAAATGATACGGGCTCAACGGGGGCAGCCTGCGCCAAGAAGAAATCCAATGGGATTTATAATGTCACTGAGGCCAGGAGAAGGTCTTCAATATGTTTGACTGACGAGTTCATTTCAGGCTCCCCTGTAGCTTTATAGCTTGATGCCTGCCTTGCTGAGCGCTTTGCGCACCGTGGCCTCGCAAGGTACTTCTTCTTGATCACCCCGTTTATGTACGAATGTTTCTGCCTTATCAGCAGTGTGTGTGATTTTTTTTACTATGCCACGGACATAGCAAATATCAATTAAAATTCTTTCGAGCTTTTGAGTCAAGAGCCTTTCATCTCTGAATATAATTACGAGCCCTTGGAATGATTCTTCCGCTACACAATATTTCCCCTCCCCGTCCAGTTTTGTCCGAGGTCTGCGTTGGATTTCTATGATGTGGACATGTTTTCCAGATACCGTCAGGCGTATGACCAAAACGCCGCGAGCTGTTAACGACGCGACATCAATATATGGCCAATGTCTAGTTTCGATTGGAATATTTTGCCCTTTGAATTCCTCGCGTGGGTCAAGTGCAATCAGACCAGGAAGCGCCGTAGATTGATAGCCATCTTCAAACGTAAACCATTCGACGTTGGTTATGATTTTATGATTAGCGGTTTGGAGATGCCGTACGGCATTCCACATGTCTATTAGAGTGCCATGCGACTCCATAATTGGTTTGGCATGAATAGAGGCGTGCCCGACACCTTTTCCGGAGCCATGTTGGCAGCCGCTTGAATAGACGGAAACACTAGTTCCATTTCGCTGAATACCGGAAGTTCTCGTGACTTTCTTTCCATGGCGGTCCACAATTCTCCTTGGTACCCCCATAACTATAAAATCATCATCAAAGACCTCCACATTCCTTGCTTCGCGATCTGGTTCCAAATCCCCTGTTAAGTCCACAATGTCGGGTGGGCGAACAAGGCCCTTCTTGATCGCCCCAGTCCAAGCTTCGCCGAAGGCCTCAGGGTCAACCCCTTCCATTTTATTTGAATTGTCTCTGTCGCGAGTGATAACAATTCCATCTGGGTCACTCGAACCGATAATACGAAGAGCCAAAAAGGAACGCTTATTATCGAACCAGATACCTCTAGCCCGGATTTCGGCTGGACCTTGAAACCATGGAGGAACCTGAATGAAAAGTGGCGACCTACTTTCTGGATTGTAAGTGCTTTCAATTTGTCCATAGATCGATTTGGCGGCTCTTTCAGTGTAGGGATCATATTTCGCATGAGCGAGAAAGACTGTGTCGCCATTGACTAGTGTTTGTCTGAGTTTAACCTTCCACTTGTTTGGTTCTTCAGGCTCATCAAGCGGGGCGTATAACTGACTCTTGTGAGCCTCTGCAGATCCCATCCACGGAAATGTCGCCAGGATTCGGTTGAGTTCCTGTGAACGACCATAGCATCTAGAGAAAAACTCGAGACACGGGACAAGCAACTGTCCACCAGAGCGTAGTTCAAATTTGATCAACCAATTTTTGTCCATATCAATCGCGAGTCGGTGTATACTTTGAGGAAATGGTGACCTCATATGATTTATAATTGAATCGTAAGCGGAAACAAATGACCATTTCCCATCTCTAAAGTCTAAGTCGAAATCCCAAACATCATAGTTCACAATCGATTGGCAAACGCATTCAGTCCATATGGTCCCTATCGCAACCTGCCCTAATGTGTCTATTGGTATTGGGCGCATATCCATAACATCAGAAATATTTCCATTTTGTACATTTCTGAAACCAACGAGAACATTGGGCTGCCAACCATTCCTTCTGTTCTTATAAATGCCACAGTACCAGTAGGCTATAGAGTTTGGCGCTAATCCCTTCAAAGCATCAAGCCTTACTGTCCTAGCAATTTTTTGAATATCGAAGTTCAGCTTCAAATTCATAAATATCCTCGGGGCCCAGCCCACATACCTATACTCGGTACTCAGTGAAAATGGTCGTGTGAATATGCTGATTTGCCTGTCGCATTAATTCCACGCGAGTCGCAATTATTGCCAAAAGTCACACCCGCCGCCGATCAAGCCCGCATCGGAAATGGTGTGGTGCGGCGAGCGGAACGGCCGGCGCACGATGAGCGCGGCGTCGCGGTCCAGCATCCCGGCCACGGAGTAGATCTTGGTGACTTCCAGCGCCTCGTCGAAGGTCAGCGGCGGCAAAACCGTGGGGATGCGCTGGGAGAGCATGGTCTTGCCGCTGCCCGGCGGGCCGACTGGTCCTGCCCTTTGACCTCGGCGAAGTCGCCCTCCGCGCAGGCCTGCCCGGCCCACAGGGCGTCCACGTCCACCACGGCGGGCACGGGCGCGTCCTCTCCGGTCAGGGGGCCGGTGACGACGCGCACGGCCTGGGTCAGGCTGTCCACGCCGTACACGCGCAGGCCCTGCACCACGGCGGCCTCGGCCGCGTTCTCGGCAGGCACCAGGAGCCCGGTGGCGCCCTGGTCGCGGGCCAGGATGGCCAGGGGCAGGATGCCCGGCACGGGTTTCAAGACGCCGTCCAGCGAGAGCTCCCCGGCCAGGAACCAGCCGCCCAGGCCTTCCGCTTCCATGTCTTCAGAGCCCAGGCGCCCGGCGTCGATGGACTCGCTGGCGGCCAGCAGGCACAGGGCCAGGGGCAGGTCGTAGGCGCTGCCCTCCTTGCGCAGGTCGGCCGGGGCCAGGTTCACGGTGATGCGCGCGGGTGGGAGCTTGTACCCGGCGTTCTTGAGGGCTGAGAGCACGCGCTCCTTGGCCTCGCGCACGGCCCCTTCGGCCAGGCCCACCAGCGTGAAGGCGGGCATGCCGGAGCGGGTCAGGTCGACTTCAAGGGACACGGGTTGCGCCTCGATGCCGAGCAGGGCGGCGGTGCGGACTTTGGCGATCACAGGGGGGCTCCTTGGCGTCGGTTGACGCATAGAGCGTAAGCGATTTCGCGGACTTTGCCCAGAGATTTCCGCCGGGGCCGGGGCGTGCGGCCCTGCCTGGCGTGGTTACTGGCCGCGGGCGACAACGATCCTGTAGGAGTTGCCCACCTTTTCCAGAATCCTGATGGTGATGTTGTTCCGGGTGTCCTGGAACACGGCCTTGGCGCCAACGTCAAAGGCCGCGCCCTCAAGGCGCGGGATAGCAGGGTTGGCGTCCATGAGCTTGACTGGCGAGCGTCCGAACCGGCACTCGGCGACCCTGTCGTCGGCGCGCATGATCAGCACGCCGCTGCCCGGCAGGAATTGGTCGAAGCCCAGGGGCTGGCGGTTCTCCACGAGGTAGTAGGTGCTCTCGTCGACGGGTATCCTGATGGCCAGGGTCTCTGAACCGCCGTCCTCCAGCGGGCCAAGGACCACCTCGGCCGTCTGCCCGGGCGGTATGACCCTGACCTTGGCCGGATCGAGCCAGCCCAGGCGCAGCTTGGTCCAGGAGGAGATGCCTGGCGGGGGGAGCTCCCGCTTGTGGAAATGGCAGGACATGGGGTCCCAGTAGCCCATGTTGATGATCGCTCCGAGGAAGGTCTCCCGCATGGGGCCGGGCTTGGCCTGCAGGTCGTGGTCATACAGGCAGGGCACCATGCGCTTGCCCCCCTTCACCCCGCCGAGGATGTGCGCGACATCATGGAACAGCGTGCCCAGGTGCGCCTGGCTGGTGAAGATCGCCACGCCGCCGCGCACCTCCCGGCCGCTTGTGGTCCGGAAGGCGTCCTCGGTACTCCAGCCGAGCATGCCCGGATAGCCGCACAGCCCGACCATGCCGTATTCCGAAACCTTTGCGCCCAGCATCAGCGCGATGAAGTCGTACCGGGAGAGGTCCACGTCCTTGCCTGCGGCGTCGAGGGCATCGTCGATGAGCTTGTGGATCCGGGACTTGTCCACCTCGAGGTTGCGTGGCGAGATCCGGTAGCGGCTGACGGGCTCCGGCAGCCGGTACAACTTGGGCGTCACGTCGATGCTGAGCGCGACCCGGCCGTAGGACATGGACCCGACGTAGCGGCCCAGGTGCCCGGTAAAGCGCGTGCGCACCAGTTCCTTGTTGTCGTCATGGGGTACGTCCGGGAACTCCACCAGGACCACGAGCCCGCGCTTGATGACCGGCCCGGCGCTGGCGGGCGCATCTGTGCGCATGTCGCTTGCGGCGGCCCCAGGCGTGCCCGGCAGGAGGGCGAGCAGGGCCAGGAGGACGAGGATTCTCATGGGCGCGGTCCAGTTCATGCGGCTGGCCTCCTGATGGGGAGCGGCGATGAAAGAAGCGTCTGCGCGCGGCGCTGGGCCGGCCGTGCGTGGGGTGCCTTCAGATTAGGCGATGTGGACGTGGTTGCCCAGAGATTTTCGCCGGGCCGGGGCGGTCTGTGCGGGCGGCACAAAAGAAAACGGCCCGCGCGTTGGCACGGGCCGTTGGTGTCCAATCGGCGGGAGGCTTTGCCGGGCCTAGTGCAGCACGCGGCCGATGCGCTCCCAGCGGACGTTGGTCGGGCCGGTCCAGGACCAGTAGATGACCATGGCCTTGCCCTTGATGCTGGCGCGGTCCACAAAGCCCCAGTAGCGGGAGTCGAAGGACTCGTCGCGGTTGTCGCCCATGCAGAAGTACTTGCCCTCGGGCACGGTGATCTTGGGCATCCAGTCGCGCTTGGAGCGGCAGGCGGTGGTCACGTCCTCGCAGTGGTCGAAGTAGGTCTTGGGGTCCACGGTGACGGCCGGATGGTTCTCGGGCAGGGGGTTTGCCTCGACGTCCTCGCGGGTGTGCTGGATGTAGGGGCCGTCCACCAGCTTGCCGTTGACGAAGACCTCCTTGGCGCGGATCTCCACCGTGTCGCCGGGGGTGCCCACGATGCGCTTGACGAAGTCCACGTCCTTCAGGTTCGGGCGGCTGGCGTCGAGCTTCTCGTTAAAGGGATACTCGAAGACCACGATGTCGCCGCGCGCGGGCTCGTAGACCGGGATGAGCACCTTGTCGGAAAAGGGCAGGCGGAGGCCGTAGTGGAACTTGCTGACGAGCAGCTGGTCGCCGATCTGCAGGGTCTCAAGCATGGAGCCGGTGGGGATCTTGAAGGCCTGGACCACGAAGGCGCGGATGATCAGCGCCAGCACCACCGCGACCAGCAGCGCCTCCACATATTCCTTGAGCGTCTTGAGCCATCTGGGATTCATGCGTGTTCCTTTGGCGCGGTTGGGGGGCGCGCGGTTGTTTTCGTCGCGGATGCTGCGGCTGGGTTAGTCGTCGCTGCCGGCCTTGAGCACGGCCAGGAAGGCATCCTGGGGGATCTCCACGTTGCCCATGCGGCGCATGCGGCGCTTGCCTTCCTTCTGCTTTTCCAAAAGCTTGCGCTTTCTCGTGATGTCGCCGCCGTAGCACTTGGCGATGACGTCCTTGCGGAAGGGCGCCACGCGCTCCTTGGCGATGATCTTGTTGCCGATGGCGGCCTGGATGATGACCTCGAACATCTGGCGGGGGATGCTCTTCTTGAGCTTCTCCGCCAGGCTGCGGCCGAACTTGTAGGCCGAGTCGCGGTGCACGATGACCGAGAAGGCGTCCACGGCCTCGGTGTTGATGAGGATGTCCAGGCGCACCAGATCGCTTTGCCGGTAGTCGACGATCTCGTAGTCCAGGCTGGCGTAGCCCTTGGTGGTGGATTTGAGCTTGTCGAAGAAGTCGTACATGATCTCGGCGAAGGGCATCTCGTAGGTGATGACCACGCGCGAGGCGGTCAGGTACTTCATGTCCTTCTGGATGCCGCGCTTTTCCTCGCACAGGCCGAGCACGTTGCCCACGTAGTCGTTGGGCACGTGGATCTCCACCTTGGCGTAGGGCTCGTGCAACTCGGCGATGTTGCTCGGATCGGGCAGAAGGCTCGGGTTGTCGATCTGCAGCTCGCGGCCGTCGAGGGTTTTGACCTTGTAGATGACCGAGGGCGCGGTGGTGATGAGCCGGGCCTGGAACTCGCGCTCGAGGCGCTCCTGGATGATCTCGATGTGCAGGAGGCCGAGAAAGCCGCAGCGGAAGCCGAAGCCCAGCGCCTTGGAGGTCTCCGGCTCGAAGCTGAAGGCGGCGTCGTTGAGCTGGAGCTTCTCCAGGGCCACCTTGAGCATCTCGTATTCGTTGGGCTCCACCGGATACAGGCCGGAGAAGACCATGGGCTTGACCTTCTTGAAGCCGGGGAAGGGGGTCTTGGTCGGGTTCTCGGCCTTGGTGATGGTGTCGCCCACGGGCGCGTCGGAGAGTTCCTTCATGTTGGCGCACAAAAAGCCGACCTCGCCGGGGCCGAAATCGGGCATCTCGATGTTCTCTGGCGAGAACACGCCGAGCCTCATGACCTCGAAATCCTTGCCCGAGGAGAAGATGCGGATCTTTTCGCCCTTCTTGATGGTGCCGTCGAGCACGCGGAAGAGCACCACAACGCCCAGGTACGTGTCGTACCAGGAGTCGAAAATAAGCGCCTTGAGCGGTGCGGCCGCGTCGCCCTTGGGCGGCGGCAGGTGCGTGATGACGCGCTCGATGAGGTCGGCCACGCCCAGGCCCGATTTGGCGCTGACCAGCGCCGGGTCTGTGCAGTCAAGCCCGATGACCTCCTCGATCTCGCGGGCAACGCGTTCGGGCTCGGCGCTGGGCAGGTCGATCTTGTTCAGCACCGGCACGACCTCAAGGTCATTGTCCAGGGCCAGGTAGACGTTGGCCAGCGTCTGGGCCTCCACGCCCTGGGAGGCGTCGACCACGAGCAGCGCGCCTTCGCAGGCGGCCAGGGAGCGCGAGACCTCGTAGGAGAAGTCCACGTGCCCCGGGGTGTCGATGAGGTTCAGGATGTACTTCTGGCCATCCCTGGCGGTGTAGGGAATGCGCACGGCCTGGGCCTTGATGGTGATGCCGCGTTCGCGCTCCAGGTCCATCTTGTCCAGGTACTGGGCTTTCTGGTCGCGCGCGGAAACCACCCCGGTCAACTCCAGGATGCGGTCGGCCAAGGTCGATTTGCCGTGGTCGATGTGCGCGATGATGCTGAAATTTCGAATGAAGTTGGTGTCGGTCATGGTCTCGCACGTTTGGGCCGGAGGCTGTCCGGGCCGTGTTCTGGGGATATGCCCCGGCTTGGGGCGAGAGCCTTTGTACGGCATAATTGTCTGGCTGTCTAATGGGGCGGAAGGGCCGCAGACTGTGGTGCGGCGCAGGGCGGACGGCTTGCCCTCACGTCTGTTTGCGCGTACGTACCACACCATGCGGACTATTATTCTCGGCGGCACTGGGTTCATCGGCAAGGCGCTTGCGCGGCTGCTCTCCGGGCAGGGGCACGAGGTCGTCGTGCCCTCGCGCAATCCGGCCAGGGTCCCGGCCGCCCTGGGGCTCGGCGCGCCCGGGGCCAGGATCATCGGCGTGCCCTTTGACGGGCAGACCGGCGCGGGCTGGGCCGAGTTCATCACGCCGGACACGGCCATCGTGAACCTGGCCGGGGAGAACATCGCCGACGGCCGCTGGACCCCGGACAAGAAGCGCCGCATCCTGGAAAGCCGCCTGGACGCTGGCGCTGCGGTCATGGACGCCCTCCGCCAGGCCGGGGTGCTCCCGGCCGTGCTGGTGCAGGCCTCGGCCGTGGGCTATTACGGCGCGCGCGGACCAGAGCCGGTGGGCGAGGACGCCCCCCCGGGCGCGAATTTTTTGGCCCAGGTGGCCGGGCGCTGGGAGGCGTCGACCCTGGAGGCGGAGGCCCTCGGCGTGCGGCGGATTGTGGTGCGCACGAGCATGGTCCTGGGCCGGGGCGGGGCGCTGGCCAAGATGCTGCCGCCGTTCAAGCTGGGCCTGGGCGGGCCTCTTGGCGCAGGCACGCAGATGGTGCCCTGGATCCACCTGGACGACGAGGTCGGGGCCATCGCCTTTCTGGTGGCCACGCCGGGACTCAGCGGCCCCTTCAACCTGGCTGCGCCCGAGGCTGTGGACTCGCGCGCTTTCGCCCGAGCCTTGGGCCGGGCCCTGGGCCGTCCGGCCTTTCTGCCCGCGCCGGGGTTCGCGCTCAAGCTGCTCCTGGGGCAGATGGCCGAAGAGGTGCTGCTCTCGGGTGTGCGCGCGGAACCCACCAGGCTGTTGGCCGCAGGCTACAGGTTCAGGCACCCCAGCCTGTCTGGGGCTCTTGCCAATGTGCTGGGCCGGAACTAGCCGCTGTATTTAAGGGGACGCACATGGGCAAAGGCAGAATTCTGGTGGTGGAGGACGAGGCCATCGTGGCCCTGGGCATTCAGGCCAGCCTGGAGCGCCTCGGCTACGAGGTCGTCGGCCTGGCCGGAACCGGCCGCGAGGCCTTGGCCCTGGCCGAGACGGTGCGGCCGGGCCTGGTGCTCATGGATGTGATGCTCGAGGGCGGCGGCATGGACGGCATCGACACGGCCGGCGAACTGCACGAGCGCTTCAACCTGCCGGTGGTCTACCTCTCTGCCGCCACGGACGAGAAAACCCTGGAACGCGCCAAGCACACCGACCCCTTCGGCTATCTCACAAAGCCCTTCAAGGACCACGAGCTGTCCCTGACCATTGAGGTGGCGCTGTACAAGTCCCGCACCGAGACGCAGCTGCAGGAGAGCGAGCAGCTTTTGTCCACCACCCTGGGCAGCTTGGCCGAGGCCGTTGTCTCCACGGACACCGAGGGCCGCGTGACCTACCTGAACCCCGCGGCCGCCGCCATGCTGGGCGTGGAGCCGGAGCATGCCTTGGGCCGGGACGTGCCCGCCGTGTTCAGCATCCTGGACCCGGACACCCGGCTGCCCATCACCGGCCTGGAGGAGATCTGCTCCCCGCGCGCGGCGCACCCCATGTGCGAGGACATGCTGCTGCGCACCCAGGCGGGCCTGGAGATCCCGGTGGGGCTGTCGGTCTCGCCGGTGTCCGGCTCGCGCGGCGAGTTCCGGGGCCGCGTGCTGGTGCTGCGCAACGTGGCCCTGCGGCAAAAATCCGAGGAGGACCTGCGCGACAGCATGCAGGCCCTGCGCACCGCCTTCCGCCAGACTGTGCGCGCCCTGGCCAGCATGGCCGAGAAGCGTGACCCGTACACCGCCGGGCACCAGCAGCGCGTGGCGCGGCTTGCCTGCGCCATCGGCCGGGAGCTTGGTCTGCCCCTGGAGACCTTGGAGGGCCTGGAGGTGGCGGGCACCCTGCATGACATCGGCAAGGTCTACGTCCCGGCGGAGATTCTGTCCAAGCCGGCGCGCCTCTCGCACATGGAGATGGGCATCATGAAGAGCCACTCCGAGGTGGGGTTCGAGATCCTGCGCGAGGTGAATTTTCCCTGGCCCGTGGCGCGCAGCGTGCTGGAGCACCACGAGCGCCTGGACGGCTCCGGCTATCCCGGCGGGCTCAAGGGCACGGAGATTTCGCAGGAGGCGCGCATTCTGGCCGTGGCCGACGTGGTCGAGGCCATGAGTTCGCACCGGCCGTATCGCGCCGCCCTGGGCCTGCCCCTGGCCCTGGAGGAGATCACGAACGGGCGCGGGCGGACCTATGACGCCGAGTGCGTTGACGCCTGCCTGGCGCTCATGAACGGCGGCGGGTTCACCTTCGAGGCCCCGGAGATCTGCCTGCCCGCGTCTCCCTCGGATTTCTCCCAGCGCTCCGCGCCCCTGGCGCCAGAAGAATGACCGCGACGTTGGCACGGAGGACTTGATGAGTGGAAAAGGGCGCATCCTGGTGGTGGACGACGAGTCCGGCATCCGTTTTTCCCTGAAGGGCATCCTGGAGGACGAGGGCTTTGCCGTGGTCGAGGCCGACACCGGCGAGGGCGCCCTTGAGCTCCTCGACGCGGGCGAGGCCCTTGACCTCGTGTTCCTGGACATCTGGCTGCCCGGCCTGGACGGCCTGGAGGTGCTCTCGCGCCTGCGCGAGGACCGGCCCGAGCTGCCCGTGGTCATGATTTCCGGGCACGGCACCATCGAGACGGCGGTGGCGGCCATCAAGCACGGGGCCTTTGACTTCATCGAGAAGCCCCTGTCCCTGGAGAAGGTCCTGTTGGCCGCGCACAAGGCCCTGGAGTTCTCGCTTTTGAAGCAGGAGAACATGGCCCTGCGCCACTCGCTCGGCGAGGCCGAGGTGCACCTCACCGGGGCTTCCCCGGCCATGAACTCCTTGCGTGAGATGATCGGCCAGGTGGCGCCCACCGACGCCTGGGTGCTCATCACCGGCGAGAACGGCACGGGCAAGGAGATCGCCGCCCGGCTGCTGCACGGCCAAAGTCTGCGCGCGGCCATGCCCTTTGTGGCCGTGAACTGCGCGGCCATCCCCGAGGAACTCATCGAGAGCGAGCTCTTCGGGCACGAGAAGGGCGCCTTCACCGGCGCGGACAAGGCCCAGATCGGCAAGTTCGAGCTGGCCCACAGGGGCACGCTGTTTTTGGACGAGATCGGCGACATGAGCCTCAAGACCCAGGCCAAGATCCTGCGCATCCTGCAGGAGCAGCGCTTCGAGCACGTGGGCGGGCGCAAGACCATCACCGTGGACGTGCGCGTCTTGGCCGCCACCAACAAGGACCTGCCCGCCGAGATCCGCTGCGGGAATTTCCGCGAGGACCTGTACTACCGGCTCAAGGTCTTCCCGCTGACCGTGCCGCCGCTGCGCGAGCGCATCGGGGACATCCCGCTTCTCATCGACGACTTTGTGGAGACCCTCTCGCGCCGGGGCGGGTGCAAGCGCGCGGTGTTCAGCCCGGAAACCCTGGCCGTGCTCACGACCTACCCCTGGCCGGGCAACGTGCGGGAGCTCAAGAACTTCGTGGAGCGCATGCTCATCCTGGCGGGCGGGCGCGAGATCACCCCGGACCGCCTGCCTCCGGACATCACCAGCCAGGCCACGGTGACGGCTGCGCCGATGCAGGCCGCGGCCCCTGCCGCCGCATCTTCCTCCGCCCCTTTGGCTGTCTCGGCTGCTGCCGACGACGACGAGATCCCGGACACCTTCCAGGCCGGGCCGCTGGATCTGAAGGCGGCCCGCGCGGCCTTTGAGGCGCGCTTCCTGGAGGCCAAGCTGCGCGAGTTCGGCGGCAACGTCTCCAAGCTGGCCGAGGCCGTGGGCCTGGACAGGAGCTCGCTGTACCGGAAGCTCAAGGGCTACGGGATTCAGGTGGAGTAGGATCCGTCTGCCGGAGGAGGCGCCATGAAGCGTGTTCTTGCCTTGTTCGTTCTCGCTAGTCTCGTGCTCGGGCTGTCAGCCTCCGCCTTTGCGGAGCGGCGCGTGGCCCTGATCATCGGCAACGGCGCGTACAAGACCGCCCCGCTGAAGAATCCGGCCAACGATGCCCGCGACATGGCGGCCGCGCTCCGTAGCGTGGGCTTCGAGGTCATCCTGCGCGAGAACGCGGGCCTGCGTCAGATGAACGAGGCCATCGACCAGTTCTGGGGCA
>PHAR01000009.1:0-211408 GCA_002840405.1 Deltaproteobacteria bacterium HGW-Deltaproteobacteria-8 | reverse complement strand
AGGTGCTGGGCCGCATGGAGGACGCGGGCAACGGCCTGAACATCGTCATCCTCGACGCCTGCCGCAACAACCCCTTTGCGCGCAGCTTCCGGGGCGAGTCGCGCGGGCTGGCCAAGATGGACGCGCCCTCGGGCTCGCTGGTGGCCTTCGCCACCGCGCCGGGCGACGTGGCCGCCGATGGCGCAGGCAAGAATGGCTTGTACACCAGCCACCTGTTGCGCAACCTGCGCACCCCGGGCCTGACCATCGAGAACGTCCTCAAGCATACGCGTATCGGCGTGGCGGCGGACTCGGCCAAGCTGGGCAAGCGGCAGACGCCCTGGGAGTCTTCCAGCCTCATGGGCGACTTCTTCTTTGCCGGGCCTGGCTCAGACCAGGCCGCGCCTGCGCTGCTCGTGCCGGGCCAGCAACTGGCCCTGGGCGCAGGGCCGAAGCAGGAGCCGCTAGCGCCTCCAGTTGAGCCCAAAGCGGGCGACTCCTGGACCGACCCGGCGACGGGCATGGAGTTCAAGTGGGTGCCAGCGGGCAGCTTTGAGATGGGCTGCGGCTCCTGGACGAGTGACTGTGACTCTTACGAGAAGCCGCTGCACTCGGTCCGGCTTTCCGGCTTTTGGCTGGGCAAGTTCGAGGTGACGCAGGGTCAGTGGCAGCGGGTGATGGGCAACAACCCCTCCGACTCCAAGTATGGCGACAACTACCCGGTGGAGCGTGTCTCCTGGAATGATGCCAAGGAGTTCATCTCCAAGCTGAACGCGCAGGGCTCGATCAAGTTCCGTCTGCCCACCGAGGCGGAGTGGGAATACGCAGCCCGCAGCGGCGGCAGGCCGGAGAAATACGCGGGCGGTGATGATCTTGACCGTGTGGCCTGGTACACGAGCAACAGCGGCGACTCCACGCACGCAGTGGGCACCAAGGCCCCGAACGGCCTCGGGCTGTACGACATGAGCGGCAACGTTTGGGAGATGGTCGAGGACGTTTACGGCACCTACTCTTCCTCCTCACAGGACAATCCCGTGGTTACTGGCGGCGGGTCGTTCCGGGTGTTCCGTGGCGGCAGTTTTCACAACGAGCCGAGGAACGCTCGTGCAGCCTTCCGGAGCCTCCTCGCGCGCGACACCCGGGGCGGCAACCTGGGCTTCCGCCTCGTGCGCATCCCGTAGCCTCCCCCTCAAAAAAACAAAAAAGGCCGGAGGCTGCAACCCCCCGGCTAAAGTTGATAAATTTATCGCGTATTATCCAATAATAATTGCATGAATGATGTAGCGCAGAATTGGATGTGAATACAATTCCAACCCATATTCCAACCCCTAGACAACAACCATCTGGTCTGGCTACCCCCCCCCTCCTGTCTCTGTCCCTGCATCGTCATCACGACAATTTAGGGTTACGATGATCAAACCAGACCCGCCCGCAAAATCGTTCGGGAGTTATTGGGCGCGGGTAGGGTGGTCCAACGTGGTTACGACTTACCCTGGCTCCGATTGCCTTACGCTACTCCGGGGAATGAAAGACCCCCGAGATTGCTCCCGAGGGTCGTCATGGTTGTGTGTGTATGAGTGGGGCTACAGGAAAACCTTGTAACCGACCTTGAGCGCTTCCCCGAGCCGCTTCGCCATGGCCTTGCTTATGGACCGCTTGCCATTCTCCATCTCAGAGATGTGACGCTGAGGTACTCCGGTCAGGCTGGAAAGTTCTTTCTGGGTAAGTCCTTCCCTGAATCGACTGCCACGGAGGGCACGGCCTGGCACTTCATCGTCCGTCACTCCCAGCGCCTCGCGCCAGGGGATTGTGGCTTCCTTGACTTCAAACGGGGCAACGGCATTCCTCGCAGCGTCAACCTTGTCGGCCTGCACACGGAAGAGCAGTTCCACAACCTCAGTAGGGCGCTTTCTCGCGTGTCCCAACATACGTCACCTCCACGATTTTACAAATCTTGTCGATCACTTCCCATACTGCCACATAGGTAGGTTTGCCCCGACGCTTCAAGTGGCAATGGTGGCGATTCTGGCCCAGCTTGCTATAATTCGGCATGTTGCCTCGCACGGGGCCGTATTCCTCGATGTCTCGCACTAATGAAAGCAGCGCGCCATGGTACAGGTCCGGCAGCTTCGCGGCGCTTTTGGCTGCTCCATCGGTGAATTCGACTGTCCATGTCATTGGTAGTAAATATACCTGATTTTTGTATACGTCAACCCGCCACGAGGACTGCTGTTTATCGGGTTAGGCAGGGTGGGCATATGTTTGGAGTCAGTGGAAGATTGCAGGCCCAGTTCCCCCCCCTCACGCCTGGAGGCACGTCTACGCATCACGCCTAGCATCCAGCGGGGCACGTCCCTCTACGTGGTCCAGAAGCTCCTCAGGCACTCTGATGGGCGCATGACTGCCAGGTACTCGCACTTGGCGGATGAGACCTTGCGCAGGGCCTCGGACACTGCCGGGAGCATCATGCAGAAGGCGCAGGATCGGGGCGAGCATAGCCAAGTGGTCAACCTAGAAAACTCAAGGGAGGGATAGGACCAGCAGTGTGAGCGGACCGGAAGAAGACACTCCCGGGGGTGATAGAAGAGGCCAGAATTGATACCCTGACGTTCGAATTGGCAAACACAATATGTTTGTAAGATATAACTGCTTTCAGAAATAGTATCGCAGACGCAATTCTGTTTTGCTGCCGTTGATCTTCTCCCCATATTCCGTGTCGGCACTGCCGAAAGTGAACATCGTCTTGACCCTAAACTCTAGGTTCGTGGTTGGTGAGTAAACCAACTCCGGCGAAATTGAAAAGCTGCGGTCGTTCATGTTGAAGATGCTGGTAATGGCTGGGGTGAAATAGAGAATGTCGAACGGCTCTTTCTGGCTGATCCGCAGGTACAGGTAGTCCTGCATGACATTCTGAAGGTTGTAGGTCAGGCCGTAGCTTTTGCTCTTCTTCAGTGGGGCGGGATTGCCGCCGGAAAAGCTGCCAAGGGCGCTCTGCACAAACGAGTAGTAGTCCTTCATTTCGGACCGTGAGTAGCCCAATCCGTTCCTGTAATACTCGAAAATGAACGTGGTGTCGTAGCTGTTGAGGTAGCGCAGGCCGAGCAGGTGGCTCCAGGCGTTCAGCTTTTCCTGGCGCAGGTTGCCTTGGCTGTCGGTGATGGACCTGGACGCGTCGAATTCCACGGCGGCCTCGCCGTGCACTTCAAAGTCGCTGGTGATGTTCCTGGAGAAATCGAAGCCTGTGCGGGTGGTCGTCGATTCCCCAGCCAGGAGCATCAGATCGATATCCGTATCCATGAACAGAAAATACAGCTTGGCCGCCCCCACGAACGACCCCCTCTTCCCCCACTCCGTATTGCCAAAATCAGTGACAGGAATGATCACGGGCGTGAAGGCGATGGTCTGAAGCGGGCCATCGAAGCTTTTGATCAGGTCGGCGTTCAGCATGCCATAGCCTTCAAGGGTCTCCTCCGGGTCGTTGGGGTCCTTGGGGCGACTCACGAAGCCCGCAGGGTTCCAGGCATAGCCCTTGCCCCATTTCATGACCCGCTTGCCCGCCTCCAGCGTGACAGAGGGCGAAGGCTTCAAGGCAACAAAGGCCTCCTCAAAGGTGTTGTCCCAGACCCAGCCACCGGCAACATCCTTCTGACCGCCAAGCTTGAATCGGGCATAGGCGGAGGCAATGCCTGCCTGTGCCTTGCCCTCCAGCTTTCCCGTGAGGTTGGAGACGAACTGATGGTCCGCCGTCTGCTGTCCGGCATACTTCTGCCGGTAGAGAAGGGAATTCTTGTTGAGGCCCAGGACGGTTTCCTTGGCTTCCAGATACCCGCCGAACTCAAAGAGCTTCTTCTCAACTTCCGGAATATCGAAGTCGAGACCCACCGTGGCGTTATCCACGCCCGGCTCGGCGCTCCAGGCTGATGCTGCGGGCCACGCCAGCAGAAGAAGGGCGGCAAGCAGCACCTGGCCCAGGGTCTTGTCCCAGGGCCAGGGCTGCGGGCGGCGGTTTCCTCCCGGCCTATCTGCGCAGGCTTTCGACATTGGGCAGGTAGTTCAGGGTGAACACTTCATCCGGGAAAACCCGCTTCTGGATCTTCGCAAACACCATGTAAGACTTGTAGCCCTTGTGCAGGGGGCTGTCCGTCTCAATGACGGATGGCCGGAAGAACCCCGGACCGAACTCCTTGAGTTCCTTGAAGTAGAGCGTCTTGATCAACATGCCGGAAGCTGCGTAGCACTCAATCCTGGTAGGCAGCGCCCGCTTCTTGTCGGCCTCCATCACCAGCCGGTCATAGGCCACCGTGGCGTTGATCGCCTTGAGCTTCAGCACGTAGCGGTCACCCTCCTCGCGGATGTCCTCGCACGTGTACTCCACATGATAATCCAAAGCCATGATGTCAGAATTGTTGAAGATGCCTCCGGTCACGGACTGCAAGCTCGTGATCCTGACAGGCTTGCCCACGGACGGGATGTACAGCCACATGTTGTCGCCCAGGCGAAGTGTCACCCGGCCCTTATCGCTGGCTGGAGCAAGGAAGAGCGAGACGATCTTGTCCGTCCCCTTGCGGATGCCATACAGCGTGAATTCTCGCTTGCTCCCGTCGGGCTGGACGTCGATGATCTTGCGGAAGAGTTCATAACTCGGGGGGTAGAGGTTCTCATCCAGCTTCTTGAGGAATGCCGCGCCGTCCACCGCAAGAGCTGGAGCGACAGAGAGAAGAAGCATTGCTGCAACAAAAGGTAAGATGCGTCGCATCATCATGATTCAGCCTCGCTTGCTAAACGTGTCTCAATGCATCAACAGGTTCCATGCGGCTCGCCTTCCAGGCGGGTTGGAGCGTCGCGGCCACGGCCATGAACAGCACCGTCGCGGATACCGTCAGAATCTCGGAGACCTGAATGGTCGGCGCCAAGACGAGATTCATTTGGGCGAAGGTGAATTGGACCTTAAACAGGTTCAGCAGGGCGATCCCGCCAACACCAATAACGATACCGATGGTCGCGCCGATGAGTCCGAGGAACAGGCCCTCGGCCAGGAACAGCCCCATGATGCGCATGGGAGAAGTGCCGATGGCCGCGATGGTGCCAATTTCCCTCACTCGCTCGTAGACCGACATGAGCATGACGTTCAGGATGCTGATGAGAACAATGCCGATCATGATGATCTTCATGGTCACGGTCAGCAGGTCGATCATCTTGGCGATGGTGGCGAAGGGCGTCAACTCGGCCCAGCTGTGCAACTCAAACAGGGGCTTCCCGCCTGGGTTCTTGACGTCTGCAATCCCAGCAGCCAGATGCTTTCGCACCTTTTCGAGCCTGGAGAAGTCCTTGACCCGGACAGCCACCTCGCTCACTTCCTCGCCATCAATGCGCAACAGAGTCCGCGCGTCCTGGAGGTGGATGAAGCCGTCCTTTCCCTGGGGACCTGCGACGTCCTCAACCAGACCGACCACTTTGAAGGTGAGGCCGTTCACGGAGCCGTCTCGGTTCGTCGCCACAAGGACGATGGCGTCGTCTTCCTTGATGCTCAGGGCGTTGGCGATCTTCATCGGAACCAGGATTTCACCAGGGCCGAGCAGGTGCCTCGCTTTGTTCCAGGCCTTGGACTTGATCCTGTCCGGCAGGGCCGGGGACACCACCAGTTCCTTGTCCGGATCGATGGCGGTGATCCGTACGCTGGTGGTCTCCATGAAGTTGCTGAGCATGGCCCCAACCTTGATGCGTGGGGCGTAGCCCGCAATCTGCGGGTCTGTATCCAGCTTCTCCCGCAGCTGAGCATACTCCGCCGGTTTCAGGTTGAAGTTCAGAGGCAGGGTGTCGATGGAGGCCACGTAACCCTTGCGGTGGAGTTGCAGATGCCCCAGATTCGAGTCGGTGATAATGCCGATCATCATGGACTTGAAGGAGCCTGACAGGCCGGAGAAGAGGATCACCAGGGTCACGCCGAGCACGATGAGCAGCACGGTGAGCAAGGTGCGCCGCAGGTACCGGCGCAGGTTGCGGGCAGCGAGTTTAAAGATGTTCAGCATGAGACTGCCTCCTCTTGAGTGGTGCCTTCAATCTGCCCGTCCTCAAGAGCAATTCTCGTCTCGGCCTCCCCGACGATTCGCGGATCGTGGGTGGAGAACACGAAGGTCGTGCCATAGGTGTCGCGCATCCCACGCATGAGTGTGATGATGTTGTGCGCTGTGACATGGTCCAGGCTCGCCGTTGGCTCGTCTGCCAAAACCAGCTTGGGGCTTGCCACCAGGGCGCGGGCGATGGCTACGCGTTGCCTCTGCCCGCCCGACAACTGGTCAGGGAGTTTCCTGACGTGCTCGGCCATACCCACGGCCTCAAGCATCGCCAGCACCTTGGGCCGCCTGATCGACTGCGGCTCGTCCTTGATCATCTGGAGCGGGTATTCAACGTTCTCGAACACCGTCAACACCGGGATGAGGTTGAAGGACTGGAAGATAAAGCCGAGGTGGTCGCCCCTAAACCGAGCGGCATCTCTGCGGTTGAGCTGGTCGGTGCGCGTTCCGTTGATGAAGACCTCTCCGCTTGTGGGCTTGTCCAGACATCCGAGGAGATTCAGGAGGGTCGTCTTCCCGCTGCCGGAAGGCCCAACGATGGAGACGAAAGCCCCCTTGTCGATGGACAGAGAGATGTCCTTCAGCGCTTGTTGCGAGACCTCGCCCAACGCATAGACCTTGGACACATCGCGTATTTCAATGAGAGCCACATTTCCCTCCTTGGTCAAGCAGATGGCAGCATTGCGGGCCAACCTGGGTTTATAGATAACCACCATGAATTAATAGCACCTCTTCGCAGGCACAGGTGAACCCATCGACAAACCGGTCTGCTAGGCCGTCTGAATCAGGGCTTGGCCTGCTTCTGTTTGCCCTGGGCCTGGGCTTTCCCCTGTAACGAGGACATGAAGTCCCTGGCCTCGTCCCCGCGTAGAAGCTCCGCCAGGCCCACTAGCCCACCGACCAGATACGCGGCGTTGTACCCCTTGGTGGAAAGGTAGACCATGGCGATATTCGACCTGTCGATGTGCGGGCAGGCGGTGACGATGATCTTGTCCTTGGGCAGTTCGTTCAAGCGGGCGGGCAGCTCGTTGAGGGGGATTTTAAGCGCGAAGCTGGGTCCCCAAGCTTGATGCTCTTCAGGGAAGCGGATGTCCACAAGCACAGCCTCCTTCTTTATCAGCATGGTCAAGAGCTCCTTGCCTGAGCATTTCATCATCTTGCGGGTCTCGTAGTTGAACTCCCGTACGTAGGTATCCAGACTCATTGGCTCCGCAGCAACGGCAGGCTGGGCTAGGCACAGCAGACTGAAAAGAATAGCTCCCAGGACAGGGTATTTCATGGTGAACTCCACGTTGCGTTGTTTGTGCATGATTGCGCTGTATAGCTGTTCCATTAGGGCGTCGTCCACACAGCACTCAGAATGCGCTCAAGGCATGACACTGGATTAACTCGTACAAAGAGTTGGCTTTCACGAACATGACGAGCTTGGTGATCAACAGTACGGTCGATTCCTTGAAGGTGGTCATCATTTAACACGCCTGCGCTGTTCAAATAGTTTCTCCTGGCACGGCATTCCCCCAGTTCAATATGCGTTGAGAGAACATCTCATCTCATCTGTGGTTCGCTCTTTCCCATCCTGCACAAGATGTCGTTTTCCCCACAGGGCAGGTGCTCGAACTCGAACACCGCATGGAGGATATGGAACTTCTCGGCCAGCAGACCTCTGAGCTGTTCGCCCAGAGGCTTGGTTTCCGAAAGAGCCTGCTCCGGCACCACGATGTGGCAGGTGAAGGAATAGGTGTCCGGCCCGATGTTCCAGACGTGCAAGTGGTGCGCGTTCTCGACGCCGGAGACGGCCTCAAGCTCTCGCCGCACGACTTCCAACTCCATACCCGGCGGGGTGCCTTCCATGAGGATGCGCGCGGCCTGAATCAGGATGGGCCAGGAACTCTTGATGATGAAAGCGACGATGAACAATGAGAGCACCGCGTCGAGCCAGTACCAAGGGCGATAGAGCATCACGAGGCCGCCGACGAGCACGGCCACCGAGGTCATCAGGTCAGCCAGCATGTGCAGCATGGCGCCGCGCACGTTCAGACTATGCTCCGCCTCACGCCGCAAGAACAGGAAAGAGAAGCCATTGCCGACGACGCCGATGGCTGCGAGGGCGGCCACCAGCCCGCCGGAGATATGCTCTGGTGGAGACTGAAGCCGGACGGCAGTCTCAAAAAGGATGAACAGGCAGACGCCGAAGATAAGCGCGACGTTGAGCAACGCCGCAAGCACCTCCACCCTGCGATAGCCGAAGGTGTAGTCCTCCGTGGGGTCCTTCTTGCCTATCCGGTGGGCGACGTAGGCCACCAGAAGGGAGGTGAAGTCGCCGAGATTGTGCACGGCATCGGAGATGACGGCCATGCTCTGGGCCATGATGCCGCCGACGATCTGGCACAGGGGGATGAACAGGTTCAGCCACATGGCCAGACGCAGGCTCCGGCCCACGGAATCGTCCACCACCGTGATGGTGCCATGTTGATGTCCACATCCGGAACCCTGTTCTTCGTGCTCAGTCATATTTCCCCCTGCGCCAGCGTCGTTCGCTGCGTTAGCCTATGCCCGACTCCAGAAAGGGCCGGGCGATGAAGTAAATGCCAAGCAGGCCCACGCACACGCCAGCGGCGCGGCGCACCCACTGGCTGCCGCCAGAGAACACCCGCTGCTCCATGATGCGCCGGGCCAGAGCTGCGGAACTGCCCGCCACCACGATGGGCAGGCAGTGTCCCAGGGCAAAGGCCAGAATCAGCCCCACGCCGGTGAGCACCTGGTCCTGCACTGTGATGACGGCCAGGAGCGGCGCCAAAAAACCGAAGGTGCAGGAGCCGGACAAAAGCCCGTAGCCAAGGCCCAAGACCAGCGCGCCGAAAATCCCACGCACCTTGAGCTTTGACATGAGCCCCCCAGAGAGCTTGCAGGAGGCCACGCCCAGCATGTCCAGCGCCACGTAGATGAGCACCAAGCCTACGGCGATGGTCCAGTAGGGGCCGACATCGCCCAGCATGCGCCCCAGCAGTGAACAGGCCACGCCTACCAGGGCGATGGTGATGAAAAGCCCGGAGGTGAAGGCCACGGCGTAGCGCGCAGCCTCCCGCCCCTCCACCAGCTTGCCCTGCCCGGCCACGTAGCCCACTATGAGCGGGATGCTCGCCAGGTGGCAGGGGCTGAACAAAACGCTCACCAGCCCCCAGAGGAAAGCGCCCGCGTAGGCAACGGAGGAGCCGCCGGTCATCCATGCGTTCACGGCCAACAGAAACTGATCGAACATGGGCACGGTTCCTCTACTTCGCCAGCAGCTTGTTCAACTGGTCGGTGATGGCCTTCTTCTCCATGAAGCCTTCGTGGCGAGCGACCTCTTTGCCCGTCTTGTCGAAGAAAATCTGGGTGGGAATCGCGCGTATGCCGAACCGCCTGGCCGGTCCGTCGTCCTCGCGCACGTCGAGGAACACCACGGCAGCCTTGCCTTTGTATTCATTTTCCAACTCAACCAGAATGGGCGCCATCATCTTGCAGGGAATGCAGGTCTTGGCGCCCAGGTCTACCATGGTGACCATGCCCTTCACGGGGACGGTCTGTGGCGAAGCGGCAAAGGCGGTAGTGGCGGAGAACAGGCCGAGCATCAGCATCAACAGCAACTTCTTCACGTGAATCTCCATGCGTTTAGAGGAAAATTAAACGTTTAATGCCCCTGAGGCTGGCGCACGATTTGCGCAATCAATTCGGCGACAAGCGGGTAGAGGTTTTGGGCGATGATCCGGGCACCTTTCTCATTCGGGTGCGACCTGTCTTGCTGTACGAGTTCTAAGTTCCCTAAGATGCCCGTACCGAGGAGCGGATACAACGTAGCGTTGTGCTTGGCCGCCAATCGAGGGAAAATAGCAGAAAAGACTTCTATGTATTCTGGGCTGTTGTTGCGCACCGCGCGCGCTCCAATCAGTAGAATTCGGGCCCCTTCGGCTTGTATCCTCGCCAACATGGCATCCAGGTTTGCTTCAATCACGGTGGGGTCTCTTCTTTGCAATCCGTCATTCGCTCCCAGTTCTATGATCACGATATCCGGTCTGTTTTGAGAAGAGGGTAGGAAATAGGTGGGCAGCCGGGTGCGCCCTTCCGTAGTGGTGTCCCCGCTGACACCTCCGTTGATAACCTTCACCGCATAACCACTTTTCAGCAGCATGGACTCGAGAACACTGGGGAAGGACTGTTCGATGGGCAGGCCGTAACCAGCCGTGACGCTGTCGCCCAAGACGAGGATGGTGACCAAGCGAGGAGCCTTTTCTGACCCTTCAAGGCCTTGGCCGCTTGCGCTCGGCTGAGCAGAAAGGGCCACACCGGGGGTGATAAGGAAAAGTGTCAGCATCAGGGGTAGCAGTGCCGCCACGACGAAGGTGTAAGGTTGGTGCAACGCGGGGCGAACAATCCACATGGGCGAGTCCTTTACTGGTGAATGCAAACACAAGGCGTTGGGTCGACACACTCAGCCATTACGGAGCCGGATGTATTCAAGGGGGACTGGTGGCACGGGAAGCGGGAGGGCGCGTGGCGAGTTCCCGGATCAGCAGCCCCAGGGCAAGGCTGGCGAACATCGCGTGCCAGACCATGTGCAGGGAATCATAGCGCCGACCGAGTTCCAGCGTTCGCTGAAGCAAGCAGACCACACCGACGCCCTGGACCAGGGCAACCAGGGCGCCGGTGGAGAGCAGCGCCGTCGCGCTCAGGGCGAAGCCCTGGCAGAATCCGAAAACGAGCAAGCTGCCAAGGATCATCTCAACAAAGGGCAGGCCCATACTGACAGGCAGAACCCAGGGCTCCGGGACGATGCCATAGCTCACCACCACGCGGGTAAATTGCTCCGGCTGGCACACCTTTACAAGGCTCGCCGTGAACAGCAGGCCCCCGAGGAGCACGCGGCTTACGTCCTGGATCATCATGCCCTGTCCCGCCTGGCCAATCCGTTTAGGCTTTGCCGGAGCAGCCGCAGGATGCGGTCGCAGCGCGGGCAGAGTCCGGGCTGGCAGCCCCTGCGCCCTCGCGCGCGGCGTCCTTGATGCGCTGCACGTCTTCTTCTCGCACGATGAGCTGCGGGTCTTTGACCTTCTCAATTCCCAGAGCCGTGGCGACGACATAGCGCCCAGGCGAAATGCCTTCGCGGTCCAGAATGGCCTTGGCGCAACCCACGGGGCAACCGTCGAGGACGACCATTTCCTCCACGTCGCGCGCGGACTGGACAAAACCCTGGAGCCCTGCGCCGATGCCGACCAAGCAGTACATTTTGCCAAAACCCTCGCGGGTCAGTTCAACGGCCGCCTGGTTCGTGGCTTGGCCCACATTGGACCCGCCGGAACAGGCCAGAATCATCCGCTGCTTTGAGGAAGAACAACAACTTTTGGACATATATTTCTCCTTGCTCGCTCGTGGTCATTTGCTGATCCAGGCCAGAACGTCTTTCTTCGTGGGCACCTTGCCGCTCACCTTCACCTGACCGTCGATGACCACAGCCGGGGTGGCGAACACGCCCAGCATGGCAATCTCCTGAAAGTCGGAAACCTTCATTACGTTTGCGGCCACGCCGGAGTCAGCCAAGGCCTCGCGGACGACCTTCTCCGTTTCGTGACATTTCTGGCAGCCAGGACCCAGCACCTTAATTTCCATCGCATCCTCCCAATGTCGCGGGTGATTCACCAGGACGGGACAAGCCCGTTGCCTCAAGCAAGCTGTGGGGATTATGCCCGCATGTGCAAAGCTGCATGTTTCTATATCGCTATTTAGCAATTAGCATGCCGCGCAATAACCCCATTATTCAAGCATATTAAAATATATGTGCAGTGTTAGAGTTCGCTAAACGGGATTGCACATGCAAAAAGTTGCACGTGCAGGGCGGATGATGCCCACGCCAAAGACCACCAAGGTCAACAACATGAGCACCTTGGGCGTGCCATACAAGAAGAACTCAACGCTCTCGGCCCGGTGACTGCCTTGGGCGATGCCCAGCACGTCATAGTTCAACCAGCGGGACAGCCCGGGAAGGGCGTCGTACACCAGCCACCAAAACGACCAGGGCGGCCAGGGTGAGAACGATACGGCGCACAGGCAGCCCCATCGCTGGCTGCGAGGCCTGTGCGGGCACGCATTCCGCCTTGCAGGCTCAACAGGCCGCTTTGGGGCCCCTCGAGATTGATTGGCTTCATGACTGAGACTCCTTCATTCGTGGCTCGGCCACGCTCAAAACAGATCTTCCCTGCGGATGGTTTCCGCCTTGTCCAGGAATACGCGCATCTCCTCGTCGTCGTTCAGCCAGCCGCGCAGCTGGCCCAGCATGGCCGCCGAATAGGCCGAGGCCTCGCCTCTGGTGAGCGCATAGTTCGTCCACTGAGCATCCTTGCGCCCCTCTATGAGCCCGGCCTCGACCAGCTCCTTGAGGTGCTTGGACACCGTTGGCTGCGCCAAGCCAAGGGCGTGCCGCATTTCGCAAACACACATCTCTCGACGTTCCAGCATTTTGAGAATCTTGACCCGGCCAGGATCGGACAGGGCTTTCATGACTTTGGTGAGCTGTTTCATGGCTACCTCCATATCGCTAAAAAGCAATATGGTGATGGACAGTGGGGTTGTCAAGCCGGAGCACTTACGCCGAACGTAGAGCCGGTCCAAAAGTATTTGGTGCTCCAGCACCGAAAAGTCAGCGCCTCCACCTCACATGTAGTGAGGTGGAGGCGCATAGCTTTGCGATTATTTGCGGCTACTCCTCCCGACAAAGCCTCTCCTTGATCCCGTACCCGATGCTTGCAGCGACGAAGACCACGGAAGCCGCAACTCCAACGGCCAGGACCTTGGCCGGGTGGCCGGTGGCATGAACCATGATCTGCTTGTAGAGTTCAAAGGCCAGTGTGAACGTATGGTCACTCATGCCGAGCCTACTGACGGACCATGGACAGCACTAGGCCTCCAATTCTTTCCAAATGCATGCTCTCCTCCACGTCTAGAGCCTCGTCCTGAGCCGCCCGCGTGTACGCATTGATCACGTTGAACATGGTCGCGCCCTCCTCCAGGGGCCAAGCACGCTCCACAGCTTCAGCCATCTTCTTGGTCAGCAAAAACTGGGTGTTCAATCGGGTGAAGGTCTCCTGCGGGTTGGCCACCGGCGTCTGGGTCGAGATCATGAACTGGTTCTGGCTCCGACCTGACTCTGCAACAACCTGGCCGAGCAATTCCGGGAACTCAGTCAGAGCTCTGCGACTGGTATGTCGGAACCGCGAAGATGCCGCCGCTGCCAAGGCTATCAAGCCGTTCGAACAGATGAGGCGGTAGAAGTAGGCTTCCAGGCAAAACGCCAGGGTGCCGACTTCGCTATTGCCCAGGCTGACGCCGGGGACAATCCGGTCTCTGGGAGCCACGGAGAAGGTGGAGTCATAGTGCGGCACCTTGACCAGCATCAGGGACTCGTCGAGCGAGAACTGGACTTCCTGGGTGGCCGCAAAGCCGTGCTCCAGCATCTTGTAGAGGATCTCGATGTGATCAATGGCGGTGTACCTGTCAGTGAAGCAAGCCCTCAGAGCATCACCAGAGAACCGGCAGAACAACGTGTCGCGTCCCTTGGCCTCCTCCTTGACCCAGTGGTTGAGGTTGTGGGCCTGAAGGTCCTGGGGGCAACGCTCCAGGTAGGTCATCGGAATGCGCAGCTTGTTGGCCACCAGCCTCTGCGCGCTGGGCAGCACGGCAACTTCCTTGCCGCTAATCCTGGCGGTGCCCAGGCTCTCGAACTCGATGTCCGCGACGGGTATGACCTGGTCGTGGTTGCCCCGGCTCTGCATGTGCACGCGGCCAACAAGGGCCTCAAGGGTGGTTGTGCCTCTCATGGGCTTTCTCCTTGGTTGGGGTTCAGAAACGACAAAGCCCCTCACGGTGGGAAGACCGGGAAGGGCAGCATGGGGTTGAGCTGATGGACTGGAGGGGGGCTACCAAGCTTCGCAGGCCCGGCGGTGGGCACAGTCGGAACAGAGCCAGCCCCGCGTAGGCACGAAGATGCGGGCGTCGATGCCAGCCAAGGCTCCCTCGGCTATCTTGGCAAAGCGCCTTCTGTCTCTGGCTGTCCTGATGGTGTCGTAGCGCTCGAATTTGGGCGTCTTGAGCTTGCGAAGGACATCCATTCTGCACCGGGTGTTCGAGAGGGCCGGAGCATGGCCCCCGGCAGTGAGCAGGTAGCTGTAAGCGGTCAGCTGTAGGTCATCGTCCACGGCGGACTGGCTCTTCTGCTGGGCTGCGGTCTTGTGATCCGTGACAATCAGGTTGCCCTGCCCATCCCGCAGGAGCAGGTCGATGACGCCAACCAGCTGGTACTCGGTGGCTCTGGCCTCGCCTGAGTAGAGCGTAGCTGAGAGAGGCAGTTCCACGGCCACCACCTCAGCGTCACCGAGATCCACCTCCTCATGGAAGACCTTCAGCATGTTCCTGCCCATGGTGATGGCAGACCCCAGGTCCTGCGTCTCCTTCTTGAAGATCACGGGCACGTCTGTTGCCTGGATCTCCCCTGCCAGCTGCTCGGCGAAGAGGTCCTCCAGGATGTCCAGGGGCTCGGTGATGCCCTGCTGGAGGCTTAGGTAGTAGCGCTCAAGCGATGCGTGGATTGCCTTGCCAAAGGGCAGAGATATGGACAGGCGCTCAGGGGGACGGCGCTCGACGTACTGGAACCGGTACTTCAGCCCACACGCGAGATAACTGAACACCTGGCCGTGGGAGACGTGCAGTGAATTCTGAAGCTCAGCGAGGGCTGCGTTCCTGGTCAATGGACACCTCCTACGGTGCGACGTTCAGGCTGCTGCTGCGTCTGGGACTGGGGCTCGGGGTTGTTGAACTCCTCGATCAGGAGGGAAGCCTCAGAGCGGGTAACATGGTCGAGAACGACGCCAAAGCGCTCGATGCACAGAGCGTCCACTTCGCGACGGGTTAGTCCATGGCCACGGGAGAGTGTGAGCAGGTAGGAGTGCTGCTTGGAAGAGAGCCTGCCAGGGGCATGCGCGGTGGGGGTGGGAGTCGCCGCAGGAAGAGGCTCAGCACTGGGGGCGGGCTGAGTTCTGGCTTCGTGCTTCCCGCCATGCAGGCTCAGAGCCACCCCAAAGAGCGTCGCGCACTTCTTAAGCGCATCGGTTGCCGCCGCCTTGAGGTCGTCTGCGATGGAGACCGGCTCCTTGGTCGTTTTGTGGCGTGTGATGGAGCTACTCCCAAACTGCATCTTGGTGATGCCTTCGGCGGTGAGACGTCCGACCACGAGGACTTCGCCACGGGCTTCGTTAACGTCGAAGCTCTTCACGATGAAATCCCAGTTGCCATCGAAGGCGTCATTGAGTCGCGCCACGACAACATGGCCTTCGACGTAGTCTAAGATTTTGCCATTGCCGCCTTCCCTATGGCGAATCTCCGCAGCTAAAAACGGCTTCTCCAGCAATGCCCTATTCATGGTTGATGACCTCCATCTGGCTTGGGCGTTGAGCAAATGAGAAAGCCGCCGAGAGCAACACTGCTCAGGGCGGCTGGGAGGAAGGGCTTAGAAGTCTCCTTGTCTTCTTATAACAGGATACTGAGGGCCTTTTGAAAATTTGCCCCCAGGGCCTGGGACAGGAAGCATTGCTGGGAATCTTGGCACGGTATACATAGATAATGTATGAATTCGCTGGCATTGTTTACTCTCTCTATTTCCTGTTGGCCCTCGACATACTCGCTGGACACATGTAACTTCTATTTGCTGAGGCAGTATAGTCACAGCCTCTGCCTATACCACAACTGCCGGGCGGTTGAGCACCACCGTGCGTGCTCCCTTCCACGAAGGTGAACCATGACGAAAAGCGCCAAGCCTACGAAGATGGGCAGCCACCCTGCGGATGCATCGCCCAAGACGGAACCGACCTCTGGCGGCCACCAGTCAGCCAGCCCAGTCCTCTTCCCCATTGTCGGAATTGGCGCTTCGGCTGGGGGCTTGGCGGCTTTCGAGGCCTTCTTCTCCGGCATGCCCGCAGACGTTGATCCGGGCATGGCCTTTGTGCTGGTGCAGCACCTGGCCCCGGACCACAAAAGCATCCTCACGGACCTCGTCCAGCGCTACACCCGCATGAAGGTCACGGAGGTCGAGGACGGCATGGTGGTCGAGCCCAACTGCGCCTACATCATTCCGCCGGGCCGTGACATGGCCCTCTTGAATGGCTCGCTGCAACTGCTTGAACCCGTTGCCCCGCGCGGCCAGCGCATGCCCATCGACTTCTTCTTCCGCTCCCTGGCCCAGGACCAGCAGGAGCGCGCCATCTGCATCGTGCTTTCGGGCACCGGCAGTGACGGCACACTGGGTGTGCGCGCCATCAAGGCCGAGGGCGGCATGGTCATGGCCCAGAACCCCGCCTCCACCGAGTTCGACGGCATGCCCCGCAGCGCCCTGGGCACCGGGCTAGTGGACTTTGAGCTGCCGCCAGCCGAGATGGCTGCCCAGCTCATGGACTACGCCTCGCGCGCCTACACTAAGCCTCCAGGGACCACCACTGTCCCGGAAGCGAACACCGAGAACACGCTGAAAAAGCTCTTCATCCTGCTGCGCGCCCAGACCGGCAATGACTTTTCAAAGTACAAGGCAGGCACCATCAACCGCCGCATTGAGCGGCGCATGGCCGTGCACCAACTCAAAAGCATGGGTGAATACGTCAAGTATGCGCAGCAGTCTCCGGCCGAGGTGGAAGCGCTCTTCCGCGACCTGCTCATCGGCGTGACCAATTTCTTCCGCGACCCGGAAGCCTTTCACGTGCTTGAAGAGCAGGTCATCCCCAAGCTCTTTGCGGGCAAGCGCTCTTGCGACACGGTCCGCATTTGGACCGCTGGCTGCTCCACTGGTGAGGAGGCCTACTCCCTGGCCATCCTGCTGGCCGAGCGCCAGGATCATCTAAAGCAGAGCTTCACAGTGCAGGTCTTCGCCTCGGACATCGACCGCCAGGCCATTGCCACGGCGCGGGCTGGGGTCTATCCGGCCAGCATCGCGGCGGACATCTCGCCAGAACGGCTGGCGCGGTTCTTCACCCTTGAGCCTGGCGGCGGCGCGTACCGCATCCACAAGGGCATCCGCGACATGCTGGTCTTCTCCGAGCACAGCATGATCAAGGACCCGCCATTTTCCAAGCTCGACCTCATCAGTTGCCGCAACCTCATGATCTATTTGAGCGGGGACTTGCAGAAGAAACTCATACCCCTGTTCCACTACGCCCTGAACCCTGGCGGGTTTCTCTTCCTGGGCACCTCGGAGAACGTGGGAGAGGCTCTTGACCTGTTTGCGGTGGTGGACCGCAAGCTCAAGCTGTACCAGCGCAAAGAGGAAATACACACTCTGCAGCGCGCGGGCCTGGGCCGGTTCCTGCCACCAGTGAGCGCCATGAATGTGGCGCTGCCGCAGTCCCCTGGGGAAACGGCCTTCCCTGCAAAACGGTCGCTGAAGGAACTGGCCGAGCAGACCCTCTTGCAGCAAATCGTGCCTTGTGGCGCTTTGATCAATGGCAAAGGCGACATCTTCTATCTCCACGGTCGCACAGGAAGGTACCTCGAACTGGCACCTGGAGAGGCTGGAATCAACAACATCCTGAAAACGGCCCGCGAAGGACTCCGGCACGAATTGACTGTGGCCTTGCACAAGGCCGTGATGACCAAGGAGATCGTGCTTTGCCCAAACCTGCGCGTTAAAACCAACGGGCACCATACCCTGGTCAACCTGACTATCTGCCTGGTGGCGGCCAGTTCCGGCAAGGCCCATGAAGAGCCCCTGTACATGGTCATCCTGGAGGAAGCGCTTGCGCCCGACAAAAACCAGTCTCTGGCCGCACCGGATGACAGTGAGGAAATGCAAACCTTGCGCGCCGACTCTGACGGAAGTGTCGAGGCGCTCAAGCAGGCGTTGCGGGTCAAGGAGGAATACCTCCAGTCGACCATCGAGGAGTTGGAGACTTCCAACGAAGAGCTGAAATCCTCCAACGAGGAAATGCAGTCCCTGAATGAGGAGGCCCAGTCCACAAACGAAGAGCTGGAAACCTCCAAGGAAGAGCTGCAATCCGTCAACGAGGAACTGGCCACGGTCAACAACGAGCTGCAAGCCAAGGTGGCGGACTTATCCCAGGTCAACAACGACATGAACAACCTACTTGCTGGCACCGGCATAGCCACAGTCTTTGTAGACCATAGGCTGCACATCCTGCGCTTCACCCCTTTCGCTACCCAGATCATTAACCTGATCCCGAGCGACGTGGGGCGTCCCGTGGGCCATACCGTTTCCAATTTGGTCGACTACGACCATATGGTGGCTGATGTTCATGCTGTGCTGGACACTCTTATCCCCAAGGAGCTTGAGGTGCAGACAACGGATGGCAACTGGTACTCCATGCGCATCCGGCCCTATCGCACGATTGAGAATGTCATTGAGGGCGCGGTGCTGACCTTCTCCGACATCACGGAGATGACCAAGACCAGGGAGGCGCTGCGCAAGGCCAATGAACTGCACCGTCTAGCGGTGGTCGTGCGCGATGCCGAAGATGCCATTACCGTGCAGGATTTGGGAGGGCGCATCCTCGCCTGGAACCCTGGCGCGATGCGGATGTATGGTTGGACCGAGGCCGAGGCCCTGGCCATGAACGTCCACGACAGAATACCGGAGAGTAATAGGGCCAATGCGCTCAAGGTCCTCCAGCAACTGGCCGGAGCAAAAGTCCTGGAGCCGTACCGCACACAGCGGCTGGCCAAGGGCGGGGCCGTGATTGAGGTCTGGCTGACCTCCACAGCTCTGGTGAATGAGGCCGGTGAATTATACGCCATTGCGACAACAGAGCGTGCGGGATAGCTGGAACACGAAGCAACACTTCGAGGTGCACCATGAAATCAAAAGGTAGCCCCCCCGACGATTTCCATGGACTGCGCAGGCAGGCCGAAAAACTCCTTGAGAGGGTCGAGGCTGGGCAGCCGGGCGCAATTGAGTGCCTATCACCCGAAGCGGCCCGCCAAACCCTGCATGAACTGCGCGTGCACCAGATTGAACTGGATATGCAGAACGACGAATTGCGCAAGGCGCAGGTACAGTTGGACGCCGAACGCGCGCGGTATTTCGACCTCTACGACCTGGCGCCGGTAGGCTATTGCACCATCAGTGAGCAGGGGCTGATCCTCAAGGCCAACCTCATGGCCGCAACCCTGCTAGGCGTCACCCGCCGGAGCACGCTGGCCGGTCGACCCTTCAGCCAGTTTGTCCTCAAGGACGATCAGGATCAATATTATCTGCACCGCAAGCAACTCTTCAAGACCGGCCAGCCGCAGTCCTTTGAACTGCGGCTGGTGAAGGCTGACAGAACGCTCTTCTCTGCGCGGCTGGACGCTGTGGCTGGACAAAGCGATGATGGGGCAACGTGTCGCGTGGTGATCAGCGACATCAGCGAACAGAAGAGAAGTAACGAGTTGCTACGCGAGAGCGAGCGGCGCTACCGTACCCTGGCCGACAACGGTCAGGCCCTTATCTGGACCGCCACGCCGGACAAGCTCTGCGACTATTTCAATGAGCCCTGGCGCACCTTCACTGGGCGCACCCTCGAGCAAGAGGTCGGTAACGGCTGGGCCGAGGGCGTGCATCCGGACGACTTTGAGCGCTGCCTGGACATCTACGTCACGGCCTTTGACGCTCGCCAAAGCTTCAGCATGGAGTACCGCCTGCGCCACCATAGCGGTGAATACCGCTGGATCGTGGACAAGGGCACGCCGCGCCACGATTCCCAGGGTGAATTCCTGGGCTACATCGGCCATTGCCTGGACATCGATGGACTCAAGCAAGCTGAAGCGCTGATCATTGGGATGAAGGACAAGGCAGAGGTCGCCAACAAGGCCAAGAGCACCTTCCTCGCCAACATGAGTCACGAGATAAGAACGCCGCTGAACGGCATCATGGGCATGCTCCAGCTGATGCAGATCCATAGCCTGAATGCGGAAATGACGGAGTTCGTCGACCTGGCCATCCATTCAAGCAACTGATTGAACCAGCTGCTCTCGGACATCCTCGACCTCTCCCGGGTGGAGGCCGAAATGCTTGCCATCGTGGCCACTCCCTTCAGCTTGAGCGATGCATTGAAGGCCACGGATCAGATGTTCCAACTCGTTGCCAAGAGGGCTGGCATTCAACTCAACTCGTACATAGACCCGAGCATCCCGCCATCACTGATCGGCGATCCAGCAAGGCTGCAGCAAGTGTTGGTCAACCTGGTTGGAAACGCCCTCAAGTTCACCACAAAGGGCACGGTGGGAGTTGAAGCCTATCCTCTGCCGACCTCGCGGCCCGGCAAGTATGAGGTGCTCTTCGCCGTGTCGGACACGGGCAAGGGCATCGCGGATGAGCACCTCTCTATGCTCTTCAAGCCTTTCTCGCAGGTGGAGATGGATTTTACGCGCAAGTACCAGGGCGCTGGCCTTGGCCTGTCCATCTGCAAGCGGCTGGTCAAGCTCATGGGCGGTAACATGGCCGTAGACAGTGATGTGGACATTGGCACGACGGTATATTTCTGCGTCACCTTTGGGGCTGCCGCCCCATGTTGGGATGAGAGCCTGCCTAAAGGCATGCCCGAAAGAACTGCATTTTTACGGCCTCTTAAGCTACTTTTGGTAGAAGATGAATACGTCAACCAGCTTGCGCTTTGTCATATGCTCGAAAATAAAGGGCACAGCTGTGTTTCTGTCAGTGATGGACAGCAGGCTCTGGAAGCATTGAGGCAGGAAACTTTCGACGCAGTACTCATGGACGTTCAGCTCCCGGTCATGAACGGCATGGAGGCCACCGGGGCCATCCGCAGAGGAGAAGCCGGACAAGACAAGGTCACTATCCCCATAATCGCCCTGACCGCCTTCGCCATGACTGAGGATCGTGAGAAGTTCCTGGCAGCTGGGATGGACGACTACCTGGCCAAGCCTGTGCTGATAGAGGACCTTCAGAAGGCGCTGGCGCGGGTGGCGGCAACCTCGCACCCCAAGGGTTGATCTCAAGCAGAACAGGAGAAGTCTGAAGGGCACCTTGACGCCTTGTGCCGATCCGTGCTTTTCTCTTTGTGCCGGTTGAGGACCGCCGGTGTGAGTTTTTCCTGGTACTTCAGATGTGTAGAGACGTTAGCGGCTAGAATCTCCCCTTCGGCACCACATCCCATAGCGTAGCGCAAAAACGGGTAAAAATAGCCCAGCCCGAAACCAAGTCAAAGACTGAGTTCCCGGCTGGGCAAGATCTGTGGGGAGGGACGTGTTTAGCAGGATTGCTTGTAGCGCTCAGGATGCTCCCGCATGTCGACCACCTCGTCGAAGAAGAATGGCAGGTCCCAGCGTATCTCATAATCGAACGTGAACTCTACGCACACCGTCCGCTGAGGATTATACCAACCTGAGCCTGCCGGAAGGATTCGGTAGCGCAGGCCATGCTGCTGGGCGAAATCACTCCATTCCTTATGAGCCCGAGGCCAGTTCACTGCGGCAGCGTATGGCTGAATAGTGAAGGAGCACGGGACATAGTACTTCAGCCAAAGATCCTCATGATCCCGCATGTAGAGACGGTGGCTGGACGAAGGGGAGGAATCCCCTAGAAACGCCCACAGGTAGTTTTCTGAGGCAGGCTGAACATCATGCCTTTGAGCGTAGGCGACGAGGTTGTCCTTGTTAATCGGGAGGCCGGGAGTGACTTCATACCTCAGCAGAAACTCTTTTTCATCAAACATTTTAGCCTCTTTTGGCGTAGTCGCCATCTAGTTGGTGCACTGTGCGCATGAGCTCCCGGAACCCGTGGCGTTCGAATGCGGCCTCGGCTGAGTAACGACCATGCTTGAGCGCGTTGGTATTCCCAGGCTGAGCGCCTGATCCATGTGCCCCGCCGTGCATCCTGCAGCGGACCTTGTTGGTCACTGGAGGGTTGCGGCAGGGCCTGCCACTTCTTGTTCTTGCCCCGCAGGAACTGCGCAGGGCCTCGGCATCCAACCATTGCATGGGCTCGTTTTTGCATTTCATATGCCGCCCCCGCCTGTCTGCACCTGCCCCATGATGGCCATCTGACCACCGTTTTCTATGGAAATGTGCTCCACGATGATGTGCTGTTGGGTCGGCTGCGACTGTCGCCTGTGGGCATCGAGCGCCTTCACATGGGCCAGGAACTGTCGGAAGATTTTGTTGGAGAGGTTCAGCCTGACCTCGGACACCCCGGATAGGGGGCTCGAGCCAACACGCCCAAGCAGGTCCATGGCATGTTGGTGCAGAGCGACGATGGAGCAGGCCATCATGGTTTCCAGGGTATCCTTGGGAGCGAGGGCTGCGATGGCAGCAAGAGCATCGTTGGCCGCAGTCAGCTTCCCGTCATCACGGGAGGGAACTGCGCGGACGGTGGAGTTGAGGAAGGAGAGGGCGAGGCCTTGCTCCGTTCCGGCCATAATGCTGGACAGGTCTTCCATGAACTCAGAGTGCTCGCCAGCCGGAGCCAGGGATTCACCGGCCTTGACCATCCTGGGGATGCGCTTTGTGTTCGAGGGGATTGCGATGTTGCTCGGCATTGACGATGCCTCCTGTGGACAGTCAAAATGTAGCTAGGCAAGGATCCATTGCAATTTAGACTATGGAGTGAATTTTTATTTGATGGATAGATTGTGTGCACCTCTATAGTAAATAGTGGTGCATACTCAGCGGTAAGTTAATTGGCAATGCAAGAGACACAAAATATATTTGCATCTACTGCTGATCTTGAAATTATACTTAGATTCTGTGGTATGGGCGGACTTACCACCCGTGACAGAGCCAGTGTGTCGTTTATGCAGTTACAGCTAGTCATATACATCCTAATAATCACGGAGTACACGCTAGGTGCTGGCTTATTCCTGCGTTCTAGGCAGGCTCCGCAATGCTTACCGGCCATTTGCGGCGCGGTAGCGGGGGAGGTCTAGTGAGGGCTCATTTTTTCAGATCCTAAGAGCCTCTTGGTGAATTGGATCTCTGGGGGATTTGTGGATTTGGAGGATTTATTTGGCCCCTAACGTGAAATATGTCATTTGCATATACAACTGCCATTTTCTACGCGAAGGAGGAAAATAATCCTATACATCCTATACATCCTCTGAGTGAAGACCTTTTAGGCCTCCTCTACCTTCCAGTGGGCTGACGCGCCGGGGAGGTTGCACTTCTGCAGTCTGAGTCCCCCTGCGATGCGCCCAACGTTGCGCTTGAGCCAGAAGCCGAACGTCTGGTTGTTGATCTTCCCCCGCTTGTCGCTGGCTACGGCGGTAATGCACTCCGCCAAAACGGGCACATCCTCCAACGCGGCCAATGCAGCGACCTCCTGCACGGTCATCGGGACGTCTGAGAACGTATCGTGCCAAGCGGACAAGATTGCCTCCAACGTCGCTAGTTCCGGGTCATCGCTGATGATTTCCTTCCTGCTCTCGCAGGGGTCAGCAGCGCCAGTCCACACCAGGGCACAGCGCACCAGGTCGGACCATGGTTCAAACGACCCGAACCTGGACAGTCCCATGCTCGGCCTCCCGGCAACCACGTACCCCCGCAGAATTGTCAGCACGGCGCTGACGTATTCCTCACGACGCGCTGTGGCCAGCGCCACGGGGTCAAACTCAAACTCGCGCTCCTCCGGGCGCTCACAGTTCGGGTCAAGCTTGCACTGCAAAGTGCGGCGGGACAGGTCCCCTGCAATCGTCAAGTTATTGCCGTTGGCGGCGAATACGGCGGTGTTCGGGACCTCCTGCTGCTGGCTCACGCCTAGGGGCCGGATTTTCACCGACGCCTGCGTCGTTGCCTGGCAGAGCAAGTCCGAGTTCAAGGTGCCGTTCAGGTTGTCCAGGGACACCATCGAGTCGCCCGCCAACATGCTCGACTCCAGGCGTTTACGCAGTTCTTCCTGGTCTCTCACGGCGGCAACCACAGCAGCCCTGCGCCCCGTGGCCAGGACTGCGGCGATGTCCACCAAAGTGGACTTTCCAGAGCCCCTGACAGGAGCGGTAATGGTGAACAGCGGCACGTTCTCCACTGCTGGCCGGACGATCCCGGTCAGAATCAAGGCGAGGATGACAGCCTGGTCGACTTTACTGACGAACGAGAAGTTCACCAGCAAGCCGTTCAGGTACTCCAGCGCCTCGACGGCCTGCTCCTTCGTAGGGGTCTCAGGCACTGTAACCTTCATGCTCGAGGCCAAGTAGAACCCACTGGCTGGGTCGTAGCCCTCAGCCTCCAGCAGCGAGCCATTCGCTCGCACTGTCGGACAAAGGATGACACCACGCAGGCTCGGGTATGGCCACAAACCTTTTCTCGCGAGCAGGGTCTCCGCGATGGACTTGGGAACGTCCACGTTCTTCAGTCCAACTTTTCGGCCGTCAATCTTCTGGAAGTGCCCAAGCCGCCCCAGGATGTCCTGGACGAACACGCGGTCCACAGGGCTGATGACAACCGCCCCCTCAGGGCGGCCAATGCCATCTTCAGAGTAAACGACACCGTCACGGAATCCCGGCGAGGGCAGTGTGGCGATGCGCACCACCACCCCACCGCGCTGGAATATGCGATGCTCAGGGGCCAGATCCTCCCGCATGAGCAACTGCTCGCATCTGTCCACCACCGCAGGGAGGTTTCCGTCCTGCACCAGAATCTTCTCACGGCTGATCAACTTTTCACTCACAGCCGGAGCAGGGGCTGTCCTCGGTTCAAGCATGCCCGCGTTGATCCCGCTCAGGATGGTCCCGAGGGCTTCCTGCTCAGACAGGCCAGCACTCAGCGCCGCTTCGAGCAACGCCTCCTCAACCTCGTCCTGATCCAGTTCCTTACCGGCCACCAGTGCGCCGAGTTTGAAGGCCGCCGTGTTCAGAGTGGAGTTCCGGCAACCTTCAGGGGCCGTCACCACGTCCTCGACTTCGTACTCCAGCGCCTTCCGCCCATAGGGCGTTGTCCCCAGGCTGGTCGGGAGCGGGAGCGGAGTCTTGGGCGGAGTCTTTGGCGGCTTGACTGGTGCCTTGGGCAGCGGGGCCACCAGATCCAAGAGCCAGGCAGGGGGGACGGCAGGCTCTGTCTCCTCCGTTAACACCCATCTATAGGTGCCCCCGCTGGGGTGTCCGCTGGGGGCAATGATCACATACCCACGCTCCCCGCGCACATCCAGCCCCTTTCCCAACACCGTCTTCACGCTGTTCTTGACCTCGCGGCCTTCGACACACCGGAAGAACAGATGCCGCCCCCCACTGCCAGTGATCTGTTCCACGGTGACTGGCAAGGGGCCATGCTTAGCTTCAAGAGCAGCAAGGGAAGCCGGTCCGTCTGGCAAGTCCACATCTACCACGAAGACCCCATTCACCTGCCCTGTGGGGCAGCCGATGCTTGAAGTGGGGTCGTTGGTCCACCACCATCTAACTTTGGCTAGATCTGATGTGGCGGCGTTCGGCCAATCCTTCACGCGAGGAGTTTTGTCCACTCCGCACGGGAAGATTTTCAAACCTCTCGTCGCGTATTTGAGAGCCGCAGCGTTTATGGCCGGTGTGCTAGGTGTTGCGCACATTGAGCACCTCCTTATGAGGAGCCTGTGTACGACCTGCGCTAGCTTCAATGGTTGACAGCGTGGCCTCCCTAAAGATGGAAGGAACCACCACGATCAAACCGCCGGTCCTCATTGCAGAGAGCCTCCCCCCTTTCGGGGCTTGCGCCTTTGTACTCATGGCTACGACACCCCCTGTAGGCTGACGCGGCCCTGATTGATGAACTCTTCCAAAGCCTGAATCTCGTACCGGACGGACTTGCCGCCCAGCTTGAGATACCGGGGCTGTTGCCCACGGAACCGGCGCTGCTGAAGCGCTGATACGCTCCAGCCCAAGGCGCTGGCGGCCTCTTTCTCTGTGAGTAGCGGAGTTAGGGGCATGATGCCTACCCTGTCGCCCTCGCCTTTGTGACCAGTAATGGTCGTCATAAACTTCCTCCACCAGGGAGGTCCAGGTTCAACAATGGAATTGACCCGGACGAACTTCGCCCCGGTTTGGTTACAGTGTTGTTGCGGTCAGCCTTTAAAGAGGGTGAACGACCTGGGCACGATGCACCGGGCCGCTCACCCCCGTGAGCACAATCCGTTTTGCCGTTTAAATCCTGGCCGTTGGCAAGGTTCAGCCAAGTCCAATCATCTTCTCTTGCTCTATTTAATTGTCAAAGATCAGATTGTGCCCGCCTTCGAGGCGGACATCGTCGTTCAGGGACTCATGCCTCAGCTGGTCTGCAGCTTGGCCTCCGGACGCCGGAGGGCTGCATCGTAATCAGTCTAAGGTGCTACCGGTGCCCCGCAGCGGCGGGGGTGATGCGGAGCGCAAAGTTGCTCCAGCCCATCAACTGCTCAGCGTGAAGCTCATCGGGAGGATTCTCAGAGATGGTTCCCATAAAAAATCCTCCACAAGCTCAAGCCGTGGAGGATTTCTAGACCAGGTAAAAAGTGGAAGAAAATACGCTCTTCAGTGCCAGTGCAGCATCCGATGGCCAGATGCCGTCATGCAGCATCGGATGTCAGTCCAGTGGGTCCTGGCATCCGTTTCTGCGTTTAGGCTACTTGAAAGGGAGCACCTCGCAAGCCTTAATGCATTTTGCCGTATTCCGGTAAAAACTACGGAGCACATTTTCTTCTGAGGCCCAAAACCCGAGGGCCTTGACTTCAGGCATGATCTGCAGTTTCATCTCACGAATTGCAGCTGCGACATCTCCCTTCTTTCCTTTCCCATGCTCAAGCACATAGTCCCAAAGCCAAATCCCTAATGCACGTGAGCCCCATTGCTTTGGATCAAAGCGAGCGCTTGGATTGAGATTTACGATTACCCGGCAGGCGTCTTCAAGCGCATCTTGCCTAGCCTCATAGTTCTTAGTACTCTCAACCATGTCAGTACCGATTCTGTCGTCGCTATCATGATGGTTAGAATGCTTGTACATTCTGAACACGTGCAATAGGAGTTTTTCATCAATTTCTCTTGGTATGCGCATAGTTATAGAGTCGCGATTACTACTCAGTAGCGGATACGAAGTGCTAAAGTCTGACATTTTGTAAAAAGTGGTAGACCAATAGTGATTTAGCAGCGTCCCATTCACGATAGACATTACAAGCTTTGTAGCGCTGTAGTAGAAACTATCGTCTTCAATTCGATTCCCTACCTCGCGTAACATGTATTGGTCCTTCCAGAAGCAGTAAAATGCGAAATGATCCGAGTATTCCGTTTCTAAGTTTTGCTCAGACATGCTAGGCCTCCGGTGCTATATAGTTACTGCCAGACAGCTAACGCGGACTCTTTGCCCGCCTTCATCTAGGTAGCGTTGCGCGCAATCCCGCCTGATGTCCATGCACGGATCGGTAGGAGGCTGCGTGGCTGGTTGGCAAAGGCTTTGTGGGAGCTAGGCTGAGGGCCGTTGGGTGCACAGTTGTCAAGCTCGCACTGCCCAGTTCGGCATGGCGTCAAAGAATTTGCCCCCAGGGGGGCTAGGTGGGCGGCGCTGCAGGCGTTTTGGCATCACGGCTAGATGTCCCATGGAGGGGAATCAAAAGGCACCACAGAGTCTGCAAAAGGCGGACACAGGGAGAGGGCAAGGTCGACTCGGCATATTTGTACCCATGCCGTCAGAATTACCCCTTCTTGAAATCTTCCAAGTTGACCACCTTCTGGCTCTGCCCTGCCTGGGCGTCCTCCATAATCTGCCCAGCCACGTTCGCGCCCCGCTGCAAAACTTCGTCTCGCAAATGAGCGTATCTCTGTGTCATGCTGGCTGTCTTGTGGGTCAAGAGCCGTTGCAGGGTGTAGAGATCCACTTGGCCAGAACTAGCCAGCATGGAGGCGTAGGCATGACGTAGGCCGTGCAGGGGTCGGAAGTCTTTAGGGAGCCCGGCTGCGGCGCACAACTTTCTAGCAGCGGCGCGGTAAGCGACCCGCTTCTCACCACCACGGCCAGGAAATACGAATTCGCTCTCTCGCGGCAATGTCAGGAGCATATTTCGCGCCTGAGGGTTCATGGGAATATTTGCGGAGACTCCACCCTTAGGGTCATGCAGGTAAACAAATCCCCGTTCAAAATCGAGGTGCTCCCATTTAAGTTTCAGTATTTCGCCGCACCTCATGCCTGTGAAGAGGGCCATTCGCATGATGTTCGCTACAGCCTGATTCGACGCCGTGCCCAATACCCCTAACAGGGCCGCAAGTTGCTCCGGGCTTAAGTCCTCTGTCCGCAAGTTGTCAACTATAGGGAGATTGATTTTAATCTTTGATTCGCAAAGATCGTGAGCAACGCCAAAATTTATTATGCGGCGCAGTAACTCCAGTGCGTTTGACGTGGTTTTTGGAGCCAATCGCTTGGCTAGGTTCACCTTGAAGCGGGTGATGCTTAGGGGGTCGATCTCAGCAGGGGTCTTGTCGGCAAACACGGGCGAGATGTGGGACTTGTAGCAACTTTCATAATTACGGATGCCCTTGAGGTCGGGGCGTGCTTCTTTATAGAGTTCCCACAACCTTGCAATGGTTGGGCGGTCAGCCATGGCTTGCTGCTCGGACTTCTTGCGTTCGCGCCCTTCCTGCCGCGTTTCAGCCTTGCCTTCCACCATCAGTGAGCGACGGTTGTTTGCCTTCGCCTCGGTCATGCCGTCCCGATGCTGACGGCCTACCATGGTTTCAACAGCCTTGCCTTCACGCTTATAAACCGCGTAGTAAGCCCGCTCTTCACCCGGTCCCCCTAGTCGAGGGACCATCCGGTAGAATACACCCTTGTACCCGGTCGGCATCCGCTTGCCCATCGAAACCTCCGTCGCTCTATTCCAACCACCATTCCAACCTGTTCCAACCAAAACCATACAAAACGGTGGGGTGTCAAGTTGTGGGGGCTATCTAAAACATGCCGTCATTTGAGGATCATACAAGGCAGTGCAAAGTGAACATAAAAAAAGGCCGGAGGCTGCAACCCCCCGGCCCATCACCAAAACAGTCGCGAGGGGCTACACCCAGTAGATGACCTCGAAGTTCTGCTGCATCTCGGCCTTGAGCGCGTTGAGCGCGGTCTTGTCCATGTCGCGGATGCGCAGGTACACGTCGCGCATGCCCACCTCGGCGGGCTCGCACGACGTGAGCAGGCTCATGAGCCGCGCGCCGTGGTCCTTCAGGTAGTCCAGCACCGGCACCAGCCCGCCCGGCTCGTTCGGCAGGCGCAGTCCGATCTGCACCCCGCCCTCCATGACGCCAGTGATGCGCACCAGCACCTTGAAGATGTCCGAGTCGGTGACGATGCCCACGACCTTGTTGTTCTCGTCCACCACGGGCATGCCGCCGATCTTGTGCTCGAGCATCGCCGCAGCGGCGCTGTCCACGGTTTCGCCCAGCTTCAGGGTCACGACCTTCTTGGTCATGATGTCCTTCACCTTGATCTCCGAGAGCAGGTAGTACAGCTCGTGCATGTCGAGCGTGGTGGCCTTGGAGGGCGAAGCGTCCTTGATGTCCCGGTCGGACACGATGCCCACGAGCACGCCCTTTTCGTCCACCACGGGCAGGCGGCTGACGCCCTTCTCCTTCAGGATCTTGGAGGCCTTCATCATGGAGGTTTCCGGGGTCGCGGTCACGACGTCCTTGGTCATCCAGGTATCGATGAGCATGTGTGCGTCTCCTGTGCTTCGCCCCTCTGAAGGCTCAGAGCGGGGCGGTGGTGTCATTTTCGTTGATGATACTCAAGGTTGCGCATGTTGGCTAGTGGAATCTTGCCGGAAACGACTGCCCGCCTTGCTCCGAAGGATGCTCGGCGCGGCCCCTGCGCGCCCGCGCTTTACCTTCCGCCCGCCAGGGGATAGCATGCCGCCCATGTATGTAGTGGTCAATGTCGATGATCTGGGCCTGCACGCGGCCGTGCGCCGCGCCGTGGAGGACCTCTCCGGGCTCGCGCGCGTCAGCTCGGCCACGCTTCTGGTGAACGGGCCGGACGCACCGGCTGCGGCCCGGCTGTCCGGGGCCGGGTCCCTGGGCATCGGCGTGCACCTGAACATTCTTCGTGGCCGCCCCGAGAGCCCGGCCCACGAGATTCCCGGCCTGGTCGGCCCCCAGGGCCTGTTTTTGGGCGACTATGTGACGCTTTTCAAGCGCTACCTGGGCCGCGCCTTCACCCCGGCCGACGCCGAGCGCGAGTGGACGCGCCAGGTCGAGCGCGCGCTGGATCTGGGCGTCGCGCCCACGCACCTGGACTCCGAGAAGCACATCCACGTGTGGCCGGGACTGTTCGAGGCCGCCTGCCGCGTGGCCGAGCGCTTCGGCATCGGCTGGGTGCGCAGGCCCGTGGAGCTGGTTTCGCCGCTGCGCTGGGACAAGGGCGGACGGCGCGCGCGCATTTTGAACACCTTCGCCCTGTGGCACCATCTGCCCACAACGGGCCGGGTGGCCTGCCCGCACTCGGTGTTCGGCGTGGCCGACCAGGGCGCGGAACTGTTGCCGGGGCGGCTCTCGGCGTATATGAAGCGGGTGCGGCCCGACGTGCTGGAGCTGGTCTGCCACCCTGGCGCGCCCATGCCCGAAGAGCTGGCGGGCGACGGCCCGATGCCCGCGGACTACGGCCCCATGCGCATCAGCGGCCAGTGGATCCTTGAGCGCGACGCCCTGGCCGCCCAGGGCTGGGACGAGGCCTTTGCCAGCGCCGGAGCCCGGCTGGTGCACTACGGCCAGCTCGACCCGGCCACCCGCGGCCTTCGGCCGGAATTTCGCCAGTAACCTGCTCAGACGTTAGGAACTACGGGATACCAAGCATGTCACGATCCGCCCTGCACTGCGCCCTGAACGGCTCCGCCGCGAAGTCACAGCCCTCCGAAGGGGCCTGGCCGCCCGAAGGCTCCTGGCCGGTGGAGGTCAGCATCGTCACGCCCATGCACAACGAGGAACTCTGCGTGCGCGAGTTCCACCGCCGCATCGGTGCGGCCCTCCAGGGGCTGGGCGTGAGTTACGAGATCGTGCTGGTGAACGACGGCAGCACGGACAAGACGCCCGCCATCATCCGCGAGCTGGCGCAGACCGACCCGCACCTGGTGGGCGTGTTCCTGGCGCGCAACCGGGGCCAGTGCACGGCCATCTTCGCGGGCATCCAGCATTCGCGCGGCCGGTACGTGGTCATCATGGACGGCGACCTGCAGCACCCGCCCGAGGAGGTCCCGAGCCTCATCGAGAAGATCCGCGAGGGCTTCGACCTGGTCAAGGGCGTGCGCCAGAAGCGCCAGGAGTCCCTGCTGCTGCGCCGCATCCCCAGCCTCATCGCCAACTACCTCATGCGCGCCACCAGCAAGTGCGACGTCCACGACATGGGCGGGCTGTCCTGCCTGGACGGCGACCTGGCGCGCTCGCTCAAGCTGCGCGAGGGCCAGCACCGGCTCATCCCGGCCCTGGTCTACAGCCAGGGCGGCGCGGTGTGCGAGGTTCCGACCAGCGCGCCCCCGCGCTTTGCGGGGAAGAGCCACTACGGCATCGGCCGCAGCATCGACGTGCTCTTCGACATCGTGCTCTTGTGGTTCCAGAACTCCTACAAGCAGCGGCCCGTGTACCTCTTCGGCCGCATCAGCCTGTGGCTGTTCCTGCTGGCCACGTTGACCATGTTCTGGCTGCTCTACGAGAAATTGTTCCTGGGCGTGCACATGGGCACCCGGCCGCCGTTTCTGGGGGCTGTGCTGTTCTACCTGTCGTCGCTGGGCTTCATGAGCACCGGGCTGATCCTGGAGCTGCTGGTGAACACCCATGACGTGGTCAGCGGCAACCTGCCCTTCAAGGTGCGCGAGGTGGTGCGCGGCGATTTTTCCGGCACAACTCCCGAGCCAACGTCCGAGCATACGCCCGGCACAATGCCCGGCACGCTGTCCGACCCCCGCGACTAGCGCAGGCCGCCAGGCCAGGGACCCGCCATGCACATCGGCCTCTTGCAGATCAACCCCGTGGTGGGCGACATCACCGGCAACGCCGCGCGCATCGAGGCCGCCTACGCGACTGCCCTGGCCGACACCCAGGAGGGGCGCGCGGACCTCTGCCTGACCCCGGAGCTGGCGCTTACCGGCTATCCCCCGCGCGACATGCTGCTTTACGACGGCTTCAGCCGGGCCGCCTTTGCCGAGGCCGAGGCCCTGGCCCGCCGCCTGTTTGAGCGCTTCCCCGCTGGCCCGGCCCTGGTGCTGGGCTGCCCGGAGCCCAACGTGTCCGGCCGGGGCAAGGCCCTGTTCAACGCCGCCCTGTGGTGCGAGGCCGGGGTGGTCCGCGCGCGCATCCGCAAGTCCCTGCTGCCCACCTACGACGTGTTCGACGAGGCGCGCTACTTCGAGCCGGCCCCCTTCGGGGTTCCAGGGGTTGTGGAGTACCGGGGCCTGAAGTTCGGCGTGACCATCTGCGAGGACCTGTGGAACGACAAGGACTACTGGCCGCACCGCCTGTACCCGGTGGACCCGGTGGAGGCCGCCGTTGCTGCCGGGGCGGAGGTGCTGCTCAATCTTTCGGCCTCGCCCTACAGCCTGCGCAAGCAGGCGCTCCGGCGCGACATGCTCTCGGCCATCGCCAAGAAGCGGGGCCTGCCGCTGGTGTACTGCAACCAGGTGGGCGGCAACGACGAGCTGGTCTTTGACGGCCGCAGCGCGGTATACGGTCCGGACGGCGCGGTGTTGGCGCAGGCGGCGGGATTTGCCGAGGACGTGCTGGTGGCGGACCTCTCGGCCCCTGGCCCCGTGACGGACGACGAGGTCTCGTCCAACAGCGACATCTGGCAGGCGCTGGTGCTCGGCACCCGCGACTACCTGCGCAAGTGCGGCTTCACCAAGGCACTGCTCGGCCTGTCCGGCGGCATCGACTCCGCCGTGGTGGCGGCCGTGGCCGTGGAGGCCCTGGGCGCGGCCAACGTGCTGGGCGTGCTCATGCCCTCGCCCTGGTCGAGCGCGGGCAGCATCGACGACTCCCTGGCCTTGGCGAAGAACCTTGGCATGCAGACGCGCATCATCCCCATTGAGCCGCTGATGCAGGGCTTCGACGCCGCGCTCTCCGAGAGCTTCGCCGCGCTCGCGCCCGGGCAGGGGCCGGGCACCACGGAGGAGAACGTCCAGTCGCGCATCCGGGGCAACCTGCTCATGGCGCTCTCCAACAAGACCGGCGCGCTGCTCCTGACCACGGGCAACAAGAGCGAGCTGGCCGTGGGCTACTGCACCATCTATGGCGACATGAGCGGCGGCTTCGCGCTCATCAGCGACCTGCGCAAGACCCAGGTCTACGAGCTGGCCCGGCACATCAACGGGCTCAAGGGCGAGGTCATCCCCGAGAACATCCTCGTGAAAGCTCCGTCGGCGGAGCTGCGGCCCGACCAGACCGACCAGGACTCCCTGCCGCCCTACGACGTGCTGGACGCCATCCTGGCCCTGCACTTGGAGAAGAACCAGACAGCCGGCGAGATTGTGGCCGCCGGGTTCGACGCCGAGGTTGTGGCGCGGGTCTGCCGGTTGGTGAAGTTCGCCGAGTTCAAGCGCAGGCAGGCCGCGCCGGGCATCAAGATCGCCTGGCGCAGCTTCGGCTCGGGCTGGCGCATGCCGCTGGCCGCTGCTGCGCTGCCCTGATTCCTCAAAGGAAAAGCACACACCTTCAGCCTGCGCCGCAGCCCCCTTGAAACCCCGAAGGGGGTGCTGGCTGGCGCCCCCCTGCCATCAGCCTCAATAAGAACGGCACAGAGCTTTCGTCTGGGCCGAAGCCACATTGAAACCCCGGAATTGGACGAATTTTGCTTTCTTGGCTTAGGGGCGGACGAATTTTACGTCCATGCCTGGTTGGCGACGTCCAGCGGATCGGCTTCACCCCGGTTCAGGATGCGCCGCAGCGTGTCCTTGGAGATGCCGAGGTCGCGGCAGGCGGCGTTGCGGTTGCCGTTGTTGCGCTCCACGGCCTCCACGGCCGCGCGGAAGCGGATGTCCTCCATGCTGGGCGGGCGTTCGCTGGGGCCGGGGTGCTCGCAGGCGCGCACGTCCGCAGGCAGGTGCTCCACCTGGATGAGCCCGCCGGGGCAGAGGATGCGGGCGTACTCGATGATGTTCTCAAGTTCGCGGATGTTGCCCGGGAAGGGGTGGGCGCTGAGCAGGCGCATGGCCTCGGGCGAGAGGCCCTGGATGTCCACGCCCCCGGACCCCCTGTGCCGCAGCAGGCAGTTTTCGATCAAAAGCGGGATGTCGTCGCGCCGCTCCCGCAGGGGCGGCAGGGTCATGCGCACCACGTTGAGGCGGTAGTAGAGATCCTGGCGGAAGGTGCCCTCGGCCACCATGCGGTCCAGGTCGCGGTTGGTGGCGGCGATGACGCGCACGTCCGCAGCCACGCCCTCCACCCCGCCCAGGGGCTCGAACACGCGCTCCTGCAGCACGCGCAAGATCTTGCTCTGCAGCGCCAGCGGCAGGTCGCCGATCTCGTCCAGCAGGATGGTGCCGCCCTCGGCCAGCTGGAAGCGGCCGGGCTTGTCGCGCCGGGCGTCAGTGAAGGCCCCGGCCTTGTAGCCGAAGAGCTCCGACTCCATGAGCAGGGCTGGCAGGGCGCCGCAGTTGAGCGCCACGAAAGGCCCGTCGCGGCGGGAAGAGAGGTTGTGGATGGCCCGGGCGAAGTACTCCTTGCCCGTGCCGGACTCGCCCAGGAGCAGCACCGTGGCCTCGCTCCCGGCCACCTGCGGCAGGATGCGCAGGATCTCCTCCATGTTGGGGTCGCGCGAGCAGAAGCCCTCGAGCGCGCACTCGCCGTCCTTGCGTTTGCTCGCCGGGCCGCAGGAGATGTCGCGGAAGGTCTCCACCCCGCCAATGACCACGCCGTTTTGGTCTTTCAGGGGGGCTGCGCTGACGCTCAAGGGGATGCGCACCCCGTCTTGCCGCTCCACCATCATGATGCGGCCCGCAATCTTGCGGTCCTCTTCGATGCAGGCGCGCAGCACGCAGTTTTCGGCACAGTCCTCGGTGCGGAAGACCTCCCAGCACTTGCGCCCCACAACCTGGTCCGGGTCTACGCCGATGATGCCGCCGGCGGAATTGCTGAAGAAGATGATGTTCCAGTCGCGGTCCACGGTGAACAGGCCGTCGCCCACGGAGTCGATGATGAAGGAGCACAGCGAGGTGCAGGGAAAGGGCTTTCCAAGCGAGTTATGCACTGCGATTTCCCCTTGTTGCCGGAATATGGGCTCCAGGGAGCACTCTGCCCTGGCCCGTGGCGGAGGTCAACCGGAGCGGACGCAGAATTCGTCCACGGGGTTCGCCAAAGTTTGCCATGCATTCATAACGAACCGGATTGTAAGCAAATATTTTGCTGGCACGAGAGTTGCGAAGGTACAGGCAAATGGCCGTCGGAGCGCTGCCCCGTCCAGGCCAAAAGAAGAGACTCAACCACTTTGGAGGACGCATATGGAACTTTCCTTCACCATCTACGGACGCTGCTGCGATTTGGCTGTGCACCCCGTTTCCCAGAACACTGCGGACAAGATCCGTGAGCAGGGGCGCGAGATCTACAAGCAGAAGTACCTGGAGTGGTGGCGCAAGGGCAATACCTGCACCTGCGGCATGAAGCTGGGAGAGGATTCCATCGTGGAAGTGATGCTGGACGGCGAGCCGGTGGATTTCGACCCTCAGCCCGTGAAGGACGCCGCCGTGCTGCTGCGCCGCCGCATGTACCTGGACAGCAAGGCCAAGTTCCTGGCGCTCATGGGCTACAATGACGAGGTCTGCTCGCTGACTTGGCATTGGGCCAATGTGCAGAATTATGATCCGGCCAAGTTCGAGTTCTTCGTCCACCGCTGGGACCGCCTGCTGCACGAGGACAACTTCTACATCGTGGACGATCTCCGCTATGACCGCCGCTTCTCCGACGACCAGTCCTGGGGCGAGCGCAACGGCCACAGCATGATCGACCCCGTGGTCATCGACCTCGACAGCGTCCGCCAGGAAGTGCGGGGAGGCGACATCCGGGTAGCCTAGCCTCAGAAACGAAGCCTCCCTTGCCTTTGGGCCGTCCGACATCCACTCGTCGGGCGGCCCGTTTCTTTTTCAGCACCGCGCCCCCTTCGGGGTCTCATTGCTCTCGGCCCCTCACGCAGACGGCCTGCCCAGCGTGGCGATGGCCCCGGCAACGGTTATGCCGCGTCCTCCTCGCACCCCGTGGGCCAGCCCCGTTGACATCCCCGGCTTCGGCGTGGACTATGGACTGGATTTCCAGCCACAACCCCGCCGTGTGGGAAAGGAGCGCGCCATGAAGGACTATCCCCTGGCAAAGGTCTTCCAGCTGCTCGAACCGGGGCCCACGCTGCTTGTGTCCACCGCGCAGCGCGGCCGCGCCAACCTCATGACCATGTCCTGGCACATGATGATGGAGTTCGAGCCGCCGCTTCTGGCCTGCGTGGTCAGCAACGCCAACCACAGCTTCACGGCTCTTTCCAAGACTGGGGAGTGCGTCCTGGCCCTGCCGCACGTGGGCCTGGCGAAGCAGGTGGTGGATGTGGGCAACTGCTCGGGCCGCGACGTGGACAAGTTCGCCAGCCTCGGTCTGACCCCGGTCCCGGCCGCGCTGGTCAAGCCGCCGCTGGTGGGGGAGTGCTTCGCCAACCTGGAGTGCCGCGTGGCCGACACCGCCCTGGTCGACACCTACAATCTTTTTGTGCTGGAGGTGGTGCGGGCCTGGCGCACGCCCGCCCTGATGGGGCCGGACCTGCGGCCGCCCAAGACCATCCACCACAACGGCGACGGCACCTTCCGCGTGGCCGGCAGGACGCTGAACCTCAGGGCGCGCATGGTGAAGTGGCCCGAGTTCGTGTGAGGAGGGCGGTGACGTTGCTTTGCCGCGTTTTTGGCCTGGCCTAGCCGCCGCAGTCCGTGCCGCCCGTTTGCGACCCTGGAGGCGGGCTCAGGGTGAACTCTGCGCCGGAGGCTTTCGCCGCAGGCTCTGTCCCGATGATCCGCTGGTAGGAGAAGGCCAGCACTGCCGCGCCCAGGCAGCTCAGAAAGCCTGTCAGGCCCGCGTCGAGCAGGAACCAGGGCGCCAGGCCCACGAAGCCGAGGCGGCGCTCCAGCAGCGGCCCCAGCAGCTCCATGGGAATAGCCACGGCCAGGATGGTCACATAGGGCAGAAAGAGCGCGCAGCCGATGGCCCACAGCCTGCCCTTGGTCTCGCGCCAGGCTGTGCGCACCGACTTTTTCTCGCGCCGGGCCACCACGATGGGCAGGTAGAAGAACCGGGTGATGCAGTAGAACAGGGCGCAGAACGCGGCCAGGAACGCCGCGATCATCACGAGGAGGGCAGCACCGCTGGGCTTGCTCCCCTTCCCGAATCCCGCCGTTGCGGCCACGACCAGCAGCACGAAGACGAGGATCGGCAGCAGCAGGACCAGGGACATCTTGATCTGGGCCCAGAAAAGCCGCAGCAGCCGCCAGTCCAGGTAGAGGTCCTTGATGGTCGCGCGGGCCTCGCGGTTGCCCAGGATGAGGTCGTAGATGAGGAACTCCGCGGGCAGGAAAAGCAGGCCGAACAGCCGGGGCGAGTAGACCTTGGCGGTTTGCTCCGGGCCGAGGGTGTACGTGACGCCAAAAAAGGCCAGGGCGATGCAGGCCAGGGTGATGCACAGCACCGTGACCAGGACGCTCGTGCGCAGCAGGACGTTCTCGTTCAGGGCCGTGTTCACGAAGCGGAAGCTCGTCCGCAAGAGCCCTGGTTCAGTCCTCGTCACGCCGCCTCCTGTTTCCTTGTGCGTTTATCCTCTGTTCTGGCTGGTCAGGGCAATCAATACATACGCCACTGTCTGCGGTCAACCAGCCGATATTGTTTGGCGGTTGTCTCCCTCCCCCCTTCACAAAGCCCGAAAAAACGCGCACAAGATGGCAGGACGGCGGTCTTCCCACGCGTCCGAATTCCCTGTAACGCAGCCGCCTCTTGCGCCTGCCCTGGCGCATGATCATAGCCGGGCTGGCCCTGCAATTCGGCATCGCCGGCCTGGTACTCAAGATCCCGGCCTTCAAGGCCCTGTTCATGGGCCTGAATGGCGTGGTGCGCCTGTTCTCCCTGGTGCTGGAGAAGGCCATGGGCATCGGCGGGGCGCTCGGCGTGGGCGCGGCGGGCTGCATCTTTCTCGGCATGATCGAGTCGCCGCTGTTGATCCGCCCGTATCTTGTGGTCATGACCCGGAGCGAGCTCTTCGCGCTCATGGCCACGGGCATGAGCTGCATCGCGGGCACCATGCTCGTGCTCTACGCCTCGGTCTTGCAGAACGTCATCCCCGACGCGCTCGGCCACATCCTCACGGCCTCGGTGATCCACGCGCCAGCGGCACTTTTGGTGGCCGCGCTGATGCTCCCGGAGCGCGGCGAGCCCACCCTGGGCCATAAGATGCCCAAGTCCGCCGCCTCGGGCTCGGTGGACGCCCTGTGCCGGGGCACCTGGGAGGGCCTGCAGCTCTTCTGGAACATCGTGGCCATGCTCATCGTGTTCGTGGCCGTGGTCAAGCTGGCCAACATCGGCCTAGCCGTCCTGCCGGATGTGGCGGGCGCGCCCATGACCCTGCAGCGCGCCCTGGGCGTGGCGCTCTCCCCCGTGGCCTGGCTCATCGGCGTGCCCTGGGCCGAGGCCCAGACCGCCGGGTCGCTTCTGGGCACCAAGATCATCCTCAACGAGTTTTTGGCCTTCATCGACCTGGCGGCCCTGCCTGCGGGCGCGCTTTCGGACCATTCCAGGCTGATCCTGACCTACGCCATGTGCAGCTTCGCCAACTTCGGCAGTCTGGGCATCCTCATCGCGGGCCTGGGCACCCTGTGCCCGGAGCGCCGTAGCGAGATCACCGGCCTGGGCCTGCGCTCGCTGCTGGCCGGGGTCATCGCCTCGCTCATGACTGGCTGCGTCGTGGGCGTCATCGCCTCATTGTGAAGCACAAGGAGAACCATATGCCCCAGCTCAAACCCCACATCCTCATTGATCCCGCGCACTGCGACAAGGACGGCCTGTGCGTCAGGGAATGCCCGGCGGCCCTCATCTCCTTTGGCCCGGACGGCCTGCCTGTCGGCGCGGAGGACGCGGCCACGCGCTGCTACATGTGCGGCCACTGCATCGCCGTATGCCCCAAGGCCGCGCTGACCCTGGCCGGAATCGACCCGTCCGACTTGCCCGCCGTGCAGAAGAAGTTCAGCGTGGCCCCGGAGGCCGCCGAACAGTTCCTGCGTTCGCGCCGTTCGGTGCGCCGCTACAAGGCGCACCCCCTGGACCATGGGCTGGTGACGCAGTTCATCGACACCGCGCGCTACGCCCCCTCGGGCATGAACGCCCAGCCGGTCAACTGGGTGGTGGTGGAGGGCCGCGAGAGCATGCTCAAGCTGGCCGGGCTCACGGCCAAGGCGCTGCGGCGGCTGCCGTATTTCCTGGGATTCATTGAGGCCTGGGACAAGGGCGAGGACACGATCCTGCGCGGCGCGCCGAACCTCATCGTGGCCCACGCCGCAGCCACGGGCTTTGACCACACCGTGGACGGGGCCATCGCGCTCACCTACTTCGAGCTGGCGGCCCACGCGCATGGCGTGGGCACCTGCTGGGCCGGGCTGCTCATGCTGGCGGCCAAGGACTCGCCGGAACTCTGCGCAGCCCTGGGCATCCCCGAGGGGCACCAGGTCCTGGGCGCGCTCATGGCCGGATACCCGAAGCACGGCTTCAAGCGCCTGCCGCCGAGGAATGAGGCCAAGGTGCGCTGGATCTAGCGCGCCTGGACTTGAAACGCGGCAAGGCCGCCAGGAGGGGCGTTCCCTTCCTGGCGGCCTTGTGCTGTGGCGGCCTTGGGCTCGCCTAGGTGTAGATCTTCTTCAGGTCCTCGATCTCTTCCTGCAGGGTGCGCGCGGCGCCCGAGGTCTTGGCCACGGCGTTGGCGGCGGAGGCCGTGTTGTCGAGCGCCACCTGGGAGGCGGAGCGGACCTTGCTGACGATGTGGTCGATCTCCTCGCTGGCGGCGGACTGCTGTTCCGAGGCCGTGGCGATGCTGCGCACCTGGTCCGAGGTGCCGGCCACGAGGTGCACGATGCTCTTCAGGGCCTGGCCCGACTCGTTGGCAAAGGCGGTGGCCTGCTCCACGGCCTTGGCTGCGGCGTCGGTGCCGTTCATGTTGAGCTTGGCCGCGGCCTGGATGGCGTTCACGGCCTGGGCCACCTCCTTGGTGGCGTTCATGGTCTTTTCGGCCAGCTTGCGCACCTCGTCGGCCACCACGGCGAAGCCGCGCCCGGCGTCGCCCGCGCGTGCAGCCTCGATGGCGGCGTTGAGCGCCAGCAGGTTGGTCTGGTCGGCGATGTCGGAGATGACACCCATGATCTGCCCGATGCCCTCGGCCTGGGTGTGCAGCTCCACCATGTTGGTCTTGAGCTCCACGGTCAGGTCGTGCACGGTGTTGATGGCCTTGACCGAGCTCTCCACCACGCGCGCCCCGTTCTCGGCGCTCTGGCGGGTGTTATCCGCGCCCTCGGCCGCCCGCCCGGCGTTTTTGGCCACTTCAAGGACCGTGGCGGTCATCTCGTCCATGGCCGTGGCCACCTCGGCGATGTGCCCAAGCTGCTGCTCGGATTCTCTGTGGATGTCCTCGATCTCCCTCATGGCCGTGGAGACGGAGGACAAAACCTCCTCGCTGGCGCCCTTGAGCTTGGTCACGATTTCGGCCACGGCCTGCCTGGTCTGGGCCTTGGCTTCGCCCTCTGCGCACTGCAGGGCCTGGAGGGCATTCTCAGCCTCGCAGGTCTTTGAGGCCGCCAGGGCCTCCTGCTGCTTGGCGACGCCGATCTCCTGCTTGAGGTGGGTCACCATGAGGCTGAGCGAGTCCTTGAGCTCGCCAAGCTCGGCGTGGTAGCTGCCCTTGATGCCCGCGTCGAGCTTGCCCCTGGCCACGCTCAGGGAGTAGCCGACCAGCCGCCCCAGGGGCCGGGTGATGCCCAGCAGGATGATGAGGGTCAGCAGGGCTGCGGCCAGGGCCACCACGCCCACCACGCCGAGAACGATGAGGCGCATCCCGGCCACCTCGGCCTCCACGTCGTCCACGTAGACGCCGGTGCCGATGACCCAACCCCACTCCTTGTCCAGCTTGACGCAGGACTCCTTGGGGAAGGTGTTGTCGGTGACGCCGCCGCCGGCCTTGGGCTTGGGCCAGTTGTAGGTGACGTAGCCCAGGCCGTCCGGACTCTTGCCGGTCACCTGAATCATGGTCTGGAACAGGTTGCCCTTGCCGCCGGGGATCTCAGTGACGACCCACTTCCCGTCCGCGTTGCGGTAGCGCATGCTTGTGGCGGTGTTGAACTTCGGGTCCACGATGGGCTTGCCGTCCAGGGCGGGCACCGTGGGGTGCATGATCATGACCGGGGTGCTGTCGTTGCTGTTGACCCAGAAATAGTCCTTGCCGTCCGGGCCGTAGCGGTGCTTGGCGATGAACTCCAGGGCCTTGGCCTTGGCCTGTTCGGGCGAGAACTCCCCCTTGCCCACGCGCGCCTGATAGTCGCGCACCTGGGTCTCTTCCACCCGCACGAGGTTGGCCAGCATGGTGCGCTTCTCCTCCATGAGCTTGTCCGCCATGAGGGGCAGGAAGCCATAGAAGGTGGCCAGGACGAACAGGGTGATGGTCACCGCAGAGATGATCCATATTTTGACGGAAATCTTGGCCCTGCCGATGGCGTTCAGGAAATTCAGCGACATGTGAGCTCCTTGCGGGAGCGGTGGCTCCCACGTTGACGGACAGTATGGTCAATCTCGTTTTCGTCATAGCCTACAAAGATCTTAAGGGGAAGCTTGTCTCTGCCCGCCACAAGGTGGTTTCCTCGATAAGTGTCTGATCTCTTTGGTGTGGAATTGTTATTCCCGATGCCGCATCCAGTATTTCAGCAAAATTTTGTCTCCACCGGATGTCCTCCACATGGACGGGACGCATTGCGGGGGGGCAAGAAGTGTGGGCGCCAGCCAGCGGGGCAAGGTGGCGTAATTGGGCGGCGGCGAGGATCTGCTGCGGAAGGTGTGCGAAGCCTGGCCCAAGGGCATTGCCCTGTGCACCCCCCCTCGTGTAGGCTTGCGAAAATCGCAGTGCGGCCGATCCGGCCGATGCAAGGGGGAGAGATGAGGCATGCACGCGTGGCGCTCGTTCTGGGCGCGGCCCTGCTGGGGGCGGCCTTCTCGGCCCAGGCCCAGACACCGCCGACTGGCCCGAACGGCGGCCTGACCTTCAAGGCCATGGACACGGACAAGAACGGGCGCCTGAGCCTGGAGGAAGTGCTGTCCTATGCCAAGAAGAAGAGCGCGGGCGTCAAGCCCTTCCGCATCTCCGACGCGGACCTGGACGGAGACGGCCAGCTCACGCCGGAGGAGCAGCGCAAGGCGGGCATCACCGGGCTGGAGCAGTTCGGCACCGTGAACCTGAAGGAGATGGACATAAACGGCGATGGCTACATCAGCCAGGAGGACCTGGACGAGTACTTCCGCCGCAAGCACCGGGAGGCCTTTGCCCGGGCCGACGCCGACAAGGACAAGGCGCTGCGGCCGAGCGAGTTCGCCCTGTTCCGCTTCTAGGGTCCGTCCCAGCAGCCTGAGGCAAGGAAAGGCCGCCCCGGAGCACTCCGGCGCGGCCTTTTGTTTTGGGTGGGAGACTTGTGCGGCCTACTTGAGTGGGGCCAGAATGACGTAGTCATTGGCCTTGGCCTGGGTGTGGCACTGGATGCAGGGTGCGGGCTTGCCCTGGGCCAGGATCTTCATGTCCGCTCCGTACTTGAGCCACATGTAGTCCCCGGCCTCGGGGTTGAAGCCCTTCTTCTTGTACAGCACCGTGACGGAGCTGAGCTTCTTGTCCGCCATGTAGTTCTCCTTCACGACGATGGCCCCGTCGGGCATGGCTCCAGCCTTGTCCTTGATGGCCTTCAGGGCCGCCTTGTTCACGTAGACGTTCTGGAGCGCGCCGTGGGGTTCCTTGCCCTGGCGCATCTTGGTGGTGCCGGGCATCAGGTCCCATTTGGCGTAAGGGTCGGTTTTGGTGATGTAGTCCTGCAGGGCCTGGCCGTCGGCGGCGGGCATCTTGGTCATGTCTGCGGCCATGAGCGATACGGGCAGAAGCAGGGCGCACAGTCCGGCGAGCACGATGGCCTGATAAATGGCTTTGCGCATGGGGCTCTCCTCCAAAAGGTTATAGGGACCTAGATTGTTTCCTATTACGCCACGCACAGAACTTGTCAACGAACGGGCAGGGTCTTTCCCAAAGAAGAAGGCCGCCCGGGTTGTCCTGGGCGGCCTGTTTGTTGGGGTCTGTTGGGCCGGTTGCTCTTTTCAGCGGAACCAGCGCGACGTTGTCAGTATCCTCGGCCTGGTGGCGGCGTCTTGTGCAGGGGTGCTGCTTGCCCTCGACAGCTGTATGTGTGTCCGGGCTGTTGTTGAGCCGCCTGTTGACCTGGCCTCTGGTGCAACCTTGTATCGTCCTGCATCGTGACCGCGGCGAGTTTCTTGCCAGGCCTGCGGTTTTCCTCCACGATGACAGCCTTGTCGGGCATGGTCCCGGCCTTCTCCTTGATGATGGCCTTGCGGGCCGCCTGGTCCTTGCGGACTTTCTCGGCCGCGCCGTGTGGCTCCTTGCCTGGGCGCATCTTGCAGGTTTCCGGCATCAGATCCCGTTCCCCTGGGGACCCATTTTTGTTGAACTCCTTGAGAGCCTGACCGTTGGCTGCCGGCTTTTGGCCCGCAACCGCTGCGTGAGAGCGGCAGGGCGGAAGCAGATCGGAGCGCAGGACGGGCAGGGGCCGTTTACTTGCGATTGGACCTGTCCATTGGAGTGTCCTCCTCTTTCATGCGTTGAGGAAAGATTCCTACAGTGCCAGGATACTCCTCGGGTTTCCCATGTCAATGTCTGGCGCAAGAAAAATATCCAGTGGGGGCAGCGGGGTTCAAAAAAAACTTCAGCCCTGGTTGCTGGAAATTTCCAGGACCGGCCAGGTCCTGCTTCAAAAAGATGGATTGTGGTTCCCCGGTGTGGGAAGGGGCGATTTGGGGCCAGGGAGAGTGCTCATGCGGCACAGCCCTGGCCCTCAACAGGCGCATGGCGATGTCTTGGGCAAAAGGCGTTTTTGGGAACAGGCTCTAGAACTCCTGCGGCAGGCCCTTGAGCTGGGCCTGGGTGAACACCGGCCCGTCCACGCAGACGAATTTCTCGCCGATGTTGCAGCGCCCGCACAGGCCCACCCCGCACTTCATGCGCCGCTCCAGCGTGGTCACGATCTGCTCGTCCTTGAACCCCAGCTTGCCCAGCGCCTCCAGGGTGAAGCGGATCATGATGGGCGGGCCGCAGGTCACGGCCACGGCGTTTTCCGGGCGCACGGCCAGATCGGTCAGCACCGCCGGGACCACGCCCGTGCGGCCCTGCCAGCCCTCGCCGGGGGTGTCCACCGTGAGCTCCACGCGCATGTCGCCGCGCGCGGCCCACTCTTTCAGCTCGTCCTTGAAGCACAGGTGCTCCGGGGTTCTGCCGCCGTAGATGAGGGTGATGTTGCCGTAGTCGGCCCGATTATCAAGCATGAACAGGAGCAGGGTGCGCAGGGGGGCCATGCCGAGCCCGCCGCCGATGAAGACGATGTCGCGGCCGCGCATGTCCTGGTGGGGGAAGTGGTTGCCCAGCGGCGCGCGCAGGCCGATGGGGTCGCCCTGCTTCAGGGTGTGCAGGCGGTGGGTCAGCTCCCCCACGCGCATGACGCTGAACTGCAGGTACTCCATGCGCGTCGGGGGGGAGCAGATGACAAACGTGCTCTCGCCCGTGCCGAACACGGAGAGCTGCGCCACCTGCCCGGGCTCGAAGCGGAAGGCCGCCATCTTGGCCGGGTCCTGCAGGACCACGCGGAAGGTCTTGACGTCCGGGGTCTCGTCAAAGGTCTCGATGATGGTGGCCAGTTCAGGGATGTAGGGATTGTTCGCGTTCATTTGGTGCCCCCCACCTTGTCCGGGGCTTTTTCTGCGGCGGCGGCCAGCACATCGAGCACGATCTGCCGGATGTCCACGGCCACGGGACAGGACTTGATGCACCGGCCGCAGCCCGTGCAGGAGAATTCCAGGCCCGAGGGCGCGGTGGCGGCTTCGGGGAACTCGCGCGGGTGGTAGCTGAACTTGTGGCCCACGCGGTTGCGCAGGCGGTGCGCCCGGCTGAAGCGCGGATTGTGGCCGCTGCCCTCCAGGGTGTACAGCGCGCTCATGCAGGTGTCCCAGGTGCGCAGGCGGCGTCCGCTCATGCCGTAGTTTTCGTCGGTGATGTTGAAGCAGGAGCAGGTGGGGCAGAGGTAGGTGCAGACCCCGCAGGACAGGCACCTGGCCGACTGGTCGGTCCAGAAGTCCAGGTTGTCGAACATGGCCAAAAAGCTCCCGGCGATGTCCGAGAGGTCCGGGGCCGGTTCCGGCTCCGGGGTTGCGGCGCGGCGCTCGGCCAGCTTCTCCAGCATGGGGGCGGTGGCCTCGGGGAGCGTGGCGAGGAGCTCCTCCCCGGCCGGGGTCACGGCGTGGGCCACGAACCCGCCCACTCCTCCGATGGTCACCGGGTGCAGCAGCACGTCCGAGCCGCTCTCGTCGTCCATGGCCCCGCCGGTCCAGTGGCAGAAGCAGGTGTTCTGCATGCTTGTGCAGGCCACGGTGACGAAGAGGGTGGCCGCGCGGTGGGCCTTGTACTGCGGGTCGATGACGCCGCGCTCCAGGAACACGCGGTCCAGCAGGTGCCGGCCGCGCGCGTCGCAGGGCCGCGGCCCCAGGATCAGCGTGGGCTCCGGGGGCAGGGCCTCGGCCAGAAAGACCTCGGTGCGGGTCAGGTCGTCCTGGTCCTTGCGGTACTTGTAGGTGAACAGGTTCTCGGTCTGGGGCAGGATGGCCTCCTTGGCCGAGGACGTGGGCGGGCGCAGCAGGAAGGGGTGCATGTCCTCGGAGAAGAGCCGGTAGACGATGGCCGCGCCCTCGCGCACCGGGGCCAGCACGCGGAAGTCGCGCGCCCAGGCTGCGGTCACTGCCGCCAGGTCGGAGTCCTTGAGGAAACGGTCTACCATAACAGCCCCCTGTCCTTGATGCGGTCCTCCTCCATGAGGAAGGTGTGCAGGGGCGGGACGGCCTCAAGGCTGACCCCGGCCTGGTAGTTGAACAGCTCCTTCAGCTCCCGGTTCATCATGCGCTTGAGGAGCAGGATGGGGATGCCCATGGGGCAGGAGCGCTGGCATTCGCCGCACTCGGTGCAGCGTCCGGCCAGGTGCAGGGCGTGCATGACCTGGAACAGCCACTTCTCCTGCAGGGTGGCCTCGGCGGAAAGCCAGTGCGGCTCGCGGCTGTCGGCCAGGCAGACGTGCTTGCACACGCACAGCGGGCAGGCGTTGCGGCAGGCGTAGCAGCGGATGCAGCGGCCCATCTGGCGCTTCCAGAAGTCGAAGCGTTCCTGGGTGGAGAGCTTCTCCAGGGCGGCCAGGTCGGCGTAGGTGTCCTGTGCGCCCTGGGGCTCGATCTCCGGGCCGATGAGGTGGTCGCTGACAAGCGGGTTGGGGTGCTGGCAGCGCAGGCACTTGTCGGCCAAAAGCCCGGCGCTGGGCAGCTCACGCTCGCCCTCGGGCAGGGTCAGCACGACCTTGCCGTCGCGCACGGAGCCCTCGAAGCGCACGGCCTTGACCGAGGCGATGTCCATGGTCACGCGCAGCTTGGCCAGGTCGATGACGCCCTCGCAGGGCAGGCCGAAGACCACCAGGTTCTCGCGCTCCCACAGGCGCTCCTGCAGGAGCTGGACGATGGAGCGCGAGTCGCAGCCCTTGACCACCACGCCCAGGCGCTTGCCGCGCAGCCCGTAGAGGCTGGTGGCCAGGTTCTGCACGCAGGTGGGGTCGAAGATGAGCCTGTCCAGGTCCTTTTCCGTGCGCACGGTGACGGGCGTGGCGTGCAGGGGGTCGAAGCCCCGGCCATAGCCCAGCACGAAGTCGACGTTGGGCAATTCCGAAGCGATCTTGGCGCGCAGGGTCTTGATGCGGTCAGGAGAATCACTCGCCGACGAGTTACTCGCCATCCATGACCTCCTTGTAGTCGTCCATGTGCAGCAGGGCGTCGTGCCGGGGCTGGCGGCCGGAGGCGTCGGCATGCCACATGTCCGGCTGGGCCGAGCTGGCCCCGAGCATGCCCTCAAGCGCGCACAGGGTGCGCGCGGTCTCGGCCATGCGCGGGATGTGCCCCAGGGAGTGGATCTTGTCCGTGAACTTGGTCACCATGTCGCGCCAGCGCGAGCCCTCCGAGGCCGAGACCCAGACGTACTCGAAGCGGCCCTCGTCGATGCCGATGATGGGCAGAAAGCGGCGCAAAAGCTCCAGCCGCCTGCGGGCGTAGAGGTTGCCCTCGGTGTAGTGGCAGTCGCGCGGGTGGCAGCCGCTCACCAGCACGCCGTCGGCCCCGGACAACAGCGCCTTGGCCACGAACATCGGGTCCACGCGGCCCGAGCAGGGCACGCGGATGATGCGCAGGTCCGTGGGCTGGTTGAACCGGGCAACGCCGGCCGCGTCCGCGCCGCCGTAGGAGCACCAGTTGCACAGAAAGCCTATGATTCGGTAGTCTCGTCCCAAGTCCGGCATAGCGCGTTGACCTCCGCGAGGAGCTGTGAGTCGGTGAAGTGCGCAAGCTGGATGGCCCGCACGGGACAGGTGACGCTACAAATGCCGCAGCCCTGGCAGACGGTCTCCACCACCTCGGCGCGCTTGCTGCCGTCGCGCAGCTCGCGCATGCGGATGGCGCCAAACGGGCAGGTGCGTTCGCACTTGCCGCAGCCGATGCAGCGCATGGTCTGCACCTGGGCGATCTGCGGATCGCTTTCGAGCTTGTCCTTGGACAGAAGCGCCAGGACCTTTCCGGCGGCCGCGCTGGCCTGGGCCACGCTGGCCGGGATGTCCTTGGGGGCCTGGCAGGCCCCGGCCAGGAACACGCCCACGGTGTTGGTCTCAACGGGCCGCAGCTTGGGGTGGCTCTCCAGGAAGAAGCCGTAGGCGTCATAGGAGATGCGCAGCTTCTCGGCCAGGGCGGGCGCGCCGTGGGCCGACTCCGCGCCCACGGCCAGCACCACCAGGTCAGCCTTGATCTCCACCTGGGTGCCCAGCAGCGTGTCCGCCCCGCGCACCATGAGCTGATTGCCGTCCTCGCCCGTGGTGGGGTAGATCTGGGCCACGCGGCCCCGGATGTACTGGACCTCGTACTCCTCCTGGGCGCGGCGCACGAATTCCTCGTAGCCTTTGCCCGTGGCGCGGATGTCCATGTAGAAGACGTAGGCCCGGGAGTCCGGGATGTGGTCGCGGGTCAGGATGGCCTGCTTGGCCGTGTACATGCAGCAGAAGTTGGAGCAGTAGGGCCGGTCCACGGAGCGGTCGCGGCTGCCCACGCAGGAGATGAAGACCACGGTCTTGGGCTCGGTCCCGTCGCTGGGGCGCTTGATGTGCCCGGCGGTGGGGCCGGAGGCCGAGAGCATGCGCTCGTATTGCAGGCTGGTGATGACGTCCGGGTAGCGCCCGCCGCCGTACTCGCCGCACTTCCTGTGGTCGAAGAGGTCCAGCCCGGTGGCCGCGATGACCGCGCCGACCTTCTCGGTGACGATCTCGTCCTGCATGTCGTAGTCGATGGCATCGGCCGGGCAGACCTTCTTGCAGACGCCGCACTTGCCCTTGGTGAAGTGCAGGCAGACGGCCGGATCGATGGCCGCGCGCTTGGGGATGGCCTGGGGAAAGGGGATGGTGATGGCCGTGGTGGTCGTGATGCCCTCGTTGTGGCTGTCGCGCACCTTCTTGCTCGGGCACTTCTCCAGGCAGGCCCCGCAGCCCGTGCACTTGGTCCAGTCCACAAAGGCCGATTTCTTGCGGATCTTGACCTCGAAGTTGCCCACGTAGCCGGACAGCTCCTCGACCTCGGAAAGCGCGAGCAGGGTGATGCGCGGGTGCTGGCCCACGTCCACCATCTTGGGGCCGAGGACGCAGACCGAGCAGTCCACGGTGGGGAAGGTCTTGTCGAGCTTGCTCATGACCCCGCCGATGGACTGCCTGCGTTCCACCAGGATCACGTCCAGGCCTCCCTCGGCGCAGTCCAGCGCGGCCTGGATGCCGGCCACGCCCGCGCCGATGATGAGCACGCGCTTCTGCACCTCGAAGCTCTTGGCCGTAAGCGGCCGGTTGTGGCGCAGCTTTTCCACGGCCATGCGCACCAGGTCCGTGGCCTTCTCGGTGTTGCGCTTGCGGTCCAGTGAGATCCAGGCCACGTGCTCGCGGATGTTGGCCATCTCGAACATGTAGCGGTTTAAGCCCGCGCGCTCCACGGCCCGGCGGAAGGTCACCTCGTGCATGCGCGGCGAGCACGAGGCCACCACAACGCCGTCGAGCTTGAGGCTGCGGATGGTCTGCTCGATGGTGCCCTGGCCGGGGTCGGAGCAGGCATACATGTGGTCCGTGGCGAAGACCACGTCCGGAAATTCCCTCGCTGCGTGGCAGACCATGACGCCTATGCGCACGAAGCCTCCTCGCAGTTGTCGCCGCAGTGGCAGACCATGACGCCTATGCGCATGGGGTGTTCTCCTTCGAGCCGTTTCCGTTGGCAGACGTGCCGTTCTTGCGTGCAGCCTTGGCGGCCAGTTCGGCCTGGGTCCGGGCTATACGCTCATCCTCGCGGGCGCGTGCCGCGGTCAGGGCCGGGCCGAGCGGCAGCACCAGCTTGTCCAGGCCGAGCCCGGACTCGGGCAGGCCCAGGGCCAGGCCGAGCAGCTGCGTGAAGTACGGCACCGGCATGGCGTGGTGCGTTCCGCCCTGGCTGTGAGAAAACGCGTTCACCTGCCCGCGCCGCAGGTCCAGATTCATCTGGCACAGCGGGCAGGCCACCACGATGGCGTCAACTCCGCAGGAGGCCGCCATGTCCAGCAGCCGCGCGGACAGCCGCTGCATGATGTCCAGCCGGGGCATGCCGAAGGCCGCGCCGCAGCACTCGGTCTTGAAGGGATAGTCCACCACCGTGGCTCCGCAGGCCTCGAGCACGCGGTCCATGGCCGTGGGGTTCTCGGGATCGTCGAACTGCATCAGGCCCGGCGGGCGGTTCATGATGCAGCCGTAGTACGGGGCCACGCGCAGGCCGGTGAGCGGCCTGGTGACCGCGCTGGCGATGGCCTCGACGCCCACGTCCTCGGTGAGCACCTGGAGTACGGATACGGCCGTGGCGCGCAGGGGCGCGGGCCGGTCCAGCAGGCGTTCCACCTCGGCCCTGTAGTTCGGGCCGGAGTCCTGGGGCGCGCCGTTCTCGGCTGGGGCCTCGGCCAGGTGGTGGCTGGCGGTGCGCAGGGCGGCCAGGCAGCTGGGGCAGGGCGTGGTCACGCGGTCGTGCCCGGCCAGCTCGGCCTGAAGCAGGTTGCGCGCGGCCAGGGCCCCGGCAAGGAAATGGTCCACGGTGTGCGCCGGGGTCGACCCGCAGCAGGTCCAGTCCGGCACGTCGACGAGTTCAACGCCCAGGGCCGCGCAACAGGCCCGGCTGGAGCGGTCGTACTCGGCCGCTGTGCCGGTCTGGGAGCAGCCAGGGTAGTAGGCCAGGGTCAAGGGGTTTGAGGGTGCCGCGCTCATTCGCCGCCCCCTTTCTTGCCGTTGCCCGGAGTCTCGCCAGGGGAATGGGCGCGGGCCTTCTGGGCCGCAACGCGGTCGAAGCGGGCGAAGATGGCCGCCACCTCGGCCTTGCCGTTGCCCTCGGGCTCGTGCGGGGTGAGCGAGAGCTTGCCGTGCGTGAGCATAGGCAGGCCAAGGCCTGCGTCCTGCAGGGGCTTGCCGGACTTGATGGCGAAAACGGCGGCCAGCCCGACCTCGAAGACCCGGCCATGCTTGGCCACGGAGGCGAGGAAGCTGTCGGTGAAGGTCTTGACGCCCGGCTCCGGGGCGTACCCGGCCTGCCGGGCCATGTGCCGCAGCACGTCCATGACCCGCGCCACGTCGATGTTGTTGGGGCAGCGGGTGGTGCAGGCCTGGCAGGTGGCGCAGAGCCAGATGGAGCGGCAGGACAGCGCGCTCTCCTTCAGGCCCAGCTGCACCAGCCGCATGACCTGGTGCACGGGGAAGTCGTAGTCCGGCGTGTAGGAGCAGCCAGCGGTGCAGTTGCCGCACTGGTAGCAGGACGCGAGGTGTTGGCCACTGTCTCTGGCGACGGCGGCCTGGAAATCTGGGTCGCGGGCCTGGGCAAGATTTAGTGGTCGCACGGGGGTTTGCATGGCGATTCTCCAGGGGGGTGGGCCTATGCAGGATGGTAGCAAACAGATTTTGACAAGGCAAGGGCGCGGTCCGGGCGCATGTCCGGGCCGCGCCCTTTGGGAGCGTCCGTGAGAGTGGCCTTGCCTGCTGCAGGGGGGCCGGTTCTTCCGTTGATCCGGGGCATCGGAAGACCAGCCCGCCTTGAGCGCGAGGCATTCGGGGGCGGAAGCAAGGGCCTGCTGCGGTAGCGCCGCACAGAGGCCTCCCCCGGCCGGGTTCTTTTGTCGTCGTCAGCTAGTCGTCGAGTTTCGGTTTCGCGTACAGTTCCCCGCCAAAGGCGTCGTTGATGACGAGCAGGGGGAAGTCCTTCACGGTCAGCTCGCGCACCGCCTCGGGTCCGAGCTCCTCAAAGGCGATGACCTTGGCCGCTGTGATGCACTTGGACAACAGCGCGCCAGCGCCGCCAGTGGCGCCGAAGTACACGGCCTTGTGCTCCTGCATGGTTTTCTTGACCTCGTCGGAGCGCTTGCCCTTGCCGATGCTGGCCTTGAGGCCCAGGGCGTGCAGGCGCGGGGCGTAGGCGTCCATGCGGTAGCTGGTGGTCGGCCCGGCGGACCCGATGGGCCGGCCCGGAGGCGCCGGGGACGGGCCAACGTAGTAGATGCTGGCGCCCTTCAGGTCAAAGGGCAGGGGCTTGCCCGCGTCCAGCAGGTCGGTGATGCGCTTGTGCGCTGCGTCGCGGCCGGTGTAAATGATGCCGTTGAGCAGCACCACGTCGCCCGAGCGCAGCTTGTCGATGTCGGAATCGGTGAGCGGAGTGTTCAGGGTATACGTGGGCATCAGAATTCCACCTCCTCATGCCGGGCGCTGTGGCACTGCACGTTCACGGCCAGCGGCAGGCTGGCGATGTGGCAGGGGGCCAGGGCGATCTTCACGGCCAGGCAGGTGTAGGACCCGCCAAGGCCCATGGGTCCGATGCCGAGCTTGTTCACGGCGGCGAGCAGCTCCGCCTCCATTTCGGCCACCTTGGGGTCAGGGTGCACATCGTCCAGCTTGCGCAAGAGCGCCTTCTTGGCGATCTTCGGCGCGTACTCGAAGGTGCCGCCGATGCCGATGCCCAGGATAACGGGCGGGCAGGGGTTGGGGCCGGCCTCGGCCACGCGCTGCACCACGAACTTCTTGATGCCTTCCCAGCCCTGGCTGGGGGCCAGCATGGTCACGCGGCTCATGTTCTCAGAGCCGCCGCCCTTGGCCATGTAGCTGATCTTGAGCTTGTCGCCGGGCACAAAGTCGATGTGTATGATGGCCGGGGTGTTGTCGCCGGTGTTCTTGCGCAGGAGCGGATCGCAGCTGCTCTTGCGCAGGTAGCCGTCCTTGTAGCCCGTCACCATGCCCTCGGTGATGGCCTTGTTGATGCCGCCGGGCACAAACACTTCCTCGCCCAGCTCCACGTAGAAGATGGCCAGGCCGCAGTCCTGGCAGAGCGGCAGCTTGGTCTCGAAGGCCAGGTCCGCGTTCTCCAGCAGCTGGCGGAAGATCTCCTTGCCGGCCTCGGTGGTCTCGTTCTTGTGGCCTTCCTCGAATTTCCTGCGCACGTCGTCGGGCAGCTTGGTGTTGGCGCTCATGCACATCTGCGCAACAGCCGCCGAGATGTCCGCCGCCTTGATTTCTCTCATGGCGATACCTCTTTTTTCCGCGTTCTATTTCTTGAAGAAGGTCTTCAGGGCCGTGATGCCCATCTTCTTGCGCAAGAAGCCCAGCTGGTCCTGCAGGGGCATGTGCTTGGGGCACACGTCTTCGCAGGCGAGCAAGCCCATGCAGCCGAAGATGCCCATGTCGTTGCCGATGACCTGGTAGTAGTCCTGCTCGGTGCGCTCGTCTCTCGGGTCGATGAGGAAGCGGCCCACGCGGTTCAGGCCCGCCGCGCCCAGGAAGTCCGGACGCAGGCGCGCGGTGCCGCAGGCGGCCACGCAGCAGCCGCATTCCACGCAGCGGTCGAGCTCGTAGATGGCCTCGGCCACCTCGTTCTCCATGCGCTCTTCCGGCGCGGTGGGGTCAAAGGCCTTCTTGGTGTGGATCCACGACTCCACGGTGTCGTAGAGTTCGCGGAACCAGGAGCCCGTGTCCACCGAGAGGTCGCCCACCAGCTGGTACACCGGCAGGGGCAAGAGCGTGATCTCGTCGGGCAGGTCGCGGGTCTTGGTGTGGCAGGCCAGCGACGGGCGGCCGTTGACGACCATGCCGCAGGAGCCGCAGATGCCGGCCCGGCAGCAGAAGTCGAACTGCAGGCTCGGGTCCTGCTCCTCGCGGATGCGGTTCAGGACGATGAACAGGGTCATGGCGTCCGTTTCCTCCAGCACAAAGGATTCCATGTGCGGGGTGGACTCCGGGTCCTGCGGATTGTACCGGAAGATGTTGAATTTCAGCTCTCTGGCCATGGCTTACCCCTTGTCCGTGGTCTTGACGTCGTCGGCCTTGATGATCTCGCTCTTGCCATAGCCGCGGTCGCCGGGTGGGATGTGGAAGATGTTGGTGGCCGCTTCGTACTCCAGGGTCGGCAGGGTGTCCGAATCGCTCTTCCAGTAGGCCAGGGTGCGGGAGAGCCAGTCGCGGTCGTTTCTGGCGGTGAAGTCCTCGCGGTTGTGGCTCCCGCGCGACTCGGTGCGCTTCAGCGCGCCATAGGCCACCATGAGGGCCATCTTGACCTGTCCTTCGATCTTCAGCGCGGCGGACAGCTCGGGGTTGACGCCCTTGCCGTTGCTCTTGAGGCCGACCTTGCGGGCGCGCTCCAGGGTCTCCTGGAGGCTCTCCACGCATTCGGTGAGGCCCGCGTCGGTGCGGAAGATGTTGGCGCCCTTGTGCAGGGCGTCCTGCATGGCCTTCTTGACCTTGTACACGCTCTCGGTTCCGGCCTTGCAGCTGATGACGTTCTGGATGCGCTCCTGCTGCTTCTTGACCTCGGAGTCGATGACCGCGGAGTTGAAGGTGACCTCGCACCCTTGCAGGAACTCGGCGATCTTCTTGCCCACGATGCCGCCCGCGACCACGGTCTCGGCCAGCGAGTTGCCGCCCAGGCGGTTGAAGCCGTGCATGTCCCAGCAGGCGGCCTCGCCCACGCTGAACAGGCCCTTCAGGCCATAGGCGTGGCCGTCTTTGTTGGTGCGCACGCCGCCCATGCTGTAGTGCTGGGTGGGCCGCACCGGGATGAGCTGGTGGATGGGGTCCACGCCGAGGAAGGACGTGCAGATCTCATACACCTCGCGCAGCTTGCCGGTGATGTGCTTCTCGCCCAGGTGGCGGATGTCGAGCCAGAGGTGCTCGCCGTACGGGCTCTTCACGCCCTTGCCCAGGCGGATGTGGTGGGTCATCCAGCGGCTGACCACGTCGCGGGAGGCCAGCTCCTGCTTGTCGGGCTCGTAGACGTTCATGAAGCGTTCTTCGTTGACGTCCAGCAGCGTGCCGCCATCGCCGCGGCAACCTTCGGTGACCAGGATGTCCGTGGGCACGATGCCTGTGGGATGGAACTGCACGGCCTCCATGTTGCCCATGGGCACCACGCCGGTGTTGATGGCCGGGATGTGGCCGCCGCCGTCGCAGATGACGGCGTTGGTGGTGCAGGGGTAGATGCGGCCGAAACCGCCGGTGGCGATGGTCGTGGCCTTGGCAAGGTACACGCGCAGCTCGCCGGTGCGCAGGCAGCGGGCGACAGCGCCGAAGCAGGTCGTTCCGTCCTGGATCAGGGCCACGGCCTCGGTCTTGTCATGGACCTCCACGCCCAGCTGGGCGCAGACGTTGTCCACGGTGAAGAGCACGCTGTGGCCGGTGCCGTCAGACACGTAGCAGGTGCGCCACTTGGCCGTGCCGCCGAAGTCGCGGGCGGTGATCAGCCCGCGGTTCTCCTCTTTCTCTTCCTTGTCAAAGATCTTGCCGCCCTTGAAGTAGGTGTCCTTGCCGGGCACCACGCGGTTCCAGGGCACCCCCCAGTGCGCCAGCTGGCGCATCTCGATGGGCGCGTTGTCGGCAAACAGCCGGGCCACTTCCTGGTCGCAGCCCCAGTCCGAGCCCTTGACCGTGTCGGAGAAGTGCACGTCCGGGCAGTCGCCTTCGCCCTTGGCGCAGTTGCCCAGCGCCGCCTGCATGCCGCCCATGGCGGCCGAGGAGTGCGATCTGCGGGCAGGCACGAGGCTCAGGCAGATGGCGGAAAATCCCGCCTGGGCGGCCTCGATGGCCGCGCGCTCGCCGGCCAGGCCGGCACCGATAACGAGAACGTCAGTGTAGATGGTCTGCATGTCTCTCACCTATCCCTTCAGGAACCAGAAACGGATCAGCGTGATCACGCCGATGGAGATGAAAATGAGGGTCAGCAGGTTCTCGCCGCGCTTCAGGCCCTTGCGGCCGGTGCGCTGCACGAAGCCCCATTTCACCGCGATGCGGTAGAGCCCGATGCCCACGTGCAGCTCCACCAGGGGCAGCAGCAGCAGGTAGAAGTAGATCCAGGCCCCGCTCTGGATGCGCGCGGCGCTCTTGAGCGCCGTGATGGGCAGGTCGGAGAGCACCACCCACATGTGGATGGCGCCCATGACCAGGATGATCATGGCCGAGACGACCTGGACCACCCACAGCCAGGTGTCGGTGTGGTGCAACAGCTTGGCGTGCTCCCAGATGGTCTTCTGGCCTTCCAGGCGGAAGGGGATCTTGCGCGCGGCCAGGGCGAAGTGCGCAAGGAAGAGCAGGAAGATGAGCGGGCCGCCAACCTGGGCCATGCCGGTGGCTTCGAAGAACTCGGCGATGGCGTTCATGATGTTGGGGCTTAAGACGACGCTGGCCACCAGGATCATGTGCATCCACATGAACGTGATGAGCCCCGCGCCTGAGAGCATCTGCGCCCAGTCTAGCACGCCGTCCCAGCGATGGCATTGCAGACTTTTGTGATTGGCGGTCAAGGGAACGGACATTCGCACCTCCAGCTGCATTTCAGGGAATATGCCCCGGCGGGGGTGCCGGAGCGGTTTGTACCGATTATTGCCGTATATCGGCCACGCAGTCCAGGCCCGGACTGAAAATCATGCGGTCCGGGCCTGGACTTTGAGGCGAATTGCTACTTCTTCGGAATCGCCCAGTCGGGCAGCACGCTCAAGTCAATACCGAGCACGAAGGGCACCAGATAGTAAATGATGAGGGTGATCTGGAAAATGCCGAGGATGTTCAGCCAGATGCCTGTCTTGGCCATCTGTCGTATGGTCACCGCGCCGGAGCCGAAGACAACGGCGTTGGGCGGCGTGGCCACAGGCAGCATGAAGGCATACGAGCAGGCGATGCACGCGGCCAGGATCGGGCCGAAGGGGTGGATGCCCATGCCCACCGCGATGGCGCCCATGATGGGGATCATCAGCGTGGCCACGGCGGTGTTGGAGGTCACTTCCGTCAGGAAGATGTTCAGGGTGACGATGGCGCCCAGGATGATGATGACGGGCATGCCGTTCAAGTCGGTCAGACCGCCGGCGATGAACTTGGTCAGGCCGGTGCTCTGGAAGGCGCCCGCCAGGGCCAGGCCGCCGCCGAAGAGCAGGATGACGTCCCAGGGGATCTTCACGGCGGTCTTCCAGTCAAGCAGGAACACGCCCTTCTTGATGTCCGAGGGGATGATGAACAGGGCCAGGGCCGCGGCCACGGCCACGGTGGCGTCGGAAACGCCCTTGAGGAAGGGGAACTTCACCAGGCCCATGACGATCCAGGCGAGGGCGGCACAGGTGAAGACGATGGCGATGATCTTCTCTTCGCGCTTCATGGGGCCGAGCTTCTCGATCTCGCTGCGGACCAGCTCTTCGCCCTTGCCCATAAGGATGTCGCCGTGCACGGGGAAGAGGATCTTGGTGACCAGCAGCCAGGCCAGGATCAGGAAGGTGGCGGCCAGGGGCACGCCGATGAGCATCCACTGGGCGAAATTGATGGACACGCCGTAGAGCTTGTCCAGCTGGGCCACCATGATGACGTTGGGCGGGGTGCCGATGAGCGTGGCGACGCCGCCGATGGACGCGGCATAGGCCAGCGAAAGCATGAGCCCGATGGCAAACGGGTTCTTGGTGTGGTCATGGTTGCCGGTGATGTCTGCGCAGGCGTTGATGATGGCCATGCCGATGGGCATCATCATGACCGTGGTGGAGCCGCCCATGAACAGGTAGATCAGGTGGTTGGAGTACGCTGGCGTGACCTTCGATGTCGGCAGGATCTGCAACAGCGGGAAGAGCACGATGGGGATGAGCGAGGTGGCCGGGATGGGAATGGCCTCGGATATCCACCAGATGGCCATGAGCGCGGTCACCGCGCCGCAATACAGGGCCGGTGGTGTCAGGCCTGCCGGCAGCGGCAGGAAGCAGATGATGAGGAACACAATCGGTCCCAGAAAAAGTCCGTACACTTTCATCTTGTCTTGCATGATCCCTCCAGGTGCGCGTTGCAGGTTGGTGACGCACGGCGCGCGCGGTTGGTCCCAGACGGCTGTTCCAAGAGATCCCCCTCTCGGACCCCTGGATTCCCGTCTGGGCCGCTCTGTCGGCGCACCCGGCCCCCTCAGACCGGATGGCAGCGCAATGGTCAAGCAGGGCATGTCGCCCGCCCCTTTCGCATACGCCTATGCCACAATTCAGGGGGGGGTGGGCAACGTGCTCTCCACGCTCTCTAGGGCAATTGCCGTGCCAGCGGGCAGCGATTGCGCACCTGTCCGGATACCCTGTAAGGGCAAGGGCTGTAGCGGTTACGTAGTTTCGGGGTTGGCTGACGTCCGGGAAATATCTGTGGCGCGTGCCACGGGTGTGGCGCCACAGGGTGTGGCGTACGCCACACATTTGCCCGGGGTCAGGACAGGTCGAGCCGGTCCATGTTGCGGTAGAGCGTGCGGCGGTCGATATTGAGCAGACGTGCGGCCTTGGCCCGGTTGTTTCCGGCCTGGGCCAGGGCGTTGGTGATGTCCTGGGCCGTGAGCCCGCGCGAGCCCGGCCTGGGCAGGGGCGAGGCAAAGTTCCCGGTCCTGGCGGTGGTGGGCCGCGGCAGCCCTGTATGCAGGCCCAACTGGAGGTCCGCCGGCAGGTGCGCCGGGGTGATCTCCCCGCCGGGACACAGGATGCAGGCGTGCTCAAGGGAGTACTTGAGCTCGCGCACGTTGCCCGGCCAGGGGTAGGTCATGAACAGGCGCATGACCTCCTCCGAGCACTTGGTGATGTGCTTGCCGAAGGTGGCCTGGAAGTGGCTGATGAAGTGCGTGGTCAGAAGCGGGACGTCCTCGGTGCGCATGCGCAGGGGCGGCAGCTGGATGACCATGACCTTGAGCCGGTAGTACAGGTCCTCGCGGAAAAGGCCCTGGCGGATCTTCTCCAGCAGGTTCACGTTGGTGGCGGCCAGCACGCGCACGTTGGCCTTGCGCGTCTTGGAGTCGCCCACGCGCTCGAACTCCTTGCGCTCCAGCACGCGCAGGAGGTTGAGCTGGATGCGCGGGGAGATGTCGCCGATCTCGTCCAGGAAGATGGTGCCGTTCTCGGCGGCCTCGAAGCGGCCGATCTTGTCGCGGATGGCCCCGGTGAAGGCCCCGCGCGTGTGGCCGAAGATCTCGCTCTCCAGCAGGCTCTCGGACAGGGCCGAGCAGTTGACCTTAACCAGCGGGCCCTTGCTGCGCGAGCCGCCGAAGTGCAGGGCCTCGGCCACCAGCTCCTTGCCCGTGCCGCTCTCGCCGGTGATGAGCACCGTGGACTCCACGTCCGAGAGGTGGTCGAGCACGGCGTAGATGTCCTGCATGACCTTGCTCTTGCCCACGATGCCCCGGTGGGAGTGCAGGTCGGTCAGGCGCTTCTCCAGGTCGGCCAGGCGGGTGATGTCGCGGATGACGAGCACGGCCCCGGCGAACTTGTGGTTGCTGTCCAGCAGCGGCGAGCTGTTGATGACCACCACCTTGCCCGGGGTGTGGCTCTGGCATTCCACGCGGTGCTCCAGCACCGGGCGCCGGGTTTCCAGCGTGGTGCGCAGAACCGTGAAGCAGGCGCGATTGCACGAGCCGCTGATGCAGGAGATGTCCTTGTCCTGCGAGAGCTCTGCGCCGATGCAGCAGATTTCGCTGAGTGCGCGGTTGGTCTGGATGATGCGCATGTCCGTGTCCACGGTGATGATGGCGTCGGGGATGGAGCGGAACACGGACTCCAGGTTGGCGCGCAGGCGCTCCTTTTCGGTGTGGATGCCGCGCATGGCCTGCTCGGTCTCGATGCGGTCGGTGATGTTCTGCACCATGGGCAGCAGGTACAGCGGGCTGCCTGCGGCGTCGCGCACCATGCCCGCGGACAGGTGCACCCAGACCTCGTGGCCCAGCTTGTGGATGTAGCGCTTGTCCTGCTCAAAGGAGTCGATCTCACCGGCCTTGACCCGCTCGTACTGGGAGCGGCTCACTTCCCGGTCATCCGTGTGGGTGATCTCAAGGAAGGTCATGGTCTTCAGTTCCTGCTCGGTGTAGCCGGTGATGCGGCAGAAGGCGTCGTTGGCGCGCAGGAAGGTGGTGTTCAGGGCCACCATGCTGGCCCCGATGGGCGACTGGTCGAAGGTGTGGCGGAACTTCTCCTCGCTCTCGCGCAGGGCGTGCTCCACCGTTTTGCGCGCTGAGATGTCGATGTTCAGGCCTTCAATGTACAAAAGCTCGCTGGTGGAGGGGTCGCGCACCTCGCGCGCGGTGAGCGAGATCCACTTGGTCGAGCCGTCCTTGCAGTTGAAGCGCGTCTCGAAGTCCTTGATGCGGCCCTGCTCGCGCAGGATGCGCAGCATGTCGTCGCGGTCCTTGGGGTCCACGTAGAGCTGGGAGCGCAGGTCGCGGAAATGGTTGATCAGCTGCTCCGGGCTGTCGAAGCCCAGAATCTCGGCCAGGGCCGGGTTGACCATGAGAAAGGTGCCGACCGGGGTGGACTGGAACACGCCCTCGATGATGTTCTCGAAGAAGCCCTGGAACCGGGCCTCGGCGCGCTTCAGGCCGGAGAGGTCGGACAGGGTCAGGATGAGCAGCTTGTGGCCGTCCTGGAGCAGCGGGCGCGAGGTCAGAAGCGCTGGGATGGGCAGGCCCATGGCGCCGAAGACGCGGCACTCGCGTGCGTTCACCCCGGCGGAGAGCTCGCTCAGGGACACCTCGCCGGGGACGAACAGCCCGGAGAGCACGGGCAGGGCGTCGGTGCGGCCAAGCAGGGCCTGGGCCTTGGCGTTGGCCGTGAGCACCCGGCCCGAGGCGGCATCGAGCACCAGCACGCCCGCGTCCACGGCGTGCAGGAGGTCCATGTCATGGGCGCAGGGGGCGGGCATTGGCCTAGCCTTGGTTCTGAAGGGGAGGGGCGAGGGGTGGAGGAACAACCAGGGGCAGCAGGTCCGCCGGAGCCGCGATGAGGTGCCGCGCGCCGTTACCGGTCAGCTCGGCCGCGTCGCGGAAGCCCCAGAGCACGCCCACCGGGAGCATGCCAGCGCCGCGCGCGGTTTTCATGTCCGTGGCCGAGTCGCCCACAAAGGCGATCTGCCCAGGCATGAGGCCGAGCTCGCCGGACAGGGCCAGGGCTCCGGCCGGGTGCGGCTTGTTCGGCACCTCGGGCCTGGACCCGCGAACGAAGCGGAAGGGGAAGCCGGGGAAGAATTCGCTCACCGTGATGTCGGTGTAGGCTTGCGGCTTGTTGGACAGCACGCACAGCGGCAGGCCCAAGGCCAAGAGGCTCTGGAGCATCTCCGTGATGCCGGGGTAGGGCCGGGTCTTGTCCTTCCAGCGCACCTTGTACTCGCCCATGAGCAGGTCCCCGGCGCGCTTGAGGGTGGCCTCGTCGCGGTTCTGTTCAGGCAGCATGCGCTGCACCAGCTCGGCCACGCCCAGGCCCACGAACATGCGGTAGGCGTCCACCTCGTGCCGGGGCAGGCCGAGTGCGGCCAGAGCCGCGTTGCCGGAATCGGCCAGGTCCTCCAGGGTGTTCAGGAGGGTGCCGTCGAGGTCAAAAATGAGGGCGCGCGGGACGGTGGTCATGGCACTCCTTGGGTGGCTCGTGGGGGGACTTTGTGGGATGTCCGGGTGTACACCCAAGCGACCCCCGGCACAAGGGGCCTTGCCTGGCCTGGCGCCTGCCTGGAACATGGTGGGGCCTTGCCTGGGAAGATGGATCATGGCATGACCCGAGCATGGGCAAGCCCTTTGTGTTCCGCCTGGAAAAGGTGCTCGAGTATCGTCGTCAGCTGGAGGACCAGGCGCGCATGGCCCTGGCGAACGCGCAGGCCCGTCACAAGGCCCAGGAAGAAGTGCTGAGGGACGTGGAGACGCGCCTGGCCGAGCACGTGGACCAGGGTTTCGGGGCCACGGCCACCCAGGCGGATATCTGGCTGTGGATGCAGTACCGCCAGGCCCTGGAGCGGGACTTTGTCGCAGCGAAGGTCGAGCTGCAACGACTGGCCCTTATTTTGCAAACTCGCAGGCAGGAAGCCGTGCTCCGCTCCAGGGAGAAAAAGCTCCTGGAAAAACTCAAGGACAGGCAGGCGAAAAAACACAATGTCGCGGAAAACCTCGCAGAGCAAAAAGAGTTCGATGAGATGTCCACGCTTCGCTATGAGCCCAAAGATACTTAAGGTTCTGGCGCTGCTTGTTGTCGTTGCCGCACTCAAGCTGACTCTGCTTGGCTCCCTGGGGCTCAAGACCTGGGAGGAGCTGCGGAACGCCGAGCTTTTGCCCGTGCCCCAGGCCCTGGCCGCCAAGCCGGGCGCCAAGTCCGCCGCCAAGGCCGCCCCTGCCCCGGAGCCCGCCACGGCTGAGAGCGACATGCTGGACCAGGCCGCCATCCCCGGCGCAAGCGTGAAGGAGTCCAAGGACGTCAGCACCCTGAAGCGCCGCGAGGACGAGCTGGCCGCCAAGGAGCGCGCCCTGGCCTCCATGGAGAAGACCATCGACGACAAGCTGGCTGAGCTCAAGCGCTCCGAGGCCACCCTCAAGGCGCTGCTGGACCAGGCCGACGTGCTCAAGGACGCGCGCATCAAGCGGCAGGTGGACACCTACATGGCCATGAAGCCCAAGCAGGCCGCCGAGGTGCTCTCCAACATGGACCAGGATCTCGCCGTCAAGATTCTGACCGGAATGAAGCCCAAGGTGGCGGGCGAGATCATGACCTACGTCAAGACCCCCAAGGCCGCCAAGCTCACCGAGGCCATGACCGCAGTCCAGACCCCGCTGCAAGGCCCAGGCAAGTAGCGTCCGCTCAAAATATCCCCAGCCCCGCCCGGGACTCCCTCGTGGACGCCCGGACGGGGCTGTGCTACGTCCGGCGCATGCCACGAATCAAGCTCATCCTGGCCTACGACGGCACCGACTTCGCCGGCTGGCAACTCCAGGCCCGGGACCGCACCGTCCAGGGCGAGGTCGAGGCCGCCATCGCCAAAATCGCCGGAACCCGGCTGCCCGTGCAGGGCGCTGGCCGCACCGACGCCGGGGTCCACGCGCTGGGCCAGTGCGCCCATTTCGACATCCCGGAGACCCTGCTGCGCATCCCCTGGCGCGTGGCGCTCAATGGCATCATGCGCCCTGATGTGCGCGTGCTGGAGGCCGAGGTCGCCCGCCCGCGCTTCCACGCCCAGTACGACGCCGTGTCCAAGATCTACGCCTACACCCTCTGGATCAACCGCAGCTTTGTAAACCCGCTGCGCCGCCGCTTCGTCTGGGACGTGCCGGTGCTCGACCTCGCGGCCATGGACGAGGCCGCCAAGGTCTTTCTCGGCACCCACGACTTCAAGAGCTTCCAGAACGCGGGCACGCCGCTGGGGCCGCGCGGCACGGTGCGCACGGTTTCGGCCCTGTGGCGCGAGCCCGGCCTGACCCCGGCGGAAATCACCTGGCGCATCCGGGGCGACGGGTTCCTCAAGCAGATGGTGCGCAACGTCGTGGGCTGCCTGGTGGCCGTGGGCAAGGGTAAAGTCACACCCCTGGATGTCCGATCAATCCTCGAGCGGCGCGACCGCAACCACTCCCTGGCCACGGCCCCGCCCTGGGGCCTGTGCATGGAGCGCGTCTTCTATCCGGAGACAGAGCCGGAAGGCCCGGAGAGTCCGGAGGACGGGACGTCGCGCGGCCAGGACACGGCCCATGACGAGCATCAAGTGGCCGACAGCGGCCTTGCCGGGCCTGACGACGGGCATAAGCGGGGGCCTGCGGACTGACGGTCAATCGACCGGCACCGCCGGGGTCTCGACTGGCGTCCGGGTCCTCGGCGAGTATGAGCAGGCCGATGCCGGCGCGCGCCGCCTGCGCCTGGGCAACTCCCTGGCCTCTGGCCTGGACGGCGCCCTGCGCCGCCTGAACCAGGCCGCCTCTTCCTTCACCTGGCCCACCGAGGGCATCCCCTTTGCCACGAATTCGCGCCTGGCAACGCAGCCCGCCGCAAGCCGGGCCGACCTCGGCGTGACCCTGCCGGACGGGTCTGGCGCTTCCGGCTACGCGCAGGAGGACAAGTTCCTGTCGCGCGGCTTCGCGGCCAGCACGCCCACAACGCTTGACCCCGGCACCTACGCCCTGAAGCTCAGCTTCGGCGGGCAGAGCCAGAAGCTCTCGGTCAGCGTGGCCGCGGGCGACACCAACGCCGATGTGCTCCAGGCCGTGGCCAACGCCGTGAACGGCTCCACCCTGCAGGTCGACGCTTCGGTGCGCAGCCAGACCGGCTCGAATATCCTCGGGCCGGGGGTCATCCCCACCGGGAGCTTTTTGGCGTTGTCCGTGGACCGCACCCGCGCGGATGTTGGCACGGACAAGACGCCGACCCTCACCGACACCTCGGGCCATCTGGCCGCCGCGCTCGACCTCTCGGCCACCAGCTCGCCGCTCAGCCCGGCCCAGACCGGCACGCACCTCGTCACCAGCCTGTCCGTGGCGCGGCCCACGACCTTCCGCACCAGCGGCTTTGACACCGAGGCCGCCACCACCCTCAGCCCCGGCACCTACACCGTGGCCTACGCCGCTGGTCCGGCCTCGGGCAGCGTGGTCGACGGCAGCGTGGACGTCACCGTCAACGCCGGGGACACCTGGGGCGTGGTGCTGGCGCACATGAAGAGCGCCTTTGGCTCGGCCAGCGCGTTCATGGTCTCGCAGCTGGTGCCGGCCAAACGCGTGTGGGACTCCACCACCGACGAGCGGCACGCCGTGGTCGACGCCACGGGCCTGGAAGTCGCGCTCAGCGACCCCAAGCCCGGCTGGAGGCTCACCCTCTCCGGCGGCGACAACGCGAGCGCCACGGGCAACATCCTCTCGGCCCTGGGCCTGAACGTCACGGCCCAGCCCGGCAGCGACGGCCGCATGGTCATCGACGGCCGCGAGCGCACGAGCACGACGGGCGCGTACACGGCGGACCAGGGCCGGGTGGCGCTGGACCAGTACGGCACCTTTGGCGAGGTTGTGCCGGTCTCCGTGCTGGCGCCGCTCAGCACCTTGTCCCAGGGGCTCTCGGACGTGGTCACGGCCTACAACGGCCTGCGCGACATCCTGACCAAGAACGCCGACCTGCTGCGCACCGACCTGGCCGAGGACTGGCGCACGCCCGTCACTGACCGGGTCTTGGACCTGAAGAGCCTGGGCCTGGTCGAAAGCGGCACGGGCAAGGCGCTTTGGCTCAATGCCGACACCTTCGTGCAGGCGCTGACGGACAATTCGCAGGCCGTGCGGAGCACACTGCTGGGTGACAGCAGCACGGGCCTGTTGCCGGAGCTGGCGCAGATGGCCCAGGACGCGCTGAGTGCCGGGGCCGGGAGCCTGCTTCTGCCGCAGAGCGCGTTTGCCCAGCGTGATCCGTTCCTGGCCTCGCCCACGCCGCGCACCGAGTCGGACATCGAGAAGGCCAGCCAGCTGCTGGACCTGCTGGACAGCGCGCCGAAGATCGGGGGCAGCTTGGTGGCGGGGAGTTCCACGGGCCTCGCCTCGGGCATCTCCAGCGGCATCGGTGCGGAGCCCCTTTCCTGGGGCGGCGGGGGAGTGCTGCGGCGCAAGGGCTGAGGGCCGGGGCCAGGCGCTGCCTGTGGCCTGGAACGCGACAAGATACAGCAGGACGGATTTATTTATTTCCTACCATGAATTTTTTGCCTATTTTCCCTTGCTGTTTTTATTTGTGTGGGATACTGCGGCAATAGGTCAAGGCATGCTTGGAGCGTTGCGCGCGACTTAGGGTGAGCCGCAGGCGGACGGGACAAGGCGTATTCCCTGTGTATTCCACGAGGAGTAGGAAGCGATGAAGTCCATTTACGTCGGTAATCTGCCTTTCAGCGCCAAGGAAGATGAGATTCGTGACCTGTTTGCCGTTCACGGCGAGGTGCAGGTGGTCAAGTTCGTCATGGACCGTGAGACCGGCCGCTTCCGGGGCTTCGGTTTCGTGGAGATGGAGGACGCTGGTGCCGCCAAGGCCATTGAGGCCCTGGACGGAAAGGACTTCGGTGGCCGCACTCTGCGGGTCAACGAGGCCAAGGAGCGTGCTCCCCGCCCGCCCCGCCGCTACTAAATAGAGAGAGCAGTACATTACAAAGCCCCCGCGCCAGATACGGTGCGGGGGCTTTTGTATTTGGAGTGGCTGGTGTGGGCCGCTTCCCAAGGGGCACCATGGCTGTTAAAGGAAAACCGTCCGCCCCGTCTTCAGCCAAGGAGCGTGTCCCATGCCTCATGCTTCCCTTTTCCACACTTTCCACCGGCGGTTTCCGGCGCGTGTCATTGTTGCCCTGCGGGCTGTCCTGGCGGGCGGTCTGGTGGCCAGCCTGATGGTCGGCCTGATGGTCGGTCTGTTCGCGTCGGCCTCCTTGGCTGCGTCTTCTGTCGTGTCGGAAACCGTGCCGGAGGTCGTCCCGGAAGCCGTGCACCCCAATGTGCACGTCGTGCAGGACTTCCATCGACACTTTGCCAACGGCGAGCGGAAGGCCCTGGCCGCCCTCGTGGTCCCGGATGTGGAATGGACCATCCCCGGCCAGCACGCCCAGGCCGGAACCAGGAAGGGCGTGAAAGAAATTCTGCCCCTGCTCTGGCAGTTGAACCGGGCGGGCATTGGCACGGAGACTCTTTTCCTGGGCGGCAACGAACGCCTTGTGGTGGGCTTGAGCCGGGGCCGGGTGAAGCGCGGCGGCGTTGAGCAGGAATTCTTTTGGGTGCGGGTGTACGAACTGCGCGACGGCAGGATAGTCAAGGTCCAGGACTTCCCCAGCGACCAGCAGGCAGCGGATGTGTTTTTCTGGCAGGCCTTAGCTCCCCGCACAGCCCGCCGATGGCCGGGGCCGTGCCGAAGAGCGCCCGGCCGCTACAAATTCTTCAGGCGTTCACTGATGAACTGCTTGAACGGGTCGCTCTCAGGCCAATGCTTGAAAACCAGCAAGCCCTCTCCTTCCAGCACTGGCCCGATGAACGTAAGCTCCTTGTGCAGTTGCCTGTACAGCGAGTCGCACGGCAAAAGCACTTCCTTCGTGCCGAAGACGCGGTCGAACGCCTCGTAGGAGACCCCGTACACGATCCGCGAGATGCCGCGCGCCGCCAAGGCGGCGGAGCAAAAGGGGCACGGGGCCGCGCTGGTGTACACGGTGCTGCTGCGCACGACGTCCGAGGGGAACTTGCGCCGGGCGTTCACCAAGAGGTTGATCTCCGCATGCCGCGATACGTCGTTGTCCGTGCAGACGGTATTTTCCGACGTCAGGATGACCTTCCCCTGGTGCACCAGGACGGCGCCGAAGGTGTGGTTCCCGTGCTTTCCGGCGCTCACGGCCAGCTCAAAAGCCTGCCGGATGAACGGTTCATGCTCGCGAAGATCGGTGGCAACCGCCTTGGCAGGGGCCACGGGCTGGTCGGTGCGCGGCGTCTCGGCGCTGGCCGGTTGGCTGAGCAGAAGCATGAGGATGCAGGACGACACAACAAGCATGGAACGTTTGCTCATATCAGGCTCCTTGATGGCGATGGCGGTTTTCCCACAGCCCTCCGCACAACTCCTCCAGCATCCCCAACAGCTCCCCACACAACCCACCGATTGCCGGAGGGGTGCCGAAGAGCGCCCGGCGCGTCTCGCGCAGGCTGGCCGTGAAGGCCTGGTCGGAATCGGTGGCGCGGACGGTCATGTCCAGCCGCTCGGCCAGGAGCAGCCCGGACAGCCCGGAGCAGAACAGCCCGGCCAGCCGCGCGAACTCAGCGCCGTGCTCTGCCCAGTAGGCCAGGGCAGGGCTGCCTTGCGCCGGGGGCGGGGCCGAGAGCGCCTCGCACACCAGCGCGTACACGCTGTTGATGCCCGGACCCGGCAGCCCGCGCCGCCAGCCCAGCAGCCAGGGGTTGCGCCAGAACAGGAGCAGGTGGCTCTCGCCCACGGCGATGGCCCGCTCCAACGCGGCCTTGGCCGAGAGCAGGCCTGCATCCGGCCACGAGCACGGGGCATCGCCCGAAGAGATCTGGCCCACATGCCAGGGCGGGATGGTGCTTGGAGGGGGGGGGCTGTCGCTGCCCGTCAGCTCTCGCAGCAGGTGCGCGAACCAGGCGTTGGCCTGGGGCGAGTCCGGGGTCTCCAGGTGCGGGTAGGACAAAACGTAGCGGCCCTGGCCGAAGTTTCCGGCGATGATGGCCGGGCGGCCGGTGAGGAAGTCCGGGCGGATCTGCAGGCCGTAGAGGTTCTCCCAGTCGCTCAGCGTCTCCTCGGGCAAGAGCGCCAGGTTCAGGTCCGCCACCCAGAAGTCCTCGCCCAGGCCCGCATAGCGCGCCAGCACCTGAACGTCGTCCGGTTGTCCTTTGGGCGGCGGCGCGAACTGCGCGGGCCACCAGACGGGCGCGAGGAGTTCGGAGGTCTCGGGCAGGCAGAGCGGCTCTGCGCTGTCGATGCCCAGGCGCACATGGCCGGAGAGGAAATGCTGCAAGCGCCCGGCAAAACCCATGCGGCCCCAGGGGCACAGGCTCAGGCCGTCGCCCGGCCGGGGGCTGGTGAGGGCCAGGCCCGCTCCGCCGCAGAAGCCCAGGTACGAGCCGCCCGCAGCCACGAAATCGCGGATGGCCTGCCGCCCGTTTGCGCCCAGGCGCACGGCCCGCGCGCGCGCCAGCCCGCCCGGCACGATGAGCAGGGCGGGGGTGTCGGATTGGCTGGAATCGGCACCGTCCCCCATGAACCCCCCGAAGGGGGCGGAGGCCGCGGACTTGCCAGCGAGCGCGCCCTCGGCTATGTCATGGGCGCGCAAAACCACATGGGGGAGCCTAAGCGCGCGCAAGGCGCGCAGCACCAGCACCCCCCACAGGTGCGATTCATCCCACAAGACGAAAACGCGCGCCATGTTCCGTTCCCCCAAGGTTTCCGGGCACCCTATCCGCGCCCGGCCCCCCTTGGCAAGCGGGCCATCGACAAACGACACCGCCGCGCGCGAGCTTTAAGGAGACCGATTACATGTCCGACGCCACTTTGCCCAAGGGCTATGAGCCCGCTGACGTGGAAGCCCGCTGGGGCAAGCACTGGGAAGACAACAAGACCTTCAGCCCCGACCCCCAGGACGTCCTTTCCGGCGGCAAGGAGCCTTACTCCATCGTCATCCCGCCGCCCAACGTCACGGGCGCGCTGCACATGGGCCACGCGCTCAACCTGACCCTGCAGGACATCCTGTGCCGCTTCATGCGCCAGCAGGGCAAGAGCGTGCTCTGGGTGCCGGGCACTGACCACGCGGGCATCGCCACCCAGAACGTGGTGGAGCGCCAGCTCAAGAAAGAGGGCAAGAAGCGCGACGACCTGGGCCGCGAGAAGTTCATCGAGCGCGTGTGGGAGTGGAAGAAGGAATACGGCGACCGCATCCTGAACCAGATCCGGCGCATGGGCGCGTCTGTGGATTGGAGCAGTGAGCGCTTCACCCTGGACGAGGGCCTGTCCAAAGCCGTACGCGAGGTTTTTGTGCGCCTGTACGGCGAGGGGCTCATCTACAAGGGCAACTACATCGTCAACTGGTGCAACCGCTGCCACACGGCGCTGGCCGACGACGAGGTGGAGCACGCGCCCAAGAAGGGCAAGCTCTACCAGATCAGGTACCCGCTGGCTGATGGCTCCGGCGCGCTCATCGTGGCCACCACAAGGCCCGAGACCATGCTGGGCGACGTGGCCGTGGCCGTGCACCCGGACGACGAGCGTTACGCCCATGCCGTGGGCAAGATGGTCACCCTGCCGCTGGTGGGCACGCAGATTCCGGTCATCGCCGACACTTACGTGGACATGGAGTTCGGCACCGGCTGCCTGAAGATCACCCCGGCCCATGACATGAACGACTGGGCGCTGGCGCGCACGCACAATCTGCCCGTCATCGCGGTCATCGACGACATGGGCCTGATGAACGAGAACGCGCCCGAGGCCTACCAGGGCATGGGCCTGAACGCCTGCCGCGACAAGGTGGTGGAGGATTTGGAGGCGCTGGGCCTGCTCGTCAGCATCAATGAGCACGACCACAGCGTGGGCGAGTGCTACCGCTGCAAGTCCGTCATCGAGCCGCACGTCAGCGAGCAGTGGTTCGTCAAGGTCGCGCCTCTTGCGAAAGCCGCGCGCGAGGCCGTGCCCAGCCAGACCAAGATCGTGCCGGCCCAGTGGGAGAAGACCTACTATGAGTGGCTGGACAACATCCGCGACTGGTGCATTTCCCGTCAGATCTGGTGGGGCCACCGCATCCCGGCCTGGACCTGCGAGGCCTGTGGCGAGCTCATCGTCCAGACCGAAGACCCGACGGCTTGTACCAAATGCGGCGGCGCGCTGACCCAGGAAGACGACGTGCTGGACACCTGGTTCAGCTCGGCCCTGTGGCCGTTTTCCACCCTGGGCTGGCCTGCGGAAACCGACAAGCTCAAGGCCTACTATCCCACCAGCGTGCTGGTCACGGGCTTTGACATCCTGTTCTTCTGGGTGGCGCGCATGATGATGATGGGCATCCACTTCAAGGAGCAGGTGCCCTTCCACGACGTGTACATCCACGCCCTGGTGCGCGACGAGCAGGGCAAGAAGATGAGCAAGTCCACGGGCAACGTCATCGACCCGCTGGAGATGATCGGCAAGTACGGCACCGACTCCCTGCGCTTCACGCTCACGGCCTTCGCCGCCATGGGGCGCGACATCAAGCTGTCTGAGAAGCGCATCGAGGGCTACCGCCACTTCGTGAACAAGATCTGGAACAGCGCCCGCTTCGCGCTCATGAACATGCCCGAGGACGGCGGCGCGCCCAGGGCCAGCCTGGCCGAGGCGCTGGAGAACGCGCCCCTGGCCAACCGCTGGATTCTGCACCGCCTGGAGGAGGTCAAGGACGAGGTGGAGGCGGCGACCCTGGAGTACCGCTTCAACGACATCGCCCAGACGCTCTACCGCTTCATCTGGAACGAGTTCTGCGACTGGTACCTGGAGATGGCCAAGGGCGACCTGTACGGCGAGGACGAGGCCGTGAAGGACGCCACGCGCAAGGTGCTGCTCACGGTGCTCTCCGAGACCATGGTGTTGCTGCACCCGGTGATGCCCTTCGTGACCCAGGAGATCTGGAGCGTGCTGCCCGGCGTAACGGACAAGGAACTGGCCCTGCAGCGCTACCCCGAGCGCCGGCCGCAGTTCAAGAGCGAGCAGGCCGCGCGCGACATGGCCTTTTTCCAGGGCGTGGTGGGCGCGACGCGCACCATCCGCACGGAGCTGGCCATTGACCCGGCCAAGAAGCTCAGCCTCATCATCGATACCACCGACGCGGTGGCCAACGCCCAGGCCGTGCTGACCCAGAACGTGCGCCTCATCCAGTCGCTTGCCCGCATCGAGAGCGTGGACATCGGCGCAGGCCTGACCGGCCCCCGCGCCAGCGGCACGGCCGTGGTGGAGGGCGCCCGCATCTTCGTGCCCTTGAAGGGCATCGTGGACTTCGGCGCGGAGCTGACGCGCCTGGACAAGGAGCTGGGCAAGCTGGACAAGCAGCTCACCGCCCTCAAGGGCAAGCTCTCGGCCCCAGGCTTCGCCAACCACGCCCCGGCCGAGATCGTGGCTGCGGAGAACGAGAAGCTGGCGGGCCTTGAGGACGCCAAGGCAAAGATGGCAGAATTGCAGGAGCGCCTCAAGAGCGCGCTCACCGAGGAGAGCTAGACCCATGTCCCAGGTGGTCGATACCCTCATGATCCGGCCCTGCCGCCCGGACGAGGAGCCGCTCATGTCGGCCATCGTCTGCGACGCGGCGCAGGCGTACAAGGGCGTGATCCCGGCGGATCGCTACCACGAGCCGTACATGCCCCTTGAGGAGTTGCGCGGCGAGATCGCGGCTGGCGTCAAGTTCTGGGGCGCTGAGGTTGACGGGGAACTTGTTGGCATCATGGGCATCCAGGACGTGGCCGGCACGGCCGGCTGCGAATTGGGCAATATCGGAGAAGTGACGCTGATCCGCCACGCCTACGTGCGCACCAGCCAGCGCGGCCTGGGCATTGGCGGCAAGCTCTTGAAGCACCTCATGGACCTGGCCCAGCGCCCGCTGCTCATGGGCACCTGGGCTGCGGCCACCTGGGCTGTCGGCTTCTACCAGAAGCACGGCTTCACCTTGACCGCGCATGCGGAAAAGGAAAAGCTCCTGCGCGTGTACTGGAACATCCCGGAGCGCCAGGTGGAGACCAGCGTTGTTTTGGCCGACCCGCGCGCCATGGCTCTTGTGCGTGAAAAGGTCAGCGCCGAGGCCGAATTCGCGCAGATCGGCGCCTTCTGGAGCCCGCGCCTGGTGGGCGAGCTGAACGGCCAGCAGGTCAAGTTCTGCCGCCTCAAGGGCGAGTTCGACTGGCACACCCACGCGGCCGAGGACGAGATGTTCTGGGTGCTGGAGGGCGAGCTGACCATCCGCCTGCGCCAGCGCGACGTTGTCATAGGCCCCAACGAATTTTATGTCGTGCCGCGCGGGGTGGAGCACAAGCCCGTGTGCGCGCAGGAATGCCGCGTCATGCTGTTTGAACCCGCAGCCACCAAACAATACGGCGACCAGCCCGGAGCATAAACCATGTCCACCGTCTACCTCATCGGCGCAGGCCCCGGCGATCCGGGCTTGCTTACCATCAAGGCCAAGCACCTCATCGAGACCTGCGACGTGGTGGTCTATGACTACCTCGCCAACAAGGAATTCCTGAAATACGCCCGGAAGGATGCCGAGATCGTCTACGTGGGCAAGAAGGGCGGCGACCACACCCTGCCCCAGGACCAGATCAACCAGCTCATCATCGACTTTGCCAAGGCCGGCAAGTCCGTGGCCCGGCTCAAGGGCGGCGACCCGTACGTGTTCGGGCGCGGCGGCGAGGAGGCCGAGGAGCTTGTGGCCGAGGGCATAGCCTTTGAGGTCGTGCCCGGCGTCACCGCTGGCGTGGCCGCCCCGGCCTATGCGGGCATCCCGGTCACCCACCGCGACCACACCACGAGTGTCTGCTTCATCACCGGCCACGAGGACCCCACCAAGGAAGAGAGCGGCCACAACTGGGAAGTCTACGCCAAGAGCAACAGCACGCTGGTGTTCTACATGGGCGTGAAGAACCTGCCCATGATCGCGGGCAAGCTCATGGACGGGGGCCGCTCGAAAGATACCCCTGTGGCCCTTGTCCGCTGGGGCACGCGCTGCAACCAGGAGTCCATGGTCAGCACGCTGGAAAACGTGGCAGCCGAGGCCGAGCGCCGCAAGTTCGCCGCGCCCAGTATCATCATCGTGGGCGGCGTGTGCTCCCTGCACGACAAGCTGGCCTGGTTCGAGAAGAAGCCGCTGCTCGGCAAGGGCGTGGTAGTCACCCGCGCGCGCGAGCAGGCCAGCGATCTGTCGGACGTGTTGCGGAACATGGGCGCCTGCGTCTTTGAATTCCCGACCATCACGGTGGAGCCGCTGGACGACTACGACGAGGTCGAGCAGGCCATCCTGACCCTGGGGGCCGTGGACTGGCTGGTGTTCACCTCGGTCAACGGCGTGAAGTATTTCTGGGCGCAGCTCACCGAGATCGGCCTGGACACCCGGGCGCTGGGTGGCATCAGCGTGGCGGCCATCGGCCCGGCCACGGCGGACGAGCTGCGCTTGCGCGGTGTGACCCCGGACTTCGTGCCGCCCCGGTACGTGGCCGAGGAGATCGTCACCGGGCTGCTGGAGCGCGGCATCGCGGGCAAGCATGTGCTCATCCCGCGCGCCAAGGTCGCCCGCGAGGTGCTGCCCGAGGAGCTGGCAAAGGCCGGGGCCAATGTGCGCGTGCTGCCGGTGTACGAGACCAGGCTGACCCAGGCCGACTCGACCGAGATCGTGGAGGCCCTGGCCAAGGGCAAGATCCAGGCGCTGACCTTCACCAGCTCCAGCACCGTGGAGAACTTCTTCACCCTGCTCTCGCCCGAGACCCTCAAGAACTACCCGGACGTGAAGATCGCCTGCATCGGCCCGGTGACGGCCAAGACGCTCGCGCGCTTCGGCTTCACCCCGCACATCCAGCCCGAGGACTACACCATCCCCGGCCTGGCCGAGGCGCTGGGCAAGGGGCTGTAACCCCAGCACAGCCTCCGGAGGCCGGGGGGGATGATCCCCCCGAACCCCCTCATATCAAGGCAAAGGTCCGGGTTCACGCTATGCGTGAACCCGGACCTTTGCCTTGGGTGGGGTGTCAAGAGCCCGGCTTGGATTCTTCTTGGTTCTGGTTCATCAAAGCCGAAAGGGCTGTTTCAGGTTCCTCCTGAAACAGCCCTTTCGGCGTACTGGGGATTCCAAAGGGCCTCAGGCCCTTTGGCGGGGTCCAGGGGCAGCGCCCCTGGACTATTCTCAGTACTCTTCCCAGTTGGCCACGAGCCAGTCCTCGACCAGCCGCTGGGTCTTGAGCGCGATGGGCATATGCTTGGCGATCAGCCGCTCGACCTTCTGGCCGGAGGTCTTTTGCCGGAACTTGTACTTGGTCATGAACCGGTTGATGAGCGCCAGGACCTCAAAGCCCTCCTTGCGGTTGAAGGGCGTGCAATCGGGCTCCCCGGTGATCTTCGGGTCGTCGTCCGGCAGCGCGGTCCAGCGGTACGTGTCCGCAAACTTGAGGTCCGAGCGTTCCATGATCGCCATATGTCCTCCTTCTGGCTTCAGGCCGAGAGTTTCTGCAAGACCAAGAACAGGGCCTGGGGCCCATCGCGCCTACTGCCTGCCGCCTGCCAGCCTCGCCCGCACGCTCGCCAGATTCTCCTGGGCCGCGCGGTAGTCCGGAGCCAGAGCCACGGCCTTGGCATAGTGCTCCTCGGCGCTGCGCAGATCCCCCCGGAGCAGGGCGATGTTCCCCAGGTCGTTGTGGGCTTGCGGGTAATTGGGCCGGATGGCCAGGGCCTCGCGGTAGTACTTTTCGGCCTCGTCATACCGGTGCAGTTGCGCCAGGCAATACCCGATGCTGTAGTGGTCGTCCGCGCTGTACACGTAGTTTTTGTCGTGGGCCAAGGCCTTTTGGTACATCTCGATGGCCTGTTCATAGCGCCCGGTGGCCGAGTAAATGTTGCCGAGATTCCCCTGGGCGAGGTTGTAGTTCGGCTGCAACGCGAGAGCCTTGAGCACATAGGTTTCGGCCCGGACGATGTCCACTCCGTCCATGCGGTCCAGCAGAAGCTTCGCGTAGTTGTTGAAGAGGATATGGTTTCCCGGAGTGACGTCGAGGGCGCGTTCGTAAATGGTGAACTTGTTGCGCCAGAACCCGATGGCGTAGTCGGCCTGGGTCCAGTACCAGCCGAAGAGCGCGAGGAGGCACAGGGCGAGCGCCATGTGACGCTTTGGCCCGTCTGCGATCAGGCGCGAGGCGAGCTCCCTGGCCCCCAGCACCAGCACAAGGTAGGCGCCGACATAGGGGAAATACGTGAACCTGTCGGCCAGGGGGATCTGCACCCCTGTTTTCGGAACCACGATGGTGGTGAGCAGCCCCAAGAGAAACCACCCCGCTCCGAAAATCAGCCAGGGGAAGCGTTTGCCCTGCCACAGGACGAGCAGCAGGGCCGCGCAGAAGGCCGCGATGGACAGCACCAGCGGCCATACGGGGAGCGGCATCTGGAACGGGTAGAGGATGGCGAGGTCTGTTGGGACAAAGAGCTTCCACACATATTTGGACAGGGACAAAAAGGCGTTGCCAAAGCGGGTCGGAGCATCCACCACCACCAGGTCATACATCTTGAGGGAGGTGAAGACGGTCATCAGGGTGGAGAGAACCGCCAGGCCGACCATGGGCAGCTTCTCCCGCAGCAGGGGCCAGAAGGCGCGCAGGCGTGTGCTGAAAGGGGGGGCGGACCCCGCTGGCTGGAAGAGCTCGTACGGGCTCCAGCGGCCAAGGGGCCAGTAGTCCAGCAGCAGCAGGATCCCGGGCAGGACCACGAGCACCGGCTTGGACATGAGGCTCAGGGCGTAGCAGCAATAGAAGGCGGCGAGTGCCGAACGGCTCCGGCTCCTGGCCCAGGCCAGGTAGACGTGGATGGCGAGCAGCCCCCAGAACATGAACAGGACGTCCTTGCGCTCCGTGATCCAGGCCACGGACTCCAGGTGCAGCGGGTGCACGGCGAAGAACACGGCCACGGCAAAGGCTGCCCACTTGTCTGCGGTGACCGTGCGCACGAGCAGGAACACCATGGCCACGTTGGCGGCGTGCAGCAGGAAGTTGGTGGCGTGGTAGCCCCCGGCCCATTGCCCGTACAGGGTGGCGTCGAGCATGAGCGACAGCCAGGACACGGGGTGCCAGTAGTCGACCACTCCCGCCAGATCGGCAAAGGCCCAGCGCACGTTCGCCCAGGTCAGGCCACCCAGCACGTGGGGGTTGGCGAGAATGTGCGCCGTGTCGTCCAGGTCGATGAATTCAAAGCCGAGGGTCCGCCAATACAGGGCCAGGGCCAGGGCCACGGCCACCAGGCAGAGGGCGGCCGGGCTCGTGGACAGCTCCAGCCAGCGGTTGGGCGGGGAGACGCGGGCAGGAACGCGCTGCTTTGGGATGCCGATCTTTTGGTGAGCCATGGGGGTGATTAGAAAATGTACGCGGGGATGTCCAGCGCAACCGGGCTGGTGCCCACGGCGCGGCGCGTGGGGTGCGCGCTCGGCATGGAGGCTGACTGCGGGCCCGTCCGCTCCGGTCCGTCGTCTTAGAGGTCCGTGAGCTTGCAGGAGTCCTTGATGGGCGAGTCGAAGATCGCGCCCGTAACCTGGCGCACGAGATCATGAATGCCCTGGCGCTGGACCTCGCTGCGCAGGTCCTTGATCTCCTGCTTGTCCAGGGCCAGGAAGGCCTCCGCAACCCTGGGGTCGAAGTGCGACCCGCTACCCTGGCGGATGATGTCCCAAGACTCCTTGAAGCTGAAGGGCTCCTTGTAGGGCCGCTTGCTCATGAGCGCGTCGAACACGTCCACCAGGGCGAAGATGCGCGCCGTGAGCGGGATGGCCTCCCCGGCCAGGCCCTGCGCGTAGCCCGTGCCGTCCCAGCGCTCGTGATGGTACTGCACCACGTCCTGGCCCAGGCACAAGAACTCCACCCCCTGCACGATGTCCCGGCCCTTGGTCACGTGGGTCTCCATGATTGTGCGCTCCTGCGTGGTCAGCGGGCCGGGCTTGAGCAGGATGGCGTCGGGCACGCCGATCTTGCCCACGTCGTGCAGGTACGCGCCGATGACCAGCCGCGCCATGTCCTTGGGCTCCAGGGCCAGCTTCTGCCCCAGCAGCACCGCCAGGGCCACCACATGCTCAGAGTGCTCCTGGGTCCCGGTGTCCCGGGTCTCCAGCGCCTTGACCAGGCTGCGGATGGAGTCAAGCGAGGTGGTGATGAGTGAGTTGTAGGCCTGCTGCAGCTGGACCCCGGAGTGCACGAGCCTGAGCGAGGCCAGCTTGAACTGGCCGTAGAAAAACACGTGCAGGAGCAGGGGCAACATGAGCGCGGCCAAGGCGTAGATGAGGTTTTGCGGGCTCAGGATGCCGAGCGGCGGCACCTTGCGGTACAGCTCCACCGCCCCCACGATGCGGCCGTTTGAGAGCACCGGGACGTACATCTCGAGCAGCACTCCATGGCCACGCAGGGACTGGTTCTCCAGCTTCTCCGCCTTGTCGATCTTCGTGCTGGGCGTTCCCGTGCCCATGGCCTCCTGCAGCTCATGGTCGTCGGGGAAGCGCTTGCCAATGAGCTCCGGGTTGGCGAAGGAGTAAACCACCGTGGAGCTGCGGTCCCAGATGCGGAACTCCACCAGGTTGCTGTACTCCATGAAAACGTTGATGCGCTCGATGAGCGGGCCGTTTCTTTGGGACAGCATTTCGCGCAGGTCGAAGTTCAGCTCCCGGGCCAAAAACTTGTGGGCGATCCCAAGGGAATCCTGCTTGTATTCGGCGATGGCGTGAACGTTTCGAAGCAGGGGCAGGGACACGGCCAGAAGCACCGCGAAGCAGAGGGTGAGCAGGAAGCTGCGCCGGAAGAAGGAGCGTAAAAGCTCCGGGGCGTCGAAATGCCGCATGGGCTGTCCTCACCGGTGCTACAGGTGATCTTCCAGGAACCGTCCCATTTTCATGTCCACGTCAAGGATGTGGTTGGTCAGCCAGCTTTTGAGGAACTCCAGAAGCTCTGCCGGGTGGGCGCTGCCGTCCGCGCAGCTGTTCCCAAGGGACAGCACGACGTCACAAAAGGCTTCGTGCTCCTTCTTGTGCGCCTCAAACTCTGGGTAGGCGAAGGCCTGCATGTAGCCTTCCTCGACGTGGAAATGCTCTGCTGCGTATGTCTTGAGCCGGTCCACAAGCTCCGGGGCGGGGCACTGGCCGGACTGCTCCATGGTGTCGTTCAGGTTGTTGAGCATTTCCACCAGCTGCTTGTGCTGGTCGTCGATGGTCTTGATGCCTATCACGAGTGAGCCGGTCCATTGGAAGTATGGCATGGGGTTGCTCCTTGGCGTAATCTTCTCGTACATGATCTTCGTATCATATCTGGAACTGGCGGCAAGGGCGGAAGGGCGGAAAGAAAAGGGCTCCGGTCCCCTCCCTAGACGACCGAAGCCCGATGCCGCCCAGTGAGCAGCTCTGTTGCCGGATGTATCGGAGCTTTGGCCGAGGACTTTAGCCCAGGGGCGCGCGGCAATGAAAAAGGCCGGGCATTGCTGCCCGGCCTTGGTGATCTTGCTAGAGCTCGCGTGAGCTATTTCTTCTCGTCTTTCTCTTCGACCTTGTCGGCCACGGCGCATTCAGTGGTCAACAGCAGGCTGGCCACGGAGGCGGCGTTCTGCAGGGCCACGCGGGCGACCTTCTTGGGGTCGATGACGCCGGCGGCGTAAAGGTCCTCGTACACGCCGGTGGCGGCGTTGAAGCCAAAGGCGCCCTTGCCGGCGCGGACCTTCTCCACGACCACGGAGCCTTCGAAGCCGGCGTTGGCGGAGATCATGCGCAGGGGCTCCTCGATGGAGCGGCGGATGACCAGCACGCCAGCGGCCTCGTCGTCGTCCAGGGTCTTGAGGGAGTCGAGGACCTTGGAGGCGCGCACAAAGGCGGTGCCGCCGCCGGGGATGATGCCTTCCTCGACAGCCGCGCGGGTGGCGTTGAGCGCGTCCTCGACGCGGGCCTTCTTCTCCTTCATCTCGATCTCGGTGGCCGCGCCGACCTTGATGACGGCAACGCCGCCAACGATCTTGGCCAGGCGCTCCTGGAGCTTTTCCTTGTCGTAGCTCGAGGTGGTGAGATTGATCTCGCCCTCGATCTGCTTGATGCGGGCCTTGATGTCTTCCTTCTTGCCAGCTCCGTCGACGATGGTGGTCTTTTCCTTGTCCACGGTGATGCGCTTGGCGCTGCCCAGCGAGTCGGCGCGGACCTTGTCGAGCGTCAGGCCGATGTCGTCAGACACGACCTGGCCGCCGGTCAAGACGGCGATGTCCTGGAGCATGGCCTTGCGGCGGTCGCCGAAGCCCGGGGCCTTGACCGCGCAGACCTTGATGGTGCCGCGCAGCTTGTTGACCACGAGCGTGGCCAGGGCCTCGCCGTCCACGTCCTCGGCGATGATCATGAGCGGGCGGCTCATCTTCACCACCTGCTCGAGCACGGGCAGAAGATCCTTCATGTTGCTGATCTTCTTCTCGGAGATGAGGAGCAGGGCGTCGTCGTATTCGCAGGTCATCTTGTCGGAATTGGTGGTGAAATAGGGAGAGAGGTAGCCGCGGTCGAACTGCATGCCCTCGACCACGTCGAGCACGGTCTCCATGCTCTTGGCTTCCTCAACGGTGATGACGCCCTCTTTGCCGACCTTGCTCATGGCCTCGGCCAGGATGTCGCCGATGGTCTGGTCGTTGTTGGCGGAGATGGTGCCGATCTGGGCGATTTCCTTGCGGTCCTTGGTGAACTTGGCCATCTTGTCGAGCTCGCCCACGATGGCCTCAACGGCCTTGTCGATGCCGCGCTTGACGCTCATGGGGTTACGACCGGCGGCCACGAGCTTGATGCCCTCGCCGAAGATGACCTGGGCCAGCACCGTGGCGGTGGTGGTGCCGTCACCGGCCACATCGTTGGTCTTGGAAGCGACTTCCTTGACCATCTGGGCGCCCATGTTCTCGAACTTGTCCTCGAGGTCGATCTCCTTGGCCACGGTGACGCCGTCCTTGGTGATGGTCGGCGCGCCCCAGGACTTCTGGATGACGACGTTGCGGCCCTTGGGGCCCAGGGTGACTTTCACGGCATCGGCGAGCTTGTCCACGCCGATCTTCAGGCCTGCGCGGGCGGCCTCGTCAAAACGAATAGTCTTGGCCATGTCTAAAGCACTCCTCTTTTGAAAGATTCGGCGTGAAGCGCCGGAAATTTTGCCTGATTATTTCTCGATGACCGCAAGGATCTCTTCCTGGCGCATGATGACGCACTCTTCGGCGTCCATCTTGAACTCGGTTCCGGCGTACTTGGCGAAGAGGACGAGATCGCCCTTCTTCACCTGCATCTTCACTTTCTCCGAGCCGGGACCGGCTGCGACCACGGTGCCGCGCATGGGGCGCTCCTTGGCGCTGTCCGGGATGTACAGGCCGCCAGCGGTTTTCTCTTCCTCGGGCAGGCGCTTGATGATGACGCGATCGTGCAAGGGCTTGAGCTTCATTATGAATCCTCCTGAACAGATTGTGTGCTGTTGTGCCGCCGGGCCTCGGGGGCGCAGAGGCTTGCGGGCCTGCGCTGAGGCGTTTTGGGTGCAGCGTTGGATAGATAAGCAGGGGCGAGGGGATGTCAACGCCTGGGGGAAATTTTTTTGGCCGCAGCGGGCAGGGCAGGAGGCCTTGTGCGTGGTCTTGCGCGAGAGGCTGCGCAGGGGCTGCACCGCAGGCGCGGGAGGCAATTGCATAACGCCACCCGGGTCGCGTTTTGCCCCGAGGCGGAAACGCAGGCCAGCCGGGAGGCTTTCGTCCCGGCTGGCCTGAAATACAGGATGGCTGGCTAGAGGTCCTCGCCCAGGGGCAGGTCGTGGACCTTCACGAACTCGCGCACCTGGTGCAGGTTGTGCAGGCCGAGCTTCTTCATGAAGTTGGCGCGGTGCTTCTCCACGGTACGTGTGGATAGGAACAGCTTCTCGGCGATCTCCTTGTTTTTCATGCCCGAGAGCACCATCTCCAGGATGTGCTTCTCGCGCGAGGTGAGCATCTCCAGCGGCGTGGCCTTGGCCGCGCGGCTGCCGCGCAGGTAGCCGTTGATGAGCGTGGCCGAGACCTCGGGGCTGACGTAGGCTTCGCCCCGGCACACGGCGCGGATGGCCGTGAGCAGGTCCTCGGCGCTGGCGGCCTTGACTACGTACCCGTCCACCCCGGAATCCAGGGCCGCGTGGAGGTATTCCTCGGCCCGGTGGGCGGTCAGCGCGATGATGCGCGCCTCAGGGAAATCCCGGCGGATGGAGCGCACTGCCACCATCCCGTCCACGCCGGGCATGGACAGGTCCATGAGCACCACGTCGGGTTTGAGCTCGCTGTACAGGCGCATGGCCTCGCGGCCATCCTGGGCCTCGCCCACCACCTCGCAGTCGCCCTGGGTCTCCAGATAGGCCTTGAGGCTTTGCCGGAGCAGCGCGTGGTCCTCGGCCAAAAGCACGCGCAGCTTTTTGCTGTCCCTGCCGTCGTCCATGTGTCCCGTCCCATGCTTGCGCGCCTTGGACTGAAAACGCCTCTGGCGCGATTTCTACTAACTGAAAACTTACGCATTCATCAGTACGCAGTCAATGGGGCGGAGCGTATATTCTTGCGTAGTAATATTGGGTCCCTAGGTTGGAAGGGCCTGGAGACATGGAGAGTATTTGGGCAGGCTTGACCGGAAGCAGGATTTCCGGCAGGCAGCATACATGCGTACCCCCCTGTTCGTCCTTGTGCTGATTCTGTCCCTCGCCGCGCCTGCCCTGGCCTGGGAGTCGCGCACCAAGAGCGTGCGCGACGGCGATTCCATCAACGTCACCAACGAGGACGGAGTCTTGGTGAACATCCGGCTCTACGGGGTAGACGCGCCGGAGACCAAGCAGGCCTTCGGCTATCAGGCCAAGAAGCGGCTGACGCAGCTTGTCTCGCGCAAAGCTATCATCATCGAGAACGTGGATACGGACCGTTACGGCCGCACCGTTGCCCTGGTGCGCCTGGCTGACGGCACCCTGGTCAACGAGGAGATGCTGCGCTCGGGGCTGGGCTGGGTGTACGAGCAGTTTTGCCTGCGCGAGGACCTCTGTGCGAGCCTGCGCCAAACCCAGGCTGAGGCGAGACGGGCCGGGCGCGGGCTGTGGGCCGAGGCCAACCCCACTCCGCCGTGGGAATGGCGCAAGCAGCACAAGACCGAGGAGTGGTACGCGGCTCCGGTGCGCGCCATGAAGACCCTGGTCCGCAAGATCAAGGTGGCCATCCACTAGGACATGCGCTTGTGGCACGGGATGGCCTCCGGCGGCCAGGGACGCCGTCCCTGGACCCTGCCGGGGGAAATGATTTCCCCCGGACCCCCTCGATTCAAGCGAAAGGGCTGGGCCGCGCGTCGCGCGGCCCAGCCCTTTCGCTTGGTATGGGGAGTCCAGAGGGTCTCAGGCCCTGGGTACGTAAAAAAGCCCCCGGCCGCTGACGCGACCGGGGGCTTCACATGTTCTTTGCCTGCTGGCTACCAGGTGGAGTCAGCAAAGGGGTTGCTGCCCAGGCCAAACCCGTCGTCGGGCTCGCCACCCACGACCGGAGCGCCGGAGGCTTCGCCGCCAGCAGCGGCACCACCGGCATCAGCGGCGGCAGCGCCGCCACCGGCCACGCCGGCCACGACCACGCCCTGGGCCTTGACCTTGGCCACTTCTTCCATGAGCTGCTCGAGCTTCTTGATGTGCTCGTCCATCTTGGTGGCGCTGACGGACAGCTTCACGTCGCCCTTGGCGGCCTGCTCTTCGAAGTCCTTGAGCTTGCCCTTGGCACCGGCGTAGTCGGCGGCGATGGCGGTCTTCTCGGCGGTCAGCTTGGCCACCTGGTCCACCAGGGTGGCGTTCTGGGCGCGCAGGTCGGCGATCTTGGCCATGATGGCCTGGGCCTGGGCCTGAGCGGCTTCGGGCAGGGCCTTCACAGCCACCTTTTCGCCAAGGTCGGCGACTTCGCCGGCCGTGGCCTTGGTCAGGGTCGGCTCCTGCTCGTAGATCCAGGCCTTGGACAGGGCGCAGGCGATGGGCGCGAACTCGGCGTCCACCTGGCTCTGGGTCAGGAAGGAGAGCATGTCAAGCAGGCCGCTGTCGGCCGCGTCGCCACCCTTGAGGCAGGTGACGAAGGTATGCATGGGGAACACTTTCGCTTCAGCCATGGGATTCCTCCTTATGGTCGGGAAAACCTTTCAGTGTTGTGTAAACCAGTGTCCGTCGAGCTTAAACCCAACTAAATCTCGCCCATGGGCAGGCGGCCGATCTTCCGGGCATAGGCCAGGGCCACGGTGCGGTAAACCACGTGCCCAAGCTTGGACCAGGGCAGGTAGGCCAGCATCATGAACACAAAGATCAGGTGCAGATAGTAGGTGGGGTAGGCCAACATCTTCTGCCCGACGAGGCGGAAGATCTCGGAGCCGATGCCCGTCAGCGCGATGCCCCAGATCACGGTCAACAGGTACCAGTCGTACCAGTTGCTCGTGCTCTTGGCGGAGTCCAGCGCGGTGCGGCGGCTGGTGAGCTTCATCAAGCCGTAGATCAGGGCCACGGCCCCGGCGTTGGCCAGAAGCTTCACCGGGCTCCACAGCGGCATGGGGGTGTGTCCTGCCCAGGCGATGAGACCGGCCAGGCCGCCCTCAAGGCCCATGATGTGCTGCAGGAAGAAGGCCCCGAACCAGTGGCCCACCGCCACCACGCTGGTGACGATCATCAGCGCGATGAAGGCGTAGAAGACGAAGAGGTGCCCGGTGAAGCGCTGCACGTCTTTTTCTTCATTGCCGCAGTTCTGGAAGCGGCTGTGCTGGGCGACCTCGACCTTCAGGGTCTCGATGAGGCAGCACAGGAAGCTGGGCTCCTTGCCGCGGCCAACGATGAAGGTCTTGGGCATGCCCTCGAAGCCCTTGAGCATGGTGGCGATGCCGCCTGCAAAGGCCAGGACCATGAACACGAACACCGCCCCGAAGATGGGGTCGATGAAGTAGTCGCCGGGGAACAGGCCTCCGAAGATGATCACGCCGTCGGCCGCGACCTTCAGCCCATGTCCGTCGGTGATGAACAGCGGGAAGGCGGTGCCGAGCACGCCCGCGCGCAGGATCCAGATCAGCATGTAGATGGCCGCCGGGATGAGCATCAAGAGCGGGAAGCCCTTGCTGGAGCTCATCCAGGTGCCGATGATGGCGGGTTTGGCAAGGCTGCGGTAGGCCATGTTGCGCAGGGCCGCGAGCAGGTCGCCGGGTTTGGCGCCACGGGGGCACAGGTCGGAGCAGGTGCCGCAGTTGTGGCACAGCCAGATGTCGATGTCGTTGACCAGCTTGTCTTTCAGGCCCCACTGCGCCCAGACCATCTCCTTGCGGGGATAGGGGCCGTCGGGCGGGGACAGAGGACAGACGACACTGCAGGTGGCGCACTGGTAGCACTTCTTGAGCGACTCTCCGCCCACCTGCTGCAGTTCCTGAACGAATTTCAGGTCGGGTTGAACCCTGACGGTGTTCGACATGGTTCCAAACCTCCTAGTAGCCCTTGAACGGGTTGGGCCCGAACTTGGTGATGACTTCGGTCATGAAGCGTTCGATGATCCCCGGGATCTTGTCGTACTCGTCGATGGAGACTTCGTACTGCTCCACGCGTTCGGCCTCGACACCAAGGCGTCCCAGGGACTCCGCGATGTTGGTCTTGCGGCGACTGCACAGCTCCGAGCCCTTGACGAAGTGGCACTGGTAATCCGGGCCGTACTTGCAGCCCAGCATGATCACCCCGTCCACGCCCTTGCTGACCGCGTCGGCCACCCAGATGGCGTTGACCGAGCCCAGGCAGCGCACGGGCACGAAGCGGACGAACGGGCTCCAGCTCTTGCCCCGGAAGGCGGCCATGTCCAGCGCCGGGTAGGCGTCGTTCTCGCAGACCAGCACGATGACGCGCGGGCCGCCAGCGACCATGTCGTCCGGAACGTAGACTTCCTTGATCATGGAGCCGATCTGGTCGACGTTGTAGTTGTCGAAGCTGATGACGCGCTCCGGGCAGGCGCCCATGCAGGTGCCGCAGCGGCGGCAGCGGGTCGGGTTCGGCTTCGGCGTTCCCTTCTCGTCGTCGTCGAGCGCGCCGAAGGGGCACTCCTCGGTGCAGCGCTTGCACTGGGTGCAACGCTGGAAGTTGAACACCGGGAAGCTGATGTCGCCGGAGCGCGGGTGCACGGCCATGCCGCGGTTTGCGCTGCCGATGCACTGCACGGCCTTCAGGACCGCGCCAGCCGCGTCTTCCTTGGCCGTGGCCATGGTCATGGGCTGACGCACGCAGCCGGCTGCGTAGACGCCGGTGCGCCGGGTCTCGTAGGGGAAGCAGACGTAGTTGGAGTCAACGAACCCGTCGAACAGCTCCAGGTCCGGGAAGCCGGGGCCCTGGCGGTACTGCAGGTTCATGGTCGGCTCGTGCGCGGTGACGGGCACGATGGCCGTGGGCAGGACCACCAGGTCGGCCTTGATCTCGACGTCGGCGCCAAGCAGCGTGTCCTTGGCGGCAACGATGACGCCGCCGTCGGCGTCCTCGGTGACCTTGGTGATGGTGGCCTTGGAGAGCATTATGCCCGCGTCGTCCTGGGCGGACTTGTAGTACCGCTCATTGATGCCCGGGACCATCATGTGGTCGTAGAGCACGAAGGCCAGGGCGTCGCCCAGCTTCTCGCGCACGTAGCCGGCCTGCTTCAGCGCCACCAGGCTGGTGAGCTCCGAGCTGTAGGCCAGGTGCTTGGCGTTTTCCTTGTCGGGGTAAGCCGGAGCCTCCTCGCCTTCAGCAGGAGCAGCCGCAGGCGTTTCGCAGGGCTCTTCGGCCTCGGCGACCTTGCACAGGCTGACGTCGGTCAAGAAGGCCACGGAAGCCGGGGCCTTGCCATCGGACGGGCGGACAATGCTGCCGGCCTTGGCCATGGCCTCGAACTCGGCGGCGGTGACCACGTTCTTGATGCTGCCATAGCCCATGGGGGCCAGGAAGCTCGTGTCGCCGGGGACCCAGCCGGTGGCCAGGACAACCGCGCCGATGTCGAACTTCTGCTCGCCACCGGCGTTGATGGTGGCGCTGTACAGGCCGGGCGCGCCCTCAAGGGACACGAACTCGGCGCTGGTCAGCACCTTGATCTTGGCGTTGGAGGTGACTTCCGCAATGAGTGCGTCCACGCCCGTGTCCTCGGCCTTGAGGTAGGGGTGGCTCATGGGGAAGGTCTTGTACATGGTGGCGGCCTTGCCGCCCAGGGTGGCTGCCTTTTCAACCAGGACAACGTCCTTGCCGAGCTTGGCGGCCTCAAGGGCTGCGGTGAGGCCGGTCATGCCGCCGCCGAGGACCATGATGGTCTTGAAGGTCTCCGGGAATTCCGGGGCCGGGATGCGGCTCTTGGAGAGCTTCATCACGCCCATCTTGATGTAGTCCTTGGCCATGAGCGGGAGCAGGCCCGGGACCTTTTCGTCCTCGCGGAAGCTCCACACGCACTGCTCGCGCAGGTTCACGCGCTCGACCTGGACGCCCTGGCCGAACTTGAAGATGTCCCACTTGACGCGGGGCGAGCAGGCGCAGACCACAACGCCGTCAAGACCATTGGCCGCGATGTCGGCCTCGATCTCGGCGATGGCGTCGGGGCTGCAGAGCACGGGGTTTTGCTTTACGACCGGGCAGATGCCCGCGAGTTTGCCTTTGGTGACGGCTTCGAGCAAGGGCGCCATGTCAAGCGCCTTGCCGATGTCGCATCCAGAACAGATGTATACTCCAAGCTTTTCAGCCATTGGCTACCTCCCCACCACGTTTTGAATGGCTTTCAGGGCTGCGCCGGTGCCGGTCTGGGCGGTCTTCATCACGTCCAGGGGCAGCTTGGCGCATCCTGCGGCGAACACGCCCATTTCGGCGCCGCCGATGATGAAGCCGTCATCATCAACAGGAAGCTCCACGGGCAGCTTGGAGCCCGCGCAGCTCGGCTGCATGCCGGTGGCCAGAACCACCATGTCGAAGCGCTCCTCGCCCTTGATGCCGGTGACGGCGTCCTCGACAGTGAGGATCGGGCTCTTGCATTCGCACTCGACGATCTTGGCGACCTTGCCCTTGACCAGGGTGAGCTTGTCGTCAGCCGCAACCATCTGCATGAAGTTGTCGTAACGGCCCGGGGTGCGCAGGTCGATGTAGTAGATGACGACCTGGGCCTCGGGCAGCTTCTCGCGGATGTAGGTGACGTGCTTGAGCGACGCCATGCAGCAAATGTACGAACAGTAGTTCAGGTGGTTCTCGTCGCGGGAGCCCGCGCACTGCACGAAGGCGATGCGCTTGGGCGCCTTGCCGTCGCTCGGGCGCTCGATCTTGCCGCCCGTGGGACCGTTGGGCGCGGCCAGGCGCTCGAACTGCATGTTGGACACAACGTTCTTGAGCTTGCCGCCCCCGAGGTTGTCCAGCTTGGCCATGTCGTAGGGCTTCCAGCCGGTGGCCCAGATGATGGAGCCGACCTGCAGGTCAAAGGTCTTTTCCGCATCCGCAGTGTCGATGGCGCCGTAGGGGCAGGCGTCCCTGAGGGCGTCGAGCTCGCCCGGGGCGCAGGCGGCGGCGTCCACCACGTAGCGCTGCGGGAAGGCGAAGAGGTGCGTGGAGTAGGCCACCTTGCGCTCGGCCAGTCCGAACTCGAACTCGCTGGTGACGCTGGTGGTGGCGGCCTTTTCGCACTCGCCGCACATGGTGCAGTTGGCGTTGACAAAACGAGGGCGCTCTTTGATTTTGACATCAAAAGCGCCCGGCGTGCCAGTCACACTGACAACTTCACTCATGGTGAAGAACTTGACTTTGGGGTTGTTTTTGATGCGCTGGAACTGGATCTCCAGGCCGCATGAAGGTGGGCAGAGCTTCGGGAAATATTGATTGAGCTGCGCCACCCGTCCGCCGAGATACGGATTGGTCTCGACGATGTAGACCTCGTGGCCAACTTCGGCGGCCTCGAGGGCGGCGGTGATCCCGGCGAATCCCCCGCCTACGACGAGAATACTGTTGTTCGACATTCGCTGTCCTCCCTCTGTAAGTGTGCCAGGCAGGCCTTGCCAGGCTGTCTGGGCCGAACGGCATGCGCCACGGCTTGGGTTTTCCCCAGGCCCGTTTGGGCATGACTTTGGGGATGGCCCCGGCTTGGCCCTCCCCGTGATATGCCCCCGAACGGGCTGAAATGGCCCCAGCAGTTGAAATGGCCCGAACCCGGACTGCAACGAGGCTGTTCCAGTCCGGGTTCAGACCACTTCCCCGTCTGGGAAGCAGGGCGGCCGCAAGCACTAGGCTCACGGCCGCCCGTTTTCAACGAGCTCCCTTACTGGGCGTCAGGGATGATCTGGATGTAAGGCTTCTTGAAGATCTTGATCTCTTTCTTGGCCGGGTCGTACTTGGAGTTCACGAAGCACTTCCACTTCGAGTCGTCCAGGCCCATGGCGTCGCCACGGTAGTAGAAGCCGGGGTAACGGGTCTCTTCACGGAAGTCGATGTGCTGCAGGTGCAGGCGCACGGTCCACAGACGGTGGAACTGCTCCCAGGCGCGCATCAGTTCGTGCAGGTCGCGGGCGGCCAGCTTCTTGGAGTCTTCCTCAAGCATGCCCATGAGCCAGAAGGCGGTCTTGAGCAGGGCGCCGGAGGTCATGTACAGGGTGGCAACGCCTCCGCCGTACTCGTCCGAGCACTTGATCAAGCGCATCATGAAGTTCTTGGGGCTGATGTAGTTCGGGTTGATCTCAGGAGCGGTGGAAGCACCCTTGAACTGCTCGTAGGTGTACCAGGGCTGGTAGATCTCCTTGGCCAGGTCAGCAGCCTTCTCCTTGAGAGCGGGCTTGAAGTCCTTGTGGTCCTGCACCCAGCGCACCATCTGCTTGCCGCAGATGCGGCCTTCAGCGTGGGAACCGGAGGAGAACTTGTGGCCGGAGGCGCCGACGCCGTCCGCGCAGGTCCAGAGACCTTCGACGGTGGTCATGCGGTTGTAGACCTTGCCGTTGGCGGCGCGGACTTTGTACTCTTCGGGAACCCAGGCCTCGTCCGGTCCGGAAACCCAGATGCCGCAGCAACCGGAGTGGGAACCGAGCAGGTAGGGCTCAGTGGGCATGATCTCGGAGCCCTTCTCTTCAGGAGCGCAGTTGGTGCAGGCCCACAGGTTGGCCATGCCCACGCACATGTCGAGGAAGTCTTCCCAAGCCTCAGACTCCAGGTGCTTCCACTCGGGGCTCTTCAGGTCACCATTGATGGTGGCCAGCAGGGCGCTCTTGGTGTCCATGAAGATGGGGCCGCGGCCTTCACGCATTTCACGGAGCATCATGTGGTTGCGCAGGCAGGTCGGAATGACGTGACCCTTGGCGTAGCCGCGATCCTCGTAAGGCTTCAGCATGGCGCGGTTGGTGGCGCAGTAGTCCTCGCCCTTGTAGTTCGTGGCCTTGGCCTTGAACAGCAGGAACCAGGCGCCGACCGGGCCGTAACCGTCCTTGAAGCGGGCGGGCACGAAGCGGTTTTCCATCATGGTCATCTCGGCGCCAACCTGGGCGCACATGGTGTAGGTGGAACCAGCGTTCCAAACCGGATACCAGGCACGGCCCATGCCTTCACCCATGGAGCGGGGACGGAACACGTTGACCGCGCCGCCGCACGCCACGAGACAGGCGTTGCAGGTGAAGATGTAGACTTTGTTCTCACGGGTGCTGAAGCCCACGGCGCCGGCGATGCGGTTCGGGGTGTTGGCATCCAGGAGCAGCTTCACGATGAAGATGCGCTCGAGGTAACGGTCGTCACCAAGGGCTTTCTTGGCGGCTTCAGCGACGATGACCTTGTAGGACTCGCCGTTGATCATGATCTGCCAACGGCCGGAACGCACGGGGGCGTCGCCGTTGCGCAGGGACAGGCCGGCGTTCTTGGCCTGGGCGCCGTCGAGGTTCTTGCCGTCTTTCTTGATCCAGACCGGCAGGCCCCACTCTTCAAACAGGTGGACGGAGTCGTCAACGTGACGGCCCACGTCGTAGATCAGGTCTTCGCGGACCAGACCCATGAGGTCGGTGCGGACCATGCGGACGTAGTCGTCCGACTTCTGGTCGCCGATGTAGGTGTTGATGGCGGACAGACCCTGGGCCACGGCGCCGGAGCGCTCGAGGGCGGCCTTGTCCAGCAGCATGATGGAAATGCCACCGATCTTGTCAGCCCAGCGGCAGGCCTCGTAGGCGGCGCCGCAATTGCCCATGCCGCCACCGACCATCAGGATGTCTGCATGCATCTCGACGATCGTCGGCTCGGCCAGGGGGACACCTTTGACGATTTCTTTAGACGGAATCTGAGGCATAGCTACCTCCGTATGCTCTCATAAAGTTGATTTTGTAAAACCTCTTCAACGCTGTTTGTCCGTCGATCCAGTCCGAGGCTAGTCGCAAACGGCGTCGAGCCAGCACTGGCTCTTGTCGCCTTCGGCCACGTCGAACTTCTTCATGATCGGGCTCTCGGGCGTGGACAGAGTCGTCTCGGTGAAGAGCAGTTCGTTGTCCAGGCTGGCGCCTTCGGGCTTGCCGCCGAAGGGGTTGATGGAACCTTCAGGGGTGGTGCGGATGGGGAACTTGAAGCGCTTTACGGAGCCGTTGCGGAACTTAACGGTCCACATGATGTCTTCGGCCGAACGCATGGGGATGGAGGTTCCACCCATGGGGGCGAAGTCGGCGTAGGGGCGGGCTTCAATGGCGCCCTGGGGGCAGATTTTCACGCAAGAGTAGCATTCCCAGCAGGCATCAGGCTCCTGGTTGTACGCCTTCATGGCGTCCGGATCCAGGATCATGAGGTCGTTCGGGCAAATGTACATGCAAGCGGTCTTCTCGCCACCCTTGCAGCCGTCGCATTTTTCCGGATTAACAAAGGTCGGCATAACACTCCTCCTAACAGGTTTAAATGAAACAGTTACCGACACGATCCACAGCCAACTACGTGCTTTTACGCAGCACGGACTCGTGAAAAACCTCGATTAGCAAGCCGTTCCGGGGGTGTCAAGGCGAAAGTGAATTTTTGAACAAGGGTATTCGCCTTGATTCTCACTTTGCCGGGAACTCCCGATGCAAACATAATCATGCCCCGCTATCCTTCCTGACCTGCCGGAGTGGCCGGGAAGGCGAGGTGCGCATGATCCTTGGCTTCTTCGCGATTTTTTATCGCAAGCCGCAGTTTTTTGACGTAGCGTGATAGGCTTACACCAGGTTCGCAATTCGATGCAAGCATTTTCCTGGGGGCAGGGAGAACTGTATATGAATGCCTTGTGTTATAGTGAATTACAGTGTTCATAGGGCATGGACTCTGCGTGCGCGGAAATATGGCTTGACACAACTTTCACAATCTGTTCATACTTTCGACGCTTATACAGTCCACGGGTGGCGACTTGTCGCACAAGGCCCGACAGCTGGCGCTTGCGCCAGTCCGGACGACGACCCCCAGAGCCCCAGGGCGTCGCCAGCTAGGCGTGTCCCCCTTGGGGCCACGGCTTTGGCAGAGGTAGTGGCACACATCAACCCGCTTTTTTTCAAGGAGAAACGTAGATGGCATCGAAACTCGTTCCCCCGCATGGTGGCAAAGGCCTCGTCTGCTGCTTGCTCGAAGGCGCCGCTCTGGCCGCTGAGACCAAGAAGGCCGAGGGCCTGAAGAAAATCCAAATCTCCTCCCAGGAAAAGGGCGACCTGATCATGATGGGCATCGGCGGCTTCAGCCCGCTGACCGGCTTCATGGGCAAGGCCGACTGGAAGAGCATCTGCGAGAAGTACACCATGACTGACGGCACCTTCTGGCCCATCCCCGTGATGCTGGCCACCGAAGATGCCTCCGTCAAGGCCGGCGACGAGATCACTCTTGAGCGCAACGGCACCATCATGGCCACCATGAAGGTCACCGAGAAGTTCGAGCTCTCCGACGCCGAGAAGACCTGGGAATGCGAGCAGGTCTACAAAGGCGCAGGCGCCGACAGCCAGACCGACTTCATGGGCACCGCCACCAAGGATCACCCCGGCGTGCAGATGGTCCTGGCCCGCAAGCAGTTCTGCCTTGCCGGTCCGGTGAAGGTCCTGTCCGAGGGCGGCTTCCCCGAGAAGTTCCCCGGCGTCTACAAGAGCCCCGCTCAGCTCCGCGCTGAGATGGACGAGCGCGGCTGGGCCAAGGTTGCCGCTCTGCAGCTGCGTAACCCCATGCACCGCTCGCACGAGTACCTGTGCAAGATCGGCGTTGAAGTGTGCGACGGCGTCGTCATCCACTCCCTGGTGGGCGCGCTGAAGCCCGGCGACATCCCGGCCGAAGTCCGCGTTGACGCCATCAACACCCTGGTCGAGCACTACTTCGTGAAGAAGAACGTGATCCAGGCCGGCTACCCCCTGGACATGCGTTACGCCGGTCCCCGCGAGGCCCTGCTGCACGCCCTGTTCCGCCAGAACTACGGCATGAACTACCTGCTCGTCGGCCGTGACCACGCGGGCGTTGGCGACTTCTACGGCATGTTCGAGGCCCAGGAGATCTTCGACAAGATCCCGGTCACCGGCAATGCCTCCAAGGACCTGCTGACCCAGCCGCTGAAGATCGACTGGACCTTCTACTGCGTGAAGTGTGACGGCATGGCCTCCCTGCGCACCTGCCCCCACTCCAAGGAAGACCGCGTCATCCTGTCCGGCACCAAGCTGCGCAAGCTGCTCAGCGAAGGTGGCGACGTGCCCGATCACTTCGGTCGCGAAGAGTGCCTGGTCATCCTGCGCAAGTACTACGCCGGCCTGACCGAGAAGGTCGAAGTCAAGATGCAGAAAGCCGCTTCCGGCTCTGCCATGTAGTCGTCGAAAGACAACTGCAAGAGATCATCCAGGGAGCGTCCGCAAGGGCGCTCCCTTTTTTGCGCCGTCTCGGTCTGGAAGTCTTCTCGGCCCGGAGGGTGTGCCCCCCCCAAGAGAGCTTGTTCCCCTGACAGCGCTTGCAGTCAGCGCCGCTCTGCGGCATCGTGGATCAGTCCAAATTCTCTCCGAACAGCTCAAAGGAGTGGCGCATGGCTACTGCAACCGGAACCCAATTGGCCCAGGGCATCCGCGAAAAGATCACGGAACTGAAGGCGGTCTGCGCCGGTGTGGATGAGGGCACAGCCTCGCGCGCCCTGGCGGGGCGCTGGTCTCCCAAGGAGATTCTCTCCCATCTCCTTGGCCCCGAAAATAATGGGCTTATGCCCATGCTGGAGGCGTTCATCGCCAGCGACGTGCCGCTGATCGAGATTGTTCCGGAGCAGACCCATTTCACCGGGCCGCGCCGGAACACAACCTTTGCGCAGCTACTGCACGAGATCGAGCAGAGATACGAGGGCTTGGCCAGATATGCCGAGGGCTTGAGCGAAGCGCAGCTGGCCCGGACGGCGCACGTCCCTCTGTTCAAGGACTCGCCCCTCACCGAGCACCCCACCCTGGCGGCGTTCATTGGTGGCCTGGGGCAGTACCATGTCCAGATGCACATCGACCACATGCGCGGAATTCTCGGTCAACTGGCCGGGGCGTAGCCTTGCTGGGCGTCCGCAAGGGCGCTCCGTGTTTGTGGCCAAAGCGCATCGTGCGCAGGGTCGCCACGGCCTGGTGGCCAGGCGGAACCTTTGACATTTCCCCCTGGACGGGTATGCTTGCCGCACAAGCCTAATTTTCCAGAGGAGTCGCCAATGCTCGTACGCGATTGGATGACCAGGAATGTCATCACCCTAGGCCTCAAGACCACGGTGGTCGACGCGGCGGAAGTCATGCGCTCCAAGAGGATCCGGCAGTTCCCGGTCATCGACGAGCGGGGAATGCTGGCGGGTATCGTCTCCGACCGCGACATCCGCGACGCCATGCCCTCCAAATACCTCCCCGGCGACATGGCCACCGGCGGCAGCCTGGCCAAGCTGCGCGCGGCGGACATCATGACCTCCGAACCGCTCACCGTGACCCTCACCACCCCGGTGGACATCGTGGCCAACATGCTCCAGCGCCACAAGTTCGGTGGCCTGCCCGTGGTGGACACCGTGGGGCGGCTGGTGGGCATCATCACTGTGGCCGACGTGCTGCGCTTTCTCTGCTCGGTTTCCGGCGTGGCTCGAGGCGGGCCGCAGATCGCCTTCAAGCTCGACGCCAAGCCCGGTCCCCTGGCTACGCTCCTGGCCGACATCCGCTCCGAGGGCGTGCGCTACGCCTCGGTCTTCACCTCGTATGACCATGTGGACCCCGGCTACCGGCACGCCTACGTGCGCCTGGGGCACATGGGCGAGCACACGGTGCAGAGCCTCCTGGCCAACCTGGGCGCGCGCTACACCGTGCTGTTCTACGTGGAGGACGGGCGGACCACCATCGTGAACGACTAGCCCCGCACCAACAAAAGCGCACGGCCCGGCCGGGAGATTCTCCTGGCCGGGCCGTGCGCGTTTCTACTCCCAAAACCTTTCGCCCCGGAGCTGTCCGCCGGATTATTGCTGACTGATGGTCACGTGCACGCGCTTGTACACGTCGGGCCGATAGCCTGGCTCGTCCTTCTTGATCTTGATCTGGATGTCCGACTCGCCCTTGTTCGTGGCCCTGAACAGGTAGCGCACGCGCCCGCCGGGCTGCTGCACGATGCCGTCCAGGCGCAGCATCTCGGGATCAAAGGAGGCTCCGGCAAAGGCATAGCCGCTTATGCTCGGGTTGCGCATGTCCAGGATCAGGAGGCGGCCCTGCAGCAGGGTGGCCTCGTGGGCCTGCTCGCCGTCAAGGATCAGGACCGTGTCCTCGGAGCCGCCGAGCATGCTGGGCATGTGCGCGCAGCCCGGCAGGGCCGCCAGCAGCAGCAACAGGGTCAGGGTGGCGAAAAGCGGCAAAGGGCGCGTCCGTGGGGGCGGGATGGGTATGTGCATGTGCGGTGGTGTACTCCGTGGCCGGGGCGGGTGGCAAGATGTGCGGCGGGCAAAAAAAGTGGGGCCGGTTGCCCGGCCCCTGGGGGAGAGGAGGATGAAGCGGATCAATGAGAGGAGGTTGGAGAGGTGTTCGTCTGGCGAAAGTGTTCGTCTGGCAAAGGCGTGCGTCGGACAGGGGGTGTTCGTCTTGCCCTAATTCTTGGCGCGAAGCTGGGTTTCCAGCCAGGTGCGGACTTCGTCATTGGGCGGGTACACGCCCTTCAGGTGGCCCACGGACTCCAGGAAGTTCCTGCCCATCTGCTCGGGCAGGTCGAGCTCCACCAGCTCCCGGGCTTCCTCGGAGTTGCGCCGGACCAGGATGGCCCTGGGCTGCTTGTCCCAGGTGTAGACCACGAAATAGTTGCTGTAGTCGGCCTTGGAGCGCACGGGCTGATGCTGCGCGTGCCAGGAGTTGTTGCCCCACTCCAGGTAAAGAGTCACGGCGTCCCAGGGGGTCATGCTCCAGTCGATCTCAAGGTCGCGATATTCATTCAGGCTGCCCATGGTTCCTCCTTGCTGTCTGATACAAATAGTAATCCTTCCTACTTTAATGTCAACCGGAACGATCCACTTTTCTGAAAAATATTTCCGCATGTGTTTTGGCGTGTTATGGGCTTGCGGCTGGAGCGGGCCGGTTTGACGGCCTCGCCCGGTTATGCCAAAAATTTCCTGCGCCCGCTTTGACGCAAATCAATTAGGAGACGCGAACATGCAGATGACCGACATCCTGTCCAAGGAGGCCTGGCAGGCCCTGGAGCAGGAGATCTTCGAACGGTACGGGCTCAACGGCCGCGCCTACGACGTCAAGGGCTCCGTCTTCACCGGGCACACCACCTGGTGCAACCGCCTCTGTCCGGCCATCCGGGCCAGGCCGGGGGGCGTCTCGGCCATCTGCTCCGTGGCCAACCAGGCCCTGGCGGCCGAGGCCCAGGCCACGGGCCTGCCCGTGGTGGGCGAGTGCGACGCCGGGCTGCTCAAGGTCTGCGTGCCGGTGATGGTGGACGGCCAGCTGGTGGGCATCGTGGGCGGCTGCGGGCGGCTGCTGGGCGAGGGCGAGGTGGACTCGTTCATGATCGAGAAGTCCGCAGGCATCAGCGAGGCCGAAGTGGCGGCGCTGACCTCGGACCTCAGGCCCATGCCCGAGGCCGAGGCCGAGGCCCTGGCCGAGGAGCTGCGCCAGCGCGTCGAGGCGGCCCTGGCCGCCAAGGGCTAAGGGGAGCTGCCATGCCGCGCATCTTCACCCAAGAGATCACTGTCGCCGCGACGGACATCGACATCCAGGGCCACGTGAACAACCTGCGCTACCTCCAGTGGATGCAGGACGTGGCCGTGGCGCACTCCAGCGCCCAGGGCTGGACCATGCAGCGCTATGCGGACGAGGGCATGGGCTGGGTGGTGCGCACGCACCAGATCACCTACAAGCGTCCGGCGTTCCTGGGCGAGGTGGTCACGGCCTGCACCTGGATCGCTGGCTTCAGCCCGCGCATGAGCCCGCGCAAGTACCTGTTCTGGCGCGCGGCGGACAAGACCATTCTGGCCGAGGCCGAGACCATGTGGGTCTTCGTGGACCTCAAGACCGGACGGCCCACCAAGGTGCCCGACGCCCTGCGCGCCGCCTTTGAGATCGTGGAGGACGAGGCCGAGGTGAAACGGCTGCTGGAGGGGTGAGGTGCCGATTGACTCCCGCCGCGCCCCGGTGCAAAACGACTCCACCATGAGTACCGACACTTCATCACTCCCCGCAAATCTGCCAATAGGGGTCTTCGACTCCGGCGTGGGCGGCTTGACCGTCCTGCGAGCCCTGCGCAAGGCGCTGCCCGCCGAGAATTTCCTGTACCTGGGCGACACGGCCCGCCTGCCCTATGGCACAAAGAGCGGCGCGACCGTTGCCCGCTACGCGCTGCAAACCACCCGCGTCCTGGTGGACATCGGCGTGAAGATGCTCGTGGTCGCCTGCAACACCGCCTCGTCCGTGGCCATGCCCGGCCTGGCCGAGGCCTACCCCGGCCTGCCCTGCACCGGGGTCATCGAGCCCGGCGCGGCCGCCGCCTGCGAAGCCGCCCCGCGCGGCCGCATCGCGGTCATCGCTACGGGCGGCACCGTGCGCGGCGCGGCCTACCAGGGCGCCATCCTGCGCCGTCGGCCCGAGGCCACCATCGCCACCCGGCCCGCCCAGCTCTTCGTCTCGCTCGCCGAGGAGGGCTGGATCGACGGGCAGGTGGTGACGGACATCGCCCGGCGCTACCTCGACCCGCTCATGGCCGAGTTCCCGGACGGCAGCCCGGACTGCCTGGTCCTCGGCTGCACGCACTTCCCGGTGCTGGCCGAGGCCATCCAGAGCGTGCTGCCCCAGGGCGTGTGCCTCATCGACTCCGCCGAGACCACGGCCCGCTGGGTGGCCGAGGAGCTGGCCGCGCGCGGGCTCCTGCGGAACGAGGGCATGGCTGCGGGCGTGGCTGCGGGCGCGGGTAGCCTTCCGGGGCCGGTTCAAGGAACCGTGCGTTTTTTCGCCACGGACGACCCCGAGCGCTTCGCCAAGATCGGCGAGATTTTCCTGGGCGAGCCGCTGTCGCCTGCGGACGTGACCCTGGTGGACCTGTAGCCGCCCCCCGGACCACCTTCCGGCAAGGCCCCCCTTGCCTCTCCCCTTGTCCCCCTCTTGCGCTCACCCGCCGCGCCAGCGTAAGGTCGCGCATCTCGATTCCTGGGGGCGCGCCTGATGCTCGAACTCGCCGTATTCCTTTGCGGAGCCGTGGTCATGGTGCTGGAGCTCACGGGCTCGCGCGTGCTCGCGCCGTATCTCGGCACCTCCATCGTGGTCTGGACCAGCCTCATCGGCGTGGTGCTGGGAGCCCTGTCCCTGGGCTACTGGTGGGGCGGCCGCCTGGCCGACCGCAGGCCCGAGCCCAGACTCCTCTCGCGGCTGATCCTTTATGCCGCCCTGGCCACGCTGCTCCTGGCCGGAACCAAGGGCCTGCTGCTGCACTTTCTGCAAAACCGCACGGCCTGGGGCCTGCCCGAGCTGCCCCTGCCCATGGCCGGGGTCACGCTCCTGGCCACGGCGATCCTCTTTGGCCCGGCCTCGGTGCTGCTGGGCATGGTCTCGCCCTTTGCCGTGCGCCTGCGCCTGGAGAGCGCGGCCAGCTCCGGCCGCACCGCCGGGAACCTCTACGCCCTGTCGACCCTGGGCAGCATCACCGGCACCTTTGCCGCGGGCTTCTGGCTCACGGCCACCCTGGGCACCACGAACATCATCCTGTGCATGGCCGGGGTGCTGGTGGTGGCCTCGGCCTGCGTGTACCGGGGCGATGTCGTGGCCCGGCTCGCGGCCCTGGCCCTGGTGGGGCTGGCCGCTGTGACCCTGGCCGCGTGGGACGGCCAGCTCCGGCGCATCGGCCTGTTCGACCTGGACACCGGGTACCAGCGCGTGCTGGTGTTCAACACCACGGACGAGCGCAGCGGCAAGGAGATGCGCGTCATGACCACCGGGCCGGAAGGCGTGCAGTCGGCCCTGTATCCCGCCGACCCCCAGGCCCTGGCCGTGGCCTACACGCGCTTCTACCGCCTGGCCGGGCACTTCCGGCCGGACGTCCGGCGCATGCTCATGCTCGGCGGCGGGGGCTACTCCTTCCCCAAGTATGTGCTGAGCCAGCCCCAGGAGTTCGGCGGCCGGCCGCACATGGACGTGGTGGAGATCGACCCTGGGGTCACGGCCATCTCGCGCAGGTATTTCCAGTGGACCGGGCATCCGGACGTCCGCGTCTTCCACGACGACGCCCGGCGTTTTCTCGCACGCGAGGGGGCCCGCGCCCAGCCCGGCGCTGAACCGTACCAGGTGGCCCTGATGGATGTGTTCACCAGCCACTATTCCGTGCCCTTCCATCTGGCCACGCGGGAGACGCTGACCGCGCTTTCGTCCCTGCTGGACGCCGACGGCGTGGTGCTGGTGAACTGCATCAGCGCGGCGGAAGGCCCGCGCAGCCGTTTCTACCGGGCGCTTTTGGCCACGTACGCGTCCGTGTTTCCGCGCGTGGAGAGCTTCCTGGTGCTGCACCCCGACGACCCGGCGGCGTTCCAGAACATCCTGCTGGTGGCTTTCAAGTCGCCTGCGGCCCCGGCGCTGACCAGCCCCAAGGCGGATCTCCAGGCCATGCTGGACGCGCGCTTCGAGCCCGGCCCGCCCCGGCCCGGAGACCCCCCGGCGCTCACCGACGACTTCGCGCCCGTGGAGCACTACCTGCTGAGCCTGTAGGGCCGCATCAAACCCGGAGGACGATTTCCATGCCCATGCCCAAACCCTTGCGCCTGCACGGCATCCGCCACGAGAGCTTCGAGCGCGAGGCCGAGATCGCGGCCTGGGCCGCCAAGCGCGGCCACAGCCTGACCCACACCGACCTCTGGAAGGGCGAGGCTTTGCCGAACCTGGCCAGCTTCGACTGGCTCATCGTCATGGGCGGTCCCATGGGCGTGTACGACGACGACAAATACCCCTGGCTGGCCGGAGAGAAGCGCTTCCTGCGCCAGGCCGTGGACGCGGGCAAGCTGGTCCTGGGCGTGTGCCTGGGCGCGCAGCTTCTGTCCGTGGTGCTGGGCGGAACAGTGACCAGAAACCGCCATTCCGAGATCGGCTGGCACGAGGTCCAGGCCGCGCCCCAGGCCGCGCTGAGCCGCATTTTCTGCTGTCTGCCCAACACCTACGAGGCCTTCCACTGGCACGGCGACACCTTCTCCATCCCCGAGGGCGCGCTGTGGACGGCCAAAAGTGAGGGCTGCGCGCACCAGGCCTTCGAGGCCAAGAGGGGCCGTGTGGTCGGCCTGCAGTTCCACCTGGAGACCAACGCCGGGAGCATGGCCGAGATCGCCGAGCACTGCGCGGACGAGATCCGCCTGGACCCCCAGGCCCAGCCGTACATCCAGCCCGTCGCCGCCATGCTGGAGCGGCCGGAGCGGCTCGCGGCCCTGCGGGGCCTTCTTGACCGCATCCTGGACAACATGGCCGCGCTGGGGTAGAGCCCGGCCCCAGATCATCTATATCTTAAGGGAGGCACCCATGGCCGAAACCGTGGACGAAATCACCATCAGCTTTGAAGAGGAAGGACTGCTCGTGCGCGAGGAACTGGACAAGGTCATCCTCTCTCGCGGAGCCTGGACCACCATCCTCTTCAAGTACCGGGAGATGGACCGCGCGCGCGTCGACTACGGCCCGGTGGCCTTCTCCGTGCGCCGCTACAAGAAGACCGGCGGCGAATACAAGCAGCAGAGCAAGTTCAACATCTCCAACGTGGAGCAGGGCCGCAAGATCGCCGAGGCGCTGCTGGACTGGGCCAAGGACATGCCCGAGACTGAGCCCAAGCCCGCCAAGCCCGCTGCCAAGAAGCCCGCCGCCAAGAAGGCGAAATAGCCAAAGACCTGGGATGCCTCCGGCGGCCTGGGGCCTGAGGCCCCCGGACCCCCCATTGGCCTGGGCCGGCCCTGGCAATGTGCGCGAGTTTTTGAGCGGAGACGCTCAAAAACTCGCGCACGGTTGGCCCCTTTGAAGAGGGCTGGGTAGCGAAGCACGGTTGGCCCTTTTAAGACGGTGGGTGCAGAGGGCAAAGAGCAAGACGCTCTCCCGTGACTGCCCCAAAGAAAGCCGAAAGGGCTGTTTCAGGTTCCTCCTGAAACAGCCCTTTCGGCGTAATGGGGGTTCCAAGGGGCCTCAGGCCCCTTGGCCGCCGGAGGCCCGTCCCACGGCGGGGGTGCCGGGGGCGGAGCCCCTGGCCACAGCCTCCTAAAGCTTGCTCTTCAGCACAATGTCGGTGATGGGCCCGCGCGATTTTTCGCCCTTCAGGACCATGTGCGCGTAGTTCTTGTAGCCTTTGAGTTTCTTCACCACCCAGTTGAGCCCATTGTTGGCCTCGTTCAGGTAGGGGTTGTCCACCTGGCGGGTGTCGCCCAGGCAGAAGCATTTCACGCCCTCGCCCATGCGTGTGAGCAGGGCGCGCGTCTCATTGCGCGAGAGGTTCTGCATCTCGTCCACGATGACGATGCAGTTTTCCATGTTCATGCCCCGGATGAAGGCGATGGGCTGGATGATGAAGCGCTTGGGGTTGAGCTTGAGGGTGTCGGCCTGGGGGTCCTGGAAGATCCGGTTGGCCGGGCGCATCTCGTGCAGCTTGAGCAGGAGGTCGGTGATGTAGCGCACGTAGGGCCCCATTTTTTCTTCCACGTCGCCGGGCAGGTAGCCCATCTTGGCCCCGATCTCCACCATGGGCTTGACCAGGTAGATGCGCTTGTAGGGGTTGTCCTTGCGCTCCAGGGTCAGGAAGAGCGCGGCGGCCAGGGCCAGGAAGGTCTTGCCGTAGCCCGCCTCGGACTGGATGGACACGAGGTCGATGCGCGGGTCGAGCATGAGCTCCATGGCCAGGTTCTGGTACACGGTGCGCGGCTTGGCGCCCCAGATCTCGTGGTTGTAGCCGATGGGCTTGGGTCCCTCCGGGCCGTGGAACACAGGGGTGCCGTTCTCCCACCTGAAGGAGTTGGGCACGGGCTCTTCGCCCTCTTCCACAAAGCCGGTGTAGATCTGCGATTCGCTTTGGAAGGGTACGGAGTCGCGGTAGCCCTCGCTGGGGATGCCGAAGACGCGCGCCTTGAGCTGGAGGATGCGGTCGTTGGTGACCAGGATGGGCTCGCCGAGTCCGCTCTGGTGTCCGATCTCGCGCAGGATGCGGTCGTCGGCGGACATGTCGGGCGAGAAGTTGTGGCCGTTTGGCGGGAAGATCAGGACCTTGGGGTCCTCCATGATGGAGGTGACGGCCTGGGCCACCACATGGCCGATGCGGGCGTCGCGTTTGAGCCCGTCGAGTTCGGTGAGCACCGTGTACGGGATGTGGATGACGTTTTCGTTGCCGTTTCTAAGTGCTGCGATGCACTTGGGATTCTCAATGAGCACGTTGGTGTCGAGCACGAAGTTTTTTGATGCCATGGGTTCCCTTGGTGTTTGGGAGTTCGGTCTGGTCAGACCGGCAGGGCCACCGCTCGTCGTGCCTAATGTGTTGATTTCTTTTGACTCACCCCCCACTTGAACGGGCTCACGCACCCGCTGATTGCCACTGGTTGTAGAAATTCTCTAAACAGTTGCCAAGAGGAAATCCAGCACAAAAGCACGCCACGAGGGTGACGCTTTGGTGACGGCTGCAAAGGGTTGTGCAGCGCGGGGCAGGGGGCGTGACGAGCCGGTGGCTGGTCATGTCAGGATGCCGGGCCAAAGTGTCGGGCCGACCTGCCGGGAGGAGGTTTCAGGGAAGGATGTTGGAAGGGCAGGGCGCAACGGAGGTGTCGGCTGCGGCGGGGACCTTGAATGCGCGGGGTTTGGGATGCGGAGGGGGCCAGCGGGTGGCCAGCCCCCTCCGGCAGGGACTAGTTCTTGGCGGGCAGGTACTTGATCATCAGGTTGTACTGGATCATGCCCACGCCCAGGGTGCGGGCGGGCAAAAGCTTCTTCATCTCGGCGGCCAGCGAGGCGGCTGTCTTGGCGTCGTTGGTCGTGGCGGTGGCCGCCAGTTCCGTGGCCTTGGCGTCGAAGAGCAGGATGTAGTCGCGCATCTCGGCCACGTCCTTCTTGGTCGAAAGCGGGCCGTGGCCGGGGATGATGGCGGCCGCGTCCAGGCCCTGGATGAAGTCCAGCGTCTTGACCCAGCCGGGGATGTCGCCCTCGCCCATGAAGGGGTGGAAGTCCGTGAACAGCACATCGCCCGCGAAGAGCACCTTCTGCCTGGGCAGGTACACCAGGGTGCTGCCACCCGTGTGCGAGGGCGTCAGGTGGATGAGCTCAATAGTCTCGCCGCCCAGGCGGATGGTCATGCGCTCGGTGAAGGTCAGGCTGGGCAGCACGATCTTGGTGCCTGCCATGTCTTGCGGGGTCAGGCCGAAGGCCTGGGACTTCTTCAGCATGCGCTCGCCGTTTTTGGCCAGGTAGGCGCGGTCCAGCTCATGGCCCACCAGGGTGGCGCCGAGGTCCGTGAACACGCTGGAGCCCAGGGCGTGGTCGAAGTGCGCGTGGGTGGTGACCACGTACTTGATGGGCTTCTTGGTGATGGCCCGGATGTCCTGCAAAAGGCGCTTGCCTTCCTTGGCAGAGGTCAGGGTGTCGATGTCCAGCACGCCATCGGCGCCGATGACGATGCCCGCGTTGGCGGCGTAGCTGTGTTTGGGCGAGTCGTCCTTGACCCCGACGTAGGAGTAGACGTTCTCGGCGATTTTGGTCAGGCCCTGGGCCTGGGCCGAGGCTGCGGCGAGGAGGACGAGGGCCAGGACAAGGGCCAGAACATGGGAGCTTCTGCGCATGGTCATTCCTTTGCTGTGCGTTGCGGTTGCGCGTTGAGGTGTGCGAGTCTGCTTACCCCGAGCGCCCGGAGGACGCCAATCAAAATTTCCGATGGCGTCCATCCGGGAGGGCGAAGGGCGTGGCCGCTACCCGCAGCCGCAGCCGCAGCCAGAGGGCTTGGCCAGGGCCTTGTCTGGGCTGGGGGCCTTCATGGCCGTGCAGCCGCAAGCTGCGGCGGTCTCGGCGTCGACCGTGCTTTCTAGGGCGTCATGGAACATCCCGGCGGTGGTGGCTGCCAGGCGGATGCACTTGTCCATGCCCTCCTGGGGCCCGAGGCGCTCCAACAGTTGGCCGCAGTCGGTGCAACCGTGCTTTGCCTCGAAGCGCGAGCGCACGCCCTGGGCTGCTGCGGCCACGGCTCCCCAGTCGTCGTCCGGGGTGTCGCGGCCCTGAAGCAGCCCCAGGGCGATGAGCCCGCCGGAAAGCGCCCCGCAGAGCGACTGCTTGCTACGGCCAACGCCGCCGCCAAAAGCCGAGGCCGCGCGCGGCGAGAAGCTGGCGGCGTCTGCGCCCTGGCCCTCCAGCACGGCGGCCAGCACGGCCTCGGCGCAGTGCAGCCCGCTCTGAAACAGTTCCGTTGTCCGCTGCTCCACCTGTTCTCTGTTCATCATGATTCTCCTCGTGTTGTAAGTGGTTGGAAATGCGCGGGGCCTTAAGATTGGGCCTGGCGCGCGGCCTGCTTCACGCGTTCCACCTCTTCCGGGCGGATGGTCAGCTGCGGGTTCATATTCTTGCCGGCGACCTTGTCGATGCCCAGGTCCGTGACCACCAGGTAGTCGCCCAAAGGCAGTCCGGCCTGTTCCAGGATGGCCTTGGCGCAGCCCACGGCGCAGCCGTCGAGCACGGTGACCTGTCCGGCATCGCGCGCGGCCTTGACCATCCCTGGAATCCCGCCGCCCAGGCCGGCCAGGCAGAACATTGTGCCAAAGCCCTCCCGGGTCAGCTCCACTGCGGCCTGGTTGGTCAGCTGGCCCACGTTGGAGCCGCCGGAGCAGGCCAGGATCATGCGCGGCTGCTTTGCGCTGCAACAGGTGTTGGACATGGCGTCCTCCTTTGTTTGTGGCCCCGCCGGAAAACCTTGGCGGGACCGTTGTTGATGTCGTTGACATGCTCTTTCGATCTGAATAATTGGATACGAACAGCGATCAATCGTGTACAGCGATTATATTTGATGCGGCCAATCGGCGCTGGCGATCAGGAATGCAAGGGGGGGAAGGGCATGGAACTGCGGGATCTGCGGACTTTTGTGGCCGTGGCGCGGCATTTGAGCTTCCACCGGGCGGCGGCCGAGGTCTTTGCGGCCCAGTCCACGGTATCCGCGCGCATCGCGGCCCTGGAGGACGAGCTGGGGGTGCGTCTTTTCGAGCGCCTGGGCCGCCGCGTGGACCTGACCAGCGCCGGGGAGCGTCTGCGCGCCTTTGCCGTGAAGCTGCTGGACCTGGAGGACGAGGCCCGGGCCTTTGTGGCGGGCGAAAGCGAGGCGCGCGGCTCGCTCACGGTGCGCGTGCCGGAGTCGTTGTGCGCCTGGCGGCTGGGCGGCATCATCCGCGCCTTCCGCGAGCGTTTCCCGCATGTGGCCCTGCGCTTCACGGCCTGCACCCAGGAGGGCCTGGACAAGGACCTGCGCCAGGGCGTCACGGACCTGGCCTTTCTCATGGCCGACAGCGTGCGCGCGGGCGATCTGGTGGTGGAGGCGCTGGGGGTGGAGAAGCTGGTGCTGGTGGCCGCGCCGGGGCATCGGCTTGCCGGATTTTCAGCGGTGGGTCCGCAGGACCTGCAGGGCGAGACCCTGGTGCTCTCTGCGGCGGACTGTTCCTACCGCAAGATGTTCGAGCACCTGCTTTCCGAGGCCGGGGTGGGGCTCGCCGCCGGGGTGGAGTTTTCCAGCGCTGCGGCCTTGCGCGGCTGCGTCCTGAATGGGCTGGGGGTGAGCATCCTGCCGGAGCTGGCCGTGCGCACCGATGTGGCTGCCGGGCGGCTGGCGGTGCTGCCCTGGGCCTGGGACGAAGGGGGGCCGCTTGAGACGATGGTGCTCATGCTGCGGCACAAGGACAAGTGGCTGACCCCGCCGCTCGTGGCGTTCATGGACCTGGTGCGCGCGCACCTCATGAGCGGGGCTGAGCCTGTGCGACTGCCGGTGGAGTTGTTGCCCATCTTGCCGGAGGGCGCGCCAGCGGGCGGCGGCTCGGGGCGGTGCTGCTGACCGTTGCTGCCGGCTTGCCTCAGCCCAGCGGCTAGGCGCCCGTGACCCTGTCCGGGTCCAGGTACGGATTGAAGTAGCCGAAGCCCAGCCAGGGGTTGGTCTTCTTCAGGCGCTTCAAAAAGTTCGCCAGGCCCATGCACGGGCCGAAGTCCACGCCCTTCATCAGGCCCAGGTACAGCTCGGGGTCCAGGTTCAGGTTGCGCAGCTGGATGAAGTCGAGCTTCGTGTCCGCCACCAGGTCCGAGAGCGCATCCCACTCGGCCTCGCAGTCCGTGAGGCCGGGGAAGTAGAGCAGGTTCAGCGACACGAAAAGCCCCAGGCCCTTGGCCGTGCGGATGGACTCCAGCACGTCGGCGAAGGCGTAGCCGTTGGGGCGGTGGTAGATGTCATAGGGGACTTGCCGCGCGCTGTTCAGGCTCACGCGGATGGAGTTGACGCCCGCCGCTGCGAGGTCCGGGAGGGTGCCGGGCAGGCTGGCGTTGGTGTTGATGTTCACCGTGCCCTTGCCCCCGGCTTTCCGGAACTGGGTCACGGACTTGCCGATGCGCGCGGCCTCGGTGAGCGGTTCGCCCTCGCAGCCCTGGCCGAAGGAGTAAATGGGGTGCTTCTCCTTGCGCTGGTGGTACTGCATGACCTCGCAGATCTCCTTCTCCGTGGGCGCGAAGGCGATGCGGTTCTGGGTGGACGGGAACCCGGATTCCTCGGGCTGGAGCGAGATGCAGCCCACGCAGCGGGCGTTGCATGTGCGCGAGGTCGGCAGCGGGGCCTCGAAGCGCCCCAAAGCGAGGTTCTTGGCGGCAGGGCAGCCGTAGGTCAGGGCGCAGCCGGTGAGGTGGCGCACCAGGCGGTTGCCCGGCAGCTCTGTGAGCAGCTTGCGCGCCCCGTTCTCGATGCGCTCGCGCGGGATGCCCTCAAAGACCTGCCTGCGGTCCTGGTCGACCTTCTTGGCGCAGACCCAGAAGCGGCCCTCGGCAAAGCCCACGGCTCCGTAGGCAAAGAGCGGCAGCGTCGGTGCGCCGGGCCGCTTGGTGTAGGCGGCCAGGGCCGAGAGGGTGTGCGCCGGGCTTGCGAACACGGCCACGGCCAGTTCCTCCAGCTCCTCCACCTCGCCCGTCTCCGGGTCGAAGCCGAGCGCCCCGCGCCCCGGCAGCAGGAAAAATTCGCTGCCCTCGGGCAGGGGCATCAGCTCGTCCGGCCGGGGCAGGGTGAGCTCGGTGCCTCGGCGGCAGAGCATGAGCAGGTCGGGGTGGTCGTAGATGTTGCCGGCCTCGTCGGCAAAGACGAGGGTGGGCTGGATGTGTTTAGTGGTGGCCATAGGCAGGACCATACCCGGCGGCGGGCGAGTCTGCAAGCCGGGGCCGCAAGCCGAGGTGCGGGCGGCGGTATGCCCGTCTCAGGCCCAGACCCCGGGCAGGCCCTGGCCGCAGGCCCTGCACGCCCCGTTCAGCAGCCCGCCGTCCTTGGCCTGAAAACCCTCGCGGCTCACGACCACGGCCTGGCAGGCCGGGCAGAAGGTGTCGCCGAAGCCTGGGCCGGAGGCGTTGCCGATGTACACGAAGCGCAGGCCGGCGTCGCGCCCGGCCTGCCGCGCGGCCAGCAGCGTCTCGTGCGGGGTCACGGGCCGGTCCGTGAGCTTGTAGTCCGGGTGGAAGCGCGAGAGGTGCCAGGGCGTGTCCGGCCCCAGCTCTGTGCTGATGAAGGCGGCCAGGTCCGCCAGCTCGGCCGGGGCGTCGTTCAACCCGGGGATGAGCAGGGTGGTGACCTCGATCCACCAGCCGAGCCCGCGCATGTGCTTGAGGTTGGCCAGCACCGGCGCGAGCCTGGCCCCGCAGCGCTCCTGGTAGAAGCCTTCGCTGAAGGCCTTCAAGTCAACGTTGGCGGCCTGGATGAGCCCCGAAGGGGCCGGACCCAGGGCGTCCAGGCAGTCCGGGCTCATGAACCCGTTGGTCACCAGGATGTTCTTGAGGCCACGGGCCTGCGCCAGGCGCGCCGTGTCCTCCACCAGCTCGAAGAAGATGGTGGGCTCGGAGTAGGTGTAGGAGATGCTCTGGCAGCCGCTGTCCAGGGCTGCGGCCACCAGATCGGCCGGGGAGGCCAGATGCCCGGTGATGCGCCCGCCCAGGCGCGGGGGCTGCGAGAGCGAGGCGTTCTGGCAGAAGGTGCAGCTCATGTTGCAGCCCATGGTGCCCAGCGAGAAGGTGCGCGTGCCGGGCAGGAAATGGTACAGCGGCTTCTTCTCCACCGGGTCCACGTTGACCGCTGCTGGCAGGCCGTAGACCAGGGTGAAAAGCGTGCCTTGGCGATTCTCGCGCACGCCGCACTTGCCGCGCGCTCCGGGGTCGATGATGCAGAAATGGCTGCACAGGCGGCACTGGGCGACATTGTCCTTGAGTGGCTTCCAGAGCCGTGCCTCGTGGGTGTTTCCCTCGACCATGCGCCCTCCCCGCAGGGTTGCCTGCGTCAGCCGAAGTTCAAAATGACCGAGAACGCCCCAAAGGAGACCCACACCGGCGCGCCTTCCTTGAGGCCCAGGCGGCGCGCGCTCTCGGCGGTGATGACGGCGGCCATGCGCGTGCCGTCGGCCAGCTCGGCCACCACCTCTGCGGCCACAGGCTCGTCCGCGTGGGCCAGCACCCGGCGCACCACGCCCGGATAGCGGTTGGCGGCGGTGCACACCGGCTCGTCGGCTCCGGCCGTGACCTGCACCCAGGGGGCCTTGATGTCCGCCGTGGCCAGCACCCCGGGCCGGATGCCCAGGCGCTCCACGGAGTCCAGGGTGACCACGCTGTAGACCTTGAAGCCGCCCAGGCTGGTCAGCTCGATCTCGCTGACAACGGGTCCGCGCAGGACCCGCGTGATCTGCCCGGCGAAACGGTTGCGCGCGCTGGTCTTGCGCCGCTCCTCGCGCCTCAGGTACTCCTCCACGATAAGCCCGGCCTCGTCCTCGGAGTAGTCGCAGAAGGCGGCGGTCAGGTTGGCCGAGGACTGGCCGAGCATGCGCTGGACCACGGGCAGGGGCACGTCCTGGCGCACCAGCTTGCGCGCCAGGGAACGCCGGAGCACGCTGGGGCTGGCCAGCTCGCGCGGGATGCCCGCTTCCAGCGCGCGCTCGTAGAATTTGCGGCGCACGTGGCCCTGGTCCATGTCGAAGAGCCGAGACAGGTCGTCCCCCAGGCTGCCCAGCAGGGCCGGGTCGGCCAGGGCGACGCGCAGCTCCTCGGCCACGTCGGCCGGCAGGGGCACCTCGCGGTCCCCGCCGTTTGACCGGAACCGGACCAGGGTCCGCGTCGGCTCAAGGTCCAGGTCGCGGCCGGGGTCCAGGGCCAGGACCTCGCCCAGGCGCGCGCCGGTGGAGCGCAGCAGCAGAAAGATGAGCCACAGCCGTTGGCGCGAGAGGCGGTCGGCCTGGCGGCGCGAGGCGGCAACCCAGTCCCGGAAGGCCTGCTCCAGGGCGGAGAGCTGTGCCGGCTCCAGGCCGCGTTGGCCCTGGCCGGGTGTCGCGGTTGCGCCGTGTCGTGCCGTCTTGCCCATCCGACCCTCCGTTTCGTCTTGCGGCGCGCCTTTTGGCGCGTATTATCAGCCCCAGCATACGGCCAAACCCGGCTGCTGCCAAGGGGTGGCGAAAAATCTGCAGCGCTGGTAAAAAAGATGGTGACATTTCTGTTGACAGGCGGTATTTTTGTCTCACGCAAATTGTATATTTCGTGACAGCAATCCAAGGCGGGAGGCGCGAGGCCAGGCCCGCCACACAGGAGGCCGCCATGCTCTTTACCGTCGCAGGCATTGAGGTTCAGCCCTGGGTTCCGCCGCTGGTGTCGCTGGTCATCTCCTTCTTCACGTCCATGGGCGGGGTGTCCGGGGCGTTTCTGCTCCTGCCCTTCCAGATGAGCGTGCTCGGCTACGTCAACCCCTCGGTGAGCTCCACCAACCAGTTCTACAACATTGTGGCCATCCCGAGCGGCGTCTGGCGCTACATCAAGGAAGGCCGCATGGTCTGGCCGCTGACCTGGGTGGTCATCGTGGGCACGCTGCCCGGCGTGTTCATCGGGGCCATCGTCCGCGTGCAGTACCTGCCGGATGCCAAGAACTTCAAGCTCTTCGCCGCAATGGTGCTCCTGTACATCGGGGTGCGCATGGCCAAGGACCTCATCAAGCAGTTGCGGGGCCCCAAGAATCCGACCGGGCTCACCTCGGCCCAGGCTGCGGAGAAGCGCTTCCAGGAGCAGGTGGCGCGCTTCCGCGAGAAGGCCAAGCAGAGCGAGGCCGTTGGCGAGAAGCTGGAATCCGTGCGCGTGGTGCGCTTCACCACCACCCGCATCGCCTACGAGTTCTATGGCGAGACCTACGAGGTGCCGACCTTCGGCATCCTGTCCCTGAGCTTCATCGTGGGCATCGTGGGCGGGGTCTACGGCATCGGCGGCGGGGCCATCATCGCGCCCTTCTTCGTGTCCTTCTTCGGCCTGCCGGTATACACCGTGGCCGGGGCGGCGCTCATGGGCACCTTCATCACCTCCATCGCCGGCGTGGCCTTCTACCAGTCCATCGCGCCCTTCTACCCGAGCATGTCCATCGCCCCGGACTGGCTTCTGGGTTTCCTCTTCGGCATCGGCGGCATGGCAGGCATGTACCTGGGTGCGCGCTGCCAGAAGCATGTGCCGGCGCGCTATATCAAGTGGATGCTCTCCATCCTCATTGTGTTTTTGGCCCTCAAGTACGTGCGCGATTTCTTCGTCTGAGCCGCGGGCCGCGGGCCGTAAGCCGCCCGTTCAACAGCCTCCGCAACCTCCAGCGGGGGCTGTTCCTTTTTGTGGCACCTGGGCCTTGAGCCGCGGCGCGGTCTGGGCTATGTGCTGGGACGTTCCGATCTTTTGTACGTGATTTTGTCCGTGATTTCTGGGGGGCTTGTGCGCCGACCGTCTCTTCCATCGTTCTTCTCTTTGCCGCTCTCCCCTTTGCCGCTTCTGCTCGTGCCGCTTCTCTGGCTGCTGGCGCTCGCGCTCCACGCTCCGGCCGTGGCGGCCCCGCCGCAGGAGTCGGACCTTGCGCCCGTGGCCGCGCACAACGCCGCCGTGGCGCCGGGCGATCCGGCCTGGCCGCTGGCGCGCCGGGATTCCGGACCGCTGGCCTTTGCGGTCAGCCTGGACGCCCAGGCCGCGCCGCCGGGCCAGGCTGCGGTCCAAAACAGCGGTGGGGCCTTCCGCATCGACTTCACCCTGGCCGCCCAGGCCGAGGACTGCGCCTGCATCGGCACCAGCGTCCGGCAGAGCCACTACCGCTCGCGCGGCATCGAGTTCGCGGTGCGCGCCAGCCGGCCCGTGGCCGCGGTCCTCTACATCACCACCTCCAACCCCGACGGCCGCAAGTCCCAGGACCGCTTCTTCGGAACCTTCCACGTCGGCACGCAGTGGAAGGTGCTGCATTTGCCCTTCCGGCACCTGGCGGCAGACCCTGCCTGGCCCGCCGAGGCCCGCCGCGCCGGGCTGGACCCGGGCGACCTGGTGCTCCGGCCGGACAGCGTGGAGGCCATCCGCATCGGCGTGGACGGGCGGCGCACCGAGCCTGGAGCGGGCACGCTGTGGGTGGGCGCGGTGCGTTTTTTCCGCTAGCCGCTAGGCTGCCTTGCTGCGTGCTGGCCATGGCCGGGGCCGTCCCGGCGCAGCCCGGCGATGCAAAAAAAGCCCCCTGGCGGATGCCGGGGGGCTTTTCTCATTCAGTGGTGGGAGGCTGTTCTGGTGTCGAAGGCTGATTGGCGTGGGTTTCGAGCAGATGGATGAGCCTGTGCATGCGCCGGAAGCGGTGCAGCCCAATGGCGATGGTCAGCACCGAGGCGGGCACCAGGATCCAGCCGATGACCGTCAGCGCCGGGTGGTCGAAGAAGTGGATGAAGGTGGCTGCCACGGCCAGTTCGGTCAGGGCCGTGCGCTGGTAGGCCAGGAAGGTGCGCTCGTTGGCCAGGATGGAGCGCGCCGCAGCCAGATGCTCGGTCAGGTTCAGCTGTGAATTGATGAAGCGCTGGTGCAAGTTTCCGTTCATGCCTCTCCCGGTTGGACTTGGATGCTTGGGGCGGGCAGGCTTGTTACCGCTCGGGCATGCGCCCTATGGCTTCCTCCGCGTGGGCGTGCTCAAGGGGTCTGGAGAAGAAGAAGCCCTGCACGCACTCGCAGCCGAGCTTGTGCAGCATCACGGCCTGTCCGTTCTCCTCCACGCCCTCGGCCACCACGTTGAGGCCCAGGCTGTGGGCCAGGGCCACGATGGCGCGAACGATCTCGTGGTTTTCCGGGTCCAGCCCCAGGCGGCTGACGAAGCTGCGGTCCACCTTCAGCGTGTCCACCGGGAAGCGCTGCAGATAGGACAGGGACGAGTAGCCGGTGCCGAAGTCGTCGATGCTGATCTGCACGCCCAGGTCCTTCAGCCTATGGAGCATGACCAGGGCGCTCTCGGCGTTGACCATGATGTTTGACTCGGTGATCTCAAGCTTGAGCCGGTCGGCCGGCAGGCCCGTGGACTCCAGGATGCCTGCCACCTGCTCCACGAGCGAGAACTGCATGAACTGCTTGTTGGACAGGTTCACGGCCATGGTCAGCCTGCGCGCGGAGGGGTCGTTTGCGCGCCAGGTGGCCAGGTCCTGGCAGGCGCGCTCAAGCACATGCCGCCCCAGGTCGAGGATGATGCCGGTCTCCTCGGCCAGGGTGATGAAGGAGCCTGGCCCCACCAGCCCGCGTTCGGGGTGCTGCCAGCGCACCAGGGCCTCGAAGCCGACCATGTCCGTGCTCGCGAGGTCCCAGATGGGCTGGTAGTGCACCACGAACTCGTGGCGCTCCAGGGCCTGGCGCATCTCCTGCTCCAGGGTCATGCGCTCCTGGGCGTGCTCCAGCATGCGCGGGGTGAAGACCTTGAACCGGCCCCGGCCGCTGGCCTTGACCACGTGCAGGGCGATGGCCGTGCTCTGGAGGAGGTCCTCGGCGCGCTCAAAGGTGTTGGGAGAGAGCACGATGCCGAAGCTGGCCGAGGTCTGCACCTCGCGCCCCTCGATCTCGATGGGCTCCATGATGGCCTGGCGCAGGCGCTTGATGATGCGGATGGCCTCGCCCGGGGTGGCCAGCTCCTCCAGGAGCAGGATGAACTCGTTGCCGCCGAAGCGGGCCACGGTGTCCAGGCCCCGCAGGGTGTTCACGATGCGCCGTGCCACGGCTTCCAGAACCTTGTCGCCAAAGGCGTGGCCGAGGCTGTCGTTGATGACCTTGAAGCGGTCCAGGTCCATGGCCACCACGGCGTAGAAGATGTCGTCGCGCCGCTTGAAGCGCTCCAGGGCCTGCTGGATGCGGTCCACGGCCAGGGAGCGGTTGGCCAGGCCGGTCAGGTGGTCGTAGAGGGCCTGGTGCCGCAGCTTCTGCTCGAACTCCACGCGTTCGGCCTCGCGCACGTCCATGGCCAGGGCCATGTTGTCGAAGGCCTCGGCCAGCATGCCGAGCTCGCCTTCCTGGTGCCCCAGGCCGCTGCGCGCGGAGAGGTCTCCCTGGCCCAGGCGCTTGGCCGTGTTCATGAGCAGGTGCATGCGGCGCATGATGATGAAGTGTCCGAGCACCCAGGCCAGCGCCGCAGTCAGCAGGCCCACCGCGCAGGTGAGGGTGATGTTGCGTAGCTGGATGCTGCGCGCCTCGCCCAGAGCCTTGTCTTCGGGGATGCCGACGCGGGCCAGCAGGAACGAGGGGTCGTCCTTGTGCCGCCGCAGGCGCTTCATGGCGTAGAGCCTGCGCACCCCATCGGAGCCCTCGGCCACGGTGAGGCCTTCCTCGCCCAGGCTGGTCAGACTCTCCCAGAGGCCGATGGACTCCTGCTGGCCCATCCACCTGGTGGGGTCGGGGTAGCGGAACAGGCGCACCCCGCGCGAGTCGGACAGGGCCATGGCCGAGCCTGCGGGCAGGCCTGCGGCGTCGAAGGCCTGGGACAGGGACGAGAGGTCGAAGGTGGCTCCGAGCACGCCCGTCAGCGCGCCATTGTCCCCGAACACGGGTTGCGCGAAGTGCAGCACCGGGCGCTTGGCCGTGTAGCTGATGGCGTACTCACCGACAGAAAACTCGCGCGTGCGCAGGACATCCTTGAAATACTTGCGCTTGGACACATCCACCACGCCGCTGAAAGGGACGGACAGGGCGTGCACGTGGGCGTTCAGGTCGATGAGGGAGAGGTTGGCGTAGCGGGGGTGCAGCTTGTGCAGCTTGGTCAAGAGCAGGGTCGAGCCCTTTTGGTCCATGTGCTTGATGGTCGGCACATTGGAGAGGGTGGTCAGGAGCACGCGGGCGTTCTCCTCCACCTGGTCCAGGTCGTCGGCCATGCCCTGGACCAGCCGCTTGGTGGCCTCCTGGGTCTTCTCCACCGCCGCCTGCTGCAATTCCTGGCCGCTCCACCAGACAAGGGCCAGGGCCGGAATGGTGGCGGCGAGCACAAGCAGGAGCAGGTGCGTGCGGATAGACCAGGAGAAAAAAGATTTCATGTGCTCCTTGTGTGCGTTCGCCGGGGCCGAGGGAGGCCCCTGTGGACAGCACTGCGCCGGTCCGTGAAAGGAGTCCCAACGCCATGAAAATTTTTCATCACTTATCGCTTCTTTGCCCGTGGGTCTAGCCTGTGGCAGGGACTTTTAGGTGGGTTGCATTACGTAAATTGAAGCGGCCTGGAAGAATTGGACCAGCCTGAGCCCAAGCGCCAGGAAGCCTCCCCGCTCCTGATTTGAAGAAACAGCAGCGGCCGGGACGCTCCACTCGTTGGGAGTTGTGTTTGCAAAGCCGCCTGGCGGAATAGACCGACCCATTTGTGGGCAAGCGTCAGAAAGTCCCTGGAATCGCAGGCGTAAAGCCCTGTCACCAACCTTTTTCGGGGTGCGCCGGGCAACGGTTCCGACTGCCGGGCAGGCGCGAAAGACAGCTGCGAGGGGGGGCAGGGGGGCTTGCCCAAAGTCCGCATCCCGGATAAAGACAGCCGCAATCCTCTTCGCTGGATGGAAGCCGACATGAACGTGGGCAGACCATTGTGCATACACCTACACATGCAGACCCTCCCTGGCCCTGCGTGTGGGGGTGTTTTTTTGCGTCCGGCGTGGGGGGCTTCGCTGTCTGGATGAGGCCTTCGGAAGGCGCCTCCACCACCATTGTCCTTGCCCGCAGCCACTGCCGGGTGGTCGGTTCGGACAGGTGGGGGGCAAGGGGCATCACGGTCATGCTTTCCTGCAGGAGCATGACCCTCATGCCCTGGCTGACCGCCCCCAACGGGGCGGTTGCGTCGGCACGGCCTAGACGGGCGGCGGTTTGAGAAAGATTGAGGGGATGAGGCAACCGCTTGATGTGGCTGCGGCTGATGCCGCCAGCCACGAACCTGCAACGCTCGTGGAGGGGACATGCAAGACAAGTTGAAACTGTACGGATTATTCCTGGGACCGCTGGTGTTCCTCATTATCTGCTTCCTGCCGCTGCCGGCGAACCTGACGCAGCCGGCCCTGTACTGCGGCGCGGTGACCGCGCTCATGGCCATCTGGTGGATAACCGAGGCCATCCCCATCCCGGCCACCTCGCTCATCCCCATCGTACTCTTTCCGCTGTTGCAGATCCTGCCGACATCGAAGGTCACGCCAGCGTACTCCAACCACCTGATCTACCTGTTCATTCTGTCCATGTGGGTGTCCAACACGGCCACCACGGTCATGATGATGCCCATCGGCATGGCCATCATCAACGCCTGCGCCGACATCACCGGCAACCATGACCACAGCAAGAACCCGTTCGCCATCGGGCTCATGCTCTCGCTGGCCTACGCCGCGTCCATCGGCGGCATCGCCACCTTGATCGGCACCCCGCCCAACGTCATCATGGTGGCCCAGCTGGACAAGATGTACGGCCAGACCATCAACTTCGCCCAGTGGATGCTCATCGGCGTGCCCCTGGCCGCCACCTTCCTGATCATGGCTTGGGTGCTCGTCACCAAGATCCTCTTCCCCGTGCACGGCGACATCCTCATGGGCAAGGGCGAGGAGCTCGTGCGCTCCGAGATCGAGAAGCTTGGCCCCATGAAGCGTGAGGAAAAGCTCATCGCCCTGGTCTTCTTCGCCGCAGCCGTGACCTGGATCGTCATGGGCCTGGTGAAGATCCCCCTGTTCAAGGGCGTGTCCGACGCCACCGTGGCCGTGACCGCGGCCCTGATCCTGTTCCTCATCCCCTCGGACCTCAAGAAGGGCGTGTTCCTGCTTGACTGGAAGACCGCCGTGAAGATTCCCTGGGACGTCATCCTGCTGTTCGGCGGCGGCCTGGCCCTGGCCGACGCCTTCCAGAACACCGGCCTGACCAAGTTCATCGCCAGTGGCCTGACCGACCTGAATGGTCTGCCCGTCATCATCATCCTGGGCGCCATCGTCACCCTGAACATCTTCCTGACGGAAGTGACTTCCAACACCGCCGTGGCCACGCTGATGATCCCGATCATGGGCGCCATCGCGGTGGGCATGGGCATCCACCCCTTCGGCCCCATCATGGCCGCGTGTATCGCCTGCTCCTACGCCTTCATGCTTCCTGTGGCCACGCCGCCCAACGCCGTTGTCTTCGGCTCCGGCGCGGTGACCATACGACAAATGGCCAAGACCGGCTGGTGGCTCAATATTTTGGGCATCTTCCAGATCACGCTCATCGTCTATTACCTGGCGCCCATCGTGCTGGGCATCGACCTGAACGTGCTGCCTGACTGGGCCATCCCGAAGAAGTAGAACTGCGCCGCTTCTGGCGTCCAGGCCCCGACCGTGAGACAGGTCGGGGCCTGGCCCAGGGGCCGGGCGGACCCGCGTCCGGCCCGAAGCAGCCGGACCTGAATGCGCCCCTGCCGGTTCTTGCCTGCGGGGGCGCAGTCTGTTAAGCGCCAGGGTACGAATTGGCCGTCTCGGAGGCGGAGCGCGCTCCGGGGAAATTTGAAACCACAGTGTCTTATGAAAGAAAGGGGACCCAGCATGAAACGTCTTCTGTTTGTCGCCGCCCTGGTTCTGGGCCTGGCCCTTGTGGGCTGCCAGAAAGCTCCCGAAAAGGCGCCCGAGAAGGCCGCCGAGAAGCCCGCCGCGGCCGCCGAGGAGAAAGTCCTCATCAACGGCATCGACGGCGGCGGCTTCCCGCCCTACGCCTTTGTGAACAAAGAGGGCAAGACCGTGGGCTTCGACGTCGAGGCCGTGGAGTGGATCGGCAAGAAGATGGGCTTCAAGGTCCAGCACCAGCCCGTCGAGTGGTCGGCCATCATCCCCGCCCTGGAGGCCAAGAAGATCGACATGATCGCCTCCGGCATGAGCGCCACGGCTGAGCGCGCCCAGCGCGTCAGCTTCACCGACCCCTACTACAAGGTCACCCAGGTCCTGGTGGTCAAGGCCGACAACAAGGCCACCCTGGAGCAGCTGCTGACCACGAACAAGAAGCTCGGCGTGCAGCGCGGCACCGTCACCGCCAAGTACCTGGAAGACCTGTCCAAGAAGCCGGGCATGAAGTTCAAGCTCGTGCAGTATGACTCCACCGACCTGTCCATGCAGGACCTGCCCATCGGCCGCATCGACGGCTCGGGCATGGACAGCACCATCGCCAAGGAAGTCCTGAAGAAGGACGCCAAGATGAAGGTCGCCGGCACCTTTGACGCCGCCCCGGAGAACTACGGCTACGCCGTGCGCAAGGACGACGCCGAGCTCTTGAAGAAGCTCAACGAGGGCCTGAAGCTGCTCATGGCCGATCCCTACTGGACCGAGCTGAAGAAGAAGTACGACATCGACTAGCTCTTAAGCCTTTGGGAAACAAACCGAAAGGCTCCGGGACAAGCGCCGGGGCCTTTCGGTCGTTTCCAGCCCTGGTCCATTTTTGAAAGAAGGACTCCATGGATTTCACCGTCGCCTATAACGCCGCCCGCGAGGCCCTGCCCTACATGTTGGGCGGCGTTGTCTGGACAGTGGGCCTCATCGTGGGCGCCATGCTCCTGGGGCTGGCCCTGGGCGTGCCCCTGGCCGTGCTGCAGGTCTACGGCCCCTGGCCAGTGCGCCGGGCCGTGGGCACCTATGTCTGGCTGTTCCGGGGCATCCCCATCCTGGTGCAGATGTACATCTTCTATTTCGGCCTCTTGTCCTGGATCTCGGCCCTGCCCCTGTTCTCGGGCCTCGGGCTCGACAGCCCCTTCGTGGCCGCCGTGCTGGTGCTGGGCCTGACCAGCAGCGCGTATCAGTCGCAGATCTTCCGGGGCGCCATCCAGTCCCTCCCGGCGGGCCAGCTGAAGGCCGCCCGGGCCCTGGGCCTGACCGACCCCCAGGCCATCCGCTCGATCATCCTGCCCCAGGCCCTGCGCCTGTCCATTCCGGCCTGGAGCAACGAGTACTCCATCCTGCTCAAGGACTCGGCCCTGGCCTTCACCATCGGCGTTGTCGAGATCATGGCGCGCATGCGTTCCATCGCCTCCACCACGCATGAGCCGGTGAGCATGACCTTTCTGGCGGGCATCATCTTTTTCGTCCTGACCTGGGTGGGGGTGAAAGCCCTGAACCACCTGGAGAGCAGGGTGCGCATCGCGGGCTACACCCGCCAAGGAGCCGCGTAGAGTTATGTCCGCCGAGAACCAGACTCCCCCTGTTTTGGAAGCGCGCGCCCTGGGCAAGACCCTGGGCGGCAACCGCGTGCTTGACGCCGTGAGCCTGTCGTTGCCCAAGGGCTGCGTGAAGGTGCTCATCGGCCCCTCGGGCGCGGGCAAGAGCACGCTTCTGCAGTGCCTCAATTTTCTCATCCCGCCGGATTCCGGGACGATCCTCCTGGAGGGCCGCGAGGTGAACGGCAAGAGCCGCCGCGAGCTCTGCACCCTGCGCCAGAATGTGGGCATGATCTTTCAGGATTTCAATCTGTTCGACCACCTGAGCGCGCTGGAGAACGTGCGCGTGGCCCTGATGAAGGTCAAGGGCATGAGCAAGCTCGACGCGGGCGAGCTGGCCCTGGCCGAGCTGGCGCGCGTGGGCCTGCAGGACAAGGCAGCGCTGTATCCGGCCAGCCTCTCCGGCGGGCAGAAGCAGCGCGTGGCCATTGCCCGCGCCCTGGCCATGGACCCCAAGGTCATGCTGCTGGACGAGCCCACCAGCGCGCTGGACCCCGAGCTCATCGGCGAGGTCCTGGCCGTGATCCGCGACCTGGCCCAGAACGGCATGACCATGATCGTGGCCACGCACCAGATCAGCTTCTCGGCCAGCCTGGCCGACGAGTTTTTGTTCATGGAGAAGGGCCGCGTCATCGAGTCCGGCTCCCCGGCCGAGCTCCTGCGCCGCGACTCCGGCTCGCGCACCCTGGCCTTCTGCGCCAAGATCAGCGAGCTGTCGGGCGAGGGCGGCGAGGCCGAGGTCCTGGCCCCGGAGTGCCGGGTTTGAGCAGCACCTACTTCGAGTTCCTGCGCGCCGAGCTGGTGCCCGGCCTCATGGACGGCCTGTGGACCAGCATCGTGGTCATCGTGCCCTCGGCGCTGCTGGGGGCGCTCATCGGCGTGGTGGCCGGGGTGCTGCGCGTGTACGGCCCCAGGCCCGTGCGGCGCTTGACCGAGGGCTATGTCTCGCTCTTTCGCGGCACGCCGCTGGTGGTGCAGGTGTTCTTCTGGTACTTCGCCCTGCCGTATATCAGCATCGGCGGGCACAGCATCGTGCTCGACGCCATCCCGGCGTCCATCCTGGCCTTTGGCCTGTGCAGCGGGGCGTACCAGTCCGAGTACATCCGGGGCGGCCTGAACTCCATCAAGCGCGGGCAGATCCGCGCGGCCCTGGCGCTGGGCATGACCACCCGCCAGGCCGTGCAGAGCGTGGTGCTGCCCCAGGCCTTCCGCCGGGCGCTGCCCGGCTGCGGCAACGAGGTCATCTACCTCATCAAGTACTCGTCGCTGGCCTCCATCATCACCGTGAACGAACTCACGGGCACGGCCACCACCATCGCCAAGAACTCCTGGCGCAACATCGAGGTCTTCTGCACGCTGGGCGTGTACTACCTGGCGTTGGTGACCCTGGCCACCTGGCTGCTGCACCTGGCCGAGGACGCCATGAGCGTGCCCGGCTTTGAGCGCCACAGGTCCTGACCCTGCACCCTGCCCTGACGGAGACGGCCATGCCGCAGCCCCAGCCACGCACCACTGAAATCCTGGCCCTGCTCCGGCGCGAGTTCGGAGCGGACCTTATCACCGATGCCGAGGGCCTTCTTGCGCGCAGCCGCGACGAGTCCGGCCTGGTGCGCCCGCCCGTGGCCGTGCTCCTGGCCAGAAGCGAGGCCCAGGTGGCGCGGCTCATGACCCTGGCCAACAAAAACGGATTCCCCGTCATCCCGCGCGGCGCAGGCACGGGCCTGGCAGGCGGCTGCCTGGCCGGAAAAGGCGGCGTGGTGCTCGACCTCGCGGCCATGAACCGCATCCTGGCCATCGACACCCAGAGCCTCACGGCGACTGTGCAGCCCGGCGTCATCACCGCCGATCTGCGCGACGCGGCCAAGGCCGTGGGTCTGTTCTACCCGCCGGACCCGGCCAGCCTGGCCACCAGCACCATCGGCGGCAACGCGGCCACCAACGCGGGCGGCCCGGCCTGCGTCAAGTACGGCACCACGCGTGACTACGTGCTGGGCCTCACGGCCGTGCTGCCCACGGGCGAGGTCATCCGCGCCGGGGCCAACACGCGCAAGGGCGTGGTGGGCTATGACCTGACGCGGCTGCTTGTGGGCAGCGAGGGCACGCTGGGCGTCATCACGGAGCTGACGCTCAAGCTCATTCCGCACCCCAGGGCTGCAGCCTGCGTGGCCGCGGTGTTCGCGGACCTGAACGCCGCCATGCGCGCCATCATCAGCGTCATGACGCGCGGGCATCTGCCCTCGGCCATGGAGTTCCTTGACGCGCGCTGCCTCAAGCTCGTGGGCGACCTGCTGCCCTTTTCCGTTGCGGGCGAGCAGAGCGCCCTGGTGCTCATCGAGTCCGATGGCGACCCGGACCAGGTCCGGCGCGAGGTGGCTGGAATCGAGGCCATCTGCCGCGAGCTGGGCGCGACCAACATCCTGCCGCCGGCCACAACGGACGAAGGCCGCGAAGCGGTCTGGGCCGTGCGCCGCAGCGTGTCCACGCGCATCCACGAGGACTGCGCCGTGTACATCCCGGAGGACATCGCCGTGCCCATCGGCAGGATCGCCGACATGGTGGCCGCCCTGCCCGAGGTGGAGGAGCGCTTTGGCATCACGATCTTCGTCTTTGGCCACGCGGGCGACGGCAACATCCACCTGAACTTGACCGCCCAGGACGAGGCCCTGCGCCCCAAGGTCGAGGCTGCGGCCGTGGACTGCGTGCGCCTGGCCCTGAAGCTCGGCGGCACCATCAGCGGCGAGCACGGCATCGGCCTGGTCAAGCGCGGGCTGTTGCCCCTGGAGATCGGGCCTGTGAGCCTGCGTGTGCAGCGCGGCATCAAGGCCTTGCTGGACCCGCAGAACGTACTGAACCCCGGCAAGATTTTTCCACCAGAAGGGGCGGAGGACATTCCATGAGCGCAGACCTCGAAACCCGCTTGTCCCGGCGCGTGCGCCAGATCAAGATCTCCGCCACCAAGGAGATGCCCATGATCGCGGCCCGTGTGGGCGGCTGCGTGTCGCTCGGCCAGGGCATCCCGTCCTTCATGACCCCGCCGCACGTGGTGGACGCCGTGTGCCGCGCCCTGCGCGAGGACCCCGCCGCGGGCAAGTATTCCCTCCAGCCCGGCCTGCCCGCCCTGCGCGTGGCCGCCGCCGAGCTGCTGCGGGCCGAGAAGGACCTCCCGGCGGATCCGGAGCGCGAGGTGGCCATCACCGTGGGCGGCATGGAGGGCCTCTTGTGCGCCATGCTGACCTTGATCGGCCCCGGCGACGAGGTCATCGTGCCCGAGCCGTTCTACCCGTCGCACGTGGAGCAGGTGCTCATGGCCGAGGGCACGCCGGTATTCGCACCGCTGCGCCGCTCGGACTGGGGGCTGGACGTGGACGCCGTGGCTGCGGCAATCACCCCGCGCACCAAGGCCGTCATCGTGTCCAGCCCGCACAACCCCACGGGCGCGGTGTTCGCCAAGGCCGACCTGCTCAGGCTGGCCGAGCTGGCGCTCAAGCACAATCTCTTCGTCATCTGCGACGACACCTACGACGCGCTGACGTACGACAAGCAGGCCGCCTTCAGCCTGATGCGCGTGCCGGAGCTGCGGCACCTGCTCATCGGCGTGTTCAGTTTCTCCAAGCGCTTCGCCCTCACGGGCTGGCGCGTGGGTTTCCTCTGGGCGCGGGAGGAGCTTTTGAACCAGATGCTCAAGATCCACGACGCGGCGGCCATCTGCGCGCCCACCCCGGCCCAGATCGCTGCCCTGGCCTCGCTCACCGGCCCGCAGGAAGTGTTCGCGGCCATGCAGGTGGAGCTGGAGCAGCGTCGCAACCTCATCTGCGCGCGGCTGGGCGCCATGGCCGGGCGCTTCTCGTTTGTCCGCCCGGCGGGCGCGTTCTACGTCATGGCCAAGGCTGAATTTCCCGTCACCGACTCGCGCTCCCTGGCCCTGCGGCTTATCCACGAGGCGCGCGTCATCACCATCCCCGGCGGGGCCTTCGGGCCGGGAGGGGAGGGCCACGTGCGCCTGTCATTTGGCGGCGACGAGGCCGAAATCAACATTGCCTGCGACCGTCTGGCCGCCTGGGCCAGTCAACTGTAACCAACTTCAAGGAGTGCCCATGCGCCGCTCTTGCCTTACCCTTCTTCTTGCCCTGGCCCTGTTCGCCCTGGCTTCGGCCCAGACCGTGACGCTGGCCTTGGCCGAGGGCGTTGCCGCCCAGCCCGCTGCTGCGCCCGCTGCCGGGTTCGACGCGGAGTCCTTCCGCACCAACTTCCTGGCCGGTCTGGCCGGCCGACCCAACTTCCCGGCCATGACCGCGGACAGCGTGCAGGTGGACCAGGCGGAAAAGGCCGCCAGCTTCGGCGGCATGGACATCTACGCCGTGAAGGGCCGCCTGGTGCCCGCCGCGGGCCAGGCCCAGCCGTTTCTGCTGTTCATCAGCGCGGACGGCAAGTACCATGTCTCGGACATCGTGGAGCTGAGCCAGGGCCGGAGCATCCTCAAGGACGCCCGGGACCGCATGCGCGAGGCGGACCTGAAGGACTTCGGGCATGAGGTCCTCAAGGGCCAGCCCGGCAAGCCCGTGGTGGTCTACGTGTCCGACCCGTTCTGCCCGTACTGCCGCCAGGCCTTCGCCTACCTGATGGACAAGAAGGACAGCTATTCCGAGCTGCGCCTGGCGCATTTCCCCTTGTCCTCGCATCCCGGCGCGGACATCGCCTGCGCGCTCATGGCCTGGGCGGCGGACAAGGCTCCGCAGAAGGCCTTTGATTTCGTGCGCTTCGGCTACGTCGACCTGGCCCTGCCCAAGGTGAAGGACCGCACCCCGGAGAGCTTGAAGAAGGCCTGGGCGCAGGTGGCCGGCGCGTACCTGGCGCGCTTCCCGGAGCTCAAGGCCCTGGGCAAGGACGGCGCGGCCATCGTGGCCGCCCTGCGCGACTCCAGCTACGCCCGGACCGTGGCTGCGGATATGGCCAGGGCCAGCAGCATGGAAATCACCGGGACGCCCGTGATCTTTGTGGACAAGGCCCGCGTTGTGGGCTTTGACCAGGAGCGGCTGGACGAACTGCTGAAGTAGGACATTTCCGGAGGACTCACCCGGGCTGGGCCTTCCGGGCTCTGGACGCGGGCGGGATTCCTCGTGTAAGATCAAACCAAGCGAGTGCGGCCCGGACCGCCACAGATCAGTTCAAGGAGGCGGAACATGCGCAGGATTTTCACCGGACTGTTGGCTTGTGTCCTGACCCTCGGCCTTTTTGCCGCAGGGCAGGCCGAGGCCAAGGTCTACAAGATGAAACCCGAGGAGCGGGCCGCCGCCCTCAAGGAAAAGAAGGCCCGCAAGGCCAGGAAGAAATCCGGCAAGGCCAACGCCGCCGCCCCTGGCGGCTGGGTTGAGGTCAAGCCCGGCACCAAGCCCGAGCGCAAAGCCAGGAAGTCCACCAAGGTGGACGAGGCCGCAAAGACCACCAAGGCTGCCGAGCAAAAGGGCAAGAAAGGCAAGAAGTCCGACGTGGTGGACACCAAGCCCGAAAAGAAGTCCGCCAAAAAGTCTGACGAGAAGACGGACAAGACGTCTGAGAAGAAGGCCGTCAAGGCCAGCAAGACCGGGAAGACGTCCGGCAAGCGCTCCCGCAAGGAGGTCGCGGCCAAGGGCGACCGTCTGGTGGGCAAGTCCTACACCGGCGAGACCAAGGTGCACAGCACCGGCATCGAGGTGCGCCGTCCCAACTCCAAGCCGCGCCGGGCCGCTCCGGCCGCCGCCCCTGGGGAGACCCCGGCAGCTTCGTCCTCAGCCGCCCCGGCGGGAGATGCCCTGAGCGGCTACTCCGTGCAGCGCCCCGGGCAGGAAAAGCCGTCTGCTCCAGTGGCCCCGGCCATCTCCCCGGAGGTCCGCCAGCAGGTCCAGCCCGGCCCCGTGGACTCCTCCAAGCCCGTGGGCACGGAGCAGAAGTCGGGCGAGGGCCGCTTCTAGGTCCACAGGCAACAGCCACAGCGCCACAAAGAGGCCGGGTTCACGCCCGGCCTTTTCTTTTGCCCGGAGCACAACAGCAAGGCGGCGCGCCCGAAAGCATTGCCTTGCCGGGGTCGCCGTGCCCTATCGGCCTGCGCCCTTCCGGCGCGCCTTCTCTGGCGTGCGTGCGTGGGTTGCGGCTGGCTGGGCCAGCCGTTGCCAGGATTTCCGGACCCGGGGCCGTTTTGCCAGGCCGCAGGGTGCGTGCTCCTGGTTCGCAGGAGCGGCCTGTTCTCCATGGCCGCCACGACCGGTGCGGCTGCCGCGTTCGTTGTGGGGAAAGCCGCCGGCCTGGGCGGCAGCCCTTGTGGAGGCTTGCCGAGGTGGGCCGGGCGGGGGGGGCGTCGACTTTGGGGGGTGCTTTCCGCAGGCCGCAAAAAAAGGCCCGGAGCGGTGTGCTCCGGGCCTTGCGTCATGTTCTGCGCTTGCGGCTACTGTGTCTACTGGACGAGGACCCAGGTGCCGTCGGGGCTGCGGTAGGCCTTGGCCTTGACGTCCCTCTCCTGGCCGTCCGCGTAGGCCTTGATGGTCACGTCGCGGTAGATCTTGTCCTGCTGCATGTACGGCGTGCCGGGCGTGGCCTCGTAGCGGGCGCCGGTGTCCGGGTTCTTCCAGGCCAGGGGCTTGCCCGAGGGCTGCTCTTCCAGGGCCTTGCCGATCTGGGCCTTGTCGGTCTTGTCCATCTCGTTGCCGATGGCGTAGCCGATGAGTCCGCCGATGCCCGCGCCGATGACGGCGCCGAGGCCCTTGTTCTTGGATGTCAGCGCGCCGATGGTGGCGCCTGCCAGGGTGCCTACGCCAGCTCCGGTCTGGGCCTTGTCTGCGCAGGCGGCGAGAGAGCCCAGGAGGAAGGTGGTGATGATGACAGAAGCGATGAGCCGTTTCATGATGGTCCTCCTTGCGGGTGCTTGACCCGCATATGTGCACTGTTCTGCGTGAAAGATACGCCTTCCGCGCCTGTCGTCAAGACGGGGCAGGGCCTGTTAGGATACAGCAAACATCGGGCCAGGGCCGCAAGCGAGGTCTGGCGCGGCCTGGCAGGCGGGTTGGTGCAGGGGCCCGGCCGCGCGTGTGCAAATTGTGCACGCAACAGTGCAAAAGCCTGCGTAAAGCCGCCTGCCTTGGTTCCCCTCGCCTAGGCATTGCCCCCCGGAATCTCTTTCCCCGGATCAGCGCCGGGCGGACGTTCGCCCTCGGGCGCCGGGCTTCCGTCCCCGCAGCGCTCGAAGGAGTAGTTGCCCTTGAAGAACTCCTCCACGTACCAGCCGATCTGGCCGTCGTCGGAGAGCACCATGTCGAGCAGGCGCACGGCCCCGAGCAGCCTGCCCACCATGTCCAGCTTCTGCTTGAGGTCGCTCTGGGAGTACTTCTTGATCTCCCCGCGCACCATGTCGCCTTTGACCTCCATCTTGAAGCCCAGGCGCTTCAGAATCTGCGCGATGAGGTTGGCGCGCCGGGAGCGCCGGGCGATGTCCGCCGCGCCGCCCTTGAAGGAGAAGACGATGTAGTTGTCGTTGATGGAGGGCCCGCAGTAGCTGTCCACCACGGCGAAGTGGTAGCCCAGGCGCGTGTTGAAGTTCAGGTAGTGGTCGCTGGTCACGGCGTAGCTCGGGCCGCCCATGCTGCCGTCGGCGTTGGGGTCGGTCAGGATGGACTCGGCCATGATCGAGGCGAAGCCGGTCAGGCTCACGCCCACCCCGCCCAGCCAGCGGATGTCCGGGTGGGTCATGCCGTGGAGCAGGGCCTGGAAGGGCGCGCTCTTGATGTGCTCCAACTCCACAACCTTTTTCGGGGCCGTGGGGGTGAGCCCGCCGCCCAGGTCCACCACCAGGATGTTCAGCGGCAGGCCCGCGCGCAGGCGCACCGCGCCTTCGGCGTCCTCCATCTCGTCGCGGAGGTTGAACATTTCGCGCATGCTCATCTCATGGGCGAAACGGATGACGTCGTGCAGGCTCAGGCAGCCTTCGGGGGTGAAGTTGTCGGCCTTGGGGTCCAGGAGCGTGAGCGGGGCCATGCGCTTCAAGGCCTCCTGCGCGGCCTTGTACACCGGGCTGCCGCGCATGAGGTTCACCGGGGGGGTGTCGTGGATGAGCTCCGGCACGATGCCCCGGTAGACGATGCGGTTGGTGGCGTCCACGGTGATTTCCGCGCCCGGCTCGATCTTGAGGGTGGCGTTCTCCACGCCGACCAGGGTGGGCAGGCCGAACTCCCGCGCCACCGAGGCCATGTGTCCGGTGACGCTGCCCACATCCGTGACGATGGCCCGGATGCGGTCCATGACCGGCACGTAAGTGGGCGAGGTCTGGCGGGCCACGAGGATGGCACCCTGGGGCACGGCCGTGAGGTTGTGGTCGCTGGTCAGGATGTAGGCCGGTCCGGCCGCGCTGCCCGCTGCGGCCGTGGCCCCGCCGTGCAGGAGAACCTCGCGGCCGTGCAGGGGTTCGCTCCCGCCGGGCTCAAGGGAGCAGCCTTCGGTCCCCGGGCTCTGCTCCACGCCCAGCGGCCGGGCCTGGAGGATGAACAGGCGCTCCCGCTGGTCCTGCGCCCACTCGATGTCCAGGGGCTGGCCGTAGTGCTCCTCCAGCTTGAGCCCGTACGACGCCAGTTGGAGCAGACGGGCGTGGTTCAGGCAGGGCTCGGCCTGCTGGGCGCGCGGCACGGCCTCCTCCCGGATGCCGTCGAGAGCCCCGGCGCCTTGCAGCACGAGGCGGCGCTTCTTCACGGCCACCTCAGAGGTCACCAGGCGCATGTCCTTGCGGCACAGCCGCGCGAAATCCGTCTGGCCCGAGCCGTCGACCACGCTGACGCCCAGGCCCCAGGCCGCGCTGACCAGGAGGTCGTCGGAGTCCATCTGGCTTGGGTCGTGGGTGTAGAGCACCCCGCTTGAGCGCGCGTCGACCATGGTCACGCAGAGCACGGCCATGATGACGTCGTGGTCGGAGTAGCCCTTGCTGCGGCGGTAATAGACAGCGCGCGGGCTGAAGGTGCTGGCCACGACCTCCTTCCAGGCCGCGGGCACGTTGGCGGCGCTGACGTTCAGCACCGTGGCGTGCTGCCCGGCGAAGGTGGCCTCGGAGTCCTCGCAGGTGGCGCTGGAGCGCACGGACACGCGCACCTCGGGTCCGAACAGGGCGATGAGCGCGTCCATCTCCCGGGCCATGCCGCGCCGGGTCTCCTCGGGCACCTCGGCGGTCAGGATCATGGCCTGGATCTCTTCGCACAGGGCCACCAGGCGCTCGGTGTCCTTGACGTCGATGCCGCGCATGCGCCGTTCGATGCGCTCGGAGAGGCCTGTGGCGCGCAGGAACTTCTGGCAGGCATAGGCCGAGACGGCGAAGCCCTGGGGCGTGGGCAGCCCGGCGCGGTTCTGCACCTCGCCCAGGTTGGCGGCCTTGCCGCCCACCTCGTCGCTCATGGCTGCGGACAGCGAACGCAGGGGCAGCACCAGTTCGCTCTTCTTGACCTTCTTGCGGCGCACCAGGTCCTTCAGCACCGTGATGCCGATGCGTTCGGTGGCGTCGAACAGGCCGGGATACTTGCCGTGGGACAGGGCGTTCAGGTCTTCGGCCAGGTCGTAGACCAGGCTGATCAGGTCCTCGGAGAGGGTCAGCACCTGCTCCAGGGTGAAGGGCTTGTTCTCGTAGAGCAGGTGCTCCAGCTCGGTCAAAAGCTCAAGGGAGCGGTTGTTCTTGATGAGCAGGCTCTTGAAGAACTCGTACTTGCGCTTGACCGCAGCCTCTTCGGTGCGGTTGGCGGGTTTCTTTTCGCTGCCGAGGAGCATGTTGAGAAACTTGAGCATGCCAGTCTCCAGGGGCTGGAAGTTGTGCCGGGGACTCTCAGGGTCACATGCTACGCCAGGCGCCCGCGCGGCGCAAGGGCCGCAGGCCCGGAGCTGCCGGGGCACCGTTGCGGGTGCGAAGCAAACAGGCTATAAACTCGCCTCCAGGAGGACGAGCATGTATAAAGGCAAGCGCATTCTGGGCACCATCAGCGCCCGTGGCGGCAGCAAGGGCGTGCCCGGCAAGAACATCCGCGACCTGGGCGGCTTGCCGCTCATGGCCTGGACCATCCGCGAGGCCAGGTGTTCGGCGTACCTGGACCGGCTGGTTGTCTCCTCGGACGACGAGGGCATCCTGGCCGTGGCCCGCTCCTTTGGCGCGGATACGCCCTTTGTGCGGCCGGCCGAGCTGGCGCGCGACGACACCCCGGGCGTGGACCCGGTGCTGCACGCCGTGGAGGCCCTGGGGCCGGAGCAGTACGACTATGTGGTGCTCTTGCAGCCCACCTCGCCCCTGCGCACCACGGCCGACATCGACGGCGCCATCAAGCTCTGCCTGGACCACGGCTGGCCCTGCTGCGTCAGCGTCACCGAGGCCGAGAAGAGCCCCTACTACATGTTTCAGATGGATGAGGGCGCGCGCCTGATCCCGATCATCCACCAGGAGAGCTTCCACACGCGCCGCCAGGATCTGCCCCGGGCCTGCGCGCCCAACGGCGCGGTGTACGTGGCCCGGTGCGACTGGCTGGCCCGCACGCGCAGCTACCTGACCCCGGAGACCCGTGGCTATGAGATGCCGCGCGAGCGCTCCTGGGACATCGACGAGCTTTTGGACTTCGATATCTGTGAACTGCTGCTGAAAAGGGCCGGGCGCATTGCATGAGCGGGGGTGACATGACCAAGTTGCGGGCTGCTGTGATTGGCCTGGGGGGCATGGGCAGGCGGCACATCGCGGCCCTGGACGCCATGTCGGCCGAGGGGGCGGGCATCCGTGTGGCCGGGGTCTGCGACATGAACCTGGCCGTGGCGCAGGAACTCGCGGCCTCGCGCAGTGACAAGCCCGTGGCTACAAGCGACTGGCGTGAGCTCTTGTCGACAGGTCCGGCGGGTGTTGACCTGCTCTGCATCGCCACCAACGGCCCCAGCCACCACGAGATCGTGCTGGCCGCCGCAGCGGCGAAGATTCCCTTTGTGCTCTGCGAAAAGCCCATGAGCACCAGCGGGGCCAAGGCCCGCGAAATGTCACGGGCCTGCGAGGCGGCAGGGACCAGGCTGGCCGTGAACCTCTGCCGCCGCTTCCTCACGCGCTGCCTCCTGTTTCGCAAGGCCGTGCGCGATGAAAATGTCATCGGCCGTCCCCGGCGCTTCTGGGGCATCATCGGCGGCGGCGGCGTGGGCTGCGTGGGCCTGCACTATTTCGACTACGCGGCCTGGCTCTTCGACGCCCGCCCGGTGTGGGTCAGCGCGGAGCTCACGGCCAACCCCGCGCCCAACGTGCGCGGCGCCCAGTTTTGTGATCCCGGCGGGCAGGTCAGCGTGGGCTTTGAGTGCGCGGACGGCCACCGCTTCGTGGGCGATTTCGAGCTCTCCGAGGACGTGCCTCGGGCCTCGCGCTGTCTGGTCATCGGCACCGAGGGCGTGGCCGAGTTCGACGACCTCGCGCCCCAGCCCACGGGCTCGGCCAGCGCCTATGCCCGCCCGGCAGACCAGCGCCAGGTGGTCAAGACGCGCTTCGTGCCGCCCGAGCCCGTGGCCCTCGACCACGGCCCGGCGCTGGACATCGTGCAGGCCACGCGCGACTGCCTGCTGGACCTGGTCGGCCCCTTCGCCCACCCGACCATCCGCGCGGGCATCGAGTCCGTGGACGTGGTGCTGGGCGCGCACCTGTCCTCGCAACGGGGCGGGGTCCGCGTGGCCCTGCCGCTCAGCGGCGAGGGCCTGGCCCTCGACGTGCCCATCACCTGAGTTCTCGTCAGCCCCATCACCTGAAAGGACAACGCATGACCAACGCACCAGACCGCCCCATACGCGTGGGCCTCATCGGCGCGGGGCTCATCGCCCGCCAGCACCTCACCGCCATGAGCCGCGTGCCGGAGCTTGTGGCCGTGGGCATCAGCTCGCGCACGCGCGCCAAGGCCGAGGCCCTGGCCGGGGAGTTCGGCCTGGCCCACGTCTGCGACAGCCCGGAAGAGCTGGTGCGCGACGCCCGGCCCGACGCCCTCATGGTGCTGGTCTCGCCCCAGGCCATGGCCCAAATGGCCGCGCAGTGCCTGGACTTCGGCCTGCCGCTGTTTCTGGAGAAGCCCGTGGGCCTGAGCGTGGCCGAGGCCGAGGAGGCCGCCCGGCTCGCGGGCGAAAAGGGCGTGCCGAACATGGTCGGCTTCAACCGGCGGCACTACTCGATCTTTCAGCAGGGGCTTGAACGCGTGCTCTCGCGCGGGCGGCTGTTGTCGGTCATGGTGGAGGGCAGCGAGCGCATGAGCGTGGCGCGCGCCACGGGCCGCTTCACCGACGAGGTGCTGCGGGCCTGGATCTTCGCCAACGCCACGCACACCATCGACCTGCTCCGGCACTTCGGCGGCGAGCCCGAGGAGGTCTGCGCCTTTGCCACCAGCCTGCACGAGCCCCTGGGCGACCAGTTCGCTGCGTGCCTGCGCTTTCCCGGCGGTGTGCTCGGCTCGTTCACCGGCAACTGGCACTCCCCTGGCGGCTGGGCCGTGGTGCTCAAGGGCGAGGGCGTCACGGCGGAGTTCCGGCCGCTGGAGACCTGCCGGGTGAGCTATGCCGACGGCACCAGCGAGGTGCTGGAGCCCGACGCCGACGATGCGGTGGTGAAGCCCGGCTTTCCCGGCCAGCTCAGGGCCTTTGCGCAGCTGGCGCGCACGGGGAGGCTCGCGCCGCCCTCCCAGGATTTGGCGGGCGCGCTGTTGACCATGCGCCTGGCCGGAAGTCTCATCGCCCCGGTGCGGCCGCTCTGCTGAGCGAGCGTTTTGGGGCGGCGCCCGGCTTATTTGCGGCTGTTTTAGGCGCGGGGCGCCCGGAACTCTTGTAACGAAGTCCTCCTTGGTGTAACGCGCATGGGTGGAGCCACGCCCCCCCGCAGGGCCGGAACGGAGGAATACCATGCAGAACGGCAGCGACTCCCCGATGCGCCCGCGCATCCTGCTGGCCGAGGACGAGTCCGTCATCGCCATGCAGATCGAGGAGTTCATCACCGGCGAGGGCTATGACGTGGTGGGCGTGGCAGGCACTGCGGCCGAGGCCGTGCGCCTGGCCACCAGCCTGCGGCCCGACCTGGTGCTCATGGACATCGTCATGCCCTCGGAGCCTGGCCAGGAGATGGACGGCATCGACGCCTGCGCCCAGATCCAGCGCGACCTGCACATTCCGGTGGTGCTGCTGACCGCCCACGGCGAGGAGCAGTTCCTGCGCCGCGCGCGCACGGCCCTGCCTTCCGCCTACCTGCTCAAGCCCTGCCAGAACAGCCAGATCCGCGCTGCGGTGGAGGTGGCCCTGGCCATGAGCGTCCACAATGACCCCGCAGCTGGCTTCCGCCTGCGCGAGGCGCACCACCGCATCAAGAACAGCTTTTCGCTTTTGCACGGCATGCTGCGCATGCAGCAGCTGCAGGTGTCGGACCCGGAGGCCAAGCGCTCCCTGGCCGATGCCGGAGCCCGCGTGCTGGCCATGGCCAAGGCCCACGAAACCATGTCCGACCCGGCCCAGGGGGCCAGGAGCGGGGCAGGCCCCTTTGTCGAGAAGCTGGCCCGTGGCCTGTTCGAGGGCAACAGCCCGCAGGGGGGAAATGGCCACCTGCGCCTGGACGTGGCGGCCGAGCCCGTGTCCCTGGACGCCGCCCGGCTGGTGCCTTGCGGCATCTTCCTGGCCGAGGCCATGACCAATGCCCTCAAGTACGCCTTTCAGGACGGCCGGCCCGGCGTGATCCGGGTGGTTCTGCGGCCCGACGGTGACATGGCGGTGCTGGAGGTGTCTGACGACGGGGCCGGGCTGCCGGGCGATGCGGAGGAGTTGGGTCGGAATTCTTTCGGCCTGCAGTGCCTGCATGCGGCGGCGGAGCAGCTGGGCGGCGCGCTGGACATCAAGACCGCGCCGGGCCAGGGCAGCCGCTTCTTGGTGCGCTTCCCGGCGATCTAGGCGGAAATCACCAGAGCCTGTCCGCGTAGACCGTGGGCAGGCCCTTCTCCACGATGAGCGCTGCGGTGCGCGCGATGTCGTAGGGCACGAAGCGCACCTCGATCCGCGCCTCGGCGAGGGTTTCGCCCGGCTCCCACAGAACATACTTGGCCTTGTTGTTGCCGTCGCGCGGCTGGCCCACGCTGCCGATGTTCAGGATGTGCCGCGTGGCTTTGCCCAGGTTCACAAGACCCTTGACCAGGTCCTTGCGCTCGATGCGCCCGGCTCCGGCCCCGGCCAGGAGGCTGATGCGCTCCAGGTCGTGGGTGTGCCCGACGAAGCAGAGCGGGTGGGGGTACAGGGCGAAGGTCTCGCGCAGGGCCTCGTCGTCCAGCTCATAGAGGTACTTGGACACCAGGCCCGGCGGGCAGCCGTGCACGAAGAGCGCGCCATGCGCCTCCAGGGTGCGGGGCAGGGTGCGGAAGTACATCACCGAATCGTCGGACAGAAGCTCGCGGGTGCGGTCCAGCGCCTTTCTGGCCTGGGGGTTGAACCAGCCCCGGGCCTGGGCCTCCACAAGTCCGTGTTCGTGGTTGCCCAGCACCGAGGGCACGCCGCGCGCGATCAGGAGCTTGACGCAGGCCTCGGGCTCCGGGCCGTAGCCCACCATGTCGCCCAGGTTCAGGATCTCGGCCACGCCCTGGGCGTCCACGTCCGCCAGGACGCTTTTGAGCGCCTCCAGGTTGCCGTGCACGTCGGAGATGACGGCGACGCGTTGCTGCTTTGCTTCCACCATGCGCCGAGGCTACATCAGCCGCAGCATGGATGCAACACGGCCTTGCGCCGCGCCATTATTTGCGGCAAGACACCTGAAGGGCTCCGGCCTTTGCCCGGCCGCCCGGACTGCCGGGTCTGACAGTTCCGGCAGAACCGTTTTGGGTCCAACTCTGCACCAGCGAGAACATGAAGCCGCATGGCCAAGCTCAAGACTCTGCTCCTGCACCCTGACGCCACCGTCCGGCGCGACCTGCGCCGGGTGCTGGAGGGCGCGAGCTTTCTGCAGGTCCTGGGCGAGGCCGTCAGCGCCTTTGAGGCCCTGGAGCTTTTGGAGGCCATCCCCTACGGCGCGCTGTTCCTGGCAGTGGACCTGCCCGGCGGGGTCACCGGCCTGGAGCTGGCCCAGATGCTGGCCGGGCGCAAGAACAAGCCCGCCCTTGTCTTTTTGGCCGCAGCCGAGGCCCAGGCCTACGCCGCCTTTGAGCTCGGGGCCACGGACTATCTGCTCTGGCCTGCGGGCGAGGACCGCGTGCAGAAGACGCTCTCCAAGCTCTCCGAGTTCAAGGCCCGCTTCCGCGAGGTGCCCATGCCCGACAAGTGGGCCGAGGCTGCCCCGCCCAGCGTCGACAACTGGTCCGAGGGCGACGACGGCGAGACCGTGTCCCTGCCGCTCGAGGACGACGAGCAGGACCACTTCCTGTCCGCCCTCAAGCAGGCCTGGGACACCAACCAGCACCGCACCCCGGAGATCGAGAAGCTGGCCGTGAGCCAGGACGGGCGCATGTACCTGGTGCCCTACAACCAGATTGTCTTTGTGGAGGCCTACGAGGACTACTCGTACGTGAACACGGCCGCCCAGAAATACCTGACCTCGTACCGGCTGAAGTACCTGGAGGAGCGCCTGGCCCCGCACCGCTTCTTCCGCGTGCACCGCAAGTACCTGGTCAACTTGGACATGGTGACGGAAATCGCGAGCCTGCCCGGCAGCAATTTCATGCTGCGCACGGCCGGCCGCACGCGCATCGAGCTGCCCATCAGCCGCCGCAGGCTGGCCAGCCTGAAGCAGGTACTGGGCTTCTAGCGCCGGGAGGCGTCCGTTCGCCACCCCTGGACCGCCGTACGCCGAATATAATGGGCTCTGCCGCCGCGCAGGGTGTAGATGCGGGCCAGTAGGTCCAAGGCGCGCTCAGGGGAAGGTTCCCAGGGCCGCGCCCGAGGAGGACATGATGGAACACAGTGGTACCCTGGAGAGCCTGGCGCAGGAGTTGCGCGTCTTTAGGCCGCTGCCGCAGCTGGTCATCGAGGCCAACGTGAACCCCCAGGAGCTGGAGGGCTTCCGCCGCCAGGCCAAGGGCGACCCCCTGGGCTACTGGGAGGAGGCCGCCGACGAGCTGGACTGGTACAAGAAGTGGGACCAGGTCCTCGACGAATCGAACGCGCCCTTTTACCGCTGGTTCCCCGGCGCGCGCTGCAACATCGTCTACAACGCGCTGGACCGCCACATCGAGACCGCCAACAAGAACAAGCTGGCCCTGATCTGGGAGGGCGAGCCCGGCGACAGCCGCAAGTACACCTACTACGAGCTCTACCGCGAGGTGAACCGCTTCGCCAACGCCCTGCGCACCCTTGGCGTGGGCAAGGGCGACCGCGTCATCATCTACATGCCGCCCCTGCCCGAGGCCGTCATCAGTATGCTGGCCACGGCCAAGATCGGGGCCATCCATTCGCTGGTATTCGCCGGGTTCTCGGCCAAGGCCCTGCGCGGCCGCATCCGCGACGTCAAGGCCAAGCTCGTCATCACCGCCGATGGGTTCTACAGGAACGGCCAGATCATCCGCCTGAAGCAGACCGTGGACGAGGCCCTGGTGGGCGCCTGCGCCGACTGCGTGGACTCCGTGGTGGTGGTGCACCGGGCCAAGGTCGACACCGACATGCTCGACGGCCGCGACTTCTGGTACGACGACCTGGTGCGCCGCGAGCGGCCCGAGTCGCCCACCGAGGTCATGGACGCGAACGACACGCTGTTTTTGCTGCACACCAGCGGCGCCACCGGCACGCCCAAGATCGTGTCGCACTGCCATGGCGGCTACATGGTCGGCGTGCACCGCACCCTGAACCACGTCTTCGACATCAAGCCCACGGACATCTTCTGGTGCACGGCCGACCTCGGCTGGGTCACGGGCCACAGCGCCGTGGTCTACGGCCCGCTTCTGGCCGGGACCACAACGCTCCTGTACGAGGGCCACCCCAACTATCCCCAGGCCGACCGCATGTGGCACATCGTGAGCAAGTACGGGGTGACCATCTTCTACACCGCGCCCACGCTCATCCGCATGCTCATGCGCTTCGGGCCGCAGTACCCGCGCCAGCACGACCTCTCCACCCTGCGCCTCTTGGGCAGCGTGGGCGAGCCCATCGGCCCGGAGACCTGGCTGTGGTTCTACCGGCACATCGGGCGCGGCGAATGCCCGCTGCTCGACACCTGGTGGCAGACCGAGACCGGCATGTTCATGATCTCGCCTTTGCCCATCTCGCTTTTGAAGCCCGGCAGCGTGACCCGGCCCCTGCCCGGCGTGGAGGTGGACGTTGTCGACCGCGAGGGCAACAGCGTGCCGCCTGGCGCGGGCGGCCTGCTCGTCATCACCCGGCCCTGGCCGGCCATGATGACCGGGTACTTCAACGATAAGGATGGCGAGAAGGGCGGCGACACGGACGGCGGGGGCGACGGCAAGAGCGGCCCGGGCGAGCATTACCGCGAGGCCTTTTCGCGCTTCCCGGGCAAGTATCTGGCGGGCGACGTGGCCAAGCGCGACGAGGACGGCTACCTGTGGATCCAGGGCCGCGCCGACGACGTCTTGAACATCGCCGGGCACCGCCTGGGCACCGCCGAGCTGGAGAACGCCTTCCGCTCGCACCCGGCCGTGGCCGAGGCCGCCATCATCGGCGTGCCGGACAAGATCAAGGGCGAGGCGGCCAAGGCCTTCATCATCCTGATCCAGGGCGCGGAGCCTTCCGACGACCTGATCCTGGACCTCAAGCACCACATGCGCAAGGAGCTGGGGCCGGTGGCGGTGATCAAAAGCATCGAGTTCCGCACCACGCTCCCGCGCACCCGCAGCGGCAAGATCATGCGCCGCCTGCTCAAGGCCGAGGAGACGGGCGAGGCGCCGGGCGATCTGTCCATGCTGGACGATATGGAGTAGGGGAGCCTCTGACGGTCGAGGGAAAGGATTCCCCCAAAACCTCTCAGCGGGTTGTCGTAGTGTCCAAAGCCGAAAGGGCTGTTTCAGGTTCATCCTGACACAGCCCTTTCGGCTTTATGGGGATTCCAAAGGGCCTCAGGCCCTTTGGCGGGGTCCAGGGGCAGCGCCCCTGGGCACTTCGTCTAGCACCCGCAGGCGGGCTTGGCGTCCAGCGGGGACAGCGGCTCGGCCTCGCCCTGCTTGTAGGGCGAGATCTTGCGCAGGGTTTCGATGATCCCGGGCACGTTTTTGATGACGTAGTCCACGTCCGCGTCCGTGGTGTAGCGCGAGAGCGAGAAGCGGATGGACCCGTGGGCGTAGGTGAAGGGAATGCCCATGGCGCGCAGCACGTGGGACGGCTCCAGGCTGCCCGAGGTGCAGGCCGAGCCGGAGCTGGCCGCGATGCCCAGCTGGTCGAGCAAAAGCAGGATGGCCTCGCCCTCGATGTACTTGAAGCTGATGTTGCTGGTGTTGGGCAGACGCTCGGTCTTGTGGCCGTTCAAGCGGCTGTCGCTGACGGCTTTGAGCAGGGCGTTCTCCAGGCGGTCGCGCAGGGCTCGCACCACGGTGTTCTCGACGGGCAGGTGGGCCTTGGCCGCGCGGGCGGCAGCGCCAAGCGCGATGATGCCCGTGGTGTTCTCGGTCCCGGCGCGGCGTCCATGCTCCTGGTGCCCGCCGATGAGGTATGGCCGGTAGGGCAGCTTGCGGCGCACGTAGAGCGCGCCCACGCCCTTGGGCGCGTGCAGCTTGTGGCCGGAGAGCGAGAGCATGTCCACGTCCAGGTTGCCCAGGTTGATGGGCACCTTCCCCACGGCCTGCACGGCGTCGGTGTGCAGGATGCTGCCGCGGCTTTTCACCAGGGTGGCGATCTCCGGGATGGGGAAGAGCACTCCGGTCTCGTTGTTGGCCCACATGATGCTGACGATGGCCGTATCGTCGCTCAGGCTGTCCTCCAGTTCCCGCATGTCGAGCCGGCCCTCGGCGTCCACGCCGAGGTAGGTCACGCGGTAGCCCTGGCTGCGCTCCAGGAACTTGCACAGCGAGAGCACGGCCGGGTGCTCCACGCGGGTGGTGATGATGTGCCGCTTCTGGGGCTGGGCGGTAAGCGCCGAGCGGATGGCGGTGTTGTCCGACTCCGTGCCGCAGGAGGTGAAGATGATCTCGTCCGTGCCGCAGCCCAGCAGGTCGGCCAGGGACTCGCGCGCCTCGCGCATCTCGCGGCCCACGCTGCCGCCGAAGTTGTGCATGGACGACGGGTTGCCGTAGCGCTCGGAGAAGAAGGGCAGCATGGCCTCAAGGACTTCCGGGGCCACGCGGGTGGTGGCGTTGTTGTCCAGGTAGACGACGTTCTGTGCGCTCATGGTTATGCCTCCCGCACCACGATTTCCGGGTCGACCTTCTCGCGCAGGATGCCCTGCACCGTGCCCTGCACCGTGGCCTGGCTGGCCGGGCAGCCCACGCAGTGGCCGCGCAGGTTCACGCTGACCACCAAGCCGTCGATGTCGGCGAGCTCGATGTCGCCGCCGTCCATCTGCAAACGCGGGCGGATCTCCTTCTCCAGCACCTCCTCGATGAGCTTCATGCGCTGGAGGTTGGTGAGCTTCTTCGCGGGCTGGGGGGTGGGCGCTGGGGTCTCGCCCCGGGCCTGGGCGATGAGCGCCTCGATCTTTTCGTGGCACTTGGCGCAGCCGCCGCCAGCCTTGGTGTAGTAGGTCACGTCCTCAATGGTCTTGAGGTCGTTTTCGCGCACGGCGTGCAGGATCTGCTCGTCGGTGACGCCGAAGCACTCGCAGACGATCTCGCCCTCGGAATGCTCCACGGCGTCGACCTTTTCGCCGCGCCAGCTCTTGATGGCCGCCTCCAGCGCCTCCTCGCCCATGACCGAGCAGTGCATCTTTTCCTTGGGCAGTCCGCCCAGGGCGGCGGCGATGTCCTTGTTGGTGATCTTCATGGCCTCGTCCACGGTCTTGCCCTTGACCAGTTCCGTCAGGGCGGAGCTTGAGGCGATGGCGCTGGCGCAGCCGAAGGTCTGGAAGCTGGCGTCACGGATGATGCCGTCCTCGATCTTGAGGAACAGCTTGAGCGCGTCGCCGCAGGCGATGGAGCCGACCTCGCCCACGCAGGAGGCGTCCTTCATCTCGCCGACGTTCTTCGGGTTCAGGAAGTGTTCCTTGACGATGTCCGTATATTCCCACATGGCGCAACTCCAGATCGAGGATTGGCGCGGGCCTCTCGTCAGCAGGGACCAAGCGCATTCCTGTAAAATACGCACCTTGGCGGAAGGCGCAAGGGGGCGGGGGAAGATTTGTGCGGGCAAGCCTGCGGGCTGAAGCCTGCGTGCGGAAGCGCAGCTGGTTGGCCAGACGACGAAGACTGTCGCAGGTCTGAATTTTTCCGGGCAATATTTTTTGATCAGTGCATTTTGGGTGTAACTTTATGCACTGTACGAGCGTCTTATACTGCATTAAGTGTTGCTTCGTTGCAGTAAAATAAAAATCAAAGTAAAATGACGCAAGCACTAAAGCTTTAATGCAGAGTGCCGATAAGCAGTAAAACAGCAAATAAAGGAGCTGATCATGGCAACAGTCAGTTCAACAGGTTCTGCACTGGGCGCGTTGTTCGACAAGCAGGCGTTGGAAGAAATCAGGAAGAACAAGGAAGCGAGCCAGACGGAAGTGGCGGGAACTGGTGATGGCGTCTCAACCGTCAATGGCAAGGACGCCGATCAGGCCAAGGTGTCCCAGTTCGGCAAGCTGATGAGCAATCTGCAGCAGCTGGCCAACACGGACCAGGATGCCTTCAAGGCAGCGGCGCAAACCATCGCCGACAACCTGTCCCAAAGTGCGAGCGAAAGCACGGACCCCACCCAGAAAGAGATGTTCGCCGCCATCTCCTCACAGTTCGCCGAGGCGGCCAAGACCGGTGACATGTCCAGCCTGAAGGACGTCGGCCAGGCGGTGCTCGGTGTGAGCGCGGCCTCTTCTGGCAGTGTGGCGGGCGGGGATACGGTGTCCATCTCCAACGAGGGCAAGGATCTCGCCTCCAAGGACGGCTCCACCGGAAGCAACGACTCCGGTAGTCCCAGCGCTGAGAAAGACGCGACGGGTGCGGATACCGCAAGCTCCAAGAGCTCGTCTCTGGCCGCAGGGCAGTCCAAGGCCGGTGGCGGGGGCGGGGGCGGCTCCAGCTCCAGCAGCGACACGACCGTCAGCGACCTCGAGGACGAGATTGATGACATGAAGGTGAAGGTCAAGGCGATGCAGGCCAAGCTGCAACAGTCCAAGCAGGAGGCCAAAGGGGACGACTCCAAGGCGGATGCGGTGAAGACGCAGCAGGCGCAGCTGAATACCCTGAATGTGCAGCTATCGCAGCTGCAGCTTGAGAAGCTGCAGGCCGAGAGCGAGACCAGCAGTTCGTCCAGCAGCAGCTCGGTGAGCGGCGGGGCGAGCATGACCACCCACGCCTGAGGACTGCGCCGGGTCCCCCGGCCTGTCCTCGACACCTTGCTAAACAAAGAGCCCCGGTTTTGGCCGGGGCTCTTTGTTTATTGGAGTCTTGAGGGTGGTGGGTCCTGCGCCTCAAAGGGGGCGGGGAGCGCACCTGATAATGCTCACGCCCCCCCTAGCCGTTCTATCCCGCAGCCTGCGTAGGCCTGGCCAGTGGCCATGTGCGCCAGGCAATGAGCAACGCCATGGCCAGGGAGCAAAGCGCGAGAGCTCTGCTTCCTGCCGCGACGCCGAAGTGGTCTACCAGCAGCGGGCCTGCGAAATATCCGGAACCCCAGGCCAGGTAGTAATATCCTGAAACGGTTGCTTTGCGGTCATCGTCGCATGTCTCGCTCAGGAAGGCCATGGAGGCTGTGGCGAATGAGCCGGCCCCAAGGCCAATGGCAGCCACGGCCAGCGTCACATGGGTGAAGGGTGGCAAGACACTGAAGATGAGCGCGCAGCCCAGAAGCGCGAGCCCGCCGACCATGAAGCGCACGCGGCCATAGCGATCGGAAAGTGCTCCGCTTGCGAGCTGCGAGGCAGCGATTCCGGCGTAGGCCGAAACGTAGTAGAGGCCCAGGCGCTCGGGAGAGAAGCCCGCGTCGGTGGTCAGGTAGACCGGGAAGCAGCTAACCAGCAGTCCGTATATGGCCCCGAACACCGGCACGCTGCAGAAGACCGGCATGCTGCCTGGACGGACCAGCAAGCGTGTCCGGGGCTGCTTTTCCACGGGCCGAAAGCTGGTGTTGCGTAGCGAGAGCAGGACCAGAATCATGGCCACGAGGCATAGCCCTGAGAAGGCGAGGAAGGGGGTGCGCAGGTCATCCACCAGATGCCCGGCCACCATGACCGGGCCAAGCATCAAGCCGAGGTGAAAGCTCGCGTTGTACATCCCCATGACCCGGCCTTTCATTCCCGGATAGAGGCGGGCGAGCAAGGCTGGCGCGGAGGCCCAGACAGGGGCCTCGCCCGCGCCTTGAAGGAATCTGCCCAGGTAGAGGGCGCCGGTCGTCTCGGCAAAGCCCATGAGCGCAGCCGCAATGGCCATCAGAAGGCAGCCGCACGCCAGAACTTCCCGGTAGCCGAACCTGTCCGCAAGACGGCCCGCCGGATACTGGCAGAGCATGTAGGACAAGGCGAAACACGAGGCGAGCCAGCCCGAAGACCGCAGGGTTCCGGATGACGCAAGGAATTTGCTCGGCAGTGCGACGACAGCCATTCCCATGCCGGTCATTATGAGAAACACGGCAAGGCACAGCCCTGCCAGTGGAATGAAGCGTTTCATGAAGGATATCCCCTTTGCTCTCTCTTGAACGCACAGGCGTAAAAGAGCAGACGCATGCTCATGCCTCTGGCCTGCGGTCAATGCATGTGCACTGACATTGGTGCCGGAAGCCCAGAATCATAGCCGATCTTGACGACAGCGGGTTCCCCTTCCGGGCCGATCATTGCGGACAGGAAGGAGGGGCTGCGCAAGGCAACAGGAAACGGGGGAGTCTTGAGGGGGGAGTCTGTGCGCGCACACCCAGAAAACCGGTCGTTAGACAAACCGGCTCACGAGAGGCGACTTCTCGAAGTGTCTCTCCCCTCGCTAGAGCGGAGGCGGCGGGGAAACGTTCAGGTGATGCAGGTGCATTGTGCGGAATCTCCAGTGCTGGGTGCGTGTGCGGGAAACAATGAAGGGCTCTGCTTATGCTGTCAAGGCTCTCCGCGTCGGATTTGCCGGTGCGCGGGGGCCTCAGCCCTTAGTCGTCAAACCGCTTGGTCAGCGCGGCGTAGGCGTCGATGCGCCGGTCGCGCAGGAACGGCCAGCCCCGGCGCACGGTCTCGATGCGCTCTGGGTCCACCTGGGCGAGCAGGATGGTTTCCTCGTCCGTCGCGGCCAGGGCGTTGATCTCTCCGCTCGGCCCGGCCACGAAGCTCGACCCCCAGAACTCGATGCCCGCGCCCTGGGCGTTGTTGCCGTCGGCCAGGGGTCTCTCGAAGCCGATGCGGTTGGCCGCCGCGATATAGCAGCCGTTGGCCACGGCGTGGCCCCGCTGCACGGTGGTCCAGGCGCTCTTCTGCTCGTCGCCCAGGAGATCCTTTTCCGCCGGGTGCCAGCCGATGGCCGTGGGGTAGAAGATGACCTCCGCGCCTTTCAGCGCGGTGAGCCTGGCGGCCTCGGGGTACCACTGGTCCCAGCACACGCACACGCCGATTCTGCCCACGTGGGTGTCCACCGCCAAAAAGCCCAGGTCGCCGGGGGTGAAGTAGAACTTTTCGTAGAAGGCCGGGTCGTCGGGGATGTGCATCTTGCGGTAGACCCCGAGCACATCGCCTTCGCGGCCCAGCACGGCGGCGGTGTTGTGGTACAGGCCGGGCGCCCGTTTTTCGAACACCGAGACCACGATGGCCGTGCCGGTCTCCCGGGCAAGTTTGGCAAAGGCGGCGGTGGTCGGGCCGGGCACCGGCTCGGCCAGGTCGAAGAGCCGCGCGTCCTCCTGCTGGCAGAAGTACGGGCCGAGGAAGAGCTCCTGCAGGCAGATGACGTCCGCGCCGAGCGCTGCGGCGCGCCTGGCCAGGTCAAGGTGCGCGGCCAGGTTCTCCTCGGCGCTTGCGCGGCAGCCGGTCTGGATGAGCGCGATGGTGTAGGGTGTGCGGTTCATGGCTGCCCCGTGGTTTTTTGGGCGGTGGAATGAAAACGCCGGGGCGGGGTGCTTTCGCCCTGCCCCGGCGCCTGGTGCCGTTCGCGTGTGTGGCCTTCGCTCTTTCGGCGGCCCGACTATTTCGTGTCCAGGGCGTCGATGACCTTGACCCCGAACTCCTTGACCGTGTCTGGCGGTTTGAAGAACACGGCCATGAACGGCGTGTCCATGCCGGTCTTGAGGAAGGTGTTGCTGGTCAGGATGCCGACCTCGGAGGCCAGGCTCGAGTTGATCTCCTCCTCGCTCTGCACCTGCAGCTGGAACTGCGAAAGGGTGTTGCCGCAGAGCAGCTGCTTGGCGACCAGCACGTGTCCCTTCTCGTCAAACAGCGAGATCTCGACCTTGATGCGCTCCTTGGGCGTGGCGAAGTTGTTCACGGCCTTGCCCTCGACCACGAAGATCTGGCCGGACTTCTCGTTGGGGATGTAATACTGGCGGACGTTGCGCAGGGCGATGTCCTTGACCTTGTCGGCGTTGTCGGCAGCCGCCTTGGGCTTGCCGGTGAGCGAGCTTAAGAAGGGGATGTTCATCTTGGTCCAGGGCTTGAAGATGAACAGACCCGCGCCGCACAGGGCGAGCAGGCCCAGCACCGCGCCCAGGATGATCCATTTTTTCTTGGCGCTCTGCGCCCCGGAGGGCTTGTCCAGGCTGAAGGACTCGCCTCCGCCGCCCAGGGAGTTCAGGAAGTCGTCGTCCTTGCCCGCAGACTTCGGCGCAGAGGCTCCGTCCATGGGCTCGTCGTCGAAACGGCCGGGCTTGCGGCCGGCAGGCTCGTCATCCACGACGCCGGTAGCGGGCTCGTCGTCGTCCCAGGGCATCTTCTTGGCAGGCCCAGCAGGTTCGTCGAGACCCGCGCCAGCGGCGACGGCAGGCTCGTCGTCATCCCAGGGCATCTTCTTGGCAGGACCGGCAGCATCGTCCGTGGGACCGGCGGCGGGTTCGTCGTCGTCCCAGGGCATCTTCTGGGCCGGGGCCGGGGCCTGGGGCTTGGGCGCGGGCGCCGCCGGGGCCTCGGCGGCCTGCAGGCCGCTCAGCTCGGCGTCGAAATCCTTGGCCGGAGGCATGGCGGTGAAGACGTGCTGGCATTTCGCGCAACGGACCTTGGAACCGTTGGGCGCGATCTTGTCCTCAGGAATGTTGTATTTGCTCTCGCATTTTGGGCAGGCGACAATCATGGTTCTTCTCTAGCTCCATCGCCCCTATTTGGGGACGAGTTCGTACACGGCGTCCAGTTCGCGGTACTTTTCCGCGTAATCCATGCCGTATCCCACGATGAATCCCTTTTGAATGGGGAACCCGGCGAAGTCAACCGTGACTTCGATTTCCCTGCGTTCGTGCTTATCAACAAACGCACAAATTTTCAAACTGGCCGCGCCGCGCTTCTCAAGCACGCGCAGCAGGTGCTCCGCGCTGCGGCCAGTGTCGACGATATCTTCCACCAACAGCACATGCTTGCCCGCCACATCCACCTCAATATCCTTGGTGAACAGGCCCTCGCAGCCCCGGCTGGTGGAGGCACCGTAGCTTGCCAGGCGCAGGAAGTCGATCTCCGGGCCGCCCGTGATGTGGCGCATCAGGTCGGCGAAGAACAGAAATGCGCCTTTGAGCACGCACACGCAGACCAGGGGCTGGCCCTGGTAGTGGGCGCTGATCTCCGCGCCGAGCTCGGCTACGCGCTTCTGGATGGCGTCCGCCGTGATGACGGGAATCATCGTGTGGGACATTGCGCTTACAGCTCCATGATCATGGCGATCTCGTCGCAGTCCGGGAAGCGCGGGCAGTTCAGGCAGTCGCTCCAAACCTTCTGGGGCAGGCTGTCCTTGCTGGTCTCGACAAAGCCCATGTGCTCGAAAAAGGGCACGGTGTTGGTCAGGGCGAAAACCCGGTAGATGCCGAGCGTCACGGCGTCGGACAGGCAGGCCTCCACCAGCTTGCGGGCCAGGCCCTGGCCCCGCTCATCGTGCGCCACCACCAGGGAGCGCACCTCGGCCAGGTTCTCCCAGCTGATGGAGAGCGCGCAGCAGGCCAGCACGGTTTCGTCCGCAAGGCTTGCGATGACGAAAAAGTCGCGCAGGTGGCTGTAGAGCTGGTTGAACGAGCGCGGCAGCACCAGCCCGTCGTCGCCGGTGGGGGTCATGAGCAGCTTGTGGATGCCCTTGACGTCGGTGATGCGCGCCTTGCGCAGCCGGTAGCTCACGGCCGCGCTCACTGGCCCTGCACCAGCTGGCCGACCACGGGGTCCAGCATCTCAAAGGGATAGGCCCCGGCGCTGTTGAAGGCCACCTGGCCCTCGCCGTCGAAGATGACCAGGCTCGGTATGCTGCGCACGCCGAACTCGTTGCTCACGTCACCCTTGGCCATGAGCACGGTGAGCGTGGTGGGCCGGGACTTCAGATACGTGTGCATGGCCTGGTCGGTGTCGTCCACGCTTAAGGCCACGATGTCCAGCTTGTCCTTGGGATATTTGGCGCGCAGCTGCTCCAGCACGGGCAGCTCGGTCTTGCAGGCCGGGCACCAGGTGGCCCAGAACATGATGAGCGTGACCTTGCCCTTGTTGGCGGCGATGAGCTTTTCCACGCCGGACATGTCCAGAGACTCGAACTTTTCCGGGGAGCCCGGCTTGCCGTTGCCGGAGCACGCGGGGAGCACGCCCAGGCTGAGGATCAGCACGAGCAAGAACGCGTATTTCATGAGGGTCTTGGTCATTGGTGTCCTCTGCAAGGCCGCCGTGCGGGGGCGGTGTCATGACGTCTGCCGCGCATGTAGCAGAAACCCGCGCCAGACGCAAAGGCCCAGGCGGCCCGATCGGCGGTCGGCGGCTTTCTCACGCGACCGGGCAGGTGGCCCGGCCGGTTGGGAAAGCCGGGCCAGCCCGGAGTCCGGCCTAGTGTTTGCCCGACAATTCGGCGGCCAGCTTGACCGCGGCCACGGCGTCGCGGGAGAATCCATCGGCCTTGATGGATGCGGCAAAGGCCTCGGTAACCACGGCCCCGCCGATCATCACCTTCATGTCCAGCCCGCGCTCCTTGACCAGGCGCACGGTGTCCTCCATGCGCACCATGGTGGTGGTCATGAGCGCCGAGAGCCCGATGACCTTGGCGCCCACGCGCTCGGCCTCGTCCACGATCGTGCACGCAGGCACGTCCTTGCCCAGGTCGAAGACCTCGAAGCCGTGGTTCTTCAGCATCAGGCAGACGATGTTCTTGCCGATGTCGTGGATGTCGCCCTCAACCGTGGCCATGACCACCGGGGTCTTCTTCTCGGCCCGGCCAGAGGCCAAAAGCAGGGGCTCCAGCACGGCGAAGCCCGCCTGCATGGCCTCGGCCGAGCGCAACAACTGTGGCAGGAAGTATTCCTTGCGCTCGTACTTTACGCCAACTTCGAGGATGGCCGGGATGAGCTCCGCGTCCACCAGGGCGAAGGGGTCCGCGCCCTCGGCCAGGCGCGCCTCCAGCATGGCGAGCAGCCCGGGCTTGTCGCCGCTTATGACCGCCTCGCCCGGGGTGGTGGCAGCGCCCCGGGACACCACAGGTCCGCCCGAGCCGCCAGAGGTCGGCGCCACCGGCGTCCACTGGGCGTAGCCCTCGATGTAGCGCCCGGCCTGGGGGTCCAGCGCCAGCAGCACCTCGCCCGAGCTCAAGGTTTCGCGCAGTCGCTGGCTGGCCGGGTTGGCGATGCAGGACGACAGGCCGCAGGCCATGCCCATGGCCAGGAAGGTCGAATTGAGCAGCTCGCGCGCGGGCAGGCCGAAGCTGACGTTGGACAGGCCCATGGTGGTGGCCAGGCCCAGCACCTCGCGGCAGTGCCGCACGGTGTCCAGGCAGTGGCGCGCGGCCTCGGGCTTGCTCGAAACTGTGAGCACCAGGGCGTCGACCATGATCAGCCGACGCGGGATGCCCAGCTCGTCGGCTTGCGCGAGAAGACGCTCGATGACCGCGATGCGCTCGGCTGCGGTGTAGGGCAGCTTGCGGCCCTCAAGGGGCAGCAGGATGAACGGCGCGCCGAACTTTTTGCACAGGGGGCCAAGCAGCTCCAGGCGGCCCGGCTCCCCGCTGATGGAGTTGACCAGCGGCGAACCCGGCTGGGTCCACAGGGCGTTCTCCATGGCGATGGGGTCGGAGGTGTCGAGCGACAGCGGCAGCTCGAAGCGCGCGGACAAGGCCAGCGCCAGCGACGGCAGCACGGCCTTCTCGTCGACCATGGCCGCGCCCACGTTGACGTCGAGAATGCTGGCCCCGTCGGCGATCTGGGCCTGCGCCAGGCGCAGGGCCTCGGCGTGCTCGCCGCGCACCAGCTCCTCGGCCAGCACCTGCTTGCCCGTGGGGTTGATCCTCTCGCCGATGATGGCCACGGGGTTGCCAGCGCCCAGGCCCACGGAGAACGACCGGCAGGTGAGCACCAGCGGGGTCTTGTCCTGGGGCTCGGGGCGCAGGTAGGGCATGCCGCCCACAACGGACTTGAGGGCCGTGATGTGCGCCGGGGTCGTCCCGCAGCAGCCGCCCAAAAACTTCGCGCCCAGCTCGGCGAACACGCGGCACTGGCGGGCGAAGGCGTCCGGGCCGAGGCGGAACACGGTCTTGCCCTGGTCGTCCAGCTCCGGCAGGCCCGCGTTGGGCTGCACGATGAGCGGGGTGGACAGCCGGGGCAGCATGGCCCGCACCAGGTCCACCAGCTGCTCTGGCCCGGCCGAGCAGTTGGTGCCCATGAGGTCCACGCCCAGGTTCTGCATGGTGTCGATGAAAGTCAGCGGCGGGGTGCCGGTCAAGGACACCGCTCCCTCGAAGGTCATGCTCACGGCCACGGGCAGGTCTGAAACCTCGTGCGCGGCGATGACCGCGGCCTTGGCCTCGGCCAGGTCGAACTGGGTCTCGATGATGATGAGGTCGGCTCCGCCGTCCACCAGGCCCTGGATCTGTTCCTTGAAGGCCGCCACCAGCTCGCGGAAGGGGAGCTTGCCCAGCGGCTGGGCGAAGTGCCCGGTGGGGCCCACGCTGCCGGCCACAAAGGCCCGGCCAGCCACGGCCTGCTTGGCCGTCGCGGCGAGCTGGCGGTTCAGGGCGCGCACGTCGGTGGTGGGGTCGAGCTTGAAGCGCGTGCCGCCAAAGGTGTTGGTGGTGATGATCTCGGCCCCGGCCGCCGCGTATTCGGCGTGGATGGCGGCCACAGGCTCGGGGTTGGCCAGGCCGAAGAGCTCAGGGGAGACGCCCGGGGGAAGTCCGCGCGACTGCAAAAGCGCGCCGAAGCCGCCGTCGAAGAAGTGGATGCGGCCGTCGGCCAAAAGGGAGCGGAAGTGGGACATGTGGTATCTCCGTGCGGCGCGGGCTGGAAGGTGGGGCAAAGGGGTCGCCGGTCACCGGCCGGGCGCTCGTTTCGCTTGCGCATTGATCTTGCGGGTCACGGGAAAACACGTATGTTGTGAGGCCCGGCCCAGGAGGTTGGGTGTACTGAAAAACGTTGAAAAGGACAAACAAAAACTATACGCTCCCACTTTGCGAAACAAGCGTCCGAGCCAGGGAATACGAGCCCTCCCGGATGAAAAGGCTGGCATGAAGTCCAACAATACCCACGCCTCCCCTCCCGAAAGCCGCCGTTCCACGACCCCGGCCGTGGCCGGGAAGAAGCACCTCCCCGCCCTGGTTTCCACCAAGCGCGGCGAGGTTGGCCTGCGCGATTCGCTGCACCACTACCTGCGCGAAATCGCCCGGTTCCCGCTTTTGGCCCCGGAGGAAGAGTTCGAACTGGCCCAGCGCGTGCGCGAGTCGGGCGACCAGGAAGCCGCGTTCCGGCTCATTTCCTCGCACCTGCGCCTGGTGGTCAAGATCGCCATGGATTTCCAGCGCCGCTGGATGCAGAACGTGCAGGATCTGATTCAGGAGGGCAACGTCGGGCTGATGAAGGCGGTGCGCAAGTTCGACCCGGACAAGGGCATCAAGTTCAGCTATTACGCTGCTTTCTGGATCAAGGCGTACATCCTCAAGTTCATCATGGACAACTGGCGCATGGTCAAGATCGGGACCACCCAGACCCAGCGCAAGCTGTTCTACAACCTGAACAAGGAACGCCAGCGCCTGACCAACATGGGCTTCGACCCCACCACCAGCGCCCTGTCCGAGAGCCTGAACGTGTCCGAGGCCGAGATCGAGCAGATGGACCAGCGCCTCTCGCGCCAGGACATGAGCCTGGACATCACGCTCGGCGACGACTCCGAGAACACCCGGCTTGACTTTCTGCCCGCGCTGGGGCCGGGCATCGAGGAGATTCTGAGCTCCAACCAGATCTCCATGCTGCTTTTGGAGAACCTGAAGACCATTGTGCCGCACCTCTCGGACAAGGAGCAGGCCATCCTGAACGAGCGCCTGCTCTCGGACAGCCCGGTGACCCTCCGCGAGATCGGCGACCGCTTTGGCGTGACCCGTGAGCGCGTGCGGCAGATCGAATCGCGTCTGTTGGAAAAGTTGAGGGAGCACCTGTCCTCCCGGGTCAAGGATTTTTCCGCCGACTGGATCGACGGCGAGGAGTAGGGCTATGGACGTGCGCATTCTGGAACTCAAGCGGCGCGCCCGCGATCTGGCCGTGTCCCGCGCGCAGTCGGCGTTTTCGCTCGAGTGCGCCGAGGAGCTGACCTACGCGCGCGATCTGTTCTTTGACCACCCGCTGGTGCTGCGCCTGCAGGGCGACGCCCTGGGCTTTTTGAACGAGGCCTGCGGCCTGGGCGTGGAGCACGCCAAGCGCGTGGCCATGGACGCTGCGGCCCTGGTCCTGGCTGAGCCCTCCGGCCTGTCCACGGACGAGCGCCGCAGGCTGGCCGTGCTGGCCGAGCTGGCCGGGCTGTTGCACGACGCCCTGCGCTACGAGGACGACCACGCCGAGAAGGGCGCGGACCTCTGCATGCGCATCCTGCGCGGCTACGCCCTTGCCCCGGAGGAACGGCTCTGGATCGCCGGGGCCGTGGCCGGGCACGAGGACGACGGCCCGCGGCTCACGGAGGCCGGCGAGTCCGCCCTGCTCCTGGCCGGGGTTGTGCACGACGCCGACGTCTTCCGCTACGGGCCGGATATTTTCGGCACCATCCTCTGGGAGCTGTGCGAGTGCGACGAGTGGCCCCTTGAGAGGATCGCCACGGCCTTTCCCGAGGGCGTGCGACGCGCCAAAGGCCTTGATGGCGGGTTCCGCACCGAGGGCGGGCGCCGCTACGGGCCGGAGCTACTGGCTGAGGGAGTGTCCCTGGCCGTGGAGTACGAACGCATGCTGGGCCAAACCCTGGCCGCAACCGCAGAGAACAACGCGTGAGGACAGAGCACATGCCCACGAGTCTTCCCGCCGCCCCCCGCATGGCCCTGCCCCTGGCGTTGGGCCTGGCGCTGAGCCTGATCTGCTCCGCCTGCGGCGCCGTGCGCCAGGCGCCGCCCAAGCCCGAGCCCATGTCCAGCGCGGCCACCAGCACCTACGACTACCTGGAGTTCCAGGCCCTGTCCCAGGAGATGGCGCGCACCGGAGCCCAGTCGCGCACCAATCCCGAGGCCTTCGCCCGCACCCTGGAGTTGCAGAAGGCCGCGGCCCTGGCCCTCGACCGGGTCATCGCCCGCGCGCCCGCGCCGTCCCTGTTCATGGACAAGGCCTTCCTGTTCTGGAACCCGGAGCAGGCCGGCGAGGTGAGAGCGATCCTGGAAAGCGGCTTGAGCCGGTTCCCGGACGACTACAACATGAACGCCGCCCTGGCCAACGCCTTTCTGCTGGAGAACAAGCTTCCCGAGGCCGCCGCGACCATTGAGGCCTACCTTGCCAAGCACGAGAATGTCGTCCTGCGCGAGCGTCTGGGCCAGCTCTACATCGACGCCGACCAGCCGGCCAAGGGGCTGGAGGTGCTGCGCAAGATCCCCCAGAAGGACCGCACCAAGGACGCGCAGTACCAGATGGCCAGGGCTCAGGCCCGCCTGGGCCACCGCAAGGCGGCCATCGAGACCCTGCGCAAGCTGACGAAGAGCACTCCGGACTTTCTGGAGGCCTGGGTGGAGATGGCTTTCCAGCAGGAGATGGAGAAGGACTACGCCGCAGCGCTGGCCACCTACGCCAAGATCCTGGACCTGGGCGAGAGCAATGAGGACATCCGCCAGCGCATCGAGAACGGCGGCGGCGAGGGCCGCGAGGACATCCGCCTGCGCGTGGTGGGCCTGGAGCTCAAGCTGAACAACCCGGACAAGGCCCTGACCGTGGCCCTGGAGGGCTCGGGCAGCAAGGCCTTCGTGCTCTCGGCCTCGCTTTTGTTCCTGAGCGAGAACTACACGGCCCAGGCCAGCACCCTGCTGGACGTTCTGGCCAGCACCCCGCCGGTGCCGGGTGAGTATTTCTTCTACAAGGCCGTCATCGCCCACGATGGCGAGAACAACCCGCTCAAGGCCCTGCAGTTCCTCGATCTGGTGCCCCAGAGCGACGCGCACTACAGCCAGGCCCTGCAGTTCCGCATCCAGCTGCTCTACGGCCTGGGCCGCGAGAACGAGGCTGTAGAGCTCATGGAGCAGGGCAAGCGCCTGTTCCCAGGCCAGGCCCGCTTCCCGCTCCTGCAGGCGGGCTACCTCATGGAGAAGAAGCGCCTGCCCGAGGCGCGCGAGGTGCTGGAGACCGCGATCAAGACCCGTCCCGATGACGAGGACCTGCTCTACCAGTATGGCGCGGTGCTGGACCGCCAGGGCGATCGCAAGGCCGCCCTGGTCGTGATGCAGCGCATCGTGGACAAGAATCCGGAACACGCCGACGCCCTGAACTACATCGGCTACACCCTGGTGGAGGAGAACCGCGAGCTTGAGCGCGCGCTTTCGCTCATCAGGAAGGCCGACCGGCTCAAGCCCAACAACGGCTACATCGTGGACTCCCTGGCCTGGGCCTACTTTCGCCTGGGCCGGCAGGACGAGGCCTGGAAGCAGATCCAGCGTGCCGTGGCCCTGGCCCAGGACGATCCCACCATGTGGGAGCACTATGGCGACATCGCCCGCGCCGCAGGCCACCGCGACAAGGCCAGAAAGGGCTACAAGACCGCACTCAAGCTGAAGCACGAGTCGCCCGAGGCCGTGCAGAAGAAGCTCAAGGGGTTGTGATCGCGTGAGCATGCTGCGCGGATTGTGTTCCCTGGCTCGGCCCGCTGGGCCGGCCCTGCTGCGGGGGTTCGCCCTTGGCCTCGTGCTCGCGTGCGCGGCCTGCGCGCCCAGGGTCGAGCTGCCGCGCTTCGAAGACGCCGCGTCCAACCACGCGGTCTTTCAGGGGCGTTTCGTGACCCCGCCCGTGGCTGCCAGCGGGGTGGCCGTGCGCGCCAGCCTGCTCTATTCCACGCCCAGCCGCTCCAACCGTACCGATGTGGAGATCTTCGGCGACTACGCCCGGCCCTTGCGCCTGGACGTGCGCGCCGGGTTCGGCACCATGCTGGCGCTGATGCGCGAGGACGCCAGCGGCCTGCTGGCCTTCTACCCCGAGAAGTCCAAGGCCTACGCCCACACCGATCCGGTTATCGGCGCGCAGCTCTTGGGCATGCCGTTCCCGTTTTCCCTGCGCGACCTGGTGCTGGTGCTCTCCGGCCACTTCGGCACCCTGGTGCCGCCCGACGTGGTCCCGGCCGGAATCCTCGCCCTGCCTGACGGCGGCTTCGCCTACAGCTATTCCAGCGGCCCGGTGCGGCTTCTGGCGGTGGACGTGTACGGCCGCCCGCAGCGCATGGAGGGACTGCTGTCCCGCTATTTCAAGACCCAGGCCGAGCGCGAGGGCGAGGTCGTGTCCGGGCCGCGCCAGTGGACCCTGGTGTTTTCCGACTTTCCCGAGGACGACGGCGAGCCTGAAGGCCCGGCCCGGGTGCTGACCCTGGGCCTGCCCAAGGGCGAGAGCGCCGTGCTGCGCGTCAAGGCCCTGGACGAGCGCGCCCAGCCCTGGCCGCTCACGGCCCTGAAGCTGCGGCTGCCGGCGGGCTCGAGCTTCATGTCCCTGGACTACAAGGCGACCGCCCCGGTCGCCGAAAGCGACGTCATCACCGGCGGAGGAGCCAAATGAACGCGGAAAATCAGGATGTTGTCCCGGATCCGGAGCCTTTGGCCAAGCCTGGCCTTGTCGGCACGTTCACCCTGGGCCTGGCGGTGTGGGGCCGGGAGATGCGGCGTATCCTGACGGGCCAGGCCAAGCGCCACGAGGTGCGCCAGCTGGAGGCCCGGCTGCGCGAGGAGATGGCCGTGCTGGCCCGCCTGGACGGTTCCGGCGCCACCCCCGGCCCGGAGCGCGAACTGTGCCTGAAGCAGGTCGAGATGCTCAAGGCGGAGATCGCCCGGCTCCGGCGCGAGGAAGAGGCCACCGAACCCAGGCAGTAGACCGGGCGCAAGCCCGCAGGAGGTTGTCCGCATGACCAAGAAAACCATCCTTTTGGCCTCCGACCACGGCGGTTTCGCCCTCAAGGCCGTGCTGGCGCAGTCCCTGCGCAAGGTCGAGTGCGAGGTGGAGGACCTGGGGCCGGAGAGCACCACCTCCTGCGACTACCCCGCCTATGCCGACAAGCTGTGCCTGCGCCTGCTGGAATGCGGCGAGGACGGCCAGAACGGGCAGGTGCTGGGCATCCTCATCTGCGGCACGGGCCTGGGCATGAGCATGGCCGCCAACCGCCACCCGGGCATCCGCGCCGCGGTGTGCACCAACGAGTTCACGGCCCGCATGGCGCGGGCGCACAACAACGCCAACGTGCTCTGCCTGGGCGAGCGCGTGGTTGGCCAGGGCCTGGCCCTGGAGATCATGCACGCATTTATGGCCGCGTCCTTTGAGGGCGGCCGCCACCTGCGGCGCATCGAGCAGTTTGAGACGTACTCCCAGCCCTGAGGCCCGCGAGCCCTGAAGGCCAAGGCCCTGAGCTGCAACACCTGACGGCACGCGCCGTCCTAAACGAGGACCAACTTCCATGCAGAAGACCATCGCCCCTGACCAGCTTATGGTGAACACCCTGAAAGGGCTTATCATGGACGCCACCCGCGCCGCCGATTCCGGTCACCCAGGTGGAGCCATGAGCTCTGCGGACTTCGGGGCCGTGCTTTACTCGGAGTTCTTGAACTTCGACCCCGAGCGCGCCAACTGGTTCAACCGCGACCGCTTCGTGCTCTCCCCTGGGCACGAGTCGGGCCTGCTGTACGGCCTGCTGCATCTGGCCGGGTTCATCGACGCCGACGACCTGCGCGGGTTCCGCCAGCTGGGCAGCCGCACCCCCGGACATCCGGAGCACGAGGTCACCCCCGGCGTGGAGGCCACCACCGGACCGCTGGGCCAGGGCTTCGCCATGGCCGTGGGCATGGCCGTGGCCGAGACCTTCCTGCGCAACAAGCTGGGCCGCGCCATCTGCGACCACAACACCTATGTCCTGACCAGCGACGGCGACATGCAGGAGTCCGTGGTTCTGGGCGCGGCCTCCCTGGCCGGGTTGTGGGGCCTGGGGAAGCTCACCTGCTACTACGACTCCAACAAGGTCCAGCTGGCCGGGCCGGTGTCCCGCGTGGACAAGACCGACTACGCCAAGGTTTTCGCCGCCATGGGCTGGCACGTGCAGCAGGTGGACGGACACGACCGCGACGCCATCCGCGCGGCCATCAAGAAGGCCCAGGGCCAGAAGAAGAAGCCGAGCCTGATCATCGGCCATTCGGTCATGGCCAAGGGCGCGGCCACCCGCGAGGGCGACTTCGGCACCCACGGTGAGCCTTTGGCCGCCGAGGAGATCGCCGCCACCAAGAAAAACATGTGCCTCATGGAGGGCGCCTGCTTCCAGGTGCCGGACGCGGCCCGGGCGCACTTCCAGGCCAGGTACCCGGAACTCAAGCGCGGCGTGGCCGCCTGGAAGGAGACCCTGGCCAAGCGCATCAAGAAGGGTGACAAGGACTTCCTGGGTTTCTGGAAAGCCATGAACACCGGGCGCGGCGAGCTCAAGCTGCCCATGCCCGCGTTTGAGCCCGGCAAGAAGATCGCCACCCGCGCGGCTTGGGGCGCGTGCCTGAACATGCTCAAGGACGCCCTGCCGAACCTCATGGGCGGCAGCGCGGACCTCGATCCCTCGAACCAGACAGCCAAGTTCCGCGACGCCGTGGGCATCTTCTCCGCCGACAACCCGCTCGGCCGCAACCTGTCCTTTGGCGTGCGCGAGTTCCCCATGGCCGCCATATTGAACGGCATGGCCCTGCACGGCGGGGTGCTGCCCTTCGGCGCCACGTTCCTGACCTTCTCCGACTACTGCCGCAACGCCATCCGCATGTCGGCCCTGCAGAAGCTGCCCGTGCTCTACGTGTTCACCCACGATTCCTTCTACGTGGGCGAGGACGGCCCCACGCACCAGCCCATCGAGCATGTGGCCTCCCTGCGCCTCATCCCGAACCTGCTGGACCTGCGCCCGGCCGACGCCACCGAGACCGCGCTCTGCCTGGAGCTGGCCCTGCGCCAGACGGACAAGCCCAGCTGCCTGTTCCTGACCCGCCAGGGCCTGCCGGTCATGGACCCGGCCGTGTACCCGGCCGTGGCCGAGGGCGTGAAGCGCGGCGGCTACGTCCTCAAGGACTGCAAGGCCGCGCCGGAGCTCATCGTCATGGCCTCGGGCTCCGAGGTCTCCCTGGCGCTGGAGGCCGTGAAGATCCTGGAGAACGAGGAGCCGGGCCGCATGATCCGCGTGGTCAGCATGCCCTCGGTGAACCTCTTCGAGGCCCAGCCCATGTACTACAAGGAGTCTGTGCTGCCGCCCTCGGTGGAGCGGCGCGTGGCCATCGAGGCTGGACGGCCCGAGGGCTGGCACAAGTACGTGGGCCTGTTCGGCCTGGCGCTTGGGCTGGACCACTTCGGCGAGAGCGCCCCGGCGGAAAAGCTGGCCGAGAAGTACGGCTTCACCGCGCCCACCGTGGCCCGGATGATCCGCGAGCGCTACTTCGGTTAGAGGCGCGGCCCGAAACGGGCCGCTGTGTTCACGCATCACGTTCCCGGCAGGCCTTTCTGCCGAGAGGAAGATCAACCCCCAAGGAGGATCCCCCCATGGCGACTGCGAAGAAGACCACAGCGGCAAAGGCCCCGGCCAAGAAGGCTCCCGTGAAGAAGGCTTTGGCCCCAAAGGCTGCGGTGAAGAAAGTCGCAGGCAAGAAGATCCTCATGCTCGTGGGCGACTATGTTGAGGACTACGAGGTCATGGTCCCGTTCCAGGCCCTGCTCATGCTGGGCTATGTGGTGGAGGCCGTGTGCCCGGGCAAGAAGGCGGGCGACGTTGTCCGTACCTCGGTGCACGACTTCGAGGGCGACCAGACCTACAGCGAGAAGCGCGGCCACAACTTCGCCCTGAACAAGGACTTCACCGCCGTGAAGACGGCCGACTACATCGCCCTGGTGATCCCCGGCGGCCGCGCCCCGGAGTACATCCGGCTGAACCCGCGCGTCCTTGAGATCGTGCGCCAGTTCAACGCCGCCAAGAAGCCCATCGCCGCCATCTGCCACGGGCCGCTGGTGCTCGCGGCCGCAGGCGTGCTCAAGGGCAGGACTTGCTCGGCCTATCCGGCCTGCTCGCCGGACGTGGGCCTGGCTGGCGGCAAGTACGCGGACATCCCGCTGGACAAGGCCGTGGTGGAAGGCAACCTGGTGACCGCCCCGGCCTGGCCCGCGCATCCGGACTGGATCGCCAAGTTCGCGGCCCTGCTCGGCGCCAAAATCAGCATCTAGCGCGACGCGTTTTACCTGGGGGCGGCCGCTTGGCTGCCCCCATTTTCGGAGGGTGTCGCCAAGCCGTCACCAAGGGGCGCTTGCGGTCTGGCAGGATGCTCTGCTAGGGTACGTACAGACTGAAAAATTGACTGCGCCTGAATGCGCAGGCTCTGCACTTTGAAGGAGAAACTCATGGAAGCCCCGCAAAGAAATTTGGCCCTGGATCTGGTGCGCGTCACCGAGGCCGCCGCCCTGGCAAGCGCGCGCTGGCTGGGCAAGGGCGAAAAGGACGCCGGGGACCACGCGGCCGTTGAGGCCATGCGCCTTTCGTTCAAGACGCTGGCCATCAGCGGCACGGTGATCATCGGCGAGGGCGAGAAGGACAACGCGCCCATGCTGCACAACGGCGAAAAGGTCGGCGCAGGCGGACCCCAGGCCGTGGACGTGGCCGTGGACCCGGTGGAGGGCACCAGCCTGCTGGCCTATGGCCGCCCCAACGCCATCTCGGTGGTGGGCGTTGCCCCGGCCGGAACCATGTACGATCCGGGCCCGAGCTTCTACATGCAGAAGCTGGTGGTGCCCGCCGCCGCCAAGAACGTGGTGGACATCGAGGCCCCTGTGCCCGTGAACCTGAAGCGCATCGCCAAGGCGCTGGGCAAGGACGTGGACGACCTGGTGGTCTTCGTGCTGGACAAGCCGCGCCACAAGAAGCTCATTGCGGACATCCGCGAGGCCGGCGCGCGCATCCAGCTGCACACCGACGGCGATGTGGCCGGGGCGCTCATGGCCATCGACCCCAGAAACGACGTGGACCTGATGATGGGCACCGGCGGCACCCCCGAGGGCGTGCTGGCGGCCTGCGCCATCCGCATCATGGGCGGCGAGATGTTCTGCAAGCTCGACCCCCAGAAGCAGGACGAGAAGAACGCCATGGCCCAGGCCGGGGTGGACATCCGCCGCGTGCTCACCGTCTCTGACCTGGTGCGCAGCGACGACGTGTTCTTCGCCGCCACGGGCATCTCCGGCGGCACCTTCCTCAAGGGCGTGCGCTACCTGGGCTACGGCGCGGAGACCAGCTCGCTGGTCATGCGCGGCAAGACCGGCACCATCCGCTACATCGAGGCCATCCACTCCTGGGACCACCTCATGAAGATCAGCTCGGTCAAGTACGACTAGAACACGAAAAAGGCCGGGAGGGGGCGCGTATCCCCTCCCGGCCTTTTCTTTTTCGGCTCTGCGCTAGATGTCGGGATTGGCGAGCATGGCGGCGATGATCTGTGCGTCCTCGCTGCGGGCCTGGGCCGCAAGGCTTTTGGATGCTCCAAAGCAGGCGAAGCCAGCGTCAGTGACATTCGCGTAGCCTGCGGCGAGCACCTTGGTGTAGGGAATCTGCTCGCGCATCTCGACGAAGTCGATGCGCTTGGGGAAGATGATGGGCAGCGGAGCTCCTGAAAAATCTTCGAACATGATGTACTTCATGGCATCCTCCCTGATCGTTCTCTGTGCGGATACCTTAGCGCACGCGGTCCGCAAGGGCAAGACGCCACGGCCTCTTGCGCTGTCGAGCGACAGGGCCGTCGAATGAACGGCTTCCGACGCATCGGCATCTGGCAGACCGCCTTCCTGGGCGACGCCATCCTCTCCCTGCCGCTCCTCCAGGCCGTGAAGGCCCGCTTCCCCGAGGCCGAGCTGCACCTCTTCGTGCGCGCAGGCGTGGAGGGGCTGTTCAGCGTCCAGCGCGAACTGGCAAGCGTGCGGCCCTTTGCCAAGCGCGGCGCGCAGAAGGGCGTCCTCGCCGCGAACGGTCTGGGCCGGGAGCTCGCGCGTGAGGGCTTCGATCTCTGGATCTCCCCGCATACCAGCCTGCGCAGCGCCCTGGTGGCCAGGTGCGCGGGCGCGAGCGTGCGCATCGGCTATTCCCGGCCCTGGTGGAACAGGCTGGCCTACACGCACCTGGTGGACCGCCGCTTCGATGAGCTGCAGGAGGTCGAGCGCCTCATGCAACTGGTGCTGCCCCTGGGCATGGAGGCTACGGCGCCCAAGCCGCGCCTGGACCTGCCGCCAAAGGCCATCGCCCGCGCCGCAGAAATCTTCTCCGCCTTGCCCCTTGGCCGAAAGCTCGGCCTGCACCCAGGCTCCACCTGGCCCACCAAGTGCTGGCCCGAGGAGCATTTCGCTGACATCGCGCGCCGGGCCCTGGCCGCCGGGGCCGTGGTGCTGCTCTTCGCCGGGCCGGGCGAGGAGGGGCTGGCCGCGCGCATCGCCGCCGCCGCTGGCCATGAGGCCGGGGGCGCCTCCGGGCGGCTGGTGAACCTGGCCGGGCAGCTCGACATCCCGGCCCTGGCCGCCTGCCTTGGCCGCCTCGACGCCTGCCTGACCAACGACTCCGGCCCCATGCACCTGGCCTGGGTGCAGGACACGCCGCTCTGCGCCCTGTTCGGCCCCACCACGCGCCAGCTGGGCTTCTTCCCGCGTGGGGAGAACTCCCGCGTGCTGGAGCAGTCCATGGACTGCCGGCCCTGCGGCCTGCACGGGCACAATGCCTGCCCCCAGAAACACCACGCCTGCATGCGCGACATCACCCCGGACCGGGTCTGGGATGTGCTGAAAGGGATGCTTGGAGCCTAGAAAATAGCCTCCGGCGGTCGGGGGGAATGATTCCCCCCGAACCCCCTCATTTGCTCGCTGCGATTTCTGCGGCGGTCTCCGCCGCAGAAATCGCAGCCAAATGGGGAGTCCAGAGGGCCTCAGGCCCTTTGGCGGGGTCCAGGGGCGGAGCCCTTGGCCTGCGGAGCATTGCGCATGCAAGGAGGCCGGCATGGACGACATCACGGGCAACGCACCAGTCATCAACGGCTACGTACCTGGGGCCATCGGCCGAGCTGCCGAGCTGCACGCCCTTTATTATGGTAAGGCGTGGGGCTTCGGGCTTTCCTTCGAGGCCCAGGTGGCGGCCGGGCTGGCGGAATTCCTGCAACGTCTCGACCCCGCGCGCGACGGCTTCTGGACCGTGAGCCAGGCGGGCCGCGTTTGCGGGACTCTGGCCATTGACGGGGCCAAGGCGGACACTCTGGGCGCGCACCTGCGCTGGTTCATCCTGGCGGAGGAGCTGCGCGGGCAGGGGCTGGGCGACCGGCTGCTGCGGCGGGCCGTGGATTTCTGCCGCAGTTGCGGCCACCCCTTGATCTTCCTCTGGACCTTCCAGGGCCTGGACACGGCCCGACACCTCTACGAGAAGCACGGCTTCCGGCTGGCCGAGGAGCGCGAAGGCGGACAGTGGGGGACGCTGGTCATGGAACAGCGTTTTGTCCTTGCCTTGACCTGAAGCCGACTTATCTGGTTAAGATCGTTTCAGTCCACTTCATCTTTCACACAAGCCAGGAGCGCTCAATGGCAATCGCATCAAGCATGGCGGACCTCATCGGCAAGACGCCGCTGGTCAGGCTGAACAAAATTTCTCAGGGCCTCGGGGCCACGCTGGTGGCCAAGCTGGAGTCCATGAACCCCGGCGGCTCGGTCAAGGACCGCATCGGCCTGAGCATGATCGAGACCGCCCTTGCGGACGGGCGCATCACGCCGGAGAGCGTCATCATCGAGCCCACCAGCGGCAACACGGGCATCGGCCTGGCGCTCATTTGCGCCATCAAGGGCCTGCGCCTGATCCTCACCATGCCCGAAAGCATGAGCCTGGAGCGGCGCAAGCTGCTCGCGGGCTATGGCGCCGAACTGGTGCTCACCCCGGCCAACCTGGGCATGAAGGGAGCCATCGCGCGCGCCCTGGAACTGGTGGCGACGACGCCCAAGGGCTTCATGCCCATGCAGTTCGAGAACCCGGCCAATCCCGAGGCGCACCGTACGTCCACGGCGCTGGAGATCTGGGCGGACACGGATGGCCAGGTGGACTGCTTTGTGGCGGGCGTGGGCACGGGCGGCACCATCACCGGGGTGGGCCAGGTGCTGAAGCAGAAGAAGCCCGGCGTGCGCATCGTGGCCGTGGAGCCGACCGATTCGCCCGTGCTCTCCGGCGGCGCGGCCGGTCCGCACAAGATTCAGGGCATCGGCGCGGGCTTCGTGCCCGGCGTGCTCGACACCGCCGTCTACGACGAGATCATCCAGGTGGGGGCCGAGGACGCCTTTGCGTTGGCTCGGCGCCTCATGCGCGAGGAGGGCATCTCCTGCGGCATCTCCTCCGGGGCCAACGCTTTCGCCGCCATGCAGCTCGCCTCCCGGCCGGAGATGGCGGGCAAGCTGATCGTGTTCGTGGTCTGCGACACGGGCGAGCGCTATCTGTCCACCCCGCTGTTCGCGGAAGCCGACTAGGCCGGGAGGGACGCCATGATAGATCAGACACCGGTACTTGCAAGCCTGGACCGCGACGCGGTGCTGGCCGAGACCGTGGAGAACCTGTGCGCCCAGGAGGCCTGCGAGGCCTCCTGGCACCGCATCAGCCGCGACCAGCCCCTGCCGTCGCTGGACGTGCTCATCGAGATCGTGAGCCTGCTGCGCGCGGTGCTTTTCCCCGGCTTCTTCGGCCCGCAGGACGTGAGCGAGCGCACCATGCCCTATTACGCTGGCAGCGCGCTGGACCGCGTGGTCAAGCTTTTGTCCGAGCAGATCAACAGGGGCTACTGCTTTGTCTGCGCCAAGGAGAACCGCTCCCCCTGCAACGATTGCGAGCTGCGCTCCGAGGCCGTGGCCCTGGAGTTCATCCGGCGCTTGCCCAGGGTGCGCGAACTCCTGGCCAAGGACGTGCAGGCGGCCTTTGACGGCGACCCGGCGGCCAAAAGCCCGGGCGAGACCATCTTCTGCTATCCAAGCATCAAGGCGTTGACCAACCACCGCATCGCGCACCAGCTGCATCACCTGGGCGTGGACATCATCCCGCGCATCATCGGCGAGATGGCGCACTCGGACACCGGGATAGACATCCACCCCGGCGCGCACATCGGCGAGGCCTTCTTCATCGACCACGGAACAGGTACGGTCATCGGCGAGACCTGCATCATCGGCAAGAACGTGCGCCTGTACCAGGGCGTGACCCTGGGGGCCAAGAGCTTCCCCAAGGACGATTCGGGCAGCCGCCTGGTCAAGGGCCTGGCCCGGCATCCTATAGTAGAGGATGACGTGACCATCTACGCCGGGGCGACCATCCTGGGGCGGGTGACCATCGGCCAGGGGGCGGTCATCGGCGGCAACGTCTGGGTGACCCAGGACGTGCCCGCAGGCGCGCGCATCGTGCAGGCCAGGGCCTCGGAGCAGGTCTTTATCGGCGGGGCCGGCATCTGAGGATGGGCGAGAATTGTTTATCGAGTGATTGAAAAACCCTTGTATTTCGTTTTGCGCCAGTATAATGGTAGGGCAATGTTGACTTTTCTCAATACCCGGAGTGAGACGTGAGCGACGACTGCATCTTCTGCAAGATCATTGAGGGAAAAATCCCTTGCGCCAAGGTCTACGACCAGGGCGGGATCTTCGCCTTTCTGGACATCGCTCCGGTGAACAAGGGGCATGCGCTGGTGGTGCCGAAGAAGCACTACGCCACGCTTTTCGACCTGCCGCCTGACATCGGCCGCGAGCTCTTAAGCGCGCTCAAGCTGGTGGGACAGGCGGTGATGCAGGCCACGGGGGCTGCCGGGCTCAACGTGGGCATGAACAATTTCGAGGTGGCGGGGCAGTTGGTGCATCACGCGCACTTCCACCTCATTCCCCGCCATGAGGGCGACGGGCTGCGGCTTTGGACCCAGCACGCCTACGAATCCGGCGAAGAGATGCAGAAGCTGGCCCAGGCCGTGAAAAAGGCCATCGGCTAAGAACCGCAACGAAGGAGACCCCAATGAGCGGGCAAACCTTGACCAAGGCCCACATCGTTGACGCCATCTACAAGAAGACGGACCGCAACCGCGCGGAGATCAAGGATCTGGTGGAGTCGGCCCTGGACCTGATGAAGCAGGCCATCAAGAAGGACCACGCCATGCTGGTGAGCGGGTTCGGAAAATTCGAGGCCTACGACAAGAACTCGCGCCGCGGACGCAATCCGCAGACCAACGAAAGCATCACCCTGCCGCCGCGCAAGGTGGTGGTCTTCCGCCTCTCCCGCAAGTTCCGCGCCGAGCTTAATCCAGAGGAATAAACGCCTGTGGCCAGTCCGGCTTGAGAACCTCCAGGGCCTTGTGCGCAGCCGCAAGGTCCTGGAAGGGGCCGGCCTGGACCCGGAACAGCGCGCCTTGCCCCTGCTCCACGCGCAACATGCGCGAGTTTTCGTATCCCTTCCCCTTGAGCCAGGCCACAGCGCCCAGGGCGTTCATGGCCGTGCCGAAGGCTCCGACCTGCACGTAGGTCTTGCGCTCGGCAACTGCCGGGGCCGCAGGGGCTTCTGTCGCGTCCTTTTCCTGGAGGGCCGGGCTGGGCTCGGCTTCCGTCGGCGCGGCCGGCGCGGCGGGAGCAATGGGCGCGGGTTTGGCCTGCGCCGGTTTGGCGGCATTCACGCGGGCTGGCGCTGGCGCTGGTTTGGCCTCGGCCTCAGCCGGGGCCTTGGTGACGATGCGAGGCTGGTCCAGGGGAATGGGCTGGCGGGGGGCGCAACCGCCGACCACCAGGGTGGCGGCGAGCAGGGCGGTCAGGGCCGTCGGGGCAAGAGCGGTAAGCAATCCGTGTTTTTTTTGCATGGCAGTACCGGGCATTTGGGCCTCCGGGACGGTTTGGTCGTGCGGGCCTTGGGCGGCCTAGATTTTGTCTAGATAGTGCAGGAGCGGGCGGATGGCAAGGGGGCTCACCGAGCCGGTCTTTCGACCGGACGCCTTGTCCTCAGCCAATGATCGTGGGCTTCTTAGAAGCCGTAGCCCAGAGCGTCGCGCAGATCGGCCGGCAGGTTGGCGCTGGCTTCAGGAGCGGACTTCTTCTTGGACTTGCCAGCCTTGTGACGGGCGGCCTTGACATCGTCCAGCGCGAAGGTGCGCGGGACTTCAAAGTTCTGGCCAGGGTAGATCAGGTTGGCGTTCTTGATCTTGCTGCGGTTAGCCTTGAAGATCAGGGGCCACATGAACGGATCGTTGTAGATCTGCTTGAACTCGGAGATCCACCACAGGCAGTTGCCCTTCACGACAGTGTACGAGGTAGGCAGCTTGGCGTAGTCAGCCTCGTAGATCTGGCGCGGGGACATGGGGGCCGGTGCAACAGCGCGGCTTTCGACCACAGGGGCCGCAGGTGCAGGGGCAGGAGCGGGCTCCACCTTCTTGGCGCAGCCAAGGGCAAACACAACACAACAGGCAACAGTGAGCAACATGAGCTTTTTCATAAGATTAATCCCTCCTCCGGTTGGGAATCAAAAGATATTCCTGGCGCATTGGAGTGTCAAGCTCAAGGTGCCATCCTTGCACTCCAATTATCTAAAATTTTTTTCTCTTGCAGCACCAGTCGATCTGTTGCGTTTATGGCAAAAGCGCTCTGTACTGCCTGGGATGCCTCGGCCACCCAGCCGCCCAGGCGCAGGCTCTGGGCCGCCAGGATGTACATGCGCTCCGGGTGCTCGCCATACACGCTGTTCACCAACAGTTCGTAATCACTACCGAAAACCTCACGCACCAGCGCGTTCTGGGAGAACAGGTAGCGCGCCAGGAGCGCGTTCTCGCGGTGCCGGGCCAGGTAGATGGGCAACAGTCTGCGGCACTGGGACATGATGAAGCGGATGCGGTCGATCTCGCGGCGCATGCTTTCTTCGGTCTGCTTGAGCACATGAAATAATTCTTCCACGACCACGCGTTCGTCCTCGGGCAGGTCGCGGCCGCGCAGTGCCAGGAACCAGGGCGCGTAGGTCAGGGTCTGGTAGGCGTCCTCCTTGAGCTTGATGGTCTCGTGGAAGATGTAGCCCAGGCCCCAGTCCAGGAACTGTCCGGTGAGCGAGGTCTCGGGGTCGTTGCGGAAGACGTGGTGGGCCGTGTCCTTCATGCGCCACAACAGCCCCTTGTCCATCTCCTGTCCCACCAGGTCGCGCAGGGTGGTGAAGGTCACCGCGCCCTCGCGGTCAAAGGAGGTGAACTGCTCCTCCAGCGACTTGCAGGCCATGCAGAAGGTGCGGAACATGTCACGCACGAACTCGGGCAGCTTGGCCCTGATCCAGGCTTTGGACACGGTTAGCACCTCCTCCTGCGGGGATGTTCGGCGCTGGCGGCCAGGCGCGTGAGTTCGGCCAGGCGTGCGTCCACCATCTGATAGAGGGAGCCGGGCGGGTAGCGGCCGTCCTTGCGGCGCGCCCCGGCGGGGCGTCCGGTGAGGATGGTCATGGCCTGCTCGATGGTGGCCACGGGGTACAGGTGGAAGCGGCCCTCGGCCACGGCCTCCACCACCTCGTCCTTCAGCATCAGGTGCACGGCGTTGTCCGCCGGGAAGAGCACGCCCTGCCTGCCCGTGAGCCCGCGCCTGCGGCAGACCTCGAAGAAGCCCTCGACCTTGCGGCTGACTCCGCCCACGGCCATGATGGCCCCGCTCTGGCTCACCGCGCCGGTGAAGGCCAAGGAGAGGTCGATGGGCGCGCCGGACAGGGCCGAGAGCAGCGCCGCCAGCTCCGCACCCGAGGCCGAGTCGCCCTCGACCCCGGCGTAGTTCTGCTCGAAGCACAGGCTGCCGGTGAGCACGATGGGCTTGTCCTGGGCGAACAGGCGCACCAGGTAGCTCTTGATGATCATCATTCCTTTCGTATGGATGGGGCCGCCCAGCTGGGCCTCGCGCTCCAGGTCCAGGATGCCGCCGTGGCCCACGCCGACCGTGCAGGAGATCTGGTGCGGCAGGCCGAACTCGTAGTCGCCGAAGAGCGTCACCGAGAGGCCGTTGGCCCGGCCCACGGCCTGGCCGCCGGTGGCCACCTTGATGATCTCGCGGTCGTAGTCGGCCATGAACTCTTCCTCGAAGAGGTTGGCCCTAAAGTCGTGGTCGGCCACGGCGCGGGCCAGGTCCTTGGCCTCCACCAGCTCGCGCCCGTCCATGCGGGCGATGGCCGCGGCCTCCACCATGCGCGCGCGCACCTGGGTGAAGGACAAGGACAGGCGCTTCTGGTCCTCGGCCAGGCGGCTGGCGTGGTCCACCAGCCCGGCCAAGGCCTCGCGGCTGAAGGGCGGCAGCCCGGCCTTGTCGATGATGCCGCACAGCGACGAGAGGAAGTGGCGGATGCCCGCGGCCGTGCGCAGGGCCGTGCCCTGGAGGTGGGCCTTGAGCTTGAAGTGCTTGCGGAAACGGTCGTCGGCCGTGAGCAGCGCCTCGTAGGCCTCGTCCGTTCCTACTAAGATGATGCGCAGGGAGAGCTCGATGGGCTCGGGCTCGATGGTGCGCACGCGCACCTGCTCGGAATCGCCGGGATCTTCCATGCGCAGGCGGCCCAGGCGCAGGGCGCGCAGCAGGCCCTCCCAGGAGCCCTGGTTGCCCATCAGGTCCTCGACGTTGAGGATGAGGAACCCGCCGTTGGCGCGGTGCAGGCTGCCTGCGCGCACCAGGGTGAAGTCGGTGTAGAACGCGCCGAGCTCGCTCTCGCGCTCGATGCTGCCCAGGAGGTTGAAGGCCGTGGGGTGGTCCTCGATGATGACCGGCGCACCGAGCTTGCCCTGGGCGACCTTGCCGTTGTCCACGAAGAGGTTCACCTCGTGGCGGTAGTTCGTGTCGTCGCCCTGGGGGTGGACGGGCGCGTGCGGCTCCTGGTGCGGGCCTGGGGGCGGGGTGCCGGGCGCGGGCAGGGGCGCGTCGTCGGCCGCGTCGCGCGGGAGGTAGGTGTCCACGTTTTCGAGGATGTCCTTCTCCACGGCGGCCATGTGCTCCAGCAGGCGCGGGATCAGGGCGAAGTCGCGGCGCAGGGGGGAGAGGTGCTCGGTCAGCGCGGCCTGGGCGATCTCGCGGTGCAGCTTGAGTTCGCCCTGGCGGAAGCCCTGCTCGCTTTGGGTGAGCTTGCGCAGGAACACGCCGATCTCCTGGAGGAGGCGCTCGCCCTTGCTCTTCAGCAGCTTGCGCCGCCCGGGGGCCAGGCGGCCGTACTCGTCGTCGCCCATGACCTTGCCGCCCACCAGCGGCATGATGGTCAGCCCGCCGGTGTCGTCCATGTCGAGCGCGAAGCCCTTGCCGCGCGCGGTGGCCTCCATCTTGCTGAAGATGCTGTCGCGCTTGGCCGAGAAGCGCTTGAACAGGGTCTCGTGCTTGCGCCGGTAGGCCTCCTGGTCGAAGCGCGCGGCGATGGCCGAGCGCACGTCGGCCAGCGCCTTGCCGAGGCCGGTCTTGAAGACGCGGCCCTGGCCCGCGGGAAGGCTGACGGCCAGGGGCCGGTCCGGGTCGTCGAAGTTGTGCAGGTACAGCCAGTCCGGCGGCACGGCGCGCTTGGCGGCCTCCGGGGCCAGGAACTGGCGCACGAAATGGGTGCGGCCGTGGCCGGGCTCGCCGGCGAGAAAGACGTTGTACTCGTTGCCGGGGATCTGAAGGGCCAGACGAAGGGCCTGCATGGCCCGGGGCTGGAACTCGTCCTGGCCGTTCTTGCGGATGATGCCCCTGCTGTCGGGTTGGCGGATGCTGGCCGGGTCGAGACGGTTGCGGAGCTTTTCCGGCGGCAAGGGCCGGGCAGTGCGGCGGGGAGTCTGGTCATTCTTGTCGGTCATGTGCAGTCCAGTGTAAGGTTTCGGGCAAGAGCGCGTGCAGGATGGAATGTACTTGCTTCCGCGTCGAATGTCACTAGAGTCCGGGCGGCGCGGGCGAGGGGGAAAAGCGAGAAAAAGGTGCGTTCATTGGCGCAACCTCATTGACTGGCAGGGTCGCTTGTGCTAGGTGTTCCTCCTTGTGAAGAAATGAACGTCCGGCATGGCGACCGGCACAAAGGTTGCCCGGGGTTCTCAATGTTCTTTTTCAAGCGGGACAAGCCCTCTGAGGCAATGGAGCTCTTCGGCAACGTTGCAACCATCGGGATGCAGCTCGTGGTAGCGACCTTTATCGGGTTGGCCATGGGCTACTATCTTGATGAGTGGCTCGGCACCAAGCCTTGGATGCTCATCATCTTCCTGTTGCTGGGGATCATCGCGGGCTTTCGCGATGTGTACCGCGAGGCCATGCGCCTCCAGCGGGGCGCGGATGCGCAAAGTTCCGGCCCGGCTTCCGGTCCGGATGGTGACGACGCCAAGGGCGGCTCTGACCGCCAGGGGAAATGATGCAGGGGACGCTTGTCCAGAAGATTGATGCCGTGCTGTACCGCCGGGGTTTTGCCCTGGCAGACGCGCGCAGCCTCATGCGCAACCAGATCCTTCTGGCTGCGGGCGGGTCGGCGCTGGTCTGCCTGGCTACGGGGTTCTCCTCCTGGGGGCTCTCGTTTGCGGCAGGCGCCTTGATCATCAGCGTGAATTTCTGGTGGCTGGCCAAGGCCGCCCAGGCGCTGGTGAAGGTCAGGGATGGCGCGGTGTTCACGCTTCTGACGCTTTTTTACGGCAGGCTGGTATTGACCGGGGTTGCCATCGCCGCTTTGGTGGCATGGCTTGGGGCATCGGTATTCGGACTTTTGGCCGGACTCTCCACGGTGGTTATAAACGCCACTCTCTGGGGGGTTCTCCAGATCAGGCACAAGGTTCCCGCCACAGGGAACGGGAAGGAGGCGTAACAAATGGCTGCAGGACTTCCGCATCCGCTGACGTATTCGGTCCTCATCGACCAGCAGCTCGGGCTGCATTTGCCGCCGCATGTGTACTACATGTGGTTGGCCATGATCATTCTGTTCTCCTGCGGCTTCATTCTCCGCGGCCGGCTTCAGCTGGTGCCCGGGGGGTTGCAGAACGTCTTTGAGACCGTGATCGGCGGATTGGAGGACTTTGTCGTCCTCAACATCGGCGAGGAAGGCCGCAAGGTTTTCCCGTTCCTCTCTGCCATGTTCATCTTCATTCTGGTGATGAACTACATCGGCCTCATTCCCGGTTGCGACGCCGCCACCGCCAACGTGAACACCAACGCGGCCATGGCCATCTCGGTGTTCGTCTACTACAATTATATTGGCATCAAGAAGTGGGGCTTCGGCTACATCAAGCACTTCATGGGCCCGGTCATCTTCCTGGCCCCGCTCATGCTCATCCTTGAGACAGTCAGCCACCTGGCGCGGCCGCTCTCGCTCACGCTTCGTCTCTTCGGCAACATCCGCGGCGAGGAAATCGTCCTGGTGCTGCTCTTCGTGCTGGCTCCGGTGCTCGGAACCCTGCCCATGTACTTCCTGTTCATCCTGGGAAAGACCATTCAGGCCTTCATCTTCTTCATGCTGACCATGATCTATCTGAAGGGTTCGCTGGAGCACGCCCACTAAACTTGGGGAAATGGTCGCTTGACCAACACATAAATACCTTAAGGAGTTCATTGCTATGCGTAAATCTCTGCTGATGACCCTGGCTATGGTTCTGGTTGCTTCCGCTGCCTACGCTTCTGACGCCCCGGCCGCTGCCGCCGCTGTCGCCGCTGTCGGCCCCACCGCCGCCTGGGCCACCGCCATTGGCATGGCCATTGCCGCCGGTCTGTGCGGTCTCGGTCAGGGCATGGGCCTCAAGGCCGCCTGCGAAGGCACCGCCCGCAACCCCGAAGCCGGTGGCAAGCTGACCGTCACCCTGATCCTGGGCCTGGCCTTCATCGAGTCCCTGGCCATTTACGCCCTGGTCGTCAACCTGATCCTGCTCTTCGTGAAGCCCCTGGGCGCCTAATTACCCAAGGCTTGTTTTTGGAATCAAGGAGGCCGCAAGGCCTCCTTTTTTCCGGAAGAATTGTTAAAAAATTCACATTCCCAACCGGTACAAGGCCATGAAGAGCGAGCATATTCCGAAAGCTACCATCGCCCGTCTGGCCACCTATATCCAGGTGCTCTCCGAGTTCAAGCGCGAAGGCACGGATGTGGTCTCTTCCGAACGCCTGGCCGAGGCCTGCTCCGTCAACTCCTCGCAGATCCGCAAGGACCTGGCCTACTTCGGAGAGTTCGGCGTGCGTGGGGTGGGCTACTACGTCCAGGACCTCATCACCTCCATCAAGCGTTCGCTCGGCATCGACCGCGCCTGGAACTGCGGCCTTGTGGGCGTGGGCAACCTGGGCCGCGCGCTTCTGCGCCACCGCGAGTTTTCGCGCAAGGGCTTCATCATCCGCGGGGCCTTTGACTGCGACCCGTACAAGATCGGCGAGATCGTCGAGGGCATGGAAATCGTCTGTTCGCGCCAACTCCCGGCCAAGGTCAAGGAACTCTCCCTTGAAATCGGCATCATCACCACCCCGCCGGAACGCGCCCAGCGCGCCGCCAATTATCTTGTGGGCGCAGGCATCAAGGGCATCATCAATTTCGCGCCCTCCCGCATTTCCGTACCCAGCCATATCCACCTTGAATACGTAGATTTCTTCCACCACTTCTACGCGGCGGCCTTCCACATCCGCTTCGCCGAGCACCAAGAATAGCTCCTGGCGGTCTCCGCCGAAGCAGTTGACAGGGCGGGCGGATGGCTTGATGATGCCTGACGGGCCTGAATGGGCTTCCGGGGTGTGCTGGCGTGATTGAATTCCACAACTTTCCCAAGGTCTTCTTGCAAACGGGCGACTGCTACCTCGGGGTGCAGCCGACCCTTGTGACAACTGTGCTGGGCTCCTGCGTGGCCGTGACCATGTGCGCCCCGCATAGGCTCATCGGGGCCATCTGCCACGCTTTTTTGCCAGACAGCGCCAAGTTCAACGTGCGCGGCAAGGACCCCCAGGTCTGCCGCTTCGTGGACACCGCCGTGGAGAGCATGCTGGCCAGCCTCATGCGCCTCAGGATCGCCCCGGAGGACCTGGTGGTGAAGGTCTTTGGCGGGGCCTCGGGCATCATGAGCGGCGAGCGCTGCAACCTCTACGACATCGGCGGCCGCAACCTCTCTGCCGTGCAGGAGCGGTTGGCGGACCACGGCATCCGGGTCGCGCGCTCGGCCACGGGTGGCTGTCGGGGCCGCAAGCTCCTGTTTCTGACCCACACCGGGGACGTCTGGGTCAAGACGCTCCACAAGTCCAACGGGGAGGATCGTTCATGAAGAAGTGGCGCAGCGTATTCTCCTGGCTCGTGCTCTGCGCGATGCTGCTTCCGGTGGGGCCTGTCCAGGCCGCGAACCTGCTGAAAACGCCGGCCCTGGTGCAGATAGGCGTCATCGACGCGCTTCTGGCCGGTGGCTATGACGGCTCTGTCCCTGTGCGCGAGCTGCCTCGCCTGGGCGACATTGGCCTGGGCACCTTTGACGCCCTGGACGGCGAGATGGTGATCCTGGACGGCGTGGTCTACCAGGTGCCTGCAAGCGGCCTGGTGCGCCGCGCCGACCTGCGCGTGACCACGCCCTTTGCCCAGGTGGCCTGGTTCAAGCCCGGCCCGGCCCTTGCCCTGCCCGAGAATCTGGGCCTGAAGGACCTGGAGGCCTGGATGGACAAGGCCCTGGGCGACACCAGCCTGTTCGGCGCGGTCCGCGTGGAGGGTGTCTTCACCGCGCTCAAGGCGCGCAGCGTGCCGCGCCAGTCAAAGCCCTACCGCCCCCTGGCCGTGGTGGCCAAGGAGCAGTCGGTGTTCGAGTTCTCCCAGGCGCGCGGCACCCTCGTGGGCCTGCGTGGCCCGGACTACGTGCGCGGCCTGGGCGTGCCCGGCTGGCACTGGCATTTCCTCACCCAGGACCGAACCCGCGGCGGGCATGTGCTGGAACTGACCCTGGGTGCGGGCACGGTCCGGCTGGCGAGCCTGCGCCGCCTGGAGCTGCTGCTGCCCAAGGGTGGCCTGGGCGGGCTTGACCTGTCCCAGGACCGCTCGCATGAGCTCAAGGCCGTGGAGTCCGCGCGTTGAAGATCCTGATGATCGCGGTGAACGACCCCGCAGGCACGGGCATCGCCTTTTGCCGGGCGGTGAACCGCCTTGAACGGGACGACCGCCACTCCTGCCGCCTCGTCACCCTGGAGACGCGCTACACGCACTCCTGGGGCAAGGACCTCCATGTCCCTGATCTGGACGAGGCCGGCCTGGCGGAGCTGGAGCGGCTACTCAAGACCAGCGACGTGCTGCACTTCCACATGACCGCTGACGAGCACCTGCGCCTGGGGCCATTTCTCCCGGCCGACTTTCTGGCGGGCAAGGCCGTGGTGCACCATGAGCACGGCCACCACGACTTCCGCAGCGACCCGGAGCGCTTCCGCGCCAAGTACCGGGCGCTGGGCCGCAACAATCTGCTGGTGAGCACCCCGGACCTCCTGCGCATGATGCCCGAGGCGCGCTGGCAGCCCAACCTGGTGCACGAGCAGGAGGCCCTCTTCCGGCCTGCGGAGCGCCAATGGTTCGGCCCGCTCAATATCGCGCACTCGCCCACGCGCAAGGATCTGAAGAACACCGACGACCTTCTGGCCGTGGTGGACGAACTTTCCCGCTCCGGGCTGGACCTGCGCCTGGACCTCATCGACAACGTGCCCAATGCAGAGTGCCTGGCGCGCAAGCAGGCCGCCCACGTGCTCTTCGACCACATGCAGGGCTACTACGGGGTCAGCAGCCTGGAGGGCCTGAGCCAGGGGCTGGCGGTCATCGCTGGGCTGGACGCGTGGAACCGGCAGCACGTGGCGGAGTTTTCCGGCACGGAGGATCTGCCCTGGGTCGTGGCGCGCAACCGGGACGAGCTGGCCGCCCGCCTGCGGGAGCTGGCCGGGGACTTGGAGCGCTGCCGCGAGATCGGCGCGGCCTCGCGGCGGTTCGTGGAGGAGCGCTGGTCCGAGGCCAAGGTGGCCGGACGCCTGGCGGATTTTTGGGACGCGTTGTAGCCCGGCTTTGCCAAGCGTCTGGAGATCGTGTAGGTTCATGGCAAACGCAACAACAGTGGGGGATGCGGGGAATGATGAAGCGTTTCGGACACAAGGGACTGGTCGTGGGAGCCATGTTGTGTGTGCTGGTCTGGGCTGGAAGCGCCCTGGCCGCAGGGTACGAGGTGCGCCTGCCCGTGGAGAAGACCGTGCGCCTTGCGCCCCCGCAGGAGACTCCCGCAGCGGAAGCCCCCAAGGACGCCAAGCCTGCAATGGACGAGAAGAAGGCTGCGCCCGCACCCAAACCCGCCAAGGCCGAAGCGCTCAAGCCTGAACCCGCGCCCGCGCCCGCCAAGGCCGAATCCGTCAAGCCCGCTGCCAAGCCCAAGGCCGCCAAGGCCGAAGCGCCCAAGGCCGCGCCCGCGCCAAAGCCTGAGGCCGCGCCAAAGCCTGAGGCCGCGCCGAAACCGGAGCCCAAGCCCAAGCCCGTTCCCAAGATCGACCCCCTGGCTCTGGAGACCCCGCCCGCGCCCGCGCCCCACGAGCCCCTGGCCCTGCCCGAGGGCGGGAACTTCGTTGGCGATGTGGAGATGGAGTTCCAGTCCGACCACGTCATCCTGCGCGTGGCCACCAACGGTCCGGTGGAGCAGGTGACCTTCTTCGGGGTCAAGGCCCCGCGCAAGCTGGCCGTGGACCTGCGCGGCCCCTGGCGCAAGAAAGGCCCGTCCGTGCTGCGCTTTGGCACCGGCCCGGTGAAGAATGTCGTCGTGGGCGAGCACCCCGACCGCCTGCGCCTGGCCGTGGAGTTCCGCGAGGGCGCGGTGGACCCGGACATGCTGCCCAAGGTGGAGAGCGGGGACAAGGGCGTCACCGTGACCATCCCGCTGGCCTTGCACCTCAAGCCGAGCTGATTTCGCCGGGCCTGCCCGCTTGGAGCGTCGGCGTCACTGAATCGTAACATTTCCGTGGCCCAGACGTCGCGTCTGGTGCGTAATTCCACCAGGTCGGCAGCGGCACAGCCGGGACGCGTCCCGGCTGGCCCTGTCCAGCAGAGCACGGAGAAACAATGCCCAACATCAAGGTTTCGTCACAATCCCTGGACTTCCATTACGGGACCTTCCACGCCCTGCACCAGGTGGACCTGAACTTCGAGGAGCATCAGGTAACGGCCCTCATCGGTCCCTCGGGCTGTGGCAAGAGCACCTACCTGCGCTGCATCAACCGCATGAACGACCTCATTCCCGGCGCCCGGGTCAGCGGACAGCTCACCCTGGACGGAGAGGACATCTACGCCTCCGGCGTGGACGTCGTGACGCTCCGGCGGCGCATCGGCATGGTCTTCCAGAAGCCCAACCCCTTCCCCAAGACCATCTACGAGAACGTGGCCTACGGGCTGCGCGTCAACGGCGTGAACGAGAAGCGCGTCCTGGACCAGAACGTGGAGGCCTCCCTGCGCGGGGCCGCCCTCTGGGACGAGGTCAAGGACCGCCTGGAGTCCTCGGCCCTGGGGCTGTCCGGCGGGCAGCAGCAGCGGCTGTGCATCGCCCGCGCCCTGGCCGTGCGCCCCGAGGTCCTGCTCATGGACGAGCCAGCCAGCGCGCTCGACCCCATCGCCACCCAGAAGATCGAGGACCTGATTCATGAGCTCAAGCGCGACCTGACCATCATCATCGTCACCCACAGCATGCAGCAGGCGGCGCGCGTGTCCGACCGCACGGCCTTCTTCTACCTCGGCAAGCTCATTGAGGAAGGCGACACGCGGACCATCTTCACGCATCCGCGCAACAAGCAGACAGAAGACTACATCACCGGCCGCTTCGGCTAGGGGGAGCACTATGCAGCAGCGCGTCCATTTCACTCAGAAGCTTGAAGATCTGCGCATGCAGGTTCTCCGCATGGCCGCCCTGACCGAGCAGGCCGTACGCGACGCCACCCGCGCGTATCTGGAGAACGACACCGACCTGGCCGAAAGCGTGGTCATGAACGACACGGCCATCAACGACATGGAAGACGCCATCGACGCCTTCAACCTGGAGCTTCTGGCCCTGGACCAGCCCATGGCCTGCGACCTGCGCTTCATCATCGGGTCCATGCGCCTCACCGTGAATCTGGAGCGCATCGGCGATGAGTGCGTCAACCTGGCCCACCGCACCCTGTTTCTGTCCACCCGGCCGCCTCTGCCCTCCAATGCCCGCATGGAGCGCCTCTGCGCCCATGTGCAGGAGATGCTGACCAAGGCCATCCGCGCCTTCGTGGACGAGGACACGGCCCTGGCCGGGGAGCTCTGCGCCATGGACCACACCGCCGACGAGCTGTCCCTCAAGGTGCTCAAGGAGGCCATCAACACCATGGTCGACGAGACGCGCATCGTGGAGCGCAGCGTGCACGTCATCATGGCCTCGCGGCACCTGGAGCGCATCGGCGACCTCTCCACCAACCTGGCCGAGGCCGTGGTCTTCATCAAGGAAGGCCAGAACCTGAAGCATCGCTGCAAGGGATAAAAGAGCTGCGGCCAACGGAGCGATGCCTCGTATCCCTGCTGTCGCCATCCGCAAGATTTGCAGGCCGCTCACCTGGCGGCTGCCGCTAAAATCCCCTTCACGCCAACAGGCCGCTCCAGCGAAAACGCCGGGGCGGCCTGTCGGTTTTCAAGCGAGGCGAAGCAAAACGAGCAGGCAGCGGGCAAAATCTTTGGGAAGCGGCAGGAGTTGAGCCCGCAGCCCTTGTGTGACGTTCTTGTGGCCGGACGCGCGTGCGTCCCGTATTTGCGAACCTTTCGGACTGCCCCGCCGGGGCCCGGCGGCTACGAAAGTGTCGGAACGGGCCGCAAAAGTGTGGATTGTCGTTGTAGGCTCGTTTGCATCATGCTGGAATAATGCTGCAACTTGTTGGCATTCTCCTTGCTTTGTCAGGGGCAAAGAGGTGCCGCATGGAGACAGTGACAACGCGTTACGGCGAGATTCCGGTGGCCGGATGCCTGGAGTGGCACGACACCGGGGAGCTCAAGTCCTGCGCGCCCGCAGGCCCGGTGCTGCTCGAAACGTCCCTTGGCGCGCTGCCGGCCCAGCACAGCACGGACGATCTGCGCCGCCGCACTGTGCAGGCCCTGTATTTCTACGACAACGGCGCGCTGCGGCACCTGCCGCTGGAGACCCCCACCGAGATCCCGACCCCGGCAGGCCCCCTGTCGGCGGAGCTGGTGACCTTCCACAAAAGCGGCGCGCTGGCCCGCGTGTTCCCGCTGAACGGCAAGCTCTCGGGATACTGGACCGAGGAGGACGAGGGCCGCCTGGCCGGGCCGGTGACCCTGGCCACGCCGCTTGGCCCCGTGACCGCGCGGCTCATCAGCGCGAGCTTTCGCCCGGACGGCAGCCTGCACAGCCTGACCCTCTGGCCGGGCGAGATCCTGGACGTGGCCACCCCGGCCGGGGTGCTCTCGGTGCGCGTGGGGGTGAGTTTCCGGCCGGATGGCTCGGTGAAGAGCGTGGAGCCGGCCAAACCCCAGAGCGTGGCCACGCCCGTGGGCCTGGTACGGGCGTATGACCTGGACGCCTGCGGGATCCACGGGGATTCGAATTCCCTGGGGTTTGCGCCGGACGGCTCAGTGGCGCGCGTGGCCACCAGCCTGACGCAGCTTGTGGCCATTGGTCCGGAAGGCAAAGAGCTGCGCTTCACGCCGGGCAACCGCGAGAGCCTTTGCGGCAACAGCGAGCGCGAGCCCGTGGCCATGTGGCTGGAGTTCTCCCCGGAGGCCGTGTCGGTCAAGGCCGCGCCGGACGCCGTGCCTGTGGTATTGCCCAGGGCCGTCTACCGCTTCCGCACGGCCCCGCACCTGGAGCAGTTTGCCAATCCCTTTGGCCGCATGAGCTGCTCGGCCTGAACACTCTACCCGAAAATAGGGATGAATGACTGGGCCTGAATGGCTCGGCTTGAATGACCCGGCCTGGACAACGTGTGCTTGAGCTGTCCAGGCCGTGCCGTACGGGCTGGTCTAGAACATGCTCCAGAGCATTCTGGTGGCCACGATGACGAGCAGGCAGGCAAAGGCCTTCTTGAGCTTGGCCACCGGCAGGTTGTGCGCCAGCTTTGCGCCCAGGGGTGCGGTGAGCACGCTGGCCCCGACAATGCCTATGAAGGCGGGAATGTAGATGAAGCCCAGGTAGCCCCCGGCCATGCCGGGCAGGTCCGTGTTCATGCCGCCCCAAATGAACCCGGCCGTGGCGGCCAGGGCGATGGGCAGTCCCACTGCGGCCGCGGTGCCGATGCAGGAGTGCATGGCCACGTTGCACCAGGTCAAAAAGGGCACGGTCATGGTGCCCCCGCCGATGCCGACCAGGCTGGAGAGGCCGCCGATGGCCCCGCCCGCGCCGAACATGCCAAGCGGGCCGGGCACGTTGCGCGTGGCCTTGGGCTTGATGTTCAAGATCATCTGCGTGGCCACGTAGTAGAGGAAGACCACGAAGAAGCCGCTCAGGAACCGGGTCGACAAAAAGGCCGTCAGCTTGGAGCCCAAAAAGGAGCCGATGAGGATGCCTGGAGTGAGGGCCTTGAACACGGGCCAGAGCACGGCCCCGCGCTTGTGGTGGGAGCGCATGGACGAGAGGGACGTGAAGATGATGGTGGCCATGGATGTGCCCAGGGCCAGGTGCTGGATGTAGGGCCCGGGCAGGCCCTGGGCGAGGAAGGCGATGTGCAGGATGGGCACGATGACGAGCCCTCCGCCGATGCCGAGAAGCCCGGCCAGGGCTCCGGCAAAGGCGCCGGTGCCGATGTAGATGAGCCAGGCGGTGAGTGCTGTTTCCATTTGGGGGGGGCCTCCGGGGGGTGGTCGGCGCGCGTGTATTGGGGAGCGCCCGCGCGGGCCGAGTGGTGCACCCGCGCTTGTTACTCCTGGCCGGGGTGGCTGTAAAGCCCGCGCATGTGCCTCCTGGCCGAGGCTGGCTGGGCCGGGCGCGCATTGCCTCCCCAGCCGCGAACTGGTACGAGTCTTCGTATTATGTGCGGCATTTCAGGCATCCTCGACGCCACAGGCGCGCTCACCCCGGCGGAACTGACCGAGGCGGCGGCGCGCATGGCCGACCAGCAGACCCATCGCGGCCCGGACGACCACGGCCTCTGGGCCGATCCGTCCGGGCATCTGGGCTTCAGCCACTGCCGCCTGTCCATCCTCGACCTCTCGCCCCAGGGCCGCCAGCCCATGGTCAGCCACTGCGGCCGCTACGTCCTGTGCTACAACGGCGAGATATACAACCACGCCGACCTGCGCGCCCAGATCGAGGCCGCGCGGAGCTACTCCGGCCGTCCGGCCATCGCCTGGCGCGGGCACTCGGACACGGAGATTTTGCTTGAGGCCCTGGCCCTGTGGGGCGCGCAGGAGGGCCTGAAGCGCACGGTGGGCATGTTCGCCCTGGCCCTGTGGGACACGCGCGCGCGCACGCTGGTCCTGGCCCGCGACCGCCTGGGCGAAAAGCCCCTGTACTACGCCCTGAGCCAGGGCAGACTCTTGTTCGCCTCGGAGCTGCCGGGACTGACCGCCGCGCCTGGCTTCACGGCCCGTGTGGACCGCGCGGCCCTGGCCCTGTACCTGCGCTTGTCTTGCGTGCCAGCCCCGCACAGCATTCTGGAGGGGGTGCGCAAGCTCCCGGCCGGGCACCTCGTCAGCCTGCGCCTGGCCGACGCCGAGCGTGGCGACCTGCCTGCGCCCCGTCCCTGGTGGTCGCTTTCGGGCGCGGTGGAGGCCGGACTGGCCTCGCCCTTTGCCGGGAGCGAGACTGAGGCCCAGGACGCGCTCTTGGGCCTGCTGCGCCAGAGCGTGCGCGGCCAGATGGTGGCGGACGTGCCGCTGGGCGCGCTCCTGTCTGGCGGCATCGACTCTTCCCTCGTCACCGCGCTCATGGCCGAGCAGGCGCCCATGAGCGGGGGCGGCAGCGTGCGCACCTTCACCATCGGCTACACCGACGCGGCCTACGACGAGTCGGCCCAGGCCGAGGCCGTGGCCCGGCATCTGGGCTGCGAGCATACCACGCTCATGGCCGGGCCCAAGGACGCCCTGGATCTGGTACCTAGGCTGGCCCAAATCGCGGGCGAGCCCTTTGCCGACGCCTCGCTCTTGCCCACGCGGCTGGTGGCCGAGCTCACGCGCCGGCACGTCACGGTCTGCCTGTCCGGCGACGGCGGGGACGAGCTCTTTGCCGGGTACAACCGCCATGTCCACGCACCCGCGCTCTGGGCGCGCCTGGCCGGGCTGCCCGTGGGCCTGCGCGGCACCATGGCCGGGCTCCTGCAGTCCGTGTCGCCCAGGGCCTGGGACCGGGTGTTCAAGGCCCTGTCGTTCGTGCTGCCCGCCCAGGCCAAACAGCGCCTGCCGGGCGAGAAGCTGCACAAGCTGGCCCAGGCCCTGCCCGCGCGCGTGCCTCCGGCCTTTTATGCGGCCCTGGTCTCGGCCTGGCCCGACCCCGGCCTGCTGGTGCCCGGCGTGACCGAGGCCCCCTGGGCCTTGCGCCAGCCCGGAACCTGGCCCGAGGCCAGGCTCTGCCCCCAGGGCTCCACGGCCTGGATGCAGTACCTGGACGCGGCCTGGTACCTGCCCGGCGACATCCTGACCAAGGTGGACCGCGCCACCATGAGCGTGGGCCTGGAGTCGCGCGCGCCGTATTTGGACCACCGCGTGGCCGAGTTCGCCTGGAGCCTGCCCGCCGAAATGCGCGTGCGTTCGGGCCAGGGCAAGCAGGCCCTGCGCGGGCTCCTGGCGCGCTATCTGCCTCCGGAGTTGTGGAACCGGCCCAAGATGGGCTTTGGCGTGCCGCTGGACGCCTGGCTGCGCGGGGAGCTCAAGGACTGGGCCGCAGGGCTTCTCGACCCGGCCCGGCTTGCGCGCGAGGGGTATTTCCAGCCCGCGCCCGTGGCGAGAGCCTGGGGTGAGCACCAGTCCGGCCGTTTCAACCGCCAGTACCGGCTCTGGCCCGTTTTGATGTTCCAATCCTGGCTGGAAAACGCCGGAATTTCAGGATAGAAGGCTGCCATGCGCATCGTTGTCGTCGCCGGTTATGCCCCATCCCTCGTGAACTTTCGCGGGCCGCTCCTGCGCGCACTGGTGGCGCGCGGACACAAGGTCATGGCCCTGGCCCCGCCGGAAGAGGCGGGCTCGCCCGACACGGCCATCCGCCTGCGCGCCATGGGCGTGGAGCTTGTCCGCTTCCCCATGCGGCGCGGCGGGACCGACCCGCGCCAGGACCTGCGCACGCTGCTGGCCCTGCGCCGGGAGTTCCTGGAGCTCCAGCCGGACCTGGTCCTGGCCTACACCATCAAGCCGGTGATCTACGGCTCGCTGGCCTTGCGCTGGGCCGCGCGCGGGGCCGAGAAGAAGCCTGTCATGGCCTCGTTGATCACGGGCCTGGGCTACGCCTTCGGCGGCCTGGAACTCGAGGCGGAGCAGGGCGCCCGGCGGTGGACCGGGCGGCGGCTCTTGTCCGAGCTGGTGCTGCGCCTGTACCGCAAGGCCCTGGAGAACAACCGGGTGGTCATCTTCCAGAACCCGGATGACCGCGACCTTTTCGCCAGCCTGGGGATCACCGGCCAGGGCCAGCGCGTGGCCGTGGTGGCCGGGTCTGGCGTGGACCTGGACCATTTTGCCCCGGCCTTGCCCGTGCTGGCCGACGCCCACACCGGCGCGCCCATCTTTCTGTGCATCGCCCGGCTGCTCTGGGCCAAGGGGGTGGGCGTGTACGTCGAGGCCTGCCGCCTGCTCAAGCAGCGCCACCCCCAGGCCATCTGCCGCCTGCTCGGGCCGCTGGACTGCGTGCCCGACGCCGTGCCCGAGGACATGGTGCGCTGCTGGCGCGAGGACCGCGTGGTGGAGATCCTCGACCCCGTGGACGACGTGCGCCCGCATCTTGCCGCCGCCAGCGTGTTCGTGCTGCCGAGCTTCCGCGAGGGCACCCCGCGTTCCGTGCTGGAGGCCATGGCCATGGGCCGGCCCGTGGTCACCACGGATGTGGCCGGCTGCCGCCAGACCGTGGAGGAGGGCGTCACCGGATTTATCGTTCCGCCCTTTGAACCGGGCGCGCTCATGCGGGCCATGGCCCGGTTCATCGAGGAACCGGAGCTCATCGCCCAGATGGGCGCGTCGGGCCGGGCCTTGGCCGAGGAGAAGTTCGACGCAGATCTCGTGGTGCGGGACATGCTCGTGGCCCTGGGACTGGCCGAGGCTCCGCCCGTGGCCGAAGAATTTGCAGGCGGCGAACCCGCAGGCGCTTCCCCATCGGCGGAGGCCCAGCCAGACGCCGCCGCAGGCAACGCTTCCCCAGGCCAGGCCTCCGGGGCGGGCCGGTGACGGCCAAGCGCCTGCTGGACCTGGCCCTGGTGCTGCCGGGGCTGGCGCTGCTCTCCCCGGTGCTGCTGGCCGTGGCCCTGGCTGTGCGCCTGCGGCTCGGGCCGGGGGTGTTCTTCCGCCAAGAGCGGCCCGGCCTGCACGGCAAGCCCTTCCTCATCCTGAAATTCCGCACCATGCTCCCCGGCGACGGCCCGGACGCCGAGCGGCTGACGCCCTTTGGGCGGTTCTTGCGCAGCACCTCGCTGGACGAATTGCCGGAGCTTTTCAACGTGCTCGCGGGCGACATGAGCCTGGTCGGCCCCAGGCCGCTTCTGATGCAGTACCTGCCGCGCTACACAAAGGAGCAGGCACGCCGCCACGAGGTGTCGCCCGGCCTTACGGGCTGGGCCCAGGTCAATGGGCGCAACGCGCTCTCCTGGGAGGAGAAGTTTCGGCTTGATGTGTGGTACGTGGACAACCGCAGCCTTGGGCTGGACCTGGCGATCCTGTGGCGCACGGTGCGCGCGGTGCTGCGGCGCGAGGGCGTCAGCGCGGCCGGCGCGGCGACGATGCCGGAGTTTTTGGGCTCCCCGCCCGAGGCGGGTCGTCCTGGGCCGGAGTCTCCCGGGCCGGAAAGCCCAAAAGGCCCGGAAGGCCGAGATTGAACATCACAGACGCTTCTGGTACCGCTCTCGGCAGCCGACACGTCCTCTTTGTCTGTCCAGTAAAAGGAACACCTGATGTCTGAGAAGCCTCCTGTCCGCACCAAGGAAAATTTCCTCGTCTTTGGCTCGCCCGCACTGGAGCAGGCCGAGATCGACGAGGTCGTGGCCTGCCTGAAGAGCCGCTGGATCGGCACCGGCCCGCGCACGGCCCAGTTCGAGCGCGACTTCGCGGCCTACAAGGGTGTGGAGGGCGCCGCCGCCCTGCATTCCTGCACCGCCGCCTTGCACCTGGCCCTGGTGGCCCTGAACCTGAAGCCCGGCGACGAGGTCATCACCACGCCGCTGACCTTCTGCGCCACGGTGAACGCCATCCTGCACGCCGGGGCCATCCCGGTGCTGGCCGACGTCGACCCCGCGACCATGAACATCGACCCGGCCAAGGTCCTCGACAAGATCACGCCCAACACCCGGGCCATCCTGCCCGTGCACTTCGCGGGCCGTCCCTGCGACATGGACATGCTCATGGCCATCGCGGACGGGCACAACCTCGCCATCATCGAGGACTGCGCCCACGCCATCGAGACCACCTACCACGGCCAAAAGGCAGGCACCCTGGGCGACTTCGGCTGCTTCAGCTTCTACGTCACCAAGAACATCATCACCGGCGAGGGCGGCATGGTCATCGCCAAACGTCCGGAGGACCTGGCCCGCATCAAGGTGCTGGGCCTGCACGGCATGAGCGCCGACGCCTGGAACCGCTTCGGCGACGAGGGCTACAAGCACTACCTGGTGGTCGAGGCCGGGTTCAAGTACAACATGATGGACCTGCAGGCGTCCCTTGGCATCCACCAGTTGCCGCGTGTCGACGCCTACCACGTCCGTCGCGAGGCGGTCTGGGCCGCCTATGACCGGGCCTTCGCCGATTTGCCCGAGGGCAAGCGCATCGGCCTGCCCGCGCCCCAGGAGCCGGACACCCTGCACGCCCGGCACCTCTATTCCGTCATGGTGGGCAAGGAGCACAGCGGCATCACCCGCGACGCCTTCCTCACGGCCATGACCAAGCAGGGCATCGGCGTGGGCGTGCACTATCTGTCCCTGCCGGAGCATCCCTATTACCAGCAGCGCCTGGGCTGGCGGCCGGAGGACTACCCCCATGCCATGCGCCTGGGTCGCCAGACCGTGAGCCTGCCCATCTCGGCCCGGCTCACCGACGCCGACGTGGCCGACGTCATCAGCGCCGTACGCCGCGTGCTGGACGTGGAGTAGGCGAGCATTTCTTGGGGGCTTTGCCCCCAAACCCCCAGCCGGGGGGAATGATTCCCCCCGGACCCCCTCATTTGCTCGCCGCGATTTCTGCGGCGGGGACCGCCGCAGAAATCGCGGCCAAATGGGGATTCCAAAGGGCCTCAGGCCCTTTGGCCGCCGGAGGCTATTCGTTCCCAAGGGGCGGAGCCCCTGGCTGGTTCGTTGACGCAAACGCCCGCGGGGCGGTAGAGAGCTTGAAACAACACAAGGCGGACAGCCGCCAGGGGCCAGCATGAAGATCATCGTCATGGGCGCAAGCGGACACGGTCAGGTCGTGGCGGACGTGCTCTTTCAGATGTGGACCAAGGGCCGGGAGATGGAGATCGTGGGCTTCCTGGACGACGATGCGTCGCTCACGGGCACGCGCGTCATGGGCCTGAATGTGCTGGGCAAGCTGGCCGACCTGCCGGCCATGCCGCACGACTGCATCATCCTGGGCATTGGCGACAACGCCGTGCGCGCCCGGCTCTATGCCGAGCTGACAGGCGCGGGCAAGCGTTTCGCCACGGCCATACACCCGTCGGCCGTGCTGGCCCCGGATGTGGTGGTCAGCCAGGGCGCGGTGCTTTGCGCGGGCACGGTGATCAACACCGGCGGCCGCGTGGGCGAGAACGCCATCCTGAACACCTGCGCCAGCGTGGACCACCACAGCGTGTTGGGGGCGCACAGCCATGTGGCGCCGGGCGTGCATCTGGCCGGAAACGTCCGCGTGGGCGAGGGCGCACTGGTGGGCATCGGCTCCTGCGCCGTGCCTGGAATCAGCATCGGCGCCTGGAGCGTGGTTGGGGCTGGGACCGCCGTGATCCGCGACGTGCCTGAGCGGGCCACCGTGGGCGGCGTGCCCGCGAAACCGTTGGCCTGAACGGTGCGGAGCGGATTGGAGTTGATAAGATGACCCACGCCAAGACACCTCGACTCTTCCTTTCGCCCCCGCACATGGGCGGGGATGAGGAGCGCCGCGTGGCCGAGGCCTTCTTAAGCAACTACATCGCGCCCCTTGGCCCGCAGGTGGACGCCTTTGAGGCGGCCTTTGCAGAGGCCACGGGCCTGCCGCACTGCCTGGCGCTCTCCAGCGGCACTGCGGCCATGCACCTGGCCCTGCACTGCCTCGGTGTCGGCCCCGGCGACGTTGTGGTGGCCTCCAGCCTGACCTTCATCGCCTCGGTGAGCCCGGCGCATTTCCTGGGTGCGGAGGTGGTCTTCATCGACAGCGACCGCGCCACCTGGAACATGGACCCGGACCTGCTGCGCGAGGCGCTCACGGCCCTCACCTCGGAGGGCCGCCGGGTCAAGGCCGTGATCCCCACGGACCTCTACGGCCAGTGCGCGGACTACCAGCGTCTGCTCGACATCTGCGCGCCCTTTGGCGTGCCGGTCATCGCCGACGCGGCCGAGGCCATGGGCGCGCGCTATGGACATGGGGATGACGCCTCCCATGCCGGCGCCTTCCCCGGCCTCAAGGCCAGCATCTTTTCCTTCAATGGCAACAAGATCATCACCACCTCCGGCGGCGGCATGCTGGCCTCGGAGGACGGGGAGCTCATCAGGCATGCGCGCAAGCTCTCGCAGCAGGCGCGCGAACCGGCCCCGCACTACGAGCATGTGGAGATCGGCTACAACTACCGCCTGAGCAACATCCTGGCGGCCATCGGCCTGGGCCAGCTGGACGTGCTGGAGGCCCGCGTGGCCAAGCGCCGGCAGATCTTCCGCTGGTACGAGCAGGCGCTGGCCGGACTTCCGGGCCTCACCTTCATGCCCGAGGCCGCTTACGGCAAGTCCAACCGCTGGCTCACGGTGATCGAGATCGACGCGCAAAGTTTCGGCGCAACGCCCGAGGCCGTGCGCCAGGCCCTGGAGGACGAGAACATCGAGTCCCGGCCCGTGTGGAAGCCCATGCACCAGCAGCCGGTGTTCGCCGATTGCCGCCTGTTCTCCGGTAAAGATGGCGGCGCGGTGGCCGAGGAGCAGTTCGCGCGGGGCTTATGCCTGCCGTCCGGCACGGCCATGGCCCAGGACGACGTGGTGCGCGTGGCCGGGATCATCAAGAGCTTCCGGCACAAGGGGCGGGCTTAGATGCTCTTCAACCCGCGCAACCTGAACTTCTACCTGATGCTGGCGGCCGACGGTTTGTGCTTTGCCGCGGCCCTGACCATCAGCTACCTGCTGCGCTTCGACTTCAACCTGTCCAACGCTTTTGGCATGCAGCTGGTCGGCCTGCTCAAGTACGACCTGCCGCTCAAGCTCGGCGTGTTCCTGGCGCTGGGGCTGTACCGGGGCATGTGGCGCTACACCAGCCTGGTGGACTTCTGGAAGCTCACCGAGGCAGTGGTGCTGGCCTCGGCCCTGTTCGTGGCCCTGGTGGCCTTCCGTTTCGGCTTCACCGGGTTCTCGCGCAGCGTGCTGGCCCTGGACGGCCTGCTCTGCCTGATGTTTACGGCGGGCGTGCGGCTCTCCATCCGCACCCTCTACGCCCGCACGGCGGCCTGGACCAGCGCCTGGAAGAACCCGCAGCATCCGCCCCGGCGCATCCTGGTCATCGGCGCGGGCAGCCTGGGCGAGCGCCTGGTGCGCGAGATCTCCTCCAGCCCGCAGCTGAACTACCAGGTGGTGGGCTTCCTGGACGACGACCCGGCCAAGCGCGGGCGCTCCCTGCATGGCCGGGAGGTGCTGGGCGGCGTGGACGACCTGGCCCGCGTGGCCGAGGACCAGGGGGTGGAGGAGCTGTGCATCGCGGTGAGCCACGCCAGCGCGGCCCAGATGCGGCGCATCGTGGAGCTGTGCAAGGCTTCCGGCCTGCCGCAGCGCATCCTGCCCGCCACCAGCGAGCTGCTCGACGGCAAGGTGGCCTTGACCCTGCGTCCCGTGGACTATCTGGACCTGCTCGGCCGCAGCGAGGCGGCCCTGGACGAGGCGGGCATTGCCGCCACCATCAAGGGCCGGGTGGTGCTGGTCACGGGCTGCGGCGGATCCATCGGCGCGGAGCTTTGCCGCCAGGTGGTGCGCTTCAAGCCCGCGCGCCTGGTGCTGGTGGACCTCTCGGAGTACAATCTGTACGCCATCGCCGGGGAGCTGTCCTCGGAGCTTTCGTTCACGGACTATTCCTGCGTGCTCGGCAGCGTGGCCGACCTGGAGCTCATGCGCCGGGTCATGGCCGCGCACCGGCCCGCCCTGGTGCTGCACGCCGCGGCCTACAAGCACGTGCCCATGCTGGAGGAGAACCCCTGGTCGGCCGTGACCAACAACATTTTGGGCTCCCGCGCGGTGATGCGGGCGGCGGTGGCGGCCGGGGTGGAGCGCTTCGTGCTCGTGTCCACGGACAAGGCCGTGCGGCCCACCAGCGTCATGGGCGCGAGCAAGCGCGTCACCGAGCGCCTCATGGCCTGTTTCGCGGGCGGGGGCACGCGGTTCATGGCCGTGCGCTTCGGCAACGTGGTGGGTTCTTCCGGCTCGGTGGTGCCGCTGTTCCGGCGGCAGATCGAGCGCGGCGGGCCGGTCACCGTGACCCACAAGGACATGACCCGCTACTTCATGAGCATCTCCGAGGCCTGCCAGCTCATCCTTCAGGCAGGAGCATTGGGGCAGGCAGGAGCATCGGGGCAGGCCGAGGCCTTGAGCCTGGGCCAGGGCCGGGGCGGCGAGATCTTCGTCTTGGACATGGGCGAGCCTGTGCGCATCGTGGACATGGCCCGCGACCTGATCCGGCTCTCGGGCAAGGAGCCGGGCGTGGACGTGGACATCGTGTTCACGGGGCTTAGGCCTGGCGAAAAGATTTTCGAGGAGCTCATCACCGAGGGCGAGGGCGTGGTGCGCACGGAACACGAGAAGATCATGGTCCTGGGCGGCACCCTGGGCGACGATCCGGCGGATGTGGCCTGCGTGCTGGAGGAGAGCCTCGCCGAGCTTGAAGCTGCGGCCCAGGCCCAGGATGGGGCAGCCATCCGCGCGTTGCTCATGCGTCTGGTGCCGGAGTACGCCCAGCCCGAGGAGGACCGGCGGGAGGACGCCCGGCCGGAAGTCTGCGCGAAAGCCTGCGGGCCGGGCGGGCAGTGAAGCGCGTTCTGCTGTTCCTCGTTCAGGTGGCCATCCTTGCCGCCTGCGTCTTCTACGCCCTGAAATTTCTGGACGTCTCCCGCGTCTTGGCATCCCTGGCGCGCATCTCGGTGTGGAAGGTGGGCCTGGTGTTTCTGTTCCAGGCCAGCGTGACCTGGTTCGGCAGCGCTTTCCGGCTGTATTCCCTGTGTCGCCGGGAGCCGCCCTTTGCCACGGTCTTCCTGGCCCAGAGCCTGGGCCAGTTCCTGAACATGCTGCTGCCTGCCAAGCTGGGCGAGGCGGCCAAGATGGCGCTTCTCTGCCGCGCCATGCCGGGCGGGTTTGCCCGCGTCACCGAGGTCGTGTTCTGGGAGCGCTTCGCCGACCTCAATGTGCTGCTGCTGCTTGCCCTGCTGTCCGGCACGCTCCTGGGCAGCTCGGTGCTGGCCGCCCCGCTGGCGCTCCTGGTGGCCGGTGTCTGGGGCGCGGTGCTGGCGCTGAAGTTCTGGGGCGGGCTTGTGGAGAGGCTGCTGGGGCTTTTGCCCTGGCCCCGCCTGGCCGGGTATCTTCTGGGGGTGTCGAGCGCCCTGCGTGAGCGGCTGTCCCTGGGCTTCAGCCTGGGCCTGGGCCTGCTGACAGTGCCCCTCTGGCTGGGCGGGGTGGCCGTGCATGGGCTGATGCTGGGCTGGGTGTTCGGCATGGACCTGAATTTTGCGCAGGTCCTGGCCGTGTCAGTGGTCGGGCTGGCCGGTATGTCCGCCCCGGCGACGCCGGGCAGCGTCGGCATCTACGAGGCTGCCCTCATGGCCGCGCTCACGACCTTCGGGCAGCAGCCCGAGGAGTCCCTGGCTGCGGCCCTTCTGCTGCACGCAGTCCAGCTCGCTCCGGTGCTGATCACCGGCGGCTGGGCCGTGGCCCACACCGGGCTCAAGGCCGCGCTCCGCCTCGGCGGTTCCCGCCTGGCCTGAGCCTCTTCCCGGAAGCCCTGTCCCGACGTGAGCCCTTCCCTGGAAGCCCGGCCCTGGCTGGCACAGCCGGGTTAGCCCAGGCGGACGAGCCCGTAGTTCTTCTTGCCCTTGCGCAACACCGCGAAGGCGCCGTGGGTGGCGTTGACCTCGCCCAGGAAGTCGTCTGCCGTAAGGGTGCGCGCGGCGTCCGTGGCCTTGTCGCCGTTGAGGCTGATGGCCCCGGCCTGGATGTCCTTTCTGGCCTGGCCCTTGGACGGGCAGAGCCCCAGGTCCACCAGCAGCTGCGGCAGGTCGGGCAGGGCGGCAAAGGCGTAGTCGTGGGCGGGTGCGGCTTCCAGCGCCGCCGCCAGGGTGCCGTGGTCCAGGGCGCGCAGGTCGCCCTTGCCGAACAGGGCGTCCGTGGCGGCCAGCACCTTGGCCAGCTCTTCCTCGCCGTGGACCATGATGGTGACGTTGGCGGCCAGGGCCTTCTGGGCGGCGCGCTCCTGCGGGGCGCGGGCCAGCTCGGCCTCCAGCCCGGCGATCTCCTCCTGTGTGAGGAAGGTGAAGTACTTCAAAAACTTGACCACGTCCGAGTCTTCGGTGTTGATCCAGTACTGGTAGAAGGCATAGGGGCTGGTCAGGGCGGTGCTCATGAAGATGGCGCCCTTTTCGCTCTTGCCGAACTTTTTCCCCGAGGCCGTGGTGATGAGCGGGAAGGTCAGCGCAAAGGCGTCGCCCGCCTGCTTCTTGCGGATGAGCTCCGTGCCTGCGGTGATGTTGCCCCACTGGTCGCCGCCGCCGATCTGCAACCGGCAGCCGTGCTCGTGGCAGAGGTGGTAGAAGTCATACCCCTGCAAAATCATGTAGCTGAACTCGGTGTAGGAGATGCCGGTCTCCTCGCGCTCGATGCGGCCCTTGACCGAGTCCTTGGCCAGCATCCAGTTGACCGTGAAGTGCTTGCCCACGTCGCGCAGAAGCTCGATGGCGCTCATCTTCTTGACCCAGTCGTAGTTGTTCACCACCCAGGGCTTGGCCCCGGTGTTGCGCTCGAAAAAGGCCTCCACCTGGCTCTGAATGCGCGCAGCACGGGCGTTGAGCGCGGCCTCGTTGGAGAGCTCGCGCTCCTTGTCCTTGCCCGAGGGGTCGCCGATGAGGCCCGTGGCCCCGCCGAGCAGGAAGATGGGCCTGTGCCCGGCCTTTTGCATGCGCACCAGGGCCAGCAGCGGCACGAGGTTGCCGATGTGCAGGCTTTCGGCCGTGGGGTCAAACCCGCAGTACATGCTCTGTCCAGGGGTTTCGAGGTACTTGCGCAGGCCGGGTTCGTCGGAGACCTGGTGCACCAGGCCGCGCCAGGAGAGTTCGTCAAAGATGTTCACAATCAAGCTCCTAGAAAGCATTGAACCGCCAGGCGTGGATGCTCCGCGCCTGGCCGGTTGCGTCGTCGATGTCGAGGATGGCGCCGGTGAGCGCCACCGGGCCGTCGGCTACTTCAAACCGTTCCGGGGCCGCAGTCAAGAACTTCCGCAGGATGGGCTGGATGCTCATGCCCAGGCAGGAATCCGTGGGGCCGCACATGCCCAGGTCGGACATGAAGGCCGTGCCGCTTCTGAGCAGGCGCGCGTCGTTGGTCTGCACGTGGGTGTGCGTGCCCAGCACCGCGCTGACCCGGCCGTCGAGATGCCAGCCAAGGCCCGCCTTTTCGCTGGTGGCCTCGGCGTGGAAATCGATGATGCGGATTTTCGCGTCCGGTTGCGTCTCGTCCAGCTCCGCCAGGATGGCATCGGCCGTGCGGAACGGGCAGTCGATGGCCTGCATGTAGGTGCGGCCCATGAGGTTGATGAGCGCCACCGGGGGCAGGCCGGGCTTTTGCAGCACGGTCCAGCCGCGTCCGGGAAGACCTGGGGGGTAGTTGGCCGGGCGGGTGAGCCGGGGCTCGCGCTGCATGTACGAGGGCATGTCCCGGAACTTCCAGATGTGGTTGCCGGAGCTCAGGCCGTCGATGCCGGTGGCGAAGAGCTCGCCCGCGCCCTCGGCCGTGAGCCCCAGGCCGCCGGAGGCGTTCTCGGCGTTGGCCAGGACCAGGTCCACGGCCTCGGCCTCGCGGATGGCGGGGAGGTGCTTTTTGACGGCGGTGCGGCCGGGCCGGCCCACGATGTCGCCCAGGTACAGGATGCGCATGGCCGGGACCTTACGCGAGGCGGGCTAACGCGGCAAGGGGCGTCCGGCCGCGTCTGGCGAACGCCCCTTGCAAATCTTTGGGCCAGCTACTTCTTTGGCGGCTTGATGCCCAGAGCCTTGGCCACGCCAGCGCCATAGGCCGGGTCTGCCTTCATGCAGTTGTCGATGTGCCGCAGCTTGATCATCTCCGGCGCATCGCCCATGGCGCGGGCCGTGTTCTCAAACAGGGCCTGTTGCTGCTCCGCAGTCATGAGCCGGAAGAGCTTGCCGGGTTGGGTGTAGTAGTCGTTGTCGTCCTCGCGTGCGTTCCAGTGGTCAGCGGCTCCGGAGAGCTCAAGAGGCGGCTCGGAGAAGTCCGGCTGCTCTTGCCACTCGCCGTAGCTGTTGGGCTCGTAGCCCAGGGTGCTGCCGTGGTTGCCGTCAACGCGCATGGCCCCGTCGCGGTGGTAGCTGTGGAAGGGACAGCGCGCCGCGTTCACCGGGATGAGGTGGTGGTTGACGCCAAGGCGGTAGCGCTGGGCGTCGCCGTAGGAGAACAGCCGCCCTTGCAGCATCTTGTCCGGCGAGAAGGAGATGCCGGGCACAACGTTGGCCGGGTTGAAGGCCGCTTGCTCCACCTCGGCGAAGTAGTTCTCGGGGTTCTTGTTTAGTTCCATCACCCCAACCTCCATGAGCGGGGCGTCCTTATGGTACCAGACCTTGGTCAGGTCAAAGGGATTGTAGGGCAGCTTGGACGCCTGCTGGTCCGTGAGCACCTGCACGGACAGGGTCCAGCGCGGGAAGTCGCGTTTTTCGATGCTCTCGTAGAGGTCGCGCTGGTGGCTTTCGCGGCATTTGCCCACAAGGGCCTCGGCTTCGGCGTCGGTGAGGTTTTTGATGCCCTGGTGGCTCTTGAAGTGGAATTTGCACCAGAAACGCTCGTTTTTGGCGTTGATGAAGCTGAAGGTATGGCTGCCGAAGCCATGCATGTGGCGGTATGTGGCCGGGATGCCCCGGTCGCTCATGACCACGGTGACCTGGTGCAGGGCCTCGGGCAGGCTGGACCAGAAGTCCCAGTTGTTCTTGGCGCTGCGCATGTTGGTGCGCGGGTCGCGCTTCACCGCGTGGTTCAGGTCCGGGAACTTCATGGTGTCGCGGATGAAGAACACGGGCGTGTTGTTGCCCACCAGGTCCCAGTTGCCTTCCTCGGTGTAGAACTTGAGGGCGAAGCCGCGGATGTCGCGTTGGGCGTCGGCCGCGCCGCGTTCGCCCGCCACGGTGGAGAAGCGCGCAAACATTTCGGTCTTCTTGCCGACCTTGGAAAAGATTTTGGCGCGGGTAAACTTGCTGATGTCCTTGGTGACGGTGAAGGTGCCATATGCGCCGGAGCCCTTGGCGTGCATGCGCCGCTCCGGGATTACCTCGCGATCGAAGTGCGACATCTTCTCCAGGAACCAGACGTCCTGCAGCAGGGCTGGCCCGCGTGGCCCAGCAGTCATGATGTTCTGGTTGTCGACAACGGGCGCGCCCGCGTTGGTGGTGAGGTTCTTTTTTGCCATGATCGCCTCCGGTTTGTTGTCCCCAAGCAGGGAGCGCGGGTTGCGGTGTTTCCTGTGAACCATAGCACGGCTGCACTTTTTCGCAAGGCTCAGAAAGCATGGCAGTATCTATTATTAGGAATAATTATCAGTAGTGAATATTCTTGTCAACAAAGGTCGAAAATAAAGGCGGACAGGGGAGGGGCTCTCCTGTCCGCCTTGTACGGCCGTTTGCAGAGCCGCCCGTTGGACGGCCTGGTTGAAGGGGTGCGGGCGGGCCTTACGCGCCAGCGCCGCCGCCGGGCTTGAGGGCGAAGCCCTTGGTGGTGCCGCCGGTGGTGCTCGGCGTGCCTGCGATGCGCGAGAGGTAGGCGTCGCCCAGGTTCTTGATGTGGTCGGCCACGTTGTCGAAGTGGTTGAAGTGGATCTGCTCTTCGTCGATGATGCTCTGGAGCAGGTTCACGCTGATGTTGTCGCCAGCCTCGCGGCAGACCTGCAGGAACTGGTTGTAGGTGTCGATGGTGGCGTCCTCGACCCCGGCGTCGAAGATGAAGATCTTGCGCACGTCCTGGCCCTTGACCACCTTGCCCTCAAGCTGGGTCACGGGCTCGCCGCCCAGCTCCTTGATGCGCTCGGCGAACATCTCGGCGTGGCGCATCTCGTCGATGGCGATGAGCTTCATGTTGGCGGCCATCTCGCCGTAGTCCTTGTCGTCCAGGTTGTAGTGCTGGTTCATGTACTGGGTGATGGCGTAGAGTTCCATGGCCCGCGCCTTGTTCAGCACTTCCAGAACCTTGGCCTTGCGTTTTTCTCGGGATTCGACAGCCATGGGGGTACCTCCGTCGGCGTTGTAGTTGTGGCTTGAGCCCTGGCAGGGCTCTCCGGACTCTTGAATAATATGTGATTGGCTTGCCGAAGGCAAGGCGCAGGCGGGGCAGGGTGGGGCAGAAAAAAAGGCCGGAGAGCGTGTGCTCTCCGGCCTTTGCGGATGACTTGTTTGTCCTGATCTACTTGGCGTAGCCCACCGCCCGCTTTTCGCGGATCACGGTGACGCGGATCTGGCCGGGGTAGGTCATGTTGCTCTCGATCTTGGCCGCGATGTCCTTCACCAGCAGGTAGGTCTGCTCGTCGGGCACGCGCTCGGCGTCGACCATGACGCGCACCTCGCGTCCAGCCTGGATGGCGTAGGCCTTGGAAACGCCGCTGAAGCTGGTGGCGATGCCCTCCAGCTCCTCCAGGCGCTTGACGTAGTTCTCGAGCAGCTCCTTGCGCGCGCCGGGGCGGGCGCCGGACAGGGAGTCCGCGGCCTGCACCAGGGTGGCGATGGCCGTCTGCGGCGGCACGTCTTCGTGGTGGGCCTGGATGGCGTGGATGATCTCCTGAACTTCGCCGTGCTTCTTGGCCAGGTCCGCGCCGATGACGGCGTGGGGGCCTTCGACCTCGTGGTCCACGGCCTTGCCCAGGTCGTGCAGCAGGCCTGCGCGCTTGGCCATCTTTTCGTCCAGGCCGAGCTCGGCAGCCATGATGCCGCACAAGAAGGCGACCTCGATGGAGTGCTGGAGCACGTTCTGGGAATAGCTGGTGCGGTAGTGCAACTGGCCCAGGAGCTTGACGACCTCGGGGTGGATGCCGTGAACGCCCACGTCAAAGGTGGCCTGCTCGCCGATCTCGCGCAGCTTGACGTCCATCTCCTGCTCCACCTTGCGCACCACTTCTTCGATGCGGGCGGGGTGGATGCGGCCGTCGTGGATGAGGCGCTCCAGGGACTGCTTGGCCACCTCGCGCCTCAGCGGGCTGTAGGCGGAGAGCACTACGGTCTCGGGCGTGTCGTCGATGATCAGGTCCACGCCGGTGGCGGCTTCCAGCGCGCGGATGTTGCGGCCCTCGCGGCCGATGATGCGGCCCTTCATCTCCTCGGAGGGCAGGGCCACGGCGGTGACGGTCTGCTCGGAGATGTAGTCGCCCGCGTAGCGCTGGATGGCGAGGGACAGGATCTCCTTGGCCTTCTTGCTGGCGTTCTCCTTGGCCTCGGTCTCGATGTTGCGGATCATGCGCGCGGCCTCGTGGCGGGTGCGCGACTCGACCTCGGACATGAGTTGTTCCTTGGCCTCCTCAACGGTGAGTCCGGAAATCTCCTGCAGCTTGCGCTCGTGGGTGTCGGCCACGGCTGCCAGCTCTTCCTTCTTTTCGGCCAGAGATTTTTCCTGCTTGATGAGGCGCATTTCGAGCTCCACCACGCCGGATTCCTTCTGGGCGACCTTCTCAAGTTTGCTCTCCAGGCGTTCTTCCTTTTCCTGGAGGCGCGCCTGCTCACGCTTGAGGGTCTGATCGCGTTCCTTGAACTCTTCTTCTTGTTCCTTCTTCAGGGTGAATATGTCGTCCTTGACTTGGAGGCGGGCTTCCTTGCGCGTGGCTTCGGCCTCCTTGCGGGCCTCCTCCACGATGCGGGTCGCGAACTCCTGGGCGTCCTGGTTGCGTCTTTTGCTGACGTAGGTGCTGAAGTAATAGCCGCCCACGAGGCCCACGGCGAGGGCCACTGCATCCAGGGCGATGAGCAACAGGCTGGAATCGGTCATGCGCTGCTCCCTTCCGGTTATGTTGACAGGCCTGGACGGGCCTGATTCGTGCGCGGCGAAACGCGCCATGAAAGCGACGTCACCCGCGCGGGTCGTTCTGCGTTGTCGGGAGCTCTTTGGAGGGCAGTGGGCGTTTATGCGGAGGGGGAAAGCGTCTTTCGGGCCGCATCTGCGGAAAAGAAATGGACCCGTGGGCTTATATGGTGCCCCGGGGTGCCGTGTCGTTCTGGAGTTATGAACCTCGGTAACGAGGTGGGTTCCACCGGCTGGCCGTCAGGCTCCCCGCTTTACAGCGGGCATGCACACGGGCTCACTCTAGCAGATCCCTTTTGACGCTTATTGGCTCAAAAACTCAAGAGCAATCACGAACTCCCCAGGGTTTTCTCCCGTGTTTCCCCTATGCGCAAGGCCTGAAATCCGGCCTATTGTTGCCTCTCCAAGAGCTCCTGCATCCGGGCCTCCAGGCCCTCCAGCCGCTGGCGAAGTTCGAGAAAGTCATCTGCTATCCCGAGGGCCAGAAGCGTGAGCAGTTTCTCCCTGCTTATATATCGTCCATCCTTGCTCAGTTCGCTGAAGCGATCCTCAAGCAGGGTCTGGGCAGCCTGGATGCGTTTTTCGTCCGCATCCGTCTTGAACGAAAGTTCCAGCCCATTGACCGTTATAGTGTAGCGAGGCATGGCGCTCTGTTCGCCTTACCGCTCTTCGAGCGATGCCTGCACCTTCACCAGAAGGGCCTCGATGCGTTCCTGGACTTCCTGCCTCTTTGCGGTCTCGGCCTCTTTCTGCTCGGCCAGGGACCGGTTTTCCTCTTCCAACTGCCGGACGCGCGCCATAAGCTGTTCAAAGCGTGCTTCCAACCTTTCGATAAGTTCCATGACTAGTCCTTATCGCCTTCCGGCACCAAAATCAAGGTTTCTTGCCGTGACCCGGAAGATTGCTCTGCCGTCCCCGGGCGATGGCCAGGGCGCTGTCCGGCACGTCTTTTGTGATGACCGACCCCGCCCCCACCAGGGCGTTTTCGCCCACGCGCACCGGGGCCACCAGCGCGGTGTTGCTGCCGATGAACGCGCCCGCGCCGATCTCGGTTTGGTGCTTGTTCGTGCCGTCGTAGTTGCAGGTGATGGTGCCCGCGCCGATGTTGGCCCCGGCGCCGACGGTGGCGTCGCCCAGGTAGCTCAGATGCCCGGCTTTGGCGCCGGGGCCGAGCACGGCCTTCTTCATCTCCACGAAATTCCCCACGCGCGCGTTTTCCATCAAGACTGCGCCGGGCCGCAGGCGAGCGTATGGCCCGGCCGCTGCCCCGGCCTCAAGGCGCGCCGACTCCAGGTGGCTGAACTCGCGCACCTCGGCCCCGGCCTCCACGATGGCGTCGGTGAGCTGGCAGAAGGCGCAGACCTTGGCCCCGCGAGCGACCTTTGACCTGCCGAGGATGCGGCAGGGGCCGGTCAACTCCGCGCCAGGCTCGACCACGGCGTTCGGGCCGACCACCACGCTTGCGGGGTGGTGGAGCAGGCAGCCAGAGGACAAGAGCCTGTCCACGATGTCCGAGCGCAGGCGCTCCTCGGCGCTGGCCAGTTCCAGCGGCGAGTTGACGCCCAGGAACTCGCCCGCGTCCTCGCGGCGCAGGGCGTGCACGCGCAGGCCCGCCTCCGCAGCCAGGCCCACCAGGTCGGTGATGTAGAGCTCGCCTGCGCGGTTGGCGTCGGTGAGGGAGAACAGAAAATTTTCCATGGCCGCAACGCCCAGGCAGAAGAGGCCGGTGTTGACCTCGCCGGTGTCCGGGCCGTGCTGGGCGGGGTCGTAGTCCTTGGCCTCCACGATGCCCGTGACCTCGCCAGCCGCGCCGCGCAGCACGCGTCCAAAGGTTCCGGCGTAGGGCAGCACGGCGGTGATGAAAGCCAGGTCCGCACCGGTCTGGGCGGTCTCCAGCAGATCTTCCACGACCTCGGCCGTGACCAGCGGGGTGTCGCCGTTTATGATCAGGCAATGGCTGGCGCCGGAGGCCCGCACGCGGTCCCAGGCCACCTGCAAGGCGTGGCCCGTACCCAGCTGCTTTTCCTGGAGCACGAAGCCCTCGACCAGTTCGGGGTGTGCCTTGGCGACCATGTCCTGGCCGTGCCCGACCACGGTCAGCACGCTTGCGGCCACGGACCGGGCGGCGTCCGCCACCAGGCCCAGCATGGTCTCGCCGAGCACGGTCTGGAGCACCTTGGGCTTGTCCGAGTGCATGCGCGTGCCTTTCCCGGCGGCCAGGATGACGGCGATGGTGTTCTGGTGCGGCATGGCTGCTCCTGGCGGCATGTCTGCGCGCCTTGTCTGCCGGTGGACAGATGAAAAAAGGCAGGCCGGATGAGCCCGGCCTGCCTTGGTTTCTCAGACGTCCTGAGCCTCTGGGCGGCGCAGGGTGCGGGATGCTAGCACGTTCCGGCTTTATCCCCGGAGTTGCGGCAGGTCAAGCGGGCCAGGGAACGACGCAGCGCGGCCTGGGCACGGGCGTGGTCGATCTTGTCCTGGGCACGGGCGAGACGCTGCTGGGCACGCTCCTGGGCCTTGCGGGCGCGCTCCAGGTCGATGTCCGTCGCCATTTCCGCGGCCTCTGCCAGGATGGTGACCTTGTCAGGGCTGACCTCGGCAAACCCGCCGGAAACAAAGACGTAGTGGGTCTTGCCCGCGTCCTTGTAGTACAGGTTGCCGATGCCCAGCGCGGACAGGAAGGGGATGTGGTTCGGCAATACACCGAACTCGCCCAGCGCGCCGGGGGCTCCGACGTAGTCAACGTCCTGCGAGAGGACCTTGCGGTCGGGCGTCACGATTTCAAGCAGCAGCTTCTTGGACATGGCACACTATCCTTGCTTGGCTTTTTCCAGAGCCTCGTTGATGTCGCCGACCATGTAGAAGGCGCTCTCAGGGATGTCGTCGTGCTTGCCTTCGATGATCTCCTTGAAGCCCTTGATGGTGTCTTCAAGTTTGACATAGCGGCCGGGCTTGCCGGTGAAGGCTTCGGCCACGTGGAACGGCTGGGACAGGAAGCGCTGGATGCGGCGGGCGCGGCCCACGAGGAGCTTGTCCTCGTCGGAGAGCTCGTCCATGCCCAGAATCGCGATGATGTCCTGGAGTTCCTTGTACTTCTGGAGGATCATCTGGACGTTACGGGCGGTACCGTAGTGCTCCACGCCCAGGACCAGGGGGTCCAGGATGCGGGAGGTGGAGTCCAGCGGGTCGACCGCAGGGTAGATGCCGAGCTCCGCGATCTGGCGGGAAAGCACGAGGGTGCCGTCCAGGTGCGAGAACGTGGTGGCCGGCGCGGGGTCGGTCAAGTCGTCGGCGGGCACGTAAACGGCCTGGACCGAGGTGATGGACCCCTTCTTGGTGGAGGTGATGCGCTCCTGCAGTTCGCCAAGGTCGGTGCCCAGCGTCGGCTGGTAGCCGACCGCGGAGGGCATGCGGCCGAGAAGCGCGGAGACTTCCGAGCCCGCCTGGGTGAAGCGGAAGATGTTGTCAACGAAGAACAGCACGTCCTGGCCTTCCTCGTCACGGAAGTACTCGCAGCAGGCCAGCGCGGTCAGGGCCACGCGGGCACGGGCTCCCGGAGGCTCGTTCATCTGGCCGTAAATAAGCGCGGCTTTCTCGAGAACGCCGGCGTCCTTCATTTCGTGGTACAGGTCGTTTCCTTCGCGGGTGCGCTCACCAACACCGGCGAACACGGAGATTCCGCCGTGCTGCTTGGCGATGTTGTTGATCATCTCCATGAGGATAACGGTCTTGCCCACGCCTGCGCCGCCGAAGAGGCCCATCTTGCCGCCCTTGGGGAAGGGGATCAGAAGGTCGATGACCTTGACGCCCGTCTCCAGGACTTCGACCTTGGTGTTCTGGTCGACGAAGGCGGGAGCCAGGGCGTGAATGGGCATGAGCTTGTCGCTCTTGATCGGGCCCATTTCGTCCACCGGGCGGCCGACGACGTTCATGATGCGGCCGAGCGAACCAGCGCCGACCGGAACCATGATGTTCTTGCCGGTGTCGGTGGCGTCCATGCCGCGGACGAGACCTTCGGTGGCGTCCATGGCGATGGTGCGCACCACGTTGTTGCCGAGGTGCTGGGCCACTTCACAGATGAGGTCCGGCGCGTCGGTGTTGTTCGGATTATTGATCTGCAGCGCATTCAAGATGTGCGGCAGCTTGCCCTCAGGAAATTCGACGTCAACAACGGCGCCGATGACCTGAACGATTTTACCCACGTTTGCACTCATTTCTTTGGCCCCCTTTTACTTCAGCGCTTCTGTGGCGCCGACGATATCCATAAGGTCTCTGGTGATGGCAGCCTGGCGCGTCTTGTTGTAGAGCAGCGTCAGGGCATTGGTCATGTCGTCGCAGGCGCGCGTCGCGTTGTTCATGGCGCTCATGCGGGCGGCATGTTCACTGGCCGACGTGTCGAGCATGCCACGGTAAACCTGCACCTTGATGAAGCGGGGCAGGAGTTCAGCCAGCAAACCTTCGACAGAAGGCTCGTAGATGTATTCCTTGCCCGAACTCTGCACTTCGGGAATGCCCGCCTGGTCGCCGCTGATGGGCAGAATGTTCTGCGCCACCGGCACCTGCCTGCCCAGGCTGATAAACTCGCCGTAAACCAGGACCACTTCGTCCAGCGTGTTGTCCAGGAAGGAGTTGATGAGCTCCTGCCCGAGCTTGCTGGCCAGCGTGAAGTCAAAGCTGTTCATCACGTCACGGTACTGAACCAGAATCTCGTATTCAGCTTTGCGGACCGCATCACGGCCTTTCTTGCCAACGCAGTAGAACTTAACCGTCAGGCCTTGGGCCTTCTTCTCAGCGGCCAGCTTGAGAGCGGCCTTGATCAGGTTGACGTTGAAGCTTCCGCACAGGCCGCGATCCGAAGTCACGAGCACAATGCCCACGGTCTTTTTCTCTTCGCGCTTGGCCAGAAGCGGATGGACCGACTCGTCCGCCCCGGCTGCCAAGTCACCCAGCATCTCGAAAAACTTCTGCGCGTAAGGCTTGAACCGTTCAATCCGGCTCTGCGCGTTGCGAAGTTTCGCCGAGGCCACCATGTTCATGGCCTTGGTGATCTGCTTGGTCTTCTTGATAGCGCCAATTTTAGTTTTGACATCCCTCAGGGAAGCCATCGCACCCTCCTGCGCCCTTAGGCGCGGAAGCCCTTCTTGAACTCGTCGATGGCAGCCTTGAGGCGGCCTTCGATGTCCGCGTCCAGGGCCTTCTTCTCAAGGATGTCCTTCAGAATGTCGGCCTTGGAGTTACGCATGAATTCGAGCATTTCCGTCTCGAACTTGCGAACGGCGTCCAGGGGCACTTCGTCCATGTAGCCACGGGTGCCGGCGTACAGCGAAGCGACCTGCTCCTGCACCGGCATGGGCTGGTACTGGGGCTGCTTCAAAAGCTCGACCAGGCGTGCGCCGCGGTTGAGCTTCTGCTGGGTGGCCTTGTCCAGGTCCGAGCCGAACTGGGCGAATGCGGCCAGTTCGCGGTACTGGGCGAGGTCCAGGCGCAGGGTGCCGGCAACCTGCTTCATGGCCTTGATCTGGGCGGCGCCGCCGACGCGGGAGACCGAGAGGCCGACGTTGATGGCCGGGCGGATGCCGGCGTTGAACAGCGCGGGCTCCAGGTACACCTGGCCGTCGGTGATGGAGATGACGTTGGTCGGGATGTACGCGGACACGTCGCCGGCCTGGGTCTCAATGATGGGCAGGGCGGTCAGCGAACCGGCGCCGAGCTTGTCATTGACCTTGCAGGCGCGCTCCAGCAGGCGGGAGTGCAGGTAGAACACGTCGCCGGGGAAGGCTTCGCGGCCGGGCGGGCGGCGGAGCAAGAGCGACATCTGGCGGTAGGCCACAGCCTGCTTGGACAGGTCGTCGTAGATGATGAGCGCGTGCTCGCCCTTGTCGCGGTAGTACTCGGCCATGGTGCAGCCGGAGTACGCGGCGATGAACTGCAGCGGCGCGGGCTCAGACGCGGTGGCCGAGATGATGGTGGTGTATTCCATTCCGCCGTAGCGACGCAGGGTGTCGGCCACGAGCGCGACGGTGGACTTCTTCTGGCCGATGGCCACGTAGAAGCACTTCACGTCGCCGCCCTTCTGGGCGAGGATGGCGTCGATGCAGACGGCGGTCTTGCCGACCTGACGGTCGCCGATGACCAGTTCGCGCTGTCCGCGTCCGACCGGGGTCATGGCGTCGATGGCCTTGAGGCCGGTTGCCATGGGCTGGTGGACGGACTTGCGGGCGACGATGCCGGGGGCCTTCAGCTCGACCGGGCGGGTCTCGCTGGAGGCGATGGGGCCGAGGCCGTCGATGGGCTGGCCCAGGGGGTCGATGACGCGGCCGGCAACGGCCTCGCCAACGGGCACGGAGAAGATCTTGCCCGTGCGCTTGACCGGGTCGCCTTCCTTGATCTCGGTGCACTCGCCGAGCAGGGCGACGCCGACGTTATCCTCTTCGAGGTTGAGCACCATGCCCATGAGGCCGCCGGGGAACTCCAGGAGCTCCATGGCCATGGCGTTCTTCACGCCATGCACGCGGGCGATGCCGTCACCGACGTACAGAACCGTACCGGTTTCGCTCATCTCCACGCGGGACTCGTAATTCTGGATTTGTCCCTCAATGATTTTGCTGATTTCTTCCGCTTTGATCTGCATGGCCCTACTCACCCCTCTTGATGGTTTCTTTCAAAATGTTCAGCTGGGCGCGCAGACTGGCGTCGAGCACGCTGTCCCCGATCTGCAGCACCACGCCTCCGAGGATCTCGGCGTCCGTGGCGTAGTCGAGGACCAGCTTCTTGCCGGTCTGCTTCTCCAGCCGTTCTTTCAGCTCCACCTTCCGGGAGTCGGAAAGCGCTACGGCGGTGACGAGCTTGCCGGTGACGATGCCGTTGGCCTCGTCAAGCATGGCCGTGTAGTCCGCAGCGATTTCGGGGATGGAGACGAGCCGGTTCTTGTCCGCCAGCAGCTTGGCGAAGTTGGCCATGGCTCCGGTGAGCCCCAGCTTCTCCGAGATCTGCTTCAGGACGGCTTTCTTCTCCTCCACGCTGAAGACCGGGTTCTTGAAGAACCGCATGGCCTCCGGCGCTCCCGCCAATGCCTCTGCCAGGTCGACGAGCTGTTTGCCGTAGGTCTCAAGCTCGGAGGAACCCTGCTTGCTCCCTACGGTGAACAGCGCCTTGGCGTACCTGCGCGCGACGATGTTCCCGCTCAATTGAGCACCACCTTTGTTAAGTATTCATCCACGAGGCGCTCATGATCCTTCTCGGTGAGCTTCTCCCGCACGATTTTCGTCGCCTGCTCGATGACCTGGTCGGCGATCTCGCCGCGGACGCGGTCAAAGGCGGCCCGGGCTTCGTTCTCGGCGCTGGTCTTGGCCTGGAGCTGCATGGTCGCAGCGTCCTTCTGGGCCTTCTCGATGATGGAGGCCTTGATGGCCTCGCCCTGGGTCTTGGCTTCGGCCAGGATGGCGGCCTTCTCCTGCTCCAGGTTGCGGATGCCCGCCTCAACGTCCTTCAGCTTCTTCTCGGCCTCGACCTGGCGAACCTCGAGATCCTCGAGGTCCTTCCTGATCTGGGCGCGCCGCCCGCCGAAGAAGGCGGCGATCTTGGCGCCGCCAAACTTATAGATAAGGAAGATGAAGATGATAAAGTTGACGATGCGGAAACCGAAATTCTTCCATGTGGCCGCATCGATGCCGTGGTTGCCCGCTTCGCCGCCACTGGCGTATGCCACTGCGGCAAAAGCCAGAACGCCGATCAGGCTCAAAACTGTGTGTCTCGCGACTTTCAAAATGTTCCCCCTCCTTCTTCCTGTCGGCTTAAGCCTGGCCCAAGATCTTGGCCGTGGCCTTCTGCGCGAATTTCTCCACCTCGGAAGCCAGCGCCTGCTTGGCCCCGGCCACCTGTGCGGCGATTGCGTCGTGGGCGGCCTTCATGGAGGCGGCCATTTCCTTGCCGGCAACAGACATGATCTGCTGCTCCTCGCCAGCGCCGTCGGCACGCAGCTGCTTGCGCAGCTCAAGGCCTTCCTGACGCGCGGCGTCGATAGCCGCCTGGTAGCTCTTGAGCTTCTCTTCAGCGCCTGCGTTGAAGCCCTCGATCTTGCCCACCTGGGCGGCCATGAGGCTGTTGCGCTCCTGAATTTTGTCCCGGATGGGGCGGATCAGCAGGAGGTTCAGCCCAATGATGGTGATGAGAAAATTGACCAGCTGGATTAGAAAAGTTTTGTCGATGTCAATCATGAGCGGCCCCCGGAACGTGGTAATTGGGATTGTGAATTTTGGTCCAAAGTCAGAGGGTGCCTACACGATTGCCAAAGACCTGTCAAAGCCTTTTTTCATTTTTCTCGGCTTCTTTTTGCTTGTATTCTCTTGCTTGCCAGCCCTTTAGAGGGCTCTTCGGCAAATCGCTTTTTGTGCTGGAAATGTGAAAAAGAGGCCAATCCGGCTGTTTCGGCGCACGCGGTGCATGAGCGAAAGGGTGGCGAAAAGGCGGGGGGGAAGGCGAAAGAAAGGCCAGTCCGGAGGATCTCCGGCGCTAGTTCTGCTTGAACAGAAAGCGGCGCATGGACACGTTCAGCACGAGCCCGAGCAGGCTGAAGTTCACCAGGGTGGCGCTGCCGCCGTAGCTGATGAAGGGCAGGGGCACGCCGACCACGGGCATGAGCCCCAGGACCATGCCCATGTTGATCAGCACCTGCCAGAAGAAATAGAAGAAGACTCCGGCGGCCAGATAGCTGCCGAAGGGGTCCTTGGCGTCGCGCGCCACCATGGCGATCTGGTACAGGAAGGCGCAGAACAGGCTTAAGAGCACCATCATGCCGAAAAAGCCCCATTCCTCGCCCAGCACGGCCACGGCGAAGTCGGTGTGCTTCTCCGGCAGGAACCGGAGCTGGCTTTGGGTGCCGGCCATGAAGCCCTTGCCGAAGATGCGCCCGGAGCCCATGGCGATCTCCGATTGCAGGATGTGGTAGCCGGAGCCCAGAGGGTCCGTGGCCGGGTCGAGGAAGGCCAGGATGCGCCGTTTCTGGTAGTCCTTAAGCCCGAACCAGGCCAGGGGCAGAAGCAGGGGCACCAGCACGCACAGCGTGCGGAAGAGCCAGGGCTGGATGCCCCGGTAGAGCACCAGCCCGCCGAGCAGCAGCAGCACGAGCATGCCCGTGCCCAGGTCGGGCTGCTTGATGATCATGAGGGTGGGCACCAGCCCCAGGCCCAGGATGTACGCCAGGCGCTTCAGGTCCAGGCGCTCCGGCTCGGTGGAGAGGATGCGCGCGCCGAGGAGCAGCATGGCGAACTTGGCCAGCTCGCTTGGCTGGAAGTTGAACATGCCGAAGTCCAGCCAGCGCCGCGCGCCGTAGATGGTCTTGCCCAGAAACGGCACGGCCAGCAGCAGCAGCAGGGTCACGGCGTAAAGCGGCCAGGCCACGCTGGAAAGCCTGCGGTAGTCGAAGCTCATGAAGGCCACCAGACCGACCAGGCCGATGATGCCCCAGATGATCTGCTTCTGGTAGTAGGGCTCCACAGACACGCCCTCGCCCAGGCGCACTCCGCTGGCGGAGTAGAGGTTCAGCACGCCGATGAGGAACAGCGTGGCCACCAGGCCCACCAGCGGCCAGTTCACGTGGTAGAGCATGCGGCGGTCGATGGGGCTCACTGGGGGGCCTCCGGGTCGTGCGGCATATCCGGGAACTGCGGCTCCACGGCGTCCACGGCCACGCGCGCCGCAGGCTCGGCCGGGCGCTCGGCCCCGGCCACATCCCTGGGCGGCAGCTCCTTCTTGCCCAGGAACAGGGCGTCGAGCATGGCCTTTACGGCCGGGCCCGCGCCAGACGCGCCGTGCATCCCGTGTTCGACCATGGCCACCACCACGAAGCGCCTGCCGTCCTTCTCGCCGAACCCGGCCATCCAGGCGTGGTCGCGGTACTTGTAGGGCACGTTGTCGCCCATGCGCTTGAGCTCGTCGGTCAGGCGCACCACCTGCGCGCTGCCGGTCTTGGCGCCCACCACCACGCCCGGGGTGAGCACCCGGCGGCAGGTGCCGTGGGGGTCCTCCACGGTGGCCACCATGGCTCGCTTGATGATGGTCGCGGCCTCCGGGGTCAGGGGGATGGTGCCCATCACCTCCGGGGCTATGCCGCGCATGAGCTGCGGCTTCAAAACCTTGCCGCCGTTGATGAGCGCGCCGATGAGGCGCGCTATCTGCAGCGGGGTGGTCCCGGTGTAGCCCTGGCCGATGGCCAGGTTCAGGTCCTCGCCCTTGGTCCAGCGCACGCCGAAGCGCTTCTGCTTCCACTCGCGCGAGGGGATGAGCCCAGGCTTCTCGTGGGGCAGGTCGATGCCGGTGACCGAGCCGAACCCGGCCAGCTTGGCATAGGTGCTGATGCGGTCCACGCCGAGCTTCATGCCGAGCTTGTAGAAATAGGTGTCGCAGGACTCGACCAGGGCGCGCTGGAGGTTGACGGTGCCGTGCCCGCCCCGTTTCCAGCAGCGGAACACGTGGTTGCCCAGGGCCAGCTCGCCCGTGCAGTAGACGGTCTCGCTGGGGTCGATGGCCTTCTCGTGCAGGGCGTCGGCGGCCATGAGCAGCTTGAACACCGAGCCCGGCGGATACACGCCCTGGGTGGCGCGGTTCTGCAGGGGGTGCATGGGGTTGTCGCGCAGCTCCGCCCACTGGGCCGAGGACAGGCCCGTGGTGAAGATGTTGGAGTCGTAGGAGGGCTCACTGACCAGGGCGTGGATCTCGCCGGTGTCCGGGTCCATGACCACCACGCTGCCGGCCTTGCCGTCCAGCACCTTGTGCCCCAGCTGCTGCAGGCCCAGGTCGATGGAGAGGAAAACTTCCTCCCCGGCCTTGGGCTCGCGTTGCAGTTCTTCCGAGAGCCTGCGGCCGGTGACGTCGACCTCGATGAGCCGCCTGCCCTTGGTCCCGCGCAGGCGGTTGTCCAGGCGGTTCTCCAGGCCCTGCTTGCCCACGAAGTCGCCCAGGGACAGGGTGGGGTCGGCCTGCATCTCGGCCTCGTTGGCCTCGGCCACGTAGCCGAGCACATGGGAGAGCAGGTGCCCGTAAATGTATTTGCGCCGGGTGCGCGAGAGGATCTCCAGCCCCGGCCAGCGGATGCCCGCGCCCTCCACCTTGGCGATGAGGTCGAAGTCCAGGTCCGGCACCAGTGTCAGCGGCTCGAAGGGTTTCACCTTGGGCTTGTTGCGGGTGTAGATGTCCTTCAGGCGCTCGGGCGGGATGCCGGTCCAGTCGGAGACCTTTTCCAGGGTGGCGGGGATGTCGTCGCAGTCCTCGCGCACAAGGCCGAGCACGAAGGCGGGCTCGTTGACGGCCAGGAGTTCGCCGTTGCGATCGCGCAGAAAGCCGCGCGGGGCGAAGATGTACTCGGTGCGCAACTGGTTGTTGCGGCTTTTTTCCGTGAACACCGGGCCCAGGTGAATCTGCAGATACCACAGGCGCACGGCGAAGATGCAGAACAGCCCGAAGATCAGGCATTGCAATAGTCCCACGCCCATGCGCGGAGGCTCTTTCCCGTATGCGCTATGCAGATTCGTCATGGATCTTTTTCAACCTGTCCGGGAACATGGCCTCGGAAACATACCACAGCACCGGGTAGAGCAGGGCCTGGAGCAGGCATTCGCCCAGCACCCGCCCAAGCGGAAAGGCGCGCATCTCCAGCACGGCCATGAGATAGAGCAGGAGCAGATGGGCCAGGCCCAGGGCCAGGCCCAGCAGGGCCTGGAACTGCAGGCTGCCGGGGTCCAGCAGCCAGCGGCCCACGGTAAGAAATGCGAAGAGGATGGCGTACCACAGGATGGCGTAGCCAAAGGCCAATCCGCCCGCGCCCTCCTGGATGGCCACCCAGATCAGGGTCAGGACGATGGTGGCGCCGGGCTTCTGCCAGCGCAGGCTTACTGCCATGCCGGGCGCGAAAAAGTCCACGCCGGGCAGCATGCTCTGCCCCCAGATGCCCAGGATGGTGAAGGCCATCCACCAGAGCGCGGCGAGCATGGCCTAGTCCCACAAGGCGCGGGAATCTTCCGGCCGGACCGCGCGTTTGAGCAGGAGCACCTCCTCCAGGCGGGGGATGTCCACCAGGGGGTCGGCCTGCACGTCCATGAACAGGGTGGCCTCCTCGCGGCGCACGGCGCTGACCCGGGCCACGGGCAGGCCCTTGGGGTACAGGCCGTCCATGCCCGAGGTGACGAGGATTTCGCCGGGCTCGATGGTGCTCTTGAGGCCCACGTACTTGACCATGAGGGGTTCGCCCGCGCCCATGCCGTAGACCACTCCGGCCGCGCGGTTGTCGCGGCCGACCACGGCCACGCGGCTGGCGGGGTCGGTCAAAAGCAGCACCGTGGCCACGGAGAACCCGGCGCGGTAGATGCGGCCCACCACGCCCTCGGTGCAGAGCACGGGGGTGTCCTCCTGGGCGCCGGAGAGCTTGCCCCGGTCCACCAGGATGGTCTCCAGGATGGCCGTGGGGCCGACGCGGTGGGCGATGACCCGCGCGCCTTCCTTGCTCCAGCCCGGCGGCTCGGGAAAGGCCAGGAGCTTCTCCACCCTGGCCGTGGCCTCGGCGCGTTCGCGCAGGGTCATGTTCTCCAGGCGCAGGGCCTTGATCTCCAGGCGCAGGGTCTCGTTCTCCTGCTTCAGCCCCACCAGGGACAGGTAGCGGTCCACGAAGTTGCCTGCGGCGTTGCCGACAAAGGAGCCGGGCCTGAGCACAGCGCCAACGCTGTCCAGCCCGGAATAGGTGCTCATCCGGGTCAGAAACCCGGTGCGCAGATTCCAGGTGTACAGGGCCAAGTAGAAGAACAGCCCGGCGACGAGGAAGAAGGCGATACGCTTTGGATTCACATCAGTCCGAGGTCACTTCCCTGTAGAGGTCGAGGCATTCGAGCGCCTTGCCGGAGCCAAGCACCACGGCGGTGAGCGGATCGTCCACCACGGTGATGGGCAGCTGGGTCTCGTGCTGCAGGAGCTTGTCCAGGCCGCGCAGAAGCGCGCCGCCGCCGGTGAGCACGATGCCGCGGTCCACGATGTCGGCGGCCAGCTCGGGCGGGGTCTGCTCGAGCGCGATGCGCACGCCCTGGACGATGCCCTCCACCTGCTCGGAGATGGCGCCGCGCACTTCCTCGGCCGTGATGATGCGGTTCTGGGGGATGCCGGTGACGAGGTCGCGGCCGCGCACCTCCATCTCGCTGGCGCCTTCCACGGGGTAGGCGCTGCCGATGGTCATCTTGATCTCCTCGGAGGTGCTCTCGCCGATGAGCATGTTGTACTTGCGCTTCACGTGCTGCATGATGGCTTCGTCCATCTTGTCGCCGCCGATGCGCACGCTCTTGGCGTACACGATGCCGGACAGCGAGATGACGGCGATCTCGGTGGTGCCGCCGCCGATGTCCACCACCATGTTGGCCGTGGCCTCGGTGATGGGCAGGTTGGCGCCGATGGCTGCGGCCATGGGCTCCTCGATCAGGTACACCTCACGCGCGCCGGCGCTCTGGGCGCTTTCCTTGACCGCGCGCTTCTCCACCTGGGTGATGCCCGTGGGTACGCAGATCATGATGCGGGGGCGCACCAAACGGCGCGAGTTGTTGACCTTGGAGATGAAGTGCCGCAGCATGGCCTCGGTGACCTCGAAGTCGGCGATGACGCCGTCCTTCATGGGGCGGATGGCCACGATGTTGCCGGGCGTGCGGCCGAGCATCTTCTTGGCCTCGGTGCCCACGGCCAGCACGACCTTGCCGCCGCGGCTGTCGCGCTTCACGGCCACCACCGACGGTTCCGAAAGCATGATGCCGGAACCCTTGACGTAGACCAGCGTGTTCGCGGTCCCCAGGTCGATGGCCAGGTCCGTGGAGAAGTATTCAAAGAATTTGTCGAATAATTTAGCCATAAAGCCCCCGGTTCTTGATATATTTGGTGGCCGCCATTAGAGTGGAAAAGCGGCGGGAGTAATCTCTGACAGCCGCAGAACAGCACCTCGTACCAAAAGAAGTTCCGGCAGGCAATACATGAGCACCACACCCGGCCCGGCAGAACACGCACGCTTCTACTCTTTGGCGGCGTTTTTCCGGGCGCGCCTGGGCGCAGGCGCCCGCAAAGTGCCGCTGGACGCCGGGTTCTCCTGTCCCAACCGCGACGGCACCCTTTCGCGCTCGGGCTGCCTGTTTTGCAACCCGGCCGGCTCCGGCACCGGGCTCCTGGCCCAGGGCCTGAGCCTGGCCGAACAATGGGAGCATCTGGCCCCGCGCCAGCGCGCCCGGTATCCTGAAGCCCGGCTTCTGGCCTACCTTCAATCCTATAGTAACACACATGCGAGCATCAATCGCCTGCGGGAGGTGCTCGCGGAAATTTCCTCCCTGCCTGGCGTGGCGGGCCTGTGCCTGGGCACCCGGCCCGATTGTCTGGATGTGGGGCCAAAGGGGGGAGGCGGCTGCGCGCGCCTGGACCTGCTCGCGTCTTTTGTGCGACAGGACGCCCAGGCCGGGCTCGGCCCCGGCTTCGATTTTTTGCAGCTGGACCTGGGCCTGCAAAGCGCCGACGACGCGGTGCTCTCGCGCATCAACCGGGGGCACGACGCGGCCTGCTTCGCCCGGGCAACGGTCGCTGCTGCGGAGCGCGGCCTGTCCGTGTGCGCGCACCTGGTGCATGGCCTGCCCGGAGCCCGCCCGGACGACCTGGCCGAGTCCGTGGATTTTCTGAACGCCCTGCCCGTGGCCGGGGTCAAGTTCCACAATCTGCTGGTCTGCCGGGGCGCGGGCCTGGAGGCCCTGTGGCGGCCGGGCGGCTATACGCCGCCGGAGCAGGGGGATTACGTGCAAGCCTTGGTGCGCGCCCTTGTCCGCCTGCGGCCGGACATCTGCGTGCAGCGCCTGGCCGCGGACGCCGCTCCGGGCGAACTGGTCGCCCCGGCCTGGGCCGCGGACAAGAACATCACGCTCTCGGGCATCCGCTCCGAGCTGGCCCGGCAGGACACCTGGCAGGGCAGGGACGGCTTCTGCCCGGACACCATGCCCGATTGGGAGAATCCGCCCAGCCGGGACACTTCGCCCAAATGGAGCAGGCCGCCCCGCAGGGGTGCAGACGAGGAGGAAACGGCATGAGCGGACGCACGAAGTTGGTGGCCCAGGGGGTCAAGCACGTCGAGGTCACCGAGCGCGTGGAGCGCGTGGCCGCGCCGCCGCTTGAGCTGACCCTGTTCTGGCGCGGGGGGCAGGTGGTGCGTCTTGCGCTGGGCAAGGCCGACGCCGAAGAACTGGCCCCGGACGCGAGCTACGAGGCCAAGGCCGTGCACAAGGTCCTCAAGCGGTTGGCCGCTGGCAAGAAGGCGCAGTTTCCGGTCCTGCCCCTGTGCTGGGACGGGGTGCCGCCCTTTACGGCGGACATCCTGCGCACGCTGCTTGAGCAGGTGCCTGCGGGGCGCACCGTGACCTACGGCGAACTTGCCGCCCTGGCCGGGCATCCGGGCAAGGCCCGGGCCGTGGGCCAGGCCATGGCCCGCAATCCCTGGCCGCTCATCGTGCCCTGCCACCGGGTGCTGGGCGCGGGTGGCGCGCTCACCGGCTACACCAACCCCCACGGCCTGGACCTGAAGGCGCTGCTCCTGGCCCTGGAATCCGGCCAGGGCGCAAAGGGCTAGGAGGAGAGATGGCCTACGCCTACCGCCTGGACGACGTGCGCATGGCCTACATCCGCATCTCCCGCTCTGATCTGGCAGAGAGTTGGACCTTCGCCCTCAAGCTCGACGGGGTGGAGCATGCCCTGACCGGCGCGGTGCTCAAGCATGACACCCTGTCCATCAACGACGAGCTCTGCCAGGTGGAGCGCATCCTCCAGCGCGCCAGGAGCAAGCAGGTGTCCCTGGTCATCCGCGATGCCAATGCAGGCGGCGGCGCGGCCCTGCACGAGGAGCTGACCCTCTTTCACCACTCCTTTTTCCTGCCCTTTGTGGACTACGTGAAGTCCATGCCCACGGGCGGCGCCTACAAAAAACCGGGGCTTTTGGCCTGCTTCACCCACGCCTGCAACGACAACGGCATGCTCCGGTTCTGGGAGGCGCACCATGCCAGGCTCGTGGGGCACACGAACCTGTATGTCATCGACCACGGGTCCCAGGAGTCGCCACGGGCCGTTCTGCACCCGGAGACCAACGTGGTGCCCCTGCCGCGCGGGGAGACCGACCACGCCAACATGGCGCGGTTCTGCGGCCACTTTCAGCGCTTCCTGCTCTCGCAGTATGGCTTTGTGCTGCACACCGACGCCGACGAGCTCTTCGTGCATGAGGACGGCGAGGCCGCGCTCTTGGCCAAGCTGCAAGGCGGCGGCCTCACCGGCATCGTGCAGCCCGGCCAGGCCTTTGACATCATCCATGATCTGCGCGGCGGCAAGCCCGCCGAAGGCCCGCTTGAACCCGGCGCGCCGGTCTCAACGCAACGCAGCCTCATGCTGCCGGCCCAGGGCATCTACAAGAAGCCGGTGCTGGCAAGCGTCCCGGCCAGCTGGCTGGAGGGCTTCCATCTGGTCTATGAGGAGATGAGCGTGCGCCAGGAGCCGGGCCTGTGGCTGCTGCACCTGCAGGCAGCCGACTTCGGCCTGCTGCTGGACAAGAACCGGCGCTGGAACGCCCTGCGCCAGTCCGAGGCGGACGTTGCGCGCTGCCCGCAGAACGGGCGGCCCGGCGACGAGGATTCGCTGCGGCAATGGTACGCGGAGACCCTCGCAAACGGGGGGCTGGCGCCCATTCCGGAGCGCCTGCGCGGGAAGTTCTAGGGAATTTGGAGAGAGCAGCCGGGCGGGCTGGGCCAGGAACTGGTCCAGCCCGCCCGGCGTTTTGTCTAGGGGGCCGGGGCGTGGAAGGTGATGTCCGTGTTCACCACGGCGTCGCCGGTGATGTGGGCGATGGCCACGTCCCCGCCTGCGGTGGCGCCGTTGCTGTCGTAGTGGAGGATGTTCGTGCTGGTGTCGTAAATAAAGCTGGCCTGCCCGGCCACGCCCAGGGTGTCGGAGTAGGAGGCTGTGCTGATGAAGTGCGTGAGGTCGGCCGCTGTCGTGCTGAAGACGGTATTGGAGAAGCTCAGCTTGTCGCCGTCGGCGTGGCAGAAGTCGGTGATCTCCTCGGTGGCGCCGCCTTCCGTGGTCTGATCGTACATGAAGGTGTCCGCTCCGCTTCCGCCGGTCAGGATGTCCATGCCGTCCTGCCCGAAGAGCATGTCGTTGCCGCCGCCGCCGCTGAGCGTGTCCGCGCCGCCGCCGCCAAAGATCATGTCGTTGTTGCTGCCGCCTGTGACGTTGAACAGGAAGCTTGGCGCGTTGTCGTTCAAGTCGCCCGTGGTGAAGGTCAGGGTGTTGCCCGCGGTGGTCAGGCCGCTGCCGTCGATATCGAGGTACGGGCTGTCCAGGTGGGCCAACAGGTCGCCGACGGTGTCGGTGTCGAGAGACAACTCGGTGACCGCATCGCCCAGGATGATATGCTCCACGCCGCTCACCCCGGACAGGTCGTCGGTGTGGTCGCCGCCCTGGTTCTGGGTGAAGTACAGGGTGTCGTCCCCGGCCTTGCCGTCGACGCTGTCGGCGTTGCTGAGGTGCGTGCCGAAGTGGAAATTGTCGTCCAGACTCGTGCCGGTGATGTGGTCGAGGCCATCCCCGGCGGTGTAGTCGATGTTGTGCGCCGTCACCGAGCTGGCGTCGATGGTGAGGCTGTGTCCGGCCGTGACCGCCTGGGTGTCGAGGTACAGCGTGTCGCCAGTGCCGATCAGACCGGTGGTCAGGGCGTTCAGGGTGACATCGCCCGTGGGGTCGCCGAAAATGATCGTGCTGAAATTGGAGACATTGGCCAGGGCGCTGGCGTTGGCGCTGTCCGGGGTGAAGTGCAGCGTGTTCATGCCGTCGCCGCCGTCAATGGAGTCGGTGACGTTAAGGTCGGAGCCCATGTAGACGTGGTCGTTGCCGCTGCCGCCGAGGATGTTGTCGTTGCCAGCGCCCGAGTGGATGGTGGCGTCGGAGGTCCAGGTGTGGAGGTCTATTTCATCATTGCCCGCGCCGCCCTTGATGACCTCGAAGCTGGTGAACGTCTGGCTGCCGCCGGTGAAGACCGCAGTGCCTGCGTGGTCCGTGGTGCCGGCGATGGTGAGATTGGCGCTGAAGGCGGAGTAGTCCAGGATGTCTGTGCCCACGCCGCCGGTGATGACATCGTTGCCGATGGTGCCGAGAATCGTGGCGCCCGCGCTGGTCCAGGCGCTGAGGTCGATGGTGTCGGCCCCGGTGGTGCCCTTGAAGACTTCCATGCCGTCGAAGGTCTGGGTGTTGGCTCCGCTGATGTTGAAGCCGACCGTGCCCGCGCCGTCCGCGCTGCCGGTG
>PHAR01000008.1:170299-173716 GCA_002840405.1 Deltaproteobacteria bacterium HGW-Deltaproteobacteria-8 | reverse complement strand
TTGCCAAGGATTTGCTTTTCGTCATGCTCTGCCTCACGAGCGCGGCGACATTGGTCATATCTTCCTTCGCCACCAACTTGCGGCTCTTCTTCGGGTTCCAGTCGCAGGCCATGGATGCGGTTTCCCAAGGCAACCTGCGTGCCCGCGTTCCGGTGGTCAGCAATGACGAATTTGGCTCCATCGCTAAACGCACCAATGACATGATTGGTGCGCTGGAAGAGCGCACGCGCGACCTTGCGACTACCCAGGAAGTGACTATTATCGCCCTGGCTTCCCTGGCCGAGACCAGGGACAACGAGACCGGCAACCACATCCTGCGGACTCAGCGCTACGTGCGCGTCCTGGCCGAGCAGTTGGCCAAGGGGCCGCATGCGAACCTGCTCACGCCGGAGTACATCGACCTCTTGTATCAGTCCGCGCCATTGCATGATATCGGCAAGGTCGGCATCCCGGACGCCATCCTGCTCAAGCCGGGCAAACTGGACGCAGAAGAGTTCGATATCATGAAACGCCATCCGCAGTATGGTCACGAAGCGCTCCAAGCTGCGGTGAAACGCCTCGGCCCCACGTCCTTCTTGCGCCTAGCCCAGGAGATTGCGCTCACGCACCACGAGAAGTGGGACGGCGGCGGCTATCCGAATGGCCTGAAGGCAGAGGCTATTCCACTCTCAGGGCGGCTCATGGCCTTGGCTGATGTCTACGACGCGCTCATTTGCAAGCGGGTGTACAAGCGCGCTTTCAGCCACGAAGAAACCCGGACCATCATCTTGGAAGGGCGGGGCACCCACTTCGACCCGCTGGTGGTGGAGGCCTTTTTGCTTACAGAGGGTCTATTCGTGACTGTCGCAGGGGAGTTTGGCGACGGGGAATGAAATATCCGTTGTCCCTCCCATTCGAGTTGGTTTGATAGCCCCAAGAGGACATATTGGGGTTGCCCTAGCTAAGCACACATGGCTTACTGCTAGGCTGGTTCCGTGCATACGTGAAAGAGCAAGAACGGGCACGACTCATTGAGCACCTTGTTGTCGGGACAACAGACCACAAGACAGCTCCGCTCTTTGGTGTGCCGCAACACCGCTGTTGCATCCTTCGCTTGCGAAAAGTCATTGCCGATGAAATGAAAAAGGCCCTCCCGAGGGAAGGCCTTCTCTACACCCGACCAGTGGGCGGAAATGAAAGAGAGCCTTGGGGTTGAGCCCTGAAACGTGAGCGAACTCTTGCTTCTGCTCATACTTCTTTTCAGCCGCCCAAGGGGCGGAGGTAAATCAGTATCAAACAAAATAGAGATCCCAGGTCACAGGGCTTTGTCAACACATTTCTGCTGCAAAAGCAGCGGCCTAAGCGCTTCCCCTCAGCGTGCGGTATTGACCTGCACGGAGTATTGATCCGTCGCCCCCAGGGCAACAAAGAACCTAAGTACTGCTGGATTAATGGCCGCTTGCATTTTTCTCATGCCCAGGAAAAAGGAAAGAAGGAAAAAAGAAAGCGGCCCCACAGGGGCCGCCAAGGAAAGAAGGAAACCCTTCGGCTAGAACTTGTCGACGCCCTGGAGCAGCAAAGTGGCAAGGGCTGCCGCCGTGGCAAATTGAAGGAAAGGAACCGCGCGGAAGTGGTTCTGGAACGCTTTCGCGGCTTCGATGCCTTCCTGTTGTTTTTTGGACAACAGCCTTGCCCAGGCATCGAGATCAAAAAACACAAGCTTGCCATACTTCGCGAATAGGCTGGCGGCCTCAGGATCCCACGCGCACCGCTCACGCCATCCCCAGAGGCCTCGTTCCGAGACTCGGATCCTTGATGCTGCTTCCGGAATCGGGACATAGCGATCTTGTTGGAAGACAGCCACCGCCGCGTTGAGGTCGACTTCTTTTTTCTTAGCCATATGATACCCCCTCTCGGGTGTTCTGATGCATTCCGTCCAGTAGCTGAGCTGTAGCCGCCGGACCATGTTACAGTTATTGAAACAGCCCTAAGGTAGTGCCCACCGTGAAAGCCTCTACTATTTGCTTACCGTACCGCTGCTCCGTCTCTTTGTCAACAACATATTGATATAGCAGCTAAAAGCGACCATTAATGTCCCATGTTGTCAAGCGAGATGGCACGCGCATACCGCGCTTACCCCTTCGTTTGTGGCGGCGCGAGAGAAGTGTCCGCTCCCCAGATCGTCTTTGGCGCAAGCGCCTGAAGCGCTTTTGACACGACAATGGTAAGCCGCGAAGCTTCGAAGTATGATAGGTACCGCTCCGCCTCGGTGTTCCCCCGCGCCACTCGGCAAACTTGAAGAAACTGAACCTTCTCTTTCTGTCGCACAGTCACGAGGAGCCCATCGTGCTCCGTTCCCAAGACAATGCCAGGCTCGCCGCTGGCGAGTCGTCCGCGCAGGAAGCAGTCGAGCACCGCCCTCAGGCCGGCAAGCGGCTCAAGTTCAGAGCAGGCCCAGCCTAGATAGCTGGCCGCGACCTGCGTCCACCGGCGCTTTCCGAGCTTCTCATCAGATACGCCCGCTGCGATTACCAGTTCAAACCCGTCCATGTTGTAGCTGAGGCTCATGGTGTCCGTCCTTTTGCGCCTAACGTCTTGGGCTCCAGATTTTGAGCCAGTTTTCGTCCGTCACGGCTCTATCCAACAGGTAGGACGATCGCCCAAAGTGAAGCTGCGTATCCCACGTTGTCGTCCTCAGATTGAAGTATGCGGCCAGTAACTTTGGTGAGTTTTGCGCGATGTGCCGGCTGACCCGCCGCCATATCCAAGCTTCCAGCTCAACGGCTTGCTGCTTGGCACCGAAGGCATAGCGCGCCCAGTGATGCCATGACCGACTGGCGGCATTGGTCTGCCGTAGCTTGTGCTCGGGCGAGGCATCCGATGCCAAGGCCCCCCTGACGCTCTCTTTGAGTCGCTGCACCGTGGGCTCTGACATCCGTGCCTGGAGCTTGCCCTCGGCTACCCTGACCGACCATTGGAGGATATCCACCGCTCCCCCACGTAGGTCGACCCAGGCAACGCCATCCGCACTGAACGGCCTCCGCGCCAACAACCACAACTCGTCTTCATGCCACATGAACGCGGCCTGATGCTCTCTCGCTAACGCGAGTGCTTGTTCGGCGGCGGCGCGCCAAACCAATCCGCCTAGGACGTATCGCGTAAAGTTGCCGCGCAGGGTATCGCCCAACGCGTGGCCGAGCAGCGCTTCTGCATGTGTGAGGAACGCATCGTCCGTAATTTTGGCTGCCACAGCTCCCGGTGCAACCTGCGCCGTAGCCCAGTCGAACGAGAAGCGGCCAAGGCAAGGACGAGCGCAGCGGTTGATCTCGACGCGCAGCCAGCTCATCGCCACGCCCGGCCCCCACCACGGGCGCCAGTAGCCTCTCGCCTGGTTGGACAGAGGCGCCAGCACGAGCCACATCGTGTAGAGGTCGCGGA
>PHAR01000008.1:0-170252 GCA_002840405.1 Deltaproteobacteria bacterium HGW-Deltaproteobacteria-8 | reverse complement strand
TCTTGTCGAGTTCCTTCTCAGCCTTGACAAGCATCCCGGTCAGCCATTCGGTAAACTCCGGCTGCAGGGAAAACTCCCATCCTTTTGCCGTGCAACTTTCCCGCACCTTCTTATATCTGTTGTAAACTTCTTCAGTGACCTTGACGTTGATCTGCCGCTCAAGCTTTGCTGTCTTCTTGATGATACTCATGAGATTGCCTTTGGTTGTGGTTGCGGGCGCGGCCCGATTCCAACCAAGCCTACGATCGCGCTGGAGGCAAAAGCAAATTTTTCAAGAGGGTCAGCACAATATTTATCAACTTTTCTTCATGAGGAGACGGCTAGCGTATTCATCTGAGCCGAACCTGCTGTCAGGACGGGAGAATTCATGTCCATATTTGAGGTGGACTGACTGAGACGCCTTTTTCCTTTCGCCGCCTTGACTCCAGCATGGTGCCGAGGTGTATGCTCTAGGCAACCCCGCATCACGCGACGTCGACCACCACATCGACACGGCCGCAGTGGACGTCACACACGTGCCGCAGAAGGATGCGACAATCCGAACAAAGGAGGAAGAGAAGGACCAGGAGAAGTGCGTCCCGGATAAATGGCGCTGCCGATGACCACGGAGTTCAAGGCGAGGACAAGACTCGCCGCAATGTGGTCACGGCGCCGCTCATTTGGAGGCTCGTCTCCACCGAACGGATCAGAATCGTAGGACTGCTGTATGACCCAGAGCAAACTACTTGTTAGCCGACAAGTATCCGCAGCCTAGCCAGCACGGATGATTCCAAGTTTGCTCGTACCGGAAAGCCGCGTGCGATGGAAACACGCCTGCGCGGTTTGGGAACCAGCTACACAAGCTACCCGAGGCTATCACGGGGTGTGAAGTGTTGTTGAGTTCATGCCTGTCTTAGGTGGTGCGCCTGGATAGGCCAAATGTCGTAAGCCCCAGAAACTGGGGTCGCGGGACGGAACCTTCGCTCTATGAGAGCATGGGCCGTGACGCGTAAGGGACGAAGCGGCTGCGCGTGGCGAAACTGGGTGGCCCCCGGAGATAAGCACGATGCGGTTAGAGCAGCTTCGTTAACGGGCGAAAGCCCAACCCGCTCCATCATGGTGACGAGAGAAACCTTCGTCGTAAAACCCGAGAGATAGCACCGTAGTAGCACTTTGCTGTGACACCTCGGAAGTTGAAAGGAGCGTATTCTGGGAATTATCGCCCCAGATGTGAACGCTCGGGTACAGAAGGCACCTAAAATGGATACCGACATGTGAGGTAAGAACTCACGGCGGCGTACTGCCTGGTCAGCATGCTGGCTAGGCAAGTGCCGTATTGGCTGAATCAGGGATGTAATCTGTTCGTCAGCGATGACGAGCAGAACACAGAGACTTCATAGTAACCTCCCCTTAGGGCAACGTCTGCGTCCGACCTTGTGTAAAGAGCACAAGGCGATTCCTGGTTGGCTACCAGGGTGTAAGCGAAGGACAGACGCGGCGAGGAAATGCGCCGAGGCGAAGGAAGTCAGGTGGGTCTAAGCAGAGATTCTGATTACGTTTGGATTTGGATATCTAGAAGAGGGGCCGCAAGGCCCCTCTTTACATCGCTATCGCGGGTAAGCATAAAAAGCCGTACCAAGCCAAAAAGAAAAGGCTCCCCGAAGGGAGCCTTTTGTCATATCGCCGCCAACTTTGCGGCAGGTTCGTCCCGGCGACCGGGGAACTGTGGCAGACTACCGGAGCATTCTGTCTGTTGTTTCCTCCTGGCTGCCGCGTTTTTTCGAGCCCACGAGCTCGCCGTGCTCGTCCCGCAGCTCGCCTTCTTCGGCCTGTTTGTAGTCCATCAGGTATTCAAGCTCCTCGAGAGCCTTGGCCTGAGACAGCGCCGGGTAGATGGCCTGCACGCGCTTGCCGTTCGCACACTTGAGCAGTGCAACGTATCTCATGCTGATCTTCCTTTGCTCATTGCGAGCCTGCGTTTTGCGATGGAGGCAATTGCCGCAGTCGCAGTGATTTTGAGTGTTCTCGTGCGTCGCTTCACTGTCCCTCCTTTATCTAAAACGGTTCCGTTTGCTTTAAGCGAACCACACCTCATTTCCTTAAGTCAATGGGATAAGATTAATATTATTCGAGGCTTGACATAATTTTTGTTTTTGATTCGGTGGCGCCGAAGTAATGCTCTTGAACGTGGCAAGGTTCAGGCCCCTCCCTTGGGCAGGCGCGGTGAGGTCACGGAGCTGCCCTGGCGCCTCCAAACCGTAGCGGGCCGGAGCCCCTGAAAAAGAAAAGCGGCCCCACAGGGGGCCGCTCAGGGAAAACGTCTGTTTGTCGCGGCTTTGGACGGAGGGGGCTGCCGTTGGGCAACCTTCACGGGGGGGGCTAGTCGTCGTTGGAGCAAGAAGACCAGCAGTCGTCGTCGCTGAAGGAATCGTCGTCGTCGCTGGATAGCCATGAGTTGTCATCAAGGCTGGAGTCAAACATGTTGTGGTAGATGTTGCACCCCAGGTGGGCGTATGTGATGTCGGTGAGCATGCTCGTCAGCATTGGCATACCGCCCACATCTGACGATGTGATGCCTAGACCAAAACCATAGGCGCTGCTGCCAGTGTCCCAGAAATTCTCCTCCTCCCAGTAGGCACGGTCGTCGGAGATCACAGTCTCTTCGGTGGTCTTTTCCCTGGTGCGCAGGTACCAGGCAATCGCCGCAAAAATGATCGCGCTGATGATGAGTCCGGCCATGTTCTCTCCTTGTCTTTTTCGTTTGACCTGCTGCCAATATAGCAGATAACGAGAGAAGAGCCCAGGATAAAGTGATCTATTTAAGTGCGTTGAGTATGCGTCTAGTGGTCTCTGGCTACTCGAACGGTAGGGTTTAGTGGGTGCTTGAGATGGCCATGCCATTTGCCCCGGTGGAGTTGGATCGGGGGATATGAGGAGGCACTCCGCAAGACTCTGGAGATACCGCATAGGGCACCACCGGCTTCCCCATTTTGCACAGCATCATGCCGACATAACTACCCAACAGCTATCTATGACCGGAGCCCCCCGAAAACATCTCCGACCGTCGCCCGCAGCGGACAGCCAGCGCGAGCAAGCGGCACACTGCAAGGCGCGGCGTAGCCGCCCCCGGAAGGGGTCGCCTTGCGGCGTGCCGCGCTCGTGCTACCCTGCGGGTAGCGATGGTTGGCGGAAGGAAACAAGGCGGAAGGAAACAAGGCGGAAGGAAACAAGGCGGAAGGAAACAAGAAGGCGGAAGGAAACAAGGCGGAAGGAAACAAGGCGGAAGGAAACAAGGCGGAAGGAAACAAGGCGGAAGGAAACAAGGAAGGCTGGGTTATGCTGGGAATTGGCTCGCGATCATGCCGACGGCCCATTGGAACAAAATATCCTGAGACGCTCTAAGGGGGGCTCTCAAAGTGAACCAGGCATGCTAATCAGCTCCGGTCTTTCTCCAAGACCATCAACAAAGGAGTTGTCATGTCGATCGTTTACATCCTCACCACCCTCTCCTGCAGCATTGTCCTGCCCGGCTTATCGCGGCGCACCGGGGAGCCGTGCCGCGTCGTGTCGACACGGCAGCTGATCCTTACCAGCGACCATGCCGAGGCCATTAGCCTTGTTGGCTGCCTTGATCCTCGCGGCGAAGTGTATCGCGTGGCCGTGCGCGGTATCGTCGCCATCCAGAAGTGCCTGATCGCCTATGCCGAGGAGCTCCCCGTGAACGGCAGGGTTGTCCAAACCTTGGAGGTTTTGGCGACGGCCTCGTTCCGTTACGACGCGTCCGGAACACCTTACACATACTGTTCTCTCGGCACGCAGGACTCGGTTGAGCTCATCGGGGCCTGGCCGGCGCGGAATGGCGACATCACAGCGCAGATGCTGCCAGTGTGCGGCCTATTGATTCCCGCTACGGATCCGATCATTCCGCCTTTTCGGCAGATTGGGCACCTCTGGCCGCATGGCGACTTCGCTAGGCCGTCTGGCTCGGAAGTCGTGTCCTTCATCAGGACGCCAGGGGTGTTTTTTGCTGCAAAATATCCACTGGAGTTGGCCGCGCGGGTCATCGTGCGCAACGTCAGCATGTGGGGCGAGTCATGGGCGCCGGGCGAAATTTCGGCCGAAGCGAAAGAGACCGCTGCGGATATCACCCGGCAGTTTAGGCCGCGGCGACACACCCCTCTGACGCACGACATACTGCGCAGCGCCTTGGAGCGGCCGCCACTGGAGGACGCTGGGGACTTGCGGCATGACTATGCGCCGACCTCCCGAACTGCGCGCATGATATGGCACAACGGGCGCACGCGTTCAGGCGTATGTCTTTCGGCCGATAATTGGGCGGTGGACAAGCTCTTCATCACGCCGCACGAGTGGGACGTTGAAAGCCTAGGCAGACTCAAGCTGCTCGGAAAAGGGATCACCAACATCCACCATTAGCAGCCCACGTTCAGAGAAATGTGGGCGAGAGGGATCTCTTCCTCTCGCCCACGAGGTGCCGGGGGAATAACTGCCCACATCAACTCGTCTGCGTGCCATCCTGCTCGCCTTTCCTCAGTCCCGCCCGTTCCGCAACTGCCGCGACACCGCGACGTAGCACATCATCTTCCGTATGCTCGTAACGTCTCGCGTTCGTGATTGTGGTGTGCCCAGTCAGGCCCATGGAGGCCAGCAATCCGATTTTTCGTTTGGTCCAGGTGGCAAATGTGTGGCGGAAGTCGTGGATGCGGAACCCCGAAAGGCCTATGGTATCCCGTAGTTTTCCCCAACGGTATTCCATCTGATTGTATATGCCTTTTCCTTCTTCGCGGTGAAAAACAAGGTCCGCGTCCTTAAGGCCGATCATGTCCGCTTGCTGGATGATTGCCAGAGACTCCGGACTGATTGGCACGGTCAGCCACTTGTTGTTCTTTTCATCCCAGAACGTGGCTTCTTCGTCCTCCTGGTTCGCCTTGTCCCGACGCAGGGTGCATATCTCGCCAAGGCGGCGACCTGTCAGCAGCGCGAATAGAAGCCCCAAGGCGCACATCCGGTCCACAAGCGGCCGCCCCTCTGCCCCGAGCGAGGCAAGTCCCGTTAGAAATGCCTGAATTTCAACCGGTTGCAGCACGCGACCGACATCGTTAATAACGGTGACAGCCACTTTTGCCGTCGGATTATATCCGGTGTAGATGTTTTGCTCTCTTGCCCAGTTATAGAGCCTTTGCATCAAGTGTAGAGCGTGCCTACGCGTGGCCGGGGCAAGAGGCTTGCCGACGCGGGATTGCCGCTTTTCAAGCGCCGTGAGGAAGTCCAGGATATCTTTGCGACAGATGGCGTCGAGGCGTCGATTATCGAACGAAGCGGCCAGGTAGTCGCGCCAGCGCTGTTCATCCTTCTTCCAACTGGTCTTGTATTCGTCGGCGTTGGGGTGTTGCGCGAGCAGGATATACCGTCGGAAAATTTCCCCGACAGTGATTCCTTTTCTTGCCGCCCTCGGATTGATATTGTTGCCGAGTTGGTTGCGAATCATCTGCTCGGCTTCCCTCGCTTCGGCGAGAGTATTTGCGAAGCGCGTGTGCTTGCGTGTCCCGCGCCCACCTTCACGGATAACGACTTGGTACCGTGTCCCGCGCTCTTTCTTCGGACTACCGCATTTTGGACAAACGGGCTTTTTCTGGCTATAGACAGCCTTGCACGAGCATACGACCAGGATAGACATCGGGTACCTCCGTTCGCCAGGAGCGCGGTGTCTGTCGGGACACCAGCGGGACACGAGTGACAGTATAAGACGGTTTCATCCGGTGTCAAATGGGAAATTGCGGAGACTTGTTCCAGTGCCTAGTCGCTGTATTAATTGTATAATTGTTAGAATTCTGATTGATTGGCTTGGTGAATGATGAGCACTGCGGGGGGAATGATTCCCCCCAAACCCCCTCATTTGTTGGCCGCGAGCCCAGCGGCGGTCCCCGCCGCTGGGCTCGCGGCCCAAGGGGGAGTCCAGAGGGCCTCAGGCCCTTTGGCCGCCGGGGGCTATTCGTGTTCCCCAGGGGCTCCGCCCCTGGGGTCAGGTTTTGGCGCTGAGAGCCAGGGCCAGGGCCTGAATAATGTCATCAAACTCTAGGGGCTTGGAGATGGCCGCGTTCATGCCAGCATCCAGAAAGACTTTGTGTTCGCTCATCTGGGCGTAAGCGGTGAGCGCGATGATCGGGATCTGCGGGTCGTAAAGCGACCCGTCGTGGCTGCGGATGCGCCGGGTGGCCTCCACCCCATCCATTTCGGGCATCTGGATGTCCATGAGCACGGCGTCGAAGGTGTTGGCCTCCAGGAGCGTAAGGACTTCCCGACCGTTTATGGCGGTATGCACCTCGTGCCCGGCGCGCTGCAGGAAGCTCTTTGCGGCCAGTTGGCTGATGGTGTTGTCCTCGGCCAGGAGCAGGCGCAGGCTGGGCAGTTGTTGCGGGACCTTGTGCTGGCCCTGGCCGGGCGCGCTGGACCGTTCGACCTGGTCGAGGCGCAGCGCCAGGCTGATGCAGGTGCCGAGCAGGGGGGCGCTTTCCAGGGTGATGGCGCCGTCCATGAAGGCCGCGAGCTTGCGCACGATGGCCAGGCCCAGGCCCGTTCCGGCAAAGCGCTTGGTGAACACCGGCTCGGCCTGGGTGAAGGGCTCGAACACATCGGCCTGGCGTTCCTCGTCGATGCCCACGCCGGAGTCGGTGACGGTCAGCAGGAGCACGGCCTTGCCCCCGGCCTGGGGCAGGCAGTCCACCTCGACGGTCACGCTGCCCTCGTCAGTGAACTTCAGGGCGTTGCCCAGCAGGTTGAACAGAATCTGGCGGATCTTGCCCGGATCGCCCAGGAGGTGCTTGGGCAGGGCCGGGGCCACGCGCACTGAGAGGGACAGCCCCTTGCGCCGCGCCTGGTCGTCGAACACGGCCGCGCTGGCGCGCACCAGTTGGGCAGGGTCGAACCGTTCCGGCGACAGCTCAAGGGTGCCGGACTCGATCTTGGAGAAATCCAGGATGTCGTTGATGACTGAGAGCAGGCTGCGCGCCGAGTACACGGCCTTGTCCAGGTAATCGGCCTGGTCGTGGTCAAGCGGCGTGGTCTGCAGGAGCTGGAGCATGCCGAGCACCCCGTGCAGGGGCGTGCGGATCTCGTGGCTGACGTTGGCCATGAATTCGCTCTTGGCCAGGCTGCCCGCTTCGGCGGCCTCCTTGGCCTTGCCCAGGGCCTCTTCGGCGTGCGCCCGCTCGCCGATGTAGCGCGCCTGCTGCATGTTCTTGAGCGCCAGCTCGGAGAACTGCTCGGCCATGCGGTTCAGCGCGGTGCTCACCTCTTCGAAGCGCCTGCGGTCCATGACCGGCACGGCCTCCAGGCTCTTGCGGTACTCTGCGGGGTCCAGGCCCAGGGCCGCGGCGCCTGCCGCGAGTCCGTCCAGGTCGGCATTGGCCGGGCGCACCTGGCAGATGAACCAGTAGGCCAGGATGCGTTCGCCCTCGGGGTCGCCTTCGCGGCCTCCCAGGCGGCCTCCCTCTCGGATGGGCGCCACGCCGGTGAACAGGCCGCTGGAAGGGCAGATATGCGGTCCGGGCGTGGATCCGGGGCCGATGAGGGCGTTGGTGGAGTCCGCGCAGGCCTTTTGCCCGCCCAGGGAGTTCTGGATGAGCTGGCACAGGCTGCTGGGGTTGCTCGGCCGGGTCAGGGTCACGCCCTCGGGCGTTGTGATGACCGAGGCCACGCCCACGGCCTGGGCAAAGGCGTCCTGCACGGCCTGGATGTCCTCCAGGTCGAAGAGGTCGGTGAAGGAGAGGTCCGGCGGAGTCTCCCCCGGCGGGCTGGTGACCGCAGTGAGGCGGCTCTGGATGATCTGCTCCAGGCGTTTGCGCTCGGTGATGTCCGTGAGCGCCAGCATGGCCCCGAATCCCGGCAGGGGCAGCGGAGCAGCTGTGATGGCGGTGATGCGCACGGTCTGGTCGGCGCGGAGGATTTGGTTCTCGCTGACGACCACCTGCTGTGACCGGATCGAGCGCACGCTGGGATATTCCTGCAGTTTGAGGGCGACGCCGTCCAGGCTCTGCACGACGAACTCGCGTTCCTGGGGCGGCACGCCGAGCAGCCGTTCGCGCGGGCTTCCGAAGAGCTCCTCGGCCGCGCGGTTGATCTCCAGGAACCGGCCCGTGGTGTCGGTTACCACCAGGGCCAGGGGCACGCTTTCAAACATGACGCGGAACTTCTCGCGGCTCTCTCGCAGGTCAGCCTCGGTCCGCTTGCGCGCGGTGATGTCGGTCATGGTGCCCACGATGCCCTCGGGCTGGCCCTGGGCGTCGTAGAAGAGCGAGCGCACGAAGAGCATCTCGCGCTGGCGGCCCTTGCCGTCCATGGCCGGGGCCTCGAAGATCTGCTGGCCCTGGTGGGCGTAAAGCAGGGCGTCCAGGTCCGCGATGCGCGCGACGATCTCTGAGTCTTCGAGGTCCCTCAGGCGCCGCCCCAGGATCTCCGACTCCGTGCGCCCATGGAACTCGCAGCAGGCGCGATTCACGCGGACGAAGCGGCCCTCCCTGTTCTTGGCATAGATGGGCGTGGGGTTGGCGTTCATGAGGGCGGTGGTGAAGCGGTGCTGGGCCTCGCGTTCGCGTTCGGACTGCCGCAGTTCGGTCAGGTCCGTGGCTGCGGCCAGCAGGCCCGTGGCGCGGCCCTCGGCATCAAACAGGCAGAGCCAGTCCACCTTGAGGTCGGCTGTGCCGCCGTCCAGGCGGTCCAGCCGTACCAGGGACGAGCCCGGCAGCTGCGGGCCACTATTGGCTGCGGCCAGGAAGGCTTCGATGGCCGCCCGCGCCTCGTCCGACGTGGCCAGGTCGAGGATGCTTTTGCCCGGCAGGCTGCCCGGAGGAGCGCCGCTGATGGCGTAGCTGCCGGGGTTGGCGAAGACGATGCGTCCGGCCATGTCCAGCTCCACCACGCCGATGCTCAAGGTCTCCACGAACTCCCGGTAGCGGCGGTCCGAGACCATGCGCTGGGCTTCGGCCGCGCGCCGGCGCAGGATGTTGACCCACAGGAGCCCGATGGCCGTGGCCATGATGGTGAACACGGATCCGGCCAGCGTCAGCCAGACCCCGTAGCGCTCCCACAGCCCCTCGGTCCGGTTCAGGACGATGCTGCCCTGCGGCAGGTTGCTCAGGGAGAAGCCCAGGCGCCGCATCTCGCGGTAGTCGAACATGGCGGCGTTGGGGCTCTGCCTGATCACGGGGATGTCGTCCGCGCGCTCGCCGGAAAGGACGCGCGCCGCCAACTCGGCCATGGCCTTGCCCTGGTGCTGCCCGCTGGTCAGCACACCGCCCACCAGATGGTGCCCGACCATGAAGTCCCAGACGCCGAAGATGGGCTGGGGCGTGGCCTTGCGCGTGAAGTCCATGAACTCGCCCACGGTCATGGCGCGGCCGTCCGGGTCGCGGAACAGGCCCAGATGCAGGATGGCCGCGTCCGGGGACAGGGAGGAAAGGGCAGCAGCCACCTCGCCGAAGCGCAAGCCCGCCAGCTCCTGCACTTCCAGCCGGCCCAGGAAGGGCCGCGCCGCCTCCAGGGCGTTCTTGCGGTTGTAGCGGCCGGTCTCGGTGGCGTCGGTGATGATGACCAGCCGCCGCATGGAGGGCATGAGCTTGAGGGCTGCCTCGATGGTCCCGGCTATGTCCGCGCGCTCGGACACGCCGGTGTAGCCGCGCGCGCCGCCCAGGCGGTCCTGCCGGTAGTCGTTGATGCCGCAGAAGACCACGGGCGAGCCGAGGAACAGGCGGTCGCGGTGGCTGAGCAGGAAATCCAGGGCGTTGTCGTCGCTGGCCAGGATGACGTCAGGCCTGATTCCGGCGTATTTCTTGGCGTAGTAGTCCGCCAGCAGGTCGAAGAGCTTCTCCGGCGGCCGGCGCTTGGTGTCCATGTATTCCACATGGATTGTGGCTTCCGGAGCCCGGCGGCCCAGGGTCTCGGAAAGGCCGGACTGGATGCTGTCCGTCCACTGGTAGCCCTGGTGGTAGGAGTGCAGGACCAGGACGTGCTGCGCGGGCCTGGCCTGGCTGGCGGCGGGGCACAGGATCAGAACTGCGGCCAGAAGGGCGCACCAAAGGGGGGGCCGGAGCATGCCGGGCACCCGGCAGGTTGTTTCCGTTCTGGCCATCAGCACTCACTTGGACTCTGAGGCCTGCGCCGCCTTCCAAGGGTGGATGCAGCCACAGGCCCCCTTTCCTCTGGCACGCAGCCCCGTGTTTGACCACTCGCCGAGAGCGTCGTCTCTGCAAGGCCTAGCCCGCAGGCTTCTCAGGCTGCGGGAAGGCGCACGCTGAACACGCTGCCGATGCCCGTGTCCTGGTTTGCGGGGGAGTCCACCCAGACCTCGCCGCCGTAGTTGCGGGCGATGTGGCGGCAGATGGCCAGGCCCAGGCCCGCGCTGCCCGCCCCGTCGACGTCGTTGTTGTCGGCGCGGAAGAAGCGTTCGAACACGCGCTTCTGGTCCTCCTCGCCGATGCCCGGACCCTGGTCCTGAAAGCGCAGGGTCACGGTCTGGCCGTCGCTTGAGGCGCTGACGCTTATGGTGGTCCCCTGTGGGGAGTACTTGATGGCGTTGTCCAGCAGGTTGTCCGCGATCTGGAGCAGGCCGTCGGGGTCTGCGGCCACGTGGGGCAGGCCTGGGGGCAGCTCCTCCACGGCCAGGGTGATGGACTTCTCCTGGGCGGCGAAGCTGGAGTTCCTCAGCGCGTGCTCCAGGGCCTGCGGCACGTCGGCGTTCAGGTCCTTGGGGCGCTTGCCGCCGCGTTCGCTCTTGGCCAGGGCGAACATGCCGGAGATGACCTTGGTCATGTGCACGGCGTTGGAGCGGATGATGTCGAGGAACTCGCGGCGCTTGGCATCGTCCGTCGGAGGCGCGTCGAGCAGGGTCTCGGCATAGCCCCGGATGCTGGTGAGCGGCGTGCGCAGCTGGTGCGAGGCGTTGGCCACGAAGTCGCGCAGCACGCGCTCCACGCGTTTCTGCTCGCTGGTGTCGTGGAAGATGAGGATGACCCTGGGGCGGAACTTGTGGTCGCGGAAGGGCACCACGGTCATCTCCGCGCAGTGGCGGTCCTTGAGCTCGATCTGTCTGCTGACGGGCTCGGTGGTCTCCCCGGCCATAAGGGTGTCCACGAGGTTCTGGATCTCCAGGCTCATGGTGGCCTCCAGCGGGGCGCGGCCGAGGAACTCGTGGGCGCGGGGGAAGATGGCCGACAGCGCCGGGTTCACGTGCAGGATGCGGCCTGCGGTGTCGAGCACCATGACGCCTTCGGTCATGCCCTCGAACATGGCCCAGAGCTCGCCGCGCTGGTTCTCGATGACCTTCACGTTCTTCTTGATCTTCTTGGCCATGCGGTTGATGGCCTCGGCCAGGGGCTGGAATTCCGCCGCCGGGTAGAAGATGATCCGGCGCCGGTAGTCGCCCTCGCCGATGGCCTGGGTGGCCTCGGTGAACTGGGCGATGCCTGCGGTGAGTGTGCGCGAGAGCAGGTAGAGCAGCAGGCCGGAGCCCAGGAGCAGGGGGATCACGGCGGCCAGGAGCGCCCAGCGCATGCGCTGCATGTGCATGCGCACCTGGGAGACGGGCGCGGCCAGGCGCAGCACGGTGGCGTCCTCGCCCTCGTGCCCTGGGAGCTTGCGCGCCATGTAGATCATGTCGCGGTCCAGCGTGGTGCTGTGGCGGGTGGCCTGGCCCAGATCGCCGCCCTGGGCGGCCAGCACCTCGGGCCGGGTGGAGTGGTCATCCATTCTGGCAAGATCGTCGAAGGGCCTGGAGGAGTCGGCCAGGATCTTTCCGCCTTGGATGAGACTGATGCGCATGCCCATGTTGCCGGCCAGGGCGTGCAGGAAGTCCTGCCGGTCGCGCGGTTCCTTGAAGGGGCTGCCCCTGTCCAGGAGCCATTGCACGGTTTCCAGGCGGGTCAGGGTCTCGCGTTCGAAGTCGCGGGCGGTCTCTTCATCCAGAGTGGCGCTGTAGCGCCAGAAGGCCAGGGCCAGGCCGACGATGAGGACGCCCCAGCCCCACAGCAACACACGCATCTGGATGGATTGGACTTTGGGCATGAAGAATCCTTTGCGTTGACCCGCCCGTGCTGGGTGGGGGTGCTTTTGGCCCTGTCTTCAGGGCTGTTGTTCAGGTCTTGCGGACGATCGGAAGTGTACTCTGGGCCACGCCAATGCTCACGGTGACGCAGATGGCCTCGTCCGACTCCGGGCCGATGACCTGGGGCCGGTAAGGGCAGTTGCCCACATCCAGACGGATGGCCTCGGCCTGGAGCATGGTGGTGGCCTCGTCCATGTTCTCGCAGAGCACCACCAGTTCCTCCCCGCCGAAGCGGGCGGCGTAGCCCTTGAAGCGCATGGAGTGGGCCGAGACGACGGCCGCCAGCACGCGCAGCACCCCGTCGCCCACGATGTGGCCGTAAGTGTCGTTGACGGTCTTGAAAAGGTCCACATCGATGAACATCAGCGACAGCGGACTGTTGTTCTGCGTGGCGCGCTCCATGGCCACGCCCAGTTGGGCGTCCAGGGCACGGCGGCTGTAAAGCTCGGAGAGCAGCGGGTCGAAATTGGCCGTGTGCTCCATCTGCCTGGCGCGCTCCTCCCAGGAGCGCGCCTCCTCTCTGGCCTGGGCCACCATCTCGGTGACCATGCCGCGAAAGCGGCGCACCACCTCCGTCTTGCTGTCCACGGAGTTGATGAGCTCCTCGGTATCCTGGCCCATGCGCTGGAGGTTGGTCTGGCGGGTCTGGCTGCTGGCCTGGATCTCCCGCACCACACTGCTCATCTCGGCGTACAGGGTGCGGGAGCTGTTGCGTTCGGCCGTGAGCTGGTCGCGCAGGTCGGCTACCCTGGAATTGTCCAGCAGGAAGCCCTGGATGGAGTGGACGACGCGCTGGAAGCGCCGCCTGTCCAGAGGCTTCACGGCCATCTGCTCAAAGAGGCTGGCCTGGATGGCGGCCTTCTGGCTTTCGGTGAACAGGTCCATCTCGGCCACGAGGTTGCGCGCGAAGAGCACCACGGCCAGCCAGTCGGCATCGCCGGCCACGCCGAAGCGCTCCAGGATCTCCTGAACCTTCTCCAGCCCCTGGCAGGGAGTCTTGCTCTTGTCTGGAGTCATCGCCACCTCTGCGGCAGTTTAGCCCATCACCGTGAGAAATCCAAGGCTGCCTGCCCGCCCGGTCCTGCCTGGCCTTGCCGGGGGAGCAGGCCTGTGGGCGCGCGGACAGGCGCTGGCCGGGTCTGCGGCGATGGGACGCCTCGGCGTTGGCAGTGCGGGCGGAGTCCGCCGATATCTTTTTACCCCTGGAGAGGACAGGCGTCAACGACAGAAACAAGCCAGAAAAGGACCGCCCTGGGCCGGAGGCGCGGCGGCGAGGCCCGGGCGGCGTTGGCCTCCCCGGACCATGGCCCGCCGTTGCTTGTCCTGCCCGGCGGGGTCGGGTATGGCAGGGTCATGCACTCCCCGACCCCACTCCCTGGCCGCCTCAGAACCCTGGCTGGCGCGGCGCGCCGCTACCTGTTCTGCATCGCGCCTCTGCCCCACGCCACGGGCTCGTTTTCGGTGGTGCTGGGCGCTGGCCTGGCCCACTTTGGCGTGGAACTGCTGGCCCAGGGTGCGCTGGCGGCCGGGTTGTGCCTGGCGCTGCCCGCCACGGGCTGGCTCGGTCTGGGGCTCTTGTGCCTGGCCGACGGGTATTGCCGCTACCGCGAGTACCGGCGGCTCAAGCGCATGATGTCGCGCTGGGGCTTCCACCCGCGCCTGCTCGTGCCTGTGGCCGCCTCGCGTTGCCAGCGCGACGCGGCCCTGGCCGCCGCCACGGAGACAGGGCACCAGGCGCGGGCGCAGGCGCACTTTCGCAAGCTCGGCTACCGCTGGTACCACCTGCTGCCGGACAGGACCGTGGAGAACCCCCTGCGCTTTTTCGACCCGGCGTTTCTGCGGGTGACCTTCCTGCCGGGCAAGCAGTAGCCGGAAACAGCTAGGAATCCATGGTCACATCACCTGCCGAGGCGATGAGGAGGACATCCCCCAGTCCCTCGACCTGCTCCGACAGGGCTTGAATGTACTCCACTGGCTTGCCTGCGGGCCTGGGCATGGGAAGGATGGTCAGCCCCGAGTGCCCGGCGCAGCACCCCAGCGCGTCTTCGGAGTCGTCCACGATGACCACCCGGGCGCTCACGCGCGCCAGGTTGAGGATGCCCTGCATCTTTTCGTGCAGGTTGCCCCTGTCGGTCTGCGGCGGAACCTTGCACAAAACCGAGATTTCGTGGCTTCTCCATTCCTTGTTCAGCTTGATGAGGTGCGCGAACAGGAGCATCAGCACCCCGTCGTCCATCCCCCCCCAGATGATGGTGATGTCGCTGCCGGGGGCGCTCCAGCGGGCGAGGCTCTCGTTCTGGCGCACGCAGACCACGTTCTTCTCGAAGAACAGGGCGTGGGAGATGGTCATGAAGAAGTCTTCCGGGCTGGCCACAGCCTCGCCCAGGCCAATGACCAGGGTGTTCGGCTTGATGCCGCCGATGCCGTGGCATTGCAGAAGGGCCTTCAGCCCCTCTTCCAGCCCCTCCTCCACGACGACCACCGGGAAGGCCTCCAGCTCCTCCTCGGCGATATACTTGCGCAGCATGCGCTCGGATCTGGCCTTGACGTCCATCTTGCTCTCGATCTCTCCGTGCAGGACCTGGCCAAGGGTCAGGATGCCCCGGCCCGCCGCGAGCCAATAGGCGTACTGGGCCAGGTTGGTTCTGGTCCACGAGGTCGTAGACAGGGCCAGAATGATGGGCCGCCAGTTCTTGGGGTGGTAGCGCTCATCTTGAAGAGCCAGCAGGGAGGAGCGCACGCGCTCCAGGGCCATGCCGCTGGTCACGTCGCCCCAGCGGGCGACGATCTCGGTCCGGCTGACGGTCCAGTAGACCAGGGCCATGCCGCAGATGGAGACGCCGGCCCAGAGCGGGTTGATGAGGAACATCACGGCCAGGCAGCTCAGGCTGCCCGCCAGGGCTGTCGCCCAGCTGTGCAGGCGAAAGCTCGGCCTGAAGCTCGGGTTGCGCGAATAGACCTCGTAGAAGCAGGCCAGGTTGAGCGTCCCGTAGGTGATCATGAAGAACATGGTGATCACCGGGGCGATGGTGTTCAGGTTGCCCGCCAGGATGGCTCCCTGGGCGATGAGGAAGGTCATGACCGTGGCGGGCCTGGGCTCGCCCCCGGAGACCCGCGCGAAGGGCTTGAGCCAGGAGCACACGTCGTCCTTGGCGATGGACTGGAGTATCCTGGGCGCGCCCATCATGCTGCCCAGGGCCGAGGACAGGGTGGCCGAGAAGATTCCCACCGGGATGAGCAGCGGGAACAAAGCGTTGTCGCGGATGATCATGTTGTTGAGGATGAGCTCGGCCCTCGGATTGGCTGCGGCCAGGAGCAGGATCATCAGGAGATAGACCACTGCTGTGAACAGGATTGAGGCAAAGGTCCCGAAGGGGATGGATTTGGCCGGGTCGCGCAGGTCCCCGGACATGTTTGCCCCGGCCATGATGCCGGTAACAGCCGGGAAGAACAGCGCGAACATGCTGAAGAACGAGTCCCCACCGACATAGCCAGCCCTGGCGTTGTCCATGAGGGTATGCATGGAGGCCATCTGCCCGGCGCCGACGACAAAGGACAGGATGGACAGCAGCAGGGCCACGAGGATGAAGAACTGCAGCTTGAGGGTCCAGCCCGCGCCGATGAACACGAAGATGAAGGAGATGACGTTGACGGCGGTGGCCACGGTCGTGAACGACACCGGGACCGAGGGGAAGATTTGGAAGAAGGCCTCGGTGAAGCCGATGATGTACATGGCCACGGAAATGGCCTGGGCCAGGAAGAAGAAGACCCCGATGGCCGTGCCGAACTCGACGCCCAGGCTCCGGCTGATCATGAAGTACGCGCCGCCGCCCTTGATGCGGGTGTTGGTGGAGATGGCGGCCAGCGAGGCCGTGGTCAAGAGCGTGATGCTTTTGGCGGCCAGCAGGATGATGAGCGCGTTCACGAACCCGCTCTGGCCGACGACCTCGCCCAGGCGCAGGAACATGATGACGCCGAGGATGGTCAGCGTGCACGGCGTGAAGACTCCGCCGAACGTCCCGAAGCCCTTGCGCGTTGTCTCCATGTGCCTGATCCCTTGCCGGGGCGTAAGAAGTGGCTGGCCAGTGTGCCGGGATGATAGGCACAGAGGGGCAGCGAGGCAAGGGCTTTACGGATTGCCGAGGGGTGCACGGCGGGCCGTTCCCCGAACCTGCGGCTTGCAAACAAGCTCCAGCCCAGGCCGTGAAGCCGGAAACCCTGTGGCGCGGCTTCCGGCGAGGCGTGTCTCTCCCGGTTGCCTTCCGCCCGGCGCTGCCCTATCTTCCCGGCCATGATTGACGGCAACGACGATTTCTTTTCACCCCAGGAGCCCGGCCTGCCGGAGCTCGACTGCGTGGGCTGCGGCTGGTGCTGCCTGGACAACCCCTGCGAGGTGTCGCACGCGGTCTACGGCTACGCCCCGCGCTGCCCGGCGCTCGAATGGACCGGCGCGCGCTACGTCTGCGCCCTGGTGCTGCGGCCCCGGGCTGGCGTGGATTTGACCCCGCTCTTTGTGGGCCAGGGTTGCTGCGCCCGGCACAACGCCTGGCGCCAGGCCGTGCGCGAGCGCGGCTGAAAACCGGTCGACGTGCGCGGACGCTGCTGAAGCCCGTCCCCGTCAAAAAAACGGCTGCAGGCCTCCCCGGCCGGTCCAGATCTGCCCGCTATTTCTTGACCTTCACCAGAAAGACCTTGTGCGCCAGCACCTTGCCCTCGCTCACCAGCTCGATGACGTACTCGCCGGGCACCAGATCCTCGGGCGCGTCAAAGCTCCATACCGAGTGCTCGGGCTGGCCGAGGATGCGCTCGAAGGTGGCGCTGCTGCGGGTCATGGCCTCCTTGGTCGTGGGGTTGACCACGGCCGGGTGGTTCACCACCACCTCAAGGTTCACGGCCGCGCCCTTGGGCGTGCCGCGCAGCACGTAGGTCATGCCGATGCTGGTGCCCAGGCGGGCGTCCACCAGGGTGGACTTGCGCACGAGCTTGAAGTCCCGGGCGCGGTCCTTGATGCCGTCGGCCACGGTGGCGGACTTCTCGCGCTTTTCCACGGTCGAGGTGTAGACGCCGAACCCCAGCACCTTGATGCCGGTGATCTTCGGCTTGGCCGCCTCGGCGGCCTTGAGGGCCGCAGTCTTGCCCTTGGCGGCCTGGGCCGGGGCGGGCTGCGTCACGGCGAATCCGGCGAGGACGACGAGGGCGGCGAGCGCCAGCAAGAGTGTCCGTTTCATGGCGATCTCCTTGGTGTGTTGTGCGGGCCGGGGCGGCGCAAAAAATGCGCGGCCCCCTGATGTTCGTGCGCCAAGCCGGTTTGGGAATTGCCCCGGCTGCGGCGGGCGCTACACCCCCAAGCTGGCCCGAAGGGCATCGAGGCGCAGGTGTTTGGCCACCAGCTCCGCGCCCTGGCGCACCTTGACCGCGTCACGCATCTTGTGGCGGGTGAGCAGGTTCTCCATCTTTTTGGCCACGGTGAAGGTGTCCTCGCGCACGATGATGATGCTGGTCTCCAGCACCTCGGAGCGCGTCAGGATGACGTCGTTGGGGTACAGGTTGCCGGTGAGCACCAGGCACGGGCAGTCGCCCTCCAGCGCCACCAGCTGCACGTCGGAGCGGTCGCCGCCGACGATGACCGCCGCGTTCTTCTTCTTGCGGAAGTGCAGCATGAAGTTCTCCACCTGCATGGTGCCGATCAAAAACTGCGAGACCACGCGGTCGGTCTTGTGGTGCGCGCTGATGACCTTGCCGCCCAGGCGCGTGGCCAGGTCGCCCACGGTGATGGAGCCCATGAGCGGGTCGCGCGGGAGGATGCCGAGCACCGGGATGCCCCTGCTCTCCAGGAACGGGGCCAGGTGTCCGCTGACCTCCTCCAGGAAGGTCGGGGGCACGTCGTTCAAAACCACGCCAGCCAGCCCGCCCTCCATCTGCTCCTTCAGCATGAGCAAAAGGTCGTAGTTCAGCTCCTTTTCGAAGCGGTCGATGACCAGGGCCTTGATGCCCAGGGTCTTGACCAGGCTCACGGCGTCCAGGCCGGAGTACTTGCCGGAGTACATGCTGCCGCTGCCGGCCACGAGCATGAGGTCGCGGCCCTGTTCCAGGCCCTGGTAGGCCGCGCGCACCTGGGCAGCCAGCCCGCCGTCGATAATTCCGGGCAGCCGCCCCTCGAACGCGTCCATCTTGAAGTCGTGGGTCACCACCACCGGGGTCATGGCCGTGGGCGTGTGCGCCGGGTCGTCTTCCAGACCAAGGGCCGCGCGAACGAAGAGCGCGTCCTCGTCGGCCAGGCCGTCCGGGGTCTCCACCGGCATGGCGCCCACGGGCTTCATGTAGCCGATGTTGAGCCCGGCCTTCTGGAAGGCCAGCCCGAGGCCCACGGTGATGGTGTTCTTGCCGGAATAGCCGGAGGTGGAGCCGATGTAGAGTCCGGGCATGACGCCCTCCTTCAGGGATGTCGAGGTTGCGATCAGCCGAGTGTGAGCCTGGCTCCGGCGACAAACACGCCGCCCGGCCCGGCCAGCACCGGCGAAAATTCAGCGCCGACGAGCATCGGCAGGCGCAGGGCCAGCCGCGACACGGCCATGAGCAGCCGCTCCAGTTCGCTTAGGGAGACCACCGCGCCGCCGCGCGCCCCGCGCAACAGCGGGTAGAAGCGCACCTCGCGCAGCATCTCGCGCGCGTCCTGCGGGGCCAGCGGGGCCAGCCGGTGCGAGACGTCGCCCAGCAGCTCGCTACTCACCCCGGCCAGGCCGAAGGACAAGAGCGGGCCGAACTGCGGGTCGCGGGTGAAGCCGACCACCAGCTCGAAACCGCCGGAGTCCTGCCGGTCCGGGGCCGCCTGCACCAGGCAGCCGGTGACGTAGGCCTCGGGCCGCAGGCGCGCGGCGCGGCTGGTCAGGGCCAGAAAGGCGTGGCGCACCTGGGTCTCGCTGTCCAGGCGGGCGAAGCGGGAGAGCATGTCCGGCGCGGCGGGGTAGCCTTCTTGTCCGCCCTCGCCCAGGCCGCCCCCGTCAGCACCGGCCCAGGTCCCGGCCGCCGGGCCGGGCTCGGGCGTGGCCAGGAGCAGGCTCACAGGCAGGCCGATCTCCCCAGCCAGGCGCACGGCCTCGTCGCTGGTGCGCGCCAGGCCCGTGGTCAGGACCGGCAGCCCGGCCGCGTGGGCGGCCTCCAGGGCCTCGACCCCGGTGATCTCGATGAGCCCGCGGGTTTTGGCCGCCTCCACGATGAAGCGGGCCTCCTCGTCCCAGGGCGCGTCGCAGGGGCCTCGGCTCTCCTCGCCGTCGCAGGAGGTGGCGGGCGGCGGGTCCTCCTGGGTGCGCCGGAAGTGCAAATACAGGGCGTCCAGGGCCTCCACCGCAGCCTCGGGGAAATCGTAGCAGGGGATGTTCGCGGCCTGGAGCAGCTCGCGCCCGGCGCGCACGGCCTCGCGGCCCATGAGACAGGCGGCCACGGGCTTGGGCTTGCCGTCCGGCCCGGCGTTTTCCGGGCCGTTTGCGGCCTCGATGATGGTGCGGGCCGTGGCCTCGGGCTCGGCCAGGGCTGTGGGCGTGAGCAGCACCAGCACGGCGTGGGTCTGGGTGTCGGCCAGGAGCGCGGTGAGCGCCGCGCGGTAGCGCTGCGCCGGGGCGTCGCCCAGGATGTCCACCGGGTTGTAGGCCGAGGCGAAGCCCGGCAGGATCTCCGTCAGGCGGGCCAGCGTTTCGGTGGACGGGCGCGGCAGGGTCAGCGAACTGCGGGCGCAGGCGTCGGCGGCCAGGATGCCCGGCCCGCCGGAGTTGGTCAGGATGGCCAGGCCAGGCCCCCCGGGCAGGGGCTGGGTGGCGAAGGCCTGGGCCAGGCCGAAGAGCTGCTCCGCCTCGTCCACCTGGAGCACGCCGGACTGGCGGAAGGCCGCGCGGTAGGCCGCGGGCGAGCCGGAAATGGCGCCGGTGTGGGCGGACACGGCGCGCGCCCCGGCCGCAGTGCTTCCGGCCTTGAGCATGAGCACGGGCTTGCGCGAGGAGACCTCGGCCGCCGCGGCCATGAACTCGGCCCCGTCCTCCACGCTCTCGCAGTAGCCGAGGATGACCTTTGTGCCGGGGTCCGCGCCGAGGTGGCGCAGCACGGCGGACTCGTCGAGCAGGGCCTTGTTGCCCAGGCTGATGAAGCGCGAAAAGCCCATGTTCAGGCTCATGGCCCAGTCCAGCACGGCCACGCACATGGCCCCGGACTGGGAAAAAAAGGCCACCCCGCCCGGTTTCGGCTGGCCGATGGCGAAACTGGCGTTCAGCGCGCAGCTGGTGCTGATGAGCCCCAGCGAGTTGGGGCCGAGCAGGACCATGCCCGCGTCCGTGGCGATGCGCGTAAGCTCCATCTCGGCCTCGAAGCCCAGCCGCCCGGTCTCGCGGAAGCCTGCGGCCAGCACCACGGCGGCGCGAACGCCCTTGTCGGCCAGGATGCGCATCTCGGAGAGCACCTGCTCTCTGGGCAGGCAAATCACGGCCAGGTCCAGGCCGTCGGGCAGCTCGGCGGACGAGGCCACGGCGGGCAGGCCCATGATGTCCTTGCCCTGGAGCGCGGCGCCGGGATTGACGGGATACACGCGGCCCCTGTACCCTGCCTCCAGCAGGTTTGACAGCACCATGCCCCCGACCTTGGCCTGACTGCGCGAAGCGCCCACCACGGCAACGGCGGCGGGCTCGAAAAGCGGCGTGAGATCAAGGGGCTGCTGGGACATGGATTCGGACCTGCCGGGAGCGTTCATGGACGAAATTCTTACGACTGTACAGGAAGATATCCACTATCGTTTCCGGCAAGTCAAGCTGCTGGAACTGGCGCTTTCGCACAGCTCCTGGGCCAATGAGCGGGGCTGTCCGGGCGAGAGCAACGAGCGCCTGGAGTTCCTGGGCGACGCCGTGCTCGAACTCTGCGTGAGCCAGGAGATTTACCAACGCTACGAGGACGCGGACGAGGGCCTGCTGACCAAGGTGCGCTCGCGCCTGGTCAAGACCTCCACCCTGGCCGAGGTGGCGCGCTCGCTTGGGCTGGACCGCTCCCTGTGCCTGGGCCGGGGCGAGGAGACCCAGGGCGGCCGCGAGCGCGACGGGCTTTTGGCCGACTCGCTGGAAGCCCTGTTCGGCGCGATTTTTCTGGACGGCGGCTTCGACGCGGCGCGCGAGCTGATCCTGCGCCTGCTTGAGCCGCGCTTCCCGGAGACCGCCAGCGCCCCCCCGGCCAAGGACTACAAGAGCCGTTTGCAGGAGATCACCCAGGAGACGCACCGCGAGAGGCCCGCGTACGTTCTGGCGGAGTCCAGCGGGCCGGAGCACAGCAAGGTCTTTGCGGTGGAGGTCATCCTGCCGGATGGCCAGCGCTTCCGGGCCGAGGGCGGCAGCCTGAAGAAGGCCGAACAGTCTGCCGCAGGCCAGGCCTTGGCCGCCCTGCGGCCCAGAAGCGGGACCTAGGGCCGCGCCGCGGCAGGGTCTTCCTGGCCAGCCAGGGCGCCGGATTTTTAGGGAACCGGGTGCCTGATCCAGTCCGTCACGAGGCGCACCGCCTCCGGCTCCATGCCGATGTAGCCGTGGTGATGCAGAGGCCCGCAGGGGTTGCCCGTGGCGCCCTCGCCGCCGTCCACCAGAATGAACTTGCGCACCGGGGCGTTGTCCAGCCAGCGGACGATTTTTGCCGCCTCTGAGGGCATGCAGGATGTGCAGGCGTCCTGCGCGTGGTGCAGCACCAGCACCGGGATGCGGATGGCCGCGAGGTTTTGGGTCGGCACCGCGCCGGTCTTTTGGCGGCTGGTGAGGCTGGAGGTCAGCACCACCCCGGCCAGCTCCTCCCGGCCATAGGCGATGGCCGCCGCCGTGGCCGAGACCGTGCCCATGCTCGTGCCCACCAGCCACACCGGCAGGCCGGTGTCAGCCTCGAGCTGCCGGACCACGCTTCGCAAATCCTCCAGGTGCTCGGCCCCGAGCCGGTCCGAGGCGCTGAGGCCATCCTTCTTGTCTGAGGGCAGGCCGAGCACGGCCACGTCGAACCCGGCCTGGACGAAGTCGTCCCGGCTGCGCACCAGGAAGTTTTTGCTGGTGGGGCGGCCGTCCTCGATGCGGCCCATGCCGCCCGTGCCGCCTGAGAGGAGCAGAAGCGTGGCCGGTGCGCCGGGCGCGTGCATGCGGTACACGGGCATGACCACGCCGGGGCGGGTGTCGAAGTGCGCCAGGCCCTCACTGGTATTATTCCTGGCGTCAACCCTAGCATCAACCCTGTCGTCAGCCCCGGCCCAGGCAGCCGCCGGGACCAGCAGCACCACAAGGGCGGCGATGAGCAGGCCCCCAGGCCCTGGATGTCGCAACAGGCGTTTCAGCACGGACGTCCTCCCTTTCCTGGCCGCAGCGGTCACCGGGATCTTTTCCCGACGCCTAGCACGGCGCGTTCCGGGTTTCCAGCGCGAAAATGGCCGGAAGGGTCGCCCCTCCCGGCCTTGAAGCCGTTGTCGATGGTCCGTCAGGACTAGCCCTGGATGAGCTGCATGGCCATCCTGGGCAGGGAGTTGGCCTGGGCCAGCATGGCCACGGCCGACTGGCTGAGGATCTGCTGCCGGGTAAACTCCGTCATTTCCTGGGCCACGTCCACGTCGGAGATGCGCGACTCGGAGGCCTGCATGTTTTCCGCCTGGATGGACAGGTTGGTGATGGTGTTCTGCAAGCGGTTCTGGATGGCGCCCAGGCTGGCGCGGATCTTGTCCTTGGAGATGATGGCCTGGTTGATGGCGTTCAGCGTCTGCTGGGCCAGCTCCTGGGTGGAGATGGACTTGCCGGCGTTGTCCGCGGCTGTGCCGGAGCGGGTGTCGCCGATGGAGAACTTGGCGCCGGCCAAATGCCCGATGCCCAGGGCCGAGGCCGTGGCCGTGCCCATGGACACGTAGTAGTAGTCCTCTGCGGAGTCGTTGCCGGTTCCGAAGTGGATCTTCAACGCGCCGATGGAGTCGATGCCGTTGCCGTTGTGCGTGGTCGAGTTGCCGGACAGGTGGCCGTTGAGCATATGGATGCCGTTGAAATCGGTGGCGTTGGCGATTCGCGTGATTTCCGAGCACATGGCCTGGTACTCGGAGTCGATCATCAGGCGCTGGTCCGACGAGTAGGTGCCGGTGGAAGCCTGCATGGCCAGTTCCTTCAGGCGGATGAGCTTCTCGTCGATGACCTGCAACGCGCCGTCCGTCACCTGGATCATGGAGATGGCGTCGTTGGCGTTGCGGATGCCCTGGTTCATGCTCTTAATGTCCGCGCGCATGAGCTCGCGGATGGCCAGACCGGCGGCGTCGTCTGCGGCGGTGCCGACGCGCAGGCCCGAGGACAGGCGTCTGGTCGAGGTGGCCAGGGCGCCGTAGGATGTCTGCAGGTTGCGCGTGGCGTTCATCGCCATCAAGTTGTGATTGATCACCAAAGACATGATGTAAACCTCCTTGTTCGAAAAACATTCCCTTTTGCGGCCGAAAATGCACCGGCCGTGCCAACAATATGTTATCCAATGAATATGGTGTGTTGTGCGTAGCGAAAAAGTCTAGAAATATTATCAAAGCCCGGTTGGCCCTAGAAAAACCTGCCGCCCGTCAGCCTGTTGTCGGTCCTGCGGAGAAAAACCAGCACGTTTCGTACGCGCCTCGCCTCGACAAGGGGCCTTGGCCAGTGTAGGGAATGAGGCGTAGATTTTTGTCGCCCAAGGCCCGCCTCGACCCGGCAGGGTGTTCTTCCTGGAGGAATTTTAAGACATGCCGCCGACTCCCCCAAAGTATGACCAGGACCTGCGCGATTTTTTGGAAACGCAGCGCGGCTATCTGGTCATGCTCACCGACGACCCGCTCTTCGTGCGCACCCTGCGCACCACGGTACTCAAGGCCTTGGGCGTCAGGGGCGACTGCCTGGCGGTTTACCAGGAAGCCGGCCAGGCGCTGCGAAGCGTGCGCGACCATCTGGCGAAGAAGTACCCGGTGCTCGTCCTGGTCGACCGCCTGCTGAACGGCTTGCCCACCCTGGAGTTCATGCGCTCGCTCAAGGGGGCCTTTGCCGAGGCCAAGGTCCTGGTCATGACCCAGGAAACCAGCAAGGCTGGGCTGTCGCAGCTTTACGAGATCGGCGTGGACAGCATTCTCACCAAGCCCGTCAGCGTGGCCACGCTCATCGAGAAGATGGCCGGGGCCATCAAGCCCCAGGGCAAGCTCAGTCAATTGGTGCAGGAAGCCAGGCGCCTGCTCGAGCTGGGCGATACGGTCAAGGCCAAGCTGATCAGCAAGTCCATCCTGAAGATCAAGCCGAACAGCCCGGTGGCGCTCATGCTCCTGGGCGACGCCCTGATCATCGAGGGCAAGCGCGACGAGGCCATCAAGGCCTACGAGGAGGCCCACCAGGGGGCGACTCTGTACCTGGAACCCTTGAAGAAGCTGGCAGGCGTCCACCAGGGCGAGGATGACGAAAGCTACCTGCACTATCTCAAGAAGCTCGACGTCATCAGCCCGTTGAACACATCGCGCAAGTGCGAGATCGGCAAGGTCTACGTGCGCAGGAAGGACATGGACAAGGCCGAGATCTATTTCGGCGAGGCCATCGTCAACGCCCAGCGCGAGGCCTCAAGCTATGTGGACCAGATCGTCTCCGACATCGCCGAGAGCGTGAGCGAGGCTTCCCCGGCCATGGCCGAGAAGTATTATTTCAAGATGCTGGAGATGAAGGGCGACAACCTGACCAAGGAAGACATGGTCACGTTCAATCGCCTCGGGATAGCCCTGCGCAAGCAGGGCAAGTGGAAGGAGGCCATCGAGAACTACAAGAAGGCCCTCACCGTGGCGCCTGGCGACGAGCGCGTGCTCTACAACATGGGCCTGGCCTACGGCGACGGCCAGCAGCACCGCCAGGCCGTGGACTGCTACGAGCAGGCGCTGCGCAGCGATCCCGAGTTCCATCGCACTGCCGCTGTGGTGTCCTTCAACATGGCCAGCGGCTACCACCTGGCCAAGCAGAACCAGACCGCCCAGAAGTTTGCGCTGGTCGCCCTGGAGCTCGACCCGGACCACGCCAATGCAAAGAAGCTCCTGGCCACGCTCAAGGCCGGGAGCTAGCTCCCCTCAGCGACCGTCTCCTCTCCGCCGCTACCGCTCGGCCCGGCAGAAGCCCATGCTTCGGGCCGACGAGAGTCTGCCGCACGCGCCCAGGCGGCAGGCGGCCTCATAGTCCGCGCACATGCCGGGCAGGTCCCCGGACTGGGAGCGCGCGACCCCGCGGTTCAACAGCGCCACGGGCGAGTGCGGGTCCAGGGCGATGGCCCGCGTGAAGTCGTCGATGGCCTCGGCAAAGCGGCCCTGCTCGTCACGCGTCACCCCGCGGTTGATGCGCGCCAGAACATTTTGCGGCGCGAGCTCGATGACCCGCGAGTATCCGGCCTCGGCCTCACCTGGCTGGCCCAGGGCGAAGAGCTGGTCGGCCCGGGCCAGGAGCGCCGGGATGTGCCGGGGGGCCAGGGTCAGGGCCGCGGCATAGTCCTCCGCGGCGCGGGCCTGATGGCCCAACGCGGCCAGGGCCAGGCCGCGCTCCACAAAGGCATCGGCTAGGGCCGCAGGCGGCATGTCGCGCCGCGCCAGCATCAGGGCGTCCAGGGCGGCCACGGCCTCGGCATAGCGCCCAAGCTGGCTCAAGGCCAGGGCCCTGAGCGCCAGCTCACCCGAGTCGACCTGCGCCAGCTTATCTGCGTCCGCCGGGGCCAGCTCGCCGGCCCTGGACTGTTCCGCAGGCCCGCCCGTTTCCTGGGGTTCATCCAGCACCTTGAGCGCCTCCGCAGGCCCGCCCCCGCGCTCGTCGCGCAGATGGAAGGCTGCCAGGGCCAGGCGGCTGCTGCGGGCGGGCGGGCGCGTCTTGGCGCTTTCGCTCTGTTCGTGCTGGGCGGCCTGCTGGGGGCCGGGCTGGTTTTGCGCCGCCACCGGAGCGCAGGCGCAGGCGAGCAAGGCCGCGAGCAGGAGCGCGGCGGGCAAAACCAAGGCAACGGGACGCAGGAACATGGGACACCTCTCGCGGTATACGGTAGGCGCAATCCTGGCCGAGGGCAACAGCTCGCGGCAGGCGGGCGGCAAGAACCGCTCCTGGCGGGCACCTTGACAGCCGGGCCGGGGGACGGCACAGACAGGCGTCCACAACCAATCATCTTCGAGGTCCCCGTGTCGCGCAACACCCTGCTGGCAGCCTGCATCTTCATCCTGACCTACGCGGCCTGCTTCTACTTCCGCATCTATGTGGTGGACACGCCCGTGGGTGCGGGCGACAGCGGGCCGCTGTTGACCGCCCTGCGCCATGGTGTGCTCTGGGGCCAGCTCTTCGACGTCTGGGGCATGGCGAGCCTGGCTTCGGGCCTGCTGGCGCTCTTCCTCGGCGGCAGGGCCCTGGTTTTTTTGTGGAGCCTTTTGACGGCCATGGCCTTGTGCAATTATAATGTGGACCTCGGGTCCATCGGCCTGGTGCTCGGGGTGCTGCGCGTGGTCCGGCTCTAGAGCCGGCCTCTGAAGCGCCTCTTGTCCCTGGGCATCGTCACGAGCCGATTTGGGGCGGATGCACCACTTGAATCCTCTCCCCGGCCCCAAGGCGGCCCGCTCCACGCCGGGGAACACTTTCTATTCGTTTGACGGCCTGCGGCCCTGTCCGCAATCGGACCGGAAAAACGCAAACGGCCCGGCAGGAGAGCATCCTGCCGGGCCGTTGTGCATTCTTGCGAGGTGAGCGCTAGGCGCTCTTGCGGTTCCAGAACCCCACGGACAGGCAGAAGGCCATGCCCACAACCATCACGGCCAGGGCGTTGGGACCGGGACCGGCGGGGGAGCTGGCCCAGCCCATGTTGTGGGCCAGGGCACCGGCAGCCAGCATGCCCAGCACGAAGGCCCCGGCGTCGTTGCTGCCTTCGCCGGCCATGATCAGCTGGCGTCCGGGGCAGCCTCCGGCCAGGGAAAAGGCCAGGCCCGCCAGGAGCATGCCCATGAAGTTCCACAGGGACGCCGTGTGGGCCACGGGCTGGCCCTCGAAGCCGGGATGGAACTGGCCCAGGACCAGGTTGCCGATGAAGGCGGCCAGAAGGAACGTAGCCACCCCGTAGATCAGGTGCATCTGGCGCAGGGTGAACAGCTCGCGCAGGGAGCCCACGGTGCAGAAGCGGTTGCGCTGGGCCAGCACGCCGATGAGCAGGCCGCCGCCCACGGAGGCCAGGAGCGGCGCGTGCATTGCCCCGGGACCCTTGACCGAGGCCCAGAGCCAGCCCAGGCTGCCGGTGGCCGGGTCCGGGGAGAGCAGGAAGCGCGCGGCCAAAAGGCCCAGGGCGGCCAGCGGGATGGCCAGGCCGGAGATGGTCGACTGGCCCTGGCTTGCGGGCAGGGAGAACCCGGCCTTGTAGAAGCGGTGGCCCACATAGATGCCGGACAAGAGCCCGGCCATGCCGAACAGGGCGTTGCCGTCGCCCCCGGCCAGGCGCAGCAGCACGCGCCAGGGGCAGCCCAGGAAGATGAGCGCCCCGGCCATGGCCGCCATGCCCAGGAAAAAGCGCAGCATGGGCGCGGACCCTGCGCGTGCGCGGAACTCGCCGCCGACCATGGCTGCGGCCAGGGAGCCGAGCACAAAGGCCGGAATCTCCGGGCGCAGGTACTGGACCGGCGCGGCCCGATGCAGGCCCAGGGCTCCGGCGGTGTCGCGCAGGAAGCAGGCCACGCACACGCCCATGTTGGCCGGGTTCCCGGCGTATTGCAGCAGCACTGCCGCCAGGCCGATGACGGCCCCGGCGATCAGGATCTCACCCTTGCCTGCGAACAGGCTCCTCTTCTCCTCCATGACTCCCCCTCCTTGCTCTGATAAAAATGCAATATTAAACAAAACACATTACAATCCAGCATGTTGCGATTGCGACTATGCTTATGCAATCTATTTGTCAAATACGATCCATCTATTAAAGGCTTGGCACAAGCCAGCGCTTTGCTCCTGGATTTTTCCCGTGGACTGGGGCAGTATGCTCGAGAGGTCCACGAGTCTCGACGGTTCCGGTCCTGTTTCACGGGGAGAGGTCTGTTGCGTTTCACCACCTTCATCGCGCTCCTGCTGGCGCTCCTGTTCACCGGAGATTCGGTGTGCGCCCAACCCAGGCAAAGGACCCTGGTCTTTGGCCGCAGCGCCGACGCCTCCTTCCTTGACCCTGCCAAGTTCCTGGACAACGAGTCGGCCATGGTCATTGAGAACATCTTTGACGGCCTGGTGCGCTACCGGGACGACTCCACGCGCATCGAGCCCGCCCTGGCCGAGTCCTGGGTCGTGACCGGCGGCGGGCTGGTCTACACCTTCAACCTGCGCCAGGGGGTCCGCTTCCACGACGGCACACCCTTTGATGCCGAGGCCGCCCGGTTCTCGCTGCTGCGCAAGATCGACCCGAACCACCCCTATTTCCGGCCCCAGTTCAGCAAAATGGACGCCACGCTCAAGGGCGTGCGCTCTGTGGAGGCCGTGGGCCCGCACTTCCTGCGCGTCACCCTGAAGGAGCCGGACCCGTTGTTCCTTTCGGCCCTGGCGCGGCACTCGGCCTACATGGTCAGCCCCGCGGCGGTGGAGTCCCTGGGTGACGGCTTCGACAGGCACCCCGTGGGCACCGGCCCCTTTGTCTTCGTGTCCTGGCTCAAGGGAGACCGCATCGTCCTTCAGTCCAACAAGAACTACTTCACGGGCGCGCCCCGCATTGACGGCCTGGTCTTCAAGGTCGTGGCCGACCCGCAGGTGCGCATGCTCGAGCTGCGCGCCGGGAGCATCCAGGCCATGGACGGACTGACCCCGGAGCTGCAGGACGAGGTGCGGCGCAACCCCTCGCTGACGCTCGATTCCCGGTCCGGCATGAACGTGGGCTACCTGGCCATGAACACCGGGCGCGCGCCCCTGGACAAGCTCAAGGTGCGCCGGGCCATCGCCCACGCCATCAACCGTCCGGCCCTGGTCAAGAGCATCTACCAGGGCATGGCCTCCCAGGCCCTGACCCTGGTGCCGCCGAGCATGCAGGGCTACAATCCCAAGGTCCCGGACACCACCTACAACCCGGCCCTGGCCCGCAAGCTGCTGCGCCAGGCCGGGTTGCCGGGCGGTTTTGAGACCACCCTCTGGACCATGCCGGTGTCCCGGCCGTACATGCCCCAGCCGGACAAGATCGCCCGCTTCCTCCAGGAGAACCTGGCCGCCGTGGGCATCCGCGCGCGCATCGTGACTTTTGACTGGGCCACGTATCTGGCCAAGGCCTACGACGGGGAGCACGACCTGTGCCTGCTCGGCTGGGTCAGCACCGGCGACGCCAGCGACATCCTGGAGCACCTGCTGGACCAGACCAACGCGGTCAAGCCGCACGCCTCCAACGTCAGCTTCTTCCGCGATCAGCGGGTGCACGATCTTTTGGCCCAGGCCAGGACCAGCGGCGACGAGAAGGTCCGCGAGGCCCTCTTCGCCAAGGTCCAGGACATCGCCGGGCGCGAGGTCCCGCTTCTGCCCCTGGCCCACGGCAACCAGACCCTGGCCCGGTCCCGGAGCGTCACAGGCATCGTCAACCATCCGTCCGGCGTCATCCGCTTCGCCAAGGCCACCCTGAAATGAACAACACTCCTCGCCTTCTTGCGCTCCTTGTCCTGTCCCTGTCGCTTTTGGCCGCCTCTCCGGCCTCGGCTGCGGACCCCGACGCCACCCTGCGCCTGGTGCGCGGCGGCGACTCCGTGACCCTGGACCCGGCCCGGGCCTTCGACTCCGGGTCCACTCTCGTCACCGGCCAGATCTGCGAGGGGCTGGTGCGCATGAAGGGCGGGGGCCTGCATGTGGAGCCCGCCCTGGCCGAGTCCTGGACCGTGTCGCCCGACGGCAGGGAGTGGACCTTCCGCATCCGCAAGGGCGTCAGCTTTCACGACGGCACCCCCATGAACGCCAAGGCTGCGGCCATCTCCATCATGCGCCAGGTGGACCCGGCCCATCCCTACCACCTGCCCGGCATGTTTACGGCCAAGTCCCTGTTCGAGCACGTGGCCGGGGCCGAGGCCCTGGACGACAGCACCCTGCGCATCCGCCTGACGCGGGCCTCGGCCTCCCTGCTTTTGTCGCTGGCCTCGGCCCAGGCGGCCATCCTGAGCCCGGCGGCCCTGGCCAAATGGGGCGCGGACATCGCCAGCCATCCCGTCGGCACCGGGCCGTTCATGCTCGTGGAGTGGCGGCGCGGGGACAGCATCACCCTGGCCCGCAACCTGGACCACTGGGACGGTGCGCCGCGCCTGGAGCGGCTGGTGATCCGCACCATCCTTGACGCCGGGACGCGCTTCTCCGAGTTTCAGGCCCGCCGCGCCGATGCCCTGGCCGGCATCCCCTCCTCGGACCTGCCGCTTCTGGAGAAGATGCCCGGAACCCAGCTCTTGAGCGTGGCCGGGCTGAACATCGCCTATCTGGCCATCAACACCCGGCGCGGACAGTTCCGCAAGCCCGGCGTGCGCCGGGCCGTGCTCCTGGCCCTGAACCGCGAGGCCCTGACCCGGCTGGTCTACGGGGCCTCGGGCTACCCGGCCTCCTTCCTGCTGCCGCCCTCCCTGATGGACATCGGGTTCGTGGCCGACGACATCGGCGTCAGGGGCAACCTGCCCCAGGCCCGCAAGCTCCTGGAACGGGAGGGCCTGGCTGAGGGCTTCCCCGCCACGCTGCAGGTCATGGACATTCCCCGGCCCTATCTGCCCGAGCCCCGGCGCATGGCCCAGGCCATCAGCCAGGCCCTGGCCAGCATCGGCATCCGGGTGCGCGTCGTCACCGTGCCCTGGGCCAGGTACGTCTCCCAGGCGGCCAAGGGCGAGCATGATTTTTGCCTGACGGGCTGGAGCTTCGACTCGCCCCGCCCGCATGGATTTCTGCGCTACAAGCTCGGCTGGGACTCGCCCGGAAACTACTCCAACTGGAACAACGAGCGCTTCCAGGCCCTGCTGAACAACGCCGAGGCCAGCCGCGACGAGGGCGAGCGCAGCCAGATGTTCCGGGAGGCCTTGCGTCTGGTGGCGGCCGAGGCCCCGGCCGTGCCTCTGGCCCATGTGCGCGACACCCTGGCCCTGCGCGACGGCGTCAAGGGCGTGATCCTCCAGCCCACAGGGGCCGCCATCCGCTTTGACAAGGCATACTGGGAGTGAGCGCGTGGGCCTGAACCCGATCTTTCCCTCATGGCTGCGCAAAAGCGTGCGCAACCGGCTCATGGCCGTGCTGCTGCTGGTGGTGGTGGCCACGGTATCCCTGGCCACCATGGCCAACATGCTCATTCACCTGCGGCGCATGGAGGCTGACCTGAATGGCCAGTCCGTGGCCGCCCTGCACGAGGCCCAGAACGCCCTGCTGCGGCTCTTGCGGCAGGCCGAGACCACGGCCCGGCACCTGGCCGGCCTGTCCGAGGTGCGCGGCGACCTCGGCGGCCCGGCCATGGAGAACCTGCTCGACGAGGCCCGCCCCCTGTGGTTTCTCGGGCGGGTGGAGGTCTTCGACAAGAACGGTCGCCGAGTGGCCACCGCGGGCTTTGACGACGGGCAGGGCCAGCAGGCCGCTACGCCTCTGGACAGCCCGGCCTTGAAGAACGCGCTGGACCTCATCGGCAGCACGGATTTTCATGTCGACGCCTCAGGGCTGAGCATCAAGGCCTTTGCCCCGGTGCTTGCGCCCGCCACCATGCAGATTGAGGGCGTGGTGGCCGTGAGCTACCCTGTGGGCGCCACCCAGCTCACTGCGCTCAAGGACCAGGTGCGCGCCGACTTCGCTCTGCGCTGGGACGCTTCCGGGAGCATTGCCAGCACCCTGGTGGACGAGCAGGGCGGGAGCGTGGCCTTGGGCCTCGACCTGCCCGCGCCCGGAAGCCTTGAACGGGACCAGGCGCAGGCCGTTTCGCTGGGCATCCGGTCCGGGCCCGGCGGCTCCTACGCCATGGCCGTGGCCTCCCTGCGCGACAACCAGGGCCGGCCCGTGGCCACGCTCATGGCCTTGATGAACGACGGCAGCATACGCCAGGGCATCCGCGACACGACCAGGCTGGTGCTCCTGTCCGTGGCCGTGGCCCTGCTCCTGGCCCTGGCCCTGGGCTTTGTGGTGGCCAATTCCTTCACCCGGCCCATCCAGGTCCTGCGCGTGGCCATCCAGAAACTGGCCCAGGGGCGGCTCGACACGCGGGTCGGCGTGGCCAGGGAGGACGAGCTGGGGCAGCTGGCGGCAGGCTTCAACGACATGGCCGAGCACATGGAGGCCGCGCGCGGCGGCATCATCAGCGCCCTGGAGATCAAGGAGTCCTACGCGCGCGAGCTGGAGGCCAGCAACGAGAAGCTGGCGCGCTTCAACCAGGAGCTGGAGGGCGTGGTCGAGGCGCGCACCAACGAGCTGACCCAGCGCAACCGCACGCTCACCCGGGAGATCGAGGAGCGCCACATGGCCGATCGCCTGCTCAAGGAGTCCGAGCAGCGCTTCATGGACATCCTGGACTTTCTGCCCGACGCCACCATGGTCATCGACCGGGCAGGGCGCGTCATCGCCTGGAACCGGGCCATCGTGGAGCTGACCGGAGTGCCTGCGCAGGACATTGTCGGCCAGGGCGACTACGCCTACTCACTGCCCTTCTACGGCGAGCGCAGGCCCGCGCTCATCGACATGGTCCTGACCTCCGAGGCGGACAATCCGGCCCTGGAGCCGCTCTATCCCGGCGTGGTCCGCATGGGCCATACCCTGCGCACGGAGATCTCCGTGCAAAGCCTGCGCAGCAGGCCCGCGAATCTCTCGGTCATCGCCACCCCGCTGTTCCATTCCGAGGGCCATGTCATCGGGGCCATCGAGAGCATCCGCGACATCACTGAGCGCGTGAAGACCCAGAAGAAGCTCTCGCACCACGCCCTGCATGACATCTTGACCGGCCTGGCCAACCGCGCCCTGTTCAGCAACCGGCTGGAGCACTCCATCAAGCGCAGCCAGCGCAGCCCGGACCACCGCCTGGCCGTGCTCCTGCTGGACCTGGACCGCTTCAAGCGCATCAACGACACCCTGGGGCACATGGTGGGCGACGTGCTCCTGACCACCGTGGCCCGCAGGCTCGAGGCCGTGGTGCGCGACGTGGACACCGTGGCCCGCCTGGGCGGCGACGAGTTCGTGGTGCTGCTCGACGGCATCGCCGCCCCGCGTGACGCCATCCGCATCGCCGGGCGCATCCTGGAGGATGTGCGCCACCCCGTGCAGGTGGGCGGCAGCGACATCCACACCTCGGCCTCCATCGGCATCGTCCTCTCCTCCGGGGAGTACGAAAGCGCCGACGACCTGCTGCGCGACGCGGACATCGCCATGTACCGGGCCAAGGACCTGGGCCGGGGTCGTTACAAGGTCTTCCACTCCGGCCTGCGTGACAAGGCCATGCGCCATATGACCCTGGAGACGGAGCTGCGGCTGGCTGTGGAGGGGGGGGATTTCGAACTCCTGTACCAGCCCATCGTGAACATGCGCACCAACGAGCTCACCGGTCTGGAGGCCTTGCTGCGCTGGCGGCACAAAGTGCGCGGGCTTTTGCCCCCTTCGGAATTTCTGGCCGCGGCCGAGGAATGCGGGCTCATGCTGCCCCTGGGCCGGTGGGTGTTCGGCCAGGCCTGCGAGGACGCCGCCCGCTGGCAGAAGCTCCAGCCCGGCGCGCCCCCGCTGCCCCTGCACATCAACGTCTCCGGCCGCCAGTTCAGCCATGCCGATCTGGCCGAGTCCCTGGCCCAGGCCATGGCGAGCTCCGGCGTGGCCCCGGGGAGCGTGCTGGTGGAGATCACCGAGAATGAGCTCATGAGCGACCCGCGCACCGCGGCGCGCCGGCTCTGGCAGCTGCGCGAGAACGGGGTGCGCGTGGGCCTGGACGACTTCGGCTCTGGCTATTCCTCGCTTTTTTCGCTGCAGCAGTATGCCATCGATGTCCTCAAGGTGGACATGCGCTTCGTGGCGGGCATGGAGCAGGGGCGCCAGGGCCTGCACATCGTGCAGGCCATCCTGTCCCTGGCCTCCGGCCTGGGCCTGGACGTGGTGGCCGAGGGTGTGGAGACGGCCCCGCAGCGTGACCAGCTCCTGGCCCTGGGCTGCACGCTGGGCCAGGGGCATCTCTTGGCCCGGCCCCTGCCCCTGGCCGAGGCCTTGGACCTGGTGCGCAAGAATCGTGTCGGGGAGCGGCAGGGCTAGGAGGCGGGAGCCTTGGGGTCTGCTGCAGGCAGGCGCACCACCAGGGTGGTGGCCTCCGCCTCCGAGGTGTCGAGCTCAATATCCCCGTTCAAAGCGCGCACCATAAGCCGGGCCGAGTAGGTTCCCAGGCCTGTGCCCTGGATCTTGCCCGAGGTGGCGTACTTCTCGAAGAAGCGCTCGCGGATGTCCAGGGGCACGGCGCCCTGGTTGTGCAGCGTGGCCACGGCAAAGCCCTTCTCCCTGCGCAGCCGCACCAGGATTTCCCCGCCCTCGGGCGAGGCCTCGGCGGCGTTCTTGAGCAGATTCACGAACACCGTGTCCACCAGCCTGCGTTCGCCCAGCACCAGCAACGGCTTCTTGCCCTCCAGCTCCACGCGCAGGGAGAGGTTCTTGCCGTCGGTCAGCGGCCGCAGCTCGGCGCGCAGGGCTTCCAGCACTGCGCGGAGGTCCAGGGCCACGGGCTCCAAGGCGTACTGGCTGCTCTCCATGGCCCGCAGGTCCAGCGACAGGCCGATGAGCCCCTGCATGCGCCTGGCCAGGGCGCGCAGCTCCGCCAGCACCTGGGTCTGCTCGGCGTTGAGCGGGCCGAGCATCTCCAGCAGCTCCGCAGCGGTGCCCATGGCTGTGAGCGGGCTCTTCAGGTCGTGGCGGATGACCTTCTCCACGTCCTCGCGCATGGACTCGGCCTTCTTGCGCTCGGTGATGTCGGACAGCGCGCCCAGGTAGCCGATGACGCGGCTGGCGGCGTCGCGCATGGGCCGCATGAGGGTGGAGACCCAGGTCAGCGCCCCGCGCGGGCTGCGCAGGCGCACCTCGGCGGAGAACTCGCGCCGCGCGGTAAGGGCCGAGTGCCAGCCGCGAACGAACTCCTGGCGGTCGTCCAGGTGGATGGCGGCCAGCCAGCTGGTGCCCAGGAGTTGCTCCATGGGCCTGCCGGTCAGGCGCAGCATGCGGTCGTTGGCGAAGGTCAGCCGTCCCTTGGCGTCGGTCTCGAACACGCCCACCGGGGACTGGTGCACCAGCACGGAGTAGCGCCGCTCGCTCTCGCGCAGGGCGATCTCGCCGGTCTTCTGGCTGGTGATGTCGCGGCCCATGCTGACCACGCCCAGGCAGTCGCCCGCATCGTCGATGACCGGAGTCTTGACCACGCTGACCCAGGCATCGTGGCCGGGCCGCTTGATGCGCTGGGTGAAGTTCACCGGGCCCTGGGTCTCCATGGCCAGCCGCCGCGTGGATTGCTGGATGTTCAGCTCCCCGGGCTCGAACGCGGCCGACAGCGGCTGGCCGAGGATGGCCTCGCGCTGCCTGTCCACCAGCTGGCAGAAGGCCGGGTTGACCTCGCGCAGGAGGCCCGCCGCATTCGTGATGTAGATGCTGTCCTGGGCGGACTGGAGCATGGCCCGCAAGAGGCCCTCGGACTTGCGCAGGGCGGCCTCTGCGGCGCGCTGGCTGGTGATGTCGTGGGCGATGAAGACCACGCCTAGGCAGTCACCCTGGCTGTCCAGCACCGGGGCCTTGTTCACGCTGAAGATCCGGGAGCCTTCGGGGCATTCGTAGCGGCTCTCGTAGACCAGGGTCTGGCGCGTCCGCATGACCAGCTTGTCGGATTCGTCGCTGTACTTGGCGTTGGTGTGGCGATCGGTGAAGTCCGAGCTCTTGCGTCCCAGCACGTCCTTGCAGGTCTGGCCCAGCAGCTGGCAGAAGGCCGGGTTGGCCTCGCGGTAGATGTGGTTCTTGTCCTTGAAGCCGATGCCGTCGCCTGCGGAATTCAGGATGGCTCGGAGCAGGCTCTCGCGTTCGCGCAGGGCGCGTTCGGCCTGGGCGCGGGCGGTGGTGTCGTGGACGATGGTGAAGACGCACTCGCGCCGGTCCGGCAGGACGACTGGCGTGGCGTGGATATCCACGTCCCGCAGCTCCCCGCTCTTGAGCCGGTGGCGGCTGACGACGTGCCCGCCCCCGTTCTTGCGGATCTCCGCCAGGATGGTCTTGATCTTGCGCAAGGACAGGGTGGACAGGGTTTCCAGGGGCAAGCCAGCCAGCTCCGCGCGCGGGATGCCGTAGAAGGCGCTGGCCGCCGGGTTGGCGTCCAGGATGACCCCGGTCTGGGGGTCGAGCAGGTACATGACCGCCAGGCTGGCCTCAAAGGCCGTCTGAAAGGCGTTGCCGCCGGGCGTGGCCTGGTCTGCTGCTGCGGGCGGGCGAGGTTTCGGCTTCTGTGGTGCGCTCATGGATTCGGGTGCTCCATGACGTCAGATACCTGCCCGGCAGTTCTGTGTAAAGGGGGCCGGACGTTTATGTCGCCTGGTCGGCCTTGTTCAGGGTGGCGCAGTAAAAGAACTCGCCCGTGGGGATGTCGGTTCCGGTGGCCCAGGTCCCGGCCAGGCGCGCGGCGGGCTGGGACTCCAGGAAGCGCGACACCTGGTGCTGGTTCTCGTCCGGGTTCAGGGTGCAGGTGACGTAGAAGAGCGTGCCGCCCGGCGCCAGGGTCTCGAAGGCCTGCCGCAGCATGGCTGCCTGGGTGCGCATGAGGTTGGCGGCGTCGTTCTGGGTGCGCTTCCACTTGATGTCCGGACGGCGCGAGAGGGTGCCCAGGCCTGTGCAGGGCGCGTCGAGCAGGATGCTGGCGGGCCGCAGGCCCCCGGGAATCTCCGCAGGCTCGTCGGCCCGTGCGCGGAAGACCACGAGCCGGCCGTCCTCGGCAAAGGGCGCAAGCTCACGGGACAGGGCCTTGAGCCGGCCCTGGTGGGTGTCGCTGGCCAGCACCGGGGAAAGCCCGGCCTCCAGCAGCAGCCGGGTCTTGCCGCCGCGTCCGGCGCAGGCGTCCCAGGCCGGGGTCTTCCATGTCGAGGGGGAAAGGGCGGCCAGGGCCTCGCGCGCGGCGAAGCCTTGGCGGTACAGGGCGGACAACTCCTCCGGACTCAGGGCGAGGTCCTGGACCAGGGTCGCCAGGGCTGTGCCGGACTCGAAGGCCAGGCCCAGGCCGCTGCGGCCCATGCAAGCCGGGTGGGCCGCCAGGCGTTCGGCCAGGGCCTCGGCTCCGCCCGCGTAGGTGGAGTCCACGGCCAGACCCACGGCCGGGGGCCGGGCCTGGGCCTTGAGGAAGCGGGCCACGTCCTCGCGCGGGTATTCCTTGAGCCAGAGCGCGATGATCCACTCCGGGCAGGAGTAGAAGCGCGACAGGGCCTCGACTTCATCGCGGGCGTTTTCGCGATACGGGGTGATGGTGCGCGCGGACGGGGCCATCTCGGCCACCTTGCGCAGCACGGCGTTGAACAGCCCGGACAGGTGGGCGCGGGTGTAGCCTTTGGCCCAGTCCACGGCCCAGTTCACGCTGGCGTACGCGGGCACGCGGTCCAGGTGGAGTATTTCGTACGTGGCCAGGCCGAGCGCAAGCATGGCCTCGTCCGGCAGCCTGCGCTTGGGGTCGAGGAAGCGCAACAGGAGCGCCTCGGCCCGGCCCTTGAGGCGGCAGTAGCCGTAGACGAGCTCCGTCACCAGCCCGGCGTCGCGGTCGGAGAGCGGCGAGGCCATGAGGGCCGTGTCCAGGGCCGCCTGGAGGTCGCGGCCTTCAAGCAGGCAGGAGGCCAGGCAGTCCAGGGCGACGGCGCGGGCCGGAGGCAGTGCTGCCACGTTCTCCCCCTAGCGCCTGCGGCGACGCTGGCCGGACGAGCCGGGCTGGCCTTCGCCGCCACCGCCGCCAGAGGAGCCGCGCCCGCCGCCGGAGGGACCACGTCCGCCGCCGGAAGAGCCTCGGCCGCCCTCAGAGCGTCCGCCGCCGGAATAGCCGCCGGACGGGGCTTCCGTTCTGCGCGGTGCGGCCGTGCCGTCGGGCAGGGGCGGGGGGGTGTGCATGGCGCGCTGGTAGGACTGGTCGAGCAGCATGGCCAGGAGCAGCACCTGGTCCTCGTCCTGGCTCATGGCCTTGGCCATGTCCGTGAAGCGGCGCATGCGCTCGCGCTCCAGGCTGTCCTTGCCGCGCAGCTTGGCCTCCAGCACCGTGGTCAGGCGCTGGGCCACGTGGGCCGCGATGTCGGCCTCGGTGGGGAGCGAGCGCTCCTGGAGCTGGATGTCGTACTGCCGCGCGATGCGCACCAGCTCCATCTTCTGCATGACGTCAACCAGCGAGATGACCGTGCCCGAGGCCCCGGCGCGGCCCGTGCGGCCTGCGCGGTGGATGTAGCTCTCGGGGTTCTCCGGCGGGCTGTACAAAATGACGTGGGACAGGCCCGGAATGTCGATGCCGCGGCCGGCCACATCCGTGGCGATCAAAAAGCGCAGCTGGCCCTGGCGCACGCTCGTCAGCACCTGGTCGCGGCGGGCCTGGGTCAGGTCGGCGCAGAGCTCGTCGGCGTTGTAGCCGAAGCGTCCCAGCACAGCCGTCAGGTAGTGCACGTCGGCCTTGGTGTTGCAGAAGATGATAGCCGACTCCGGGGATTCCATCTCCAGGATGCGCATCAGCGCGCGGTCCTTGTTCATGCCCGGGATCTCGTAGAAGGCGTGGGTCATGTCCGCGATGTGCACCTGCCCCTCGGACAGGGACAGCATGCCCGGATCGGTCAGGAACTCCTGGGCCAGGCGCAGCACCTGCTGCGGGAAGGTGGCCGAGAACATGGCCGCATGGATGTGTTGTCCGCCGCGCTTGCGCGCGGGCAGGTAGCGCTGGATGTCCTTCATGTCCGGGTAGAAGCCGATGGACAGCATGCGGTCGGCCTCGTCGAAGATGAGCGTGGACAGGTCCGCCAGGGACAGGGAGCGCTTGAGCAGGTGGTCCAGGATGCGGCCGGGGGTGCCGACCACGATCTGCGCGCCCCGGGCAAAGGCCTCGAGCTGCGCGCCGTAGCCCACGCCGCCGTAGACGGCCACGGTCTCGATGCCGGTTCCGGCGAAGACCGTGGTGGCCTCTGCCGCCACCTGCTGGGCCAGTTCGCGGGTGGGCACCAGGATGAGCACCTGGCAGGAGGTCTGGCTGGGCTTGAGGCGGCCGAGCAGCGGCAGCAGGAAGGCCCCGGTCTTGCCGGAGCCTGTCTGGGCCTGGACCATGATGTCGCGGTTTTTCAGCATGTAGGGCAGGGCCTTCTGCTGCACGGGCATGAGGCCGGGCCACCCGGCGCGGGCGCAGGCTTCCTGCATTGCGGCGGGCAGGTCGGTAAGCGTAACCTCGGGCAGGGCGTCTTCGGGTGCGATGGCGCACACGGCCTCCACCGGCGTGGCCTGGGTGGCCTGTTCGGCGTAGAGCAGGGCCTTCTGGACCTGGGTCAGGCCAGCGGCCTGGACCGGGGGCCTTGCGGCCTGCAACTCGCCGCTTCCGTCGTTTTGGGCGCTGGGCTGTGCGCCGGGGCTGGTCTCTTTGCCGATGTCTTTCATGTCGTCTGTCGTGTCGTCAATCATCTGTAATCAATCTCCCGCGCGCTACTCGCCAGAGCCCTTGGGGGCCTGGGGCTGCGCGCCCTGTTCAGTTTGAGAGTAGGTTTTCCCGCCGCGCACGCCGTCCACCACGGCCAGGGCCTGGGCGACGAGCGAGGCCACATCGGCCACATTGGCCGGAAGGATGAGCGTATTGTTCTGCTTGGCCAGGTTGCCGAACTCGGCGATGTACTTTTCCGCCAGGCGCACGCGGGCCGCGTCCATGCCGCCGGGGCCATTGAGCGCCTCGGCCACGCGGCGGATGCTCTCGGCCGTGGCGTTCGCCACGATCTCGATCTCGCTGCCGCGGCCCTCAGCCTCGTTGACACGCTTCTGCTTTTCGCCCTCGGAGACGTTGATGGCCTGCTGGCGCTGGCCCTCGGCCATGTTGATGCGCGCCTGGCGTTCGCCTTCGCTGCGCATGATCTCGGCGCGCTTCTCGCGCTCGGCCTTCACCTGCAGCTCCATGGCCGCCATGATGCCCGGAGGCGGGTTGATGTCCTTGATCTCGTAGCGCAGGACCTTGATGCCCCAGTTGAGCGCGGCCTCGTCCACAGCGGTGATGACCTGGTGGTTGATGGCCTCGCGGGTCTCAAAGGTCTTGTCCAGGTCGATCTTGCCGATGGCTGAGCGTAAGGACGTCTGCGAAAGCTGGATGGACGCCTGGTAGTAGTCCACGATGCCGTAGCAGGAGAGCTTGGAGTCGCGCACTTCCAGGTAGACCACGCCGTCGATGGAGACCGAGACGTTGTCGCGGGTGATGCAGATCTGGGGCGGAATCTCCAGGACCTCTTCCTTCATGGAGCGCTTGTAGGCCACGGCGTCGATGAAGGGGATGAGGATGTGGAAGCCCGCGCCCAGGGTGTTGTGGTACTTGCCCAGGCGCTCCACGATGAACTCCGATTTCTGGGGCACCACAACGGCGGTCTTGGCAAAGACGACGATGACCAGGATGGCCAGGATGATGAGAATGAAGACGCCAGCGTCCATGGTTATTTCTCTCCTGTGGCCGGGCGCACGTTGTACGCGCCGGTGTCGTGTTTGGTCTGGCCCAGGATGACCACGTTCTCGCCCTCGCCGATGTTTACGGTGGCCTCCGCGCGCCAGAAGCTGCCCCGGAACTTGATCTCGCCCGGCACCGAAGGGGTGATGGGCCGGGTGACCAGGGCGGCCTTGCCCGTGGCCTCGTCGTCCGTGTGGGCCCCGGGCCCATGTCCATGCCCGTCATCGGCCTGGGCCGAGACGCGGCCCTGGAACACGCGCAGGAAAATGCGCCGAAGCAGGCCCAGCCCGGCCAGGGACACGGCCAAAAAAACCACGATCTGCCAGCCCAGGGTCAGGGTGACCCAGGCTGCAAAGGCTGCGGCAAAGGCCCCCAGGGCGAAGAACAACAGCACAAAGCCGGGCAGGGCCATCTCCGCCAGGAGAAAGACCGCGCCAGCCAGGAACCAGAGTACATGCGCAGAATAGAGCCAGTCCATAGCGGACACCCTCCACCGTATCCTGGTCACATACGCCATTGCGCGGCCCACGGCAAGGGCGCCGACTCCGCCGGCCCCTGGCCCCGGCCCTGGCGAGCGCATATTCCTGCCCAGGCCCTGGGTTCAGGCCGCAAGCGCTACGCACGCGGCACGCATTTTGCTTCCAGAGTGTTGTCTTCTCCGGAAGGTTGGGCTAATCCGCCCGAGCCTTTCCGCCGATAAGGGAAGCAACAGGAGCACCGGTCATGAACATCCAGAACGCCTCTGCCGCCCAGCACTACCTGAACCCGCTGCACCTCTACTGCCGCCTGCGCGACCTGGGCCTGCCGAGGCCCGTGGCCCGCACCATCTCCTCAGGCTACGAGCGCATCCTCTACCGCCCGGTGGCGGAAAACGCTGTGGCCGCCAGGACCCCTTCCCGCTAGGCCCTGGCCTGGCCCGCGCGCCGCTCCCGATCATGCCGGGAATGGCAAACGGACCGGCCACAAGGTCGGGCAGACCTACCCACTTCATGGATCATCGACAGTTCCTCCGCCCCTTTGCTCAAACCCTGCTCGCCTTGACATAATCGCCCCCTGAGGCGAATATCCGCAGATACGCCGGAGCGTCGGGCCTTGCGCCCGCACCCGAGTTGCCACACGTTTCGCCATGCCACGGAGGTCCCGCATGTCCCAGCACGACGCCCCCAAGGCTGATTTCGCCAGCCAGCCTGCCTGCGCCACAGGCCTGCCCCGCGACCGGGAGCACGAGGCCGAGCGCGCGCGCATGATCATCGAGACCCTGCCCTACATCCGCGAGTTCGCCGGGCGCACCGTGGTCATCAAGTACGGCGGCAACGCCATGATCGACGAGAAGCTCAAGCAGAGCTTCGCCCGCAGCGTGGTGCTGCTCAAGTACGTGGGGGTCAACCCCATCATCGTGCACGGCGGCGGCCCGCAGATCGGGCTGATGCTGAAGGCGCTGGGCATCGAGAGCCACTTCCGCCAGGGCCTGCGCGTCACCGACGGCCCCACCATGGACGTTGTCGAGATGGTGCTGGTGGGCAAGGTCAACAAGGAGATCGTGAACTTGATCAACCTGGCCGGGGGCCGCGCCGTGGGCCTGTCCGGCAAGGACGGCATGCTCATTCGCGCCGAGAAGAAGGAGCTGGCCGTCGAGAGCGCCGCCGCGCCGCCGGAGATCATCGACCTCGGCATGGTCGGCGAGGTGGTCAGCATCGAGACCGGCGTGCTCAAGTCGCTCATGGACGTGGGCATCATCCCGGTCATCGCGCCGGTTGGCGTGGACGACCTGGGCCAGACGTACAACATCAACGCCGACTCCGTGGCCGGGGCCGTGGCCGCGGCCATCCGCGCCAAGCGCCTGCACCTGCTGACCGACGTTCCCGGCGTGCTGGACCGCGACAAGAACCTCATCCCCAGCATGACCAGCACCCAGGCCTTCGAGGCCATCGAGCGCGGGGTGGTGGTGGGCGGCATGATCCCCAAGCTGCAGTGCTGCCTGGAGGCGGTGCTGGGCGGCGTGGAAAAGGTCCACATCATCGACGGCCGCGTGGAGAACTGCGTCTTGCTTGAGATGTTCACCCCCTGCGGCATCGGCACCGAAATCACCCGTTAGCACGAGGAGTCCCCCATGCGCGCCATTGCCGTCGTCGGCTACAAGAAATCCGGCAAGACCACCCTGGCCATGGAGCTGGCCCAGGCCCTGAAGGAAATGGGCCTCACGGTCACCCTGGTCAAGCACTCGCACCACGGTTTTGACGAGAAGCCGGACACCGACACCGCGCGCTTCCGCGAGAGCGCGGACATGGTCATGGGCTTCTCGCCCGGCGGCAGCTTCGTGTCCTGGCCCGGCGAGCGCCCGTTCTCCGAGCTCATCCCCCTGGTCAGCACCGACATGCTGGTGCTGGAGGGCGGCAAGACCCTGGGCGTCATGCCGCGCATCATCATCGCCCCGGACGAGGCCACGGCAAACGACCTGGACCCGGACCTGGCCCTGGCCGCCTATGGCGACAAGGCCCTGGAAGGGGTCATGGCCACCCGCGACATCGCGGGCCTGGCGCGCATCGCGGCCAGCGCTGGCTTTTTGCTGCCCGGGCTGGACTGCGGCGGCTGCGGACGCGAGAATTGCCGCGCCCTGGCCGCGGAGATCGTGGCCGGAGACGCCACCACGGCCGACTGCGTGGCTCAAAACGGCGACCTCAAGATCAGCGTCAATGGCCAGCCCCTGGCGCTCAACCCGTTCATCGAGCGCATGCTGCGCGGCGGCATCCTGGGCATGCTGCGCGAGCTCAAGGGCTTCGGGCCCGGGCCCGTGGACATCAAACTGGGCTGAGGCCCGGCTGCACACATGACCGGACACGCATGACTGTTCCCGCCAAGACCCTGGACGGACACGGCTTCCTGAACGTGGTCAGCCGCTCGGAGTTCGCCGCGCTGCTCGCGTCCTTTGCGCCCCTGGCGACCGAGGACGCCCCCCTGGAGCAGGCCCTGGGCCGCGTGCTGGCCTGCGCCCTGCCCGCGCCCGAGGACCTGCCCGCCACCGCGCGGGCCTGCATGGACGGCTACGCGCTGGCCGCCCGCGACGTGTTCGGCGCCACCGAGACCAACCCGGCCTACGTGGACTGCGTGGCTGACCTGCGCATTGACTGGCATCAGGCAGGCCAGGGCTCCGGCACAGGCCGGGACGTGCGCCTCGCCCCTGGCCAGGCCGCGCGCATCCCCACGGGCGGGAGCCTGCCCCACGGCGCCGATGCCGTGGTCATGGTCGAATATACGGGCCAGCTCGGCGCGGCAAACCCTGAAATCATCGAAACCATTGAAGTGCGCCGAAGCGCCGCGCCCGGCGAGAACGTCATGCTGCCCGGCGAGGACGTGCGCCTGGGCGACACGGCCCTGCCTGCGGGCCGCACCCTGCGCGCCCAGGACATCGGGCTGCTGGCCGCCCTTGGCGTCACGGACATCAAAACGGGGCGCAGGCCACGGGTGGGCGTGCTCTCCACCGGCGACGAGCTGGTTCCGGCCCAGGCCACTCCGCGCCCCGGCCAGATCCGCGACGTGAACTCGGCCGCGCTCTGCTGCCTGGCCGTCGAGGCGGGCGCTGAAGCTTTTGCCCTGGGCATCATCCCCGACGACCTGCCGCGCCTCACCAAGGCCCTGGCCGACGCCCTGGCCGTGAACGACGTGGTGCTCTTGTCCGGCGGCAGCTCGCTCGGCGCGCGCGACCACACCAACGCCGCCATCCTGGCCCAGGCGGGTGCTGCGATTCTGGCCCACGGCATCGCCATGAGCCCCGGCAAGCCCACGATCCTCGCCAGGATAGGGGCCAAGGCCGTGATAGGCCTGCCCGGCCAGGTGACCTCGGCCCAGGTGATCATGGCCGTGCTGGTGAAGCCCTTCCTGCGGCACCTGGCAGGCGACGCCAGCGCCTTGTCCGTTGCGCCGCCGCTTTTTGTGGCCGAGCTCTCGCGCAACATCGCCAGCAAGCCCGGACGCGAGGACTTCGTGCGCGTGCGGCTGGAGGCCAGGGACGGCGCAATCCCGCTGGCGCATCCGGTGCTCGGCAAGTCCGGCCTCTTGAAGACCCTGCTGGAGGCCGACGGGCTCATAGCCGTGCCTGCCAACGCCGAGGGGCTGTACAAGGGCGCCCTCTGCCCGGTCTGGCCGCTGTAGCCCGCAACCCGGGAACGCCCTGAAGGGCACTCGGCTTGACTGCGCGTCCAGGCAGTCCTACCTTCCACCCCTGCCCGCACGAGCGGGTTCGCCAAGACCAATCCCTCAGGACCAACACGAGGAACGCCATGCCGAAGAAGCAACTCACCGCGCCGGACATCCTGGCCGCCAAGGGCCAGCGCAAGCTCGCCGTGCTTACGGCCTACGACTACCCCACCGGCCTCTTGGCCGACGAGGCCGGGGCCGACATCATCCTGGTGGGCGACTCGGTGGGCAACGTTTGCCTGGGCCTGCCAGACACCCTCGGCGTGACCATGGCCGACATGCTGCACCACACCAGGGCCACTGCCCGCGCCGTGAAAAGCGCGCTGCTCGTGGCGGACATGCCCTTTCTGTCCTACCAGACCTCTGTTTCCGAGGCTGTGGCCAATGCCGGGCGCTTCTTGCAGGAGGCTGGCGCGCGCGCCGTGAAGCTGGAGGGCGGGGCCGCGTTCGTCCCGCAGGTCAGGGCCATGCTTGCGGCTGGCATCCCGGTCATGGGCCACCTTGGCCTGACCCCGCAACAGCTGGCGGTGCTCGGCGGGTTCAAGGCCCAGGGCAAGACCGCCCGCGCGGCGAAAAAACTTGTGGAAGACGCCCACGCCCTGGCCGAGGCCGGGTGCTTCAGCCTGGTGCTGGAGGCCGTGCCCGCCGAGGTCGCCGCGCGCATCACGGCCGAGGTCGAGATCCCGACCATCGGCATCGGGGCCGGGCCGCACTGCGACGGCCAGGTGCTGGTGTTCCACGACGTGCTGGGCCTGTGCCCGGGCCTGCGGCCGAGCTTCGTCAAGCAGTACGCCGACCTCTGGACCCCGGCCCGCGAGGCGCTTGCCGCCTACTGCGCCGAGGTGCGCGGGGGCGCGTTCCCGGCCGAGGCCCAGACCCGGCGCATGGCCCCGGACGAGCTGGCCGAGTTTTTGGCCTCTCCGGAATACGGAGACGCCTAGCCGACCATGCCCATGCACGCCGCTTCCGAGACCCTGACCCTGGCCGCGCTTTGGCACGGGCTGGCCCTGCCGCTTTCACGCCTGCTCGTGTCCGTCAGCATCGGCCTGTTTCTGGGCACGCTCATCGAGGCCCTGCACTGGACCCGCGCCGTGGCCAAGGTCGCCCAGCCGCTTGTGCGTTTGGGTCGTCTCAGCGACGTGGCCGGGGCCAGCTTCTCGCTGGCGTTCTTCTCCGGCGCGGCGGCCAACGCCATGCTGGCCGAGGCCCACGAGCGCGGCGACATGACCCGGCGCGAGGTCATCCTCTCGAACCTCTTCAACAGCCTGCCCACGTATTTCCTGCACCTGCCCACGCTGTTCTTCATCGCCGCGCCCTTCATCGGCGAGGCGGCGGTGCTGTACGTCAGCCTGACCGTGGCGGCGGCGCTCCTGCGCACCATCGGCATCGTGATCCTAGGGCGGCTGACCCTGCCGCCCTTGCCCGAGGGCTGCGTGGCCTGCCTGCTGGGCGAGGACCCCAAGTGGGACTGGCGCGCGGCGCTCAAAAAGACCTGGAAGCGCTTCACGCGCCGTTTGCCGCGCATGGTCTACTACACCATCCCCATCTACGTTGCCATGTTCTTCCTCAAGCGCTGGGGCGCGTTCGAGGTCATGGAGACCTGGATGGCCGAGCACATCGCGTTTCTGTCCTGGCTGCCGCCCCAGGCCATGGGCATCATCGGCTTCCACATGGCTGCGGAGACCACGGCCGGGTACGCCGCGGCGGGCGCGCTGGTGGCCACCGGCGGGCTCACGCTCAAGCAGCTGGTGCTGGCGCTCCTGGTGGGCAACATTTTGTCCTCGCCGGTGCGGGCCATCCGCCACCAGTTCCCGTACTACGCGGGCATCTTCAAGCCCGGCCTGGCCTTGAACCTCATCGTCAGCAACCAGTGCCTGCGCGTGGCCAGCATCCTGCTGGTGACGCTGGGCTACGCCCTCTGGGGCTAGAAAGAAGAGCCTCCGGCCTTTCTCCGGCTGGGCACTCCCATCCCTGTCCGTCCTTGACCTTCCAAGTCTGATTCTTTAACCTCCCGGAAGCTTGACACCTGTCCCCCACCGCCAACTTTCGGAGGGACCATGACCCGCCGCGCCGCCACGATCCTGCTGAGTCTCATCGTTTTGTGCGCCCTGGCCATGCCCGCCTGGGCCGAAAGCAAACACGCCCCAAGCACACACGCAAAAGACCTGCGCGCAGCGGGCGACCTCGTGCCCTTTGTTCCGCCCCAGGCCGTGCTCTCGGCCCTGTTCACCGCCGACGAGGACGCGCCCAAAGGCATCTACGGCCCTGTCTCGGCCTACATGAAGACCCGCGCCTGCCCGGCGTCCTGGCTCATCGAGAAGGGCGAGCTGGCGCGCATCCAGCGTCTGGCCGCGCTGAAGGACGCCCCGCCCTATGAGTTCAGCCTGACCCTGGAAGAGGACTGCCCAGGCACGGTGACGCACTCGGTGTTCGTGACCTCGCCCGGCAGCACGCCCGAGGCCTGGCTCAAGTGGCGCAGCCAGTTCCATGGCCGCAAGGCCGCGGGTCACTACGGCGCGGCCCTGGAGGGTCTGAAGAAGGCCGAGGCCGCCGGGCTGGCCCCCACAGCGGAGCTTCGCTTCGTGTCCGTGAACGGCGAGCTGGTGATGCAGAATCTTGAGGACAGGCTGCGCGCCGAGGGCAGGCTCGCGCCCGTGTTCGACCTCGTCAAGGGCGAGCGCACAGGCAGGTAGCCCGGCGCAGCAAAGGACAGAAACCATGGCCGGACGCAAGAAAGACATCGGCGCCGGGCAGCGCCTGGCCTCCAGGACCGTGCTGGCTGTGCTCTTCGCCCTCGCAGCGTATCTGCTGGTCCAGCAGCCGCGCCTGAACCCGGCGGTGGTGGTGAGCCTGCGCGCGCCCGCGCCCAAGGCCGGCGTTGTGACCCCAGCCGGGCCGACAGCCGGGCCGACAGCTGGGTCAGGGGCCGAGGCCTCTGCGCCCGGGGCTGCGGCAACGCCCGCGTCCGGACTCAAGGCCGCCACCCTGGCCTCGCTGTTGCCCGATGCAGTCCCTGGCGTCAAAGCCCTGGCCGCAGCCGAAATGTTCAATCCCACCACCCTCTCGGACAAGATCGACGGCAAGGCCGAGATGTACCTGGCCGCCGGATTCGTGGCCATGGCCAGCCGCAGCTACCAGGCCGGGCCGGGCAGGGTGGAGGTCTACCTCTACCGCATGAAGTCGCCGGACGCGGCCTTTGCCGTGTTCAGCGGCCAGCGCAGGCAGGGCGCGGCCCAGAGCCCCCTGGCGAAGAACGGCTACCTCACAGAGAACGCCTTGTTTTTGACCAGCGGCCGCAACTACCTGGAGGTCATCGGCGACCGCGCGGGCGCGCGCCCGGTGCTGGAGGCCCTGGCCAAGGCCGTGCTGGCGGGCCTGGAGCCTGCCCGTGGGGCTGCCGCAGGCCCGCTGTCCGGCGGGAATCCCGACGCCAAGCCCGACGCCAAATCCGGGGCCAAGGCCGCCGCCGATCTCCAGCCCGTTGACCTGTTCCCCAAGGCCGGGCTCAAGGCCGACAGCATCCGCCTGGCCGTGGCCGACGCCTTCGGCTGCCAGGGCCTGACCAGCGTGTACACGGCGGAGTACGACAAGAGCTTCGGCGGAGCGGCCGCCCTGCTCTCGCGCCGCACGAACGCCGCCGAGGCCAGGGCGCAGATGGCGCTGTACCAGCGCTTCCTCACGGACAACGGCTTTGCCGCGCAATCCCCGGCCGGAGCCCCCAGCGGAGCCGTGGTGCTGGTGCTTGAGGGCATCGGCGTGGAGGTTCTGTTCACGCGCGGGCAGTTCCTGGCCGGAGTGCACGAGGCCCCGACCCTGGACGCGGCGCTGAAGCTGGCCGCTGAACTTGACGCAACGCTGAAAGCCAAGGGGCTCATTCCATGAGTGGTCCGGAGACAGAGGGAAAAGAGGGCGGGACGCCGCCTGAAATGACATCCGGGACGACACCCGGAGACGCGCAGGAGCTTACCCGCCGGGACTTCCTCAAGCGCGCGGCCGGGGCTTCGGCCATCGCGCTCACCGGCGTGGGCCTGGCCGCGGCCCTGCTGGACAAGAGCGGGCCTCCGGCCTCGGACGCCGGGACCTCGGCCAAGGGCCTGGGCGACTACTCCCTGGCCGAGCTGCGCGGCAAGCCCGGACGCATGGCGATAGTACGGAGCGACCCCAAAATCGCCCAGCCCGACCGCAGGGCCATGCTGGAGCGCGCGCTCACGGCGCTCGGGGGCCTGGGCGCGTTCATCAAGCCTGGCGACCGCGTGCTCTTGAAGGTCAACGCGGCCTTTGCCACCTCGTCCGCGCTGGGGGCTACCACCCACCCGGACCTCGTGGCCGCCGTGGCCGAGCTCTGCCTCAAGGCCGGGGCCGCGTCCGTGGCCCTCACCGACAACCCCATCCACAGCCCGGAGAGCTGCTTTGCGCTGACAGGCATAGCCGAGGCCGCCGCCAAATCCGGGGCCAGGGTCATTTTGCCCAACGAGAACCTGTTCGCGCCGGTGAGCGTGCCCCCCTCCGGCAATATCGGCGGGCGCCTCATCCGCGACTGGCCCGCCCTGGCCGGGGCCTTCAAGGGCGTCACCAAGCTTATTGCGCTCTCCCCCGTAAAAGACCACCACCGCGCCGGGGCCTCCATGACCCTGAAGAATTTCTACGGCTTCCTGGGCGGGCGGCGCAACGTGTTCCACCAGGACATCAACGGGATCATCGCCGAGCTGGCGCTGCTCGTCCGGCCCACGCTCTGCGTGCTCGACGGCGTGACCGTGATGCTGACCAACGGCCCCACGGGCGGATCGCTGTCCGACCTCAAGGCCATGCACGTGCTGGCCGTGACCACGGACCCTGTGGCCGCCGACGCCTTCGGCATGGAGCTGCTCGGCCGCGCCGTCACCGAGGCCCCGTACATCAAGCTGGCCGAGACCGCCGGGGCAGGCAACGCGGACTACAAGTCGCTCTCCCCGCACTTCCTGGACCTGGGGGCCTGAGCCATGCGTTTCGTCCTCAACATCGTCACGGCCCGCCGCATCAGCCAGGTCTTCTTCGTGCTGCTGACCCTTTGGCTCTGCGCCGTGACCACCCTGGGCGCGTCCTTCTGGCGGCTGTCCGGCTGGCCGGTGAACTTCATCCTCCAGCTCAGCCCGCTCACCGCCCTGGGCACGCTGCTCGCCACGCAGACCTGGTATGCGCCGCTCCTCTGGGCCGTGCCGGTGGTCATCCTCACGGCCTTCCTGGGCCGGGTGTTCTGCGGTTTCGTCTGCCCGCTCGGGGCGCTCAACCAGGCCTTTGGCTGGCTGGCCCGGCGCGTCACGACGAATTTTCCTGGTGCGCGCGGGGCGGCCTTGCGGGCGCGCCTGGCCGACAACCGCCACAGCCCCTGGCAGGCGGCCAAGTACTACCTGCTCGTGTTCCTGCTGGCTGCGGCCTGCTTCGGCAGCCTGCAGACCGGCCTCTTCGATCCGCTGCCGCTCTTGTTCCGCTCGCTGAACATGACCATCGCCCCGGTCATCGACGCCGGGTTCCAGGCCCTGTTCCTCAAGCCCAGGCACTATGCCTCGGCCTGGCTCCTCTTCACCGTTTTCGCCACGGTCATTGGCCTGAACATGCTGCGGCCGCGCTTCTTCTGCCGCTACCTTTGCCCGCTGGGCGCGCTGTTCGGGTTCCTGAACCGCTTCACGCCCTGGCGCATGGGGAAGATCGACGACTCCGCCCACGGCGAGTGCGGCAACTGCACCCTCTGCGACACCTACTGCGAGGGCGCGTGCCGGCCCTCCGGCGTGCTCGTGGCCAGCGAGTGCCTGATGTGCATGAACTGCCTGGACGCCTGCCCGCAAGCGCGCATGACCTTTGCCGGACGCGCTTCCGCTGGCGGGGAGGAGCACCTGCCCGAGCCCTCGCGCCGGGGCTTTTTGTTCGCCGCCGCCGCTGGCGCGCTGTCCGCGCCCTTGTGGACCATTGGCGGCTTGGCTGACACAGGAAAGAATCCGCTGCTCATCCGCCCGCCCGGCGCGCTGGACGAGGCCCGCTTCCTGTCGCGCTGCCTGCGCTGCGGCCAGTGCATGCGCGTCTGCCCCACCAACGTCATCCAGCCCGCGCTCACCGAGGCAGGGCTGGAAGGCCTGTGGACCCCGGTGCTGAACTTCCGCCTGGGCTCAAGCGGCTGTCAGGTGCAGTGCGTGGCCTGCGGCAACGTTTGCCCCACCGCAGCCATCCGGCCCCTGACCCTGGACGAGAAGCTGGGCCAGGGGAAGTTCGCGGCCAAGGGCCCGGTGCGCCTGGGCACGGCCTTTGTGGACCGCACGCGCTGCCTGCCCTGGGCCATGGAGCGGCCCTGCCTGGTCTGCCAGGAGCTGTGCCCGGTGAGCCCCAAGTCCATCCACACCCGCACCACGTTTGAGCCCATCCGCTTCGGCCAGGCAGAGGTGGTCGGCGCGGAAGGCCGCAGGCTCTCCCTTTCGGGCCTGCCCAAGCCCACCGTGAACCTGGGCAGCGGCGACTACTCCCTGCGTCCGTCCGGCCTTTTGGCCATGAACAGCCCGGAGGCGGGCCTCAGGCGCATCAACGCCTTCGCCTGGCTCGAGTCCGGCCAGACCTTCACCCTCGACGCCGAGCCCGACCCCAAACAGGGCTGGAGGCTCGCGCCCGGCAGCGTGGTCGAGGTCCTGGTGCGCCTGCAGAAGCCTTACGTTGACGCCGCGCGCTGCATCGGCTGCGGGGTCTGCGAACACGAATGCCCCATCGCGGGGCTGCGCGGCATCCGCGTCAGCTTCGAGAACGAGTCGCGCTCCGGTCCGGGGCGCATGCTGGTCTGACCGACAACGACAACCGACAACGCCAAAGGAGGCGAGCCATGTCCGAGAAGAATCCACAAGGCCTGTCCCGCAGGAACTTCCTCAAGACCCTGGGCCTGGGCGCCGCCGCAGCAGCCGCCGCACCGGCCTTGGCCATGCAGGATGCCCTGGCCGCGCCAACCGCCCCTGGCCCCATGCCCATGCGCACCCTGGGCAAGACCGGCGTGCAGGTGCCGACCCTGGCGCTGGGCGGCATGTTCGACACCATCAACAACCAGCTCCTGCTGCGCCAGGCCCTCAACTGGGGCGTGACCTACTGGGACACCGCCGAATACTACGGCCGGGGCCAGTCCGAGGAGGGCTTCGGGCGCTTCTTCGCCAAGAACCCGGAACGCCGCAAGGAAGTCTTCCTCGTCACCAAGCTGACCCCGCGCGAGGGCCTGGACACCTTCCCCGAACGCTTCGAGAAGTCCCTGAAGCGCCTGAACACCAGCTACGTGGATGCCTTCTTCGTGCACGGCATCGATACCATGAGCCCGCTGACGCCGAAGATCCGCGCCTGGGCCGCAGACATGAAAAAGGCCGGGAAGATGCGCTTCTTCGGCTTCAGCACCCACTCCAACATGGAGGACCTGCTCATGAGTGCCGCCAAGGAGGGCGGACCTGCCGCGAACCTCGACCTCATCATGTTCACCTACAACATCCACGTCATGCATAAGCCCGCCATGCAGGCCGCACTCGACGCCTGCGCCAAGACAGGCATCGGCCTGGTGGCCATGAAGACCCAGGGCATGGGACCGGCCAGCGGCCCCAGCGAGGCCGAGCTCAAGGTCGCCCAGCAGTTCCTCAAGCGCGGCTTCACCGAAAAGCAGGCCAAGCTCAAGGCCGTGTGGGAAAACAACCAGATCGCCAGCATCTGCTCCCAGATGCCGAGCATCCACATCCTCGCGGCCAACGTGGCCGCCGCGCGCGACAAGATCGCCCTCACCGAAGCTGAAACCGGCACGCTCTACGCACTGGCCTGCGCCGAAACAGGTGGCTACTGCGCCGGTTGCGCCAGCATTTGCCAGAACGCCACAGGCGGCCTGCCCGTGCGCGACGTCATGCGCGGACTCATGTATCAGCGCGGCTACTCCGAGCCCGGCCTGGGCCAGAACCTCTTCGCCGAGCTGCCCGCCGACGTGCGCCACCGGCTCGCCACCACCAACTACAGCCAGGCCGAGGCCGCCTGCCCGCACAAGCTGGAGATAGCCAAGCTCATGCGCGAGGCCGTGGAGACCCTGGCCTAGGCCGGGTGAGAAGGAAGGAGAGGAGAGGGAGAAGAGCCTCCGGCGGCCAAAGGGCCTGAGGCCCTTTGGAATCCCCGTAGGGCCTGGGCCGGAGTGGCCTGGGCGGACCGGGTGGCTGGGCTGCCTGCAAACAATGCGCGTGGGATTTTTCGTCGAAGACTCCGAAAAGCCCCGCGCGCGGTTGGCCCTTTTTAAGAGGGTTGGTGAAAGTGCAAAGAGAAAACGCTCTCCCGTGACTTCCCTGACCCACACAAGCCGAAAGGGCTGTTTCAGGTTCCTCCTGAAACAGCCCTTTCGGCGTAATGGGGGGGCCTGGGGGGCCTCAGGCCCCCCAGGAAATCCCTCTTCTTTCTACTTGGCCTTGGTGTACCAGCCGCTGGATTTGGCGAGCAGGTCCTGGATGCGGCCGACGAGCGCGTGCGGGTCGGTGAGGTAGCCTTCGAGCAGCAGTGCTGACTCGAAAAGCTGTTTCGCGGCCTGTTCGACAAAGGGGTCGCTTGCGTCGGCCTGGTTGAGGCTGGCGAGGTTGCGGATGAGTTCGTGCTTGGGGTTCAGTTCGAGCACCTTTTTGGGCACGGAGTTGTCGTGGCTCATGGAGCGCATGATCTTGTCCATGCTGGAGGTGGTGTGGCCGTCGGGGTTCACGAGGCAGCAGGGGCTGCCGGTGAGCCGGGCCGAGGCGCGCACCTCGGTGACGCCGTCTCCGAGCACGTCCTTGATGCGCGCGAAGAGCGCCTCCAGGGCGTCCTTGGCGGGCTCGGTCGGGGTCTCGGCGGTGTCGGCGGGGGTGTCGACGTCGGGCAGGGCGGCGAGGTCTTCGGGCTTGGCCACCTCGGCCGGGGTGAGGTCAAAGTCCTTGTGCGTGCGCAGGGCGTCCATGACGAACTCGTCGATGGGCTCGAAGAGGTAGAGCACCTCGACGCCTTTCTTGCGGAAGATCTCCAGGTGCGGGTTGAGCCTGAGCGCCTCGCGGCTGGGGCCGTACGCGAAGTAGATCTTCTTCTGGTCGGGCTTGGCGCGGGAGATGTATTCGTCGAAGCTCACCAGCTCGTCGGCGCTTTCGCAGGAGCTGGAGTTGAAGCGCAGAAGGCCGGAGAAGGCCTCGCGGTTGGCGAAGTCCATGTACCCGGCCTTGAACACGCGGGAGTGTTCGCGCCAGAACTCGGCGTAGCGGTCCTTGTCCTCGGCCATGGTGGCCAGGTGGCCAAGCACCTGCTTGGCCAGCGTGGTGTTGATCTTGCGGATGAGCAGGTTGTCCTGGAGCGTCTCGCGGCTGATGTTGAGCGGCAGGTCTTCCGTATCCACGACGCCGCGCACGAACATGAGGTGCTGCGGGATCAGGTCCTTGTTCTGGTGCTGGATGAGCACGCGCCGGACGTAGAGGTCCAGGCCCCAATCCTCGCGGTCGAAGCCCATGAAGTCCTTGCTTTTCTTGGGGATGAAGCAAAGCGCGTTGAACTGCACGGGCGCGTCCACGCTGGTGTGCAGGGTGTCGAGCGGCTCGTCGTGGTCGTAGGTCAAAAAGGAGTAGAACTCCTTGTACTGTTCCTTGGTGATCTGGAACTTGGGCTCGCGCCACAGGGCGGGCACGGTGTTGGCGCGCTCGCCGTTCACCAGGATGGGGAAGCCGATGAAGTTCGAGTGCTTGCGGATGATCTGGCGCAGGTCGTCGGGCTCGGTGAACTCTGCGGTGTACTCGTCCTTCAGGCTGATCTCGATCCTGGTGCCGCGCGCGGCGGTATTGGCCTCGTCGCCCGTGAGTTCGCGGATGGTGTACGCGCCCTGGCCGTCGCTGATCCATTCCACGGGCGTGGCGTCGGCGCGGTAGCTTCTGGTGGTGATCTTGACGCTCTGGGCCACCATGTACACGGAGTAGAAGCCCACGCCAAAGCGGCCGATGATGCCGTCCGCCGTCTGTCCAGTGGCTCCGCCAGACTCCTTGAGGGCCTTGAGGAAGTTGGCCGAGCCGGAGTGGGCGATGGTGCCGATGTTCTCCACGAGTTCGGCCTCGGTCATGCCGATGCCGTTGTCGGAGATGGTCAGGGTCTTCTTGTCCTTGTCGGCCTCGATGCGGATCTCGAGCGGGGCCTCGTCTTCGCCGGCGTTCCCGGCTTCGGCCGCCTCGGAGGTGGCGTTGGTGATGCGCAGCTTGTCCAGGGCGTCGGAGGCGTTTGAGACCAGCTCGCGCAGGAAGATTTCGCGCTCGGTGTAGAGGGAGTGCACGAGGATGTCGAGGAGCTGTTTGATCTCGGCCTTGAATTCATAGGTGGCTTGAGCAGTCATCTGCGGTCTCCTTGCTGGTGGGCGTGTGTCTGAATCCGGTCGCCTGCCTCCTCAACCACTCCCTCAACCGCACAAGGCCCCGCTTGGTGCGGGGCCTTGGCAGGGCAGATGGAGGAGAAGGACCTAAGCGGGGGGTGTGGCGTCCCCCGGTACCTTGTTAAGTAGACATGGTTTTGATCTTGTCAAGGAGGTACTTCTCCATCTCTCTGCGGTCCTTGCGCAGGCGCACCAGCTCGGTTTCGAGCACCGTGAGCTTGGTCTTGAGCTCGGCGTTCTCCTCGGCCATGCGCGCCACCTCGCCGCTTTGCGCGTCCAGGCGCGTGCAGCTCTGGTCCACGGCGCTCTTGATGGCGTCGAGCTGCTCGGTGTCCAGGGCGGGCAGGGCCACAAGGTCTTGCCCCTCCAGTTGGGGCTGCCCGCCGATGCGGCGCAGGCCTTCGCCGATGCTGCGGGCGATTTCCTGCCCGATGACTGCGGCCATGCGCAGGGCTGTGTCGGCCAGGGCCGCAGGGTTGTGCTGGTCCTGGCCGTTGTTTTGCGCGCACTCGCGATGCAGGAAAGGCGCGTCGGTCCCGGCGGCGTTGGGGTCGCCCTCAAGGGACGCGGTGAGCGGGAAGCGCTTGCCCAGGGCCTCCATGACGTCCTGGCTGCTGTGGCCCAGGCTGAACATCTCGGCGATGACGCGGAACACGTCCACGGCCTCGGCCCGGAAGCGCTTCTGCCGGCCCGAGCCTTGGCTGGGCAGGTGCTGGGCGAAGCGGTTCTTCCAGTAGTGCACGGTGGACTCGGGCACACCCAGCCTGCGGGCGATCTCGGCCACGGAAAGCAGACGTACTTCAGGCGCCACGGGAAGCCTCCTGACTTTGGGACGGGGCGTTTTGGAACAGGGGTCTGGGGTATTCTACAACAAGTGCGGGTTTCCCACAAGGCGTGCCCTTCTGGCGGCAGGCGGAATTTTGTGCTGCACTCTTGACAAGGATTATGCAAATACAATATTTTTAGCTTGAGCATTTTCGATATGGAAAAAATCAGGCAAGGGGATGCGCGTATGAAGAAAACTCTCGATGTTGCGGACCGTCGCATCGTGGCCGCCCTGGCCGAGGACGGACAGGCCGGCGCCGGTGAGCTGGCCGAGCGCCTGGGCGTCACCGCGCCCACCGTGCGCACGCGCATGAAGAGCCTCATCGCCCAGGGCCTCCTGCGCGTGGCCGGGCTGGTGGACCCGTTCCAGGTCAATGGCCTCACCGTGGCCCTGGTGGGCATCAAGCTCAAGAGCCACATGCAGCTGGACAAGAAGCTCTCGGAGATCGCCGAACTGCCCAACGTGAACTGGGCGGCCGTGGTCACCGGGCGTTACGATATTCTGGTGGAGATCGTCATCACGGAGGACATCTCCGGGCTCTACGATTTTCTGGACCGCGATTTGTCCGGCGTGGGCGGCGTCGCCTCCAGCGAGTCCTTTGTGGTCATGAAGGCACGGCGCAAGTGGATTCCCCTGCCCAGGGGCGCACGCACCTGGTATGCTGAAAACAACTCAACCAAAAGCGAGGAATAGTCATGATCATCGGTATCCCCAAGGAGATCAAGACGCTGGAGGACCGGGTGTCCATGACCCCCGGCGCCGTGGAGACCCTTGTCCGCCGCGGCCACACGGTTCTGGTGGAGAACGGCGCGGGCGTGGGCTCGGGCCTGCCTGACGCCGAGTACGCCGCGGCCGGAGCCAAGATGTGCACCGCTGCCGAGGCCTGGGCCGCCGAGATGGTCATCAAGGTCAAGGAGCCCATGGCCGCAGAGTACAAGTACCTGCGCCCGGACCTGCTGCTGTTCACCTACCTGCACCTGGCGGCGGACGAGGCCCAGACCAAGGCCCTGCTGGCCGCCGGAACCACGGGCGTGGCCTATGAGACCGTGCAGCTGGCTGACCGCTCCCTGCCGCTGCTTTTGCCCATGAGCGAAGTGGCCGGGCGCATGGCCACCCAGGTGGGCGCGCATTACCTGGAGAAGAACCAGGGCGGATGTGGCATGCTGCTGGGCGGCGTTCCCGGCGTGGCCCCGGCCAATGTCGTGGTCCTGGGCGGCGGCGTGGTCGGCACCAATGCCGTCAAGATCGCCGTGGGCATGGGCGCGCGCGTCACCGTGCTGGACCTCTCCCACAGCCGCCTGCAGTACCTGGACGACATCTTCGGCAGCCGCATCATCACCATGAGCAGCACCGAGCCCAATATCCGCGCCGCAGTGAAGGAGGCCGACCTCGTCATCGGCGCCGTGCTCGTGGTGGGCGCCAAGGCCCCCAAGCTCGTCACCCGCGAGATGATCGGCACCATGCGCGAAGGCTCGGTCATCGTCGACGTGGCTGTGGACCAGGGCGGCTGCATCGAGACCACCAAGGCCACGACCCACGACAAGCCGACCTATGTGGTGGACGGCGTGGTGCACTACGGCGTGGCCAACATGCCCGGCGCCGTGCCCCGCACCAGCACGTTTGCCCTGGTCAACCAGACCCTGCCCTATGCCCTCAAGCTGGCCGCCAAGGGCATCGACGCCCTGCGCCAGGACCCGGCGCTGCTGATGGGCCTGAACACCTACAAGGGCAAGCTGACCTGCCCGGCCGTGGGCGAAGCCCTCGGCATCCCCGCCATCACCCCGGCCCAGGCCCTGGCGTAGCCCCCTCTGCGCCACGGCGAAAGCCTCAAGCCCCCGTTCCGGCAAGGAGCGGGGGCTTTTTTGTCACCAGGCTCTTGCCACCCCCTCTTGCAACACATCAGCAAAGCTGTATAACGTCCGTAAACGGGGGGCCGCCATGACCAAGCGTGAATTGTTGCTGTACGTCGCCGTTCCGGTCAACGCCTTGTTGTTTCTCGTTGTTTACGCATGGTGGTTCTAGGCTGCTGTGCGCATAGCGCCAGGGCCGACCAGCCCCGCAGAATTCTCAGGGCAGGACATGGGAGGCTGACATGAACAAGCGCGAACTGATTCTGTACATCGCCGTCCCGTTTTGCATCGTTATCTTTCTGATCATCTACTACTGGCTGCTCTGAGCCGGAGCGTGGACGGCGCATGAGAAAGCCCCTGGCGGGAGCTGGGGGCTTTTTGGTTGGGCCTCAAGACTTCAGCCTGACCAGACAATTACGTAGTGTCCCGCCTTGGTTTCCTGGGGCTCAAAGGCCGCCTGTTCCCCTGTCCGTACTCCATTTTCAAGAAGGCGCTTTGGGCAGGAGGGAAGCTGCTTCCCTGCGAGCAGCCCGCCACCCCGCCCCTTGCCAACCCGTCAATGGGTGGCTATAGCCTCCCCCATCATGACAAAAGACCTCATCATCGTTGAGTCACCCGCAAAGGTGAAGACAATCGGCAAATTCCTCGGCAAAGACTATGTCGTGGAGGCCTCCGTGGGCCACGTGCGCGATCTTCCCAAGGGCGACATGGGCCTGGACGAGCAAAACGGCTACCTGCCGCGCTACGAGATCATCAAGGGCAAGGAAGACGTCGTTGGCCGCCTGCGCAAGGCCGCCAAGGCCGCTGGCCGCGTCTACCTCGCGCCCGACCCTGACCGCGAAGGGGAGGCCATCGGCTGGCACGTGGCCGAGCTCATCAAGGGCCAGAACAAGAACGTCAGCCGCATCCAGTTCAACGAGATCACCGCCCGCGCGGTGAAGGAGGCGCTGGAGCACCCGCGCCCCATCAACGACGACCTCGTGGGCGCGCAGCAGGCGAGAAGAGTGCTCGACCGGCTGGTCGGCTACAAGATTTCCCCCATCCTCTGGAAGCACGTCAAGCGCGGCATCAGCGCCGGGCGCGTGCAGTCCGTGGCGCTCAGGCTCATCGTGGACCGCGAGCGCGAGCGCCGGGCCTTTGAGCCCGTGGAGCACTGGGCGCTCAAGGCCAAGCTCGAAGGCGAGAACCCGCCGCCGTTCCGCACCGACCTCTGGAAGATCGGGACCAAGACCGTGGCCCCGGGCCTCAAGGAGATCGGCAGCCAGGACGCGGCCGAGGCGCTGGAGAAGAATGTCCGCGCCGGGAAGTTCACGGTCGAGGCCGTGGACGAGAAGGAGCGCGCCAAGAGCCCGCCGCCGCCGTTCACCACCTCCTCCCTGCAGCAGGTGGCCAACCGGGCGCTGGGCTTCCCGGCCAAGAAGACCATGGGCGCGGCCCAGAAGCTTTACGAGGGCGTGGAGCTGGGCGAGAAGGGCACGGTTGCCCTCATCACCTACATGCGTACCGACTCCGTGCGCATCGCCGACGAGGCGTCCCTGGCCGCGCGCGAGTTCATCCTCGAGCGCTACGGCGACAAGTACGCGCCCGCCAAGGTCAAGGCCCACAAGTCCAAGAGCGGCTCGCAGGACGGCCACGAGGCCTGCCGCCCCGTTGACGTGACCCTGACCCCGGAGTCCGTGAAGTCGTTTCTTCCGGCCGACCAGTTCAAGCTGTACCAGCTCATCTGGCGGCGCCTCGTGGCCTCGCAGATGTCCGACGCGCGCTTCCACGACACCACCGTCACCGTTGCCAATGGCAAGACCCTGTGGCGGGCCAAGGGCGAGCGCCTGCTCTTCCCCGGCTTCCTCAAGGTGCAGGGCCTGGAGGCGCCGGACCCGGACGCCGTGGTCGAGGACGGCGACGACGCGAACCAGCTGCCCAAGCTGACCATCGCCGAGGTGCTGAAGCTGCTGGAGCTCACCAGCGAACAGAAGTTCACCCAGCCGCCCCCGCGCTACACGGAAGCCACCCTGGTCAAGGCCCTGGAAGAACAGGGCATCGGCCGACCCAGCACGTACGCGGCCATCATCAGCACGCTCCAGGACCGCGAGTACGTGACCATGGAGGAGAAGCGCTTCGCGCCGTCCGAGCTCGGCGCCACGGTCAGCGACAAGCTGGTGGCGCATTTTGCCACGCTCATGGACATCGGCTTCACCGCTGGCATGGAGCGCAAGCTCGACGAGATCGCCGCAGGCGGGCGCGCCTGGGCCGAGGTCATCGAGGAGTTCATGGTTGACTTCATCCCGGCGCTGAAGCTGGCCGGGGCCGAGATGGAGCGCGCCACCATCGACTCCGGCGTGGTCTGCGACCTGTGCGGCAAGCCCATGCACGTGAAGTTCGGCAAGATGGGCGAGTTCCTGGGCTGCTCCGGCTACCCGGACTGCAAGAACATCAAGGAGTTCACCCGCGACGAGCAGGGAGCTATCCTGCCCAGCGACAAGGCGCGCGACGAGATCACGGACATCCTCTGCGATTTGTGCGGCAGCCCCTTTGCGGTCAAGACCCCGCGCAAGGGCCGCGCGCGGGAGCAGTTCCTGGGCTGCACCGGCTACCCCAAGTGCAAGAACATCAAGAACTTCAAGCGCACGGAAGAGGGCGTCATCGAGGTCCTGGCCGCTCCGCAGGTCATCGCCGCCGGGACCTGCCCGGAATGCGGCAAGCCCATGGTGGTCAAGACCGCGCGCAAGGGCAGCCGGTTCATCGCCTGCACGGGCTACCCCAAGTGCAAGCACACCGAGCCGCTGCCCACGGGCGTGCCCTGCCCCAAGGAGGGCTGCACCGGCGAGCTGGTGGAGAAGAGCTCGCGCGGGGGCAAGGTCTTCTACTCGTGCAGCCGCTACCCGGAGTGCACCCAGGCCTTCTGGGACCACCCGGTGCCCGGCCCCTGCCCGCAGTGCGGCTCGGCCGTGCTGGTGGAAAAGAACACCAAGGCCAAGGGCCTGCACATCGCCTGCCCGAACAAGGACTGCGGCTACGTGAAGGAGCCGGAAGAGTAGGACGCATCCGTCCTGAACAAAGAAAGGCCCGCCCCCTGTTTTCCGGGGGCGGGCCTTTCTTTGTTGGCGCGGGCGGCGGGGCTCTTGCGCTACACCTCGACGTGCTGGCGCTCGGCGATGAGTTCGAAGGCGCGGCGGGTGAGGTCCGTAATGTTGGGCTTGCTGATCTGCTCGTCCGCGCCCACAGAGTCGCCCTTGTGGCGCAGCCGGTCGGTGATGAGCGAGGAGAACAGGATCACCGGCAACACCTTGAGCGCCGGGTCGTCCTTGATGCGCTTGGTCAGGTTGTGGCCGTCCATCAGCGGCATCTCGATGTCCGAGACGATGATGTCCAGGAAGTCGGTGAGCGGCTTGCCCTCTTCGGCGGCGCGCGCCTTCAGGGCTGTCAGCGTGTCCCAGGCCTCCTGGCCGTTGACGGTCTGGGTGACCTCGAACCCGGCCTTCTCCAGCATGGTGCCGATCATGCGGCGGATGGATGTGGAGTCGTCGGCGATAAGCGCGCGGAAGTGCTCCTTATGCGAGGGGCTCTTGGCCTCCTCGATGGAGGCCATGGCGGCGTCCTCGATCTTCATGGCCAGGCCCGGATTCAGTTCGGCCACGATCTTTTCCATGTCCAGCACGAGCAGGATGCGGTCATCGAAGCGCACAACGCCGGTGACGCTGTTGCCCGAGTATTCGTTCAGGTGCCTGCCCGGGGCCTCCACCTGGGTCCAGCTCAGGCGGTGGATGCGCGTGACGCCGGAGACCATGAAGGCCGAGATCATGCGGTTGAACTCGCTGACGATGACCTTGGTATTTTCGTGCATCAGGGACGCGCCCTTGCCCAGCCACAGCGAGAGGTCCACCAGGGGGATGATGCGTGAGCGCAGGTTGAAGGCGCCCAGGACCGACGGATGCGGTATGTTCGGCATCTGCGTCACTGCGGGCATGCGGATGATCTCCAGGACTTTTGCCACGTTGACGCCGTAGTAGCCCCTGTATGCATTTCCCGAGGCATCGGGCTTCTCGTCGATGTAGAATTCCACGAGCTCCAGTTCGTTGGTGCCGGATTCAAGCAGAATATTTGACTGGCTCATGTGTTCCCCCTGCGGCGATCAATCCTGACCCACCTGTGTCAATATTTTTCTATCCGACTTTACATGTACTGTAAACAATTGGTTGTAACCAGCAGAAAGCGCGAAGCGGGTGGGAAAATCTTTCGCAATGGGCTTTTCCGGCGGATTTGTGTTGACACGTTACCAAAGATAACCCAAATTCCAATTTGAAAATTACAAATACTATAGAAAAAGTCGGGCATCCGTCCAAAAAAACTATTTGGTTGGTCGCTGGGAGTTCCCAGGGCTGACGCAGATGGTTGTCAGCTCTTGTCTGGCGCGGATTTTGCGGAACCTGACGGAAGCCAGGGGCAGGCGTGAATCTTAAGGAAAGGCTCTCCTCAACCGAGAATCTGCTGCGCTCCATCCGGAGTGGAGAGGCCTTTGCGTCGTTGAGAAAGCCCAAAGACAAGAAGGTCAAAGCCGCGCCCGAAGCGCAGCCCATTCCCACGCCCACGCCGGGCAACATGCCCGCCGCCCTGCTCGATTCCCAGCCAACGCCCGCCCTTCACGTCTCCCCGGCGAAAAAGCCTTTCTGGAACCGCGCGCTTTCCTTCGGTCCGGCCAAGAATTCCGCCGTGCTCGGCGTGAGCATGACCGCCGGGCGCTTGAGCCTGGCCCTTCTCTCCGGCGGAACCATCGTTTTCTCCACCCGCTTTCCCTTCGGGCCCGACCAGGCGTTCGGGCAGAAGGGCTTCCCCGCCTTCCTGCGCACCTGCCTTGAGAGCGTTCGGGATAAAGCGCCTCAACCCAGGGTCTGGGCCGTTCTGCGGTCCCAGGATCTGGATCTGAACGTGCTCACCGTGCCCAAGCTCTCCGGCGCAAAGCTCGACGCCGCCGTCTATTGGACCCAGCAGAAGGAGAAGAAGTTCGCCGAGTCCGAGTACGCCATGGACTACGTTGTCCTGGGGCCGGCAAAGGATTCCAAGGAGTCGCGTCTGGACGTGCTCACGTGCCTGGCACGGCGCGTGGATGTGGACACCCTGGGCGACGCATTCCGCGAGGCCGGCTGGCCGCTTGAGGGCATCACCACCCTGCCCAGCGCCATGCAGGCCCTGTACCGTCTGCCGAGCGGCCCCAAGGGTTTCGCCCTGGCCGCCAACATCCACGTGGAGGAGGACGCCTCGACCATCGGCCTTTACGCGGACGGCAACCTGCGCTTCAGCCGTTTCATCCGCTCGGGCACGGACAGCATGGCCGAGGCCGTGCTGGTGCACTTCCAGGATCAATCCAAGCCAAAGTCCAGACCTGCCCAGCAGTCTGGGGAGCTGGAGCTGCCCCCGCCGGGCGCGCCCCAGGAGGCCCTGACGGACGGCTCGGCCGTGGAGAGCGGGGAGGGCGCAGACCCGGGCGTGCTGCCGCCCCTGGACGCCATGCAGGCCAAGAGCCTGATGCGCCACGCGCTCCTGGGCGGACCGGTGCCAAAGGGCGTGAGCCCCGGCCATATTCTGGGCGAGGCCCAGATGCTTGAGGCCATCGCCCCGGCCATCGACCGCCTGGCCAAGCAGGTGGAGCGCACCCTTGAGTTCTACGCCACCTCCCATCAGCTGCGTTGCGATGTCGTGCACTGCAGCGGCCGCATCTTCCGCTCCTCCGGCGTGTTTGAGACCCTGGCCGGGCAGCTCGGCTACCCGCACCTGGCCTTCGACGCCACCACCATGCTCCCGTCCAAGCCCGACGCCGTGTCCAAGATCGACAGGATGGCCCTGGCCCCGGCCCTGGCGGCCAGCCTCTCTGCGCCGGACAAGGGCATCAACCTGCTGCGCAACTACAAGCAGCGCGCGGCCGTGCAGGCGCGGCAGCTGATCACCCGCGCCTTGCTCCTGGGCCTGGCGCTGGGCCTGGTGGTCATCGCTGTGGCCGGGTACGTCATCGAGCAGAAGGTCGGCGCGCACCGCAAGGAACTCGCCATTGCCCAACGGCAGCTGTCGTCCCTGGGGCCAGTCATCGACGAGGCCACCCTGACCCGGGCCGTGGGCCAGTTCTCGGCCCGCCAAAAGTCCCTGCGCGAGGCCTCGGCGCGGCTCACGGCCCCGGTGGTGCTGGCCGAGCTCAGCCGCCGCGTTCCGGCGGGTCTCAAGCTCCTGAACGTGACCATCGACCTTGGCGTGCCACCCGCCGGTCCGGTTGCGCCGCCGTCTCCTGGCCAGCCCAAGGCCGCGGTCCAGCCCAGCGACCTGGTGACGCTTGAAGGCATCGTTCTGGGCGACAAGGCCGAGCTTGAGCCCACGCTCTCGCGTTTCGTCATTGAGCTTGAGGCCTCCCCGCTGTTCAGCATGCCCGTGGTGCACCAGACCGGCCTGAAGGATCTGGGCGCTGAGGGGCAGGTGCTCCACTTCGTCCTGCACATGGGGGTGCAGTGATGGATCTCTCTTTGCTCAACAAGAAGCTGGAGCTGACGCCGGAGCTGCGCACCCTGGGCCTGCGGGTGGGCCTGGGCCTGCTGCTGCTGGCCGTGGCGGCCTACGTCATGGTGTACATGAGCCTGCGCGAGGATGCGCGGCTGACCGGCGAGATCATTGACGTGCGCGAGGGAACCCGCCGCCAGCAGCTGCTCATTCCGGCCTGGGCCACCATCGCGTCCCTGAGCCACAACGCCAGTCTGGAGGCCGTCAGCCTGCCTGCGCCGGAGCCCGTGCCGCGCACCAGGGTCTACCTGATGCCCGAGCAGCTGGAGCACATGGCCCGGGCCGTGGGCGTGGAGCCCCTGGAAGTGACGCTCAACCCGGCCTCCATGGGCCAGGATCCTTCCTCCATCCAGGCCCAGGGCATGTTCTCCGGGTCCCTTGAAGGGGTCCGCGCGCTGCTCATGGACGTTGCGCGGATGCCGTCCCTGGCGCGCCTGGAGCGCGTGGAGCTGCGCGCGGTGGACGGGCGGCTGGAGCTGTTTCTTAAACTGCGCTTCGCGTTGGCGAACTAGCGGAGCGGGGCGAGGCGGATGCAGAAACGTGAAAAAAAACTCCTGGGCGTCATGGCCGTGGTCCTCATGGTGGGGGCCTACATGTACGTTTCCGCGCCCGGGAAACCCGCGCCCGGCGCCGCCGCCACGGGCGTGAGCAAGGGCATGGTGGATGAAGTGGTCAAGAACATCGACCAGGCGAAGCTCACGAGCCTGCAGGCCTATCGCCTCGGCCTGCTGGCGGACAACGCCACCAGCAACCCCTTCTACGGCGGGCAGGGCGCTGCTTCCCTGGGCGAGGACAGCAGCCAGGACGGGGACGGACCGGAGCTCGTCTACTCCGGCTACATGAAGCTCGGCTACAAGCTCTTCGCTGTGGTCAACGGCGTGGAGTACGCCGTGGGCGACGAACTGGCTGAGGGCGGTTTCCGCCTGCAGGCCATCGACAAGAATTTTGTGGTGTTGGAGCGAACGGATGGCTCCACGGGACGCAAGCTCACCAGGCGCGTCCCCCTCGTCGAGGACGACATGGACAAGATCCGCATACGGGTGGTTAAAAAAAGATGAAGCAACAGCCCATCACCTCCCCGGCGCTCCTGGCCCTGGCCCTCTGCGTGCTGCTCTGCTCCTGCGCCCAGACCAAGCCCGCCATCCCCTCGGCCCAGGAGTCCGTAGACACCTGGAAGGCCATGGAGAAGCAGTCCCAGGGCCATTCGCCGCGCGGGCAGTTCCAGCTGGTCGAGCCTCCAAGCGTCATCGACCGGCCGGTGCAGCTCGACATGGACAGGCGCGATGCCCAGAAGAAGCTGCCCGACACGCGCATGTCCCTGCGCATGCACAATGCCGACATCGTGGCCGTGATCCAGGCCCTGTCGCGGGCCGTGGACAAGAGCATCGTGGTCAGCCCGGGCGTCACCGGGGTCATCAACGTGAATTTCGTGCAGCGCCCCTGGGAGGAGGTCTTCCGGGCCATCCTGTCCTCCAACAAGCTGACCTACAGCTTCGACGGCGAGACCATCCGCGTCATGGCCCAGGCCGATCTCCAGGGCAACCTGGATGTTGAGGCCACCAAGCGCAAGGCGCAGAGCGAGCGCCGCGACGCCCTGGCCGAGGAGCCGCAGGTGACCAGCGTGGCCAAGGTGCGCTTCGCCGACGCGAAGCTGCTGCAGAAGACTGTGGAGAACACCCTGTCCAAGACCAGGGACGGCAAGGCCATTGGCTCGGTCCAGGTGGACGAGCTCACCAACTCGCTCATCATCCAGGGCGTGGAGCAGGACCTGGCCAAGATCGGCAAGCTCCTGGCCAAGCTCGACGCCCCGCGCGCCCAGATCAAGCTCAAGGCCCACATCGTGGAGACCACCAAGGAGGTCGCCCGCGACCTCGGCATGCTTTGGGGCGGCGGCTACAACGCGAAGCTCGGCAGTGGCTACCAGTTGGGCGCAGGCGGAGCCTATTCCATAACGACCCTTGGCGACACCACCACGGGTACCGCCACTCTGGGTACGGGCACCCAAAGCGCCCTGGGAATCCGCCTGCCTGCCTCCGGGGTGACCAGCTCAAACACTGGAGCGGCCCTGGATCTTGTTTTCGGCAAGATCGGCGGCAGCTACCTGGAGGCACAGCTGCAGGCCCTGGCCACGGACAACAAGCTGAACATCATATCAAGCCCCTCCATCGCCACCATGGACAACCAGAAGGCCTACACCGAGTCCGGCGAGCGGGTGCCCTACCAGACCGTCTCCGGCACCGGCACCAGCGCCACCTACTCCGTTGCCTTCCAGGACGCGGTGCTTCGCCTGGAGATCACTCCGCACATCATCGACGACCAGTTCATCAAGCTCCAGGTGCTCATCCAGAAGGACGAGGTGGACAGCACCCGCGCCGTGGCCGGCAACCCGTACATCGTGAAGAAGAAGACCGAGACCACGCTTATCGCGCGCAACGGCGAGACTGTTGTCATCTCCGGGCTGTCCAAGTTGCGCAACTCCCTGCGCGAGGCCGGGGTTCCCGGCGCCAAGGACGTGCCCGGCCTGGGCTGGCTGGCCAAGAGCGAGAGCAAGGCCGACCTCAAGGACGAGTTCATGATCTTCATCACCCCCACCGTGCTGGCTGACTGGCAGCACGGTGAGCGCCAGAAGAGTTATGACGAGATGGACCAGGAGGGCAAGGCCGCCCGCCGCGAGGCCGAGCGCAGGGCCTCTGGCGAGGGCGCCGCACCGGTGGCAAAGGCCCAGGACGGCGGCTCCCCGCTGTACATGAAGGACATGAGCACCGAGCCCGCTGCCGGGCCCGGATCACCCGGACCAGGAGGAGGCCAATGAACCTCTACGCCAACCTTGACCTGGTGCGCGAACCTTTCTCCAACTCGCCGGACCCGAACTTCCTGCACGAGACCAGGCAGCACGCCTCCTGCCTGCAGGAGCTGGAGATCTCCCTGCGCCTGCGCCGGGGCCTCTCGGTCATCACCGGCGACATCGGCACAGGCAAGACCACGCTCTGCCGCAGCCTGCTGCGGACCTTTGACGGGGACGGCGAGGTCGACATGCACCTGCTGCTGGACCCGCATTTCGACTCCCCGGAGGAGTTCCTGCGCGTGGTGCTGAGCAGCATCTCCCGGCTCGCCCCGGACCCGGACATGGGCCTGTGGGAACTCAAGGAGGCCCTCAAGCAGCAGCTCTTCCGCCTGGGCATGGTGGAGCGCCGGCTGGTGGTCCTCATCATCGACGAGGGCCAGAAGATCTCGCCGGAGAACCTGGAATTGCTGCGCGAGATGCTCAACTACGAGACCAACTCCTCAAAACTTTTGCAGATAGTGATCTTCGCCCAGCGCGAGCTGGAGCCCGTGCTTGCGACCATGCCGAACCTGGTGGACCGCATCAACGTGCGCCGCAGGCTGAGGCCGCTTTGCCTGTCCGAGACCCGGCAGATGATCCGCCACCGCCTGCGGGTGGCTGCCAGCGCCGATGCCGAGGGCCAGGTGCGCTTCAGCGAGGCTGCCATCTGCGCCTTGCACCTGGCAAGCGGAGGCTCGCCGCGCAAGATCGTGCGCCTGTGCCACATGGCTATGCTGGAGATGCTCGTACGCGGGAAGACCTGCGTGGGGCTCTGGGAGGCCCGCGCCGCCATCCGCCCGGACGCCGCCACCCGCCCGCGCAACCGCCGCGCCCTGGCCCTGGCCGTTGCGGCAGTGCTGTGCCTGGGGCTGGGCTCCCTGTGGCTGTCCATGGGCCCGTCCGGCCCGGTGCTTGGGCCTGCGCCTGGCAGCGCCGGCCAGAGGGCGGATGGGACGCCGGATGGACCGCCCGCCCTGTCGACCTTGCCGACCACGGCCCTGCCCGCAGCCCAACCCGCTACGGCCCGGCAGACGCCTCCGGCGGACGGAGTAGAGGCCCAGGCTGAGACTCGGCCCGCCGTCCGGCATGCCGCCCTGGCCGCCGAGGGTCTCACCCTTCTGCCCGAAAGCCAGGACACGCAGAGCGCTCCGTCAGGGCTGACACTTTTGCCCCAGCGCGACTCTGGCCCCAACCTGCGCCGGCCCATCGGCCGCAGCCCCGCCGCGCAGGAGAGCCCGGAGCGCCTGAACGTGGGCTTGTCCAGGCAGGGTGTTCCCCTGGCCGACGCGACCCGGCCCGGCGAGGCGGGCATGTACCGCACAGTGGCCTTCAGCATGGTCGGCCAGTAGTGGCAGGCCTGAACCGGAAGCCCAGGGCAGGACACACGACGTGAAGCGCGAACGCAAACGACTTGGCGAGCTGCTCATCGAAGCCGGGGTCCTCACCGAGGCCCAGCTGCAGACGGCCCTGGCCGGACAGAAGAAGTCCGGGGTCATGCTCGGCCAGTACCTCGTGCAGTCTGGCACCCTCAAGGAATCCATCATCATCGATTCGGTGAGCCACCAGCTGCGCATCGAACGCTACACGCCGGACAAGCACCCCTACGACGAGCGCATCGACCAGCTCCTGCCCGAGGCCATGTCCCAGCAGCACCGGCTGGTGCCCATCAGCAAGCGCGGGCACCTCCTGCTCATCGCCATGGTCGACCCCATGGACATCAATGCCCTGGACGCCGTGGAGATCGCCACCAACCTTGAGGTGGAGCCGGTGATGTGCTCGGAGAAGGACTTCGAGATGCTCTTCGGCGCCATCTACGGCCGTGGCGACGCGGGCAAGGGGCTTTTTGAGGGCATCGCCGAGGAGGATTCCGACATCACCACCCAGGTGGGCGGTGAGGACAAGGAAGACATCGCCATCGACGCCCTGCAGGACCAGGCCTCCCAGGCCCCGGTCATCCGCATGGTCAACTCCATCCTGGGCCAGGCCGTGCGCGAGCACGCGAGCGACGTGCACTTAAGCCCGGAAAAGGACAGCATCCAGCTGCGCTTTCGCGTGGACGGCAAGCTGCGCATGATCCCGGCCCCGCCCAGGGCCAGCTTTCTGCCCCTGGTGTCCAGGCTCAAGATCATGGGCAACATGGACATTGCCGTGTCCAAGATCCCCCAGGACGGCCGCTTCACCTTCGTCACCCAGCGCAGGGAGTTCAATGTGCGCGTGTCGAGCCTGCCCACGGTGCATGGCGAGAACCTCGTGCTGCGCCTGCTGGAGCGCTCGGCCAGCGGCCTGACCCTGCCCGAGCTGGGGCTCGTCACGCCCGACCGCGCCAAGGTCGAGTCCGCAGTGAGCAAGCCCTTCGGGCTCATTGTGGCCGCCGGCCCAACGGGCTCGGGCAAGAGCACCACCCTCTACGCGGTCTTGAAGCATATCAACACGCCGGACATCAACATCATCACCCTGGAAGACCCGGTGGAATACCGCATGCCCACGGTGCGCCAGGTGCAGCTCAACCGCAAGGCGGGCATGACCTTCGCCTCGGGCCTGCGCAGCATCCTGCGCCAGGACCCGGACGTCATCCTCGTGGGCGAGGTGCGCGACGCCGAGACTGCGGAGATCGCCGTGCAGGCGGCGCTCACCGGCCACCGCGTGCTGACCACCCTGCACACCAACGACGCAGCCCAGGCCATCACCCGGCTCATCGAGATGGGCATCCAGCCCTACCTCGTGTCCTCGGTGCTCCAGGCCTCCATCAGCCAGCGCCTGGTGCGCAAGAACTGCCCCCACTGCACCGAGCCCTACACGCCGCGCAAGGACCTGCTCATGGCCTTCGGCATCGGCGAGCGGATGATGGAGAAGTTCTCCTTCCGCCGGGGTGCGGGCTGCCGCACCTGCCACCAGAGCGGCTACTCCGGGCGCATGGCCATCTACGAGGTGCTGCAGGTCGACGAGATGGTGCAGGACATGATAATGCGAAACGCCACGGCCAAGGACATCGCCAAGGCCTGCGTGCAGGCCCGGACCCTGCGCACCCTCAAGACCGACGCCCTGAACAAGGTGGCCCAGGGGCTGACCACGTTGGAAGAGGCCGCAGGGGCCGTGATGGTCTAGGAGAAACGTCGTGCCCTACTATAAATACGCAGCCATCACCGATACCGGCGGCAACACCACTGGCGTTGTCGAGGCCATGAGCCTGGAATCCGCCCAGGACACCCTGGCCGCGCGTGGGCTCATGCCCACCAGCGTTTCCGAAACCAGCGCCCCGGGCGGCGCGGGTGGCGGCGAGGGGTTCTTCAGCGCGCTCAACCTGCGCATGATGAAGGTCAAGCCTCAGGACATCATCCTGTTCACCAAGCAGTTCAAGACCATGCTGCATGCGGGCATCCCGGTGCTGCAGTCCCTCGACGTGCTGGAGGCCCAGACCGAGAACCTCAAGCTCAAGGGCGCCATCATCAGCATCGCGGCGGACATCAAGAGCGGCGCGACCCTGTCCAGGGCTTTTGCCGCGCACCAGAACATCTTCTCCGAGCTTTACTGCAACATGATCCGCGCGGGCGAGATCAGCGGCACCCTGACCGAGGTGCTGGAGCGGCTCATCTTCATCGTGGACCACGAGTTCAAGGTCAAGAAGGACATCAAGAGCGCGCTGACCTACCCGGCGGTGGTGGTCACGGCCCTGGTCATCGCGTTTTTCGTGCTCATCATCTTCGTGCTGCCGCAGTTCGTGAACATGTTCGCCAAGAGCGGCGTGGAGCTGCCCCTGCCCACCCGCATCTGCCTTGCCATCTACGCCGGGCTCACCCATTACTGGCACGTGGGCCTGATCATGCTGGGCGGCATCATCTTCGCGGTCTCCGCCTACTTCCGCACCGATTCCGGGAAGATCTTCCGGGACGGGCTGTACCTGCGCGTACCCATCATCGGGCCGGTGTTCAAGAAGGCGGCCATGGCCCGCTTCGCCAGCATCTTCGCCATCCTCCAGGCCAGCGGCATCACCGTGCTCGAGTCCATCGACATCCTCTCGGGCACCATCGGAAACCACTATATCTCTCGGGACTTCCGCAACCTGCGCGAGAAGCTGGAGCAGGGCCGCGGGCTCTCCGGCCCGCTCGCCTCCTGCCCGTCGTTCACGCCCATGATGGTCTCCATGGTAACCATCGGCGAGGAGACCGGAAACATGGAGGAGATGCTGAAAGAGGCCGCCAAGCATTACGACTACGAGGTGGAATACGCGGTGAGCAAGATGAGCGAACTGCTCGGGCCGATCCTCATTGCGGGCCTCACCGGCGTGGTCGGTTTTTTCGCCCTGGCCATTTTCCTGCCGCTCGTGGGCATCATGCAGAACGCCATGAAAGGCCTGTGAGACGCCGCAGCAGGCAGCCGCTTCGGCAACTACGTAGTTGTGACGGCATGTTGACAACACAGGCGCAGATGATAGCATCAGCCTAACAAATGACCGTCCTGCGCAACTTTGCCGTCTCGGCACGGATGTTGCTATCGATAATCTCAGGCTGGGAATAGAAATTTTCAGCGCTGGCGGGGGGATGACTCCCTGCCACGCATCCGCCCGGAAATGGCGCGGGAGCAGGGAAGACAAGGCCGGTCATGGTTCAGCCAGGAACATTCTCAAACACAACATCTGGCCACAGGCCGGGAAACTCATGGAGGCAGGAATGGAGACGACGAACATGGTCAAAAGAGCTCAGGACAGGCGCCGCCAGGGCGGCTTCACCCTCATCGAACTCATCTCGGTCATCATCATCCTGGGCATTCTGGCCGCGGTCATCACGCCCAAGTACTTCGACATGACCAGCAAGGCTCAGGACGCCACCTATCAGGGCGCACTGTCTGAGGGGACTGCACGGCTCAACATGGCTTATGCAACGTTTATCATGGAAATGGGGAAGAAGCCTACAGACGTTACCGGGGGAAATGGGGTTGGCTTGGGCAACTCAACCTTGCTGAATCTGACCGCTGGCAAAACCAACATTGGCGACTTTGATATCACGTACGGAGACCCCACCGGAACAGCTCCCGACCAGCTGGTCCTTTTGTCCCTGACGGCAAAGGGCACGACGACTCCGGTTCTCAAAACCAAGAGTGTCCCTTGGCCTAACTAGGCCCGTTCAAGACGCATCACGTCCAAGGGGGAGGAGCGATCCTCCCCTTTTTCGTTGCCTCCACGCCTGCGCGCATGCTACGCGAAATACATGAGTCTCCCTTCCAGCCCAAAGCACGCACCTGCGCGATCCGCCCTTGAGCGTGGCTTCACCCTCGTTGAGCTCATCGTGGTCATTGTGCTGCTGGGCATTCTGGCCGTCGTCATCGTCCCGCGCTATACGGGATTTGTGGACAATGCCCTGCTGGCCTCGGCCAAGACAGCCGCCAGCGAGGGAGCCACGCGGCTCAATGGCGCGAGCCAGCTCTATGCAGTGGACACCAGCCACCCGCCCCAGGCCTTGGCCGATATCTCCAACGCCACGTACCTGGACTTGACCGCAGAGAACACCGTGAACATCGGCAGCTTCGTGGTCAAGTTCATGGAGGTCAGCGGCACCCCGCCCAAGATGGAGATCCAGGCCCTTGACGCCACCGGCACATCGGTCCTCTACACCCTGACCGTCGAGTGGCCCAACTAGCTTTGGTCCCTGGCCTTGCGCGCCGCCCCATCCCACCCCGCATTTCCCCTTTGATTTTTCAGCTCCGCTGGATATATTGAGAATACGGGTCCCCCCCCGCGCACGCCTGGAGGCGTAAATGAGCAGAGGCGCAAATCGTCATGCGGGGGCATCTCCCCCCAGAAGCGGCGCGGAGAGGCGGTGTGGCCGACAGCCCTGCGCGGGGTTCGTATTTTTCGACCTTCTCATCGTCCTCGTCATCCTGGGCTTCCTGGCCGCAGTCATCGCCCCGCGCTACTACGCGCCAGACTTCAGCGGCCAGGCCAGGCTGCACGCCGCCAGGAGCGCCCTGGCCAACGGCTATATCCACCTCAATCTGGCCACGCTTCGTTTCATGCTGGACAACGACGGTGAGCGGCCGAAAAAGCTCGTGGACCTGAGTCCGGACTACATGAACGCCACCCAGAACCTGGGCGACTACACCGCAGTGTATGTCCAGGGACTCGGCGAGGTCACAGTGGAAATTTACAAAGGCGAGACGCCCGCAGGCTCGCCCGTGGCCACGCGCACCGTGCCTTGGCCCTGAGCTGCCGTCCCCTCCCCCCGCATTTCCCCTTTGATTTCCAGTAGGCCCCAGGTATAGATGGAGCTAAAGGGATCGCCTCGCGTATCCAATAGCACCCATCAGGAGGCCCCAGGCCATGGCCCAGATCAACGCATTTTTTGAGATGCTGCACCAGTATGGCGGAAGCGACCTGCACCTGACCAGCGGCTCGCAGCCGCTCTTGCGCCTGCGCGGCCAGCTGCAGAAGGTGAAGTTCAAGGTCTTCGAGCACGACGAGCTGAAGGCCCTGCTCTACGAGATCACGCCCGAGGCCAAGGTCAAGCAGTTTGAGGAGACCGGAGACGTGGACTTCGCCCACGAGGTGCCGGGCCTGGCGCGCTATCGCGTCAACTTCTTCATGCAGCACCGGGGCATCGCCGCCGTGTTCCGCGAGATTCCCCAGGAGATCCTGACCGTGGAGCAGCTGGGCCTGCCCAAGCGCCTGAGCGACCTGGCCATGCTGAACAAGGGCCTGGTTCTCGTCACCGGACCCACGGGCAGTGGCAAGTCCACCACGCTGGCGGCCATCATCGACCACGCCAACAAGAACCGGCGCGACCACATCCTGACCGTGGAGGACCCCATCGAGTTCGTGCACCAGTCCCAGGGCTGCCTGGTGAACCAGCGCGAGGTGGGCCGCCACACCAACAGCTTCAAGGCCGCCCTGCGCGGCGCCCTGCGCGAGGACCCGGACATCATCCTGGTGGGCGAGATGCGCGACCTGGAGACCATCACCCTGGCCCTGGAGGCCGCGGAGACCGGGCACCTGGTCTTCTCCACCCTGCACACCCAGAGCGCGGCCAAGACCATCGACCGCATCATCGAGGTCTTCCCCGAGGACGCCCAGGCCCAGATCCGCACCAGCCTGGCCGAGTCCCTGCGCGCCGTGGTCTCCCAGACGCTTTTCAAGCGCATCGACAAGCCGGGGCGCGTGGCCGCGCAGGAGATCCTCATGGCCATCCCCAGCGTGCGCAACCTGATCCGCGAGGGCAAGACCCACCAGCTGGCGAGCGTGCTCCAGACCGGGCGCGACCAGGGCATGCAGACGCTGGACGACGAGATCATGCGGCTCATCAAGGAGGGGATCATCAGCCCCGAGGACGGCCTGGCCCAGGCCCAGAATAAGGAAAAGATCGGCGGCCAGAAGAAGGAGGACGCCTAAGTGAACATGACCCGCGCCCAGCTCGATGGGCTCATGGCCCAGGTGCTCGACCTCTTCCCCAACGTGGCCGACATCATCGCCACCACCGGCAAGCCCATCCAGGCTGAGGTTGACGGCCACCTCAAGGACGCCGTGACCACGCCCGACCTGGGCAAGCTCTCGGCCCTAGTCACCAAGGCCATGGCCGTGGCGCTCATGGGCGAGAACCTGCGCCTGCAGAAGACCCTGGCCGCCAAGGGCTCCTGCGACCTGTCCTACGCCATCCCCGGCCGGGGCCGCTTCCGCGCCAATATCTTCAGCCAGCGCGGCAGCCTGGCCATGGTCCTGCGCCGCCTGCCCTCGAAGATCCCGACCATGGAGGAGCTGGGCCTGCCAGCGGCCTTCCAGGAGATGGTCACCGAGAAGCACGGGCTGATCCTGGTCACCGGCGGCACGGGCTCGGGCAAGTCCAACTCGCTGGCCGCCCTCATCGACCGCATCAACTCCAACTACGCCGGGCACATCGTGACCCTGGAGGACCCGGTGGAGTTCACCCATCCGCACAAGATGGGCACCGTGAACCAGCGCGAGCTGGGCATCGACTTCGACACCTTCGCCTCGGGCCTGCGCGCCGCCTTCCGCCAGGGGCCCAAGGTCATCCTGGTGGGCGAGATCCGCGACCCCGAGACCATGGAGATCGCGCTCCAGGCAGCTGGCACCGGGCACCTGGTGCTCTCCACCCTGCACACCACCGACGCCGGCAGCACCATCGGCCGCATCCTGGGCCTGTTCGGCCCGGGCGAGGAGCGGCTCATCCGCATGCGCCTGGCCGAGAGCCTGCGCTTCATCGTGTCCCAGCGCCTGCTCCCGCGCGAGGGCGGCGGGCGCGTGGCCGCCTTCGAGGTCTTGAAGAACACCCTGCGCGTGAAGGAGCTCATCCTCCAGGGCGAGAGCGGCGACAAGACCTTCTATAACGTGCTGGAAAACGGAAGCACGGTGGGCATGCAGACCTTTGACCAGCATTTCCTGACCCTGTTCGAGGCCGGGACCATCACCGAGGAAACGGCCCTGCTCTCGGCCAGCGATCGCTCGCGCCTGGGGCAGATGATCGACCGCGCCAAAACCGTCAAGGGCGAGAAGGTCACGAGTCTGGTCATCGAGGGCTTGGTGGACGAGGCTCCGGCGGGAAAATAACAGGTTTCGGGTCCGCCTTTCAATGGGTAACCTGTTCCCATTGCGTGCGTTTTGGGGTATGGAAAAGCCAAACAGACCCGAAATCGACCCGGAGGGCCCTGTTGGCCGTCCGGACCAACGCGCAAGGAGACGAAAGCCATGGCCGACTATTCCCAGAAGGACCTGCCCGTGACCATGCATTCCGAGGACCTGCTGCGCCTGGACGACGGCACCACCATTCGCTTCGATACCAACGGCGAGGCCAAGGACATCATGCTCAACGATGACTTCAATGCCACCTGCGAACTTTTTCCCGGCAACGAGTTCATCGTCAGCTCCGGCGGCAAGGACTTTCTCCTCACTTCGGACTTTGGGGACTATATCGTCGTCTCGGCGGTTTAGCGCCAGAACAGACACGTACGGACCGCAGGAGTCCACACCCTGCGGCTTCCGGGGCGCAGCGGAAGTTCGACGCTCAGAATAAGCGAGGCCCAATGAATAAGCACCTGCTCGTGACCATCAGCGAGGACCCCACGGCCCACTTCGGCCTGCGCTTTGTCTGCGCCTTCTTCAAGCACAAGGATGACGTGCGCCTGACCCTGTTCAACACCGCGCCGCAGCCCCCGGCGGTCTGGGCCGAGGAGGCCAACTACGAGACCTTGCGCAAGAGCGAGGAGGCCGCCGAGCTCATCATCCAGTCCGGCAAGCGGGCCATGGAGGCCGCCCGGGGCATCTTTGTTCAGGGCGGGTTCAACCCCGCGCAGGTGGACGACAAGATCGTGTCGCGCAACTTCTCGCGCATCCAGGACATCGTCAAAGAGGGCGAAAGCGGGATGTACGACGCCGTGGTCTTTGGCCGACGCGGCATGCTGCGCCTGGAAAACTTCCTGGACAAGAGCGCCAGCGAGGAGATGCTGCACGAGAAGTTCGCCTTCCCGCTGTGGCTCTGCCGCGACGTGGAGTACGACCGCAAGGGCGTGCTTTTGTGCGTGGACGACTCCGAGCCGAGCCGCCGCATGGCCGACCACGTGGGCTATATCCTCCAGGGCGAGACCGACCACACCGTGACCATCCTGCGCGTGCTGCGCAAGTCCGACGCCTCCCAGAGCACCGAAGGGCTGTTCGGCGCGGCCATCGATGCCCTGGAGGAGAACGGCTTCCCGTCCAGGCTCATCAAGACCCGGCTCATGCAGTCCGACAACGTGGCCCAGGCCATCATGCGCGAGGCCGACCGGGGCCGCTACGCGGCCGTGGCCGTGGGGCGCTCGGAACGGCACAAGGGCACCCTCGCGCAGCTCTTCGCGGGCTCTGTGACCATGGCCCTGTTCCGCAAGCTCACCGGCGCGGCCCTCTGGGTCAGCCGCTAGGCAGGGCAGGGCGGGCCAGGGGCTCCGCCCCTTGACCCCGCCAGGGGCTCCGCCCCTTGACCCCGCCAGGGGCTCCGCCCCTGAACCCCGCCAGGGGCCTGAGGCCCCCGGACCCCGCACTCGCGCCGAAAGGGCTGTCTCAGGAGGAACCTGAGACAGCCCTTTCGGCTTGTGAGGGCCATGGTGCTGCCTGAGCGTATTGCGGACCCCAACGCCACGGGCCCTTGCCACGGTTGACGGCGATGTTGTACAGGCAATGCAATACGACAGCTTCGGCAACCTGCTGTCGCAACAGGGCAATGTGGTGCGCCTGCCGCTGGGCTTCGCGGGCGGGCTGCACGACCCGGACACCGGGCTGACGCGTTTTGTCTGGCGCGACTACGACGCCGACACCGGGCGCTTCACGGCACTCGACCCCTTGCGGGAAAAAGGTGGCGACAAGGACTGGTATGGGTATTGCGTCGATGATCCGGTCAATCGGGTGGACATGTGGGGGCTGGAAAGCGATGGCAACAAGCCTTACTTCTGCAATTGGGCAAAGTGTGACGAGAATGGTACCCTACAGGGGGACTACATGCCAATTGGCATCCATAAGGGTGCAGAGCCGATTATAACCGACTTCTCCGTTCCGATTCCGAAGGCTATCACAGTACCATTCGGAGATGATCCAAGATCGGCAGAGACCCGTATTCCACTTAGTTTTGACATCACCACACCATTCCGCATCTATGGCGATTGGAAAAATAGAAAATAGCAACCGTTTCGCACAAGTATTATAGGAGAACAACACGTGAAAGGAGCATGGCATGTTGTCGAGATCTACTGCGGCCTGTCGTTGTGGGGAGTTTTTGTCGCAGCGCGTAAGAGCAGCGGACAATATACAACACTGACAATAACGACAGTTGCAACTGTTGTTATACTGCTGCTCGCGTGGCGCACGTACAGGGGGAGCCGTCTTGCAAGCAGAATGCTGTCGGCATACATTATGTTCAATGCCGGAGCCATCATGCTCTGGCGCATCAAGGAGCTGCCAACGCGCTTCACCGACCCACCGGCAGAGCCCACGGCCCACGCCTGACCCCGACACCAGGCGCATTCCCTCCCAAAGCAAAAGGCTCCCTCCGGCTGTGCGCTGGAAGGAGCCTTTCGTTTTGGCAGAGGGGGTCCGGGGGAAATCATTCCCCTCGGCGGGGTGCAGGGGCGGCGCCCCTGTCTCTCAGCCTTCTAGCCGCAGCACTTCTTGAACTTCTTGCCCGAGCCGCAGGGGCAGGGGTCGTTGCGGCCGGTCTTGGGTCCGCGCACGATGGGGTCATGGGAGCGCATCTTGCCGTCGGTGTAGTGCCACACCCCGTCCAGGCGCTTGAACTGGGCCACCTCGCGGTGGTCCTGGCGCGCGCCCTGGTATTCGTAGGACGCGGTGAAGTCCACCTGCCCGGTCTGGTCGGCCTCGCCGCCGTCCTTCACCGAGTGGATGGTGAGCCCGAGCCAGGTGGAGGTCTCGGCCCACTGCTTGGCCTGGGCCGGGTCGAAGTCGTGGCGCTCTTCCGGGGCCAGGCTCTTCTCCAGGTAGGGCACGTCGACATTGACGTAGGCGCTGTAGCGTGAGCGCATGAGCGCCTCGGCCGTGGGCGCGGGGATGGTTCCGTCGATGATGGGGCCGCAGCAGGCGTCGAAAGGCTTGGCGGAGCCGCAGGGGCAATCGGACATATGTCACCTCGAATGTATTGTTTGGCTTGGGCGCGCACAGTACGGACTTCGCGCTCCCCGGTCAACACGCCCTAGCCGGTGCCGTCTCGCTCGTTGACGGGGGGCGCCCCCTTGGGCATAAGGATGTGAGATTCCGCAACCTCAAGCCTTGGAGCAGCCCATGCAGCGCAAGATATTCGTCCTCGCGGCACTTGCCCTGGCCGTGGCCCTTGCCCTTCCGGCCAAGCCGGCCAGCGCCTTCACGCCCTGGGGCGCCATCTACGACGCCGCGCGCGACGAGCGCAGCGTGGGCACCATCACGGCGGACAAGAAGATCAGCACCTCCATCAAAAGCGACCTGGTGAATCGCGACGGCAAGCTCGGCCTGGCCGTGAAGGTCTACTGCTACGTGGGCAGGGTCACGCTGCTGGGCCAGCTGGCGGACGAGAAGTTCAAGGACTTCGCCGTGGCCACGGCCAAGAAGACCAAGGGCGTCCGCTCCGTGTCGACCCACTGGGAGGCTCCGGGCGCATCCGACACCACGGCGGCGGACGTGGAGATCGCGGCCAAGCTGCGCGCGGCCCTGGTGGGCGACAAGAACATCAGCGCCACCCAGGTGGAGGCCGAAGTCTTTGGCGGCAAGGTCTACTTGATCGGCATGGTGCGCAGCCAGAAGGACATCGACCGCTCCGTGGCCCACGCCAAGGCGGTCAAGGGCGTTACCGACGTGGTCTCGCTGCTGCTTCCGCCCCGGAAGAAGTAGCCTCAGCCCCCGCCCAGCTCGCGGTGGCGGAAGCAGCCCGTCAGGTGGTCGTTGACCAGCCCGGCGGACTGCATGAAGGCGTACATGATGGTGGAGCCCACGAACTTGAAGCCGCGCGCCTGCAGGTCCTTGGACAGGGCGTCGCTGATGGCCGTGCGCGCGGGCACCTGCCTGAGTTCGGTCCAGGCGTTCTGAAGGGGCGCGCCGTCCACGAAGCGCCAGAGGTAGGCGTCAAAGGAGCCGAAGGCCTCGGCCACGGCCAGGAAGGCGCGGGCGTTGTTGATGGCCGAGGCGATCTTCTGGCGGTTGCGCACGATGCCCGCATCCAGCCGCAGGCGCTCGGCGTCGGCCTCGGTGAGCCGCGCCACGGTTTCCGGCTCCAGGCCAGCAAAGGCCCGGCGGTAGCCCTCGCGCTTCTTGAGCACCAAAAGCCAGTTGAGGCCCGCCTGCGCGCCTTCGAGCACGAGCAGCTCGAACAGGGCGCGGTCGTCGTGCAGGGGAGAACCCCATTCCTGGTCGTGGTAGCGCACGTAAATAGGGTCCTGGCCGCACCAGGGGCAGCGCGGGCGCAGGGCAGGGGCATTGAGATCGGGCATGGGGGCTCCGCTGGTTGGGATGGCCTGGCGTGTTGCTTCGCGCAACGGATTTCAGTATACCATAGGGCATGTTCGCGGGCAATCGGCGGGCAATCGGCAGAGGGCCGGGGGCGGAATTTAGTTTACAGCCGTGGCCAATTGGTATACCCATACCGTCTTTCAGGGGCCATCTATTGAGGATGACCCCGCAATCTACTTTGGCGTCATGGCGTCTGGAACCGGTCTAAACAGGCCGACCGCCGTGGACACGGACCCGCTCGCCTCGGAAACGGGCCGGGGCCGCGTGTGGCTGGATGTCTAAAATACAGCGCAAATACATTTGTCCGAGGGAGTGTCGTTGGAGGCAATCATGGAAAAAACCAAGAAAGGCTTAGATCAGGAAATGGACCTCAATTTCGAGGATGCCCTTGAGGATTACCTCAAGTCCGACTTTGGAGACCTCGACGAAGGCACAATCGTGCCGGGAACCGTTGTCAAGATCGGCAAGGATCACGTGCTTATCGACGTGAACTTCAAGTCCGAAGGGCAGATCGCCGTCTCGGAGTTCCTCGACGCCGAGGGCAATATGACCGTGGCCGTGGGCGACACGGTGGACGTCTTCGTGTCCAACAAGGACGAGAACGAAGGCACCATCCACCTCTCGCGCGACAAGGCCAAGCGCATGCAGCTGTTCGACCGCCTGGAGGATTCCCAGGAGAAGAACGGCACCGTTACCGGACGCATCGTCCGCCGCATCAAGGGTGGCTACACCGTCGATCTCGGCGGAGTCGAGGCCTTCCTGCCCGGCTCCCACGTTGATCTGCGGCCCGTGCCGGACATGGACGCCCTGGTCGGACAGGACTTCGACTTCAAGATTCTGAAGATCAACCGTCGCCGCAGCAACGTCATCGTTTCCCGCCGCGTGCTCCTCGAAGAGCAGCGCAGCGAGCAGCGCGGCGCCCTGCTCGAGACCCTGGGCGAAGGCCAGGTGGTCAAGGGCAAGGTCAAGAACATCACCGAGTACGGCGTGTTCATCGACCTGGGTGGCTTGGACGGCCTGCTGCATATCACCGACATGAGCTGGAAGCGCATCCGTCACCCCAAGGAGATGGTTGCCCTGGGCGATGAGCTGGACCTCAAGGTCCTGCACTTCGACCGCGAGGGCCAGAAGGTTTCCCTCGGCCTGAAGCAGCTCGTGAGCGATCCCTGGGAAAACATCGCGGGCAAGTACCCGCAGGGCTCCCGTTTCACGGGCAAGGTCACCAATCTCGCCGACTACGGCGCCTTTGTGGAGCTTGAGGCCGGCGTCGAAGGCTTGGTCCACATCTCCGAGATGAGCTGGACCCGCAAGCTGCGTCACCCCTCGCAGATGGTGCGTGCCGGAGACGAGGTCGAGGTCATTGTCCTCGGCGTCGATCCCGACAAGAAGCGCATCAGCCTGGGCATGAAGCAGATCAAGCCGAATCCCTGGGACGTGGTGGCTGAGAAGTACCCCGAAGGAACCATCCTTGAGGGCGCCATCAAGAACATCACCGAGTTCGGCGTGTTCATCGGCATCGAGGAGGGCATCGACGGCCTGATCCACGTGTCCGACATCAGCTGGACCAAGAAGATCCGCCACCCGAGCGAAGTCTTCAAGATCGGCGACGTCGTGCAGGCCAAGGTGCTGACCGTGGACAAGGAGAACGAGAAGTTCACCTTGGGCATCAAGCAGCTCTCCGAAGATCCGTGGCTGAAGGTGCCGGGCAAGTACCCCGTGGGCACCCTCATCACCGGCCTGGTGACCAACATCACCGACTTCGGCCTGTTCGTCGAGGTTGAGGAGGGCATTGAGGGCCTGGTCCACGTGTCCGAGATCAGCCGCAAGAAGATCAAGAGCCCCTCTGAGCTCTTCAAGGAAGGCGTCAACATCGAGGCCAAGGTCATCCACGTGAGCGCCGACGAGCGCCGCCTGGGCTTGTCCATCAAGCAGATCAAGGAAGAAGAGGAGCGCAAGAAGCCCAAGGAGTTCCGCACCTCCGGTCCTGAGACCGGCAGCAACCTGGGCGACCTGCTCCGCGCCAAGATCGAAGACGCCTCCAGCGAGAAGGCCGAAGAAGCCCCCGCTGAGAAGGCCGAAGAAGCTCCCGTTGAGGAAGCCCCCGTTGAGGAATCCGGAAACTAAACCCGGCTTCTCCGAACAGCACCCGCTGCTGTTTGGTATTGCATTGATAATAGTGGCCGTGGCCCTCTTTACGGGGGCCATGGCCTATTTTCGTTCGCTCGGCGGGCACGGCACGCGCTCGCTCTCCGGCGACAAGATGGGCCTGTGCAGGATCGAGGGCGTCATCACCGACGCGCGCGAGGTAGTGGACTTCCTGCGTGAGCTCAAGAACGACGACTCGGTCAAGGGCGTGGTTCTCAGGATCGACAGCCCTGGCGGAGCCGTGGCCCCGTCCCAGGAGCTGTACCAGGCAGTAAAGGCATTGGCCAAGGTCAAGCCCGTGGTCGTCAGCATGGGCACCGCCGCAGCAAGCGGCGGCTACTATGCCGCAGCCCCGGCCACCCTCATCGTGGCCAACTCCGGCTCCATCACCGGCTCCATCGGCGTGCGCGCCGAATACGTGAACCTGCAGGGGCTCATGGACAAGCTGGGGCTCAAGACCGACCTCATGGCCACCGGCAAGTTCAAGGCCGCTGGCTCGCCCACCGTGCCGCTCACCCCGGAGCAGCGCGCCTACCTCATGGCGCTCATCACGGACCTGCACCAGCAGTTCGTGGCCGACGTGGCCGAGGGCCGCAAGATGCCGCTCGAAGCCGTGGAAAAGCTCGCCGATGGCCGCGCCTTCACCGGACGCCAGGCCCAGGAATTCGGCCTGGTGGACAAGCTCGGCGGCCTGGAGACGGCCAGCGAGACCCTGCGCGAAATGGTCAAGCTCTCGCCCAAGGCCGACGTCATCGAAGGACCGGAGAAGAAGCTGCCGCTCCTGCCGCGCCTGCTCGGCGCCTCGCTCTCGGCCCTGGCCTCGGTTTTGGCCGATGCCCCGCAGCACGCCGCCGGTTCGGGCGCGGGCGCGAACATGATTATCGAATTCCGTCAATAAGCCCCAATGGGGCCAGCCCCTCCACCTTCACGCTCCGGGGCCGGCCCCGGACCTGAAGGCCCACGCGAGGGAGACATGCGCACACACTCCGACCTGATCCGCTTCAGCCTGCCCGGCCTGCTGGCAGGCTTCCGCAACTGCCTGCCCGTGGCCCTGGGCGTGGCCGTGTACGGCGTGCTCTTCGGCCTGCTGGCCCGGCAGAAGGGCCTCTCCCTCGTTGAAACCCAGTCCATGAGCCTGTTCGTCTTTGCCGGGGCCTCCCAGCTCATCGCGCTGGACCTCTGGAGCCGGGACTTGCCCGTGCTCTCGCTCATCCTCACCACCCTCATCGTCAACCTGCGCCATGTGCTCATGGGCGCGGCCCTCTCGCCCTGGCTCACGCGGCTGAAATCAAACCAGGCCTTCGGCTCGCTGTTCTTCATGACCGACGAGTCCTGGGCGCTGACCCTGGGCCGCATGGTCGAGGACAAACGCCTGGCGCGGGAGCCCGACGGCGCGTTTCTCCTCGGTTCCGGCCTGTGCGTCTATGTCTTTTGGAACCTGTCCACCACGCTTGGCCACGTCCTCGTGCGTGGACTCGACGACCCGGCCAAGTACGGCCTGGATTTCGCCTTCACCGCTGTCTTCACCGCGCTGCTCGTCGGGCTCAAGCCCCGCCGCCAGGACATCCTGCCGCTCCTTGCCGCCACCGCCACGGCCCTTGTCTGCGCGCGCCTGCTGCCCGGCAAATGGTACATCCTGGCCGGAGCCGTGGCCGGAGGCCTGGCCGCCGCCCTCGGCCCGGTCCCCACCTCGCCCCCCACCTCTCCTCCGGCGCCCGCACCCGGCAGCACCACGAGGCAGCCATGAGCACCCCTGACGCCTCCTTCCTGGCCGCCAGCCTGCCGTCCATCCTGACCATCGGGGGCATGGCGCTCGTCACCTACCTCACCCGTGCCGCCGGGCTCGCCGTCATGAGCCGGATCACCGTCAGCGGACGGCTGGAGCGCTTCATGAAAGCCATACCCGGCGCCATCCTGGCCTCCATCGTCGCGCCTTCGGCCCTGGCCGCCGGGCCAGCCGAAGCCCTCGCCACCCTGGCCACAGCCCTCGTTGCCTGGCGCTCCAGCAACCTGCCCCTGGCCATGGCCGCTGGCGTGGCCGTGGTCCTGGCCATGCGCTTCGCCCTGGGCTGAGGCAAAAGAGGATAGCCTCCGGCGGCCAAGGGGCCTGAGGCCCCTTGGAACTCCCATTGGCCTGGGCCGGGGGCGGCCTGGGCAGAAGCCTCGGCTTGGCTGGCCTTGGCAATGCGTTGGGATTTCGAGGGGAGACCCTCGAAATCCCAACGCGGTTGGCCCCTTTTTGAAGTTGGGTTGGTGAAGAGACCAAGAGAAAGACACTCTCTCGTGGTTTCCCCAAAGAAAGCCGAAAGGGCTGTTTCAGGTTCCTCCTGAAACAGCCCTTTCGGCGCAAGGGGGATTCCAAAGGGCCTCAGGCCCTTTGGCGGGGGTGCCGGGGGCGGAGCCCCTGGCATCCTGCTAAATGGGCGGGGCGATGGTGACGAGCACGCGCATGTCGGAGGTGGCGGTGACGCCGTGCGGGGTGGCGATGGGGCAGACCAGGGTATCGCCGGTCTTGCAGGGTACCTGGCCGTCGGAGGAGAGGAAAAAGCCTTCGCCTTCGAGGACGCAGATGACGAGTTCTCCTTCGAGGTCGTGGGAGTGGATGGGCAGTCCCTGTCCGGGCTTGAAGTTGAAGTTGATGACCTTCATGAATTCGCTCTCGTGCACGAGCAGCTTGCTCGGGCCAAAGGGCTTGAAGTCGTTCTGGGCGTGCAGGTCGGTGATCTTCATGGCGCGTCTCCTTGTGTTGGAGTTATCCGGCGAAGCGCGGCAGGCCGCCGGGTCCGGCGGGCTGGGTCTGGCCGTCGCGGGTGATGATGATGGTTTCGATGGGTACGGCGACGTTTGCGGCCTGGGCCGCGCGCAGGGCGATTGTCGTCATGCCTGCGCAGCAGGGCACCTCCATCTGGACCACGGTGATGTCCTTTATGGCGTTTTCGCGCAGGATGTCGGCCAGCTTGTCGATGTAGCTTTGCGCGTCGTCGAACTTGGGGCAGCCGAGGAGCATGACGCGCCCGGGCAGCAGGTGCGCGTTGAAGTTCGGAAAGGACGGCGGCACGCAGTCGGCGGTGAGCAGCAGGCGCGCGTTTCTGAGGAAGGGCGCGCTGGGCGGCACCAGGCGCAGCTGGATGGGCCAGTGCGAGAGGTTGGACGCGCCGCCGACAGTCTGGGCCACGGGTGTGTTGGCCATCTTGCAGGAGGGCGTGGGCGTGGCGTTTCCCAGGCTCATGACCTGGCGCGAGGGGCAGCCGCCGCCGTGGATGGTGACCGGGCGCTGGCCGTAGGGCGTGTCTGTTCCGTTCAGGCGCAGGCTGGCAGGGTCGGGCATGTGGTCGGGCACGCTTCGTCCCTGGCTGGTGAGGTGCTTCGCCACGGCGGCGGGGTCGAAGTCTTCGACCTCCACCTCGACCACCTTGAGCGCGCCGGTGGGGCATTCGCCCAGGCAGGCGCCCAGGCCGTCGCAGAAGACCTCGTTCACCAGCTTGGCCTTGCCGTCGATGATGGCGAGCGCGCCTTCGGCGCAGCCGGTGACGCAGTTGCCGCAGCCGTTGCAGAGTTCTTCGTTGACGGTGATGAGCTTTCGTGTGGCGCGCATGGTGTCCTCGTTGTCGTTTTGAAGGTGGGCGCGGGGGGGGTCGTCTTGCCCCCGCGCCCGAGGCGTTTGGAGTATAGGAAGTTGTTAGAAGTTAGGACTGATTTTCAGCAGCGCAAGGGCTAGCCAAGAATTGCCTTCAGGTCCTCGTCCGGGGTGGTGATGGCCTTGATGCCAAAGTTCTCCACCAGGAAGGCGAGCACGTTCGGGGTGATGAACGCGGGCAGGCTGGGTCCCAGGCGGATGTTCTTGATGCCGAGCGAGAGCAGGGTCAAAAGGATGGCCACGGCCTTCTGCTCGTACCAGGACAGGATCATGGACAGCGGCAGCTCGTTGACGCCGCAATTGAAGGCCCCGGCCAGGGCCACGGCGATCTGGATGGCCGAATAGGCGTCGTTGCACTGGCCGATGTCGAGCAGGCGCGGGATGCCGCCGATGTCGCCCAGCTGCTGGTCGAAGAAGCGGAATTTGCCGCAGGCCAACGTCAGGATGACGGTGTCCTTGGGGGTCTTTTCCACGAACTCGGTGTAGTAGTTGCGCCCTGGCTTGGCGCCGTCGCAGCCGCCCACCAGGAAGAAGTGGCGGATCTTGCCGGCCTTCACGGCCTCGATGACCGCCGGGGCCACGCTCATGACCGTGTTGTGGCCAAAGCCCACGTTGACGGAGACGCCTTCCACATCGTCGGTGAAGCCGGGCAGCTCGAGCGCCCGCTTGATGACGGCGCTGAAGTCCTCGTTGCCCACGTGCACCGCGCCGGGCCAGCCCACCAGGCCGGTGGTGAAGATGTTCGGCAGGTAGGCCATGGTCGGCTTCTGGATGCAGTTGGTGGTCATCAGGATGGCGCCGGGGAAGGCCGCGAACTCCTTGATCTGGTTCTGCCAGGCCGTGCCGTAGTGGCCGAAGAAGTGCTTGTAGGCCTTGAGCTTGGGGTAGCCGTGGGTGGGCAGCATCTCGCCGTGGGTGTAGATGTCGATGCCCTTGCCGTCGGTCTGCTTGAGCAGGGTTTCGAGGTCGCGCAGGTCGTGGCCGGAGACCAGGATGCACTTGCCCTTGCGATGGCCCAGGGGGACGCTGGTGGGGACCGGGTGGCCGTAGGCCCCGGTATTGCCCGCGTCCAGGATCTGCATGGCCGTCAGGTTGGCCTTCCCGCATTCCATGGCCAGGGCCACCCAGGCGCCGAGGTCGAGGTCGGTGCGCAGGGCGCTGGCCAGGCCCTTGTAGATGTAGGCGGCGATAGTGGCGTCGTACTGGCCGAGCAGGGCGGCGTGATCGGCATAGGCGGCAACGCCCTTGATGCCGTAGATGACGGTCTGCTTGAGAGACTGGATGTCGGGGTTTTTGTCCACGGCGTTGATGGCGTGGAGCTCGCCCTGGGCCACCAGCCCGGCGAGGTCGGCGGCGGGAGCGAAGGTCACGGCGTCAAGCGCGGGCACGGTCAGGCCAAGGGGCGCCAGCCGCGCCTTCATGCACTCGCGCAGCTCAACGGCTTTGCGGATCAGCGGCACGAAGCGCTCGGGGTCGAAGTTGACGTTGGTGAGCGTGCTGAACACGGCCTTGAACAGGAAGATGTCGGTGTCCTTGTCCTGCACGCCTTTTTGGGCGCACTCGTGGGCAACGACGGAAAGCCCCTGGCAGGCGTGGATGAGCAGGTCTTGCAGGGCGGCGACGTCGGGCTGCTTGCCGCACACGCCGATGGCTGTGCAGCCGGTACCTTTGGCGGTCTGTTCACACTGGTTGCAAAACATTGGGTTGTCCTCCTGTTGGAAGTTGGTGTCTTTGTCCCCATAAGCGGGGGGGGGGCGGTTTCCCGCTCACGCAACTCCTGATTAGGACAAGTCTTGCACCGAATCTTTGACTTGTGTCAATGGGGGGAGATTTGTTGAAAGAAAAGGCCCCACCTTGCGGCGGGGCCTTTCTTTCGTCGGCAAACCCTTGGGCGGTCGGCGCGGGCGGTGCTTACTCGACTTCGTAGCCGTCGTCGTCGTCGGAGTCCTTCACGTTGGCCTCGTCCTCGGCCAGAAGGTCGTCGATCTCGCCAGCCATGTCCTCCAGGCGCGTGCCGAAGTTGTCGAAGTCGTCGCTGCCCTCGGTCTCCAGGTCGTCAAAGACCTCGCGCAGGAAGTTCGACGCCTTTTCAAGCTTTTTGCGGTAGCTGTTTTTCATGTTTTCACCTCGCGATTCCCATAGGGCGCAGGGCGGCGGAGGTCAAGAGGGCAAATAGCGGCACCGCTGAGCGGAAAAGGCCCCGCCCCCCCCGCTTGGGTGGAGGGGCAGGGCCGCTCCGCCAGGGCGGGAGCGTTATCGCCCCCGCCGGTTCATGCCGCGTGCCGCGTCGTGCGCGGCGTTTCTCTGCGCTACTCCTTCTTGGCCGGGGTTGCCGGAACCGCGCCCGCAGGAGCGGCCGGGGCCGGGGTGGCCGTCGCGGTCTTGACCTCTGCCGTCGGGGATTCGAGCTTTGTGGTGTGCGGGAAGAAGGTCCGGCTCATCCAGATGAACACGAACAAGAGCACGATCCCAAGCCCGATGCTGTAGGTTATCAGCTTCTTTTCGATGGGCAGAAGCGGCTCATACTCCATGCGCTTCAGCTCATCGACCATTGCGGTTTGTTCTTCATCGGTCAGCTTGTGCTTGTCAGGCATAAACCACCTCCGTGGGTTCCGGTTAGAGGCCCATCAGCGACGGGCCGGAGATGATGGGCGGCTCCATGCCACTGAAGAAGATCCACGAGATGCCTAGTCCGACCCAGATGATGAACCCGAACAGGCAGAGGAAGTACACTGCGGCGAGCTTGCCGAAGCCCTCCGCCCAGAGTTTGCGGAAGTTCGAGATGACCCCGATGGTGAAGAAGGTCATGATGAAGAACATGCCCCGGAAGTTGTCCATCTGTCCGGTGGCTGTCTTGGCCAGCTTCAACACCTCCTTTGACGAGATGCTGGCCAGCAGCATCAGGATGAAGGTCAAGAAGTAGCCGATGACGAACTTGGGGAAGCGCTCCCAGATCATGGAGGCCTTGACCTCGCCCCGGCACTCGATCTTGGAGCACCACACGATGGCCAGCACAAAAGCCCAGATGCCGATGAACATGTCGATGAAGATCTTGCTGGTCACGGCGGGCATGGCGATCCAGCCCGGCTCGTAGATGGTGCCTGCTGCGGCAGCCTTGGCCCGCACCAGGGAGTCCACGATGGTGCCGGAGGCGATGGCCGCGCCGTCGGTCTTCACCGCCAGGCCCATCCAGTCGCCGGCCACCATGGGATGCATCCACAAGAGCTCGCGTGACATGAACGGCAGGATGATGAGCTCAACCACCGCAAAGATGACCACCAGGGACGAGACCATGATGGACACCACGGGCCGCGCGCGGATGGCCGCGCCGGTGGCGATGGCCGCGGACACGCCGCAGATGGAGATGCCCGAGGCCAGCGGCACTGCCCATTCGCGGTTGAACTTGAACAGCGTGCGGGCCACCAGATACACCACGGCCCAGTCGATGAGGTAGACCTCGATGGAGGCGCACAGGCCTCGGAACAGGATGGCCTGGCCCATGCCCAGGTGCTCGGCGGCCTTGGCTCCCAGGGCCGCGCCCAGAATGACGATGGCGGTCTTGACGTAGAGCTCTGGCCTGGTGGCCTCGCTCATGGCGTCCACCATGCCGGGGAAGAAGTTGCCCACCACCAGGCCCGCCAAGAGCGCCACGATGAACCCGGCCTCGCCGGTGAGGTTCAGCGACCAGCTGATGCCGAACTTGTCGAACTGGTTGTGCGTGGCCGCGATGTGGGCGTAGTGCCCGAGAATCCAGCAGAAATAGCTGATCCAGAAGACCAGGGTGAAGCCTACGGCGAATTTCTTCAGGTCCGCGTCCAGGGCGCGGGATGTGATGAGCATGCACACGAGGAGGAATACATAGGTCAAGAACAGGGAAGCGAATGCGGGCAGGCCCTTGAACGTGGCCGAGGCCGGAGCGAGAGCCTTGCCGATGTCGGTCCAGACGTTGGTCTTGATGGCCCAGCCGAGAACCTCATTCCCGGTAAAGGCGATCAGACCCAGGCAGAAGATGAACAGTCCGAGCCAGAATGCTATCCAGTCCTCGCTCAATACCTTTTTCTTGATGTCTTCCATGTGCCTTTGCCTCCTTGATTGGGATCACAGCATTGCCGCCAGCCGATATCTAACCCCAGGCAAACCTCCTTTCCGGACATGCCGCGCGCACTGCCAGCCAATTTTTGGCGCAACAGTGCCCTTCCCGGCATGTGTTGACGGTAGCTGATCGCGCCAGCCGGCCTCCGGTTGGACGCTGGCGAATAAAATTTGGGACAATATACAGCACTACCGGGTGGGAATGTCCAGAAAAAATCTTGGGACCAAAAGGGGTGGCATTATAACCGGGCCAACATGCACAAAGAAATAGCCCCCGCCCTGGAACGGCGGAGGCTTGCCTGGTCCCGTTGTCTGTGACATATCGTGTGGCTGATACGTGTGTTTCGGCATGACTCAAGCCGGCGCCAGCCAGGGAGAACCGCCATGTCCACGCTTCCAGCAAGCGGGCTTCAACCCGCAGACGTGCTGCTCTACAGGGGCACCAGCATCTTCGGCAAGCTCATCATCTTCTGGGACAGGTCGCACTACAGCCACGCCGGGCTGAACCTGGGCCGGCTGATCCAGGGGCAGCCCGCCGTGGGCGAGGCCCTGGTCAAGGAGGGCATCATCGCGCGCGGGCTCGACGTCAGCATCGCGGACAGCTCCGAGGTCCAGGCGCGCAGACTGAAGGCGGGCCTGCCCGACCCGGCTCGGGTCAAGGTCCTGGCCGTGGCCAATAAGTATCTGGACGAGCACAACCGCTATGCCATCGAGAACATCTTCATGCTGGTGATCCTGTGCTGGTGCGCAAAATCCACGTGAATCACGTGCTGGACGCCCTGCTGCGCAAGATCTTCGACAGCATGGCCAGCCTCCTTGTGGACCCGCTCCACGGCGGCAAGCAGCCCATGATCTGCTCGGAGTTCGTGTTCCGCTGCTACCAGGAGCCCAATCTCGGCCTGCTGGACAGGCCCCGCGTCGTGCCGGGCGTGGAAGCGGGCAGCCTGCTGGACCAGCTGCTGGCACAGGGGCCCATGCCCGCGTTCGTGGGCCTGGGGCTGAGCCGGGATGAGGCCCGGAGCGCCATGCAGGAGCCCGCACCCGGACCGGTGGACGAGGGGCAGGTGGCGGTGCTCATCCAGCAATACCTGGACGAGGCGGCGCAACCGTCCGTCAAGAGCCTTGCGCTCATGGAAGAGCCCTTCACGGCCTCAGTCGAGCTGCAGCACTCGGTGGAGCGCCTCGCCGCCCAGCTGCTGCGCGTGACTGCGCCGGACCGGCACGCCGAGGTCCTGTCGCTGTTCCTCGACACCAGCGACAGCAGCGGGCTTTTAGAGGGTCTGCGCGGCTATGTGGCGGATTTCGTCACACCCGGCGACCTGGAGCGCTGTCCTGACCTGGTGGAGGTGGGCAACATCAAGTAGGGCGGACAGGTCCGGCCCAAGGGAAGAAAAAGGCCCAGCCTGGTCGTGCGACCGGGCTGGGCCTTTTCGGCTGCTCGGAGAACCGGCGAGTTCGGCGGCAAAATGCCGAGCTTCGCGCGCTTGGCTAGCCCCTGCGGTTGGGCCTGGGGAAAATCTTGGCCTGATCGCGTTCGGAGTGGCCGTCCAGATGCGTGATTTTGTTGGCAGCGTGCTGGCCCTGGCGGCGCAGGATGTCCGGAAGGTCCGAGCGCTCGAAGAATTTATGGAAGTCCGGGTTCTGGGTGATGCCTGGGCCGAGAACAATGCCGCCCTCGACCTCCGGGTCGACCCGCACATCGCCCTCGTCGAGCACGACCTCGGCGCCGGTGAGGCGGCTGAGCATCTCGCGCACGAATTCGGCGTAGATCTTCTGCACGTCCGCCACGCCTTCAGCGCCCTTCATGCGGTCGCGAAAGTCCGGCGTCAGCTCGTTCTCTATCTTGGTGAAGGATGTCTCGTAACCCATATGTTCTGCTCCTCGTTGCAGGATGCGGGCTTTTGCCCATTCTGGAATACTCCGCCTTCTTCGGCAGAATGTAAAGGGAGCTGATATCTGCTCCCGCTGCACTGCGGCGTTGTATTGATCTGCAAGCGGGGGAGTGAACGACAAGGTGGGCTTGGGGCGCAAAAATAGCACCCCAGCCTGGTGTGCAACAGAGGCGCGGGCCTTTCAGGTGGTTCGTACGCTATTCTTTAGGGGGAAGGACGCCGAGCTTCGCCAGCAGCGCGCGGGCCAGCTCCAGGCGCGCCGGGCCGAAGTCCGCACCGGGCGCGGCGCCGCCCTGGGGGCTGATGTTCAGGGCGAAAGGACAGGTCGCGCCCCCGCGCTCCACAAAGCCCACCAGCCAGCCCACCGGGGCATCGTCAACCCCGCCGCCCCTGGTCGCCAGGCCGGTCTTGGCATAGAGCGCCCAGTCCGGCCCCTTGTCCAGAAGCATCATCCGCCGCAGCAGGCCCAGGTTGCGCGTGGAAAAGGGCACCTCGCCGCGCGCCGCGCGGTCCAGAAAGCGCACCTGTTCGTCCGCGCTGATGCGGAGCGGCCCGTCGAGCCAGAATTTGTCCGAGCCGGAAGCGTCGGCGTTGCCGTAGGCCAGCGCGCGCATGGCCGCGCCCAGGCGCTCACGGCCGTTGTGTCTGCCGATCTCCATGAAATACCAGACGGCGGAGGCGCGGAAGGCCTGCTCCAGGGTCAGGTTGTGGTTCCAGGCCGCCACCTCGCGCGTCACGCCGTCCCAGGGCAGCAGGAAGTCCGTGTCCGGAGCCACGCCGCTTTCAAGCGCCACCAGGGCGTTGACGATCTTGAAGGTGGAGGCGGGCCGGAAGGCTGTGGCCGCGCGCTGCGTGTTCACGCGGATGGTGTCCGCGCCCTTCTGCACCACGAAGCAGCCGTTCAGCCCGCGCTCGGCGAAGAGCGGCGCGAGGTCCGGGCGGGTGGTGTCGGCGGCGAAGGACAGGGCCGGGAGCAGGCACAGGGCCAGGGCGAGGAGCAGGGGGCGGTGGTTCATGGCAAAAAATATTGTTAAGTGGAGTGCTTGTCAATACGGCGCAATGATTTCTCCGCCTTTCGGCAGGGGCCTCCAGACGGTCCAACGCTTTCCTGCTTGCTGGACGGTGCTGAGCTTTGTGAACTGGCACGGGCTGCCCCTCCTGGAGGAAGGAAGGCTTGATGCTTGGTGATGTTGAAAAGCGTGTTTTCCGCTGCCTCGAAAGCGGGCAAAGTTGTCGTCATCTGTGCAGGGATGGCGGAAGTGTTTTTCCACGGTGCGTATTTACAAACACCTGCAAATCCAGTATCTTAGTATTGGTATTTATAAGAGATGTATGGGGGGTGCCGATGCAGGTGTTTGCGGTGTTCGACGCCAACGGGCTGCCAAAAGGGTTCTACACACCGGTTATCCACCAGAGCATTCCAAAGGAGGCCGTCCCTGTCTCAGTTGAGCAATGGCATCAATTGATTGGGAACAAAGGAAAATGCAGATGGGATGGGGAAAAGGTTGTGGAATACTTTCCGCCCCCGGAATCGGTATCCGTCTTCTCCTCCCTATTCAGGATAGTCCTGGGCGGCTGTACATTATGGCGAACAAATTCGCTCAGTTGATGGGTGTGCCCTTGTGCCCTCATGGGCGCGGTGAGGGTTGGGGCATACGCCATGTCCTTCGCCACGGATGATCGTCGCGATATTGCGCTGATATTATTTAGAGAAAGTCAGCGAGCGCTTTGGCCCTTTCGGTGCCCTGGCGCGGCTGTGATTTTCAACAACAGATTCGATAGCGTGTGAGAATGCGCCATTGGTTGATGCGATGGCCGGTGCGCCTCTCGTTGGTTCGAGCGTGCGTCTTGTGGCGAATTCCGACGCACTTTTCTGCTGGGCCTCAGGTGGAAGAATTTTCGACGCAAGGTGGCCGGCCCAAGCTGGCGGGGTTGAGCGCGCCTTTGCTTTCCGCTGTGCCTGGGTTTTCGCCGCAAAAAAGCCCCCGCCCCCAAAGTGAATGGGGGGCCCTCGGTGGCGAACCAGCTCTCGGCCAGGATCGGGCCGTAGTAGATGGCCTCTTCCTCCAGGTCCTCTTCGATGCGCAGGAGCTGGTTGTACTTGGCCAGCCGGTCGCTGCGGCACAGGGAGCCGGTCTTGATCTGGCCGGCGTTCACGGCCACGGCCAGGTCGGAGATGAAGGCGTCCTCGGTCTCGCCGGAGCGGTGCGACACAACCGTGGTGTACGCCGCCTGCTTGGCCATCTCGATGGTGTCCAGCGTCTCGGTCAAGGTGCCGATCTGGTTCAGCTTGATGAGGATGGAGTTGGCCACGCCGCGCTCGATGCCCTCGGCCAGGATGTCCGGGTTGGTGACGAAGACGTCGTCGCCCACGATCTGGATCTCGCCGCCCATGCGGTCGGTCATGGTGGCCCAGCCGTCCCAGTCGCCCTCGGCCATGCCGTCCTCGATGGAGACGATGGGGAAGCGCGACACGAGATCAGCGTAGTAGTCCACGATCTCGGGGCCGGTCATGATCTTGCTCTCGCCCTTCAGGGTGTACTTGCCCTTGTCGAAGAACTCGCTGGCGGCGCAGTCCATGGCCAGCGCGATCTCGTAGCCGGGGTTGTAGCCCGCGGCCTCGATGGCGCGGATGATGTACTCCAGCGCCTCGGCGTGGCTCTTCAGGTTCGGGGCGAAGCCGCCCTCGTCGCCCACGCTGGTGACGTGGCCGTCCTTGGCCAGGATGCTTTTGAGCTCGTGGAAGGTTTCCGCGCCCATGCGCAGGGCGTCGGCAAAGGTCTCGGCGCCGAGCGGCATGATCATGAACTCCTGGATGTCCAGGTTGTTCGGGGCGTGCGCGCCGCCGTTGATGATGTTCATCATGGGCACGGGCAGAAGCTTGGCGTTGATGCCGCCGATGTACTGGTACAGCGGCAGGCCCAGGAAGTTGGCCGCGGCGCGCGCGTTGGCCATGGACACGCCGAGGATGGCGTTTGCGCCCAGGCGGTTCTTGTTGTCGGTGCCGTCCAGGTCGATGAGGGAATTGTCCAGCGCCACCTGGCGCAGGCCGTCCATGCCCACCACGGCGTTGGCGATCTCTTCGCGGATGTTGTTCACGGCGATGGACACGCCCTTGCCGCCGTAGCGTTTCTTGTCGCCGTCGCGAAGCTCCAGGGCCTCGCGGGTGCCGGTGGAGGCCCCGGAGGGCACGGCCGCGCGGCCGGTGGCGCCGGATTCGTAGGTGACTTCGACTTCGACGGTGGGGTTGCCCCGGGAATCCAAAATTTCTCGTGCCCAGACAGCGACGATGGTGCTCATGTATTCTCCTTCGTTAGTGGCCGTTTTGATGGTGGCCGAAGCGTTGGTGGCCGTTGCTTTTGTGGCCGTGCGGCGTTGAACGTCGGTTCGGACGTAATGCTCTATTGAGAGCCCTACATCATTTCCGTGACGGATTCAAATGCATTCCTGCAACATTTCCCGCTTCAGCGCCCCGTTTCAGCGTGTCGTCTTCCAGGCCAGGAACAGGCCGTCGAGCAGCAGGTCCTCGCGCACCTCGTCGATGGCCGGGCAGAGCCTGGCGATGGCCTTGGCGAAGCCGCCGGTGGCGATGACGTGGGCATCGCCCGGGCCCACTCCGAGGGTGGCCGCCAGGCGGGCGGCCAGGCCCTCGACCATGGCCGCGAAGCCGAAGAGCAGCCCCTGGTTCAGGCTCTGGGCCGTGCTGCGGCCGATGTGCAGGCAGGCCTCGGCCTGGCCCTCCGGCTGCTCTATTTCCAGGGTGATGTGCGGCAGCTTGGCCGTGCCGGTGGCCAGCGCACGGGCCGAGGACAGCACGCCGGGGCAGATGAGCCCGCCCAGGTATGCGCCCCCCTGCACGCAGTCAAAGGTGGTGGCCGTGCCGAAGTCGACCACGATGAGGGTGTGGGCCGGGCAGGCGGCGCGTGCGGCAAAGGCCGTCACCAGCCGGTCCGCGCCGACCTCCTGGGGCCGGGCGTAGCGGTTCTCGATGCCGAGCTTGATGTCGTCCGGCACGAAGCGGATGTTCTGGCCGGGCTGGCCAAAGAAACGCGCGGCCGCGCGGGTGAGCACGGGGTTCATGGGCGGCACCACGGAGGAGGCCACGATGTCGATGACCTCGCCGGGATCCACGCCCTCGGCGCGGCAGATCTCCAGCAGCTTGAGGCCCCATTCGTCGGCGGTGCCGACGTTCCCGGTGGGCGCGCTGGGCAGCGCATAGGTGCTGACGAGCCCGTGTCCGGGCTGGGCCAGGCCGATCTTCACGTTGGTGTTGCCCACGTCGAGCAGGAGCACGGTGTCCATGAGCTGTCCTTGTCTGGGGTTGGGAGAAGCGGTGTCAGAGCCAGGGAATGTACGTATTCATTGCCAGCATCCGCCTCCGCGTGTATTGCCGTGGAATAGAAATCCGTCAAGGAGAATGCGCATGGACCTCGCCCGGCTCATCCCGGCGGCCGAGGCCATCCCCTCCCCCTGGGGTTGGCTTGAAGCCCTCTTATTGCTCACGTTCATTCTGCACGTGCTGTTCATGAACCTCACGGTGGGCTCCGCCGCCATTGCGCTTTACGGGCGCATCACGGGCCGCCAGCGCGACCTTGCGCGGGAGCTGGGCCACCGGTTGCCCACCACCCTGGCCCTGCAGATCAACTTCGGCGTGGCCCCGCTTTTGTTCGTGCAGGTGCTCTACGGCCAGTTCTTGTACACCAGTTCGGTGCTCATGGCCGGGTGGTGGCTCTCGGCCATTGCGGCCGTCATCCTCGGCTACTACTGCCTGTACGTGAGCGACGCCAAGTTCGAGTCCGCGCCCGGGCTCTCGCGCCTGGCCCTGGGGCTCTCCCTTGGCATGCTCCTGTACACCGGATTTCTCCTGTCCAACAACATGACGCTGATGCTCCGGCTCGAGGCCTGGGGCGCCTACGCCCAGAACCCCACCGGCAGCTTCCTGAACGTGTCCGACCCGACGCTGTGGGCGCGCTACGCGCACATGCTCCTGGCCGCCCCGGCCGTGGCCGGGCTGTACGCGGCGCTCATCGGCGTCAAGAAGCGCCGCCTGGACTGGGTGGAGCATGGCCTCAAGTGGTTCACGCGCCTGACCATGGCCCAGTTCCTGGTGGGCGCGTGGCTGCTCATGGCCCTGCCGCGCCCGGTGATGCTGGCCTTCATGGGCCGTGATCGCCTGGCCTCGTCGCTTTTGGCCGCCGGGGTGCTGGCCGGTCTGGCCGCGCTGCTGATGGGCCTGAAGAAGCAGCCCGGCGCGGCGGCCTGGCTTTTGGTGTTCTCCGTGGCGCTCATGGCCGCCACCCGCGCCCAGGTGCGCCTGCTGACCCTGGCCCCGCACTTCACGCCGGCAACGCTCCCGGTGACGCCTGACAACACGCCGCTGCTCGCGTTCGTCCTGGCCCTGGCCTTCGGCCTGGCGGCCATCGCCTACATGCTCCGGGTGTACACGAAATCCGCAGGGAGGGGGTAGCACGCCATGGAATATCCCATCTGGCACCTGACCACCCTGGGCGGCGGCTTCTGGATCGCGCTCATCGGCACCTTCCATGTGTTCCTGGCCCACTTCGCCGTGGGCGGCGGCCTGTACCTGACGCTCTCCGAGATCTACGCGCGCAGGCAGAACAGCCCGGCGCTCTTGGCGCACGTCAAGAAACACACCCGCTTCTTCCTGCTCATCACCATGGTGGCGGGCGGCGTCACCGGCGTGGGCATCTGGTTCATCATCGGGCTTTTGTCGCCCCAGGCCACGAGCACGCTGATCAAGACCTTCGTCTACGGCTTCGCCACGGAATGGGTCTTCTTCCTCTGCGAGATCGTGGCCCTGCTGGTGTACTACTACGGCTTCGAGCGCCTGAGCCCGCGCGACCACATCCGCATGGGCTGGCTCTACTTCCTCTTCGCCCTGCTCTCGCTGTTCACCATCAACGGCATCGTGGGCTTTATGCTCACCCCGGGCAAGTGGCTGGTCACGCACAATTTCTGGGACGGCTTCTTCAACCCCACCTTCTGGCCCCAGGCCGTGCTGCGTACGGCCATCTCCCTCACCCTGGCCGGGCTGTTCGGCTTTGTCACGGCCACGCGCATCCCCGATGAGGACGGCGACCAGGGCGACGCCCGCGAGCGCATGGTGCGCCTGGCCGCGGCCTGGACGCTCTTGCCGCTGTTCGTCTGCTTCGCTGCGGGCTGGTGGTACATCAAGGCCCTGCCCGACGCCCAGCAGCAGATGGTGCTGTTGCGCTCGGCCCGCATCACGGGCTTTGTGCGCGACTTTCAGTACTTCGGCGCGGCCGCCGCCATTGGCGCGCTCCTCCTGGCCGTGCGCCTGCCCAGGGCCGTCCGCTTCCCCTTGGCACTGTGCGTGCTGCTCACGGGCTGGGGGCTCATCGGCAGCTTCGAGTTCGTGCGCGAGGCCGCGCGCAAGCCCTATCTCATCTATGGCCACACCTACTCCAACGGCATCCAGGTCGGCGCGGACAAGGCCGTGGGCGAGGCGGGCTACCTGGCCCAGGCCAAATGGGCGCGCATCAAGTCCGTCACCCCGGAAAACCGCCTGGCCGCTGGCGCGGAGCTCTTCCAGCACCAGTGCGCCAGCTGCCATTCTATCGGCGGCCCCATGAACGACATCAAGCCCTGGGCCGCCACCCTCACCGCCGACGGCCTGGCCGGGCTGCTCGAAGCCCTGAACCTGGCCAACCCGGCCATGCCGCCCTTTGTGGGCAACAAGGCCGAGCGCGAGGCCCTGGCCGCGTACCTCACCGAGGGGCTGCTGGGCATCCCGCCCGTGGCCGAGTCCCCGGTGGTCCTGGCCGAACTGCCCACGCCCGCCCCGGCCTTTGACCCGCAGAAGGACGAGTACGTGCTCCTGGCCTGGTCGGGCCTGGGCATGCACATGATCGTGGAGTCCCAGGGGGTGTTCACCCTGCGCCCGGCCCTGGCCGAACTCTCGGCCCAGCTCATCAAGCGCGGCGACTCGCCGAGCAAGGTCACCGAAGGCGTGGAGCTGACCTGCGCCGTGGAAGGGGCCAAGGAGGGCGGCGGCCAGCCTGTGGACATGAAGATCCTCGAAGGCCGCGACTGGTTCCAGGCCCCGGCCATCCGCATCAGCCCGCGCGGCGCGTCCGGGGTCTTCAACCCCTATCCGCTGGTGACGGTGGAGGCCCGCGACGCGGCCACCAAGACCGTGCTGGCGCGCACCAGGGCCGTGCTGCCCGTGTCCGACGAGGTGGGTTGCGCCTCCTGCCACGGCGGCGCAAAGGCGGGCAGCGTGACCGGGGCGGGCATCAGCCCGGAGACCGGCCAGAACATCCTGCGCATCCACGACCGCATGAACCGCACCAGCCTTGCGTCCCAGGTCAGGGCGGGCAAGACCGTGGCCTGCACCTCCTGCCACGCCGACCCGCTCACGGGCGCCGAGGGCAAGGACGGACTGCTGGGCATCTCGGCCGCGCTGCACGGCTTCCATGCCAGCACGCTCAAGGGCCAGGGGCCCGAGTCCTGCGCTCGCTGCCACCCCAGCCGGCCCGATGGCGCCACCCGCTTCCTGCGCGGCCTGCATGGCCAGGTCCTCGACTGCACCACCTGCCACGGCGCCCTGGAAGACCACGCCGTGGGTCTGCTCAAGCGCGAACTGGAGACAAACAAGCGCGGGGCCAAGCGCCTGCTTTCCCAGATCACCCCGCAGTCCGGCCCGCAGGACAAGATTCCGCCGCGCACGGCCTGGGCCCAAACCCCGGACTGCCTGGCCTGCCACCAGGAATTCGGAGCGCCAGACCCCAGCCGCGCCTTCGGCAACTGGACCAAGGCCGCGCCGGACCGCTTCAAGAGCCGCCTGGACGAGATGGGCGCGCTGTCCTGCCCGGCCTGCCACGGCGCGCAGCACGCGCTTTACCCGGCGGTCAATCCCTACGGGGCTGATCGCGACAACATCCAGCCCCTGCAATACCAGAAGCTGGCCCGGCCCATGGGCGCGCGGGGCAACTGCGCGGTCTGCCACAAGGTGGCCAAGACCGACTCCCTGCACCACCCGAACATGATCCGCAAGCCGTAACGGAGGCGTTCATGATCGCGCGCGAATGGAAATGCCTGTGTCCCAAGCGGCACCGCGAAGGCTTCCTCCAGCACCTGGAGTTGACCGGGGTGCGTGAGGCCAAGGCCACGCCGGGCTTCCTGGGCCACCAGATCCTGGAGCGCCTGTGTGAAACCTGCCCCACCGGATATCCCGGCAGCGTCGAGCTCGGGCTCGTCACCTACTGGGAGTCCTGGCAGGCTGTGCAGGCCTTTGCCGGAGACGACCCGGAACACGCCGTGCTGTATCCCGGCGACGAACGCTTCGAGATCGTGCCCGACAAGCACGTGCGCCACTACGAGGTGCTGGAGCGGGAGATGAAATAGGGCTGAGGAGCCAGGGGCTCCGCCCCCGGCACCCCTGCCGGGGGCCTGAGGCCCCCGGACCCCCCATTACGCCAAAAGGGCTGTTTCAGGAGGAACCTGAAACAGCCCTTTTGGCTTTCTTTGGGGAAACCACGAGAGAGTGTTTTTCTCTTCGTCTCTTTACTTTTTTAAAAGGGGCCAACGCATTGCCAAGGCCAGCCAAGCCGAGGCTTCTGCCTAGGCCGCCCCCAGCCCAGGCCAATGGGGATTCCAAAGGGCCTTAAGGCCCTTTGGCGGGGTCTAAGGGGCAGCGCCCCTGGCCTAGCGTCCGCGCCGTTTGCCGCCGGAGCTTCCGGCCGGGCTGCCGCCTGCTTTGGGGCCGCCGGACTTCTTGCCGCCGATTTTTTGGCCGATGGCGTTCCTGCCCCCAGCGTTTTTCCCGCCAGCGTTTTTCCCGTCCGCACTCTTGGCCCCGGAGCCCTTGCCCTGGCGCTTCTGCCGGGCCTGCTCGGTGCGGCGGCGGTCATCCATGGCCTGCTGCTCGAGCTTGGTGGGGCGGGGCGGGCGTGTGGAGGGCGTGGTGGTGTCGCCTTCTGCGCGCGGCGCGCCCTTCTTCTGGTCCATGACCAGCTCCAGGTTGATCTCCAGGCGGTCCAGGTGCGCGCCGAGGAGCTTCACGCGCACGGCCTGTCCGGCCCTGATGACGCGGCCGGTGCGGCTTCCCACAAGCATCTCGCGCTCCTTGAAGTAGCTGTAGTAGTCGTCGAGCATGGTTGAAAGACGAATGAAGCCCTCGGACAGAACCTCGGTCATCTCCACCCAGAATCCGTAGTCCATGAGGCCGGTGACCACGCCCGCGAACTCGCGGCCCTCCTGGCCGTGGAGCACGAGGCAGACGTAGCGCTTGTAGCACTCGCGCTCGGCCTCCTGGCTCACGCGCTCGCGCGCCGAGAGGTGCTGGCCCATTTCGGCCAGCTTCTTGAAGCCCGGCACCGGCATGCCCTGGTCGCCCAGGGCGCGCTTGAGCAGCCGGTGCACGATGAGGTCGGCGTAGCGCCGGATGGGCGAGGTGAAGTGCGCGTAGCTCTCGCTGGCCAGGCCATAGTGGCCCTCGTTTTCCGGCTGATATTTTGCCTGCTTCATGCTGCGCAGGACCAGGCGGTGCACCAGGAACTCACGCTCTGTGCCCGCCACCGAGGCCAGCATGCGGCCCAGGGCCTCGGGCGTGAAGTCCTCGTCGCTGAAGCGGCCGGGCTTGGCGCGTTTGGGCGCGGCCTCGCCGTCCAGGCGGGCGAGCAGGGAGTACAGGGTCTCCAGCTTCTCGCGGTCGGGCGCGGCATGCACGCGGTACATGCAGGGCAGGGCGTGGGCCTGCAGGAATTCGCTCACGGCCTCGTTGGCGGCGATCATGAACTCCTCGATCAACTGGTGCGCGAAGTGGTGCACCTTGGGGATCACGGACACGGGCTGGCCGTCGGCGTCGAACTGGACCTCGCCCTCGGGCAGGTCGAAGTCCAGGCTGCCGCGTTCGATGCGGCGCTGGCGCATTTTCCGGGCCAGTTCCTCGCCGGTGTCGAGCATGGCCAGGACATCCTGCCCGGCCTTGTCGCCGAGCCGGGCCTTGACCTCGTCCAGCAGCCCGGCGCGGGCCTCGGCCGTCTTGTCCACGCAGACGTCCCGCGCGCGGGAGTAAGTCAGCCGGGCGTGGCTGTTGATGACCGCGTTCATGACGCGCGCCTCGCCGCGCAGGCCCTGGGCGTCCACCTCCATGCGCACGGCCATGGTCAGCCGGGGCACGTTGGGGTTCAGGCTGCACAGGCCGTTTGACAGGGCCTTGGGGAACATGGGCTCCACCGAGGACGGGAAGTAGTAGGAGTTTCCGCGCTCGTAGGCCTCGCGGTCCAGCGTCGAGCCCTGCGGCACGTAGTGGGCCACGTCGGCGATGGCCACCCAGAGCACGTAGCCTTTCCCCTTGCGCTCGACAAAAATGGCGTCGTCGAAGTCCCGCGCGGTCTTGCCGTCGATGGTGACGAAAGGCAGTTTGCGCAGGTCCTCGCGCTTGGCCCCGGCCCCGGTGTAGTCCGCCTGGCTTGGAACCTGCGGCAGCGCTGCGGCCTCGGCAAGCGCATCGTCCGGGAAGGTTGTGGGCACGCTGTGGTTGGCCTTGACTAGCGCCTCCTGGACCTGGGCCAGGGACTCCGGCCCCAGGCGCGAGAGGATGGTGCCCGCCCACAGGGCGGCGTCCACCTGTTCGCCGGGCGCGGCCAGGGCGATGTCGCCCTTGTTGAGCCCCAGGGCCGGGTCCACGCCCTCGGCCAGGATGGCGAAGTCCAGGCGCGGGTCCGTGGGCCGGCAGAGCATGCTGCCTGGGCCGGCCGAGCGCATGATGCGCACGGGCAGGATGGTGCGGCCGCGCTCCACGATGCGCACCACGCGGCCTTCGTGGTTGCGGGTGGAGTGCTCGCGGGTGATGGCCACGGCCACGCGGTCGCCGTTCCAGGCCCCGCCGGTGTCCTGGCCCAGGAACACGTCCTTGCGCCGGGGGTCGTCGGGGATCAGGAAGGACACGCCGGAGCGCTGGGTCTGCACCTTGCCGGTGATGAGGTTCATGTGTTCGAGCACGCCGTAGGCCCGGCCCAGCTGGATGAGCTTGCCCTCGGCCACGAGGTCTTTGAGCATGCCGTCGATCTCGCCGCGCTTGCGGCGGTGCAGGCCGAGCTCGGCCGCGAGGTCGTCGGAGGTCTGCGGGCGCTTGGCCTCGCGCAGGATCTTGAGCAGGGTCTTGTGGTCGGTGGGCAGGGGCGGCCTGCTGGGGTTCTTGTTCTTCTTTCTCATTTTCATCTCGCATTGTTGAAGGAAATTTCAGGGGTGGCCGCCGGGGGATGTCAGGGGAAGGGCGGCCGGGAGGGGGAGGCTGGCTGGCGCGAGCGCCGGGGCAGCCTCCGGTTGTGGGCTGGCTGTCAGGCCAGCGATTTTCGCATGGCCTCGCGATAGGCCTGGCTGTAGTGCGCGGCCACCTCGTCGAAGCGCGCGGCGAACCAGTCGTCGAAGTCCGCGTCGGAGTCGAACTTGGGGCCGAAGCGCAGCTCGGTGCGCAGGCTCCAGAACCCGCCAGCGCCGTCGAGCCGCTTGAGCTTCACCGCGTCCTTGGCCGTGACCACCACCTGCGCATCTCCGGCGGTCTCGCGGATCTGGGCCACGTCCGCCGGGCTGAAGGCGTGGTGGTCGGCAAAGGCCAGGACCTGCAAGGGCTCGCGGCCCAGGAGCTTGGCCGCCGTGGCCGCCGCCTGGGCCGGGTCGGCGATGCCGGTGGCCAGCACATAGTCCCCGCCGCCCAGGTCGGCCGCGCGGGCCGAGCCATCCAGCCGGGCCAGGCCCTTGGGCTTGAGGGCGAAGGTGAAGATGGGCTTGCCGAGCGGGCGCAGGCGCGTCTCGATGGCCTCGGACAAACCGGGCTGCTTGCCCGGCACCACCTTGATCAGGAAAGCCGAGGCGCGGGTCAGGGCGTTCTCGCCCTCGCGCCAGGTTCCGAGCGGGCAGACGCGGCCCCAGCCCTCGGTGAGGTCATGCGGGGTCAGGAGCACCAGGTCGATGTCCCGGGCCACGGAAAGGTGCTGGAAGCCGTCATCCAGGAGCACGAAGTCCGGGTCGAAGCGCTCGCAGGCCCAGGCCCCGCCGCGTTTGCGCTTGGGATCGACCACGACGCGCGCCAGGCGGTGGGCCTTGGCCAGGAGCAGGGGCTCGTCGCCGGCCTGGGCCGGGTCTGCGTCGGGGGTGACCAGAAAGGGCAGGCGCCTGGGCTTGGCCCGGTAGCCGCGCGTGAGCACCACGCCGTGCTCCTCGTGCTTGCCAGCCCAGCGCAGGATGTGCCCGCACAGCGGGGTCTTGCCGCTGCCGCCCCAGCCGATGTTGCCCACGCTGACGCTGGGGCACGGCGGCCTCCAGGCGTCAAGGGTGCCGCGCTCATAGAGCCAGCGGCGCAGGCGCAGGATCAGGGCATAGAGGGCGCCCACCGGGAGCAGGAGGGGCCTTAAGGCGCGTTGCATTTCAGGGATGTTCGGCATGGAGGATTGCGGGGGCCGCCCCCCACCGGTGGAGGAGAGCGGCCCGCGCAGGATTTGGCTAGTCGCGGCTGGAGCCGAAGAGGCGCAGCAGCATCAGGAACAGGTTGAGGAAGTCCAGGTACAGGGTCAGCGCGCCCAGGATGGTGCCCCGGCGGACGGCGGTGCCGTCGTTCAGGGGCATGGCCTCGCCCATGTACTTGAGCTTCTGGGTGTCGTAGGCGGTGAGGCCCACGAACACGAACACGCCGATGACGGAGATGGCGTAGCTCATGGCCGAGCTCTTGACGAACATGTTCACCACCGAGGCCAGGACGATGCCGATGAGGCCCATGAACATGAAGCTGCCCATGCTCGTCAGGTCGCGTTTGGTGACCATGCCGTAAACGCTCATGGCTCCGAACATGCCCGCAGTGACCACGAAGGCCTGGAAGATGCTGGCCATGCTGTAGACGAAGAATATGGACGAAAGGGTGATGCCGGTAAGCGTGCTGTAGGCCAGGAACATGAGCGTGGCGGCAGTGCCGGAGAGCTTGTTGATGGCTGCGGACAGGCCGATGACCAGGCCGAACTGCACCAGCACCAGGCCGATGACCAGGCCGGGGCTCTTCAGCAGGCCCAAGCCGAAGGCGCTGTTGGCCGTAAGCCAGGCGGCGCTGGCCGTGAGCAGCATGCCCGTGCTCATCCAGCCGTAGATGCCGCGCATGAAGGCGTTGATGGTGTCGGCTTTGGAGACGCTTGCCTGGGCGCCGGGGTAGGTAGGATAACCTGCCATGGATGGTTCCTCCTGAAAGGAATGCGGTCGTGGTTTGGGGGCGGAAGAGTCCGCCAGAACTTTCGTAAGATAAGCCCTGCCAAAGGCTTTGGCAAGGGGGCGGGGAGCGGTCCTTTCCGGACGGCTCGGGGCGGACCTGGCCAACCTGCCGGGCTCGCCTGCTGGTGCCGGCCTGTTGGGAGCGGCCGAAGGGAATCAGCCTGTCCGGTCCCGCCCATTGCGGCGAATCCGCTCACGCAGGCCCATTCTGGTGCACCCGCCCAGGCTGTTTAGCTCGGGCCAGCTCAGCCCAACTCTTCCGGCGAGTCCTTGGCTGGGCATCGCTCCGGCGCGTCCGCGCGGAAGCGCTTCTTCCAGGCCGCCAGGGCGGCGGTCTTGGGCTCGGTCCAGGCCAGGGGGGTCACCCGGGCCGGGGTCACCAGCACTTCCGTCACCACCTCGGCCTTGGGCTTGCCCCGGCGCACCATCACCACCACCGGCCTGCCCGCCTCGGCCTCGGCGCGCCCCTTGGGCGAGTATGACGCGGCAAAGGCTGCGGCGTCGGCCAGCACGTCGTCTGACCAGAGTTGAGGGCTTTCGCCGGGCCAGGCCTGCGGGCTCTGGCCCGAGTGGGTTCCGGCCGCGGGCTCAAACTGCCGCCCCAGGGCCATGGGGCCGGGCAGGTCGCGCAGGCGCAGCAGGATGTCCGACTCGCGCCGGGCGTTCTCCAGGGCCGTGTTGTCGTGCTGGTTGCGGCCGATGGACAGCCAGTAGGGCCCGGCCCAATACTGCCGCCCCAGGTGCGAGAGGCTGAAGTCGCGGGAGGCGGGCTCGGCCAGGTGCTTCAGGATGGGCAGGTAGCGTGCGGAGGCCTCGGCCTCGGCCAGGTTGCAGCCCCCGGCGGGCGTGGGGATGATGGTGAAGCCGAAATGCTCGGCCAGGGCCAGCTGGTCCTTGCGGCCGCGGCCCCAGAAGCCCGGCAGGCGTGAGCGGTCCACCAGCCCGGACTCCTCCATGGGCGTGGGGCCGAGCTTTTGGGCCGAGAGCGGGCGCAGCAGCAGCTCCTTCACGCCCGCGTCCTTGCGGATGAGGTTCAGCGTGTCGGCGCGCTGGCTCATGGGCCGCTGGCCCAGCACCTCGCCGGAGACCAGGAAGCTCGCGCCGTACTTGGGCAAGAGCGTCTTGGCGTGGGTCAGCATGAGGATCTTGCAGTCCACGCAGGGGTTCATGTGCTTGCCGTAGCCGTGGGCAGGGCGCACCAGCATGTCCAGGTAGGGGCGGCGGATGTCCACGTTCACGGCCTCGATGCCGTAGACCTCGCGCCAGTGGCTGATGAGGTGCGGCTTGCCGAAAAAAGGGCTGACGTAGTGCAGGCCCAGCACCCGCAGGCCTTGCTCCTGCAAGACCTTGATGGCCAGCAGGCTGTCCAGCCCGCCGGAGAGCAGGGCCAGGGCGTGGTACTTCGGGGCAGGGGCGTTCATGGTGGTGTCGTTTGCGTCGTCATGCATGGGCGCGCTCTTACGTCAGGCGCGCACCAAGGGCAAGCATTCCTGTTTGGGAGGAATTGCGGGGTGTCGTCCGGCCCCTGCCGGGGGCAGGGGCCGGGAGGTTCAGAATCCGCGGCCGCGGTGTGTCAGCGCACAACCAGCACGGAGCAGTGGGCCTGGGCCACAACACGGCTGGACACGCTGCCCAGGCGCAGGCCGGTCTTGCCCTTCTTGCTGCGCGTGCCCATGACGATGAGGTCGAAGCCGCCCTTCTCGGCCACGTCCACGATGATGTCCTCGGGCGAGTCGCCAAACTTGAGCACGGCCTTGGGCTTGGTTCCGGCGGCCAGGACCTTGGCGGCCTCCAGGGCGCTGGCGGCGCGGTCCCTCATGACGTCGGCGGCCTCGTTCCCGAACAGGTTCTCCATGTCCTGGAAGGTCTCGGCCACAGCCAGCAGGGTCAGCTGGGCGCGCTCCTTCTTGGCCATTTCAGCGGCCCTGGTCACGGCGAGGTTGGCGGTGTCGGACGGGTCGACAGGTACGAGAATCTTCATGCTAAACCCCCTTGTGATGACGTTGTGACCTATGCGTATACCCCTGGATGTCGCCAGACAGCCAGGAGGGTGGGCGCACACGCGGGACAGGGGCAGGTGGGATGTCGTCGGACGGATCTCCTGCACGGGGGGGGGAGCAATTCTGTCCCATAGAATATATATTGTGAATTTCATCACAAGTCAAGGGCGATGACAATAATGGCAGGCCGGAACAGCGGGAGGGCCTGGCCGCGCGCCTGCGCCGGAATGCCTCTCGGCAGGTCAGGGCCAAAGGTCTGGGAGTGAAGGTCAGGGGCCGAAGGTGAGGCTCAGGACATTGGCCTGGCCCTGGCGGGCGTAGGAGGCCTTGGCCAGGGTGCGCAGGAGGAACAGGCCCATGCCGCCGGGTGCGCGTTCGTCCAGCCCGGCTTCGAGGTTGGCCTCAAGGTCGGCCTCGAGGTCGTGGTCTGCCGGGGCCAGCGGGTCAAAGGCCACGCCCCAGTCCGTGATGCTCAGGCTGAGCTGCCCCGGCGGATCGCCCTGCCTTGAGGAAAGCAGGGCCAGCTCCACGTCGCCCAGCTCGCCGGGGTAGGCGTGGTGGAAGACGTTCATGAGCATCTCCTCCAGCACCAGGTCCAGGCGCTGCACGGACTCGTCCGCCAGCCCGGCGCGCGCGGCCCAGGCCAGGGCCAGATCGCGCAGGGGCGGCAGGCTCTCCTGGTGCGCGGGCAGGCGCAGGGCATCGGCCAGGGCGTCCGGGGACACGCCGCAGGCGGTGTCAGCGGGTGGGCCAGTGGCGTGGCTGTCCATGGGGCGGATCTCTCTAGCTCCGGGCCAGGGCCTCGTCACGCGTGGCGAACACCGGCAGGAGCTTGGCGAAACCGGATACGGTGAAGACCTCGGCCACGATGCCGGTCAAGCCGCAGAAGGCCAGGTCGCCGCCCGCAGCCTTGAGCTTCTTGGCTGCGGAGAGGATGCTGCGCAGGCCCGCGCTGCTGATGTACTCGAGCCCGCCCAGGTCGGCCACGATGCGCGTGTCCCCGGCCTCCAGGCGGCCCTGGCACTCGGTCTCGAAGCCCTGGGAGGTGAGGGCGTCCATGCGACCGGTGACCTCGAGCACGTAGAACGCGCCCTGTTTGCTTCCTGTACAGTTCATGATGTCCTCCTGCGGGCCTTGGCTCGCGTGTTTTCAGCTTTCATCAGGGGTGGTCTCACCGGCTTCGGCGCCTTCCGGGCCGGAGCCGTTGTAGCGCAGCACCAGCATGGTGATGTCGTCGGACTGTTCGGCCCCGCTGGCAAAGGCGTGGACATCCTGGGCCAGGACTTCGCAGGTCGTGCGCACGTCCTGGTCCATCAGCGATGCCAGCCGGTTGGCCAGCCTCTCCTCGCCATACAGCTCCTGGGCCGGGTTCATGGCCTCGGTGACGCCGTCGGTGTAGAGCACAAGCGCGTCGCCGGGGTGCAGGCGCAGGGTGTCTGTGCTGAAGACGACGCCGGGCATGGCCCCGGCCACGGGATCGCCGTGGGTGGGAAGGTATTCGGGCGCGGCCCCTGCGCGCAGCAGCACGGGCGGGTTGTGCCCGGCGCTGGCGTAGCGCACCTCGCCGGTGGCGAAGTCGAGCACCGCGCAGAACACGGTGACGAACATGCAGGAGTCGTTGTCCTGGGACAGGCCCTCATTGGCGCGCGCGAGGATGCGGCCGGGGTCGGGGATGCGCCGCTGGTGAGTGCCCGCCGGGTCGGCCCCGCGCCGCTGGCCGGCGCCGGCCACGGACTCGGCCACGGCCTTGATGAGCGTGCGCGCCACGGCCATGTAGAAGGCTGCGGGCACGCCCTTGCCGGACACGTCGCCGATAAGGAAGCAGAAGCAGTCCTGGCCGCAGTGGAAGAAGTCGTAGAAGTCGCCGCCGACCTCGCGGGCCGGGGTCAGGCTGGCGAAGAGGTCGAACTCGTTGCGCCTGGGCAGGGGCGGAAAGGTCTTGGGCAGGATGCCCAGCTGGATCTCGCTGGCGATGCGCAGCTCGCTCTGGATGCGCTCGCGGGTGGCCGTGGCCGCGGTGAGGTCGCGGATGTGCTCCTTGAGGGAGGTCTGCATGTTGGCGAAGGCGCTGGCCAGGTCATGGACCTCGTCGCGGCTCTTGACCTCGGGCAGGGCGGCGTCCAGATGCCCGCCTGCCACCTCGCGCGCGGCCCCGCACAGGCGGCGTAGCGGTTTGGTGATGCCCCGGGCGATGATGGGCACCAGGGCCGCCAGAAGCAGGAAGCCGCCACCGCCCAGGCCCGCGCTCACCAGGGCCAGGCGGTTCACGTCGGCCAGAAGTTCGTCGCGCGGGGAGAACACGCCCAGCGACCAGCCGGTGCTGGGCAGGGGCGCGTACACCAAAAAGCCCGGCTTGCCCGTGTGCAGGCTCTTCAGCTGCACCAGCTTGGAGCCGCCGCGGATCATGTCCTGGCCGATGCGCCGCAGGTCCGGGTCGTGGTTCTCCTCGGCCCGGCTGAAGATGGTCTCGTTGAAGGCCACGCCCGGGGCCGGGTGGGTCACGTAGGTGCCGTTTCTGGTGATGAGCCAGGCGTAGCCCGTGTCCAGCACCTGCACCGAGGCCACCAGGCGCTTGAGCCAGTCGAGCGATACGTCCGCCGTGGTCACCCCGGCCACGCGTCGCGCGTCGCCCTCGCCCTGGTAGAAGGGCACCGAGCAGGTGGCCATGAGGGTGTTGCCGCCGCCCTCGTCGAAGTAAGGCTCGCTCCAGACGATCTGTTTCAGCTGGCGCGGGATCTGGTACCAGTCCATGGCGTGGTAGCGGTAGACCGCTCCGCCCAGGCCGATGTGCGTGATGCCGAGCGGCGCGCGGAAGGTGTAGGGCGCGAAGTATTCCTGGTCCGGGTGGCGGCCGAAGGGCTCAAAGGCGGCGGCCGTGCCGAAGATCTCCGGGTTGTCCAGAAGCGCCTGGCGCTGGCGGCGCAGGATGCCCGCATCGTCGAGCAGGCCGTCCTCCAGGTCGTAGCCCAGGCCCTGGGCCACGCGGCTGATGGGCGCGAGCCGGGTCTCGATGCGCTGCACCAGGGCCTGGGCCTGGGTGCGGGCGCTCTGCTCGGCGTTTTTCAGCAGGGCCTCGCGGGCCAGAAAGTACGTCGCGCCGCTCATGGCCACGAAGATCACGCCCACCACGGAGAGCACCAGGGCCGAGAGCCGGAAGGCGATGCCGTGCCCGGTGCGGATGCCGCCCGGTTTTTGGCCGTTGGCTGTTGCGCATTGCGGCTCGTTCATTGGTCCGCCCGTTGGTTCACTCATTGGTTCGCTCGTTGGCCCGCTCATTGGCCCGCTCCCCGGAGTTGGCCCCGGAAAAAGGCCTCCAGGCTGGGCCGCGTGTGGATGAGCTTTTGCGCGAGAAGCGCTTCGGCCACGCGCTCAAAGTCTGCCGGGTCCAGGCTGCCCAGGGGCAGACTGTCCGGGGCTGCCCCGCTCATGACGTCCTGCATGCGCGCCAGCATGAAGCGCTGGTGGGCGCGGCTGGAGGGCAGGTGCGCCTCGCGCATGCGGTTCTGCACGATGTCCAGGGCCTCGTTTGGGTGGGCGAAGGCATACTCCCAGCCGCGCAGGCTGGCGGCGGTCACGGCCCGGCAGAGGTCCGGGTCGCGCGCAAGCGTGTCCTCCAGGGCGTACAGGCCGTCCTCGGGGAAGTTCAGGTCAAGGTCGCGGTAGAAGAACACGCGCAGGTCCTCCGGGTCCAGGCCCGAGGCCAGCAGGCTGTGGTACTCGTTGTACCACATGGCCGAGGCGGCATCGACCCCGCCGCGCAGGAACAGATTCAGGGTGCCCGACTGGGGGATGATCACCGGGTGGATGCCCAGGCGCTGGAACAGCGCCAGGGGCTGCAGGCGGAACTCGTTGTCCCACAGGCCCACGCGCTTGCCGTCCAGGTCTTTTGGGCTCTTGATGGGCGAGTCGGCGCGGGTGATGATCATCAGCGCCGAGCGCTGCACCAGCTGGGCCAGCAGCACCACGGGCAGGCCGTCCATGCCCCCCCCCTGGCCTTGGCCCGAGCGGCGCTCGATGCCCGTGGCCAGGAACATGGTGGCGAACTGGGCGCGGCCCTCGGCCAGGAGCTTGGAGGCCACCACGTCCGGCCCGCCGGGGATGATCTTCATGTCCACCCCGGCCTGCTGATAGAACCCCTTTTCCTGGGCCACGTAAAACCCGGCGAACTGGGCCTGGGGCTGCCATTGCAGGGCCAGGGCGGCGTGTTTGAGGTCCGCGGCCCGGGCCGGGAGGCTCAAGCAGAGGGTGAGGAGCAGGAGTGTTGCGAGGCGCAACGCGCGGGGCATGTGTTTTGCCATGGTTCTCTTTAGCTTGAAGGCCGCAAAGTGTCCAGGTGCGAGGCCGGGCGGGGCGCACGGCGGCAACGCAGTAACCGTCCCCGTCGCTATCCCCGCCCTTCCTGTCCAGCGGGTCGAACGCCGTGAAGCGCCCGGTGTCGGCGTCAGTCCTGCGCCGGGGGAAGCGGGTCTATTTCACCTCGCCACCTTTGTGCGGAGGGATGCGGATGCCTTTGAGCCAGAGGGCAAGAAGGCCGCCTATGACAAGCGAAAGGGTGGAAATATTGCTTTTATTGAAGCTTATCCGAAGCCAGTTGAGGGGATCGGGAGTAGGAGTGGCAGCGATCCAAGCGCAGACGATCGAATCGATACGGTAGTAAAGCCAGAGGATTGATGAAGCGATAAGCAGAGCGTTTCCGCAATGTCGTCTCGCGCGACCAAGCGCTGCGTGGCGTTCCTTGTCTGGCCCCCAAATGCGCCATAGATACGCTAGTCCAAAAGGGACAGAGAAGAGCGCGAACAGCCCAAGTGGCTGTGGGCTTGAGTAGTCCGACACGGGAGTCCACGTTTCCAGAAATCCAGTATACCGGATATGGACGACAATGTTGGCCAGCAGGGACAAGCCTAGAAAGAGAATCGGGAACCAACGCTTCATGTGCCCTCCCTGCTGGCCTCAAGCATCTACTCTACATCTGTACGGCAGGAGTCCAGCACTTCTCTAACGTTCGTCTGGCAGTCATTTGCGCCAGGGAAATACGTCCCGATGTCTGTTCCAGGGCGTATCAGCTTGTCCACGCAAGCCTCATCCACGTTGGGGACAGGCCAGCATTCCGCGTTGGGCAATTCCGACTGGCCTGTGTGGTCTCCCCAACTCGAACCGGAGAAGAGACCACCTTCTGTTTCCTTTTTTAAGCCTGCTTCGGTTGAGTCGGTCTTGAGCCAATGGTGATCAAGAAAGTTCTCAAGAACATCCGATTTTACCGGACGCTTGCAGAACTGCACTTCCAGCCCCCACACATCCACCCGGTTGACCGGATCATCGACGCAGTAGCCGTACCAGTCCTTGTCGCCGCCTTTTTCCCGCAGCGGGTCCAGCGCGGTGAAGCGCCCGGTGTCGGCGTCATAGTCGCGACCGCACCACATTGCCCTGTTGCGACAGCAGGTTGCCGAAGCTGTCGTATTGCATTGCCTGTACAACATTGCCGTCAACAGTGGCAAGTGCCAGAGGCGTGCCGATCTGGTCGCAGAGCAAGAAGTAGGAGTCCTCGCCGTTGGTCAGGCCCACGGGCGTGCGCCCTTCCCAATATGCCAGTCGCCACCACTCGCGGCCGTCGTGGAACTCTGAAAGACGCAGCGGGTCGAGCCAGCGATATGCCGCCACAACCTGCCCATTCACGCGTTTTTCGGTGCGCTGGCCGCTTTTATCGTAGAGGTACTGGATGTGGCGCCCGTCCGGCAGGTCGATGTGCATGAGCAGGCCGCTCGGCTCGTAGCGGTAGTGGGTTTCGGCGTCGCCAACCACCTTCAGATTGCGGAAGCCAGCCTTGTCGTGGCCGTACTGCACGCTCCCAGTCTGCCCCAGGCGGTTGCCCGTTCCGTACGTGTAGCGACGCTCACCGCGCCGGAGTTCCGGGCAGATGTCCGCCAGCCTGCGGCCCTGCTGGTCGTACTGGTAGGACTCGCGCAGCGCGCCGGGGCCGTCCGTCACGCGGCTCAAGCGTCCGGCGGCATCATAGGCGTAGCGCCGGACCTCGATGCTGTCGCCAAGGCGGATGGTGTGTTCGACGATGCGACCCTGGGGGTCGCGCTTGAGGAAGAGGTGCGAGGGCAGGGGCATGGGGCCTCCTTTCGGCCAGATCTCTGACCAGATTGAGCAACGGGCGGGCTGCCCATCGCAAATGGCCCATTGTAACCCCGGTTTTCGGCCCGGACAAAATTGCCCTGTTTTTGGCCGGAAAAAGGACAAGAATACCCTGTTGACAGGTTTTGCGAGGCAGAACCGCACCCGCCCGGCGTTGACCCCCGCCGCCCTGGTCTGCTATCCACCAGACTGACTCCAGACATGCTTTCGCGCCACCTCTCGCCACAGGAGATCAGCCATGCCCCAGCCCGAAAACGTTGCCGCGCGCCTGCTGGCCGTCAATCTTGCGCGCTGCCCGGACAAGGCCGCCTTTCTCTGCGGCGACGACACCCTGACCCATCGCGCCCTGGCCGCAGACTCGGCCCGCTTCGCCAACCTGCTGCGAGCGCGCGGCGTCGGCCCCGGCGACCGCGTGGCGCTGGTGCTGCCCGACAGCTTCGCCTACCCCAAGGCCTTTCTCGGGGCCATGCTCCTGGGCGCCGTGCCCGTGCCTGTCAGCGCCATGCTCGCGCCGGAGGACTACGCCTTCATCCTGGCCGACTGCGCGGCCACGGCCCTGATCACCTGGGAGGACTCGCCCGCGGCCGAGGGTGCGCGGGGCGTGCCGGAAACAGGCGTGGTGCTGTTCTGCGCCCTGGATGGCCCCTGGGGCCTGTCCGCCCATTCCACGGAGTTCGAGCCCGTGCTCCAGCCGGAGGACGCGCCGGGCTTCATGCTCTACAGCTCCGGCTCCACGGGCCGCCCCAAGGGTGTGCCCCACGCGGCCCTCGACCTGCTCGGCCCGGCTGCGCCCTGGGGCTCGGAAATCCTGGGCGTCACGGCGGACGACGTGCTCTTCTCGGCCAGCAAAATGTCCTTTGCCTACGGGCTCATGAGCAGCCTTACCCTGCCGCTGTTTTTCGGGGCCACGGGCGTGCTCTTCCCGGGCAAGCCCGGCCCCTACGAGCTGTTTGAGGTCATTGCCCGGCACCGGGCCAGCCTGTTCTTCTGCGTGCCCACCCTGTACAGCCTCATGCTGCGCGCCTTCGAGCCCGGCACTCCGGACTGCGACCTGTCCAGCTTGCGGCTGTGCTATTCCGCAGGCGAGGCCCTGCCCGCCAGCCTGTGCCAGGAGTGGCTGCGTCAGACGGGCGTGGAGATCCTGGACGGCATCGGCTCCACCGAGGCCTTCAACCTGTTCGTGTCCAATCGCCAGGGCCGCGTGCGCTGCGGAACCAGCGGCGAGGTCGTGCCCGGGTTCGAGGCACGCCTGGTCGCGGACGGCGGCGAGGGCAAAAGTCCGGAGGTCCCGGACGCAACGCCCGGCAACCTGCTCATCCGGGGGCCGGGACTGTGCAGGGCCTACTGGAACCGGCCGGAGAAGACCGCCGAGACCATGCTGGCAGGCGGCTGGCTGGCCACGGGCGACGTCTACGTGCGCGAGCACGGCGTGTACACGCACCAGGGCCGCAGCGACGACATGCTCAAGGTGGGCGCGCACTGGGTCTCGCCCGTGCAGGTGGAGAACGCCCTGCGCCAGCACCCCGCCGTGGCCGAATGCGCCGTGGCCGGGCTGCGTGTGGAGGGGCTGGTGCGGCCCTGCGCCCACGTGGTGTTGAAGGACCCCGGCCAGGACCGGACCCGGCTGGGCGTGGAGATCGTCCGGCTCGCGCGCGGGCTGCTGCCTCTGTACATGTGCCCGGTGCGCGTGGAATTTCATAACGAGTTGCCCAAGACCCCTACGGGCAAGGTCCAACGCTTCCGCCTGCGTAGCGTGTAGGCTGTTTGAGCAACAAGGAGGATGGCATGGCCGTCACCGGATTGGAACTCAAGGCGATGCTGGAAGATATCGGGGTGAAGCCCGAGGTGGTGCGCGCTCTGGACCCGGCGGGTCCGCTGCTCAAGCAGGGGCTGGACTCCGTGGACTTTCCGGCCTTCTGCGCCCTGGTGGAGGAGCGCTTCAGCCTGAGCCTGGACGATGCCTCCGCGCTCAAGCTGCGCACCCTCGACGACTTTGCCGCCCACATCAACCGCATCGGGGGCAAACCATGACGCGGGCCGAGGCCATCGCCGCGCTGCGAGCCAGCGCCCATGACCTCGTGCCGGGCCAGAAGGTCCAGGCCGGCGCCTTCCGTCCCGAGGACGCGCCCGGCGTGGGCCGCCTGTTCTTTCAGATCTACGGGGAGGACTACCCCGTGGACGATCCCTACGTGCCGGAACTCCTGAGCGAGGCCAACCAGAGCGGGCGCATCCACACCATTGTGGCACGCGCGGCGGACGGCTCCGTGGTGGGCCAGGCGGGCATCTACCAAAGCTCCCCGCCCAACCGGCGCATGTACGAATACGGCCAGATCCTGGTGGACAAGGCCTACCGCAACTCCTTCGCGGCCTTTCGCCTGCACAAGTTCGCGGAGCAGCACATGTTCGGGAAGCTCCCCAACGTGGACGCCCTGTTCGGCGAGGCCGTGTGCCACCACCTGGTGACCCAGAAGATGTCCCGCAACTGCGACTTTTTTGAGTGCGGCCTGGAGGTCGGCCTCATGCCTGAGGTGGTGTACGCGGGCGAGGGCGTTGCGGGCCGGGTGAGCTGTCTTTTGCATGTGCGTGTGGACCACGACCGCCAGGGCGACCTCTTCGTGCCGGAATGCTGGGACGCCCAGGTGCGCTCCATCCTGCCCTCCTGGCCGCTCAAGCGCAGCCTCAAGCAGGGCGCGGCAGGGCATGCTCCGGCCGAGGACGCGGTGACGGACATGGCCGTGCAGCAGTTCTCCTTTGCCGGGGTCACGCGCTGCAATGTGGCCGAGGTGGGCGCGCAGTTTGCCGAGCGCGCGGCCCAGGAGATCCGCGAGTCCGGGGAGCTGGGCCACGACCTGATCCAGTTCTACCTGCCCCTGGGGTCGCCGTCCGCCGGCTTTGCGGCCGAGGTCCTGCGCCAGGCCGGGTGCTTTTTCGGAGGTTTCGCGCCACTCTGGTTCGGCTCCGCAGGCCAAGGCCCGGATGCCTTGCTGGTGCAGCGCTTTCTTCGGCCCGTGGCCCTTGCGCCCATCCTGACCCAGAGCGAGGCCGGGGCCGCTGTCGTGCGCATGGCGCGGGCGGACATGGAGCGCGCCGGGCGCGAATTTGGCGCGCCCGTGGGCGTGCTGGCCGGGCAGGCATAAGGAGCCGTCCGCGTTGTGACCGCGACACCTCAGGTCAACACCATGCCTGCCGCAAAGGCCAGGAGACCCATGCATACCAGTTCCCCGCCCAGATTGCGGGCCGATGCCCTGGCCAAGGCCACGGGCGCGGAGCGCTTTGCCCTTGACCTCGCGCCTGCGGACTGCCTCTTTGCCGGAGCCTATCGCCCCGGAACGACGCTGAACATCGCCCATGGCCGGGTGCGCGGGGTTGACCCCAGCGCAGCCCTGGCCGTGCCGGGCGTGCTGTGCGTGCTCACAGCTGCGGACGTGCCTGGCGCGAACCTCCAGGGCATCGTGCACAAGGACCAGCCCGTGCTCTGCGGCGAGGTCATCCGCCATGCGGGTGACCCCGTGGCCCTGGTCCTGGCCGAGTCCGCCGAGGCCCTGCGCCAGGGGCTGGCGTCCTTGCGCGCGGACATCGAGCCCCTGCCGGGCGTGTTCGACCCCGAGGATGCGCTGAAAAAGGGTGCGCCGCTCGTTCACGGGGGCCGCAAGGACGGCAACCTGCTCCTGCGCGCGGTCATCGAAAAAGGCGACGCCCGCGCTGCCCTGAAGAACGCGCCGGTCATCGTGCGCGGCGAGTTTTCCACCCCCATGCAGGAGCACGCCTTTCTGGAGACCCAGTGCGGCTTCGCCCAGCTGCTGCCGGACGGCACCCTGGACATGACCGTAAGCACCCAGGCCCCGTTCCGCGACCGCTTCGAGATCGGTCACGCCCTGGGTCTGGACCCGCTCAAGGTCCACATCCGCGCGCCCTACCTGGGCGGAGGCTTCGGCGGCAAGGACGGGGCCACGGTGCAGTGCCTGCTGGCGCTCGCCGCGCTCAAGGCCGGGGGCCGCCCGGTGCGCATGGCCTGGGACCGCGAGGAGAGCATCCTGGCCGGGTACAAGCGCCACGCCGTGCGTCTGCGCTACACCCTGGGCGCGGGCACGGACGGCACGCTTTTGGCGTTCTCCTGCCGCCTGGTCTACGACACCGGGGCTTACGCGCACCTGGGCAGCGAGGTCATGGAGCTGGGCATGGAGCACGCGGCCGGGCCCTACCGCGTGCCGCACACGCTCATCGAGGGCCGCTGCGTGTACACCAACAACCCCATCGCCGGAGCCTTCCGGGGCTTTGGCGTGGCCCAGGTCAGCCCGGCCTTCGAGGGCCTCATGGACGCCCTGGCGGCAAAACTCTGCCTGGACCCGCTGGAGCTGCGGCGCAAGAACGCGCTGTTGCCGGGCGACGAGAACGGCTCGGGCGTCGCGCTCACCAGCTCCGTGCACCTGGCCGAGTGTCTGGACGGGCTGGCCGCGCACCCGCTCTGGACCGGGCGCGCAGCCTGGCGCGAGGCCGCTCCGGCCTTCACCCGCCGGGGCGTGGGCCTGGCGGCCGTGTTCAACGGCATGGGCTATGGCCGGGGCCTGCCGGACATGGCCATCGCCAAGGTGGAGCTGACCGAGGCAGGTGACTTTCTGGTCTACAGCGGCGTGGCCGACATGGGCCAGGGCAATGCCGCGGCTTTCGCCACCCTGGCCGCGCAGGAGCTCAATCAGGAGGCCGGGGCCATCCGCCTCGTCCAGCCCGACACCGAGCGCTGCCACCCCTCGGGCTCTTCCAGCGCAGGGCGCACCACCTACACCTTTGGCAACGCGCTCTTGCGCGCCTGCGCCGCCATGCGCGAGAAGCTGCAGGCCCGCGCGGCCATGCCGCTCTATGTGGACGATTGGGAGGCCATGGAGCTCATCCCCGGCGGGGTGCGCCACACGCCCTCGGGCCGGGTCATGCCGCTCGGCGTCCTGGCGCGCTTCCTCCCGCGCGACGACCGGATCAGCGTGGCCGAGTTCCTCATGCCCGTGGCCCAGAACCCGCCGGACACCGGGCGCGGCTTCCAGATCGGCTTCCCGCACCTGTTCTTCGCCTACGCCGCGCACCTGGCGCGCATCGAGGTGGATGAGCTCACGGGGCGCGTGCGCGTGTGCGATTACGTCGCCATCACCGACGGCGGGCGCGTGCTGGACCGCTCCTGCTTCGATCAGCAGGCCCAGGGTGGCGTGGCCCAGGGCATCGGCTATGCCCTCACCGAGGACTTCCAGGTGCGCGGCGGCCTCATCCTGACCCGTGATCTGTCCACCTGCCTGATCCCCACGGCGCTTGACCTGCCGGATATCGAATCCCTGGCCGTGGACGGAGACGAGCCCACCGGCCCGCGCGGGCTCAAGGGCGTGGGCGAGGTCGGCCTGAACGGCCCGGCCCCGGCCCTGGCCTCGGCCCTGGAGGATGCCCTGGGCGAGCGCCTGCGCGATTTTCCGCTGACCCCGGAGCGGGTGCTGGCGGCCCTCAAAAAACGCAAGACGCCCAGCCGGAGGCGCGCATGAAGCTTTCCTTCACCCTGAATGGCGCCCTGGTGCGCGTGGACGCTGACCCGGACCAGCGCGCCGTGGACCTGCTGCGCGAGCTGAACGCGCTGGACGTGAAGGAGGGCTGCGGCACCGGCGAGTGCGGGGCCTGCTCCATCCTGGTGGACGGCGTGCACAAGCTCTCGTGCCTGCTGCTCGTCGCGCAGCTCAGCGGCCGCGAGCTGACCACCGCCGCGGGCCTGGGCAGCCAGGCCGCGCCGCATCCCCTCCAGCGGGCCTTTGCCGAGCATGGGGCCGTGCAGTGCGGCTTTTGCACGCCGGGCATGACCATTGCCGCGAGCGCGCTTTTGGCCCAAAACCCGGACCCCACGCGCGACGAGGTGCGCCGGGGCCTTTCGGGCAACCTCTGCCGCTGCACGGGCTACGTGAAGATCGTGGACGCCGTGTGCGCCGCAGCCAGGGAGCTGGGCGACGCGCCAAGCTGTGAGGTCCCGGACGGCGAAGCGCCCGGCGAGGAGGGCCAGCCATGAACGTGCTCTTCCCGCGCGACCTGAAGCAGCTGTTCAAGGCCCTGGCCGAACCCGGCGCGCGCGTGCTGGCTGGCGGCACGGATCTGCTGGTGCGCCTGCGCTCGAAACCGGATCTCTCATGCACGCTGGTCAGCCTGGACCGGCTGGCGGCCCTGCGCGGCGTTGCCGAAGACTCCGGCGCAGGCAACAAAGGCGCGGCCACGGGGGTTGGGCCGGGGACCCTGCACCGTGTCCTGCGCCTGGGCGCGGCCTGCACCCACGCGGAGCTTCTGGCGCATCCCCTCGTCCGCGCGCGGCTGCCCGTTCTGGCCCAGGCCCTGGCCGACCTGGGCTCGCCGCCCATCCGCAACATGGGGACCCTGGGCGGCAACCTCTGCACAGCCTCGCCCGCTGGCGACACCCTGCCGCCGCTGCTGGCGCTGGGCGCAGAGGTGGAGCTGGCCTCCACAGCCGGAACCCGGCGCCTGCCTCTGGCGGAATTCCTCCTCGGGCCGGGACGCGCCGCCCTTCAGCCCGCTGAAATCCTCACCGCCGTGCGCGTGCCTGTCCCTGGCGTGAACGTCCGCCAGCATTTCGAGAAGGTCGGACGCCGCGACGCCCTGGCTGTGGCCGTGGTCAGCCTGGCCGCCCTGGTGCGCCTGGGGCACGGCGGAAAAGTCGCCGAGGCGCGCCTGGCCTGGGGCTCCGTGGCGCCCACCATCTGGCGCTGCCCCGAGGCCGAGGCCGCCCTGGTCGGACGCAAGCTGTCCCTCACCGCCCTGGCCGAAGCCGCCGCCCTGGTGCGCGCGCAGGTCCAGCCCATCAGCGACGTCCGCGCCAGCGCCGACTACCGCCGCGAAGTGGCCGGCAACCTGCTCCTGCGCCTGGCCATGCTGGAGTAGCGGGCAGGAATAGCCTCCGGCGGCCAAGGGGCCTGAGGCCCCCTGGACCCCCCATTGGCCTTGGCCAGCGCAGCCACGTTCCATGTTTCGGCTATGCCTAGCCACAAACATGCGCGCGGGTTTTCCGAGCGAAGACGCTCGAAAAGCCCCGCGCGCGGTTGGCCCCCCCCTCGGGGGCTTCAAGGGTGTCGCGGCCAGGTTTCAGGTCGCGGCTCGACCTGTTCAGCCTTTCGTGTGCTGTGTCGAGATTTTCCAAGGGATCTCCCGTGACCTGCCCAAAGCCGAAAGGGCTGTTTCAGGTTCCTCCTGAAACAGCCCTTTCGGCGCAATGGGGTGTCGCCGCGTCAGCCGTTATGTTGAGCGGTCTTCCGCGAATCTTACGGCTGTCGACAGCATCGATAGGGGCAGCGCCCCTGGCATCAGGCCCCTTGACCGCCGGAGACATCTGTTTACCCCACCGCCTTGTCCAGCGGCAGGATGATGTTGAACGTGGTGCCCTGGCCAAGTTCGCTGGCCACATGGATGCTGCCGCCCAGGGTGCGCGCGACGAGGTTGTAGACGATGGACAGTCCGAGCCCGCTGCCGCCGTGCTGCCTGTAGGTGGTGTAGAAGGGCTCGAAGATCTTGCCCAAGTGCTCGGGTGCTATGCCCTTGCCGTTGTCGCTGAAGGCGAAGCGCAGGCGGTCCTGCTCCTGGGCCACGGAGATTGTGATGCGCCCTGTCTGGCCTGGGTCGAAGGCGTGCTGCATGACGTTCAGCACCAGGTTGGTCAGGATCTGGGAGAACACGCCGGGGTAGGAATCAATCTCCAGTTCCGGGTCGCAGTCGAGATCAACGGTGATGGCGGTCTTCTTGAGGTATGGCCTGAGCGAGAGCAGCACCTGCTCCAGGTAGTCGCGCAGGCGGAACCTCCGGCGCTCCTCTGTGGAGCGGTCCACGGCCACCTGCTTGAAGCTGCGGATGAGGTCCGAGGCCCGGCGCAGGTTGGTCAGGATCATGCGCGTGGAGTCGTCGCAGGTGCCCAGGAACTGCTCCAGGCTGGTGCGCTTGAGCTCCCCGGCCCGGAGGGATTCGAGCATGTCCCTGGTCCTGTCCTCCAGGTGCGAGGCTGCGGTGACGCCGATGCCGACCGGGGTGTTGATCTCGTGGGCCACCCCCGCCACCAGTTCGCCCAGGGAGGCCATCTTTTCGGACTGGATAAGCTGCTTCTGGGCCAGGGACAGGCGCTCCATGGCCTCGGTGAGCTCCTTGTTGGCGGCGGCCAACTCCTTGGTGCGGCTCTCCACCCGCTCCTCCAGGAACTCGTTCAGGTTGCACACCTCGTTCTCAAAGGCGCTGCGCTCCTGTTCGCGCTCTTCCAGGGCCTGGGCCATGGCGTCGAAGGCCTGGCCCAGGCGGCTGATCTCGTCGCTGCCGCCGGTCAGGCCGGTGCGCGCCCCGAGCTCTCCTGCGCCCAGGCGCGAGGCCGCGCCCACAAGCCCCTTGAGCTTGCGCACCACTGCCAGCTCCCCCAGGACCCAGGCCGAACCCATGGCCAGCACGGCGGCGGCCAGAAGCAGGGCCAGATTGCGCCGGACCACGCTGCGCGCACTCGCCAGGGCCTCGCCCACGGGGATGCCGAGGCGGATCATCAGGTGCGGAAAAGGCGCGCCGTCAAAGTGCAGACGCTTGAAGGCGTACAGCCGCAGCACCCCATCCACGCCGACCTCGCGGAAGGTGCCCTCGTCCCTGGGGCCGGACATCCTCTCGATCATCCGTGGCAGGTCGGTGACCCAGGTGTACTTTTCGGTTTCCGGGAAGCGCGTCAGGCGCATGCCCTTGGCATCGGTGAGGGTGAACACCGAGCCCGCAGGCAGCCCGGCCTTGGCGAACAGGCTGCCGAAGTGGTTCAGGTCAAAGGCCGCCACGAGTACGCCTGTGGTCCTGCCTTCCGGGCCGGCGATGGGCTCGGCAAAGTTGATGACCACCCGCTTGGCATCGCTCAGGTAGCGGTACTCGCCGGTGACGAAGCCGCCGCTGGCCAGGGCGTTCTTGAAGAACGGGGCCTCGGACAGCTTGCCGGCCTGGTGGGCGAAGGTCTGGTCCGGCGCGCGGGCCAGGACCGCCCCGGAGGCGTCGGCCAGGGACAGGGACACGTAGACCGGGTTGCGCTGCTGGACGCTTTCGAGGAGTTCCTGGCAGGCCGGGGGGTCCAGGTTCCTGACCTCGGCCGTGCGGACCAGGGTCGCCAGCAGGAGCCGCGCGTTCTCAACGATGCGCTCGTGGTGCGCGGCCATGCTCTGCACCTGCTGCAGGGCGTTCTGTTCGGCGGCGCTGACCACGCGTTCTTCGAGCTCGTGGCCGGTGAGGACCATGATCACGGCGGCCGGCAGGGCTGCGGCCAGCATGAGGGCGATCAATCGGGTGCGGATGGACACAGTCATGGCGCTCACCGCCTGTGATGCTCTGCGCCGATGCCCGGCGCTGATGTCCAGGGACCAGTGAGGTTTGGAGAACCTCAATCAAACTGTAGCTCCCCTCGCCGGGCGCAGTCAAGGAATGTACAGCCGAAACGGCCGGGCGCGGAAGAATGCGGACGCTTGGGCCGGGCCACCGCTACCAGGGCAGGCTGATCTTGTAGCCGCCGAGGGTGGGGCCGGGGGCGGTGTCGGTGACATTGAGCCGCCAGAAGGACTGGCCGTTGGTGGCGCGGTCCTGGCTGTCCGGGGCGGCCAGGAAGTAACGGGCGCTGGCCGGGCAGATGTATTCCTGCAGAAGCTTGCCGGAGTAGCGGTTGCAGCCCTCGGTGAGCACGCAGCGCAGGTCGGTGAGCACCGCGCGGCTGTCGCCGATCCAGGAGTGGCCGAAGAGGTCGGTGCGCACGTTGGAGACGTCGGTGACGGACAGGCCGGGGATGCAGACCACGTTCTTGCCCAGGCGCTCGTAGTCGCCGCCCTGGACCAGGGCCGAGGCGGCCAGGGCCATGTCCGAGCGCGAGGCGTACAGAACGATGCGCGCGCCCTGGCTCATGAGCTTGAGCGCGTGCTGGTCCAGGAAGATCTCGCGGTCCACGTCGGGCGCGGCGAGCACGATGTTCCTGATCTTTTTCAGGTCGCCGTTTCCGGCGCGGGCGCACTCGTCGGCCAGCTCGCTGTAGGCGCGGATGAAGACCTCATTGCCCATGCTGTGCACCACCACGTTGACGCGGCCGATCCACTGGTCGGCCACAACGTCGGAGAGGAGCTGCTTCAGGTAGTGCACGGCCCAGTAGGCGTTGTTGCGGTCGGCGAGGTAGCTCGTGGCGCTGCCCTCCGAGGGCCAGCTGTACATGAGCGCCGCGCCCTGGAAGCCCACCCCGTGGATGACGCGCGTGGCGGTCTTGGCGGCGTCCTCGAAGCTGTTGTCGAAGCCGTGGACAAAGAGCAGGACCTCGCGGCCCGGGGTGCGCGCGGCGGCGTGTTCGAGCTCGGCCAGGAAACCCGCGCGGGTGACGCGGCTGGTGCGCTCCAGGCCCACCTGGACGTCCATGCGGTCGGCGGCGCCGGCGCCGGTGCCCGAGAGGGTCATGCGGTTCTCGCCGTAGGAGGTCTCGCGCGAGCGCTGGCCGCCGTAGCGGGCGGTCCTGGTCGGCGAGCCGGGGTCAAGGACGTTGCGGCTGGTGGCGTAGAAAAGACTCGGCCGGAACCAGTTCTGGGGGGCCGAGGGCTGGGGCGGCTGCGGCAAAACGGGCGCGAGCACGGCAGGGCCGGGCGGGGACGACGGCAGGGACTTTCCGGCGCAAGCCGAGAGCAGGGCCAAGAGCACCAGAGAGGTTGCCAGGAGCAGGGGAAAACGGAGGGCGCGCGTTGTCATGGCTCGGGGTGATACACCCGCTGCAACCGGTCGGCAAGGGGCTGGAACGGGCCGGGCCAGGGCCGGGACCAAGCAGTGGCCGGGAGGCGCTAGTAATGCTCGATGCGGTCGGGGTTGGCCGAGAGGCGCTTGGCTGCGGCCAGGGACTTGGCGTTGGCCTTGGCGACCGGCTTGGCGTCAGGCTTGGCAACTGGCTTGGCCCCGGACTTGGCCAGGGCCTTGGCCGCAGGCTTGGCGACAGGCTTGGCCGCCACCTTGGTCGACGCTTTGGGAGCCTTCTTGGCTGTGCCCTTGGTCAGGGACTTTGCTGGCTTGGCGGCGGACTTCTTGGCCGAACCCTTGGCCGCAGGCTTGTCGGCTGTCTTGGCCGCAGCCAGGGTCTCGGGACCGGCCTCGGGCTTGAGCGTGGCCTTGGCCAGGGGCTTGTCCGGGGCCTTGTCGACAGCCGCGGCGGCAGGCTTGGCGGCTGCTGCAGGCACCAGGGTCATGGCCCCCAGCCCGGCAAAGGTCGTGGACTGGCGCAGGGTCAGAAGCTGGCTCTTGCCCGCCTCCACGCGGAACTTCTCCCCGGCCTTGAGCGGCCGGTTGCCAAGCACGGGCAAAAGGCGGCTGGCCGGCCCGTTGCTCTGGGTATCGGTCATGGTGTACTCGCCGGGCAAAAGCTGCACCTCGCCGCCGGACGTCCAGTGCACGTTGACGGGCTGGCCCTTGGCGTCCACGAGCTTGAGGCCCTGGACCAGGCGCGGCTCGATGTCCACATAGAAGAAGGCCGGACGCGCGCCCACGGTTTCGCGCATCACCTGGTAGCGGGACACGGTCTTGGTGGGGCCGGGCAGGCGGTACTTGTCGATGAAGCTCTCGGGGTCGAGGATGATCTCCCAGCCCATGTCCTGGCCATCGTTGGACCAGGGCCGCGCGGCGTAGCCCTTGAAGTTCAGGATCTCCTTCCACTTGCTGCCGAGCACCCCGTCGATGAGCAGCTGGTCGCCCACCACGGCGTGCAGCACCTCGCCATGCTTGAGCTGCACAGCCTTGCCGTTGAGCCAGCAGACGAACACCGGAGGGCCGTTGGGCAGAGGCGGGGGCATGGCGCCCGCGAAGCGCACGCTGGTGGTGGAGACCTTGCGGCCGTCCACGCGGGTCTCCAGCTCCTGGAAGCGCTCCAGGGCCATGCGCGGGGAGTCCACAAGGTTGACGCCCTGGCGGTCCGAGGCGAACACGGCCACCACCTGGCCGTGGGCGTCCTTGCCCGCGCTGCCGGGGTCAACCTTGAGGGTGCCGCCGGGCGGCAGAGCCAGGGTCTGGCCGTCCATGGACTTGCCGTTGATCTTCACGCGGTGGTCGCGCTCGTGCAGGCGGATGATGTCGTCCGCGTCCACCTGCGGCGGCACGATCTCCACGCCGCAGTGCTTGAGCAGCACGCTTGTGGCGTAGACCTGGTGCTTGACCTTCCAGCCCAGGGACCCGATGTTCTTGCTGACCTCCACGGCCATGGCCGGGATGTTCAGGTTGGCCAGGGCGTAGAAGGTCAGCGACTTGCGCATCTCCTTGGCGTACTGGCTGTCGGGCTCGAAGGTGCGGGTGTTGAAGAGCTTGAACTGGAGGTCCTGCTCCTTGACCGTGGCGTTGATCTCGGCCAGGGCCGAGTTGACCAGCCGGGCCAGGTCCAGGCGCTCATGGGTGTTGGCGTCGATGATGACGGACTGGCCCCAGCGCGAGGGGTTGCGCAGGGCGCTCACGTAAGTGGGGTCATAGAACCCGCTGCCCTCGTGCAGGTGGATGAAGGCGCTTGATTGCGAGAGCAGGAAGCGCACCACCCGGGCCAGCCGGTCCTCATAGAACTGGTTGTAGTCGCGGTCGAAGCGGCGGTTCATGTCCACGTTGACGGAGCGCTGGTGGGCATGGATGGAGGGCACGTTGGCGCGCGGCACCACGATGAGGTTGCCCTTGAGCACGCGGCTCTCGGCCAGCACCTGCGCGGACAAAAAGCCCGTGGGCTCGTCGCCCTGGATGCCGCCCTGGATCATCACCGTGGGACCGGGGGCCTCGCCCTGGATGAAGACTACGCCAAGCGGGTACTGCGTGCCCTCGAAGAACACGAAGCCGCTTTTCGTGGAAGCCTGGCATGGCCCAGCGGGAGCGAGGAGAAAGGCCGCGAGGACGAGGAGGCTAATTGCCCAGTGCGTATGTCTCGCCAAAGATGAGATCCCCCTCGGAGGTCTTGATCTCAATGCGCATGCCCAGGATCTCCCGGCGGGTCAGGCCTTCGGGGATGGGGCCGCTCGTGGAGATGCGTTTGAAGCGCTGGATCTGGTAGGTCAGGTCCTGGGCCGGGACCTCCAGCGGGATGAGGCTGCCGTCGTTACGCAGGAGCAGCAGGCGGATGTCGCCGGACAGCGACCCGCTGACGCGGTTGTTCAGGTCAAAGGTGACGCTCAGGGTCTGCGAGCCGAACTGGCTGCGGAAGTTCTCCACGGTCATGGCCCCGGTGTTGACCTGGGCGAAGACGCGCTGGGTCACGGCGGGCGAGGCCTTGCCCTCGGCCTGGTTCTTGGCCGGGCCGGAGTCCTTGGCGCCCCCCTGGGACTTCTGGATCTTGTCGAGGTTGCCCAGCCGCTCCAGGGACACCTGGGCTTCGGCCAGGTTGGACTCCAGGCTGCGGCGCTCGTTCAAGAGCACGCGGTAGCCAACAAAGGAGCGCAGGCCCACGGCCAGGGCCACCAGCACGGCCAGGCCCAGAACCCCGGAGGTCCAGAGCAGAAGCTTGAGCCGCCTGGGACTGACCCGGAATGTTTTCACATCCGAGTCGTCGCGCATGAACAGGACGCTGAAATTGCTGTCCTTGGTCACATCTTGCTCCAGGTTTCACTCAGGATGACAAAGGAGTCGCCCTTGGGCGCGAGGACCAGGGTCTTCTGGCCCTTGTCCGACTGCCCGGCGGAGTCTTCATAGGTCTGCACAAAGCTGACCTTGAAGCCCTTCTGGTGCATGGCCACCTCAACCTTGTCGGCGGCGATGCGCGTGGGCGTCTTGCTGACCCACAGCGCGGCCTTGTAATCACGCATGGCCTTGGCGTTGGTCTGTTTGCCGTTGGTGGCGTCGTCCGCGTAATAGCTCATGTACTTGTCCACGTCCGCAGCCAGCCAGGCCTCCAGCCAGCCCTTGAGCAGGCGGTCCATATCGGCGCGCTTGGAGGAGAGGTACCGGGCCTCAATACCGGGCGAGGCCTCTGTGTACTCGCCGCCCACGATGCGCCAGGCGCCGTCCTTGTCCTTCTGCCAGTAGAAGCGCTTGCCCACGGCCGAGATGAGGTCCTGGGTGCGGTAGTACTGCTCAAAGGTGGTGACCCAGTAGTCCGGGCCCTGGAGGACGCGCACATTGTCGACCATGACGTTGATCCAGGGCTGGCGACTGAAGATGCCCTGCTTGTGGCTCTTGAAGGCCGCAAAGCTCATACCCTCGGTCTGGGCGAACTTCTCGGGCTGGAAATACTCGAAGAAATGGTCGCTCTTCTTCTGCCAGTCGCTGGCCCAGTGGCGCACGCGGTCGGCCAGAAGGTGCGCGGTCTGCTCGGAGGCGCCGGCCTCCTTGGTCCAGGAGAGCTTCTTGGCGATGACCACGGGCGTGCCCGGGGGGATGTGCCCGTTCAGGGCCGAGATGTCCTGGGCGGTCAGGGCAACGCAGCCCTTGGTGTCGTTGCTGACGAACTGCTTGCCGCGGCCGTGGATCCAGATGCCGTGGCCGGTCTTGCCCTTGAGGCGGTCCACCGGGTTCGGGTAGTTCAGGCTGAAGGCGTGGTCGCCGTAGAGGCCGTAGTCGAGCTTGCCGGGGACCTTCTCTTCCACGAAGTACACGCCCTCGGGGGTGCGCATGTCGCCCTCGCGCATCTTGTCGCCGGGGGTGGAGCCGGTGGTGCAGGGCAGCTTGCGCGAGACCTCAAGCGGGCTTTTCTTGGTGAACATGAAGAAGGTCTGGGTGTCCTTGTCGATGCCGATCATGAACTCCGGCACCCCGGTGTGCGAGGAGACCTGGGTGACCCAACCGGGAGCGGCCGCGGCCGAAGACGCACCGGAACCGGCGGCCAGGCCCAGGCCGGGCGAGAGCGCCAGAGTGGCGAGAAGTATTGCGATGCGTACAACTTTCAAAGGCTCTTCCACGTCGGTTTCGGCGTCCCGTCCCATTCGGCTCGCGCAGCTGGGACGCCCGTTGTTGGAAGACTAGCCCTTGGCTGCGGCCAAAAGCTCGTTGCGCGTAAAAATGGACTGAAGCGAGAGTCCGGCCCCGGCCAGGCGCTCCGGCCCGCCCTCCTCGCGGTTCAGCACGCAGAGCACGGCCCCGACGTTGAACCCTGCCGCGCGCAACCGCTCGGCCGAGGTGATGAGCGTGCCCCCGGTGGTGACCACGTCCTCCAGCAGGGCAACGGTATCACCCTTTTGGAAGTTTTTCAGTCCTTCAAGGTACTGGTCGGTGCCGTGGCCCTTGGAGGCCTTGCGGATGATCATGGCCGGCAGGGGGCAGCCCTCGATGTACGAGAGCACGCTGACCGCCGCCACCAGCGGATCGGCGCCCAGGGTCATGCCGGCCACGCCGCGCGCGTCCGAGCCCCTGAGCATGGAAAGGAAAAGCTTGCCGATGAGAAAGCCGCCCTCAGGATGCAGCGCGGTCTGCTTGCAATCAAAATAATAATCGCTCTTCCGGCCCGAGGTGAGGGTCACCTCGCCCTGAACGTAGGAGAGCGCCATCAGATGACGCGCCAGCTTGGCCTTCAAATCTTTCACTATTCACTCCTGGCACTAGCCGAACACGCGCGCATACACAGTAGATACGTGCCGCAGGTAATAGCAGGGGTCAAACAATCTTTCAAGAGTTTCTAGACTTAAGTTTTTGCGAATCTCAACATCTGCGAGCACCTCGCCCTTGAACGGACGGCGCTGGTCCCAGGAGCGCATGGCTGCGGCCTGAACCAGCTCGTAGGCCTTCTGCCGGGGCAGGCCCGTGTCCAGCAGGCCCACCAGCACACGCTGGGAGTAGAACAGGCCAAAAGAGCTGTCCAGGTTGCGGGCCATGTTCTCCGGGATCACGCGCAGATTCTTCAAGAGCCCGGCCAGGCGGTGCAGGATGTAGTCGGCCAGGATGGTGGAGTCGGGCATGATGACGCGCTCCACGCTCGAGTGCGAGATGTCGCGCTCATGCCAGAGGGGCATGTTCTCCATGCTGGCGATGGCGTTGGTCCGGAGCAGGCGCGAGAGTCCGCAGAGGTTCTCGGCGCTGATGGGATTCTTCTTGTGCGGCATGGCGCTGGAGCCCTTCTGGCCCTTGGCGAAGCCCTCCTCCACCTCCAGCACCTCGGTGCGCTGCAGGTGACGCAGCTCGGTGCACAGGCGCTCCACTCCGCCGCCCAGCAGGGCCAGGGTGGTGAAGTAGTGGGCGTGGCGGTCGCGCTGGATGATCTGGGTGGAGACCGGGTCCACGGCCAGGCCCAGGAGCTCGCAGGCGTGGGCCTCCAGCTCGGGCGAGAGGTGGGCATAGGTGCCGACGGCGCCGGAGATCTTGCCCACGCGGATGTTCTCCAGCGCAGCCACGAAGCGCTCCCTGTGCCGGGCGAACTCGGCAAAAAAACCGGCCATCTTGAGGCCGAAGCTGGTGGGCTCGGCATGGATGCCGTGGGTGCGGCCCATGCACATCAGGTCCTTGTGGGCGAGCGCCATGTCCTTCAGCACCGCGAGAACGCGGTCGATGTCGGCCAGGATCATCCTGCCCGCGCGCACCAAAAGCAGCGCGTTGGCCGTGTCCACGATGTCAGAGCTGGTGCAGCCCAGGTGGATGAAGCGTGCGGAAGGCCCGACCTTCTCCTCCACGGCCGTCAGAAAGGCGATGACGTCGTGGCGGGTCTTCTCCTCGATCTCAAGGATGCGCGCCACGTCAAAGGCGGCCTTGGCGCGGATCTCGGCCATGTCGGCCTCGGGGATGACGCCAAGCCTGGTCCAGGCCTCGCACACGGCCAGCTCGACCTCGAGCCAGGAGCCGAAGCGGGCTTCCATGGTCCACAGGGCGGACATTTCGGGTCGTGAATAGCGTTCGATCATGCGTCTCTCCCTGTGGGGGTGCAAGGTTCGGGCGGCGCGGAGGCGGCCGCCTGGAGCGGAGCGGTCAACCACGGGGGGGCGCCAAGGCCTGCGCCGCATCCATGAAAAAGGCAGCCGGGGGCTGCCTTGTTTCTTTGGGTCTAGCTCGCCACCGCCGTGGGCGTTGCCGGCTTCGTCTTTACCGGCTCGGCCTTGCCGGGGCAGGCGCAGGACTCAACCGGGGCTGCGGGAGCCTTGGAGGCCGGGCAGCTGGCGCCGGAGGCCGCCGAGGCGGTTTCCGGAGGCGCTGGCCTGTCCGTGTAGCCGCTGGCATACCAGCCGCCGCCCTTGAGCACGAAGTTGGTGCTCGAGATGAGCCTGCTGGCGTGGCCGTTGCACACGGGACAGGGAATGTCCCGCTCCTCGTAGTCCTTCTGCCAGTCCTCGAAGATCTGCTTGCAGTCCTGGCAACTGTACTCGTAGATGGGCATGTTTCCTCCTCCAGAGAGGGGTCTGCCCGCTTGTCGCGGACTCTGAAAGGATGAGGCGGCCCGAGAGCCGCCCGCCTAACCTTGCCTATTTGCCCTTGACCGCTGCCTTGGCTTCGCGGATGCGCTCCTTGAGGCGCTCTTCGCGACGCTTGCGGCGGCGTCCGATTTCCTTCATGCGTTCGACTTTCTTGTGCTTGCCCATGTTTCCTCCTGGGAAAATGCGCGTCTTGCGCGCCTTAGATGCGAGGCTTCCTACCGCACATCGCTGCCCTTGTAAAGCGCTGCGGCCTTGCCCGCGCGGCCCGAGTTCCACTTGACGGGAAAGCGGATGATGCCCATTATCCAGGAAGCGGGGCCATGCCCCACGAATACTATTATATAGAGGTAACTTTCATGGCAGGCGACCAATACGCTTCGGCGGTGGCGGACATCGCTCAGGTTTTCATGTTCGAGCAGTGGCTGCGGCACTACTACGTCGTCGAGCGTGACGGCAAGCTGTTCATCGAGATCCCCCAGGACGACCTGTCAGAGATCCACACCAAGTATGAAGGCTTAAGCGGCCTGGCCGATATGTTCAACAACTCCGAGATCTCCTACGAACAGAGCCAGACCATGGTCTGCGCCTTTGTGGGCGCGCGCTTCGACGGCTCCAAGTACGCCCCCGAAGTGGTGGCGCGCACCTTGGACGGCAAGGCCTTCAAGATCGAGATGTACGTCTTCGGCGTGTGGATGAAGGGCCACGAAGCCTACCTGGACGCCGAGAAGCTGCCCTTTTCCGACTGGGCCGAGATGTACGAGGGCTGGAAGGGGCTCGACCAGGTCAAGGAATACCGGCGCAAGCTGGAGGCCGGCGGGGCCGACCCCAACCAGCCGTCCAGCGCTTGCGTGCATTAGCCCTGCCTCTGGACCAAGGATTGCAAGCGCTCTAGGCATTACCCATGGCAGACCGCCCCCCCCTCAGGTCGGGAAGTTGTTTCTAGTTCCACATAACAACGGCGAGGTTCCCTGCAGGTGTGTGCTCTTTGGACCAAGGACGACAAGATCGACGATGCGCGCAGGCGCAGAATGGTGCTCGACATGCTGGAGGACATCCGTGACCAGCGTGCCAAGCTCAAGCTCGACTTCGACGAACGGGTCACCAGCCTCAAGGACATCACCGCCACGCTCATCGAATTCGACGACACGAGCCTCACCCTGGAGGTCTCGGCCCTCAAGGGCTCGTCCAACAGCTGGGTCGGCTCCGAGCTCTCCTGCTTTTTCCGCATCCACGACCGCGAGACCAAGGGCCGCGAGCAGTTTTTGACCTTCCAGACGCGCATCAGCGCCTTGGAGCAGCGCCCCAGCGGCATGATTCATTTCACCATGGACCTGCCCGAAACCGTCAAAAGCGCCCAGCTGCGCCGCAGCGTGCGCGTCAGCGTGGACCAGCGCAAGGTGCCCACCCTCAGGTTCTGGCGCGAGCTGCCCTCGGGCGCCATGCTCGGGGACACCAAGCCCCTCATGGACAGCGCCACCGACGCCGCGCGCGGGCTCAAGGTGGACAATTTTTCCGCCAACGGCATGCGCCTGCTCGTCAGCAACACGCTCATGAACCAGGTTCTGCCCGAGCAGCGCAAGGGCGAGCACTTCTCCTTCCACTTCGAGGCCGTGGCCGAGCCCGGCGCCACTGCGGCGTCCTTCTGGGTCAACGCCATCCTGCGCAACACCTTCAGCGACTCGCAAAAGGGCGAAACCGCCATGGGCTTCGAGTTCATCTCCGAGGGCTTCATCGACGACGACCGGCGGCTGATCTGGCGCCCCCTGAAGTTCGACGAGGTGGGCGGGCTGGGCAAGTTCGTCTTCAAGTGGAACCTGGACCTCTACCGCGAAAAGGGCATCGGCCAGGGCTAACCGCCCCCTCCCCGGAGTCGGCTTTGCTGGGTGCGGCATGCCCGCGCGGCAAGCCCCTCAGAGGCGCGGTGCACCGCTCCCGGCACCGGGCAGTCGGGCGCTTCAGGCGCGCGCAGCCAGCGGGCGTGGGCCTAGCGATGTGGCGGGATGACGATGGGCCGGACCTCGATGGGCGGGTTGGCGTAGGGGTCGTCCTGGCGCTTCTTCTTCGGCGGGGTGCTGCCCATGACCGTGTCGCCCGTTTCCTCGTCGCGCCCCAGGCGGATGCCCTGGGCCTTCGGCGTGCTCATGTCATAGTCCCGGCGGTTTTTCGCCGTGTCGATGTTCGGGAACTTGGAGGGCCGGGTGCCGTTGTCCGCATTCTGGGCCTTGTCCGGAGCATTGTCCGGAGCCTTGTCCCTGATCTCCAGGCGCACGGGGGCCTGCACCGGGCCGCGGACGCTGTTCACCTGCCCCTGGGCCAGAACCGGGAAGAGCAGGACACAGGTCGCAGCCAGCGCGAGCATGCCGGGTTTCTGACGCATGGTGCCTCCAGGGCGGCCGGACCGCCAGGCCCGGGATTTAGGGTTTGAGTTGCGCCCGGTTTCAGTATATGCTTTTCAAGCAGAGTAACGCAACGGCTCACCTTTGGGCCGCGCACCAAACGGAGGATCACGGAGCATGTCCAACCGCGCCGATGCCTACAAGGCCGCCGGGGTCAACATCGACGAGGCCAACCAGTTCGTTGAGCGTATCAAGGCCCTGGCCCAGGGCACCCATGGCAAGGGCGTGCTCTCTGGGATCGGCGGCTTCGGCGGCCTGTTCAAGCCTGACTTAAGCAACATTCATGCCCCGGTGCTCGTCTCCGGCACGGACGGCGTGGGCACCAAGCTCAAGCTGGCCTTCGCCTTCGGCGGGCACGACACCATCGGCATCGACCTGGTGGCCATGAGCGTCAACGACGTGCTGGTCCAGGGCGCGAAGCCTTTATTCTTCCTCGACTACTTCGCCACCGGCAAGCTCGACTCCGAGGTCGCGGTGCGGGTCGTCGCGGGCATCGTGGAGGGCTGCAACCAGTCCAAGTGCGCGCTGCTTGGCGGCGAGACCGCCGAGATGCCCGGCTTCTACGCTGACGGCGAGTACGATCTCTCCGGCTTCTGCGTGGGCATGGTGGACTACGACAACATCATCGACGGCTCCCGGATCGGCCACGGCGACGTGATCATCGGCCTGGCCTCCACCGGCCCGCACGCCAACGGCTACTCCCTCATCCGCAAGATCTTCGACGCCTCGGGCCTCAAGGGCTCCGACCCCCTGCCCGGCGGCGAGGGCACCGTGGCAGACGCGCTCATGGCGCCCACGCGCATCTATGTGCAGCCGGTGCTGAACGTTTTGCGCGACCTGCCCATCAAGGGCATGTGCCACATCACCGGCGGCGGCTTCTACGACAACCTGCCGCGCGTGCTGCCCACGGGCGTCACCGCGCACGTGCGCTTCGGCTCCTGGCCGGTGGCCCCGGTATTCCAGTGGCTCAAGGACCAGGGCCAGCTGTCCTGGCCGGAGATGCTGCAGATCTTCAACACGGGCATCGGCTTCGCCCTCGTGGTCAAGAAGGACGCCGTGGACGACGTCATGGACCGGCTCTCGGCCATGGACACGCCCTGCCACGTCATCGGCGAGATCAAGCCCCGCGTGGGCGACGAGGAGCAGGTGCAGGTCACCTTCCCCGAAGACTCCGCCTGCTAGCCGTCGACAAGCCTTCCCGCGCAACGCAAAAAGCCCCGGTCAAGCCGGGGCTTTTTTTATACGTGAACAGTCTGTCGGGCCTAGTAGCCCAGGTCCTCGGCCACCAGCACCACGTGGATGCGGCCGCGCACGGCCTGGCCCTCGATGATCGTCCAGATGTTGCAGATCTTGGTCTCGCTCATGCACTGGTGGCAGCGGCCGTCCTCCAGGCAGGGATTCTTCAGGCCGTAGGCCTCGCCCAGACGCATGTTGTTGGCCGGGGCGGCATAGGCGCGCACGCGGTCCTGGGCGGCCGCCACGTCCTGGGCCACCTTGTTCATGCCCACCACCAGGATGACCTTTTTCGGCCCGAAGAGCATGCCCGCCACGCGGTTGCCCGTGCCGTCCAGGTTCACCAGCCGCCCGTCCATGGTGATGGCGTTGGAGCTTGCCACCAGCACGTCGGCCAGCAGGCCCTGGCGGCGCACCTCGGCGCCCTGCTCCTTGCTCAGGCCTGGCGCATAGGGGTCCATGAGCGTCACCCCGGACAGGGCCGCGATGTCCGCCCACAGGCCCAGGCCGCCCACGGTCTCCGAGCCGCAGCGGATGACGCTTGTCGGGGTCTTCATGGCGCCGATGAGCCGCAGCACCTGGGCCTTGGCCTCGGCCGCAGTTGGGGCAAAGCTGCCGTCCATCTTGCGCTTGCCCAGGTGCTGGATGATGTGCCCTGCGAGCTTTTCGCGCTGCTTCAGAACCGGTGCGTCCATGGGGGATCTCCTTCTTGGTGTCGTCGTGTTGCCGGGGGTGCCGGGGTTTTGCGACGCCACTATGCCTCTGGCGCGGGGCAGCGTCAACGCAGACCCCACACACACGGCTGGCCGTCACACATTAAACGACACTATATTTATGTTGACATTTTCTTGCGTCTACGCCAACACTCTGACAAACGATACAGGAGGTTAAATATGACTAAGGAGCCTATTGGCACCACCGCATCCACTGGCCAAAAATGTCCAGAGTCCGGCGTTTGGAAAGTGACGAGCACCCCGTCGACCACCGCGCCCATCGCCAAGGGTAACACCATGCCGCCCTACGACGGCAAGGCGGTCACCTGGAAGCTCATCCAGTACGCTTAGGCAACAACTGATCGACGCCACAAACCAAAGGCCCCCGGCGCAGACGGGTGTCCACGCCGGGGGCCGGGGGTGCGTTTGGGGGCGGGGCTACATGCGCGCGCCAGCGTCCAGGCTGTCGCTGTAAGCCGTCTCGGTGTGCTCGGCCTGGTCCAGACCGGTGTTCTCGGCCTCGGGCGAGAGGCGCAGGCCCATGGTCGCGTTGACGGCCTTGAGCAGCGCCCAGCTGACCACCAGGGCGTACGCGCCCACAGCCAGCACGCCAATGGCCTGGATGCCGAACTGGCTGGCGTTGCCGTAGAACAGGCCGTCCACGCCGTTCGGGTTCACGGCCTTGGTGGCCAGCAAACCCGCCAGCAGCGTGCCCATGAGCCCGCCCAGGCCGTGGATGCCCACCACGTCGAGGCTGTCGTCGTAGCCCAGGCGCGCCTTGAACATCACGCCCAGGTAGCAGGCCGCGCCCGCGATGAGGCCGATGCAGATGGCCGAGGGCGCGGTGACGAACCCGGCCGCCGGGGTGATGGTGGCCAGGCCCGCAACAGCGCCGGAAGCCGCGCCCAGCGTGGTAGGCTTGCCTCGGTGCCACCACTCCACGATGATCCACATGGCCATGCCGGCCATGCCGCCCATGTGCGTGGCCACAAAGGCCGTGGCCGCCACGCCGTCGGCGGCCAGCGCGCTGCCGCCGTTGAAGCCGAACCAGCCGAACCACAGCAGCCCGGTGCCGAGCAGCGTCATGGGCAGGTTGTGCGGGAAGAACTGGCGCTTGCCGTAGTCGCGGCGCGGGCCGACGACGAAGACCGCAGCCAGGGCCGCCGCGCCGCAGGTCAGGTGCACCACCAGCCCGCCCGCGAAGTCCACCACGCCCAGGAGCTTGAGCCAGCCGCCCACGCCCCAGACCCAATGGCAGACCGGGTTGTAGACAAGCACCGTCCAGAGCAGGCTGAACACCAGAAACGGCGCGAAGCGCACGCGCTCGGCAAAGGCGCCGGTGATGAGCGCGGGGGTGATGACCGCGAACATGCACTGGTAGATCATGAACACCGAGTGCGGGATGGTGGCGGCGTAGTCGGCGTTGGGGGCCGCGCCCACGCCCGTGACCCAGGCCCAGGCCAGGTTGCCGGTGATTCCGGCCACGTCCGGGCCGAAGCTCATGGAATAGCCCAGGGCCACCCACTCCATGCTGATCAGCGCGATGAGGAAAAAGCTCTGCATGATGGTGCCGAGCACGTTCTTGCCGCGCACCATGCCGCCGTAGAACAGGGCCAGGCCCGGCGTCATGAGCAGCACCAGGGCGGCGCTGATGAGGACGAACGCGGTGTCACCCGCCTGGATCATGGGCGCCTGGGTCATGCGATTCTCCCTTGCATGGGGCACGGTGTGCGGCTCCCGGCAGATAACGCCAGCCGGGAAATGCCGGAAAATGAGGGACTGCCGCCTGCCCCGCGTGGCGGCGGAATCTTCTTAGCCACAATCTCGGCTCATGCAAAGTCAATTTTGTCGCTGATTATGACAACTTTGTAATGGACTCGTGCCATGTCCGGGAATGACACGAATTTTTCTTGGCGAAAATGACATACCGGAGCAAAGCCGCGCCAGGGCGCTGGGCGCAGCTTGCCAATTCCGGCATGTGCCGTAGCGGGCCGAGCCCACAGACCCAAGGCCGAAACGGCCCCCTCGGCCCGGTTGCCCGCCGCGTTGCGCTCTGCTATCCTGGATAAAACGAGAGGGCGTTGCCCTCCCGCACTCAAGCCACCGAGGACGCCGTGCCCGCATCCACCTTGTCCCAGCATGCCCCGCCTCAGCTTGTGCTGGAGCTGCCGCCCGAAACGGCCTTTCTGCCCTCCGCCGCAGCCGCGGCAGAGAATGCCGCCCAGGTCTTCGGCCTGGACTCGGGTGGAGCCCTGCGCCTGGCCCTGGCCGTGGAGGAGTTCTTCGCCTACCTCTGCCGCCACGCAGGGCGCGAGGAGCCCATCCGCCTGACCCTGTCCCAGGGCGGCACCTTCACCCGCGCGGATTTCCGCTTCCGGGCCGGGGAGGTCAGCCTGCGCGCGCTCAACTTCGCCGCCAGCGTGGACCTGGAGGCGGGCGAGGACCTTGAGCTGGGTTTGCTGGTGGCCGCACGCACCACGGACCGCTGCGGCCTCACGCGTTCCGGCCCGGATGTCTTCCATCTGCACGCCGAGGTCGACCGCGTGTACCCCGAAGCCGAGGCCATCACCACGCCGCAGCGCCTGAGCCCGCCCCTGCGCCTGGAACCCGCGCCCACGGCCGGAACCTTGCAGCACGCCGCGCTCCTGGCCGCCGGACGCTACCCCGCGCGCCTGCGCCCGCACAGCTTCACCCGGCCCGCGCGCTTCGCGGACATGGTGGCCTGTGGACAGTACCAGGCCCTGCTGGCCCTGGACACCGCCGACCGCCCGGCCGGGCTCCTCTGCTGGCGCGCTTCCGGCCGCCGCGCCGTGGTCTTCTCCGGCCCGTACGTTTTTGATCCCCAGCTGGCGCAGGACACGGCGCGCCTGCTCACCGAGGGCTTCCTGGCCCGCGTGGCCCGCACCGAGGTCTTGTGCGCCTTCAGCGAGCGGCCCACGGCCGACCTGCCGCAGGGCTGGTTCGAGTCCCTGGGCAACCTGACCCTGCGCGGCGCGGAGGGCTCTGAGTCCGTCGAACAGCCCGCCTTTTTCCGCCACCTGCGCGAGGATGCGGGCGCGGCGGTCTGGGCGCACCCGGACCTCTTCCCCTTCCTGCGGCGCGAGTACGACCGCCTGGCCTTCTCCCGCGACCTGCTCGCCGCAGAGCCCACGCCCCCGGCGCGGCTGCCCGAGCATTCGCTCCTGGCCACCAGCCTGGACCGCCTGCGCTCCCTGGCCATCCTGCGCCCCCTGCTCGACGGCCGCGACATCGAGGCCAGCCTGAAAGCCCACGTGGAGGCCATCCACGAGCAGGGCACAAGCGACATCCTGCTGCACCTGGACCTCTCCGAGCCCTGGCAGGGCGCGCTGTTCCCGGCCCTGAGCGCCTGCGGCTTCGTGCCCAGGCTCGTGCTGCCCCACGCGGGCGCCTCTGACATGCTGGTGTGCCAACATGCCGTCCATAGCTGAGCTCGTCCCGGAGCACATCCGGGCCTTTGAAGCCTACACGCCGAGCCGCCCGGACCCGGACCTCATGCGCCAGTATGGGGTGGACCACCTGCACCGCCTGAACAACAACGAGAACGCCCTGGGGCCGCCACCCAACGCGCGCGCTGTCATCGAGGCCTTCGAGTCGCGGCGCTCGGCCATCTACCCCAGCGGCGACTGCTACACCCTGCGCACCGCGCTCTCCGAGCGCTTCGGCAAGGACCCGGAGCGCTTCCTGGTGGGCAACGGCTCCTGCGAGGTCATCGCCAGCGTCATAAAAGCTTTCTGCGAGAAGGGCGACAACATCATCACCGCAGACAAGACCTTTGCCGTGTACGAGTGGGTGGCCGAGTTCTCGGGCTTCGAGGCCCGGCTGATCCCGCTCAACAACTGGGCCTTCGATCCCGACGCCATGCTCGCGGCCATGGACTCGCGCACCAAGATCCTGTTCGTCTGCAATCCCAACAACCCCACAGGCACGTGGTGGGACCGCGACGTGATGGAGCGCTTCCTGCGCGGGGTCGCCGGGCGGGCCATCGTGGTCATCGACGAGGCGTACTGCGAGTATGTGGACGACGAGCGCTTTCCGGACGGCATGGAGCTCATGGAGCGCCACAAGAACGTGGTGGTCTTCCGCACCTTCTCCAAGATGTACGCGCTCGCTGGCCTGCGCGTGGGCTACGTCTGCGGGCAAAAAGAGGTCGTGGACTACATCCGGCGCACGCACATCGTCTATTCGGTCAACTCCATGGGCCAGCCCGCAGCTGCAGCCGCCCTCAAGGACGACGCGGGGCACATCGCCGCCACGCGCCTGATGGTGGCCGAGGCCAAGGCCCTGCTGCTGCCCGCCTTTGACGAACTGGGCCTGAAGTACGTCTCGAACGCGGGCAACTTCGTCATGGTCGAGACCCCGGTCTCGGACTCGCTCATTTACCGCCACCTGATGCGCCGGGGAATCATGGTGCGCACCATGACCGGCTTCCGCTTCCCCAACTGGATACGCGTGAGCATGGTTCAGCTCCCGGTGATGCAGGAGTTTTTGCAGGCCCTGCGCGAGGTCCTCGGCATCGTGGCCGGTACCCGGACATGAACCAGAGCAACACCAGGCCTGCTCCCGGACCGGGCGCGGGACCTTCAGGCCTGCCGCAGGATCCGCCGAGCATCTGGACCTTCGAGTTTATGTCCCTCTGCGCCATCAGCGTGCTGGCCTTCTGCAACATCGCCATCTTTTACAGCTTCTACAGCTACCTGACCGAGCTGGGCATCCCCCCGGCCTGGCGCGGGCCGCTGCTCGCCCTGGAGCCCTTCACCGCGCTCCTGGTGCGGCCCTTCCTGGGCCGGTTCCTGACGCTGGGCAACAGCGTGCGCTTCATGCGCGTGGGCCTGTGCCTAGCCACGGTGGCCCTGCTCTGCTACCCCTTCACCACGTCCGTCCTCCTGCTGGCGCTGGTGCGCGTGCTGCACGGCATGGGCTTCGTCATTCTCGTGGGCGGGCTCATGGGCGTGCTCACGGCGCTGCTCCCACGCGAAAAAAGCGCCCAGGGCTTCGGCCTGTTCTCCGTGACCATCCTCTTGCCCTATGCCCTCATGCCGCCCTTCGTGGAGCTGGTGCTGCCCTACCTGCCCGGACACGGCGCAGCCTACGCCCTGGCCGCGCCGCTCATGCTCCCGGCCTTCCTGCTGCTGCGGCCGCTCGGCCGGCGCACCCGCGCCCTGGCCCTGACCCTGCACCCCTCGCACCTGCTCAAGCCCAGCTGGGTCGAAGTGCGCCAGGGGCTCCGCGACCCGTCCGTGTTCCTGCTCATCCTGGCCAACCTGTTCCTGGTGGCCGGGCACTCCATCGTCTTCTTCTTCATGCGCGACTTCGCCGTGCTCCTCGGCGCGGGCAACCCCGGCATGTTCTTCACCTACGCCAACGCCGCCACCATCACCCTGCGCGTCACCTGCGGGCATCTGCTGGACCGCGTGGACAAGGGCCGCCTGCTGTTCTTCGCCTTCCTCGAACTGGCCGTGCTGGTGCCGCTCTTCGGCTGGGCCGGCATACCGCTGGTGCTCTTCAGCATGGCCGTGCTCTATGGCTCGGGCATCGCCCTGTCCATGCCGCTCCTGAATTCCAGCATGCTTCAGGTTTCGCCGCCAAACCTGCGGGCCTACAACGCCAACCTGATGATGGTGGCCGTGGACGCGGGCTTCTTCGCCGGACCATTCATCGGCGGCGCGCTCATGGCCGCTGGCTGGAGCCACGCCGGACTGTTCTGCGTGAGCGGCGGCTTCATCGCTGCCCCTATCGATGCTGTCGACAGCCGTAAGATTCGCGGAAGACCGCTCAACATAACGGCTGACGCGGCCCCCGCCAGAGGGCCTGAGGCCCTCTGGACACCCCATTGGCCTGGGCCTGGGCAAGAGGCTGGAGGCTTGGCTGGCGTCGGCAATGCGCGCGGGTTTTCGAGCGCAGACGCTCGAAAGCCCCGCGCGCGGTTGGCCCCGTTTAAGAGAGGAAAGGAGACAGGATGAAGAGGGGAGCGTGCTCAAAGAGCCGCGCGACCCCTGACCCGCACAAGCTGAAAGGGCTGGCCCAGGTTTCATCCGGGCCAGCCCTTTCGGTTCGGTGCTGGTGTGCTGCGGGTGTGGAAAAGGGGCTACGCGGACAGCTTCTTGAGGGCCAGGAACAGCGCCTGGGTGCCGTCGCGGCCGTGGCCGTCCTGGGCCGCCTGGCTGTAGAGCCCGTGCACCAGCTCCAGCCCCGGCAGCTTGAGGCCCATGCGTTGCGCCTCTTCCAGGGCGATGCCCATGTCCTTGATGAAGTGGTCGATCATGAAGCCCGGAGCATAGTCGCCCTTGAGGATGCGCGGGGCCAGGTTCTCCAGGCTCCAGCAGCCTGCCGCGCCCTTGGAGATGGATCCGAGCAGGGCCTGCGGGTCGAGCCCGGCGCGGGTGGCGTAGAGCAGGCTCTCGCACACGCCGATCATGCTCCCGGCGATGACGATCTGGTTGCACATCTTGGTGTGCTGCCCGGCCCCGGCCGGTCCCTGGTGCAGGATGATCCTGCCCATGCATTCGAAAAGAGGCCGAACACGGTCGAAGACCGCTGCCTCGCCGCCGACCATGATGGACAGGGCCGCGTTCTTCGCGCCCACGTCGCCGCCGGACACCGGCGCATCCAGGGTGTGCTGGCCCTTCTTTTGCGCGGCCGCGAAAATCTCCACGGACAGCGTGGGGCTGGTGGTGGTCATGTCCACGGCCACGCCGCCGGGCTTGAGCCCCGCCAGCACGCCGTCCTCGGCCAGATAGACGCGCCGCACGTCGTCCGGAAAGCCCACGATGCTGAAGACGATGTCCGAGGCCTCGGCCACTTTGCCGGGGCTGTCGGCCCAGGCAGCGCCACGGTCCAGCAGGGGCTGGGCCTTGGAACGGGTGCGGTTGTGGACCGTGGCCGGGTGCCCGGCGGCCATCAAGTGTCCGCACATGGACAGGCCCATGACCCCGGTGCCGATCCAGCCGATTCGCAATGCCTTGTCCTGGGGGGAGTTCGTGCTCATTGCCTCTCCTATGCCTTGGCTTTGTCCAGGGCGCGTTTGAAGCCGTCTGCGGCGCGGCGGATGACGTCCTCGCCCACGCAGAAGGCCAGGCGGAAGTGGCCGGGGCAGCCGAAGCCCTTGCCCGGCACGGCCAGGATGCGTTCCTCCAGCAGCAGCTGCACAAAGGCCACGTCGTCGCCGCCCGGAGCCTGGGGGAAGAAGTAGAACGCGCCGCGCGGCAGGGGGTAGGTGTAGCCTGCGGCGTCCAGCACCTCGCGCATGGCGTCGCGGCGTCCGGCGTAGATCTTCGCGTCCACCTGGGAGCCCAGGGTCTTGGCCAGGAGCTTCTGGGCCAGGGCGGGCGCATTGACGAAGCCCAGGATGCGGTTGGCCAGGATGATGCCCGCCACAAGCTCGTCCTTGCCCGGCATGGCCGGGTTCACCAGGGCGTAGCCCACGCGCGCTCCGGCCAGCGAAAGGTTCTTGGAGAAGGAGCTGACCACAACGGTGTACGGGTACAGCGGCAAAAGCGAGGGCACTTCCACGCCGTCAAAGGCCAGGAAGCGGTAGGGCTCGTCGGCCAGCAGGAAGATGGGCCGCGTGCGCCCGGCGTTTCGGCGCGTGAGCATGGCGGCCAGCTCCACCAGGGTCTCGCGCGGGTAGACCACGCCGGTGGGGTTGTTGGGCGAGTTGATGAGCACCACGGCCGTCTTGTCGGTGATGGCGGCTTCCAGCGCGGCCACGTCCAGGTCGAAGGTGCCGGGCTTGGCTGGCGCGGTCTTCAAGACGCCGCCGTGGTTCTCCACGTAGAAGCCGTACTCCACGAAGTAGGGCGCCGGGCACAGGATCTCGTCGCCGGGGGTGATGACGGCGCGGTAGAAGGCGTTGATGGCCCCGGCCGCGCCGCAGGTGATGACCAGGTCGGTCGCGGCCACGGGCACGCCCTGTTCCTTGCTGACTGTTTCGGCCAGGGCTTCGCGCACATGTGGGTAGCCGAAGTTCGGCATGTAGCCGAAGGCGAAGGGGGCAACGGCCTCGTCGGCGATCTCGTGCAGGCTTTGGCAGACGCAGGCGGGCGGCGGCAGGTCGGGGTTGCCCAGGCTGAAGTCGCAGACCTGGTCCTCGCCAAACTGCTTCTTGAGCTCGATCCCGGCCTCGAACATGCGGCGGATCCAGGACGAGCGGTCCATGTAGCTGGAAACCTGGGCGGAGAGAAGGGTCATGTGGGGCTCCTTGCGGTGTGGTGTGGGCGCAAGACTAGCCAAAGCGGGCGGGCTTGCCAAGGGGCAGATAAAAAGGCCACCCCCAGCACTCTGGAGGCGGCCATTTTTGTGGCTTTTGCCCTACAGCCCAGGCCTGTCGGCCTCGTAGACCAGCATGAACACGCCGGGCAGGCCGCACTGGGTCTTCAGGTAGTCCATGATCTCCCCCGACAGGTCCTTGTCCGCAGCCACGGTGTAGCTCCAGTTGTCCAGCTTGATCTTGCGGTCGGTGCTGCCCGGCCCGCGGCCGTGGCTGCGCGCGGCAGTGAAGCCCCCGGCTGTCTTGACCAGAAAGTCGTTCAAGGCCGGGATCTTCTGGGCCGACACGCTGGACGGGACCACGAAGAAGTGCACGGTGTTCTTCCCGGCAAAGGCGGCGGAGACCAGCAGGAGAACAAGGGCCAGGGCCAGGAAGAAGGATCTGAGGGTCATCTTATGATGCATGGGGGGCTCCTTTGGGAATGTTTGGAACGACAGTAGCTTGACCTGTGCGGCTTGCCAAGAGCCCGGCGCGCGCGGCGGGCGGCGGGCGGAAGGGGCGCATGGGGCGCCGCCTTGCAATTCCTGCCCTCTTTCTCTATTGATCGTGCCACCAATGGGCGATGTCCGGCGGGCGGTTTTTGTCGTTCGCTTGGGATATTGTTGACAGAAGAGAGGAGCAGGCATGGAGCTTCTGGGCAAAAAGATTCTGGTCACCGGCGCGGGCGGCTTCATCGGTTCGCACCTGGTGGAGCGGCTGGTGCGCGAGGGGCATGACGTGCGCGCCTTTGTGCACTACAACGCCTTCTCCTCCTGGGGCTGGCTGGACAGCTTCGAGCCGGAGCTCAAGAAGAGCCTGGACGTTTTCCAGGGCGACATCCGCGATGGCAACGGCGTGCGCACGGCCATGCGCGGCTGCGATGTGGTGCTGCACCTGGCCGCGCTCATCGCCATCCCCTATTCCTACCACTCGCCCGACACCTACGTGCAGACCAACGTGGCCGGCACGCTGAACATCGTGCAGGCCGCGCGCGACCTGGACGTGGCCAAGGTGGTCCACACCTCCACCAGCGAGGTTTACGGCACGGCGCGCTTCGTGCCCATCACCGAGGAGCATCCGCTCCAGGGCCAGTCGCCCTATTCGGCCACCAAAATCGGGGCGGACCAGCTGGCCCTGTCCTTTTTCGCCGCCTTCGGCACGCCCGTGGCCGTGATCCGGCCCTTCAACACCTACGGCCCGCGCCAGAGCGCCCGCGCCGTCATCCCGACCATCATCACCCAGATCGCGGCGGGCAAGCGCACCATCAAGCTCGGCGCTCTCTCCCCCACGCGGGACTTCAACTTCGTCAGCGACACGGTGGGCGGGTTCCTCGCCATTGCCCAGGCCGACGCCGCCGTGGGCGAGGTCATCAACGTGGGCAGCGGGTTCGAGGTCAGCATCGGCGACACGGCCAAGCGCATCGCGCACGTCATGGGCGCGGACATCGAGATCGAGTGCGACGAGGCGCGCCTGCGGCCCGAGAAGAGCGAGGTGGAGCGTCTGTTCGCGGGCAACGCCAAGGCGGCCAGGCTCTGCGGCTGGCATCCGGCCTACGGCGGGCTCGACGGCTTTGACCGGGGTCTTTCGGAGACCGCCCAGTGGTTCGCCGACCCCGAGAACCGCAAGGCCTACAAGGCCGACCAGTACAACATCTAGGGGCCTGCAGTGCCCGCTCTTCAGTCACCTCCCCTTGCTGCGCGTTTCGCCCGCGCCGTGGTCTTCGGGGCCTGCGGGTTCCTGGGCCGCGAGGTCGTGCGCCAGCTCTCGGCCTCCGGGGCGCTGGTCCTGGGCATCGACACCAGGCCCTGGCCCGGCGCGCTGCCGGCAGGCTACAGCCACAATGTCGAGGGCTCGGATGCCTTGGCCGAGGCCGCAGCGTATCTTGGTGCAGGCCCGGCGACGTGCTCTGCTGCATGCTCCGCAGGCCAGGGGGCCTTGTCTCCTGGACCCCCCAACGGGATTCCAAAGGGCCTAGGCCCTTTGGCCGGGGTGCAGGGGGCGGAGCCCCCTGCCGGGGCCAGGGGCGGAGCCCCGGTGGCCTTCTTCCATCTGGCGGGCCTGGCCGACGCGGGCGCCTGCCAGCGCGACCCGGACCTGGCTGGGCGGCTCAACGTGGACCTGGTGGCCGAGGCGCTCGTTGCCTTGTCCGCCGTGCCGTGCGCCTTTGTCTTTCCTTCCACGGGCATCGTCTATGGCGACGGCCTGCCCCGCCCGGCGCGCGAGGACGACCCGCTGTTGCCTGCGGCAGAGTATGCGCGCGGCAAGATCAAGGCCGAGGGGCTGGTGCGCGCGGCTTGCGCGGGCGGGCCATTGCGCTGCGCCATTGCCCGGCTGTCCAACCTCTACGGCCCAGGCGGGGGCGAGAACACGGTGCTCGGGCGCATCCTGGCCCAGGCCAGGGCTGGCGGCCCTTTGCAGGTCTGGGACGAGAGCCCGGTGCGCGATTTTTTGTTCGTCACCGATGCCGCCGAGGGGCTCATCCGCCTGGGCCTCGCCGCCAACACCCTTGGACGGCCCAATGGGGCCGAAGGGGCCGGAGGGGCGCTGACGGCCAACCTGTCCACGGGTTTGGGAACTTCGGTGGGCGGGCTCATTGACCTTTGCGCCGAACTTTTCCATACTTCGCGCCTTCCGCAGGAGCGGGAGCCCGGCCCGGACGCCCGGCCGTCGAGCCTCGTGCTCGACAACAGCCGCCTCATCGCCCTGACCGGCTGGCAGCCCCGTACCAGCCTCCGCACGGGGCTTACCTCAAGCATCGGCGGCGCGCGCGCCGCACAGGAATGACATGAGCCGGAAACGCAAAATAGCCATCTTCACGGGCAACCGGGCCGAGTACGGCCTGCAGTTCCCCATCATCAAGGCCATCAACGCCCACCCGGACCTCGAGGGTTTTCTCTTTGTGGGCGGCGCGCACCTGGACGAGGACTTCGGGGCCACCAAGAGCGAGATCGAGCGCGACGGCTTCACCATCCACGCGGAAGTGAAGATGACCATGCACCACGACACCCTGGCCGCCACGGCCCAGGCCATCGGCACGGGCATCGTCAGCCTGTCGGAGAGCCTGGATGCGCTGCGGCCCGACTTCTTCGTGGTCTACGCCGACCGCTTCGAGGGCCTGGCCGCGGTGGTGGCGGGCACGCAGATGGGCATCCCCACGGCTCACATCGAGGGTGGCGACATCACCGAGGGCGGTGCGCTGGACGACTCCGTGCGCCACGCCATGACCAAGCTCGCGCACCTGCACTTCACCACCAACGAGGAGGCCGCCGAGCGCGTGCGCAAGCTGGGCGAGGAGCCCTGGCGCGTGCACAACGTCGGCTTCCCGGCGCTGGACTTGATCGCCCAGGGCAACTACGCCAGCCCGGAAGAGCTGCGTGAGCGCTACGGCCTGGACCTGAACCGGCCCGTGGTCATTTTCACCCAGCATAGCGTGACCACCGAGTTCGAGGACGCGGCCGCCCAGGTGCGCCCGGCGCTGGCCGCCATGCGCCGTCTGGCGGCCGAGGGCGTGCAGGTCATCCTGACCTACCCCAACAACGACGCGGGCGGCAAAGCCATCATCCACGAGCTGGAGCGGGTGGCGGCCCTGAACCTCCCGAACATCCAGGTCCACAAGAGCCTGGGCCGGCGCAACTACCACGGCGTGCTCAACCTCTGTGGCCAGGCCGGGCGCGGGGTCTACGCGGGCAACTCCTCCAGCGGCATCAAGGAGACGGCCATCTTCGGCTGCCCGGTGGTGAACATCGGCAGCCGCCAGCAGGGCCGCCTGCGCGCAGACAACGTGGTGGACACCGGCTACGACGAAGAGGCCATCCACGCCGCCTGTACGCGCGGCATTTTCGACGACGCCTGGCGCGCGCACTGCGCGGGCGTGGTCAACCCCTATGGTTCGGGCAACGCCGGGCCGCGCATCGCGGACATCCTGGCGACCATTGATCTTGGCCCGGCCCTGGTGCAGAAGAAGATGACCTACTAGCCGGACCGGCCCCGGTCCCCCCCGCACAGGGAGCGTCCAGCCATGGAAAAATGGAAGTCCGTCCTCGTCAAGCCAGACACCCCGGCCCTGGACGTCCTGCGTCTCATCGACTCCACACGCCTGCAGATCGCCATGGTGGTGGACGGGGAAGGGCGGCTGCTCGGCACCGTCACCGACGGCGACGTGCGCCGCGCGCTGCTCTCGGGCAAGTCCCTGGCCAGCCCGGTGACGGAGATCATGTTCCGCACGCCCACCACCGCCACTCCCGAGACCGACCCCGCGACCCTGATGGGGCTCATGCAGGCCAAGGTCCTGCGCCAGATCCCCATCGTGGATGCCGAGGGCCGCGTGGTGGGCCTGGAGACCATGATGAGCCTCATGGCCCGCAGCGAGCTGGAGAACCCGGTGGTGCTCATGGCCGGGGGCCGGGGCGAGCGCCTGCGCCCGCTGACGGACACCTGTCCCAAGCCGCTGTTGCGCGTGGGCGGCAAGCCCATCCTGGAGCGCATCCTGGAGACCTTCCTGGCCCAGGGCTTCCGCCGCTTCTATATTTCCGTGAACTACAGGGCCGAGATGGTGGAGTCGCATTTCGGCGACGGCTCGAAGTTCGGGGCCAGCATCACCTACCTGCGCGAGGACAAGCCGCTCGGCACCGCCGGGGCGCTGACCCTGTTGCCGCAGCTGGACCTGCCCTTTTTGGTGATGAACGGCGACCTTTTGACCAACGTGAACTTCGCCCACCTGCTGGAATTCCACGTGGAGCAGGGCGCTGCCGGAACCATGTGCGTGCGCGATTACACCATGCAGATCCCCTTTGGCGTGGTGCGCGCCGAGGGCAACCGGCTCGTGGGCATCGACGAGAAGCCCAGCCGGACCGTGTTCGTCAACGCCGGCATCTACGTGCTGTCCCCGCAGGTGCTGCGGCTGCTGCCGGCGGGCGAGGCCTACGACATGCCTCGGCTGTTCGAGGCCATTGTGGCCCAGAGCGGCAAGGCGGCGGTGTTCCCGGTGCGCGACGCCTGGCTGGATATCGGCCGCATGGACGACTATGAGCGCGCGCAGCAGGACTGCCTGCCGCTGGACTCCTGAGCCTTCAAGTCTTGTTGAGTGTGGGCCTTGGCCCGCCGTGCGTGGTGGCTCGCCTGAACGCCTTGGCCGATCCAGTCCCGGCCTCTCTTCCGCCCTTCCCAGCCTTTTCTGGATTGCCGCGTCAAGCCGACGGGTTCTGGCCTGCTTCGCGCTGTTAGCGCGCGGCTGACGGGTTGGAGAGCCCGCGCCACAGGCGCCCGGCCAGGGCGCGCAGGCGGCGGGTGGGGCGCAGGGAGCGCATGAGCTCCGGGGTCACGTGGGGATCGTAGAGCCTGCGCAGGGCCGCAGGGGAGAGCCGCTGCGGCGTGTCGCCTTTGAGCAGCCGCGCCAGGGCCTGCACCGTCAGCTCATAGGCGTCGTGGACGAGGTCCAGGCGCGTGGCCGCCTGGGCGCGGGCATAGTCCTTGGCCTGGAACTCCGGCAGGGGCCGGGTCGCCAGGAAGTCCTCCAGGGCCTGCGCCGAGGGCAGCCGGACCGAGCAGGAGGCCACCATGGCCGCCTGGGCGTTGAAGTATTCCGGCAGGACGCTGGACGGCAGGATCAGGCTCGGCCGCCGCCAGAAGGGCATCTCCAGGCTCATGGCCGAGGCGCGCAGTATTGCCGCGTCGCAGAAGTGGTAGGCCCAGGTGGTGTCGGCCTCGTCCACGGCCGTGACGCCCCAGAGCTTGTCCGAGGACTGTTCAAGGCCCCAGGGGTGGGGCGGGCCGTGCTTCTTGAAGGCGTACTCCCAGGGGTGCAGCTTCGCCGCCAGATTGTACCCGGCGTTGCGCGCGGCCTGGGCCACCTGGCCGTAGCTCTCGTCGCGCACGTCCGGCGCGCTGGGCAGCCACAGCAGCAGCGGCCGCCCTGGGTCGAAGCCGTACTTCCCGAAGAAATCTTCTCGGCTGGCATGGCCGCCGTGCAGCATGTTCGAGGTCGGCTCGAAAAAGATGTTCCCGGTGAAGGTGACGCTTGCGGCCTCGAAGAACCGGCGCGACTCGCTGGTGCGGTTGAACTCCAGCTCGAAGAAGAGCGTCAGCGGGTGTTGCAGGAGCAGGTGCTCGGCCCCGTGGCAGGTGAAGTCCCCGAGCAGGGTGGCCATCTGGGCGGTGATGGCCCCGCGCGCCCGGGCCTTGGCGATGAGTCCGGGCAGGTCCGGGTCGTGGTGCGCGTCGGTGAGCAGGAGCCGGGCCCTTGAGGCCTCGACCCGGCGCAACACCTCCTGGCGCGGCAGAAGAAACACCCCGCGCCGCTCCAGGTCGGCCTTGGCATCGGGGGAGAGGTCCGATCCCGGCTCTGCCCCGGCCTTGAGGCCGCGCGGCGGGCAGGTGGAAAAGTACAGCTCGCTGGTGAGCCCGGCCGCGCCAAGGGCCTCGTGCAGGCGGATGAGCTTGTGGAAGGCCCCGCCGTGGACGTTGAGCCAGGCGATGCAGATTTCGGGCGCGGTGTCGGGCGCGGGCGTCAAGGGACGTCCTTGTGGGCCTTGCGGACGGCCTGCGGCTTGTCGGCGCGGATGTCCCGCAGCGTATCTGCAAGGATGCCCGGCAGCTTTGCGGCCACGATGTCGGCCACGAGGCGCGCGCCCTTGGGGTTCAGGTGCACCACGTCGTACATCAGGGCCTTGTCCTTGGGCACCAGGGCGTCCAGGTCGATGAGCCCCGCCTTCTGTTCGGCGGCCACGGCGCGCATGGTGTCCTGCAAAGCCATGTACGCCTTGCGGTAGGCCGCGAAGTCGATGCCCCAGTCGTCCCTGGTGGCTTGCATCTGCCGGAGCAGGTTCTCCTCGGGCGCCTCGGAGAACCGGTTGAACTGGGTCATGAACACCGGGGTGATGCCGTGCTGGCGGCAGAGGTACACGAACAGCTCCAGGTTCTTGCGGTAGGCGCTGGTCATGGCCGCAAGATCAAAGGCGTTCATTTTTCCGCGCTGGGCGGCGAACTCGTCCTCGCCGGAGGAGTCCAGCACCTTGCGGTGCACGAAGTGCCGGATGAGGAAATTTTTGACCGGGCCGTAGTCCTTGTCGAAGACGATGCCCCGGGTGGCGTGGCTGGTCCAGTAGTCGCCGACGACCATCAGGTAGTTCAAGTCATTGACGCATTCCATGAGCACCACGGCCTGGGGCTTTCTCGGCAGCACCTTGCCCTGGAGCGCCAGCACGCAATGCAGGGTGTTGTTGCCTGCGGTGCCTCCGTTCAGGCTGTTCACCTTGAGGCCCAGGGACTTCTCCAGTTCGCGCCCCACCAGGTAGGGAAAGCGCTCCTCCTCCTGCATGAACATGCACTCCGTGGTGGAGCCGCCGAGAAAGACCACGGTCAGGTCCGGCTTCTCGTGCACGGCCGAGGGCAGGAGATACCCGTCGGCGTCCACGCGGAAGGGATACGCCTTGCGCTCCAGGCCGTCGGCCACGGCTGCAAGCTGCTTGGAGGGCGTCTGTGGGATGTCCGAGGCGGGCCTGCGCTCGCGCAGGACGATGTAGCGCTCGACCCCGCGCTTGACCTCGTCGCGCAGGGCCTTGCCCACAAAGAACAGGCCCGTGCACAAGACCAGGGCAAGCAGCCCCCACAACACGGCCAGCACCTTGCGTGGGGCCTTCTCGAAACGGTTCTCGCGGCCTTCGGTCAATGTCCGTGCTCCTTTGGGGGGGGGTGCGAGCGGCCTGGGCCGCACATTCATAAGCGTGCAGCATACCGCATTCAACAGCGTGCATAGTCGGGCGGGCAAGGCCGTGTCAATGCGTGGCGCGCTGCGCGATGGCCCCGGAAGGCCCGGTCCCGTGGGCTTGCGGAGCCGGTGCGCCATCTCGAGGCTTCAAGCCGGAAGCGGGTCGTTGTCCCTCCGCGCCTTTTCCGGGAAAATCTTTTGTCCCGAGCTTGACAAGTGCCTGTCGCGAGTTTAAATGGAATTTGAATTTGTGTTTAAATTTATGTTTCGCCGAGAAATGTTGGGAGGACTCCGTTGCATATGACACGCCCGCAAGGCACAAAAGCCCGGCTGCTGCAGGCCGGACGTCAGGTTTTCGCCCGGCACGGCCTCAAGGATGCCACGGTTCGCGACATCTGCGACTTGGCCGAGGCCAACGTGGCGGCGGTGAGCTATCACTTCGGCAGCAAGGAAAAGCTCTACATGAGCGTCCTTCGGGACTATCTTGTTGAAGGGGAGAGGCGGTATCCGCTGGACCAGGGCATCACGCCGCAGAGCTCCCCGGAGGAGCGCCTGCGCGCCTTGGTGCGGGGCTTTTTGTACCAGGCCCTGGGCGACGGCGATGCCGAGAGCGAACGCCTGGGCAAGCTGGTCTTGCAGGAGATCATCGAGCCCTCCGAACTCTTTGGCGGAATTTTTCTCAAGCATTGCAAGCCCCGGCGCGACCGGCTGTTTGAAATCGTGCAGCAGATGCTCCCCGGCTTCGACGACATCACTGTGGGCCGTTGCGCCTCCAGCATCGCCGGTCAGTGCATGCTCTTCGACTTCGCCAGGGAGACCATGGCCCGCATGACCCCTGAACTTGTGCTCAAGGCCAGCAACATCGACCGTATCGTTGCTCATATCTTCGACTTTTCCATGGGCGGCATTGAGCGGCTCCGCTCGCAAAATCCGACTCTGGCCACGGCATAATCCTTCTCCCCTTTGCCTCAACCCCCAGCCCAACACTGATTAGGAATCCCAATGCGCATGCACACCAATTTTCTGGTTTCGGCCCTGACCGTTATTGCTTTGGCCACTCTTTCCGGCTGCAGCCAGGGCCAGTCGGCCAGCGGCCCTCCCCCGGCGAGCGAGCCTGAAGTCACCGTTGCCACCATCGCCCCGCAGCAGGTGACCCTCACCACGGAGCTTGCCGGGCGCACCTCGCCCTTCCTCGTGGCCGAGGTCCGGCCCCAGGTGGGTGGCATCATCCAGAAGCGCCTGTTCAAGGAAGGGGCGGACGTCAAGGCGGGCGAACTGCTGTACCAGATCGACCCCTCCACCTATCAGGCCGCCTACGACGTGGCCAAGTCCGCGCTGGCCAAGGCCCAGGCCAACGCCCTGCCCGCAAAGCTCAAGGCTGAAAGGTTCGCCTCGCTGTCCAAGGTCAACGCCGTGAGCAGGCAGGACAATGACGATGCCCAGGCCGCCAACGGGCAGGCCCAGGCTGAGGTCCTCTCCGCCAGGGCCGCCCTGGAGTCCGCCCGCATCAACCTGTCCTACACCCGCGTCACCGCTCCCATTGCCGGGCGCATCGGCAAATCCGCCGTCACTCCCGGCGCGCTGGTCACGGCCAGCCAGGCCCTGGTGCTGGCCACTGTGCAGCAGCTCGACCCCATCTACGTGGACGTGACGCAATCCAGCGGCGAGGTCCTGCGCATGAAGCGCGACCTGGCCAGCGGCAAGCTCAAGAAGGCCGGGGCCGACGGGGCCAAGGTCAAGCTGTTCTTTGAAGATGGAAGCCCCTATGCGCAGGAGGGCGTGCTCCAGTTCTCGGACGTCACCGTGGACCAGAGCACCGGGGTCCTCACCCTGCGCGCGGTGTTCCCCAACCCGAATCACAATCTTTTGCCGGGCCTGTACGTGCGCGCCGTGCTGGAGGAGGGCGTGGAGGACCAGGCCCTGCTGGCTCCGCAGCGGGCAGTCAGCCGCGACTCCAAGGGCACTCCCCTGGTCATGGTGGTCAAGCCCGACGGTGTGGTGGAGGCGCGTCCCATCGAGACGGGCCGCGTGGTGGGCGATAACTGGCTGGTGACCTCGGGGCTTGCCGCTGGCGAACGCATCATTGTGGACGGCCTGCAGAAGGTCCGCCCCGGCGCCAAGGTCAAGGCCGTGGAGGCCGCTGCCCCAGCGCCGGCCCAGGCCAACGCCACCGCCCAGGCCCCCCAGGCCGAGCCCCAGCCCCAGGCCGCCGCCCCGGAAAAGCAGGCCCCGGCCCAGGACGTGGAAAAGCCCGCAGCCAAGCAGGAGCTTAAGCCCGAAGCCAAGACGGAGAAGGAAGCCGCCAAGGCCGTCAAGGTCGTCAAGGTTGCCGAGCGCGTCAAGGCCGGACAGGCCAAGGCGGCCGTCGGCCCGGACGGGCTCGCGCGGCCGCGCAAGGGTGAGGCTCTGGTCTACTCCCCGTCCAAGGACCAGCCCTGGCCACGGTCTGAGCTGAGGTCCGAGTCGAAGCCCGAACACACCGCCGACCAGCAGTAGGGAGCCGAGCACACACCATGGCCAAGTTCTTCATCGACCGCCCGGTCTTCGCCTGGGTCATCGCCATCATCATCATGCTGACGGGCGCGCTGTCCATCGTCAGCCTGCCCATCTCGCAATATCCGCGCATCGCGCCCACTGCAGTCACCATCAGCGCCTCGTACCCCGGCGCTTCCTCGAAGACCCTGGAGGACAGCGTCACCCAGGTCATCGAGCAGAAGATGAAGGGCATCGACAACATGCGCTACATGTCCTCCACCAGCGACTCCTCGGGTCAGGTGGCCATCACCATAACCTTTGACTCGGATACCGACCCGGACATCGCCCAGGTGCAGGTGCAGAACAAGCTGGCCCTGGCCACCCCGCTTTTGCCCCAGGAAGTGCAGCGCCAGGGCATCTCCGTGAACAAGAGCGGCTCGAACTTCCTCATGATCGTGGCCCTGGTGTCCGATGACCCGAACATGACCGGCCGCGACCTGAGCGACTACGCCTCGGCCTATCTGCTGGACCCCATCAGCCGCGTCAACGGCGTGGGCGAGGCCAACGTCTTTGGCGCGCAGTACGCCATGCGCGTGTGGCTCGACCCGGACAAGCTGAACAACTTCAAGCTCACCCCCGCGGACGTGAAGAGCGCCATCACGGCCCAGAACGCGCAGATCTCCGCAGGCCAGATCGGCGGCACCCCGGCCGTGCCCGGCCAGCAGATGAGCTTCACGATCCTCTCCCAGAGCAGGCTGGAGACCTCGGCGCAGTTTGAGAAGATCCTGCTGCGCGTGAACCAGGACGGCTCCACCGTCCGCCTCTCCGATGTGGCGCGCCTGGAGCTGGGCAGCGAAAGCTACGACACCGTGTCGCGCTTCAACGGCAAGCCCGCCACCGGCCTGGCCATCAAGCTGGCCACCGGCGCCAACGCCCTGCAGACGGTCACCCGGGTGCGCAGCGCCATGGAGAGCTTGTCCCAGACCTTCCCCCAGGGCATCCGCGTGGTCTTCCCCTACGACACCACGCCCTTTGTGCGCGTGAGCGTGGAAGAGGTGGTCAAGACCCTGATCGAGGCCATCATCCTGGTCTTCCTGGTCATGTATCTGTTTCTGCAGAACCTGCGCGCCACCCTCATCCCGACCATCGCGGTGCCGGTGGTGCTGCTCGGCACCTTCGGCGCCCTTGCGGCCTTCGGGTTCTCCATCAACACGCTGACCATGTTCGGCGTGGTCCTGGCCATCGGGCTCCTTGTGGACGACGCCATCGTCGTGGTTGAAAACGTGGAGCGCATCATGACCGAGGAGGGCCTTTCACCCAAGGAGGCCACCAAGAAATCCATGGGCCAGATCACGAGCGCCCTGGTGGGCATCGCCCTGGTGCTCTCCGCGGTGTTCATCCCCATGGCCTTCATCAGCGGCTCCTCGGGCGTCATCTACCGCCAGTTTTCCCTGACCATCGTCTCGGCCATGCTGCTCTCCGTGGTGGTGGCCATCGTGCTCACCCCGGCCTTGTGCGCCACCTTCCTCAAGCCCGTTCACAAGGGGCACGCCCTGACCCAGCACGGCTTCTTCGGCATGTTCAACCGCGTGTTCGACCGCGGCAACAAGGGCTATCAGACGGGCGTGCGCGGGCTTCTGAAGCGCGGCAAGTCGGTCATGCTCGTGTACGCGCTGATCCTCGTGGCCCTTGTGCTGCTGTTCCTGCGCCTGCCGTCCTCGTTTCTGCCTGAGGAAGACCAGGGCATCCTCTTCGGTCTGGTGCAGCTGCCCACAGGCGCGCCCCAGGAGCGCACCCTGGAGGTTCTGCGGGAGGTGGAGCACCACTTCCTGGTGGACGAGAAGGACTCCGTGGATTCCCTGTTCACCGTGGCCGGCTTCAGCTTCGCCGGGCGCGGCCAGAACGCCGGCCTGGCCTTTGTGCAGCTCAAGAACTGGGACGAGCGCAAGGGCGAGGCCATGCGCGCCCAGGCCATCGCCGGCCGGGCCATGCGTGCCTTCTCCAAGATCAAGGGCGCGGCGGTCTACGCCTTCACGCCCCCCGCTGTGATGGAGCTGGGCAACGCCTCGGGCTTTGACCTGTACCTGCAGGACCGCGGGGGCCTGGGGCACGAGGCGCTGATGCAGGCGCGCAACCAGCTGCTGGGCATGGCCTCCAAGGACCCGGCCCTGGCCGGCGTGCGCCCCAACGGCATGGAAGACACCCCCCAGTATCAGATCGACATCGACCAGGCCAAGGCCGGGGCTCTGGGCCTGTCCATGGGTGACATCAACGACACCCTGTCCACGGTCCTGGGCGGTTCCTACGTCAATGACTTCATCGACCGGGGCCGCGTGAAGAAGGTCTTCGTCCAGTCCGACGCGCCCTTCCGCATGATGCCCGAGGACATCAACCGCTGGTACGTGCGCAACGTCCAGGGCGGCATGGTGCCCTTCGGCGCGTTCTCCAGCGGCCGCTGGACCTTCGGCTCCCCGCGCCTGGAGCGCTACAACGGCATGTCCGCTGTGGAGGTCCTGGGCTCTCCCGCGCCGGGCAAGAGCTCGGGCGAGGCCATGCTGGCCATCGAGAACATCGCCAAGAAGCTGCCTGCAGGCATCGGCCTGGAGTGGACGGGGCTGAGCTACCAGGAGCGCATGAGCGGCTCCCAGGCCCCGCTCCTGTATGCCATCTCCATCCTGGTGGTGTTCTTGTGCCTGGCCGCGCTGTACGAGAGCTGGAGCGTGCCCACGGCGGTCATCCTGGTGGTGCCGCTGGGCATCCTCGGCGCGGTGCTGGCCACCATGGGCCGCGGGCTGACCAACGACGTGTACTTCCAGGTGGGGCTCTTGACCACCATCGGGCTCTCGGCCAAGAACGCCATCCTCATCGTGGAGTTCGCCAAGGCCCTGGTGGAAAAGGGGCACGACCTCCTGGAGGCGACCCTTGAGGCGACCCGCCTGCGCCTGCGGCCCATCCTCATGACCTCGCTGGCCTTCATCCTGGGCGTGCTGCCCCTGGCCATCAGCACGGGCGCTGGCTCCGGCAGCCAGAAGGCCATCGGCACGGGCGTCATCGGCGGCATGATCGCGGCAACGGTGCTTGGCATCTACTTCGTGCCTGTGTTCTTCGTTATCGTTTACAGCTTCGCCATGCGCAGGAAGCTCCCGACCACCGCGCCGGAAGGCCCGGACGGAGAACTGGATCCGGATACGGATGACAGGGAGGGGGCGCAGTCCCAGAATCAGGCTCAGGCTGACGGCAAGGGCGCTGCCCAGGCTTCGCAGCAGGAAACCGCACCCTCCGAAACCTCCCAGGAGCAGAAGTAATGCGTCGCACAGCACATGCCCTGACAGCCCTCGGCCTGGCCTTCGTCCTCGCCGCACCGTTGGCCGGGTGCAGCATGGCCCCCAAGTATGAGCGTCCGCAGCCGCAGCTGCCTCTGGGCTGGACCAGCGGCGTGTCGGACCAGACTCCGGCCCAGGCCAACGCGACCCTGGCCGACTGGCGGCAGGTCATCGTGGACGAGCCCATGAAGCGCGTGGTGGAGCTGGCCCTGGCCAACAACCGCGACCTGCGCGTGGCGGCCCTGAAGATCGAGAAGACCCAGGCCCAGTACCGCATCGCCCGGGCGGACCTGCTGCCCAAGATCAACGCCACGGCCGGGGCGAACATGAGCCGCACCCCGGGCACGCTCACCGGCACGGGCTTTCCCGCCACCACGCGCGCCTACAGCGTGGGGCTGGGCTTCAGCAGCTTCGAGCTGGATCTCTTCGGCCGCATCCAGAGCCTCAAGGACGCGGCCCTGGAGGAGTACCTGGCCACCGAGTCGGCCCACCGCAGCGTGGAGCTGAGCCTCGTGGCCGAGGTCTCCATGGCCTACATGACCCTTGCGGCGGACCGCGAACAGCTGGCCCTGGCCCAGGAGATCCTCGCCACAGAGCAGGACTCCTACGAGGTCATCCGCCAGCGCTTCGAGTTCGGCGTGGCCAACGAGCTTGACTTGACCCGCGCCCAGACCACGGTGGACACGGCCAGGGTGCAGGTGGCCAAGAACACGGCCCAGGTGACGGCGGACGAGAACCTGCTGGCCGTGCTGGTGGGCGTGCCCCTGTCGCCGGAGCTTCTGCCCGCCAAGTCCCTGGCCGAGGTGGCGCCCCTGGCCCCGGTCCCGGCCGGGCTGCCCTCGGAGGTGCTGACGCGCAGGCCGGACGTGCTCAGCGCAGAGCACCAGCTCCAGTCCGCCAACGCCAACATCGGCGCGGCCCGGGCGCGGCACTTCCCGTCCATCGGCATCACCGGTTCCTTCGGCACGGCCAGCAACGCCGTCAACGGCCTGTTCACCTCCGGCGCCGGGGCCTGGTCCTTCGCCCCGCAGATCACCCTGCCCATCTTCCAGGCCGGGGCCATCAGCGCCGGGGTCAAGGTGGCCGAGGCTGACCGCGACATCCTGGTGGCACAGTATGAAAAGACCGTGCAGACCGCCTTCCGCGAGGTCTCGGACTGCCTGGCCCTGGCGGCCTCCCTGAACAGCCAGGTCCAGGCCCAGGGCTCGCTGGCCCAGGCCACGGGCAAGAGCTATGAGCTCTCCGGCCTGCGCTACGACGCCGGAGTGGACGGCTTCCTGTCCAAGCTCGACGCCCAGCGCTCCTTTGCCACGGCGCGCCAGAACCTCATCACCGTCAACCTGTCGCAGCGCAACAACCAGCTGACCCTGTACAAGGCCCTGGGCGGGGGCTGGAGCGCCAAGGCCGAATAGCCCTGGTCCAAGGCCTGCCCGGCCCCATTCCCCCGCGCAACGGAAGCTCCCGGCCTGCCTGGCGCGGGGGCGCCCCAAAGAAAAAGTCCATGCTGGCGGTGTTCAGCATGGACTTTCTTTTTCCTTCCCTGGTCAGGCCTGCGAGCCTTCCCACAGCGACGGGAGGAGCTCTCCGGCCTGCCGCGCTCGGGTTGGGGGGCTGACGGCGTTTCTGCCGGTTCTTCCCGCTACAGCTTCACGCCCCAGATGTCGCGCGCGTATTCGCCGATGGCGCGGTCCGAGGAGAAGTAGCCCATGCCTGCGGTGTTCAGGATGGACTTCTTGGTCCACAGGTCATTGTCAAGGTAGAGCTTGGCCACCTGCTTCTGGGCGTTCACGTAGGAGCGGAAGTCGGACAGGAGCATCCAGCGGTCGCCGTCTTTGAGGAGCGCGTCGGCGATGGGCCGGAACAGGTCGGGCTGAAGCGGCGAGAAGTGCCCCGAGGCCATGAGGTCGATGACCCGGTGCAGGGTCTCGTCCTGCTGGTAGTAGTCCCAGGGGTTGTAGCCGCGCGCCTTGAGCGCGTTGACCTCCGGGCTGGTCAGGCCGAAGAGGAAGAAGTTCTCAGGCCCCACGCGCTCGCGTATCTCCACATTGGCGCCGTCCAGCGTGCCGATGGTCAGCGCCCCGTTCAATGCGAACTTCATGTTGCCCGTGCCGCTGGCCTCGGTTCCGGCCAGCGAGATCTGCTCGGAGAGGTCGGTGCCGGGGATGATCTTCTCGGCGTTGGACACGCAGTAGTTGGGGAGGAAGGCCACGTTCAGCCTGCCCTGGCACTTGGGCTCGCGGTGCACTGTGTCGGCCACGGCGTGGATGAGCCGGATGATGAGCTTGGCCATGCGGTAGCCGGGCGCGGCCTTGCCGCCGAAGATGACCGTGCGCGGGGCCAGGTGCGGCCCGGCCTGGCCGGAGCGCAGGTCCTCGTACAGGCTGATGATGTGCAGGACGTTCATGAGCTGGCGCTTGTACTCGTGGATGCGCTTGACCTGCACGTCGAACATGGTCTCCGGATCGAGCTCCTTGTTGACCTTGTGATGCGCGTAGTCGGCCAGGTGCTTCTTGTTCTGCTGCTTGATCTGTCTCCAGCGGGCGCGGAACTCGGAGTCCTCGGCAAAGGGCCGGAGTTCTTCCAGGCGCTGCAGGTTGTTGATCCAGCCCTCGCCGATGGTCTCGGTGATGAGCGCGGAGAGGTCCGGGTTGCACTGCCGCAGCCAGCGCCGGGGCGTGATGCCGTTGGTCTTGTTGTTGAAGCGCTCCGGGAACAGCTCGCTGAAGTCACGGAAGGTGGAGGTCTTGAGGATCTCCGAGTGCAGGGCCGAGACGCCGTTGACCGAGTGCGAGCCGAGCACGGCCAGGTTGGCCATGCGCACGCGCTTGCCGTAGTCCTCGCCGATGAGCGAGAGCCGGGCGAGCTTGCCGTCGTCGCCGGGGTAGCGGTGGCGCACCTCGTCCAGGAAGCGGCGGTTGATCTCGAAGATGATCTCCATGTGCCGGGGCAGCACCCGGGCCATGAGCTCCACGGGCCAGGTCTCCAGGGCCTCGGGCATGACGGTGTGGTTGGTGTAGGCAAAGGTGCCCACGCAGATCTCCCAGGCCTTTTCCCAGGGCAAAAGGTGGTCATCCACCAGGATGCGCATGAGTTCGGCGATGGCGATGGACGGGTGTGTGTCGTTCAGCTGCACGGCCACCAGGTCCGGCAGCTCGTCGAAACCCTGGTGGTGCTTCATGTGGCGGCGGGTGATGTCGTGGAAGGTTGCGGCCACGAAGAAATACTGCTGCTTGAGCCTGAGCTCCTGGCCCTCCACGAAGGTGTCCTGGGGGTAGAGCACCTTGGAGATGTTCTCGCTCTTGGCCTTGTCCTCGATGGCCTTGAGGTAGGCCCCGGAGTTGAAGAACTCCAGGTCGAAGTCGCGGCTGGACTTGGCGCTCCACAGGCGCATGTTGATGACGTTGCCGTTCTCAAAGCCCGGCACCATCATGTCATAGGCCATGGCCATGACCTTTTCCCCGCCCTCCCAGACGTGGCGCAACCGTCCGTGGTCGTCGGTGTAGGAGTTGACGCGCCCGCCGAACTGGACCGGGAAGAGGTAGCCGGAGCGGTCGTACTCCCAGGGGTTGCCGAAGCGCAGCCAGTTGTCCGGGCGCTCCACCTGCCAGCCGTCCTGGATGCTCTGGTGGAAGATGCCGTACTCGTAGCGGATGCCGTAGCCGTAGCCCGGGATGTTCAGGGTGGCCATGGAGTCGAGGTAGCAGGAGGCCAGCCGCCCCAGGCCGCCGTTGCCGAGCCCCGCGTCCCACTCGACCTCGCTGATCTCCTCGTAGTCCTGGCCCAGGCCGGCCAGGGCCTCGCGCACCTGGTCCTCGATGCCCAGGCAGAGCACGTTGTTCTTGAGCGAGCGGCCCACGAGGAACTCCAGCGAGAGGTAGTACACGCGCTTGGAGCTCTTGTCGTAGTAGGAGCGCTGGGTACGTATCCAGTGCTCGGCCATGCGCTCGCGCATGGTGTAGGCCACGGCCTTGAAGTAGTCGTGCAGGCCCGCGCGGGTGATGTCCTTGCCGAGGAAGGCGAACATGTGCTTGCGGATGTCTTCTTTCAGGGTCTCCACAGGGTTGCCGTTCGTCTCGGGCACGACGGGGGCCGTGGTTTCGGTCTTTGGGGCTGGTCTGGTCCTGGCTGTGGTCGGAGCGGCTTTCTTCGCGGGCATGGCTTCCTCAGGGGGTGGGTGAAAAGTTTTGCCAAAGCTACTTATTTTTTGCCCTTGTTTCCGGGAAAAGGCAAGCGACCTGGGGGCCAATCCCTGTATAACGCGCGTGGTGGCCTGGGCCGGGCGCAGGGCTTGACGAGCGTGCGGAAGCAGGTACTATGAAGCATACCCCCGTCCGGTATGCATACTGTAGCAGGAGGAATTTCATGCTTGGAACTGCACGCGGAAAACCCTGGAATCCGTATGTCGCCGGCGCGCTGGCCGGCCTGCTGCTGGTGGCCTCGCTCTACGCCAGCGGGAAGTACTTTGGCGCCTCCACAACCTTTGTGCGCGCTGCGGGCATGCTGGAGCAGACCGTTGCCGCCGAGCGTGTGGCGCAGATGCCCTACTTCATGAAGGAGATGCCCAAGGTCGATTGGCAGTGGATGTTCGTGGTCGGCATCGTTCTGGGCTCCTGCGTGGCCTCGCTCGCCAGCGGCACCTTCCGCATCCAGGCCGTGCCGGACCGCTTTGCCGCGCGCTTTGGGCCTTCGGTGCTCCGGCGCTCAGGCGTGGCCTTTGCCGGCGGCGTGGTGGCCATGTTCGGGGCGCGCCTGGCCGACGGCTGCCCCAGCGGGCACGGCCTGTCGGGCACGCTGCAGCTGGCGGCCAGCGGCTACGTGGCCCTGGTCTGCTTCTTCCTCGGCGGGGTGGTGGTGGCCCGGCTGCTGTACGGAAAGGGGAGGTAGCCCATGGACCTCATCTTCGGACTCATTACCGGCATCCTCTTCGGCATCCTGCTGCAACGCTCGGAGGTCATCCGCTATGACCGCCAGTTGGGCGCGCTCTTGCTCCAGGACATGACCATCGTCAAGTTCATGCTGACCACCGTCCTGGTGGGCATGGTGGGCGTGTATTTCCTGGTGGACCTGGGCCTGGCCAAGCTGTCCATCAAGCCGCTGATCCTGGGCGGAACGGTGCTTGGCGGGCTGACTTTCGGCGCGGGCTGGGCGCTTCTGGGCTACTGTCCGGGCACCTCCGGCGGAGCCCTGGGCGAGGGCCGCCTGGACGCCCTGGCGGGCATCCTTGGGATGCTCGTGGGCGCGGCGCTGTTCGCCGAGAGCTACCCTTTGCTCAAGGCCACGGTGCTGACCTGGGGCGACTACGGCAAGGTGACCCTGCCCCAGCTCATGGACCAGCACCACTGGGTGCTCATCCCCTGGTTCTGTCTGCTCGGATATGTGCTTCTGCGCTGGCTGCACAAGCGCGGGCTGTAGCGGCCTGCCCTTGGGAGCGTCTTTTGCCCCCTGGGCGTTTAATATCGGCGTGAACCGGTCAAGGGCCAGGGCTGTGCCGCATGAGCACTCTCCCTGACCCCTGGCCGGCTTTTCTCGCCTGGGACCAATGCCCATCTTTTGGAAACAGGCCCGTTGAGCTCCACAAAAAGCGCCGCCAGGGGAGACTCCCGGCGGCGCTTTTTGTTTTCAGCGGCCTGCGGTCTAGCGGTCCAGAAACTCCAGCAGGCCCCCTATGTAGCCTTGCAGCTGCTCCACCGTCTCCGGGGTCAACTCCACGAACTGCGCGCCGATGTGCAGCAGGCCCTTCTCGGCCTCCACGCGGCGCAGCTCGATGGACGCGACGATGGGCAGGGTGCAGCCCATCTCGCAGTTCAGGAGGAGCCGGTCGCCCACCTGGGCCTGGCGCAGGGGCGTTTTCAGGTCGACCTTGGCAGTGAGCTGGCAGCCGGTGAGGGTCAGATCCTGGACCATGACCCTCTGCTCGCCGTACTTGCCGTTGAGTGTGCCGGGCAGGTTGACGTGCACGCGCTCGTTGTTGCGCAGCACGATGCGGTCCACGGTGTCCGGGAAGCCCAGGAAAAGAAGGGCTGTGGGGTTTGTGATGTGCTTCAGGATCTCGGTGCGGAAGCCGAAGACCCTGCCGTCCGTAGCATGCTGGGCCACCAGGCCCGAGCCTGCGGCGGCCTGGGCCAGGACATCCTGGGGCAGCCGGGCCAGCACGATGATGAAGGCATAGGGCTCGAAGCCGACAACCTTGCCCTCGTACTTCTTGCCCAGGGTGGGGAAGTGCAGGACCATTGACCCGCCGATCTTGACGTCCAGGTGCACGCCGGGCAGGCGCTCGATGCGGCGCGCTTCCTCTTGCGGCACCTCAGGGGCGGGGATGTCCATGGCCTTGGCCGGCTTGGCCGGAGCCTCTGGGGCCTTGGCCGCCATGGCTGTTGGTTCTGCGGGTTCGGCAGTCTCGGTTGCTGCTTGGTCGCTCATGCGGCGCTCCCTATTTCAAGTTCAAATGCGAGCATTTGACTTGTCTATGCCATGGCGCGCACGGCATTGGCAAGCCTGGGCCGGATGTCATGCCCGGCCCAGCGCCGCCTTCATGGCGTCGAGAGCGCTGCCCGGCACGAACAGCCCGCCCCGGCCGCGGCCCAGGCGCACGCCGGGCTTCACGGACCCGTGGAAGTCCGAGCCGCCGCTCTTGAGCAGGCCCAAGGAGTCGGCCAGGCGCGCCACCTCGGCGGTGTAGCGCTCGGAATGTTCGGTGTAGTAAACTTCCACCCCGTCCAGCCCGAGCCCCTTCAGGTCCCTGAGGATGGCCTCCAGGTGCTGCGTTCGCGTGGTGAGCAGGTAGGGATGGGCCAGGATGGCCAGGCCGTGGTCCGCATGCACGGCCTCGATGGCCTGCCTGGGAAGGAGCTTCTCCTTGGGGATGTGGGCCAGGCCGCCCGCGCCCAGAAAACGCCCGAAGGCCTCGTCAAAAGTCCTGACCACCCCGGCCTTCAACATGGCCTGGGCGATGTGCGGACGGCCCACAAGGCCGTCGGCGTGGCTGGCCACCTCGTCCATGTGCAGGTGCACGCCAACGGTGCGCAGTTTTTCGAGCATCAGCTCGTTGCGGCGGCTGCGCGCCAGCTGGACGCGTTCAAGCTCTCCGGCCACGGCTCCGCCGGAATTCCCCACGAACAGGGCCAGCATGTGCGTGGGCAGGCCCGAGTACTCCAGCGAGAGCTCGCAGCCGGGCACCAGCTCGATGCCGAGCCTGTCCGCCTCGGCGCTGGCCTCGGGCAGTCCGGCCAGGGTGTCGTGGTCGGTGAGGGCGATGGCCGATACGCCCGCCTCAAGGGCCGCGCGCATGAGTTCCGCAGGGCGGAGAGTCCCATCGGAGGCGGTGGAGTGGGTATGCAGGTCGATGCGGGGCTGCATGGGCTGTGGCTCCGGATTTTGTTCCCAGGCCGGGCGTCGGCGTGGTCCAACTGCCTCACGATAGACACTTTTCCGGTGCGGGCGTCAAGGGCGGGCCTGGGCTGGAATTCCGAACTTGTGCCAGGGCCTGGGCTCGGGTATGCTTCAGCCCCAATGCATCTGGAGGTGACTCATGGCACTGAACACGGAATTGGCGCGCCTCCTGGCCTGCCCCAAATGCCTGGGGGGCTTAAGCCTTCTGCCCGCACAGGACGGGCTGTTCTGCGCGGCCTGCAGCGTGGTCTACCCCGTGCGCGACGGCATCCCGGTGATGCTGGTGGACGCGGCCTGCGCCCTTGCCAAGTGGACCGGCAGCCAGCCTGTGGCCGAGGAGCCCTGAGCCCCTTGGCAAGAGGCCTTGGCCTGGCCGCAGGCGTGACCAGAATGTGGAGCCTTGATACTGCGCGGAAATTCCCGTAGGGGAGTGCACTCAAGACAATCGGGGCGTAGCGCAGCTCGGTAGCGCGCCTGCTTTGGGAGCAGGATGTCGCATGTTCAAATCATGTCGCCCCGACCAGAAATCATGAGGGCCTGGAAGTATCCGCTTCCCGGCCCTTTTCCTTTGTGCGGTGCGCACTGCGGCTTTGCTTGCTTCGCTACGTCCTGCTATCCTTTCCCTGGCGCCAGCTCGCCGGCCGGAGCGTCCAGCCGCGCCGCTCTGCCGCGCCCGTGCGTTCCAACGTTTACAACCGGGGGAGGCCTGCCATGGCAAGGAAGTATTGGCTGCTCAAGTCGGAGCCGGGCTGCTATTCCATCGACGACCTGGCGGGCGAGCCGGACCAGACCACCTGCTGGAGCGGCGTGCGGAATTTCCAGGCCCGGAACTTCCTGCGCGACGAGATGGCCCTGGGCGACATGGCGCTCTTTTATCACAGCGTGACGGAACCCTCGGCTGTGGGCACCGTGCGCATCGTCCGGGCCGGGCACCCCGACGAAACCGCCCTGGATCCTGGCGACAGCCACTTCGACCCCCGGTCCACCCCGGCAAAGCCCCTCTGGTTCGCCGTGGACGTGCGCTTTGTGCGGAAATTCGCGACGCCGGTCCCGCTGCGGGCCATGCGCGTCGTCCCGGCGCTGTCCGGGATGGAGTTGCTGCGCAAGGGCTCCAGGCTTTCGGTGACGCCTGTCACCAAGGCGGAGTTTGACGTCATCTGCCGGATGGGGGAGGCTGAGGGCTGATCCGGGGGTAACGCCGGGTGCGCTGGCGCTCAGGTTCGATTGAGCAGCGTGGAGCCGACTCCAAAGCAGAATGCTTTACAATGTAGTGCGGCCACAGTAAGCGTATGCCAAACTAGAAGAAGGCTTCAGGCTCGTGCATCGCGTCGGCTTCCCAGAGGCGCAATGCCCGTTTTGCCTGCTCGCACTGTTCGGATAGCGAGGATTTCGTCGGCGCAGACATGTCACCGCCGGGCATCCGGGAACAGGGGGAAGCGCCATTTGAAGCAGGCGAAGTCGATGTATTCTCGGGGCATGAGCGCCCACAACCACCTGGGCGGCCAGAAATGCGCGTCCCGGAGTTTCTGCTCCTGTCGGCCTTGCAGCAGGAGCGTTGCATCCCCATGTTGGGCTCAAAAGCCCACAGGATGAAGGACAACGCTTGCGTTTGAAAGTCTTTTATGTAAGACATAAGATATCGCGCGTAACCTTAACAACGAAGAACCATGAAACCACAATTTCGCCCCTTATATCGGCAGGTAAAAGAATCATTGCTGCGGCGCATAGCCTCGGGCGAGTGGACTCCAGGGACATTCCTCCCAAGCGAATCTGCCCTTGCCGAGGAATACGAGGTCAGCCACGGGACCTTGCGGACAGCATTGAATGAATTGACTGCGGAGCATCGGGTTGTCCGCTACCAGGGGAAAGGGACGGCTGTCGCAACCTTTGATGCGGATGAGACCATGTTTCGCTTTTTCCGCATGCAAGATGCTGCGGGGCAGCGGACTTTGCCGACCTCCAAGGCGTATCTTGCAGAACTGGGGGCAGCCAGAGAGGACGAGGCCGAAGCCTTCAGCATCCCGCTTGGCGCACCGGTGTTCCGCATAGAGCGTGTGCGGCTTCTTGACCATACCCCCGTGCTCAATGAGTATATCTCATTGAACTGCGTGCACATGCCTGGTGTGGAGCATCTTGCAAGTTTGCATACTCTCCCAAACACATTATATAACCTGTTCCAGGTTAAGTACAATATCACGATCGCGAAGGCCAAGGAATCCATCACAGCTGTTTCGGCGAATGAGTCCGACGTCAAGAGGCTTGGCGTAAAATTCAAAGTTCCACTTTTGGCTGTCAGGCGGCTCGCATATGATATTAATGAAAATATAATCGAGCTGCGCTACACGCGTTGCGTTACAGACGTGTTCTGCTACTACACTGAACTGTCATAAGCTGCTCGCATAAACGGGATACTTTTGCGGCGATCACCATGCTGCACAAGTATCCCGTTTTTTTGTGTCCAACCTCTGGCGATCTGCTCAAGCTGGCGGGAAAAGCAAATGAAAACGCCCGCCATACGTTTCTTGTTGAAACGGACGGCAGGCGTCTTGTGGGGCGAGAGTCTGGGGGCGTCTAGAAAAGAATTCCTGGAGGCGTCGGCACTGACAGCAGAACATCGAAGCCGCCCCAAACGACCAGGCACATAAGCACTGCGAATATGACATTCAGGACTGCGGCTTTTGCCTTGCTCCCGTCATGCTTGAGCAGAATTGTCGCCATGATGAAGAGGAATGTGAAGGACGATACATAAAACCCCAGGACTGGCGCGGCCAGAACGTAGGCGATAGAGCCTGCGCCAATGATAAAGATTCGCGACATTGCTGTCGGCTCCCCTTCCTCCTCCGCTTCTCCAGACCTTACCTTGCGCACCACCCCAAGGGCTATGAGGTACGCGCTGCCAAGCAGCATGCCAAAGACCAGCAGTTTTGGCAGCACTGCGCTTACGCCTTCAAGCGCAATGGTCTCAGGTAAGAACAGCAGAGCGACCCCGCCAATAAATCCACCGGCAGCGATATCCGAAACTCCCTTATGCATGGCCATCCTCCTTGGGGGTGCCACATGCGCACGCAGCGTTGCGCCGCTTCTTGCGCTTGTTCATGATGAGAGGCGTGACAAAGGACAGCGCGGTCATCAGCATCAGTATTATCGTGATGTTGCTGGCAAAGAACACGTCGAAGACGGAACCATCCAAGGATTTTGAAATATCCACGCACTTTCCGAGATTCTCTTCGATCATGGGGCCAAGGATGATGCCCAGGGCCATGGCTCCGGTATCGAGAGAGACCCGTGATGCGAAATACCCAATGACACCGAAGATGATGACAATCCAGACGTCGAGCATGTTGTTGCGGATTGCGTAGGAGCCAATGACCGACAGCATCACGATGGCGATGGCGACAAAGGTCAAGCGGATGCTCAGAAGTTTGGCCATGACCTTGGCGAGCAGGTAGCCGACCGGCAGCATCAAGAGGTTCACGGCGAACTGGGAGAAGATGAAGGCATACGCAAGGTCGCCGGTGGTGGTGAAGACCTTGAAGCCAGGCTGGATCCCCTTGGCCATCAGGGCCCCGAGGATGACCGCTGCAACCGCGCTTCCCGGGATGCCCAGGGTCAACATGGGGATAAGCGCGCCGCCGATGACCGCATTGTTCGCGCTTTCGCTGGAGGCAAGGCCTTCGATGGATCCCTTGCCATATTTTTCTGGGTGCTTGTCCCAACGCTTGGATTCGTTATAGGCGATGATGGAGGCGATCTCGCCGCCTGCTCCGGGCAGCATGCCCACAAGGGTGCCGATGAGTGACGAGCGCATCAGCACCACTTTGCATTTCGTCGCGAGCTCTCTTGTCACCTGCATGAACGCGCCCTTGGTCGGCGTGAATTCCGCGATAAAGGGCTTGTGGCTCCCGATCAGGTAAAGGACCTGCGAGAAGGAGAACAGGCCGATCATGGCAGGGATGACCTCGATGCCCTGGACCAACGGGTAATACCCGAAGGTGAAGCGCGGAATGCCTGCGTTGGGGTCAAGGCCGACGGTGGAGATCAGGATTCCGAAGGCCCCGGAGAGCACGCCCTTCATCATGTTGTCCGAAGACATGACCGCGATGGTGGACAAGCCGAAGAGGCACAGCCAAAAGTTTTCCGGTCCACCGAAGTTCAAAGCGAACCGGGCCAGCGGAGCCGCAAGGAACAGCAGGCCGACGGTCCCGATGATGCCGCCAAAAGCGGAGGAGACCAGGGAGGTGTAGAGCCCGAAATCGGCGCGGCCGGCCTTGCACATGGGCCAGCCGTCGAAGGTCGTGGCCACGGAGGAGGGCGTGCCGGGCGTGCAAATGAGGACTGCCGAGTTAGACCCGCCGTAGATGGCCCCAACATAGATCGCACCAAGCATGATCAAGCCGCTTGTCGGATTCATGGCAAAGGTTGCCGGAACCATAAGCGCGACACCCATGGTGGCTGTCAACCCAGGCAGGGCCCCGACAATGATGCCACCCGTCAGACCGGCAACCATGAGAATGATATTCCAGGGCTCAATGAGGTGACCGAGAGCGGGGACAATGAATTCCGTCATGCGGTGCTCCTTAAGCTCGGGGAGGGACCCCCCCTCCCCGAGGTGAGTAATTGCGCGGTTATTTTATGAGCCCGGCTTTTTGGAGGGCGGCCTTATCATGTTGATACTGGTCATGCACAACTTTGCTGAACGCGCTGCCATCAAGATATTCTTCCGGCTGTCCGGCCTTCTTCATGTCGGCGAGGTAGCCAGGGTCGGCCGCGATTTTCTTGAAGACGTCCGTCAGGTAGGCCAGCGCCTTCTTGTCCACGCCCTTCGGCGCGGCGAATGCACGGCGGATGTACGAGACCACATCAAAGCCGAGCTCCCGCATGGTCTTGACTTCCGGCACGAAAGCATTGCGCTTTTCGCTCGCAATGCCAAGGATGTTCAGCTCATCACGGCTGCGCATAACGTCGTTCAGGTTGCCGAACATGACGTCCACTTCGCCGCCGAGGAGCGCCGCGTTCTGGTCCGCCGAGCCCTTATAGAAAACTGGAGAGGCCGGGAACTTGAATTTCTCGATGACCTCAAGGAACATCAGATGGTGGCCGCTATTCGGGCCCACCAGGCCTATGCGCAGTTTCTTGGGATTGGCCGCTGCGAATGCGAAGATTTCCTTGACGGATTTGAACTTGCTGTCCTTGCGCACCGCGACGACCTGGGGGTCGTTCACGGCCTGGCAGATATATTCAAAGCTGTCGATGCTGAACGGAGCCCGCTGGACCAGGGGCTGCAGGATGATGTGGGGAACATTCAGCCCGCCGATGGTGTATCCATCCGGCTTGGCGAGTGCGATTTCGGAGAAGCCGATTGCTCCGCCAGCGCCGGGCTTGTAGACGAAGACAAGGCGCTGTTTCGAGTATTTGTTCCAGTATTTTTGCGTGATTCGCGCCTGAACGTCGCTGGAGCCGCCAGCGGAGAAGGCGATGATCATGTTGATGGGGCTGTCTGGGTATTCCGCGTAGGCCGCACCAGAAATGGATATGATCAGGAGAAACGCCAACAGCAGACGGAGGGTAAATCGCTTCTTCATCTTTTTACTTCCTTTGCCTTTCGGCAGGTACCTGCCTGTCCATCAGGCGATGGCGCAGATCAGATATCAAGTGTCAGACGAACAATTCACTGGGAACCCTATTTCCATTTTCCATATTGCCTTATCAATCCAGCGGAGTTTCTCAGCGAGACAGCCCGCCTTGTTTGAAAAAGTCCCCCCCGATCCAATCGGGATCGGGGGGGCGCAAGACCTTTACGCGCTCTCGTAGAGGCGCGTCAGGACGAATTCGCGGTGCCCCAGGGCCTCCGCCGCGGTCAGGCGGCCATTGGCGGTGCGGACCATCATCTCCAGCAGGGCGTCGCCCGCCTCGTCCAGGTTCATCTCGCGGCGCAGCACGCCGGAAACGTCCACGTCGATGTGCTCATTCATGGTGCGCACGGTGC
>PHAR01000013.1 GCA_002840405.1 Deltaproteobacteria bacterium HGW-Deltaproteobacteria-8 | reverse complement strand
CACCTGGATATCCTCCGGGGTCACTCCGCCTTGTCGAAACTCCCCGGCTTGAGCGGTCGGTATTGCTCCGGCTTCTCCACCAGGGCCGGGGGCGGCGGCGGGACCGGCTGGATCGCCGTGGCCGAAGCCCCAGGACTCATTGTACAGCCCCACCCAGCCAGGGCCGAAAGTGCAATGGCCATCAACAGCAACAACAGAGCGCGACGCATCTTCAATCCTCCGGTTGGTGATTGCGCGGCCCTGGGCCGCAATGGTTGTGCGGGCGTCGGCCAACTCCTCGGCCAGCTTGTCGCGGCGGATGACCTCGGCGTCCACGATGCGCCGGGCGGTGTCGCTGGCCAGGCGGTTGGCGGCCTCTTGTGCGGCCTCCAGCTTGGCGTACTTGGCATCGCCCTTGTCCGTGGCCGTGGTGAACCCGTGGCGGTAGCCGCCCCAGGCGCAGGCCAGGCAGAGCAGCAGCACAAGCAAAGCGCCGCCAAGGCCAAGAGCCAGCTTCGCGCCGGGTTTTGATGCGAGGGTGGTCAGGTCCACAGGTGCCTCCTACTTGTCCGGGTTGTCGGGGCGGACGTTGCCGCCGGTTATCTGCCCGCGCGCGCGGGTGAGGTAGCTTTGGCCCAGCGCGGCCACGCCCCCGCCGCCCAGGATGATGCCCAGCGCCTCGCCAAAGGCGGCTGCGCTGAACTCCTGACCTTTCCACAAGGCAACGGTCTGGAAGGTCACGAGAGCGATGAAGGCGGCCAGCACCAGGGCGGTGTGGGCCTCGGTCGGCACGGGACTGGAATTGAAGGCGCGCGGGAGGATCATGCGGGATCTCCGTCGCCAGGTGTCAGGAACAGCTCGCGCTCGGCTGCGCGGCGGGTCACCAGGCCAGGCTGGAGGCGGCCCTTTGAGTGCACCCAGCGCTTGAACTCCGCCGCCGCACCCTTGATGTCGCCGGTGTTCAGCTTGTTGAGCAGGGTCGAGTCACGGAAGGCTTCATCCCCAACGTTGAAGGCGAAGGAGACAAGCGCAGAGAACTGATTGCCTGTGACAGGGACTTCGAGCGCATTCTCAACAGCGGCCTCGAAGCGTTCGAGGTCAGCCTGCTTAAACAGAATCGCCAGGGCCTCGGTGATGACCAGACCGGGGTAAACGTCAGGCCCGGTATGGCCCCAGCCGATGGTCCAAACGCCAGCCGGGCAACGGTAGGCCTCCAGGCGCAACTCCTCACTGACGAGGATCAGGTCCAGGCCCTGGCGGTTGATGTGTCGCATGTCGAGTCTCCACGGTTCTCCTCCGGTGCCTCCCCCCGGCTTGGCGCTGGCCGGGAGGAGGCGGGAGGGGTTGAGGCGGCGAAGCGCCGCATCCGTGGTGGAGACTACGTTGGCAGGGGCCGCGCTCTAACGCGGACAGATGTCAGGGGCGTGGGGATTTGGGCAGTATGCGGATATTTGGCATGTGCTGGGCGGGGGAGTCAAGGGGGAGCTCCCTGCGATGGAAGCCCCCCCCTGATTCAAGCTACTTCTTTGGTCCAGAGGATGGCGGGTTGCGAGGGGGCATCCCCTCATTGACGCCGCCCTTCTTCTCAATCCCGGAGTCGCGTCCGAGACCTCCATCACGTCCCGGTGATGGCTTCGGTGGTGATTGCGGTGGCCGTGTTGGCTGTGTTGGTTTCTTCTCGCTCATTGTTCCCTCCTGGTTTAAAAAAGGCTGCGCCGGTGACCTCTGCAAGATATTAACAGCAGCAAAAAGGCTGAATGCCAAAATTCCAGCCGCAAAAATACACACTGACAAACGGTTCAAGGTGTCAACTCTTTTGGTTAACGGAGAGCTAAGTCCTTCCAATTCTTCTCCAGCATCGAACTTTCCATCTAACTGATTTAGGAAATCGTTGTAAGAATCAACCGTGTAGTGGAATGAAAAGACAGTGAAGAGAAGGGGCAACGCGAAAAGGACCCATGAAAATATTAACAATGGCACCCAAATCGCTTCACCAAGGGGAGCTATTTTTTCGATGTATGTTATCGACAGGGCGAGGGCCGCCGCCGACAAGGTCAAGATATATTTATCTCTCAGGTTCGATTGCTCGCACTGCGTGGCGAGATATGACTTTCTCGTGTCGAGGTAGAGTTGACGTAAAAAGTCATTCGTTACATTTTTGCGCTTGGTTCTCTTTGACCGGCCAAACCTTCTCTGTCTCTTGAACATCACAGCCCCACAAAAAAGCGTTATTACCAGTCACTTATTTCCCTTTTGGCGAATGGTCAAGGCCCAGAAGTCTAACGGCAGCTTGCTCCCCCCTTCTCTCCGACCGCCACTCCGCCCTTGCGCCGCAAGGTGCGGGCCGTGAGGCCCGCCAGCGGGCATATATGGCAACGTACGGCTTAGAGGCTGCGCTCTGACGTGGGCAAGTGCTAGGGGCGTGGGGGGGGGGGCAGTATGCGGGTGTTTGGCACGTGCGGGGAGGGGGCGTCAATCCTTAGATTCTGTGGATTGGACCGTATCGATGGGATAAACTTTTTTCCCGAAATTCTCAGGCACAACGGATGGTATGTTTCGCATATTGCACTCAGGTGAGAGAGCAGGTCTGAAAAAACGTTCTCGCTGTTTTGCTGTCTCGAGGTCAAGCTGCCCTTTTAATTTCTGAAGGCTTAATATCCCAGGGATAATTAATACAGATCTGATGACAAGAAATGTCAAAGAAAAAGCAATCAGTGCACTGGCCCAAGGTGCAAGAGTTCTACGAATCGAATGTTCTTGGATAACTTCTTGTCCGTGCTTGGCAATTGCAGTTCCAAAAACTACTAATACCGCAGAAAAAAACGCAATGCACAGCATTGCAAGCCATAACCTTTGCTGTAGCTCAAGCGCAACGATTAGCCTCTTTATTTTGGGAGAAGGCAAGGATTGAGGATGGCCAAAACTTGCTGTAATTGAAATTACTTGTACAAGTGCAGCGACGAGAAGGCCGAGGAACGCAAGAAGACCATTAGCAATCCCATCCCAGACCTCAAGTGGCATACCCGAGTATGCTGCAAAAGCAGCAACAACGGGAGCAGCCAGTTGCACTAAGTAACTAGGGAGCCTAGCCTTCTGAAATGTCGTCAGTAATTTTACCATTGTTTCTAAATACCTCGTACGCTTCGAGCATTGCTCGCAGTACATCGGTATGGTCAAGCCTGCCTGTTGAGCGCTGCATATCTTTTTCCCCAACCAGTACACATTTTATGCTCACCGGGTGCTGTAACCGGATAGTGCCATCGGGAGAGCGCTTACCGTCTTTGCCTCGGACCTGCAACTGATTGTCAGGAAGATGTCGCAGTCCAACTTCAACGTTTTTCAAAATCTCACGGCTCGATTTTTTCTTTTTTGTTCTGTAGCCGATGTGTACATTGACAGATAGAGAACTATCTTCTGGTATCTGGCTAAGAATCTTATCGACAACTGCCGTATCACTGAACAATGCCTCTAATACTTTCTGTGCTTTACTCTTTACAGTCTGGAGACTACGCTCAATTGATCCTAATGTCTCTGCTTCATGTGTCTCAATCTGCAATGCTGTTGCTCCATGTTGATGGGCAACTGTGCCGCCTACAATTATTTCTTGTATATCCTGAATATCTCCACCAACTGATGAAGCATCAAACTTGGAAGCGAGAACAATTGGACAACTATTCTGTAACACTTTTGCTTTGTCATTAACTACCCAATTAAAATACTCTTCCGCTGAGTCAGCACGCAGAGAGTGCGACTGTATAATAAAGCAATGGTCACCTTTTACCATCCAATACATCAGTGACCGTATGAAATCCTTATCGTCCGGCTTTTCGTATTGTTCAATGTCCGCGAAGGCTGCATCGTCTTTGCTGTTGTCGAGAAGTCCTTGCATTTCATCTTGTGTAATTTGAGTAATGTCACCAAAAACATATTCTCCAGAATCAATGTAAATATTTGCGAGAACGCTATCGTCTGTGCGCTTTAATATTCTAAATTTATATCGTTCTTTTAGCTTATGATTTGCAGAATCTGGAGTCTTGTCCATCGCAGTGCGAATGAGCAACTCCAAGCTATTTCCATTTGCGTGTTCCGTGTGATTAAAACGACGGTATACTACAGATGCCGGTTTCCTTGACATAACGTACCCCTGTTGGCTGCCAGGATTTTAGACATGATATTTTACGATCAATTTCACTATTCCTCCCTGTATCGTTTATTGTCAAGCCAATCATGCTGATATGACTATACCCCAGGCAGCTTGCACCACCCTGCGGTCTCTCCCGCCGCTCCCCCGCTCTTATGTCTCCTCACCGTCCTGGCCGTCACCCCCACTTGGCGCGCGGCCTGCTCCACGGATAAACCCGCGTTCAAGCCTCGTTCAATGGCGGCCCAGACCTGAGCCCGGTTGCCTGTGAAGGGGCCAAGAGGCACCTCCACCTCACCGCTGCCCAGAGCGTTTGCGATTGCCTTCGCCGCCTCCAGACCAACAGCCTGTACCAGCCAATGTCGGTCATGCAGGGCCTCGGGCGTGGGGATGTAGGCCCGACCCCCGCCGCGTTCCTTGGCCAGTTGCCATGCGGCCTTGACCCCGGCGGCCTGAGGCAATAGGCGGCCTGGTTCACGGTCAACAGTCGGAGCTTGGTCACCATCTCCTGGGGCGTGAGGGTGTAAGGCGTTTTCTGACTGTTGGGGTACTTGATAGGCAAGGGGGCTTGGAAGCCCTTGGGGCGGTTCAAGCTGCAACGCCTGCCGCACCCCAGGCACAAGAAGATGTCCGCCCGGCAAAACCAGCTGGGCACGGCTTTGCCGCGCTTGGCTCCCGCCGCCTTGACGTCATCGCTGAGTGGGGCGTGGGGACAGCTGACCTCGTCGTAGACTCTGTTTTCTACGTGACCTCGGTACGGTCGCCAGCCATTGGCCACCAACTTCACGATGTCGTCAATGATAGTTTTCATGGCCGTTGCCCTCCACTGTTTGTTGCAAGTAAAATGAGAATGGCGGCGTTCTCATTGTCCCTTCGGCATGGCGTGAAGCGCTGCCGCCGCCTGCGCCTTGAAAAGTTCATCACACCGCCCGCAGGGCCGCGCCTTCACCGAGCAGCGCGCGCAGGCCACACCCTTGATGGCCGCCAGGACCCGCGCCTCCTGCCCTTGCGCCAGGCCCAGGGCCTCGGCGATGCGCAGCGCCTGGGCGGCCTTTGAGCCGGGGTAGGTTCCGGCCAGGACCATGTAGACCGTCGAGCGGTTCAGCCTGCCCTTGTGGCGGCGGCAGAACCGATGCACCGTGCCGTAGCGGGCGCAGATGGCCTGGAGCAGCTCCGGAATGGATGACGGCTCCTGTATCTCGGTGTCGGCCTCGGCGTCCGTCACGCCGCCCCCGTCTTGTCCGGGCTGGGGTCAATGCCCTTCTTGCGGCAACGGTTGGTCATGTCCTTGATGAGCGTCTGCAACGACGCCTGGTCAGCCAGCCAGATGATGTTCTCCACCCCGAACTGCTGCTTGATGCGCTTTTGCAGGCCCACCAGGTTCCAGCCAAGGGCCTTGGCCAGGGCGAGCGCGTAGCGCTTCTGCCGGGCGAGGGGCGTGCCGTCCGGGATGGCGACGTGCTCCGCGTTGATGCGCGGCTTGGCTTGCTTCGGCGTGCTCACCCAGCCCAGCTTCTCCATGTGCGTGAGCAGCTTCTCCAGGCCCTTCATGTCCAAGGCTCCGGAGGATTCCACGCCATGCCTGGCCAGGATCGCGCGGTAGGCGGCATCATCCAAGCCCAGGTCCTTCTTGGCGATGTGGACCTTGGCCAGCAGCGATCGGCGGGTGTCGAATGTCATGAAGTCACCTCCCGCCCAAAGCGATCCACGTGCACCAGCTCGTCGCAGCAAATCATCCGCTGCCCGATCTTCAGGTCGGCAACCCACACCCGCCACTGGCCGTCGATCCACAGGAAGGGATCACTCCCGAGCTTAACCTGGTACGTTCTGTAGTTGGGGCCGTGCCAGCGCGCCCACTGCCCCTTGCGGAAGTTGGGTTTGGGGCGCTCCAGAGCCTCCAGCGCGCCGGGGGCGGCCAGCTCTTTGGCCAGCAACTGACCCAGGGCCTCGGGCGTGAAAAATGTGTACTTCTGGCCGCCGATGATTACCCAGCGCTCATTGATGCGCACACGGTATAGCCCGGAGTCGGCTCCGTGCTGATCCGGCCACAGCTCGGCGCTGTAGATTTCGAGGATGGTTCCCTTCCGGTCTTTGCTCCCAATTCGGAGCAAAACGGACCCTGATTTAGCGCGTCGTTCTGCCATGTTCTCGGGGCAAGTCCCCAACCTCCGTTCTCTATTTGGCTGCTCATCAGGCCCAGGCCGCCACGCCTGGACGACCGCCCCGCAGGGCGGTTTCGCACTAGCCTTTCAGGGCCTCGGTCAACCCCGTGCCCACCTTGAACTTCGCCTTCCGGCCCGCCGGGATCTCGATGGCCGCTCCGGTCTTGGGGTTGCGGCCCTGGCGCGCCTTGGTCGCCACCACCACCAGCTTGCCAAGGGCTGGAAAGGGCACCTCGCCGCCGCTCTTGAGCGTGTCCGTGGCGATCTCGCCCAGGGCCTTCAGCGTGTCTTCCACGCGCTTGACGTTCGAGCCGTAAACTGTGCCGAGTTTCTGGTTCCATATCCAGCGGGATGGCCGTGTAGGCCCCGCTGTCCTGGCGCTCGTACACGCGGACGTAAGACTTGGTGCCTGTGACTTGGATGCTGTCGCCAATGGCCTGCATGGCCCTGAGCCAGCGCTCGTCGGTGATATCCAGGCGGCGCAGGCCAAGGACGCGGGTGGTCGAGATTTTGCCTTCGCGGTCGACCTGGAAGGCCTGGTCGATGATCGCCTGGAGTTCGCTGCGGGCGTCCTTTGTCCAGTCGCGCAGACACTCGTCAATCAAGCTCTTGGCCGCCTGGAGACGCTCGTCGAACGTAATGAGTTCGGCCATCTGGCGGGCGATCTTGAACTTGCCGTCAAAGGACAACAGGGTCACGTTGCCCTTTTCGCCGCCCAGCCTGGCCCCGTACCGCTCGGCGGAAAGGGACACGAACGCACCCACGTCGGCCATGAGTTCAGCCTTGAGCTTGGCCAGCAGTTCGTGCATGGCCTTGACCTTGGCCACCTTCTCCATCACCAGCTCGTGCCGGGCCTTGTCGATCTCCTGCACCTGGGCCAGCGGCACCTGGTGCCCTTGGGCGTTCTCCATGTAGCCTTCAAGCATGATGCGTTCTCCTTATTGCTCAAGGGTTGCGGTAACGGGGGCGGTGATGGGCAGAGCCGCCGCCTCCAGGTTGCGGGCGATATCCGCGCATTCGTCCAGCACGGCGATGACGCGGCTGGCGATCTCCCATTGCTCTATGGGGATGAAGCCAGCCAGTTCGCGCAGGCGGTTCACAGAGCTTTCGATCTTGTCGGCTAACATGTGGCCTCCTTGGTTGTGCGGTTGTCTGTCCGGGTCTCGAACCGGCCCAGGATGGTCTTGCAGTGCTGGACGACCTTTGCCTTCTGGTCCGCCGGGTCGCGTTCCATGAGCAGGCGCACCAGGGCGCAGGCGCTGTTGCGCTCAGTCTCCCAGGGGTCATTGATGCCCAGGGGCGGATAAGGGGTTTCCCGGCGCTCGCGGGCTTTGCCTGTGGCCGCGTAGAGCAGCGTGTTGCCGCTCTTGCCGTGGCGGCGCACCAGGCCCTCGTCTTCCAGAAAGCGCAGGTACTTGCACAGGTGGCTCGCCCCGGCCCCGGTGATGAGGGCCAGATCCGGGGCCGAAAAGCCGGGGGCCTTGGCGCGGACGGCCCGCCAGATCTTCTGGTACAGCTCGCCGTGGCGCGCGGCTGCGGCCTGGGGGTCGTAGCGCAGCTCGCCCCGTCCCACGCGCACCAGCTCGCCCTTGTTGACCATGGTCTGGAGCTGCCGCAGCAGGCGGCGCTTGCCCGGCTCATCTGTCCGGCCACAGGTCTGGAACAACAGGGCGTTGCTGACGGTGCGCGTGCCGCCCTCGGACAGTCCCAGGATCACGTCGCGCAGCCGGTCCATGTCGAAGGTCTTCATGCGCGCAGCCCCCGCACCATTTCGGCGTCGATCTCGACGGTTTCCGCAGCCAGGGCCGCCTGCTCCAGGCTCAGCATCATGTTGTGGACGCGCCGGAAGTTGCCCTTGGTGGCCTTGGCCACCTGGGCGCAAGCCTCGGGAGACAGGGAAAGCCCAGCCGCCTCCTGGGCGTAGAGCATCACATCCGTGGAGCTGATGCCGGTGAACTCGACCCGGTACTCGGAGGGGATGCGGTCATCCACACGGGCGCGGGCCGAGAGCATGGTGGGCAGGCCCGGCTCGCCGATGAGCACAATGGGCACGCCGGTGTAAACGTAGATGTCGCGCAGATCCTCGATGCGCTGGATGCTCAGGCGGTCGGCCTCATCCACGTAGATGGCCCGGCGCTCGTCGGCCAAAGCGTTGCAGATGGCCCACTTGCAGCGGTCGGCCCCGTGCGGGCGGGTGCCCGTCAGCTCGAAGCAGATGGCTTGCAGGAAGGCCTGCTGGGTCCAGCCCTCCCACACGCGCACGTAGACCCCGCCGTGCTGCGCGTAGTGTTGCTCTGCGGCCAGGCTCTTGCCCAGGCCCGCCGGGCTGGAAACGCAAACCATGCCCGGCCTGCCGCGCTCGGTGTCGAGCGCCTGGCGCATCACCGTCCGGAACCGGTTCACGTTCTCCGTTTCGATGAAAATCCCCTTGCGCATTCGTGATCCCCCTTGGCTTATGCGGTCTTGCGGTACAAACGGCGCAGCTTGTCGTAGCGTAGCGCCGCAACCTCGCGGTACTCCTCGCCCTGCTCGTATTTCCTGGCCCAGGCGGCGTCCTCTTCCGTGAGGGCGATGCCCTGAACCACCTCGATCTCGAAAAGGTGGGCGTAGCGCTCCAGCGGGCTGCCAAAGCGCTCGCGGTGTGCGTAGGCCGGGCGGGCCTTTGCGGCCTCCAGGCTGCGCTGGCGCACGGCTTCAAGCTGCGAGCGCTCCTCGGAGGTGATCTCCGGCACGGCCTCCAGCATGGGCCGTGCAGAGGCCTTGGGGATGAACGTCGTGCGCCGCTCGGAAACCGGCTGCATGTGCGGCAGGGCGGCAAGCGGGGTCGCCGCCGCCGGGCCGAACTGCTGGTGCATCTGCGTGGCCAGCTTCACCGTGCCGCGCACGAGGGCGGCGTTTTCCTTCTGCTTGGCCTTGAGCTGGGTCATGTCGAATTCCGTGCCCAGCACGGCGGCCAGCGGATGCACCGTGGTGATGGGCTTGGCCACGCCAAGGAGGCGGCCCTCGTCGTAGACCCACACCTGCGACAAATCGCTGTAGGAGTAGTGGGCCATGAGCTTCTTGTTGATGCCCATGAGGAACCCGGCCTCGAACTCGCAGCCCAGCATCTTGATGCGGCAGCGCTGTGGAGTGACCTCGCGGCGGTACAGGAACTGCCGGGAGAGGTCGGCCAGCTCGGCCTCGCTGAAGCCTGGGCCGCGCCCGGCGGTGAACACCTCAAGCGGCGTGGTGCGGGGGCGCGTGGGGTGCGGCTGGTTGGCCTTCCAGCGGGCGAATTCCGCCACAACCTGCTTGGCCTCTTCCAGCGTCGGCACCCGGCCCTCATGGCGGTCCTTGTGCCAGCGTTCATTGCGGTGCATGTGGGCGGGCTTGTCGTCGATGTTCGCGCCCACGTAGCTGTCCATGAGCCGCGAGCACTGGCGGTCAAAGTCGCCCCACCAGCGTTCGATGATCTTGGTGCGGGCAACGTAGGGCATGGAGTGCAGCACATGGATGCCGAGCGAGAGGTACAGGCCGTCGTGCTCGGCCATGTCTGCGGAGCCGGAGAAATACTGATTGTCAAAGGCCTTGCCGTTGTCCAGGTACACGGCCCCCGGCTTGCGCCCCAGGTTCTGGCAGGCCCGGAAGAGCGAGCTGGATATGGCCTGGGTGTTCTCTGTCGGCATGATCTCGAAGGAGACGAACATGCGGCTCGCCCAGTCCTCCCAGCCCACCAGCGTCATGCGCTGGGGCTTGCCTGTCTCCGGGTTGATGACCAGGAAATTCATGACGTGGCCGTCGGAGACCAGTACATCACCCACCTGGAGGATCTTGTCGTCGCGGGAAAGAAACGGCCCCACCTTGTCGTCTAGGGCCTTCATGCCCTCGCGCTGGAAGACCACCAGGTCGTGGTTGTAGGAGTCGAAGCGCTCCAGAAACCGGCGCACAGAGCTGTAGTTGGGCACCGGCAGCCCGGCGCGCTCCAACACCAGCGCCATGGCGCGGTGGGCCAGGGTCAGGCTTGGCTTGTTGGGCTGGAGATAGGCCGCCAGAAAGGCCTGCTGGGCGTCCTCACCAATCTGGCCCAGGCCCTTCTTGAGCCCGTTGGCCCAGCCGCCGCGTTTGTCGGCCAGGGCCTCCAGGTCGCGGGCGTTCTCGCGCAGGGCCTTGTCCCAGCGGTACAGCGTGGGCATGCTCACCTGGCCGAGCCGCTCGCGCAGCTGGGGCAGCAGTTGCCCGGCCTCGTAGGCCAAGAGAAAGGCCCCGGTGGCCTCTTTCACGTTCCGCCCGAGCTGGGCCTGGCGCGCGGTGTAGCTGCGCCATTCGCTCACCAGCCGGAGCTTCGCCTTGGCCTTGTTCCAGGACCAGTCCGGCACCACAACGTCCGCAGCCTGCGCCCGCGCCTTCGGGGCTGTGCTCTCCTCGGTCTCCATGGCCTTGGCCTGGGCCAGAGTGATGGCCGCGCGCACATCCTCGGGTAGGGTGGAGAGTGGGTACATATTGCCACCGCCACGGCCAACACGCTTTTCAAACGGCCATGAGTCGCGCTTGGCGCGGATCTGAATGGCCCGCTCCGTGACGCCGAGCGCGGGAGCCAGCTCAGAAGATGTGTAGGTTTCCTTGGCTGCGTTCATGGTAGTTCTGCTATCCTTAAGCAGCCTTATTCTTGAGGACATCGGGGTCGAAAAGGTACTTCTCAGGAACTCCCACCGCGCGAAGCTCCGCCAGCACGCGGCGGTTATTCCGCCCACCGCCGATGGTTTCCACCACCACGTTCTTGTTCAAATTGACCCGCCTTGCGATCTCCAGCATGCTTAAGCCTCGTTGATCCAAGTTCTCGCGAATGCGAAACCGCACCTTCTGGCGCTCCGCCCGGCACTCCAACGGTGTCATATCGTTTCCTCCAATCTCTTCTTGCGTTTACGGGCCTCGCGCTCGGCCAGGCAGGCCTTGCCGTAATCCCGGTGCTTTCGGTCTTCCTGCGTCATCACATCCAGGCCGATGGACTGGAGCAAAACGCGCAGCGCGCCAGCATCCTTCGTGGCCGCGCAGAAAACAGCCACAGCCAGGATGCCTGGCGTGTGGTCGCGGTCGTTGGGGTTCAACCACTTGTCGAGGGTGTCTTTAGAGAGGGCGTGGGCGCTTCCCGTGGTCAGCCGAACACCCACCTCTCTGGCAACCGCGTTCAGGCGGTCAACCAGGAGCTTGCGTCCGGACTCATCCTCGCCCGCAGCGCGATTCATGGCCGCGCGCATGGCGGGAATTACACCAGCCAGCCTGCCGTGGTCGTCTTCGAGGAGTGATGCTTGCCGCATATTCGCCATCCGCCTTGAGGTGGAGGGCACGTCCAATCGTTACTGGAGCGTGGACGTTGACCCTAATGTGCGCGGCGTGTAGAAGTGGTTTTGACGGTATCCCTTTCCAGTGCCCGCAAACCTGATTTACATACTTAGTATGGCAAAATCAAGCTAAAAACTGTTTCGTAGTTCATTTTTTCCATACTTTAGCTTAACGCTTGGCATCATTGGATTAAGCTTTTAGCTTCATTTCGTAGTTCGCTTCGGAGTTCGCCATGGATATGACGAAATTTGATCAGCGCATGGCTCGCCTTGTCGCGGCCACAAACGCCAAGTCAGATTCCGAGTTGGCCAGGATGCTGGGAATACAGCCTCAGTCTGTTGCTGCTGCGCGCAAACGCCAGCAGATTCCTGGTGCTTGGATTGAGCTGGTAGCCGAGAAATATGTAACGAGCGCGAACTGGTTATTGTTCGGAGAGGGTTCTACCCTTCGTGAGATTGGCAGCACCCCTGCGTCAGTCGCGCGGGAGAAGTCCGCCTGCGACGTGGACATGGTCTACGTGCCGTTGGTGGAAGCTCGGCTTTCGGCGGGTACAGGGAGCTTTGAGGCTGGTGGCGTCACTGAGCAGCGCTACGGATTCAGGAACGACTGGATCAGCACCAAGGGGCAGTCCTCAATGATGGTGCTTATGCGTGTCGCGGGCGAGAGCATGGAGCCGGAGATACATCACGGAGACGTGGTGCTGGTTGACCAGAGCCAGACCCAGCCACAGCCAGGATCGCTGTTCGCCGTCGGCGTGGAGGATCTGGTCTACATCAAGATGGTGGACACCTTGCCCGGCAAGATCATCCTCAAAAGCTGCAACGATTCTTACGCACCGCTCGAAATCGACACTCGCGGCGATCTCGTGGATGGCATCCGCATCATCGGCAAGGCGGTTTGGCTGGGGCGCGAGTTGCGCTAAATTCGAGGCAATTCAAGGCAAATTTCAAGGCCATATTTGCCCGTATTGCGGGGCAACCAATCGATTTTCATTCTTATCTTGAGTGCCAAAATCGGCCATTTCAAGTCGCACCATTCTTATTTTGCCATTTCCCCTTTTCCCTCGCCTCATTTCCCCGCCAGCCCACGTCCGTCCTACATTCGGCCCGCATTCGTCCTATTCAACCCCGGCGCAACCGGCATTCTCATCTTCCCTGCACCCCCACACAGCACCTGGCGGCCTGCTCGGTGTCTTGCCGTGCGGCTCGTACTCGTTCGTGATGAGCATCCGGGCACTGGTTCCGGCCTGATGGGCGTGTCCCGGCACCTTTGAAGCGTATGCCCGGTCCTGGCTCAAAATATGGTTTCGGGGTGCTAGGCATCCGCTCGGGAGCCAGGCATACTTCCTCTATCGGCTAGAGAGGCAAGGCTCGTTGACGGGAACAATGATACAAAGTAAAGTACAGAAATGTCACAGCGAGCATACTCACCACACAGCATTCTTTGCCTGATGCTCGCTGCCGCGCTGCTTCTCTCCGCTTTCCTCGGGGTTTTCCCTGATCCGAATGAGCCTTCTGCCCCTCCTGTCGCTGAGCACAGTCAGGCTGACATTGTGCATAGCCACCTGGACCATCAGGATGGCATCTTCGAGAATCCCCAATTCTTCGCCGCTGACTCGAAAAGAAGTGCGCAATCCCTTGTGGATGGCTATGTCTTTGCTGTTCGCTCGCGCCACGGCTTGCCCCTTGAACGCCCGCCCCAATCCTTTTTGCATCTCTCCTAACGAAGAACGTTAGCGTCTAGCCAACTGTTTCGACAATAGAACCCATCGCGTCCGTCCCTATGCTTTCAGTAGGGCTGGCGATACTGGCGTCAGGTGTTCAGCAACGCGGACCCTTTGGCTTGCGGCATATCTTCCGATGCCCTCGTGCTTGCCGTACAGCCAGGGCGCAAGAGGAATTGGGGAAGCCCGACGATGGGGCACAGGTGGCCGGTGTGGAGATCTCTTCAACCTTCACGAGATCAGCAGACCCTGGCCTGGCGCACCGCCATCAGGCCGGGGGTGGTTCCCCACACGTTCTCCCTGGACGGCTCCGGGGAGAGGCATGCCCCCTTTGTGCAAGGTGCCAGAACTCTGCGCCCAGAGCCGCGAGGGGTTCCGCAGCTTGACGAGACTTCACGAGACAAGGCCCAAACTCAATCTCCGCGCGAGTGAGCGCGGGAAAAATTGGGAGGATTCATGAAAGCGAAACATCTGCTCCTTGCCCTGGCCTTCGCAGTCGGGGCCATATCCGTGGCCGCTTATTGCTTAGCGGAGGACTCCTCTGGACATCGGGAACACCGAAGGGAATCCAAGGGGAAAAGACACAACAAAGGCCATGGGAAGGGAAAGGCTGAACTGCCGCGCAACCCGGTCTACGAGGCGGCGTGCGGAAGCTGCCACTGGGCGTATGCTCCGCAACTGCTCCCGAAGAAATCCTGGGAGAACATGGTCGCCTCCCTCGGCGATCACTTCGGGAACGAGGTCGTCCTCTCCGAGCAGGAAAAAACCGTTGTCAGGGACTATCTGCTGGGTAACGCGGCGGATGTCTCTGCCACGAAAATTGGACGCAAGGTGATGCACAGCCTTGGTGGGGGCGCACCCTTCAGGGTGGTGGAAGTGCCTTACATCCAGCGGAAGCACCGCAAGCTCGCCCCGGAAGTCTTCACCAGGAAAGATGTGGGCGGGTTGGCCAACTGCGTCGCCTGCCACCCAGCAGCGGCGAACGTGGATTTTGATGACGACAGTGTTCGGATCCCAGCCAACTAGGTTTTATCTGCAAAAGTAGATATACACGGAGGTAGCTTATGAATTGCCCGCATTGCAAAGTGACCCTGGTCATGACGGAACGCAGCGGCGTCGAGATAGATTACTGCCCCCAGTGCCGCGGCGTGTGGCTCGACAGGGGCGAACTGGACAAGATCATCGAGCGGGCTGGCGCATTGTCCCCCGTAGCCGCTCCGCAACCCGTTGCCCAGCAGGGCTATGCGCCGCAGCCTCAGCAGCCCGCCTATCAGCAGCCCGCCGTCCACCCGCAGTTCGGTGGACATGACGGCCAGCATGACAGCCATCACAATGACAAGCATGGCTCTGGCCACAAAAAGAAAAAATCCATGCTTTCCGAGCTGTTCGACTTTTAGGCCAGGAATCAGCCGGGTGGCCGGATCAAGAACCCGGGCCACCCGGCGTCTCAACAACTAAATGCCTACGGCGACAGGATTCCCATGCCTACCCAGACGTTTGATCCCGCAGACGCCACCGGCCTCAGCGAAGCCGAGGCCACCCGACGCCAGCAGGCCGAGGGCTTCAACGAGATGCCGCAAGGGACCCGGCGCGGCGTGTTCTCTATCGCCCTTGAGGTCATGCGCGAACCCATGTTTCTGCTGCTGGTGGCCTGCGGCAGCCTGTACCTGCTCATGGGCGAACTCTCGGACGCGCTGATGCTCCTGGGCTTCGTCTTCGTGGTCATGGGCATCACCATCGTGCAGGAGCGGCGCACCGAGCGGGCTCTGGACGCCCTGCGCGACCTTTCCAGCCCCCGCGCCCTGGTGCTGCGCGACGGCCAGCAGCGGCGCATCGCCGGGCGTGAGGTGGTCCGGGGAGATCTGCTGCTGCTTTCAGAAGGCGACCGCGTCCCGGCGGACGCAGTCCTGCGCCAGGCGCTCAACATCTACGCCGACGAGTCCCTACTGACGGGCGAGTCTGTGCCGGTGCGCAAGGCCAGTTCCGAGACGGCCAGCCAGACCGGCAAGCCCGGCGGCGACGACCTGCCCGACGTCTTCTCTGGCTCGCTCATCACCAGGGGGCAGGGCCTGGCCGAAGTGGTGGCCACCGGCATGCGCACGGAGCTTGGCAAGATCGGCAAGGCGCTCCAGACCATCGAGCAGGAGAATACGCCGCTTCAGGGCGAGACGGGCCGCATGGTCAAGCAGTTGGCCGCCATCGGCCTGGGCCTGTGCTCCGTGGTGATAGTGGCCTACGCACTGACGCGCGGCAATACGCCGCAAAGCTGGGTCCAGGGTTTGCTTGCGGGCATCGCCATGGCCATGGCCGTGCTCCCGGAGGAATTCCCGGTCATCCTGACCATCTTTCTGGCCCTGGGCGCCTGGCGCATCTCCCGCAGCCGCGTGCTCACCCGGCGCATGCCCGCCATCGAGACCCTGGGCGCGGCCACGGTGCTCTGCACGGACAAGACCGGCACCCTCACTCTCAACCAGATGACTGTGCGACAGCTCCACGCAGACGGCCAGACCTTCGTCGCCAGCCAGGGCGCAACCCTGCCGGAGAGTTTCCACGCGCTGCTGGAGTATGGCGTTCTGGCAAGCAAGAAGGAGGTCTTCGATCCCATGGAGCGCGCCTTGCGCACCCTGGGCGAGAACCGCCTGGGCAAGACAGAGCATTGGCACGAACAGTGGGCCATGGTGCGCGACTACCCCCTCTCGCCAGAGCTGCTGGCCCTGACCCACGTCTGGCGCGCAGTGGATGGGGATTCCTTTGCCGTTGCCACCAAGGGCGCACCGGAGGCCATCGCCGAGCTGTGCCACCTGGGGCCGGAGCCGACCGCGGCGATATCCGCGCAGGTGGCCCTCATGGCCGGGCAGGGGTTGCGCGTGCTCGGGGTGGCGCGGGCCAATTGGTCCAAGGGCCAACTGCCCGGCGAACAGCACGACTTCACCTTTGAGTACCTCGGCCTCGTGGGCCTGGAAGACCCCATCCGGCCCACTGTTCCGGCAACGATCCAGGAATGCTACACAGCGGGCATCCGGGTGATCATGATCACCGGTGACCACCCTGACACGGCCCGGAGCATCGCCAGGCAGATCGGGCTGCGCAACGCGGAGGGCGTCATCACCGGGCCGGAGCTGGACGACATGAGCGACGGTATGCTCACCCGGCGCATTCCGGAGGTCGACGTGTTCGCCCGCGTGGTGCCGGAGCAGAAGCTGCGCCTGGTGAACGCGCTCAAGGCCAACGGCGAGATCGTGGCCATGACCGGGGACGGCGTCAACGACGCCCCGGCGCTCAAGGCCGCGCACATCGGCATCGCCATGGGCGGGCGCGGCACGGACGTGGCGCGTGAGGCCTCGGCCCTGATCCTGCTGGACGACGACTTCTCCTCCATCGTGCAGGCCATCCGCCTGGGCCGCCGCATCTACGACAACATCAAGAAGGCCGTGGGCTACACCCTGGCCGTCCACGTACCCATCGCCGGGCTTTCCATGATCCCGGTCTTCTTCACCGACATGCCGCTTTTGCTCTTGCCGGTGCACATCGTGTTTCTTGAACTCATCATCGACCCGGCCTGCTCGCTCATCTTCGAGGCCGAGGGCGCGGAAAAGGACATCATGCGCCGCCCTCCGCGCAAGGCCGACGAGCGGCTCTTCAACGCGCGGGTGCTGACCCTCAGCGTGCTGCAGGGAGGAGGCGTCCTGGCCGCGCTGCTGCTGATGTACTGGGCGGCGGGGAGCCTTGGCCAGCCGCAGGAGGACGCGCGGCGTTCCTTTGTCTTCGTCACCCTGGTGGCGGGCAACCTCGGGCTTATCTTCACCAATCGTTCCTGGGTCCGCAGCATTGTCGCCATGTTCCGGGAGCCCAACGCTGCGCTGTGGTGGGTGGTGGGCGGTGCGACGGTGATGCTGGGCCTGGTGCTCAATGTCCCATCGCTTCGCAGCCTGCTCCATTTGAATGCGCTTGGGCCCCTGGACCTCGGCCTATGCGTGCTGGCTGGTGTAACCAGCGTTGGGTGGTTTGAGATTTACAAAAGTTGGCGCACAAGGCAGCCGTAACGTGAAGATGACGTCTCGGCGTCGAAGAACGCCCGAGCGGAGTGTTCAGCCGTAGATTGGGGCAAGGCAAATTCCAAGGCCGGTTCAGGGCGCGCTCAAGATTGACCGGGCAGGCAAGCTCAAGGTCCGTGGCGGCCGTTCTGAATACAGCGGCCGTGACCTGTACTTTCGGGACGGCCGGAGATACGCTGTTCTGGCTCCGGCCCCAGACGCCTGGGCAAATTCGTGGGCGGTCTTGCCGCTGGGGGGCTGATGTCCATTTTCCGGCTCGGCCTGTGGGCCGCGCTGATCCTTGTTTCGGCCCTGCTGGCCGTCGGCCTGAAGTGGGCCGCCTTTCCGGCCGCCATGCTGCTTGGCCCCATGCTGGCGGGAGTGGCCTTCGCTTTGCGTGGCGCGACCCTGGATGTGCCCCGCTGGGCCTTTGCCTCGGCCCAGTCCGTGGTGGGCTGCCTGGTGGCGCTGACCATCACCCCCTCCACCCTGGTTACCCTGGGCGGGAACTGGCCGGTGATGCTCCTGGTCATCGTCCTGGTCATCGTCTTCGGGGCGTTGGTGGGGATGGGGCTGATGCGCTACGGCTCGCTGCCTGGCAACACCGCGGCCTGGGGCACCTCGCCGGGCGGAGCGGTGGCCATGATGGCCATGGCCGAGGCCTTTGGCGCGGATATCCGCATGGTGGCCTTCATGCAGTATTTGCGGGTGTTCGTGGTGGTGCTCACTGCCTCGGGCGTCTCGCGCCTTCTGCTGGGGCATGCTGCAGCGCCCTCTACGCAATTATGGCTGCCGGGGTTCGACGCTCCCCTGGAGCCTCTGGCGCAGACCCTGGCCCTGATTGTCGGCAGTGTGCTGCTGGCCCGCTGGACGCGCATGCCGGCCGGGGCCTTGCTGCTGCCCATGCTGGGCGGTGCGCTGCTCAACTCCACGGGCATGGTGGCCATCACCCTGCCGCCCTGGCTTCTCTGGTGCGCCTACGCCAGCCTGGGTTGGTACATCGGCCTGCGCTTCACGCCCGAGACAGTTCGCCACGCCCTGCGGGCAGTGCCCCAGATGCTGCTGGCTACCTTCATACTCATCGCCCTGTGCTGCTGTGCTGCCTGGATGCTCAACGCCTGGCTGCATGTGGACGCCCTGAGCGCCTATCTGGCCACCAGCCCCGGCGGGCTGGACTCCGTGGCTGTCATTGCCGTGGGCAGCGGCTGCGACGTGCCCGTTCACCGGCCCTCTCGTCGCCCGGCTGGTCTGCCGCATGAGCGGACGCAGCGCACGCGGCACTGGCGTGCTTCCTTAATATGAGGGGGCACCCAAGCTGAGAATGCCCTGAGTGCCGTGGTTCAATAGGACAAGTGTAGGACGGATGTAGGACTAGTGCGGGCTGTCAGGCTTTGTGATTGGTCAGGCTTGGCCGAGGAAAAGAGTTGAGAACGAAACCGCTCAAAAGGCACAATTTGCACACAAGTTGAGAATGAAGCCCTCGCTTACTTCATCTCCCTGCCCATCCAAATAGCCTTGCCCACAATCCGTATGCCGTCGGCCAGGTCGCCGCGCGTATCAATCTCCAGCGGCTCATAGACTGGGTTCAGGCTCCGCAGGATGATCTTGCCGGGCAAGGTGTCTACCATCTTAATATAGACCAGGTCCTCGACCGCCACGGCGAACATTGTTCCAGCTCGGGGCGTTGTCTGGCTTTGGTCTACGAGCACCACATCATCGTGGAAGATCTCCGGCTCCATGCTGTCGCCTGAAACGCGCATAAGAACCATCTTAGATATCTGGCCCTTGCGTGACAAGAAATCCGTGCGGAACGCGTAGCGCCTATCCCCCTCTCCGCCCGTCTCAAACGAACCACTACCCGCCGAAAGCCGCGCCTCCACCATGGGTATCATGGCCAGGTGGCAGTCCATGCACTCAATCACCTCGGGTATTGAGGAGGGCACTACCCTCGTGAGTTCCTTGTCGACAAGCTGGGTCACACCCCTGCATGCAGCGACAGTAAGGGCCAGAGGTTCCTTGACCCCAAACAATAGCCAGTCGGCACTGGCGTTAAACTTCTCAGCGATCTGCTCAACCCAACCACCGGGGATCTGTTGGCGCTTGCGGGCGGCGGCAACAGATTGAGGAAGGATACCAAGCGCTCTCGCCAAATCTGAATCAGACTTGGAACCCACGGCTTGCATGAGCCTTTGCAAGCGTTCTTCGAATTTAGTTGTTGTCATGCCTAACTCCGAAACAAACTACGAAAAGCTTAATCACGGTTAAGTTAATAATTCAAATTGTTTAAGTTAAAATTAGAAAAAATGAACTACGAAGCAACTTTTCGCTTGATTTGTTAAGGCTGGATGCGTAAACCTCTTCTTGCGGGCACTAGAAAGGGATTCGTTCAAAACCACTTCTACACGCCGCGCAACATCGGGTCAACGTCCGAGCTTCGATAACGTTTGGACGTGACCTCCACCTCAAGGCGGACGGCGAACATGCGGCAAGCATCACTCCTTGAAGACGATCACGGCAGGTTGGCTGGCCTGATTCCGGCCATGCGCGCGGCCATGAACCGCGCTGCTGGCGAGGATGAATCCGGGCGCAAGCTGATGGTGGACCACTTGAACGCGGTGGCCAGGGAGGCTGGCGTTCGGCTCACCACAGGCAACTCCCACGCCCTTTCCAAAGATACCCTCGACAAGTGGCTGAACCCCAACGACCGCGACCACACGCCGGGCATCCTGGCCGTGGCCGTGTTCTGCGCCGCCACAAAGGACGCCAGCGCTTTGCGTGTGGTCCTCCAGGCTCTTGGGTTGGATGTGATGACGGCTGAAGACAGGAAACACCGGGACTACGGCAAGGCCTGCCTGGCTGAGCGCGAGGCCCGCAAACGGAAAAAAAGACTGGAGGAAATCATATGAGACCCCTGGAAAGCAGAATGAACAGGCAGAAGGCCCGGTTTCGCATCCGCGAGCACCTGGAGAGCGTGGGTTTGACCATGCTGGATGTCGCCCGTCGGCTGGGCCTGAACAAAAACGTGGTGGTGGAGACCATCGGCGGCGGGCGCAACAACCGCCGGGTGCTGGAGGAGCTGCGCGCGGTTGGCGTGCCGGAAAAGTACCTGTTCATCCCCGAAAGCCGGGGGCGGGCGGGAAACCATGAGGAGGCTGCGTGATGTTGACGGTGAACTTGACGGGGTACCGGGATGTGAAAGGCACGTTGTGGCTGCTGAGCTTCTGGCCTGCCGACGCGGGCCTTCTTCCTGACGGCGGATTCGACGACGATGCGTGGGATGATGCGCAAACGCACGCCTCGGTGGTTCCCGGAGCCGACGTTCACACGGCGTTCCGCGAAGCCTACCGCACAGCACGGATCGCGGCGCGTGACCACGGCGGCTTTGAATTCCTGATCCTGCCCGACTACGAGCCTATCCGCTTTCCCGACCTTGAGCCGGATGCGCTCCGCGCCCCGGCGGTGATCGTGGATGACGGCGGCCCCAGCTACCGGAGCCCGGTCAAACTGTCCGGCGAGGAGCTGCTGGACCTGGGGCGGTTGGTCTGGCGCGAGCAGTTGGGGCGACTGCGCGCCCTGGTGAGCGAGGCGCTCGAATCCGGGAAGAACTACGCCGAGTTTGAGGCCGGGGTGAAGGAACTCTTCCCCGGCGGATTGGGGGTGGCGTGATGAAAACAATGAGGAAGATCCCCAAGGGCCACCGCCCCCGCACTGGCCGTGGTTTGGCCCAGGAACTGACGGCCATAGCGAAGGCTCTCCGAAACGAGGGCGTCTCGGAGAGCCAGATCCGGGAAGCGCTTATGGCGCAGGCCACGGGAAAAAATCAGGGTCATCCGGATCCACGCTCTGCGACTGCGGATTTTGTGAAGGAGATTTCAGCATATCTGGAATCTTTTTCCCCAGAAAACGTAAATCCTCAAGCGCAGTTGTAATGGCTTGTTCCTGACTCTGCCCCTGATGGCGGTTCAGGAAAAAGGCGAAGCCTATCAGCTTATCCATGTCAGACATTTTCCGGCTCCTTCGGTGTGGGAATGGCCCACAGCTTGAGGGTTGAGTGAGTAGCAACGAGCATAGCCGAAGGAGCCGGACCTTTGCAAACCAGGAAGTACGCCATGAACGCAGCCACAGAAGCCTACACCTCCGCCGAGCTTGCCCCAGTCCTTATGCTGACTGAGCGTGCGATCCAGATCCGCGCCAAGCGTGATTCCTGGCCCTCCCAGCCCCGCGCGGGCCGTGGCGGCGGCAAGGTGTACCCGTTCAGCACCTTGCCAGAGGACGTGCGCGCGGCCATCAACTTGGCTCAGGCCAAGGCGGCCATGGCCAGCGCTCCTGCCCCGGCCCCCACGCTGCCCGGCTCTCCCATCCCGGAGCTGGACGCCCGCCGCCGTGGCAAGGCCTTGTCCAAGGCCGACCTGGTGCGGCTTTACCTGGCGTGGCAGCGTCGCCACGGGGCCTCCGCGCGGTCCAAGGAAGACTTTGTGGGGGCTTACCTCGCCGGGGCCTGGCCCAAGCTGCGCGAGGAGCTGGGCGAGTCCGTGAGTTGGAAAAGCCTGGAGCGCTGGAAGCTGGCGCAGTCGCGCGAGGGCACGGCCCTTGTGCTGGCGGACAAGCGCGGCCTGGCTCACCGGGGCCTGTCCATGCTCACCAAGGAGCACAAGGAGATCATGCTGTTCACGGCTCTGAACGCCAACAGCCCCAAGATTTCTTACGCCATCAAGGAGGCGGAACGGCTGTGCAAAGCGCGCGGCGTTCTGCCCGTCCCCTCCCCGGCAACAATGCGCCGGTTCCTCAGCCAGTACATCAGCGAGAGCAACCAGCTGTGGACCATGGTGCGCGAGGGGACAAAGGCATGGAACGACAAGTGCGCATGGTCCATCCGGCGCGACTGGAGCCTGCTCGAAGTGGGCGATGTGGTCATCGCCGACGGGCACGTGCTCAACTTCGAGAGCCTAAACCCGGCCACGGGCAAGCCCTGCCGAATGACCCTGCTGCTCTGGTTCGACGGCGCGAGCAACTACCCGCTTGGCTGGGAGGTCATGGCATCTGAGAACGTGCAGTGCATCGCCTCCGCCTTCCGCCGGGCCTGCATCACCCTGGGCAAGATCCCCAAGGTCCCCTACCTGGACAACGGCAAGGCCTTCCGGGCGCGCTTTTTCGAGAACACCACGGACTTCAATCAGTGCGGCATCGTCAGCCTGATGGAAAGCGCCGGGGCCAGGGTGGGCACCAGCGGCCTCTTTGAGGAGCTGGGCATCACCCCGGTACACGCCCAGCCCTACCACGGCCAGAGCAAGCCCATTGAGCGCTTCTTCGGCACCCTGCACGAGCTGGAGTCCTGGGTGCCGAGCTACGTGGGCAACTGCATCGAAGCCAAGCCTGCCCGCACCAAGCGGGGCGAGGATCTGCACCGCCAGGCATACGAGCGCATGGGCGGTCGCCCGCTGACCCTGGAGGAAACGCACAAGGCCCTGGCTATGTGGTTTGACGAGTATGTCCGCACGCCCAGCCGGGCCGCTCACATCAAAGGCCTCACGCCTCTGGAGGTCTTTAGCAAAGGCGTGGGGCCTGGCGTAGATCTGGCCCGGCTCGATCTGCTCATGCTGTTCAAGGAGGTCAAGGGCATCTCCAAGCATGGCGTGTCCTTGCGCGGCAAGCACTACTACCACCCCATGCTTTCCGACCGTCGGCACAAGTGCCTGGTGCGCTATGATCCCCAGGCCCTGGACTCCGTGCTGGTCTACGACCTGAACGGGAAGTTCATGTGCGAAGCCCGCGACATGGGCGCTGAGCACCCGATGGCCAACATCCTCGGCTCTGCGGAACAGCGCGAGTCCCTGCAAGAAAAACTGACCTTCCAGAAGGGGCAGAAAGCCCTTGTGGCCGCCTCGGCCAGGGAGATGCTCAAGCTAGTGGTGCTGCCGGAAACGAACCGCCGCATGGAAGCTCTGGAGGCCACCAAGGCCGTTGAAGCGCGTCGCGCTCTGCCCCCGGCCACGCCACAGCCCCGTCCCCTGGACGCCGCCGAGGAGGCGGCCATGGAGCGCGTAAAGGCTGGGCCTGTGACGCCTCTCAAGGCCGAGACCATGCAGGAGGCGCACCAGCGCTGGAAGACGCTTGGTCAGAGGATAGCCGCCGGAGAGGCCGTGAGCGAGCAAGAGGCCCGCTGGCATCGAACCTATCCCACCACCTCGAATTTCCGGGCCATGGAGATAATGGAGCGCATGTACGGCGCGCGCCAGGATGACGCTCCTGTGGCCCAGGCCAATTAACAGCAAGAAGGGGGACTTCATGACTAAGACGGCGACCACGGAAACAATCGCCCCGCTCCAGAACGTGGCCATCTGCATGGCGGCCTTGGACCGGGCAATGAACCGGCCCACGCACCTGCCCGGCATGGTGGTTCTGCACGGCCCCTCGGGCTGGGGCAAGAGCACCGCCGCCGCAGTGGCAGCCAACGCGCACCGGGCCTACTACGTTGAGGCGCGCAGCACCTGGACGCGCAAGGCCATGCTGATCGCCATCCTCAAGGAAATGGGAGTGCGGCCCGGCGGGACCATCCCGGAGATGGGAGATCAGGTGTCCGAGCAGCTGGTCTTGTCTGGCCGTCCTCTCATCGTGGACGAGATGGACTACGTGGTCGAGCGCAACCTGACGCAGATCGTGCGGGACATCTACGACGCCAGCCGCGCGGCCATCCTGCTCATCGGCGAGGAGGGCCTGCCCGAGAAGCTGGAGAAGTGGGAACGCTTCCACGGTCGCATCTTGTCGTGGGTCGCTGCTCAACCGGCCAGCCTGAACGATACCGGCGAGCTGGCACGGTTCTACTGCCCCGAAGTCCGCATGGCCGTCGATCTGTTGCAGCGTGTCCATGAGCTGAGCAAGGGTTCTGCCCGGCGCATCTGCGTCAACCTTGAGCTTGCGCGGGAACGCGCCGCTGAGTTGGGCGTGGACACGGTGTCCCTGGAAACGCTGGCTGGCGTGCAGCTCTACACGGGAGCGCCGACGCGGAGGAAGGTCTAATGGGACGCAAGCCTGTACATCTGCTGCCCGCTGGCGGGCTGGCCCCCCAGGACCAAATCTGGACGGCCCTGCGCAGGCTGCGCGGCGGCACGCTCCGCGAGATCGCCTACGAGGCCAAGGCCGTGCGGGCCACCACGCGGGACTACCTGCGGCGGCTGGAGCTGGCCGGGATCGTGAGCCGTGAAATCCGTGACCGTGTGGTCCATTACCGCCTTGAGCGGGACATGGGCGTGGAGACGCCGCGCCTGCGCGAGGATGGCACCCCTTCCACGTCTGGCCGGGGGCGCGAGGCCATGTGGCGCACCATGCGCGTGCTCAAGGAGTTCGGCGTGGCCGACCTGCTGACCCACGCGCGGGCCGCTGGTTTGACCGTGGCCGAAGCCGAAGCCGAGACCTATTGCCGGTGGCTATATCGTGCCGGGTATCTGGTGCGTTCGCCTCGCCCCAGCACAGTGCCGCGCTGGCATTTGGTGCCCGCACGCCACACCGGCCCTAAGCCGCCAATGATCCAGAGAATCCGACAGGTATATGACCCGAACCTGGGCCAGGTTGTCTGGCGCGAAAAAGAACTCCAAACCGAGGAGGCATCATGATCCGGGAAAAGATCAACAGCGCCGTGACCAGGTTGCACGAGCTGGGCGGCCAGGTGAGCCCGGAGCATTGGGAGCTGATCCGTGCGGCCACCGCCGAGCTGAAGGACGCCTCGGATTCTGCGCGCCACCTTGAGACGGCAGTGCTCGTCATCACTATCCCCGTCGCCAACATCAACAGACAGTAAGGAGGACGCATCATGCTTGAAGGCTACATGGAGAACGCCCAGGGGCACCAGGTGCCGCTGGACCAGGTGAAGGACATCGACCGGGCTAGGCACGAGTTAGTGATGGAGAAGGTGGTCAAGGTCAAGGCCATGCACGAGCTGCTGGCCAAGCTCAAGGCTGAACTCATGGCCGACGTGGGCGCGTTCGTGTCCCTGTCCGCCGAGCGGTACGGGGCCAAGATGGGTGGCAACAAGGGCAACGTGACCCTGCTGTCCTTTGACGGCAAGTTCAAGATTTCGCGCCAGGTGGCCGAGCACATCACCTTTGACGAGCGCCTCCAGGCCGCGAAGGACCTCATCGACGAGTGCCTGAAGGACTGGACCCAGGGGGCGCGCAGCGAGATCCAGGCGCTCATCGACCAGGCCTTCCAGGTCGACAAAGAGGGCCGCATCAGCACCACCCGCATCCTGGGCTTGCGCCGCCTGGACATCACCGACGAGCGCTGGCTCAGGGCCATGCAGGCCATCGGCGACAGCATCCAGGTCACAGGCACCAAGTCTTATGTCCGCGTGTACGAGCGCCAGGACAGCGGGGCTTACACGGCCATCCCGCTGGATATGGCGGCGGTTTAACGACGAACTCAAGGGGGAAACCATCATGACCAAGAAGCCGGAACTTGTGTGTCCGAGGTGCAAAGGCAAGGACATCATGGGCCACCTAACGAATTCGAGGAGAAAAGGAGTCTTCGGGCTCATACAGTCTGGATGCCGTAGCTGCGGGCAGATGGGTCCGAAGCTGGAAGTCCCGAATGACTGCCCTGTCATGGACCCCTACTTCATCAAGGCGCACGAAGCGTGGGAAGCACTCTGCACCATGGAGGCCAGCCATGCCTAAGCAGAAGCGCGAAATCGACCCGTATGTTGAGGCGGCGTTCCTGGACGCCATGGACCGCATCAAGGTCGTCACCGGAGCCCGCACCCAGGTCCAGCTGGCCGATGTTTTGGAGGTGCGCCAGTCGAGCATCAGCGATGCCAAGCGCCGTTGCTCCATCCCGGACGGCTGGCTGGTGAAGCTGTTCGAATCCCACAACGTGTTGCCGACCTGGATCAAGACCGGCGCGGGCGCGCAGTACCTGGACGGCACAAGCCACGCGGCCATCGCCAAGGTGCAGGAGCGGATCAAGGTCATCACCGAGGATTTCGCGCACCTGGTCTGCCGCGTGGAGGATGCGCTCGACGTCATCAACATGACCGAGGCCCAGCTGCAACAGCGCAAGGCGTACCACGCCGGGGTGCTGTCCTGCGACCTGGAGCGGGCCAAGGCCGTGGCTGCTGAGCTGAATCTCATGTCCGCCGACGTGGCGGCGCTTTCCCACTAACCCCCAACCCCAAGGAGCAAGGACCATGACCAAGGCTGAACTGATCAACAAGCTGAACCAGAAGCTGAGCGCCACCTACGGCTCGAATATCAACCGCGTGATCGACACCCTGCACGCCCTGGGCGAGATCGCCACGGAAACGCTCAAGACCGGCGGCGAGGTTCCCTTTCCAGCCCTCGGCAAGTTGGTGGTGGCTCAGACGGCGGCGCGTGCGGGGCGCAACCCGGCCACCGGAGCCGCGATCCAGATCCCGGCGGGCAGGCGGGCGAGCTTCAAGGTGGGCGCGCCGCTGAAGGAAGCCCTGAAGGGATAATGCGAAACCGCCCTGCGGGGCGGTCGTCCAGGCGTGGCGGCCTGGGCCTGACGAGCAGCCAACCGGAGACACGATGACAAAGCAGAGGAAGAAGCGGGCCTCCAAGAGCCTCCAGGAAGAAGCTTGCGAGGCGCTGGGGCGCGCTACGAATGCGCGTCTTGTGGTGCGGAGAGGCCCCAAAACCATCCGCTACACCATCACCTTCAGTATCCCGAGGGAGCCATGAACCTTGACGCCCGGATCAACGCCTTGACAGACGCCCTGCGCCAGCGTGCGACCATCCCTTGCGCGCTCCTGGGCCGCATGGCGCGCTCCTCCGAGTGCTGCTCGCGCGGGCTGGCCGCAACGATTGAAGAATTCCAGACCTGCCGGGCCTGTCCCGAGGGCCAGCGCCTGGCCGCCTCGGCACCGCTGTGGGGGTACTCCAAGCCGCTGCCCGCGCTGGTGGTCTACACCCCGCCGCAGGCCGCCACTGTGCGCCAGGCCAAGCCCGCCTCCAGGCCAGCGCCCAAGGCCCGCCCGGTTGCTTTGCCTGAGCCCACGTGCCGCAAATGCGGATGCACCGAGACTCGGGCCTGCCCCGGCGGTTGCTGGTGGGTCGAGCCGGACCTTTGCAGCGCCTGCGCACCCAAGACATCCAAGGCCAAGGCTCCGCGCGCCAAACGCCAGGCCAAGCCCGCACCCGTTGTCGAGCCTGTCATCACCACGGCCCCGGTCCAGGCGCCTGAGGCCCAGCTCGCAGATCCACGCCTGGTCAAGCTGGCCAGCGCCCTGCGCGAGCTGACGGCAGATGGCCGGATGCGCGTGAGTATGCTCGACCTGATGCGCGCCGTTGGCGCTGCCAACTACGACGAGGCCGCTGGCCTGGTGATCCACGCCGGGCTGCGCACGTCGCAGCTCTCCGGCCCGGTGCAGACCGTGCTGGTCGACCACACCGCGCGCCAGCTCATGGCCAGCGCGGCGAGCGAGGTGCGGCAATGATCACGAAGAGCCAAGCATCATTTGCAACAGTGGAGCGGATAATGGCCGAGACTGGAGAGAATCTCCAGGAGGTGATCTTCATGGTCGCCGCGCTTTACCTCGACCATACCCATATGGACCGGCTCACGACGCGCATAAGCATACCGGGCCGTGGCTCGTTCTCCATCATTGTGAAGAGGAACAAGGCGAGGTCGAAGAAATCATGAGCGCCCGCTTCACCCTCACCCGTGGCAAGTTCGGCTCGCCCATCGTGTTCGACAACGACGGCAAGCGCCCTGTGCTGGTGCTCCTGCGCGACACGGACATGCCCGACGAGGCGGCGGACGTTGCCGCCATGAACATGGGCCGCTTCATCGCCCAGACGTTGAGCCAGAGCCATGAGCGGGCCATGCAGGCCAGGAAGCCAAGCGTAGGGGGCCGGTAGCCATGCCGCGTTTTATCGCCGCCCGTGGCCGCATTGGATCCGTCTGCATCCGCGACACCACGCGGGGCAACCGCATGTGCTGCACCTTTGACCGCGACTTTGCGGCCTACGCGGGCGACCGCGACCGCGCCACCGCCGCCGCCATGCGCATGGCCGAGATCTGCGCCGAGGCGCTGAACCATGCGCACGAGGCCAGAACAAACAAGGTTGACTATCCGCATGCACAGGAGGCCTCTCATGGCTGAACAAAATAGCCCAGAGAACCCGCACACGCCCCCGCCCGTGCGGGAGTGTTGCACCTGCGAGCATGAAGGCAAAAGCCTAGAGGACTGGCCGTGCCGTACGTCGATGAGCATGCCCGGGCTCACCTGCTGGAAACCGAAGGAGGCGGGCAAATAGCTTGCCCGAAAAAGCATGGCAGAACAGCGTGAAGAATGGTGCACAATCTTGCTCAAGTTTTCGAGCAAGCCGACTGTGAAGATAGCACTTTTCGACTCCCGTCAGTGGGTCGGCAACCTCGGTGATGCCTGGGCAAGCCGCGTGCGCCGGGGCAGCATACACAGCGGCAAATGGGTTCCGGAGGATCAGGGCAGCCTGATTTTCTATTCGCTGGCGGATGTGGCCAGCTTAGTGCTCTCGGAACTGGAAGGCACCCGCAACCCGCTGGAGACTCTGCCGGAGCCGCCGCACCCCCTGTTGCGCAATAAATCCCGTTGTCGTTGGAAGAAGGCCGGGACCGAAGGATACCCCACCGGCGTGCAGACCTGGGCCAGCTGTGATCCCGTCCGCTCCTATTCGGGCCTGTGGGTCATCTATCTTGCTGGTGGCGTGGGTTGGGTGCCCTGCACCGAGGTGACGCCCTTGGACCATTTTGGACGGGAGGTGCCGCGTGGATAAGCTGCTGCTGAACGACCCCGACATCCCGCCCGCGCTTTTCTGGCTGTCTGTTGCTGTCGCCCTGGTTCTTGCCGCCTGCTACTTCGCCTGGTGCTCGTGCAGGGTCTCGGCAAAGTGCCTGACGGGCCTCCTGGCCATCTACGCCGGGAGCCTGCGTGAATCGTTCGCAGAGATCGTCCAGGCGCGGCGAGAGTCCACGTGGCAAGGCGTGGTTGCCGAATACCGCCAGCTCGTACGGGAGGCTCGCCATGGCCTTTAATACCCGCCGCTCCCTGCTGGCCAAGGTCCACATCGCCAAGAAGGACCTGGGCCTGGACGATGCCGCCTACCGCGCGATCCTGGCCAGGCACGGCGTGGAATCCTCCTCCAAGCTGGACCTGAAGGGCCTGGAGAAGCTGCTCACACACATGGAGAAACTGGGATGGGAGAGCACGCCGAAGCAGGCCAAGCCGCGCATCAACGCGGAGCACATCACCATTCCGGACAGAGATCCCCACGTCCGCCAGAAGCGCTACGCGCTCGCCCTGGCCAAGGCCCTGGGCTGGAGCCTGGTGGGCCTGCAAAAGCGCATCAAGCAGCAGTTCGGGATCGAGAACATCCTCTGGCTGAATGACCAGGCGTCCTTGCAGACGCTCATCAAGGACATGACCAACCGCTGCCGCAAGAAGGGCATCGACCCCAGCCCGGACAAGACGGGGGCGGCGTGACGGACACCGAGATCCAGGAGCCGCCTTCCGCCCAGGAGCTACTCCAGGCGATTCGCGCACGCTATGGCACGGTGCATCGGTTCTGCCGCCGACACAAAGGCAGGCTGAACAGGTCGACGGTGTACATGGTCCTGGCCGGAACCTACCCCGGCTCAAAGGCCGCGCAGGCGCTGCGCATAGCCGAGGCCCTGGGCCTGGCGCAAGGGAAGGAGGCGCGGGTTCTGGCGGCCATCAAGAGCGTGGCCTGCGTGCGCTGCGCGGTGAAGGCCCGGCCCTGCGGGCGATGTGATGAACTTTTCAAGGCGCAGGCGGCGGCAGCACTTTGTGCCATGCCGAAGGGACAATGAGGATACCGCCATTCTCATTTTACTTGCAACAAACAGTGGAGGGCAACGGCCATGAAAACGATCATTGACGACATCGTGAAGTTGGTGGCCAATGGCTGGCGACCGTACCGAGGTCACGTAGAAAACAGGGTCTACGCCGAGGTCAGCTGTCCCCACGCCCCACTCAGCGATGACGCCAAGGCGGCTGACCGTGAACCAGGCCGCCTATTGCCTGAACGCGAGCCAAGGACAGATCTACAACTGGATCGCCGAGGGGCGGCTGCGTAGGCTGGAAGAGAGGCCCGTGCGGATACCGGTTGAGGATGTGCGGGAGGAGATGGAGCGGATCGCGGAGTAATCCATGGCGGCCAGAATGGGCCGATTTTGTTGCATTTGTCCGGGGCTCTGCTACAGAGGGTGTTATGCGTCGTAACTTATTCCTTTTTGCCTTACTGATTGTCCTGCCTACGCTTGCGTGGGCCGCTGGGCATGAGCACCCCGAAAAGTGGTACCAAGAACGCTGGTGCTCCTCACGGGGCCGGATGGAGGTCGTGCTCAAGGACGGCAGCCGGTGCGATTGCCTGACAGACACCTACGCCGTCGAGTTTGATTTTGGAGCCAAATGGGCCGAGTCCATTGGGCAATCCTTGAACTACTCTGCCCAAACGGGGAAACGGCCTGGCATTGTTCTCATCTTGGAACGCCCTGGTGACGAGCGATACCTTGAGCGTATTCGTACCGTAAACCGTGCTTTTGGCCTGGGCATTACGATCTGGACAATAGACCGCCACGGGCAAGAAAGGTCTCGCCCGTAGCGCACGGTGAGCGGCTTTCGGGCCGCCTTTTTCTTCTTCCCGCCACTCGTCCAAAACCCGTCCACTCAGCCCACCCCTTCAGGAACTTTCACTTTCCCCCCGGTAGTCTCAGGGCTCGTTGATCCCCCTTGAGACGCCCCTGCCTGGTGCTGGCCCGTGCCAGGCAGGGGCAAACCCCGGAGGTAGCCCCATGCAATTCCTCAAACGTTTCGCCGCCTGGCTGCGCGACCATGGCCTTGCGCTGCTTGCGTATGTCCTTATACCCATTGCCTGGGCGGACCTGCGCGTGCGCCCCCTGTGCGTTGCCGTCCGCGAGAGGATGGCCGCCTTCGTCGCCTGGCTGCGCCGGGGTCTGCGATCCGGGTGCTCGGCGCTGTCCGCATGCGCCAAGGCGCTCACGATCTGGGCGCGTGGCAGCTGTTCTGCGGCAGCCACTTTCGCCCGGTCCGTCATCGCCTGGTTGCGTCGGCGCGGCCCGCGCCTTGGGGTGCCCACCGCGCTGGGCCACGTTCTCTTGCTGGTTGTGTGGATTGTGGCCCCACACCAGGCCCCGGTCATCATCTACAAGCTTGCCGGTATCATGCTGGCCGGGTGCGACGGATATCTGTTCCACCGCACCGTGAGTCCGTACGCACAGCCGAGTGGGTACCTCAAGGTCAAGTACCGCGAGGAACTGGGATTTAAGGCCGAGCGTGCCGACTTCGAGGTGGTCGAGGGCTGCGAGCGCCTCTTCATCCACGCCAACTGGCAGCGCGCGGCCTACGTCCTCGTGCCCATGCTGGCCCTGGCGTGGATGCTGTAGGGGGTGGCCATGCGCAATCTTCTGGCTCGCCTCATCAAGCTCATCCCTGACTCCTCGCTGCTCTTCGCGGGTAAGGTCATCGGCACCGTCGCCCAGCTGCTGATCTACGGCTTTTGGGCCGGGGTGGGCTTCTGGATTGCCTTTGTCATGGTGCTTTCGTGGGCCGGGCGCGCCCACGCCGAATCCATCCCCGCCGCTGCCCATCAGTACCGCTCGGTGCTCATCCGCGCGGCCCGCGTGGAGGCTGGCCTGTCCGCCCCGGTGGCCGTGTTTGCGGCCCAGCTGGAGCAAGAGAGTGGCTGGAATCCGCAGGCCGTCAGCCCCGTGGGCGCGCGTGGCCTGGGCCAGTTCATGCCGCTGACGGCCAAGGACATGGGACGCAGCCGCCCGGACCTCGGCCCAGCCAGCCCCACAAGCCCCGGCTGGGCCATCCGCGCCCTGGTGGCCTATGACTTGACGCAGTTGCGCCGCATTCGCGCGGCCAGCCCGTGCGACGCTTGGGCGCTGGCGCTCATGGCTTACAACGGCGGGCTGGGCTGGGTCCGGCGCGACCAGGCCAAGGCCAAAGCCCTGGGCCTGGACCCCGGCCTCTGGCAAAGCGTCGCAAGCGTCAACGCCGGGCGCTCCATCGCAGCCAAGCGCGAGAACGCGCGCTATGCGCCCGTGATCCTGTTCAAGCGACAACCCAAGTACCTGGCCTGGGGGCCGGGCATCCGTTGCGAGGTGACCCGATGAACGGAGTGGAACGCATCAACGCCGAGCGCGAAAGGCAGAAGACCGTCAAGGGCTACACGCCGGAGCATGACCTCCAGCATTCCTACACCGAACTGGCGCAGGCTTCGTCCTGCTACCTGGCTGTGGACCCGGAGCCGATTGTCCGCCTCCGCTGGCCGTGGTCACCGGCGTCATTCAAGCGGAAGAACTTCCCGCGACCGAGCATCAGGGACATGGAGAAAGGCGGTGCGTTGGCCGCAGCGGCCATAGACTTGAGACTGGCGCACGATCCCACGGAGGATGCCGGATGAACCTCGCCTCCCTTCTCGACCCCACGTCCACCGCACGCAAGGTCGCTCTCGGCCTTGGCGGCGCGCTGCTCGTGCTCATCCTCTGCCTGGCCTGCGCCTGGGGCGGCTACCGCCACGGGCGCAGTACTGCCACGGCGGTGGGCGACGCCAAATACTCGAAGCTGGAGGCCGCCCAGGCCAACGCCAACCGCCTGGCCAGCGACACAGCCCGCCGCATCGTGGACGCGGAGATCATCCGCCGCGACACGCTGGCCGAGGAGCTGGCCGCCGCCCGCACAACCATTGCGGAACAAGGCAAGAAAATCACCAATCGGAGGATATCCAATGCGTCGCATTCCGTTGCTGCTGTTGATGGCCGTTGCACTTTCGGTGCTGAGTGGGTGGGGCTGTACAATGAGGCCTGGGGCTTCGGCCACGGCGATCCAGCCAGTCCCGCCGCCGCCCCCGGCGCTGTTGGAGAAGCCGGAGCAATACCGACCGCTCAAGCCGGGGAGTTTCGACAAGGCGGAGTGACCCCGGAGGATATCCAGGTG
>PHAR01000001.1:330319-735714 GCA_002840405.1 Deltaproteobacteria bacterium HGW-Deltaproteobacteria-8 | reverse complement strand
AACTCGGAAGTTAAGCCCGCCATCGCCGATGATACTACGGTTCTAATCGTGGGAAAGTAGGTCGCTGCCAGGACTTTATTTAAAGGCTCCTTCGAAAGAGGGAGCCTTTTCTTTTGCGCGCAGGCGAGGGCCGATAGCTCGCGAGCTCCTGGTCGCTGGCCCTGAGTTGAGCCGGCGCGATGAAATCTCCCGCTCCGCTCCATTCCCCCCTTGACCTGTCGAGGCCGTCTTTCTACAACGTCCCGGTTGCACTTTCTCTCTTCGTTCCCAACCTCAAGGAGATCTCATGTCCGTCCACGTGGTCGATCACCCGCTGGTCAAGCACAAGCTTGGCCTGCTGCGCAAGCACGACGTTTCCACCAGCCTGTTCCGCGATGTCACCAAGGAGATCGCGCGGCTTTTGACCTACGAGGCTACCAAGGACCTGGAGGTGGAAAAGCGCATGATCAAGGGCTGGGCCGGGGAGGTTGAGACCGAGCGCATCAAGGGCAAGAAGATCACCGTGGTGCCCATCCTGCGCGCTGGTCTGGGCATGATGGACGGCGTCCTGGACATGATCCCCGGCGCCAAGGTCAGCGTTGTCGGCTTCTACCGCAACGAGGAGACGCTGGAGCCGGTGAAGTACTATGTGAAGCTCGCGCGCAACATCAAGGCGCGTATGGCCATCATCCTGGATCCCATGCTGGCCACGGGCGGCACGCTGGACGCCACCATCGACCTCTTGAAAAAGGCCGGCTGCAAGCAGATCCGCGGCTTGTTCCTGGTGGCCGCGCCCGAGGGCCTGAAGCGCATCACCGAGAAGCATCCGGACGTTGACCTCTACTGCGCCTCCATCGACGAGCGCCTGAACGAGCAGGGCTACATCCTGCCGGGCCTGGGCGACGCGGGCGACAAGATCTTCGGCACCAAATAGGCTCTACCCGCAGGCACACCCAACTACACGGAGCGCACGCCCATGGACACCAGTTCGAACAGACGCATCATCCAGGTTGAGGAGAAGGTCCCTTTCCTTGAGGGCATCCCCTTAAGCTTCCAGCACCTCTTCGCCATGTTCGGGGCAAGCGTGCTGGTGCCCACGCTCTTCAAGATCGACCCGGGCATCGTGCTGTTGATGAACGGCATCGGCACGCTCATCTACCTGTTTCTGTGCAAGGGCAAGGCGCCCGCGTTCCTGGGCTCCAGCTTCGCGTTTCTTTCGCCCGTGTTCGTTGTCCTGGGCGCGAACCCGGAATTCTGGGGCGCCAACTACTCCTTTGCGCTGGGCGGGTTCATCGCCTCGGGCTGCGTGTTCATCCTGGTGGCGCTCATCATCGGGCGCTTCGGGTCTGACTGGATCAAGACCGTGCTGCCCCCGGCCACCATGGGCCCCATCGTGGCGCTCATCGGCCTGGAGCTGGCCAGCGTGGCCACGGGCATGGCGGGCATCATGCCGGATAAGGCCGGCAACTACGAAATGAACGCGGTCATCGTGTCCATGGTCACGGTGCTGACCGTGGCCTTTGGCTCGCTCCTCTTCCGGGGCTTCATGGCCATCATCCCGGTGCTGGTAGGCATTGTGGTGGGCTACGCCACCGCTCTCGGGCTGGGCATGGTCAAGTTCGAGGCCATGCTCGCCGCGCCGGTGCTGGCCATGCCCACCATGTACGTGCCCAAGTTCGACCTGAGCGCCATCATCATCATCATCCCGGCGGCGCTGGTGGTCATCTCCGAGCACATCGGGCACCTGGTGGTCACGGGCAACATCGTGGAACGCGACCTGATCAAGGATCCCGGCCTGCACCGCTCGCTCATGGGCGACGGCGTATCCACCGTGCTCTCCGGCTTCTTCGGCTCGGTGCCGACCACGACGTATGGCGAGAACATCGGCGTCATGGCCATCACGCGCGTATACTCGGTCTGGGTCATCGGCGGGGCTGCGGTGATCTCCATCTGCCTGGCCTTCATCGGCAAGCTGTCGGCCTTCATCCAGTCCATCCCGGCCCCGGTCATCGGCGGCGTGTCGATCCTGCTGTTCGGCGTCATCGCGGCCTCGGGCATCCGCATGCTGGTGGAGGCCAAGGTGGACTACTCCAAGCCCATCAACCTGATCCTGACGGCCATCACGTTTATCGTGGGCATCAGCGGCTTGTGGGCATGATCCTGTCGCTGATCTTCCACCTGCTGGACCGCTGGGGCCTCTTGAACAGCGGCCCTGTTGAGGAAGCCGCAGACGTCTAACCCGCCCGGCTCGACACAAAACAACAGGCCCCTGCGATACGCTCGCGGGGGCCTGTTCGTTTGAGAGATGGCCGTTTCGATTATGGAAAAACGTTAGGTTGGCGGAAAATCAAAAGCTTTCATTGCCATTGTTTTCATCAGGCTTTCCTCAGATTCAAAGAGTGAAAAATCATTAATGTTGTACCTGTTTAGAATCTGCAGGACTTTAGCTCGTTCACTTGTTGGCAGAGTGTACTTTCGAATAATATCTTGGTTGGTGTTGTGAGCATTTGCTGCGTCTTTGTATTGTGAATATATCCATTCATCATTGTTGTTATGTATACATACAGTATACTTGCACTGTTGTAGGTGGTGTCTCTTGTGTGCACGTGTGTCGTTTGGCGCTGTAAGTATAGTTGCTTCTGATGGCGATGCAATTTTGCCGGCGCCAGCCCATTCGCGATAACTGTATATTGCTACGCGTGAGTCAAGAGATGTCGAAGCGTCTACGAATGCGAAATATGCTGCTATATATGGTGATTCGGTCCAGTCAAGGAGGGGAGAAGGGAATCCGAAGTGTCTGAGATATACCATATACTCATAGGCTGGCATCATTGACGCGTGAAAAGGACTCTTTGTTTTGCTGAGGGTATCGAAATAAGAATCAAAATTAGGAAATTCGAAGCGCCTCTCTGTATACGATTCTACAACGCTATGTGTGCTTGATAATATATTAAAATATTTTTTGAATGCAAAGTTGGGCTTGTGATTACGTTCAAGCGTTGTGCGCAATCCCCATTTGGCATCACGTTGTCCCCGGAAAAGGAGTGAGCTAACATGCCCTATCAATGTGGGGACAGGGGGATTAGCGAAAGAAATTTTGATTGCGTCCTCAAAGTCTTCCCAACATGAAAGATCAACGGTGTGTATAGAATCAACGGGATCAAGTCGTTCGTTCGAAGGCTGCGCTTTCATTCTGGCATCTCTCCCTTGTTATATGCACAAGTGAAGAATTCGATTTAAAACATCCTCCCCCTCTACCCCCTCTCCACCACCGTCTTCCCAATGGGCGCGAGGCTGGCCCCCACCAGCTTCAGGTGCTGGAGGCCGAAGGGGATGCCGATGATGGTGAGGAAGCAGAGCAGGGCCGAGGCCAGGTGCCCGAGGGCCAGCAGGAAGCCGCCGCAGCAGAACCAGATGACATTGCCGACAAAGCCGAGCGGCCCGGTGCCGATGTCGTCCTTGCCGGTGACGGCGCGGCGGCTCACGATCTCGCGGCCAAAGGGCCAGAGGCAGAAGCTCCCGAGCATGAAGCAGGCCCGGCCCCAGGGGATGCCGATGATGGAAACGAACATGAGCAGGCCGAGCAGGAACCAGCCCACGGCCATGACCAGCCCGCCGAAGAGAAACCAGATGAGATTGCCGAGCAGAGCCATGCGCCGTCCTTTGCGTTAGTTCATCCCTTCCATCACGTTGTCGATCATGACGCCCTTGGTCGTGTACGAGCCTTTCTTGATGACATAGCGCGTCAGCGCGTAGTCGATCTGGTCGATGTAGTCGAGCTTGCCCCAACCGTCGTCGTCCATCAGCCGCGCCACATCTTCCAAAAACGGCTCCACGTCGATGTAATGCCCCTCGAAGTCCACGGCCAGGACGCGGTCCTTGTACACCACCTGGTCAAAGGGCATGGACTGCCGGAGCTCCTCAAAGGCCTCGGGCGAGAGCCCGTGGATATCCGCGTAGACGCGTACGGCTTCCATGCGCTCCCTTTAGCGTCCCAGGGCGCGGATGTCGTCGAGGATGATCCCGGCGGCGCGAGCGGCTGCGCCAGGTCCGCCCACCTTGGCCCGCAGGTCGGCCAGCTCGGCGCGGGCGGAGGCCAGGGCCTTTTCGTCGGCAAGCCACGGCCGCAGGCGCGCGGCAAAGAACTCGGCCTTGGCCTTGTCCTGGATCAGCTCCGGGAACACCTCGCGGTTCAGGATGAGGTTCGGCAGGCTGCCGAACTTGACCTGCACCACCATCTTGCCGATGGCGTAACTCAAGGCTGAGAAGCGGTAGGACATGACCGTTGGGGTGCCGATGAGCGCCGCCTCCAGGGTCACCGTGCCGCTGGCCGCCAGAAGCACGCGGCTTTGGCGCATCATGCGGTAGCGCTCCTCGGGTTCGACGATCTCGACGGGCAGTTCCGGCGGCAGAAAGGAGCGCAAATACTCCGGGTCCAGCCCGGGCGCGCGGGCCAGGGCCACGCGCAGGTTCGGGAACTCGCGGCGCAGAAGCAGTGCGGTCTGTGCGAACTCCGGCAACAGCGCGGCGACCTCCTTGCGGCGGCTGCCGGGCAAAAGGCCCAGGAGGTTCGGGTCCGGGGTCATGGCGTCGAGCTCTTTGAGCGGCATCTGGTCCATGAGCGGGTGGCCCACGTAGTCCACGTCCATGCCGCGCGCAGCGTAGAAATCTTTTTCGAACGGCAGGATGCACAGAACTTTTCGTGTGAAGCGGCGCAAGAACTCCACCCGGCCGCTGCGCCAGGCCCAGACCTGGGGGCTGACGTAGTAGTAGACCGGGATGCCGAGTTTCTTCGCCATGCGGGCCACGCGGAAGTGGAAGTCCGGGCAGTCGATGAGGATGAGGGCGCGGGGCCTGTTCTCCACCAGGGCGCGTTTGACCTCGCCCAGGAGTTTCAAAATGCGCGGCAGGCCGGAGAGCACCTCGGTCAGGCCCACAAGGGAGATGAGGCGCATGGGGAAGCGCACGTCGCAGCCGGCCTTGGTGAGCGCCGGGCCGCCCATGCCCATGGCCTGGAGGCCGGGTTCAAGCGTGCGCAGGGCGGCGAGCAGGCTTGCGGCGTGGATGTCGCCCGAGGCCTCGCCAGCGCTGATCCAGAGGGGGCCAGTTGTGTTCATGCGCAGCAAATAGCGTGAATCAACGCATGCGGCAAGCTGGCCGGGCAGGGAGGCTTGGCGCGGGTTGCATTGCCGGGGCGGAGCATGTACGAATCCCGATGCCCGCCTGCCGTGGGCATCAGACACGAAACCGGAGTTGCGAACATGCTGAAAGTCGGCGTCATTGGCCTGGGTTGGATGGGGAAAGTGCACCTGCGCAATTACAGCGAGATGCACGGGGTTGAGATCATGGGCGTGGTCGACACGGACCAGGCCACCCTGGATGAGGTGCATGCGCGCTTTGGCGTGCCCACCTTCACCAACCTGGACGACCTGCTGGCCAAGGGGCTGGACGCGGTGAGCGTCTGCGTGCCCACGAGCCTGCACCACCAGGTGGGCCTCAAGGTCATCGCCAGCGGCGCGTCGCTGCTCATCGAGAAGCCGCTCGCCGCCACCTCGGCCGAGGGCACGGACCTGGTGGCCGCGGCCAAGGCCAAGGGCGTGTCGCTCATGGTCGGGCACATCGAGCGCTTCAACCCGGCTGTGCAGCGCGTGAAGGAGCTGGTGGGCGACGATGTCATCTCCATCCAGATCGAACGCGTGGGGCCGTATCCGCCGCGCATCCAGGACGTGGGCGTGATCCGCGACCTGGGCTCGCACGACATCGACCTGATCCGCTTTCTCACCGGCTCGGAGTTCAAGGACGTGTACGCCGTGATGACCTCGAGCACGGGCGGGCACGAGGATAACGCGCTCATCACCGCGCAGATGGAGTCTGGGGTGCTGGCCAACGTCAACACCAACTGGGTGACCCCGTACAAGTCGCGCAAGATCCGCGTGGCCTGCAAGAGCAAGTTCATCACCGCCGACCTGGTGACCCAGGACGTGAAGGAATACAGCCAGTTCTCCACCTACGACAAGAGCTACTCCGTGCGCGAGTGGCCCATGGTCTACCGCGAGCCGGTGAAGGAGGAGCTGACGGCGTTCCTCAAGGCCGTGCGCGAAAAAACTCCGGTGCCCATCACGGGCGAGGACGGATTGGCGGTCCTGAAGGTCATCGAGCGCATCTTCGCCTGCGGCGAGGGCGGTTGTAGGCCGTAAGAGGCCAGTGATTTTATGATGTGCGAGCGGCTCACCGGGAAACTGGCGGGCCGCTTTTCTTTTTCCCAGCCCTTGTGTACACTTCACAAATCCTGAAGTCGCACCCGGAGGACCACCACCATGCCCAGCAGGATCCTGCTCATCGAGGACGACGAGGCCTTCCGGCGCATGCTGGAGGAGGCCCTGGCCGAACTCGGGCATGCGGTCGTGCCGGCCGGGAACGCCGAGGACGGCGTGGCCCTGGCGCGTGACCAGGCCGCCGGGGGCGAAAGCTTCGACCTCATCCTCACCGATGTGCGCCTGCCCGGCATGACCGGCGTGGCGGCCGTCCCGCTGCTGCGCGAGGCCTCGCCCGGCACCGAGATCATCGTCATGACCGCCTACACCGACCACGAGACCGCACTCGACGCCATCCGCCACGGCGCCACCGACTTCTTCACCAAGCCCTTCCGCCTGAGCGAAATGCAGATCGTGGTGGCCCGCGCCCTGGAAAAACGCGGCCTCAAGCGCGAGATCGGGGCGCTGCGCGAGGTCCTGCGCCAGGGCCGCCCGGTCCGCAAGGCCGTGGGCGAGAGCCCGGCCATGCGCGCGGTGTTCGCCTTTGTGGAGCGCGTGGCCGGGCTCGACACCTCGGTGCTCATCCTGGGCGAGTCCGGCACGGGCAAGGAGGTGGTGGCCGACCTGATCCACGAGCACAGCCCGCGCGCCAGCGGCCCCTTTGTGAAGGTGAACTGCGCCAGCATCCCGGAAAACCTGCTGGAGAGCGAACTCTTCGGCCACGAGAAGGGCGCGTTCACCGGAGCCTTCATGGCCAAAGCGGGCAAGTTCGAGCTGGCCAAGGGCGGCAGCCTGCTCCTGGACGAGATCGGCGACATGCCCCTGCACCTGCAGCCCAAGCTTCTGCGCGCCGTGGAACAGAAGCAGTCCGAGCGCGTGGGCGGAGCCAAACCCTTGCGCTTTGACGTGCGCATCATCGCCGCCACCAACGCGGACCTGGGCAGGCGCGTGGCGGACAAGAGCTTCCGCGAGGACCTGTACTACCGCCTGAACGTCGCCGCCGTGCACCTGCCAGCCTTGCGTGAGCGCAAGCAGGACATCCCGCTTCTGGCAGCGCATTTCGTGCATGCCTTCAACGAGCGCACCGGCGCGGACATCCCGCCCCCTGGCCAGGCGGCCCTGGACCGGCTCATGGCCCGCAGCTGGCCGGGCAACGTGCGCCAGTTCGCCAACGTGGTGGAACGCGCGGCCATCTTCAGCCGCTCGGGCATCATCACCGCCGCAGACGTGGAGCTGGCCCTGGTTGAGGGTGCGCAGGTGCTGACCGCAGACGCTGAGGGCAGCCCCCTGTCCCTGCGCAAGACCTTGAACGAGGTGGAGCGCAGCCTGATCCTGGCGGCCCTGCGCCAGGCCCGCGGCGTGCAGACCCGGGCGGCCAAGGCCCTGGGCATCACCCCCACCAACCTCTGGAACAAGATCCAGAAGCACGCCATCGACCCCTCGGAAATCCTCCCCGCCTAGACAGTATTTGATTCATTATTCGTGGACATCCGCCATTTCATAGGCCGGTAGTCCACGATCCATGTATTGCAGTTCTTATCCTTAAATTGCAGCTAGTTGTATGCAGCTGGCTACGTCTGCGCAGGGGCTATCGCGAGTGCTCACCTTGTTTGTTCGCAATTGTCCACCATTAATAATGGACTATCATCCCTCTAATCTCTGTCCCCCAATCTGAGCTTGAAAATTATTCGGCAGACCAACTTGCTGTTCTTGCAGACTAAAATTTAAGTATTTGGTCGCGCCATCCAACATCGACAAAAGCTGGCACGCGGGTTGCTCAATAGGAAATCAGAATTGAACACAGGCCGGGAACGATACACGAAACATAAACCCCAGGAGGAAACCATGTTGACCAGACTGATGCAGCTGACCCGTGACGAGGAAGGCGCCACCGCCCTGGAATACGGCCTCATCGCCGCCCTCATCGCCGCCGTCATCGTGGGCGCGGTCACCGCGCTGGGCACCCGCGTGCAGGGCACCTTCCAGACCATCACCAACGCCATGCCTGGCGCTGGCGGCTAGTTTCGTCCGACCACCCGTCGCGAACAGAGCCGAGGCAATGCCAAGTTTGAGGCAAGACAGGCGGGCGGACCGCAGGAACCGGACGGGGAGCGTGGGAGAAAGCGCCACGACCCCGTCCGGACCCTAGCCCCCGCAAAACAGGACACGAGGGAGCGAGCCATGGACCCCATCATTTTCACAGCAGTCGTCCTCTCCCTGGCCGTGGCCTCCCTCATCGACCTGCGCAGCCAGCGCATCCCCAATGCCCTCACCCTTCCATGCGCCCTTGCGGCGCTGGCCTACCACCTGCTGACCCAGGGGCCGCAGGGCCTCTGGTTCAGTCTCGCCGGGCTGGGCGTGGGCTTTGGCCTCATGCTCACGCCCTTCCTGTTCCGGGTCATGGGCGGCGGCGACGTCAAGCTCCTGGCCGCCGTTGGCGCCTGGGTCGGCCCGCAGATGGTGCTGGTGGCCTTTTTGCTGACCAGCCTGGCGGGCGGCGCGTATGCCCTGGTCGTGCTGGCCCGGAGTTCGGATGTGCTGCGCGGGGTGTTCACGCCCCTGCGCGCGGCCTTGTACGCCACTTGCGCCACCGGCGAATTTCACTACCAGCCCGCCCCGGCGGCGTCCGGCCTGCCGAAGCTCTGCTACGGCCTGGCCATCGCCTCCGGCACCGTTGCCGCCATGCTGCGCACAGTGTTCAGCTCCGGCTGGCTGGCCGGGTAGGGGGCCGTCATGAACGGCTCGCTCAAGTCCATTGTCCAACTGGGTCTGGCCCTGCTGCTCGCGCTCAGCGCGGGCATCCTCGTCTACCAGTGGATGCAGGCCAAGGCCACGGCCGGTCGCAGCCAGGCGGTGCGCACCGTGCCGCTCGTGGTGGCCACGCGCGAGCTGCCCGCCGGGGCCAAGCTTTCCGCGGACATGCTGCGTCTCCAGAATTATCCCGAAGCCATGATGCCCGCGCAGCGGTTCGCCACGGTCCAGGAAGTGGAAGGGCGCATCCTGGCCTCGGGCATGTCGGCCAACGAGCCGCTCACCCCCTCGCGCCTGGCGGGCGAGGCGGCGGCAGGCGGCATCAGCGCGGTCATCACCCACGGCAAGCGGGCAATGGCCGTCAAGGGCAACAAGGTCATGGGCCTGGCGGGCTTGATCCGCCCCGGCAACATGGTCGATGTGCTGGTGACCCTGCCCAAGGACGACAAGAGCCAGAGTTCCATGACCAAGGTGGTGCTGGAGAACGTGCCCGTGCTGGCCGCCGGCTCGCAGCTGGCCGTTGGCCAGGACGAGGCTGCTGCGGTGGCGGACATCTACACCCTGGAGCTGACCCCGCAGGAGAGCGAGAAGGTCGCCCTGGCCTCCACCCAGGGGACCCTGCACTTCGCCCTGCGCAACGCCTCGGACACCGAGGTCGTGCTTACCGAGGGCGCGGACGCCAAGACCGCCCTGGCCTCCTACCGCACCGCGCCCATAGTCCGCAGCCCTCGCGGCTTGGGCCACACCGTTGAAATCATCACCGGCTCCAAGCGCAGCCAGGTGACGTTCTAACCAAGGCAGGTCCAGCATGCGCGTCGTTTCCATCCTCCGCACCATGGCCGCTGGCCTGACGCTGCTGCTCCTGGCCCTGTCCGTGCCGATCCTGGCCCTGGCCCAGCCGCGTCAGCCGGTCCAACCCGTGCCCAACGTCACCGTGTCCAAGGCCCCGCAGGCCCTGGAGCTGGCCGTGGGCCGCTCGCTCATCGTCAACAGCGACCAGGACATCCGGCGCATCTCCCTGGCCGCGCCCGACACCGCCGACGTGCTGCTGCTTTCCCCGCGCCAGGTGTACCTGACCGGCAAGGCCCCGGGCGCCACCAACCTGACCCTCTGGGGCCAGGGCGACGCCGTCATGGCCGTGTTCGACCTGGACGTGGCCCCGGACCAGACTCAGCTCAAGCGCCTGCTCGCCAGCGTGCTGCCCAACGAGCGCGGCATCCGCGTGGCCTCAAACGGCAAGAACATCATCCTCACGGGCAGCGTGTCCAGCGCGCCCAGCCTGGCCACGGCCCTGTCCCTGGCCGAGACCTATGCCCCGGGCAAGGTCCAGAACCTGCTCAGCGTGGGCGGGGTGCACCAGGTCATGCTCGAGGTGCGCGTGGCCGAGATGAACCGCAACGTGCTGCAGCGCTTCGGCATCGACTTCAACCTCATGACCGGCGGCAACATCGTGCAGTCCATGCTCGGCGGGCTGGTCAAGTCCACCACCTCGGGCACCCAGGTCCTCACGGACAACGTCACCGGCGTGGTCAGCCCCAACCTGGGCGGCGGCATCACCCTCACCGGCTTCATCGACGCCCTCAAGGAAAACGGGCTGGTCAAGGTCCTGGCCGAGCCGAACCTCATCTGCCTCTCGGGCAAGAGCGCCAGCTTCCTGGCCGGGGGCGAGATCCCCATCCCCATCCCCCAGGCGCTGGGCACCGTGGCCATCGAGTTCAAGCCCTTCGGCGTGGGCCTCAACTTCACGCCCGTGGTGCTGGAGTCCGGCCGCATCAGCGTGCAGGTGAACCCCGAGGTCTCGGAGCTCGACTACTCCCTTGGCGTGACCATCAACAACTGGCAGATCCCCGGCCTGACCACCCGCCGCGCCAGCACAACGGTGGAGCTGGCCAGCGGCCAGAGCTTCGCCATCGCCGGGCTCATCAAGGACTCCACGCGCGAGAGCATCAAGAAGTTCCCTGGCCTGGGCGACCTGCCCGTGCTGGGCGCGCTGTTTCGCAGCAGCGAGTTCCGCAAGAACGAGACCGAGCTTGTGATCATCGTCACCCCGCATCTGGTGAAGCCGCTGGACATGGCCAAGCAGACCCTGCCCACGGACGGCTTCAAGGAACCCACGCCCTACGAGTTCTTCATCGCCGGGCAGTTGGAAGGCAAGCCTGGCGCGGGTGGGAAGAGCCAGAAGGACGCTCCGGCCTTGGGCGGCAATGCGGATGGCCAAACGGGCGGCAGGCCCTCGGGTTTCGACGGCCGCTTCGGCTCGGCCCTGCCCCCAGGCGAGTAACAGGACAAGGAGAAGGCCATGAACGCGCGCATCTTGAGAATCACCGCATTTTCAACGCTGGCCCTGCTGGCGGGCTGCGGCGCGGAAGCGAGCCGCCCGCCCCTGGACGCCACCTGGGGTCTGTCCGTGCGCATGGCCGTGGAGAACCAGAAGCTCGATCCCACCCCCGCCAGCGACCGCCCGGTGGTGGGCCTGGACGGTGTGTTCGCCAGGAATGCCATGGAGGCCTACCGCAAGAGCTCGGAACCCGACCCCCAAGGTGGCAAGGACAAGTTCCCCGACGCCATCCTCATGGTCAAGGAGGCAAAGTGATGAACGTTATGCCGCAGACATCCCGAACCAGAGGCCAGCGAGGCTCCATCTCCGTGGAGGCCGCGCTGCTGCTGCCCATCTTCATGGCCCTGACCCTGGCCTTTGTGGACTTCGGCAGGCTCATGTGGACCCAGACCGTGGTCAACTCCGCTGCGGCCGAGGCCGCGCGCCTGGCCGTGCTGCCCGAGCCCAGCGACGCCGCCGTGGCCGATCTCGCGGCAAAGCGCGTTATGGCCGGCGGCATCAAGACCGCGCCCTCGGTGGCGGTGGGCATCCGCAGCCCCAACAAGCCGGTGACCGTCACCGTGAGCGTGGGCTTCGACTTCCTGCTCCTGGCCGACCTGATGCCTGAAATCTCCGGGCACAGGATACTTTCCTCCACCTCCATCATGGTCCACCAACCCTAGGGAGGACGCCATGGATACCAAGAAGACACGCGAAAAGGGCTCGGCCACGATTGAGTTCGCTCTGGCCGTGGCTTTGGTGCTGGTCCCGATGCTGCTCGGCCTGGTCGACTTCAGCCGCTACCTGGACGTGAGCCACACCGTATCCCGGGCCGCCCACGAGGGCGCGTTCGAGGCTGCGCGCGGGCATGACCCCGTGCAGATCGTGCGAAGCAACGTGCAGAGCGCCGGGCTCGACCCGGCCAAGGTCAGCGTGAGCCTTTCCCCGGCCCTGAACGGGTCCACGCGCGGCACGGCCATGCAGATCACTGTTTCCTACAATCTCGCCGACTATGCCTTGGCCTCGTGGGGAGGGCTCTTCCCCGACGCTCTCTCCTCCAAGGCCACGGCCCGGCGCGAGTAATTAGGGAGGACACCATGAACACTGCCACAATGCGATCCCTGTACCGCGACGAGCGCGGCACCTCGGGCCTGATCCTGGCCCTGGTTCTGGCGACCCTGGCGGGCGTCGCCGCCCTGGCTCTGGATCTGGGGGCCATGCACGTGCGCCGTAGCAGCCTGCAGACCTCGGCCGACGCCGCGGCCCTGGCCGGGGCCAATGCGCTCATCTCCTACGGCACGGACCTGCCCAAGGTGCGCACCGTCATCCTGGAATACGCCAAGGCCAATCTGGACAGCCAGGACCAGGCGGATGTCGCGGTGCAGACCTCGGACATCGTGTTCTTCAAGGACGGCGCGCCAAGCACGAGCGCGCCCAACCAGGTGGAGGTCACGGTGCGCCGGGTGGCGGCGCGCGGCAATGCCATGAGCCTGTTCTTCGGCAAGGCCGTGGACGTTCCCAAGGCCGATCTCTCGGCCAAGGCGAGAGCGGGCGTGGTAAACGCCGCCTCCAGCAAGTGCCTCAAGCCCTGGGCCGTGGCCACCAAGTTCACCTGGAACGACTACGCAGACTCTCGCTGGAGCGGCAATTACGGCAACGGCATGCTCGATGTGGACAGCGCCGCCGAGATGGCCACGGTGCAGGTGCAGGGCTACGGCGCAGCCGACCTGGGGACGCCGATCGTGCTCAAGATGGGCGACCCGCATGATGTCATCGTGCCCAGCCAGTACAACGCCATCAACTATCCACCGCTGAACAAGGGGATACCAGTCCCTGGGGCCTGAGAGTACTCCACCAACATCGCCGGGTGCGATGGATCAAATGTGGCGGTTGTGGAACCGGGCGACCAGCTGCAGACCGAGCCGGGCAACAAGGTCGGCCCAACGAGGCAGGGTGTGAACGATCTGCTGTCCAATGATTCCGGGGCCTACTGGGACGCGGACAGCAAGTCCATCAAGGGCAGCTCCTTCAAGGATCCGCTGTTGAGCCCGCGCGTGGCCCTGATCCCCTTCTATGACCCGCTCTACCCGCCGTCCGCCGGGCGCAATTACGTCACGGTGAAGGATCTGGGCGCGGTGTTCATCGAAGGCATCGACACCAAGGGCAACGTCATCGGCCGGTTCCTCAAGGTGGTGCCCTATTCGCCCAAGGACAGCGGCAACGGCAACGGCATGCTCGCCGTGGCCAGGCTCATCCAGGATTCCAGCCGGGGCGCGGCCAACTAGGCCCGCCCTGAGGACATATCGAGAAGCCGAGGAGGCGCGCCATGAACAGCCAGAAGATCACCGTCACAGTGGACGCCGCCCTGGAAGAGCGCCGCGAGGCGATGGCCCTGGCCCTGGCCGCCTTGGAAGGGGTCGAGGTGCTGCCGCGCGCGGCCGCCCGGCACGCTGATCTGGTCCTCCTGGCCCTGGGCGCGGACGCCCCTGCGGACATGACCCTGGCAACGCGCCTGTCCGGCGCTGGTTCGGCTCCGGTCATCCTGATCGGGCCTGCTCCGGCCCCGGAGCTGCTGCTCTCGGCCATGCGGGCGGGCATCAGCGAGTACCTGCCGGAACCCGCGGCCGAGGCCGACCTGCGCGCGGCCCTGGAGCGCGTGCGGCAGCGCCGAGGCCTGCTGGCCCCGGCCATGTCGTCTCCCCAGGCCGAGGGCCAGGCCCAGGGGCAGGCCGGGCGCATCGTGCTGGTGCTCGGGGCCAAGAGCGGCATCGGCACCACCACCGTGGCCGTGAACCTGGCCGACGCGCTCAGCCGCCAGGGCTCCGGCCGCACGGCGCTCGTCGATCTGGCCCAGCCCCAGGGTGAGACGCCCATCTTTCTGGACCTGGAGCACTCCTACACCTGGGCCGACGTGGCCGCCAACATCGGCCGCCTGGATGCCACCTACCTGGAGAGCGTCCTGGCCCGGCACCACTCGGGCCTGGCCGTGCTGCCCGCGCCGGAGTTCAGCGCCGAGGCCGCCCTGGACCCGGCCGTGCTGCGCCGGATCCTGGAGCTGCTGCGCCGCAGCTACGCCCAGGTGGTCATAGACGCAGGCACCGGGGCCGGAACCGACCAGGGCGAGGCCATCCTCGAAGCCCTGGACATGGCCGACGACGTGCTGCTGGTCCTGGACCTCTCCCTGCCGTGCCTGGCCCGGGCCAAGCGCTTCCTGGAGGCGGTGCGGGCCACGCAGCCGCACCTCTTGCCGCGCCTGCGCCTGGTGGCCAACCGCAAGACCTCGGAGTCCGACATCGGCACGGGCGAGGCCGAGGGCATCCTGCAGCAGCCGGTGGCCTGGGCCGTGGCCAACGACTACAAGTCCGCCCTTGCGGCCATCAACCAGGGCAAGACCCTGACCGAGGCTGACCCCCGCTCGGCTCTGGCCAAGGGCTTTGCCGCCATGGCTCGGGATCTCTGCCGCGACACCTCGACCCAGGCCGCCCCGGACAAGGCTGCAGGCTCGCTCTGGGCGCGCCTGCGCAACACCCCGCTGGGCCTTTCCCTGTCCCACCGGGCCGCGTGAGGCGCGCCATGGACCTTGCCGCCCGATTGCAGAAGACCGCCCGGAACACCTCCGCCTCCGGGCCGACTGGCCTGAAGCCGCTGCGCCCGGCGGCGCCGCAACCTGTCCAGCCCAAGGCCGAGGCCCAGCCGCGCGAGGCCGCCCCGGACCACACGAAGAGCGACCAGTACCACGAGATCAAGAACCGCATCCACGACCGGCTCATCGACGTGCTGGACCTCTCGCTTCTGGACTCCCTGCCCAAGGCCGAGATGCGCCAGGAGGTCATGCGCGTGGTGGAGCGCATCCTGCGCGAGGACTTCGCCCAGGCCCCGCTGAACTTAAGCGAGCGCAAGAGCCTGCTGGGCGAGATCGAGGACGAGGTGCTGGGCCTGGGGCCGCTGGAGCCCTACATCAAGGACCCCACGGTCAACGACATCCTGGTCAACGGCTACCGCAACATTTACGTGGAGCGAAAGGGCATCCTGGAGCTCACCCCGGCCCGGTTCAAGGACGACGACCACCTGCGCAAGATCATCGACCGCATCGTCTCCCGCGTGGGCAGGCGCGTGGACGAGTCCTCGCCCATGGTCGACGCGCGCCTGGCCGACGGCTCCCGCGTCAACGCCATCATCCCGCCGCTGGCCATTGACGGCCCCTCGCTGTCCATCCGCAAGTTCTCCAAGGACCCCCTGGAGCTGGATGACCTGATCCGCTTCGGCGCGCTGCCCCCGGAGATCGGCACGGTGCTCATGGGCATCGTGCAATGCAGCCTGAACGTGCTCATCTCTGGCGGCACGGGCTCGGGCAAGACCACCATGCTGAACGTGCTCTCGCGCTTCATCCCCGAGGAGGAGCGCATCGTCACCATAGAGGACGCTGCGGAGCTGCAGCTCAAGCAGGCCCACGTGGTGCGGCTGGAGACCAGGCCCATGAACATCGAGGGCCGGGGCGAGGTGACCCAGCGTGAGCTGGTCAAGAACTGCCTGCGCATGCGCCCGGACCGCATCATCATCGGCGAGGTGCGCGGGGCCGAGGCGCTGGACATGCTCCAGGCCATGAACACCGGCCACGACGGGTCGCTGGCCACCATCCACGCCAACACCCCGCGCGATGCGCTCATGCGCCTGGAGACCATGGTGGCCATGGCTGGCCTGAACATTTCCGACGTCTCGCTCAAGCGCTATGTCAGCTCGGCCATCGACGTCATCATCCAGGTCTCGCGCCTCATGGACGGCAGCCGCAAGCTCATCAGCTTCCAGGAGATCACCGGCATGGAGGGCGAGATGATCACCATGCAGGAGATCTTCGCTTTTGAGCAGAGCGGCCTGGACGAGGGCGGCAAGGTCAAGGGCCGCTTCGTCACGCGCGGCATCCGGCCCAAGTTCTCCGAGCGCCTGCTGGCGCGCGGCGTGGCCCTGGATCAGAACCTCTTCACCCCGCTTGGCGGGGCCGCCTAGGGAGGCCGCCATGCCCGGCCTCATCGCCCTGGTCCTGGCCCTGGCCACACTGTTCTTCGCGCTCTTCGCCATCAACGCCATGGGCGCTGCGGCCAAGGCGCGGCGCGAGCGCGTGGACGCGCGGTTGGCGGCCCTGGCCCTGGCCGGGCCGGAGGTCTCGACCCAGGACATCGTGCGGCGCACGGTCTTCAGCGAGGTGCCCTGGTTCCACCGCCTGCTCGCCGACCTGCGCTGGACCAGCAGGTTCGAGCGCGTCATCCGCCAGGCCCGGATGACCGGCACCCCCGGCGTGTACCTGCTCGTCTCGGCCGTGCTGGCCGCTGTGACCTTCCTGGTGGCGCAGCTGGCCACAGGCTCGCTTCTGGCCGGGTTCCTGGCCGCCTTGATGCTCGGGTCGCTGCCCATCGTGCGCGTGTACCGCCGCCGGGCCGCGCGCATGGCCAACCTTCAGCGCCAGCTGCCCGACGCGCTGGACTTGATCGCCCGGGCGCTCAAGGCTGGCAACACCTTTGCCGGGGGCATGCGCATGGTGGCCGACGAGTTCGCCGACCCCCTCGGCCCGGAGTTCGCCACCACGCTGGATGAGATCAACTTCGGCATGGACACGGAGAAGGCCCTGCACAACATGATGGAGCGCGTGGACTCCCTTGACCTCATGTTCTTCGTGGTCTCGGTGAACATCCAGCGCGAGACCGGCGGCAACCTTTCGGAGATCATCGGCAACACGGCCGCGCTCATCCGCGAGCGCTTCAAGATCCATGGCCGCATCCGCATCCTCTCGGCCGAGGGGCGGATCTCGGCCATCGTGCTCCTGGCCCTGCCCTTTGCGGCGGCGGGCGTGCTCTATCTCATCAAGCCCGACTACATGTCGCTGCTGTTCACCGAGCCCCTGGGCCGGGTCATGATCAAGTCCGCGCTGGCGTCCATGATTATCGGCTATTTCGTCATCCGCCGCATGGTCAACTTCAAGGTCTAGGAGGCGCCGGATGCAGAACACAATGCTCATTCCGCTCCTGGCCTCGCTTCTGGCCTTTGGCTCGGTGCTGCTGCTGGGCTTCGGCGTGCTGGGCGCGCGGCGCGAGGCCGGACGCGCCTTGCGCGTGCGCGCCAAGGTGGCCGGGTTCGCCGGGGTCAACGACACGGCTGCTCCTGCCGGGTCGCCCCTGGTCCAGCTGGCCGGCCTGCTGGCCGGGGTGGTCCGCGGCCTGGGCGCGCGCCTGGGGCCAAAGGATTTGGACAGCCTGGACAAGACGAAGCTCGACCTCATCCGCGCGGGCCTGCGCGGACCGAACGCCGTGCAGTCTTTCCACGGGGCCAAGGCCGCCCTTATGCTCCTCCCGCCCAGCCTGTTCCTGGGCGTCGCGTGGATCCTGCCCCAGGCCCCGTCTGCGCAGGTCACCATCATCGGCGCCCTGGCCCTGGCCTGCCTGGGCACGCTGGCGCCGGGCGTGTGGCTGCGCCGCCGCATGGCCGCGCGCCGCTTGGCCCTGCTCTGCGAATTGCCCGACGCGCTGGATCTGTTGGTGGTCTGCGTGGAGTCGGGCATGGGGCTCGACCAGGCCATCCACCGGGTCAGCGAGGAACTGCGCGAGTCCGCCCCGGTCATCAGCGGGGAGCTGCGCACCCTGACCCTGGAGATGCGCGCCGGACGCCAGCGCCAGCAGGCCCTGAAGGACCTGGCCGAGCGCACGGGCATCGAGGACGTGCAGAGCCTGGTGACGCTGCTCGTGCAGGCCGACACCTTCGGCATCAGCGTGGCCCGCACCCTGCGCGTGTATTCCGACACCCTGCGTACCAGCCGCTTCCAGCGGGCCGAGGAGACTGCGGCCAAGCTTCCCACCAAGCTCATGTTCCCGCTGGTGCTGTGCATATTCCCGGTGCTGTTCGTGGTGCTCATCGGCCCGGCCGTGTTGCAGCTTGCGCACGTCTTTGCCCGCATGGGCCAGTAAAAGGAGATCCTCATGCGCCCGATGTCAGCTCAGATGCTTCCCGTTCTTGTCGCCCTGGCGCTGCTGCTTCCGGCCTGCGCCGCCCGGCAGGACAACACAGTCGCCGACCTGCTCGATCCCAAGACCTCTGCCCGGCAGGAGTATGTGGCGGACATGCAGCTGAATGCCGGGCGCGTGCTTTTGGCCGTGCAGGGCTACGATAAGGCTCTTTTGGCGCGGCCCGGCGACGCAGTGCTGCTGGTCAAGAAGGGCCAGGGGCTGCTGCGACTGAACCAGCCCGAGGCCGCCCTGGAGGCTTTTCGCCTGGCCCAGGCCGCCAGCCCGGACTCTCCCGGCGCGCACTACGGGGCAGGGCAGGCCTGCGAGCGGCTGGGCAAAAGCGCCGAGGCCCGCCAGGATTTTGAGCGCGCCGTGGCCCTGGCTCCGACCAGCTGGCGCGCGCGCAGCCACCTCGGCGTGCTGCTGATGAACCAGGGGCACCCGGACCAGGCCAGGGAGCAGTTCCTGGCGGCCTTGGCCCTGCCCCAGGTCAAGAATCAGGCGCAGGTTCAGTCTCAGGGCCAGTCCCAGGCCCAGTCCCGGGCAGGCACAGCGCGGGAGCTGCTTTTGAACAACCTGGCCGTGGCCCAGGTCCTTTCCGGTGAGCCCGAGGCGGCGGTGGCGACCTTCCGCCAGGCCATGCGGGACTCCCGCGACCCCGAGCGCAGCGCCAACAACCTGGGCCTGCTTCTGGTGCGCCTGGGCCGCCAGACCGAGGCCCTGGCCGCCTTCCGCACGGCCGGGAACGACGCCCGCGCCCTGAACAACCTGGGCTACGCCCTGTACCTCAAGGGCGATTCGGCCCAGGCCCGGAACCTGTTCGAGAAGGCGCTGGACCTCTCGCCCGCGTATTATGAGACCGCAGGCGAGAACCTGAAGCAGGCGGTGCAGGGCGCGGCCCAAGCACCGGTTTCGCCTGGCGCGGCTTCGACCAGTGTGGTTCCGGCTGGAGTCGTTTCGTCAGGCCCGGCCGCAGGGAGCGTAAGCCAGGGCGCGCTCCCCCTGGCCCCGGCCGGCCCCGGCCCGGCCCGGATCTCCTTGTCTGGGCAGCCCGGCCCAGCTCCGCGCTTCGGTCCGGCGACCCTGCTTGAGGCGGGCGCAAAGCGGGGCTGGACGCGCCAGGACATGTGAGTCGTCGGACTTGTGGCCCTGGCTGGATGCATGCTAAAGAAAAGGAGACCTTGGACGGATGCTGTTTCTGGATCAACACTTCCAGCCAGAAAAACCAGGAACCATGTCGAAACCGCCGCAACGCACCAACCTGGGCGCCGCAGCACCGCGAGCAGCAAGCGCTCGTGGCGGCGATGCCTCCTTGCGCCTGGCGCGAGGCCTGGCGGCCTGCTCGGACCTGCTGCACGGGGCCAACAAGCGCAACGGCGGCGGCCTGGCCCGCGCCCTCAAGGCCCTGGCGCGCACCGGTGGGCTCTCCCGCGTCGCACTCTTCCTGAATCACGACGACCCGGAGCATGGCCTGGCCCTGAGCCTTTTCGCCGAGGCCCAGGGCAACGGCTCAGAGCCTTTGGCCAGCCCCGCGCCGGGGCGACAGGTCAGCTACACCGCCCTCGGCCTGGGCCGGCTGGCGCAGGACCTGTTCAAGGGCAACGCCCTGCACGGCGTGAGCGCGGACTTCCCCGAATCCGAACGCCCGTTCCTGGAGCAGGACGGAGCCGTGGCCGTGGCGCTTTTGCCCATGCGCCACGAAGGCGCCTGGCTGGGTTTTTTGCGTGTCGACGCCGCAGTTTCGCGACGCTGGACCGTGGAGGACCTGGCGCTGCTCCGGGTGCTGGCCGACCTTTTGGGCGGCCGGGTGGGCCGCGAGCGCGCCGAGGCCACGCTCCTGGCCGGAGCCCAGGCCTTGCGCGGCATGGTGGAGAACATGCCGGTGCTGGTGGTGGCCTTTGACCCCCACGGCGAGATCGTTTTTTGGAACCGCGAGTGCGAGCGCGTCTCCGGCTATACGGCCCACGAGGTGCTGCACGACCGTGCCACACCGGAGCGCCTGTTCCCGGACGAGGCCTTCCGCCGCAGCCTGCGCGGCCGGGGCCAGGACCACCGCGACCTGGAGAGCCGCCTGATCTGCAAGGACGGCGGGGAGCGCATCATCGCCTGGTCCGACATCTCCCGCCAGTATCCGCTGCCGGGCTGGAAGGCCTGGCGCATCGGCGTGGACATGAGCCAGCGCCTGCTGGTGGAGCAGGCCGTGATCCAGGCCAAGCAGGAGTGGGAGAGCACCTTCGACTCCGTGCCCGACCCGATCCTTCTCCTGGATTCGGACATGCGCGTGCGGCGGCTGAACATGGCCCTGGGCAGCCGCCTGGGCGTCCATCCGCGCAGCCTGGTGGGGAAGTTCCTGGTCGAGGTGGCCGAGGAGGCGGGGGCCAACGAGGTCGCCGAGCGCATCCAGGCCATGGCGACATGCTCGTCCTGTTCCTCGGAGGAACTGACCATTCCGCGCTGGGGCGGGCATTTCCTGGTGGCTGTGTCGCCCTTCCACAAGCACGGCGCGGAGCGCACCGGCACCATCGTCGTGGCCCACGACATCTCGCACTGGAAGGAGCTGGAGCGGCAGCTGGAGCAGTCGCGCCGCCTGGAGGCCCTGGGCACTCTGGCCGGGGGCATCGCCCACGACTTCAACAACATCCTCGGCGTCATGCTGGGCTACGCGGAGATGCTTGAGCTCGCCGTGCGCGGCGGGCCGCAGGAGCGTCGCGTGGAGGAGATCCTGCGCGCCGGCACCCGCGCCAAGGAACTCATCGCCCAGATCCTGACCTTCAGCCGCCAGGGCGAGGGCAACCTTGTGCCCCTGCGTCTGACCCCGCTGGTCAAGGAGGTGCTCCAGCACCTGATGGTGACCATGCCGCCCGGCATCACCGTGCGCCGCCGCTTTGACAGCCAGTCGGACCTGGTGCTGGCCGACCCGTCCCTGGCGCACCAGGTGGTGCTGAACCTGTGCACCAACGCCGTGCAGGCCATGCGCGACACCGGCGGCATCCTTGAGGTCTCGGTGGACGAGCTGTTCCTGGGCGCGGACCGCGCGCCGGACCTCTCGACCCTGGCCCAGGGCACCTACGTGCGCCTGCGCGTGCGCGATACCGGGCCGGGCATCCCGGCGGACATCGCCGGGCGCATCTTCGACCCCTTCTTCACCACCAAGCGCCCCGGCGAGGGCACGGGCATGGGCCTTGCGGTTGTTCACGGCATTGTCCACAAGCTCGGCGGGTCCATCGCCGTGGAGAGCGTGGTCGGGCTGGGCACCACCATGCGCATGTTGCTGCCGCGCGCGCGTGCCGAACTGAGCCGGGTCCAGCCCGAGCCCCAGGCCCTGGCCTCCGGCCAGGCGCGCATCCTGCTCGTGGACGACGAGGCGCCGCTGCTGGCTGTCTGGCGCGAGGCGCTGGCCGGTATGGGCTACCAGGTCACCACCGCCACCAGCGGGGAGGAGGCCCTGGCCTTGTTCGCCGAGGCCCCGGACGGCTTTGACCTGGTGCTTACGGACCAGATCATGCCGGGCCTGTCAGGAACGGATTTCGTCGGGGGCGTGCGGGCGCTCAGGCCCGGCCTGCCGGTGATCGTGTGGACGGGCTACAGCGATGTGGCCGCGCGGGAGGCCGCAACGGGCCTGGACGTGTTCGATATCCTGGCCAAGCCCGTGCGCCAGGCCGACCTGGGCCGCTGCCTGGAGCGCGCCCTCAAGCCCCGGCAGGAAGAGCCGGAGCCCGCCTAGAGCGCCTGTTTCAGCAGGGGCAGGCGGCGCAGCACGAAGTGCGTCAGCGGGAAGGTCAGCAGGATGCCCAGGACCGTCACCGTGAAGAACGACTGAAGCGCGCCCAGCCCGGTTCCGGCCAGCGCATACTGAAGCAGCGTCACCACGGGCACGTGGAAGACGTACACCGCGAAGGCGTTGTCGGACAGAATCTTCATCAGTCGGGACTGGTCCGGGAAGCGCTCCCTGGTCAGGGTCAAGAGCCCCGCGCAGAAACCCACGCAGAGCACGCTCTCCCACGCCGCGCGGTTGGCCGCGGCCAGGGAGAACCCGCCGATCCAGATGGGCAGGGGCAGTCCCGCGCCGCGCGCCATCCACACCACGACGCAGACAGCGCCGATCGCAAGCCAGGTCCAGCCCACGCGGGCCGGGAAGCGCTCGAACCAGTTGCGCCGCGCAGCGATGATGCCGAGCACGAACATGGTCACGTACTGCGGCAGGTGCGCGAATTCGATCTCCCAGATGCCGAGGAGCACCTTCCAGTCGTCCACGTTCCACCAGATGCGGATGGCGAAGGTCGTCACGCCGAGCCAGAGCACCAGTGCGAAGAGTGCCCAGTGCGCCGTGGCCGGGGCTATGGGCGTCGTGGGCCGCTTGGCCGGGGCCGTGTCGCGCTTGCCAGCGAAAAACCGGTACAGGGCGTACACGCAGCCATAGAGGAACAGGTTCTCGATGAACCAGAGGTGGATGAACTCCAGGTGGATGCCGGGGTCGCCGGGCCAGCCGAGCGGCCTGTCCGCGATGCCCAGGTACACGCCCTGGAAAAAGTCCCGGTAGGGCACGGCGGGCAGGAGCTTGAAGAGCACCTCGTGGTAGTAGATGAACACCGGGGTGATGCCCAGGACCATGATGGCGGCGGGCACGCCGAAGCGCCACAGGCGGTCCAGCACAAAGCGGGCCGGACCCTTGCGGTCCACGCTGCCGGGGTGGAAGTATCCGGCCATGAGGAAGAACAGGCCCATGAAGAAGGCCTCGTTGACGCCGAAGAACAGCCCGATCCAGCCCGAGCGCAGGGGCGACTGGAACAGCCACCAGCCATCGCTGCCGTAGGGCTGGCCCGCGTGGTGCGCCACCACGAGCATGGACAAGAAGATGCGCACGTTGTCGATGTAGGCCAGGCGGCTGCCGGGCTTGGCGGTCGGGGTCAAGGCGGGTGCGCTCACGTGATGCTCCTCGAGCTGGGCGGGGCTGCTTCTGCGCAGGGTTATTTCTGAGTGGAAACGCCCGCGCCGTGCAGGATGGCCTGGGCGATCTGCTCGTATTCCTTGTTGAAATGGTGCCCCCCGGGCAGGATCAGGTTTTTTACGTTGGGGGCCTTGTAGTTCTGGCACAGGGTGCCTTCCTCCTCGCTGCCGCAGACCAGCAGCACCGGGGTGCCAGCCAGCTTCGGCATCTCCGGGATCATGGCATGACCCTCGGGCCGGTTCTCCTCGGTCAGCCAGTTGGACAGGCGAAACTCGAACTCCGTGTGCGTGCCCGGCCCGAGCATGGCCACGAGCGCCAGCTTCTCGCGCGTGGGCGCGCTCATGCGCCCGGCCATGAAGGGCATGACGTCCGCGCCGATGGAGTAGCCGACCACGATGAAGCGTTCGGCGCCCCACTTGGCGGCGTAAGTCGTCAGCGTGCGCTCCAGGTCGTGGGCCATCTCGTCGGCCTCACGCTTGTTCCAGAAATACTTGAGTGAGTTGAAGCCCACCACATTGACGCCGTGCTGGGCCAGGATGTCGCCGATCTGCTGGTCGATGCCGGCCCAGCCTCCGTCGCCGGTGACGATGACCGCCAGCGTCTTGCCGGGATGCTCGGCCGGAACCTCCACCAGGGGCAGGTCGCTGGCGTCCGTGTGTGCGGCCTTGTCGTTCGTGGCGGCCTTGGCCGGGGCCATGGCGTTCAGGGTCTCCTGGAAGGCCGCGCGCCAGAGCTTGGGCTCGGCCAGCTCGTGTCCGGCCTTGTCGAGATCGACCACGCGCGCGCCAGGCACCTTGCCGGCGAAGGCCTTGGCCTGGTCCGGGCTGAAGGTCGTGTCCTTGTTGCCCTGGAGCAGCACCAGCGAGCCGAAGGGCTTGCTGACCGGGAGCAGGATTATGCCGGGGGTCGCGCCCGGAGTTGTTTCGGGGGCGCTGTCGAACGTGAGGCCGTTGGCCGCGCAGAAGGGCTTGCCGAGGTCGAGCCGGGGCGAGAAGCCGAGGGTGATGGTTCCGGTGAAGGTATCCTTGGGGGCCTGGGCAAAGGTGGCGTAGGCCACGGCAGCGCCCTCGCCGAAGCCCGCCAGCACCGGCAGGTGGTAGCCCTTGAAGCCAAGCGTTTTCTGCACGATCTTGCTCAGTCCCTCGAACTCCCAGGCCTGGTAGAGGCAGCCGGGGGCCTTGGCGCGCAGGGGCTTGACGAGCCTGTCCGTGTCGATGCCGACAACCGTGACGTCCATGGCCGCGATGGCGCGGGCGGCGCGGTCCATGGCCGGGCTCCACGCGCCATCGGACAAGAGCAGCAGGGTGCGGCCGGGCTCATCCGCGTCGCGGTAGATCAGCACCTCGCCGAACACGCCGAAGCTGAGTTTTTCCGGGGCCTTCTCCGGTTTGGCGCAGGCCGGGGTCACCAGGCACAGGGCCAGCAGAAGCAGGGCAAAGGTGGACGCAACGGTGGAACGTTTCATTTGACGATGACTCCGCGCATGCCGCCCGAAACCAGGGTGGCGATGTTGGCCAGCACGCGCGGCGGCACAGTGCCGCCTGGGCAGGCCAGGTATTTGGATTCCCAGACGGGATCGAACTTGTCCTTGAAGCGGCGCAGGCCCTGGAAATTGTAGAGCGTGCCGCCGTAACTGTACAGCAGGCCGCCCAGGCGCGTCCAGGTGGGCGCCAGGAAGTGCCGCCCCAGGCCGGAGAAGGGCGCCATGCCCAGGTTGAACCACTGGTAGTTCTGCTCGCGGCCCCAGAGCATGAGCATGATGTAGAGGTACTCCATGACGCTGGTGGGCGCGTCTGGGGAGTAGCGCATGAGGTCCACGGAGAGCTCCTCGCGGCCCGCACACTCCCAGAGGTTGGCGAAGGCCACGAGCTTGCCCTGGCGGCGCACCAGGGCCATGGCGCAGCCGCTCAAATATTTCTCGTCGAAGAAGCCCAGGGAGAACTTCTTCTCCCGTGCGTGCTTGGAGGCCAGCCAGGCGTCGGACACGGCGCGCAGCTCGGGCATGAGCCCGGGGCTGGCGCTGGCCGGGGAGAGCTCGAACACGCAGCCCTCCTTTTCGACCATGTTGCGCGTGTAGCGCAGGCCCTTGCGCGCCTGCCCGGCCAGGGAGAACTCGGCCAGCGGCACGCGGGCTTCCTCCCCGATCTTGACGATGGCCAGGCCCAGGTCCAGGTACAGCGGCAGGTTGGCCTTGCCGGCCTGGTAGAAGGCCGTCCATCCGGCATACAGGTCCACCATCTCGCGGAAGCGCCAGGCCAGCTCCGCGCGCGCGGACTCCGGGCCCACGGGGTCGCCCATGCAGACCCAGCTGCGCCCGGCCACGCCGTACATGAGAAAGCCCGTGCCGTCCCGGCTCACCAGGAAGCTCTTGTCGCGCAGCATGGCCAGGTGGGCGAAGGTGTCCGGCGACTTGGCCACCAGCACGCTCACGGTTTGCACGTCGCCCTCGCTGGCGGGGGCGTAGCGCGGCCGGGCCGAGCGCATCAGCCGCAACGCGGCCACGAAGACCACGCTCGCCAGGATGCCCACCGTGGCGCGCATGAAACGGCTGGCCTCGTCCTCAAAGGTGAACACCCACCACAGCGAGCGGTCCAGGGCGTCGTCGCCGTAGGCCATGACGCCCAGGAGAACGGAGCAGCCGAGCGCCAGCACGATGGCCGTGAGCCAGCCCAGGGTGAAGCCTTCGGACAAGAGCGAGGCCTTGCGGTAGAAGAACTTGTGGCAGGGCAGCAGCGCCAGCAGCAGCACGGTGAGGAAGAAGGCCTCCTCGTAGTCCAGGCCTTTCAGCAGGCTGGCGATGATGCCCATGAAGAGCACCATGGCGGTGACGTAGTAGGCCGCGTCCAGGCGCTTGTGCAGGCCGCGCGCCAGGATGAGCAGGCCTACTCCGGCCAGGCTGCCCATGAAGTGCGAGGCCTCCAGCACGCCGAGCGGCAGAAAGTTCTGCAGCCAGTCCAGGCGCGAGGACACCGCCGGCGTTGCGCCGGAGAAGAGCAGGATCGCCCCGGCCAGGAAGGTGGTCACGGCCAGGGCGCGCGGGGCCACCACGGGCAGCCAGTCGCCCAGGAAGCCCAGGATGCCCTTGAGCGTGTTCTTGGCGGCGATGGTCTCGCGGATGCCCAAGAGCGCGCTCGCCACGGCCAGGGGTACGGCATAGTACACCAGGCGGTAGGCCACCAGGGTGGCCAGGAGCGTGGCCGCTGGGATGCGCGGGGTCAACAGGAAGATCAGGCAGGACTCGAACACGCCGAGCCCGCCGGGCACCTGGCTGATGAGGCCCGCGATCTGGCCGAGCAGGAAGGCCCCCAGCACCAGCGGAAAGTTCACGTTGGCCCAGGGCGGCAGCAGGGCATAGAGCACCGCTGCGGCCAGGGCCCAGTCCAGCGAGGCGATGACCACCTGCAACAGCGAGCTCTTGAATTCCGGCAGGAGCAGCTCGTATTTGCCGATGCGCCAGGTCGGCTCCTTCCTGGACGCGGCCAGGAGGTAGATGCACGGCGGCAGCAGCAGCAGGAAGCCCAGGGGGCGGGTGGTGTGGAAGGGCAGGGTGACCCACTCCGGCAGGGGCAGGGGCCGCACGGTGAAGATGATGCCGCCGATGGAGAACAGCCCCAGCCACAGGGTCAGCGTGGTGAAGACCACGATCTTGGCGATCTCGCCCGGCGTAAGGCCCCATGAAGAGTAAAGCCGGAAGCGCACGGAACTGCCGGCCAGGGTCGACAGGCCGATGGTGTTGCTGAAGGCGTTGCCCGCAAACGAGGCGAAGGCCGCGCGAATGAGCGGCAGGGGGTGGCCGATGTAGCGCAGTGCCAGGATGTCGTAGCCCGCCAGCACGGCGAAGTTCACCGCCGTGAGCCCCAGGGCCAGCAGCAGGTTGTGCTCGGTGACGGAGGTCATGGAATCCATGATCTCCTGGACGCTGTGGCCCGCCAGCTGCGAGGACAGCGCCCAGCCCGCTGCGGCGAGCAGGGCCAGGGCCAGGGCGGGTCCGAAAAATGGCGTGAGCCGCTTCAGCATGCAGATCTCCCCGCTACAGGGGGGCGGCCGGTGTCGTCCGGCCGCATTCGTGGTGTGTGTGCCCCAAGGCCAGACAATCGCCTGCAACGCGAAAGGCCAGGCCAACTCCTTGGTGAAACTTAAGATGCTACTCTGCGGGGGGGCGGTTCGTCAATTTGTTGTGCCGGGTGATTGTGCAGGAAAGGTTGGGCGGGCGCGGCAGGCGAACAGGCGCAGCCCGGCGGCCTCTCAGCCTTGCATGGCCTTGAGCGCGGTCCGCCAGTCGGCCCCGAAGCGGCGGGCCATGTAGGGCTCCTCGGCTGCGGCGGCCCGGCAGAGGAAGCCCTCCTGCTCCCGCGCGGTGGAGTGGTAGCGGTGCCGCACCACGACCTGGTCGTCCACCACCACGCCCCAGCCCGCCTGCCGCGCCCGCCAGGATAGCCACACGTCCACCCCGTAGCCGAACGCGTTGCCCTCGCAGTCGAGCCCGCCCAGCTCACGCACGCAGTCCAGGCGCAGCAGCGGGGCGATGCCGTCCACGTAGGCCGCCTCATGCCACTGGGTCCCGTGTCGGCAGACCATCTGGGCGTGGTAGGGGTTGACCAGGGTCGAGGGCGAATACACGCCGACACGGCCGGTTTCCCGCTCGATGTGCCGGAGCCGTTCCCAGGCCCGGGCGATGTGCGGGGCGGGCGAATCGAAGAGCAGGTCGTTGTTGAGGAACCACAGGTGCGTGGCGTTCAGGTCCGCGCAGGCCTGCATGGCGTAGTCCAGGGCTCCAGCCCAGTACAGGTTGCGATCGGTGCGGACCCAGGCGTCCGGGTAGGGCTCCGGGGCGGCGTTGTCCAGCACCAGGACCTTCGGCCCCCAGGTGGGGTCGCTGGCGCTGAGTTGCGCGTGCAAGGCGGCGGTGCGGGAGACCGGGCCGTAGTGCAGCAGGACGATGAGCAGGGAAGGGTCGGTCATTTGGGTCTTGCCTAGATGCGCGAGTGTGTGCGATGTTTCTACACTTTGAAGATATCCGGCGCGTTAGGGGCTGTCAAGGCGCGCCGGGATGGGGAGGGAGCATGGACTTCGCCTGGGAGCGTCTGCCCGAACCGGTTCTCGAGGGGCTGTGCGTCGGCGGCACGGGCAAGCTGCACCTGATGCGGCTGGCCGGGCTCTGCCTGAATGCCGGCTCTGAGACCGGATCTGGGGGAGCGCCTTTGCGCGCCCTGGGGCTCGACCTGCTGCGGGCCGCCTTTGAGGCCGACCCGCTGGACGCCCCGCTGGCCGGGCAGCTCCTCGCCCTTGCGCCGGAGGCGTGGTCCGGGCCGGAGCTCGGCCCTCTGCTTGTGGCGCTGGAGGCCCTGCGCATCCAAGCCGCCCGGCCCAACCCCGCAGAGCAGAACATCGAGCGTCTTGCCGCGCGCGGCGACCTGCAGCCTGCCTGCGAGGCCGCATCCGCCGCCCTGGCCCAGGACCCCGGCAACCCGCGCCTGCTCCGGCCCGCCCTGGACCTGGCCTGGCGCAGCGGCCGCGCCGCCTGGGCCGCAAGCCTGCTTGAAGCGCCCTGGCCCACAAAGGCCGAGCCCCTGCGGCGTTTCGCCCTGGGCAACACCCTGTTTCTGCTCAAGGACTACGAGAGGGCGCGCGAGGCCTATGCCGGTGCCTGCGCCCTGCCGCTGCCCCTGGCCCGCTGGCGCCTGGGCGAATGCCTGCTGCGCCTGGGAGAGCGCCAAGCGGCCCAAGACACATGGCTGACCGCGAACCGGGAGCGGCCCTGGAACGTCAATCTGCTGCTCCGTGCGCACGATGCGGCCCTGGGCCTGGACACCGCCCTGCGGCCCCTGGACGGCAGGCTTGCCGTGCTGCTGTATACCTGGAACAAGGCCCGCTTCCTCGACGCGACCCTGGCGGCCGTGTTCGGCTCGGAGCTGGCCGGGGCGCACGTCTTTGTCCTGAACAACGGCAGCACCGACGACACGGCCGGGGTCATCTCGGCCTGGCAGGGGCGCGTGGGCGAGGGCCGCATGACCCGCCTCGACCTGCCCGTGAACGTGGGCGCACCCGCAGCCCGCAACTGGCTGGCCAGCCTGCCTGCGGTGGCGGCCTGCCGCTACGCGGTTTTTCTGGACGACGACGCCCTGCCGCCGCCGGACTGGGTCTCCAGGCTGGGGGCCGCTGTGGAGGCCTATCCCATGGCGGGGGTCTATGGCTGCAAGGTGGTGGACGTGGACAACCCGGCCTGCGTTCAGAACGCCGACCTGCACATCCGGCCCGGGGCTAGCGGCGAGCCCCGCTCGGCCGAGGCTGGCAACGGGCTGGCCCTGTCCGACCTGCACCTGCTGGAGCCGGATTGCGGCCAGTTCGACTACCTGCGGCCCTGCGTCTCGGTCACGGGCTGCTGCCACCTGTTCCGCACCAGAATCCTGGCCGATTGCGGCGGCTTCGACATCGCCCTCTCGCCCTCGCAGTTCGACGACCTGGAGCACGACCTGCGCCTCAACCTCAAGGGCCGCCCGGCTGTCTACCAGGGCCACCTGAGCGTGCGCCACGCCCGGCGCACTGGCGAGCAGGCCCGGAGCAGCTCCAGGGCGGCGGTCAACGGCCACTCGAACTGGGCCAAGATCGAGCGCCTCTACCCGCGCCGGGAGATCAGGGAAATCGCCGGGAACGACCACGCGCGGCTGCTGGAGGACCTCCGGCGCAAGGCCGAGGCGCTTGGCCCGGAGTGGCTGGCCGGTTCGCAGCTCCCGCCCGGCGAGCCCAAGGCCCGCTGACCCCCGGCCGACGCCAGCTCCAGGCCCGCGACGCTACTCGTCGTGTCCGTGCCTGTGGCCAGCGCAGCAGTCTTCGTCCTCTGCCCCGTCCTTGATGAGCCCGTCCTCGAGGAATTCGTCCTCGATGAGATACGCCCGCAGGAAGGTTGGGTAGGCGCCGCCCGAATACGTGCCGGAGCCATAGCCCACGGCCATGACGCTGCCCAGCGGCAGCGGGCCGTAGGACCCGGCCAGGGTCTTGACCAGGGTGAGTCCCGTGGGCGTGGCCAGCTCCATGCCGGACTCCGTGGCAAAGGTTCGCATGCCCTTGGCAAGCTCGGCGCAGGCCGGAGCAGGCACCGGGAAGCGGCCGTGGGAGAACTCCACGAACCCGGAGCCCAGGTTCACCGGCGAAGCCACCACAACGTCTGCGCCGCAGGCTTCCACCAAAAGCATCGTGCCCAGCACGTCGACCACGGTGTCCACCGCGCCGACCTCGTGGAAATGGATGTGCTCCAGCGGCTCGTTGTGGACCAACGCCTCGGCGATGGCCAGCCGCGTGAGCGCCTCCAGGCTGCCCTCCTTGACCCGCTGCGCCCAATAATCTGAAGGCGCGGCTCCGACGATGCGCGTGAGATCGGCCAGGTGGCGCAGGGGCTGGGGAGCTTTCTCCAGCACCTCAACGCGCCGGGTGCGGATGCCCTGGATCATGTGCTCGGAAAAGCGCACGGACACGCCGGGCAGGCCCAGGGAGGCCACGGCCTCGGCCAGTATCTGGGGGCCGTCCTCGATCATGTCGGACAGGGCGGCCAGGAGCATGTCGCCGGAGACGCCCAGGGCGCATTCAAGATACAGTGTCTTCACGGGGGGCTATCCTTTCGCTGCGGTTTCGCACTGGGCGTTGATGACGTGGGCCATGTATCCGGCCCCGAAGCCGTTGTCGATGTTGACCACGGTGACGCCCGGCGCGCAGGAGTTGAGCATGGTCAGAAGCGCGGCCAGGCCGCCGAAGCTTGCGCCGTAGCCAATGCTGGTGGGCACGGCGATGACCGGCGCGGCCACGGCCCCGCCCACCACGGACGGCAGCGCGCCGTCCATGCCCGCCACGGCCACCACGGCGCGCGCGTCCAGAAAGTCGTCCAGCACGCTGAGGAAGCGGTGGATCCCCGACACCCCGCAGTCGAAGTGGCGCACCACGCGGCTGCCCAGATGCTCGGCCACGCGCGCGGCCTCCTCGGCCACGGGCATGTCCGCCGTGCCCGCGCTGACCACGATGACCTTGCCCACCAGTTCCACGGGCTCGCGTGTGATGCTGAGCACGCGGGACAAGGCGTCGTACTGCACGAAGGGGTGCCCGCCCGGCATGTCGCGCACGGCCTCGAAGTGGCTGGCGTCGGCGCGGGTGCCCAGCACGCGGCCGTTGGCCCGGGCCAGCTCGGAAAAGATGTGCGCCACGTGCTCCGGGGTCTTGCCCTGGCAGAAGACCACCTCGGGCTGCCCTTTTCGCAGCAGCCGGTGGTGGTCCAGCCGGGCGAACCCGGCATCGGCGTAGCTGTGGCCGGTCAACTGGCGCTTGATCTCCTCGGCCGTCACCCGCCCCTGGCGGAATTCCTCAAGCAGCGCGTCCACGTTCACGTGCGTTCTCCCAGATCAAAGTGTGCGAAACCGATGAATCGAGCCCGTTGGGCCAGCCGCGCGGCCAGACTTTGGGCCAGCAGAAGCTGGGCCGGGCGCACGAGCAGCCGCACCCCGTCCTCTGTGCCGTCTGCGCCGGGCGCCAGCCGCGCCCGCAGGTCCACCAGCCCCATTTCCAGCGCCGCGCGCTCCAGGGCCTCGATGGCCGTGAGGCGTTTGTACGTCAGCTCATGGCCCTCTGGCACCCGCGTGGCCAGGCAGGAGTTGGACGGGTCGTCCGCGTTGGGCAGGCCGATCAGCCGTGCCAGCTCCCGCACCCCGGCCTTGTCGATGCCGCAGGCGGCAAGCGGCGAGTACGCCCCGGCCTCGGCCACGGCCCGCCTGCCCGGACGCGCCGGGTCGTCGTCGGCGTTGGTGCCCTCGGCCAGGGCAGGGCCCGGACCCAAAGCCTCCAGCGCCGCCGCGCGCACCTCGGCCAGCACCAGGGCTTTGCACTGGTAGCAGCGCTCGGCCGTGTTGGCCCGCAGGCCTGCCTCGGCCAAAACGGAAATGTTGCGCACCAGCACCTGCGCGCCGGTCTGGCGGGCCAGGAACACGGCCAGCCGTTTGGCGCGCTCGCGCTCAAAGGCGCAGATGAACTCCGAGCGCACGGTGACGCCCACAGCCCTCTCTCCGAGCGCGGTCGACGCGGCCCAGAGCACCAGCGAGCTGTCCACGCCGCCGGAAAAGGCCACGGCCAACGGGCGGCCTGCGCTGGTGGCGCGGAAGTAGTCGAGCAGGCTGGTCAGTCGTGCGTCCATGCGTGTTTCCTGTCCATGCTCCGCAGGCCCGGACGCCACATGAGCAGGCACGGGACTCAGCGGGGTCTCCATTTGATCCATCCGTTCCTCGGCCTCAATCAAAACAAATGGGGGTCTCATCCTCGGAAGTCGTCCTGCTCGGCTTCGGGCCGAAAAGCACGTCCATGTTGTCGGCATCCATGGCCTGATAGCCGAGGATGTTGGACACGGGCAGGAAAAAGGCTTCCTGGACGATGGGCTCAAACCCGCCCTGCCCATCGCTCTGTTCAATGAACGGCGTGAGAAAGGCCCCCAGGGCGTTCAGGCCGCACAACTGAAGCATGGCGAAGCCTTTGGAGGTGTCGCGGTGTTTGGGCGTCTGGTAGGGCAAAAGCCCTTCAGGGATTGCTTTCAAGTAAATCCGCAGGCCGGTGAATGGATCGGTGAAATCGCGCAAGGCCAGGGCTTCCGCGAACTCCGCACCGATCCAGTTCTCGGAGATCTCAGGAATTTTTACATCCAGATATGTTGTGCAAAGGTTCATTCGCCTGGCTCCTTGGTCTGTCAGGGCTTGGCGCAACCCCGTCTGTCACAGGCCGCCACCTTCGCCAAGGCCCCTTGCGCTGTCAAGGACAAGCGCCGCCCGCAGGCATCGGGGCTTCCTCAATGACCTGGATGCGTCGCCATTTTCCGCCCCGGAAGCGCAGGGCAAAGGAGAGCGCCAGGGTGGCGATGTAGGCCGTGAGACAGAGCCATGGGCCGTGGATGCCGCCGGTTCCGGTCTGGACCAGGAGCCAGACGGGCAGGATGAGCACGCCCACGCTGGCCACGAGCATGGTCAGCATGACGAAGCGCGTGTCGCCCGCGCCTTTCAGCGCGCCAAAGTAGATGATGGAGACCCCGTCGATGAGGCTGTAGAGCGCCACATAGCGCAGCAGCACCACTCCCATGTCCTTGATGTCGGCGAAGGCCGGGGTGCCGGGCAGGGGGGCCACGCCCGGCGTGGTCTCGAAGAGATCCAGCAGCGGGCCGGGCAACAGCACGAAGATCAGCCCCACGGCCCACATCCAGCCCAGCGACAGGCGCAGGATGTTGCCTGTGGCCCGCTGGGCGATGTCCGGGCGCTTCTGGCCCTGGCTGCGGCCCACCAGGATGCTGGTGGCGATGGACATGCCGATGATCGGCAAATAGGTCAGGGAGTTGATGGAAAAGGCGATGTTCGTGGCCGAGAGCGCCACCAGCCCCAGGCGGCCCACCAGCAGCGAGAACCCGGTCAGGGCCAGGATGTCGAGAAAGAACTGCACGCCAGCGGGCAGGCCGATGCGCAAAAGCCGCAGCAGCATCTCGGGGTCCGGGCGGGGCAGGCTGGCGATCTTGTGGCGCGCCCTGGCCTCGGGCGAGCGCAGGATGAGCGCGATGAAGAGCAGGCAGGTGATGGCGCTGCCCGCCACGGTGGCCATGGCCGCGCCGCGGATGCCCAGCTCCGGCGCTCCGAATCTGCCGAAGATGAGGGCGTAGTCCAGCGGGATGTTCAGCGCGGCCCCGGTCAGGTTCACCAGCATCACCGGCACGGTTTGCTCCAGGCCGGAGAAGTACGACGAGAGCGCGGTGGAGAGGATCATGAACCCGCCGCCCAGGGTCAGGATGAAGAAATAGTCGGCCTCAAGCGCGCGCACCGCCTCCGGGTGCCCGGCCCAGGTAAACAGCGGCCCGCCCAGAAAGGCCAGGCCCGCCAGGATGGCGCTTGCGGCCAGGCTGAACCACACGCCGGTCCACAGCGCCGGGCCCACGCGCTCCGGGCGGCAGGCTCCGGCGTATTGCGCCACCAGCACGCTGACGCAGCTGGCCACGCCCATGAAGAAGCCCTGGAACAGGAAGGAGGTGATGCCCGCGGGCACGGAGGCCGCGATCTCGGCCACGCTGTGGCGGCCCAGGAACACGCGGTCCGTGAACTGCATGAGGGTGTAGCTGCCCATGCTGACCATGAGCGGCGTGCCGATGACCAGGGCCTCGCGGTAGCCGCCGGGGCCATGCCAACGGTCGGCCCATGTGCCGGCCAGGACGCTCACACCGCTTGCCCGGCGCAGAAGCCCGAGGCCCAGGCCCAGTGCAGGTTGTAGCCGCCCAGTTCACCCGCCACGTCGAGCGCCTCGCCGATGGCGAAGAGCCCGGGCAGTTTGCGGCACTCGAAGGTCTTGGGCGAGAACAGCCGCGTGTCCAGTCCGCCGCTGGCGGCCTCGGCCCGGCTCATGCCGAGGGTGCCCGAGGGCGTCATCTGCCAGGCGTGCACCACCAGGGCCAGGGCCTCCATCTGCGCCTTGGACAGCTCCGCGCACTTGCGGTCCGCTGCGGCGGCGAGTTCCGGCGGCAGCTTGGCGAGCAGCGCCTCGGCCAGGCGGCGCGGCAGCAGGCTGGCGATGGCGGTGCGGGCCATGGTTTTTCCCCGCCCCGGTTCGCGCAGGACCTGGCGCAGGTCGGCCTGGGGCGCGAGGTCGATGGTGAGCGTCGCACCCTTGCGCCAGTGGGACGAGATCTGCAGCGCGGCCGGGCCGGACAGGCCCTGGTGCGTGAACAGCAGGCCATCGGTATACGTTTTGTCCAGGGCCGACACGGAGGCGGTGAGGCCCAGGCCGGAGAGGTCGCGGCACAGGGCGAGCATGGCCCCGGTAAAGGCCAGGGGGGTCAGCGCGGGCCGGGCCGGGACGTGCGCCAGGCCGAGGGCTCCGGCCAGCCGGGCTGTCGCGTCCGTGCCGCCCAGGGTGGGCCAGGCCGGGCTGCCCAGGGCGAGGACCACGCGCGGCGCGTCAAGCGGCCCCTTGTCCGTGTCGACATGGAAGCCGTGCTCCGCAGGGGTGAGGTCCTCCACCCGGCGGTTCAGCAGGAAGCGGCACCCTGCCGTGCGGCAGGCCCCTTCCAGCGCGTCGGTGAGCGGGGTCGCGCCCTGGTCGCAGAACAGGCGGCCGAAGTCCTCCTCGCTGGCCGAGAGGCCAAGGCTGTCGAGCAGCGCCAGGAAGTTCTGCGGAGTGTAGCGTTTCAAGGCCTGGGCCGTGAACTTCGGGTCGGCCGAGAGGTAGTGCTCGGGCGAGGCGTTGCGGTTGGTGCAGTTCGAGCGCCCGCCGCCGGAGGCGCGCAGCTTGCGGGCCGTGATCTCCGAGGCGTCGACCAGGGTCACGCGGCGGCCCCTCTGTCTCGCCGTGAGGGCGCAGAGGAGTCCGGAGGGGCCAGCGCCCAGGATGAGGACGTCGGGCCTGAAGTCGGTATGTGTTTTGGGCTTGGGCATGGCGCGGTTGTAGGGGATGCGCGCCGGGAACACAAGCCGCGCCAGGGGGCGCTCCCCCTTCCCATCCGCTGCGGACTGTGCTAGGCACATGGCTGGAGCGCGGCTCCGAAAACTTCAAGAGGGGTGGGTCATGGATTTCTTCTTTTTCTTCGCCGGGTTGTTGGGAACCATCGCTGGTCTTCTCGTCATCAAGAAAACGAGCCCGAACGAGCACCACTAGGCTGACGGCTTGGCTCGATTCCATGCGCAAGCTGTCTTGCCGCCCCATGCGGCGGCGAGGCGCATTCTTTTTCGGCCCGCTTCGGCGGGCCTTTTTTATTGCGGCGGCCGGTAGTTCTTGAGGCGGTGGTCCTGGCGCGTCGGGAACGGTCCAGCCTCGCCCGCGCAGCTTCGCGGCCAGGGCGCTTGCGCTCCCGGCCCGCCCCCCTGTACAGGGGGTAGTCGGCGCCTTTGGCGGCGCGACCTGTGTATACGAAAGACCAGGGCCGCAGGCGGGGCCTGGGCCACGGAGGGTTCATGCGCATCATCTCGTGGAACGTCAACGGCTACCGCGCCGTGCTTCAGAAGGGCTTTACGGACTGGCTGGGAACCTGCGGGGCGGACGTGGTCATGCTCCAGGAGACCAAGGCCGAGCCCGAGCAGATCAGCGAGGCCGAGCGCAACCCCGCAGGCTATGACGGCCTGTGGAACTGGTCCAAGGGCAAGAAGGGCTATTCCGGCACGGCCACCCTCTACAAGGCCGAGCCCCTGGCGCACTCCTTCGGGCTCGACGACCCGCGCTACCGGGGCGAGGGCCGGGTCATCCACCTGGAGTACCCGGACTTCCACCTGTTCAACATCTACTTCCCCAACGGCCAGAAGGACGAGGAGCGCCTGGGCTACAAGCTCGGCTTCTACGACGCGTTTCTGGCCCAGGCCGAGGGGCTGCGCAAGACCAAGCCCATCGTGGTCGGCGGGGACTTCAACACCGCGCACGCCGAGATCGACCTGAAGAACCCCAAGGCCAACGCCAAGACCTCGGGCTTTTTGCCCATCGAGCGCGCCTGGCTCGACACCTTCGTGGCCCACGGCTACGTGGACACTTTCCGGCTCTTTGAGCCCGGTCCGGACCACTACTCGTGGTGGAGCTACCGCTTCCATGCGCGCGCCAAGAACGTGGGCTGGCGCATCGACTACTTCTTCGTGTCCGAGGAGCTTCGGGGCAGGGTGAAGCATGCCTGGATCGACCCCGCTGTGCAGGGCTCGGACCATTGCCCGGTGGGTGTGGAGATCGTGTAGGGGGAAAATGGCGGCAGGTTCGGCCCGGCGCACGGCCGGGCGGTCAGACCTGTCAGGCCCCGCGCTTGAAGCCGATCTCGACCGCGCCTGCGCGCACGATGACCGGGATGCGCCGCACCCCGTTGGTGAGCCGGAGCATCTCGTCCAGCAGGAGCGGGTTGGCCAGCACGTCGAGGAACTCCGCCTCGGGCCAGGCGTCGCGGGCGCGCCGGGTGTGCGGGCAGCCGTCCTTGCCGTAGATGCGGAGGACTGGGCCGCTTTCGGTGGTGCTTCCGGCCATGGCCTATGGTCTAGACGGTCTTGAGCAGGCCCGAGGTATAGCTGGCGAGGGTCTTGCTGGAGACGCCGTTCTTGTAATAAATTCCGAGATTGTCTTCCTTGGCCTTGAGCGCCGCCTTGAGTTCGCTTGCGGAAAGTTTGCCGTCCTTGTCCGTGTCCAGCTTGTCGAAGGCCGTGGTGGAAAGGCTGGCTTCCGTGCTGGTGAGGCTGCCATCGCCGTCCTTGTCGTGGTCGTCGATGTAGGTATTGGCCGCCATGGTCGAGTACTTGGCTGTGGTCTGTGTGGCCTGGACCACCTCTTTTTCGAGCAGGCCCGACATTGTGGCGGTAACGCTGCTGCTGGTCCCGTTGCCCTCGTAGAATGCCTCGATGGAGCTTTCCTGGCCTTCGAGGCCCGCCCGTATCTCGTCGGAGTCGAGTTTGCCGTTCTTGTCCGTGTCCAGTCTGGCGAAGGCCTCCGCAGAGAGACTCACCTCATCGCTGGACAGGGAGCCGCTCTTGTCCTTGTCGTTTTCCTTGATGTATTTTGCAGAGGCCAGGTTGGCGTAGATGTCTGCAAGAGAGTCCGTGGTGTTTCCGAGCAGGCTTGAGGTGATGTCGGATGTGCTGCTGCCCTTCTTCTTGTAGTATTCCTGGATGGCCTCGTCCTGGCCCTTGAGGGCCGTCTTCATCTCTGAAAGATCGATCTTGCCGTTCTTGTCCGCATCCAGCCTGTCAAAGGCCTCCTGGGACAGGCTGACTTCGTCGATGGTCAGGCACTTGTCCTTGTCCTTGTCGTTGTCCTTGATGTATTTGCTGGCGGCCAGATTGGAGTACGTGCCTTCGGGCAGGCCCGTAGTGGCGTCGCCGTTCGCGTACATATACTGCAGGTTCGCCAGCTTGGGATTGATGCGCATGATTTTCCCTCCTTGTGGGTCTGCCTGGCTTGCGTGCAGAATTCGGGCCAGAGAGCAGGGCGGCAGAAAGTTCCCTTGCCTCCCCCGGCGTGGCGGGCTAGAAGGGACAATAGCCCATGAACCCTTCACCACTGCGGAGCCTGTCATGAAGCGAGCAATTTTTCTGGCCCTGGCGCTGAGTGTGCTTTCAACCCCGGCCCTGGCCGGCTGGACCGACATGCTGGACAAGGCGCAGTCACAGCTCCCGGCCACATCGGCAGGATCTTCGGGCTCCATCGCCGCGAACCTGCCTGCAGCGGACTACACCCAGGGCCTCAAGGAGGCCTTGGCCAAGGGCACGCAGAAGGCCGTGACCTCCCTGGGCCGGAGCGACGGATATTTCGGCAACCAGGCCGTGAAGATCCTGCTGCCCCAGTCCCTGCAACAGCTGGAGAGCCCCCTGCGCCTGGCCGGGCAGGGCAAGCTTGTGGATGACCTGGTGCTGGCCATGAACCGCGCGGCGGAAAAGGCCGTGCCCCAGGCCGCGAACATCCTGGGCGATGCCGTGAAGGCCATGACCGTGCAGGACGCCAAGGGTATCCTCGCAGGGCCTGAGGACTCCGCAACGCAGTACTTCCGCAAGTCCAGCGGGGCCAAGATCGGCGAGATGATGCAGCCCATCATTACCAAGGCCATGGACAGCGTGGGCGTGGCCAAGGCCTACAACCGCCTCACAGCCAGCCCGCTGGCGGCAAGCCTTGCCCAGTCCTACGGGCTTGACCTGAACAGCTACGTCAACGCCAAGGCCCAGGACGGGCTGTTCACGCTCATCGCCCAGGAGGAGAAGAACATCCGCGAGAACCCTGTGGCGCGCACCACGGACATCCTGAAGAAGGTCTTCGGCGGAAAGTAGCGCTCCCACTGCCGTTCCCGGCACGGGGACCCTTGACGGTCAGGCCGTGCCGGGATATTCAGCCCCTTCGTAATCGCCCCGCGTGACTGGCGAAACGTGGAACAAACCACGAGGAAGCGCGGGTCGTCCCCTGCCGCTCGCCTGGGCTTGCATCCCCTGACCGGGATGTATCACCGATACCCTCCCCCCCAGGAGGCCACCTCGGAGACGCCCATGCGCCGAATCGCCCAAGCAGCCACCCTTTCCCTCACCGACCTGCGCCGCGACTTCTCGGTGTCCGCCAGCGTGGCCGGACTCATCGCCGTCATCGTGGCCTACGGCGGCCCTGCCGCCATCATCTTCCAGGCCGCGACCAAGGCCGGGCTGACCTCCGGTCAGCTCACCAGCTGGATCTGGGCCATCTCCATCGGCTCCGGTCTGGCGGGTCTGGCCTTGAGCCTGCGCTACCGCGTGCCGGTCATCATCGCCTGGTCCACGCCTGGCGCGGCGCTGCTCGCCGCAGGCTGGGCCGCATACCCCTACCCCGACGCCATCGGGGCCTTCCTGCTGGCGGGCATCGCCATCACCATCTTCGGGGCCACCGGGCTCTTCTCCGCACTCATGGAGCGCATCCCGCAAGCCGTGGTGGCCGCCATGCTGGCCGGCATCCTGTTCCGTTTCGGGGTGGAGGTGTTTACGGCCCTGCGCGGGGCGCCCATGCTCGTGGCGCCCATGCTGGTCTGCTACCTGGCCATGAAGCGCCTGAAGCCGCGCTACGCCATCGTTGCCACCCTCTGCGCCGGGCTGGCCGCCTCGGCCGCGCTTGGCCTGCTACACCTGGGCGGACTGGACGCGACCCTGGCCCGGCCTGAGTTCACCGCCCCGCACTTCAGCCTGGGCGCGCTCATCGGGCTGGGCGTGCCGCTGTTCATGGTGACCATGACCGGTCAGAACGCCACCGGCCTGGGCGTGCTGCGCACCGCAGGCTACAAGACCCCCGGCGGGCCGCTGGTCGCCGCCACGGGCGCGTTGTCCACGCTGCTTGCACCCTTCGGCGCGCACGGCATCAACCTCGCCGCCATCACCGCGGCCATCTGCACCGGGCCAGAGGCCCACACCGACCCGGACCGGCGCTACGTGGCCGGGGTCGTGTGCGGGCTGGCCTACCTCGTGGTCGGACTCTTCGGCGCCACCCTGGTGGGAATCTTCGCGGCCCTGCCCGCACCACTGGTCGCGGCCATCTCCGGCCTCGCGCTCTTCGGGGCGCTCATGGCCGGGCTGACCCAGGCCATGCACGACGAGCCCAAACGCGAGGCCGCCCTCGTCACCTTCCTCATCACCGTGTCCGGCGTCACCCTCTGGGGCGTGGGCTCGGCCTTCTGGGGACTCGTCGGCGGTGTGCTGGCCAACGCCGCCCTGTCCGTGCGCCGGGGCGGGGCGGGAGACGTCGCCTCCGGCGGCCAAGGGGCCTGAGGCCCCTTGGGATCCCCCATTGGCCTGGGCCGGGGTGGTCTGGGCGGATGGGGAGGTTGGGCTGGCCGCGAACAATGTGTCCGGATTTTCGAGGGGAGACCCTCGAAAATCCGGACACGGTTGGCCTCTTTTTTGAGCATTGATGCAAAGGCCAAGAGACTGCGATCTCCTCCCAGTCGGAGACGGGCGCGAGGTCTTGGGGCACGAACTCCCAGCGTTCGCCTTCGCGCAGGGAGTCCTCGGGATTGTCGTCGTGGATGACGCGGTCGAGGGCTTCGGCGGCGGTGGGGAGGTCTTCCTCGACCATGGCCATGATGGTTTCGGGATGGCGTTCGCCTTCCTGGGTGACGCGGTAGACGAGATAGAGCGTGCGCATGGGGCCTCCGGGTGGTGTGCCGCCACTATGCCCCAGAACCACCCTGCGCGTAAAGCCCTGCGCGACCGGCACTTGACGCGGAGCGCCTGGCGCTTCTAGGGTGCCTCGGACACTTTAGCTGCGCCGCAGCGCCAACCAGGGAGCCCCCCCAATGCGCTTCTACGTCATCTTCACCCTGATCTTCATGTTCATGCTGCTTGTGGTGCTGTGCCAGGTCCATCGCCAGGCCCGCCAATCGCGGCGCGCCTATGTCCTGACGCTGCTGGGCGGACTTTTCGTGAGCCTGTTTCTGGCCAGCACCCGGCTCATGCCGGAGTCCTGGCCCATGTACCTGGCCCGGCCTGCCTGGTGGCTGGGCTATGGCACCTTCGGGTTGGTGGCCTACCTGTTCCTCTTCCAGGTGCTTCTGTTCTGCGCCGAGATGCTTTCTCGGCTGGTGTGGCCGCGACTGGCGACGGTATTGCGTTCGCCGCGCGCCCTGCTGGCCGTCATCGCCCTGACTCTGGTCACCGTGGGCTGGGGCGTGCGCGAGGGCGGCAATGTGCGCGTGCTCTCCCGGCAGATCCATTCGGCCAAGATCCATCAGCCGTTGCGGGTGGTGGTGGTGAGCGACCTGCACCTTGGGGCGCTGACCCTGGATTCGCGCGTGGAGTCGCTGGTGCGGCTGGTCAAGGACCAGGGGCCGGACCTCGTGCTTCTTGCGGGCGACATCGTCAACGACCACCCTGAGACCCTGGGGCCGCAGGCAGCCCTGTTGCGGACCATGAAGCCGCGCCTGGGCATGTTCGGCGTTTTCGGCAACCATGAGCGCTACGAGGGCGACGCCAGAAGCGCCCAGGTCTTCCGCTGGGCCGGGGCCGAACTCTTGCGCAACAGGTCTGTCATCCTGCCTGGAACCGGGGTGGAGCTTTTGGGCGTGGACGATCCGGGCCGGGCCGGGGACGTGGCCGGGGACATCGCCCGCGAGATCCGAAACGTGGCTGCGGGCACCGATGCCGCCAACTTTCGCATCCTGATGAACCATCGGCCCCTGGCTTGGCAGGAGGCCGTGCAGCCGCTTGGCATCGAGGTCATGTTCTCTGGCCATACGCACCGGGGCCAGCTCTTCCCGTTCTACCTCGTGGTGCGCCTGTCCAACCGGTTCATGGGCGGGTGGTACGAGGAGGGCGGGGCGCTCCTGGGCGTGAGCGCGGGCGCGGGTTTCTGGGGTCCGCCCATGCGCGTGCTGGCGCCCCCGGACATATTGGTGCTGGATGTGCTCCCCGCGAGTCCTGCTGCAGCGTCGTAATCCTCAAGTAAAGGGCTTGGCCGGGCGGGTTCACATGTGGACCTTCATGGACCCCGGCCGCGTTCTCGGATAGGGTTTGGTCAACGGCGAAACCTCCCACCTGGAGCCTACGTGGACAGACCAGTCTCCCGACGTCTCGGCATCACCGGCAAGCTGCTCATCTGGTGCCTGGTGCTGGTGGCCATCTTCTACGCCACCACCACCGTGCTCTTTCTGCGCATCCAGAGCCTGGTCGCGGTCTCCAGCGCCATCGTCAACGTCAACTACGACATCGACAAGTCCGCCCAGCGCATGATCCAGCAGCTGTTGTCCATGGAGGAGAACCGCAAGCGCTTCGAGATCCTGCAGAAAGACACGTACATGGAGAGCTTCCTGGCGGACCTGCAGGACTTCGGCAAGACGTTGACCAGCGTGCTGGAGCGTCACCCGGACTACCGCGAGCCCTGGAAGGAGCTGACCCAGGAGTACACCATCGTGCTCTCGCGCAGCGGCAACCCCGAGACCAGCGCCCTGCCGGACAAGACCATCACGCGCTGGCTGGACATCCTCTCGGACACGCGCCAGAGCAACCAGGAAGAGATGGAGGCCCGGCTGAACGACCTGGCCATGAAGAGCCAGGCTGCGGAACGCCTGGGCTTCATCGGCCTGGTGGCCAGCATCACCATCGGCGTTTTGGGCAGCGTGTTCATCGCCTACCGCCTGAACCGCTCGCTCTCGGAGATCCGCCGGGGCATTCGCGAGCTGGGCCGGGGCGAGCCCGCCAAGCCTGTGCTCGTCAACTCCAAGGACGAGCTGGGAGACCTGGCCCAGGCCTTCAACAACATGACCGGGCGGCTCCAGGAAGAGGAGCGCATGCGCCAGGACTTCATCGCCATGCTCTCGCACGAGATCCGTACGCCTCTGACCAGCATCCGCGAGTCCGTAGACCTGGTGACCGACGGGGTCTTTGGCGAGGTCAACGAAAAGCAGCGCCACTTCCTGGACATCTCCCGGCAGGAGGCCCTGCGCCTGACCAGCCTGCTTGAGCGGCTGATGAAGGTCTCCAGCATGGAGTCCCAGCGCCTGCGCCTGGTCACCGCGCCGCTCGATGCCTCGGCCCTGGCGCGCGGGGCGGTGGAACGGCTGCAGTCCACGGCCCTGGCCAAGAACATCGCGCTGAAGACCGAGCTGCCGGAGCAGTTCGTGTTCGTGGAGGCCGACCAGGAGCACATCTCCCAGGTGCTGGCCAACCTGCTGGGCAACGCCGTGAAGTTCTCGCCCCCGGACTCCGTGGTGCGCCTCTCCGTGACCCCGGAGCCCACGGGCGACTCGGTGATCTTTTGCGTGGTGGACGAAGGTCCGGGCATCCCGCTTGAGGAGCAGCCGCGCATCTTCCTCAGGTATTATCGCGAGCCCTCGGTGCGTGGCAGCGTGGCTGGCCTCGGCCTCGGCCTGTCCATCGCCAAGGGCATTGTGGAGGCCCACGGCGGGGCCATGTGGATCAACAGCGCGCCTGGCTGCGGGTCGAGCTTTTGCTTTTCCCTTCCCAAGCCGCAGGCGATGGTATAGCAGTATGGGCATGACGCAGCGTTCCGTTTCGCCCCGGCAGTCGCCTCGCCCCGCAAGGCTGGCGGCCATGTTGGTCTTTCTCCTCGGCCTTGCGGGCTGTTCGCTCTTCGCTCCGCGAATGGGCGATGGACAGCCGCCGCAGGACCCCCAAGCCGACTACGCTCTTGCCGTGGATTCATACCTGGCCGGGCAATACGAAAAGGCCGCCAGCATCTTCCAGCGGCTCTCCGGCGATGTGGCCGCCCCATTGCTGGCGCGCAAGGCCTATTTCGGCCTGGCCTGCTCCCGGCTGGCCATGGCCAAGACCCCGGAGGACCTGCGCGAGGGCTTGAGCATCTGGAACACCTGGGTGCAGATGACCCCCGAGGGCCTGCCTTCCGAGGACCCGCGCCTCATCACCCCGCTTTTGCCGCGTCTTGCGGCCTCCAGCAGCCAGTCGAGTCCACCCCTGCTCTCCGTGGGTGAGATCGACAGCGAGCTGGCGCGCTCCAAGCGCCTGGCCGGATGCCAGGAGGAGACCGGCAAGACCAAGGATCTGCTGCGCAGAAAGACGGCCGAGGCCGAAGCCCTGCGCAGCCAGCTCAACGCCCTGGAGCGTCTGCACCAGGAGATCAGCCACAAGAAGAAGGGATTGGAGTAGCCCGCACTCCCATGGAACACCCTAAGAATTCCAGCCAGAACGCCACCATCCTCTGTGTGGATGACGACAAGAACATCCTGCAAGTGCTGGAGGCGCGCCTCGCCTTCGCCAAATACAAGACCCTCACCGCAAGCAGCGCCGAGGCAGCCGTCGAGGTCCTGGCCAGCCACCACGTGGACCTTGTGGTCTCGGACGTGAAGATGCCCGGCATGGGCGGGGTGGGCCTGTTGGGCGAGGTGCTGGCCCAGTGGCCCCAGGTGCCGGTCATCCTCCTCACCGCCTATGGCAGCATCCCGGACGCCGTCTCCACCATCCGCTCCGGCGCGGCGGACTATCTGACCAAGCCCTTTGACGGGCACCAGCTCCTGGCCAAGATCGCCGAGCTGCTGGGCCGCAAGGCCGCAGAGCCCGCGCCCAGGCCGGCCAAGGGCAAGGGCCTGAGCGACCAGCTTTGGGGCGGCAAGAGCCCGGCCATGCGTGATTTCTACGCCCTCATGGAGCGCGTGGCGCCCACCGACGTGGCCGTGCTCATCCTGGGCGAGTCCGGCACGGGCAAGGAGCTCATCGCGCGCATCCTGCACGACTTTGGCCCGCGCGCCAAGGGGCCGTTCGTCATTGTGGATTGCGGCTCCACCCAGCCCACCCTGCTCGAGAGCGAGCTCTTCGGCCACGTCAAGGGCTCCTTCACCCACGCCGTGCGCGACAAGAAGGGGCTTATGGAGGTGGCCGACGGCGGCACCCTGGTGCTGGACGAGATCGGCAACATCAGCCCCGAGATGCAGACGCGGCTCTTGCGCTTCCTGCAGGAGCGCACCATCAGGCGCGTGGGCGACACCCGCGCCATCCCGGTGAACTGCCGGGTCATCGCCGCCACCAACGCCGACCTGCCCGCCCTGGTCAAGAAGGGCGAGTTCCGCGAGGACCTCTATTTCCGGCTCAAGGTGGTGACCCTCAAGGTGCCGCCCCTGCGCGAGCGCAAGGAGGACATCCCGCTTCTGACCGAGCGCTTCCTGGAGGCCTTCAGCCTGGCCCAGAACCGGCCCAAGGTCACGGCCTCGGCCGAGACCCTGCGCGTGCTCATGGCCCACAGCTGGCCGGGCAACGTGCGTGAGCTCAAGCACGCCCTGGAGAGCGGAGTGGTGTTCTGCCGGGGCCAGGTGCTGGAACCGGGTGACATCCAGCTGGACCAGGCCCAGACCCTGCACGAGGTCGTCCCGGCGTACACGCCTGGGGCCGCGCCCGCGCCCGCTTCAGGCCAGGCCGAGGCCGCGCCCGCCGTCGGCGTCGACTCGCTCTCCCTTGAGGATAACGAGCACCAGGCCATCATCCGCGCCCTGGAGCGCACGGCCTGGGTCAAGAAAACCGCGGCGGACCTGCTCGGCATCAGCCGCCGGGCCATCCACTACAAGATCAAGAAGTACAACATCCACATTCCCGGCAAGGATCAGGGCGAGTAGCCCTTCCCCTTTTTCTTGGGGCCGCGCGCGGGGCCGCTCCGCCTCCGGGCGTCTTTCCTGGCGCACAGGGCGCGCGCGCATCCTGTGCAGCCGCAGCCAGGCCTCCCCCAAAGCCTCCGGGCACCACCAAACGTATTCACAGGAAGCCCCGGGTGTCGAGGACCGCTCGCCTTTGTGTGAGAGGGCGAGGCCCGTGGCCGTTTGATCCGGCCGCAGGCGCGGCGGGCGTGGCCGTGGGCGCGGAGGGAGGCTTCGTACGGCCAGTCCCCGGGCAGCCCGGAGGCACACGGTGGACATTTTCGCTTGTGATTTTTCGCACATTCGCTTTAAATTACGGCCCTAAGGCGGGTCTGGAAATCAGCGGACTACGCAATAGTGAGGAATTCATGTTTCTTTTTCTAAGTTTTTCGTGTAAGACGCCGATAAGACCACAACTATATGAACAGCCAACGTGAGAGCAGCCCGCGACGACGGGTCTGGCAGTTTTAATGTTGGGGTTTTACCCAGAGATGAAAATGGCGGTGGGGCGTGTTTCCCCGGTTCTGTCTGAGTTCTGTCCAGGAGGTCTTCATGCATTTCACATTGCTAAAAAAAATCATAGGGCTTGTCTTCGTTGCCGTCGTACTGGTGGGAGGCGGCAACTACCTCTCCAGCCGCTATTTCCTCAATAACACCCTGGATGAGCAGAACATCCAGGAGATCAACAGCCGCGCCGACCTGGTGACCGCCCAGTTCGAGGACATGAAGAAGTCGCTGACCTCCAACGGTTTTCATATGGCCACCAACCCCGAGGTGGTGAAGAGGGTCGCCGCGAAGGACTCGGCATGGCTCCAGAAATATGCCAAGAAGGTCATGGAGGAGACGGGGCTCGAGTCCATCACCATTTCCGACACCGATGGCACCTGCATCGCACGCGGGCACTCGGATAAGATCGGCGACAACGTCGGCAAGCAGATCAACATCCAGAAGGCCCTCAAGGGTGAGACTACCGTTGGCGTGGAGCAGGGCAATGTGGTCAAGTTCTCCCTGCGGGCGGGCATCCCCGTGCAGCAGGACGGCACCGTCATCGGCTGCATCACCCCCGGCTTCACCCTCTCCAGCGATCACTTTGTTGACCAGATCAAGAAGAACCTGGCCCTTGAGTGCACCATCTTCCAAGGCGAAACGCGCGTCTCCACCACCATCATGAAAGAGGGCAAGCGCGCCATCGGCACCAAGATGGACAACCCCAAGGTGCTTGAAGAGGTACTCCAGAAGAGCCAGCGCTTCATCGGCTACAACATCATCCTGGGCTCGGCCTACAACACAGCCTACTGGCCCATCATCGACGTGCATGGCAAGGCCGCGGGCATGTTCTTCATCGGCCAGCGCCGGGAGTTCATCGAGCGCGTGCTCTCCGAGACCAACATGACCACTCTGGCGTCCACCATTATCGTGGGCCTGTTCATGCTCTTGATCGGCTACTTCTTTTCCAAGGCGCTGGTGCGGCCCATCCTGCAGACCATCGACTTCGCCAATCACCTGGCCCAGGGCAACCTGGACGATGAGCTGCACGTGACCTCCAAGGACGAGACGCTTACCCTGGCCGAGGCCCTGCGCACCATGGCCAAGAACCTCAAGGCCAAGATCCAGGAGGCCGAAACCAGCTGTTCCCAGGCCGACCTGAAGACCAAGGAGGCCGAGAAGGCCACCCAGGAGGCCCTGGAAGCCAAGATCCAGGCCGAGGCGGCCAAGCGCGAGGGCATGCTTGACGCTGCGGACAAGCTCGAGGAGATTGTGGAGCGCATCACCTCCTCCTCTGAGGAGCTCTCCGCCCAGGTGGAGGTCATGAGCCGGGGCATGGACCTCCAGCGCGACCGCGTGGGCGAGACCGCTACCGCCATGGAGCAGATGAACGCCTCGGTGATCTCCGTGGCCCGCCAGGCCGGAGAGGTGGCCGGGAGCTCTGACGCCGCCAAGACCAAGGCCTCCGGCGGCGCCGAGGTGGTGCGCCGCTCGCAGTTGGCCATCGGCAATGTGAATTCCATCTCCGTGCAGCTCAAGGAGAACATGGAGCAGCTGGGCAAGCAGGCCGAGGCCATCGGCCAGGTCATGAACGTCATCAACGACATCGCCGACCAGACCAACCTGCTGGCCTTGAACGCCGCCATCGAGGCAGCCCGCGCAGGAGACGCCGGGCGCGGCTTCGCCGTGGTTGCTGACGAGGTGCGCAAGCTCGCGGAGAAGACCATGGGCGCCACCAAGGAAGTGGGCGAGAACATCCGCGCCATCCAGGAGTCCAGCCGCAAGAATATCGAGAGCATGGACAAGGCCGCCCAGGCCATTGGCGAGGCCACCAACCACTCGGACGAGTCGGCCAAGGCCCTGGATGAGATCGTGGTCATCTCCAAGACAAACGCCGATATGGTCCAGCTCATCGCTGGCGCGGCCGAGGAGCAGTCCGGGGTGTCCGAGAAGATCAGCTCGGCCATCGAGGAGGTCAATCGCGTGGCCTCGGAAACCGCCGAGGGCATGGCCCAGTCCGTCATGGCCATCAGCGAGGTGGCGCACATGGCCGCACAGCTGCGCACCATAATCGGCGAACTCAAGTCCTCCTAGTCCGCACGCATCATGAAAACCCGAAGAGGGGGAGGCCGTCAGGCCTCCCCCTCTTCTTTTGGCGCACCAGTCGCCGAGCCTAGCAGAAGAAAGCCAAAGCCCAGTGCAGCGGTGGCCCCGCCTTGCGTCTGCCAGCTGCTCCACGCGCATGAGGGGCAGGCTGGCCAGGCCTGCTCATTGCTGCGCCAGGCACCCGGAGCGGGCCATGTGGCACGCCTGCGCTGCGGGGCGCGAGTGGGCTCGCCCCGGCAAGGGCCGGCACAACCAAGAACCATGCAGACAGGGACCGGCACAAGCAGGGGCCGAGGCAAGGAGGAGGAGGCCTGGCGGCTTGCTTCTGCTGCCGCTGGTCGTCCGGCCTGTACCGCGCAGTCTTGCCGTGTTGTTGTCATCACGAGGTGGGGGCTGGCCGGAGAAGGGGACGTTTGCTGTTGAGTGGGGGAGAACGTGCGCTCCCGTCTGCCAGAGTTGGGTCCGCCTGAAAACACAGTCCGGCAGAAGGCGAGGTCCGGCAGAGGGCCGGGACCAGAGGCCATGACCGCTGGGCAAAAGAAAAGGGGGGAGGCCTGACGGCTTCCCCCCTTTGTGTGTCGTGGTGCGAAGGCAGGCTAGTTCAGCAGGTCCTGGCGCACGATCTCAACCTTGACGCTCTCACGCAGGTTGGTCATGAGCGAGTTGAACAGCTCCTGGCTGAAGGCCCGCGCGCCCTGGCTGATCCAGACGCGCTTCTCCTGCTCCCAGTTCGCGTCGGACGCGGGGATGCGCTCGGCCAGGCGGGCCAGGGCCACGCCAGCAGGGATCTCGTAAGGCTGCTTCAGCCAGTTCTTGTCCGGTGCGGCGAAGATGGCCATGAGCAGTTGCGGGTTGCCGCCGGTCTGGGCCACGGCGGCCTGGCGGTCCAGAGGCGGCGTGGTCTTGAACTCGGCCTTGACCGAGGCCAGGGCTTGGGCCGCAGTCTCGGGGTTCTGCAAGTCGGCCAGCACCTTCTGGGCCTTTTCCATGGCCAGCTTGCGCGCCTCGATGCTCTTGACCTCGGCCACGACCTTGTCGCGGACCTTGTCCAGGGGCAGGATGGACTCGGGCGTGCCCTCGATCTTCTCGGCCAGCAGATAGCCGCGCGCAGGCTCCATGGCCAGGGGGGTCTTGGCCCCGCTGCCCGGGGGCAGGGCGAACAGGGTATCCACGGCCTCCTTCTTGAGGCCGAAGAGGCGCTGCACCTGCTGCTGGTCCATCATTTCGCTCTTCTTCACTGCGAGCCCCAGGCCCTGAGCGATCTTGGCCAGCTTCACCCCGGCCGCGATCTGGTCCATGCTCTGGTCCAGGATCTCGTTGCTTTTTTCTGATGCCTTTTCTTCGGCCAGGCGCTTCTTCAGCTCATCCTTGACCTGCTCGAAGGGCACTGTGCCAGCCGGACGGTTTCCCACGAGCTTGATCAAGTGCCAGCCGAACTGGGTGCGCACGGGGTCGCTGACCTGGCCGGGCTTGAGGGCCAGGGCCGCCTCTTCGAAGGGCTTGACCATGGCGCCCTGGGTGAACCAGGGCAGCTCGCCGCCGTTCTGCGCGGTCGTCGGGTCCTGGGAGTACTTCTTGGCCAGGGCCTCGAAGCTGGCGCCCTTCTTCAGCTGGGCCTGGATGTCCCTGGCCTGGGTCAGGACCTTGTCCGCAACGTCCTGGGGCGCGGAGGGCTGCACCGGGAGCAGGATGTGCCGGGCCTGCATCTGTGCCGGGTGCCGGAAGCTGTCGACGTTGGCCTCGTAGTTCTTCTTGGCGTCATCGTCGCTGATTTTTATGGTTGCGGCCAGATCCGCCACGGTGATGGGCAGGTATTCCAGACGGATGCGAGCAGGGTCCTTGTACTTGTCCTTGGTCGCCTCATACTGGTCGGCCACCTGCTTGTCCGTGGGCTTCACCTGCGCCTCGAAATTCTTGGCCGGGAAGAGCACATAGTCCATGCGCACGGTTTCGCGAACCCACTGGTACAGGCCCTTGGCCTCGGGCTCGGAGAGCAGGGCGGAGATGGTGGTGAAGCCCTGGAGCTTCTGGATGATCTGGCTGTCCTTAAGTTCAGACTCGAAGCGCTGCGGGGTGGTGTGGTTCTGCGCCAGGGCGTTCTTGTAGATGCCCGGATCAAAAGCGTTCTGGGCGTTGTGGAAGGCCGGGATGCTGCTGATGACCGCGCGCAGCTCCGCCAGGGATACGGTGATGCCCATCTTCTGGGCCGCGCCCAGCATGAGCTTGGTGTTCACCAACTGGCCCAGGACGGCCTGTTTGAACTGCGGAGTGTTCAGATCCTCGGCGGAGACGCCGGGGTTTTGGCGGCGCATGGCCGTGATGGCGTCCTCGTAGGCCTTCTGGAAATCGCGGGCGCTGATGGCCTCGCCGCCCACATAGGCGACGATGGGCTCCTTCTTGTCGGTGAAGCTGCCCATGCCGAAGGCGAAGACAAAGACCACGATGATGATGCCAAAGGCAATCTTGATGCCCCAGCCTCCGGCGTTTCTGCGTAACGTTTCGAGCATTATCTCTCCGATTTTTCTTTGTATGTCGGGATGTTAGCCCTTGGGCGCGCGCACGGTGTTCAGCAGTCCGCCCGATTGGATAATCTTCAGCTCATGGTCCGTCAAATCATTTGTCACCATGATCTTGGCCGACGAACCCACCAGAACCTCCACAGGCTTGCCCGGCTGGATGTCCCTGGCGTTTATGGAAAGTTCCGCGCCTTGGGCCAGGGTCTCGTAGTCGTCCTTGTTCACCAAGAGCAGCGGCAGGATGCCGAAGTTGACCAGGTTGGCGCGGTGGATGCGGGCCAGGCTCTTGACGATGACGGCGTGCACGCCCAGGTGGCGCGGGGCCAGGGCCGCGTGCTCGCGGCTGGAGCCCTGGCCGTAGTTCTCGCCGCCCAGGATGAACCCGCCGCCGAGTTCCTTGATGCGGCCCACGAACTCCGGGTCCACCTTGGTGAACACGTGCTCGGAGATGGCCGGGATGTTCGAGCGCAGGGCCATGATGGCCGCACCCGCAGGCATGATGTGGTCGGTGGTGATGTTGTCGCCGACCTTGAGCGCGATCCTGCCCGTGATCTTTTCCGGCTGGTTGGCGAAGCGCTCCAGGGCCACAATGTTCGGCCCGCGCAGGATCTCGACGTCCGCGCCGTTCTCGGGCGGGAACACGAAGAGCTGGCGGATGCTCGGGGCTTTCTTCGGCAGTTCGGCCTTCTTGGGCGGGGTGCCCCAGGTGGCCGGGTCGGTGAACTTGCCGTTCAGAGCCGCCTGGGCTGCGGTGAGCGGGCTCACCAGGTACACCTGGGCGTCCTGGGTGCCGCTGCGGCCCTCGAAGTTGCGGTTGAAGGTGCGCGCGCACACGCCCTTGCTGACAGGCGAGCCGCCGATGCCGATGCACGGGCCGCAGGCGCATTCGAGGATGCGCGCCCCGGCGTCGAGCAGGTTGTCCAGCAGGCCTTCGGCGGTGAGCAGCTTCAGCACCTGCTTGGAGCCCGGCGCGATCAAGAGGTCCGTGGCCGGGTTGATGCGCCTGCCCTTGAGCAGCTCGGCCGTGGCCTTGAGGTCGGTGTAGGATGAGTTGGTGCAGGAGCCGATGGCCGCCTGGTCCACCTGCATGCCGTCCAGGTCCTTGATGCGCACCATGCGGTCGGGCATGTGCGGGGCCGCGGCCAGGGGCTCCAGGGCCGAGAGGTCGATGGTCACCTCTTCGTCATAGGTGGCCTTGGGGTCGGCGGCCAGGGCGACGAAATCCTCAGGCCGGCCCATGCGCGAGAGGAACTTTTTGGTCTGGCCGTCGCTGGGGAAGACGCTCGTGGTGGCGCCAAGTTCCGCGCCCATATTGGTGATGGTGGCGCGTTCCGGCACGGAGAGCGTGGCCACGCCGGGTCCGGCGAACTCCATGACCTTGCCTACGCCGCCCTTGACGCTCAAGAGGCCCAGCAGGTGCAGGATGACGTCCTTGGCGCTGGCCCAGCCGGTCAGCTCGCCGGTCAACAGCACGCGCACGACCTTGGGCATGGGCAGCATGTAAGGCATCCCGGCCATGGCCAGGGCCACGGACAGGCCGCCCGCGCCGATGGCGAGGCTGCCCACGCCGCCCGCGGTGGGGGTGTGCGAGTCCGAGCCGATGAGGGTCTTTCCCGGCTTGGCGAAATTTTCCAGGTGCAACTGGTGGCAGATGCCCGTGCCAGCGGGCGAGAAAACCATGCCGTACTTGGCGGCGATGGTGCGCAGGTAGCGGTGGTCGTCGGGGTTGCGGAAGCCGGTCTGCAGGGTGTTGTGGTCCACGTAGCTGACCGAGAGCTCGGTGCGCACGCGTGGGATGCCGATGGCCTCGAACTGCAGGCAGGCCATGGTGCCGGTGGCGTCCTGGGTCAGGGTCTGGTCGATCCTGAGGCCGATCTCGGAGCCTGGGGTCATCTTGCCGGAAACGAGGTGCTGGGCGATGATCTTCTGGGTGATGTTGCGGGCCTTGGCCATCTGGGGGGGGTGCTCCTTGGGTTCCTGAAGATTCTGGTCGGCCGGGCCTAGAGCACGAATCCGCCGGCCTCGGGTGCGCCGTCGGATTCCGCGAAGCCCTTGCGGATGCGGTTGATCTTGTTCGTGCGGAACTGGATCTCCACCTCCAGGCGCAGCTTGTCGCGCTGGTTCAGGAAGATCTCCTCCGCGTGGAAGATGCCCTTGGCCACGTCCTCGGCCGCCATGAGTTCACGCACCCGGCGCAGACAGTCGTCGCGCTGGGTGGTGAAGTCGGCGATCTCGGCCTCGCACAGGGCGATGGCCTCAGACTCGGACGCGCTGTTTTCTGGACACTGCGACATGTTTCTCGGGTTCCTTGGGCGCGGGGGCATGCTCTCGCACCACGGGCAGGGCGTTGTAGACGGACCAGAACCTCGGCCAGAGGAAGGCCAGTCCGCCGGGGTTGTCGATGGCGATGCCTGGCCGCAGGAAGGAGAACAGGGCCAGGGCCAGGGTGGAATGCGGATCGGGGCTGGTCCAGACGCCGTCCCAGCCCTTGAGCGTGCCGGGGGCCACAACCAAGGCCTCGTCCTGAAGCTCGTGCTCCACACCCAGGCGCTCCAGCAGGTCCACCGCGCGTGTGCGTGCGGATTGATCCAGGGGCAGCAGCACGCGTGCGCCGCCCGCCTTCACGGCCAGTGTCAGGGCCAGGGGCAGGTATTCGGCCTGCCTGCCCATGGACAGCTCGACGCCTGCTGTCAGGCTGTCGTTGCGGGATTCCGCCACGCTGGCGTCGATGTTCACCGGCAGGCCCAGGGCCGCGAAGTCGTCGCGCACAAGCTGCGGCAGCGTAAGCCTGCCGGACAGGCGCGCCACGCCGCCGGCCAAGGCGGGCAGGGCCAGCAAATAGGCCGAGAGCGTGGGGTCGAGCGGCAGCGTCGGGGCCGCCGGGACCTTCGGGCTGCAGGGCGGGATGACGTACTCGTTGCCCTTGCGGCGGGCCGATACCTGGCACAGGGTCAGGGCTTCCACGGCTTCGTCCAGGGCCAGGGCCTGGACGAGGGCGGCGGCGGGATCTGACGAGAGCACCAGGCGCAGCCCCTCAGGGTAGCTCCAGGCTGCCAGGGCCAGGGCCTGGGCGAACAGCGGCGGGGTCTCGGGGGTGAGTTCCAGGCGCGAGGCCATGCGGCCGCCGGACTCAAGCCTGGCGGGCAGCCCGCGTGAGCGCGGGTTCATGGGCGCCAGGCGCGCGCCCAGAAGCGGCAGGATGGCGTCCAGGTGGCGCAGGTCCAGGAACTTGAGGTTCGGTCCGCCCGCGAACTTGGAGCGCCCGGCCTCGCGCAGGGCGAGGGCCAGCAGCACATAGAGGGTGAAGGGCTCCTCCCCGGCGAAGACGAGGACGTCCTCGAAGCGCAGGGGCGAGTCCTCGGCCTTGGCCTGGGTCTCGGAGCTGGTGAGCTCATCGGCGGTCCAGGACAGGTGCGCCCCGGCCTGGTTCAGGGCCTTGACCAGCTCCACCAGGGGGTCGTTCAGCACCACGCCGGACAGGCGCATGGGCGCGCCGGTGGCGGCGGCCATGACGGCCAGCATGCGCGTGCGCGAGAGCGAGCGCGGGCCGTTGATGTCGATGTCGGCCGGCTCGGAACGCGGGATGAGCGCAAAGGGCTTGTCCGAGGATCGGCGGGTCTCCTGGGGCTCCAGGCCAAAGGCGTTGAGCACGGGGAAGAGCTGGCGCGCCACGCGCGGGTCCAGGTCCTGCTGCTTGGCGGCAAGGTCGAAGCCCAGGCGCAGCTGCTTCTCCAGGTCGCGGTCGAGCACTTGCCGTCCCTTGGCCGCGCGTTGGACGATGCGGCAGCGCTTGGCCACCATGGACAGGAGTTTGGAGTCCAGGTCGAGGAGGTCTTCCAGGGGCGAAAGCCTGGGCTTGGACTCGGCATTGCGGTCGAATTTGATGGGTCTGTCGGTCATGGGGTCTCTTTTCTGGTGTGGTGTAAAAAAGTCCTTTAGCCGGAAATCCGCCAACCGGCAAGTGCGCGTGCGCGGGGTTTCGTGCTGATGGTTCCTGTGCCGAACAATATTCTGTGTGAAAGTGTTTGGCATCTGAAAAACCCCGGCCACAAAGGGATAGAGACATGCGCCACGCATTTCCTCCATCTTCGAGCTTGATTTTATTCGCCGGGGTTCTGTATACTCTACGGCACTTATGGCAATTTTGGAACTTTCCGACATCAGCGTGCGCTTCGGCGGATTGCAGGCGCTCACGGACGTTTCCTTTCGCGTGAGCGAAGGGGACATCGTGGGGCTCATCGGTCCCAATGGAGCAGGCAAGACCACTGTTTTTAACGTTATTACCGGCGTTTACCAGACGTCTTCCGGGCAGGTGAGCTACGGCGGCAAGCCCTTGCGCGCGCTGCGGCCGCACAAGATCCTGGCCCTGGGTGTGGCGCGCACCTTTCAGAACATCAGGCTTTTCCAGAATATGACAGCGTTGGAAAATGTCATGGTGGCCCAGCACAGCCGCACCCGCGAGGGCGTGCTCGGGGCCATCCTGCGCACCCCGACGCAAAAGCGGGAGGAGCGGCGCATCCGCGACAAGGCCCTGGAGTCCCTGGAGTTCATGGGCCTTGCGGACTTCGCGGACGAGGTGGCCTCGAACATGGCCTACGGTCTGCAGCGCAGGCTGGAGATCGCCCGGGCCCTGGCCAGCGAGCCCCAGACGCTTCTTCTCGATGAGCCCGCGGCGGGCCTGAACCCGGCCGAGAGCCGGGAGCTCATGAACACCATCGGGCGCATCAGCTCCCTTGGCGTCAGCATTCTCATGGTGGAGCACGACATGAAGGTCGTCATGGGCATCTGCCGCCACATTGTCGTTCTTGATCACGGTGTGATGATCGCCGAGGGCAAGCCTGAAGCAATTCAGCGCGACCCGCAGGTGATTGAGGCATATCTGGGCCACGGATAAATCTACTAACAGGGGGAAGATGAGATGAAACGCGCGTTGTATTTCCTGTCCTTGTTGCTGCTCGTTTCGTTCGTGGCCGTTGGCTGCGGCGGCGAGAAGAAGGAAGAGAAGAAGGCCGAGGCCCCCAAGGCCACGGGCATCAAGATCGGCAGCCTGAGCCCCCTGACCGGCCAGTACGCCGCTGACGGCAACGACATCAAGAACGGCGTGCTCGCCGCCATCGAGGTCATGAACCCCGAGATGGGTCCCCTTGGCCCGGTCACCCTGCAGGCCGAGGACACCTCCTGCGACCCGCGCCAGAGCGTGGCCGCAGCCAACAAGCTCATCAACGAGAAGGTCACCGCCGTCATCGGCGCGTACTGCTCCAGCGCCACCATCCCGGCCGCCGAGCCGCTCATGGCCGCCAAGATTTTCATGATCACCCCGGCCTCCACCAACGAGAAGGTCACCGAGAGCGGCCACAAGTTCATGTACCGCACCTGCGGACGTGACGACGACCAGAGCAAGGCCGCCGTGAAGTTCATTCAGGAGTTCCTGAAGGGCAAGACCGTCTACCTCGTGGACGACAAGACCACCTATTCCCAGGGCCTGGCCGACAACGTCGAGAAGCTCGCCGTGGCCGCCGGTCTCAAGGTGCTGGGCCACGAGCACGTGAACCAGGGCGACAAGGACTTCTCCGCCGTGCTGACCAAGGTCAAGGCCGCCAAGCCCGACGTCTTCTACGTCAGCCTGCAGAATTCCGCCGCCGCAGCCCCCATGCTCATCCAGATCGCCCGCATGGGCGTCAAGACCAAGATCCTGGCCCAGGACGCCGTGTACCATCCGCAGCTGATGGAGCTGGCCAAGAAGGACGCCGAGGGCGTGTTCCTGACCTTTGGCTACACCGACAAGGAAACCCCGTCCTACAAGAAGTTCGCCGATGCCTACAAGAAGCTCGGCGAGCCCGGCGCCTACTCCGCCTATGCCTACGACTCCGCCGTGGCCTACCTGAAGGCCGTCAAGGCCGCTGGCGGCACCGACCCCGTGAAGGTCAAGGCCGAGCTGGACAAGCTTGACTTCGCCGGCGCCTCCAAGCAGATCAAGTACAAGGAGAACGGCGATTCCGGCTCCAACTACGTGATCCAGGTGGTCAAGGACGGCAAGTTCGAGAACTTCTGGAATCCCGAGAACGGCCAGCTCTACAAGAAGTAGACCGCTCCGCACGCATCGACAGCACTGGCGGGGGCCTCTTTGGCCCCCGCCTTTCATAAGGCGCACATCACGTGGAAGTTTTTCTCCAGCAGCTGGTCAACGGCATCACCCTGGGCGGAGTGTACGCCCTGGTGGCCCTTGGCTACACCATGGTCTACGGCATCATCCAGCTCATCAATTTTGCCCACGGCGAGATCTTCGCCGCTGGTGGCTACATGGGGGTCATCCTCATCAGCTGGATGGTCGCCCAGGGCTATCCGCCCTTTGTCTGCCTGGGCGTGGCCCTGGTGCTGGCCATGGGCTACTGCGCGCTTTTGGCCATGGCCGTTGAAAAGCTGGTCTACAAGCCCTTGCGCTCTTCCTCTCGACTGTCCGTGCTGCTCTCCGCGCTCGGCATGTCCATATTTTTGCAGAATGGCCTGATGCTGACCCAGGGTGTGTACGACCGCGCCTACCCCGGCGAGATGGTCCAGGGGGGCTTCGAGATCGGCGGGGCCGTGGTCTCCTACATGCAGGTCGTCATCGTCGGCATCACGGTGGTTCTCCTTGTAGGCCTGAATTTCCTGGTCTTCAAGACGCGCATCGGCAAGGCCATGCGCGCCACGGCCCAGGACAAGACCATGAGCGCGCTGGTGGGCATCAACTCCAGCCGCATCATCAGCCTGACCTTCGCCATTGGCGCGGCCCTGGCCTGCGCCGCAGGCATCATGGTCGGCATGTACTACGGCAGCGTGCGCTACGACATGGGCTTTGTCCTCGGCGTGAAGGCCTTCTCGGCCGCAGTGCTTGGCGGCATCGGCAACATTACCGGGGCCATGCTCGGCGGGCTCCTCATCGGCATGATAGAGGTCTTCGCAGCAGGGTACATCTCCAGCGAATACAAGGACGTGTTCGCCTTCATCATCCTTATCGGGGTGCTCTATTTCATGCCCACAGGCATCATGGGAGAGAACGTTGACGATACCCGCGTCTAGGAAGCTCTGGCTCGGCTACGCCGTGGCCATGCTCTGGCTTTTTGCGCTCCTGTGGCCGCTTCTCGGCATCAAGCCAGAGGGCTTGGAGTTCGCCGACAGCTTTGCCCTCTGGAGCACGTTGGCCTTGGCCTCGGCCATTCTCCTGGCCTTTTGGCAGCTTAAGCAGCACGGGGTGTTCGACTTCGTGTCCCGCCCGGCCGAAGCTGTGTCCACAGTCTTCAGCAAGGCCACGGGCCGCGTGCCCAGTTGGATCTGGCTGGTGCTGGTCCTGGCCGGAGCCTTGGTTTTTCCGCTTCTCACCGAACGCTACGCCCAAGACGTGGCCATCAGCGTCCTGGTTTACATCTGCCTGGGCCTGGGCCTCAACGTGGTCGTGGGCATGGCCGGCCTGCTGGATCTCGGCTACATCGCCTTCTACGGCGTGGGTGCGTACACCTACGCGCTTCTGTCCGTGCACTTCGGCCTGTCCTTCTGGCTCAGCCTGCCCATCGCCGGGGCCTTCTCGGCCTGCGCCGGGTGCATCATCGGCTATCCCACCCTGCGCATGCGCGGCGACTACCTGGCCATTGTCACCCTGGGCTTCGGCGAGATCGTGCGCATCGTGCTGAACAACTGGATGAGCCTGACCAACGGCCCCAACGGCATCCTGGGCATCAAGCCCCCGGGCGCCTACTGGTGGAGCGACGGGAAGATCGAGCACATCTGGCTCGGCAGCCTGGAGCAGTTCTACTACGTCATCCTGGCCCTGGCCGTGTGCACGGTGGTGGCTGTGTACCGGCTCAACCACTCGCGCATCGGCCGCGCGTTTGAGGCCGTGCGCGAGGACCAGACCGCAGCCGAGCTCATGGGCGTGAACACCCTTGGCATCAAGCTTCTGGCCTATTCTCTTGGCGCCATCTTCGGCGGCCTGGCCGGAGCCTTTTTCGCCGCGCGCATGCGTTTCGTCAGCCCGGAGTCCTTCACCTTCATCGAGTCGGCCATGGTGCTGGCCATGGTGGTGCTGGGCGGCATGGGTTCCATTCCTGGCGTGATCCTGGGGGCGCTGGCGCTCATCGCCCTGCCCGAGGTCTTCCGCGGGTTTGAGCTCTACCGCATGTTCGTCTTCGGCGGGGTCATGGCCGTGATGATGATCTTCCGGCCCAAGGGCCTGTGGCCCGCCAAGCGCATGGGCACGCGCAGCGAGGAGAGGGACTAGGCCATGCGCGAACCCATCCTCGAACTGAAGAACGTCTCGGCCGCCTATGGCCGCATCAAGGCCATCAAGGACATTTCGCTCGTGGTGTATCCCGGCGAGGTGGTGAGCATCATCGGAGCCAACGGCGCGGGCAAGTCCACCACGCTCATGAGCATTTCCGGCGTGCTGCCGCTTACGGGCGGCGAGATCTATTACGACGGCGCGCGCATCGACGGCATCGCGGCGGACCTCTTGCCCGCACGCGGCCTGTGCCAGGTGCCCGAGGGCCGGCGCATCTTCCCCCGCCTGACTGTTGAGGAGAACCTGGACATGGGCGCCTTCTTCCGCAAGGACAAGGCCGGCATCGCCCACGACATGAACCGCGTGTTCCAGCTCTTCCCCATCCTCCTGGAGCGCCGCAGGCAGCATGGCGGCACCCTGTCCGGCGGCGAGCAGCAGATGCTGGCCATGGGCCGCGCGCTCATGAGCCGCCCGCGCCTGCTCTTGCTGGACGAGCCGAGCCTGGGCCTGGCCCCGCTCATCGTGCAGCAGATCTTTCGCATCATCCGCGAGATCAACGAGGCCGACGGCGTCACCGTGGTCCTGGTGGAGCAGAACGCCAATCTGGCCCTGCAGGCCTCCACTCGTGGCTACGTGCTGGAGACCGGCAACGTGGTCATGGAGGACGAGGCGGGCGCCCTTCTGGCCAACCCGGACATCCGCAAGGCCTACCTGGGCGAGTAGTCCACAGAATTCCACAGCCTGTTCAAACAACCAAAGCCCCCGGCGCCGCAGAGGTGCCGGGGGCTTTTAGCGCGCGGTCAAAGCGGTTTGCGCCCTCCAGAACATTCCCCTTGCTCCTGCCCGGAAAACTGGATTACGTTGATACCGTTCGAATAACCGCATTGATTGGTTCTGGTGCGCTTTGAGCCACTGCCCGGTGAAGCACATAAAACGACGCTGCCTGTGGCCGGCGGTCCTTGCCGCCGTCCTGCTGCTGTGCGGCCTTTCCCAACAGGCCGGAGCTGTTCAGGATGGCGTCCAGAAAGGCGCGGGCTTTGTGCGCCCGGCGTCCATCACCGTGGTCTGTGACGACAACTACCCGCCGTACATCTTTCGCAACAACGAAGGACAGGTCCAGGGCATCGTGGTGGACCAGTGGAAGGCCTGGGAAAAGGCCACGGGCGTGCGCGTGGTCCTGCAGGCCATGGACTGGGATGCCGCTCAGCGGTTCATGCGCGCGGGCCACGCCGATGTCATCGACACCATCTTCTACAACGAAGCCCGCGCCAAGATCTATGATTTCACCAAGCCCTACGCCCAGCTCGACGTGCCCGTGTTCTTCCACAAAAGCCTGGGCGGCATCAATGACGTCCAGGCCCTGCGCGGCTTCACTGTTGGCGTGAAGGCCGGGGACGCGGTCATTGACGTGCTTGAGCGCTACGGCATCCACTCACTCAAGGAGTTCGACAGCTACGAGGGCATCATCAACGCGGCCCGCACGGGCGACATCCGCATCTTCTCCATCGATGCCCCGCCTGCCCTGTACTACCTGTACAAGTACAATCTGGATTCCGAGTTCCGGCAGGGCTTTGTGCTTTATTCCGGAGCCTTCCACCGGGCCGTGAAAAAGGGCGACACCGGCCTGCTTGCCCTCGTCGAGCAGGGCTTTGCCGCCATTCCGGCCGAGGAAGGCAAGGCCATTGAGGAGAAGTGGCTGGGCGCGCCCATCGTCAGCCGGTACAACCTGCGCCTCGTGTTCCTCGTGTTCTGCGGCATCGCTGCCGTGACGCTGGTCCTTGGCTTCCTCAACATCCTCCTGCGCCGCAGGGTGCGCGCCAAGGTGGCCGAGCTCAGCGCCACTCTGGGCGAACTGCGCACGAGCGAGGAGCGCTTCCGCACCATCTTCAACTCCGTGAGCGACCTCATCTTCATCCACGCCTGGCCGTCCGGGCGCACCTTGGACGTGAACCAGCGGGCCTGCGAGGTATATGGCTACACGCGCGAGGAGATGCTGAGCCTCCCGGTGGAGATTACCAGCGCCGGATACCCGCCCTATGATAATGTCCATGCCATGGAGCTCATGCGCAAGGCCTACGAGGGGACGCCCCAGGTGGCCGAGTGGTTGTCCAAGCGGCGTGATGGCACTCTGTTCTGGGTCGATGTTTCCATCCGCCGGGCCCTGGTCCTGGGACAGGAGCGCATCCTGGTCTCCTGCCGCGACATCGACGAGCGCAAGCGCGCCGAAGAGGCCCTGCTGGCGAAGACGGCCCTGCTTGAGGCGCAGACGAACGCGTCTCTCGACGGGATTCTTGTGGTGAACGAGAAGCAGGAGCGGGTCCTGATCAACCAGAGGACCCTTGAGCTGTTCAACGCCCCCCTATCCCTGCTCGACACGACGGATGATACCGAGCTGCTCAATTATGTTGTCTCCATAACGAAACATCCGGACAAGTTTCTGGAGAAGGTGCACTACCTCTACAGCCACCCCAGCGAGACCAGCCGTGATGAGGTTGAACTCAAGAACGGCACGGTTCTGGACAGGTACTCCGGGCCGGTTCTGTCGCGCGACGGCGTCAACTATGGAAGAATCTGGACCTTCCGGGACATCACCGAGCGCAAGAAGGCCGAGGAGGCCCTGTTTGAGAGCCGCGAGCGCCTGCAGTTGGCCCTGGACGCGGCCAACGACGGGCTCTGGGACTGGCGGGTGGACAGCGGCGAGGTCTACTTCAGCCCGCGCTGCTACACCCTGCTGGGCTACAAGCCTGGCGAGTTCCCGGCTGACTTTGCGAGCTTTTCAAAACTCCTGCACCCGGATGATCTGGCGACCATAAGCACGGCCGCCGAGACCTTCCTGAAGGACACCGAGACCAGCACCTTTGAGCTGCGCATGCGCGCCAAGTCCGGCGAATGGAAGTGGATCCTCACGCGCAGCCGGGTGGTGGACCGCAACGCATTGGGCGCGCCCGTCAGGCTGGTCGGGACCAGCACGGATATCACTGAGCGCAAGCGCTCCGAGCAGGCTCTGGGCGAGAGCGAGGAACGCTACCGCACCCTCTTCGAGCAGTCCCTGGACGCCATCGCCATCCAGGAGGGCCTGTCCCCGGTGTTCTCCTGGGTCAATCCGGCCTTTTGCGAGCTCTTTGGCTACAGCCCGGAAGAGCTGTACGCCCTCTCGACCGGGGACATATGGAGGCTGGTGCACCCGGACGACCGTGACCTGGTGCGCCAGAGCCTGACGGACCGCATGGCAGGGCGCCGGGACGATGCGCGCTACAGCTTCCGCATCATCCGCAAGGGTGGTGACGTGCGTTGGGTGGACGTCACCGGCAGGCGCATGCAGCAGGGCGACAGGCCCATGAACCTGTCCATCTACCGCGACAACACCGAGCGCAAGATGTACGAGGAGGCCCTGACCCAGGCCCGCGACGCCGCCGACGCAGCCAACCGCGCCAAGAGCGAGTTTCTGGCCAATATGAGCCATGAGATCCGCACCCCGCTGAACGGCATCGTGGGCATGATCCAGCTGTTGGACGGCTCGGCTCTTACCGGGGAGCAGAAGCGCTACGCCCAGGCGGCCATCCAATCCAGCCAGCGGCTGACCAGCCTCCTGGGCGACATCCTGGACCTCTCGCGCATCGAGGCCCGCAAGTTCGTGCTGATGCAAAGGCCCTTTATGCTGCGTGACATCCTGGACTCTGTGGACACGCTCTACCGGCTCCCGGCAGGGCAGAAGGGCCTCGAGCTGGACCTGCGCCTGGACCCGGACCTGCCGAGGTGGCTTTCGGGCGACGACCACCGGTTGCGCCAGGTGCTCTCCAACCTCGTGGGCAACGCCGTGAAGTTCACGCAGTCCGGGGGAATCCTGGTGGAGGTGCAGGGCCTGAGGTCGTGTTCGAAGACGCAATGCCGGGTTCTGTTCGTGGTCTCGGACACTGGCGTGGGCATCCCCCTTGAGTCGCTGGACCAAGCCTTTCAGATGTTCACCCAGGTGGAGGGCTCACTCAGCCGCAAGCACCAGGGAGCCGGGTTGGGGCTGGCCATCGTCCGGCAGCTGGTGTCGCTGCTCGGCGGGCCGGGCATAGACGTGTCCTCGGAAGTGGGCACGGGCACGACCTTCTCCTTTGTGCTGCCCTTTGGCGTGCCCGAGCCGGACGCCATCCGGGAGAGCGCTTTGCCCGGCGATCTGTCCGGCGATTATTCCGGCGCCCAGGCCGAAGCGCCCTCACTTCTCGGCCTGCGCGTGCTGCTTGTGGAGGACGAGGAGATCAACCAGCTGGCCCTGCGCACCGGCCTTGAGCGGCAGGGTCTGCTGGTGACCTGCGCTTCCGACGGGGAGGCCGCCCTGGCCGCCCTTCGCGTCAGCACCTTCGACTGCGTCCTCATGGATATCCAGATGCCTGGCCTGAACGGCCTGGAGGCCACCCAGGCCATCCGCACCCGGCCTGAGTTCAAGGACTGCGCAAACATCCCGGTCATCGCGCTCACGGCCTTCGCCATGGTTGGCGACCGCGAGCGCTTCCTGGCCGCGGGTATGGACGACTATCTTGCCAAGCCCTTTTCCTTTGAGGATCTGGCGCGCATCCTTGGGCGCATCCGCAACGCCCGCCTCACTCGTCTGGGCACAACGGAATAGGCCCCTCGGCAATGGCGGGAGAGTGGGGTGAGCTGACTGGGCGCGGCAAGCGCGCCTGAAGGGGCGGGGTGTCGGCCGGGGTCAGCGCAGGTACGGGGCGTCGCCAAGAGACTGGGCCACGGGCAGCCGTATCGTGACTCTGGTGCCTTGCCCCTGGTGGCTGTCCACCAGGATGTCGCCGCCCAGGCCCTTGATGATGCCGTAGCTGACGGACAGGCCGAGCCCTGTGCCCTGGCCCACGTCCTTGGTGGAGAAGAAGGGCTCGAAGATGCGCGGCAGGTGGGCCGGGCTGATGCCGTGCCCGGTGTCCTCGATGACGATGACGACCTCGCCCGCCTCGGACTGGGTGGAGACGCTGAGCGTGCCGTCAACCGGCATGGCGTCCAGGGCGTTGTCCAGGATGTTGCCCAGGGCGGTGCCCAGGTTGGCGCCGGGCAGGGAGGCTTGGGGCACGTTCAGGGCGGGCAGGTCCAGAGCGAGTTCCTGAAGAGCTTTGGTGTGGGTTTCGGCCATGCGGGGCGCGCGCTCGGCCAGCAGGCCCTTGAGCAGGGCGCCCAGGTCGGCCATGTGGGGCTCCGGGGTGAGGCCTTGGGACTTCTGGGTGTTGGGGTCGAGCCGGGAGCCGGGGCTGGTCCTGTGGCACAGGCAGAGCAGCTTGGCCGTCAGCTGCTTCACGCGCAGGCCGTGCTCGTGCAGCTTGGTCGCGCTCTGGGAGAGTTCCGTCAGGGTGCCGGAGACCCTTTCTGGAGGCGTCTTGAGAGCTGCCGCCAGGTCGGCCACCAGGTCGTCCATCCACCCGGCCAGGGAGACCATGACATTGACGGGGTTGTTGATCTCGTGGGCCACGCCCTCGGCCATCTGCCCCAGGGCTGCCATCTTGGCCGTCTCGGCCATGCGCAGGCCTTCCTGGCGTTCCTGGCGACGGTCCTGGGCGCGGGTGATGGCTTCCACAAGCCGGTCGATGGGCACGGGTTTGACCAGGTAGTCCGTGGCGCCGAGCTTCATGCCGGCCACGGCGGTGGCCAGATCGTTCTGGCCGGTGAGCATGAGGGCCTCGGCCTGGGGCCGCACGAGCTTCAGTTCGCGCAGCAGGGCCAACCCGTCCATGCCCGGCAGGTTCACGTCGAGCACGGCCACGTCGACATCGTATCCGGCGGCCAGGCGCAGGGCTTCCTCACCGTCGTAGGCGGTTCGGACCTCAAAACCCCGCGCCTGGAGCCGCTCGGCCAGAAGATCGGCGAAGTCACGCTCGTCGTCGACGAGCAGGACAGCGTTCATGGCTGCCCCCGGGCTACTTTTTGTCTTGCTCGTGCATGACCTGGTCGGCGTCGTCGAAGTCTCCGGCCTGGGCAAAGGTTGCGGCCACCATCATGTCTTCCATCTTCTGACGGTAGGCGCCCTTGATGCTCTTGACCAGCCGGTCGATGTCCACGGGCTTCTTGTGGTACTCGAACGCGCCGAGCTGCATGCACAGCTCCTGGTCCTGCTCGCTGCCGTGGCCGGTCAGGATGATGACCTGAACGTTCGGATGCGCCTTCTTGACCTTGCGCAGCACTTCCACGCCGTCGATGCCGGGCATGCGCAGGTCGAGGACCATGACGTCAGGAACCTCGTCCTTGACCATCTCAAGCGCGGTCTCACCGTCATGGGCCACATTGGGACCCATGTCGCGCATCTTCATGCGCTCGGCCAGGGTGTTGATGAAATTTTCCTCGTCGTCGACCAGCAGCAGCTTGATCTTCTTGCTCACGGTGCACTCCTTGTTTCCGCGCAGTCTTGCGCGGTTCCGGGGACCGGGACTTAGGCGTCAGGGCTGACGGTCCCGGCCCCCCGGTGTTTGCCTTTCCGGCTAGGCTTCGGCTAGTCCGTAGGCCACGCGCACTCCCGTGAGCCCGACGGATTCCAGGAATCCGCAGACCTTGGGCGTGGGCACGAGCCGGACCGGGCGAATCCCCAGCATCTCGCGTGCCTCGGCCTCGCAGCCGACCTCGGCAAAGGCCACGGCGGCATATACGTCCGAAACGGACACCGTCGTTTCCTCCACTCCAGCCATCTGCATGGCCTCCTGCCGCTCCCCGGCGTCGGCAAAAGCCAAAGCCGCGAAGGTGTCCTCAAGCGTTTTGAGCATCCCGAGCATAGCGTCCTCCTTGCTGTCCGCAGGGGGCGTGCACTCCGCCTGCGAAACATGGTGAATCAAGCTGCTACTCTGAATGCTACTCTTCTTTTCCCAAAAATCAAGAGACCGTGGCGGGCCTCAGGCCGCAGGCCGAGGCAGGGCCAGCACCACTCCCTGGCCCGCAGGACCGGCGCTCACGCCGATGCCCAGGGTCTTGGCCAGGGTGGCGAGCTCGCTCCAGCCCGGGGTCTGCCGCAGCGCATCAAAGCCCGGGGAGTCCAGGCGCACCACGCCAAGCCCGCCATGCTCCTCCACGCAGAGCATCAGCTGCGTGCCCATGGGCAGCACGTCCAGCGCCGCTTCCAGGGCCGCGTCCACAGCGTTCATGACTTCAACTGCGCGCAGGGAGGTGCGCAGGCCCGTGCGTCCGGGAGCCAGCACAAGAGTGGTCTTGCGGCGCGCGGCGCTCCTGCGCGCGAGCCCGGCCAGGGCGCGCACGGCCTCGTTGACGTCGGCACCGGCCGGGCTTGCTTCAGGCGCATGGGCGCAGAAGTTGAGCTGCTCGGTCAGGATCATGCCGCGCTCCACCTGCTCGGCCAGCACGCTCAAGCCTTTCTTGAAGCGCTCGGCATGGGCGAAACCCTCGCTGCTCATGCCCAGCAGGTCCTCCATGAGCCCGGAGGACTCGCGGATGGTGGCCAGGATGTTCTGCAACTCGTGGGTGGCCGAAGCCGTCATTCGGCCCATGAAGAGTGCGTCGCGCATGGTGCCTTCCCTCCTACTGCCCGTCGCTTTTGCCCGGCAGGGCGGAGGCCTTGCGCGCATAGTCGATGGCCGACTCCATCTTCTCGATGAGCGTGTCGATGTTCAGCGGCTTCATCATGTAGTCGTAGGCGCCCAGGCGCATGCCCTCGATGCCGTCGCGCGTGCTGCCGTGGCCGGTCAGGAGCAGCACCTGCACCCCCGGGTTGGTGCGCTTGACGCGCTCCAGAACTTCAAGGCCCTTGATGCCCGGCATGAGCACGTCGAGCACGACCACGTGCGGCTCCTCGGCGGCGATGGCCTCCAGCGCGCTCTCGCCATCAAAGCACACGCGTGCGGGGATGCCGCGCAGCTCCAGGCGTTCGGCCAGGGTGGTGATGAACTCGCGCTCGTCGTCCACGAGCAGGATCTTCCAGTCTTTAGCGTTCATGCCAGTGCCTCCCGCTGCCCCTTGGGCAGGGTGATGGTAAGCGTGGTGCCCACGCCTTGCTCGCTCTCGACGGCGATGTCGCCGCCAAGGCGCTTGATGATGCCGTAGGTGATGGACAGACCTAAGCCCGTGCCCTTGCCTTTCTTGGTGGTGAAGAAGGGCTCGAAGATGTGCTTCAGGGTCTCGTCGGACATGCCGCAGCCGTTGTCGCGCACGGTGATCTCCACGAAGTCCCCGACCTCGCGGGCCATGGCCACGATGCGTCCGCCGTCGGCCACGGCGGCCAGGGCGTTGTTGAAGAGGTTCAGGAAGACCTGCTGGAGCTGGCTGCGGTCCGAGTTGATGCGCGGCAGCTCGGGGTCGATCTCCAGGCGCACGTCGACCTTGCGGTGCATGGCCTCGTTGGAGAGGAAACCGGAGGTCTCCTTGATGATCTCGCCGACGTCCAAGTCCTCGATGCTCACGTCCATGCGCCGGGCAAAGCCGAGCATGCGGTGGGTGATGCCCCGGCAGCGCTCCACGGCGCGCAGGATGCTGTCCACCTGGGCTTCGATCTTGGCCTTGGCCGGGAAGTCGGCCTCCCGGTCCATGATGTCCTTCATGAGCCCGGCCTTCTCGTTGATGATGGCCAGGGGGTTGTTGACCTCGTGGGCCACGCCCGCAGCCAGGCGCCCGATGCTGGAGAGCTTCTGGGAGTGCTCCACCTGCCTGAGCGCCATCTCGCGACGCTCTTCGGACTCCTTCATGCGCCCGATGAGCACGTCGGTGACGCGGTAGGCGGCCACGAACACGGCCAGCACGCCCAGGGCGAAGACGAACAGCAGGTCGCCGCGCACGGTGTACCAGCTCTTGAGCAGCGAGCCGCGCGGCTTCACGGCCATGAGCACGAAGTCGGCGTCCGGGAAGTAGGCGTAGGACAGGTAGACATCACGTCCCAGGGGATCGAGCATGGTCAGCACTGCCGGCTCGTAGGTCTGGGGCGGCAGGCTGAAGGACATCTTCTCCAGCACCTTGCCGTAGTTGTTGGAACTGGTCTGCATGATGCCCTGGCCGTTGACCAGGAAGGCGTCAGCGTCCGGCTCCAGGCTCATGCTCGCGATGATGCGCTCGAACTGGTGGGTGTCCAGCGTGGCGCGCAGGATCCAGGTGCGTCCGTCCTCGGTCATGTGCTGCACGGCGATGATGACGTGGGGGAACTTGCGGAAGCCCATGAATACGTCGCTGACGTACTTGCCCTTGATCCGCACTTCCTGGAACCAGCGCTGCTCGGCGTAGTTCTTGCCCTTGAGGGAGTAAGGGCCGACGTAGTTCACCTGGGTGCCGTGCTCGTCGATGAGCCCCAGGTCCACGAAGCCCTTGAACTCCTTCTTCATGACGCTGAAGATGCGCACGAGCTTCTTTTCATCGGCCAGCTCAGGATAAGTGTAGGCCGAGGCGATGAGGCTCACGGTGGAAGAGCGCTCGGTCAAAAACAGCTCAAAGGAGTTCTTTGTCTTGTTCACCAGCACGCGCAGGGGGTTCTGAATCTCGCGCGCCATGGTGGTCTGGTGCTCGTAGTAGTTCAGCACGGCCATGGCCAAGAGCGGGATCAGGGTGGCCGCAGCCATGAGGGCGAAGATCTTCTGTCGCAGCAGGGTGTAGCGCACCGGCGACTCGGCCTCGTCCACGTCGTTCTGCAATCCGCTCAACGGGTGCTTGAGGATGTCGGTGAGTTTACTCATGGCTTAGCCTCTGAAAGAGGATGGCGCCGGGTTCAAGCTCTCCACGCAGATACAGGGCCAGGGCCTCGCCGGACAGGCCGGCCACGCCGTCGATGACCTCCACCCGCTTCCAGCGCAGGTAGTGGTAGTGCTCCTCTTCGATGCCGCCGGTGATGACGGCGGCCACCTCGCGGTCCAGGATCAGGTCGCAGAGGTCGTCGGCGCTGGAATTGGCCAGCACCAGATCCTGCCTGCGCACCTCATGCCCGGTGGCGTCCACCGTGACCAGCAGCACCTCGGAGCACAGGTCGAAGCGCGGGGCCACCTCGTCGCGATACAGCGTGACCAGAATCTTCTTGCCCATGACTGCCCCCTACGCCTTTTTCCGGGCGGGCTTGAGCGCGCCGGAGGGTTTGCCCTGGGCCTGGGAAGCCTGTGTGGCGACCGAGGACCCGGCGGCCAGGGGGAAGCGCAGATGCGCGGGCAGATGCTCGGGCTGAACCGTCTCCCCGGCGCAGACCATCACCGCGTACTCGACCATGTTGCGCAGCTCGCGCACGTTGCCGGGGTAGTCGTAGGAGGTGAGCAGGGACAGGGCCTCGTCGGAGAAGCCGAGGACCTGCTTGCGGAACTTGGCCGCGAAGATCTTCAGGTAGTGCGCCAGCAGGAAGCCGACATCCTCGCCGCGTTCGCGCAGGGGCGGCAGGTGCAGGCGCACGGCGTTCAGGCGGTGGAACAGGTCGTCGCGCAGGACCCCGGCCTTGACCATCTCCTCGGGATCGCGGCCCGTGGCCGCAACCACGCGCACGTTCAGGTGCATGGGCCGGTCGCCGCCGGCTGGCAGCACGGCCTTCTCGTCCAGCAGCCGCAGCAGGCGGCCCTGCTGGGCCAGCGGCATGTCGGCGATTTCCGAAAGATAGAGCGTGCCGTTCTGGGCCAGCTGGAACTTGCCCGGCCGGGGCACGCCGCCCGGTCCCTCGGACTGGCCGAAGAGCTCGGCGTCGAGCAGGGCCTCGGGCATGGGCGTGGCGTTGACGCGCACGAAGCTTTCCCGCGCCCTTGGGCTGAAGCGGTGCAGGGCCTCGGCCAGCAGGTCCTTGCCCGTGCCGGACTCGCCTGTGAGCAGCACCGGGGAGTCGCTCTGGGCCACGGCGGGCAGGATGCGCAGCAGATGCTCCATGACCGCGCAGCGGCCCACCATCTGCCCCGGACTGGCGGAGATGGACAGCCGCGTCTCCATGTCCTTCAGGGCCGAGAGGTCCTCCAGCACGTCGAGGGTGCACAGGAAATTGCCCGCGCGGTCCAGGATGGGCAGGCTGGTCAGGCGCACGGGAATCTTGCGGCGGTGGCGGTTGATGAGCGTGCCCTCGCGGCTTTCGCTGCAAGCGCCGGGAGCGCAGTCCCTGCCTTGCGACAGGCACGGGCAGCCGTGCAGGCAGAAGCTGCCCCGCAGCACGTGGCGGCAGAAAACGCCCGCCACGTCTGCGGTGGAGAAGCCTGTGAGGCTTTCCAAGGCGCGGTTCAGGAACAGGGTGCGCCTCTCTGCATCCAGCACGGCCACCCCGAAGGGCAGCGCGCTCAGGATGCGGGGCAGGTCGGCCCTGTCCAGTCCGCTCAAGCTCTCAAGTATGTTCTGGTCCAACGTGCGTCCTCCCTGGGGAAACGAATGCTCTGCGCCGCCTCCCCGGTGGGCTGGCAGAGGCTAGTGCCCGCCTCCGCCCACGATGCCGGAAGCGGCGAACATGAGAACCAGGATCTCAGCCAGGGCCAGCCCGGCGAAGAGCATTTCCTTGCGCTTGATAAACGCCGGAATGAGAGGAATATAGCAGACAATGGTCATGGCCGCCAGGAGCACGATGCCCAGGAAATTGAGGAAATCGCCCTTGAGAATGAGGACGGACCAGCCCCAGCCTGTGGGGACCTTGCCCAGCTCGAGGTACGTTCCCACGGGTTGGGACCACATCAGGGGCACCTGGTCCAGCGGGATGTGCGGGGTGATGATGCCGAAGACGTACAAAAGGTAGGTCAGGGCCATAAGGCCCAGGCCGGTCCAGGAACCATAAAACAGCATGTTGGCGTAGGTGACCTGCTCGGCGGAGGCCTTTCCGGTGACTTTGATTTGATCGCTCATGGCGTTTCTCCTTGGATGTGCTCTTTCGCGTTGTATCCTAGAACTGCCGCTTTGGGCTAGACGCCCAGGCCCTTCAAGAGGGCCTTGCCGCCCGCGAAGAGCAGCACGCCGATGACCATGTAGCGGATGAAGGTGGGCTTGGCCTTGGCCAGCAGCCGCACGCCGACAAAGGAGCCCAGCATGAGCCCGATGATGCTCGGAATGGCCATGAGCGGGATGACGCAGCCCTTGTTCAGGTAGACCCAGGCGGCGGAGGTGTCGGTGATGGACAGGAGGAACTTGCTGGTGCCCACGGCCACCTTGAGCGGTGCGCCCATCATCAGGTTCAGCACCGGGACGTTGGCCCAGCCCGCGCCCAGGCCGAACATGCCGGCCATGATGCCGATGATGATGAACATCAGCAGGCCCGGCAGGGTGCGGTGGGTCTTCCATTCAACCAGCTCGCCGGTGGCGGGGTCGTTGTAGGCGCCGTTCATGCCGAGCGCCATGCCCAGGGCGTCCTGCTTGGTCACCACCGGGCGGGCGGAATTCTTGGAGCACAGGATCAGGATGGCGATGCCCATGATGGTGATGCCCAAAAAGAGCTGCACAACCTGGGTCGGCAGGGCCATGCCCAGGAACGCGCCCAGAATGGCGCAGCTGGAGGCGATGAGCGCCACGGGCAGGGCCAGGCGCAGGGACGCAAAATTTCGTTTCAAGAGACCGGGACCGGCCGCCAGCGCTCCGGCCAGGGCCACCATGAGGCCCGCGCCGCGCACGAAGTCCAGGTGGAAGGGGAAGAACCCGCTGACCAGGGGCACGTAGAGGACGCCGCCGCCAACGCCAGCCAGCACCGCGATGATGCCGAGCACAAAACAGAAGAACAGCAGCACCAGCGGCCAGACCCACCAGGCCACGCCGGTGTTTGCGCCAAGATGTGCGCCGGCACTGACTATGTCGGCGCCGACCTGGGCTACGGCTTCCGTACCCGCGTTGGAGGCCCAGGCGAAGGCCGCGAAGAGCAGCACACCCATCAGGACAATACAGGCGGAGCCCGCCAGAACATGTTTCCGATTCATCGTCATTCCCGCTCCCTTGATCATCGTTGGATTTGCACTGCGCCCTTGTACGCCCCGGAACCGGCCCGGCGCAGGGATACCCCTCTCTTATCAATATCCGTGCCTAACGGTAATATGCTGTCATTATTTGATTTATACGGTTCACTCCGCAGCCTGTGCGGCAAGTTCTTGCCGCAAAAGCGGCAAGAATCTTCCCATGGCGGCATGATTTGTCCCAAAGGGTCTTGACGGGCAAAATTTTGCCCTTTATTGCTGGGTGCGCGGCTGCGGACAAGGGGAAAAGCCGGTGCGCGGGCGCAGGGTGAGGCGAATTCGCCACCAGTTGACCAGGGGGAATGGATGGGTGTTGACCCCAGAATGAACGGCGGCACGTTTTTGCCGCAAGGCGTGGCCACTGATCCGGAGGCGCGCTCGGCCATGCACGAGGCCGGGCTGCTTTTCCGCTCCGAGGCCATGCGCGCCCTGTACCACGTGGCCATCCAGGTGGCCGGGTCCGACGCCCCGGTGCTGCTCACGGGCGAATCCGGCACGGGCAAGGAGCTCTTTGCCCGGCTGTTGCACACCCTCAGCAACCGCAGCGGGCGGCCCTTTGTGCCGGTGAACTGCGGCGTGCTCACGGGCGAGCTCTTTGCCGACAAGTTTTTCGGCCACGAGTCCGGGGCCTTCACCGGCGCGCTCCGGTTGCAGAAGGGCAGTTTTGAGCTGGCCGGGGACGGCACCCTGTTTCTGGACGAGGTGGGCGACATCCCCCTGTCCAACCAGGTGGATTTCCTGCGCGTGCTGGAGGAGCGCACCTTCAAGCGCCTGGGCGGTGAGAAGGACCAGGGCTTCCGCGCGCGCATCGTGGCCGCCACCAACCGCCTGCTGCCGGAGATGGTGCGCGGCGGGCGCTTTCGAGCCGACCTCTTCTACCGCCTGAACGTCATCCCCATCTCCCTGCCGTCCCTGCGCGAGCGGCCCGAGGACATCGCGCCCCTGGCCGAGTATTTCCTGTGGCTCTTTGGCGGCCAGTACCACCGCCCGAACCTGTCCCTGGCGCCGGAGACCATGACCCTGCTGTTGCGCCACTCCTGGCCGGGCAACGTGCGCGAGCTGAAGAACCTCGTGGAGCGCGCCGTGCTGCTGCACAAGGGCGAGGGCCTGGTGAAGCCCGAGGACTTGCCCCTGGAGATGCGCCTGGGCATCGGCATGGACACCATGTGCCCCCAGGGCGACGACAGCGTGGAGGCCCTGAACCTGGACTCCGTGGTGCGCGAGGCCGAGACCAGGGCCATCCAGCGCGCCTACAAGGCCGCAGGCGGCAGCAAGCAACGCTCGGCGGAGCTGCTCGGCATCAGCCCGCGCACCCTGCGGCACAAGCTGGCTCAGTACAAGATGAAGCTCTGATTTTCGGCCGCCAAGGGGCCGAATCAGCCCGGAAGGGCGTTTGCGAGGACAAGCAGGCTTGGCTGACGGCAGATTCTTGCCGCCTCCCCCCGCCTACTCATCGAAATCCAGAAGGTCGCCGCGCACGATGGCCCCTTTGCCGAAGCGCCCGCGCACGGCATCGAGCGCCTGGTCCAGTGCGGCCTTGGGCCTGGCTGGCGTTTCCGGGGCAAGCAGCGAGAGCTGTTTGGGCCGCTCCCCGAACTGCGACACGCCCACCCCGATGAGCCGCAGATCCTGGCGCGGGTTCAGCTCCCGCAACAGGCCGAGGGCCGTCTCAAAGATGCTCACGGTGTCGTTCACCGGCTCGTTCAGCGTGCGTGAACGCGTGAGCTTGCGGAAATCGGCGAAGGTGGCCTTCAATGTAACGGTGCGGCCGCGCACGCCCTGGGCGCGCAGGTCCGCGCCCACGCGTTCAGCCTGCAGCAGGAGCCAGCGCCGCAGCACAACGGGGTCGCGGGTGTCGCGCGCGAAGGTGTTCTCCGCACTGGAGGATTTGGGCGGTGTGAAGGGCGTCACCGGGCGGTCGTCATGGCCCTGGGCCAGCTCAAAGAGCCACAGGCCGCGTTCGCCGAGGTTATGGCGCCAGAATTCCTGGGGCTTTTTCAATACATCGCCCGCCAGGCGCACGCCCAGGCCGTTCAATATCTCCAGGGTCCGCCCACCCACGCCGGGGATCTTCTGCACCGGCAGCGCATCCAGGAAGGCGTGCACCTCATGCTCCAAGATGATGGTCTGGCCGTCAGGCTTGTTGTAGTCCGAAGCGATCTTCGCCAGGAAGCGCACGGGCGCGATGCCTACCGAGCAGGTCAGCTCCGTGTCACGGCGAACCTCGGCGCGGATGGTGGCGGCCAGCTCCTCCGGCGGTCCGAACAGGCGTTCCAGGCCCGTGGCGTCGAGGTAGGCCTCATCCACGGAGGCCTGCTCCACCAGCGGCGAGAAGCGCTGGAGCACGGCCATGACGCGCCGGGAAAGCTCCTTGTAGCGCCACATGCGCACCGGCACGAACAGCCCGTGCGGGCAGAGCTTTTTGGCCTGGGCCACGGGCATTGCCGAGCGCACCCCGAACTTCCTGATGGCGTAGCTCGCGGCCGAGACCACCGAGCGTGGGCCGTCGCTGTCGATGTGCGCGATGAAGCGGGCGTGCTCGGTGAAGCGGTCAGGGGCCATGCCCCTGCTTTACGGCAGGGCAGGGCGGATGGAAAGGGGGGCCTCAGGCCGCGTAGGGATTGGACGGCGAGGGATTGATGCGAGAGAACGCCAACAAGGCAAGGATGTACGGCGGGAAAAATACCGTGACAGGCCCGGCGCTGGCCCAGAGATAGGGCGCGGGCACGCCCTCGAAACGGATGGACAGCCAGGCCAGGGCGATGATGCCCGGCCAGAGCAGGGCGGCCCCGCGTCCGGCGGACAGGGCCAGGGAGTTGCCGTAGTGCTCCTGGGCCAGGTGGTTCTGGGCCAGGTAGGCCTCCTTGTCCTGCATCTGCAGGGCCTGGAAGGACAGCTCGCTGCGGTGCTGCGCTCCGCCGTCCTCCTGGGCGCGCCGTTTGCGCTGGACCCAGCCCACGAGTAGTGAGCAAGCCCGGCCAAGGGCGGCGCTGGCCAGGGCCAGCACACAGATGCCGAAATAGAACCCGGCCTCGGGGTTCGACAGAACCCGGAAGGGCATGATGAAGAGGGCATCGACGGCTTGGAAGGGGGTCATGGCAGGTACTTTTGTTGTGGGATAAGGCCGGGCTCCCGTGCGGGAGCCCGGCCAATTTGGTTCGCGAGGATTAAATGAGATTGATGCTGAAGAAGCCTCTGAGCAGATAGCGCAGGCCGATGTAGAACGAGAGCACGATGAAGAGGCGCTTCATCAGCTTGTCGGAGAGGTACTTGGAGGTCATGGGACCGACGATGGAGCCCACGGTGATGCCCACCAGCTCGATGCCGATGAGGGTCCACTCGATGGGGGTGCCCTTGGTCATGAGGGTGATGATGCTGGTGACCATGCTGATGAGCACGGCCAGGGCCGAGGTGCCAGCGGCCAGGTACATGGGCAGCTGGGTCACACTGGTAAGGAAGGGCACCAGCAGGAAGCCGCCGCCCACGCCCAGGAAGGCCGCCACGGCGGAGATGACGATGCCGCCAAGGAACGGGATCAGCGGGTTGAACTTGAAGGGCACGCCGTAGAAGATGAACTCGCAGGTGGAAAGGTTGAACTTCTGGATGTGTAGGCCAAGCTTGCTTTCCTCAACGACTTCGCCACCCTTGAGCTTCTTGACGGCGTCCTCAAAAGCCTTGGCGGCCGCCTTTGCGGTCTGCTTTTTGGCCTGGCCGGCCGGGGTGGTTTCGTACAGGAGCCAGCAGCCCAGGACCAGGACGAAGAGGCCGAAGTAGCCCTGGTAGGACTTGAAGTCGAGCTTGCCAGCGGACAGGGTGGCGGCGCCATAGGCGCCGAGCAGTGAGCCCAGCCCCAGGCTGATGGCCAGCGGAAGGACCAGGCGGCCCATCTTCAGATAGTTGAAGGAGCTGATGGCGGCCGAGGTACCCACCAGGAACTGGTTGGAGGCCTTAATGGAGTCGGTGATGACGCGGCCCAGCTCTGGGGCGGTCTTTTTGAGGCTGCCCGCATAAGCTCCAAGGCCGAAGATGGTTATGTGTCCCACTCCCGACATGACGCCGCCGAAGGCGCCGACAGTGGAGAAAATCCAGCCGACCCACACGGCCCAGACAAAGGCCAGGATCGGGTTGACCTGGGGCGCTCCGGGAATGCCAAGGAATCCAACGGGCTTGGATTCATCGATCATGCCCTTTTCCGAGCCGCGCGGGGCCTTGGCAATGGCTGCTGCCAGCATGCTCTTGGGCGCACTGTCCATGGCCTTGGCAGCGCCTTCCACTGCCTTGGAGGCGTCAGCGGCGGCGGCATCAACGGTCTTGGCGGCATCTCCAGCCACGGCACTCGCGGCCTTGGCAGCATCGGAAGCCGGGGTCGCAGGGGCCTGCTGGGCCACGGCAACGCCGAGCCAAAGGCAGAGGGAAAGGGCCGCGATGGCGCAGGCGATGAGGGAACGTTTTTTCATGAGCCGTGTTCCTCCTGTTGTTTGGGGGTTAGGTATTGTGCTTCCAGCGTGTGTGGTGCTGGGGCGGTGCTATTTGGCCAGGCGCACGAAGGTCAGGGCCTTTGACGTGCAGCCGGTGACGCATGCCGGATCCAGGCCCCGTTCCAGACGGTCCAGGCAGAAGTCGCATTTCGTGGTCTTGCCCACGCTTTCAAGAAATACGGGGACGTCCCAGGGGCAGGCCTTCTCGCAGCGGTGGCAGCCGATGCAGGTCTCCATGTCCAAGGTGATCAAGCCGTCTTCAGGGCGCTTGACCAGTGCGCCGGAAGGACACACCTTGACGCAGAACGGCTCGTCGCACTGCAGGCAGTTCTGATACACGAACTCCATTCGTGGGCTACCGTCCGGGCCGCTGAAGGGCCCCAGAGCCTTAATGCGGTTCAAAGAGATTCCTGCTGGCAGTTTGTTCTTGACGTTGCAGTGCACCAGGCAGGACTTGCAGCCGATGCAGCGGTTGGGGTTCAGCGCGATGCGGTAGAGGCTCATGCTCTTCTCCTGACTTTACAACTGGCACGGGATTGCCCGGCCGCAGTATACCCCTGAACGGTACCCTAATCTTTGAAATGTAGACCATAAAGCAAGGCCCGCTGTCAATACCTGGAGACTGCTCGTTCTTTTTTTCCCATGCTGCGGTTTTGCCTACCTTAACAGGGGGATAGCGTTTTACGGCTCTTATCTCCCGGCATAACTGTGTTTGTGCCCAGCCACTAGCCATTTTAAACGACCTGTAGTATGGGGGGGGTATAACGTTCGCAGGGGGTACGAAGTGTACTCCGAGGAGGTCGTCATGGAGAGGAAACAGGTCTTCAGCGTGTGTGGGATGTGTAGTGTTCGTTGCCCCATCGCTGTCGACGTTGAAGATGGAAGCGTGGCCAGCGTTTTCGGGAATCCGCACGCGGCCGGGCTCAAGGGCGCACTGTGCGCGCGCGGAGCGGCCGGGCCGGCCCTGCTCTACGACGACGAGCGCCCGCAGACTCCGCTCATCCGCACGGGCAAGCGGGGCGAGGGGAAATGGCGCGTCGCCTCCTGGGACGAAGCCCTGGACTACGTGGCTGACAAGTTGAAGGACATCAAGGCCAAGCACGGTCCCGAGGCCCTGCTCTGGTCAGACCGAGGCGGCCCGTACATGGACCTGAGCAAGGCCTTTGTGCGCGGCTTCGGCTCGCCCAACTACTGCAACCACGACACCTCCTGCGCGCGCAACGTGCAGCACGCCTCCCTGTCCATCTTCGGCTGCGGGCGCAAGGAACTGGTCTACGACCTGAAAAATGCCAGGCACGTGGTGCTGCAGACCAGGAACATCCTGGAAGGCATCAACGTCAAGGAGGTCAATGACCTGCTCGACGCGCGCGACGCCGGGTGCAAGCTCACGGTCATCGACATCCGGGCCAACGTGCCCGGGGCCAAGGCCGATAATTTCTTCCTCATCCGCCCGGGCACGGACTACGCCTTCAACCTTGCGGTGATCAACGTCATCGTCAAGGAGAAGCTGTACAACCGCAAGTTCGTCAAGGAATGGGTCAAGGATTTTGACATTCTGAAGGAGTTCATCGAGCCCTACACCCCGGAGTTCGCCGAAAAGGAGACCGGGGCCACGGCTGAGTCCATCCGCGAATTTGTGCGCCAGTTCGCCAAGGCCGCGCCCTCCGTTGTCTGGCATCCGGGCTGGATGGTTGCGCGCTATGGCGATTCGTTCCACGTCTGCCGCACGGCATACATTATCAATTCCCTCATGGGCGCCATCGGGGCCAAGGGCGGCCTGCCGCTGTCCTGCAAGGCCGGCGACGTGGGCCGCAAGGGCCTGAAGCAGCTCACGGAGCTGTTCCCCAAGCCGGAGAAGAAGCGCGTGGACGGCGCGGGCTGGGCCGAGGGCCGCACCCACTTTGACGCTGGTCCGGGCCTGGTGAACCTTGCCTACGAGGCCATCGCCTCGGGCAAACCGTACCCCATCCTGGCCTACATCGCCCATCGCCACGATCCGCTCATGGCCTTCCCCGACCCGGCGGCCGTGAAGAAGCTCTGGGAGAAGCTGGAGCTCTTCGTGGCCATCACCTTCACCTGGTCTGACACGGCCTGGAACGCTGACGTGGTGCTGCCCATGAGCACCTACCTGGAGCGTGAGAGCATCATCGCCAGCAAGGGCGGACTCAAGCCCCAGTTCTTCCTGCGCCAACGCGCCATGCAGCCGCGTTTCGACACCAAGGCCGACTGGGAGATCATCGCCGGTCTGGCCAAGCGCCTGGGCATGGAGCCCCTCGCGGTGGACAGGCCGGAGGAGCTCTGGGCCAAGCAGCTGGAGGGCACCGGCGTCAGCGTCGAGGACTTCGCGGCCAAGGGCTTCGTGGAGTTGGCCCCAAAGCCCACCTACAAGCCTGTGTCCTTCAAGACTGCCTCGGGCAAGATCGAACTCCTGGCCGACAAGCTCGACAAGGTCCAGTTGCCGTCCCTGCCGCCCTATGTCTCGCCCGCCAAGGCGCCCAAGGACCAGTTCCGTATCACCTTCGGCCGCTGCGGACTGCACACCCAGGGCCACACCGTGAACAACCCGCTTTTGTTCGCGCTCATGCCCGAGAACGTGCTCTGGCTGAACAAGGCCAGGGCCAAGGATCTTGGCATCGAGCACATGGACATGGTGGAGGTCTCCTCGTCCAGGGGCGAGGGCGGCCAGTTGCGCGCCTACGTCACCGAGTTCATCCACCCCGAGGCGGTGTTCATGGTCCACGGCTTCGGCCACACCCTTCCGGTGGAGAGCCGCGCCAAGGGCCGTGGCGTGTCGGACAACGACCTCATGCCCGGCGGCATGGACAACTGGGACAAGGCCGGTGGCGGCATCTGCATGCAGGAGCACTTCGTCAAGGTGCGCCGCATTGAGGCCCAGCCCGAATAGATCACGAGGCGGCCTGGGGGGCAGCAAACCCCAGGCCCCTGCTCATCAAGAAAAAGTCCCCTTCCGGCAGCATATAGCCGGAAGGGGACTTTTGGCGTTGGCGGGGCAGAGCTCTCCGCCGAGGTGGTGCCGGGGGCGGGACTTGAACCCGCGAACCGTTCCCGGTAGCGGATTTTAAGTCCGCCGCGTTTACCAGCTTCGCCACCCCGGCACGGCGGCATTCTGCCCTAGCCGCACCATCCGCGCAACACGAAACTGCCCGGGTGCATTTGCCGCGAGACGATCCCCCGTCCCAGCCCGAGGGCTTCTGCCGGGTGCCGCTGGCAGGCTACAGCGCCTCGAACTGGCGGAGGTAATTGGCGTACAGCCGGGGCGAAAGCCGCGAGAAGCGGTCGAAGTCCGCCACCCACTCCAGGCCCGGCACCATGGCCCGCACGGCCGGGATGCCCAGGTCCGCGCGCGTCAGTTCGACGTAGCAGGGCGGGTAGCCGTTTTCCACCAGCACCTGCTCCAGCACTAGGAGGTCGCCCTCGGCGCTGCCTGTGGAGTGATCGGGCAGGTCCTCCAGCACGCGCACGGGCAGCCCCTCGGGCACGGGCAGGGTGGCAGGGCCGGGGAAGGGGAAGGGGATCTCGGTCATGGCCGAGACCGCCGCCCTGGGGCCGGAGAGGTGCGCGCCCATGCCCTTGTTCACATCGCCATGGTGACCCGTCACGATGGCCTTGTAGCAGGGCACCCCGAACTCCGAGGTGCAGTCCATGAACCATACGTGGAGGCCTGCCTTCTCGTAGTCCGCGAGTAGCCGGGCCACCTGCTCGTCGCGCGCGGCGAGGCGGAAGCAGCGCGACAGGTCGAAGGGGGTGACGGCCTCGGCATCGCGCTCCAGCGCCTCGCCCAGGGCGTGCGCCTTGGCTTCGGCCAGGGTGTTGCCCGAGGCCAGGCCCGTGGAGCCCAGGGCGCTGAACAGGCTCTGCTCCTCCAGGTTGCAGAACAGGTACACGAACTGCACCGGCACCAGGATGGGCCGCAGGCCACCCTCAAAGCGCTCCTCGCCAGGCATCCAGTGGATGCGCTGGCCCTCGTAGGGCACCTCCAGGCGCACCCGCGAGAGGTCCAGGGCGCGGCCGCCTGCTGAAACTTCATCAAGGGAGCCGCAGGTCAGCGGGCAGGGCCGGGCCAGTCCCAGGACGCCCTGCCTGCCGATGCTGGCGTAGGACGACACGCGCTCGGCCACTTCCATCAGGTAGGAGGCCCGCGCGGCCTCGATGTCCAGGCCCCGTCCGTAGCTGGTCTGCATGCCCGAGAGGCTGTAGCTCATGGCGCCGCTTGTGACAGAGAGCTCCACCAGCCACATGCGCAACAGCGCGATGGGGCTGAGCGAGGCCTTGTGGCGCATCTCCTGGCCGATGAACACGTTCTTTTCCGTGAGCCTCTCCAGGGCCAGGGCCGAGGTCTCCGGGGCTGGGCGACGGGCCTTGGGCTTGGGCAGCACCGGGGCCAGGCGCTGGCGCATCTCCGCCGCCGTGATCGTGGCTGCGGGCGGCAGGGCGTCCTTGGCGTAGGGCGCGGCCAGGTCCAGTCCGGTCGGCGCGGCCAGCGCCTCGTGGGCCACGATGTTCCTCTGCATGCGCATGGTCCACTCGTTGTGCAGGGGCTGGTCGGCCAAAAGATAGGAGCGGATGTGCACCGCCGGGGTGTGGCGCGAGATCTCGCGCAGGTCGAGGCCAGCCAGGCGCGGCAGCAGGTGGGCGAAGCGTTCGTGGCCCAGGCAGGCTTCCACCAAAAGCGCAGCCAGGGCAGGGTCGGTGCAGCATCCGTCCTGTTGCACTTCCTCGATGAGCTTTTCGAATTTCTTGGTGCGGTGCTCGCCCAGCTTGAACAACAGGTGCTGGTGCATGAAGTCGTCCAGCGGGTGTCGGCGCAGGTGCTCCAGCATCTCGGCGAAGGAGAGGTTTGCTCCGGGGTGGGCGGCGAAGCAGCCGACGCCGGAGAGGGTGTCCATGAGGCGGAGTTCGTAGCGCATTGATGCTCCTGAAAGCCTGGGGGTTTCTGGGCGCGGGTATATCAGACAGAAATGGGCGGCATGTCCGCCCTGGGCTGGCGGACTCTAGGCCAATTGCGGCGCAAGTTCAATGACTGGGCCTGGGGAGGGCTAGGGGGCGTGGCTTGGCTCCTGGGCGAAGGGCCAGGTTTCCACGCGGTTGCGGCCGAACTGCTTGGCCCGGTACAGGGCCTTGTCGGCCTTTTCGATCATGTCCTCAAGGATGTTGGCCCCGAACTCCGGCTCCATGCTGTACTCGGCCACGCCGATGCTCACTGTGTTGTTCAAAACGCCCGTGGGCACCTTGAGCGGAGAATCGGCCACGGCCTTGCGGATGCGCTCGGCCAGGATGCGGGCTTCTTCGAGGTTGGCGTTGGGGGCCAGGACCACGAACTCCTCGCCGCCGTAGCGTGCGGTCAGGTCCGAGTCGCGTGTGGCTGTGACGATGCACCCGGCGAGGTGGATGAGGAAACGGTCGCCCACGGGATGGCCGTGCTCGTCGTTGACCAGCTTGAAGTGGTCGATGTCGACCATCAGGCAGGAGCAGGGCTTGCCACTGCGGATGGCCATGTTGACGAGGCGGTAGCCTTCGGCCAGGAGGTGCCTGCGGTTGCAGATCCCGGTCAGCTGGTCCGTGCGCGAGGTGGCCTGGATGGTGTCCACGTGCCTGCGCACCGTGTCGGACATGCGGTTGAAGGCCCCGACCACATGCACCATCTCCTCTGGTGCTCCAGGGTTGTTCGAGAGGTCGATGGTGTGGCCGTAGTCGCCGTTTTCGACCCTTTCCGCGCCCTCCAGCAGGAGCTTGAGCGGCCCGAGCAGCGCGCGCACGATGGCGTGGCCGAGGACGGCGGAGGCGACCACAGGCAGGCACAGGCTGGCCAGGAGCAGCAGGTTCAAGCGGCTGTGGAGGAGGTCCGCGTCGGTGTAGATAAGCAGCAGCCCGGCCGGGATGGCGGGCAGAAGGAGCAGCAACAGGCTGTACAGGCGCAACAGGCCCAGCAGCCCAAGATGGCTGGGGCGCAGGCGGGTGCGGATGCTTTGCTTCGCCAAAAGGTGTGCTCCTCGTGCCAGGGGACGATGTCACGCAGGGGGAGTACCTCTTTAGCGACAAGCGCGGTGTTGCGCAAGGCCCTGGAGGGAAAAAGCGGGGGGCTACTCGTCCGGGGCATCGCCCCGGCGCGACTTGAACTCGCGCAGGCGCTGGCGCAGGAGCGCGGCGGCCTCCTCGGCCTTGTCGCCCTGGGCGGTGTAGGGCACGGAGTCGCCAGAGGCGGTGGTCATGGTCAGCACCTTGCCCGAGAGTTCGACGCTGGTGATGTCGCTGTAGTAGACGTCGCGCGTCCCGGCGTCCTCGGTCTGGTAGGCGACCTTGAAGTAGCTCTTGAGCGGGAAGATGCGGCCCGTGCGCGAGGCGATGACCACGAAGTCCACCCTGGGCGCCATCATGCCGTACGCGATGTCCGTCTTCAGGTCCCCCAGGCGCCAGTGGTCGAGCTTGCCGGTGACCTCGACATGCGTGAAGTGGGGGCTTGCCTTGTCGATGCCGCAGGCGCGCAGGCAGTCTGCCTCCAGGAGCCCCATTACGTCTTCCTGGAAGGCCTGGTGGTTCAGCCTGATGTAGCCTGCGCCGATGAAGTCGAGGCCGAAGGGCACGAGCAGGAACAGGAAGCCGTGCAGGCCGCCGGAGAAGATGGTGATCAGGGCCAGGGTCAGGAGGTAGGCCAGAACCTTGATGGACAGGTTCGAGCTGTAGAGGGTGAGAATGCTTTCGCGCCAGTCCATGAGCGTAGGTAGGCAATGCGCCAGCAAAAAGCAAGGGCAGGGGACGTGCGGGCTTGCGCGGCCCGGATTGGCGTTGTGTAGGTTTGCGTTGTCTGGGTTCAGGCTGCGCTGGTTGACGTTGCGCGCGGGGTGCGCATAGGGTTCGCGCCACGGCGGCCCTGATCCTCGACGGCTGCATTGCCAAAATCCAAGCAGGAGTTCCCCCCATGCCTGAACAGAACAGCATCACCCTCCTGGCCGAACTGACCTTTGCCGAGCCCTTGGCCGGGCCCGAGCTAGCCGCCCTGGCCGCCGTGGTCGGCGCCACGCGCACCGAGCCGGGCTGCCTGGAGTATGTGGCCCACACCAGCGCAACGGACCCGCACAAGGTGCTCTTCTACGAGCGCTGGCAGGACCAGACCGCCCTGGACGCGCACAACCAGACCGCCCACCTGGCCGCGTTCCGCGCGGCTGTCGGCCCGCGCCTTGCGGCCCCGGGGGCGCTGGGTTTCTGGAAGCGCCTGGCCTAGGCCCGTCCCGTCGCGCACGCAAAACGCGGACTCCCGTTGTCGGGAGCCCGCGTTTTGCACGGTCAGGGCCTGGGTATCGCCTTTGGCTAGGGCAGCATCGGCAGCAGGGCCTTGGCCAGGACCTCGGCCAGGATGCGCGCGCCAGTGGCGCTGGGGTGCACGCCGTCGGCCTGGAAATGGCTGGCCTGGCCTGGCAACGGCTCGCCCAGCGGGTCCAGGATGTGCGGAAGGAATGGCAGCCCGTGGCGCTCGGCCAGGGTCTTGTGGACCTGGTTGAAGCGCTGCACGTAGTCCGGGGTGAAGAGCGGCGGGGCCAGCGGGACCATACCGGCCAGCATCGGGTCGTCGGCATACTGCGAGAAGAGGTCCTCCCGGGTGCGCCAGCCCGCGATGAGCACGGCCACCCCGGCCCCGAGCAGGCCATGGATCATGTCCGAGAGGGCCTTTTCGGTCTCCTCCACGGGCACGCCCTGGTAGCAGTCGTTGGCGCCGAACTCCAGAATGGCGGCCTGGGGCATGGCCTCCAGCACCTCGGGCAGCCGCAGCAGGCCCTCCGGGGCGGTCTCTCCGGCCACGCCGAAGTTGAGCACCCGGGCGTTCTTCCCGGCGCGGATGAGGGCGGCCTCAAGCTGCGCAGGCAGGCCGTCGGCCGTGTTCAGGCCCCAGCCTTCCACGAGGCTGTCGCCGTAGGCGGCGATGGTGACGCGCGCGGGGCTCATCGCTGGCCCTGGCCGATCCAGTCGCGCACGGTGCGCAGCTCCTCGGTCCATTTGGCCGCGCCCATGCGCATGGCCAGGAACTCCTGGTACACGCCGTCGAAGAGCTCCAGGCACTGCTCGACGAGGAAGAGCTTCTCCAGCACGCGGGCGTCTGGGTCCACGTCGTCGCGGTCATTGGTCTCGATCTTCGGGGTCTTGAGTCCGGAGAGCGAAAAGTCGTTGTCCTTCACCGTCACCTGCCAGGCCTCGGGGTCGCGCTCGAAACGCAGCTGCGCCCGGCTGACCTTCTTGCCAGAGCGCAGGCCGCTCCTGGCCTCGGTGAGCTCGCCGCTGGGGCTCTTGACCACAGCCGACTCCATGCCCTCGCCGTCGCCGCCCTGGACGCTCAGGCGCTCTTCCATGCGCAGGGAGAACTCCCGGCCGTCCTTGTCCTTGAATACGCCGCGCCTCGCCTCGGTGGCGTGCCACAGCCAGGTCAGGAAATCCTGGCCCAGGATGGTGTTTTCGCGTTCTGCCAGTGCAAGGTCCATGCGTATGCTCCTGGTCTAGACGAAGTTCGAGGATTCGAGGGCTTCCAGGCGCGAAATGGCGGCGTCTCCGCCAAGCATGCTCGCGGCCAGGAAAAAGGGCGTCAGCGGCTCCAGGGTCAGACCGAAGGACAGGTTGAAGTGGTCCTCGAACAGGGTCTTGGCCTTGGCGTTGGTGCTGGCGAAGAGGATGCGCCCGGTCTGCATGTTCCAGACGGCGTCGAACACGGCGGGTACGGGCAGGCTGCGCGCGCGCAGGCGCAGCATGACCATCTCGCGGATCTCGCGGCGGCGGTCCTTGGAGATGAAGGCCTTGCCCTCGGCCTTGGCCTGCTCCAGCTCGCCGGCCAGGGCGATCATGCAGTGCTTCTTGAACACAGCGGGCGGGATGCGCCGGGTGTCCAGGCGTAAGGAGAAGCAGAGGTAGTGGCCCTTCTCCGGCGGGGACTCGGCCCACTCCATGTCCAGCATGTTGTCGATGTTGCACCAGCCCCAGCTGCGCTCGTCGGTGGTGGCGTCGATGTCGCGGAAGGCGTTGTCCTTCAGGCGTTTGGGGGACTCCCGCCAGAGGGAGTCGGGGATTGCTTCGACCACCCGGTAGCGGGTCAGGCCGAGGCTTGTGGAAAGTATCGCCACTGGTGGCCTCCTGGATGTTCGGTACGGGTCAAGGGCATGGGGGTATCGGGAAACGGGGCCGCTGTCCAGACGCCCGCATGCGCTTGGGGGCCGGGCCTGGGGGGGAGGCCCTTGCCAAGGCCGCTTGGCGCGCTTACCTAGACACTGACTTGAACGACATCGGAGGCACATCCATGAGCAAAAACGCAGCGAGCGCACTGGCTGATTTTCTGGAGCAGCGGGCCAAGGCCGTGCGGGCCATCGAGGCCGAGGCCGAGGCCGTGATCCACGGCCAGGCAGATCAGGCCGGGTACGTGGACAAGATGCGCGAAAAGGCCGCGCTGCTGGCCGCCCTGGCCACAGACGCCCGGCCCCTGGTGCTGGCGCTGGAGCCTCGGCTGTCCGAAACCGCCGACGAGCGCCTGGAACGCTTTTCCCAGAGCGCCGCCACCTCCCTGAAGGTCGGCAGCCCCTTCTTCATGTCCGCGCTGCTGTATCCCGACGAGCACCAGCCGGGCCAGCCCAACGACCTGGAGCTCTACGTGGCCGAGGTCCGCAGCTGGGGCTAGCCCCCGGCTCCTACATCCCATGCGCAAAATCCTCACGCCCGCCCGCCTGCGCCTTGCCGTGCAGGGGGCTTTCACGCTGTTTCTCGCCTGGACGGCCTTTCGTTTCCTGGCGCATGTGCGCTGGGCCATGGGCCAGACCGAAATATGGACGGCCAAGCCCCCGGCGGTGGAGGGCTTTCTGCCCATCAGTGCGCTCATCGCGGCCCGGCGCTTTTTCTCCACCGGCTCCTTTGATCCGGTCCACCCGGCGGGGCTCACCATCTTCCTGGCCCTCATCGCCATGAGCTTCCTGTGGCGCAAGGGCTTTTGCGGCCAGCTCTGTCCCGTGGGGCTGGTGTCAAACCTCTTGGAGCGCCTGGGCCGCAGGCTGGGCCTGACCCGCCAGACGAGTCAGCGTGCCCGGCGCCTCATGGGGGTGCCGAAATATCTGCTCCTGGCGGGCTTCGGCTGGGTGGCCCTGAGCATGAGCCCCGCAGAGGCCGAGGCCTTCCTGCGCGCGCCCTTCAACATGGTGGCGGACACGCGGATGCTGCTCTTCTTCGAGCACCCCAGCGTCGTGACCCTGGCCGTGCTCGGCGTGCTGGCCGCCTTGTCCGTGGTCATCCCGGCCTTCTGGTGCCGGGTGCTGTGCCCCTACGGCGCGCTTTTGGGCCTGGCGTCCTGGCTCTCGCCCAGCGCCATCACCCGCGACGCCGATTCCTGCATTTCTTGCGGCCGCTGCGCGCGCGCCTGTCCCGTGGGCCTGCCCGTGGACCAGACCATGCGCGTGACCTCGCCGGACTGCCAGGGCTGCGCGGAGTGCGTGGGCGCGTGCCCGGTGCCGGGCTGCCTGGGCCTGCGCGTGGCGGGCTGGCGGATTCCGTGGTGGTCCATCGCCGCAGGGTGCCTGGGCGTGCTGGTGTTGGCGTCCCTGACGGCCGATTGGCTGGGCTATTGGCAGTCGCCCCTGCCTGCGCGGATGGTCCGGCGCATGCACATGCTTCTGCTGGGGCAGCCGCCCGATTTCTAGAGCTGACTGTGTGGAAGGCTAGTAGTCGAGGGTGTCCAGGCGGACCTCGGGCAGAGAGTCGGTGCTGAGCCGGGTGAAGCGCGCCAGGCCGTGCCCGAAGCTGGCCTGGAAGGTGAGCCGCCACTTTCCGCCGGCACCGAACCCGCTGATGATCTCCGGCTCGATGCCCGCGCGCACGAGCACGTCCACCTCGTTGGTCTGGACCTTGGCCAGCTCGGCCAGGATGGCGGGCACCAGCCCGCAGCAGACCTCGCGCAGGTCGATGACCGGGCGGTCGGGTGTGCGGCTGGTGTTCTGGTCGTCGCGGCTCGGCTGCATGCGTGGTGTCTCCCTGAAAAGCGCTGGGCGATGTGTCGCCCCTTCCTGGCCCATTCCGGCGCGCCGCGTCAAGCCTCGCCGCAGCTTTGCGGCTGCGGCCTGGGCTGGTGGGGCGCAATGTTTGACTGGAGTGCCAGACTGGAGTGCAGGCGCGGAAGGGCGGCCGGGTTCGTCCGGCGGAAGCGCCCAGGCGGTCCAGGTCGGTTGCGGGGAGCAAGGGCGGTGTGGTCGGGGCCGTTGCGGCAGGACGACAGGCAGGGCGGCAAGCGCGATGGACAATCCGCGCCTCTCTCCGTGCCCCACCTTTCGGGGGGGCTTATTGGCCGACGGCCTTGCCGCCGCCAGCGCTGGTCTCGGTCTTCTCGCTCTTGCCGTAGGTGACATGGGTCACGGAGCCGGCCTTGCCCTTGATGGTGATGTCGCCGGTCTTGGAGTCCTCACCCGCCATGTCCCGCACGATCACGGCTTGACCCTTGGCCGGGGCCTTTTGCGTGCTGGCGGCCTTGTCTGCTTTGTTGTCAGCGGCGGTGTCGTCTGTCTTGGTGGCGGCCAAGGCCATGGCCGTGCACGCCAGCACCAGGGCCAGACCCAATGCGAACCTCTTCATGTCATCCTCCTCCGTGAACGCAGGTACCGGAGTGCGCAAGCGCTCCTGCCCTGGCACCAATGATAAGCAAAGGCTGTGCCACGCATAACATCAAAGAATTGTTATGGATTAAAATATCGCCTGGCCGCAGGAATGGAACACTGTGAAAATCCTGCGCACTCTGCGCGCAATATTTCAGAGCCCACGACCCGGCCGGGTGACACGGCACAGGAATCCCTTCAGGTACTCGGTCTCGGGCATGGCCGGGTGGATGGGGTGGTCCGCCGCCTGATGGCAGCTGGTGAGGATCTGCAGGCGCACCCCGGCGTCGCGCGCGGCCCCGGAGAGCACTTTGCGCAAATCGTCGCGGCCCACGTGCTGGGAGCAGGAACAGGACACAAAGAAGCCGCCGTCCCCGGTCAGCTCCAGGGCCAGGCGGTTCACCGTGCGGTAGGCGGTCAGGCCCTTTTCCATGTCCTTGCGGCGCTTGACGAAGGCGGGCGGGTCCACGCTCACCAGGCCAAAGCTCTGGCCCTTTGCGCGCAGGTCCTTCAGCCCGGCCATGGCGTCCACGCAGAGGGTCTCCACACGGTCCGCAAGGCCGGAGAGCTCCGCGCTCTTGGCAGCGTATTCCAGCGCCGTGCGCGAGGCGTCCAGGCAGGTTGCCGAGGCCGCCCCGGCCTTGGCGCAGGCCAGGCCCAGGCCCCCGGCGTAGGAGAACACGTCGAGCACGCGCCTGTCCTTGGCCAGGCTGGCGGCCAGGGCGCGGTTGGCGCGCATGTCGTAGAACCAGCCGGTCTTCTGGCCCCCGGCCAGGGGAAAGACGAAGCGGCAGCCGTTCTCCTGGATCTCGGCCTCGTCCGGCACGGTCCCGGCGGCCACCTCCACCACGCGCGGCAGGCCCTCCAGCTCGCGGCCCGGCAGGTCGTTCTTGAACAGGATGCCCGTGGGCCGCACAAGGTCGGTCAGGATGCTGATGATGTCCTCGCGTCGGCGCTCCATGCCTGCGGTGCCGATCTGCACGGCCAGCACATCGCCGAAGCGGTCCACCACCAGGCCGGGCAGCTGGTCGCCCTCGCCGAACACGAGGCGATAGTAAGGCTGGTCGAAAAGGCTCTCGCGCAGGGCCAGGGCCGAGGCCAGGCGCGAGCGCAGCAGCTCGGCGTCCAGCGGTCGGGTGGCGTCCTGGCAGTACACGCGTCCGGCGATGAGCGCGCCGGGGTTGACGTAGGCGCTGCCCAGCGGCCTGCCCTGGGACGACTCCACGCGCACGCAGTCGCCCGGGGTGAACGAGGTCAGCGGGCTCTTGGCCACGTCCACCTCGTTGCTGAAGATCCACAAATGCCCGGCGGACAGGCGGCGTTCCTCGCCCTTGCGCAGGGTCAGCACGGGCAGGCTCGTCTGGCCCATCTGGCCTGGCTGGCCTGTCTGCCCGTTTTGGTCGTCTGGATTGGTCACTGGCCACGCTCCTTGCGCAGGTTCAGCAGGCGCTGGCCAAAGGCGGCTTGGCCCAGGGACACGCAGGCGTCGTTTGGGGGCAGGTCCTTGTGCGTCAGCGGGATCAGGCCGCGCGCTGCGATGGCTTTGGGCAGCTCCACGGCAAAGGTCATATTCTGCATGACCCCGCCGGACAGGGCCACATGGGCGACGCCCTCGCGCTTGGCGAAGTGCGCGGCCATGTGGGCCAGGCCGGTGATGAGGCTGGCGTGGAAGCGCCGGGCGATGACCGGCAGCGGCGTGCCCTGTTGCATGTCGCCCAGCAGGGCCTGGAACATGCCGTAGATGTCGAGCTGCCGGGGCAGTTCGTTAGCGCCCAGGCGGCCGGTGCCTTCCTGCTTCAGGAGCGGCGCGGGGTACACCACGGCGTCGCCGAAGGGGATGCTCAGGTCCTGGGCCTGCTCCAGCATGATGGCCGCCTGGCCTTCGAAGGTGGTCTTCAGGCACAGGCCGAGCATGGCCGACACCGCGTCGAACAGCCGCCCGCAGCTGGAGGTCAGCGGGCAGTTCAGGCTCTGGCGCAGGAGCTGCGGCAAGAAGCGGCTGGTCTGCTCGTATTCCGGCAGCCAGGGCCAGTCCGGGGTGTTGTCCTGGCCGCTCTGTTCAATGTCCACCTCCCAGAGCAGGGCCTGGGCCAGACGCCAGGGCTCGTGCACTGCGGCCTCGCCGCCGGGCAGGCTGAACTCGGCCAGGTGCCCCAGGCGGCTGTGGCGCAGGTTCTGGGTGTCCACCAGCAGGCACTCGCCGCCCCAGATGGTCCAGCTGGCGGCGAGCCCCAGGTTGGGCTGGCTGGTGCCGAAGCCCGTGCCGTCCAGCGCCAGGCAGATGGCCGGGCCTTTGTGTTTGTTCTCGGCCAGCACGGCGTGGGCGTGGGCGAAATGGTGCTGGAGGAAGGTGGACTCGATGCCGGTGGTGCGCATCATCTCCTGGGCCACGCTGGTGGTCAGGTAGTTGGGGTGCTGGTCGCGCACCGCCAGCACCGGCTCGGTCTGCAGGATGTCCTGGAAATGCTCGGTGATCTCGTGGTGGAAGCCCAGGGTCTCGATGTTCTGCATGTCGCCCAGGTGCTGGCTCACAAAGGCCTTGTCGCCCTTGGTCAGGGTCAGGGTGCACTTGAGCTCCGGCCCCAGGCCGAGCACGCTCGGGCCGGACTCCGGCAGGAACACCGGCTGCGGCGCGAAGCCGCGGGCCCGGCGCAGGAACATGGGCTGGTCGGTTCCCGGCAGGATGCGCAGCACGGAGTCGTCGGTGCGGATGAGGATGTCGCGGTTGTGGAACATGAAGATGTCCGCGATCTCGGCCAGGCGGGAGAGCGCCTCGCGGTTGCCCAGGCAGATGGGTTCGTCGCTGGCGTTGCCCGATGTCATGACCAGGGCGGCGGGCATGTTCTGGCGCTCCTGCTGCAAAAGCCGCCCGAAGCGCCGGAACAGCACATGGTGCAGTGGCGTGTACGGCAGCATCAAGCCCACCTGGTCGGCGTCCGGGGCCACGGACTCGGCCAGGGGCGCTCCGCGACGCCTGGGGCAGAGCACGATGGGCCGCACGTGTCCCGTGAGCCAGGCCTCCTCCGCCGGGCCGACGTAGGCCATCTGCCGGGCGGTCTCGATGTCCGGCACCATGACGGCGAGCGGCTTGTGCGGGCGGTGCTTGCGCCTGCGCAGCTCACGCACGGCCTCCTGGCTGGTGGCGTCGCAGACCAGGTGGAAGCCGCCCAGGCCCTTGACTGCGGCGATGCCGCCCTGCATCAGGATGGCCGCCAGCTTGCGCATGGCTTCGTCGCGCCGGGCCACCACAAGCCCCGAGCGGTCGGACAGCCAGACCTTGGGGCCGCAAACCGGGCAGGCGTTGGGCTGGGCGTGGAAGCGCCGGTTGGCCGGGTCGTCGTACTCGCGCTGGCAGTCCGGGCACAGGGGGAAGCAGCCCATGGACGTGTTCGGGCGGTCGTAGGGGATGGAGCGCGTGATGGTGAAGCGCGGGCCGCAGTTTGTGCAGTTGGTGAACGGGTACAGGAAGCGGCGGTCGTTCTTGTCGGTCAGTTCGGCCAGGCAGTCGGCGCAGGTGCTGATGTCCGGGCTGATGAGCACGTCGTGTCCGCTGCCGCCGGTGCTCTTGTGGATCGCAAAGCCGTTGGCCTCGGCCAGGGAGGGGATGTCCTGGGTCGTGACGCGCATGATGCGCGAAAGCGGCGGCTGCTCCGGCTCCAAGCGGCGCAGGAACTCGTCCAGGCGCCGCGCGCTGCCCTGGAGCTCGATGATGACGCCCTCGGGGGCGTTGCGCACCATGCCAGCCAGCCCCACGTCCAGGGCCAGCCTGTAGATGTATGGACGGAAGCCCACGCCCTGCACCTGGCCGGTGACGGTGATGCGGCGGCGGGGGGAAATCTCGGGCATGGGCTCTCCTTGGCTGGCTGCGTCCCGAAGGTGATAGCCAAGGCCGGGGCGCGTGGCAAGCCCGCCGGGCAAAATGCCGGCGTTTGGCCTGGTCCTAGCCCAGGGATTCCAGCAGGCTCTTCACCCGGCCGCGCACGAAGCGCAGGGGCTCGAAGCGCATGGGCGAGAGCTGTGCCTGGACCTCGAAGCCTGTGGCGTCAAAGGCCTGGGGTTCGTCGAGCACATACCGCGTGGTGAGCGGATCGGCGCCCGGGAGCTTCTGGATGAGCGCCTCGGTCCACAGGGGCACGTCCGCTGGGGTGAGGCCCAGGATGCCGTAGAGGGCCGCGTCCAGGGTCAGCGTGTCCGGCGAGCAGCCCAGCAGCCCCAGGGCAAAGGCCTGGCCGTGGATGGGCCCGCCCCGGTGCATTGCGCTGATGCCGTCCACCAGGCCGATGGCGGGCGGCAGGGCGCGGCGCACGTCGAGCACCAGGCGCTCCATGCGCCCCGGAAGATCGCCCAGGCGCATGTGGGCCAGGGCCTTGCGGCAGCCGCAGACCGCGCCGAAGAGGTTCTTGGTGCTGGCCGTGACGCGGAATTGCCCGTGGGCCTTGAGCTTGGCCACGCTCAGGATGCGGTCGGCCTCCAGCGCCTGGCGCGACAGGCCGATATGGCCGCCGTCACTCAGCTTGAGCGGCGTTGGCCGGTCCAGGGTGGCCACGCGCAGGTCCAGGTCGTTTAGTGCCTCGGTCAGGCCGCAGGCTGCCGCCACGCGCGCGGCGCTGCCAAAGGCCGGGGAGTCGGCCACCATGGGCCTGGCCCCGCAGTCCAGCAGGTGCGCGCACACGGAGCGCACCACCTCCGGGTGGGTGCAGGACAAAACGGCGTTGTTCCTGGACACCAGGTTGGGCTTGACCAGCACGCGCTCCCCGCGCGCGAAGTCCAGCCCGCAGGCGACCAGCACGCGCTCGACAACGTCGCGCAGGGCGGTGCGGTCGTAGCCTGTCTGGCGCAGCAGGGCCACGGGGATGCGCGGGGCATCTGGCAGGATGTTCAAGGATGTCAGCATGCACTGCGGGTTAGCGCGAATCCAGGCGGCTGGCAAGCTCTTGCGCGTGTGCGGCGCACGGGGCATGATGCGGGCCGGAGGACGGCATGGGCAGAGAAATTGGGTCAAGGCCAGGGCCGCTGGTGGAACTGCGCGGGGCTGGCGTGACGCGTGGCGGCATGGCGCTGCTGCATCCGCTGGCTTTCCGCCTGGAACCGGGGGCGCGCTGGGCCGTGCTGGGCGCAAACGGCGCGGGCAAGACCACCTTCCTGCGGCTGGTGCGCGGCGAGATTGCGCCCGATGTGGGGAAGACAGGCCAGGGCAAGACAGGCGGGGGGTGTGAACGCGTCTATGATTTTCCCGGCACTGGCGGTCCGCAGCCCACGCCGCTGGGCCTGCGCCAGCGCCTGGGGCTGGTCAGCGGCGACATGCAGGACGCCTTTGCGGCCCACGACTGGACGGCCACTGGCCTGGATGTTGTGCTCTCCGGCTTTGGCGACGGGCCGCTGCTGTACGCCGAGCCTCAGCCGGAGCAGGTTGCGGCCGCCACGAGGCTGCTGGAGAAACTGGGGTTGTCCACCCTGGCTGGACGGCGCATGACCACGCTGTCCTCGGGCGAGGGCCGCAGGCTGCTTCTGGCGCGCGCCCTGGTGGCCCGGCCGGATGTGCTGGTGCTGGACGAGTGCCTGGAGGGCCTGGACGCCCCGGCGCGGCGCGAATTTCTGGTCCTGCTCGACCGCGTGGCCACGGCTGACCCGCGCTTGGCCCTGCTCTTCGCCAGCCACCGCCTGGACGAACTGCCCGGCTGCCTGACGCATGGCCTGGTGCTGGAGGCCGGGCGCGCACGCCACAGCGGCCCCCTGGCCGAGGTGCTGCCCGCTCTGGAGTCAAGGGCCGAGGCCGAAGCCGCACTTTCCCCGCCCCTGACCGCGCCGGTGCCGACAACCACAGCAACAACGACAGCAACAACGCCCGCCGCGAGCCCGGAGTTCCTGGCGCGCATCACGAACGCCAGCGTGGACATCGACGGCGCGCGTGTCCTGCAGGGGATCGACTGGACCATCCTGCCGGGCGAGCACTGGGCCGTGCTGGGCCCGAACGGCGCTGGCAAGAGCACGCTGCTGTCCCTGCTGGCCGGAAGCATCTGGCCCTCGGCCGTGGACGGCCCGCCTGGGCTGGTGGAGTATGGCTTTGCCGCGCCGGGCGAGAATGTTGATGACGTCCGGCGGCGCATCGGGGTGGTGTCGGCGGCCTTGCAGGCGGGCTTCCCCTATGATCTGCGGGTGGAGGAGGCCGTGGCCACCGGACTTGACGGGAGCCTGGACCTGTTTGCGGAGCCGGATGCCTTGAATCGTGCCCTGGTGGCGCGCTGGCTGGAGTTCTTCGAGCTGGCGAAGCTGGCTGGCAGGCGCGTGCGCAGCCTGTCGCGCGGGCAGTTCCGGCGGGTGCTGCTGGCCCGCGCCCTGGCTGGAAGCCCGGCCCTGCTGATTCTGGACGAGCCCATGGCGGGCCTGGACCAGAGGGCGCGCGGCGCGGCGCGGGACCTGTTCGACCGCCTGGCCGCGCTGGGCGTGCCCCTGGTCATGGTCACGCACCACGAGGCCGATCTGCCTGGACGGTTTTTGTCCGGGCAAAGCAGCCGTGTGCTGGCCTTGCGCGCGGGGCGCGTGGCGTTTTGCGGTGGTGGGGTGGCCTATGCGGCATGGAAGGCGGCCCGCAGAACGGGCCGCGCTTCCACGAAAATTTAGCCGTTTTTGCTGATGAAGCTGCTGCGGATGCGCGGGGTGGGCCGCACGGCCCTGCCGTAGCCCTGGTGCCGCTTGTGCTCCTGGCCCGAGCGCGTGATCTCCTGGCCCAGGGACCGGCGCAGGCGCGTGGCCTCTTCGATGATCCTGGCCTGGAGGGCTCTGAGCTCCTCCAGTTTGGCCACCAGGGAGTCCAGGCATTTCCCTTCCGGTGCGCCCAGGCTGTCCGTGGACAGGGCCTGCGTCATGACGACGTCGCGCCCGAAAGCCACTTCCTCGGCCTTGTCCACATCGCCAGCGGCAAGGTGGGCCAGTTCCTGGTTTCCCATCTCAATGGCCTGGTCGAGCAGGGTGAAGGCCGCGTGCATGGCTTACTCCTTTCCGGATGACCGGACGTCTTCACGCAGCTGCGCGACGACCTTCTTCCAGCGGTGCACGGCGGGCAGAAACTCGTATTCCAGCAGGTCGGCCAGAAGTATCCAGTCCTCGTTGCCCATGACCGTGGTCATCTCGCTGAACAGGTTGGAGAGCTGGTCGCTGGCTTCCATGAACTCGCGGTAGTCCTTGAGGGCGAATTCGCTGCGCAGGGTGCTGATCATGCCGATGAAGTCGCGGGTGACGTCCACCAGATCCTGATAGGTTTCCAGCGCCTCGGCATCGTCGGCCTGGCGGAAGAGTTCGGCCACGCGGGCGGCTCCTTCGCCCATCAGGGTGACGACCTTGTATAGCTCGCGGGTGATCTCCACGGCGATTTCGCCCACGGGCATGGTGCGGATCTCTACCGTCTTGAGCTCGCTGGCGTCGATGTCCTCGGCCTGGTGCGGGTAGATCTCGGAGAAGGGCGAGTCGTTGACGAACACATCCGTGACGACGCGGTCGTGCAGGACCCCGTCTTCCATGAGCTTGATGAATATCTGGTCCAGGTTGGCGAAGTTTGCGAAATTAAGTTCGCTTTTTTGTCCATCTATGAGCAGCATGTGCCCCTCCTTGGGTTCAGCGTTGGGATCAATTTAGTGGTCTGCTGTGGTTATGCATTGTCCATGCCAATGCTGATGGACCAACGCAGGGCGTCGACCAGGGCGCGGAAGCGCGCGGTCAGCGCCAGGATCTCCGGCATGTCCAGGCCGGGCCGCTCGGACTCGAACATCCACAGGGCAGAGAGCAGGGTCAGGCGGGGGTCGGCGCAGAGCGAGCTCTGCACCCGCTGCCAGGTGGCCAGGAACTTGGCCTTGACGGAGTTCAGCGGATCGCGGCCCAGAAGCTGGCCTTGCCGCTCCAGCAGAAACAAAAACTCGGAGGCCGTGCCCAGGGCGCTCGACAGGGGGACTGCCGCCTGGGCCGACAGACCGCATGGCGGCCCGGCTGGCGTTGCGGCCTTGGGCATGGGGTCGCCGTCAAGATATCGACGATACAGGTCGCGCTGGAGCCGGATGAGCAGGGTGCGGTCCTCGCGCTCGTGGCCGGAGAGGGACACAAGGTCCAGGAGCCCGTCGGCTCCGAGCACTGTCCGCCAGATCCTTGCGCCGGAAGCGGGTCTGGGCGTGGCTATATTCACGTCGTGGTCTTCAAGCAGCTCCAGGGCCAGGCCGAGCACGGCCTGTGGGGCGATGGCCTGGCGGCAGGCCTCGCAGCCGTCCTCAAGATGGGCGCAGGTCTCGCCAAAGTCGCAGGGGTGGCAGGCCAGGTCCGGCTCCAGGCAGATGGAGCCGGGGAGAAACGGGCCGGTGTCCCAGGGCTGGGCCGTGGCCAGGAAGATCGCCAGGCAGGGCACGCCAAGGCCCGCCGCCAGGTGCATGGTGCCGGTGTCGTTGGTGATGAGCAGGCGGCAGGCGGCCAGCACGGCGGCCAGGCCCGGCAGGTCGGTTGCACCCAGGAGGTCGATGACCGGCGTGTCTGTTTCGGTTGCGTTGAGCTGGGCGCGCAGCCGCTGTCCAAGTGCCTGTTCCTCGGCCGTGCCCACCAGCACCGGGGCGTACCCGGCCGCCGCGAGCCCGCGGGCCACCTGGGCGAAACGCGCCACGGGCCAGCGCCTGCGGTCCACGGACGCGCCGAGCTGCAAGGCCACGTAGCCTTTTGGCGGCGCGCCCTGCAATCCGTCGGGAAGCTCGCTACGCAGGCGGGCCAGGGCCTCGCTGCGGGTCTGCTGGTCCGGGCCGCGCAGGCCGAAGCCGCAGCCCTCCTCGCCATCGCCGCCGGGCGGGCCGGAGAGGCCGCTGATGCGCCGGAACATGTCCACGATGTTGAAGGGGCTGGCCCCGCGCGAGGAGGAGGCCAGCTGCAGGAAGGCCGCCCAGGCGCTGGTGTCGGCGTTGAAGCCGTGGTCGTCCAGGGCGAAGCCGCGCGTGCTTGCCGCGCCCAAGGACATGGCCAGGAGCCGCGCGGGCTCCGACGGCGTCAGGTTGATGACGAGATCCGGGGCGAATTCGTCGCGCACGCGGTCCGTGACCTCGCGGTAGGCCGCCAGGGCCAGCCGCCAGTCCTGGTCCAGCCGGGCCAGCAGGCGCGCGCCGGGAAAGGGGAAAAGCGCGTCCAGGCCCTGCATGAGCGCGGCCGCCGGGGCGAAGTTCTCCAGGCAGGCCAGGCCCACGCGGTGGCCCTGGGCCTTGAGCCCGGCCACGGTGGGCTGGGACTGGAGCAGGTCGCCCAGTCGGGTCATGTTCATCACAAGCACGTTCATCAGCGCTCCGGACTCCGGCAGAATTTTCTTTGCCAGGGCTGAAGCAAGAAGCCTGCCGGAAGCGCTTTTGCCGGCCAATCCGCCGTTTGCCGCCGCCCGCCTGGGCCTTGGTCCGGTGAACGGTGCAAATCCGCGGGTGAGTGTTCAACTGCCCGATCCGGGTGCTCACCGCCGGAATAGCGCCGCTCGGCGAATTGAGGTGGTGCGGGGGTTGTTTTCTCCTTTACATCCTCAATCGAAGACAGCGCACGGGGGCCTTGGGCGGTCCGAAGCCCCGGCGCAGGCAACGCAAACAGGAGGACCATCATGAGCAAAGACCCTGACGCCATCATCAACTCGCCTGAATTCAAGGCCCTGGTCGCCAGGCAGTGGTCCGTCTCGGCAGTCCTGTCCATCATCATGCTCGGCGTGTATTTCGGCTTCATCCTTGTCCTGGCCTTTGACAAGGGCTTGCTGGGCAGCATGATCACACCGGGCCTGAGCGTGGGCATCCCCATCGGCCTGTTCGTCATCCTGCTGGCCTGGGGGCTCACCGGACTCTACGTCTACTGGGCCAACGACAAATACGACAGCGCCGTGAACGCCATCCGGCAGAGCCTCAGGAGGAACTAGACATGGATCAGTTCACCTCAACCATCGGGCAACCGAACATCACCTCCATCCTGTTCTTTTTCGTCTTCATCACGGGGACGTTGTTCATCACCTATTTCGCCGCGAAGAAATCCAAGACCACGGCGGACTTCTACGCCGCGGGCGGCGGCATCTCCGGCTTCCAGAACGGTCTGGCCCTGGCCGGCGACTACATGAGCGCCGCGAGCTTCCTCGGCATCGCCGGGCTCGTGTCCCTGCGCGGCTACGATGGGCTCATCTACTCCATCGGCTTCCTCGTGGGCTGGCCCATCATCATGTTCCTCATCGCCGAGCCCTTGCGCAACCTCGGCAAGTACACCTTCGCCGACGTGGTGGCCTACCGCCTGTCGCAGAAGCCCGTGCGCATCGCGGCCAGCATCGGCTCGCTCATGACCGTGTGCTTCTACCTCATCGCTCAGATGGTGGGCTCCGGCGCCCTCATCCACATGGTCTTCGGCCTGAAGTACGAGATCGCCATCGTCTTCGTGGGCGCGGTGATGATCTGCTACGTGCTCTTCGGCGGCATGCTCGCCACCACCTGGGTGCAGATCATCAAGGCCTGCCTGCTCCTCTCCGGCGCCACCGTGCTCGTGGTCATGGTCATGGCCAAGTTCAACTACAACCCGGTGGAGCTCTTCGCCGCTGCCCAGGCCAAGTACGGCGACAAGGTGCTGGCCCCCGGCGGGCTCGTGTCCAACCCCTGGGACGCCATCTCCCTCGGCCTGGCCCTCATGTTCGGCACGGCCGGGTTGCCGCACATCCTCATGCGTTTCTACACCGTGCCCGACGCCAAGGCCGCCCGTAAGTCCGTGTTCGTGGCCACCGGCTTCATCGGCTTCTTCTACATCCTGACCTTCATCATCGGCTTCGGGGCCATGGTCCTTGTGGGCCAGGACGTGATCTCCGGCATGGACAAGGGCGGCAACATGGCCGCGCTGCTCCTGGCCGAAGTCACTGGCGGCACCGTGTTCCTCGGGTTCATCGCGGCCGTGGCCTTTGCCACCATCCTCGCCGTGGTGGCGGGCCTGACCCTCGCCGGGGCCACCACCCTGTCCCACGACCTCTATGTGAACGTGTTCCGCGCGGGCAAGGCCAATGAGCAGGAAGAGGTGCGCGTGGCCAAGATCGCCACCCTCTGCCTGGGCGTGGTCGCCGTGGTGCTCGGCCTGGTGTTCAAGGGCCAGAACGTGGCCTTCATGGTGGGCCTGGCCTTCGCCATCGCCGCCAGCGCCAACTTCCCGGCCCTCTTGCTCTCCATCATGTGGCGCAGGTTCAGCACGCTCGGCGCGGTGTTCTCCATCGTCACCGGCACGACCCTGGCCGTGGTGCTCATCGTCATCAGCCCCACGGTGTGGGTGAGCATCCTGCATAACCCCACGGCCATCTTCCCGCTCAAGAACCCGGCCCTCATCTCCATGACCGGGGCTTTCATCGCAGGGTGGATCGGTTCCGTGATTAAGCGTGACGAACGCGCAGAATCGTTGTATGCGGAACAAAAGGTCCGCAACTACCTCGGCGTGAGCGTGGAGTGACCCTGAAACGAGCGTGGAATGAATGACGCGTTAGTCACCTTTCTCAAGGCGGCACTTCCCTTCTCCCTCCTTCCTCAGCGTTTGCTGGGGTCGGAGGGAGACTCTTTTTCTGCCAGAAGCCTGGCCGCGGGCGAGGAGATCCTGACCGCTGGCACCATCCCGGACGCAGCCTGCGTGGTGCGCTCCGGCTCGCTGGAAGCCACTTACGCCCAGTGCCTGTCCCTGACGCTTCTGCCCGGCGACATGCTGGGCTGGGAGGCCGCCCTGCCCACGGGCCAGGGTGCGGTGACGGGCCTCTGGGACGTGCGCGCGGCCGAGCCCTCGGAGGTCATCCTGATCCCCTTGGACGCGCTGGGACGGCTCATGGGCGACGAGCTCTTTTCCCGCGCGCTCATCGCCCGGGCGGTGGGCTTGGCCTCCGCCGCAGACCGCGCCAGGAGCCAGTCCTGCCAGCCCGGCCCGGACCCTTTTCTGCGCCTGCGCGTGGGCGACGTGGCCTGCCCGGCCCCGGTGTTCGTTCCGTCCACGGCCAGCGTGGCCGAGGCCGCGCGCGTCATGGCCCGGGCCAAGGCCACGGCGGCCCTGGTGCGCGCCCAGAACAAGAACAGCGACATGGGCAACGGCGCGGTGCTGGGCATCTTGACCGAGCGCGACGTGCTGGCCAAGGTGGTGGCTGCGGGCAAGGACGCCGAAACCCTGCCCGTGACTGAGGTGATGACGCCAGGCCTGGTCACGGCCGGGCCCGAAGAACTGCTCATCGAGGCCTTTTCACGCATGGTCCACCACGGCATCCGCCGGCTGGTGCTGCTGGACGTGACCGGTGCGCCTGCGGGCGTGCTGGGCGAACGCGACATGCTCTCCGCGCGCGGTGAGAGCCCCCTGGCCCTGGCCTCGGAGATCGCCAACGCCACGGCTCCGGAGGAACTAACCCGGACCTTCGAGCGCCTGCACCGCATGGCCGGACGCAGCGTGGCCGAGGGCATCACCAGCGACGCCGTGGGCAGGCTCATCAGCGAGATGCACGACCGCATCATGTGCCGGGCCTGGGAGATGGTCCTGGACGAGCTTGGGCCTGCGCCCGCGCCGCATGCCGTGCTGGTGCTGGGCAGCCAGGGCCGGCGCGAGCAGTTTCTGGCCACGGACCAGGACCTGGCCCTGGCCTACGACGGGGCGGACGCTGGCAGCGGCCAGGAGCTTGAGGCCTGGTTCGCGCGGCTGGGCGAGCGTCTCACCCAGATGCTCCTCGAGGTGGGCTTCCCGCCGTGCAAGAACCGCATCATGCTGGACAATCCGGACTGGCGCAAAAGTCTGGACGGCTGGCTGGACCTCTTCGACTCCATCGCCGAAACGCCCGACTCCGAGGGTATTTTGAAAGCCTCGCTGTTGTGCGACATGCGGCCTGTGCAGGTCCACGGGTCGGGCAACGGCGGCCTGAACGTGCGCCTGCGCGAGGCCATGACCAGGCGGCTGCGCAAGAGCTCGGTGCTGCTCAAGTACATGGCGCGCGAGGCCGTGCGCTTCAGCCCGCCGCTGGGGCTGTTCGGCTCCTTCTCCCTGAAGAAGGACGACCAGGGCCGGGGCACTCTCGACATCAAGCGCGGCGGGATCTTCCCCATCACCCAGGGCGTGAAGACCCTGGCCTTGGACCACGGCCTGGCCGAGACCGGCACCTGCGCGCGCCTGCGCCTGCTGCACCGCTCCGAGGCGCTCTCCGTGCCCCTGGCCGAGGGACTGTGCGACGCCTACGACTTTCTGCAGACCCTGCGCATGCGCACCCAGGCCGGGCACCTGCGCCAGGGCAAGCCGCTGGACAACGACATCCGGCCCGATACCCTGGGCGCCATGGAGCGCGAGCGCCTGCGCTCGGCCTTCAAGCTCATCGCCGAGTTCCAGAGCCTGCTCTTCGAGAAGTACGGCCTGCGGATGCTGGGCTAGCCTTGGTCTCCGGCTTGGCCGGGCGCGCTCTTGAACGCTCGGAGCGTGGACGCGGCGGAGCGGCCCAGCCCAGGACCGGCGTGGCGAATCGGGCAAGATCAACCGGCGGCTCGCCCCGAGCCGCACAGCGAAGGGATGCAACCGGGCAGGCATGAACGCGCAAACAGCCTTTCTCCTTTTTCTCGCAGGGGTCGCTGTGGCGGTAATTGTCACGCGTCTGCGCCCGGCGCGCAGGGACAGCGACCTGGCCATCACCGCCGCCGTCAACGCGGCGATCCTCGGAGATTTCCGGTTCAGCACCAGTCAGGTCGACGTCAAGACCTTTGACGGCGTGGTGATTCTCGGTGGCTTTACCCGGGAGCATGAGCTGATGAAACAGGCGGTTGCCCTCGCCAGCACCATCCCCGGCGTGAAGTCCGTGGACAACCGCATTTCCATCCGCTCGGGGCATTAGGCCCCGGCGGAGGCGTGGCCTGAGGCCGGAACCGCGAGCCCGCAAGGACATCGCAGCCAGTCAAACATACCCTCGCATCTAAAAATAGGAGGCCAGAGGCTTATGTCGAGATATGCCATGACCGCGCTGCTCATGGTGGCGCTGATGACGACGGTGTTCTGCACCACTGCCCTTGCCGCGCAGACAGGCAGGGACCTCGAAATCTCCGCCGCAGTCACGGAAGCCCTTATTCGGGAGAACCCCTTTGAAAATACGCACATTGATGTGAAGACTTTTGATGGCGTGGTTGTCCTTGGCGGGCATGTGGATGAGTTCTATAAAATGCAGCGAGTTATTGAGATCACCCGTGGAATTGAAGGGGTGAAGTCCGTTGATAACCGCATAAGGATCTGGGCCAGAGGAGAATAGCGGCGGATTTCCTGCACGCCGCGTTGATTGCGCGGCCTGCAACCTCACCGCCGAGTTCCAGAGCCTGCTCTTTGAGAAGCACTCCTTGCGGATGCTGGGCGAAAGCCCGCAACAGTCCGCCTGCGGATTCTTCAGCCCCCAAAGGAAGCCCAGATGCTCAAGCCCTTCGCCACAACCGACGCCAAGATCAAGTCCAAGCCCCGCAAGGGCCAGCAACGCTCGCTCTGGTCTGTGGGGGCCATCTCCGACCGCAAGGCCTCCTCCCGGACCCTTAAGGACGTGCCGGAGAGCTTCGTCAGCATCGCCCCCCTGTGGGAGCGCAGGGCCGCTGGAATTACAGTGGAGCAAATCGGCGCGCTCAAGGGCGTGGCTGGCCGCCTGGCTGCGGCCATCGAGGCCCGGCTGGCCGCCTGCTACCGCGAGACGCGCAAGGCTGCGCTCCAACAGCCAAGCGATGTCGCCGCCTACCTCGTTCTGCGCGAGGTGGATGAGAAGGCGCTGGCAGAGGTGCCCCGGTTCCGGCTTCAGGCTCTCGACTTTGGAATCAAGGCGCTCTTGGAGAAATGAGTGCCAGCCTGCCGGTTTGCGGGCAGCTGGGAGATTGCGCAAAACAAGGCCCGGGACTGTTCCCGGGCCTTTTCTTGTCTGTTTCGCTGCCCTTAATCGGGGCGCGGGCTGGTCAGTCCGCTAGAAGCGGTCATTCCCATCTCTGTGGCCCCGGCCAGGGTTGTCGCGGCGTCCCTGGTCATGATTGTCGCGCCTGTCATCACGCCTGTCATCATGTCTGTCATCACGCCTGTCCTCACGGCTGTCCTCACGACGATCCGGTTCCCAGCGCCCTGGCTCGAAGTGATGGCGGTTGCCACGCTGTTCCCAGCGGGCCTGCTGCCAGTGGTGGCCGGGCCGGGCCTCCACCCAGTGCTGGCTGGACCAGCGGTGCTGGTGTCCGTCCCAGAACCAGAAGCCTGGGATCAGGACGTACCCTGTGCGCATTTCTTGAACCACCTCATAGCGCTGCCGGGGCGGGGGCACGCCAAGGTCGATGCTGATGTTGAACTGCGCCAGGGCTGGCGTGGCCAGCGCGCCCAGGCACAACAGAGTTGCAAGCATGGTCTTGAGGTTTTTGCAATGCATGTTCAGTCTCCTTGCCTGCTCCGGCGTATTGCCCGGAGCACGGGTTGCAATCGGTTGGGCTTGGACCAGTCTTGCATGGCAGGCCGTGGTGTCATCACCAAGCAGGGATGAGCATACCCCGTGCCAAGGTAAACATCCTGGAATAATTGTATAAAATTATTATCAGAAAACGCTTCGCGCAAATTATGTACAGGGATGCGCTGTAAATAGCGCTTCAGGGACACTTTTGGGTGCACCTGTGGCGGGTCAGCGCTGGTTGATCCGGTCAGGGCTTGACTGCATTGTGGATGGGCTCCCGCCGCAGGGTCATCCCAGGGGGAGAGCTGAAAGAATGCAGTGTTCGGATGGGCAGAAGCGGGGGGACGAGGCAAGGCGCAGCAATGCCGCATGCCCTTGATTGGGCGGGGTGTCTTGGGTGGTTAGCAGGCAGCTGGTCCCAGCAGCTCCAGCAGAGCCGCTACCCGGTGCCCGTAGGTATGCGCCCGCGCCAGTTCGGCGCGCCAGGCGCGTTTCAGGTCCGCCGCCAGGGTTGGGGAGGAGGTCAGCGCCCGGAAGCGCGGGGCGATGTCGCTTGGCGCGCGGAAGGTGATCTCCCGCGTCAGCTCGGCCGGGAAGAGGTCCAGGCCGGGCGCGGCATCGGACAGAAGCAGCCCGCCAAAGGCCCAGGTGTCGAAATGCCGCTGGGTGAGCCCGCAGGGCAAGAGCGGATTGGTGAGGTTCAGGTTCACGCCCGCTCTGGCCGCGATGGCCGGCAGGACCGTGTAGTAGTCCACGAAGCCGCGCAGGTCCGTGGACTCCGGCAGCAGCCCCTGCCAGGCCTCGTCCCCGAACACCGTCACCAGGCCCAGGTCCGCCTGGGCGCGGCGCAGGCACAGCGTGCGCCAGGCCCGGCCCGTTTCCTCGGCGCAGAAGCCCGCGCGGCGCACCTCCGCGCCCGGCCAGAGCCGGTCGATCTTCAGCTTTTCCAGCCACCAGCCGAAATCCGGCCGCTGGCCCAGGCCCAGCATGGCCTGCGCCTCGGCCCACAAGCCTTCCGGCAGCGTGCAGCCCGCGAAGAAGCCGTCCTTGCCCGGAAAGGCGCTGCGGCCTACGAACACCAGCCTCCCGGCCAAATCCGCCCAGGCCGGGGCGGGCGGGGGCATAGCCGTTTGGAGGTCGCGCGCGCGGGCGGCCAGGGGCAGGTGCAAGACCGTTTCCGCGCCCAGCCGCTTCAGCGGCTCCACGGCCCAGGCATCGGTGATGAAGAGCGGCAGCCTGGTCCAGTACCGGGCCTTGAGCCCGCTGATGAGGTGCAGCGGGTTGTCCACGCACCAGACCGCCACCCGCGCCCCTGCGGCTTCGAGCAGATGATACGCCTCGCCCAGCGGGTCCAGGCCGCTGAAGTTCACGCTCAGAAACAGCTCCGGGCATTCGCCCTTGGCCAGCAATGCCCGGAAGTCCTCGACCCCGGCCTCCCCGGTGAAGCGCACGGAAAAACCCAGGGCCTCCAGGGCCTCGCGCAGTTCGATGCGCAAAAGCCCGCCCTCGTCCCCGGGCAGCCAGGCCAGGCGTTGGCGCGGAGCCGGGGCGTTCGCGAACAGGGCCAGTTGCACCTTGGCCAGCAGCGGTCCCCAGAAGCTCGGAAACAGGCGCGGGCCGGGCGCGTAAAGAACAACGCGCGTGCCGCTGCGGGCCAGGGCCACGAGGTCGCTCGGCTTGGCCTCGGCGAAATCTGCAGGGATGCGTGCGCGCCAGCCGCTCTCGGCGTCCTGACCAAGCTGTGCCGCCAGCTCCGGGCACTCGATGAAGCGCGCGTTCCGGACCTCCTGGAACAGCTCCGGCAAGCGCTCCGGCTCCGGCCCCAGGCCCAGGAACAGCGCGTCCTGCCCATCGCCATGGCTGTCTGCGCCGCAGAGCAGGTGAAAGTCGCCCGGCCCGGCGGGCAGGGACTTGGTCAGGCCGAGCTCGTCGAGGACGCGCGGCCTGTCTGGCCGGGGTTTTTCGGGCCGTGGGGGCATGAGGCTCCTTGGCAATGGGGCCGGTTTGGGCTAGGTGTTCGCGAGCAGGCACCCCATGAAACAATATCGTGACCATTTTTTCAAGCGCGCCAAGGCGGAAAACTATCCCGCTCGCAGCGTGTACAAGCTGAAAGAGCTGGACGTCAAATTCGTGCTCCTGAAATCCGGCATGAAGGTGCTGGACCTGGGCGCCGCGCCGGGCTCGTGGTCGCTCTTCGCCGCGCAGAAGGTCGGGGCCGCTGGCCGTGTGCTGGCGCTGGACATCCAGACCACGGAGCAGGAGTTCCCGGACAACGTGCTGTTTCTCGTGCACGACGCTTTCGAGGACTCCCCGGAGCTTTTGGCCGTCATGGAGCCGCTCGCGCCCTTTGACCTGGTGATGAGCGACATGGCCCCGCGCACAACTGGCGTCAAATTCACGGATCAGGCCCGGAGCCTGGAGCTGTGCGAGCGCGCCCGTGATGTGGCTCTGCGCCGCCTGAAGCCGGGCGGAAACTTCGTGGCCAAGATCTTCGAAGGCCCGGACGCCAAGGGCTTCCAGGAGTCGCTCAAGCCGTATTTCGAGAAGGTGCGCGGTTTCAAGCCCAAGAGTTCGCGCTCCGAGAGCAAGGAGACCTTCCTGGTAGGGCTTGGCTTTCAGGGGGATGTCGGCTAAAGTAAGGGGTTCACCGGGCTGTGCGCCCGCATCAAGAATCTTTTGGAGGAAGAATGTCAGGACACAGCAAATGGGCGACCATCAAGCGCGCCAAGGAAAAAACCGACGCCAAGAAGGGCAAGGTCTTCACCAAGGTCACCAAGGACATCATCCTGGCGGCCAAGGGTGGCGGCGATCCTGCCCTGAACGCCCGTCTGCGCGCGGTCGTCGCCAAGGCCAAGGCCGCCAACATGCCCAACGACAAGATCGACACGGCCATCAAGAAGGGCACAGGCGAGCTGGCTGGCGGCGAAGTGTTTGAGATGATGTACGAAGGCTATGCCCAGGGCGGCGTGGCCATGCTCGTTGAAGTCGCCACGGACAACAAGAACCGCACCATCGCCGATGTCCGCCACATCATCGGCAAGGGCGGCGGCAGCATGGGCGAGCCCGGCTCCGTGGCCTGGATGTTCGACAAGCGCGGCGTGCTCTCCTTCGACGGCTCCAAGTACACCGAGGATCAGATCATGGAGGTGGCGCTGGAGGCCGGGGCTGACGACGTCGTTGTCGAGGATGACTCCATCGAGGTGCGCTCCGCGCCCGAGGATTTCTCCAACGTGGAGAAGGCCTTTGAGGACGCCGGCATCATCCCGGAGGAATCCGAGCTGACCATGATCCCCAAGAACCTGACCCCGGTGGACGCCGCGACTGCGCGCAAGGTCATGAACCTCATGGAGAATCTGGAAGACAACGAGGACGTGTCGGCCGTGTACGTCACCGCCGACTTCACCGACGAGATCATGGAAGAGCTGGGGTAAGGCCGTGGCCGAGCCTGTCGTGGTGCTGGGGCTGGACCCCGGAAGCCAGGTGACGGGCTATGGCGTGGTGCGCGAGTCCTCGGGCCGGGCCGAGCTCGTGGCCGTGGGCACCATCCGCACCCCCAGCGGGGGCGAGATGGCCGAGCGCCTCGGCGTCATCTTCACCCGCGTGGCCGAGGTCATCAAGGTCCACGGCCCGGTCGAGGCCGCCATCGAGACGGTCTTCGTGTCCAAGAACACCGCCTCGGCCCTCAAGCTGGGGCAGGCGCGCGGCGCGGCCATGGCCGCCTGCGCCGTGGCCGGGCTCACCGTTGCCGGGTATGCGCCCACCCAGGTCAAGAAGAGCCTGGTGGGCGTGGGCCGGGCCGAGAAGGAACAGGTGGCCTTCATGGTCGCCCAGATCCTCGGCGTCAAGAAGCCTGACTGGGCGCTGGACGCCAGCGACGCCCTGGGCGTGGCCATCTGCCATCTGAACGAACGCCGGCTTCGCCGGATTACAGGGTGCGTCGGCTCCCGCTGACGGGGAGCGCTTGCGCAAGCTGACGGGGGCAACATGATCGCCTACATCGAGGGACGCCTGCTGGAAGTCACCGGCAAGGGCTGCGTGGTTGTGACCCCCGGCGGGGTGGGCTACGAGATCAGTCTGCCCACCACGGCCCTGGTCGGCCTGCCGCAGAAGGGCGGGGAGGTGGCCCTCTTCACGCACCTCATCGTGCGCGAGGACGCCCTCGACCTCTACGGCTTCATCGCCCACGACGACCGCGACCTGTTCCGCCTGCTCATCGGCATCGACAAGCTGGGACCGAAAAAGGCCCTGGCCATCCTCTCGCACTTCCGGCCCGACCACCTGCGCGAGCTGGTGCTGCGCGAGGACGCCGACATGCTGGCCACGGTGCCGGGCATCGGGCCGAAATCCGCGCGGGAGATCATGTGGAAGCTGAAGGACAAGGTGGCGGGCATCAAGACCGGGCCGCTCACCTCCAGCCCTGCCCAGGACCTGCCCCAGAGCGAGTATTTCGACGCCATCCTGGGCATGAAGGCCCTGGGCTACACCGAGGAGGAGGCGCGCGGCATGATGAAGGACATCTTCGACGCCGAGCCGGACATCGACGCCTCCGCAGCCCTGCGGGTGGCCCTGAAGAAGATCGCGGCGGCGCGCTCATGAGCGACGACTTCACGCCAAGCTCCCTGCCGGACGACACCATCCGTCCGCAGCGGCTGAACGACTTCATCGGCCAGGACGACCTGCGCTCCAACCTCGGCGTGTTCATCCAGGCGGCGCGGGAACGCGGCAAGGCGCTGGACCACACGCTGTTCTCCGGCAACCCCGGCCTGGGCAAGACCACGCTGGCCCAGATCATGGCCAGCGAGCTCGGCGTGAACATGGTCTCCACGAGCGGCCCGGTGCTGGAGCGCGTGGGCGACCTGGCGGCCATCCTGACCAACCTTTCCCGGCACGACATTTTGTTCATCGACGAGATCCACCGCATGCCCGCCACTGTGGAGGAGATCTTGTACCCCGCCATGGAGGACTACAAGATCGACCTCATCATCGGTCAGGGGCCGGGCGCGCGCTCGGTCAAGATCGACCTTGAGCCGTTCACGCTGGTTGGCGCCACCACGCGCGTGGGGCTTTTGACCTCGCCCCTGCGCGACCGCTTCGGCTGCGTGTTCCGGCTGGAGTTCTATGCGCCCGAGGAGCTTGCCCGCATCGTGCTGCGCGCGGCGGGAATCCTGGGCGTGCAGATCACCGAAGAGGGGGCCTGGGCCATCGGGCGCAGGTCGCGCGGGACCCCGCGCATCGCCGGGCGGTTGCTCAGGCGCATTCGCGACTATGCGGTGGTGCAGGGCCAGGCCACGGTGGACAAGGCCCTGGCCGAGGACTCGCTGGACAAGCTCGACGTGGATCCGTACGGCCTGGACCAGATGGACCGCAAGATTCTCTCGCTCATCGTGAACCAGTTCAGCGGCGGCCCGGTGGGGGTGAAGACCATCGCCGTGGCCTGCTCCGAGGAATCGCGCACCATCGAGGACATTTACGAGCCCTTCCTCATCCAGTGCGGGTTCATCAAGCGCACACCGCGCGGCCGCGTGGCCACGGCAAAGGCGTATCAACATCTCAAGATGCGTATTGACGGGGGCGAAGGGACGCTGTAAGGCCTGCCAAGCGAGAGAGCCCTTGCCCAACGGCAGCGGCCCCGCGCCTGGATTGAGACAGTATCGGCCCCGTTGGATCTTGTTCCCTACCGACACCCCGAGAACCGACCCGCCGACCGGATGATGCCGGGAAACCGGCGCAAGCCTCCCCTGGACCACAGGATGCCAGATGCGTCCGCCGCTCCACGGGAACACGGAGGAACCGCCATGTTCGGACAGCTTTTCCAGCCCATGCACCTGCTGCTGGTCCTTGTCATCGCCCTGTTCATCTTCGGCCCGAGCAAGCTCCCGCAGCTTGGCGCCAGCATCGGCAAGAGCATCCGCGAACTGCGCAAGGGCCTGGACGGCGTGGCCGATCCTGCCCAGCAGTCGACCCAGCAGTCAGAGACCAAGAAATAACCAGCCGCTGCATCGTCTGCCGGGCCTCGTTCCGGTTTGAGCCTTGCGGCGGCCTTGGATGAGCCGGAGTTCGCGCAGTCGCGGGCTTCCGGCTTTTGGTATTCGGCCAACCGGGGCCTGCACCGGAGCTGTTCCGGGGAGCAGGACAACTTCTGGCCGTCACACGAATGTTTCACAAGCGCGATTGACAGCTGACATTGCGCAGGCCTAATACTGTTTCGCTTAACCTAACCGTTTTGAGGAATGTAATGGACGACCCGTACAGTAGATGCTTTGATTTGTTTCATTATTTTGAGCATCTAAGCGAACCCGAGTTGCCAGCCTACCCGGCCCCTCTCGTCTGAAGCCGCCCGGCGCCCCCAAAGCGCGCACTCCGGGCCGCCCCTGACGCGTCGCCGCCGTAACGCTGGCGACGCACATGCAGGAGGTGGCCGATGCCCCGCACCCTCATTCGGCTCACAAGTCCCCTGGACCTGCCCGCGTTTCGCGGCGGCGAGCCCCTGCGCCGTCCTGCGGCCGCGCCGCTTTTGGGAGCGCACATTGCCCCGCGCCTGTCCGCATCCGCCTGGAGGTCCGCATGAGACAGCTCGACGACGGCCTCTTTCTGAGCGCGGTGCTGGACCGCCCGGTCATCAGCCTGTCCGGCCAAGAGATCGGCAGGCTGTGGGACGTGGCCATGAGCCCTGGCGAGCCCCTGCCCCAGGTGAAGCACCTGCTGGTGCGCAAGGCCGGGAACATCCGGCGCGTGCCCTGGGCCGACATTGCCCTGTTCAACCCCGTGGTGGTGTCGCTCAAGGGCGAGCTGCAGGGCGCGGGCGACGTGCCTGAGCTTGAGGATGAGGTGCTCATGCGCCGGGACATCCTGGACAAGCAGATCGTGGACGTGGACGGCGCGCGCGTGGTGCGCGTCAACGACCTGAAGCTCAAACCCATGCTGGACGACCTGTGCCTGGCGGCGGTGGACGTGGGCTTCCGGGGCGTGCTGCGCCGCCTTGGCTACCTCAAGGCCTGGGATCTCATGGGCGGGATGCTGCACCGGCCCCTGGCGCGCAAGGAGATCGACTGGCTGTTCGTGCAGCCCCTGGGCGCCAACCTCTCCCGGCTGACCCTCACCGTCACCCGCGACAAGCTTTCGGACCTGCACCCGGCCGACCTGGCGCACATCATCGCCCAGCTGCCGCACCAGAACGTCTCGGCGGTGCTGAACTCGCTTGATATGGACGTGGCGGGCGAGGCCCTGGGCGAGATGGAGCCCGAGGACTCCAGCCGCGTGCTGAGCCAGTTGGAGAACGCGCACGCCGCCGACGTGCTGGAGGAGATGCCCCCGGACGAGGCCGCCGACCTGCTGGCCGAGTACTCCGACGAGAAGGCCCAGGAGCTGCTCTCGTACATGGACCCCGAGGACGCCGAGAAGGTCCAGGAACTTCTGGAGCACGAGGACGACTCAGCCGGCGGCCTCATGAACAACGAGTATCTCTTCGTCATGCCCGACGCCACCGTGGACGACGCCATGGCCCAGGTGCGCCTGCTGGCCGCCGAGGTCGACAACATCTATTATGTCTATGTGGTGGACGAGGGTGAGCAGCTGCACGGCGTGTTGAGCCTGAAGCGCCTGCTGCTCACGGCCGGGGAGACCCCCGTGGCTGAGGTCATGAGCCGCAACCCCAAGAGCGTGCACGTGGACTCGTCCCTGGACGAGGTCTTCGAGCTGGTGGTGCAGTACAAGCTGGCCGCACTGCCTGTGCTGGAAGAGGACGGCAAGATGGCGGGCATCGTCTCGGCCGACGACATCATGGAACATTTCCTGCCCTTCGCCCTGCGCTGGAAGCAGTACAAGTCCCTGCGCAAGTTCTAGGATTGATGGGGTAGGATACAGTGACCGCAGCAAAATTCATCGCGCCTCTGCGCAAGCTCAACCGCCGGAACGTGTTCATGTTCCTGGCGCTGCTCGGGCCGGGCATCATCACCGCCAACGTGGACAACGACGCCGGCGGCATCACCACCTATTCCCTGGCCGGGGCGCAGTTCGGGCTCTCGCTGCTGTGGATCATGCTGCCCACCACCGTGGCCCTGGTGGTGGTGCAGGAGATGTGCGCGCGCATGGGCGCGGTGACGGGCAAGGGCCTGGCCGACCTGATCCGCGAGAGCTTCGGCGTCAAGATCACCTTCTACGTCATGATCGCCCTGTTCCTGACCAACATGGGCAACACCGTCAGCGAGTTCGCGGGCATCGCGGCCAGCATGGAGCTCTTCGGCATCAGCAAGTATGTCTCCGTGCCCCTGGGCGCCATCGTCGTCTGGCTGCTCATCGTCAAGGGCTCCTACCGCATCGTGGAAAAGGTCTTCCTGGTGGCCTGCCTGGTCTACATCGCCTATCCCGTGGCCGCCTTCATGTCCGGGCCGGACTGGGGCGAGGTGCTCAAGGCTTCGGTGGTGCCGGACTTCCACGTCACCCCCGATGCCGTGACCATGATGATCGGCATTGTCGGCACCACCATCGCCCCCTGGATGCAGTTCTACCAGCAGGCCAGCGTGGTGGAGAAGGGCATCACCAAGGAGAACTACGCCTTCTCGCGGTTGGACGTCATTGTGGGCTGCTTCATGGCCATCATCGTGGCCTTCTTCATCGTGGTGGCCTGCGCGGCGACCATCTTCAAGGCCGGGGTCACGGTCAACACCGCAGCCGATGCGGCCTTGGCCCTGACCCCGCTGGTGGGCGGCTACGCCACCGGGCTGTTCGCCATCGGCCTGTTCAACGCCTCGCTGTTCGCGGCCTGCGTGCTGCCCCTGTCCACGTCCTACTACATCTGCGAGGGCCTGGGCTGGGAGCTTGGCGTGGGCAAGGAATTCCGCGAGGCCCCGCAGTTCTACTGGCTGTTCACCGTCATCATCGCCGTGTCTGCGGGCATCATCCTTCTGCCCGGCGCGCCGCTCATCGCCATCATGTATATTTCCCAGGTGGTGAACGGGGCGGTGCTGCCCTTTGTGCTCATCATCATCTTGCTGCTCATCAACGACAAGCGGCTCATGGGCGAGTACGTCAACAAGGCCACATTCAACATTATCGCCTGGGGCACGGTGGTCATCGTGCTGGGGCTGACGGTGTTGATGACCCTGGAGATGGTCTTCCCAGGGCTCATCGCCCTGCTCATGGGCCGCTAGCCGCCTGATCCGGCACCCATATCCTGCGCGCTTTGGCGGCGTGGCCGCCCCTGGCCGAGGCCGTGGGCCTGCCGCTGGGACAGAGGGTCCATGCCGGGCTGGTCCTGCTACCCGCGCCACGAGTGCCATCTGGCGCCGCCGCGTAGGCCAGCGGCCGTGAACAGGCGCTGAGCCCCGGATTTTTCCCAAAACAAGACCGCCCGGCATCCCCAAAGGACGCCGGGCGGTCTTGATTCGCTCAGGAGAGTCGTTGGGCAGGGCTACCGCGCGGCCTCGATCCTTTCCTTGATCAGGGCCACGGCGCGCTTGGCCACCTGGGTGATCTCCGGCTTGCTGACCTGGTCGTCCGCACCCACGGCGTCGCCCTTGTGGCGCAGCTTGTCGGAGATGATGGACGAGAACAGGATCACCGGAAGATTCTTGAGCATCGGATCTTCCTTGATGCGCTTGGTCAGGTTGTGGCCGTCCATGACCGGCATCTCAATGTCCGAGATGACCACCTGCACGTAGTCGGTCACGGGCCGGCCCTCGGTTTCGGCGATCTGCTTGATGTGCTGCAGGCGCTCCCAGCACTCTCCGCCGTGGTTGGTCTTCTCGACCATGAAGTTTGCCTTGTGCAGCAGGTCGCCGATCATCTCGCGGATGAGGGTGGAGTCGTCGGCGATGAGCGCGCGGTACTGGGTGTCGGCCTCCCAGGTCACGTTCTCGTCGAAGCGCAGGCCCAGTTCCGGGTTCAGCTCGGCCACGATCTTTTCCAGGTCCAGGATGAAGATGATGCGGCCTTCCAGGCGCACCACGCCGGTGATGGAGTTCGAGGCGAGCGAGGACATGTACTTGTTGGGCGCCTCCACCTCCTCCCAGCTGATGCGGTGGATGCGCGTGACGCCGGAGACCAGGAAGGCCGTGGTCACGTTGTTGAACTCGCAGACGATGACCTTGGGCGGCTCCTTGTCTCCGTGATCTTTCTTGAGCCACAGGGCCAGGTCCACCAGGGGGATGATCTGGTTGCGCAGGTTGAAGGCACCGAGCACCGAGGGGTGGGAGACCTGGGGCATCTCCGTGATCTTGGGCATCCGGATGATCTCCAGGACCTTGGCCACGTTGACGCCGTAGTAGCCCTTGTAGGACTCTCCGCCCCCGGGGTGCGGCTCCTCCAGGTAGAACTCGACAATCTCCAGTTCGTTGGTTCCAGCCTCGAGGAGGATATTGGTAACGTTTGTGCTCATCGGCGGCTCCGTGTTCCGGCGGTTCAGTGAGAGGCCCGGATGGACGTTCGTTATAGAGCCCGGAGGTGGGCTTCAATCTCATCAATTATTCTTTTCGGCGTGGATGCGCCAGCGGTTAAGCCCATTCTCCCATATTTCAGCATGTCGACGCCATAAAGATCGTCAACGCTTTCCACCAATATGGTGGGCGTCTGCTGCGCCTCGATGACCTGGGCCAGCCTGCGGGTGTTGCCGCTGGCCTTGCCGCCCGCCACGATCACGCAGTCAGCCTGGGCTGACAGGCGGATGGCCTCGTCCTGGCGCAGGCGCGTGGCGTCGCAGATGGTTTCCAGCACCACGACATCGTTCTTCAGGCGCAGGCTCAGGTCGGCCCTGATCTGCTCAAAGCCCTGGCGGTCCTGGGTGGTCTGGGCGGCCAGGAAATAGGGCGTTTCCGGGCTGAGCGACTGGACGGACAGCTCGCCCGGGGTCTCGAAGACAAAGGCGCCCTCACCAGCGTAGCTGAGCAGCCCGCGCACCTCGGGGTGGTCGTCCTCGCCGAAGAGCAGGAGTCTGCGTCCGGCTGCGGCCTGTTCGCGGATGAGCAGCTGGGCGCGTTTGACCTTGGGGCAGGTGGCGTCCACCACCTCCACGCCGCGCTCCAGAAGCTCGCGTTCCTCGTCTGCCGGAATGCCGTGGGCGCGTATGACTACGCGGCTGCCCGATGGCACCTCGGCCACGGACCTGGCCAGGCCCACGCCCCGTTGGCGGTAGTCTTCCAGCACCTGCGGGTTGTGGATGATGGGGCCGAGCATGAATGTTGGGCGGCCAGTGTCCTTGGCCAGCAGGTCATCGAGCTTTTTCAGGGCCAGCCCAACGCCCATGCAGAAACCCGCCAGCCGGGCGCGGATCACTTCCATATCAAGCATCTCCAGACGACGCTGTGTTCCAGAACCACGATTCTGGTGCGACATTTACTATAATGTCCCAAGCAAGGATCGGAGTCAACAGTCTTGGCAGGGCAGGGGATCAGGCCCCATAACCGCCTGTGAAGTCGATTGCGTCTGAGATGTCCGCCGGGTCAAGGTGGGTGCTGGTTTCACAGAGGGTGGCGATGCTGCCCGCCGTGGCCTCCAGTTCCTCCCAGGTCGTGCACAGAAGGAAGGCCTGGCGCAGCGCGCGGATGCCGGAAAAGCCCTTGGCGTAGCGCGGCAGAAACGCCCGCAGTGCCCGGAGCGCGCGCGGGGTCCCCTCCAGGTTGCGGGCCAGGCGGATGTGCAGGGCGGTGGTGGCGGCCAGGGACTCGGCCGTGCGCGGGGCAGGCTCGCGTCCGGCCAAAAGGTCGCGCAGGCGCTGGAAGATCATGGGGTCGGTGAGCGCCCCGCGCGCGAACATGACCCCGGCGCAGCCGGTCTCGGCCAGGCAGCGGGCCGCGTCCTCGGCACAGAACAGGTCGCCGCTGGCCAGCACCGGGATGTCCACGGCGCGTGCCAGGTGGCCCACAGCACTCCAGTCGGCCGCGCCGCCGAAGAGCTGCTTGGCCGTGCGCGGGTGCAGGGCCAGCCAGCCAGCGCCCAGGCCGGCCAGGCGTCGGCCAAGCTCCAGGTAGTTCTCCTCGCCCTGTTGGATGCCCAGGCGCAGCTTGACGCCCACCTGTCCAGCCCCGGCGTGGCGCACCATGACCTTGACGATGGACTCGAGCAGGGTGGGCTTGGCCATCAGCGCGGAGCCGGAGCCGCTCTTGGTGACCTTGCGCACGGAGCAGCCGCAGTTGAGGTCGAAGTGCGTGAACCCGCGCTCAAGCAGCAACGGCATGGCGCGATCAAAGATGTCGGGCTCGGAGCCGAAAAGCTGGACCACCAGGGGGGTGTCGCCCTCGCTTGAGGTCAACAGCCGGGTGGTGCCGTGCCCGCCGAAGACCAGGCCCTTGGCGCTGACCATCTCGGTCACCGCGCAGGCCGCGCCGAAAGTGCGGCAGAGCATGCGGAAGGAAAGGTCCGAGTAGCCGGCCAGAGGGGCGAGCCAGGGGGCGTTGGGGGCAAAGGGAAGTGTCTGCATGGCGAGAGGGAGATAGGTCTTTAAGAGAGGTCCGTCAAAGGGATATTTTGGGTAAATTTCAAGAAATAGGAAATATTTTTGCGTGCGCGGGGAAAATCAGTTGACAAGCAGGGGTGAATCAAAATAGAGAGTTCGGCCTTGGAAACGAGGGAATTGCCGGTGTCCACGGCGCCATCAGTGGATGAAAAGGCTTGCAATTCATGGGCGGGGCATGTATATGTCCACGTTCGCGCTGGCGTAGCTCAATGGCAGAGCAGCTGATTTGTAATCAGCAGGTTGCGGGTTCAAGTCCCATCGCCAGCTCCAGTTTACGAAGTGAATGGTGGGGTTCCCGAGTGGCCAAAGGGAACAGACTGTAAATCTGTCGGCGTCAGCCTTCGGAGGTTCAAATCCTCCCCCCACCACCACATACGCGGCAAGAAACGTCGTAGGAGACAGGACTGTAACTGTCGTATGGACTACGGAATTACCGCGCGGGAATAGCTCAATTGGCTAGAGCATCAGCCTTCCAAGCTGAGGGTTGCGGGTTCGAGTCCCGTTTCCCGCTCCAAAGTCCAGGCCCATCGGGGGCCTCCTAAGGCGATCTTAGGCCCATGTAGCTCAGTCGGTAGAGCACTTCCTTGGTAAGGAAGAGGTCAACGGTTCGATTCCGTTCATGGGCTCCATATCTTTTTCACGGACAACCGCTGACACGAAGCACAGGGGGTTCCAAAATGGGTAAGGCCAAATTTGAGCGCAAGAAGCCTCACGTCAACATCGGCACCATCGGTCACATCGACCACGGCAAGACCACCCTCACCGCCGCCATCACCAAGACGGCGTCGATGATGGGCATGGGCTCTTACGTTGCCTTCGACCAGATCGACAAGGCTCCGGAAGAGAAAGAGCGCGGCATCACCATCGCCACCGCACACGTGGAGTACGAGACCAAGAATCGTCACTACGCCCACGTCGACTGCCCTGGTCACGCCGACTACATCAAGAACATGATCACTGGCGCTGCCCAGATGGACGGCGCGATCCTGGTCGTGGCCGCCACCGACGGCCCCATGCCCCAGACCCGTGAGCACCTGCTGCTCGCCCGTCAGGTCGGCGTGCCTTACATGGTCGTCTTCATGAACAAGTGCGACATGGTCGACGACGCCGAACTGCTGGAGCTGGTCGAGCTGGAAATGCGCGAGCTGCTGACCAAGTACGGCTTCCCCGGCGACGACGTGCCCATCATTCAGGGTTCCGCCCTGAAGGCTCTGGAGAGCGACGACCCGAAGAGCGAGGAGTGCAAGTGCATCCTGGCCCTGCTGGAAGCCTGCGATACCTACATCCCCGAGCCCAAGCGCGACATTGACAAGCCCTTCCTCATGCCCATCGAAGACGTGTTCTCCATCTCCGGCCGCGGCACCGTCGTGACCGGTCGTGTCGAGCGCGGCATCATCACCGTGGGCGACGAGGTCGAGATCGTCGGCATCAAGGACACCGTCAAGAGCACCTGCACCGGCGTCGAGATGTTCCGCAAGATTCTCGACCAGGGTCAGGCTGGCGACAATGTCGGCGTGCTGCTGCGCGGCATCAAGCGTGAAGATGTGGAGCGCGGCCAGGTTCTGGCCAAGCCCAAGAGCATCCCGCCCCACCGCAAGTTCAAGGCCGAGGTCTACGTTCTGTCCAAGGACGAGGGCGGCCGTCACACGCCGTTCTTCTCCGGCTACCGTCCCCAGTTCTACTTCCGCACCACGGACATCACCGGTGTCGTGAGCCTGGAAGAGGGCGTCGAGATGGTTATGCCTGGCGACAATGCAACCTTCATCGTTGACATGATCCACCCCATCGCCATGGAGCAGGGCCTGCGCTTCGCCATTCGCGAAGGCGGCCGCACCGTTGGCGCGGGTGTTGTCACCGAGATCCTGGAGTAATCCATGCGAGTCAATATCCAGCTTGCTTGCACCGAGTGCAAGCGGCGTAATTACTCGACGGAGAAGAACAAGAAGAACACTACGGGTCGTCTCGAAGTGAAGAAGTATTGCCCCTTCGACAGGAAGCATACGGTTCACCGCGAGATCAAGTAGTATTCATGCAGGCCAGTAGCTCTAACGGCTAGAGCACCGGTCTCCAAAACCGGACGCTGTAGGTTCGAATCCTACCTGGCCTGCCACACACCCCCAACATGGGGAGAACAATGTCGAAACATACAGCGAAAGGCTCCAGCGGCCCGCAAGGCACGGAACTGCCCGAAAAAACGGGTATTGCCGCCAAGGCGCAGGAACTCAAAATCTTCTTCGAGGAAGCCCAGGTTGAACTGAAAAAGATCACCTGGCCTTCCCGCAAGGAGACGTATCAAACCTGTGCGGCGGTCATGGTCCTTGTTTTGGTCATGTCCCTGTTTCTCGGCCTCGTCGATCTTGGGTTTTCCAAGATCATCGAGACTGTGCTGTCCTAACCCCCTGGCAGGTGAGCGCAAGTGACTGAAGAAAGCGCCGTTGGCGGGGAAAAACCGGCCCGCTGGTTCATCGTACACACCTACTCGGGTTTCGAGCAGCGTGTGGAGAAGACCATCCTTGAGATGATGCGAACCGGTCAGGAGAAGGGCCAGGTCCTTGAGGTCGTCGTCCCCACTGAGAAAGTGGTGGAGATGGTCAAGGGGGAGCGTCGCACCACGACCCGGAAGTTCTATCCGGGCTACGTCATGGTGAAGATGATCCTCACTGACGACTCTTGGCATCTGATCCAGTCCATCCCGCGTGTGACGGGCTTTGTGGGCGGCAAGAACCGGCCCACTCCCATGCGCGACACCGAAGCACAGACCATTCTCTCCATGATGGAGAGCAGGCAGGAACAGCCCCGGCCCAAGTTCAACTTCGAGAGAAGCGACGAGGTCCGGGTCATCGACGGCCCCTTCAGCGGTTTCAATGGCGTCGTCGAGGACGTGAATTACGACAAGGGCAAGCTCCGCGTGGCCGTCTCCATCTTCGGTCGTCAGACCCCGGTGGAGCTCGACTTCGTCCAGGTGACGAAGGGCTAGACGGACCCTGTTCGACTGCGGCGGGAAACCGCCTGCGAGGATATAAAAATGGCTAAGAAAATCACTGGTAAAGTTAAACTGCAGATCCCTGCCGGCGTTGCCAACCCGTCCCCCCCCGTGGGTCCGGCGCTGGGCCAGCACGGCGTGAACATCATGGAGTTCTGCAAGGCCTTCAACGCGAAGACCCAGGACCAGAAGGGCATGATCATCCCGGTGATCATCACCGTGTACGCTGACCGCACCTTCTCCTTCATCACCAAGACCCCGCCGGCTCCGGTGCTCCTGCTCAAGGCCGCCAAGATCGAGAAGGGCTCCGGCGAGCCCAACAAGACCAAGGTCGGCAAGGTCACCATGGCCCAGGTGGAGGAAATCGCCAAGCTTAAGACGCCCGATTTGACGGCCAAGTCCCTTGAGGCCGCCATGAATTGCGTCGTTGGCACTGCCCGCAGCATGGGCCTTGAAGTCATAGGGTAGCGAGGATACGCCATGCCGAAACACGGAAAAAACTACGACAAGGCCGCTGAAGGCTTTGATCAGACGCAGCGTTATGCGGTGAACGAGGCTGTCAAGCTCGCCATCGACAACTCCTTTGCCAAGTTCGACGAAACCGTTGATGTCGCCATCAACCTCGGCGTCGACCCCAAGTACTCCGACCAGATGGTGCGCGGCGCCTGTCCCCTGCCGAACGGCCTGGGCAAGACCGCTCGCGTCATCGTCTTCTGCAAGCCGGACAAGGAAGCCGAGGCCAAAGAGGCCGGAGCCGACGAGTGCGGCGGCGACGAGCTGGTGGAGAAGATCAAGGGCGGCTGGCTCGACTTCGACAACGCCGTTGCCACCCCGGACATGATGGCCAAGGTCGGCCAGATCGGCCGCATGCTTGGCCCCCGTGGCCTGATGCCCAACGCCAAGACCGGCACCGTCACCTTCAACGTGGGCGACGCCGTCCGCGAGCTGAAGGCTGGCCGCGTGGAGTTCAAGGTCGACAAGGCCGGCATCATTCACGCCTCCATCGGCAAGAAGTCCTTCGGAGCTGAGAAGCTCCTGCAGAACCTCTCGGCCCTGCTGGACACCGTGAACCGGCTCAAGCCTTCCACGGCCAAGGGCACGTACCTGAAGGCCATGGCTGTGGCCACGACCATGGGCCCGGGCGTCAAGATCGACACCCAGACCCTGCGCAAGTTCCTGGAAGTCTAATACCCGGCACGGGCGGATCGGCCGCCCACCGGTTTGATTATGTAAGCACGGGAAGTTGAGTCGAAGAAAGCAGGCGGGCGGATAGCCCTTAATCACCTGCCGAGACGTACTTTGCTTTCCGGGCCAAAGAACGACGAGGAGCGAGACACGATGAACAGGCAAGATAAAGCCCAGATCATCGAGCAGCTGCATGAAAAGGCTGCGCGCGCGAACATCGCTGTCGTCACCGACTTCAAGGGCATGGGCGTTGAGGAGATGACTCTTCTGCGTGCCAAGCTCCGCGAGGCCGGAGTCGATTACCAAGTCGTCAAGAACACCCTGGCCCGGTTGGCGCTCACGGACACGTCCCACGTTGTCTTAAATGAGCGTCTTAAGGAAAACTGTGCAGTTGCCTTGGGCTACGATGATCCCGTTGCCCTGGCCAAGGCCTTGTCCGAATTCGTCAAGGGGAGCAAGAAGCTCACCATGCGTTACGGCAGCCTTGAGGGAAAGTTCCTTGACGAGGAGGGCGTGAAGCAGCTTGCAATGCTGCCGAGCAAGCCCGAACTGTTGGCCAAGTTGCTTGGCACCATGAATGCGGTGCCCACCAACTTCGTCGGCGTGTTCGCGGCCATTCTCCGCAACTTCCTGTACGCCTTGAATGCAATCAAGGAGCAGAAGGAAGGCGGAGCAGCCCCCGAAGCGGCCCCTGAAGCGGCCCCTGAAGCCCAGTAACCCCAGTCAACCAAAGCAAACGCAACTTTCCAGGAGGAATATCCCATGTCCGTTACCAAAGAGCAGGTTGTTGAGTTCATCTCCAGCATGACCGTTCTCGATCTGGCCGAGTTCATCAAGGAGCTCGAGGAGAAGTTCGGCGTTTCCGCCGCCGCTCCCGTGGCCGCCTTTGCCGCCGCCCCCGCTGGCGCCCCGGCTGAAGCCGCCGAAGAGAAGACCGAGTTCGACGTCATCCTGAAGGAAGCCGGCGCCAACAAGATCGGCGTCATCAAGGTTGTCCGCGCCCTCACCGGCCTGGGCCTGAAGGAAGCCAAGGACAAGGTTGACGGCGCTCCCCAGACCATCAAGGAAGCCGTGAGCAAGGCCGACGCCGAAGACGCCAAGAAGCAGCTGCTTGAGGCTGGCGCCGTCGTCGAGGTTAAGTAGATCCGCACTTCAAACTGAAGTGTTTCCGGTCAAAGGGCGCATCCCAAATGGGGTGCGTCCTTTGATCCGTCTTTATTTTTTAAGTGAGCCCAAGACCGTCTGACCCGGTCCGGGTTCAGGCGCGCCGCAAGTGCTGGCGCGAATGGCTTGCTGGCTGAGAACGTGTTTCGCCGTGGCCCAAATTTCATCCCTTCCCCCTAGCGGAGATCTGATTCCACCTGGGGACTGCTTAATTACGCAACATTTTCCGCCTTTTTTGGACCGGGAGTAGCCACGAGTCCCCCCTGCATGGTACTTCGCCACAGGGGCGCGGCTTCTTCTGTGAACACCAACCGTCTCGCTCGATGAGGTGACAATGGCCCAGCTCACTAAACTGTTCGGAAAGATTGCCAATACCCTTCCGATTCCGCACCTGCTCGAACTCCAGGTGGATTCGTACCTGAAATTTTTGCAGCGCGATGTGCCACCGGCCAGCCGTGCCGACCTGGGACTTGAGGCTGTCTTCCGCTCTGTATTTCCCATCGAGGACTTCAACAAGACCGCCAGCCTGGAGTATGTCAGCTACATCATCCAGGACCCCAAGTACGACGAGGACGAGTGCATCGCAAAGGGACTGACCTTTGAGGCGCCCATCCGCCTCATCGTGCGCCTGGTGGTGTTCGATGTCGACGAAGAGTCCGGTGCGCGCACCATCCGCGACATCAAGGAACAGGACATCTACTTCGGCACCATTCCCTTGATGACCGACAAGGGCACTTTCATCATCAACGGCACCGAGCGTGTCATCGTCAACCAGCTGCAGCGTTCGCCGGGCATCATCTTCGAGCACGACTCGGGCAAGACCCATTCGAGCCGCAAGGTGCTTTACTCCTGCCGCATCATCCCCATGCGCGGCTCCTGGCTGGACTTCGACTTCGACCACAAGGACATCCTTTACGTGCGCATCGACCGCCGCCGGAAGATGCCCGCCACGATCCTGTTCAAGGCCATGGGCCTGACCAAGACCGACATCCTGGACTACTTCTACGACCACGAAGAGTACATCTTCGACGGCGAGCGCGTGCTGCGCAAGCTCTTCAAGGATCAGTACCGCAAGGAAGACGCCTTCGAGGACATCGTGTTGTCCGACGGCAAGGTCGCGGTCAAGAAGAACCGCCCGGTGACCAAGAAGGCCTGGCGCGACATGATGAAGGAGGGCATGACGACCATGGAGGTCTCGCCCGACACCCTGCTCGGCCAGTTCCTGGCCCAGGACATCGTGGACGAGGCCACTGGCGAAGTCACCTTCGAGGCCGCCACCGAGCTCTCCGCCGACATCATTGAGGCCATCCGCGCCACGGGCGTCAAGGAGATCCGCGTACTCTTCACGCGCGGCATGGACGTCTCTTCCTCCATGCGCGACACGCTCGCTGCGGACAAGACCACGGACCTGGCCACGGCGCAGATCGAGATCTACCGCCGCCTGCGCCCGAGCTCCCCGCCCACCTCGGAGATCGCCGCGAGCTTCTTCGAGAACCTGTTCCGCAGCTCGGACTACTACGACCTGTCCACGGTGGGCCGCTACAAGCTGAACTCGCGCCTGGGCATCAGCGAGTCCCTGGAGCTGCGCACCCTGACCAACGAGGACATCCTCAAGTCGGTCAAGGTGCTGGTGAAGCTCAAGGACTCCCACGGCCCGGCCGACGACATCGACCACCTGGGCAACCGCCGCGTGCGCCCCGTGGGCGAGCTGGTGGAAAACCAGTACCGCATCGGCCTGGTGCGCATGGAGCGCGCCATCAAGGAGCGCATGAGCCTGCAGGAAGTGTCCACGCTCATGCCCCATGACCTCATCAATCCCAAGCCCGTGGCCGCAGTGCTGAAGGAGTTCTTCGGAACCAGCCAGCTCTCGCAGTTCATGGACCAGACCAACCCTTTGAGCGAAGTGACGCACAAGCGCCGCCTCTCGGCCCTGGGACCCGGCGGCCTGACCCGCGAGCGCGCGGGCTTCGAGGTGCGCGACGTGCACACCTCCCACTACGGCCGCATCTGCCCCATCGAAACGCCTGAAGGACCGAACATCGGCCTCATCGTCTCGCTGACCACCTATGCCCGCGTCAACGACTACGGCTTCATCGAGACCCCGTACCGCGTGGTCAAGGACGGCCGCGCCGGCGACGAGATCATGTGGATGGACGCCTCCCGCGAGGCCAGCGAGTCCGTGGCCCAGGCCAGCCTGAAGCTGGACGCCGACGGCACCATCCAGGCCCAGCTGGTCCAGGCGCGCATTGCTGGCGACGTGAACATCGTGCCCACCGAGACCGTCACCATGATGGACATCTCGCCCAGCCAGATCGTGTCCATCTCCGCCGCGCTCATTCCCTTCCTGGAGCACGACGACGCCAACCGCGCGCTCATGGGTTCGAACATGCAGCGCCAGGCCGTGCCGCTCCTCAAGAGCGAGGTGCCGCTCGTCGGCACCGGCATGGAGGGTGTTGTCGCCCGCGACTCCGGGGCCTGCATCCTGGCCAAGGCTGACGGCGTGGTCCACTTCGCCGACGCCGAGCGCCTCATCGTCAACTACGACGACGCCGTGAATCCGAACACCGGCGGCGCCATGCACTACGAGCTGCAGAAGTGGCACAAGAGCAACCAGAACTCCTGCTTCGGCCAGCGCCCCTGCGTCAAGGTCGGGCAGATCGTCAAGAAGGGCGATGTCATGGCCGACGGCCCGGGCATCAAGAACGGCGAGCTTGCCCTGGGCAAGAACCTGCTCGTGGCCTTCATGCCCTGGTGCGGTTACAACTACGAAGACTCCATCCTCATCTCCGAGCGCGTGGTCAAGGAGGATGTTTACACCTCCGTGCACATCGAGGAGTTTGAGGTTGTCGCGCGCGACACCAAGCTCGGACCCGAGGAGATCACTCGCGACATCCCGAACGTCAGCGAGGAGATGCTGAGAAACCTCGACGACTGCGGCATCATCCGCCTGGGAGCCAAGGTCGTGCCCGACGACATCCTGGTCGGCAAGATCACGCCCAAGGGCGAGACCCAGCTGACCCCGGAAGAGAAGCTCCTCAGAGCCATCTTCGGCGATAAGGCGCGCGACGTGAAGAATACCTCGCTCAAGGTACCGCCTGGAATCGAAGGCACCGTGGTCGACGTCAAGGTCTTCAACCGCAGAAGCGGCGAGAAGGACGAGCGCACCCTGGCCATCGAGCAGGCCGCTCTGGCTGCCTTTGACATGAAGGAGATGAAGCACATCGCCGCGCTGACCGACAACGTGCGTGAGCGCGTGTGGGAAGTGGCCGAGAAGAAGACCATCGCCCAGCCCCTCATGGGCAAGAAGAAGGGCGAGGTGCTCGTCGAGTCCGATCGCCCGCTGACCCGCGAGGTTCTGGACGACCTGCCGCTGAAGAAGCTCTCCGGCCTGTTCTCCTCCAAGGACGTCAACGACCAGATCCGGCAGATCCTGGGCGATTACGAGCGCCAGGTGAAATTCATCAAGACCGTCTACGACGTGAAGCGCGAGAAGGTCACCGAGGGCGATGACCTGCCTCCGGGCGTCATCAAGATGGCCAAGGTCTACGTCGCGGTGAAGCGCAAGCTCTCCGTGGGCGACAAGATGGCCGGCCGCCACGGCAACAAGGGCGTCGTGTCCTGCATCCTGCCCGAGGAGGACATGCCCTTCTTTGCCGACGGGACGCCCATGGACATCGTGCTGAACCCGCTGGGCGTGCCTTCGCGCATGAACATCGGCCAGATCATGGAGACCCACCTTGGCTGGGCCGCCCGCGAGCTGGGCGCGCAGATGAACGCGCTCATCGAGAACGGCGAGGCCATGAAGCAGGTGCGCAAGGAGCTGAACGACGTGTTCTCCGCCAAGGAGACCGTTGACCTCATCAAGAGCATGAACGACGAGGACCTGACCCTTGCCGTGAAGAACCTGCGCCACGGCATCATCACCAAGACCCCGGTCTTCGACGGCGCCGACGAGTCCGAGATCTGGGGCTGGCTGGAACGTGCGGGCCTGCCGGATGACGGCAAGATCACCCTGTACGACGGCCGCTCCGGCGAGACCTTCCACAGCCGCGTCACCGTGGGCGTCATGTACATGCTTAAATTGCACCACCTGGTCGACGAGAAGATCCACGCCCGTTCCACGGGCCCATACTCCCTGGTCACCCAGCAGCCGCTGGGCGGCAAGGCCCAGTTCGGCGGACAGCGTCTGGGCGAGATGGAAGTCTGGGCGCTTGAGGCTTACGGCGCGGCGTACCTGCTCCAGGAGTTCCTCACGGTCAAGAGCGACGACGTCGCCGGCCGTGTCAAGATGTACGAGAAGATAGTCAAGGGCGACAACTTCCTGGAGGCCGGCCTGCCCGAGTCCTTCAACGTGCTCATCAAGGAGTTGATGTCCCTGGGCCTGGATGTGAACCTGATCCAGGACGAGAAGAAGAGGCCCGCCAGACGGCAGTAGGGCAGGGGGGCATCCCCTGTCCGGTGGTGGGTCGGTCCGGACTTCCGGGCCTTAAGGGAACTGTCAAACTTACGAGGAAAATCCATGAGCTTGGACGAACTGTTCACCATGCGTGGAGCCACGAATCTGGGCGTCTCCGGTCGCAACCTGAAGGCGATCCAGATCTCCATAGCCTCCCCCGAGAAGATCCGCGAATGGAGCTTCGGGGAGGTGAAAAAGCCTGAGACCATCAACTACCGCACCTTCAAGCCGGAGCGCGATGGCCTTTTCTGCGCCAAGATCTTCGGCCCGGTGAAGGACTACGAGTGCAACTGCGGCAAGTACAAGCGCATGAAGCACCGCGGCATCGTCTGCGAGAAGTGCGGCGTCGAGGTCATCGCCTCGAAGGTCCGCCGCGAGCGCATGGGCCACATCGAACTGGCCGCGCCCGTTGCGCACATCTGGTTCCTGAAGACCCTGCCCTCCAAGATCGGCACCCTGCTCGACATCACCATGGCCGACCTGGAGAAGGTGCTCTACTTCGACTCGTACATCGTGCTCGATCCGGGCGACACCAGCCTGAAGAAGCTGCAGGTGCTGGGCGAAGACCAGTACCTCCAGGTCATCGACCACTATGGTGAGGACGTGGTCACCGTGGGCATGGGCGCGGAGACCATCCGCAAGCTGCTCGAGGCCATCAACCTGGAGGAGCTGCGCGCCACCCTGCGCGAGGAGAGCTCCACCACGCGCTCGCAGACCAAGAAGAAAAAGATCACCAAGCGCCTCAAGATCGTTGAGGCCTTCATCGACTCCGGCAACAAGCCCGAGTGGATGATCATGGAAGTGGTGCCGGTCATTCCGCCCGAGCTGCGCCCCCTGGTGCCTCTGGACGGCGGCCGCTTCGCGACCTCTGACCTGAACGACCTTTACCGCCGCGTCATCAACCGCAACAACCGCCTGAAGCGGCTGCTTGAGCTTGGTGCGCCGGACATCATCATCCGCAACGAAAAGCGCATGTTGCAGGAGGCGGTTGACGCCCTGTTCGACAACGGCCGCCGCGGCCGCGCCATCACCGGCACCAACGGCCGCCCGCTGAAGTCCTTGTCCGACATGATCAAGGGCAAGCAGGGCCGTTTCCGCCAGAACCTGCTGGGCAAGCGCGTCGACTACTCCGGCCGTTCGGTCATCGTGGTCGGCCCGAACCTGAAGCTGCACCAGTGCGGCCTGCCCAAGAAGATGGCGCTCGAGCTGTTCAAGCCGTTCATCTACTCCGAGCTTGAGAAGCGCGAGATCGCCACCACCATCAAGAGCGCCAAGAAGATGGTCGAGCGCGAGGACCTGGTCGTGTGGGACATCCTCGAGGACGTGGTCCGCGAGTACCCCATCCTGCTCAACCGCGCGCCCACCTTGCACCGCCTGGGCATCCAGGCCTTTGAGCCGCTGCTCGTCGAGGGCAAGGCCATCCAGCTGCACCCGCTCGTCTGCGCCGCGTACAACGCGGACTTTGACGGCGACCAGATGGCCGTGCACGTGCCCCTCTCCGTGGAGGCGCAGATCGAATGCCGCGTGCTCATGATGAGCTCGAACAACATTCTCTCGCCCGCCAACGGAAGCCCGGTCATCAACCCCAGCCAGGACATCGTGCTTGGCCTGTACTACCTGACCACGGCCCGCAGCTTCGAGAAGGGTGAAGGCATGATCTTCACCGAGGCTTGGGAGGTCATCGCCGCCCACAGCGCCGGGCACCTGGGGCTGCACGCCCGCATCAAGTGCCGCGTCGGCGGTGTGCTCACCGAGACCACCTGCGGCCGCATCATCGCCGGCGAGCTCCTGCCCGAGAAGCTCGGGTTCGAGAACGTCAACCTGGTGCTGAACAAGAAGAACATCGGCCGCCTCGTGGCCATGGCCTACCGCACTGCGGGCACCAAGGCCACGGTCATCCTGTGCGACAAGCTGAAGAGCCTGGGTTACGACTACGCCACCAAGGCGGGTGTGACCATCGGCCTGAAGGACCTGAAGATCCCGGACAACAAGCCCAAACTCTTGGCTTCCGCCCAGCAGGAGGTCGAGGACATCGAGGTCCAGTACCGCGAGGGCATCATCACCCGCACGGAGAAGTACAACAAGGTCGTTGACGTGTGGACCAAGACCACCAACGAGGTCTCCCTCGAAATGATGGAGGAGATCTCGAAGGATACGGTCATCGACGCGCGCACCGGCGATGCCGAGGTCAACGCCAGCTTCAACCCCATCTACATGATGGCCACCTCCGGCGCTCGAGGCAACCAGGACCAGATGCGTCAGCTGGCCGGCATGCGCGGCCTGATGGCCAAGCCCTCGGGCGAAATCATCGAGACGCCCATCACGGCGAGCTTCCGCGAAGGCCTCTCGGTGCTCCAGTACTTCATCTCCACCCACGGCGCTCGTAAGGGCCTCGCGGACACGGCGCTCAAGACGGCCAACTCCGGTTACCTCACCCGCCGCCTGGTGGACGTGGTCCAGGACGTGACCATCTGCGAGATCGACTGCGGCACCGTGGACGGCCTGGAGCTGACGCACTATGTCAAGGACGGCGAGATCAAGCAGCGCCTGGCCGAGCGCGTTTTGGGCCGCACCACCATGTTCCCGGTGTTTGATGAAGACACTGGCGAGCTCATCGTGGACGCCAACACGCTCATCGAGGAAGTCATTGCCGAGAAGATCGACCAGTCCGGCATCAATTCCATCCACATCCGCTCAGGGCTCACCTGCAAGAGCCCCCAGGGCATTTGCGCCTTCTGCTACGGCCGCGACCTGGCCCGGGGCCACATCGTCAACGTTGGCGAGACCGTGGGCATCATCGCGGCACAAAGCATCGGCGAGCCTGGCACCCAGCTGACCATGCGTACCTTCCACATCGGTGGTACGGCCAGCCGCGAGATCGAGCAGTCCAAGATCGACGCCCAGCACAACGGCCGCGTGGTGTTCTGGCGCATGCGCAACGTCACCAACTCCGAGGGCGTCATCATGGTCCTCGGCAAGAGCTGCCAGGTTGGCGTGGTGGACGAGCAGGGCCGCGAGCGCGAGAAGTACACGCTGCCCTCCGGCGCGCGCCTGCTGGCCAAGGAAGGACAGGAGATCAAGAAGGGCCAGGCCATCGCCGAATGGGACCCGTTCAACGAGCCCTTCATCGCCGACGTCAACGGCATCGTCCAGTTCAAGGACATCGTCGAAGGCAAGACGTACCAGGAGCGCGTGGACGACATGACGCAGCGCGCCACCTACACCATCATCGAGTACCGCACCACGAGCTTCCGCCCGTCCATCTCCATCAATGACGAGAAGGGCAATCCCGTGCCGCGTCCCGGCAGCGCGCTCAAGGCCGAGTTCCCCATGCCCGTGGGCGCCATCCTGATGGTCAAGGACGGGGATGAGATCCACGCCGGCGACATCGTGGCCCGCCGCCCGCGCGAGTCGAGCAAGACCAAGGACATCGTCGGCGGCCTGCCGCGCGTTGCCGAGCTCTTTGAGGTCAGAAAGCCCAAGGAACAGGCGGTCGTCTCGGAAATCGACGGCATCTGCTCCTTTGGCGCGGAGAGCAAGGGCAAGCGCAAGATCGTGGTCGTGCCCGAGACCGGCGAGACCAAGGAATACCTGATCCCCAAGGGCAAGCACATTACCGTTCAGGAAGGCGACTTCGTCGAGTCCGGCGATCTGCTCACCGAAGGCTATCCCGAGCTGCACGACATCCTGAAGATCAAGGGCGAGAAGTTCCTTGCCCGCTACCTGGTGGAAGAGATCCAGAACGTCTACCGGGTGCAGAGCGTTAACATCAACGACAAGCACATTGAGATCATCGTTCGCCAGATGTTGAAGAAGGTCAGTATCATTGATCCGGGCGACACCAGCTTCCTCATCGGGGAGCAGGTTGACAAGGTCCGCTTCATGGAAGAGAACACCGCCGTCATGGCCAGGGAAGGCGCACCGGCCACGGCCGAGACGCTTGTTCTGGGCATCACCCAGGCCTCTCTGTCGACGGATTCCTTCATCTCGGCGGCCTCCTTCCAGGAGACCACCAAGGTGCTCACTGAGGCCTCGCTGTCGGGCAAATCCGACTCCCTGCGCGGCCTGAAGGAAAACGTCATCGTGGGTCGCCTGATTCCGGCCGGAACGGGCTATCGCCAGTACGCCGATGCTGAGATCAGCGTGCCCGAACAGCCCGAGCGTCCGGACAAGTTCCTTGAGGAGCTTGAGGACGATCCGTTGCTCATTGAGCCTTTTTAATGCGTCCGTCCCCGGACGCGAGAAACTCCAAGGGTGGACGCCAGAGTAGGGCGTCCGCCCATTTCCCCGTGACCGGGGATGTGGCAGGGGACTTGACAACAGGACGCTTTGGGCATAAGAGCGGTCCTCTTGCATTGTTTATAAGCACTTTTTCGGAGGGTTCATGCCTACTATCAGCCAGTTGATCCGCAAGTCGCGCAAAAAGATCGGCAAGCGCAAAAAGACCCCGGCACTGCTCGAATGTCCGCAGCGTCGCGGCGTGTGCACGCGTGTGTACACCACAACGCCCAAGAAGCCGAACTCCGCGCTCCGTAAGGTTGCCCGCGTGCGGCTGACCAACGGCATCGAGGTCACCGCGTACATCCCCGGTGAAGGCCACAACCTTCAGGAGCACTCGGTTGTGCTCATCCGCGGCGGCCGCGTGAAGGACCTTCCCGGTGTCCGCTACCATATCGTCCGTGGCACGCTCGACACCGCCGGTGTTTCTGATCGCCGCCAGGGCCGTTCCAAGTACGGCGCCAAGCGTCCCAAGTAAAGCGAAGGGAAGGAGAATAACCCATGCCCCGCAAAGGTCCTGTCACCAAGCGTCAGGTTCTGCCTGATCCGGTTTACGGCAGCCGCATGGCCGCCAAGTTCATCAACCGTCTCATGTACGACGGCAAGAAGAGCACCGCTGAGCGCATCTTCTACGAAGCCCTGGAATCCCTGGGCGAGAAGAGCAAGGAAGATCCCATCCGCGCCTTCGAAAAGGCGCTCGACAACGTGCGCCCGCACCTTGAGGTGAAGTCCCGCCGCGTTGGCGGCGCCACTTACCAGGTGCCCATGGAAGTGCGCCCCGACCGCCAGAGCGCGCTGGCCATCCGCTGGCTCATCAGCTACTCCCGCGGACGCGGTGAGAAGGGCATGGTCGATCGCCTGTCCGGCGAGCTGCTGGACGCCTTCAATAATCGTGGCGGTGCCGTGAAGAAGAAGGAAGAAACCCACAAGATGGCCGAGGCGAACAAAGCCTTCGCTCACTACCGCTGGTAGCCACGGGGAGTTAGAACAGTGTCCAAAGTTGTCCCCAGCGAGAAGCAGCGCAACATCGGCATCATGGCCCACATTGATGCCGGTAAGACCACGACCACCGAGCGCATTCTCTATTATACCGGCGTCTCCCATAAGATTGGCGAAGTGCATGACGGTCAGGCCACCATGGACTGGATGGTCCAGGAGCAGGAACGCGGCATCACCATCACGAGTGCGGCCACGACCTGTTATTGGCGTGAGCACCGCATCAACATCATCGACACTCCGGGGCACGTTGACTTCACCATGGAAGTCGAACGCTCCCTGCGTGTTCTCGACGGCGCTGTGGCCGTCTTCGACGCCGTTGCCGGTGTCGAGCCCCAGTCCGAAACCGTCTGGCGTCAGGCCGACCGCTACAACGTGCCGCGCATCGCCTTCGTCAACAAGATGGACCGCGTCGGCGCGGACTACTTCCGCTGCGTGGACATGATCAAGACCCGCCTGGGCGCCAAGCCTGTGCCTCTGCATATCCCCATCGGAGCCGAAGACTCCTACGCGGGCATGGTCGATCTCGTGCGCGGAAACGCCGTGATCTACGTTGACCGCGCCGCTGACAAGGGCGTGGCCTTCGACATCGTCGAAATCCCCGCCGACCTCAAGGCCAAGTACGACGAGCTGCGCCTGATCATGCTCGAAGCCGTGGTCGAGGAAGACGAAGCCTTGATGGAGAAGTACCTCGCCGGCGAGGAACTCACCGAGGATGAGATCATCCTGGGCATCCGCAAGGCCACCATCGCCATGAAGATCTGCCCGGTGCTCTGCGGAACCGCCTTCCGCAACAAGGGCGTGCAGTCCCTGCTCGACGCCATCATCGACTACCTGCCTTCCCCGTTGGAGATTCCGGCCATGATCGGCATCAACCCCGACAACGAGGAAGAGAAGATCGAGTGCCCCTGCGACGACACCAAGCCGCTGGCTGCCCTGGCCTTCAAGCTCATGACCGACCCCTTTGTCGGCCACCTGACCTTCCTGCGCGTCTACTCCGGCCGCATCGAGTCCGGCGCCACCGTGGTCAACGCGGGCAATGGCAAGAAGGAACGCATCGGTCGTCTGCTCAAGATGCACGCCAACAAGCGTGAAGAGATCAAGGTCGCCCTGGCCGGTGACATCGTCGCCGCCGTCGGCCTGAAGAGCGTCTCCACCGGTGACACCCTGGCAGACGTCAAGTCCCCGGTGCTCCTGGAGTCCCTGGACATTCCGGAGCCGGTCATCGAGGTCGCCATCGAGCCCAAGACCAAGGCCGACCGCGATCTGCTCTCAGCCAGCCTGGCCAAGCTGACCAAGGAAGACCCCTCGTTCCGCGTCAAGGGCAACGAGGAGACCGGTCAGACCCTCATCGCCGGCATGGGCGAGCTGCACCTGGAAATCATCGTTGACCGCCTCCTGCGCGAGTTCAACGTCAACGCCAACGTGGGCGCACCCCGCGTGGCATACCGCGAGACCATCACCAAGCCTGCCAAGTGCGACATGAAGCACGCCAAGCAGACGGGTGGACGCGGCCAGTACGCGCATGTCGTCATCGAGATCGAGCCCAACCCGGCCGGTGGCTACCTGTTCGAGGACGACATCAAGGGCGGCCTGATTCCCAAGGAATACATCGCCCCCATCGGCCGCGGCATCGAAGACGCCCTGAAGAACGGCATCATGGCTGGCTACCCGGCTGTGGACGTCAAGGTCAGGCTGGTCCACGGCTCCTTCCACGAGGTCGACTCCAGCGAGCAGGCCTTCTACGTGGCCGGCTCCATGGCCATCAAGGAAGCGGCCCAGAAGGCCGGTCCTGTCCTGCTTGAGCCCATCATGAACGTTGAGGTCGTGACCCCCGAGGATTACCTTGGCGACGTCATGGGCGACCTGAACGGCCGCCGTGGCCGGGTGAGCAGCCTGGAGGCGCGTGTCTCCTCCCAGGTCATCAATGCCCAGGTGCCCCTGTCCAACATGTTCGGCTACGCCACGGACCTGCGTTCGCGCACCCAGGGCCGCGCCACATTCACCATGCAGTTTGATCACTACGAGCAGGTCCCCGGCAACATTGCCGAGGAGCTGATGAAGAAGAAATAGCTTCCGGTAGCCCCCGGAGGCACTTTTCCCTTGACAGGAGAAGAGTAGAAAAAGTAAGGCAACGTTCCGCCTCGTAGAAAATGTCCGGGGGGTGTCCCCGGAACGAAATAACGAGAACCAGATAACCCCCAGCATTTCCGTGGAGCAGCAGGCCAACGCAAGCCTGCCGCGAGGGGTGCAAACCCCCGGAAACGAAGGAGAGTGTATGGCTGCGATGACGAGCGACCGAATTCGGATCAAGCTCAAGGCCTACGATTACCGCATCCTGGACAAGGCTGTCACAGAGATCGTCGATACCGCCCGGAACACCGGTGCGGCCATCGCTGGTCCTGTGCCCCTGCCCACGAACATCCTCAAAACCACCGTCAACCGCTCCGTGCACGTGGACAAGAAGTCCCGTGAGCAGTTCGAGATGCGCATCCACAAGCGCCTGCTCGACATCCTGGAGCCCACTCAGCAGACGGTCGACGCCCTGGGCAAGCTTTCCCTGCCCGCCGGTGTCGACGTCGAGATCAAGCTGTAGGGGAGGGGAGAGACATGTCAAAGACTCTCGGACTCCTCGGCCGCAAACTCGGCATGACGCGTATCTTTGCCCCTGACGGCACGGTTGTGCCTGTCACGGTCATCAGCGCCGGACCCTGCCCGGTTCTTCAGATCAAGACCTCGGAGAAGGAGGGCTACAACGCCCTGCAGGTCGGATTCGACGCCATCCCCGAGCGCAAGCTCACCAAGCCCGCCAAAGGCCATCAGGCCAAGGCAGACAAAGGCTTTTACCGCCACCTGAGGGAGTTCCCCCTGGAGGCCGTCGAGGGCTATGAAGTCGGCCAGGACATCACTGTCGACATCTTCCAGCCTGGCGAGAAGGTGAAGGTTACCGGAACCAGCAAGGGCAAGGGCTTCCAGGGCGTCATGAAGCGTTACAACTTCAAGGGCCTGAAGGCATCCCACGGCGCAGAGAAGGTGCACCGCTCCGGCGGCTCCATCGGCACCAACACCGAGCCCTCGCGCGTGTTCAAGAACAAGAAAATGCCCGGACACATGGGCGATGAGCGCGTGACCCTGTCAAGCGTGGAAATCGTCGATGTCCGCCCTGAGGATAACATCATCGTGGTCAAGGGCCAGGTGCCAGGCTGCAGAAACGGCTTGGTGATGATCCGCAAGGCCGGCTAGAAGGACACAATCATGGCAACTGTTACCGTGTTCGACCAGAGCAAAAAGGAAGTGGGCAGCCTCGAACTGTCCCCGGAGATCTTCGAGGTGGAAGTCCGCCCCGAGATCATGCACCTCGTGGTGCGTGCCCAGCTGGCCGCCAAGCGCGTCGGCACTCACTCCACCAAGACCCGCGCGTTTGTTTCCGGCGGCGGCAAGAAGCCCTGGAAGCAGAAGGGTACGGGCCACGCCCGCGCCGGTTCCAGCCGTTCGCCCATCTGGCGCGGCGGAGCGGTCATCTTTGGACCCCAGCCCCGCAGCTACGAGTTCAAGGTCAACCGCAAGATTCGCCGCCTGGCGCTGAAGATGGCCTTGTCCGCGCGTTTGAGCGAAGACAACCTGATGGTGCTGAAGGGACTCGACGTTCCGGACTTCAAGACCAAGCACTTTGTCGAGGTCGCCAAAACCCTCGGACTGGAAAAGGTCTTGATTGTTTTCACGGAAGTGGATAATAACGTCCTTCTTTCGGCGCGCAATCTGCCTGGCATCAAGCTGCTCCCGGCTGACAAACTCAACGCATACGATGTGTTGCTGTACCCGAAGCTGATCATGCTTGAGAGTGCCGCAGTTTCAGTTCAGGAGAGGTTGAAGTAGCATGGACTACACGAAAATTATCATCCGCCCGGTCATCACCGAGAAGGCCAACCTCGCGAAGGAATACCTGAATCAGGTGTCCTTTGTTGTGGCGAATTCCGCCAACAAGATCGAGGTCAAGCGTGCCGTCGAGGCCGCCTTCAACGTCAAGGTCGAGGCCGTGAACATCGTCCGCAGGCGTCCCTCCCGCCGTCTCCGCCATGGGCGGACCATCGGCAAGGTGTCGGGATACAAGAAGGCCTTCGTCACCCTGGCCAAGGGCGACAAAATTGAGTTCTTCGAGGGAGTTTAGACATGTCCGTCCGCAAGGTAAAACCCACTTCGGCTGGACGCCGGTTCCAGACCATCTCCACCTTTGAGGAGATCACTCGGAGCACCCCGGAACCGTCCCTCACCAGTGGTCTGTGTAAGAAGTCCGGTCGCAACCACTTCGGCCGCATCACCAGCCGTCGCCGTGGCGGCGGTCACAAGCGCTCGTACCGCGAGATCGACTTCCGTCGTAACAAGACCGGCGTTCCCGCCAAGGTCGCGTTCGTGGAATACGATCCCAACCGCAGCGCGCGCATCGCCCTTCTGCACTATGCCGATGGCGAGAAACGCTACATTCTGGCTCCTTTGGGCCTCAAGGTGGGCGACCAGATACTCTCCGGCGAGACTGCGGACATCAAGCCCGGCAACGCGCTGGTGCTGTCCAAGATCCCGGTGGGCACGGTCATCCACAACGTCGAGCTGCACCCCGGCCGTGGCGGCCAGTTCTGCCGCGCCGCCGGCGCCTACGCCCAGCTGGTGGCCAAGGAGGGCACATACGCCCTGCTTCGCCTCCCTTCGGGCGAGGTGCGCAAGGTGCTCTCCCATTGCATGGCCACCATCGGCCAGGTGGGCAACATCCACCACGAAAAGATCACCCTGGGCAAGGCCGGCCGCAATCGCTGGAAGGGCCGTCGGCCTGAGGTGCGCGGCGTGGCCATGAACCCGGTCGACCATCCTCTGGGCGGCGGCGAGGGCAGAAGCTCCGGCGGTCGGCATCCGTGTTCCCCCTGGGGCATGCCGAGCAAGGGTTACAAGACCCGCAAGCCGAAGAAGTCGTCCTCCAAGCTTATCGTCAAGCGCCGCGGGCAGAAGTAGGAGTAGAACATGGCCAGATCAATCAAGAAAGGTCCCTTTGTGGACGGCCATCTGCAGAAGAAGGCCGACATCGCCAACGAGAACAAGGACCGCCGCGTCATCAAGACCTGGTCCCGCAGGTCCACCATCCTTCCCGAGATGGTCGGGCTCACGTTCGCGGTCCACAATGGCCGTAAGTTCATCCCCGTGTTCGTGACGGAGAATATGGTCGGGCACAAGCTGGGCGAATTTTCGCCTACCCGCACTTTCTTCGGACACGCTGCGGACAAGAAATCCAAGGGCAAGTAGGGAGCGCAGCAATGGAAGCCAAAGCTATCGCCAAGTACCTGCGCATTTCGGCGCGCAAGGTGCGGATTGTGGCGGAGAACATTAAGGGCAAGCCGGTTGAGGATGCGCTCAACATCCTGAAGTTCACGCCCAAGAAATCGGCTCAGCTGATCAGCAAGGTGCTGTACTCGGCCATCGCCAACGCCGGGCAGATTCCCGGCTGCGACGTGGACGCCCTCGTGGTGGGGAATGTGATGGTGAACGAAGGTCCGACCCAGAAGCGCATCATGCCTCGCGCAATGGGCCGTGCCTACAGAATCCTCAAGCGCACCAGCCACATAACCGTCATCGTGAAGGAAAAGTAGGGGGGCGCCATGGGTCAGAAAGTACATCCGATCGGGTTCCGCCTGGGGTATACCAAGAACTGGCTTTCCCGCTGGTTCAGCAAGAAGGACTATGCAGCCTTCGTTCTCCAGGACGACCAGCTCCGCAAATATGTGAAGAAGAAGCTCTACCACGCCGGTCTCGCCAAGATTGAGATCGAACGCGCTGGCGGCAAGGTGCGCCTTGTGCTGCACACTGCCCGTCCGGGCATCGTCATCGGCCGCAAGGGCGCCGAGATCGAGAAGCTGCGTGACGACCTCAAGAAGGAGTTCGGACAGGACATCACCATCGAGGTGACCGAGATCCGCCGTCCCGAGGTCGAAGCCCAGCTCGTGGCCGAGAGCATCGCCACCCAGTTGGAGCGCCGCGTGGCCTTCCGCCGCGCCATGAAGCGCACCGTGGCCCTGTCCCGCAAGTTCGGGGCCGAGGGCATCAAGGTCGCCTGCGCAGGCCGCCTGGCCGGTGCGGAGATCGCACGCTCCGAATGGTATCGTGATGGCCGCGTGCCCCTGCACACCCTGCGCGCCGACATCGACTACGGTTACGCGACCGCCAAGACCACGTACGGCATCATCGGCGTCCGGGTCTGGATCTTCAAGGGTGAGATTCTTGACAAGGTAGGGAAGTAACATGCTTTCGCCAAAGAAACTGAAATACCGCAAGAAACAGAAGGGCCGCATCAAGGGTCCCGCTGTTAAGGGCAGCACCATCGCCTTCGGCGATGTGGCCCTGAAGTCCCTGGAACCGGGAAAGCTCTCGGCTCAGGAGATCGAGTCCGCCCGTATCGCCATCATGCGCCACATCAAGCGCGGCGGTAAGGTCTGGATTCGCATGTTCCCGGACTATCCCACCACCAAGAAGCCCGCTGAAACCCGCATGGGTTCCGGCAAGGGCGCTCCCGATGGCTGGGCCGCGCCCATCCGCGCCGGGCGCATCCTGTATGAGGTCAAGGGCGTTGAGCTTGAGGTTGCCAAGGTCGCTCTGACCCGCGCCATGCACAAGCTGTCCGTCAAGACGGTAATCGTGGTCAAGGAGGGCGCTGAATAATGGACGCCAAGGAACTGCGGGCCCTGGACGCGGGCGAGCTCAGCAACAAGCTGGTCGACCTGCGCAAGGAGCTCTTCAACCTTCGTTTCCAGCATGCCACCGCGCAGTTGGAGAACACACAGCGCATCCCCGCTGTCAAGAAAGACATCGCGCGCATTCTGACCATTCAGACTCAGCGCGCAATGGGAGCATAGGCCATGTCCGAGACGACTCACGAAAGCAACAGGCGGACTCTCACCGGCGTCGTGGTGAGCGACAAGGCCGACAAGACCATTGTGGTCAGCGTCGCCACGCTCATCAAGCATCCGCTGTTCAAGAAATACATTCGCCGCCGCAAGAAGTTTATGGCCCATGATCCCAACAATGACTGCGGGATCGGGGACACGGTAACCATCATTGAGCACCGCCCCCTGAGCGCGCGCAAGCGTTGGCACCTGTCCAAAATCGTTGATAAAGCGGTGTAGGTACAGCCATGATTCAGAGCGAAACCAATCTCGACGTCGCCGATAACTCCGGTGCCAAGCTGCTGTGCTGCATCAAGGTGCTCGGCGGTTCCAAACGCCGCTATGCCTCGGTGGGCGACATCATTGTCGTGTCCGTCAAGGAAGCCATGCCCCACTCCAAAGTGAAGAAGGGCGCTGTGATGAAGGCCGTTGTTGTGCGCACCAAGAAAGAAGTTGGCCGTCCCGACGGTTCCTTCATCCGGTTCGACAGCAACTCCGCCGTTCTGCTGAACAATGCAAACGAGCCGCTGGGAACCCGCATCTTCGGACCCGTTGCCCGCGAGCTGCGTCTGAAGAACTTCATGAAGATCGTGTCCCTGGCCCCGGAAGTCCTGTAGGCTTTCGGTATTGGGACGAAAGGATAGCATCATGAACTGCAAGATTCGTAAAGACGACAAGGTGATGATCCTTGCCGGCAAAGACAAGGGAAAGATCGGCAAGGTGCTGAAGATCCTTCGCAAGAAGGACCGCATCTTGGTCGAGGGCGCCAACAAGGCCAGCCGTCACACCAAGGCCAATCCTTACGCCAATCAGCCCGGCGGCATCGTGGAAAAGGAAGCCCCCGTGCATGTCTCCAACGTCGCCGTGGTGTGCAATGCCTGCACCAAGGCCACGCGCGTCGGCTACCGGGTGAATGAAGACGGCAAGAAAGTTCGCTTCTGCAAGAAGTGCAACGAAACCATCCAGTAGGTCGCCATGAGACGCCTTGAAACAGTTTACACCGAGAAGATTGCCGGCGAGCTCAAGAAAGAGTTCGGCTATAAGAGCAGCATGGAGATCCCCAAGATCACCAAGATTTCGCTCAACATCGGTCTGGGTGAAGCCAGCCAGAACCCCAAGCTCATCGACGCCGCTGTCGAGGAGCTGACCAAGCTCTCCGGCCAGAAGGCCGTGGTCACCAAGGCCAAGAAGTCCATCGCGGCCTTTAAGCTGCGCGAGGGACAGCCCGTGGGTTGCCGCGTGACCTTGCGCGGGGAGCGCATGTGGGACTTTTATGACAAGCTCGTGTCCTTTGCCCTGCCCCGCGTGCGCGACTTCCGTGGCGTGCCGGACCGGGGCTTTGACGGCCGTGGCAATTTCACCATGGGCATCAAGGAGCACACGATCTTCTTTGAACTGGAGATCGATAAAGTGGAAAGGGTCAAGGGCATGAACGTCACCATCTCCACCACCGCGAAGACGGACAAGGAAGGCAAGCTGTTGCTCGACCTCCTTGGCATGCCTTTCAAAAAATAGGAGGAAACCGGTTTGGCCAGGACGTGTCTCAGGGTGAAAGCCCAACGCAAGCCGAAGTTTAAGGTCCGGGCTTACAATCGCTGCCCCATTTGTGGACGCTCCAGGGCTTATTTGCGCAAGTTCGGCTGCTGCCGAATCTGCTTCCGCAACAAGTCCCTGGCCGGTGAACTCCCCGGCGTGCGTAAATCCAGCTGGTAAGTCCAAGGAGATCTGATTATGTCTGTTTCTGATCCCATTGCCGACATGCTCGCTCGCATCCGCAACGCGCACGGCGCCTTCCACTCCACAGTGGAGATGCCTGCGTCCAAGATGAAAGCGGCCATTGCCGAAATCCTCAAGGCTGAGGGTTACATTTCCGAGTGCGCCAGTGCGGAGGGAAAGCTGAAGCTGACCCTCAAGTACGCCTCTGGCAAGTCCGCCATCTGCGGGCTCAAGAAGGTCAGCACCCCCGGGCGTCGCGTTTACGTGGGCGTTGAGGACATCCCCAAGGTCCAGAATGGACTGGGGATCTGCATCCTCTCCACCTCGCGTGGCCTGCTCCCCGGTGCCAAGGCCACCGCCGATAAGATCGGCGGCGAACTCCTTTGTGAAATCTGGTAGAAGAGGTAAACATGTCTCGTATCGGGAAAAAACCTGTTCCCATCCCTGCCGGGGTGGAGGTGAAAGTCGGCGCTGACGCCGTGCAGATCAAGGGCCCGAAGGGTTCCTTGTCCACCCCCGTGCATCCGTCCGTCACCTATGCGATGGAAGGAAATGAAATGTTGGTGTCTCGGGTCGATGAGTCCCGCGTAGCCTGCGCTCAGCACGGACTTCGCCGCACGCTCTTGGCCAACTGCGTCGAGGGTGTGACCACGGGCTTCAAGAAAACCCTTGAAGTCATCGGCGTCGGCTACAAGGTCGTTGTGCAAGGCAAGAGCGTTGTGCTCACTGTCGGCTTCTCCCACCCGGTGGAGTATCCTCTGCCTCAGGGCATCGAGGCCGCGGTCGAGGGCAACAAACTGCACCTGACCGGCATCGACAAGCAGCTTTTGGGTGAAGTGGCCGCGCAGATCCGACGTGTGCGTCCGCCCGAGCCGTATAAGGGCAAGGGCATCAAGTACATTGAAGAACACATCAGGCGTAAGGCCGGCAAGTCCGGTTCTAAAAAATAGCGGAGTGCGGCGATGAAGATGACCAAAGAACAGGCGCGGCATCGCAGGAAGCTGCGCATCCGCAAGAAGGTGAACGGAACCGAGAACAAGCCCCGGCTTGTGGTGTTCCGCTCCAATGTGCACATTTACGCCCAGCTCGTAGACGACGAGACCGGCTGTACCCTTGTCAGCTCTTCCACGCTGACCATGACCCGCGCTGGCGAAGCCGTTCGGGCCAACCGCGAGGGCGCCGCTAGTGTGGGCAAGGACATAGCGGAAAAGGCCAAGGCCAAGAATATCTTGACCGTTGTCTTTGACCGCAACGGGTACCTGTACCACGGCCGAATCAAGGCCCTTGCCGACGGCGCCCGCGAGGGCGGCCTCAAATTCTAGGGGTGGGTCTAAAAATGGAACAGAATGATTCCGGCTTCATCGAGAAGATTGTGTATCTCAACCGCGTGGCCAAGGTCGTCAAGGGCGGCCGCCGGTTCAGCTTCAGCTGCCTGGTCGTCGTGGGCGATGGTCAGGGCAAGGTCGGTTTCGGCCTTGGTAAGGCCAACGAAGTGCCTGAGGCCATCCGCAAGGCTACGGACCGCGCCCGCAAGGACATGATTGTCGTGCCCGTGCTGGAAGGCACCCTGCCTTACGAGGTCATGGGTCGCTTCGGCGCCGGCCGCGTCCTGCTCAAGCCCGCCAGCCGCGGCACCGGCATCATCGCCGGCGGCCCGGTGCGCGCCGTCATGGAGGCCGTGGGCGTCCACGACATCCTGACCAAGGCCATCGGCACCTGCAACCCGCACAACGTCCTGCGCGCCACCATGTGCGGCCTGGCGTCTCTGCGCAGCGCCGAGAGCGTGTCCGAGATCCTCGGCAAGACGGTCTCCACCCCCAGGAAGTAGACCCTTTTCGGGTCAGATAAGCGAGGTCCACCGTGTTTAAGATTAAACTCCTCCGCAGCCGCATTGGTTGTACGCCCAAACAGCGCCAGACCCTGGACGCACTGGGCCTCAAGCACATCCGGCAGGAAAAGTCTTTTGAGGAAGCCCCCGCCGTCGCGGGCATGATCGCGAAAGTGAATCACCTGATTGAGGTTACCAAGTCATGAGACTGCACGAACTGTATCCCTTCCCGGAAGAGTACGCCCAGCGCAAGCGCGTTGGCCGTGGCCCCGGTTCCGGCACTGGCTGCACCTCCGGGCGCGGCAACAAGGGCCAGAACTCCCGCTCTGGCGGTGGACGTCCGGCCTGGTTTGAGGGCGGTCAGATGCCCCTTGCGCGCCGTCTGCCCAAGCGCGGCTTCAAGAACCCGCACCGCGTGATCTATGAGGCCATCAACCTTGATCAGCTGCTGGCGGCCTTCCCCGGCGCTGATGAGATCACCATGGAAGCGGTCTACGCCCGTGGCCTGTGCAAGGGCGGCATGCCGCTCAAGGTGCTCTCCAGGGGTGATGTCACCGTCAAGGTGACCATCGAGGCCCACCGCTTCAGCGCTGCTGCTGCGGAGAAGATCACCAAGGCCGGCGGAACCGTCAAAGCTCTGGAAGGATAGTATCTGTGGCACTCTCCGGTGTAGAAAACCTCGCCCGACTGCCTGAGCTGAAGAAGAAGCTTATTTGGACCTTCGTTCTTCTGGCCGTTTACCGCCTCGGGATTCACATCCCGGTGCCGGGCGTGGACAGCCACGCGCTGACGGAGTTCTTCAACAGCGCCTCGAACACCCTGTTCGGCCTGTTCGACATGTTCTCCGGCGGCGGCTTGAAGAAGCTGTCCATTTTCGCACTGGGCATCATGCCCTACATCTCGGCCTCCATCATCCTGCAGCTTCTGTCCGTGGTCAGCCCGGAGCTGAAGCGCTTGAGCAAGGATGAGGGCGCCGAGGGCCGCAAGAAGATCACCCAGTACACACGCTACGGCACGGTGCTCATCACCTGCATCCAGGGCCTGGGCGTGGCTGTCGGCCTAGAGAGCATGTCCAGCCCCACCGGCGCATCGCTGGTGCTTTTCTCGGGCTGGGGTTTCCGCCTGGTGACCATGGTCACCCTCACGGCGGGAACAGTGTTCCTCATGTGGCTGGGCGAGCAGATGACCGAGAAGGGCATCGGCAACGGCATCTCCATGATCATCTTCGCGGGCATTGTGGCCGGGTTGCCCTCGGCCGTGATGAACACCGTGCGGCTGATGACTGCCGGCGAACTCTCGCTCATCATCCTGTTGCTCATCGGCGCGCTCATGGCGGCCACCCTGGCTTTCATCGTGTTCGTCGAGCGCGGTCAGCGCCGCATCCCCATCCACTACGCCAAGCGCATGCTCGGCCGGAAGATGGTCGGTGGCCAGACCACGCACCTGCCTTTGCGCATCAACACCGCAGGTGTCATCCCGCCCATCTTTGCCTCGAGCATCCTGCTCTTTCCGGCCACGCTGGCGAATTTCTCCAGCGTCGAATGGTTGCAGAAGATGTCGCAGTACATGAGCCCCTCGTCGATCTTTTACAACGTGGCGTTCATTGGGCTGATCCTGTTCTTCTCTTACTTCTACACGGCCATTCTCTTTGATCCCAAGGGGATCTCGGAGAATATCCAGAAGCAGGGCGGCTTCATACCGGGCATCCGGCCCGGGGCCAAGACCCGCGAGTACATCGACCGTGTTTTGTCGCGCATCACCCTTTGGGGTGCGCTGTACATGGCGCTCATCTGCGTGCTGCCCATGATGCTCATCAGTCAGTTCAACATTCCCTTCTACTTTGGTGGCACCAGTCTGCTCATCGTGGTGGGCGTGGCCATGGACTTCATGGGCAAGATTGAGTCCTATCTGATCTCGCGTCAGTACGAAGGTCTCATGGGCAACAAAGCCCGCGTCAAGGGCAGGTAGCGGTTTGAAGAAGGCCAGAGGGATCTTTCTCAAGAATGAGAAAGAGATCGGTCTCATGCGTGAGGCTGGTCGCATCGTCTCCCTGATTTTGGATGAGATCGGCCAGGCCGTTAAACCCGGCGTGCCGACCATGCTCTTTGAAGACATTGCCCGCAAGATGTGCGATCAGTTCAAGGTACGCCCGGCGTTTCTGGGCTACCTTGGCTTTCCCTTCGCCATCTGCTGCTCGGTGAACGAGGTCATTGTGCACGGCTTCCCCTCCACGGATTGCATTCTCAAGGAAGGGGACATCGTGAGCATCGACATGGGCGTGGTTGCTGGCGGGTTCCATGGGGACTCCGCACGCACCTTCGCTGTAGGCAAGGTCAGCCAGAGTGCCCAGAGGCTCATGGACGTGACCAGGGAATCCCTGGACAGGGGCATTGCCCAGGCCGTGAGTGGCAAGAACCTCTACGAGATCAGCGCTGCGGTGCAGGAATGCGTAGAGGAGGCCGGTTTTGGGGTCGTACGGCGCTTTGTGGGGCATGGCATTGGGGTGAAACTGCACGAAAAGCCGGAGATTCCGAATTTCGTGCCCAAGGGGTTGTCCGGGGTAACGCTCAAGCCCGGCATGGTTTTGGCCATCGAGCCCATGGTCACCGAGGGCAGCTATGACGTTGAGGTTCTTGAGGATCGCTGGACGGCGGTGACCAAGGACCGCAAGAAGGCGGCCCATTTTGAGCATACTGTGGCGGTGACGACGGATGGTCCTCTTATTCTGACCGTGAGTGGTTAGAAAAAGCTTGCCTTTCCCTGATAAGGCATATATTTTCCTCCGTCTCAAGTTTGTGTGTAAAACGCTTGGCCCAAGGCCTGGCATAATGCTGAAGAATGGCGCTGGTCCTTAGGCGCCAAGCAAAGTGGAGTAGGGCATGAAAGTTCGGCCTTCCGTAAAGAAGATGTGTCCCAAGTGCAAAATCATCCGTCGGCGCGGCGTTTTGCGGGTTATCTGCGAAGATCCCCGTCACAAGCAGCGTCAGGGTTAAGAGAGGGGTACGAGAGTGGCTCGCATTGCTGGCGTTGATCTGCCCAGAAACAAGCGGCTGGACATCGCGCTGACGTACATTTATGGCATCGGCCATACGACGGCGCTTAAGATCCTCGACACTGTCGGGATCGATTGGACAAAGAATTCTGACAATCTCTCCAATGAGGACGTTAACCTCATTCGCGTGGAGATCGAGGCCAACCACAAGGTCGAGGGTGACCTGCGTCGCGACGTGACGCAGAACATCAAACGCCTCATGGACATTGGCTGCTACCGTGGCCTGCGCCACCGCAAGGGTCTGCCCGTGCGCGGACAGCGTAGCCACACCAATGCCCGCACCCGCAAGGGCCCGCGGCGCACCGTGATGGGCAAGAAGAAGCCCACCAAGTAGTCACGGCTTAAGGCTCGGACTACGCCGGATGACGCCATGAGCGATCATGGCGCATCCGCATTTCCTGAATGACGTACATCATCGCCTTCGGGCGAAGCGAGGACAGACATGGCTAAACCCCGTCGCACTGGGAAAAAGAAAGAGAAGAAAAGCATTCCGGTGGGCTTGGTCCACGTGCATGCCAGCTTCAACAACACCATTATCTCCTTCACTGACCTGAAGGGAAATGTGGTGAGCTGGGCAAGCGCCGGTGCCGCCTTCAAGGGCTCCCGCAAAAGCACGCCCTTTGCCGCGCAGATCGCCGCCGAAACTGCCGCCCGCAAGGCGCAGGATTGTGGCATGCGTCTGGTCGGCATCTTCGTCAAGGGACCCGGCTCCGGTCGCGAGGCAGCCATGCGCGCCATCAATAATGTTGGCATGAAAGTGAGCTTCATTCGCGACGTGACCCCCATCCCGCACAACGGCTGCCGGCCTCCCAAGCGCCGTCGCGTCTAGATCAAGGAGGAATCAACTTGGCTCGTTACACCGAAGCGAAATGCAGGCTCTGCCGCCGCGAAGGCCAGAAGCTTTTCCTCAAGGGCGACCGCTGCTTCACCGACAAGTGCGCCTATGAGCGTCGTCCGTATGCCCCCGGCTTTGCCGGCAAGCTGCGCAAGAAGCTCACCGACTACGCCGTGCAGCTGCGTGAAAAGCAGCGCGTGCGTCGCATGTACGGCATCCTTGAAGGCCAGTTCCGCAACTACTTTGAGCGTGCGGAAGCCCAGAAGGGCGTCACCGGCGCGAACCTGCTCATCCTGCTTGAGCGCCGCCTGGACAACGTCGTCTATCGCCTTGGCTTTGCCAATTCGCGCGATCAGGCCCGCCAGATGGTGCGTCACGGCCTGTTCGTGCTCAATGGCCGCAAGGTCAACATCCCGTCCCTGATGGTGCGCCCGAGCGATGTCGTCGAGGTCCGGGAAAAGAGCCGCAAGGTTCTTGTCATTACCGAGGCCCAGCAGGTTGTTGCTCGTCGCGGATGCCCCTCCTGGCTCGAGAGCGATGGCGCGGCCTTCAAGGGCGTGGTAAAGGCGCTGCCGACCCGTGAGGATATCCAGTTCCCGATCAACGAGCAGCTCATCGTCGAACTGTACTCCAAATAAGCAGGGGTAAGCATGCTTATTCAAAACGGCGACAAGCTTATCAACACACGCAACTGGTCCGAGCTGGTAAAGCCGGAACAGCTCGTGCGCGACCCCAAGTCCACCGAGATGTACGGGAAGTTTGTGTGTGAGCCTCTGGAGCGCGGATTTGCCACCACCATTGGCAACTCGCTCCGGCGTGTGCTTCTGTCCTCCCTCCAGGGCGCGGCCATTGTTGCCGCGCACATCGAGGGCGTGCAGCACGAATTCACCACCGTCAAGGGTGTGCTTGAGGACGTCACCGAGATCGTCCTCAACTTGAAGCAGGTGCGCCTGGCCATGACCAGTGTCGAGCCCCAGAAATTGGTCCTTGAGGCCAAGAAGAAGGGCCCGGTCACGGCTGGCAACATCAAAGAGAACCAGAACGTCCGCGTGCTCAACCCCGAGCAGCACATCGCCACCCTCTCTGAGGACCGCGAGTTCCGCATGGAGCTTGAGATCCGCATGGGCAAGGGCTATGTGCCGTCCGAGATGCACGAGGGCCTGGACGACGAGATCGGGCTCATCACCCTGGACGCCAGCTTCTCGCCCGTGCGGAAAGTGGCCTACATGGTGGAGCAGGCTCGCGTCGGCCAGATGACCAACTACGACAAGCTCCTGCTCGAAGTCTGGACCGACGGCTCGCTGTCCCCTGAGGACGCCGTGGCCTACAGCGCCAAGATCCTCAAGGATCAGCTGTCCGTGTTCATCAACTTCGACGAGACCTCCTCGGACAAGAAGAAGAGCGCCGACAACGACCTCGACCTCAATCCGAACCTGCTCAAGAGCATTGATGAGCTTGAGCTCTCCGTGCGCGCCACCAACTGCCTCAAGGCAGCCAACATCGCCTATGTGGGCGAGCTGGTGCAGCGCACAGAGGCCGCCATGCTCAAGACCAAGAACTTTGGCCGCAAGTCCCTGGACGAGATCCGCCGCGTGCTCGAGAGCATGGACCTGCGCTTCGGCATGACCGACGAGACCTCCGAGAAGAAATTCCAGGAATTGCTCAAGAGGAAAGAAAGAAATGAGGCATAATAAGTCCGGAAGAAAGCTGAACCGGAACAGCTCGCACCGCAAGGCCATGTTCAAGAACATGGCGCGGGCGGTCATGGCCCATGAGACCATCCGCACCACCGAGGCCAAGGCCAAGGAACTGCGCACAGTGGTCGACGGGCTTATCACCCTGGCCCTGAAGGACGACCTGTCGGCCCGCCGTCAGGCCTTCAAGATCCTGGGCAACCACAAGCTCGTGCAGCACCTGTTCGACAACGTTGGCCCGCGCTACGCTGGCGGCCAGGGCGGTTACACCCGCATCGTGAAGCTCTCCGCCCCGCGCGTCGGCGATGCCGCGCCCATGGTCATCTTTGAGCTGACCAAGCTGGCTGAGAAGAAAGTCGAGGCAGCTCCTGCCGAGGCCGCTCCTGCTGCAGCCAAGACCAAGGAGACCGCTGAGGGAAAGACCGAGGAGAAGGCTGAAAAGCCCGCCAAGGTCGCCAAGCCCAAGGTCGCCAAGCCCAAGACCGAAAAGCCCAAGGCTGAAAAGCCCAAGGCTGCGCCCAAGGCCGCCAAGCCCATGAAGAAGGCTGTCGTCTAGCAGGCACGGTTTCAATCAAGAAAATGAGGGGCGACTATGTCGCCCCTTCTTTTTTGACTTGCGATATCGGGAAGTCTGATGTATTACAACCGACACATCGGGGGGTACCAATGGACTTTCGCAAGCTTGAGGCCTTTTGCAAGGTCTATGAACTCAAAAGTTTTTCCAAGGCTGGACTTGAGTTGCAGCTCTCTCAGCCGACCATCAGCGCACATGTGGCCAACCTGGAAGAGGAACTCGGCGTTCCCCTGTTCGACCGCCTAGGGCGCACGGTTCTGGCCACCCAGGCCGGCGAGGTGCTCTACCGCGGCGCCAAGCAGGTCTTCCAGCAGGTGGGGCGCATCAACTCCGAGATCGGGCTTTTGCGCGACATGGTGGTGGGCGACCTGCTCCTCGGTGGCAGCACCATCCCGGCCAACTACATACTGCCGAACCTCCTCAAGACATTTCTCGCGCTGTACCCCTCCCTGCGCGTGCATCTGACCATCGGCGACACGGACTCCATCATTCGCCAGGTGGGCCAGGGCAGGCTTGAGCTGGGCATCGTGGGTTCGCAGCCGGAGCAGCAGGGCATCGCCTTCTACCCCCTGCGCCGCGACGAACTCGTGCTTGTGGCCGCTGCAGACATCGCCTCTGTTCGCCCGGCCCCCAAATCGCTGAAGGACCTGCGCCCCTGGCCCTGGATCCTGCGCGAGCGCGGCTCCGGCACGCGCCGTTACCTGGAGACCCTGCTCAAGGGAGCGGGCATGTCCATCGGCGAACTCAAGGTGTCCCTGTGGGTGGAGAGCACAGAAGCGGCTCTGCAGTGCTCGCGAGCGGGCCTTGGCGTGAGCGTGGTCTCGCGTCTGGCCGCCCAGCCCTATCTGGACCGGGGTGAGCTTGTGGAGCTGGAGGTGATGCCCCAGCTGCTGGAGCGCTCCTTCTACCTCATCCAGCGCCAGGGACGTGAGCTTCTGCCCGCAGCCAACCTGTTCATCGACCACGTCCGCAACTCGGCCGACGGCTAAGCGGGCCGACGGCTTACGCGCCGGGGCCTTTCAGCCCAGGGGCAGAAACTCCAGCCTTGGCGCAGTGTTGATGACCCCGGCCTCGGCCAGCAGCTCGTAAAACAGCCGCAGGCCGGTCAGCTCTTCCGGGCCGAGGTCGTAGACCAGCCCGTCGAAATACGAGCGCATCTCCTGCTCCGTGAGGATGCTGTTCGGAGCGGCCACGGCGGAGATGGCCTCTAGGTGCGCCTGTCCCCATTTCTTGGCCTCGATGAGCAGCCTGGCCCCGGCCTGGACTTCCGCTGGCCTTGTCCGCACCGCTTCCCTGCTGGCGATCCACAACCCGAAGATGAAAGGCTGGCCGGTCCATTGCCGCCAGGCCTCGCCCAGGTCCATGCGCACCGGGTAGTCCGGGTGTCGGCGCAGGTTCAGGGCCTCGTCGCCGATGCACAGGATGGCCTCGGGCCGCTCCCCGGCCGCCAGGAGCGCCGTGGCGTCGCCTGTCTGGTAGCGCGGGGTCACGCCGATGTGGCGCTTGAGCAGCAGGTCCACCAGGGCGGCCGAGGTGTGCGTCTGTGCGCTGACCAGGATGGTCCGGCCGTGCAGATCCTCCGGTTTGGTGCGGCAAAGCAGCAGCACGCTCTGCACCGGGCCGCGGCTGCCGATGGCCAGGTCCGGCACGATGAGGTACTTCTCCGGGTGCCGCGCATACTCGATGCACGAGCAGCCCGAGAGGTCCAGCCGCCCCTGGTCCATGAGCACATTGAGCTCTGCTGGCGGCCCGGCCACCAGTTCGAAATCTCCCGTCAAGATGCCTGTTTCCAGCGGGTAGTGCAGAGGCAGCACGTTCAGGTAGCCGATGCGGCCCAGCCGGATGCGGCCCTGCTCGATCGTCGCGTTGTGGGGCGTTGTCATCAGTTTTTGGCCTCCACCAGCCGGTAGTCCATGCGCCGCTGCCTGGGCTCAAAGCCCGCCGCGCGCACCAGCGTGTCGATCTCCCCCTGCGAGAGCCGGAAGCTGACACCGGCCGCGCGCACCACGTTCTCCTCGATCATGGTCGACCCGAAGTCGTTGCCGCCGAAGTACAGCGCCAGCTGCGCGATCTTCGGCCCCATGGTGACCCAGGACACCTGCACGTTGTCCACGTTGTCCAGCACTAGGCGGGCAAGCGCCAGCATGCGCAGGTACTCCGGGCTGGTCAGGGGCCGGGCGACGATGTTGGTGTTGTCCGGCTGGAAGGTCCAGGGGATGAAGGCAGTGTAGCAGCCGCCCTCTTTCTGAAGGGACCGGTCCTGGCTGGCGCGCACGTTGAAGAGGTGCTCCAGGCGCTCCTCCTCGCTCTCCTCGTGCCCGAACATCATGGTGGCCGTGGTGCGCAGGCCCAGCGCGTGGGCCTCCTCCATGACGGCCAGCCACTGGCCTGCCGGGCATTTGTTGGGCGAGACCTTGGCCCGCACGCTGTCCACCAGGATCTCGGCCCCGCCGCCAGGGATGGAGTCCAGGCCAGAGGCTTTCAGCCTTATAATTACTTGCGCCGTGGTCAGGCCGCTGATCTTGGCGAAGTGCACGATCTCCGGTGGGGAGAAGGCGTGCACGTGGATGTCGTAGTTGGCCTTGATAAAGCGCAGCATGTCCTCGTACCAGGAAAGGGGCAGGTCCGGGTGGTGGCCGCCTTGCATGAGGATCTGCGTGCCGCCAAGGGCGATGGTCTCCGCAATTTTCTGGCCGATCTCCTCGAAGGAGAGCACAAAGCACTCGTCATGCCCCGGCGCGCGAAAGTAGGCGCAGAAGCGGCAGGCGCAGACGCAGACGTTGCTGTAGTTGATGTTCCGGTCCACCACGTAGGTCACGATGGGCTGGGGATGCTTGCGCAGGCGCACGCGGTGCGCGGCGTGGCCGAGGTCGTGCAGGGGCGCCTCGCGCTGGAGCAGCCGGGCCTCGTCCAGGGTCAGCCTGCGGCCCTCTGCCGCCTCGTCGAGAAGGGTCTGGATGTTCGGGCTCATGCCTGGCCTCCAATGGGGTTGAATCGCGCGTCGCGTTCCACGGGGGTCAGCCCCAGGCCCCGGATCATGGCCTCAAGCTGGGCCTTGGTCAGGCCCTGCCTGCTGGTGGCCCCGGCCATGTGCCCGATCTTCTCCTCCACCACGGTGCCGTCCAGGTCGTCGGCCCCGAAGAACAGCGCTGCCTGGGCCTGCTTCACCGTGAGCATGACCCAGTAGGCCTTGAGGTGCGGGATGTTGTCCAGCATCAGCCGGGAGACGGCGATGGTCCGCAGCTCGTCCAGGCCGGTCAGCGGGCGCTCCACCTTGATGGCGTTGTTCTCGGTCTGGAAGGGCAGGGGGATGAAGCAGGTGAAGCCCTTGCCTCCATTTTGCAGCGACTGGTCCTGTTGCCTGCGCAGCTGGTCCAGGTGGTCCAGGCGGTCGTCGATGCTCTCCAGGTGGCCGAAGAGCATGGTGGCGTTGGTGGCGAGGCCCAGCGCGTGGGCCTCGCCGTGAATGCGCAGCCACTCCACGGCATCGCTCTTTTTCGGGCAGATGCGGCGGCGCACCTCGGGCGCGAAGATCTCGGCTCCGCCGCCCGGCAGCATGGCCAGCCCCGCAGCCTTGAGGGTCTGCAAAACCTCGATGGTGCTGATGCCCTCCAGCCTTGCGAAATGCGCGATCTCCACGGCGGTGAAGCACTTGAGCGTTGCCTCGGGCAGGGCCTTCTGCACGCTCGTGAGCAGGTCCACGAAGAACGCCAGGCGCAGGTCCGGGTGGCAGCCGCCCACGATGTGCACCTCGCGCGGGGTGAGGGGCGCGGCCAGCAGGAGGTCCACGGCGTCCTGGATGGAGAGCTCGAAGCCTCCGTCCTGGCCCTTCTCGCGCTGGTAGGCGCAAAACGCGCAGCCGTTGATGCAGACGTTGGTGTAGTTGATGTGCCGGTTGACCACATAGAACGTGCGGTCGCCGTGCAGGGCCGTGCGCCGCAGGTGCGCCAGGGCGCCCACGGCGGTGACGTCCGGGCAGGCAAAGAGCGCGCGTCCTTCGTCCAAGGTCAGGCGCTCCCCGGCCATGACCTTCCGGGCGATGCCGTCCAGGCCCAGGGCCTCGTATCTGTTGTGCTCAGGCATTAACGTCTCCTTTGGCGATGCTTGGGACGGATCGGACTGAGAAGCCCTGGCACAGGGCCTCGGCAAGGGCGTCCAGGCGGGCCTGGCGCGTGTTCGGATCAGACGAGAGGCCCAGGCCTGCGTCCAGCAGGGGCGAGCCCTGTGCGGTCAGGGCGCGGTCCAGGGTGGCCTCGATGACAAAGGCGGCGATGGCCGGGTTCAGGTCCGCGCGGACTGAGCCCTGCTTCTGGCCGAGTTCGACGAGCTCGCGGAAAAAAGTCAGGGCCTCGGCGCGCACCTCGGAGAGCAGGGTGGCGCGCAGGGGGAAGTCCTCCTGGGTCAGCATGCGCCGGTAAATGCCCCAGAGGAACGGGTGGGCCTGAGCAAAGGCCGCGCTGGCAGTGAAGACGCGTTTCAGGCGCTGCGGAAAGGCCTCGGCGCTGTCGGCGTCGCGGATGGCCCTGAGCGGCGCCTTGATCTCGTCCACGGCGCGGCGGAAGAGGTGCCGGAACAGCCCCTCCTTGCTGCCGAAATACTGGAACAGCGAGCCCTTGGCGATGTCCAGGCGACCCACGATGCGGTTGATGCTGGCCTGGTGGTAGCCGTTTTCTGCGAATTCGCGCAGGCTCTCGTCCAGCACGCGCCGCTGCTTCTGCGGGTCCAGGTTGTTGAAGGTCGAGCCAGGGGCCGAATCAAGGTCCGAGCGGGGGGCCGGGCGTGGTGTGGGGCTTGGCGTGTCCATGGGTCCAACCGTTTTCAGCTTGCCTCCCGGATGCGCTCCGGGTACGCTGCCCGGAGAAATGACCGGGTGGTCATTTCTATGCCTCCGTGTTTTGGCTGTCAACCATTCACGCCAACGACCAGCGCCAACAGCCCGTAACAAAACAGAAGTCCCGGAGAATTTTGATGCGCCTCAGTCTGCACTACTCGCCCTGTCCCAACGACACCTTCATCTTCCACGCCCTGGCGTCCGGGCTGGTTGCCCTTCCTGGCGTGGACTTTGACGTGACCCTGGCCGACGTGGAGCGGCTGAACGAGGCAGCGAGCGCACGATTGCCGGATGTCTGCAAGGTCTCCGTGGCCGCAGCGGCCGGGGTGCTGGACGAATACCGCCTGCTGCGCGCGGGCGGGGCGCTTGGCCGGGGAGTGGGGCCGATCCTCGTGGCCCGTGCCGGAACCCGCCTGGAGGATCTGCACGGCCAGCGCGTGGCCATCCCGGGCCGGCGCACCACGGCCAACCTCATCTTCGGGCTGCTCTGCCGCGAGCGTGGCATCACACCCCACCTCATCGAGCTTGTCTACGACAAGGTCATGCCCGCCGTGACGAGCGGCGACTGCGCCGCTGGCGTCGTCATCCACGAGGGCCGCTTCACCTTCGCCGAGCACGGCCTGGAACGACTGCTGGACCTGGGCGCGTGGTGGGAAACCGAGCGCGGCCTGCCCATCCCGCTTGGCTGCATCGTTCTGCGCCGGTCGCTGGGTCTGGATGTCGCCCGCGCCGTCAACACGGGCATCCGCGCCAGCCTGGACTACGCCTACGCGCACCCCGAGGCCAGCCGTGACTACATCCGGCAGCACGCCCAGGAGATGGACGAGGGCGTCATCGCCCGGCACATCGAAATGTTCGTCACCGATGCCAGCCTGGACATCGGGCCCGAGGGCGAGGCCGCAGCCCTGGCGCTCCTGGCCGAGGCGCGTCGCGCGGAAGGCCTCGGCGAACTGCCGCAGGACGTGTTCCTGAAGCCTTAGCCAGGGGCTCCGCCCTGACCTAGCCAGGGGCTCCGCCCCTGGCACCCCCGCCGGGGGCCTGAGGCCCCCGGACCCCCCGTATGGCCTGGTCCAGCGCACCCACGCCCCACGCCTGGCTTGGCTCGGTCTTGGCAATGCGCGCGGGTTTTTCGTCGAAGACTCCGAAAAGCCCCGCGCGCGGTTGGCCCTATTTGAAGCGGAACTGAATGAAAGGGCTGTTTCAGGTTCCTCCTGAAACAGCCCTTTCGGCGCAATGGGGAGTCCAGAGGGCCTCAGGCCCTCTGGCGGGGTCCAGGGGCGGAGCCCCTGCCCGCCGGAGGCTCTCTGTCCCGTCTAGATGGGCACGTCGCGCAGGCGTTTGCGGCGCGTTTTCCAGTCCGGCAGGATGCTCGCCAGCAGGCCGTAGAAACGCTTGTCGTGGCCGTGGTGGCGCAGGTGGCAGAGTTCGTGGACCACGACATACTCCACGCACTCCAGCGGCGCGCGCATCAGGTGCCGGTTCAGGGTAATGGTGCCGGAGCGGGAGCAGGTGCCCCAGCGGGTGGTCATGGCCCTGATCTTGAGCACAGCCGGGCGTGGCACGCCATGGGCCTCGACAACAGGCTGCACCTCGCGCAGCAGCCGCAGGAACAGCTCCCGCGCCTGGCTCAGATACCAGGCGTCAAGCAGCTTCTTCACCTTGTCCGGGCTGGGCGGAAAGACCGTGGTCACCACCAGGCAGTCCTCTTCAAGCAAAACGGCGTTGCGCTCCGCCTGACGGGCCTCCAGGATGTACTCGCGCCCAAGGTAGGCGTGGGTCTCCCCGCTGAGGTAGGCGTGCGGCTGGGGCGCGGCCTCGCGCAGGGCGCGGAAGCGCTCCAGGTGCTGGAGAATCCACGCGGCCTTGCTCTCCACGTGGGAGCGGATCTGCGCCTGCCCGACCCGGCGGGGCGCGCGCACGAGGACCGTGCCCTCGGGCCGCACCGAGAGGCGCAGGGTGCGGAAGCGGTCGTAGCTGATCTGCACCAGGATGCGTTGGCCAGCGTGGTCGATTTCGAGCAGTTCGAGCATGTCCGCAACTCGCACGGCGGCAGTCATCTGTCCAGGGGGCTGTCTTAGGCCAAGGCCGCGGCCTGCCGCGCCTTCTTGTCCTGGCTCACGAGCACCCCGACCAGCACCAGGGCCGAAGCCAGGTATTGCCCCAGGCCGAAGGATTCGCCCAGGGTGAACCGGGCCATGATCACCGTGGCCACGGGGATGAGGTTGATGAAGGCCGAGGCCTGGGAGGCGGGGATCTTGCTCACGCCGTAGCTGTAGAGCGCGTAGGCCCCAAGGGTGATGGCCGCGCCCAGGTAGATGACCGAGAGCGCGGGCACGAGCACGAACTCCGTGGGCAGGCGCTGGCCGGGCAGGAACATGAGCGGCAGGAAGAACAGGCAGCCGATGAAGGCCTGGGTGGCCGTGAGGAACAGGGGCGAGTAGCGCGTGCAGAGCTTCTTGAGCAGGATGGTGTAGCCCATGGCGCAACACATGGCCAGGAACTCCAGGAAGTTGCCCAGGGCCGGGTGGGGCGCGCTTTCGGTGGCGCTGGACTGCACCGAGAGCAGCGCGGCCCCGGTCACGGCCAGGCCGAACCCGGCCCAGGTGCGCCGGGTGACGGTCTCCTTGAGGATGAAATGCGCGCCGATGGCCACCAGGAGCGGCAGCATGGCCACGATCATTCCCGCCTGGGCGGCCTCGGTGTTCTTGATGGCCGTGGTCTCGAAGAGAAAATACAGGCAGGGCTCGAACGCGCTCATGAGCAGGATGGGCTTCCAGTCGCCAGGCAGGTAGACTTGGTTGCGGAAGCGCGCGGCCAGGGGCACAAAACACAGGCAGGCCACGAGCATGCGCGCGAAGAGCACGAACATGGGGTCATAGGCCAGGAAGGCCAGCTTGAAGGCGATGAACGCGCTGGCCCAGAGGATGCTGGCCGCGGTGAGCGCCAGCACGGGCAAAAGAGCCGCGCGTTTCAGGTTAGTCATGAGTCGCCCCCGGGATTGCTCTGCCATAAGGTGCAGGAGGGCAGGGGTATCACCCCTGCGGGCGGAAGGAAATGGATATGCCAGGAGAAAATGGCGCGGGAGTCCTCACACGCCTCTTTTCACCCTCCGAGCTCCGCCACCCGGCGGAAGTACTCCGCCCGGCAGAAGTGCTCCACATCCATAAGGCTTGCGAAGGCGTCGCGGAAGTCCGCCGCGCCCAGGGTGAACAGCCCGTGGCCGTACACGATGGCTCCGCGCTTTCCGCCGGTGGTCGCGTTAAGGGCCGGGGGCAGGGTGTTGCACAGGCCGAAAGGCCCGGTGCCCACCTCGCCCGGCACGATGGGGACAGACAGGCCGCAGGAGTCGTCGACAACGGCGCGCGGGGTGTCGCAGGCGCGGTGGCACTCGCCGAGATTTGGGCAGTCCAGGCGCTCGCAGTCCAGCGACAAAATCACCGAGAAGCGCGGGTGGCCGTGCAGGATGGCCCGCGCGCCCGCCCCTGCCATCTCCGCCTCGTACACGGCCTTGTGCGCGGAGTACTCGCTGGAGGCCGTGATGCCGGCGCAGGAGGAGCCATCCAGGCGGCAGGGGTCGATGCACGGCCCAAGTTCGTCCAGCGAGCTGCCGGTCTGGCTGATGAGGATGGTGTCGCCCAGCCTGTAGGAAATGTTGCCGAAGTAGGAGTCCACCAGGCCGTATTCCACGGTGTGGCGGCCAGCCTGGATCATGGCCTCGCGCGCGGCGTCCTCGCTCTCAAAGGGGCCGGGCAGGAGGTCGGGCATGCCGTCAATCTCACCCCGGTCCAGGGGCAACAGGGCCGTGACGCGGGAAAAGGCCGCCCGGCGTTCTGGGGTGAGGGTTCCCAGCCGCGCGCGGCGCAGGTGCTCGGCGAAATAGGCCACAAAGCAGGCGAAGCACATGGAGCTCATGGTGACGTAAGCCTGCTCCGGACTCACGGTGCCGAAGGACGCCACAAGGGCTTCGCCTTTATGCAGAATGACGCAGCCCTTGCGCTGGCGCAGGGCCTGGACAACGCCCTCCGCGCTCAGGCCGTCCACCACGGGCAGGTCGTGCAGGAAGGTGCGCGTCTCGCAGTCGCCGGGGGTGATGCTTGCGCTGCCGTCGGCCAGAGCCTGCCGGGCCAGCTCGGCCATGACGGCCTGGTACACGCCGCTGGGCCGGGCCAGGAGCAGGGCGCTGATCAGCTCGTCGTCCAGGGCGGCCATGAGCACGTCGCCGGGCGCAATGAGGCCCGTGGCGGCCAGCTTGGCGGCGTATTTGGCGAGCAGGCTGGTCATGCGCTCTCCAACTCTTGCGGCCAGGGCAGGCCGAGGCGCTTGGCCGTCTCCCTCGTGGGCAGCCCGTCCGGCGTCAGGCCACGGATGCGGTAGTACGCGGCGCGGGCGGCCAGGAAGTCCTCGCGCGGGATGGGCGGGATGGGCAGGCCAGGGCCGCTGGTGCCTTCCTCGGCAAAGAAGCGCTGGGGCAGGTCGTCGTCCTTGGCGCGGAAGCCGTTCTGCGCGTTCATCAGCCGCTCCTGGTAGTCGATGCGCTCGCCGATGAGGAGCAGGTCCTGGGCCGTTGCGGAAACGCCTGTCACTGCGGAATACGCGCGGGAATATTCCTCCAGGCTGGCGGCGAAGAACAAGAACTTGCAGGCGATGAGCGAGTCCACCACGGCGTTGGCGTCCTCGGCGATCTTGATGATGCGCGCCTTGCCGGAAAAGCTGAAGCGGTCCGTGGCCACGGGCTTGCGCAAAATCTCGTGGCTGATGGGGTAGGCGCGCAGATGGCAGCCGCCGCGCGCGCTGGTGGCGTAGGCCAGCGCCAGACCATAGGCCCCGCGCGGGTCGTAGGCGGGCAGCTCCAGGCCCTTGACGCTCATGGACAGCTCCGGGCGGCCCATGCTCGCGGCGTATTTCGCCGAGCCCTGGGCCAGTTCCGCGCCCGGCCCCATGCCCGTGCCCATGCCCGTCAGCAGCTCCAGCACGCGCTCCCCGCCAAGGGTCTCGCCGCTGATCTCCCGGAAGCAGGCCAGGGTGGCGCCCGCGCTGATGGTGTCCAGGCCCAGGCGGTTGCAGAGGTCCCCCGCGCGCATCACCAGCTCCAGGTCCGTGTTGCCGATGAGCGCCGTGAAGTGGCTCATGGTCTCGAACTCGGGCATGGAGCGCCCGTCGGCCGCGATCTTTTTGCACAGGACGTGGCAGCCCTGGCAGCCGTGTCGGTGCGGCTGGTAGCGCTGCTTGTAGGCGTTGGCGTTGAGCTTCTCCGCACCGGGAAAGCGGGTGCGCTGGAAATTGTCCGTGGGCATCATGCGCCGGGAGTCCATGAGGTCGAAGATGCTGCCCGTGCCGAAGCAGGAGAACCCGTGCTGGCCCAGCAGCACCGGAGAGGCGGCGGTGAGCCGCAGGATGTCCTCGCGCGCGGCCTTGAGCCCGGCAAGGTCGGCCACCTTGCGGCGGCCCGTGCCGCGCACGGCCAGGTACTTGAGGTTCTTTTGCCCGGCCACGCGCCCCAGGCCGCAGCGCCCGGCCGCGTGGTGCGTGTCCACGATGAGGCTGGCGAAGAGGCAGCCGGTGTCTGCGGCCGGTCCGGTGGTGGCGATGGAGCCGCCCTTGCGGCGCTCGCGCAGCAGCGTGAAAATTTCAGCCGTGTCGCGTCCGGCCAGGGCGCTGGCGTCCACCAGGCGCACGCTGGCGTCGTCGATCTCGATGCCAATGGGGCGCTCGGCCCGGCCCACGATCATCACGGCGTCCCAGCCCGCGCGGGCCAGTTCCGTGCCAAGCCGTCCGCCTGCGCTGGAGTCGGCGACCGCGCCGGTGAGGGGCGAGCGGGTGGTCAGGTGGCAGCGGCCCGAGGTGGGCGCGATGGTGGCCGTGAGCGGGCCAACGGCCAGGACCAGCGGCAGGGCGGGGTCATCCGTCGAAAGGCTGGCGCAGTCGCGCAGCAGGTACCCGCCCAGGCCTTTGCCGCCCAGATAGTCGTGGTACACGGCCTCGGGCAGGCGCAGCACATCCTGAGCCCCTGTGCCCAGGTCCACGCGCAGGATCTTCCCTGTCCAGCCAAACATATCCGGGCCGATCATGTGGTTTGTCCCTTGCCTCCCGAGAATTGGAGCCTTGACCCCGTGGCCGAAAGAAGTATGCTCTGTCGCCAGGAATCGCAAGGGCCAAGCGGCCGCTGGCCCGGGTTCAAAGGCAGGCAGGAGGGCGGCAGTGGGCAAGGAAGAGATCGATATCAAGCGGCGCAGGCTGCTGTTTGGGTTCATGGACAAGCTGCGCGGGGCCGAGGCCGCTCCCATGGCCAGCGCCTCGGAGACCGCGCCCATCCTGGCCGAGGCCAACGCAGCCTTTGCCGCCGGGAGCTTTGAGGCCGCTGTCGCCTTGTACCGCAAGTTCCTGGAGCACGAGCGCGAGAACGTCGAGGCCAGGCAGCGCCTGGGCGAGTGCCTGTACAAGCTGGGCCGCTACATCCCGGCCAAGGTGGAGTTCGAGCGCATCATGCAGCGCAACCGCTCGAACAACCGGGCCATTCTTTTTCTGGGGCTGGTGCTGGCGCGCCTGGACCGCGTGCAGAAGGCCGCCGTGGTCTGGAAGCTCCACTTCGACCCGCACAACGTGGCGCTCCAGCGCGAGCTGAACATCCAGATTGCCCTGGTGGAGAGCGCGCTCCAGCCAGGGAACGGCGAGGACGATGGTGAGCCCATTGACGAGGCCGCCCTGGCCGCCGCCCTGCCCGACCCGGGCACGGTGGCCGAGGCCGTGGAGCGGGCGCTCTCGGCCTAGCTCCGCCTCAAGATCCGGGCGGGCCTGAGGCCCGGCTCCCTACTGCTTCTTCGCCTTGTCCGCCAGCACGCCCAGGCGCGCGCGGATGTAGCTGGCCGCCATGTCGGCCAGGGCCTGGTCCTGCCCGTCTGCGGCGGCGCCGACTCCAAGCGCGGCCAGGTCCTCGTCGATCTGCCGCTCCATGCGCGCGGACTCCAGAAACATCACATAGGCCAGGGTCAGGGCCGCAGCGTTCGCGGCGCTGCCGTCGCACACCAGTTCGATCTGCTCCAGCGGCACGGTGGCAAGCAGGCGGTCGGCGAACATGCCGATCCACTTGGCGTAGAGCGCGGGCATGAGCGCCGGGATCAGCCCGGCCAGGGCCTCGGAGGTGGCGTGGTCGGTGGTGGCCTGGGTCACGTCCAGATAGTCGCGCAGGGCCTCCTTGCGCCGGGCCTCGTCCTGGGACGTGCGTTCCAGGAGCAGGGCGGTGATGTGGGCGCGGGCGTTGTCGGCGGTCATGGGCACGGTCGTGGGCGCGGTCATGGGTATGGTCTCCTGGCTGGAATGGATTGGCGGGGCGTGAACCGGCGCGGCTGCTCGGATTTCCCTGCGTGGTGGGCAGGCCCTCCGGTCTTTTCGTCCGCGCGCAAAGGGAGTATCACCCGCTCTTGCCGCTGGCAATGCCGCTGAAAACATCGCTGGAAACGCCGCTGGAAATGTCGCAACGGAGCCCATCGTTATCGAAAGTCTGCTCTTGTATCTGCCCCTGGCCAAGGTGCTCGCCGCCTTTGGCGTCATGCTGCTGGGCCTGCGCCTGCGCCAGCCGCTCTGGCTGTCCGTGCTGGCCGGCGGGTTCGCCCTGGCCCTGCTTTTCGGCATGAGCCCGCTGGTCTGGCTGCAGGTCTCGGCGGCTTCGACCATCCAGCACGGCACGGTCTTCCTTGTCGTCATCCTGGCCCTGATCCTGTTCCTAAGCGAGGTGCTGGACAAGAGCGGCCAAACCAACCGGCTGATGCAGGCGGCCTCGGGCTATCTGCGCGATCCGCGCCTGCGCCTGGCCTTTTTCCCGGCCCTGGTGGGCTTTCTGCCCATGCCCGGCGGGGCCGTGTTCTCCGCGCCCATGGTGCGCGACATGGCCAGCGACCTGGGCCTGGCCCGGCGCGACATGGCCCTGGTGAACTACTGGTTCCGGCACCTCTGGGAGCTGTGCTGGCCGCTGTATCCGGGCATCATCCTGGCCTCATCCCTGGCCGGAATCCCCCTGGCGCAGCTGATCTGCTACACCCTGCCGTGCATCGGCCTGTGCATGGCGCTCGGCTGGGTGTTTATCATGCGCCCGGCCGTGGCGCACCTGAAGGATTCGGTGCCGGAGCAGGCCCCGCGCGACCTCGGGGCCGTGCTCTCAAGCGGCCTGCCCATGCTGGTGGCCATCATCGGGGGGCTGGGGCTGGAGGTGGGCATGACGCTGCTCGCGCCGGGCTGGCCCTTTGAGCTGGGCATCATGGCCGCCCTTGTTCTGTCCATTCTCTGCGCGCTGATCCAGAACCGCGTGGGGCCGCAGTTCGTGGCCGGGGTGCTGCGCAAGCCCGCGCTCTATGAGTTGGTGGCGCTGGTGGTGGCCATCCTGATGTTCAAGGACGTGCTCGGTGAGTCCGGCGCCGTGCAGCAGCTCTCGCATGTGGCCTCCGGCCCGGGCGCGCTCTTTGCCCTGACGCTCCTGCTGCCCTTCCTGGTGGGGGCCATCTCCGGCATCACCGTGGCCTTCGTGGGCTCCACCTTCCCCATCCTGCTCGGCATCCTCGGCGCCAGCGCCGGGGGCGTGCCCGCAGACAACCCCCAGTTCATTCCCTATGTGGTGCTCGGCCTGTTCGCCGGGTTCACCGGGGTCATGGTCTCGCCCCTGCACGTCTGCTTCATCCTGTCCTGCCAGTTCTTTACGGTAGACCTTGCCCAGGCCTGGCGGCGGCTGCTCATTCCCTGCGTGCTGCTGCTGGGCTGCGGCATCGCCTGGTTCTTTGTGCTGTTGCAGCTGACCTAGCCCGAAGCGCGCCTACATCCCGCCCAGCAGCCAGTGCCACGCCGGCAGCGTGAGGAACGACAGCGGCGTGCCGATGCCCACCATGAGGGCGGCCAGCTCAGGGTCGAGCCCGTTCTCCGTGGCCAGGATGGCCCCCAGGACCATGGGCGGCATGGCCGCCTCGAACACCGTCACCTGGGCCACCAGCCCGGTATTCCCGAAACCATGCGCCGCCACCAGCCAGATGAGCGCCGGGGCCAGCACGAGCTTGTAGGCCAGGCCCAGAGCCAGCGGCTTGGCCCTTTCTCTGGGCAGGCGGAAGGTCAAGCCCAGGCCCACGGCCACCAGGGACAGCGGCACCAGGGTCGCGCCGATGCGCGCAAGGCCTGAGAGGAGCCACTCCGGCAGGGCCAGGGGGCGCAGCATAAGCCCCAGCACCAGGGCCTGGAAGGGCGGGAAGAGCAGCATCCGGCCCAGCGCGCTGCGCATGGCCGCGCCGCCGCCACCGCCCTTGCCCGAGAGGTGCGAGGCCAGCAGCACGCCGGGGATGGCCAGGACGATGGTGGTGCCGGGGTTGTCGCACAAGAAGGCCACATAGGTCAGGTCGCGGCCGTAGAAGGCCTCGATCATGGGCAGGCCGATGAAGATGACGTTGCTCATGCCCCCGGCCAGCAGCAGGCAGCCAAAGGTCTGGCGCGACAGGCCGAGCAGCCGTGCCGCCAGCCCGAAGAACACGAATCCCCCAGTGAAGATGATCCAGGCCATGCTGCCGGGCAGGAAGACCTCGGCGTTAAGGGGCATGGCGCGGGCGGCCAGGAAGGCCACGGGCGGCACGCAGAACTGGATGACCACCCCGGCCAGGGTGCGGTCAGAGCCCTCGGGCAGCCGCCCGGACCAGCGCAGCAGGATGCCGGCCAAAAGGCTTATGGCGGCGACGAAAAGGCTGTCCACGGGGCTCCCGCGCTAGAGGTGGTCTTGAACCGGCTACACGTAGATGGTCCCGCGCAGGTACAGCGCTGCCCGGCCTGAGATGCGCACGCGGTCGCCCAGGAGCTCGCAGAACAGTCTGCCGCCCCTTTGGGAGGCCTGGAAGGCGTTGAGCCTGGTCTTGCCCAGGCGCGCGGCCCAGAAGGGCGTGAGCAGGCTGTGCGCCGAGCCCGTCACCGGGTCCTCCGGGATGCCCACCTCCGGGCAAAATACGCGCGACACGAAGTCGAAGCCGCCGCCTGGCCGCCCAGGGGCGCTGGCGATGTTGCAGACGTACGGCAGCTCATGGAAGGCCGCGAGGTCCGGGGTCATGGTGCGCACAATGTCCTCGTCGGCGAACACGCACAAGAGGTCGCGCAGGGCAAAGGCTTCGAGGGGCTCTGCGCCAAAGGCCCGGACCATGGTCTCGGTGATCGCCACAGGCTTTGGCGGCCAGGAGGGGAAGTCCAGGGTCAGTAAATCACCCTGCTTTTCGCCCATGCGCTCGACAAACAGCGGCCCGCTCTGGGACTCGAAGCGCAGGCGCTGGCCGGAAAAGCCCAGCTCGTTGAAGAGGACAAACGCGGCGGCCAGGGTGGCGTGGCCGCAGAGGTCGATCTCAAAGGTCGGCGTGAACCAGCGCAGGTGATAGCCCCGGTCGCCGTCCGCCTGTGGAGGAAGGGGCACGAAAAAGGCCGTCTCCGAGAGGTTGTTTTCCGCCGCGATGGCGGAGAGCGTCTCGTCGGGCAGCCAGGAGTCCAGCGGCACCACGGCGGCCGGGTTGCCGGAGAACACGCCCTCGGCAAAGGCGTCGACCTGATAGAGCGGAAAGGCTTGCGGCATGGCTGACCTCCCGTTTTCGTAAGGCCTGGGAAACCCCAGAAGGGGCCCCCCAGGCCTGCGGAACAGAGTGCTTCTCTTAGAACGCCTGCTTCATCAGGTCCGCGTCCGAGGCTGCGCTGCCTTCGGCCGCGCCCACATCGGTGACTGTGGGCTGCGTGCCCTCCTTGAAGGGCAGGAAGTAGCTCTCGGATACGTGCTCGCCCTTGGAGCTGATGGCCTGGCTGTTCTCCACCCGCGACCAGACGATGCCCTCGGGCGGGGTGAAGTCCTGGGGCGGGTAGCGGTCCTCAATGGCCTGGCGATAGGCCAGCCAGATGGGCAGGGCGGACGACGCGCCGGTGCCGCCCCGGCCCATGCTCTGCAACTGGTCGTAGCCCACGTACACGCCGGTCAAAAGGTACGGGGTGAAGCCCATGAACCAGGCGTCCTGCTCGTTGTTGGTGGTGCCGGTCTTGCCCGCCAGGGGGCGGCCGAGCACCTTGGCCGCGCCGCCGGTGCCCACGTTGATGACCTCTTTCAGCATGGACACCATGATGAAGGCGGTCTGCGGGCTCATGGCCTCCACGAACTCCGGCTCGGACTTGTACAGGGTCTCGCCCCAGGCGCTGCGCACCGAGAGCACCATGCGCGGCTTCACGTAGGAGCCGCCGTTGGGGAAGGTCGTGTAGGCCTGGCAGAGGTTGATCAGGGTCAGGGCAGAGGACCCGAGCGCGATGGACAGGTTCTCGGGCAGCTCGCTTTCGATGCCCATGGCCCGGGCGCGCTCGATGACCTTGCGGATGCCGATCTTCTGGGCCACGCGGATGGTCACGAGGTTGCGCGACTTGGCCAGCGCGGTGGAGAGCAGGGTGGGGCCGTAGAAGATGTCCTCGTAGTTTTCCGGACGCCAGATGGTGCCCTGCTCCACGTTGGCGAAGACGATGGGCGCGTCCATGATCACAGAGGCCGGGGTGAAGCCGTTGTCGAGCGCCGTGGAGTAGACGATGGGCTTGAAGGACGAACCGGGCTGGCGCTTGGCCTGGGTGGCGCGGTTGAACTGGCTTTTTTCGAAGCTGAAGCCGCCGGAAAGCGCCACGACCTCGCCGGTGCCGGGCATGATGGACACCAGCGCGCCCTCGGGGCCGGGCTCGCGCTCCAGGTTGAGCAGGAAGCGGCCGCCCTTGTTCTCGCGCACGGTGACCCAGACGATGTCGCCCTTGTGCAGGATGCGCGAGGGGTCGCCGGGAACGGGCGCGGCGGCGCCGGTGAGCCCCTTCACGGCGTTGCGGCACCAGGTGGTGCTGCTGGCCGGGATGTCGCCGCTATACTGGCCGAACCGGGCCTGGGCCTTGTCCTTGGCGGTCTCCACCACCAGGGCGCGCAGCCAGACGCCGGGCTTCGGAGCCTCGCCGCTGCGGGTCTCGTCCAGGAAGCGGGCGTATTCCTCGGGCTTGAGATGTCCGGCCGGGCCTTCCCAGCCCTTGCGTTTGGCGATGTCGGCCAGGCCCCGGTGCATGGCGTTGTCGGCCGCGATCTGGTGCGGAATCTCGCAGGCGGTCTCAACCGTGAGCCCGCCCTGGTAGACCTCGTCCTCGCCGTACTTGTCGACCAGGAAGCGGCGGACCTCTTCCAGGTAGTACGCGCCGATCTTCCAGGAGTGGTCCTCCATGCTCTTGTACACCAGCTTCTGGGCGATGGCCTGGTCGTGCTGGGCCTTGGTGATGAAGCCCTGGCCGAGCATCTGGTCGAGGACGTATTTTTGGCGGATCTTGGCCGCAGCGGGGTCGGAGTAAGGATTGTAGCGGCTGGGGGCCTGGGGCAGGCCTGCCAGGATGGCGCTCTCGGCCAGGGTCAGGTTCTGCACGTGCTTGCCGAAGTACTCCCGCGCCGCCGCCTCAACCCCGTAAGCCTTGGAGCCCAGGTAGATCTGGTTGAGGTAGATGGTCAGGATCTCGTCCTTGGTCAGGTAGTTCTCCAGGCGGTAGGCCAGCATGGCCTCCTTGATCTTGCGCTCGAAGCTCTTCTCCGGAGTCAGGAGCAGGCGCTTGACCACCTGCTGGGTGATGGTGCTGCCGCCCTGGCGGATGCCCCCGGCCTTGAGGTTCATGAGCATGGCCCGGGCGATGGCCCAGGGGTCGATGCCGTCATGCTTGTAGAAGCCGGAGTCCTCGGCCGCCAGGAAGGCCTTGGGCAGGTGCCCGGGCATGTCCTGCAGGCGCACCAGGAAGCGTTTTTCCTTGTAGAAATAGCCGAGCACCTGGTTGTCGCGCGCCAGCACTGTGGTCACCAGGGGCGGCTTGTAGTCGGTGATGGACCTGAAGCCCGGAAGGTCGTGGGACAGCCACCAGAAGGCCAGGACCACCATGGCGATCCCGATCAGGGGCAATGACAACAGGCCCCAGAGCATCTTGCGTTTGAATCGTCTGCTGCGTCTCATTGCGGTGGTACTTCCGGGCTTCTTTTTGGCGTTCTTGGTCGTTTTCTTCGGGGGAGTCTTCGCTGCGGGCATTTATCTGCGCTCCGTGAGGCCCCAGGCCTCGCGTAATCGTTGGTACAGCTCGATGACGCCTGTTTCGGTCATGCCCAGGCGTTTCAAAAGCCCGGCCCCGCCGCGACTCTCGCGCAGGGCCTGGCACTCCTTGGACTCGAAATACATCTGTCGGCCCCCGCGTATCCAGAAGGGAAACAGGCGGCAGTAGTAGGGCCTGGCTTCACGCGGCAGGCTGCAGCCCTCGGGCCCCAGCAGCAGGCATGCGCCGGTCAGGCTCACGGCCAGGCGGCTATGCGCACCCCCGGGGGGAAATAGCTCGCCCAGTCTGGCCTCCTCGCCTGGGAACAGGCGGCAGAGGTTGTCCAAAAAATTTGGGGTGTTGACCTGGGTGAAGAACATGTCCGGTCCGGCCCCGGCGGCTTCCATGTCTGCGCGCTCACTGTCCGAGAGCGGAAAGCAGAACTCCTCCTGGCCGGGCGAAAGGGAGCAGCAGGTGCCAGAAATTTCCGCACAGCGGCTGCAGGGGTCCTTGCCAAAGGCAGGTGCGGCGGTGGCGGTATTTCTGTCCAGGGGTTACTCCGGGGCAAAGCGGACGTTGCCCTTGCCCAGCAGATCGTGCACATGCACGAGCCCAGCAAGAGTGCCATCCCTGGCCAGCACAGGAAGCACAGTGATCTGTTTGGCCTCCATGAGATCCAGCACCTGGCCCGAGCTGGCGGTGGTGTCCACGCTGCGCGGATTGACCGTCATGAAGGCGGTGACCGGCCAGGCGGGGTTGTAGCCATTTTCATGGAACAGCATGCGGCGCACGTCACCATCGGTGAGCACGCCCGCCAGCAGCCCGGCCTCATCCGTCACGGCCACCAAGCCGAAGCCCCCGGCGTTCAGCGCGGCCAGCGCCTGGGACACAGGGGCGGTTTGCGGCGTCACGGGCATCTTTTCTGTGTGCATGAAGTTGGAAACCGGCTGCGACAGGCGTGCGCCCAGGGCTCCGGCGGGATGCACGCGCTTGAAGTCCTTGGTGCCGAAGTCCTTGATGCGCATGAGGCACACGGCCAGGGCGTCACCCACTGCCAAGGCTGCGGTGGTGCTGGCCGTGGGGGCCAGGTTCATGGGGCAGGCCTCGCGCGGGACGCGGGCCTCGATGACCACGTCGGACATGCGCGCCAGGGTGGAGTCCGCGCCGGAGGTGATGCCCACAACGGACACGCCTAGCGCGCGCAGGGCGGGCAGCAGGTTGTTCAACTCGTCGGTCTCGCCGGAGTTGGACAGGGCCAGCACCACATCCTCGCCCCGGATCATGCCCAGGTCGCCGTGGGCGCCCTCCACCGGGTGCAGGAAGAAGGCCGGGGTGCCGGTGCTGGACAGGGTGGCCGCGATCTTGCGGGCCACGAGCCCGGACTTGCCGATGCCCGTGACCACCACGCGGCCTTTGCAGGCCGCCAGAAGCTCCAGGGCCTCGGTGAAGCCGCCGTCAAGCTGGTCGCGCACGGCGGCCAGGCCCTCCATCTCGATGTCCAGGACCTCGCGGGCCAGTTCAAGCCAGCCGCCGGCCGGCGGGGTGCCGTTCGAGGTGCCGTTGCCCGGGCAGTCGCTCATGGCGGCTCCTAGCCTACCACCTTGGACTCGGCCTCCAGGCACATCTTGCCCTGGTGCGCGCAGGGCGCAATGGGGTAGTTGCCGTCGAAGCAGGCCAGGCAGTGGGCATTTTTTTCCACCACGGAATCAAGCAGGCCGGGGATGGACAGGTAGTGCAGGCTGTCTAGGCCGATGAACCGGGCGATGTCGTTCACCGGGGTGGTGGCGGCGATGAGCTCGCCCTTGCTGGAGAAGTCGATGCCGTAGAAGCAGGGGAAGCGGATGGCCGGGCAGGAGACGCGCATGTGGATCTCTCTCGCGCCCATCTCGCGCAGCTTCTTCACGCGGGTGCGGATGGTGGTGCCGCGCACGATGGAGTCCTCGACGATCAGGATGCGCTTGCCCTCGATCATGCTGCGCACGGGGTTCAGCTTCACGCGCACGCTGAAGTTGCGCATGTCCTGGCTGGGCTGGATGAAGGTGCGGCCCACGTAGTGGTTGCGGATCATGGCCAGCTCCAGCGGCAGGCCCGAGGCCTGGGAATAGCCCACGGCCGCGTAGTTGCCGGAGTCCGGGAAGGGCATGACGAAGTCCGCGTCCACGGGCGCTTCCATGGCCAGCTTCGCGCCCATGGCCTTGCGGCGCTCGTACACGCCCTCGTCAAAGACCATGGAGTCGGGCCGGGCGAAATAGATGAGCTCGAAGATGCACTGGCGCTTGGGGGCCGTTTCCAGCAGACGGTGGCTGGTCAGGCGTCCGCCCTCGATGACGATCATCTCGCCGGGCTCCACCTGGCGGATGTATTCGGCCTCGATCAAGTCAAAGGCGCAGGTCTCGGAGGCGAAGACGTAGTTGTCGTTCAGCCGGCCCAGGCACAGGGGCCGCAGCCCGTGGGGGTCGCGCACGGCGAGGAGCTTGTTGTTGGCCAGGATCAGGAGCGAGTACGCTCCCTTGACCCGCGCGCAGGCCTTGAGGATGGCCTCCTCGATGGTGCTGCCGTTCATGTGCTTGGCGATCAGGTGGACAAAGACCTCGGTGTCCATGGTGGTCTGGAAGATGGAGCCGTCATTCTCCAACTCCTGCCGCAGCTCAAGGGTGTTCACCAGGTTGCCGTTGTGGCCCACGCCGATGTGCCAGTCCTTGAAGCGCACCAGGAAGGGCTGGGCGTTTCTGATGAGCGAGACGCCGGTGGTGGAGTAGCGGACATGGCCCAGGGCGATCTGGCCTTTGAGCTCCTTGCCCAGGTGCCGCTCGTTGAACACGTCGTGCACCAGGCCCATGCCGCGCTGCTCGCGGATGCCCTGGCCGTCCCAGGTGACGATGCCGGCGGATTCCTGCCCGCGGTGCTGCAGGGCGTAAAGTCCGAAGTAGGCCATGCGCGCGGCCTCGGGGTGTCCGTAGATGCCGAAGAGACCACAATAATCACGCTTCATTGATGTGTCCTGTCCGGGGGGTGCCCGCCGGGTAAACAAATAAAAGAGCCTCCGGAGGGCAAGAGCACCCTCCGGTTCTACCGTGGTCCGCTGGCGGACCGCTATTGCCTGCCGTAGTAGTCCTGCAGGCAGGTGACTCCGAGACCTGCTCCGCGCTCCTCAAGGATTGCCTGGGCCATGGCCGCAGCCCCGGCCACTGTGGTGGTGTAGGGCACTCCATAGAGCAGCGCTGTCTGCCTGATCTCCTTGGAGTCGTTCACCGTGCGCTTGCCCGAAGGCGTGTTCACCAGGAGGTCGATGGCCTTGTTCTTGATCAGGTCCACCACGTTGGGGCGGCCTTCCTGCACCTTGAACACGCGGGTAACCTCCACGCCGTCTTCGGCCAGGTGATCGGCCGTGCCGCCGGTGGCCACAATCTTGAAGCCCAGATCAAAGAAGGCCTTGGCCACTGGGGTGATGACGGCCTTGTCCCGGTCATTGACAGAGATAAACACGGTTCCCGAGCCTGGCAAGCGCTGGCCTGCGGCCAACTGGCCCTTCATGAAGGCCAGGCCGAAGCTCGTGTCGATGCCCATGACCTCGCCTGTGGAGCGCATCTCGGGTCCCAGCAGGATGTCCACGCCGGGGAAGCGGTTGAAGGGGAACACGCTCTCCTTCACCGAGACGTAGCCCTTCTTGCGCATTTCCCAGGGCCGCAGGTCCTTCAGCTTCTCGCCCAGCATGACGCGGGTGGCCAGCTTGGCCAGGGGCACGCCCGTGGCCTTGCTGACAAAGGGCACCGTGCGCGAGGCGCGCGGGTTGACCTCGAGGATGTAGACCTCGCCGTCCTTGATGGCGAACTGGATGTTCATCAGGCCGATGACCCCGAGCTCCTTGGCAAGCTCCTTGGTCTGGCGCTCGATCTCGGCCACCAGCTCGGGCGCGATGGTATGCGGGGGCAGCACGCAGGCCGAGTCGCCCGAGTGTATCCCGGCCTCCTCGATGTGCTCCATGATGCCGCCGATGTACGTGTCCTCCCCGTCGGAGAGGGCGTCGGCGTCCACCTCGATGGCGTTCTCCAGGAACTTGTCGATGAGGATGGGGTGCTCGGGCGAGATGATGGACGCCTTGCTGAAGTAGTTGCTGAACTCCTCGTCGTCGTACACGATCTCCATGCCGCGTCCGCCCAGCACGTAGGAGGGCCGCAGCACCAGGGGGTAGCCCAGGCCGTCCTTGATCTCGGTGGCCTGGGTCAGGGTCATGGCCGTGCCGCCTGCGGGCTGCTTCAGGTGCAGCTTGCGGATGAGGGCGTTGAACAGTTCGCGGTCCTCGGCGCGGTCGATGCTCTCCGGCGGGGTGCCCAGCAGATGCACACCGGCTTTTTTGAGCGCCACGGCGAGGTTTAGCGGGGTCTGGCCACCGAACTGCACGATGACGCCCAGCGGCTTCTCGAACTCAACGATGTTCAGCACATCCTCGTAGGTCACGGGCTCGAAGTACAGGCGGTCGGAGGTGTCGTAGTCCGTGCTCACGGTCTCGGGGTTGGAGTTGACCATGATGGACTGCACGCCCATCTCCTTCAGGGCGAACGAGGAGTGGCAGCAGCAGTAGTCGAACTCGATGCCCTGGCCGATGCGGTTGGGACCGCCGCCCAGGATGACCACCTTTTTCACATCCTTGCACTCGATCTCGCGGCCGGTCTCGTAGGTGGAGTAGTAGTAGGGGGTGTAGGCCTCGAACTCCGCCGCGCAGGTGTCGACCAGGTAGTAGGTGGGCTCGATGCCAAGCGACTTGCGCAGGGAGCGCACGCTGTCCTCGCTCTTGTTCCAGAGCACGGCCAGCTGCCGGTCGGAGTAGCCGTAGGCCTTGGCGCGCTTGAGCAGGGGGGCGACGGCATTGTTCTCCGCCGTGACCTGCTGCTTGAGCCCGAAGGCCTGGAGTTCGTCCTCCATGATCAGGATGTCGCGGATCTGGCGCAGGAACCAGGGGTCGATGAACGAGGCCGCGTAGATCTCCTCAAGGGAGATGCCGCAGCGCATGGCGTTTCTCAGGGCATAGAGCCGGGCCGAGTTGGGCTTGCGCAGCAGGCGCATGATCTCTTCGCGCTCGAAGGTGCAGGTCTCGAACTTCTTGCCCAGGCCGGGCATGCCCACCTCGAGTGAACGCAGCCCCTTCTGCAGGGCCTCCTTGAAGGTCCGGCCGATGGCCATGGTCTCGCCCACGCTCTTCATGGAGGTGGTCAGGTAGTCCTCGCTGCCGGGGAACTTCTCGAAGGTGAAGCGCGGGATCTTGATGACGCAGTAGTCGATGGACGGCTCAAACGAGGCCATGGTCTCGCGCGTGATGTCGTTTGGGATCTCGTCGAGCGTGTAGCCCACGGCCAGCTTGGCCGCGATCTTGGCGATGGGAAAGCCCGTGGCCTTGGAGGCCAGCGCCGAGGAACGCGACACGCGCGGGTTCATCTCCACGATGATCATGTCGCCGTTGGCGGGGTTGATGGCGAACTGGACGTTTGAGCCGCCGGTCTCCACGCCGATCTCGCGCATGATGGCGAGCGCTGCGTCGCGCATCTTCTGGTACTCGTCGTCGGTGAGGGTCTGGGCCGGGGCCACGGTGATGGAGTCGCCCGTGTGCACGCCCATGGCGTCCATGTTCTCGATGGAGCAGATGATGACGCAGTTGTCCTTCTTGTCGCGCATGACCTCAAGCTCGAATTCCTTCCAGCCGAGCACGCTCTGCTCGATCATGATCTCGCTCTTCATGCTGGCGGCCAGGCCCTGGGAGGAGATGGACTCCAGGTCCTCCATGTTGTAGGCCACGCCGCCGCCGGTGCCGCCCATGGTGAAGGCCGGGCGGATGATGAGCGGGAAGGGCAGCCTGGCGCCGATCTCGCGCACGTCGTCCATGGTGCGGGCGATGCCGCTTTCGGGCACCTTGAGGCCGATGGTCGCCATGGCGGCGCGGAACAGCTCGCGGCTCTCGGCCTTCTTGATGGCCGGGATGGTGGCGCCGATGAGCTCGACGCCAAACTTCTCCAGCACGCCCATCTCGGCCAGGGCCAGGGCGGTATTGAGCGCGGTCTGGCCGCCCAGGGTGGGCAAAAGCGCGTCCGGGCGCTCCTTCTCGATGATCTTGGCCACGGTGCCGGGCTCGATGGGCTCGATATAGGTACGGTCGGCCAGCTCCGGGTCGGTCATGATGGTGGCCGGATTGGAGTTGACCAGAATGACTTCGTAGCCTTCCTCTTTGAGGGCCTTCAGGGCCTGGGTGCCGGAGTAGTCGAACTCGCAGGCCTGTCCGATGACGATGGGGCCGGAGCCGATGAGCATGATCTTTTTGATGTCTGTACGCTTGGGCATTGATTCCGCCGCTTGTGAGGTTTTAGTGGTTCTGGGCCGGGCGTTGAAACGGGTGTGATGTACGTCATTCGTCGTCAGCAGGCAAGGGGTCGGCCCCTGGCGGTCCCTGTGGCGGGCGCGGCGGCCGGGCATGGCTGTTGACAGGATTGCCCTGATATCCTAGGGCGTTTACATAGCCTGATATTTCATCCGAGAGGAGAGGGACCATGAAGCGAGAAAAATCAATCCTGGCGCTGTTGGCCGCATGTTTTCTGTGTTTCCTGGTCTCTGCCTGCGCCCCCCAGAACCCGGCCGCCGGGACCGCAGCCCAGAAGGAGGTCCAGTTCATGGACACCACGGGCTTCGACTACAAGCTCTCGGCCTCCCTTGAGGCCGGACAGGAGAGCGTGGACGTGCTCTTCCCGGCGGTGATCACCCTGAACAACATCCCTGAGCGCATGGACAAATGGCTCTCCAAGGTGGAGAAGTTCGGCGGCAAGGTGGAGATCAAGGCCGACCCCGAACCGGGCCGCGGCATCATCACCGAGATATTCTCCATCTTCATCAAGGCCTTCGAGGCCGCCGAGGAGAGGCTCATCTACGCGCCGGCCAAGGGCTACAACGTGCTCATCAGCTACCGCGCCAAGACCGGCATCATCACCAAAATGGCCTTTGTGCGCAAGACCGAGGCTGCCCCGGGAGATGCCGCCAAGCCTGCCCCGGAGGCCGCGAAATAACGGCTTGACCCTAAAGGTCCCGGCCAGGCCGTCCGAAGAGATGGCACCTGACGGAATAGACCTCTCGAAAGACATACCCTTTGGCAACAAGGCCGCTGGCGGAAGAATGGCTCCCGCTGGCGGCCTTGGCCTGTTCCGGGGGCCGCGCGGGTCACTTGGCGGTGTTGTCCACCACGATGTCCAGGCCGTTGTCCGAGTAGATCAGGTCGGGCCGCTCGCCCTGGGGCGCCTTGGTGTCCTGGAAGTTGAAGACAACCCGCAGCCTGTCGGGCTGTGTGCCGATGACGACCCGGGAGATGAAGCTGTCGGTGAAGGTATGGGTTCGGGAGACGACGTTTTCCCACCCGCCGCGCAGGTCGACCACGAGCCGGGTCGGGTGCGACATCCAGAAGGTCGTGACCTTGTCCACGATCCTGGTGGTCGAGAGATGGGCGGTCATCCGGGCGCTGGTCTTGGTGAAGGTCAGGGCCTTGAGCTCGCCCGTGCCGGAATCAGGCCGGGGCTGGTCCCGCAGGGCCGCCTCCCGGTCCCGGGCAAGGGTCTCAACCGCCGCATCCGTTGTGCTGTCCTTGATCCTGAAGACCTTCTTCACGTTCTTCTCGATGGACAGCACCTCGCGGGAGACTTCTCTGCGGACGATGTATTTGGCCATCTGCGATTCCTGCACGGCCTTGTCCGCTGCCCGGGCGATGGCGTCCACGTCGGAGGCGTTCATGTCGCTCGGTTCCATCCCGGCGCTGGCGATCTTCTGGAAATCAGTCAGGAACGTGCCGAGGTCGCCCCACACGGTAAGCACGAAGACTCCCGCCGTGGCCCCAAGCCAGATCAGGAAGAGCAGGATGTAGAATCTTCGGTAGAAAGCCATTAGCACGCCACTGCTCCGTTCCAATGCAGCCTACTGCTGCCAACAGTCCGTTATGGACTCCGGAAGATTGATGGGCTCGATGTCCAGCACGCCCAGGACAGGGGTGGCCCCCTTGAATGTGTAGCCCACGGTGATGCTCCTCACGCCCAGCCCGGCAAGGCCCCTTCTCTGCTCAGGGAAATCCTGCAGGGTAAAGGTCTTGGCGCCCTGCCTGAAATCATCCAGGAACTTGGCGAAACCGAACTTGCCGTCATAGATCCGGGCCAGCTTCAGCCCGGGGAACTCAATGGTCAGGGTCGTGGCGCCGCATTCTTCCGGCTTCCAGGTGAAGACCTTGCTTTCGGAATAGTTGAAGTTGTTCAGCACCTGCTGCTCGCTGCCGCATTCCACCTCCAGCCGCGTGGCATAGGGTTCCTCGCTGGCGCCCACGTTCACTGTGGTGGGGACGGTGGACATGGTCACCTTGTATTCAGGCTGAAGCTGCTGGCTTCCACGCGCGCCTTCGTTGAGGAAGGTGAAGAAGTCGTCGAGGAACGGGAACGGGATGCCGAACCAGCTCTGGCCGTGCCAGCCCTTGGCGTCGCGGCGCAGGAACGGCTTGGCCGGGCCGCTGGTGAAGGCGTTGACCAGCCCGGATTTGCCGAACAGCTTCTCGCGCCGCTTGTCGCTCGGCACATGGGCGACCTCGGCCATGACGCGACCCTCCCAGAGCTCCTGCAGCTCACAGGAGGCCTCCATGGTGATGACATAGACGATGTAGCGCAGGGGACCGGACACCATGTCCCAGAACAGGCCCTCGCCACGGCCCTTGATGCCCATGAGCGACTTGAGCGTGGAGATGGCCTGGGCAGCCTCGTCCACGGGGCTCTTGCTGCCGGGCTTGCCGCCGGCGGGGCTTGCCGCTCCGGCGGCATTAGCCGCCCCGGCCGCGTCGGAACCGCCGGACGAGCCGCCGCCGCCGGGATACAGCGCCGTGGCGCTCTTGAAGGCGTCCTTCTGGGTGTCGGCGAAATGGCCCATGTTGGCCAGGACAGCCATGAGGGAATCCAGCTTGTTGGCTGCCTCGATGCGTTTCTCGATGCTGACGGCCAGGGTGCCGCCCAGCTCCGCCATGGTCTTCCGCAGGGCGTCTTCCGCCCGCTCCGAGATCTCGGCCACGCCCTTGGACTTGCTGGCCTTGTATTGCGCCAGAATGGCATTGAAATACGCCACCTGCCCGACCCAGTCCGGCGGCGTGGCGAAGTCCTTGAGCGGGGCGAACTCGGTCTGCATCCGGGTGAGCAGGGAGTAGTACGGATTGTCCACGGTGGACATGCGCGCGGCCATGTCGCGGTGGTCCGTCATGGTCAAAAGCTGGCCTTCGCCTTCGCGGAAGTGGTCCGCAAATTCATACCAGGCGGTGTAGAACGAGTTCGCATACCACGCCCAGAAGCGCTTCTCCTGCTTGTCGAACTCCGTGGTGTCCTTCATGGCGTTGCGCAGCTCGGTCAGGAAGTTCTTGAGCACCTCCCGGCCTGCGGTGGTGTAGGCCGGGGGGATGTACACGTCGTCGCCCAGGGGCAGCGGCGGGCCGCCCCAGAAGTCGCGGTAGGTGACCGGATGCACGGCCGGATTCTGGTTGGCCCAATCCACCAGCCAGTTGAAGTCGTTGCCCTTGAGGCTGAGCACCTTGCCCAGGCCCGCCTCGAGCAGGAGCTGCTGCTCGCGCAGGCTCTCCTTGTCGTTGTTCCACAGCAGGTAGGCGATGTAGTTCTGGCCGAAGTAGCCCATGAGGTCCTGGTTGAATCCGGGAACCACCTCGGCCAGGATGTTGCCGGCGGGCATCTGCCGTGCGGAGAGCGTCTTGAAGGTGCCGCCTGCGCGCTGGCTTTTGATCAGGTCGATGCGCCAGACCAGCAAGGCGATGTAATCGCTGGTGAGCTGCTCTGCGGATTTCGTGTCGAGCTTGCCGATGGCCCTGTGCAGCTGCGCGTCAAAGGGCTCGAGCAGCACGCGCTTGAATTGCTCGCAGTACAGGGCCTGCACCTTTTCCTGGGCCTCAAGGCTGATGTCCAGCCCCATGCGGGGCACCCACCAGTTGGAATTCAGCTCGTCCAAGTGCGTGATGCGTTGCCTGAAGGACGCCATTTCGACGACCCGCTCGTCGACATTGGCCGAATACGCGGGCTTCTTCGGGAAGGCGTCGAACAGGTCGTTCATGGCCCGCAGGTTCCCCAGATAGGACAGGCTCAAGAGGCCGCAGACGAAAAAGAGCCCCAGCAGCCAGGAGGCCATGCCCAGGTTCCTGGTGAGCAGCTTCCAGCGGAGGTATTCCATGATGGGGGTGAACAGGTTGCGGTCGCGGGGCAGGACCTTGGAAAAGAAATCGTGCAGGAACACTCCGCGATTGGTGTCGGGGAGGCGTCTCTTGATGCCGCCAAGGGAGGCCAGGCCGCTTAGAAATTCGGAGTGAAGCTCGCCTTTCTGCTCGCCGCTGGAAAAGAAGATGCCGCGCAGCAGCGGCGATTCCTGGTAGGAATTATCCTCGAAGACCGCCTTGGAAAAGGCCTTGAGCCCGGGGGCGAGCCTGCCCAGCTCGTCGGAGAAGAGCAGGAAGGCGGGGTCGAAGCGGCTCGCGCTGTCGAGCAGCAGCAGGCGCAGTTCGCGCAGGCGCTCCGTCACGCTGAGGACCGTCTTGTCCACGAAGGCCTCGGGATCGGAGCACGTGGCCTCGTTGACCAGCCCCATGGCCTGGGACAGCGCCTCTTCCGGCAACACCTCGATGAGCCCCTTCATGCCGAAGACGAGGTCCAGCTTGGTGACCAGCACATACACCGGGAAACGCGCGCCCAGCACGCGCATGAGCGTGTCCACGCGCCGCCGGATGCCACGGCCGTATTCGGTCAGGGCGTCGATGTTCCCGGCCAGCAGCTGGTCCGCCAGAACCGTGATGATGAGCCCGTTGAGGGGCTCCCTTTTCCGGTATTTAACCAGCAGCGTGAGAAAATGCTCCCACTCCTCCTTGTCCTGGGACTCGTCCAGCGGGATTGCATAGCGCCCTGCCGTGTCGAGGATGATGGCCTCCTCGAAGAACCACCAGTCGCAGTTCTTCGTGGCCGAGACGCCCGGCATGGGGCCGACGTCCGTCAGGATGGAGGTCAAGCGGCTGTTGGTGATGGCCGTGGTTTTGCCGGAATCCGACTCGCCGAAGACCATGTACCAGGGCAGAACATACAGCGGGTTGCCGCGCTTGCGCAGCTCCGAGGCGCGCAGGAGCTCCACGGCCTCTTTCCAGCGCTCCTGCAGGTCCCGGAGGCGCTGCCGCTCGTGGGCCGGGGCCGCGGCGATGGCGGTCTCGTCCTGGTCGATGATCCGCTTGACGAACCGCCTCTCGCGCCGGCGCAGCAGCCATTTGCGCAGGAACAGCACGGACGTGGCCAGGCCAATGAGGCCGCCGAAGAGACAGGCCCCAGCCCACCAGGGCCAGGCCATGTAGTTGACCAGCGCATACGACCCCACCGCCGCTGCCACGAACAGCAGTATCAGCAGGAGAATCTTGAGGGCTGCGACGAGGAATCTCTTCATGCGTCCTGTTGCTTGCGACGTCTGGTCACGGTTCTACCCGAACCAGAGGTTCAGGCTGTATTGGAGCATCCCGCGGTAGGCGAAATAGATGCCGGTCAAGATCAGAAGCGGGAGCAGGGCGAAGACGATCTCTAGCGGGTCGAACACCCGCCCATGCCCTGCGGCGTGCTGGAGGTTCTTGGGGCTGCCGTAGGCCTGGGGAAAGGCGGACAAGACGCCCGAGGCCTGCTTGCCCACGACGCGCAGGACGCAGTCCTGGCGCAACTGGTCGAGCCGTCCCCGGTCGGCTTCGCTGAAATACATGCCCGTGTACCCCAAGGCGAGGCAGAGGGCAAAGACCTCAAGGACCTCGACGCTCCCGATCTCGCCACTGGGCTCCAGGCCTGACTCCTTGGCAAACTTGGCGAGGATGCTGCCGCCGTCTGCTCCAGCCTCCGGCATCCTGCCGCCGAGCAGCCCGTGCAGCCGCGCGATGAACTCCTCGCCCGCGTTGGCCGTGCCGTAGTACTCGCGCTGAAGCGGGTGCTTGAGCCAGTCGCGCGCGCCCGGCCAGGCGGAGCAGAGCACGGCCTCGTCCGCCCAGGCGAACACGGCGAAGCGTGCCATGTCGAGCTGCTCCGGGGTTGCCGCGCACTTCTTCGACCGGGCGTCCAGCCGTTTGATGAGAAGCGAGATGTCCGCGCGTACTGTCGCGTAGTCCGCGTCAGCCATTTCCGGAGAATCGGCCAGATAGCGGATGAAGGTGAAGAATTCGAGGAAGCAATCCGACAAATGCATGGGGCGCTATCCTCTTCGGGCTGCGATGTAGGCCACCATGTCCTTGGGGGCGGAATCCCAGTACAGCGAAATACTGCGCGTTTTCTCGACCCCTTCCCAAAGCGGGCTGTCCGTGTCGACGCGGAAGCACAGCGCGCCCTTGGTGCGCGGCAGGCCGGGCGGCGGATTCTCCTGATAGGTCAGCCCGATGCCATGCACGGCCCTGGCCAGAAGCGCGCTCATGCCCCTGGTGGCGGAGAGCTTCGCCATCTTCTGCACCTCGGGCAGGGCGTTTTCCGGCTCGCTGGTGCGGATGAGCAGCCAGTACGTGTTGCCCGGGGAAAAGGCCCGTTCCGGCAGGTCGGCGGAATAGTAGGGGTCCTCGTAGAGGAGCTGGGTCATGAACTCCGGCCCGGCGGTCAGGCTGTCCAGGATGCGCGTGATGAGGGCGCGCGCGGCCTCGAAGCATGCGGCAGGGTTCTCGTGGTCGTAGTCCGGCAGCAGCTTCTCGCCATGCAGGCCTTCGCCGAGAGCGGAGACATCCCGCGAAAACGACGACAGCTCGCCCACGACCTGGCGCAAGAGGCCAAAGGCCTGCCACGGATGGATGTGGGGGGCGTCGGCCAGGTGCTTGAGCAGCGGGGCGTAGCGGTTGAGCGTGCGCAGGGCCAGGAGGAAGACCGTGGAGGAGAAGTCGAGATCGCCCGCGCCGAGCCCGCCCGGATTCTTGTATTCCTCCAGGCGGCGGCAGCGCGAGGCCACCTGGTCGCTGATCCCCTTGAAGGTGTTCGACAAGGTGGCGGAGGCTGTCATGGTCAGGCAGGGCGGGGAGAAGTTGTCGGCCAGGTGGACCTGCTCGCCGTCGAGCAGCAGGCGGGCGATGGGGATGAGGGAGTAGGAGCCAAGGTCCTCCAGTTCGGTTTCCCAGAACAGGCGGAGCACGAAGCGCATGGGCTTGATCTGGGCCACCGGCCCGGCACCCAGGAAGTCGGGGGTGTCCTCCGGGGTGGGCGAGGCCGAGAACATGGTGTTGGCCGTGGGCGCGTCACCCTCCACCAGGGAGACGTTGCCGCCCTCGGGGTTCCACTTGCGCAGGCCCAGGTAGACCATGAACGGCTTCTCCCCATCCACCCAGGCCTTGTCAAAGGAGCGGGGGGCGAGGGTGGCGTTCCCGGGGAAGGAGACGAGGTTGCCGTCGTCGAACAGGATCTCGACGTCGCTCACCTCGAAGTTGCGCCGCTCGAGCGCGCCCGTGCGGATGGCGAGGCGGGTGATGCCCCAGAAATGCGGCTGGCCGAATTCACGCAAGGCCCGCAGCCGGTGCAACTGGTGCATGTCGGCCAGCTGGAAGTGCTGGGGCTGAAGAAAGAGACCCTGGTGCCAAAACAGCGGTTTGTCAGCCTGCACGCCTCACTCTCCTACCTTCTGTAACTCGTGCGGACCAAGGATCAGCATCGCGTCCAGTTTTGCTGGGGCATATAGCGTATCCTTCCAAAAAAGCATGCCTTTCTCAGATGTCTCCATCGGGATCTGCCAGGTCCTGGTGGCTCCGGTCCCCTGCAGATCATAGTACCCTGCGGCCACGGCCATGAACTTGGTCCCCTCAGCCCTGTCCATGGACAGGGTGGCGTTCTGGCCTGGCTGGACAAACACCCGCTGCACATGGGTCACCGAGGCGTCGAAACTCTTGCAGTCGTACAAGGCGTTCAGCCCGGTGGATGTGCCTGCCGTCTCCTTGAACTTGTTCTGGCTGGACAGCTGGTAGACGCAGAGCAGCAGGGCATGCGGCGCGCCTTGGTACTCGTTCAGGTTCTTGTCCACGCCAAGTTTGAGGCTGATGGCGTTGATCTGATAGGTCCACTTGATGTCCGCCGGGCTCAGCGCAGGGGACGTGACGGTCGTTGGATTCTGCGGTTTCTGTTGCCCGCCGCCACAACCTGCGGCCAGAAGTGCAGAGGCAAACAGAAGCGGAATCAATAACTTGCCGTACACCGCCCCCCCCTCTGTGCGTAGATATTCCCACACCTGAAACCGGCAGCATTACCGACCTGGAAATTTCTACACAAAAAATCAATCAATGTCGATGCATCACGACAGCGCCGCAACCCTTGCCAGGACTCTGTTTCCAATCCGAACTGTTTTCCGCTATGATCTGTCCAACGCCCCGAGAACGCTCCTGGCCCGAAAATGTTCCTGTCCGAGGAGGCCGCATGCGCATCACTCCCCCCGTCTTCACCATCCTGGCCCTGGCGCCGTTTTCCCCGGCCCTGGACCTGGCCGCCCCCCCCGTGCTCAGCGTTGATTCCCAGTCCCTGGACTCCGCCCTGGCCGAGCTTTCGCCGACCCTGGACATTCCCGTGGACAAGGGGCTCTGCCCTGACGGCTCAATGGCGGTGACCGTGAAAAGCATGGCCGGGTTCAGGCCGGGCAACCTGGCCTCGGGCGCGCCGTATCTCCAGGAGCTCCAGGCGGCCAAGGACCACCTCGCGGCCGGGGGAGCCCCTGCCGGGCTGGCGATGGTCTGCCCTCGCGTGGCCCGGATCATCAGCATCCCGGCCCCGCAGGCTGCCTCCCAGATCGCCTCTGGCGCATCGGCCAAGGCCAGCGCCCTGGATGACCTCTTGTCCCTGGTCGACACCGGTGGCGGTGGGGGAGGGGATCCTATAGCGCCGAGGGCCGCTGGCGGCCTTGTGCAGCAGCTCGATGCCATCCACAGCCGTCTTTTGCAGGCCATCTTCGCGGACCGTAATTTCCGGCGCCTGGAGGCCGCCTGGCGCGGCGCCGAGCTGCTGGCCCGGCAGGTCCCCTCGGGCGCGACGACCTCCGTGCGCCTGACCCTTGTCCCCCTGCCGCAGGGCGACAGCCTCCCGGTCTTTGACCAGCTCGAAACCGCCCTGGCGGGCAGCCCGCCGGATATGGCGCTGCTGGACCTGCCCCTGGCCAACACCCCCCGCGACATGGCCGTGCTGGAGCGGGCCATGGACTTCGCCGAGGCCCTGCTTGCCCCGCTTGTGGTGCCTATTGGGTCGAATTTCCTGGGGATAGCTGACTGGGGCGAGCTTGGCTCGGTGCGCTACATCCCGGGCCAGTTGGAAGGCCCGGAGTACGCCCGCTGGAAGACCCTGGCCGCCCGGCCCGGTGCGGGCTGGCTCGCGCCCTGCGTCGGCGGCGTGCTGGCCCGGCCCCTGCACCGGCCGGAGCCCGGCTTTGCGGGACAGGGCTTCAGCGAGGCGGAGCCGCTCTGGGCCAGCGCGGCCTGGGGACTTAGCGCGCTGTGCGCCAAAAGCGTGGCCGTGCATGGCCGGCCCACCCGCCTGGACGAGCGCGGCAGCGTCAGCCTGGAGCAGATGCCGCTTACGGACGGCCCCAGGCCCTCGCCGCTGGAGGTTCCGCTGGGTCTGGAGCGGTTGGCGGACTTCAAGCGGGCGGGCATTCTGCCCCTGGCCGCAACGCCGGGCCGGGACCAGGTCTTTGCCGCGGGCGCGGTCACCATGGACGGCGGGCCGTTGAAGTTCCGGCTGTTTTTGTCCCTGCTGACCGGCTTCCTCATCCGGATGTCCGCCACCCGGCGTGGCGAGATCAAGGACCTCGAGACCGACCTCGCGCAGGCCATCGCCCTGTACATCCAGTCGCTGGGCCTGCCCGCGCCGCACGACCTCTCGGTGGCGGCGCACGGGGAGCATGACGGCGGAACCCCGCTGGACATCAGCCTGACCCTGGCCCCGGAGATCCTCTCCAGCGGGCAACGGTTCAGCTTCGGCTTCAGCTGGTAGGAGGGCGTGATGTCCTATTTCAGGGTCAGGGAGAAGAGCTCCGCGTCGTCGCCCTCGGGCAGTTCGCCGAGCAGCAGGCTGTCCGGGGTCCCGGCGACCTTCACGTAGTACGAGTCGTTCTCGCCGAGCGCGTTCTGCACGGCCCAGCCCACATAGTCCTTGCCGCCCAGCTCCAGCTTGAGCCCCTGCATGGGGTAGTTCAGCACGCACTTGTCGGGCAGCATCCCGGCCGGGCCAACGCCGTGGGCCTCGATGCTCCCGCCGGACACGCCGAGCAGCGCGCCCTTCCAGGCATGGCCTGGCGCCGGGCCGGTCTCCACCCACAGGCCGAGGCTGGGCAGGGGGTACAGGTCGAAGCGGTACTCCGGCGCGATCTTCGGGATGGGCATGTTGGCCCTGGCCGCCAGCTTGACGCCCAGCTTGGCCTCGTCCACCACCTCCGCGCTCCTGAGGGTCGTGGGCAGCGTGTCCACGTCCAGGCTGCCATCGTCGCAGATGCACAGGATGGGGAACCCGTGGCCGCGCCGCGCCTGGACTGCGGCCGCGAGCAGCCCCAGCCCGAAGCGGATGGCCGGGTTCTCGAAGCTGGCCTTGCCGCCCTTGATCAGCCAGACGCCGACCTCGGGTTTGCTCAGCTCATTGATGGGGCCGGCCCACTCCATCTTCTCCAGGTTGTCGGACCAGAAATGGCCGTTCACCGCGAGCCCGTAGCGGGTCACGGCCTGGAAGAGCCCCCGGCCCTTGGTCTCGTCCTTTTCCAGGATGCTTATAAAAACGCACTTGGCCATGAGTCCCTCCTCGTTGGGCGCGCCGCTGGAAGTCTTCCCTCTGCTAGCCCAGGGTCAGCACTGTGCACTGGCTGGGGCAGATGCACATGCCCGGCGCGTTGGGCAGCACGGCCAGGCAGTTCTGGCCCGTGACGCTGGTGAGCCGCTGCACGGGCAGGCCGTCGGCCAGGATGGTGATGCAGCCCACGAGATACTCGGTCTGGCCCGATTCGAGGTGCGACACCACGCCCATGAGCACGCCGGGCTCGTCGCCCTCGCTGACCAGGCCAAGCGACATCTGGGTCAGGGTGGGCATGCAGTCGGTCAGCACGTTGTAGGCCGCCGGGGCCGTGGTGGCCGATTCGGCGATGTTCGGGTACGGAATGGGCACCGGCACCGGCCCCACCGGGGTCAGGCAGCAGTCCGGGAAGCCGAAGTCGATTCCTGCGCCTTGAGTTAATGCAAACATGGCGTTTCCTTGTCAGGCTTTGCTGACGAGTTCCTTTTCTTTATCTGCGCGCCCGGATAGCCCGTGCGAACGCGCAAGTCCTGCGTTCCGGAACATGCCCTAGCCCATGTGGATGAGCTCGCCGTCGATCTTGACGTGCTCTTCGGACACGATGACCGTGTTCTTGCTGTGCATGGTCATGGTCTCCTCCACCAGCTGTCTGCTCGACCTGGCCTGGCAGTCCTCGTGCTCCGTGGTGAAGCGGAAATAATTGACCACGCGGCGGGTGAACTCGCGGCTGATGTCGTCCACGGTTCCGGCCACGTGCTTGACCAGCTCCACCTGGCTTGAGAACAGGCGGGCGGTCAGGGTGGCCCGGCCAGCCGTCACTTCTGCGTCCTCGGCATGCAGGGACGCCTTCCCGGTGACGCAGGTGAGCTCCGTGTCCGGGGCCACGGTCAGGCCGCCGCCCTTGATCCGCAGCACCGTGTCGCCCTCAAACTCCAGGGCCGTGGGCGTTACTCCCGCGCGTTCGAGCACGGACAACACCCAGGCCCCGCCCTGGGCGTCGACGGACAGCAGCACGCTGTCGCCCTTTTCCGGGCGGATGAGGCAGCCTGCGGCGCGTACCGCCTGAATCTCGCCGAAGGGCACGGCGACGACAACGGCGTCGCCCGACGACACCACTGTGCCATATTCCAGTTCCGGCCGTGCCGGGATGATCTTTTCCGCCAGATTATGCATGCATCCTCCTGCGTCTTTGGAAAAATTATGCGGGCCGCGTCCAGTTTTCGGCCTCTTCGAGGTCCTTGTCCGTGCCCTGGAGCATGATCCGGGAAGCGCCGTCCCAGTTGGTGTCCTTGTCCAGGGCGCGGTGCATCTTGGCCCGGTACATGGACGCGCGGGAAAAATCCGCGTGCGTCAGGTCCGCGTGGGAAAAATCGGAATGCTGCAGATGCGCGCCCACGAACCTGGCCGCCTGGCAGCCTGCCCCGGCAAAGATGGCATGCACCATGATGGCCCCGGAGAAATCCGCCAGGGTGGCGTCGGCCTCGCCGAAATAGGCCTTGGTCAGGTCCGCCCGGGAGAAATTGGCCTCCCGCACCATGGCCCCGTTGAACATGCAGCTACGGGCCGTGGCCCCTGAGAGATTTGCGCCGGTCAGGTCCGCACCCATGAAGTTGGACATGGTCAAATCCGCGCCGGACAGGTTGGCGCCCTTGAGGTTTGCGCTGTCCAGCAGCACCTGGGCGAACTTTTGCCCTGAGATGTCCTGGCCCTCCAGGTCCGCCCCGCGCAGCATGATCTTGAAGAAGGAGCCGCCCTTGAGCTTGGCGCCCTTGAAGGTGGAGCCGTTGAAGACCACGCGGTCCAGGCTGGCCCCGGCCAGGTTGGCCTGGTCGAGGTCGGAGTGGGAAAGTACGGTTTTGAGGATCTTCATGGAGCGCATGTCCGCGCCTTTGAAACTGGAATGCTGGGCCACGGACCAGGTGAGCTCCGCGCCCTGCATGTCCGCGCCGGAGAAGTCGGTATTCTGCAGCAGCGTCATGTGCATCTTGGTTTGCCGGAAGGACGCGCCCGCAAAGGTCATGCCCCGCAGGTCCACCTTGGTCAGGTCCGTGCCGTCGAAGTTGGCCCCGCTGAAGTCGCAGTCCCTGAAGCCGGTCTTGAGCACGTTGGCCCCGGCCAGGTTCGCTCCGTGCATGACCGCCTTGCGAAAGCGCCCGCCCGTCAGGTCCGCGCCGGACAGGTCAACGCCGGAGACGTTCACGCCCTCAAGGGTCTGGTTGTCGGCGATGGCCGACAAAATCTGGTTGCGCGTCATGCTGCTCATTCGTCTTTTTCCAGCAGGTCGAGCCTGTCGTGCAGTTGGCTCTTCTTCAGGTTCGCGCCCTCGAACCGGGTCTTGCCCACCACGGACTTGTAGAAATCCACAGCGAACAGGTTGGAGCCGCGCAGGTCGGTGTTCACCAGCCGCGTCTTGCGCAAGCCGCCCATGAACAGGTTGGCGGCCCGCATGCTGGCCCCCTCCAGGTTGCTCTTGGTGAACCGCGCCCGCTTGGCCGAAGCGCCGTTGAAGTTGGTGTCCACAAGCTGGCTGTTCTCGATCATGGCGCTCTCAAGGTCGGCCCCAAGGAAGGTGGAGCCCGTCAGGTCCGTGTCGCGCAGCCCGGCCCCGCGCAAGGTGGCGTCGGTGAAGTCCGCTCCGGGGAATTCGGTGTTGCCGCCGCTGCGCAGCTTGTCCAGGTTGGCCCCGGCGAAGTTGACCTTCTTGCCCTTGGCGCCGTTGAACAGGCTCTGGTTGACGGAGGCCTTGCGGAAATCCGCGTTGTCGAGGCTGCTGCCCTTGAAGAGGGACTTGGTGATGCGGGCACTCTGGAAGTCGGCCTTGTCCGCCTTGCCGCTGACCATGCACATGTTGATGCGGGCGCCGGTGAGGTTGGCCCTGGTGAAGTCGGTCTTTTCGAGGATGGTCATGTCGAAGTCGGCGTCGGCCAGCGTGGCGCCGGAGAAATCGCTCTCCCTGAAGATCGCCTGCCGGGCCTTGGAGCCGGTCAGGTCGCTCTCCCTGAACAGGGCCTTGCCGAACATGCCGCGCTCCAGGACCGCGCCCTTGAGGGAGGCCTTGGTGAAATCCGCCTTGTCGGCCATGGCCTGCACCAGCCGCGCCCCGTCGAGCCGGGTATTGGTGAAGAGCGTTCCGCTGAGCCTGCAGCCGCTCAGGTCTGCGTCGGTCAGGTCCAGGCCAGACAGGTCCACCCCGGACAGGATGGCTCCGGCCAGGGGCTTGCCCTGCTCGTGCATGCGCTGCACCTGCTCGCGGGTCAAGGGCCGGATGGCGTCCGGGTCGAGGCCATACTCCAGGAGTTTGGCCTTGGCCTGCTCCGGTGGCTCCATGGCCTTGAGCTTTTTCAGCCCCCCCGCCAGTTCCAGCTTCTTCGCCTCCATCTTGGTCGCCAGGGCTGTGTATTTCGCTTCGCCTTCAGTCCCCATGCGTTCGGCGCTGGCGGCTTGCGTCTCCATCCTGGTGGCCAGTTCCGGGGTCAGGTGGTTCTGGGCGCGCAGGTTGTCCGCATGTCTGCGGATGGCGGTCGAGACCTTCTGTCCGACTTCGGCGTAGGTGGTTCTGGGCGCGCCTGTGGCCTCCACAGTTATTTGGGCGGGGTCGATGCCGCTGTCCGGATATTTGGCAGCATACTCGGTGGCTATTGCCCTGAGCTTGCCGAGCAGAGTGGCGCCCTCTGCCTGCATCGGGGCGAACTTCGCCTCCATGGCCTGCTTAACCTCGGCATGGACGCCCTTTGTCAGCGCCATGACATCAGGAAAGACCGGCTTGAACCCCTTGAGGAAATCTTCACTTGGCGGCTTGCCGGGGGCGGGTTTCCCCAGCGCGACGGAATGCTCCTGCGCATGCGTTTTGGGCAGGTGGTCGAAGACCCACTGGCGGATGTCCGCATCCTTGCTGCGGGCTTGGAACACGGTTGCGCCGTGCTTCAATTCCAGCGGCTCCGCAGTGGGCAAGACCTGTTTCCATGCCCCCCAGTCCTCGCGCAGTTCGATGCGGGAAGAGAAACCGGCAGGGCGCACCACGAGCACGGTTTGCGCCTTCTTCAGCGCTTCTGCGGCATTCTTGTCGAGCTTGGTGTCCGGCGCAGGCATGGAGAGTACGGAGCAGCAGTCGCCCACTTCCTGTTCCATGAACAGGGCTTGCAGGTCATCGGCCACGCAGACCACGGGCGCGCCCTGCGCCGCTGGCATGGAAGGCAGGTCTATGAGCGTGGCGGCGGGCAGGAACAGGGCGGTTGCGGTCGAACCGGGGATGACGTGGTCCGGGCCGACGACAACATGGTCTGCTCCGGCTGCAACGGCTCCTGCCTCGGGTTGCGCCGTGCGGCAGGCTATGCGGTTCAGCACTGGGCCGTCGAAGCGGGGGAGCACCAGTCCTGTGGGAAGGAGCACGCCCTCGGGCGCGGGAACGTCCTGATCTTTGAGACCCCAGTCGGACGGAGCATCATACCGGGCGTCCGTGTTGACGCCGAGCCACGCGGCATGAATGGTTGCTGACTGAAAGCCCAGCTCTTTCAGAGCGGATTGGGTTGCGCGGTCCTCAGCCAGCGCCTTGCGGCAGCCCACGACGAAGGGGAAGCCCCGGTCATGCCACGGCTTGCCCTTCTTGCTGAACGGAAAGCCCGGGGGCAGCATCGCGTCCGGGTCCACTCCCGCCTTGGCCAGATGTTCCGGCTTCACTGCCTTGAGTTTGCCCGTGAGCTCCTTGATCATGGCGGCGCGCGTGGTCTCAAGCTTCTGCTTGGTGGCGGAGAGCTTGGCAGTGCTTTGCTCCACGGTGTTGCCGATCTCTGCGATCTTGGCGCGGAACCTGTCGAAGATGCTGGTGTCGAATGCGATCATGTGCCCATGCTTGGCCAGCATGCCCTTGGCCATGGTCTCCAGCCTGTCCAGCAGGGCGGACTGCTCGGCGAGCATGGCCTTGGATTTGGCGAGCACCTCCTCCGGTTCCGCCATGGGCATGGTTGGACGATTGCCGAGGGCCTTCTGGCGTATGGCGTCCACGAATTTGGGGATGTTCTTGATCTTGACCATGGAGGCTTGCGCCTTTTGCATGGCGTCGTCGAAGGCGGCCTCGGCGGCGGACATGTCCACGCCCACGCCCCGGTCCAGGAGCTGGATCTGCAGGTCCCGGTAGTGTTCGATGGGCTTTGGGGCCTCGGACTGCTGCTCGTGGCGGATCAGGACGCGGAGCACGTCGCCATTTTCCTCGTCCATGATTCTGGTGCTGCCGCGATAGATGAGCAGCCCGCGCATGATGGACGGGAACAGCCAGACCGTCTCCAGCTGGGTCGTGACCTCGCGGAACTCGTCGGTCTCACTTATCTGGTGCGAGGGCAGCGGTCCGGCGGGGAAGGTGTGCGGCTTGAACTGGGTGTTCAGGGTCACGAAGCAGCGCATCCTGAGCCTTGGCAACGTGGTCTGGATGACCGGCAGGTCCGGGTGCATGTTCTCGATGGTCACGGCCTCGCCGCCCTCGAAATACCCCGTGGCGAACTGGTCCGCGCAGGCCATGTTGAAGAACTCGTAGTTCATGTCGTCCGGGAAGTAAGGCCAGCGCTCGTTCTTCCACTTCTCGTCGTAGGTGCCGCTCTTCCCCAGCCGCTGTGGCCACATGAGGTCCAGCGGGCCGAACCCGGCAGGGTCCGGGGACTGCCCGGGGGAGCCGATCTGCTGGGCGGGCAGCTCCAGGTTGGGCAGCGGCACGAGCATGGAGCCGTCGGGCATGGGCAGCTTGTGGATGCCCTTGCCCAGGGGGTTCTTGGCGAAACCCTCGCCGCCATAGGCATTGGGCCAGACGATGGGCATCTCCACGAAGGGCTCGGCCTCGGTGATGAGCCCGTTCTTCCAGTAGCGGTCGCCGTAGACGCTGAGCTTCTTGTCCACCTCGCCCACGCGCACCCGCACCTGCGAGGCAGGGCGCATCTGCCCGCGCGGGGCGTGGCAGGAGCCGGTGACCAGGACCTCGCCGCGCGGCTTTGGGATGCCCTGGTCCATGACCGGCTTGGGGCCGAGTTCGCCGGGCAGGGTCTTCCACAGCTCCTGCTCGGTGAGCAGGGTCCCGGGGTCGTTCAGGTCGATGAAGGCCATGACCCCGACGCTCAAGTAAAGCGCGTCCCGGATACCGAAGGGCCGCGGGAAAAAGGAGTGCTGCTTTTCCTTGAATATCTTCATGGGGCCGTGTTCCTATATCTGGTTGATCAATCCGGCGATGGTGTTCACCTCACCGGAGATGTGGCTTGCCTCTCCGGAAACCGTTGTCTTGGTGGCAATGCTCTGTGTCTTCAGGCCGATCATGGAGACGCTCTCGCCGACGCTTCTAGTGAACATGCCCGTCAATTTGGTCACCTCGCCGCAGAGTTCGCTTTCCGCCCCGGCGAGCTTGCTTACGTCGCCGGAAACCTTCTCTACGCTGCCGGCGAGCTTGCTGGTCTGCCCGGCGAGACTCGCGGTTTGGCCTTTGAGCGCGTTGTGCTGTCCCGTGAGGGTGCTGTGGTCCTCACGCAGCTGGGTGTGCGCAGCGGTCAACTCGGTAACGCTCTCGGCGATGTCCGTCTGGTTCCCGGTGAGGGTGCTGACCTCTCCCGTGAGCTTTTGCACATCGCCTCGCATCTTGGTAACGCTCTGCTTGAACTTGTATTCTTTCCATGCGGAGTAGACCGAATACGCCGTCTTGAGGCTGGTGAAAACCCCTGCCGACAGGTGCAGCTTCTCTCCCAGAAAGGATTCAAACCTGCTGCCATAGACATGCGCTTCCGAGGAGCCCTTGACCGTTCTTGTCTCGTCGCCTTTCACCATCAGTGAATAGTCCTGTGTGGTGATGTCAACCGTGCCGTCCGTATGCATCGCGATGCCGTCGGGCTTGGTATCCCGAGCAGTCGCCTGGGCATTGGGGGCCCCAAGCCGTTGCCATGAGTCCGACTTGGGGGTCTGTATCAGGATGCCCTCGCTGTCGGTCACATCTTCCATGTGGATGCGGTTCTGGCCGCCGGTGGTGATGAGGCACTGGGTCTGGTTGGAGTCCGTCACCTGGCTGGGGGTCTCGGGGTTGGGCACTGCGGCCTGGATGATGGGCCGGTCCGGGTCGCCGTCGATGCAGGTGAGCAGGACCTCGGTGTCCTTGTGCAGGGGGAAGTGCATGCCGTGGTCTGAACCGGAGTAGGGCTGGGCCATGCGCAGCCAGGCCGTGGCCTTCCCGCCGCTGCGGCCAGAGGTGTCGAGCGGCAGCACGACCTTGTAGCGGCCCTGGCTGTCCAGCTCGGCATACTGGCCGCTGCCCGAGGCGTCGATCTTGGCGTTCATGGAGCCGTGGAACTTGGGCTTCTCGGTCTTGCGCTCGGGCCGGAACTGCGTGGTGGCCGGGATGCAGGAGAAGGAGTTGCGGTAGTAAAGCCGGTCCTCGTCCTTGGCCAGGTGCAGCCCCAGGCCGGAGATCAGGTAGGCCTCCTGGCTGCCCTCGTGGGTCACCTCGATGGTCAGGTAGCGCTGGTTGAAGTCCTGGCGGTAGTGGTCCTTGAGCTCGAAGATGTAGCCGGTGCGGATGTACGGGACCGTGGACACGCCATGGAAGACCTTTTCCCGGCACAGGTATTCCTCGGCCCTGACCTTGGCGAGCTTCTCGCCATCGCCGGGGGTCTGGAAATGCTCCCCGTAGATGTAGATTTCCCCAAAGCCATTTGGCGAGACGATGGCCTCGGCCATCATCTCCAGGCTCGGCTTGCGGTAGTTGTAGTCCTTCAGCAGCACCTTCTTGGGCATGGGCTGCTGCTTGAGCATGAAGTTCTTGACCACTTCCTCGCGCTTGATGTGGTCCATGTTGCTGGGCGGCGAGTAGATCAGGGACGTGCCCTCGGACATGACCGAATGCGAGATGTGCGTGTCGGTGATGACCATCTTCTCGCCCTGGTCGGTCTGCTCGAAGTAGTAGTACATCCCGTCGCGCTCAAGCCAGCGGGACACGAAGCTGAAGTGCGACTCGCCATACTGGCAGATGTATTCCCAGGACGGGTACGCGCCCTGCAGCTTGAAGTCGTAGTTCAGCCCCTGCTTCAAGCCGCCGTCCTTGAGCACATCGTTGAGGAAGTCCTGGGCGGTCTTGTTCAGGAAGATCTGGTTGTGCTGGGTCAGCGTGCTCCACCACAGCTTGGGCACCAGTTCCGCGCGGTAGAAGACATACTCCCCGGCCTGCTGCAGCTGCTCAAAGGAGCTGAGGATGCCCCGGAAGGGGATGTCGCCGTCGCTGCGCTTGATGGTGAACTCCGCCGGGTTCTGCAGGATCTCGGCCAGGTCGAGGTCGGCCTGTTTGGAGATCAGGGTGATGTCGAACCGGTACAGGGACGACAGCCCCTCGGTGCCCGCGAACTTGACGACGGAGAAGGTATTCCTGTCCAAGGCCTTGGACTCGAACACGAACTTCGGCTTGATTTGTTCCGCCATAGGGGACTCCTCTCAAGGTGTCGCTAGTTCTGGGAAAACTTCATGGCAAAGGAGCCGTCTTCGGCAACGCTTAAGTGCACGGCCGACGGCATGCCGCCCTGGGTCATGTGGCCCAGGATCTCCTTTGACATCTGGGGCAGCACGTTCCCGTTCAGGATGTACTCGATGTTGCGCGCCCCGGTCTCCACCTCGGTGCAGCGGGCCGCGATCTGGTCCACCACGGCCTCGTCAAAGGAGAGCAGCATCTTGTTGTTGTTCAAAAGCATCTTCTTGAGCTTGCCAAGCTTCAGCCGGACGATGAGCTTCATGGCCCCGGGGTCGAGGCTGACAAAGGGCACCACGCTCATGCGCGCCAGAAGCGCGGGCTTGAAGTGCTGGGAGAGGATGGGCCGGATCGCCGAGACCACGGCCTCAAGCGGCATCTCGCCGCCGGCCCCGGTCATCTCCTGGATGACGTCGGTGCCGAGGTTGGAGGTCAGGATGATGATGGTGTTCTTGAAATTGATGTCCTTGCCCTCGCCGTCGGTGAGTATGCCCTTGTCGAACACCTGGTAGAAGGTGTTCATGACGTCCAGGTGCGCCTTCTCCACCTCGTCGAGCAGGACCACGCTGTACGGCTGGCGGCGCACCGCCTCGGTCAGCATGCCGCCCTCGCCGTAGCCGACATAGCCCGGAGGCGAGCCGATGAGCCGCGAGACCGTGTGCTTCTCCTGAAATTCGCTCATGTTGATGGTGACCACCGAGCTCTCGTTGCCGAACAGCAGGTCGGCCAGGGACAGGCCGGTCTCGGTCTTGCCCACGCCCGAGGGTCCGACCAGCAGGAACACGCCGATGGGCTGGTCCGGATTCTTGATGCCCGCCTTGGAGGCGCGGATGACCTCGGCGATGGCGGCCAGCCCCTGGTTCTGGCCCTTGACCCGGTCCTGGAGCCGCACGTCCAGGTCGACCACGGTCTTGGCCTCGTCGCGCGCCATCTTGCCCACCGGGATGCCGGTCCAGTCGGAGACCACGCGCCCGACAAGGTCCGGGGTCACCTCGATCTGCACCATGGGCTCGTCGCCCTGGAGGGCGGCCAGCTCCTTGTCCCGCGCGTCGAGCTCGCCCTTGAGCTTGCCGACCGCACCCTCGTCCGCGTTTTCGGCGGTGCTGGCCTCCAGGACCAGCTTGCGGGCGTCGAGCACCGCGTGGGCGGCGCCCTTCTCCTTGAGCCAGTGCTCGCGGATGCTGTCCGCCTCAGCGGTCTTGGCGGCGATGGTCTCCACGACCTCCTTGTACCGGGCCTCGTCTATGGCCACGCCGTTCAGCCGGTCGCGCTCCAGGGCCTTTTTCTCGCGCTCCAGGGCCTGGGCCGTGCGTTCGCAGTCCTCCAGCACGGCGGGCTTGGACGACAGGTTGACCTTGACCCGGGCGCAGGTGGTGTCCAAGAGGTCGATGGCCTTGTCCGGCAGGAAGCGGCCCGCGATGTAGCGGTCGGAATAGACGGCGGCGGCCACTGCCGCGTCGTCGCGGATGATGACGTTGTGCGACTTCTCGTAGCTGTCGCGCAGGCCGCGCAGGATGATGGTGGTGGTATCCACCGACGGCGGGTCCAGCTTGACCAGCTGGAAGCGCCGGGCCAGGGCCGGGTCCTTCTCGAAATACTTCTTGTACTCGGTCCAGGTGGTGGCCGCGCAGGTCTTGAGCTCGCCGCGCGCCAGGGCGGGCTTGAGCAGGTTGGCCGCGTCCGAGCCGCCTGCCGAGCCGCCCGCGCCGACCAGGGTGTGGGCCTCGTCGATGAACAGGATGATGGGCTTTTCGCTGGACTTGATCTCGTCGATGACGCCCTTGAGGCGGTTCTCGAACTCGCCCTTCATGCCTGCGCCGGCCTCCAGCAGGCCCATGTCCAGGCCGAGCAGGGTCACGCCGCTTAAGACTTCAGGCACGTCGCCCTCGATGATGCGCAGGGCCAGGCCCTCGATGGCGGCGGTTTTGCCCACGCCGGGTTCGCCCACCAGGATGGGGTTGTTCTTGCGGCGGCGGGCCAGGATGTCCACCATCTGTCGCATCTCGGCGTCGCGGCCGAACACGGGGTCGATGCCGCCGTCCCTGGCCTTGGCCGTGAAGTCCACGCAGAAGCGCTCGATGAACCCGCCCGCGCCCTTGGCCGCGCCAGGAGCCGACGAGGCCGAGCCGCCGGGTTCGGCGGCCGGGAGCTTGTGCTCCACCGAGGTCTTGGCGATGGACCAGAAGTCCTTGAGCAGGGAGTCGCGGCTGACCTCGGACAACAGGCTGGCGTACGCCCCGGAGGCGTAGAAGTTCGGCTTGGCCAGGAAGGCCAGCAGCACCGCGCCGGAGCGGATGCGGGTGTCGCCGAGCTCCACCGAGGCGATGAGCCAGGCGTCCTCCACAAGCTCGATGAACATGGGCGAGAACACGGGCTTGCCGGAGTTGCCGGACTTGAAGTCCTCCAGCACGTCGGACAGGGCCGCCGTGAACCGGGCCGACTCCACGCCGTACTGGCGCAGGATCAGCGGCAGGTCGCTGTTCACGTCCTCCAGGCACTTGAGGAAGAAATGCTCCACGGTGACTTCATAGTGCGTGCGCGAGACGCAGAGTCCGGCCGCGTTGTGCAGGGCGTTGGTGCTGTAAGTGTTGAGCTTGGAAAGCAGGCTCTTCATGTCAACGTTGATCATCGCGTGTCTCCTTGCGTGTCCTCGGCCTTGCAGCGTGTCGGCCCTTAGCGTGTCGTTGCCCTACATCGTGGCGTTGGCGGCATGCACCTGGCCGCCATCATTCGGGAAGGTCGCCTCCGCATGCTCGATGCCCTCTCCAGAGAATATCCAGGTGTCGTACCCGAGCCTGGACCAGGTCTCCCCGCCGATGATGGCGGCCTGGGCTTCGCCGGGCCGCAGTTCAAGCACGAGGTCATATTTGAACGGCTCCACCAGGTAGCTGCGGACCATGTTGTCGAGCTTCTTGCCGCCCGCGTTTCCGGGCAGCATGTCGTGATACTGCGTGGCGTCCAGCTCGCGCACGGCCACGGCGCATTTGCCCGTGCGGTCGTCCAGCTCCTCGCCGATCCAGGACCGCTCGCCCAGGACGTTGGAGTCCTCGCCGAGGCTGAACCGCTGGTCCTCCGGAATCTTCACCTTGCGCAGCACGCACTGCTCAATGCGCACGTTGCCGAGCTCCAGGGCGTCCTTCAGCAGGGTCTTCAGCCCCAGGGCGCTTCGCGGGTACTGGGTCAAGAGCCCGATGTGGCGGAAGCTGCGGCACTCCTCCGGGATCGCGCCCCGCGTCTCCGCGTGCCCGAAGCCGAGCAGGCAGTTGAGCCGCTCCAGCCAGGAGTTGTCGCGCTCGTCAACGGCCTTGACCATGAGCCTGGAACGGCTCCAGGCGCGGAAGAACTGGATGTAGAAGTCGTTGTTCAGGACATCGATGAACTCGCGGGTGACGGACTTGTCATCCGAGGACTCTTCCAGCAGCTCCTCGGTGTAGAACGTGGGCATGGGCGACGAGGCCCCGTAGAGGCCCATGAACGTCGCCTCAATGCGGAAAATGTCCCTGCCTTCCTGGGGCAGCGTGTCGATGCGGGTGATGTCCGTGGCGGGAAAGCCCAGGGAAAGCTGTGGGCGCACGCGCAGGTGGTCGCGGAGGAAATCCTCCAGGCCCGCGCCCGAGCACATGCCGACATGCAGGCGCAAGAGGCGGATGGCCTGGAAAAAGGAATAGGCCCGCGGGTTGTCGAGCAGGTCGCCCGTTACAGCAGCGGGCGGTCGCCGATCATTGCATTCCAACGAAACAACTCCTTGTTGAGCGTCTCTTCAACGGTCAGGCGGGTGAAGCAGTTGACCGAGGCATAGCCGGAGAAGAAACGGTTCATCACCGAGCCGAACAGGTACATGTCGCCGCCGTTGGCAAAGCCTTCCCGGTTGAGGGACATCTTGATCTCGCGCCCGCGCATGACCAGCCCCTTCACCAGCCGGTCGCCCTCGGTCACGTGCATGTCGGCGATGGCGTCCACACGCTTGGTGTTAGCCACCACCGAGCCCCGGTCACGGGTGTCGGTGAAGACATAGAGCTTGACCATGGCCCGCAGGCTCTCCACGTCGGCCATGGAGAGGTAGTTGATGTACAGGTGCGACAAGAGCCGCCAGAGGAGGTTCCTGCCCAGCGGCGGCTGCACCGGGGACGTGGGCTGGCGGATGTTCTCGAAGCTGGCCAGCTCCGGCGAGGTGGACGTGGGCTGGGAGATGTCGCCGTAGCGGAGCTTCTCCGGCAGAGACGCGTTGGTGCAGGTCAGGGACATGGACAGGGTCTCGAGCTTGGGCTCCTTCTGCTGGGAGGGGTAGGCAACGGAGACGAAGAGTTCGGTCTTGTCCCGGATGGGCGAGCGCTGGAGCCGCACGGTATAGACCGGCATCTCCCCGGTCTGGGGGTTGAACATGTGGAACGGCTTGTAGGGGCGCTCCTCCACGGTTCCCTGGATGTACCCGACCACCTTGTCCACGGAGTAGACCTGGAACTCGCCCCCGGTGTCGCCCGAGGGCCGCACCTGGTAGTCCGGCCGCTTGTGGTCCAGGATCACAGGCTCCGCGTCGCGCTGGAAGAGGTTGATGGCGGGCGAGGCGAACAGGCAGAGGTGCTCTTCCGTAAAGCGGATGGGCTCGGCCGGGAGCTTGTCCAGCTCCAGCACGATCTCGAAGCGCTTGTCTCCGCCCCGGCCCTTCCAGTTCTCCAGGCCGGTGACATCGAAGAAAAGAAATTTTTCCGGCAGGATGAAGTATTCCTGAAGGATGCGGTAGCCGGGGAAGGACTGGGACGGGTAGGGCAGCAGCGCCTCGTCGTCCTCGAAACCCACGGCCTGGAGGTTGCCTGTGCCCAGCAGGGCCGAGGTCCCGCCCTCCGCGCCAATGCGCAGCCCGCGGATGCAGTTGAAGATGATCTTGTAGCGTTCGGCGGCGGCGGCCGCGTCCCCGGCCAGATGGAACCGCAGGCTGGAGACGTTCCAGTTTTCCAGGGTCAAGCCCTTGAGCTCCAGCCCGATGGTCAGCGTGCCCGAGCGGCCCGCGCCCTGCTGCAGCGCGACCCTGGTGATCTTCAGCGGGTGCAGGTCGACGTTAAAGGTGGTGGAGAAGGTGCAGGGAGTGCCCATCACCGGGATGGAGGCGATCTGCGTGCCGGACGGGACCGTGACCGTCTCCATGAGGCTCGGCTTGGGCGTGAACTTGATGATGGTGGTGGACGGGATGGGCCGCAGGTAATGCGGGAACACGAGCTGGATGAGCCCGTGGACGATCTCCGGAAACTCGTCGTCGAGCTTCTGGTTGACCATGCCCGACAAGAACGCGGTGCCTTCCAGCAGGCGCTCGACGTCGGGGTCAGACCCCGGCCCGGTGAGCATGGGGGCCAGCGCGGGGTGGTTCTTGGCGAACTCGACGGCCAGCTCGCGCAGGTGCGTCAGTTCTCTCTGGTAGTACTTTTCGATCATGGGCCTAGCTGTCTTTGACCGTAATGCGGCCGTCGGGGTCGAGCGTTGTTTCGAAAACCACGGGCATGTCCCGGTTCTCCAGCATCAGCTTGGCCTGGAGCTTGAACTGGAGCGCCAGGGGAGCGTCCTCCTGGGGGATGAATTCGATCTTCACGTTCTGCATCCGGGGTTCGTATTTCGTGATGACTTTGGTCATGGCCGCCTCTATGTCCCGCACGCACTCCATGCCGGACGCCCCGAACATGTCCGTGAAGTCCGGCACCCCGAAGTCCGGCGCGATCTCGACGCTTCCCTGCCTGGTGTTCAGGATCATGCGCAAGTACTCGAGGATGGAGCCCACGACCAGAACGGGCTCGGCCACTTCGCGGCTGTCCGGGTCCTGCTCCATGAGCCGAATGCGTTCAAGCAGTCTTTGTTCGCTCACCAGTCCTCCGCTCGGAAGCGAAGGGGCTCCCGGAGGAGCCCCTTCTGCGTGTGGGCCTAGGCGCTTTTCCAGTCGTCGGTGTACTCGATGTTGCCGTCGTTGTAGGTCCAGGTGATCTTGGAGTAGGTGAAGCTGATCTCTTCCATGTCCCTGTAGGGCTTGTTCTCCGGGAGAAAGGTCATCAGGGTGTATTCACCCATGTCGACCGCGATGGCGTTTTCCATCTTGATCGTGTAGTAGTTGTTCTCTTTTCCGGTGGGGTCGATGCTGAAGAAATTGATTTCGACAGTCATCTGCTCGCCCTTGCAGGTAGCCTGGAACAGCATAGGGGAGGACTTGTCCTTGTGCTTGACGACCTTGAAGGGCATGTGGATGCGCTGGCCGGTGGGCAGGCCGGTGTGGGTGTCCTTGGGAATCTCGACATGGTGGTCCATGGCGTACAGCAGGATCGTGTCCTTTTTCTTGGGGTCGGCCTGATCGCAGTCGCCCTTGATTTGACCTTGCGTCTTTCCTGTCACTTTCATGTACGAGGTAAGGGCCATATCGTTCTCCTTTTAGTGTTATTTACACTATGTTGAGGCCACGTTTAGCCTGACACTCTCGCCGGGCAAGCATTCAACGCGACAAGAGCGAGAAGCTATTCCTTGTCCAGCTTGCCCACCAAAGACAGCGTGAAGGAGGCGCCCATGTACTTGAAGTGCGGACGCGCCTTGAGAGAGACCTGATACCAGCCCGGATCGCCTTCCACGTCGCTGACCTCGATCTGGGCCATGCGCAGCGGCCTGCGGCTGCGGACGCTGGGCGCCGGGTCATCCATCTCCGTCACGTACTGGGAGATCCAGGTGTTGAGCTCGCGCTCCAGGTCGCCGCGCTCCTTCCAGGTGCCGATGTTCTCGCGCTGGATGACCTTGATGTAGTGGGCCAGGCGGTCCATGATCATCATGTAGGGCAGCTGGGTGGAGAGCTTGTAGTTGAGCTCGGCCTCCTTGCCTTCCTTGCTGGTGCCGAAGTTCTTCGCCTTCTGGCAGGAGTTTGCGGAGAAGAAGGCCGCGTTGTCGCTGCCCTTGCGCATGGTCAGGCCGATGAAGCCTTCCTCGGCCAGCTCGTATTCCCGGCGCTCCGAGAGCAGCACCTGGGTGGGGATCTTGTTCTGCACCACGCCCATGGCCTGGTACTGGTACAGCGGCAGGTTCTCCACCGCGCCGCCGCCCTGGGGGCCGATGATGTTGGCGCACCAGCGGTACTTGGCAAAGGAGTCGGTGAGCTTGGAGGCAAAGGCGAAGGCCGTGTTGCCCCAGCAGAAGTCGTCGTCGCCGTCGGCCACGGTTTCCTGATAGTTGAAGCTCTTGGCGGGCAGGGTGTCCTGTCCGTAGGGCAGCCGCAGCAGGAACTTCGGCAGGGTCAGGCCGACGTTGCGCGAATCCTCGGACTCGCGGAAGGACTGCCACTTGGCGTACTGCGGCATCTCGAAGATGGACTTGAGGTCCTTCAGGTTGGGCAGCTCGCTCCATTTCTCGATGCCGAAGAACTCGGTTCCGGCGGCGGCGATGAAGGGCGCATGCGCCATGGACGACACGGACGCGCAATATTGCAGCAGCTTCATGTCCTGGGGGCCGGGGCCGAAGTCGTAGTTGGCGATGATGGCGCCGAAAGGCTGGCCGCCGAACTGCCCGTACTCGGCCGTGTAGGCCTGCTTGTACAGGCCGGACTTGGTGATCTCCGGCGCGTCGTCGAAGTCGTCAAGCAGGTTCTGCTTGGAGACGTTCATCATCTGGATGCGGACGTTCTCGCGGAAATCGGTCCTGTCCACCAGGAACTTGAGCGAGCGCCACGAGGACTCCATCTGCTGGAAGTCCTTGTTGTGGATGATGGTGTCCATCTGGAGGGAAAGCTTCTGGTCGATCTGGGCCAGCATGTCGTCGACCAGGTTGCCGGAAACCTTGGCGCCTTCGCGTTCGGGCTTGACCATCTCCTCAAGGAAGGCCTGCAGCCCCGCCTTGGTCACGGAATAGGCCTCATCACTCGGCTTGAGTTTGGTCGCCTCGACAATGTCGTCCAGCAGGGAGCCGGTGGTCGTCGCTCCGGCGGCCTCTTGCTGCTGTTGGAGTTTTTCTTCAGCCATGGATGTCCCCCTACTCGATTCCAAGTTCTTTCAGAAGCCGTTCGCGTGCGCCCGCGTCCTTGACGAGGTCCTGCACCTTCTTGCGGAAATCCGGCACGTTGGACAGCGGGCTCTTCAGGGCCTTGAGGGCCTCTCTGAGCTCCATGAGCTTCTGGAGTTCGGGGACCTGCTTGAGGATCTCATCCGGATCGAAATCCTTCAGGCTCTCGAACTTGAGCTTCACGGCCATCTGCGCGCCGGGTTCCTTGCTGAGCTTGTTGTCCACGCCGAGGTTGAGCTCCAGGTTCTGGGCCTTGAGCACGGCGTTGAAATTATCCTTGTCGATATTGACGGGGTCGCGGTCTTCGACCATGCGGTCGTCGGTCTTCTGGGAGAAGTCTCCCATCACCAGGAGCTTCAGGGGCAGCTCGACTTCTTCCTTGGCGTCACCAGTTTCCGGTCTGTAGACGATGTTCACCCGCTCCTTGGGAGCTACCGATCCTTCTTTCGCCATGTTCGCGACCTCCGTTTAATCGTTCCAAACGCCTTCGCGGCGAAGCTCAACCCAGTCCGTTCATTTTGAGCGCGGCGGCGGGGTTCACCCTGCCGATGCGTTGCAATGTGTTCTTGGCGAGGGCCATGGCCTCGTCGCCGCCCTCTGCGGTCAGCGCGTCGTGCGCGGTGGTGAAGCCGTTCAGGGCCAGGTCCGGCTCCCACAGCTCCAGGCGGTACTCCTTGATCTGCTCCAGGATCTCCTCGACATGGGCATGGGCCAGCGCGCTCTGGTCCACGTCCGTGAGCAGGCGGATCATGCCCAGCCGCAGCATGAAACGCTCCCGGCCCGAAGAGGCGTTGGCCAGGCTGCCTTGCAGGATGGTCACGGCATCGAACACGTGGTTGTCCTTTGCCAACCGTGAGGCCTCGGCAAAGACGCTGGCGGACAAGGAGGCCCCGTCGCCGGGCTCTGTCGGCAGGGCAGAGCCGTCGTCGGCGAGCCCCCTCAGCCAGGTCCTGGTCTTGGCGTCGGCAAAAGGCGTCCCATCGGCAAAGGACAGGGAGACCACGCCGCCCAGGCGCTTGACGAAGATCCTGGTCTCCTCCTCCACGGCGAGCTTGGCGTCGCGGTAGTCGCCGCCCAGGCCGTCCAGGGCCTCGGCCGCGAAACGGCTGAGGTCAAGCCAGAACAGGTATTGCCCGATCCGGGACTCCGCAGCCTGCAGCGCGCCCCGGAAATCGCGGCCCGCCAGCTGCTGGACGATGGCGTCCTTCACGAAGCCCTCGGGCGGCGGGATCATGGTCTGGCCATTGTCCGCCGGCGGCAGGGACGAGACGGGCAGCCAGGCGGCTATGCGGCGGAGGCGGTAGCCGATGCGGTCCGCGCCGTCATTGTAAAGCATGTAGTCGGCCACTGCGGCCAGCTCGGCCAGGCCGGTGGCGAGCGCCTTGCGGTACTCGTCTTCCGAGCCGAGGGTTTTGGCGGACGCGGCAGCCGCAGTTGAGGCAGCAGGGGCAGCGCTTTGCGTGACAGGCTGTGCAGGGGGCGTGGCCGTCCGGTTCGCCTGGGCGGCGGCCTGGGGCTGGGCCTGCGCTGCGGGGGCCTGGACGGGCAGGGCATTGGCGAAGGCCGCCAGCTTGTTGAGCATGGGGGCGTCCGGGGCCTGGCCGGAAAGGGCGGAGTCCAGGTCCTTCAGGCGCTGCGAGAGAATGTCAACTGTGGCCTGGGGGACTTCCGGGCCGCTGTAGCCGGTGAGGAAGGCCTGAACACTGTCCATCCACCAGGACACGGCGTTGAAGCGGCCCCGCAGGCGCGCCTTGGCCGGGTGCATGGTTTCCCAGAAATTGGTGATGAGATCGAGGAGAACCTGCGTGCCCGTGGAGAGTCCGTCTACGCCTTCCAGGTGCAGCAGGGCCACGCCAAGGTACGATGCGACCTTGATGTCTTTTGTTTTTTCCGAGAGAAGCGCCTGGGAGAGTGCGGCGATGCTCTTCCAGTCAACCTCGCCACCGGCAGTGGCGCTGGAGAGTTTGTCGATCTGTTGCTGAAGCGCATCATATTCCGGTTCATACCGGGCGTCATCGCCCGCCGGGTTGGCTTCGGTTATGGGGTGTTTCCCTAGCTCAAGAAAGTCCATTGGTCCTCCGAGTCATCAGGAGCACGGGAAGACGCGCCCGGATGCCGGCAAAAAACACGGTCTCAAAGGCAGCTCTGGATGCGCGCGGAAAACGTATTCTCCATTCTTGCCGCCAAACCCTTCGACTACATATTGTTCCTCATAACATAGGACATCTTTCAGAGTAAAGCGGACTCATTAGCTCAACTAACCACGTCTATTGGCCAGGACGGTCCAGAATCCTGGCCGAGGGTTTGCGCGTTGCGAAGGGCACCCCCCCCCAACGCAGGCAGTCCCGGCGCGGCAGGGGTACTGGGAGGGACTGTGGCCAGGGCTTTCGCGCCGCTTGGCGTGTCTAAGACGGCGCGTTCGGGGCAAAGGACTTGGTCGGCGCAGGTGCGCGGCCGAGGCGATGGAAAGGGAGAGCAATGGGCCGATGCGGTTTGGTGCGCGCCCTGCCGTGAGGCGTGACGGCGCCCTAGCCCTGTCGGGAGCGGCGGACCCGCAGCACGAGCACGCCCGCGGCCATGAGGCCCGCGCACAGGCCCAGCCAGGCCGCGCTTTCAACGTCGCCCGTGGCTGCCCCGGCCATAAGCACCACCGGCAGGAGCGCGCCGCGCACCGCAGCCCGCGCCCAGGGGCGCTGGCGGATGGCGTCGGCCAGGGGCGGGCTCAAGCGGTAGTAGGTGGCCACGAAGTCGCGGCCCCACTGGAAGTCCAGGAGCACGTCGTCGCGGAAGCGGCGCAGGGTGGTCACCTGGTCCTCGAAGGCCCCGCCATAGGCTGCGGTGGCGATGAAGCAGTCCGCCGGGTTGGCGTGGTAGGCCATGTTCTGGGCCATGCTGCCCTGGCGGATGAAGAAGCCGCGCAGCATCGCGGGCGATCCGGCCTCGTGGTAGGTGACCGGGATGGTGTCCAGGTCGCCTGCAAGGTCGGCGGTGACCTCGAAGGTGCTGGTGATGAGGAAGACGGTTGCTGTCCAGGTCAGGCTCAAATGCTTGCCGGAGATCTTCAGGTTGCTGATGGTGCCGCCCGCATACCCGCCCGAGCTGGCCGCGAGGCCCTCGCCCAGCCGCGAGAAGGTGACGGTGCTCGACATGGAGTTGATCTCCTTGCTGAGCATGGTCCAGTAGAAGGTGCCCACCAGCCGGCCCACGATGTCGACCTTGCTCGCCAGGTCCTTGGCGTAGTCGTTCTCCTCCATTGGCGGCACAAGCGAGCGGTATTCCTCCATGGCCCTCTTGGCCTGGTCCATGTCGTTTTTCTTGGTCGCTGCCGTGGCAATGGCCAGCTGCACCAGGGCGCGGTCCGCGCCTTCCTCCAGCGCGCGGTTGAGCTGGTAGGAGCTGTCGGAGAGCTGGCCCTCCATGCCGAGCATGAAGCCGCGCGCCACGCGGGTGCCGGGGGTGGTCTGTCCGGATTCCTCGACGCGCCGGACCTGGTACTTGGCGTCGGCCTCGCGCTTGTGCAGCAGCAGGGCCACGGCCAGCCCGGCGCGGGCGTCGGCGTCGTCGGGCCGGGCCTGCAGGGCGGACTCGAAATAGTGCTGGGCATCGCTGACGCCGTGGCGCGCGAGCATGGCGAAGTAGGGCGCGTTGGCGGCCACGTCGGATCTGCTGGCGGGCCTGCTGGCCTGGGATGCCTGGGCGGGCGGCGCCTGCTTGGGCCTGGAGCCCATGGCCAGGAGCTTGGCCTCGCTGATCCTCTGGCGCTCGGCCTCAATGCGGTCTTTTTCGGTCTTGAGGGCCTGGAGCTGCGCCAGCTCCTCCTTCTCGTGCTTGAGCCGCGCGGCCTCCTCGGCCATGCGCCGTCGTTCGGCCTTGATGTCGATCGCCGGGGCGGGCTTCGGCTTTTCCACCTCAGGGGCCAGGGCCGGAGCAGGGACAGGAACCGGAGCAGGGACAGAAGCCGGAGCCAGGGTCTGGACGGCCTTGTCGTCACCAGTAAGATAGAAGTAGCCGGTGAGGGAGCTGGACTCCCAGGGCACCTGCTTCTTGGCGGTTTCACCCACCACGCCCATGCGCACGCGCATGAACACGTCGGTGATGGGCAGGCCGGAGGTGCGCATGTTCTTCAGCAGATGCTTGGTGTACACGCCGTTCTCGCCGGTGCCGTCGCTGGCCACGGAGCCCGGGGCCGTGGCATAGGCGATGAGGGAGCCCGTGGGCGCGCGCATCTCGGCCAGGCCACGGTCCGCGCTACGGAAGCCCCGGCTGAAGGGGTTGTTGCGGCAGGCGTCGAGGATGACGATGTTCAGCGTGTTGCCCGCGTCCTCCATCTTGCCGAGCACGCGCCCGGCGTCCACGCATTCGTAGCGCACGTCGCTCTCGCTCTGGATCTTGGCGTCAACAGGCTCGAGGTAGTTGTTGCCCGCCACCTGCACGCCGTGCCCGGCGAAGTAGAACAGGCCCACCCCGCCCTTGCGCAGGTTCAGGCCGAACTCGCGCACGGCCTCTTCCATGTCTTTCTGGCCGGCGTTGACCTTGAGGGTGACCTTGAAGCCGAGGGACCCCAGCAGGGCGGCCATGTCGCGCGCGTCCTTGGCGGGATTTTTCAGCGGAGCGGATTTGTAGGCGGAGTTGCCGATGACCAGGGCGTAGCGTTCCTCGCTGCCCGAGGGCGCGGCGAGGGCCGGAGCACACAAGGCGAAGCACCAAAGCAGAAGCAGGGGCAGAGCCAGGGCGAATCGTGCTGTGGCGCGGCGCATGGGGGGGCCCCTCCGTGGAGTGTTACGCACTAATTTATCCCACTCCATGAAAAATGCAAGCCCATTGCGGTGTTGGCTCAGGGCCGCGGGGTGGACTGGCGCACAAGCCTGCTGTTCGACCAACGCGTCATCTCCGTGTAGGAGCCCATGCGCAGCACCTCGGCCTTGACCACGGCGATGATGCCGGGATCCTTGGTCAGGGCACAGGTGAACCGGTACTGCTCGCCGATGAAGAGCAGGTACTTTGCCATGAACACGAAGCTCATGGTGGTGCCGCGGACCTCCACCTCGCTCAAGGCTGAGGTCATGGTGGTGGCCTGGTGGATCATAGTGCCGGAGCCTGAGAGGGTGCCGTTGTCGGCAGCCAAGACCAGCGTCATGCTCGCCTCATGCCCCCACTGGCCCTGGGCCGCCGTCCAGGTGAAGGTTCCGGTCATGGCCGAGAGAGGGTCGGTACGCTTCGCCAGGCTCCTGGCGTATTCACTGCGCTCTGGCTCAGGCACCAGGGTGGCATAGTCGGCCATGAGCCGCTGGCCTTTGTCGTATTCGGACTTCGTGACTGCGGCCGCCGTCTGGCACAGCAGCACCAGAGCCTTGTCCGCGTCGTCCTCCAGCGCGCGGCTCAGCTGGTACTGGCTGTCCGCGTTGCCGGAAAGCCCCAGCATCAGCCCCTTGGCGAGGCGCACGCTCGATGTTTGTGCGCCGGACTCATCCAAACGTTGGACCTGGTATCTGGCGTCGGCCTCGCGTCCGGAGAAGACCAACGCGATGGCCAGCCCGGCGCGGGCATCAGAGTCGTTGGCCCGGGCCTGCACGGCCTGCTCGAAATACGCGTAAGCGCCGGGCAGGCCAGCGCGGGCCAGTTGCGCGAACTGCGCGGCATGGGCATTGGCCTGGGGCGCGACAGCCGGAGCCGCTTGAGGGGCCTGCTTGGGCCGTGTGCTCATGGCCAGCAGCTTGGCCTGCTCCAGCTTCTGGCGCTCGTCCTCAAGGCGATCCCTCTCGGCCTGGAGGGACTGGAGCTGCGCCAGTTCCTGCTTTTCGCGCTTGAGCCGCGCAGCATCTTCGGCCATGCGCCGCCGCTCAGCCTTGAGGTCGATCACAGGGGCCGGGGCGGTCTTCGGCTTATCCACCAAAGGTGCCAGGGCCGGAGCAGGGACAGGAGCCGGCGCTGGTGCCAGGGCCTGGCCGACTGGCGGGGCCAGGCCAGGGTCGCTTGCGCCCTTGAAGTAGAAATACCCGGTCAGGGAGCTGGACTCCCAGGGCACCTGCTTTTTGCCTGTTTCCGCCACCACGCCCATGCGTACGCGCATGAACAGGTCCGTGATGGGCAGGCCGGGCACGCGCATGTTCTGCAGCAGGTGCTTGGTGTACACGCCATTTTTGCCCGTGCCGTCGCCCGCCACGGAGCCCGGGGCTGTGGCGTAGGCGATGAGGGAGCCCGTGGGCGCGTCCATTTTGGCCAGGCCGCGCTCCGCGCTGCGGAAGCTGCGGGCAAAGGGGTTGTTGCGGCAGGCGTCGAGGATGACCACGTTGAGCGAATTCCCGGCGTCCTCCATCTTGCCCAGCACCAGCCCGGCGTTCAGGCAGCTGAACTTCACGTCGCTTTCAGAGGCTATGTTGGCGTCCACGGGCACGAGGTAGTTCTCACCCGCCACCTGCACGCCGTGCCCGGCGTAGTAGAACAGGCCCACCCCGCCCTGGCGCAGGTTCAGGCCGAACTCGCGCACGGCCGCATCCATCTTCTGGTGGCTGGCGTCGGTCAACAGCGTCACCTTGAAGCCAAGGTCCTTCAGCGCTGCGGCGATGTCCCTGGCGTCGTTGGCGGGGTTCCTGAGCGGGGCGGACTTGTAGGCGGAGTTGCCGATGACCAGGGCGTGGCGCTCCTCGCCGCTTGAGGGCGCGGCCAGGGCCGACGCGGCCAGCAAGCCTGTCGCCAGGAGCGCGAAAAGGAGCCAGCGGAGCGCACGCAGGGCCATAACAGTACCTCACCACGAGTCTTTGCTCAACCGTAGCAAAACCGCATGGCAATGCAACTTGTTTGCTTGAACCGCGCCCGGCTACTGCACCACCCAGACCGCGCAGTTCTTGGCGTTGTGCACCAGCTTGCTGGAAACGCTGCCGAAGAGGAACTCCTCGCCCTTGGTGAGTCCCCGGCGGCCCACAACAAGGGTGCCGAAGCCACCTTCCTGCTGCACGTCCAGGATGGTCTGGGCGATGCTTGGCTCCGCGCTGCATAAGACCGTTCGCTCGGACACGGCCCCTTCCGGCAGGCCCTCGGCCATGAGGACGCTGCGGGCCTTGGCCAGAAAGTCGAAGACGCGGTCATGGTCCAGTCTGCACTGGTTCAGCCAGGCTTTTTCGTTCTCGAACTTGTCTCGGTTGGGCGCGCGCTCGATATACAGAAGCGTCACGCGGACGCCCGGAGTCGCGGCGAGGATTGTGGCGGCGTAGTCCACGGCGCGCAGGGCGTTGTCTGAGGCGTCCACGCTGATGAGGATGTTCTTTACGTCCATGCGGTCCTCCGTGATCACTCGTGAGGTTGTGTTTCAGGCCCGGCGCAGGGCGTCCAGGCAGGGCTCCAGGTCGGCCAGAAGCTCGGGCACGGTTTCGTAAAACACCTCGGACCCGGACGAGTAGTGCATGAGCACGCGGTTCAGGTCCTCTGGGATGTACGGGAAGATCTTCCTCAGGTTCACCACCCGGTGCCGGAAGAACAGGGCGCAGTCCTCCTCGGTGATGGAAAGCGCGTCCGCGTCCACCTCCTGGATGGCGTGCACGCCCTTTCCGGTGATGAAGGACAAGATGTTGCCCAGACCGAAGAGGTCCAGGCCGAAGGGGTTCTCCACCGAGTCGTAGCCGTAGTCGAAGTCGATCCAGCAGTAGTCGCCGGTCTTGTGGTCCACGTAGAGGTGGTCGCGGCGGATGTCGCCGTGGGTCTCGCCGTGCTGGTGCAAATGGTGGATGGCCCGGCAGGCTTTGATGAAGCGCGTGAGAATGCCGGGGTAGACATCAAGGAAGTACTCGCGGTGGGTGGTGTGGATGTCCTCGATGTTCAGGTCCAGCCTGCGCCCGGCCACGCGCTCCAGCACGCGCACCAGGTTGCCCCTGCTGTCCTTGACGCCCTGGCCCTGCATGAAGCGTGGATCGCCCGCCACCAGGCGCAGGATGCGCGCTTCCTTGGCCGCGCTGCGGTGGCAGGTGATGGTCAGCGGCCCGATGTGCTGGTCAAAGCTCTCCTGGAATTCGAGCTTGAGGATGCGGTACTGCCCGGACTCAAGCTCCACGCAGCGCTTGACCCAGAATTTTGGGTCTTCCATGCCGAAACGGCGCTCGCGCTCGTCGCCCAGGACGAGATAGTGCCGCTGGCCCACGTCGATGACATCGCCGTAGCTGATGTTCATGAACTCCGTGGTGTCCGTGAACACCGTCCCGTACGTCCCCACGCTTACGGGCGGCTTGAAGCGCTCCACAAGTGCTCGGACGGATTCGGGCATGGAGCTCCTCCTGGTTTGATATGCATTCTATACAAATTTTTGTGCGTCTCGTCAAGGCGTTACACGTTCCAGCCGTAAGCCGTACAGGCGGGTGGGCCGTGCTGTGTTTTTCTTACTTTTTTGTGTTATGTTTCCTTGTAGCCTCTTGACACGGGTACCCCGTATGGGTATTTGGCAAGCGTGGGGTGACAACTGGTGTTGCAGCCAAACGGCCCAGCCCCGCAAACTGGAAAGCAAAACAAAGGAGAATCCCATGAAGCGCAGCAGCATCGGCATCGTCACTGCCCTGATCCTGGCCCTGGCCGTCGCCAGCCTGGCCTTTGCCGAGGGCAACGCCCGCAAGGGCAAGTTCCTGTACCGCGCCAAGTGCCGCACCTGCCACGGCGTCACGGCGTCCGATCTTTCGCCCAATTCCAAGACCCAGGCCGACTGGAAGAAGACCTTCGCCAAGGTCGAGTCCATCAAGTGCTACAAGGACTGGAAGGGCGTGTCTGATGCGGACCGTGGCGACATCTTCGCCTACCTGCACGACTACGCCAAGGACTCTCCGACTCCGGCCAAGTGCAACTAGCCACGGGCATGGCGTGACCGCACGGCGGGCCGGGGCAGTCCGGCCCAGGCCCGCCGCACACCCTCAAGGGGGCTTTCATGAGTGACAGCGAGACCAAGCGAATTTCCCGGCGCGACTTCCTGCGCCTGGCCGGGGCCTCGGCAACGGCGGTGGCGGCCACGGCCGTTGGCGCCGTGACCGCGCCCGAGGCCAAGGCCGCGCCAGCCGCCAAGGCGCCCAAGTGGGAGTCGAAGCTGAGCGTCTGTGACATGTGCTTCAACCGCTGCGGGCTCATCGCCCGGGTGGAGCGCGGCGTCATCACCAAGCTTGATCCCAACCCCAAGTTCACCAAGTCGCGCGGCATGCTCTGCGCGCGCGGCAACGCGGGCGTGGCCCAGGTCTACGACCCGGACCGCGTGAAGACGCCCCTGCTGCGCGTGGGCAAGCGCGGCGAGGGCAAGTGGAAGGCCATCTCCTGGGACGAGGCCATTGAGCTGACTGCCACCAAGATGAAGGACATCGCCGCCAAGTACACCCGCTGCGGCATGCTCTTCAGCGCCGGGGCGGACATGCAGAGCGGCTTTGTGAACCGCTTTGCCGAGGCCTTCGGCTCCTTCAACGTCACCAGCCACGAGTCCTTGTGCCTGCTCTCCGGCAACCGGGCCTTCCTGGACACCTTCGGCGATGTGCCCCTGCCCGACGTGAAGAACTCCAAGTACGTCATCCTGGCCGGGGCCAACCGCCTGGAGGCCCTGGTCACGCCCGACAGCATGGACCTCATCTCCATCATGGGGAACGGGGCCAAGGTGGTGGTGCTGGACCCGCGCTACACCAAGAGCGCGGCCCTGGCTTCGGAATGGTACCCCATCCAGCCCGGCACGGACATGGCCTTCATGCTCGCGCTGGCCAACGTCATCATCAGCGAAAAGCTCTACGACGCCAAATACATGGCCGAGCGCACCAGCGGTCTCGACAAGCTCGCGGCGCACGTGGCCGACATGACACCGGAATGGGCCGAGAAGCAGACCGGCATCCCGGCTGCGGACATCCGGCGCATGGCCCGGGAACTGGCCGCTGCGGCCCCTGCCTCCATGGTCTATCCTGGCCGGCGCACCTCGGACTACGAAAACTCCACCCAGATCCGCCGCAGCTTCGCCATCGTCAACGCGCTGCTCGGCAACTACGACCGGCCCGGCGGGCTTGTTCCGGCGCGCCCGGCGGGCCTGAAGAAGGTCGCCTTTGAGCCGCCCTGGTACGATGACAGCCCCCCGGGCCGCGTGGACGCCAAGAGCGTGCCCCTGCTCTTTGACGACGAGGGCTCCTTTGTGCTCACCCGCGAGGCGGTCATCAAGGGTGCGCCGTACCCGATCAAGGGCTGGTTCGTGTACAAGACCAACCCCATGGCCACCGCGCCTGAGCGCCGCAAGACCCGCGAGATGATCGACCAGCTGGACTTCATGGTGGTGGTGGACATCGCCATGAGCGACACGGCCTGGATGGCCGACCTGGTGCTGCCTGCGCCAAGCGCCATGGAGCGCCAGGACCCGGTGCAGGCGCTGCAGTCCGGCGCCGAGGGCGCGTGCCTGGTCTGGCGCGACCCGGTCATTCCCCCGCTGTACGAGAGCCGCCCGGTGTTCGACATCCTGAAGGCCCTGGCCGGCAAGCTCGGCCTGGCCGAGTTCTTCGACTTCGACATCCCGGCCTACCGCCTGAAGCAGCTGGCCGCCTTCCCCGAGGCTGCGGAGATCATCAAGCGCGACGGCGTGTTCTACCCGCCCAATCCGCCCCTGGGCGGCACGGACGGGGCGCCCTTCAAGACCCCGAGCCAGAAGATCGAGCTGTACTGTTCGCGCTACGCGGAAATGGGCCTGGACCCCCTGCCGGTGTACCAGCCGCCAAAGACCACCCCGGATGCGGCCCGAAAGTTCCGGCTGGTGGTGGGCCGCAGCGCCTGCATCACCCAGGGCAGCAGCACCAACAACGCGCTGTTGTCCGAGTTCGAGCCGGAGAACATGCTCTGGCTGAACGAGGACGCGGCCAAGGAACTGGGCGTCCGCCAGGGCGACGTGGTCCAGGTGGAGAGCCCGGCGGGCAAGGGCGAGTTGAAAGCCCTGGTCACGCCGAAGATTCGCCGTGACACCGTGTACATGCTCAGCGGCTTTGGCAGCATCTCCGGAGGGCTGTCGCACACCAAGGGAGTGGGGGCGAGCATCGTGGAGCTCATGGAGAGCCGCTTCGACTCCATCTGCGGCAACTCGGCCATTCATGAAACCTTCCTCAGCGTGAAGAAGAAGGGGGCGGCATGAGCACCCAGAAGCTGGCCATGGTCATCGACTCGGCCAAGTGCATCGACTGCAAGGGCTGCGTGGCCGCCTGCAAGCAGGCCAACGGCGTGTCGCGCGGGGTCTGGCGCAACTGGATCAAGGAGGCCGTGCCGCCGCTGGTGAACGCCTCGGATGGGTCCAAGAAGCTGGGCCATGGGCACTTCCAGCCCGGCGCGTGCATGCACTGCGACGAACCCACCTGCATCCAGGCCTGCCCCACCGGGGCCACCTACAAGAGCGCAAGCGACGGCACCGTGGTCATCGACCCCAGGCTGTGCATCGGCTGCGGCAACTGCATCAAGGCCTGCCCCTACGGCGCGCGCTTCCGCGACCCGGTGAAGCGCATCGCCGACAAGTGCAACTACTGCCCGGAGCGCCGGGCCGCTGGCCTGGCTCCGGCCTGCGTCGACACCTGCCCCACCAAGGCCCGCGTGTTCGGCGACATCAACGATCCGAACAGCGACGCGGCAAAGCTGCTGGCCGCCAACCAGGGCAAGGTGGTGCGCGTCATCGCCAAGGGCAAGGATACCAAGCCCAACATGTACTACATCGCGAGCACCGCCCCGGACGGCTGGGCCGTGCAGCCGGTGGACCCGCTCTCCTTCGACTTCCTGGCCGGAGTGGTGGCCCCGGCGGTGAAGTGGGCGGTGGGCCTGTCCGGCCTGGGCGTGCTGGCCATGCTCGGACGGCAGCTCTTTGTCGGGGCCGGAACACACGGCTCAGGCGGAGCGCACGGGACCGACGACAAGCCTAACGGCGGCAAGCCAAGTGACGACAAGCCGAATACTGAGAAGAAGGAGGAGGGCGGTCATGCGTAACCTCAAGCGCCACGACACATCCGACATCCTCATCCACTGGTTCAACGCGGCCTCCTGGCTCGTTTTGCTCATCACCGGGCTTGGGCTCATCAAAAACGAGCGCCTGAACCCGCTGGGCGCGTGGCTGCCCGATGCCCTGCGCGCCCTTTTCGGCGGCGGCAGCGCAGGCGGGGCCGTGCTGCTCGTCATCCACGAGGTGGCGGGCGTGCTCTGGGTGCTGGGCTTCCTGGCCTACCTGGCGGTGAACGCCAAGGGCGCGAAGTATTTCCTGAAGGAGATCTTCAGCGTCCGCCCGGGCGACCTCTCCTGGCTTATCCGCAAGATGGGCCGCATGACGGTTGGTGTTGGCGGTGAGCTGCCGCCCCAGGGCTACTACAACATGGGCCAGAAGGCCTTTGCCCAGGCCTCGGTGGCGGGCGGTGTGGCCATTGTGCTCTCGGGCGCGGTGCTGCTTCTGTCCGACAAGCTCATTCCGGCCACGGCAACCGTGTTCGTCGGCTGGGCCGTGACCCTGCACTACCTGGCCGTGGGCCTGGTCTTCGCGGGTCTGCTCGTGCACATTTACATGGCCGCCATCTCGCCCGAGGAAAAGCCCGGCTTCCGCAGCATGTTCACGGGCAGCGTGCCCGAGGACTACGCCCGCCACCACCACGGCCTGTGGCTGGAATCGCTGGAAAAGGGCGATGCTGGCCCGAAGTAGCGGGCCATCCTGTTTGGTTTATGCGGGCGCGGGGGAGTCCTCCAGCCCGGGACGATGCGACAAACCCTAGAGAACAAGGAGAACCCAATGCGTAACGGCAAGCGACTCTTCCAGGCATTTCTGCTGGCGCTCCTGGCCCTGGCCTTTGCGGTGCAGGCCCAGGCCGCCAACCCGGACTGGTTCTACAAGAACCTCGTCGGCATCGACTACGTGAAGCCCCTGGTCAAGGTGCCGCACCCGGCGGACGTGCTCCTCATCGACGCGCGCCCCTACCAGGGCAAGTTCATCCAAGGGTACATCCCCACCGCCATCAGCATTCCGGACAGCGAGTTCGACAAGAAGGTCGACCTGCTGCCCAAGGACAAGAACACCACCCTTGTCTATTATTGCGAGGGACCGACGTGCAAGCTCTCCCATTCCTCCGCCAAGAAGGCCGAGAAGCTTGGCTACAAGAACGTCAAGGTGTTCCCCGGCGGCTACCCGGAGTGGGTCGCCAAGGGCAATGTCCCGGCCATCGGTCTGGAAGTGGTCAAGGACATGATTACCAAGGGCGAGAACTTCCTGCTGGTGGACTCCCGCCCGCTGGTGAAGTTCCTTGAGGGCAGCATCCCCTCGGCAGTGTCCATCCCTGACTCCGCCTTTGAGAAGAAGACGGGCCTGCTGCCCGCCGACAAGGCCGTCGAGCTGGTCTTCTTCTGCGGTGGCTACGAGTGCCCCCTGAGCCACAAGAGCGCCGCCAAGGCCAAGGCCCTGGGCTACACCAACGTGAAGGTCTTCGAGGCTGGCGAGCCCGCCTGGGCCAAGGCCTATGGCGCGGCAGGCAACGGCCTCAAGGTTGAGACCGGCGGCCAGGAAGGCGCCTTCAGCATCGAGCAGTTCAAGAAGATCATGGCCGAGAAGCCGGACAGCATCACGGTTATCGACGTGCGCGATGCCGACGAGTACAAGGCCGGACACCTCAAGGGTGCGGTCAACATGAGCGTGAACGAGCTGGAGAAGAAGCTGCCGGGCATGAAGTTCGAGAAGCCCACGGTTTTCGTGTGCTCCACAGGCTCGCGCAGCGGCGAAGCCTATTACATGACGCGTGAAATGCGTAAGGATGTCAAGGACGTGTACTACCTGGAAGCCACCACCAAGTGCTCCAAGGATGGCGTCTGCGAGATCATCGACAACAAGAAGAAGTAAGCCAGTGCGCCAGGCCGGGGGCGGACCCGTGCGCCCCTGGCCTGGCCATGTTTCAGATTGCAATTGTTCCTGTCCCAGCGGTGTGCCAGGTGACTCTTGCGCGCACCGAATCCAGCTGTTCCACAGGAGGTCCTCTTGCCAAGTCCGGCGTTCGGTGACATGCAAGGCGCTGGTGGTGAGCCCGCACTGCTTACCCCCTGCGGGCACGGGGAAGGCTGCCTTTGCGTTGTCCCGGAGCCGCACTCTGAGTGCGCCACGGGCGAGCACATGCACACAGCCCAGGAGGAGGCCTACATGGTCAAGCAGGTCAAGGATCAAGAAGCTCTTAAAAAGGATGTCCTGGCGCGCATGAAGCGCATCGAGGGCCAGGTGCGCGGCATCCAGCGCATGATCGACGAGGGCAAGGAGTGCGAAGATATTCTGGTCCAGGTGCGGGCGGTGCGTTCGGCCCTGCGCTCGGCAACGGGCCAGATCATGCGCCGCTACCTCATGCGCTGCCAGGAGCAGTCCGTCGCCACCGGCGATCCCGTCGCCCAGTACGAAAAGCTCGTCAAACTCATCACGGATTTCATCGACGGCTAGTCAGCCCCCGGCGTGTGGCTCCGCCCCAGGCCCCCCGTTCTCTTTGCCAGCGGCCATGCATCGGGCTCATATCCCGCTGGCCGCAGGTCCAAGTCCTGATCAAACTACCAAAAAAATAGGGACTTAGGTGTAAGCCTAGGCCCCATTTCTTTGTCCGCAAGCGCCCGCCCTGGACTTCCCCCCGTTTCGTCTCTCAGCCATACGCTTGTGAATCATGCTTTCCCAGAAGTGCATTATGCTGAGCAAAAAGACAGCAAGCGCATTCAGCCGATCAGGGCCAGTATGTTGACACGTAATCAGAAGCGACGAAGCGTGAGTATGACCAAGTGCTATCAGGATTGAATTTATTGTTTTTATAGAACGCTCCAATATATGACCCGCCTCCGCCAGGGTAGATGTTGCCGGAGGAATATATTGTGCCAAACCAGTTGCTTCCTCCATTAAAAGTTACAGTCCCTCCGACATCCATATACACTCGCTTCGCATATTCAAAGTTTTCAAAATTTACGTTCGAAACTTTGTTCGTGTAATCAAAGCACGACGTTGAAGTTGAAGTGCGTACATACACGTCACCTCTGAGTGTCATTGAGCCTTGATTGAAAATACTTATGTATGAGTTGGCAGTGGACAGATCAAAACATATCTTCGATCCACCGGTTGTAGAAATTGAGGTGAATGCATTTGTTTTGTTGTATAAGTCTGTTGTCCCATAAAATGTATATTCTCCGTTGACATTCAGGGCTGTGCTGGATGGTACAGTCGTGTGGGCTGGAAGTGTGTAAGATAAACAATGGTTTGGAATCGCAGGCCCTGCCTCTCCGATCTTCCCCGGCTCAGCTACATGGCCGTGTTTGCCCCGGCTGTATTGGCTGGAGCGTTCCGCCATTGGCTGAGAGAATGGGCGCAAGGGGTGAAGACTTTTCGAATATGGCCGAAGAGATTGTCTATAGCCGTGAATAATTCACGCTGTGTCACTATCCGCATGCGTCGGCATGCCTGCGGGAGCGCGCTATGTGGCTTAAACCGATGTTGCAGTCCATAGGCATTGTGGCTGATTACTGGATCCTTTCGGACATGTTCTCACCCATCGAGGGGTTTCTGGACCCCATAGAAGGTTATGCGCTGTTCATGTTGGCAGAACAGGGGCCAGGGGTGGGGTGCATTCTTGAGATCGGCAGCTTTGCCGGGCGTTCGACGTCCTATCTGGCGTATGGCTCCAAGCGTGCCCGGCGCGAGAAGGTCGTGGCAGTGGACCATTTCCTTGGCTCGCCGGAACACAGGGGCGGCGACGAGTCCGCTTTCCGGATGAACGGCTGCGGGCTGTACGAGATGTTCCGCAAGAACCTGCGCCTGGCGGGCGTGGAGGACTGGGTGCACACCATCAAGGCCGGATCGGAGGAGGCCTGTGTGGGCTGGAGCCATCCCATCCGCCTGCTGTTCATCGACGGCGACCATTCGGCCGAGGCCTCCCGGCGCGACTTTGAACTCTGGTCGCCCTGGCTTATCCCGGAGGGGCTTGTTGCTTTCCATGACATCGGCATGTTTCCCGGCGTGACGAGCTATTACGAGACGCTGTTGGCGCAAGGCGCGGTGTTGGAGATTCTCTCTGTGGGAACGCTCCGGGTGGTGACCAAGACACCCGTCTGAGGGACGTCTTGAAAGAGCCCGGGCCGGTGCGTCGCGCCTCGGCTAATTTCCCCAAGCATTCAGCCGACCCTTGCGGGGCGTGCCCGAACGGCTAGAGGCGGCCTAGGCATCGGTCTGGCCGTTCTTGCCCCGTCCGAACGCGGCCGAGAGCTTCCGCTGCACCTTGTCCAGGTACACGTAGTACACGGGCGTGAAGTACAGCGTCAGAAGCTGGGAGACCATGAGCCCGCCCACCACGGCCAGGCCCAGCGGCCTGCGCGCCTCGGCCCCGGCGCCGAAGCCCATGGCGATGGGCAGGGTGCCCATGAGCGCGGCCATGGTCGTCATCATGATGGGCCGGAAGCGCACCAGCGCGCCCTCATAGATTGCCGTCTCGCCGTCCTTGCCCAGGGTCCGCTGGGCGTCCAGGGCGAAGTCGATCATCATGATGGCGTTCTTCTTGACGATGCCGATGAGCATGATGATGCCGACGAAGCCGTAAAGGTTCAGGTCCAGCCCGAAGAGCATGAGGGTCAGCAGCGCGCCCGCGCCCGCGCTCGGCAGGCCTGAGAGGATTGTCAGGGGGTGGATGAAGCTTTCATACAGGATGCCCAGAACGATGTAGATGACCACGATGGACACGATGAGCAGCACCCACAGGCCCTTGAAGGACGACTGGAAGGCCTGGGCCGTGCCCTGGAAGGTGGTGCTGAACTCGGCCGGGAGCATCTCGCGGGCCGCATTCTGCACCTTTTCCACGGCCTGGCTCAAGGAAACGCCGGGCCGCAGGTTGAAGGAGATGGTCACCGAGGGCAGCTGGCCGGAGTGGTTCACGGCCATGGGGCCCACGCCGAGGTCCTGCCGGACCAGGGTGGAGAAGGGCACCAGCTTGCCCGAGGCCGCGCGCACGTTGAGCATGTTGATGGCCATGGCGTCGCGCTGGAACTGCGGGGCCAGCTCCACGAGCACCTTGTACGAGTTGTTCGGCGCGAAGATGGTCGAGACCTCGCGCGGTCCGTAGGCGATGCCGAGCGCGTCCTCGATCTGCATGGCCGTGAGGCCCAGCGCGGCGGCCTTGTCGCGGTCGATGGTCAGGTTGAGCTGCGGGTTCTTCAACTGCAGGTCGCTGTTCACGTCCTGGAGTTCGGGCAGCTCGCGCAGGTGGGCCTCCAGGGCCTGGGAGAGCTGGAACAGCTCCGCCGTGTTCGGGCTTTGCAGGGTGAACTGGTAATCTGCCTTGGTGAACCGCGCGCCCAGGTTGATGGGGGGCGGGTTCTGCAGGAAGGTCTTGATGCCCACCACGCCGGAGAGCTTCTTGCGCAGGGACTGCATGGCCTCGTCCGCCGTCATCTTGCGCTCGTGGCGCGGCTTCAGGCGGATCAGGAGGCGCCCGGAGTTGCCCGCCGGGTTCGGCCCGCCAGCGCCGACAAGGGACATGAAGCCCTCGATGTTCGGGTCCGCGGCGATGATGTCGGCCACGCGGTTCTGGTGCTCCAGCATGTACTCAAGCGAGATGCCCTGCTCGGCCTCGGTGACGCCGGTGAGCTGGCCGATGTCCTCGCTGGGGATGAAGCCCTTGGGGATGATGACGAAGAGAAAGGCCGTGAAGACCAGAAGCGCCAGCGAGAAGCCGAGTGTGATGCGCCGGTGGCGCATGGTCCACTTGAGGGTGGTGTCGTACAGCTGGAGCAGTGCCTGGAAGCCGCGCTCGGTGACGATGTAGAATTTCCCGTGCTGGGTGTGGGCGCCCTTTTTCAGCATCAGGCTGGCCAGCATGGGCGTGAGGGAAAGGGAGACGAACCCGGAGATGAGGATGGCGGCCATGATGGTCACGGCGAACTCATTGAACAGCCGACCCACCACCCCGCCCATGAACAGCACCGGGATGAACACGGCGGCCAGCGAGATGGTCATGGACACGATGGTGAAGCCGATCTCCTTGGAGCCCTTGAGCGCGGCCTCGCGCGGGAGCATGCCCGCCTCGGTGTGGCGCACGATGTTCTCCAGCACCACAATGGCGTCGTCGACCACGAAGCCCACGGCCAGGGTCAGCGCCATGAGCGAGATGTTGTCCAGGTTGAACCCGAAATGGAGCATGCAGGCGAAGGTGCCGATGACGCTCATGGGCAGCGCCAGGCTCGGGATGAAGGTGGCCGAGACGTTCCTGAGGAACAAAAAGATCACCAGCACCACCAGGAAGATGGTCAGCACCAGGGTGAACTTCACGTCGTCCACGCTCTCGCGGATGGACTCCGAGCGGTCGATGAGGGTGACCACCTTGACCGAGGCGGGCAGCTGCTTCAGGTAGCTCGGCAGCACCTGCTTGATGGCGTCCACCACGCCCACGGTGTTGGTTCCGGGCTGGCGCTGCACGGCCAGGATCAGGGCGGGCTCGTTGTTGAAGCGGTTGGCGCGCTTGTTGTTCTCGGCGGAGTCGATGGCGTCGCCCACATCGGACAGGCGCACGGGCGCGCCGCCCCGGTAGGCGATGACCAGCGGGCGGTAAGCCTTGGCGTCGTTCAGCTGGCCGCTGGCCTGCACCGTGTACTCGCGCATGGGGCCGGTGAGGGTGCCGGTGGCGATGTTGGAGTTGCCCTTGCGCACGGCCTCGGCCACCTCGTCCACGCCGATCTCCCGGCTGGCCAGCTGGTTTGGGTCGAGCTGCACGCGCACGGCGTATTTCTGCTGGCCGTAGACCATGACCTGTGCCACGCCGCTGATCATGGAGATGCGCTGGGCCAGCAAGGTCTCGGCGTACTCGTTGACCTGGTAGAGCGGCATGGTGGGCGAGGAAACTGCCAGGTACAGGATGGGCTGGTCCGACGGGTTGACCTTGCGCAGCACCGGGGGCGCGGGCAGCTCCGAGGGCAGGTAGCGCTGGGCCGAGGCGATGGCCGCCTGCACATCCTGGGCTGCGGCGTCGATGTTGCGCTCCAGGTTGAACTGGAGCGTGATGCGCGTGTTGCCCAGCGTGTTGGTGGAGGTCATGGAGTCGATGCCAGAGATGTTGGAGAATTCCTTCTCCAGTGGCGTGGCCACGCTTGCTGCCATGGTCTCCGGGCTGGCGCCGGGCATGGTGGCCGAGACCTGCAGGGTGGGGAAGTCCACGTTGGGCAGGTCGCTCACGGGCAGCTTGAAATAGGCCATGACGCCGAAGATGAGGATGGCGGCCATGACCAGGGTGGTCATGATCGGGCGCTCGATGAAGATGCGGGCGGGGTTCACGGCTAGTTCCCGGCGTTCTTTGTGGCGTTTCCTGCAAAATGGGCCGGTGGTTTCTGCGTTGGCGGGGCTGCGGCAGCCGGGGCGTTGGCATGGGGTGCCGAAGCATTGGCCTGGGCAGCCGGGGCGGCCTCCTTGGCCTTGGGCGCGTCCTTGGCGGTCTTGATCTCCACCGCCGAGCCGGGCACGAGCATGACCTGGCCGTCCACCACGACCTTCTCGCCCGGGGCCACGCCCGTGTCCGCCACCATGCTCTGGTCCGGTGCCGGGCTTACGGTGACGGCGCGCATCTCCACGGTGTTGTCGGCCTTGACCACGAAGACGAAGGGGCCGGACACGCCGGTCTGCACGGCCTGGGCCGGGATGACCACGGCGTTCTCGCGTTCGGCCAGGCGCAGGAAGGCGCGCACGAACTGCCCGGGCCAGAGATTCTTGCCCTTGTTGTCGAACACGGCCTTGAGGCGGATGGTGCCGGTGGTCTTGTCCACGGCGTTGTCGATGCTGGCGAGCCTGCCCGTGTCCAGCACCACGCCCTCGGCGGTCTGGGCCTCCACGCGGAGCTGGCCCAGGGCATACTGCTTCTGAATCTCCGGCAGGTGGCGCTCCGGCACGGAGAAGGAGACGAAGATGGGTTGTATCTGGTTGATGATCACCAGGGCGCGGTCGTCGCTCGACTTGCCCACCAGGTTGCCTTCCTGCACCAGCACATGCCCGGCGCGTCCGGCGATGGGCGAGGTGATGCTGGCGAAGCCGAGCTGGAGGCGGGCCTGCTCCACCTGGGCGCGGTCAAGGGCCAGGGAGGCCCGCAGCCCGATGGTGTTGGCCTGGATCTGCTCCAGCTGCTCGCGGCTCACGGCGCCCTGGTCGAACAGCTCCTTGAAGCGGCGCAGGTCGTCCTCGGCCTTTTGGGACTGGGCCTGGTCCTTTTGCAGGCGGGCCTGGGCCTCCTGCAGCGAGGCCTGGTAGGTGCGCTGGTCGATGAGGAAGAGCGGGGTGCCTATTTGCACGTCCTGCCCGTCGCGCACCAGCTGCTTGGCGATGATGCCGCTGACCTGGGGCTTGATGACCACGCTCGCGTAAGCCTCGACATTGCCCACGGCCAAAACCAGCACGGGCACGTTCATGGCCGTGGCTTCGGCAACGGAGACGGCAACCGGTCGCTTGGCCTTGGAGCCCTTGTCATCCCCTTTGCCGCAGGCGGCCAGGGCCAGCAGCAAGGCCGTCAGGATCAGGGCCAGGGCCTTCTGGCTGGAGTTGTGGACAAGGCTGGCGGCGGGGGGGGCGCACTGGATCATCCGGTGGTGTCCTTTGGGGAAGAGTTATGGACCGTGCGCCTAGGGTGCGCTTGCGGCCGCGTCATATTTTTCGGCATAATCCGAGAAACTCTTCAGGGCGCAAAGAGAGAAACGTGTGATATGTTCAGCCAATGCGCGGATGCCTGGTTCGTCGAAGCGCATGTCTGGGGCCAGGCGGTCGATGATGGTTCTGGAGCGGAAGATGTACTGGCACTGGCCCACGATGCTCATGGCGCACTGGCGGGCCAGCGCGCTGTCGCCCTTGGTGCCATGTCCGACGACTTCTGCAACGATGTTGCGGAGATAGGCCGACAGCGGCAGGATGTGGCGCTCCACCATCTGTTCCATCGCCTGGGTCGGTTCGTGCATCTCCCTGGCCATGAGCTTGCCGCACCAGGCGCTTTTGCCATCGCCCAGCATGCGCAGCAGAAAGGAATGGATGAAGGCGAAGAGGCGCTCCTCGGCCGGGGCGTTGGCGGGCAGGCCCATGTCCGGCGGGTGGCGGCGCAACCCGGTCTCGAAGGCCTCGGTGAGCAATGCCTCGTAGAGCCCGTCCTTGCCGCCGAAGTGGTAGTGCACGGCGGCCACGTTGGCCCTGGCCATGCGGCAGATGGTCCGCACCGTGGCGGACTTGAAACCCTGCCTGGAAAACACCTCTCCGGCTGCGTCCAAGAGCCGCCGCTTGGTGTCCTCTCCTGCATCCTGCGTCATGCAACTCTCCTTGATGCAATATGAAACGCTAGATTAAAACGCTTGATTGAGACTGTCAAATGGAATACTGACTGCCGACCGCATAAAGCGGGGGAGGACTATGCAACAGCAAGAGCAGAAGGGGCGCGCCGGAGACTGGCAGGCCTTCAGCGTGGCCGCAACGGGCACGTTCATGGCCACCCTGGATGCGGGCATCGTGAACACGGCGTTGCCCATTGTGGCGCATGGCTTTGCGGCCAGCCTGCAGGAGATCCAGTGGGCCGTGGCCGGCTATCTGCTCGTCATCTCCTGCCTGCTGCCCTTGTTCGGGCGCATGGGCGACATGTACGGCCGCAGGCGCATGTACACCCTGGGCTTCGTGGTTTTCATCGTGGCTTCCATGCTCTGCGGCGCGGCCCCCAGCCTGTGGACGCTCATCGCCGCGCGCGTGCTCCAGGGCGTGGGCGCGGCCATGCTCATGTCCAACGGCCCGGCCATCATCATGGCCGCCTTTCCCGGCGCCACCCGTGGCCGGGCGCTCGGCATCATCGGCATGACCGTGGCCTTGGGCTCCCTGGCCGGTCCGGGCCTGGGCGGCCTGCTCATCCAGTCCTTTGGTTGGCGCAGCGTCTTTTACGTGAACCTGCCCATCGGCCTGGCCGGGCTGTGGCTCACCCGACGCTTTCTGCCCCCGGTGGAACGCCTGCACGACGAGTCCCTGGATCTGCCCGGGGCCCTGCTATTCGCCGTGGGCATGACAGGCCTGCTCTTGGTCATGACGCACGGCCACGACTGGGGCTGGACCTCGCCGCAGGTGCTGATATGCATGGCCCTGGCCCTCGTCGCCTTTCCCTGGTTCGTGTCCTGGGAGCGCCGCACCAGCCAGCCCATGATCGACCTTTCGCTGTTCAGCATCTGGCCCTTCTTTTCGGGCAACGTGGTGGCCTTTTTGTCCTTCATGTCCATGTTCAGCAACGCCATCCTGCTGCCGTTCTATCTGCAGGACCAGCTGCACCTGACTCCGCTCATGACCGGCATCGTGCTCTCCAGCCTGCCAATGGCCATGGCCGTGGCCGCGCCGGTGAGCGGCTATTTGTCCGAGCGCATCAACTTCGCCACACTGACGACCCTGGGCCTGGCCGTCATGAGCGCCGGGCTTCTGGGCCAGTCCCTGCTGCGGCCGGAAACGGCGCTGTGGCGGGTTTTTCTGGGACAGATGGTCCTGGGCGTCGGGGTGGGCATCTTCATGTCGCCCAACAACAACAGCGTGCTCTCCAGCGCCCCCCAGAACAAGATCGGCCTGGTGGGCGGCTTTCTGGCCCTGGTGCGCAACGTGGGCATGGTCTCCGGCATCGCCACGGCCATGACGGTCTTCGGCGCCGCGCAGGGCCGGGCCATGGCCCTGGGCCTGGACCCTTCGGAATGCTTCTTCGCCGGGTTCCGGGCCGCGCTCAGCGCCGGGGCGGTCTTTTCCGGCCTGGCCGCCTGCCTGTCGCTGTATCGCCGCAGCATGTTCCACACAAAGCCCGCGCATGAGCACCACCTTGTGCACAAGGACCCCTGAGTCCGCCATCACCCCCCTCGCCATTTGCGTCTTGATTCCTGCGCGACCTCTGGTACACTGCGTACGTAGTGTCACACGTCTGTAAAGGAAGTACCCGGCGCCGTGAACAAGCTCCCGCTGCCTGACTGGATGCGGGGCGGCACCTTCAAGCTCGCCCTGGCCATCGTGGTGCTTTTGTCCTTGAGCTCCACGGGCATCTATTTCATTGAAAGCCGCGCCACGGTTCCGGGGCTGTTCTCGGCCCTGTGGTGGAGTGTGGTCACCATGACCACCGTTGGCTACGGCGACATCGTGCCCGCCACCGACTCCGGCAAGCTCATCGGCATCCTGGTCATGGCCAGCGGCATCGGCCTGGTCTCCACCCTCACCGGCAACCTGGCCTCGCTCCTGGTGGAGCGCAAGGCCAAGAAACGCAAGGGGCTCCTGGAAGTGAAAATCAGCGGGCATGTCATCATCCTTGGTTGGAACTCCTCGGTCCCCGGCCTGGTGCGCGGTCTGCGCGAGAACGGCCTGCTGGAGCGGGACGGGCTGGTGCTGGTCACAGACCTGCCCCAGGAGCGCCGCGACGAGATCGCGTTTCAGCTCGACCTGGGCGAGCGGCTGTTCTTCGTGGCCGGCAAGATCGCCCAGGAGAACGTGGTGCACAAGTCCAGGCCGGACCACGCCTCGCTCATCTACATCCTGCGCCAGGACGACATGTCGCCGCACGAGTCCGACCAGCAGAGCATCTACGCGGCGCTCACCGTGCGCGGCATGGCCCCCAAGGTGCCAATCTACGCCGAGGCGGCCCAGGCCGAGAACCGCGTGCACCTCCTGCGCGCGGGCGTCACCGAACTCATCGACCGGGGCGAGATCTCCAGCGGCGTGTTGGCCCTGCTCGGCACTGCGCCCCCGGCCTGGAACCTGATCCAGGCCCTGCTCGGGCTGCATGGCCGCCCCGGCCTGGTCCTGCGCCCGCTTTCGGAACAGGACAAGGGTTTATGCTGGGGCGAATATTCCGGCAACCTCCGCCAGCAGGACGGCGGCCTGGCCATGGCCCTGTGCCAGACCGCGCGCAGCCTGGCCCTGGAGGACATCCTGGACGCGGGCTCGGCCCTGGACCAGTTCATCCTGGAGCTTTTCCAGTCCCATGGCCGCGAGACCAAGCTCGGCCGCCAGGGCGCAAGCGTGCTGGTGAATCCGCCGGACAGCCAGCCCCTGGCCAGCTATGACGGGGTGCTGGTGCTGCGAGCCGGGGCCGGAGGGGAGGCTCCATGAGCACCATGGACTTTACCGCCATCCCGGTGTTCCAGGGCCTGGACGCCACGGAACTCGGCAAGGTCGAGGCCATCTTCCACGAGGAGGCCAGGTCCGCCGGGAGCGTGGTCGTGGCCGAGGGCCAGACCGGCGAGGAGATGTACATCCTGGTGCGCGGGCGGGTGCAGATCTCCAAAGCCATGCTTATGGCGGGCATGAGCGTGCCGCTCCTCAACATGGCCTCCCCGCGCAAGGTCCTGGCCACGCTCGACGACACGAGCCGCCCCATTTTCGGGGAGGTCGCGCTCATCGACTCGGACCAGCGCTCGGCCACGGTGACGGCCATCACGGATTCGATCTTCCTGGTCACCAACCGGGAACAGTTCTTCGATCTGGCCCGGCGCGAACCGGAACTGGGCGTGAAGCTCCTCTTGACCCTGGGCAAACGCATGGCCGCCACCATCCGCCGCTCCAACGCCGAGGTGGTCAAGTTGACCACGGCGCTGGCGCTTTCGCTGCGCAAGAGCGTCACGTAAGCCTTTCCCCGCAGCAAAAGGAAAGGGCCGCCTCCGTGCATCGGAAGCGGCCCTTCTGTTTGTTGGACTTGCGCGCGGCCTAGTATTCCAGGTCGCTCTCAACCTCGATGGGCTTGCTGAAGGTCATGAGCGACCAGAGCTGGTAGCAGATGACCAGGGGCACGAAGACCAGGGCCACGCCGAGCATGATCTTGAGCGTCAGCTGCGAGGAGGCGGCGTTGTGGATGGTCAGGCTCCAGGCCGGGTTCAGGCTGGAGATGAGCAGGGCCGGGAACAGCCCCACCACGCCGAACAGGGCCACGCAGGCGATGAACACGGCCGAGCCGCCCCAGGCCTTCCAGACCTGGCCCTGGGCCAGGTACACCCGCGACATGACCAGCCCGGCCACAGCGGCCACCAGGATGAGGAACAGGTGGGGGTTCTTCAGGTAGTTGCCGAAGAGCTTGGTCTCCACGAAGCTGTAGGCCAAAAAGGCCAGCACAAGCACCAGCACAACGGGCCAGAGCTTGGCTGCGGTGGCCATGGCGCGGTTCTTCAGCTCGCCCGTGGCGCGGATGGACAGCCACAGCGCCCCGTGCAGGCAGAACATGGCCACGAAGAGCACGCCACCGAGCAGACCGTAAGGGTTCAGCAGGTCGAACAGCCCGCCGGTGTTCACGTGGGCCTCGTTGATGGGCAGCCCCTTGAAGATGTTGGCGAAGGCCACACCCAAGAGCAGCGCGGGCAGGAAGCTTCCGGCCACCTGGCAGCCGTCCCAGATGCTCTTCCAGGTATCGTTTTCGACCTTGCCACGGAACTCGAAGGACACCCCGCGCAGAATCAACGCGAAGAGCAGCAGCATGAGCGCCGAGTACATGCCGCTGAACAGGGTGGCGTAGGCCTGGGGGAAGGCCGCGAAGGTCACGCCGCCAGCGGCGATGAGCCAGACCTCGTTGCCGTCCCAGAAGGGGCCGCCGGCGTTGTACATGGCGCGTTTCTCAAACTCATTTTTGGCCAGGAAGGGCATGAGCGTCCCAATGCCCAGGTCGAACCCGTCCAGCACGAAATAGACGGCCCAGAGGACTCCCCAGAGCAAAAACCATATGGTCTCGAGCATAGCAGACTCCCTTGTGTTGGCTTCTGGTGCGGACGGCTTATGCGTCCACAGGGCCCTTGCGGGCGAAGGTGACCATCAGATAGGCCCCGGCCGCGCCGAGCAGGGTGTACAGGAGCACCATGGCCACCAGCGACACACCGGCCTGGCTGGCTGCGATGGGCGACACCGCGTCCGTGGTGCGCATGAGCCCGTAGACGATCCAGGGCTGCCGGCCGACCTCGGTCACGGTCCAGCCCGCCTGCATGCCCAGATAGGGCAGGGGCATGGCCCAGACCATGGCCTTCAGGTACAGCGGATAGCTGGTCAGCGCCTCGCGCTTCCACAGGCCAAAGAGCATGAGCAGGGGCATGAGCGTGCCGATGCCGACCATGACGCGGAAGGCCAGGAAGGTGATGGTCACGGGGGGGCGGTCGCTGGCGGGGAAGTCCTTCAGGCCCTTGACCTCGGCATTGGGGTCGTTGAAGGCCAGGATGCTCAGCAGGCTGGGCACGGGCAGGGCCTCCACAAGGTTCTTCTCACCTTTCTCGTCGGGGATCTGCAGCAGATACATGGGTGCGTTGGTCCGGGTCTCCCAGTGGGACTCCATGGCCGCCAGTTTGGCTGGCTGAAGCTGGGCCACGAGGTTCCCGTGCAGGTGGCCCTGCGCAACGACGATGGCCGTGGAGGCCATGCCCACGTAAAGCGCCAGCTTAAAGGACTTCAGGAAGAACTCCTCGTTCTGCTTGCGCAGAAGGTGCCAGGCGCTGATGCCCATGATGAAGAAGGTGGACACGCAGAACGACGCGGACACCACGTGCACAAACTGGTTCCAGGCCCAGGGATTGGTGATGATGGCCACGAAGTCGGTCAGTTCGGCGCGGCCGTTTCTGAGCTCATAGCCCATGGGGTTCTGCATGAACCCGTTGGCGATGAGGATCCAGACGGCGGAAAGATTGCCCGCTCCGGCCACCAGCCAGGCGGAAATGGCGTGGGCCCTGGGCGAGAGCTTGTCCCAGCCGAAGTGCCAGACGCCGATGAAGGTGGACTCGAGAAAGAAAGCCGCCGTGGCCTCGATGGCCAGTAGCGACCCGAAAATGTCGCCCACGTAGGCCGAGTAACGCGACCAGTTTGTGCCAAACTGGAACTCCAGCGTGATGCCGGTGACCACGCCCAAGGTGAAGTTGATGAGGAAGAGTTTGCCCCAGAACTTGGCCATTCGTTTGTACACGTCCTTGCCTGTGCGCGCGTACGCCGTCTCCATGCAGGCGATGAGCACCGAGATGCCGAGCGTCAGCGGCACGAACAGGAAGTGAAACATTGTTGCGGCAGCGAATTGCAGCCGTGAGAGCATGAGAACGTCCATCGATCTCCCCCTGTTAGTGTGTCAGGAATGATTCCTGATAAGGGTGGTGATAATAAATTGCAATATAAATCTAGTACCAAGGTAGAAGAAAAATGCAATCCCATTTACCAGGCAGCCTTGCACGCCGAGCGCGAGTGATTTACTGGAAAGCATCCGAGGGAGGTATCAAGACATGGGCAAGAGTCAGTGGATCCAGTGGCGCGGCATGGACGAGTTACGCGAGCAGATGGACAGAATGCTGGACGCGACCAGGCAGAGCTCAGCGCCTTCCGGAATTCCCTCCGCTGGCTATGTCTGGGTGCCCCTGGCCGACATCACGGAGACGGTCCAGGCCTTGGTGGTGCGCATTGAGCTCCCAGGCGTGGCCCCGGAGCAGGTGCTGGTGGAGGTGGCCGACGGCGCGCTGGTGGTGCGCGGGGAACGCCCCTCGGATCCCTGCTCAAACGAGGACGCCGACACGGCCTATCATCTAATGGAACGCGCCCACGGCGCGTTTGCCCGGCGTTTCCCCTTGCCTGAAGACACAAACGGCGAGGGGATCACTGCCGTGTTGCGCGAGGGGCTGCTGACCGTCACCGTGCCCAAGCGACAGCCTGCGATCCCTGCCCGGCGCACCCTGACTCTGGACTGACTGCGGCGTACATCGCTTCATTCCGCTCATGCAATTGAAAGAACCAATTTGGTCTGCTATCCCCACAGATTATTTCTTCAATGCACGTCGCGCAAGGCATCCCGGACCCCTGGCTGAAAATTGCGCGGCATTGCCGCCAGTTGCCGGTGTTCATTGCCTGCCATTGCGTAACCAGGCCACCAGACAGACAATTTTTGTCAACTTGCGTTGGTATGTGGGAAGCCGGGAGAATTGGCCAGGAAGGGCTTCATGCCGCCAAGCGTGAGCAGGCGCGGACTTGGTGGTAAGACATCCGCAATCCGAAATGTTTCACAGGTTTCATGCCTACCCAGTTTGTGGCCAGCGGTGAAATTCCATTTTATTTTTCGTAATTCGTCGAAAAACGTACTTGTGTATGTTTATAAAAGTTTGCACAGGTTTCCCAAAGTTCGGCGTGAGCAGTAGCTTAACCTAGGCGGTGCAGGCGTTCCGAGTACGTATTCGTTTTGCCCTGTACTCCTTTTGGAACTTATGAACGCAATAAAGTCGGATAGTTATGTTGTAGAAAACAGCGGTCTGTCCTGGACTGGTTCCGGCCTGTGCCAGGATTGTCCCTGGAGCGTCCAAAGCGTAGACCCTACCACATGAACGCGGACCTTTGGCAAAAATTGCTTCCCATCCTCGAAAATCGCCTGGAACAGGGGTTATTCACCCTCTGGATCAAGCCGCTCGACGCCAAGGTCCAGGACAATGTCCTGCACCTGTCCGCTCCCAACGAGTTTGTGGCCGCCTGGGTGCGTGACCGACTGCTGGAGACCATCCGCGAGGCCGCCCTGGAGCTTACGGGCCGCCGCACCGAGATCGTGGTCAGCGTGGGCCAGCGCCGCCCGGTGATCCAGGTTCCTCAGCAGAATCTGGCCCAGACCCGGCCTCCCCCGGCCACAGAGTCCCTGGCCCTGCCCCTGGGGCATGCGCCCCGGACCGAATCCCTGAGCCGCTGGCGCTTCCGCTTCGACGACTTCGTGGTCGGCCCCTGCAACGAGCTGGCCTGCGCTGCGGCCAAGGGCATCTGCAACAACTCTCTGGCCACGGACCACCTTTTCCTCAGCGCCGGGCCGGGCCTTGGCAAGACCCACCTGCTGCACGCCATCGGCCGCCACCTGGCCGAACGCTCCAACCGCAGCCGGGTCTCCATAGCCTGCCTCTCGGCCGAGGAGTTCACCACGCGCCTGGTGCTGGCCATCAAGGCCAAGGAGGCTGCGCGCTTCAAGGCCGAGTTCCGCGACTCCGTGGACGTTTTGCTCCTGGAGGACATCCATTTCTTCCAGGGCAAGGGCAAGCTCCAGGAAGAGCTGCTGCTGACCCTGAAGGCCCTGCAGCAGCGCGGCTGCAAGGTGGTGCTCACCAGCTCGTTTTTGCCCCGGGAGCTCTCCGACGTCGACCCGCAGCTCGTGTCCTGCTTCGCCTCGGGCTTCATGGCCCTGATGCAGGCCCCGGACTACGCCACGCGCGAGGAGATCATCCGCCGCAAGGCCCGCTCGCTCCAGGTCCAGGTGCCGGACAACGTCACCGGGCTTCTGGCCGAGCGCCTGACCACAGACATCCGCCAGCTTGAGAGTTGTTTGAACAACCTGGTGCTCAAGGCCCGGCTGCTCGGCCAGCAGATCACTGAGGAGCTGGCCTGGCAGGTTCTGGAGAACTACGCCGTGCAGACCCCCATGCCGGGCGTGGAGCGCATCGTGGCCTTTGTCTGCAAGAGCTACGGCATTGACGAGCGCGAGCTGAAATCGAAAAGTCGCAGCCAGCAGACCGTCCTTGCCCGCAACACCGCCTTCTTCCTCTGCCGCCGCCACACCGACCTTTCCCTCGCCGCCATCGGCGACCGCCTCGGTCGCAAGCATTCCACGGTGCTCAAGGGCATCATCCACGTGGAGCGCGAGATTTCCCACCAGACTCCGCTGGGCAGGCAGCTCGGCAACACCGTGGACCGCCTCCTCGCCTGATCATCCTTCCATCGTCTTCTTGTGAGGAGTGCAAAGCCTGACCGGGCGGAGCGCATGCCTCGACTGCGCGAGGGCCGGGCGTCATCGAACCTGGTGATTCCAGGCTTTTCCGGACCACCATTGGCCTTCCTTTGGCCCAATCAATGCTGTGTGCTGTGAAGGTTCGAAGCGCTTCAGACCGGGCGGCTGCCGCGGTCGAGGATGGCCTGGGCCTCGGCTTCGCTCAGGCCGCGCCCGGCGGCGATGGCCGCCAGGTTGTCCTCGGCGTCCGAGGCGCGCAGGTACATTGGCTCCAGGGCCTGCGGACCAAAGGCCGCGCGCCCGGCCAGGTCGAGCAGGGCTGACGGACGCGGAGCGTCCCAGTGCGCGGGCAGCAGGCGCAGGTTCACGTCGCGCCCGGCCAGCTCCTCGAAGAAGGGCAGGTTGCGGCGCAGACCGCCACCCAAAAGAAAAAGAGGCCGGGGCAGGGCGGCCAAAAACTCCGGCATGGCCGTGAGGGCCACCACCTGCGGCGGGCTGACTGGAGACGTCTGGCCCGCGCTGCGTTGAAACGCCTGGGCGTAGACCTGCCCCCGGCGCGACCAGACCAGGGCGGCCACGGCCCCCCCGCCCTCTTCGAGCAGTTGCGCGGCCTCGGCGGCCAGGAGCTCCAGGTGGTTCAGCCCGGCCAGCTCGGCACCCGTGGCGGCCGCCATGCCCTGGGCCAGGGCCAGGGACATGCGCAGGCCAGTGAAGCTGCCCGGCCCGGTCACGCAGGCGATGCGCCGGACGTCCCGCCCAGCGAGGCCCAGGCCGTCCAGCAACTGCTGGATGCCCGGAGCCAGAAAACGCACGGCGGAACCCGGCACGGTCCACTCCTGGGCGGCCAGGAACGAGACGCCCCCGGCCTCCATGCGGCCCAGGGCCAGCTGCAGACGCTCGTCGGCCCCGTTTAGGGCCAGCAGGAGCCCAGGGTCACTGGAGCAGTCGGCGCAGGTCATTGTAGGTCGCCAGAATCATGAGCGCCGCCAGCATGGCGATGCCCACGCGGATGGCCGCAGCCCGGGCGCGCAGGCTGAGCGGCTTGCGGGTCACGGCCTCCAGGCCGAAGATGACCAGGTGCCCGCCGTCGAGCACCGGGATGGGCAGCAGGTTCACAAAGCCGAGGTTGGCCGAGAGCGCGGCGGTGAGGGCGAGGAGCCCCACGATGCCGGTCTGGGCCTCCTTGCTGATGAGCTGGGCGATGAGGATGGGACCGCCGATGGCGTCGGCCGGGATGACCCTCTCGACCATCTTGATGAGCGCGGTGACCATGCTGACCACGGCCCGCCAGGTCTCCTTGCCCGAGAGCTTGAGGCTCTGGATCGCGTTCAACTCCACGGTGACGATCTCTTTGGCCGCCATGATGCCCATCATGGGCGTGGACACGGTTTCGCCGAAGATGTTCTTGCGCGGGCGCATTTCCGGGGCCACGGAAACGTTGAGACGCTCCTGGCCGCGCTTGACGCCCAGCACCAGGGTGCGGCCTTCGGCCGCCTGGATCTTTTCGGTCAGCTCCTCCCAGAAGATGATGGGCTGGCCGTCCACGGTGAGGATGGTGTCGCCAGGGGCGAGGTGCGCACTTGCCGCCGGGGTTTCTGGCAGCACCTTTTCGATGACCGGGGCCAGGCCCATCTGTCCCTGGGAGGCGAAGAGCGCCCAGTACAGGCCCCAGGCCAGCAGGAAGTTGGCCATGGGGCCAGCGGCCACGACGGCCATGCGCTGCCACACGGGCCGGGCCGAGAAGAGCCGCTCTGTGGGGATGGCCGGGTCCTCGGCGTTCTCCGGTGACTCGCCCGCCAGCATGACATAGCCGCCCAGGGGCACGGCGCAGAGGCGGTACTCGGTCATGCCCATGGTGAAGGAGAATATCCTGGGGCCGAAGCCCAGGGCAAAGGCCTTGACCCCGATGCCGAGGCTGCGGGCCATGAGGAAGTGCCCGAGTTCGTGGAAAAAGATGAGGCCCCCAAGGACCAGGAGAACGGCGATGGCTCCCACGTGCTACTCCTTGTGCGTCCGCGCGGGACGCACCAATTCAGTCGTTCAATCGAAGGCGGCGGCGAGGGTCTCGCGCCGCGTCAGGGCGTCGGCGTCGATGAGCTCGTCCGCGCCGCAGTTCTCCGGCAAGGCCGCGTGCCTACTGAGCGCAGCCTCGATGAGCCGGGGGATGTCCAGAAATTTGATGCGCCCTTGCAGGAACAGCTCCACGGCCACCTCGTTGGCGGCGTTCAAGGCCACGGGGTGGCTGTGGCTGGCCGCGAAGGCCGCCTTGGCCAGGCCCAGGCAGGGGAACAGCGTCTCGTCCGGGGCCTCGAATGTCAAGCTGCCCGCGCTCGCAAGATTCAGCCGGGGCATGTCAAGGTTCACGCGGCGTGGGTAGCACAGGCAGTGCGCGATGGGGATGCGCATGTCCGGCACGCCCAGGTGCGCCAGCTGCGAACCGTCCACATACTCCACCAGGGAATGCACGATGCTCTGCGGGTGCACCAGCACGTCCACGCGCGCCACGGGCAGGCCGTACAGGTGGCAGGCCTCGATGACCTCCAGGCCCTTGTTCATCAGCGTGGCCGAGTCGACGGAGATCTTGGCGCCCATGCTCCAGTTGGGATGATTGAGCGCCTGGGCCGGGGTCACGCTGGCCAGGAAGGCCGCGTCCTTGCCCCGGAACGGTCCGCCGGAGGCGGTGAGGATGAGCCTGGCCACTTCCTCGTCGCCGTTATGGCCGCACAGGGCCTGGAACAGGGCGTTGTGCTCGGAGTCCACGGGCAGGATGACCGCGCCCGAGGCCTGGCAAGCAGCGCGGATGAGCCGCCCGCCCAGGACCAGGCTCTCCTTGTTGGCGAGCGCGATGCGTTTGCCTGCCTTGGCCGCCGCCAGCGTGGGCAGAAAGCCCGCCGCACCGACAATGGCCGAAAGCACCAGGTCCGCCTCAGGCATGGCTGCCACGGTCTCGTAGGCCGCGGGGCCGACCAGGATCTCCGGGGCGTAGCCTGCGGGAAGCAGGCCCCTGAGTTCGTGCGCCGTGGCCTCGTTCAGCACGGCCAGCAGGCCGGGCCGGAAGAGCTTTGCCTGCTCTGCCAGGCGGGCGGCGTTCTTGCCCCCGCCGAGCGCGGCCACGCGAAAAAGGTCCGGGTGTTGCGCCACCACCGAAAGCGCGTTGACGCCGATGGAGCCGGTGGAGCCCAGGATGGCCAGGCTGCGGGGGAAGGGCAGCTGTGGCGCGTAGGCGGGCCAGAGGGAGATGTAGGTCTTCACGTGCGCGCCTTACTGGAAGAAGGGCTGGATGAGTCGCGCCAGCACATAGCAGGGCAGGGCCAGAAGCAGGCTGTCGATGCGGTCGAGCAGGCCGCCGTGGCCGGGCAGGAGCGTGCCGGAGTCTTTGACCTCCAGGCTGCGCTTGAGCGCGGACTCGAAGAAGTCACCCAGCTGGGCGGCCAGGTTGAGGAGCGCGCCGAGGAGCAGCCAGGCGGCGACCGGGGCCTGCCCGAAGTACAGGCCGTAAGCCGTCACGGCCAGCACGCACCCGGCCAGCCCGCCGATGCTCCCGGCCCAGGATTTCTTGGGGCTCACCTGGGGCCAGATCTTCCGCTTTCCGAGCAGGGTTCCTGCATAATAGGCCGCCGTGTCGGAAACGGTGGTCGAGAGGACAACCAGGATGATCTCGCGGGTGTTCAGGAGCAGGAAGAACTGGAGCATGAGCGGCAGGTAGGCCAGGGAGCAGAGCAGCACGAGTTCGTCGGTGAATTGTGCGGCGTGCGCGCCAGGCCCCCCGAGGCTCTGGCCCCGGCTGAAGCGCATGAGGAAGTGCAGGCCCAGAATCCAGAAGCAGGCGGCAAAGGCCCACAGGGCCGCTGTGGGGCCGCCCGCCTGGGCCGCCAGGATCAGCAGCGCGCCCAGGGCCACGCCTGTGAGGCGCAGGTTTTTGTGCTCCGGGCCGGGCAGGAACATGGTAGCGAATTCCCACTGGCCAAGGCCGCACAGGACCAGCAGCAGCAGCGTGACCAGCACGCCGCCGAACCAGAGTGCCAGGGCCACAAGGGCCACTGCCAGGCCTGCGGTGAGGATGCGTTGCTGATGTGGGGATGCCTGCACGTAAGCTCCTGGTAGAGGATGCGCGCCTGTGCGCAAGTCTGCTCTACTCTATTCCGGTGCTCCGGGCAACCTGGGGCTTTCCTCTTTCCTTCTGGCGTGTGGGTGTGTTACGTACCAATCGACGCGATCCATCATTCTCGACAATGTGACATTACGATTTTACGGGGTGCGCATGGTTGATGAACCCAAGGAAATGACGAGCACGTGTGACGCTTCCGTGCCGGAGCAGGGGCCGGAGACCGTTGAGGAGCTGCGCGGGCAGGTCTCCCGGCTGAACCGGCAGATGCAGCGCCTCTCGGAGATCGGCCTGGCGCTCTCGGCCGAGCAGGACCGCAACCGGCTGCTTGAGATGATCGTGGAGCTGGCCCGCAACCTCACCCATGCCGACGCGGGCACCCTGTACATCGTGGACCCGACGGGCCAGGCCCTGGAGTTCGTGGTGCTCCAGAACGACACCATGAATGTTCGCCTGGGCGGCACCAGCGGCAACCCCGTGACCCTGCCCCCGGTGTCCCTCTACAAGGAAGGCGGGGAGCCCAACCACGCCAACGTCTCCTCCCACGTGGCCCTGACCCGTGAGTACGTCAACATCGACGACGTGTATTGCGCCGAGGGCTACGACTTCACCGGCACGCGCGGCTACGACAAGTCCACGGGCTACCGCTCCCAGTCCATGCTGGTCATGCCCATGGTCAACCACGAGCACGAGATCATCGGCGTGCTGCAACTCCTGAACGCCAAGGACCAGACCAGCGGCGAGGTGGTGGGCTTCTCCCAGGAGCGCCTGGAGGCGGTGCGCTCCCTGGCTTCCCAGGCCGCCGTGGCCCTCACCAACACCCAGCTCATCAACGGCCTGAAGGAGCTTCTGTACTCCTTCATGCAGTCCATCGCCGCGGCCATCGACGCCAAGAGCCCCTACACCAAGGGCCACATCGACCGCGTGGTGGACCTGACCATGCGCATCGCCGAGACCATCAACGCCCAGAAGGATGGCCCCTACGCCGACGTTCAGTTCAGCGAAAACGAGATGGAGGAGCTGAAGCTCGCGGCCTGGATGCATGACGTGGGCAAGATCACCACGCCCGTGCACGTGGTCGACAAGTCCACCAAGCTCGAGGCCATCGTGGACCGCATCGAGTTCGTGCGCACGCGCTTCAAGCTCATCGGCAAGTCCCTGCAGGCCGAGCTGCTGGAAAAGCTGCTGGAGATGGCCGGGCACGGGGCCGCGCGTGCGGAGATGTTCGCCGTCACCGAGGAGATGGAGAAGCGCCGCCAGGACCTGGAGGAGGACCTCACCTTCATCGAGTCCTGCAACAAGCCCGGCGAGTTCATGAGCGACGAGCGCATCAGCAGGGTCAAGGAGATCGCCGCGCGCGCCTATGACGACAACGGCGAGCAGAAGCCCTGGCTGAGCGAGAACGAGGTGCTGAACCTCTGCATCCGCAAGGGCTCGCTCAACGACGCCGAGCGCAAGACCATCGAGGACCACACCGTGGTCACCTTCGACATGCTCAGCCGCCTGCCCTTTCCCAAGCGCCTGGCGCGCATCCCGGAGTTCGCGGGCAGCCACCACGAGAAGCTCGACGGCACGGGCTACCCCAACCACCTTATGGCCGAGGCCTTGTCGCTGCAGGCGCGCATCCTGGCCGTGGCCGACGTGTTCGAGGCCCTCACGGCCAAGGACCGGCCCTACAAGGAGCCCATGAAGCTCTCCCAGGCCGTGAAGATTCTGGGCTTCATGTGCAAGGACAAGCACGTGGACCCGGACGTGTTCGGCCTGTTCCTGCAGAGCGGGGTGTACAAGGAGTATGCTGAGGCGCACCTCAACGCCGAGCAGATCGACGAGGTGCCCATGCCGGGCAGCCCGCCGCCCGCGCCACCTGCCGCGCCGCCATCCGCACCGGCAGGCGAGGACGCTCCGGGCAAGGGCTAGCAACTGGTTTTGCGGCAACAGGCCAGCCTCCGCGCAGGCCAGAAATATGAAAAAGCCAGCAGGTCACCCGGCTGGCTTTTTCATTGGCGCTTCGTCCCGCAGGCGCTACAGCAATTTCAGGTACGTCTTGACGATGACCTTGAGCCCAAAGCCCGGGAAGTTCACCCGGAACTTGTCCGGCGGGATCTCGGCGATGATCTTGCCCTGACCGAAGATCTTGTGCTCGCACAGGCCGAGCTTGGTGGTCGCGCCTTCCATGGCCGATCTTGGCGCGGGCGCGGCCGCATAGGTCGTGTGCGGGGCGGCCGCAGCGCTGATGGGCCGCGCTCCGGGCTCGTAGGCCGGGCGCTGGGGCGGTGCGGGCAGCACCACCGGGGCCAGGCGTTCGCTGGTCCTGTCCACGGGGCTGTCTCCGGCCCCGGCTTCCAGCACTGAAAGCAGACGCTCGTCCTTGCGCCTGAGCCCCCCGGTGAAGGTCTCCACCAGGCGCTCGGCGACCAAATCCGGCAGCTCCTGCACAAAGGGGCTCGGGGTGGCGGGTTCGCGGCAGTTGTTGAAGCGGTTGTACAGGGTGCCCGGCACCAGCAGGGCCAGCTCGTCCTTGGCGCGTGTGCAGGCCACATACATCAGCCTGCGCTCCTCCTCCATGTCCTCCTGGCGCTGCATGGCCTTCTTGGACGGGAAGCGGTCCTCCACCAGATCGATCAAGATCACCCCGCGCCATTCGAGCCCCTTGGCCGAGTGCACGGTGGAGAGCACCACGGCCCCGCGCGCGTCGTCGTCCTCCGTGGGCGAGCCGTCCAGGCACAGGTCGGCCAAAAACTCCTCGATGTCCTTGTAGTTCACCGCGATCTGGGCCAGCTGCTCCAGGCCCGCCTGGCGCTTGGGGTAGTCGTCCGGGTAGGCCTGGATGAGCAGGGGCGCGTAGTGGCTCATGGCCCGGTCCAGGGCGGCGGCTGGCGCGTGGGTCAGTCGGCGCAGGGCGTCCAGTTCGGCGAGCAGGCCTGGCAGGTCCGGAAAGCGCTTGGCGTGCTTGTCGAGCGTCTTGGCCTCGCCCGCCAGCACCGCCTGGGCGATCTTGCCCGCTGTCTTGCCGCCCACGCCCTTGAGCAGACCCAGCACGCGGGTCCAGGCCAGCATGTCCGCCCAGTTGGCGGCCAGGCGCAGGTAACACAAAACGTCCTTGATGTGCGCGGCCTCGTGGAAGCGCACCCCGCCATACTTGCGGTAGGGCAGGCCGGCGCGGGTCAGCGCCACCTCCAGGGAATAGGACTGGTACCCGGCGCGGAAGAGCACGGCGATCTCGTGCAGGGGGTGGCGGCTGGCCATGTCCACGATGAGGCTCACGGCCTGGGTGGCCTGGGACTGGTCGCTCAGGGTCTGGATGATGCGCGGCTTGGCCCCGCCTGCGCGGGCGGCGTAGAGGTGCTTGTCGAACTTGTGCTCGGCCCCGGAGAGCACGCAGTTGGTCAGGTCCAGGATGGGCTGCACCGAGCGGTAGTTCTTCTCCAGGCGGATGAGCTTGGCGTCCTTGAAGATGTGCGGAAATTCCAAAATGTTGGCCACCACAGCGCCCCGGAAGGCGTAGATGGACTGGGCGTCGTCGCCCACGGCCATGACGTTGCCCGCGCGACCGGCCAGCAGCCGCACCAGCCGGGCCTGCACCAGGTTGGTGTCCTGGTACTCGTCGACCATGACAAAGGGATAGCGGCGGCGCAGGGCGTCCTTGATCTCCGGGTGTTCCACCAGCAGGCGCTCCAGGCCGAAGAGCAGGTCGTCGTAGTCCATGAGGCCCTGGCTGCGCTTGGCCTTCTCGTACTCCACGGCCAGGCGCTCGATGTCCGCCTGGTAGGGCAGCAGGTGGTAGGCCTCGCGGTCCAGGATGGCCGCGATGTCCAGTTCCTTGTTGCGGGACTTGGTGATGGTGTCGGCCAGGGTGGCGCGCTTGGGGTAGGAGCGGTCGCCCCGGCCCAGGTCCAGGTGGGCTTTCAGCTCGCCCAGCAGGTCCTCGCAGTCGCCCCGGTCCATGAGGGTGAGGCCTTGGGGGTACCCGGCCTCAATGGCGTGGCGGCGCAGCACGCCGTAGGCGAAGGAGTGGAAGGTGCCGCCGCTGGCCCCGGTGAGGGGGCGGCCCATGATGCTCCCGGCTCGGTGCAGCATCTCCAGGGACGCGCGCCGGGTGAAGGTCAGAAGCAGGATGTTCTCCGGCGAGACATGCTCCTGCACCAGCCGCGCCAGGCGGTAGACGATGGTGCGCGTCTTGCCGCTGCCCGCGCCCGCGATGCACAGCACCGGGCCGTGCACGTGCATGACCGCCTCCAGCTGGGCCGGGTTCAGTTCGCGTTCGAAGTCGATACTCATATGTTGGGGCTCACGCGTTTTTGCTCATGCGATTCTGCTCATGTGATGATACCTGTGATCCCGCAGCCTGGGGCGCCGAGGCCGAAATGTTCAAGCACGAGGCGGCCCACGTCGCGCACGCGCACGGGGGCGTCGATGCCGCCTGCGGTGTCGCAGAAGATGGCGTCCTCGGGCCGGTGCATGCCGAAGCGCCCGTACACGCCGAAGACCTCCGTGCGGTCGAACTTGGCCTTCAGGTCAAAGCCCGGCTCCGGCACGCAGACCAGGTCTGGTTGTCCCTCCGGCGCGTCGCCTGCTGCGCCCTCGCCGTAGAGTTCGCGTGCGTCGAGCACCGTGTTCATGACCCGGCGGCCCTCCCAGGTCAACCCCAGGAGCAGGTTCCTGATGTCCTGCTTGAGCGTCGGGGCCTCGGCTTTGGTGACGCGCCCGCGCGCAAAGCGGTCTTGGCGATGCAGGTACACGCGGCCAGGGTCCAGGGCAAAGGCGCGTGATTCGGAGCTGATGACTCCCGCGTCCCACTCGTCGCGCGCCGGGCGGCCCAGGCGCAGCAGCCCGGCCTCCACCAGCACGCGGTTGACATCCACTTCCCGCTCCAGGGCGCAGAAGCCGTGGTCCGCCAGCACCAGCAGCCGCTTGGGCTCGGGCAGGGCATCGTAGCGCGCCAGCACCTCGCCCACCAGCGCGTCCCACTCGGCCAGGAAGGCCAGGCAGGCCGCGTGCAGCGGGTGCTCGGCCTGCTCCACCGCCGGGAACAGGAAGTGGAACAGGCGGTCGGTCTCGGTGAGCACGCACACGAACAGGTCCCAGGCCAGGTCCGGCCAGAGGAGGTCGAGCGCGGCCCGGCGCGCAGCCAGGGACTGGCGCAGTTGGGCGAGGAGATATTCAGGCTCGGCCGCGCCGCGCGTGGTGTCGCCCTCGATGCGGTAACCGGCCGCCTTGAGCGGGCCAAGGAGGAACAGCGGGTACACGGCGGCGTCCAGGCTCTCGGCCACGAACCCGGCCACGAGCATGCCGCGCAAGAGCTTGGCCGGGGCCATGTTCGGCAGGTTGAGCACCCGGCTCACCAGCCCGCGTTCGCCCAGGCGGTCAAAGATGGTGGGCACGCGCACGTCGCTGAAGCTGGCGATGCGCAGGGCATAACTGGCCGGGTCGAGCACCGTGAAGCCGTACACCCCGTGCTTGCCTGGACCGCTGGCGGTGAAGAAGCTGGTCCAATTGACGGGCGAGAGCTCCGGCAGCTCGGCGGTGATGCTGCTGGCCTGGGCCGTGAGCCGCGCCAGGTTGGGCAGGCTTGGGCCGTCGCTTATAACAAGCGCCCTGGCCAGGCGCAGCGGCAGGCCGTCCAGTCCGAGGACGACGAGGCGCGGGCGGGCGGTGGTCATGGTCAGCCTCCGGCAGCCAAGCCAGCGGCAATGAAGAGTATACCCTCCGTGGGCCAGGGGGCCTGAGGCCCCCTGGTACCCCCCAGATGGGGATTCCAAAGGGCCTCAGGCCCTTTGGCCCCCGGAGGGATATTTTCCAAATTACACCAGTTCGACTTCATACTTCTTCATGAACGTCACCGGATTGTAGGACATCTTGGCCTTGCGCAGACCCTCGTCGCCCAGGTCCTGTTCGCGGTTCACGAAGGCGAACCGGTCCTCCTGGGCGGCCAGGAAGTGCTTGTTGATGGCCTGGTAGATGCCCTTGAAGCGCGTGTCGCCCTTTTCGAAGTGGATGACCATGGTGTCGCGGTTCAGGCATTCGCCCACGGTATAGGCGATGACCTTGCCGTTCACGCGGATGGTGCCGCCGAGCAGGCTGCCCAGGCGGTCGAAGTTCTTGAGCACGCGGGAGATGGCCTGGTTCTCGGCCACCAGGGCCTCGGACGGGTGCTCCTGCCAGCCATGCCACTCGGCCTGCATGTCCAGCACCTCCTCCACGCAGTCAGCCTGCATGGGCGTGTACTCAAAGATGTTAAACTTCTCGAACTGGTTGAGCAGGTTCTTTTTCTTGTGGAACTTGTTGCCCTTGAGCTCCACGAGTTCCGGCACGGAATACACGTAGTCGGAGTGGTCGCGGGCTTCCACGGCATGCAGGCGCTCGCCAAAGGCCTGTTGCCAGAGGACCAGCAGGGCCTCGGGCACGCGGATGAAGCGCTGCGGGCCGCTCAGGCAGGGCATGGCGGCCCAGTCGACCTTGGTCCAGTCGCCCACCGGAGCCCACAGGATCTCATGCGGCAGGGTCTGCTTGATCCACACCAGCCCGTCCGCGAAGCGCCAGGTGAGTCCGTAGTGTTCGGCCCAGCCGTAGAGGTTGGCGAAGGCGTAGTCCGAGGTCACCTCGGGACAGGCACACAGGGCGGTCTTGAAGGCTTCCTGGTGCTTCAGGCAGATTTGTTCGAAACGCTCAGATGTGCTCATTTGCTGTTCCCGTTGCGTTTGCTGGACATGGCGAAGCGTTGCCAGTCCCAGCGGGTGAAGATGTAGAGCAGGATGCCCGCCTGGCAGGCCTGTGAGGCCAGCATGGAGATCCACACGCCCGTGGCCCGGCCCAGCACCAGGTGCCCCAGGATGTAGGCCAGGGGCAGGCGCACCAGCCAGGTGCCCGTTCCCATGCCGAGCAGGTTGTAAACCGTGGCCCCGGCCCCGCCCAGCGCCCCGGCCAGGATCATGGTGGTCAGGGTGAAGGGGATGGCCAGCATGTTCCAGGTCAGGTAGTCCAGCGCCTGGGCCTTGACCTCGGGGTTGGGCGCCAGGAACCCGGTCAGCGGGTCCAGCACGGTCCACAGCAGCAGCGTGATCACGACGATGCCGACAAGGCCGATGGCCAGGATGCGCAGGCCAACGCGCTTGGCCTCGTCCGGCCTGCCCGCGCCCAGGAAATGCCCCACCAGGATGCTGGCCGTAAGGTTCAGGGCAAAGGCGGGCAAGAAGAGTATGGACTCGATGCGTGTGCCAGCGGACATGCCGGCCAGGGCCATGACGCTGCCTTCAGGCAGGCTGGCGGTGATGGCGAAAAGCACCAGGTAGCCGGAATGCCAGACGATTTGCATCAGTCCAGCGGGCACGGCCACCTTGAACAGGTACGGATAGGCGCAGCGCACCCAGCGCCAGGGGGCGAAAATCTGACGGCGCAGGGTGCCGTCCCGGCGCAGCATATACAGGCCAAAGGCCGCGCCCGCGCTGATGGACCAGAAAGTGCTCCAGACCACTCCGGTGACCCCGAGGCGCGGCAGTCCGAACCAGCCCAGGCCGAAGCCCAGGTCGCCCAGGGTGTTCACCACGGTGACCAGGATCATGGCGTAGAGCGGAACCATGACCTGCTGGCGAGAGCGGAACACGGCGTTCAGCACGATGAGCATGTAGTAGGGCGGCAGGGCGTAAAGGAAAATCTCGAGCACGTACTCGGTCAAGGGCGCGATTTCCTGGGGAACCTGGAGCATGCGGACGAACAGGCCCTTGGTGGGCAAACCCACCAGAGGGAAGATGAGCCCGAAAACCACGGCCACCAGCAGGCACAGGCCGACGTAGCGTTCGGCGCGCAGGATCTTGCCCGCGCCAAGGGACTGGGTGATGGCCGCCACGCCGCCGCCCGCCACAGCCGTGGCGATGACCAGGAAGAAGAACAGGGACTGGGTGATGATGCCGAGCGCGGCCTGCAGGCGGGCGTCGATCTGCCCGGCCACCCAGACATCCGCAAACCCGATGAGAAAGTGGAAGACCATCATCAGCACCTGGGGCCAGGTCAGGGTCCAGATGAGGCGGGAGGTGCTTTGTGTCGACTCGATCTGCATGGGGTCCGGTGGTTTGGGTGTGCCATGTTGCGGCGTGGGTGCGCGAACGGCTAATGTAGGCACGAAACGCTGCCTGCCAAGGGGCGCTGCGGGATTTTCTTTGCCGAAAAATGATGCTAAGTCTGTTGTGGCATAGCAAACCGCGCCTGCCAGCGCACAAGGCCCGGAGGGACAATGAGCCGCACATCCACATCCTCAGCGGACAAGAATCATCCCGGCAAATCCATGCTCCGCGTCCACCTTTGGCTGGAGTCGGAGAGCGGCATGCTCTTTGGCCTGGGCCGGGCGCAGCTGCTCGAAATGGTGACCCTGCTGGGCTCGCTCAACAAGGCCGCCAAGGCCCTGGGCATGAGCTACCGCGCGGCCTGGGGGCGCATAAAGCGCACCGAGGAGGCTCTGGGCGAGCCGTTGCTGGTCAAGGCCAGCGGCCGCACGGGCTACGAGCTGACCCCTCTGGCGGCGGATCTGGTGCGCGACTTCGTCGCCTGGCACCACGAGGTGGAAGAGTTCGCCCTGAAGCGCGCCCTGGAGCGCCTGCCCTGGGACATCAAGGGCTTTGCCGTCAGCCCCGCCACAAAGGAACCCGTCAGCTAGCTTCGCAGCGCCAGAATCAAAGAACCAGAAGCAAAAAAAAGGGGCTGCCTCCAGCGTCCGGGCTTGTGAGCCAACGGACGCCGGGGGCAGCCCCGTCTAGTTGTGTGGTCTAGCGGCGCGGGCCACGGCCACGGTCACGATCGCCACCACGGCCACGGTCGCGGTCACGGTCGCCTTCGCGAGCGGGCGGACGGCGGAAGTCGTCGATGTTGACGGTCTCGCCAGCCTGCTCCATGAGCCAGGCCTTGCGGGACAGGCGGATGCGGCCATTGGCCTCAAGCTCGATGACCTTGACCCAGACCTCCTGGCCCAACTGCAGGAGATCGGTGACGTTGGCCACGTGCTCCACGTCCATCTGGGACACATGCAGCATGCCTTCGGCTCCGGGCAGGATCTCCACCAGGGCGCCCACTTCCAGGATCTTGCGCACGGTGCCCAGGTAGTTGCGGCCCGGCTCCGGGGTCTGGTCGTAGTACTGGACCATGGCCTTGGCCTTCTTCAGGCTCTCGCTGGTGGGGGCGAAGATGGCCACCTTGCCGGAATCCTCGATGTCGATGGAGGCGCCGGTCTCTGCGGTGATGGCCTTGATGTTCTTGCCGCCGGGTCCGATGACGCTGCGGATCTTCTCAGGATTGATGAACACGACCTCCATCTGCGGAGCCAGCTCGGAGAGCTGCGGCCGCGGGGCGGCCAGGCACATGGCCATGTGCTCCAGGATGTGCGTACGCGCGTCGCGGCTCTGGGCCAGGGCGCGGCGCAGCACGTCGTAGGGGATGCCGGTCATGATCTTGATGTCCATCTGGATGCCGGTGATGCCGCGGGCGCTGCCGGCCACCTTGAAGTCCATGTCGCCCAGCGCGTCTTCGTCGCCGAGGATGTCGGTCAGCACGATGTATTCGTCGCCTTCCTTCATCAGGCCCATGGCGATGCCGGCCACGGGCTCGGTGATGGGCACGCCCGCGTCCATGAGCGCGAGGCTCGCGCCGCAGATGGTGGCCATGGAGGAGGAACCGTTGGAGTCCATGACCTCACTGACCACGCGCAGGGTGAAGGGGAAGTCGTCGGGGTTGGGCAGAACCGGGAGCATGGAGCGCTCGGCCAGGGCGCCGTGGCCGATGTCGCGGCGGCTGGGACCGCGCAGGATGCGCACTTCGCCCACGCAGTAGGGCGGGAAGTTGTAGTGCAGCATGAAGCGCTTGGTGTCTTCGCCGACCAGGGTCTCAATGCGCTGCTCGTCGCGCGAGCTGCCGAGCGTGACAACGCACAGGGCCGCAGTTTCGCCACGGGTGAACAGGGCCGAGCCGTGGGTCATGGGCAGGGTGCCGGTCTCGATGGACAGGGGGCGCACGGTGGTCAGGTCGCGGCCGTCGATGCGGATCTTTTCGGAGCGCACGCGCTCGCGCACGATCTTCTTCTCCAGGGCGCTGACAATGGTGCCGGCCTGGCGCAGGGCGTCGGAGTCGTCCGGGAACTTGGCGGCCACGGCTTCCAGGGCCAGATCCTTGGCCTTGCCCTTGGCCTCGCGGCGCGGGGCCTTCTCGATCATGGCGAAGGCGGCCTTGAGGCCCGGGGTGGCGATTTCCTCGACACAGGAGACGATGGCCTCGTTCAGGACCGGAGCCACGACCTCAAGCTTGGGCTTGCCCACGAGCTTGCGCAGTTCGTCCTGGATGTCGAACATGGGGGTGAGCTGCTTGTGGCCCCATTCCAGGGCGTCGGCCACCAGGTCTTCGCTCACGAACTCGGCTCCGCCCTCGACCATGACGATGGCGTCGCGGGTGGCGGCGAAGATCAGGTTCAACTTGCTCTCGTTGGTGATCTGCTTGTAGCTCGGGAAGAGCACGAACTCGCCGTTCACATAGCCCACGCGGCAGCCGCAGATGGGGCCCTCGAAGGGCATGTGCGAGAGGTGCAGGGCCGCCGAGGCGCCGGTGATGGCCAGCACGTCGGGGTTGATGGTGTCGTCGGCGGAGAGGACCGTGGCGATGATCTGGACCTCGTCGCGGAAGCCCTTCTTGAACATCGGGCGGATGGGCCGGTCGATCAGGCGGGAGACGAGGGTCTCGCGCTCGCTGGGGCGGCCGATCTCGCGGCGGAAGTAGCTGCCGGGGATGCGGCCGGCGGCGTAGGACATTTCCTGGTAGTTCACGGTCAGCGGGAAGAAGCCGCGGTCGATCTCCAGGTGCTGGTTCACGGCCGTGACGTGCACCACGGTGCCGCCGGACTGGACCCACACAGAGCCGCTGGCCTGCTTGGCCATCTTGCCGGTCTCCATGATGATCCCAAGGTTTCCGGCCTTTGTGGTGAGGCGTGTCGGTGTGTACGGTACTAGCATTGAAGCTCCTTGCATAGTTTCCGCCCTGACGCTGCTCGTGCCCGGAATTCTAGCCGGCTTGGGGAAGGGTTGTTGCGCGCCTTGACCTGAATTTTAAAATCAGGCGCGCGCAAGAACACTTTCCGCAGCCAACTAAAGGGGGGGCTCAACGTGAGTCCTGCGTCATGGGCGAGGTTCAGCGGACGCGACCTTCGCGCCCGTGGTGGTTTGTCCGCACGGACAGGGGGGCTTGAGCCCCCCCTGTCCGCACGGGGCGTTGTCTACGTGATACTACTTGCGGAGACCCAGGCGCTCGATGAGATCGCGGTAGCGCTGGACGTTCTCCCTCTTCAGGTAGTTCAGAAGCTTCCTGCGCGAACCGACCATCTTGAGCAGGCCGGTCTTGGAGTGGAAGTCCTTCTTGTGGACCTTGAAGTGCTCGGTGAGGTAGGTGATGCGCTCGGTCAAAAGCGCAACCTGCACCTCCGGGGAGCCGGTGTCGCCATCGTGGGTCTTGAAGTCCTCGATGACTTTAGTCTTTCCTTCAGGCGTCATGACCACAGCAGTGTCCTCCTTTGCCGGATGCCGATCAATGCGGAATCCGGGTTGTGCCGGGAGCTTCCCTCAGTTCAGGCCGCCGCATCGCCGTCTTGCCACAGTCCACGCAGAATCATCCAGCGCAGCATGCCGTCCTTGGTCGTGGCCTGCGCCAGCGCAACCGGTTCGCCGCTCTCCTCGACCAGCATGACATGCTCCCCGGGTTCACCGAGAAGCTCTTGTCCGCTTGGTCCGCCCACCGGCAGCCAGGCCCCGTTCTTCACGAGGGCGGCCAGGGTGGTGGAGAGCGCGATGGTGCGCCAGTGCGGGAGCATTTTTCCCAGCGGAATGACCCGCTCGGCAAAACGCTCCGGCTCGCCAAGAACCGCATCCAGGCTGTGGGCGTCCGCAAGCCCGAAGGGCTCGCAGGCTTCCCGCGTGAGCTGGGCCAGAGCTGCGCCGCAGCCTAGCCGTATCCCCAAGCTGTGGACCAGGGATCGAATGTACGTGCCTGCCTGGCAACGCACCCTGAACCGTGCTGTGGGAAGCTCAATTTCCAGCGGTTCGACCTCGTGTATCTCGATGCTTTTCTCCTTGACCGGAACGGCCTCACCCTTGCGGGCGAGTTCGTAGAGGGGCCGACCCTCGTGCTTGGCCGCGGAGTAAGCGGGGACTTCCTGTTCCGTGAGGTCCTTCCAGGACAGGATGGCCATCCGCACATCGTCTTGCGAAATTGTGTCGAGCGGCGCCTCGGCCACCACCTTGCCTTCCATGTCGAAGGTGTCGGTGGTCACGCCCAGTCGCATCTGCCCGGAGTAAATCTTGTTGCCGCTGGTCAGGTACCCGGCGACCTTGGTGCCCCGGCCCAAAAGCACCAGCAACACGCCCTCAGCCAGCGGGTCCAGCGTCCCGGCGTGACCGATTTTGCCCTGGCCCAGCCCATGCTTGATGCTGTTCAGGCATCCTGCGGAGGTCGGGCCGCTGGGCTTGTACAGAACCAGCAGGCCATCCAGCTGGCCTTCGCTCCTCTTGCGGCGTCTGCCCATGCTTCTACACCAGTCCGAGGCTTTCGCCAAGGGATTCAATCAGGCGGACCTTGGCCGAAAGAATGTCGGAGGCGATGGTGCCGCCAGCGGCGTTGCGGTGGCCGCCGCCGCCGAACAGGGCCGCCACGGACTGCACGTTGTCCGCCCCGGAGGAGCGCAGGCTGAACTTGTAGCTCCCGTCCGGCTCCTCGCGCAGGATGGCCGCCGCCCTCGCGCCGCGCAGGCGGCGCAGGAAGTTGACGATCTCCTCGCAGTCGGCGGCGCTGGTCCCGGTGCGCTCCATCATGCCCTGGGTGACAAAGGCCAAGGCCACCTGGCCTTCAAAAAACAATTCCGTGGTGGCGAAGCTCTCGCCCCAGAGGCGGAAGCGGTTCACGCTCCACTGGTTGCGGATCTTGGCGTTGATCTGGCCGGGGTTCAGGCCCAGGCGGATCAGCCGCGCCGCCAACTCCATCGCGGCGGGGGTGGTGTTGTCAAAGGTGAAGAAGCCGGTGTCCGTGACCAGGCCCAGGTAGATGGCCTCGGCCAGGGGACCGGTGAGGGGAATGTTCAGCTCGTCGGCCAGGTCGGCGATCATGGCGGCCACGGCCGGGTAGCTGTCGTCCACCCAGTTGAACTGGCCGAACATGGGGTTGCCCAGGTGGTGGTCCACGTTGGCCATGGGGCGCGTGCCCATGATCTGGTACAGCTCCTCGCCCACGCGGTGCTGGGTGCCGCAGTCGAGCACGAAGATCCAGTTGGCCTCGCACCCGGCCAGGGTGTTGTGAATGGGGCCGGGCAGGTGGAGCCAGTCGAACTGCGCTGGCAGGCCAGAGCGGTTGTAGAGGCAGAATTCCTTGCCCATGTGCGCGAGCATGTGGCCCAGGGCAACGGTGGAACCGATGGCATCGCCGTCCGGATTAGCGTGGGAGGACACCAGAAAGCTGTCCGTCCTGCGGATGAGGTCAGCTATTTGGGTGATCGGGCTTCGCATAGACCATGTCCTCGAGGAAATCGTCGTGGGCGAAGCGCAGGTCCGGCAGGGAGCGCATATCCAGCCGCCTGGCCAGGCCGGAGCGCAGGAAGCCCTTGGCCTTGTTCAGGCCGTCCAGGGCCTCTTTGCGGCGCTCTTCGCCGCCGCCCACGGTGAAGGTCACCAGGGCGATCTTCAGATCGGAGTTGAGCTTGACCCCGGTGAGGCTGACCAGCTCCAGGCGCGGGTCAGCGACCTCCTCCAGGAGCAAGGTGGCCAGCTCCCGCAGGATGAGGTCGGCCAAACGGATGGACCGTCTGCTGCCTGCACTTTTCATTTATGCCTCCCCGCTGCTGCTGAACACTTCCGTGTCGCAACGCACTAGTTCCGCCGGGGATATGGCCTCGACCAGGGCCAAGGCCTTGGCCAGGCTGCTTTCCACCCTGGTCGTCTCACCGGACACCGTGACCACCGCAAGCACCAGCTTCTGGTGCGCCTCCTGGGCGTCGACCTCGCTCACGGCCACGTTGAAGGTGTTCCGCAGCTTCTGCTTCAGGCTCTGGGCCACCTGACGCTTGCCTTTCAGCGAGTCGTTGCCGTGCAGGCGGAATTCAAGCGTCATCACGCCGATGATCATGCATACCTGTTCTCAATCCCATCGCTGGCCTGCGCTAGTCGATGGTCCTGGCGACTTCCTTGGTCTCGAAGGCCTCGATGACGTCGCCGATCTTGATATCGTTGAAGTTCTCCAGGCCGACGCCGCACTCGTAGCCCTTGGCCACTTCCTTAGCATCGTCCTTGAAGCGCCTGAGCGAGTTCAAGGCGCCGGTGTAGATGACCACGCCGTCTCGCAGCAGGCGCACCTTGGCAGAGCGGGTGAGCTTGCCGTCGACAACGCCGCAGCCTGCGACCATGCCGACCTTGGGCACGCTGAAGGTCTCGCGCACCTCGGCCTGGCCCAGGTAAACCTCCTGGATGTCCGGGGTGAGCATGCCGCTCATGGCGTCCTTGATCTCGCCCACGAGCTTGTAGATGATGTCGTAGAAACGGATTTCCACGTGCTCGCTGTCGGCCATGTCCTTGACCTTGGCCGTGGGACGCACGTTGAAGCCGATGATGATGGCCTGGGAAGCCGAGGCCAGCAGGATGTCGGATTCGGTGAGGCCGCCCGTGGCGCCGTGCACCACCTGGATCTTGACCTCTTCGGTGGAGAGCTTGTTCACAGCCTCGGTGATGGCCTCAAGGGAGCCCTGCACGTCGGCCTTGAGCACCAGGTTGAGGATCTTGGCCTCGTCGGCGGGCTTGGACAGCAGGAAGGACTCCAGCGTGACCTTGCTCTTGCCCACGAGATCCTTCTCGCGCTGCTTGGAGGCGCGGCTTTCGGCGATCTTGCGGGCGACCTTGTCGTCGGCCACGACCACGAACTCGTCGCCAGCCTCGGGCACCACGTCAAAGCCCTGGATCTCGACGGGAATCGCCGGTCCGGCCTGCTTGATCTTGCGGCCCTGGTCGTTGAACATGGCGCGCACCTTGCCGTGCACGGTGCCGCAGACAAAGGCGTCGCCGTTTTTCAGCGTGCCGTCCTGGATGAGCACGGTGCCCAGCGGGCCACGGCCCTTGTCCAGCTTGGCCTCGACGATGTGGCCGCGCGCGGGCTTGGCCGGGTTGGCCTTGAGCTCCAGCACTTCGGCCTGGAGCACGATCATTTCGAGCAGTTCGTCCAGGCCGATGCGCTGCTTGGCGGACACATTGGCGAAGATGGTGGTGCCGCCCCATTCTTCCGGCACGAGGTCGAACTCGGCCAGTTCGCGCTTCACGCGGTCGGGGTTGGCGCCTTCCTTGTCTATCTTGTTCACAGCGACCACGATGGGCACCTTGGCTGCCTTGGCGTGGTTCACGGCTTCGCGGGTCTGGTCCATGACGCCGTCGTCGGCGGCGACCACCAGCACGACGATGTCGGTCACCTGGGCGCCGCGGGCGCGCATGGTGGTGAAGGCTTCGTGGCCCGGGGTGTCGAGGAACACGACCTCGCCCCGGCTGGTGGACACGTGGTACGCGCCGATGTGCTGGGTGATGCCGCCCGCCTCGCCCGAGGCGATGCTGGTCATGCGGATGGCGTCAAGCAGCGAGGTCTTGCCATGGTCGACGTGGCCCATGATGGTGACCACCGGCGGCCGGGGCTTCAAGTCCTCGGCGGTGTCGGGCTCGCCGACCACCAGGAACTCCTGCTCATCAAAGGAGACGTTCTCCACCTCGTGCCCGAACTCGCTGGCGAGCAGGGTGGCGGTGTCCATGTCCAGGGCCTGGTTGATGGTGGCCATGACGCCCATGGAGAACAGGGCCTTGATGATGGCCTGGGACTTGATGCCCATCTGGTGCGCCAGGTCGGACAGCCGGATGTGTTCGTCGATGCGGATCTTGCGCTTGCCGACGGGCTTGATTTCCTCGCGCTGCTCCACGCCGCCGCGGTGCTTCTTGCCACGCCGGGAAGACTTGAGGCGCATGGGCGACTCGCCGTCCTCGGACACAACGGGCGCCGGGGCGAAGTTGGTCTTCTTCTTGGCGGCAGCGCCTGCGGCCTTGCGGCGATCTTCTTCGCTGCCGCCGCCCGGGGTGAATTCCACCACGCGATGCGGCTTTCTGCGGGCGCGGTCCTCGCCTTCCTTGGGCGGTACAACCGGCGCGATGCCAGGACCGCCGGGACCACCGGGACCGGTAGGCCGCTGCTGGCCGTAGCTGCTGCCCGGAGCGCTGCTGGGCGGACGCGGGAAGCCGTAGCTGCTGCCCGGAGCGCTGCTGGGCGGACGCTGGTAGCCGCCGGGGGCTGCGGGACGCTGGCCAGGCGCGGCTGCGCCGCCACCGTAGCCGCCGCCGCGGGGACCGTCGTATGCGGGCCGCGCACCGCCGGGATGCGGAGTGTAGGGACGCGCGCCGCCGTCATGTCCGGCGGAGAATTCGGGACGCCTGCTCGGCGGCGGGGTCGGAGGAGTGCTGCCGGGCTCGGGCCGGGAGATGATGCGCACCTGGGGAGCGGCAGACACGGGGACCTCACGCTTGGGCTTGCGCTTCTTCTTGCCATCCTCGTCCAGCTCTTCTGTCGAGCCGGTTTCGGCCTGTGGGGCTGCAGCCTCGACCGGAGCATCGGCCGCAGGGACACCGGCCGCAGGGGCAGGGGCCTCGGCGACGACGGTCTCGGCAACGGCCTGTGGGGCGGGCTTGGACTTGCTCTCAGCCACAGGCTGCTCGGCCGGGGCCTGCGCAGGAGCCGCGACTTCAGGCGCGGCCACGGCAGCCGCTTCGGCGCCTGGCTCAGGCTGGGGCGCGGGCTTGGATACAATTCTGGCGGCCTTGGGCTCGGTCTTGGCTTCCGTAGCGGCAACAACGGGCTTGGCTTTCGTCTTTGCCTCAACCACGGGGGCTTCCTGAGGGGTAATGATGCGCGCGGGCTTGTCGGCCGGCTTTTCAGCGGCCTCTTCTACGCGGCGGGCCTTGGGGGCCTCCTCGCGTGGCTGCTCGACCTGCGCGGCAACGGCAGGGGTCTCGTCCTCGGAGGGCTTGGCCGCAGGCTTGACCGCAGGGCTTTTGGCTGGAGCCTCGGCGCTTTCATCCGCTGGTGCGGGCGCCGGTGCAGCCTTCTGCTCTGGATCTCCGGGCTTGGCCTTTCGGCTGCGCACGATGACGTCGCCGACTTCACGGCGCACGACCTCGGTCTTGGCTGCGGGCTGGGCGCGCAACGATTGACGAAGGCTTTCAGCCTCGCCGTCCTCCAAGGTGCTCATGAAGGTTTTTACCTGGATGTCCATGTCCCGCAGCTGCTGCAGGATCTCCTTATGGCCGATGCCAAGTTCGGCCGCCAGGTCCTTCACTTTGAGCTTTGTCACCATTCATGTTCCCCTTGTTAACGCTTCTTCCGCCCGTCGCCTCGGCGGAGAAATCTCTCGCGGCATTCGGCCTGGTCGCAGACGTATAGCCCTTTACCGGGCATCCTGCGCCGGGGATCGGGCACAAACCCCATCCCCGTTTCCTGTTCCTCTCCGGCCTTTGCCGCCCGGACATGCCGGAGCAGTTGGGCTTGCGGCAGGCGGCGTCTGCATATGCAGCACATGCGCACCGGCCCGGCAGCGCTTGCTGCCTGTCCGTCTGTGGACTGGCAATCCTTTCGTCCGTCTCCGGACATCAGGGCAGCCTATTCGGCTCCGGGTTCGTCCGGGGCCGCTTCCTCATTTTTCGCGTCTTCAACTTCAATGGGCGCCAGGCCCAGGATGTTGATGGCCGCGCGCATGTCGCGGATCTTGTCCGTGGTCATGCCGGTTACGGCCAGGAGCTGTTCTTCGGTTGCCTCGACCAGCTGGGCGGTGGTCTCAAGCCCTGCGGCGAAGAAGGCCTCCATGGCCACTTCGGCCACGCTGGCCAGCTGGTCCATGCCCTTCTTGTCGGCATTGAGTTCGCCGTAGCGGCTCTCGGTGAAAATGTCGATTTTCCAGCCCAGCAACTGCGCGGCCAGCTTCACGTTCTGGCCCTTGCGGCCGATGGCCAGGGTCAGTTGGTCGTCGGGCACCACGACCTCGAGGGTCTTTTCCTCGTCGTCGACCATGATGCGGCTGATTATGGCCGGGGACAGGGCGTTCTGGGCGTAGACGGCGATGTCCGGGCTCCAGACCACGATGTCGATGCGCTCGCCCTTGAGCTCCTGCACGATGTTCTGGATGCGCGAGCCGCGGATGCCGACGCAGGCGCCCACCGGGTCCACGTCGCGGTCGCGGGAGCTGACGGCGACCTTGGCGCGCAGGCCGGAGTCGCGGGCCACGCCCATGATCTTGACGGTGGAGTCGAAGACCTCGGGCACTTCGCGGGCGAAGAGCGCGCCCATGTAGTCCGGGTGCGAGCGGGAAACCACGATCTGCGGGCCGCGCGACTCCTTCTGGACCTCGATGATGTAGGCCTGGATGCGGTCGCCGCGCTTGTAGCGTTCGCGCGGGATCTGCTCGTCCTTGGGCAGAAGCGCCTCGGTGCGGCCCAGGTTGATGATCCAGCCGGTGCGGTCGCGGCGCTGGACGATGCCGGAGACGATCTCGCCCTTGCGTTCGCGGTATTCCTCGTAAATGATTTCCTGCTCGGCGTCCCGCATGCGCTGGATGATGACCTGTTTGGCGCTTTGCGCGGCGATGCGGCCCAGGTCCTCAATCTTGATCTTGAAGCCCATCTCGTCGTCGAGATTGATGTTCGGGTCGTGCTCGCGGGCTTCTTCCAGGGTGATCTCGCTCACGGCGTCGTTGATCTGCGTCACAACGACCTTGAACTGGTAGACCTGAATCTCGCCCAGTTCCTCGTTGAACTTGACCTCGATGTCCATCTGTTCGCCGTACTTGCGGGCCACGGAGGACCGAACGGCCTCTTCCAGGGTGTCGATGAGCAGGTCACGGTCGATGCCCCGGTCCTTGCTGATCTGGTCTATGGTCTTCTTCAGTTCCGAGCTCATGGCGCTCCCTCCGGTGCCGCCCAGCGTCCGTCATTTCTGCCGTTGCGCGTGGGCGTGAGATTCTTGCGTCTGTTTCCGCCACCTGCGAAGGCCCTTGTCAGGCCGCGCTCAGGTGGCGGGGGATGAAAACACGTCTGCGGCGCCAGCCCTATGCGCTTGCGCCTGGAAATTCATGCACGAGGTGTGCGGTCTTCACATGCGCCCACAACACGCGGGTGCGCACGCCGGACTCGTCCACCACGAGAAAGTCGGGGCCGCTCTCGGCCAGGAGCCCGCGAAAATGGCGGCGCGTGTCCTGGGCCTGGTGCAGGCGGATGTCCACCGTGCGGCCAAGGTAGGCGGCCAGCTGCTCCGGGGCGAAAAAGCGGCGCTCCAGCCCGGGGGAGGAGACCTCCAGCACGTAGGCGCCGGGCACGGCGTCCTCGGCCTCCAGCACGGTGCCCAGGTGGCGGCTGGCCTTGGCGCACATGGCGATGGTCACGCCCGTACGCTGTTCCTGCTCATCCAGAGCGGCTTCGATCCCGTCTTCACCCATGGGCTCGGACAGGTCACCGGAGTGGGCTGCTGCGGGGGCATCAATATATACACGGACCACCATGCGGTTGCCGGCGGAGGCGAATTCAAGCCCCCAGAGCTCAACCCCAAGGGTGCTCAACGCCGGGCCGATGATCCCGGTGAGCCGTTCTGAAAGGGGTGTTCTCGTCATGCCTGTTCGTCTCCGTATCCCAGTTCCTGGAAATAAAAAAGTGGACCAAAAGGCCCACCATCTCTCGAGGAACCAACGAGGTTCAGGCGGTCAAATCCTTGAGGCCATGGAGCGGGTGACGAGGATCGAACTCGCAACACCGAGCTTGGGAAGCTCGTACTCTACCGTTGAGCTACACCCGCCCGCACGGCCTATCTAGTCGCGCGTTATGCCGTTGTCAACGGAAAACCAGATTCTGGCAAGCATTTCTTTGGACCGCGACAGACGGGCGCTTTCACCGGATGCCGCTGCTCGCCGCCGAGTTTTGGCGTGGCAGTCGGGGGATTTTTGTCATGTTGTATGGCGCGCAATTTGCATGTTTGCGATCAGCATAGGAGGAGATCATGCGCGAAAGCATGTACAGCGCTCTTTTCGGAGCCATGTCCAACGAGCACCGCCTCGACGTCATCGCCAATAATCTGGCGAACGTGAGCACCAACGGGTACAAGAAGGACTCATACTCCTTTCAGGACACGTTCCAGCGCTTCGCCCATGACTATCTGGTCGACGCCAAGCCCTTTGTCCGTGACAAGGACATCTGGCCCAAGCCCTACATTCAGGCTCGTGTCAGGCTGGGCGGCCAGTATTCCGACATGTCCCAGGGCAGCATGCAGGTCACGGGAAACCCCCTGGATATGGCCCTGGTGGGCGAGGGCTTCTTCAAGGTGCGCACGCCCAAGGGCGATTTTCTGACGCGCAACGGCAGCTTCCAGCTCTCATCCGAAGGCACCCTGGTCACCGAGCAGGGCTATGAGGTCCTGGGCGGCGGAAGCGCCATTACTCTCCCGCGGGACAACACGATCAAGATCGACTCGAAGGGCGCCATCACCGTGGACGGCAACCAGATCGGCACCATTGACTTGGTGGATGTTTCCGACCCCAAGGGCGTCGAAAAGGTCGGCCGCAACCTGTACCAGATCCGCAAGGGCAGCAAGGCCACGGAGATCCCGCCGGAGAATATCCAGGTCCAGCAGGGTTACCTGGAGAAGTCCAACGTGGAGATCGTGGGTGAGATGGTGAACATGATGGAGGCCCAGCGGGCCTTTGAGATCAACCAGAAGCTCATGACCACCACGGACAGCATGGAATCCCTCGTCATCAACAAGGTCGGCTCCGTCGGCTAGATGTTCATTATTTCAGGAGGATAAAAGTTATGATGCGCTCGCTTTGGACCGCCGCAACCGGCATGGTCGCCCAGCAGACACACATCGACGTGCTCTCGAACAACCTGGCCAACGTGAACACCGTTGGCTTCAAGAAGAGCCGCGCCGAGTTCGAGGACCTCATGTACCAGACCATGAGCATCGCCGGCGCCCTGAATGAGGGCGGCAACCGGCTGCCCACGGGCTTTCAGGTCGGCATGGGCGTGCGCCCGGTGACGGTGCACAAGTTCTTTTCAGAGGGCGCTCTGCAGAACACCGGCAACCAGCTGGACATCTCCATCGAGGGCCAGGGGTTCTTCCGGCTGAACCAGAACGGCAACGACGTGTACACCCGCGCGGGCAACTTCAAGCTCGACAACAACGGCCGCATCGTCAACGCCAACGGGTATCCGCTGCAGCCGGAGTTCACGATCCCCTCCGGCACCGCCACGGTGGTCATCACCGAGAAGGGCCACATCTCGGCCATGGACAAGGCTGGCACCGAGCTGGCCGGGGCGGACATCACCATCTACAACTTCGTCAACCCCGCCGGGCTGAACGCCCAGGGCCGCAACCTGTACACCGAGACGGACGGCAGCGGCGCGGCCACTGCCGGCACCCCCGGCGACACCAACTTCGGCACCCTGGCCCAGGGCTTTTTGGAAGGCTCCAACGTCGAGATGGTTGACGAAATGGTCGGTCTCATCATCGGCCAGCGCGCCTATGAGGTGAACTCCAAGGCCCTGACCACCTCGGACACCATGCTGCAGACCGCCATCAACGTGAAGCGCTAGGACTGGCAAGGGGAGCGGCTCATGTACTGCGCACGAGAACATCATCGATGGGACAACCTTCGCCAGGGCTTTTGCCCTGTGCGCACCCGCGTGGTTATTCTGGCCGCCGTGGCCTTGTCCGTTCTGCTTTTGTCCGCCAGCGCCGCCGCTGCGGAACAGGCTGGCCAGAACTGGCGCATCCAGGTCCGCAATGCCGCCTGCGTGTCCGGGCCAAAGGTTCTCCTGGGCGAGATCGCCGACGCCAGCGAGAACATGCCTGCGGACCAGTGGAAGGAACTCGCCGCCAAGCCCTTGTGGGCCTCGCCGGAGAAGGTCGGGCACCAGACCGCGCTGACCCGCGAGCGCCTGCTGGCCATGTTGCGCCACTATCTGGGCGTAGAGGCCGGGGCCTATGTGCTGCCGCAGCAGCTCGTTGTGCAGCGCGGGGGCAAGGCGATTGACGGCGCGGCACTGGCGCGCATGGGTGTTGAATTTTTGACGGCACGCGGGGCCGGACTGCGCGGCGAGCTGGAAATCACCGACCTGCGCGCGCCCGACTACGTTTTTCTGCCGCACCCCGGCGACCGCCTGAACATGACCATGAGCGAAGTTGTGCGGCCCGGCCGCAACAACATGCTCTACGAGATCGTCTCCGGCGATGGCAAGACCACGCGCCGCTTCGCGGGCTCGGCCTTTGTGAACCTTTGGCGGCCCGTGGCCTGCGCCACGAAGCCCATCAACCGCCTGCAGTTGGTGACTCCGGACATGATCACCTTCAAGCGCAAGAACATCGCCCACAACCAGAACGCCTGGGATGGCTCCGGCGGCCCTTGGCGCGTGGCCAAGAGCGTGGGCACGGACCAGGTCATCACTGTTGAGAGCGTCGAGCCGGTGCCGGTCATCGCCAAGGGCGGCCAGGTGAAGCTCGTTTACGAGGGCACCAACATCCGTCTTTCCGTGAAGGCCGAGGCCCTGGCGGACGCCGGCATTGGCCAGACCATCCAGGTACGTAATGTGCAGAGCAACAGGAAGGTCACTGGAACCGTGCTGGACGCAGAGACCGTGCTGGTCCGCTAGCCCGTTTGATCTATTATAAGAGGATGCGACCATGAAGAAGATGCTCCTGACCCTGACCCTCTTGTCCGTCCTGCCTGGCTGCGCCGCAGAGAACAAGCCCATGCCCGTGCCCATCCTGACGAACCCCAACGCCGTGGAGGCCGAGCCGGTGAACAACCCCGCCTCGCTTTACGAGGCCGGGCAGTCTGATTTTCTTTTCGACGACAATCGGGCCAACAAGGTGGGCGACATCGTCATGGTGCTCGTTACCGAGACCACCAATGGCAAGAACAAGTCCAACACCACGGCCCAGAAGACCAACACCAACACCTACGGCATCACCGCCATACCCTCGACCGGCATTTACGGCAGCCTGGGCAAGGTCGTGCCCGGGGTGACGGGCGTGGGCAACCCCGCAGTGGGCGCCAGCAGCGTGAGCAACTTCACCAGCACCGGGGAGACCAAGCAGGAGACCTCGCTGACCACCACCGTGGCCGCCCGGGTCATCCGCATGCTGCCGGGCAAGGTCATGCAGGTGGAGGGCGCGCGTCAGATCCGCATCAACGCCGAGACCCAGATCCTGGTGGTGCGCGGCCTGGTGCGCCAGCGCGACATCGACTCCAAGAACACCGTGCCGTCCTCGGCCCTGGCCGATGCCAAGATCGAGGTCTACGGGCAGGGCATGCTTACCGACAAGCAGCGCGCCGGCTGGCTTTCCAGGCTTCTTGACAACGTCTGGCCGTTCTAGCCGAGCCGACACGGGAGACGAACATGATCTACGACGCACGCATCCACGACCGCCGCAAGGAACTGGCCCGGAACCTGGCCCTGTTCCTGCTCTGCCTGGCAGTGCTCATCGTTGCCGGAACAGCGCCGGCCCACGCCGTGCGCCTGAAGGATATCGCCAGCTTTTCCGGGGTGCGCAACAACGAGCTGGTGGGCTACGGCCTGGTGGTCGGCCTGTCCGGCTCCGGCGACGGCACCACCAACGAGTTCACCATCCGCTCCATGACCAACATGCTGGAGAAGATGGGCGTCAGCGTGAACCCGGCCAACCTGAAGCCCAAGAACACGGCCGCAGTCATGGTCACGGCCCGGATGCCCGCCTCGGCGCGGCCCGGTTCGCCCATCGACGTCACCGTGTCCTCGGTCGGCGACGCCAAGAGCCTGCTCGGCGGCGTGCTGCTCATCACGGCCCTGCGCGGGCTGGACGGCAACGTCTACGCCGTGGCCCAGGGCTCCATGACGCTGGGCGGCTACTCGGCCGAAGGCCAGGCCGCCACGGCCCAGAAGAACATCACCACCGTGGCCCACATCCCCAACGGCGCCATCGTGGAGCGCGAGGTGCCCTTCCAGTTCAACAAGCAGGAGGGCCTGACCATCCATCTTTCCGGCACGCCGGACTTCGGCACGGCCATGCAGGTGGTCAACCGCATCAACTCCGCCGTAGGCAAGAACATGGCCAAGGCCATGGACGGAGCCACCATCCAGCTGTCCATCCCGGCCAAGTTCCAGGGCAATCTTGTGCCGCTCATGGCCTCGTTGGAGAACCTGGACATCTCGCCTGACTCCCGCGCCAAGGTGGTGGTGGACGAGAAGACCGGCACCGTGGTCCTGGGCGGAAACGTGCGCCTGACCAAGGTCGCCGTGGCCCACGGCAACCTGCAGATCGTGGTGGCCGAGACCCCCAACGTAAGCCAGCCAGGAGCCTTCTCCGGCGGAACGACCCAGGTGACCCCGCAGACCGACGTCAAGGTCAAGGAGCAGAACAACCGCCTGCTGCTCATGGAGGGGGCGACCCTGCAGGAGCTGGTGGACGGCCTGAACTCCGTGGGCGCAACCCCGCGCGACCTCATCTCTGTGCTGCGCAGCCTCAAGACGGCAGGCTCCCTGCACGCGGACCTGGAGGTGCTCTAGCATGGCTGACATGACCTCCATGGGAATGGACGCCTCCCTGGCGGCCAAGAAGGCCCAGGACAGCGAGCTGACGCAGCTCAAGACCCAGGTGGACCGCCTGCGTGGCGATCTGACTCCCGGAGCTTCCAAGGACAAGAAGCTGCGTGAGGCCTGCACGAACTTCGAGGCCGTGTTCATCAGCAAGCTCTGGGAGCAGATGCGCGCCACAGTGCCCAAGGGCGGCTACCTGAACTCGCCCCAGGAGGACATGTACCGTTCCATGTTCGACCGCGACTTTTCCGAAAAGATGGCCAAAGACGGCGGCATCGGTCTGGGGGACATGCTCTACAAGCAGCTCAAGGGGCAGCTTGCGAACACCACCAAGACGACCAAGGCCGACGGCGCGGCTTCCGTGCAGCCGGGAACGGCGGTTTCGGCCAAAACCACAGCCGACGCGCCCGACAAGTCCACGCTCGAACCACGTCAGCTCAACCCCCTGGCCGAGCGGACGCAGACCGAGGCCCCGGTGCTCCCGGCCTCGGTGGCCGGGGATGTCATGCCTGACGTGGAAGCCCTGGCCAAGCGCATTGTGGACGCCTACGACCGCCGGGCTCAGTCTGCCGGGAGTTCTGGCGCATCCTCTGGCCGCAGACTTGCAGTCATTGGCTAGAACACACCCAGCAGCCCTTTGGCAGAACGTTGGATTGAAACATAACAGTCTAAAATAATGATATTTTATAAGGAGGAAGGCTGGCATGCTGCAACTCATCCAGGCAAATTTGTCCCGTCAGGTGCGTGCGCTGGAGCTTCTTTCCTCCCTCTTGGAAGAAGAATTTGCCGCCCTTATGGATCGTCGGCCCCAGGACGTGAGCGTCCTTGAAATTTCTGTGCAGAACCTCATGCGCCAGCTCGTTACTGAGCGCATGCAGCTCAGGCGCTTCATCAGCGCGGGCTATCCCGGCCTGGTGCGCCTGCGCGATGTGCTGGCGGAGCTTTCGGCCGAGGCGACCACGCAGATCAGCGCCGATCTGCTCGACCTGGACAAGGTCGAACAGTTATGCGCCATGCAGGCCGACAAAAACCGTCAGTTGGCCCTGGCTCTCTTCGACCAGAGCATGGAGGTCCTGACGCACCTGCACAAGGCCATCCAGCCGAACCGCTCCGACGTGTATGGCAAGCGCGGGCGCTTCGCCAAGCCGGCGCAGGGCCAGGCCAGTTTCTTCAGCGGGAGGCTTTAGATGTTCGGCGCGAACTCCATCCTCGACATAGCCCGCAGCGGTCTCTTCGCCGCCCAGGCCGCCATTTCGGTGACGGGCGAGAACATCGCCAACGTCAGCACCGATGGTTACAGCCGCCGCACAGTCAGGTTCGACGAGGCTTACAACATAGACTTCATGCCCGGCCAGGTCGGCACGGGCGTTTGGGCTGCCGAGATCCAGCGCCACTTCGATCAGTACGTGGAGACCCAGTACTACGATCAGGCCACCATGCGCGACCGCTGGGATACACTCTACACGCAGCTCCAAGGCACCGAGAGCCTGTTCAACGAATCTCAGGGCTACGGCCTGAGCTCGAGCCTTTCCAATTACTTGGACAAGTGGGAGAACCTGACCCAGCGGACCGAGGACGCGGGCAGCCGTAACCAGGTCATCGAGAGTGCCCAGACCCTGGTCTCCACCCTGAGCCAGGCCGACACCGATCTCATACAGATGCAGCAGAAGGCCGACACGGCCATCACCCAGGAAGTGGCCAACGCCAACGACCTGCTCAAGCAGATCGCCGACCTGAACACCCAGATCAGGATCCACGACGTGCCCGGCTCCAACAACGCCAACCAGTTGTATGACCAGCGCGGACTGCTCCTGCGCGATCTGGCGTCCTATGTCGACATCAACTACATCGACAAGGGCGGCGGAAACATCGCCATCACCACCAAAGCCGGTCAGACCCTGGTGGACAACGAGTCGTACTTCAGCCTCTCCTATGACAACGCCCAGTCCACCAAGGCGCTCATGGCCGAGTCGAATTTCGACGGCAACGTGTATTTCTCGGGCAACGACAACGTCGAGTACACCCTCGAGGTCGTCAGCCCCACGGGCAGCGCTGTCGGCAACACCGCTTCCGCCGCCACCTTCCGCGTTTCCGTGGACGGCGGGAACACCTGGATGAAGAAAGCCGACGGCACGGACAAGCTTTTCTACGCCCGTGGCGAAGACAACATGATTGAGGTGGGCAACATCAAGGTATGGTTCGGCCAGGAAGACGACTCGGCCCTAACGCCGGGCACCGCCTTCACCAAGGGCGACCGTTTCAACATCGTGCCCAAGAAGGCCCTGTACTGGAACCAGAACACCTCCACCAAGGAGATCATCTCCCCGGTCACCAGCCTGACGGGCGGGGACCAGCCCAACCGGCTCATCGGCGGCTCCCTGGCGGGCCTGATCAACTTCAAGGACGACTACGTTGGAAAGTACCGCGAGGAGCTGAACGCCATCGCCGAAACCCTGGTTTGGGAGACCAACCGCCGCCACAGCCAAGGCGTCGGCCTGGACAAGTTGACCGACGTGCAGGGCACTTATTCCGTGGTCGATGACGCCCGCGCCCTGGCTAGCGGCTCCTCGGGACTGATCTACGGCAGCAAGCTCACCAGCGGCAGCGCCAACATCTACATCTACAACCCCTCGACCGGCCTGCTGATCTCCGGCGCGGCCCTGGACTTTGACGCCGCAACCCTGGGCCAGCAGAACTTCGATCCCTCAAAGACGAGCCTCAACGACGTGCGCGATGCCATCAACAACACCTTTGGCACGTACCTCAATGCCTCGGTGGTCAACCACAAGCTGTCCATCTCGGCCAAGGACGGCTTCGAGTTCGCCTTCGGCACGGACACGACGGGCGTGGTGGCGGCTCTGGGAATCAACACCTTCTTCGACGGCTCCAACTGTCGCGACATCCAGGTGAACACAAAGATCACCACCAACCAGGACAACCTTTGCACCGGGCACGTCAACGGCGCGGGTGAGGCCAACCAGGGCGACTCGACAACGGCCAAGGCCATCGCCGACCTGCGCAGCACAAGCGTCGACATTTCCACCGTGCGCCGAGGCACCGTGAGCCAGAGCGTGGTCAAGTACTACGACAGCCTGGTTGCCACTGTCGGCTCGGACACCGCCACGGTGAAGTACAGCTACCAGTACAAGAAGACCCTGGCGAGCGACCTGGATGATCGCCAGCAGTCTGTTTCCGGCGTGAACCTGGATGAAGAAATGGCGGCGCTCATCAAGTACCAGCATGCCTACACGGCTGCGGCCAAGCTCATCACCACCGCGGACCAGATGCTGCAAACCCTGCTTTCGCTCAAGTCCTAGGGCAGGAGAACATCATGTTTCGAATTTCGCAGAACCAACTGTATTCGCAGTATCTCAACGGCATGAACAGTTCGCTCTCGAACCTGCTCGAGTCGAACCTGCAGGCCCAGACCCAGAAGCGCGTCAACAAGCCCTCGGACGATCCCACGGCCACGGCGCGCATCATGGACCACCGCGACACTCTGCACGCCTACGACCAGTACTCGACCAACCTGGACACGGCCAAGGGCTGGCTCAGCATGAGCGACTCCACCCTGTCCCAGGTGTCGACCATCATTACCCGGGCCAAGGAGCTGGCCGAACAGGCCTCCACCGGCACCATGTCCGCCGACAACCGCCAGCAGATCAGCTACGAGGCGCGCCAGCTTTTCGACCAGCTGCTCGAGCTGAGCAACATGACCTACGAGGACAAGAGCATCTATGCGGGGCAGAAGACCAACGCCAATGCCTTCCGCGAAGTGCTCTGGATGACCACCAACGACACCTCGCTGACCTCGGACAACACATTCCAGATTGACGGCTTCTCCAAGCAGACCACGCTGGTGCAGTTCACCGACGCCAGTGGCGCAACGGCTTCGGGCGGCTCGATCAACATGAGCGACCCGAACACCCGTGTGCGATACAGCATCGATGGCGGCCGGACCTTCCTGACAGACGGCAGCGTGACCCAGGACGCCAACGGCAAGGTTCTCCTGACCCTGCCAAAGAGCGGCGCCTCTGTGACCTTCGCCCACGACGCCCAGGTGCGCGTCACCGACACGGCCAACACCAATGACTCCAAGGGATCCTGGCTCTGGCTGCGCCCTTCCGCCGTATACCAGGGCGACGACGCCGACTCCATCAAGGTCAGCTCCATGGGTACGGGCACGCAGAACATTTCCGCCGTGGCCTCCGGTGCGTTCACCGGGAACACCCTGGTGCGCATTGACAATACGGCCACGCTGAACCAGGCCATCAACTATTCCTACAGCATGGACAACGGGCTCTCCTGGGTCACGGGCAACACCGTGGCCGCAGACTCCACCGCCAGCAACGCCATGCTCAACGTGGCCGGGGGCGGCGTGCTCACGCTCAACTCCAACGGCGGGAATCAACTCACGGCCGGATCCCAGTTCCTGGTCACCCCGCGCACCGCGGCCATCACCTTGCAGGTGAACATCAGCGAGTCCGTGCGCATCAACGACGTGGGCAAGGACATCTTCGGCGGCATCTATCAGGACCCTGACCTTGTGGGGGGCAACGGCGGCGAGCGCCTGTCGCTCACCAGCAGCAACTCCTCCGCAGTGTTCAGCGGAAACTCTATGAATTTCAGCGCCAGCAACGGCGGCATCGTCTCCAAGAACCTGTTCGAGACCATGGGCAATCTGGTGGCCTTTTTGGAGACCAACACCCAGAGCGGCGTCCAGCAGTGCCTGGAAAGCCTCAAGATCTCACAGCAGCAGGTGCTGACAAGCGTGGCCAGCGTGGGTGGCCGCGAGAACAGGCTGAGCATCACCCAGAACATCCTGGCGAACCTGACGCTGAACGAGAACGAGCGCATCAGCGCCGAAGAGGACATCGACATCGGCGAGCTCATGACCAAGCTCACCCAGCAGCAGACGGTCTACCAGGCCGTGCTCAAGTCCTCGTCCATGATCATGCAGATGAATCTGATGCAGTACATATAAGGAGCGTTCCGGGCTGGACTTTCCCACAGCCCTCGGATAGCTTGCCGCTAGCTGGAGCCTGTTGGCGCGGCACCCTGAAACGAAATGCGGAGTTCGAGGAAACATGCTCATCCTCACACGGCGGCCCGGAGAGAGTCTCTACCTGGGCGAACACATCAAGCTCAAGGTGCTGAGCATCCAGGGGAAGCAGATCAAGCTCGGGCTTGAAGTGCCGGAAGAAATGACTGTGTACAGGGAAGAAGTGTACCTCAAGATCAAAGAGCAGAACAGCCTGGCCCTTGAGGCCAGTCAGCAGGATCTGCTTGCGGCGGCATCGTTATGGCAGGAAGAAGCAAAAAAATAAGCATCCGGACGAAGCTGGGCGAGCGGGAAATCGCGCGCGACAGCATCATCTATTTCCCGCATGGGCTCATCGGCCTGGACGACAAGCGTGAGTTTGTCCTCATCCAGGTGCGCGAGAACTCCCCATTCCTGCTCTTGCAGTGCGTCACCGACCCCGGTCTGGGGCTGCTCGTGGCCGACCCGTATCCCTTCCTGCCAGACTACGACGTCAAGCTCGAGGGACCGGAGAAGAAGACCCTGCGCGTGGAGAGCATCCGGCAGATCGCGGTGCTCGTCACCGTGACCATCCCCAAGGACAACCCGGAAGCCACCACCCTGAACCTTTCCGGCCCCATCATCCTGAACACCAAGGCGCGCCTGGGCCTGCAGGCCCCGCAACTGGACGCCAAGCACCCCACGCACTTCCGCCTGGTGGACGCGCAGCGCGCCGCCCAGAAGCCCGCGTCCGAATAGCCCGGGCCTTCAAGCCTGCTCCCGCGAACAAAACACAAAATCCCCCCTGACAGCCTTCTGCCGGGGGAGCCTTCATGTGCAACCTGCCTGCGCCGGGATGTCCCGGCACGCTTCAGGTTATCTGATGAGGTTCACGTCGTCTCGGATCAGGTTGGCGGCGGCCTTCTTGATGTCTGGCTTGTAGGTGCCGCTCTGCACCTGTTCCTTGAGGGTGCGGACCTTCTCGGCGCGCGTGTCGGGAGCCGTGTTTGCGGCAGCCAACGTCGCACCTAGAAGCCTGGCCTCGGACGACAGGGCGACCTTGTCGCCGGTCTGCTGGTCCGTGGCGCTGGGCTGCCGGGTAACGGCCTGGTCCTGCTGCGCCCGCTGGTTCTCCTGCAGCCGCTTTGTGGCGTAGGGGTCCAGCCCTCCATACACATTCTTTATATCCATGAAGCCTCCCCCCCGTTTCAGGGGTATCAAAGCATGGTGCCGTCAACCCTGTCCAGGGTTATTTCCCAGAGCCTGCGCAAGATGCGCACCTTTTCCTCCGGAGCAACCTCCTCCGGTCCGGCCTTGGTCTGGCGCAGGAGCTGCACCTCGCCGCCGTCCAGGGGATAGTCGAACAGCACCCGTTCACCCAAATCCAGTTCCAGATCCTCCAGCACCCCGGTGACCACCGGATTCTCCTGGCCGTTCACCAGAAGGTTCTCGATGACTTCCTGCGCAATGCGTTCCACAAGTTCCCGCCGCTTGGCCTCCCGAGAGATGGTCACCTGGTCCTGCGCGCCCGAGAGTACAAGCGCCCTCTTGAAGCGGGCCAGCCGCTTGGCGCTTGTGAGCTGCCTACCATACGTACGCAGCATCAGGCGAACATTAACCGGGTGAACAGTCATCTCATGTACTCCTAGCTTGAGTCCTTTATCGTCAGAAGTCGGAAAGAACTTTAGGGGTCGATACGAATAAAGTGCGTATTTCTCATCTTTTCTCTGTCCCGCAGTGTGTTGTATCTTTCTGCGGATTTGACTACTGTTGGGCCATGAACAGGCAACTCAACTCTTTCCTGGTGATGACGCGCTCCGGAGACCCCTCGGCTCTGGCCCTGGGCCAGGAGGTTTCGGCCTGGCTTCTGGCCCGTGGGGCGCGGGCCACCCTGTGCGAACACCGCTCCACTCGTGGCGCCGCCTGCCAATTCCCAGAGGGCGGCTTTGACGCGGTGCTGGTTTTGGGGGGCGATGGCACCTTCATCGGCGTGGCTCGCTTGAGCCTTGGGCAGGGCCTGCCGCTTCTGGGGCTGAACCTCGGCCGGGTGGGCTTTCTGGCCGAGCCCGCCGGGGACTGGCAGAAGAGCCTCACCGCGCTATTGGCCGGGGACTATGGCCTGTCCCGCCGCGTCTGCCTGGCCTACGACGTGCAGCGCCACAGCGAGACGGTCTGCTCCGGCCGGGCCATCAACGATCTGGTGGTCAGCCGGGGCGAGCTGGCCCGGCTCATCCGCCTGCTGGTGCTGCGAGACGGCGAGCGGGTGGGGGCCATGCGCTCCGATGGGCTGATCATCTCGACGCCCACGGGTTCCACGGCCTACGGGTTTTCCGCCGGCGGGCCGCTGGTGCACCCGGAGATGGAGGCCCTGTGCCTGACTCCGGTGTGCCCATTCCTGAACAATTTCCGTCCCGTAGTGCTGCCAGCGAGCGGCGAGATCAGCGTGGTGGTGGAGGATCAGGCGGGAGAGGTGCGCCTGTCGGTGGACGGGCAGCGCTCCTTCGCCCTGGAGCCTGGCGACGTGGTGCGCGTGCGCCGCGCCCCGGACGACCTGCTCCTGGCCGAAACGGACAAGATCTCCTATTTCGCCAAGCTGGCGAGCAAAGGCTTCTTTACCGAGAGGTGACCCTTGCCACTGAACTTTTCCTTCGAGACCGCCAGCGAGCTCAAGTATGGCAAGGACCCGGTGCTGGATGCGCTGCTCCTGCACTTCATGACCGAGAACAGCCTGGAGCATTCCATCGATCCGGCGAAGAACGCCTCGCCGGAGCAGATCCGCTTCATGGTGGCCCTGCAGGAGGACAGCTTCTACGCCCCCTGCGGCGACTGGATGCTGCATTTCCTGCTCAAGTCCAAGCTGGTCAAGCCCCTGGCCGCGGAATACTGTGAGCAGTGGAAGCTCTTGGTGCGGCTTGTGCTGGAGCATGTGCGCGAGGCGCCGCTGCGCAAGAGGATTTTGAACCTGTGCCGCCACAAGTTCCGGATGACCCTCGGCACCCCCATCCTCATCCCCTCGCGCCTGCTCAAGCGCATGCTGACCATCTTCCTGACCCAGAGCGGGCTGGACGACCCCTACCGCACCCTCAAGCGCCAGATGAACCGCCGCACGCGCAATTTTGTGGACAGCGCCTTCTACTCCCAGTTGGTGAACGTCTGCCCGGAGGAGCGCCTGCACTGCTCGAGCATCTCCCAGCTGCGCTTCGAGCTGGACCTGCTGGAGATGGAGCGGCTTTTGTTCTTCTCCACCTACAAGCGCTTCTGGACCGAGGATAACCCGACCTCCGCCCTGGACGCCGAGGAGCTGCGCACGTCCCTTGAGCAGGTGGACTTCTCGTCCCTGCGCGGCATCTTCGACCCCGCCCGCGGCCCGCTGCGCATTTTGTACCTGCCCAGGGCCAGCGGTGGCATCATCCTGGACCTCAAGGTGGTGCGCGCGCTTTTGCGCCAGGGCCACCGCGTGATCATGGCCCTGAAGGAGGGCTTCTATTTCGACAGCCCCACGGTCTGGGACCTGGAGAGCGACCCCATCCTGGCAAGCGAGTTCAAGGACGCGTTCTTCATGCAGAACAACCGGGCCAGCAAGAACGAGCTCTTGCAGGCCACCCGCGAGCACCGGCTGGTGGTCATTTCCGACGGCACCCGCGAGCGCTTCAACCCCTACCGCACGTCCGTCACCTTTGCCCGGGCCTGGAAGGAGTCGGACCTGGTGCTGGCCAAGGGCGAGGCCTATTACCGGCGCTTCATCAACACCAGCCACGAGTTCACCCGCGACCTGCTGGTCTTCTTCATCGACGCCCAGGGCAAGTTCCGCATGTACTTCAAGCCCAAGCCCGCGCACGTGCGCAAGTTCAGCGAGGACGCCATCCTGGCCAAGGCCGACGGCATCATCAGCCAGATGCGCCGGGCGCGCTCGGCGGGAAAGACGGTCATGTTCTACAGCGCCATCGTGGGCAGCATCCCCGGCCAGGTGAAGCTGGCCATCGAGGTGCTGAACACCTTTGTGGCCCACCTGCGTTCGCGTCTGGAGGGCACCTTCATCATCAACCCCGGCGAGTACTTTGAAGAGGGCATGGATGCCGACGACCTCATGTTCATGTGGGAGCGCGTGCAGCGAAGCGGGTTCCTGAACGTCTGGCGCTTCCAGACCGACATGGACATCGAGAAGAGCTTCGAGCTCATGGGCAAGAAGGTGCCGCCGGTCTGGGCCGGCAAGGACTCCACCTATTCCACGGGCTGCACCAAGGAGATGACCATCGCGCTCTCGGTGCAGAATCGCCAGCCTGAGTTGCAGATCATCGGCCCCAGCCCGGAGAAGTTCCTGCGCCGCCGGGAGTACGGGGTGGGCAAGTACTGCGACGCGTCCATTGAGCAGTGTGGGTAGACCCGTGTGGGGAGACCCGTGTGGATGGAGTGCGTGTGGCTAGACGGATGCGGGCAGGGCAGGGCGCAAGCATGGCCGAGATCACGACCGGTGCTGCGGTGCCGCGCAGCCGTCCTGGCGGTCCGCTTCTGGCGGCTGTTCTGGCCTGCGCCCTGGTGTTCCTGCTCCTGGGCTGCGGCGTGGGCGACTACGTGCCCTGGCCCGGCTCCTCCGGCGGCGGCCGACCGGCCCCGGCGCGGCGTCCGCGCATTTCCACTCCTTCCGAGCCTCCGGAATACCGCCTGTCCCAGGCCCCTGCGGCGTTCAATGCCCTGCGCGGCTCCGAGTCCCGGCTCCTGGCCGGGCAGCTGTCCCCGGCGTCCCAGTCCTTGCGCTCCTTCACCGACCTGGCCGGGCCTTTGCGCTTCAGCCTGGAATATCTTTCGCGCATGCCCCAGGATGCGCCCGCCCTGGTGCGGCCCGGCGGCTCGCTCTCTTGGGGCCAGCTGCGCCGGAGCGCCGAGGAACTGCTGGCCGCGCTGCCGGGCCTGGACCAGGACCCAGGCATGCTGTCCGAACGCTTCGTCTGGTACGAGCTGGCCCCCAGCCCCTTGCTTACTGGCTATTATTCGCCGGAGATGGAGGCCAGCCCGGTGCGCGCGCCGGGCTACGAGTACCCGCTCTACGCGCCCCCGCCGGACCTCGCCGCCCGCCCGGGCAGCTATGACCGCCGGTCCGTGGACCTGGGCCAGGCGCTCGGCGGGCGCGGGCTGGAACTGGCCTGGCTCAAGAACCCGGCCGACCCCTTTCTGATGCAGACCGAGGGCGGCGGCTCCTTGCGCTTCCCGGACGGCTCGGTGCGCGGGGTGCACTTCGCGGCGACCAACAGCCTGCCCTTCAAGGGCCTGGGGCAGATTCTGCTGGATGCCGGAGCCCTGCCCAAAGAGCGCCTGAACCGCGAGAGCATCCGCTCCTGGTGCGCGGCCAACTCAGCCCGTGCCCTTGAACTTATGGCCGAGAGTAAAAGCTACATATTCTTCAGGTTTACGGCTGCGGCAAGCGAAGGGGCGCTGGGAAAACCGTTGACGCCGCTTGTCAGTCTGGCTACAGACCCAAGTCTCCTGCCGTTGGGAGCCGTGGCCGTGCTGTCCGCGCCGCTGTCTGTGCCACTGTCCGGCCAGGGTGGTCCAGAGCCTTTGCGAGGCCTTGTGCTGGCCCAGGATTCGGGCGCCGACATCCGGGGACTCAGGCTTGACCTGTACCTGGGCAGCGGCGAACGTGCCGAACGCCTGGAAGCATCCTTACGTACGCCCGCCACATTGCACCTGCTCGTGAGCAAGAGCGCGCTGCGGGCAAGACCATGAACCAAGAGAGCTCAATGACCGATTTCACGTTTGATGACATCCGCGCGCTCATCTCGCGCGCCTTTGTGGATCAGGACCAGGCCGTGGCCCCCTGGCACCGCCAGGAGCCCGCCTTTGCCTCAGATATCACCGCCGCCCCGGACGCCGAGGGTTTTGCGGAGCTCGTTCTGCGCCAGCACTGGGCCAACTTCTGCCTGTGGCACGTGGAGGACCGGGCGCGCCGCAAGGACGCCGGTTCGGAGCTCATCGCCGACTGCAAGTACGCCATTGACAAGCTGAACCAGGAGCGCAACGACCTGATCGAGCGCCTGGACCTGTTCCTGGTGCGCGCCATCGATCCCCTGCTGCCCGCCCAGGCCGAGGGCGAGCGCCCGCGCTACAATACCGAGTCCCTGGGTGTTGCTCTGGATCGCGGTTCCATCCTGGCGCTCAAGACCTTCCACATGCTGGAGCAGGTGGAACGCCAGGGCGCGGGCGACGACCTGACCAGCGAGTGCCGCCGCAAGCTCGAGGTCCTGCAGGAGCAGCGCACCGACCTTTTGCAGGCCGTCCTGGACCTCGTGGACGAATACGCCTCGGGCCGCAAGCGGCCCAAGGTTTACTACCAGTTCAAGATGTACAACGATCCGCGCCTGAACCCGGAACTGTATAGCCGCAAGTCCGGGTCCTAGGCCTGTCTCTAAAAGTGTCTTTTGCCCCCTGGACATCGTCATGAGTCGATTTGGCGCCGGGGCTGTACCGCATGAGTTCTCTCCCTGGCCTCGAATCGATGCTTCCCTCGCCAGGGGAACAAGATCCATGTATTGGAAACAGGCCATAGAGGCCTGGGAAGAAGGCAAGGGGAGGGCTCATGACCAGGTATGAAACAGTCATCGGCCTTGAGGTGCACGCCCAGCTCAAGACCAGGTCCAAGATCTTCTGCTCCTGTTCCACCCAGTTTGGCGCGGACCCCAACGAGAACGTCTGCCCCGTGTGCTCCGGCATGCCCGGCGTGCTGCCCGTGCTGAACCGCAAGGTGGTGGAATACGCCGCCAAGATGGGCTTGGCCATCGACTGCCGCATCAACCGCACGAGCATCTTCGCGCGCAAGAACTACTTCTACCCGGATCTGCCCAAGGGCTACCAGACCTCCCAGTTCGAGCAGCCCATCTGCGAACACGGCCATGTGGACATCGTCACCGCCAAGGGTCCCAAGCGCGTGGGCGTCACGCGCATCCACATGGAGGAGGACGCGGGCAAGAGCATCCACTCGGCGCATGACAACGCGAGCTATGTGGATCTGAACCGCTCCTGCGTGCCCTTGATCGAGATCGTGAGCGAGCCGGACATGCGCAACGCCGAGGAGGCCGTGGCCTACCTGAAGGCCATCCGCAGCATCCTGGTCTACCTCGACATCTGCGACGGCAACATGGAAGAGGGGTCTTTCCGCTGCGATGCCAACGTCAGCGTCCGGCCCTTTGGCCAGGAGGCCTTCGGCACCCGCGCGGAGCTGAAGAACCTGAACTCTTTCAAGCACGTGCAGAAGGCCATCGACTTCGAGGTGGAGCGCCAGATCGACCTGGTGGAGGACGGCGAACAGGTGGTGCAGGAGACGCGCCTGTTTGACGCGAACAAGGGCACCACGCACTCCATGCGCGGCAAGGAAGAGGCCCACGACTACCGTTATTTCCCCTGTCCGGACCTGGTGCCCCTGGTGCTTCAGGAGTCCTGGCTCGACCAGTGGCGTTCTGAGCTGCCCGAGCTGCCCAAGGCGCGCGAGCAGCGCTTCCTCAGCCAGTATGGCCTGTCCAGCGACGCCGCCGAGGTGCTCACCAGCGAGCGCGACATGGCGGAATACTTTGAGGCCGCGGTGGCCGCCTTCGCCGAACCCAAGAAGATCGCCAACTGGCTCATGACCGACATCCTGCGTGAGCTGAACCAGACCGGCGGCCGTGCGGGGGACTTGCTGTTGACCCCGCAGAACCTGGCCACCCTGGTGCGCATGGTGGAAGAGGGCGCCATCAGCGCCAAGAGCGCCAAGGACATTCTGCCCGAGCTGCTCCTGACCGGGGCCGACCCGGAAGAGCTGGTCAAGGCCAAGGGCCTGGTCCAGATCTCGGACACCTCGGCCCTGGCTGCGGACATCGACGCCGTGCTGGCCGAGAACCCCAAGGAACTGGCCGACTACCGCGCCGGCAAGACCAAGCTCATGGGCTTCTTTGTGGGCCAGATCATGCGTCGCACCAAGGGCCAGGCCAATCCGGCCGTGGTCAACCAACTCCTGGCCGAGAAGCTGAAGTAATGCCCCCCATAAATCTTCCCCTCAATTATTTCCCCCCAACTCCTTTTGAAGGACCAACAATGACCGAGCATATTCAGTATTCCCCGGAAAAGGACGCCCTTGTCCTGCTGGACCAGCGCTACCTGCCTATGCGCGAGGAATGGTTCGTCTGCAAGAACGTGAAGGACATCTGCGAGGCCCTGGTGGTCATGGTGGTGCGCGGAGCGCCCGCCATCGGCGTCACCGCGGCCTACGGCTGCTATCTGGCCGCGCGGGAAGTGGCCAATCACGTCCCTTTCACTGCGGACTGGAAGTCCGCGCTCGCGGCCAAGCTGGAGCAGATCGCCAGCGCCCGGCCCACGGCGGTGAACCTGCGCTGGGCCGTGCGCCTCATGCAGGGCGAGTGGGCCAAGCACCCGGACTTCTCCCTGGACGAGCTGTGCGTGTTCTGGCTGGCCAAGGCCAAGGTCGTGCACGCCGAAGACATCGAAACCTGCAAGGCCATCGGCGCGTCCGGCGCGGACCTGCTTGCTGACGGCGACACGGTCATGACCCACTGCAACGCCGGAGCCCTGGCCACGGCCGGGTACGGCACGGCGCTGGCGCCCATCCGCGCGGCGGTGGAGCAGGGCAAGAAGATCCAGGTCATCGCCAACGAGACCAGGCCCTTTCTCCAGGGCGCGCGCCTGACCGCGTATGAACTGCACAAGGACGGCATCCCGGTGAAGGTCGCCTGCGACAACGCCTGCGCGCTTCTGATGCAGCGCGGCCTGGTGCAGAAGGTCATCGTCGGGGCGGACCGCATTGCGGCCAACGGCGACGCGGCCAACAAGATCGGCACCTTTGGCGTGGCGCTTCTGGCCAAGGAATTTGGCATCCCGTTTTACGTGGCCGCTCCGGTGTCCACCATCGACCCGGAAACGGCCGACGGCTCGCTCATCCCCATCGAGGACCGCACCCCGCGCGAGGTGACCCACGTGGGCAACACCCAGATCACCCCGGAAGGCGTGGGGGTGTTCAACTTCGCCTTCGACGTGACCCCGGCTAGGCTCATCCACGGCATCATCACCGAGAGGGGAGTCTTGACAGCGCCCTATAAGCAGGCCATAGCCGCCTTGTTCAGATAGTTCTTTTTTTGATTAAGCCGTCCTGCGGGAGCTCGGAGAAACCGGGCTGAGAGGACCCCTTGCACACGCTGTGGGGTTGACCGTTGAACCTGTCCGGGTAATGCCGACGAAGGGAATTCTGCAACGCGAGGAGCCGTCCCTTCTTAGGGACGGCTTTTCGTTTGAGGCGCGTTTTTGTAAAACCGCAACAGTTGCAGGAGGATCAGATGATCATTGACGAAAGGATTGTCACCGAGGCCATTGCCACAGCCTTTTTTGAGAAGTTCAAGAGCGCCCTTGACCTGGACGTGGCCATCGTGGGCGGCGGGCCTTCGGGCCTCACCGCCGCCTGGAAGCTGGCCGAGGCGGGCCGCAACGTCGGCCTGTTCGAGCGCAAGCTCTCGGTGGGCGGCGGCATGTGGGGCGGCGGCATGACCTGGAACTACATCGTGGTCCAGGAAGAGGCCAAGGGCATCCTCGAAGAGGCGGGCTGCGCCATGAGTGAATTCAAGCCCGGCTATTTCACGGCCGACTCTGTGGCCGCCACGGCGGCCCTGGCCTACCGCGCCACCAAGGCGGGCGCGAAGGTGTTCAACTGCATGAGCGTGGAGGACGTGGTGCTGCGCGAGGTGGACGGCCAAAAGCGCGTCATGGGCCTGGTGGTGAATTCAAGCCCCGTCGAGATGGCGCGGTTGCACGTGGACCCGCTTGTGCTACACTGCAAACATGCCATAGAATGCACCGGACACGATGTGGAGATGCTGAAGACCCTGGTGCGCAAGAACGGAGTGAAGCTGAACACGCCCTCCGGCGGCATCGAGGGTGAGCAGTCCATGTGGGCCGATGTGGCCGAGGCCAACACCGTGCGCCATACGCGCGAGGTGTTCCCTGGCGTGTGGGTGGCCGGAATGGCCGCCAACGCCGCGTACGGCTCCTATCGCATGGGACCGATTTTCGGCGGCATGCTCCTCTCCGGCGTCAAGGTCGCCGAGGAGATCAACGCCCTTTTGTAAACCTGTAGCGAGACACATACGCCCGGCCCGGCCCCCCATGACCCCCAAGAGGGAATGAAGGGGGCCGCCCGGGCATCTGGAAAAAGACCATGTTGCCCATCATCGCACTTCTCGGACGCCCCAACGTTGGCAAGAGCAGCCTGTTCAACCGCCTGATCCGTAAGAACCAGGCCATTACCCACGACGTGCCCGGTGTCACACGTGACCGCATCTATGGCGAGATGGTCGAGGACGACGTGCGCGTGGCCGTGGTCGACACCGGCGGCATGCTGCCTGATTCCGAGGACGGCGGCATTGACAAGAGCGTCTTCGAGCAGGCCACCGAGGCCCTCGAAGAGGCCGACATCCTGCTGTTCGTGGTGGACGGCCGCGAGGGCATCACCGGGCTGGACGAGTCCGTGAGCGAGCGCGTGCGCGCCGCAGGCAAGCCCATCCTGCTGGTGGTCAACAAGATCGACGGACCCGAGCAGGAGGCCAAGGCCACAGCGGACTTCCACACCCTGGGCCTGGAGATAGCGCCCGTGTCCGCGGCCCACGGCTTCGGCCTGAACACCTTGCGCGCGCGCATCGCCGAGCTGGCCAGGCCGCTCATCGAGCAAGGTCCGGCAGACCCGGACGCCCCTGAGCGCGGGCTCAAGATCTGCATGCTCGGCAGGCCCAACGCGGGCAAGTCGTCCATGGTCAACGCTCTTGTGGGCCAGGGCAGGCAGATTGTCAGCGATGTGGCCGGAACCACGCGCGACTCCGTGCAGATCACCTACGACATCGGCGGCAAGCGCTATATCTTCGTGGACACTGCGGGCGTACGCCGCAAGGCCAACATCCAGGATCATCTGGAGAAGCTCTCCGTGTACCGGGCGTTGGCCAGCAGCAAGCGCGCCGACGTGACCATCCTCGTGCTCGACGCCCTGGAAGGGCTCTCCCGCCAGGACAAGCGGCTCATCGACTACCTGGCCACTGAGCGCACGCCGTTCTTCGTGGCCGTGAACAAGATCGACCTGGTGCCCAAAACACAGCTGAAGGCCCTGCGCGAGACTTACGAGGCCGCCCTGCGCATCGCGCCGTACGTGCCCACGCTGTATGTCTCGGCCCTGACGGGCATGGGCCTGCAGAAGGTTTTGTCCCTGGCCGAGGACATCCGGGCCGAGTGCACCATCCGCATCGGCACCGGCGCCCTCAACCGCGCCATGACCGAGGCCACCACCAGGCACATGCCCCCGGTGATCAACCGCCGCCGGGCCAAGTTCTACTACATGACCCAGGCCGACGAGGATCCGCCAACCTTCGTGTTCTTCGTCAACGACGCCGAGCTGGTGAAGCCTTCCTACGCGCGCTATCTGGAGAGCCAGCTGCGCAAGCTGCTGGGCATCCGCATGGCGCCGCTCTCGGCAGTGTTCCGCTCCAGCCACGAGAAGAAGGAGCCGGAGCGCGTGCTCAAGACCCGCACGCCCAGGCTCGGCAAGTCGCGCCAGGCCATGGATGCCAAGACTGCCGCCGGCAAGAAACACTGGGTCGACTCGCCGTCCAATCCCGGCGGCAAACCCGGTGGAAAACCCGGTGGCAAGTCCGGCGGCAAGGCCGGAACAAAATCAGCCAAGCCCGCCGCGCCGCGCAAGAGGGGCTGATGCGCACAGGAGCCTTGACAGCGAACGCCGCCAGGGGGTAGAGGGTTCAACCGCGCTCGTCAGGCGCGTTCTCAAGGAGAGGTGGCCGAGTCGGCCGAAGGCGCTCGCCTGCTAAGCGGGTATGGGCCTTAAAAGCCCATCGAGGGTTCGAATCCCTCCCTCTCCGCCAGATATTAATAAAGCCTTGTTCCTCGGTATGTTGCCGGAGAACAAGGCTTTTTTCTTTTCACTGCTCCAGTACTCTGTTACAGTGGAGGTATGGAGCAGATGCCTAAACATCCGAGACTGAGACGTCGTGGCGCGACCTATTATCACCGTGCCGCGATCCCCGCCGACATAGCTGACAGCTATCCCAAGACGGAAGAGACCTTCACCCTTGGCACCAAGGACTATCAGGAAGCCGTGCGTCGGGTTCGAGTCGCCGCTGCTGAGGTGGACCGGAGGTTCGAAGCTCATCGCAGGATGCTCGCCCAGAAGGCGAAGCCACCGCTGAAGGAGCTGTCGGACGAGGAGATCAAGCGCATCGGCGAGGTCTACTACACGTATCTCCTGGAAGAGGATGAAGCCATTCGATCCGAGCAGTTCTCTGAAGGGGATCGTCCGAGCATCATGCTGGACGCTGATGCTGACGTGAATGAGATCATCAGCGCTCACGGGTTTCGTCCACCTAGCTTTGAGGGCTACGCCGAGGACAAAGATGCCATTGATGAGTTGACCCGCCACGACTACGCCCGTGGCAAGGTGAACTCGTTCTACAAAGGCGAGGCCGAAGAGGTGCTGACCTGGGAAGGGATCAGCGCGAATCTTGATCCAGCCTCGCCCAGTTGGCGCAAGCTGGCCCGTGAACTTCAGGCAGCCACGATCAAGGCCACCAAGGCCGTCCGCTTGAGGAACGAGGGCGAGGTCGTGGATACGCCACGTGTTCCCGGTCTGCGGCCAGAGTCGCGGGTGCCGCTGCTTTCCATGGCTGTCGAACAGTGGGTCGAGGAAAAGGCCCGGACGAGTTGGGTGGCCAAGACCAAGCGCGAGCATTGCGCATGGATGGGACACTTCATCGCGGCCATCGGGGACCGGCCCTTGGACGCGTACACCAAGACGGACGCCAGGGCCTACAAGGGCATGCTCCTCAAGCTGCCTGCCAACTGGGTCAAATTCAGCGAACTCCAAGGACTCTCCCTCGACAAGGCTTCCGCAAAGGCCCATGAGCTTGGCATGGAGCCTATGACCGAGAGCAACGTCAACAAGCTGTTGGGCTTTGTTGGCTCGTTCTGGACATGGGCCTCTGACCAGTATGACGAAGCATCGGTCAACCCGTTCAAGGGCCTCAAAATCAAGCAGCGGAAGCGCATCCGTGAGGAGCGTGACCCGTTCTCGGTTCAGGAACTTGGGGCAATATTCAGCGCTCCGATCTACACCGGGTGCGCATCACTCCGGGAATGGAAGAGGCCAGGAGTGCTTGTTCCCCGCAACTCAGGCATGTTCTGGGTACCGTTGCTCAGCCTATTCACGGGCGCTCGCATGGGTGAGGTCATTCAGCTCTACGTTGATGACGTGCGGGAGGAAGGTGGCGTTGCCTTTTTTGACCTCAACGACAACGGCGAGGACAAGCGCCTGAAGACAACCTACTCCCAGCGGTCCATTCCGATCCATGCGTCCATTTTGGACATGGGCTTTATGGACCATGTGGAGCTGTGCCGCAGCAAAGGGCAGAAGCGGCTGTTCTCCGATCTCGCCATGGGCGAGGACGGCTATTACTCCACGCCCTTTTCCAAGCACTTCAGCCGATTCCTCAAGGCTGTCGGCATCAAGAACCGCAAGAACGCCTTCCACAGCTTCCGGCACAGCTTCGAGGACGCTTGCCGTGACTCGGACATCCCTAAGGAGATAATGGACGCCCTCCAGGGCCATGGACAGGAAGGCATGTCTGAACGGTACGGGCGGGGTTATTACCTGAAGAAGTTGGACGAGGCGATGAAGCGGATTCAGTACCGTGACCTCGACCTTTCGTACCTCAACGTTTTGCCGCAAAAATCCGAGAGGCCATAACATGATGATCGACTCGGATTTACCCCCCGTACCCCAGGTTCCACTCGATGACTTGCTGCATGAGTGCTTTGAAGCTCTTTTGGGACCGATTCTTGATGGCGATGGGCGTGAGAAACATCTCTTATGCCTTGACAAGGCCGCACATGACCAGGGTTTGTCCGTGGAGCTTCGGGAAACGCTTAAAGAGGTGGCTGGCCTCTTCCGCAACCAGGGCATTGCTCACCCTTTAGAAAGGTCAAATGGCCGTGCGGAGCTTCTCGCGGATGCCTTGGCTATGGAGCTTGGGCATACGAGGAAACGCTTCGTCTACCATGGGACCATCATGGGGAGGTTGGCTGGGATTGCCGAAGAAGGCCTTGTGCCGGGGCGATTACCTGTCTGGAAGAGCGAGTTTGTTTCCAGGTCTCACTGTGACTCTGCGGTATTTTTCACTACGTCCTGGCGTGGTGCCGCGCAGTGGGCAGAAGTGGCTCATCTCCATTCACGCGGAAGGCGTGACAGCAAGAGGCGTATACCAGTCATCATCCGCGTCTCCGCAAATGATTTGGCACTTGAGCAAGACCCCCAGGCCTCTGCTCCTGGATGTCGAATGGTTCGGTCTACCGTCCGCCTAGTCGATCCGCATGTCATATTTGGACAGTTAAGAGGCTTCCCCACTTGGCGTCCGCTTGCCGAGGTCCTTGCCACCAAGTAGCAGGGCGTGCTAGGTACAAAACGGCGTAACGAACATTGCGCCAATTTGTACCCGGAGGCCCACCATGAAGATCGTCGCTTACCAACGCGTTTCCACAGCCCGGCAGGGCAGGAGTGGCCTGGGGCTTGAAGCTCAGGATCGTGCCATTCAGGAACATGCCCGAGCCAAGGACGCCACCCTCATCGGCTCCTTCACGGAGGTTGAGAGTGGGAAGATCAACGCCCGCCCAGAGCTAGCCAAGGCCTTGCACCTCGCCAAGGTGACAGGGGCGACGCTGGTCATCGCAAAGTTGGACAGGCTCTCCCGCAATGCGGCCTTTCTGCTAGCGCTACGGGACAGCGGGGTCCGTTTCGTCGCTGCTGACATGCCTGAGGCTAACGACTTGACCGTGGGCATCATGGCCTTGGTGGCTCAGCAGGAGCGTGAGGCAATCGCCAAGCGCACCAGGGAGGCCCTGACGTCCGCCAAGGCGCGTGGAGTGCGGCTGGGCAATCCCAATGGTGCGGCGGCTCTGCGGCGGGCGGGCAAGGGTAATATTGCGAGCCTCAGCAGTATCAAGGCCAATGCAAATCGCCACGCCGCAGACCTTGCACCCGTCATCGCGTCCCTTCAGATTGAAGGATTTACTTCGCTCGGAGCCTTGGCGCGGTCCCTCAACGAGCGCGGAATGCTGACCCCTCGTGGTGGGCGTTGGCACAAGTCTTCAGTTCTCAATTTGCTTGAGCGCCTAAGCAAACTTTCCGTTGAAACACAGGTGGCCCAAACACAAGCTCCAAGATGACGCCTTGTGAGTAAATACTCCTCTTCGACTCTGGGATATCTTTATCTTTTCAACTGGCTGACTGCCATGTATAGACCCAGTAGTATCAAGCCAATCTCCTGGGGGAATCATGAATATCTTCGAATTTCGAGAGAACCTGATTTCGGACTATGCCTCCTACATCAAGAGCTTCCGCACCATTCGTGACCCCCGGATAGACCAAGAGGTTACTCAAAAGATTGAAGAGGGTGTGCTCTGGCCCGATCCACTTATCCAACTCAACCCATCATATGCCCCAGGCAAGTCCGTTCCAGACCTCGTGGCAGAGAAGCTGCTGCATCCTGAGGCCGAGAAGATCTTTCGCAAGGGCAAGGACAAGGGCGCTGGTACTCCGGTCAGACTGTACACCCATCAGGAGGCGGCGGTGCGGACCGCCAGAGGTGGCCACAATTACGTCCTCACCACCGGCACAGGATCAGGCAAGAGTCTTGCGTACATCCTGCCCATCGTGGACTTTGTTCTGCGCAATGGCTCCGGTAAGGGAATCAAGGCCATCATCATCTACCCCATGAACGCTTTGGCGAATAGCCAGCACGGAGAACTCGAGAAGTTCCTCTGCCAGGGGTATCCGGACGGGAAGCCCCTGGTCACGTTTAGGAGGTACACGGGCCAGGAGTCTGAAACGGAAAGGCAGGAGATCATCACCTCGCCCCCGGACATCATCCTCACCAACTATGTCATGCTCGAGCTGATGCTCACCAGACCTCGTGAACGTGAGTTGATCAAGGCTGCTGTCGGATTGAAATTTCTTGTCCTGGATGAGCTTCATACCTATCGGGGAAGGCAAGGCGCAGACGTTGCCATGCTGGTCAGGCGAGTCCGGAACCGTCTTGCTGGAGGAGAACTCCAATGTGTCGGCACTTCTGCGACGCTTGGTGGAGAGGGGACCTTTGAGCAGCAGCGTGTTGAGGTGGCTGGTGTCGCCTCCAAGCTCTTTGGTGCCGATGTGGCTCCGGAGCATGTCATTGGCGAGACCCTGCTCCGAACCACGCCATACCGGGGTGACGATGACCCCACATTCATCAAAGACCTGACTGAGCGGGTAAGTGATCCTTCCCGGCCCTTCCCGGTCCTCTATGACGCATTTGTCCGCGATCCCCTGTGCTGCTGGATCGAAAGCACCCTTGGCATCCAGAAGGAGTCTGGGACTGACCGTCTCGTCCGTGCCACACCCAAGGGTGTGGATGGAAAGGATGGGGCCGCCGCGATGCTCAGCAAGCTCACAGGCCTGGTTGAGGAGACGTGTTCCCTGGCCATCAAGGCCGCACTGCTTGGCGGAACCCAGTGCGAAGCCAATCCTGTGACCGGCTTCAAGCCCTTCGCCTTCCGTCTCCACCAGTTCATCTCGCGTGGAGATGCGGTCTATGCCTCGCCAGAAAGCATTGAGCAGCGGCACATCACCCTGAATGGTCAGAAGTTCGTCCCCGGTAGTCGAGAGCGAGTTCTTTTCCCTGTCGTCTTCTGCCGGGAGTGTGGTCAGGAGTACTACAGCGTCAACAAGACAAAGAATGCAGAGACGCGTGAAACGTGCTTTGAAGCCCGAGACTACAAAGACCAACTCCCAGATGGGGAGTCCGTTCCAGGCTTTCTGTTCATCTCCGAGGACAGCCCTTGGCCAGTGGACGCCTCCGAGGTGGTGGAGCGTGTTCCTGAAGACTGGGTTGAGGAGAAAAACGATAAACGGCGTCTCAAAAGCACGGTCAAGGACCGGGTGCCTGAAGCTATCCGGGTTGCTGCTTCAGGGGTGGCAAGCAAGGATGGGGTGGATGCCGCGTTCGTCCCTGCGCCATTCCGATTCTGCTTGCAGTGCGGCGTGGCATATGACGCTCGCCAGCGGGCTGACAGCTCCAAGTTGAGTTCTCTCGCCACAGGTGGTCGCAGTACTGCGACAACAGTCCTCGGGTTGTCCACCGTCAAGCTCCTGCGAGCGGAAGCTGACCTGGAGGATGAAGCCAAAAAGCTCCTCAGTTTCACCGACAACCGGCAGGACGCTTCCCTTCAGGCTGGCCACTTCAACGATTTTATCGAAGTCAGCATGCTCCGTTCTGCGCTCTATCGCGCTGCTTTGGACGCTGGGCCAGATGGCATCTCCCATGATGAATTGGCCCCTCGAGTCTTCAACGCTTTGGGGCTTGATCCTGAGGAGTATTCGACCCTGACTGGGGAAGCATCGGAAATCCAGTTGATCAATGCGGGGAAGGCCTTACGCAATGTCCTCGGGTATCGCTTGTACAACGACCTCAAGCGTGGTTGGCGCGTGACATCCCCGAACCTGGAGCAATGCGGGCTTCTCGGGATCGATTACCCCGCCTTGTCGTCCATCTGCGGTAATGCCACGGCCTGGGGAGGCTGCCATGCGGCGCTTTCTTCGGCGGATGTCGCTACCAGGATACATGTCTGCAAGGTCCTGCTGGACTACTTCAGACGGAATCTGGCCGTGAAGGTGGACTATCTCGACAGCGCCCACCAAGAAGCCATCCAGCAGCAGAGCTACCAGTACCTGATCGAGCCTTGGGGATTGGATGAGGCCGAGAAGAAGAAGATGGAGCATGCCGCCGTCTTGTACCCCAGAGGGATTCGCCCAAAAGAATACCAGGGCTACGTTTACCTTTCTCCACGTGGCGGCTTCGGCCAATTCCTGGGGCGCAAGAATACGTTCCCAGCGTATTCTGAACGGATCAAGATGGGTGAGCTGTCGGGGATTTTTGCCAACCTCCTGACCATCCTGACAGAGGGTGGTCTGCTTGAAGTTGTCAGGCCTCCCAGGAAGCCGGATGAAGTTCCTGGGTTCCAGCTCCGTGCTGCTGCCATCGTCTGGAAAGCTGGTGATGGCTCTCAGGCATACCACGATCCAATCAGGGTGCCGCACATCTCGGATACTGGTCTCCGTACCAACCCTTTCTTTGTTGATTTCTACAAGTTCGTGGCGTTCGGCCTGAAGGGGTATACCGCCAGAGAGCATACGGCCCAGGTGCCATACTCTCTCCGCGAGGAGCGAGAGGAGGCATTCCGCAAGGCACGGCTCCCCATCCTCTTCTGCTCCCCGACAATGGAACTTGGTATCGACATCTCGGACTTGAACGTGGTGAACCTCAGGAATGTGCCGCCTACACCCGCGAACTATGCTCAGCGGAGTGGCCGTGCTGGCAGAGGTGGACAGCCCGCGCTGGTGTTCACCTACTGCACCACGGGTAGTCCCCACGATCAGTATTTCTTCAAGCGCCCGACGAAAATGGTGGCGGGAAGCGTCACTCCGCCCCGGCTGGACTTGACGAATGAAGACCTTGTCCGCGCTCACATGCAGGCCATTTGGCTTGCGGAGTCGGACCTCGACCTCAAGAAATCACTCAGGGACATCCTGGACCTTGGTAGTGACCAGCAGCAGTATCCTTTTCTGCCCTCTGTTTTGGAGAAGCTCACTGCCACTGATCCGAAGAAGCGAGCTTTGACTCGAGCGAAAGAGGTGCTGGCGACCATCAAGGGCGATCTGAGTTTGGTGGACTGGTACGATGACAAGTGGCTGGACGGAGTTTTTGCCCATGTCGGGAAGAGGTTCAACCAGGCCTGTGATCGTTGGCGTGGCCTCTATCGTTCAGCACTGGCTCAGGCGCACGAGCAGGACGCAGTCATTCGCGACGCCACGAGGTCGCACGATGAAAAGGCGCGGGCCAAGCGTCAGCGGCAAGAGGCTGAATCACAGCTTGCCCTGTTGACGGACGTGGACAGCATCCAGCAGTCTGATTTCTACTGCTATCGCTATTTCGCCAGCGAGGGTTTCCTGCCGGGGTACAACTTCCCCAGGTTGCCACTCTCGGCCTTCATCCCCGCTCGTAAGACCAAGCAGCGGGACGAGTACCTCTCACGCCCCAGGTTCCTTGCCATTTCGGAGTTTGGGCCGAGGGCTGTGCTCTACCATGAAGGGGCCAGATACGTGATCCACAAGGTCATCATGCCGGTGAGCGAAGAGGAGCCGTTGCTGACCAAGGCGAAGATTTGCCCCATTTGCGGTTACCTCCACAACTGTCCGGACACGGGTGGCCCAGACTTGTGCGAGCAGTGCGAGAATCCTTTGAACCTCCCCCTTGGCCCGCTCTTCCGTATGCAGAACGTGGCCACACGGAGGCGGGACAAGATCAACTCCGATGAAGAAGAGCGGATGCGCTACGGGTTCGACTTGGTTACCACGGTTCGATTTGATGAACAGGACGGTACACCGACGTTCAGGCACGGGAGCGTCAGTGGCGACAAGGGAGAGGTCGCCAGCTTGACCTACGGCCATGGAGCAACCCTGTGGCGCATCAACATGGGATGGAGCAGGCGCAAGAACAAGGACGAGCACGGCTTTGTACTGGATATGGATAAGGGGCTGTGGTCCAAGAATAACGCCGATCAAGACGATGACGACACCGATCCGATGACCAGCAATACCCAACGGGTCATCCCCTACGTGGCGGATAGGCGCAACAGCCTGATCCTGGAGCCGAAAAGAGCTTTGAACATTGAGTTCATGGCGGCGCTCCAGGCGGCCCTCAAGAGAGCCATAGAGATCAAGTTCCAGCTTGAAAGCATGGAGTTGGCCGCAGAACCGCTGCCAAAACCCACCGACAGGCGGACCATCCTCTTCTACGAATCAGCAGAAGGTGGGGCAGGAGTGCTCCGCAGACTTCTTGACGGGCCTCAGGATCTTGCTGAAGTGGCTCGGCTGGCATTGGAGATTTGTCACTTCGATCCGGACACTGGCGAAGACAGGAGACGGCCTCCTGGAGCCTCGGAGGACTGCGAGGCGGCCTGCTATGACTGCCTGCTGAATTATGCCAACCAGAGGGACCATGGGCTGCTTGACCGGCAGTTGGTAAAGGACTTCCTCATGGATTTGGCCCAGGCGACTGTGTCCTCATCTCCTGGCCCCAAGCCGAGGGAGAAGCACCTGGATGATCTTCTCAAGCTGGCAGGGGATAAGCTTGAACGGGATTGGCTCGAGTTCCTGGAGGCGAGAGGCCTCAAGCTGCCCAGCCATGCCCAGCACAGCATCCCGGAATGCCACACCCAGCCTGATTTCTTCTATGAGAATCATGGTGCGCTCATCTACATTGATGGTCATGTACACACCCATTCCGATGTTCAGGCCAAAGACGCCACGCAAGAGGCTTGTCTTGCCAACGCCGGTTATCTGGTCATCCGTTTCTCTAGCGATGTTTCCAAGTGGGCAGGCATCATCTCGAACCACCAATCCATCTTTGGGAAGATCAAATGAGCTACGCCGTAGGTTCACTCGTTAAGGCCAGGAATCGGGAGTGGGTGGTGCTCCCCGAGTCCTCGGACGAATTGTTGGTCCTGAGGCCTCTTGGAGGAACGGACAAGGAGATCGCTGGAGTTCACCCTGGCCTGGAACCTGTTGGGCCAGCCCAGTTTGATCCACCAGATCCCAGCAAGCCCGGTGATTTCATCACGTCCAGATTGCTGCGAGACGCGGTGCGCCTGGGGTTCCGTTCCAGTGCAGGTCCGTTCCGTTCTTTTGGCAAGATTGCCGTGGAGCCGCGCCCATACCAGCTTGTGCCGCTGCTCATGGCCCTCAAGCTCGATCCGGTCCGCATCCTGGTGTCAGACGACGTAGGCATCGGGAAAACCATTGAGGCTTCCCTCATCGCCAGGGAACTTCTGGATCGTGGAGAGGTCCAACGGCTCGCAGTCCTTTGTCCTCCGCACCTTGCTGAGCAGTGGCAGGGTGAGCTGAGGGATAAATTCAACATTGAAGTCGTGCTGATTCTGCCCTCCACCGCGAGGAGTCTGGAAAGGCATTGCAGGCCCGGCGAGTCCTTGTTTGAGCGGTATCCCTATTCTGTGGTCTCCCTGGACTACATTAAAACCGACCACCGCCGGGATGAGTTCCTCCGGACCTGCCCGGAACTGGTCATCATCGATGAGGCCCACACCTGCGCATGGAGCGGAGAAGGGCGAGGTGTCCGCCATCAGCGCCACCGGCTCATTAAGGACCTAGCAGACAAGCCCGATCAACACATGGTTTTGGTGACGGCCACGCCACATAGCGGCAAGGATGTCGCGTTCCGTTCGCTCTTGTCACTGCTCAATCCGGATTTCAAAGACTTGCCAGAAGACCTTGCTGGCCCTGCGCAAGAACAGAACCGGCGCAAGTTGGCGGCCCACTTCATTCAGCGGAAACGCGCTGATATCAAACACTTTCTCTCAACAGATACCCCCTTCCCAGACAGGGAAGAACGAGAACTCCAGTACCGCTTGTCGCCGAACTACAAGAAGCTTTTCGACAAGGTGCTGGAATATGCCCGCGAGACTGTCCAGGCTGGGGCGGAGGAAGGCAGGCACAGACAGCGGGTCCGCTGGTGGTCTGTGTTGGGCCTGCTGAGGTCCTTGGCCTCCAGCCCTGCCGCTGCTGCTGCCACGCTTCGCAGTCGTGCCAGCGTTGCGGACACAGAGAGCGCTGAAGAAGCTGACCAGCTTGGGCGGCAGACGGTGCTGGACCTGATGGACGAAGAGGGTGGTGATGCCCTGGACGTGGCCCCAGGCAGCGATGTCTATGTGGATGATGAGAACGTTCAGGTGCGCAGGCGGCTCTTGCAGATGGCCCGCGAGGCTGATGCCCTTTTGGGAGCTGAGGACCAGAAGCTGAAGACGATTCTGTCCGAGGTGAAGAAGCTGCTGGACGAGGGGTTCCATCCCATCGTGTTCTGTCGCTTCATCCCAACGGCGGACTACGTGGCAGATGAGTTTGGACGGAAGCTCAATGGCGTCGAGGTTGACTCGGTCACGGGCATGCTGCCACCGGCGGAACGCGAGGAGCGTGTTCTCGCCCTGTCCAAGGCTCCCAAGCGGGTCCTCGTCTGCACCGACTGCCTCAGTGAAGGCATCAACCTCCAAGAACATTTCGATGCTGTCATCCACTATGACTTGTCGTGGAACCCGACTCGCCATGAGCAGCGGGAAGGCCGTGTGGACCGCTTTGGCCAGCCCAAGCCTGTCGTTCGCATCCTGACGTATTTCGGCGTCGATAATCAAATCGACGGCTTCATCATCGACGTCCTCATCAAGAAGCACAAGAACATCAAGAACGACCTTGGCATTTCCGTTCCGGTTCCAGTCGAGAGTGACGCTGTGGTCCAGGCCATCTTTGAGGGCTTGCTGCTCCGTGGCGGTGCGGCCCAATCTCAAGGGCAGCGTAGCCTCTTCCTGCCGGGCATTGAGGAACTCATCAAACCCAAAGCCGATGCCCTGTATGCCGAGTGGGAGAATGCCTCCCAGCGGGAAAAGAGAACCCGCACCATGTTTGCTCAGGAGGCCATCAAGACCGAAGAGGTGGCCAAGGAGCTGGATGCCATGCGTTCAGCCATCGGCTCTGGCGTGGAAGTGGAGCGCTTCACTCGTGAGGCCCTCCAGGCCTTGGGAGCTATCGTCTCCATGGCAGGCCCCAGCCTGAGCGTTGACTTGCGAGGCACGCCGCAGGCGCTCAAGGATACGCTTCCCACTGGCAATACCCTCAAGGCCCGGTTCGCCATGCCTGTGCAGGACGATGAGACCTACCTACATCGCACACACAACTTCGTGGAGAGTTTGGCTGCTTTCATCATGGACACGGCGCTTGATCCCATCCAGGAAGGCGTGGCCAAACGCTGTGGAGCCATCCGCACCAGGGCGGTGACGACTCGCACCACAATCCTGATGGTGCGGTTCCGCTACCACATCATCACGCGCAAGGATGGGGTCGAGACGCCGCTCTTGGCTGAGGACTGCCGCCTGCTGGGTTTTGAAGGGTCTCCTGATGCAATGACTTGGATTCCTGAGGCGGAGGCCGAGAAGCTGCTGCTGACGATACCTGATGCCAGCGTGCCGCCCGACACTGCCAGGGGCTTTCTCACGCCCATCCTCGAAGGCTTCGGTGCCGTCTGGCCCGAGTTGGAGAAGATCGCCATGAGCCGGGGGGACGAGCTGCTGGCCGCCCACAGGCGCGTCCGCACAGAGAGCCGCCACAAAGGCGTTTCCTACAGCATCGAGCCGCAGCTTCCACCTGACGTGCTGGGCCTCTACGTCTTCATGCCAGTTCCCCGGCAGGCGGGAGGTGCCGCATGATCATCAAGAAGTCCCGCGACATCTTCGCCACCGTCACCACCGAAGGCTCGGCCCTGCCCCCGGACATCCTCCAGCGGGTTGCGGACCTGGATCAGGCACTTCCCGGCCTCACACCTGAAGCCTACCACCTCACAGGCGGGGAGAAGCCCTCCGAGGCCACCAACCGCGCCTGGAACAGGCTGCTGGCCGCCTGGGGCAGCTTCAAGGCCGCCCGCGATGCGATCCCCGGAGACAAGCCCGGCACCTCCGAGACCCGCGAGAAGTGGCTCCTGCCCCTCTTCAACGAACTGGGCTATGGCCGCTTGCTGGGAGCCAAGGCCCTTGAGCTGGGCGGGAAACCTTATTCCATCTCTCATGGCTGGGGCAGCACGCCCATCCATCTGCTCGGCTGCAACGTCCCGCTGGACAAGAAGACCAAAGGCATTCAGGGCGCTACTGTCGCCGCGCCTCATGGGTTGGTTCAGGAACTTCTGAACCGCTCAGACGACCACCTCTGGGCCTTTGTGACCAATGGCCTCAAGCTGCGCATCCTGCGCGACAACATCAGCTTCACCCGTCAGGCCTATGTTGAGTTCGACCTCGAGGCCATGATGGAAGGCCAGGTCTATCCGGACTTCCGCCTCCTGTGGCTAGTGTGCCACCAGTCTCGTGTGGAAGCAGATAGGCCAGAGGATTGTTTCCTTGAGCAGTGGTCCAAGGCCGCTCGAGACATCGGCTCCCGCGTGCTGGAGCATCTCCGCAATGGTGTGGAGGCCGCTATCAACGAACTCGGTGCTGGCTTCCTGGCACACCAGTCCAACTTGGACATGCGGGAAAAGCTCCGTTCCGGGGGCTTGGACAAGCAAGATTACTTCCGCCAGTTGCTCCGCTTGATCTACCGCCTGCTGTTCCTCTTCGTCTCCGAGGACCGGGGCTTGCTGCACAAGGACCCGTCGTCCGAACAGGCGGAGGTGTTCCTCAAGTTCTATTCCACGGCCCGTCTGCGCCGTCTGGCCGCCACCCTGCGTGGCAGTCGTCACGATGACATCTACGAGAGCCTGCGCCTCGTCATGCAGCGCCTGGGCAGCGATGAGGGCTGCCAGGAGCTTGGACTGGCCCCGCTTGGCAGCATGCTCTTTTCCAACGCTGCCATGCCCGACATTGAAGCCTGCCGCATCAGCAACGAGGCGTTGCTCTCCGCAGTTCGTCATCTGGCCACCATTAGCGGGCCAGAGGGCCTGCGCCCGGTAGACTTCAAAAACCTCGGCGCAGAGGAGCTAGGCAGCATTTACGAGTCCTTGCTGGAACTGCACCCCAACATGGACGACGGCTTCAAGCTGGAGACCGCCGCAGGCCATGAGCGCAAGACCACGGGCAGCTACTACACCCCGGAGAGCCTTATCCAGAGTCTGCTGGACACGGCGCTCGACCCGGTGCTGGCCGAGGCCCGCAAGGCCGCGAACCCCGAGCAGGCCATTCTGGACCTCAAGGTGTGCGACCCGGCCTGCGGCAGCGGTCACTTCCTGCTGGCCGCAGCCAACCGCATGGCCAAGGCCTTGGCCGCCGCCCGCACGGGCGAGGACGAGCCTGCCCCGGAGGCCGTGCGCGAGGCCAAGCGGGCCATCATCAGCCGCTGCATCTACGGGGTGGACCTGAACCCCATGGCCGTGGAACTGTGCAAGGTGAACCTCTGGCTGGAGTCCATGGACCCCGGCAAGCCGCTGTCCTTTTTGGACAGCCACGTCCAGTGCGGCAACAGCCTGCTGGGGACGACGCCCGCCTTGCTGCGAGCTGGCATCCCGGATGAGGCATTCAGCCCCATCGAAGGCGATGAGAAGGAGCGCTGCCAAGCCGCCAAGAAGAGCAACAAGGAACAGCGCAAGGACCATGCGGCCCGACTGAAACGCTCTGGCCTGATGCCCTACGCCGAGGAGCCGTTCATCCAGCTTGGCAATCTTGCCGAGTCTGTGCAGGCGTTCATGCGTGTTGACGACTCCACCATCGAGGGCGTCCGCGAACGCCAGCGCATGTGGGAGAGCCTTGCCAGCGGCAGCGGCTACCGTTTTGGCCGCATGTGGGCGGATGCCTGGTGCGCGGCCTTTGTGTGGAAGAAGATCAAGGCCCCGGCTGGCGAGGCGTTCTATCCAATCACCGAGGACGTGTTCCGGCGCATCGAGAAGAATCCGTTCAACATCCCGGACTGGATGCAGAAAGAGATCGAGCGGCTGTCCGGTCAGTACCAGCTCTTCCACTGGCACTTGGCCTTCCCGGAGGTGTTCAGGATTCCCAGCAAGGGCAAGGCTCCGGAGAACCAGCAGGCTGGTTGGAGCGGCGGTTTTGATGTGATTCTCGGCAATCCGCCTTGGGAACGTATCAAGATGCAAGAAAAGGAGTGGTTCGCGGACAAGAGGCCAGACATCGCCAACGCTCGCAATGCCTCTGAGCGGCAGAGACTCATCCATGACTTAGCTCAGAGCGATCCAGACCTGCTCAACGCTTTCAATGAGGACAAGCGCAAGGCGGAAGGTGAAAGCCACCTGCTGCGCAACTCGAGCCGGTATCCACTCTGCGGGCGTGGTGACATCAACACCTACACCATATTTACCGAGTTGGGCCGGGCCGTCTTGTCCTCCGTTGGCCGCCTTGGTTGCATTGTGCCTTCCGGCATTGCCTCCGATGACACGACGAAGTTCTTTTTCCAGGATATTTCTGAGTGTCGGAGCTTGGTTTCTCTGTATGACTTCGAGAACAAGAACCTGTTTCCCGCTGTGGATAGCCGGATGAAGTTTTGCCTGCTCACCCTGACTGGGGCGGACCGGCCAGCCAAGGGCGGAGCGGATTTCGCCTTCTTCCTGCATGATGTGGCTGAGATTCGTGAGGAAGATCGTAGGTTCAAACTCACTGCGGAGGACATTGCTCTCATTAATCCGAACACGCGCACCTGTCCCACCTTCCGTTCCAAACGCGATGCCGAGATCACCAAGGGTATCTACCGTCGCATGCCGGTCCTCATCCGCGAGGCTACGGAGAAGAATCCGGAAGAGAACCCGTGGGGGCTTCGATTCTCGGCAATGTTCCACATGTCCAATGACTCTGGCCTGTTTAAATACCGTCAGAACCTAGAGACTAAAGGTTGGTCGCTGTATGGCAACCGCTTGGTGAAGGACGGGGAGAGGTGTCTGCCTTTGTATGAGGCCAAGATGATACACCACTACGACCATCGCTGGGCCACCTACGAGCCAGACGGATGTATACGGGACGTGACCCTGGCGGAGAAGCAAGATCCTGACTTCGTGATTATTCCCCGGTACTGGGTGCATGAATGGGAGGTGGCCAAGCGTGCCAGCCGCTGCCCTGAGGTGGTCATTAAAGCCCTGGCCGATGCTGAACCACATTACACTGAGGAAGACCGCAAACGTGTGGCCAGTGCCTTAGTCCAGTGGCTGGCGGGCTACTACTTGAACCACGGCAACGAAGAACTGGGTAATAAACTCCTAGCCGCAACGCAAAACCGCATGGCCAGCTTGCTCGCCTCCACAACGGAATGGATGGCGGCAAAGAATATGGAGGAGGCCACACCGTTGTCACTCGAGGAGGCCGATCAGATCAAACGCGCCCTTACTGGCGACGTTTTCGCCGAGGGTCGAGAACTGGTCCTCAAGCGGACGCCGGCGTGTTTTCTCGGCTGGCGGGACATCTGCCGCAGCACGGACGAACGGACGGTCATCACCTCTTTGCTGCCTAAGGCTGGCGTGGGTAATAACCTCCCGATCATGATCTCCAGCAACCAAGAGTCGCTGGATGTTCTCGCTGCTACATTGTCTTCATTTGCCTTGGACTTCAGTGCTCGTTTCAAAGTCGGCGGCACACACGTTAATTTCTTCATCGCCAACCAGCTTCCCGTCCCCGCTCCAGGTCAGTTCCAGACCCCGACCCCGTGGGAGGTCCATGAGTCGCTTCAGGACTGGATTCAGACCAGGGCAAGGGCGCTCTATGCATCTGATCACCAAATGTCGGAGTTGCTGACGGTCACGTATCAGCCGCGTAGCCCTGAAGAGCGTTTCGCCATCCGCTGTGAACTCGACGCAGCGTTTTTCCACCTCTACGGCATTACCCGCGAGGACGTGGACTACATCATGGACACCTTCCCCATCGTGAAGCGCAAGGACGAAGCGGCCTTCGGCTGCTACCGGACCAAGGAGATGATTCTGGAGAAGTATGACGAGATGGCTGAGGCCATGCCTGGGAGCGCTTAGAGGGCATTGGCTTCGGTTCAGTGCTCTGGGTGGTCTTGCTGCCTGTTGGAGGGGATATGGCTGATAAACTGAAACCTTGGCGTGACGAGTTGCTCAAACGTCTTGATGAGGTTTGCAGCCGCGATGGCAGGGTCCCGCGCCATGTTGCCGACAATCTTGTCGCGGGCAGTGCATGGTGGGAGTCCCATCCCTCTGGGCCTGTCCGTGCGCCAAAGCATTCTGACCGGATCGAGGGGAGCGAGAGGAACTGGTCGGTCGAGTTCGGGGCAAACTCGTTTCTGGTCTCAGCGGCGGTCCACGGTTGCTGCCAGTGCATCCGGCAGTGGATTCAGCACCAGCAGGCCTTGCCCGTGCCTGTACAGTCATGGGAGAGGCTGGCCGGGGAGCTGACCTCCATTGTGCGTGGCTCGGTGGCCAATTATCGCGGGGACACCTACTCTGGTTATGGCCATGGCACACAGGGCAAGCTGATTTTCGGGGCGCAAGCGATCTACGTGAATGACTTCGTGGGTGGCATAGCCGGGTACCTGAAGACACCGGCCCTGCACACATTTCAGAAGCGCGGGCCGACACCGACACTTCCAGCCACACGGGCCATAGGGAAAACAAAGGCTCCGCTTATAGAGGGATTGACTGTCTGTCCGTTCTGCCACTGCGAGGTCTCGGCGTCCAAATTGGACAGCCACATACGGAAACGCTGCTCGAGGAGAGCCGAGGTGAAAGCTCTTGCAGTGAAGGCCCAGCAACTGGCTGAGATGATGGCCAAGCCCATACCGTCATTGCAGCTTGGGCCAGGGCTGGAGATCTGCCCGCAGTGCAAAGGGGCGGTTAAGGCCGCGCACTTGAAAGAACACAAGGCAGGCATCTGTCCGAACCGTCCAACACCAACAGCTCAAAAACAACCTGATCCAAATGAGGCCGCCACCTCAGGCCCACAGCAGGTGGATCTGCCTGTTTGGCAGGGGAAGGTGATTTGCCCGTGGTGTGGTTCAAAGGTCAAATATTCTCGATTTGCTGTGCATCAGGCCGAGCGCTGCCCCAAACGTCCTTCGTCAGCAAAAGTACAACTCAAAACCAATTGAGGATCGCCAATGCCCCCCTGCTATTCAGTCAACAGCCACCCCGTTGAGACCATCCTGTCCTGGGTCAAGGCCGGGGAAATAGCCATCCCCGAGATTCAGCGCCCCTTCGTCTGGGACGCCACCAACGTCCGTGATCTGTTGGACTCCCTGTTCCAGGGCTACCCCGTGGGCTACCTCATCGCATGGCGCAACCCCAGCGTGCGGCTGCGGGACGGCTCCCTGAGCGAGGGCAAGAAGGTTCTCATCGACGGACAGCAGCGCGTCACTGCCCTGATGGCCGCAGTGCTGGGCTATCAGGTCCTCACCAAGGACTACAGGCTCACCCGCATCCGCATCGCCTTCAACCCGCTGAGCCGAAAGTTTGAGGTCTTGAACCCGGCCATCGAGAAGGACGTGACGTGGATTCCGGACATCTCCGAGGCCATGAAGAACGCGGCCAACCCGTTCACCGTGTTCAAGGCTTACTGCGCCCAGAATCCAACGGTGGACCAGGAGCAGGTCATGCAGTCCATCACGGACCTGCTGGCCATCCGGAACAACCTGATCGGCTTTGTGGAGCTGGCGCACGACCTGGACATTGAGACGGTTACGGACATCTTCATCCGCATCAACTCCAAGGGCGTGGTGCTGAACCAGTCGGACTTCGCCATGTCAAAGATCGCCGCCAGCGAGAGCCACGGCGGGCCGATGCTGCGCAAGGCCATCGACTACTTCTGCCACATGGCTGTGGCGCCAGAGTTCTATGGACAGATCGCTGAGCGCGATCCTGAGTTCGCGGCCACGGACTGGTTCAAGAAGATGGCTTGGCTCAAGGACGAGAATGACGATCTCTATGACCCGTCCTACACGGATATGCTCCGCGTGGCCTGCATCGCGGCCTTCGAGCGTGGCAAACTGTCGGACCTTGTGAGCCTACTCTCGGGCAGGAACTTCGAGACTCGCCAGTATGAGGACGAGATCGCCGCTGAGTCGTTCGTGCGCCTGGGCGAGGGCATCATGGACTTCATCAAGGAAACGCATTTCCAGCGCTTCCTCATGATCATCCGCTCCGCCGGGTTCATAGCCCCTGGCCTCATCCGGTCTCAGAACGCCCTGAACTTCGCGTATGCGTTGTATCTGAAGCTCCGCCGAGACAAGTATGACCCGGCAGTCATCGAACGCACGGTGAGACGCTGGTTCGTCCTCTCGCTGCTCACCGCCCGCTATTCCGGTTCCTTCGAAAGTCAGTTCGACTCGGACATCAAACGCGCCAAGGAAGGGGACTTCAGCGAGTTTCTGGCCCAGACGGAGCAGGCCGTGCTGTCTGAGTCGTTCTGGAGCTTTGGCTTGGTGCAGGAGTTGGAGAAGGCTAGCACGAACAGTCCGTACCTGAACCTGTTCTGGGCCGCTCAGGTGAAGCTGGAGGACCGTGGGTTCCTGTCGAGGGACATCACAGTGGGGCAGCTCATCGCTCACCAGGGCGACATCCACCACATCTTCCCGCGTGACTACCTCAAGAAGTTTGGCATGAAGCAGGGAGCGTACAACCAGATCGCCAACTTCGTGTTCACCCAGTCGGAGATCAACATCCGGATCGGCAACAAGGCCCCCAAGGCCTACTTCGCCGAGGCATTGGCGCAGTGCGCGGATGGGCCGCTCAAGCTGGGAGGCATTGATGACCGAGCTGAGCTGGAGAATAACCTGATCCAGAATTGTATCCCCGGCGCATCGCTCGATCTCGAGCAGGGGGATTACGCGGAGTTCCTCAAGACGCGGCGGGAGCTGATGGCGCAGAAGATCAAGGCGTACTACAATGTGTTGTGACGGGTTTGGGGTGTAGATTGCGAGTGTAGAGGTCGCGTACGGTTTAGAAAATGGATTCTGGGAGAGGATAATGGATTATTTTGAAGGCGTTGTGGCAACGTTGCTGGAATTTGAAGGCTATTGGGTAAATAGATCATTTAAGGTTGAGCTGACGATAGAGGATAAGAGAAGTATCGGCTTGCCTTGCATGCCTCGCGTTGAGTTGGATCTTCTCGCATATTGTGCTGCAAAAAATGAGATTATAGTGTTTGAAGTAAAGTCGTATCTGGACTCTCCCGGCGTCAAGCTCAAGGATATATCGGAAAAGCATGATGTTCCAAAAGGCAGATACAAGTTGTTTACATCTGAAAGGTATCGTGAAGTAGTCTTCGGACGTTTGCGCCAAGAGCTTATGCTTCGTGGCATGGCGAATTCTAAGACCATTTTCACACTTGGACTTGCTGCCGGGAAAGTATACCAAGGGAAAAGTAAAGATGTCGAAATGGTTATGAGGAATAGTGGGTGGCGGTATATTTCCCCAGAGGAAATAAAGTTATGTGTGATGGCTTTTGCGGACGAGGGTTATGAGAATGATCCAACAGTGATTGCCGCCAAAATCCTCACTCGAGATACGCAGAAACAGTAGTCTTCACCTCGCCGCCATGACGGTGGCTGGACATTTAGCTTGCTCTTCGACTGCTCTCGTTGTGACACGTCATCAATTACGACATCTTATTTCTCGCCCAAGTGCTTCAAGCGTAGTGTGGGTGTGTTCAGAATCCTCTTGCAGTGTCCGCAGGTCACCTCTTCTTCGATCAGCCCATTGGCAACCTGGGTGAATTCTACGTCTGGCTCGAGCATTTTATGCGCCCCGCAGTATGTCAGGCGCTCACCATTCAGGGTGACGATTATGTGCCTTGCTCCATCCGGGTGACCTGGGCGGCCCCAGAAACCGATCTCGTACATGTGAATCTCCTGCGTCTAGGTCGGAGGGCTATTGGCGGTGTCCAAATTGGACGTTGAGCCGCTTGCGCCAGTTGTTCACGGTCTGCGGCGAAACACCAACAATACGGGCAATCTCGCGGTCTGAGAGCAGGGACCGCTCGGGACACTTGAGGTACTCCAGAACAGCGTCCCTTTTCTTCGCGTTGGTGAATGGAGCTTGACGTCCAACTTGGACGCCGTTGGACAGGAAGCCAATGTCGTTGCGGAACTGTTTGATGAAGTTGTCCTGGACTGTAATCTCCAAGTCAAAACCTTGATGGCAAAGCTCTTCGTAATTATCTAGCCGAGCCAAGACGTCTTCAATGCTTTGAGCGGGCAGCGACATAATTAACTCTTCAAGGACTACTAGCCGCGCTCTAACTGGCAGCACGAAATCGTAGTCACGATCGAAGGTTTGTCGTTCCATTCCACGTTGTCCCCAATAGCGTCGTTCTGCCAGGGCATCTATGACAGAGGTTGGTAAGGCATAGGCATGGGAAACAGCCTGACGGACTGAATCCGGCAAGTCCGCATCACTTGAGAGTATATCCCATCCGTCCAATTTGGACACATATCCATACCCTTCATCTACCTCGGACAGATGCTGACACGCCTTGAGAAGCATTGCTTCCTTGTCACATTCCGTGAAGACAGCTTCCTCAGAGCCGTAACGCTCGACAAGATCAGCGCGTTGTTTCATCAGTTCCAGTTCTCTCACCCGAGCCTCTTCAGCAGCTCGCGCCTTGTAACCCGGCTCTTGTTCTTCCATATAGTCGGCAAAGCCTTCGAAGGGATTCTTCCATGCAGGTGTAACGTCGGCCATTGCTTTGTCAGGTGTAGAAATGACCTCAACCGCCTCATCGAAGGTCATACCCGCAGCACAGGCGACAGCCTCAGCCCTGTCCCTCGCGGCTTCTCGTTCGCCGTCGTAGGTAGTCGAGTTCATCAGGCTGTAGATTTTGGCGAACTTCTTTGTGTCTAGCTTCTCCGGCTCCATGGAATCTCCAGAAATGTGTTGCAGCTTATGTAGATGCTGGTTTGGGCTACTCTGTTCGATCCAGCCCGGAGTGGGGGGTATAGGTTATGAGCGCACGAGCTGCAAGTGCCTTTGGCGTTTATGCTTAATGCCTACCGAAGTGGTTCTTCTGGACATAGGTGCCTTCTTTCATCTATCGGACTCACCCGGCTGACCGGTGGCGGGGTGGTCATTTTGTGTGCGGGGAGGTGAGGTTGAAAGAACAGCTCGAGGATCTGGTCGAGGGGGCCGAGGAAGTCGAAAAGCTTCAGGACAGGCGTTTTAACCCCTGGCGCATCCCTGTCACTGAACAGGTCCAGGGGGTCATTCTCGACGTGCTCCAGCAACTCCAGAGCTACGAGCGGCTCTACAAGCTCCGCAAGCGCAAGCGTCGGAAGGCTGACCAGGAGGTCTTTGAGACCACTGTTACGGCCATCGTCACCGACCTTATGTACCACCACCTCCTTGGGCATGGGCACGGGGTCTACATCACCCGCTCCAACCGCTACTTGGGTTGCAAGAGCCGCTACCGACCCCACGCCTACGGCAAGACCCTCCCGACCATCCTGGACCACTTGGCGACCCCGGAGATGGCTTTCCTGAACATGGAACTTGGTCATGGCGACCCTTTCGGCCCGGCAATGGAGACGACCATTCGCGCTGGCAAGCGGCTCATCACGCGAGTCGTGGAATCCGGGATTGAGCTTGGGGACTTCGGCATCTCCAAAGGCCAGGAGGTGATCCAGCTCAAGCGCGTGAAGAAGGGCGGCTGGGATGACGGCGGTCTTGAGGAGTACGAGGATACCCCGGAGACCATCCTGTTCCGGGAGCAGGTCAATACCATCAACGGCTGGTTGGAGTCCGTGGAGATCGACTTCGACGAGTACTACTGGCCAGGAGGCAGGCCCGTTGATTCACGGGACCGGAGGCTGCGGCGCGTCTTCACACAGGGACGTTTCGATAGCGGAGGACGGCTGTTCGGCGGGTTCTGGCAGCCCCTGGGCAAGGAAGCACGCCGGAAGGGCCTGATGATCAACGGCGAGGACGTGGTGGAGTTGGACTACGGCCAGATGAACCCCCGCATCCTCTACGGCCTCTGCGGTGTGGAGCCGCCTGAGGGCGATGCCTACGCCATTCCCGGCTTTCAGCACCACCGCAGTGGGGTGAAGAAGATCATGAACGCCATGCTGTTCGCCACCAAACGGCTGGTCAGGATGCCCAAGGGCGTCCGCAAGGCCTTCGAGGAACGGCACCGGGTGGAGGAGGTCATGGTCGCCATTGAGGCTACCCACCCGGCCATCACGAGCTGCTTCTTCACCGGGATCGGCCATGAGGCCCAGTTCACCGAGAGCCAGGTGCTGGTGGATGTCCTTCTCACCCTTCGAGACCTGGGCATCCCTGCTCTTCCAGTCCATGACTCCGTGATCGTGGGGAAGTCGAACCAGGACAAGGTCAGGGAGGTCATGCTCTCCTGCTTCCTCAAAGGAACTGGAGTACCTGGGATAGTGGAGGTGGTGGGAGGATGACCATGATCACCTACAACTACCAGTACCTAGAGGGGCTACCAATCTCCTTTAGTGGGACCCGTAAGCCATGACCGACTGGAACCAGCGCCAGAAGCGCAAGCAGGACGTGACCGCCCGTGCGGCCCTCCCCAACCATATGTACGGCTACTGCCGGGTGATTCACTGCGGCAAGCCCGCCAGGGCAGGTACTCCGGACGGCCTGGACGAGCGATACTGCCGCGCCCATGCCGATCACAATCAGCGGCATGGCAGCCCGCTCAAGGGGTCATACACGGCCAAGGAGCTGAACCCCTACCGCCGGGCGGCCCTGGCCTGGATCGTGTCCCACGAGGACAGCCGGTGGGTGCAGAACGCCATTCAGCGGGTGAAGGGACTCTACCAGCAGGCCGGGCCATACGTGGAGGCCTTCCGCCTGCGTGGCCTGCCTCCTCAGCAGCGGGCCAAGGCGGCCCTGGCGCGGCTCAGGAAGCACGGCATCGACCCTCGGCTTGTCTTGGCGGCATGGCTGGCCGTGGAGATGCTGATCCAGGACGATCCTCAGCCCGTCCAGGGAGCGGAGTTCAAGCGCGTCCAGGCAGCCAAGGTGGTCCATCGCATGGCCTCGGGGTCGCACCGGCGCTGGGTGCGGGAAGTGCTTTCGCCCGTCTGGCCGGGCCAGAAGCAGGCTCAGGTTCAAGAACTGCACGTGTACCCGCGCAGCCGTGGCCGCGTCCTCCGGCACCTAGGCGAGTCGCTGGAGTCGGCTGTGGAGCTGCTGGTGGAGCATCATCTCTCGGACGTCCAGGCCTTCAAGCGTGAGCATGATGCGGCAGCGGTCTCCGGCGCTCGCCCCTACCCGAGGGCTTGGGTATCCAGGCCCAGGCAGAAGGATGACGAAAAGACTTGAAACTGTTCCAGTGAGGCGTTACATTTGGCTCAGGAACAGTGAATATATCTAGCTGAAAGGAAAGGGATTTCTTGTTCACAGACGAGAATCCCTCCCTCTCCGCCAGAAATCATGTCCCGGTCCCTGCAAGGGGGCCGGGCTTTTTCTGTTCCAAGGATTCCGCCCGGCCCGGCCCCGTTCAGGCCCGGAAAGGCGCTTGCCATGGGATTGATCCCAGAGGCAGGCCGGGGTTTCCCTGGACTGCCGCTTGCCACGGGCTGCGCCTGGGAATAGAATTGCCTGCAGAATGGGGCCTGCGGGCGAAGCACCCCCCCTCGACGTCCATCGCGCCATTGGAACCGAGCAAAATCAAAAAGGAATCCCCCATGAGCGAACGCATCCAGATTGGCGAGCTGTCCGTGGCCAAGGCGCTGCACGACTTCATCGAACACGAGGCGGCTCCGGGAACGGGCCTGGCCCCGGGGATATTCTGGTCCGCGCTGGAGTCCATCCTGGACGAGCTCGGCCCGAAAAACGCGTCCCTGCTGGCCCGGCGCGACGCCCTCCAGATCGCCATTGACGCCTGGTGGCTCGAGCGTGCCGGGAAACCCCAGGATCCTGCCGCCTCGCGTGAATTTCTTTCCAGCATCGGCTATCTCCTGCCCGAGGGGCCGGACTTCTCCATCACCACGAAGAATGTGGACCCGGAGATCGCCCTTGTCGCCGGTCCGCAGCTGGTGGTGCCCCTGACCAACGCCCGCTACGCCCTGAACGCGGCCAACGCCCGCTGGGGCAGCCTCTACGACGCGCTCTACGGCAGCGACGTGCTGCCTGAGACCGACGGGGCCGAGCGCGGCCGGGGCTACAATCCCGTGCGCGGGGCCAAGGTGATGGTCTATGCCGCCGCCTTTCTGGACCAGGCCGCGCCGCTCGCCCTTGGGCAGCATAGCCAGGTGCGGCGGTATTTCCTCAAGGACCGGTCCGGCGGCAGGGACTTGGCCGCCGAACTGGCCGTCGAGCTGGCAGACGGCAGCGTCACCAGACTGGCCCGGCCTGACCAGTTCGTGGGGTACCTGGGCGGCCCCGAGCTCTCCGCCGTCCTTTTGCGCAACCACGGCCTGCACTTGGAGATCGCCATCGACCGCAGCCACCTCGTGGGCCAGGCCCACCCGGCCGGGGTCAAGGACCTGATCCTGGAGGCGGCGCTGACCACCATCCAGGATTGCGAGGACTCCGTGGCCACAGTGGACGCCGCGGACAAGGTCTCGGCCTACCGCAACTGGCTGGGGCTCATGAAGGGTGACCTGACCGACACCTTCGACAAGGGCGGCAGGCAGCTCACCCGCAGCCTGGCCCAGGACCGGACCTATATCGGCCCGAACGGCCAGGCTCTGACCCTGCCGGGCCGCAGCCTGCTCTTCATCCGCAACGTGGGCATGCTCATGACCACGGGCGCGGTGCTCGACGCGGCGGGCAAGGAGATTCCCGAAGGCATGCTCGACGCATTGGCCACGGGCTTCATTGGCCAGCATGACCTTCAGGGCGCGGCCAAGGGCCGGAACAGCCGCTCGGGCAGCATCTACATCGTCAAGCCCAAGATGCACGGTCCGGACGAAGTGGCCCTGAACTGCAAGCTTTTCGATCTGGTCGAGGACGCCCTGGGCCTGGACAGGAACACCCTCAAGATCGGCATCATGGACGAGGAGCGCCGGACCACGGTGAACCTCAAGGAATGCATCCGCGCGGCCTGCGGTCGGGTGGTGTTCATCAACACCGGCTTCCTGGACCGCACGGGCGACGAGATCCACACCAACATGGAGGCCGGTCCCATGGTGCGCAAGAACGCCATGAAGGCCGAGCCCTGGATCGCGGCCTACGAGGACTGGAACGTTGAGGTGGGCCTGGCCTGCGGCCTCTCCGGCAAGGCGCAGATAGGCAAGGGCATGTGGGCCAAGCCCGACCGTCTCGCCGAGATGGTGGCGGTCAAGGCCGAGCACCCCAGGGCCGGGGCCAACTGCGCCTGGGTGCCCTCGCCCACGGCGGCCACGCTGCACGCCATGCACTACCATCAGGTGGACGTGTTCGCCCGGCAGCGGGAACTCGCAGGCGTGCGCAAGGCCAAGCTTTCGGACCTGCTGACCGTGGGCCTGCTCACGGCCCGGCCAAGCGAAGCGGACATCCAACAGGAACTGGACAACAACATCCAGAGCATCCTGGGCTACGTGGTGCGCTGGGTGGATGCGGGCATCGGCTGCTCCAAGGTCCCGGACATCACCGACGTGGGGCTCATGGAGGACCGGGCCACCCTGCGCATCTCCAGCCAGCACATCGCCAACTGGCTACACCACGGGCTTGTCAGCCGGGAGCAGGTGCTGGAGACGCTCCAGCGCATGGCCGCCGTGGTGGACCGCCAGAACGCGGGCAGCCAGGACTACCGGCCCATGGCTCCGGCCTTCGTCGATAGCCTGGCCTTTGCTGCGGCCCGCGACCTCATCTTCCTGGGCCGCGTCCAGCCGAGCGGCTACACCGAGCCCATTCTGCACGCCTACAGGCGCAAGGCCAAGGCCAGGGAGGCGGCGTTGTCTGGTACGTTAGCAACCCCGCAGCCTTCCCGCCCATGAAGTAGCCGGAATTGGGCCGGGGTTCTGAAGCGACCCCTTGCCATTTGATGTTGAGAAAGGGTTGCGGTGTTTGTCGCAGCCTTTTTTTCGCGCCAGGGATCAGCCGGTTTGCCCAGGAAAATGGCCTGCTGCCGTCTTTGGATCAGCCTGAGGAGGGACGGGGGGACTGGGCAGGGATGTCACCGCCTCTGGCCGTCAACAGAGCGCTGGCGGGGCTGCCAAAGGGGCGAGGCCAGGACGCAAGGATCCTGAGGCGTAGGAGGGGAAAGGGGAGGGACAAGGCGTGAGGCGGATAAACAATCCAGCGCGCGCATGGGCGCGCTCATGGGCGCATTGGCCTGGTGCTAGTTCCAGCCGCCGCCGCACTTGGAGGAGTAGATGATGCGGTTGGGTTTCTCGGCCACGGTTGCAAAGGAGCCCCTGCGGCAGGCCTCGGCCGTCTGCCCCACGCTCTCCAGGACGAGTTCCTTGTAGACCATGTCGCCGACGAAATAGCGGGGATCGTGCTGCGCCCGGTGCACCCGGAAGACCACTTCGCCCAGGTCGATGGTCTTGTAGCTGGCGTGGTACAGGCCGTCGGAGCCCTTGCGCACGTGCATGCTGTTTTTGCCGCCGAGGATGTTGGCGTTCATGCGCTCCACCTGCTGGCGGGCGAACTGCGAGAAGCGCTGGTGCTCGCGGGCCAGTTCGCTGTCCATGGGCTTGGCTGCTTCTTCCGTGGGAGCCTTGAGCTGGGGGCCGGGTGCGGACTCCGCCGCCAGCGCGGGCAGGGCAAGAAGGAGCAGCATGGAAACGGCGAGCAGGCTGGCGGGGATGCGCATGTAGGGTTGACTCCGGTACAGATTTCTAGGTCGCGTGCCGTGTAGTCACGCCGCACCGGGTCTGTCAAGGCTCCCGCGGTACGGGATGTGCTACGCACAGCAGCACCGCCGCGCCGCGCTCCGGATCGTCCAGGCGCCCAAAAATCGAGGTCCTGCGCCAGGATGTGGTGTCGAGTTTCGGGATTGCGCCGGGTCTTGCGCCGCTGGTGTCAACCGCCTCCGGTTCCTCACCGCCTTTTGCGCCGCCTCTTTCGGCGCTCCTGTATTCAGTCCAGGGGTTGGCGCAGGTCTGTTGCTTGATGCTTCTTCGAGTCTGCCCGGTGAATGCTTCGTCTCAGCGTTTTGCAGATGCCTTGTACAGCCCTGTCTTTGCTGTTTTGGGATCCGGCTTTTCCATTCGAACGGCGTCTGGTCGCTGCGCGAAGTGAAAAAAACGGCTTACGGCTGGACATGTACAGTTGAGATGGTGTAATTGAATAAGACTCGGAAAAGGTGTTTCCGTGACGAAGAGTCCTGAATCTCGGAGGTTCTGGATGCCACCCAGACAGAGCGAACCCAGCGAAACGCAACCGCCCGCTGCGCCAGTGCCTGCCGCGCCGCCTCAGCACATGACCCTTGAGACCTACCAAGCCTTCCTTGAGGACTGCCCGGAGCCCATGCAGATTACAGGCACGAGCGGTCTTATCCTCGCTGTGAACCGCTGTTATTGCGAGGTGGCGGGCTACGCCCGTGAAGAACTCCTGGGCCGGAACGTCCAGGATTTTGGATTTTATGTTGATTCTCAGCAGCGCGATCAGTTCTTTGCATTGCTCAAGTCGCAGGGCCGAGTCCGCGAGTTCGAGGTGCGCTTGCGCACGAAAAACCTGGGCGAGTTCGCCTCCCTTGTTTCGGCCTCGCTCATCGTGCTGGACGGGGAAACCCTGGTCATGAGCTCCATCCGCAACGTCAGCGAGATGTCGGCCACCCAGGAGGCCCTGCGCAAGAGCGAGGAACTTCTGCGCGGGGCCTTCCAGGCCAGCCTCGACCCGATCACCTTGTCCAGGACTGATGGCGAGTTCGTGGAGGTGAACGACGCCTTCTGCGAGCAGAGCGGCTATGATCGAGAGGAGGTCCTGGGACGCACGGTCAAGGACATCAACCTGTGGCGGAACCTGGACCAGCGCGCCGCCTTCTTCGCGGCCCTGGCGGCGCAGGGCTCGGTGCGGGCCTTTGAGGCCGACCTGATCGACCGGTCGGGACGGGTTCGCCGCTGCCTGCTCTCGGCCCGCATCACCCTCCTTGGCGGGGTGCCCATGGTGCTCACGGTGACCAAGGACATCACCAAGATCATGGAGATCGAGGGCGCCCTGCGCAAGAGCGAGGAGTTCTTTCGCACCCTGATGCACGACGGCGTGGACCCCGTGGGCCTGGCCGAGCTGAGCGGCACCTTCGTGGAGGTCAATGACGCCTTTGTGGAGCTCATCGGCTATTCCCGAGAGGAGATTCTCGGCAAAAACGCCACGCAGCTGCACCTGTGGACCGATCTGAGCCAGCGCGATGAGATGCGCGAACTGATGGCCAGTCACGGGGCCATCCACAACTATGCCTTGACCGTGCGGCGCAAGGACGGCGCGCTGCGGCACTGCCTGCTCTCCGGGCGGCGGATGGTTATTGGCGGGCGCGAGCTTATCTATTCCTCCACCAAGGACATCACTGAGCTGCGCCATGCGGAACAAGCGCGCCGGGACGGGGAGAACCGCCTGCGGATGCTGGTGGAGACCGCTGCGGAAGGCGTTTGGATCCTGGGTGCGGACGGACTGGTCTCCTTTGTCAACGCGCGCATGTGCGAACTTTTGGGACTGCCGCAGGAGCAGGTCATGGGCCGCGCTCCTGCTGATTTCGGCATCCCGTCGACCCTGGACTCCGTGTGCACCCTGCCCGAAGCCGTGCATCGTTCGGCTCTCGACGTGTGCCTGAACCGGGCGGATGGAACGTGCTGCTGGGTCATCATGAACGACACGCCGCTGTTTGAGGACGATGGCGCCTGCATCGGCGCGGTCGGTCTGTTCACGGACATCTCCGGGCGCAAGCAGATGGAGGTGGAGCTGGTGCAGGCCTGCATCCGTGCCGAGGCTGCGGACAAGGCCAAGAGTGAATTCCTGGCCAACATGAGCCACGAGATCAGGACGCCCCTGAACGGCATGCTTGGCATGCTCCAGCTCATGCAGGCCGGCAACGCCGATGCGGAGCAGCGCAGCTACATCGACTTGGCCGTGGGTGCCGGCCACAGGCTGCTCTCCCTGCTCACCGATGTGCTCGATTTCTCCAGGATGAACGCCGGACGGCTCAAACTTCGCAGTGATCCTCTCAGCATGTCCCGACTCTTCGACTCCGTGGCCTCAATCTTCCAGGTGCCCTGTGCGGCCAAGAAGCTGGAGCTGTCCTTCCTCGTGCATCCGGGCGTGCCCGAGACCCTTTTGGGTGACGAGGCGCGACTGCGGCAGATCTTGTTCAACCTCGTGGGCAACGCGGTGAAGTTCACAAGCTCCGGCAGCGTGCGCGTCGAGGCCTGGGCCGGATCCGGCGAGACGTTCGGGCCGGGCCGTATCCGGTTGTACCTGTCCGTGGCAGACAGCGGCATCGGCATCCCGGACGACAAGATCGACTATGTATTCCACCGGTTCACCCAGAACGACGGCACGTTCACGCGCCAGTACGAGGGCGCGGGCCTGGGCTTGGCCATCGTGAAGCGCATCGTGGGCCTCATGCAGGGTGGCATCTCCGTGGAGAGCACGGTGGACCAGGGAACCAGCATAAACCTGTACGTCGTCCTGGGCACCCAGCAGGCCGTGGTCCTGGCGCAGCATGCCGAGGGCATGGACTTGTCAGCCGAGGCGGAGCGGCCCCTGCGCATCCTCTTGGCCGAGGACGACGCCACCAGCCAGCTGGCAATGCGGGTCCTGCTCGGGCGCATGGGGCATGAGGTGGTCTCTGTGGAGACGGGGCGCATGGCCGTTGAGGCGCTCAAGGCTGGTGATTTCGACTGCATCCTCATGGACATCCAGATGCCGGACATGGACGGGGTCGAGGCCACAAGGCTCATCCGCACCATGCCGGAACTGGCGCACAAGGCGCACATCCCCATCATCGCGCTGACGGCCTACGTCATGAGCGGAGACCGCGAGAGGTTCCTGGCCGTCGGCCTGGACGGGCACGTGCCCAAGCCGGTAGAGATGGATCTTCTCCGGCAGGCCTTGCGCGAGGTCGCTTGCGTTCCACGTCAGAATTTTACTTGAGTTCGCACGCCGACTATACAATCCTCAGGCTATGAATCCATGCAGACGAGGAGCAACATGTCCAAGCGAGCGGCGAAACCAGAATTTCCCCCTGTCGCCTTCACGGATATCTTCGACCTGAAGGACCTCCAGAAGATTCAGGACGCCTTTTCCAAGGCCACTGGTGTCGCGTCCATCATCACGGGCCTGGACGGCACGCCCATCACCCGGCCGAGCAACTTCTGCCGCCTGTGCATGAAGGTGATCCGGGGCACGAAGCTGGGCCGCCAATGCTGCTACAAGTCCGACGCCGTGCTTGGCCGCTACAACCCGGACGGCCCGACCATCCAGCCTTGCCTGTCCGGCGGGCTCTGGGACGCCGGGGCCAGCATCACCGTGGGCGGCCGTCATGTCGCCAACTGGCTCATCGGCCAGGTGCGCAACGAACACCAGGACGACGCGCACATGCTGGCATACGCCGAGACCATCGGCGCGGACCCGGAGACGTTCATGCAGGCCCTCTCCGAGGTGCCCTTCATGTCCGTGGAGCAGTTCCGGCATGTGGCCGATGCGCTGTTCGTCCTGGCAAATGAACTCTCCGAGAAGGCCTACCAGAACATGCGGCTGGCCCAGCTCCTGCGTGAGCGCGAAGACGCGGCCAAGGCCCTGCGCGAGAACCGCCGCGTGCTGGAGACCATCTTGAACACCGTGCCACAGTCCATCTTCTGGAAGGACACACAGAGCGTATACCAGGGCTGCAACCAGGCCTTCGCCCGCACCGCAGGGCTGGACAGCCCCGCCCTGATTGTGGGCAAGACGGACTTCGACCTGCCCTGGCTGCCTGAGGAGTCCGAAGCCTATCGCGCCGACGACCGGTTCGTGATGCAGAGCAGCAGCGGCAAGCACCGGTATGCAGAGCGGCTGCTCAACAGCGACGGCAGCCACCTGTGGATCGAGACGAGCAAGCTGCCCATGACCGACGAGGCGGGGCAGGTTGTTGGCGTCCTGGGCATCTTCGACGACATCACCGAGCGCAAGGACGCCGAGGAGGCCGTGGCCCGCGAACGCAGGTTCTCCGATGCCGTGCTCGACAGCGTGCCGGGCCTGCTCTACCTCTATGACGCCGACGGACGGCTGGTGCGCTGGAACAAGAAGCATGAGGAGATCACCGGCTACACTGCCGAGGAGCTCTCCGGGATGCACCTGCTCGACTGGTACAAGGGCGACGCGCAGGCCCAGGAGAAGATCACCCAGAGCATTGAGCGGGTCATGCGCGACGGCCACGCCTTTGCCGAGGCTGAGCTGCAGACCAAGAGCGGCGAGAGGATTGCGTTCTACTTCACTGCGGTGAAGCTGGAGATCGACGGGCGGACGTATTTCACGGGCGTGGGCATCGACATCACCGAGCGCAAGCGCACTGAGGAGACCCTGAACTTCCTGGTGAACTGCGGCACCGATTCCTTCGGCGGCCTTGGCAGCACCGGCGGCGAGGAGTTCTTTCGCTCCCTGGCTCGCTACCTGGGCCAGACCCTGGGCATGGACTTCATCTGCATCGACCGGCTGGAGACGGACGGGCTCCATGCCCAGACCGTGGCCGTGTACTTCGACCACGCCTTCCGGGACAACGAGCGTTACGCCCTGGCCGACACTCCCTGCGGCGAACTGGCTGCCAACAAGGTCTGCTTCCATCCCGACGGCGTGCGCCGGAAGTTCCCCAAGGATCAGGCCCTGCAGGACATGCAGGCCGAGAGCTACGCCGGGACCATCCTCTGGGACCACCGGGGCAGGGCCATCGGGCTCATCGCGGTCATCGGACGCCGCCCCATGTCCGACCAGTCGCATGTGGAGTCCCTGTTGCGGCTGGTGGGCGTGCGCGCGGCGGCCGAGCTGGAGCGCCTGGACGCCCAGGCCCAGCTCATCCAGTCCAAGGACGCTGCGGAGGCAGCCAACCGCGCCAAGAGCGAGTTCTTGGCCAACATGAGCCACGAGATACGCACGCCGCTCAATGGCGTGCTGGGCATGCTGCTCCTGCTCATCTCGGCTGACCTCGGCGGAGAATTGGGCGACTATGCGTCCAAGGCCTATGACGCCTCATCGCGCCTGCTCCTGCTCCTCAACGACATCCTGGACTTCTCGCGCATCGAGGCCGGGGCCGTGACCCTGGAGGTGAAGCCCTTTGCCGTGGCCGGCTTGTTCGACTCCGTGACCCAGGTCTTCGAGCTGAACAGCCAGCGCAAGGGCCTGGCCTACGCCGTGGAGATCGACGACTCCGTGCCTGCGTTTCTCGTGGGCGACGAGGCGCGCATCCGGCAGATTCTGTTCAACCTTGTGGGCAATGCCGTGAAGTTCACGAGCCTGGGCGGGGTGACCATCTCGGCTTGGGCGAACTCCTTTGCCCGGCGGGATGGGCGCGTCTGGCTGCACCTCAGCGTTGCCGACACGGGCATCGGCATCCCGGACGACAAGCTGGGCCAGATCTTCGAGCGCTTTTCCCAGGTGGATGGGGCCTACACCCGGCAATATGAGGGCGCGGGCCTGGGGCTTACCATCATCAAACGCATCGTGGGCATGATGCACGGCGACCTGACGGTGGAGAGCGAGGTCGGGCGGGGCACCTCCATGCACCTGACCCTGGCCCTGCCAACGGCCAGCAACCTTGGGGAGACGCGGTCGGACGAGATTGTGGAGGGGGCTTTGGTGGGCCTGCGGCCGCTCAGGATCCTGCTGGCCGAAGACGAACCCATCGGACAGCTGGCCATGAAGGTGATGCTCACGCGGCTGGGCCACGCCGTCACCGCCGTGGGCAACGGCAAGGCTGCGGTGGAGGCCTTGAAAGCCGACGACTTCGACTGCATCCTCATGGATATCCAGATGCCGGAGATGGACGGGGTCGAGGCCACGAAGCGCATCCGCACCTTGCCGGAGCTGGCGCCCAAGGCGCGCATCCCGATTATTGCGCTCACTGCCTACGCCATGAGCGGCGACCGCGAGAAGTTTTTGGCAGCGGGCCTGGACGGCCACGTGTCCAAGCCCGTGCAGATGGTGGAGCTTGAGCGGACCCTGCGGCAGGTGCTCGGCCTGCGGGACCGAAAGGCCTAACCCTTCCTATCCCTGTGCGCCCGGGCATATTGGGCCGGGGTGAACCGCTCCCGGAGGTGCCCCGCGTCGTCTGCTTGCGGATGTTACGCGGCGGTGTGTTCCCTGCAGGCCTGGACCGTGTTCTTGAGCAGCATGGCGATGGTCATGGGGCCGATGCCGCCGGGCACGGGCGTCATGGCGCTGGCAGTGGCGCACAGGATCTCGAAGTCGCAGTCGCCCACAAGGCCTTCGTCCACGCGGTTGATGCCCACGTCCACCACCACCGCGCCGGGCTTGACCATGTCGCAGGTGACGAACTTGGGCTTGCCGATGGCCGCGAACACGAAGTCCGCGCGGCGGCACTGCTCGGCAAGGTCCGGGGTGCGCGAGTGGCAGATCGTCACCGTGGCGTCGCCGAAGCGGCCCGGCTGGGAAAGCATGATGGACAGCGGGCGGCCCACGATGTTGCTGCGGCCCACCACCACGGCGTGCTTGCCCTGAGTGGGCAGATCATAGCGGCGCAGAAGCTCGATGACCCCGGCCGGGGTGCACGGCGCGAAGCCAGGCAGGCCCAGGGCGAGTCTGCCCATGTTCTGCGGGTGGAAGCCGTCCACGTCCTTGTCCGGGGCGATGCGCTCCAGCAGGGCGCGGCTGTCCAGCCCGCCCGGAACCGGCAGTTGCAGCAGGATGCCGTCCACCAGCACGTCGGCGTTGAGCCGGGCGATGAGGGCTTCGAGTTCGGCCTGGGTGGTGCTGGCGGGGAGCACGTGCGGGAACGAGGCGATGCCGACCTCGGCGCAGGCGCGCTCCTTGTTGCGCACGTAGACCTGGGAGGCCGGGTCCTGGCCAACGAGGATGACCGCCAGACCTGGCGCGCGGCCATGCGCGGCGGTCATTTCCGCCACCTCGACCTTGAGTTCCGTGCGGATGGACTGGGCCGTCTTTTTGCCGTCGAGCAGGATCATGGGGCCTCCTTGGGATGCATGAGGAAAGTGGCGGGCGGACGCAAGCGTTCGCGAGGCGGCAATCTAGGCCAAACCGAGGCCGTTGTCGAGGAGCCCGGAAGGCCGTTTTTTTAGAATAACAGCAGACCGTAGCCTCAGCGGATGGTGATCTCCACGCGGCGATTCTTCGGCTCGTGCGGGTTGGAGCTTTGCACCAGCGGGTTGGCCGAGCCGTGGGAGGTGACCTCAAAGGCCTCCTGCGGCAGCCCGTCCTTGACCAGGAGCTTGCGCACGGTTTCGGCCCGCCTGCGCGAGAGCTCGATGTTGTAGCCCTCGTCCCCGGCCTTGCTGGCGTGGCCGACCACGGCGATGTCGCGTGACTGGCGCTCCCTGGCGGTGTCCAGGACCTGCGGCAGCTGGGCCTTGGACTCTGACGTAAGCTGCACGCCATCGCTCATGAAGTACAAAATGTAGCGCACCGGCCTGGTGGGCAGGGCGCGCAGGGCCGGGCCGAAGAGCTCTTCCTGCTCCTGGGCGGAGAGGACCTCGGGCGGGGTGGGCGCGGCCTTGGGCGCGGTGCGCGTGGCTGTGCCCGCCTGGGTCAGGACCTGGCTGCCCTGGGCGTTTGTGACGACAACGCTGCCCACGTGCCCGTCCGGGTCGGGCAGCAGGAGCACCACGTTTTTGCTCTTGCCGCAGGCCGAAAGAACAAGGACGAACAGCAACAGCGGGAGCAGGCGGGCGGCGCGCATCTCAGCGTCCCTCCTTTTCTGCGGACGCCTCGTCCACGTTCACCAGGAAGTGCGTGCCGCGGATGCCGATGCTGGCGGTGGGGGTCATGACCTTCACGGAGTCCGGCGAGAGCTTGGCGATCTCCCCGGTGACGCAGGCGGCGGAGCCTTTGGCCACGCGCAGCAGCGAGGCCAGGGCGCCCTTTTCCGGGGCGAACAGGAAGCGTTCCACCACGAGCCTGCTGCCAGGCCCCAGCGAGACCAGGGAGTTGTCGCGCATGATGAGCCCCAGGCTGCCCACGGCGTCCGTGGTCAGCACGTCTTTCTCGAAGATGCGGTCACCGGGCTTGAGGGCCGCGGGGGCCGTGCCCTGGCGAGTCACCTGGGCCACGCCGGTGAAGGATTTGACGCTTCCGGCGGGATCTGCCGAATCCGACGCCAGGGCCGGGGCTGCGGAAAGGATCAGAAAGGCCGTCAGGATCAGGCCGCCTAGGATGAAGGGCAGGGGCTGTCGGAGCATGGGCGTTCCTCCATGTTTCAGGAGCTACGGAATCGTTGGGGTCCTGTCAATGCGGGAGAGAAAGGTCTGGGCTGCACTAGAACAGGGCCGGGCCCAGCCACCAGCGCAGGAACTGCGGCCCGGCGAGCAGGTAGGTTGCGGCTCCGGCGCAGAGGAAGGGGCCGAAGGGCAGGGCCGTGCGCAGGCCGTCGCCTTCCCCCTGCCTGGCGGCCCGCCGAGCAACGACAAGCCCCACGGGCAGGGCCAGCACCGCTCCGGCGAACAGGGTCAGGGGCACGGCCACGGGTCCCAAAAGCGCCCCCGCCAGCAGCATGAGCTTGGCGTCGCCCAGGCCAAGGCCGTCCTCGCCCCGGATGCGGCGGTAGAGCCAGGCGATGAGCCACAGCCCGCCGCCGCCGACCAGCGCGCCCACAAGCGCCGCCCGCCAGCCGATGCCCAGGGTGTGCAGCCGGGGCAGCAGCGCGGAGGCCAGAAAGGCCAGAACCGCGCCCGGCAGGGTCAGCACATCGGGCAAAAGACAGGTCTCCAGGTCAATGAGCGAGAGCACCACGAACAGCGTGCCGAAGCCCACGGCCACGAGAAAGTGCCAGGACGGTCCGAACACCGAGGCTGCGGCAATGGCGAAGCCCGCGTTGGCGCATTCGGCAAGGGGGTAGCGCAGGGGGATCTTGGCCTGGCAGAAGCGGCAGCGCCCGGCCTGGAGCAGAAAGCCCAAAAGCGGGATGTTTTCGCGAAAGGTGAGGGTGTGGCCGCAGGCCGGGCAGAAGGAGCGCGCCGGGCTGGTCACGCTGCCGCCCGAGGCCAGGCGGTAGCCCGCGCAGGTGGCGAAGCTGCCGAGGATCAGGCCGAGCAGGGCTGCCAGAATCGAGAACAGGGGCAATTCCACAGGTGTTGATCTCCCTCGCGACAACGGTCTCGGCCTGAATATCGGGTGTCTGGGCTTGAAGATCGGGCCAATCTCCTGCATGATGCCGGGAGCCGAGCGAACCGCGCTGCTCCCGCTGCCCAAGTGCGGAGCTATCGTATTTCGTCCGGCCCCACAAGCGCCCCACGTGAGGAGAACCGCCCAATGACCGAATCCGCCCGTTTCATCCCGGACATGAGCGCCGACGAGCTCGCCGCCGTGCAGCAGGAGGGCCTCAAATGGACCCTGCACCACGCCTTCCAGGGCAGCCCCTTCTACAGGCGCCGCCTGGAAGAGGCTGGACTGCACCCCGGCGACATCAAGCACCTGTCCGACCTGACCAGGCTGCCCTTCACCACGGCCTACGACCTGCAGGCCGAGTATCCCCTGCCGCTGCTCAGCGTGCCCGAGGAGAGGGTGGTGCGCATCCACGGCTCCAGCGGGACCACGGGCAAGCGGAAGATCCTTTCCTACACGCAGAAGGACATTGACGACTGGGCCAACATGTTCGCCCGCTGCTACGAGATGGCCGGGCTGACCACCCTTGACCGCGTGCAGATTTGCGTCGGGTATGGCCTGTGGACCGCCGGGGCGGGCTTCCAGCTCGGCTGCGAGCGCTTCGGGGCCATGGCCCTGCCTGTGGGGCCGGGCATGCTCGACATACAGCTGCAGATGCTGACAGACCTGGGCTCCACCTGCCTGTGCTCCACCGCCAGCATGGCGCTGCTCTTGGGCGAGGAAGTGGAGAAGCAGAACCTGCGCGGCAAGATCAAGCTCAAGCGCTCCATCTTCGGGGCCGAGGCGCACACCAGGCGCATGCGTCAGCGCTTCGAGGAGGCGCTGGGCGTGGAGCACGGCTTCGACATCTCCGGCATGACCGAGATCTACGGCCCGGGCGCGGGCATCGAGTGCGAGGCGCACCAAGGCATTCACTACTGGGGCGACATGTACATCCTGGAGATCATCGACCCGGACACGCTGCTGCCTGTGGCCCCGGGCGAGCTGGGCGAGATGGTCATCACCAGCCTGAAAAAAGAGGCCAGCCCGCTCATCCGCTACCGCACCCGCGACATGACCCGGCTCATCCCCGGCGCCTGCCCCTGCGGCTGCTGCATGCCTCGCCACGAGCGCATCCAGGGCCGCAGCGACGACATGATCATCTTCCGCGGCGTGAACATCTACCCTGGCCAGGTGGCAGCCGTGCTGGAAAGGCACCCGCAGATGCAGAGCGAGTACCAGATCAGCCTTACCCGGGCCGACGGCCTGGACCACATGGTGGTGCGCGCCGAGCGCCGCGCCGAGACCCCTGAGGCCGAGGCCACCGCCCTGGCCAAGGCCGTTTCCGAGGACATCAAGCACCAGATCCTGGTCAGCGCCAAGGTGGAGATTCTGCCTCCCGGCAGCCTGCCGCGCAGCTTCGCCAAGACCAAGCGCGTCATCGACGAACGGGAGAAGGACTGATCAGGGCAGAGGCGACACGGAAGAAGTTTTGATAAGAATAGGAAGAGTTAGAAAATATCTAGAGTTTGTCTAACATACCGGAGGGCACCATGCCGAGCCTGGACACCGTAGCCGACCGGCACGTGGTCATCGACCGCCGCCAGGGCCACTACCTGTGTTTTCCGGACCTGTGCCTGACGGATGACGGCCGCTTGCTCTGCGTCTACAATGAGTTCGACCGCCACGTGGGCACCCGGCGCAGGCTGCTCCTGCGCGAGAGCGCGGACCTGGGCCGCACCTGGTCCGCCGCGCGCATCCTCTGCGCCACGGAGTCCCACTGCCCGCGCATCACCCGTCTGGCGGACGGCACGCTGATCATCGTCGACGACGCCGGGCCGCTTCTGTACTTCAGCGCCGACCAGGGCCGCACCTGGGCGCAGCAGCCGGGCTCCGGCCTGGGGCACGGCCTGCAGGACCGCATGGTGGAGTTGGACGGCCAGTTCCTCCTCACCACCGGGCACCAGCACCGGGGCAGCCAGGCCCAGCCCAGGATACGCCAGGCCCCCTCGGAGCAGATGGCGTACCTCTCGCGCAACCTGGGCCGCAGCTGGGAGCAGTTCTCGGTCATCGCCAACGAAAAGTGCCTGGTGCTCTGCGAGGCCTCGGTCATTCGCCTGCCCCAGGAGCTTGTGGGCGGGCCGCCGCGCCTGCTCGCCCTCATGCGCGAGAACTCCTTCGTGGGCGAACCCATGTATTATTGCCTCAGCGAGGACGGCGGATCCACCTGGGGCCAGCCCCAACCAACCCCGCTCATCGGGCACCGGCCCACGCTTGGCTGGACCAGCGGCGGGCGGCTGCTCGTCACCTACCGCGATGTCGGCCCGGACCCCGGCACCAAGGCCTGGTTGGGCAGCCTCGACGACCTCTGCTCGGACTTCGAGGTCCACGGCCTGCACCCCGTGCCGGGCAATCCGCGCCTGACAAAACGCGGGCTGGTGATCAAGAACGAGTCCGGGCCGCCCACGGCCACAAGCTCGCCCGTGCGCTACTCCCTGCGGCCGCTCACCGATCCGGCCTCGGCGCGCGCGGTGTTCGAGGCCGAGGTCAAGGTGGTCTCGGCGGACGTGAACGGCTGCGGCATCCGCCTGGGCCTGTGGTGGAAGCTGTACCCGGACTGCCTGGCCCCGGACCTGGACGACGCCCTGCCCATCCCCTGGAAGCCGGGGCGCTTCCACACCGTGCGCATCGAGTACGAGCCCGGGCTGTGCCGCTTGTTCATTGACGGCCACGCCCGTGGGGAGTACCCGGTGGACCGCATGTCCGGCGAAACGCGGCCCATCCTGGTGGGAGCCGTGGTGCGCCAGGCCGACAACGCCTGCGATGCCGTGTGGCGGCACATGTCCCTGGCCACGGAGGAGGCGTGCTGGAGCTGAAGAACGACCGCCAGGCCAGCCCGGCGGACTTCGGCTATTCCGGCTGGACCGAACTGCCCGCCGATGCGGACGGCCCGCGCTTTATCTGCGCCTATCACCACGGCGGCGGCATTGAGCCGGGCTATACGCCGGGCGAGAGCGCGCACGTGCTGGGCACAATCTTTTATGAAAGCGACTTTGGAGTGACCGAGTGACCCAGATCCCCGTTGTGACCCCCGGCTGGCCGGAATACGAACTCATCGATTCCGGCGATTCCCGCAAGCTCGAACGCTTCGGGAAGATTCTCATCGTGCGCCACGAGCCCAAGGCCTGGTGGCGGCCCGCGCTGGGCGAAGCCGAGTGGGCCAAGGCCAACGCCAGCCAGGACGAGGAGGGGCGGCTCACGGTCAACGGGAAAGTCCCCAAGGCCTGGCCCCTGCGCCTGGATTTGCCCGGTGGCAAGCAGATTACCCTTGAGGCGCGCGTGTCCGAGACCTCCAGGCACATCGGCCTGTTCCCGGAGCAGGCCCCGCACTGGCGGCTGTTGGCCGAGGTCGCGGCCCAGTACCCCAAAAAGGGCGAGGCCCCCAAGCTGCTCAATCTTTTCGGCTACACCGGGGCCGCCAGCCTGGCCGCCCAGACCGCTGGCTTCGCCGCCACCCACGTGGACGCCTCGCGCCCGGCCATCGCCTGGGCCAAGCGCAACCAGGAGCTGTCGGGCTTAAGCGACCGCCCGGTGCGCTTCCTGCTCGACGACGTGGTCAAGTTCGTGCAGCGCGAGGTGCGGCGCGGCAACCGCTACCAGGCCATCCTGCTCGACCCGCCGTCCTTTGGCCGTGGCCCCAACCGCGAGGTCTGGAAGGTGGAGGGCATGGTGCGCGACCTGCTGGTGGACTGCCGCACCCTGCTGGCCGACGACGCGCGCCTCTTGCTGCTCACCATGTACAACATCGAGGCCTCGGCGCTCATGCTCGGCAACCTTTTGCAGGACGTGCTGCGCGGCATGTCCGGCACCATCCAGGTGGGCGAGCTGGCCGTGCCGCACACGGCCCCCGGGGCCGAGGCGCGCCTGTTGCCACGCTCCATCTACGCCCGCTGGCAGGCTTGAAGATAAGACCAGGGGCGCCGCCCCTGCTCTCCCGTTGGATGCATTGATTCCCCCCCATCTAGGAAAGATATAATGATCACCAGCACGAATCTTCCTGAGAATTTCATGGCCACGTTCACCGATGGCACGCACGAGGCCCTGGTCGACACCCCCGTGAGCTACGGCAGCAAGTTCGCCGGGTTCACGCCGCCGTCCCTGCTGGAAGCCTCCCTGGCCACCTGCATCAACCTCATTGTGCGCGTTGCGGCGGAGAACCACGGCATTCCCCTTGCCGGGATCACGGTTCAGGTGAGCCTGAACACCGCGAACAAGGACGAGGCCGTGTTCGAGTACAGCATGGCCCTTGAGGGCGAGCTGACCGACGACCAGCGCACCACCCTGAGGCACGCCGCCAACGGCTGCCCTGTGAAGAAGATCCTGAGCGGCGCCGTGTCGTTCAAGGACAAGAGCGAGTAGAGCGGGGCCAGCCCCTGCGCCCAGACCAGGAAACGGGTCTCCAGCGGCATATCATCTTACGCAAGGACCATCATGCTCCGTCTTACTGACATCCGTTTGCCCCTGCCCGACGGCCCGGCCCATGCCGAGGCCGAGCTCCGCATTGCTGCCGCAGAGCGCCTTGGCGTTCCCGTGGGCGACCTCGCCTCCCTGCGCGTGGTGCGCCGCAGCCTGGACGCGCGCAAGAAGAACGCCGCCGTGTTTTTGTACAGCCTGGACGTGGAAGTGCCGGATGAGGCGCGGGCGCTGGCAAACTGCCCGGCAACAGGCGGGAGTGGCGGTGGCGAGGGCTGTGGTGTGTCCCAGCCTGCGGAGCAGAGCTACCGCTTCCCGGTGCAGGCCCCGGCAACGCTGCCGGCGCGGCCCGTGGTCATCGGCGCAGGACCGTGCGGGTTGTTCGCGGCCCTGGCCCTGGCTCAGGCCGGGTTCGCGCCCTTGGTGCTGGAGCGCGGCCAGGCCATCGAGGAGCGTGCGGCCAGCGTGGACGCCTTTTGGCGTGGCGGGCCGCTTGGACCGGAGAGCAACGTGCAGTTTGGCGAGGGTGGGGCGGGCGCGTTCTCCGACGGCAAGCTGACCACCCAGATCAAGGAGCGCCGGGGCCGCAGCCGGAAGGTGCTGGCCGAGCTGGTGGCGCATGGAGCGCCCGAGGACATCCTCTGGCAGCACAAGCCCCACGTGGGCACGGACCTGCTGCGCGGCGTGGTGCTGGGCCTGCGCCAGAGCATCCTGGCCCTGGGCGGCGCGGTGCGCTTTGGCGCTCGGGTGGACGGCCTGCTGGTGCGCGAGGGCCGCGTGGCAGGAGTCACGCTGGCCGACGGCACGGAGATTTCGGCCCCGGCGGTGATCCTGGCTGTGGGGCACAGCGCGCGTGATACCTTCGCCATGCTGCATGCAGGCGGCGTTCGCCTGGAGCAGAAGCCTTTCGCCATGGGCTGCCGCGTGGAGCATCACCAGTGGGACATCGACCGGGCCCAGCTGCGCGACCTGGCCGGGCACCCGGCCCTGGGCCCGGCGGACTACAGGCTTTCCCATCAGGCGGCCAACGGGCGCTCGGTCTACTCCTTCTGCATGTGCCCCGGCGGCTCGGTCATTGCTGCGGCCAGCGAGGAGGGCGGGCTGGTGACCAACGGCATGAGCCTGCACGCGCGCGCGGCCACCAACGGCAACAGCGCGCTTCTGGTGAACATCGGCCCCGGCGACCTGGGCAACGACAACCCGCTGGCAGGCGTGGAGTTCCAGCGCCGCTGGGAGCGCCTGGCCTTTGAGTTGGGCGGGAGCGACTACACGGCCCCGGCCCAGAGCGTGGGTGATTTCATGGAGGGCCGCGCGTCCCAGGGCTTCGGCCTGATCCACCCGAGCTACGAGCCGGGGGTGCGCCCGGCGGACCTCTCGCGCTGCCTGCCGGACTTTGCCGTGGCCGCCCTGCGCGACGCCATCCCGGTCTTTGACCGCAAGCTGCGCGGCTTTGCCGACGCGCACGCCGTGCTTACCGGCGTGGAGACGCGCTCGTCCTCGCCGCTGCGCATCCTGCGCGGGGCCGACATGCAGAGCGTGGGCCTGCCCGGCCTGTTCCCGGCGGGCGAGGGCGCTGGCTACGCTGGCGGCATCGTGTCCAGTGCGGTGGACGGCCTGCGCGTGGCCGAGGCCGCTGCCCTCACGCTTTGTGGCCAATCCGTGGGCGACCTGGAGTCCTGACATGCGCGCCGACACGAACAGCGCTGCCGACGAATTCCTATTCCCCTTGCCGGATGCCCTGCCCGGCTGGATGGATTCCGGCACGTTCACGGGCTATCTGGCCGCGCCCGGCTTTCTGGCCGAGCTGCTGGACGAGCTGGGCCTTGCTGGCGCTGCTGGACCGGAACATGTTGTCTATGGCGACCTCGTCTTCACCGTGAATCGGGCGGAGCCCGTCTTGAACCAGGCGAAGCCTGCCTGGGCGCAGAACACTTGGCTGGACGCGCGGCTCATCCCGGCCCCGAGCATCGGCCAGACGGCCAAGGCCCTGCGTGACATCCAGCGCAACTGGTGGCCGCACCCGGTGCGCCTGGCCCGGCGCAGCGCGCTCGTCACCGACAAGCTGCCCAAGGTTTCGGCCAGGCCGCAGGTCTTCGGCGTGCCCGCGCCCACGGCCCCCCTGGGCTCGTGGACCCTGTGGGACGAGGGCTGGCTCATCGCCGCGCCCAACTGCTCAAGCCCGTACCCGGACGGACAGCCGCAGTTCGTGGAGGACCGCGAGAGCGCGCCCAGCCGGGCCTACCTCAAGCTTTGGGAGACCTTCACGCTGCTCGGCGTGGCACCGAAACCCGGCGAGCTGTGCCTGGACCTGGGCTCCAGCCCTGGCGGCTGGTCCTGGGTGCTGGCGACGCTTGGCGCGCGGGTGTTCAGCGTGGACAAGGCCCTGCTTGACCCGCGCATTTCGGCCATGGGGAACGTGGACCACTGCCTTGGCAGCGGCTTCGGGCTCGACCCGGCCATGGCCGGAACGCCGGACAAGCCCGTGGACTGGCTGTTCTCGGACATGGCCTGCTACCCGGAGCGGCTGCTTGGTCTCATCCAGCGCTGGCTGGAGGTCGGGGCCTGCCGCAACTTCGTGTGCACCCTGAAGTTCCAGGCCGAGACGGACCACGAGACGGCGCGGGCTTTTGCTGCCATCCCCGGATCAAGGCTCATACACCTGGCGCACAACAAGCACGAGCTCACCTGGGCGTTGCTGCGCTGATCTCCTGCCCCTGGCGCTGTTTCGTTGAGATTAATTTGCCCACACCCAGCCGAGAGTCCCCAGCCGACAAACAACCAAGAGCCGGGCGCCGACAATTCGTGTGAGCCGTCCTCCGGCAATGACGGGGAGCCACAAACAAAAAGACCCCGGAGCCTGCGCCCCGGGGTCTTTGCTTGAGGTGTGTGGTCCGTCCTAGCTGGTCAGGCCCGCGACGTACGGGACGCCGATGGCGACCAGCGCGGCCAGGAAGATGACTCCGAAGATGAAGCCTTGGACCCAGAAGTCCTTCCGGGAGATGAACCCGCTGCCGTAGTAGATGGGGCTCGGGCCGGTGGCGTACGGGGTGATGATGCCTATGAGGCCGAGGCTGAAGCAGAGCAGCATGGCCAGGAGCTTGATGTTCACGCCGGGGATGACCGCCGCGGTGGTCAGGAACACGGGCAGAAGCGCCGTCACGTGGGCCGTGATGCTGGCGAACAGGTAGTGCACCACGAAGAACAGCACCAGGAGCATGACCACAATGGTCATGGGCGTGTATCCGGCCATGGCCCCGGCGGCGGTGGTGGCGAACCACTTCAGGAAGCCGACCTTGGCCAGGCCGTCGGCCAGGGTGACCAGGGTGGCGAACCAGAACAGCACGTTCCAGGCCTGCTTGTGGCCCAGCAGGTCGTCCCAGGTGATGACGTTGGTGAGGACCATGAGCGACAGCGCGATGAGCGCCACCAGGGTGGCGTTGAGGTAGGCGTCTCCGAAGATCCAGCCCAGCAGGGCGAAGAGCGCCAGACCGGCCATGGTCAATTCCTTGGAGGTGATGGGGCCAAGCTTGGTCAGCTCCTTGGCGGCCCAGATCGGGGCGTCCTCAGAGACTTTCTGGGTGGGCGGGTAGAGGACGTAGACCAGCCAGGGCGTGGCCAGGAACAGGGTGATGCCAACAGGGGCGAAGGCCATGAACCACTCGCCCCAGGCGATCTTGATGCCGACGGACTTCTCTACGATGGACAGGGCCAGCAGGTTCGGGGCCAGGGCCGTGAGGAACATGGAGCTGGTGATGCAGGTGGTGGCCAGCGCCGTCCACATGAGGTAGCCGCCGATCTTGCGCGGCTCGTGGTCCGGGGTGGAGCCGTAAAGCTCCGGGATGTTCTTGATGATGGGGAAGATGGTGCCGCCGCTGCGCGCGGTGTTGGACGGCATGAACGGGGCCAGGGCCAGGTCGCTGAGCGCCACGGCATAGCCCAGGCCAAGGGTGCGCTTGCCCAGGGTCTTGATGAGCACCAGCGAGATGCGCTTGCCCAGGCCGGTTTTCTCGTAGCCCAGGGCGAACATGAAGGCGATGAAGATCAGCCACACGGTGCCGTTGGAGAAGCCGCTTAGCGCCCATTTGATCTCATCGGAGGGCGTGGGCTTCTTCACGGCGGGCTTGGCTGCGGCAGGCTTTGCGGCATCAGCAGCAGCTGCTGGGGCGGCTGCGACCTTGGCCGCGTCAGCGGGCTTTGCGGCATCGGCCTTGACGGCATCGGCCTTGACGGCTGCGGCCGGAGCGGCGGCGGGTTTGGCGGCATCAGGCTTGGCGGCGTCAGGCGCCTTTACGCCGTCAGGCGGCTTTGGGGCGTCAGCGGGCTTGGCCGCGTCGGCCTTGGGCGGCGCGGGAGCTTTGGGTGGCGGGGGCGCAGGAACGAGCAGCAGCGAGGCGCAGAGCACCACGCCCACCAGGCCCACGGCTGCGGCCGGAATGGGCTCCAGGATGAGCGCCACCACAACGCCGAAGAAGATGGCGAAGTATTGCCAGGCAAAGGGTTCAAGCCCCTGCGGGGTGGGGATGAGCCAGATCGCAATGGCCACGAGGATGGGGAGGAGTCCTTTCCAAAGCTTGCTCACATGGACCTCCGGGGTGTTGAGGGAAGAGTCTTGGACAGTCATTCTGTTCACTTGTACGATACTTCAGAATTTACATCCGCACAAGGGTGTTTTCCAGAGTTTGCTGGAGGAAATCCTCGTCCTAGCTGTCAGTCTTCTGTGCCAGCTCCGCCGCGTGGTAGCTGCTGCGCACCAGTGGTGCGCAAAACATTTTGGCTACGCCAAGCGAGCGCCCGAATTCGGCCAGGGCGTCGAACTCCTCGGGAGGCATGTAGCGCACCACGGGCGGGTGGCTGCGCGAGGGCCGCATGTACTGGCCCACGGTGATCATGGTGCAGCCGACGTCGGCCAGGTCGCGGATGGTCTGCCTCAGTTCCTCGTCGGTCTCGCCCAGGCCCACCATGAGCCCGCTCTTGGCCGGGATGCCCCTTGAATCTTTTGCCACCCGGCGCAGCAGCTCCAGGCTCTGGGCATAGTCGGCCTGGGGCCGGATGTCCGGGTACAGGCGCGCGGCGGTCTCCACGTTGTGGTTCAGCACGTCCGGCCCTGCGGCCAACACGGTCTCAAGGGCAGCCGCGTCGCCCCGGAAGTCCGGGATGAGCACCTCGATGGTGCATCCGGGCAGGCGCGAGCGGATCTGGCGGATGGTCTCGGCGAAGTGCGCGGCCCCGCCGTCGGGCAGGTCGTCGCGGGTGACGGAGGTCACGACCGCGTGCTTGAGGCCGAGGCGAACCGCTCCCTCGGCCACGCGCCTGGGCTCGTCGGCATCTAGCGGCTCCGGCGCGCCGGGATTGATGTTGCAGAAGGCGCAGTTGCGCGTGCACTCCCGGCCCAGGATGAGAAAGGTGGCCACGGAGTTGGAGAAGCACTCCCAGGTGTTGGGGCAGCGCGCGCTCTGGCACACGGTGTTCAGCGCCAGGTCGTCCAGCAGGCCGCGCGTGCTGGCGAAGGTTCTGTTGCTGGGCAGCTTGACCCTAAGCCAGGGGGGGATGCGCAAACAGGGCTCGGAATTCATCGGCGAGGACATCCTTCACTTCCTTCATGTCTATTGCTCTCCCGGATTCGCGGGCAAGCGAGGTGGCCTCGGCCCCGGCGATGCCGCAGAGGGTGATGAGCTGAAACAGGCTGACATCCGGGCCGACGTTGAGCGCCAGGCCGTGATACGTGACCCCGCGCTTGACCCCGATGCCCATGGAGCAGATCTTCCTGTGCATCGCCTGACAGCTGATCCACACGCCGGGGAAGCCCTGGCGGCGTTCCACGGCCACGCCGAAGCGCGCGCAGCAGCGGATCACCGCCTCCTCCATGTCCGCGAAGAAGGTGCGGATGCCGCCCCGGCGCTTGTCCACCCGGAAGATGGGGTAGGCCACCAGCTGGCCGGGGAAATGGCAGGTGATGTTGCCGCCGCGCCTGGTCCGGGCCAGCTCAATGCCCTGGCTGGCGAGCTGCGCGGCGCTGACGTGCAGATTCTCGCCGCCGCCCTGGAGGCCCAGGGTGATGACCCGGGGGTGCTCCACCAGGAACAGGATGTCCTCGCCGCCGGCCTGCACCTCGGCCACGGCCGCCAGTTGCAGCGCCTCTGCCTGGGAGTGGGGCGTCAGCCCCAGGTCCACGACGCGCATCTATTTCTTCTGGGCCTTCTTGGCCTTGCGGGCCGCCCTGGAGTCGGTCTTGGGCGCGGACTTGCCGCCTTTCTTGCCCTCGGGCTTGCTGACCTTTTTGACGGCAGGCTTGCCCGGCTTCTTCTTGGCTGCCCTGCGCTCAGGGTTGCGCTCTCCGGCCTGGGCCGAGTCACCGGAGTACAGATCCTCGGCATAGCTGGCGGGCGAAACCGCCTGCTTGCCCGGAGTTTTGGGGTCCGGCCTGGCCCCGTTCCCGGCTTCGGAGTGCGCCTTGGGCTTGGGGCCGCGCTTTTGCGGACGCTCCGAGGGCAGGCGCGCGGCCTTGGTGCCATGTTCCTGCGGCTGTTCTGAGGGCAGGCGTGGGGCCTTGCCTTCGGGGTTGGTTTGGGGCCTGGGCGCGGTCCCGCTGGCGGGGCTTTCCGCCGGACTGGCCTTGGGAGCGGCCTTGAACTTGGGCTTGGGTTTGGGCGCCCTGACCAGCGGACGCTCCGAGGGCAGGCGCGGGGGCTTGCGCTTGGACTTGTCCGCAATGACGGGCGCAGGCGTGCTGACGGCCCGGACGGGCGCAGGGGAGCCGCTGCCGGGAACCTGGTTCAAGGGCAGCAGCAGCGCTCCGGACTTGGCGTCCTTGTCCGGGTTCTCCGGCCAGGGGGCCTCCAGCAGGGTGCCGGGCACGGGAACCAGGTGCTTGTGCGGCAGGGAGAGCAGGGTCAGGCCGCGTTCGGAGCAGGCATACTGGCCGTAGCGGCGGTGCTGGCTCTCGCCGTCCTTGCCGCTGGCGGGCAGCTCAAAGGGGCCGGAAACGGCGCGCACCAGGCTTTTGCCCGGCGCGGCCTCCAGCTTGCGGCCCCTGGCCGAGAAGTGCAGGAAGCTCAAGGAGACGTTGTCCTTGGTCAGCCTGGCGTCCTCGGAGATCTTCTTCAGCCAGACCGGGGCGGCCTCGGCGTCGAAATTGAAATGGCACCAGGCCGTGTAGCCGCGCCCGCTCATGGGGCAGGGCTCTGTGTGCGGGCAGGGGGCCAGTGGCTTCAGGCCGCGATGCATGAGCCCGCGCCGGAAGGCGGAGAGCAGGTGCGCCGAGGGCCGGATGCCGGGCTCCACCACCATGAGCTGGCCTGTGGGGGTGAGCATGTTGGCGAGGTGTGTGGCCAGGGTCTCGGCGTCCTGCATGAGGTCGTTCTCCCCCCGGTGCAGCACCTCGTTCAGGGTGTTGGCCATGATGACCAGGTCGGCCTTGTCGCGCAGGCGCTCGTCCAGGGAGCCCTTGACCAGGGTGACGCGCCAGGGCTCCAGGCCGTGCTTGGCGGCCAGGCTCTTCAGCGTGTCCAGGCCCAGGCGCATGGGCTTGGGCGAGCGGTCCACGCAGATGAAGTGCAGCTTGCGGCGGCGCAGGTGCGGCCGGGCCATCCACAAGGCCATGGCCGCCGTGAGGGGGCCTGCGCCCAGGTCGATGATGGTGGCCTCGGCCTCGGGGGTGTCGCCGCCGGGGTCCAGCGCCAGCCCGGCGAAGAGCACGCCGAGGCGATAGATGTTCCAGGGCAGGAAGTAGCGCATGTAGGCCGAGAGCGCCGCCGGGTCGGACAGGTAGTCGCGCTTGAGGTCTTCGCGCTCGTCGGTCAACAGGTGCGAAAGCTGGCGGATCTGGCCGGGCAGCTCATGTCGGTGCTGGCGGCGCATGGGCATGATGGCGTCCAGGTGCTTGGAAAGGCCGGCCAACTGGCCCAGGAAATCGCCGCCGGGGCGTGGGAAGATTTGTTCAGGCGACATGGCGCAGGACCATCCTTTCAACGTAGAGGGAGCCGAAATCCGGTTCGGAAGCAAGATCAAGCACCCGGCACTTGCCGGAGAGATCGAGGACCCAATCCCAGCTCTTGGGGTTGTTCAACAGCAGGCGCGCCCCGGAAAGCGAGGTGTTGCCCGCGCGGCGCACGCGCCCTGTGAGCGTGTCCGGCAAAAATCCAAGGGTGGCCAGGTCCGACATGTCCGCATGCTCGCCCATGGCCCCGGCCAGATGCACGCTTGAAAGTGCTCCGGGGGCAAGGCCCGCTTCGAAGAGCAGGCGCGACAGGGCCAGGTTGAAGGCCGCCTTGACCTTCACCAGCTCCTCCACGTCCGAGGCCGGGAGCAGCAGGCCGTGGCCCAGGTCCAGCGCCTGTTCGCCGTCAAGCGTGGCAAGCCCCTTGGCCAGTCGTTTGCCCAGGGGCGTGGCGGGTACCACGAAGCGCCCCGACTCGTCCAGCACCCCGGCCCGCAGGAGCGTGGCCGCGAGCGACAGGTAGCCCACGCCCGAGATGCCTGGGTCCTCATCTGGCAATGGCGAACGCCCGATGTACTCCGGCCGCAGGCCCACCGGGGTCAGGGCAAAGGCGCGCACGGCTCCGGGGGCGGCAACTCGGCCGTGGCGCAGGCCCACGCCCTCCAGGGCCGGGCCCATGGGCACGCTGGCCAGCAGGTATTCGTTGTCCGAGAGCGCCAGCACGAACTCGCCGTTGGTGCCCAGGTCGGCCAAAAGATAAGGATACATGGGCGGGCCTTGCGGCGAAAATCGCAGTGCCGCCAGCCCGGCGCTCAGGTCCGCGCCAACAAAGGGCGCGAGCAGCGGCGGGATCAGCGTGGCCGGAAGGTCAGGGGCCGGTTGGCGTTCGTCGCCGCCCGCATAGTCCAGGCGGTAGGGAGCGCGAGCCAGGCCGTCCACGGGCAGGCCGAGCAAAAGGTACGTCATGGCGCTGTTGCCCGCCACGCACAGCCGTGTGATGGTGCCGCCGTGCGCTGCCTCGGCCTCGCGCACCAGGGTTTGCAGGCGCTGCAAAACCAGCCGGGAGAGCACCGTGAGCCCGCCGGGCTTTGCCGCGTAGGCCAGGCGCGACATGACCTCGCTGCCCAGGCCCATCTGCGGGTTCAGGCCCTGGCCAGAGGACAGGATTTCGCCCCTGGCGCTCTGCGCGGCCCAGTGGATGCTCGTGGTGCCCAGGTCGACTGCCAGGGATGCGGCCGAGGTCGCAGGGCCGCTTGCGGTTGTGGCGAAAGACTTTGCCTGCGGCCGGGCCGAGCGCTTGGGCTCGGGCAGCTCGATGTGGCAGGCATCCGCCGGATGCAGGCAGGACAGCCTCCAGCCCTGGGCCACGGCCTCGGCCCCAAGGCGTTTCAGTTCCTCGGCGGCGGGGGCGGGCAGGGCGGAGAGGTAGCGCACGCGGCACAGGCCGCACTTGCCCAGGCCCGCGCACAGGGGCACCCCGTCCCACAGATCAGCCAAAAAGATGGCCTGGGCCAGGGTCTGGCCCTGTGCCGGGGCGAGTTCAAGGGCTCGTGCGTCGTGGGTCTGGATGCGGATCATTCTGTGTTCCTGTGGTGGCGCGGGGCTTGGGTCAACGCGGCAGGCGCACGATGAAGGTCGTGCCCTGGCCTGGCTTGCTGTCCACGCAGATCTCGCCCTTCATGCCGGTGACCAGGGTGTGGCACATGGACAGGCCAAGGCCGGTGCCCTGGCCGGGCGGCTTGGTGGTGAAGAAGGGGTTGAAGATCTTGTCGATGTTCTCCGGCGCAATGCCGCAGCCGTTGTCCGTGATGCTGATCTCCAAAAAACCGTTGTCGGCCCGGGCCGAGGCCTCGATGCGGCCGCCCTCGCTCACGGCGTGCAGGGCGTTGGTCATGAGGTTCAGGACCACCTGGCGCAGGAGCGGCGCGTCGGTGCGCAGCTTGGGCAGGTCCTGGGGCAGGCTGCGCACCAGGGTCACGTTCTTGTACGCGGCCTCCTTGTCCACCAGCCGCGCCATGTCCTCGATGATGCGGCTCACGTCCACGTCCTGAATCACGGGCTCGCGCTTGCGGGCGAAGTCCAGCAGCTTGTGCGTGATGTTCTTGCAGCGGTCCACCTGGGCGCGCACCTCCCGCAGGGAGTCCTTGACCTCGGCGAAGTCTGCGCTGCACTGCTTCTCGGCCTCGCCGATCAGGTGCGTCGCCCACTCGCCCTCCTGGGCGATGATGGCGATGGGGTTGTTGATCTCGTGCGCGATGCCGGCCGAGAGCTCGCCGATGGCCGCCAGCTTCTGGGACTGGATGAGCTGGTTGGTCAGGGCCAGCCTGGCCTCCTCGGTCTGGCTCAGGCGGATCATGAGGGCGCGCGCGCTCACTGCGGCGATGCCGAGCACGATGGCGGCCAGGATTCCGGCCAGCACGGGCGTGGCAAAGGTGGCGGCCACCACCAGGGCGGCCAGCACCGGCGGCACCAGGAAGTGCGCCCACAGAAGCAGCCCATGGTCCTTCCAGAGCCTGGCTCCGGTGGCCCTGGCCAACATGCCCTGGTCGCTGCCCTGGCCAATGCCCTGGCGGTCGCTCCCGGACTCAGGCTCCTTGCTTGCGGGCCTTGGCATTGAGCTCTTTCCTCTCAAAGGCCTTGCGCACCTTGTCCAGAAGGTCGTCGAAATCCGCTGGTTTGAGGACGTAGTCGTAGGCGCCCAGGTTCATGCCCTGCATCCCAGCCTCCAGCGAGGCGTGGCCGGTGAGCATGATGACCTCGGTCAAGGGCGCGCGTTCGCGGATCAGCTTGAGGGTCTCCAGGCCGTCCATGCCGGGCATGCGCACGTCCAGGATGATGACGTCGTAATCCTTTGTGGCCAGGGCCGCCAGGGCCTCCTGGCCGCTCTTGGCGCTGTCGATGGCCATCTTGCGGATGCCGAAGCGCTTGACCATGGTCTCCACGAAGTCGTTCTCGTCATCCACGAGCAGGATATTGATGTCCATTGGCGCTCCTTTTGCGGGTCGGTCCAGGCCCTAGGCCTTGCGCAGCGGCAGGTTGATGAGGAACGTCGCGCCCTGGCCTTCCCGGCTCTCCACCGTGATGCGGCCGCCGAGCTTCTGGATGATGCTGAAGCTGATGGTCAGGCCCAGGCCCGTGCCCTCGCCCACCTTCTTGGTGGTGAAGAAGGGGTCGAAGATCTTGTCCAGCTTCTCCTTGGAGATGCCTGGCCCGGTGTCGGAAATGGAGATGAGGATCTCGTCCGGGGAGTGCGCGGCCTGGGTGCGGATGGTGATGCTGCCATCCTTGCCGATGGCGTCGATGGCGTTGTCGATGATGTTCAGGAAGACCTGCTGGAGCTGGGCCGAGTCGCTGGCGATGAAGGGCAGGTCCTTCTGGAAGCTGGTGTTGATCTCGATGGCCCGGTACCTGGCTTCGTTCTCCAGGAAGGTGACGGTCTGGGCCAGGACCTCGTTGATGTTGATGTCCTCCTGGATGGGGTCCATGCGCCGGGCGAAGCCCAGCAGCCGGTGGGTCACGTCCTTGGCCCGGTTGACATGGTGCTCGATCTTGGTGATGGCGTCCTCGAACTCCTTGAAGTTCGGGCTGGCCTTGATGTCCTCTTCAGTCAAGAGGTCGCGCATCCAGCCGGCCTTCTCCTTGATGATGGCCAGCGGATTGTTGACCTCGTGGGCCACGCCTGCGGCCATTTTTCCCAGCGACGCCATCTTGCTCGACTGGGTCAGCGAGGCGTTCAAGGTGGCCTTCTCGCGCTCGGAGCGGATGAGCTGGCTGATGATGGTGGTGCTGGTGAGCACCGTGCCCCCGGCAATGAGCAGAAGGCCCCCGGCCAGGATGGCCCAGACCAGGTAGCGCGTATGCTTGAGCGGCATGAGCTCTTCGGTGGGGTCGTCGCGGATGGCCACAAGCCAGTTCTTGTTCTCCAGCCAGGCCAGGCCGAAGAGGTACTGCTTGCCGTTCACCTCGATCATCTCCGAGCGCACGCCTGGGAAGCGCGAAAAATTGCCCAGGTTCATCTTGCCCAGGAGCTTGGACCCGAAGCGCGGCTTGGATTGCAGGATGTTCTCGGCGTTGAGCAGGAAGGCGTCACCGTTGGCGCCCAACTGGTCGCTCTGCACCAGGGAGTCGAAGATGTCCGAGTCGATGGTGGCGCGCAGGATCCAGCTCTTGTTGCCCTCGCGGCGCAGGATGGCGATGATGAAGTGGGGATAGTTGCGCAGGCCAAGGAACACGTCGCTGATGTAGATGCCCTTGGCCTGGACCTGGTGGAACCACTCCTGGTCCTTGTAGTTGGCCGTGCGGATGGACTGGTACGGGCCGGTGTAGAGCACGTGGTTGCCGTCCTGGTCGATGATGCCGAGGTCGATGTAGTACTTGGAGCGGGCCTGGAGCAGGGTGAACACGCGCTCGAAGGTCTCCGGCTCCATGAAGTACTGCAGGCGGTGGGTGTAGGCGATGGCCGTGAGCTGCGAGAGGCGCTCGTTCAGGAACAGGTCCAGCGTGCGGCGCTTGTTCTCGGTGATGTGGTTCAGGTTCTGCAGGATCTTGTTGGTGTGCGAGATCTCGAACTGGCGATAGATGGTGTAGCCCAGGATGAGCAGCGGGATGAGCGAGAACGCAAGCGTCGTCAGGATCATCTTGACGCGGAGCTTCGTGTATCCGGAGCTTTCGAGCATGCCCGCCGCCTTGTCTTGGGGGTGAAGTGCGTGCGCCGGTTTCGTCCGACAAGCCGGAGAAAGGTCGCACCAACTTTTTATTTACCCCGTGAGCAGATGATATGCAAGGGATTTGGGGTGGGTATGCCCTTGTGCATGTTTGTGCTTCGGCCAGGCCGCTTCTGCTTCGGGCAGCTTGTATCCGGCGGGATTTTCTGCGATTGGGTGGGTATGGAACAGCGTGCAGGCTTCTTTGGCAGGATCAGGCAGGCCTTAAGCGGCGGCCGGTCCGGCCCGGCCCCCAGTCAGGATGAACTGCGCACGCTGTTCGCCAGCCGCTCCCAGGCCTTTGCCCGGGTGCTCGAGGCCAACAACAAGGCCCTTGAGATCATGAGCGATCTGGAGGAGGCCCTGCGCGGCCGGAGCATCTTCGGCATGAGCTTCGTGCGCGCAAGCGCGACGGCCGTGGGCGTCAACGTCTTCAAGCTGGTGCGCGCCCTGACCGAGCTGGAGCCCGGCCGCTACGACGCCCTGTTCGCCCGGCTGGCCGCCATCCAGGCGGGCATCGACGAGGCCCTCGCCCGGCGCGTCCCGGCCCATGACGTGCCTTTTGTCCTGCGCCTGGGCGAGATCGACCGCCACTCCTCGGACCATACCGGCGGCAAGATGGCCAACCTGGGGGACATGCGCTCGCGCATCGGCCTGCCCGTTCCCGACGGCTTCGTCATCACCGCCAGCGGCTTCGAGGCCTTCATGGCTGCGGGCGACCTCCAGGCGGAGATCAACGCGCGCCTGCAGGCCCTGCCCGAGGACGGCTCCGGCGGAGGCGACTGCGAAGGGCTCGACTCGCGCTTCCGTCTGGCCTCGGAGATCCAGCAGCGCATCATAGGCGCCCCGGTGCCCGAACCCCTGGCCCAGGCCATCCTGGCCGCCTACGACCGGCTCTGCGCCGACTCCGGCGGGCCTTCGGGCGTCATCCGCGTGTCCCTGCGCTCAAGCGCGCTGGGCGAGGACGCCGCAGGCACCACCTTTGCCGGGCAGTTCAAGAGCCTGCTGGGCGTCCCGCGCGAGAACCTGCTTTCTTCCTACAAGGAAATCATCGCCAGCAAGTACACCCTGCACGCCATGACCTACCGCCTGAACCGGGGCATCCGCGACGAGGACGTGGCCATGTGCGTGGGCTGCATGACCCTGGTCGACGCCCGCGCGGGTGGGGTCATGTACTCGCGCAACCCGCTCAACGTGCGCGACGCCTCGGTGGTCATCAATTCCGTGTGGGGCTTGCCCACGGCCGTGGTGGACGGCACCACGCCGACCGACCTGTTCGTGATCGAGCCGGGGGGAGGGAGTGTCCGCGAGCGCGTCATCAAGCACAAGGATTCCCGCACCGTGCCGGACCAGGGCGAGGGCCTGCGCCGCGAGGCCGTGGACGAGGGCCAGGCCGCGCTGCCGTCCATCTCCGACGCCGAGGCCTGCGAGCTGGCGCGCCTGGCCGGGGTGCTGGAGGAGGCCTACGGCGGCCCCCAGGACATCGAGTGGGCCGTGGACAAGGCGGGCCGGGTGTTTCTGCTGCAATGCCGCCCGCTCCAGCAGATGACCGCCACGGATGCGGCCGCGCCTGCACGGGCCGTTGTTCCGGGCGCGAGGGAGCTGTTCTCCGGCGGCGTCACGGCCAGCCCGGGCGTGGGCTTTGGCCCGGTGTTCGTGGCCCGGCGCGAGGTCGACGCCCTGCGCTTTCCCGAGGGCGCGGTGCTGGTGGCGTCCATGGCCCTGCCGCGCTGGGCCGCGCTGCTCTCCCGAGCCTCGGCCCTGGTGACGGAGCAGGGCGGCATCACTGGGCACCTGGCCAACGTGGCCCGTGAGTTCGGCGTGCCCGCGCTGTTCGACGTGGCCGAGGCCTCCACCCGCTTCGCCGAGGGCCAGGAGGTCACGGTGGACGCGCTGGGGCGGCGCATCTACGAGGGCAAAGTGGACGAGCTTTTGGCCCAGGCCGCGCCGCCGGCCAGCGTCATGGCGGGCAGCCCGGTGTTCGAGACCCTGCGCGAGGCCACCCGGCTCATTCTGCCGCTGAACCTGACCGACCCGGAGTCGCCGGATTTTCGCATTGCCAACTGCAAGACCTACCACGACATCACCCGCTACGCGCATGAGATGAGCGTGCGCGACATGTTCGAGTTCGGCACGCGCCACGGCCTGGCCAGCCAGGCCAGCAAGCAGCTGGTCTGCGACGTGCCCATGCAGTGGTGGGTCATCAACCTGGACGACGGCTTCACCCGCGAGATCCCGGAGCGCTTCGTGCGCCTGGACGACATCGCCAGCCCGCCCATGCTGGCCATCTGGCAGGGCATTGTGGCCGTGCCCTGGGCCGGGCCGCCGGCGGCCAGCGCCGGGAGCATGATGAGCGTGTTTTTGCAAGCCACCATGAACCCGGAGCTGGGCGAGGGCGGGGGCGGGAGCTTCTGCGAGCGCAACGTGTTCATGATCTCCAGGCGCTACGCCTGCCTGAGCTCGCGCTTCGGCTTCCACTTCACCACCATCGAGTCCCTGCTCTCCGAGGGCGACTTCGACTCCTACGCGGGCTTCAAGTTCAGCGGCGGCGCGGCCGACGAACGTCGCCGCGTGCTGCGGGCGGAGCTCATCGGCGAGGTGCTGGAGCAGTTTGACTTCCAGGTCAAGCTGCGCGGCGACAACCTTTTCGCCAAGGCCGAGAGCCGCCGCCACGACTTCATCCTGGAGCGCCTGCGCATCCTGGGCTACCTGCTGGTGCACACCCGGCAGATCGACATGGCCATGGCCACTCGGGGCGCGGCGGACGCGCATCGCCAGAAGATGCTGGACGACATCCGCGCCATGCTCGCGGGCTCGCTTGCGACACCGGCCGCAGGTCCGCTCTGCCCGGAGGCCGGGGCATGAGTGATCGCGCTGACAACCGCGTTGACAACCGCGCTGACAACCGCATTCGGGTGCTGCACGCGGTGAAGACCCTGGGCCTGGGCGGCACGGAGAAGGTCATGCAGCTGTTGGTGCAACACCTGGACCCGCAGCGCTTCGAGACCGCCGTGCACAGCCCGGAAGACGGCCCGCGCGCGGAACAGGTGCGCCAAGTCGGGGCCAAAACCTACGTCGGCATGGAGCTGGACCGCGCCCTCGGCGCTTTTTCGCCGGAGGTCGTCCATGTGCATCGCGCGGGCTGGCCCGAGCCGGAGCTCCTGCGGCCCGTGCGCGACTACGTGGCCGCACATCCGGCCACGGTGGTGGTGGAGACCAACGTCTTCGGCCGCCACGACCCCTCGCCCTCGGGCCGGGTCATCGACTGCCACCTCTTTGTCTCCAACTTCTGCGCCCAGCGCTTCACGCGGCAGACCGGCATCCCGGTCCGCTGGCCGGAGCATGGCGTGCTGTACAACCCCGTGGACACAGACTTCTTCGCCAGCGCGCTGCCAAACGGTCCGTCCTTTGACGCGCCAGTGGCGGGCCGCATCTCGCGGCCTGATCCCGGCAAGTGGTCGGCCCTGGCGCTTGCCATCCTGCCCTTGTTGGCCAGGAGCGTGCCGGACTTCAGCTGCCGCGTCATCGGCGGCATCGCCGAGGCCGAGGCCTACGTGCGCCAGCACGGGCTGGAGGCTGTGGTGGAGTTCCTGCCGCCTGTGTCGTCGGATGCGGAGCTGGCGGCGTTCTATGGCGGGCTTTCGGTTTTGGCCCACGCCAACGACACGGGTGAGAGCTTCGGGCTGGTCATCGCCGAGGCCATGGCCTGCGGCCTGCCCGTGGTCACCCACCCGGCCGTGGGCGAGCGCGACAACGCCCAGCTGGAGCTGGTGGACCACGGCGTCACCGGACTGGTGGCCGAGAACGCCGAACAGTATGCCCAGGCCGTGGCCTGGCTCTTCGCCAACCCCGCCGAGGCGCGGCGCATGGGACAGGCCGGGCGCGAAAAGGCTCAGCAGTTGTTCCGCGCCCAGGACATCGGCGCAAGGCTTGGCGGCATGTACCTGGACCTGCTGGCCCGCAAGGGCAGGGGGGCCGCATGATGCTGCCCCAGGATATCTTGAACGCCTGCAGCGCCGAGGTGCTGGGCTTCGGCTTCAAGGGCGCGGACACCCCGGCCATGCCCCCGGCTGCGCCTGCGCCTGCAGACCTGGAGCGCCTGACCGCGCGCGCGTTGGCGGCCTTCGAGCGCTCGGGCCGCAGGCATCTGGTGCTGGTGGGCCTGGGCACCGGGGCGTTGGCTGCGGCCCTGGTTGATGTTTTGCCTGCTGGAGCGCTCTGCGTCTGCGAGCAGGACCTGGCCCTGGTGCGCGCCCTGCGGGTGACCGGGCGGCTCGGCTGGTGGCGGGAAGGGAGCAAGGCGGGCTTGGCTGCGGACTCCTCGCCCTGGGCGCTGTTCTTCCTGCTCGACCGCGCGGGCGTAAGCTTCCAGGACGCGCTCATCCTGCCCAATCCGGAGCTTGCGCCCCAGGCCAAGGCCGCGCACAGGCCGCTGGAGCTTTTGCTCACGCGCTCGCGCCCGCTGGACATGCCTGTCTCGCCGCCCCGGCACCGGCTGTCGGTTGCGGCCATCCTTTCGCCTTCGGAGCCGGACCTGGCCGAGTTTTTTGCCCAACTTCCGGACTGGCTGGACGAACTGGCGCTGGTCTGGGACGCCGAAACCTTGCCGGGGATTCCGGTGCCGGACCGTTTTCCGGTGCGGCAGATTGCCCGGCCCCTGGGCGCGGACTTCTCGGCCCAGCGCAGCGCCATGCTCGCCGCCTGTTCGGGCGAATGGGTGCTGTATCTCGACGCCGACGAACGCCTTTCCCCTGCGTCCTGGGGGACTCTCCCGGCCCTGTGCGCGGTTCCCGAGGTCCACAAGGTCGGGGCCTGGCACTTCCCGCGCCTCACTCCCTATCCGGACGCGGAGCATGTCCTCACGGGCTTCGGGCTTTGGCCCGACGTGCAGCTGCGGCTCTTCCGCAACGCGCCGGGCCTGTCTTTCGTCAACCCAGTGCACGAGCGGCTGATCGGCATCCAGGGGGCGCAGGCCCTGGCCCTGGATGTGGAGATCGAGCACCTGAGCCGTCTGCGCAAGGGCGAGGAGGCCCTGCGCCGGAAGCTGGACCGCTTCGACGAGGCCGGGGCCGGGCGCGTGCGCCATGCCTTGAGCGTTGAATATCCCAGCGTGGCGCGCGAACTTCTGGCCGCACGCGAACCAGGCCACGGACAAGACGGCCCGCCGCGCTGCCTGCTGCTCCCGCCGGAATTCGCCTGAGCCCGGCATTCCTCTGCCCTCGCGCGTATTGATTCCCGTCTGCAAAACAGCTAGGGTTGCACTCCTGAACCAACCTTTTCCCAAGGATTATGATGCGGATTCTCTGCCCCATGTGCGGCTTCGGCCGGGAAATCGACCTGGCGAAGATCCCCCCGCGCGCCCAGATGGCCACCTGCCCGCGCTGCCAACACAAGTTCCGCTTCCGCGTGGTGGACGACCTGCCGCCTGCCGACCCGCGCGCTGCTGATCGGTCGCCAGCGGCCCCTCGCCCTGCGCCGTCCTCCCCGCTGCTGGGCGGCCAGGACCTTTCGGCCCGGCCCGGCCCGGCCAGCGGCCGTGATCCCCTGGCCGCCCAGCGCGCCGCCGCAGAGCAGGCCTGGAAGCACCTCCAGGGAGTGAAGCCCGAAGGCCCCAAGCCCGATCCCGCGCCCCAGGCGACTGCCCAGGAACCCTCCCAACCAAGCCCGGAACCGACGTCCGCTCCGTTTCGGCCGGAGCCCACCCCGGAGTCCGGGCTGGTTTCCGCAGGCTCGCCCGTGCCTTTCGAGGACCTGCCCAGGCACGGCTTCTTCCCCGGCCTGTGGAGAACCATCACGGCGGTGCTCAAGACGCCCTCGGCCTTCTTCCGCTCCATGCCCGTCAGCGGCGGCATGGCCAAACCGCTCATCTTCCACCTGCTCCTGGCCGAGTTCATGATGGTCAGCCAGTACTTTTGGGGTTTGTCCAGCCTGGCCTCCCTGTCGCAGTACACCGGCAGCCAGGAGCTCATGGACCTGGGCATGGGCATGGCCGGAACCGGCCCCATCCTCCTCCTGGTGTTCTATCCCTTGCTGCTCATCCTGCGGCTCATGCTCATGACCGGCATCATCCATCTGCTGTTGCGCGCCATCTTCCGTTTCACGGGCGGGCCGGGCAGCGGGGCCGAGGCCACCTTCCGCGTGCTCTGCTACTCCGCAGCGCCGCTGCTAATGGGCGTGGTGCCCTTCTTCGGCCCGCTGATGGGCGGGGTCTGGAGCCTGGTTCTGACCGTCATCGGACTTAAGGAGGCGCACCGGACCAGCGTCTCCGCAGCCATGTTCGCGGTGTTCCTGCCCATCCTGCTGCTCCTGGCCGCTGCGCTGGGCCTCATGCAGGCCGGGGTGAAGGGGTAGGGGCCGTGGGCCAGGAGAAACCAGTGCTGAACTGGGTCCGCCGCAAGTGGCGGGCCTACTGCGCGGTGCGCAGGAGCACGGCCCTGGCCAATCCCGGCGGCCTGCTGCGCCTGGCCGAGGAGGTGCGCACCCTGGCCGAGGCCGCCCGGCGCGTCTGTCCGCCGGAGCGCCGCCTGCAGTCGCGCATCTGGGGCATCCACGAGGAAATGCACCGCCTGACCGACCTCGCCGCAAACCCCGGCTTTCGCCGCCTGGCCCCGGAGAAGCGCCAGCTTCTGCGCCGGGGGCTGGTGAACTCGCGTGCGCAGCTCCTGCGCGTCATGGGACAAGCCCCGGCCCCCACCCGGCTTCTGCAATAGCCCTCGCCGAATCTGCCTGTTTCCGGCGGTTTTTCTCGGGGGGCGGTACGCATCTTGCTAACATCCCTGCACAGGACCGCGTCCGCGTCGGAATTCCGTCGCGCGTGGGCAACATGCTTACCCTCGAGAGTACGCCCATGAAACCAATCTTCCACATCCGGATTTTTTGCGCCCTGGCGCTCTTGGCCTTTGCCGCCCTGGCCCTTGCCGCTTGCGCCAATGTCGACCCGAGCATCGTCAACCCCACCAGGGTCTACCGCGATGCGCCGGTGGAGAAGAGCAAGCTGGCCATCTCCGTGAAGCCCAAGAGCCAGCTCAGCGACGCGCCCCGGGTGCTCATGTATCCCTTCTGGATCGCCCAGAAGATGGAGAACCACCTGCTCATCGGTCGTGAACTGGCTCGCCTGGTCCACCAGACCTGGACCGAGGAGGCCGTGTTCGAGACCCTGATGTTCGACCCGCAACTGGTGTACCGGGGGCCGGAGCAGGCCGTGAGCGTGGCTCGCCGCGCCGGGGCCGACCTCGTGGTGGTGGGCATCGTGCCCTATTTGTACACCGGCGGCTCTGTCGACAGCACCGCAGTGACCCTGCAGATCCGCATCTACGAGACCAAGGGCGGCGCCCTGCTCCTGTCCATGGACCAGTCCGCGCGCGTCAATGCCAAGCTCGTCAAGGACTGGATCCTGTTCGACCTGCACACGCGCCTGTCCGACTCGCCCTTGACCGAGGCCATGGTTTCCATGGCCCGCGACATGGCCGTGCCGCTCAAGTCCTGGATGCCGGCCACGGATGAGGAACTGGGTTTTGCCGACAACTCCCAGGCCATGACCCGCAACATCCTGGCCAGCGGCTCGCCCCTGGCCGGGGACGACGACAGCGACGCCTCGCGTGGCATGGCTGCCGGGCTGCTGAACTCGGCGGGCAAGAATGGCAAGCGCGCACCGGGCAGCCTGAAGCTCAAGATCGAGTTCGACTTCGACTCCGCACGCATCCGCGAAGAGTCCCACCCCATGCTGAACGAGCTGGCCAAGGCGCTTAAGTCCGACGCTCTCAAGGGCCGCAAGGTCCTGCTCTCTGGCCACTGCGACTACGTCGGCACGGCCGAGTACAACCAGAAGCTCAGCGAGCGCCGCTCGGCCTCGGTGAAGGCGTATCTTGTGGAGCGCGGCGGCGTCGATGCCGCGACCCTGCGCACCAACGGCTACGGCAAGAGGCGCCCGCTGGTGCCAAACACCACGGAGGCCAACAGGCAGCGCAACCGCCGGGTGGAGGTTCGCCTGGACAACTAGGCGCAAAAGCAGACGAAAAAATATCACAGGGGCGGCCGACACCGCCCCTTTTTTTCGGCTTTGCCACCGGGCGCGAATATGGTAGGGGAGGGCCTCGCATCAATAACGCTCTGCCACCAACGAGGTTTTCATGATCGGCATATCCAAGCTCTACTGCGGCGCCGTCGAGGCTGCCGACGCCCTGCGTTACAACCGCCAGTCCGGCACGCTGCCCTCGCACCTGCTCCAGTTCTCCGTGGACAAGAAGCCCGTTGTGGTCTGGAACATGACCAAGCGCTGCAATCTCAAGTGCGTGCACTGCTACGCCAAGGCCGTTGAGGTCGACGGCGAGGACCAGATCAACACCGACCAGGCCAAGGCCCTCATCACCGATCTGGCCGCCTTTGGCGCTCCTGTCATGCTCTTCTCCGGCGGCGAGCCCCTGGTGCGCAAGGACCTGGTCGAGCTGGCCAGCTTCGCCACCAGCAAGGGCATGCGCGCGGTCATCTCCACCAACGGCACCCTCATCACCAAGGAGAAGGCCCGGGAGCTGAAGAGCGTGGGCCTGTCCTATGTGGGCATTTCGCTCGACGGCGGCGAGGAGATCCACGACAAGTTCCGCGCCGTGCCGGGCTCCTTCAAGAAGGCGCTCCAGGGCGTGGAGAACTGCATGGCCGAGGGCCTCAAGGTCGGCCTGCGCTTCACCATCAACAAGCGCAACCAGGGCGAGGTGCCCACGCTGTTCAAGATCGTGCGCGAGCTCGACGTGCCGCGCATCTGCTTCTACCACCTGGTGTACTCGGGCCGTGGCTCCGAGCTCATCAAGGAGGACCTGGACCACGCCGAGACCCGCGACGTGGTCAACCTGATCATGGACGAGACCCGCGCCCTCTTTGACGCTGGCAAGCCCAAGGAAGTCCTCACCGTGGACAACCACGCCGACGGCCCGCTGGTCTACTACCGCCTGCTCAAGGAAGATCCCAAGCGCGCGGCCGAAGTCATGGAATTGCTCCAGATGAACGAGGGCAACAGCACCGGGCGCGGCATCGGCTGCATCTCCTGGGACGGCCAAGTGCACGCGGACCAGTTCTGGCGCCAGCACAGCTTCGGCAATGTCCTGGATCGCCCGTTCTCCCAGATCTGGGACGATCCGGAGATCGAGCTTCTGCACAAGCTCAAGGACAAGAAGCCGCACGTGAAGGGCCGCTGCGCCACCTGCAAGTTCCTGAACATCTGCGGCGGCAACTTCCGCGCCCGGGCCGAGGCCTTCTACGGCGACGTCTGGGCCCAGGACCCGGCCTGTTACTTGACCGACGACGAGATCAAGAAAGACTAGTGCAGCGTTTTCTGCGCGGCGCTTGGGCCTCTCCCAGAGGCCCCGCCGCGTCGTCGACGTAAGCGATCCAGAGCTGCATTCCGGAAGGGAACGCAGCGGGTATTCAGGACAAGGAGGGCAGCATGCTCGATTCGGACTTCTATCGGGGTCGCCGCCTGCGCCGCAGCCCCGGCATCCGCGCCCTGGTGCGCGAGAACGAGATCAGGCCCGCTGATCTGGTCATGCCCTACTTTGTGGTGGAGACCGACGACGCTGGCTTCAAGAAGCCCATCGGCTCCATGCCCGGCCAGTTCCAGCTCTCGCTTCAGGAATTGGAGAAGAGCGTTGGCGCGGCGGTGAAGAACGGCCTTGGCAGCGTGCTGCTCTTCGGCATCCCCAAAGAGAAGGACGAGGTCGGCTCCCAGGCCTACGCCGATGAAGGCATTGTGCAGGAGGCCGTGCGTAGGCTGAAGCAGGCCTTCCCGGAGCTCACCGTCATCACCGACGTCTGCCTGTGCGAGTATACCTCCCACGGCCACTGCGGACTGGTGCAGCAGGGCGGGGAGATCCTGAACGACCCCACCCTCGATCTCCTGGCGCGCTCGGCGTTGTCGCACGTGCGCGCCGGGGCGGACATGGTGGCCCCCTCGGACATGATGGACGGCCGCGTGCTGGCCATCCGCGACACCCTGGACGAGAACGGCTTCCTGGACGTGCCCATCATGAGCTACGCCGTGAAGTACGCCTCGGCCTTTTACGGCCCGTTCCGCGAGGCCGCAGACAGCAGCCCCAAGTTCGGCGACCGCAAGACGCACCAGATGGACCCGGCCAACAGCCGCGAGGCCCTGCGCGAAGCCGAGGCCGACCTGGCCGAGGGCGCGGACATCCTTATGGTCAAGCCGGGCCTGCCGTATCTGGACATCGTGCGCCAGCTGCGCGACAACTTCGACACGCCCATCGCGGTTTACAATGTCAGCGGCGAGTACAGCATGGTCAAGGCCGCTGCCGCCAACGGCTGGATTGACGAGGAGCGCATGGTCCTGGAGATGATGACCTCGTTCAAGCGCGCCGGGGCGGACATCATCCTGACCTATTTTGCCGAGGATATCCTCAAGTGGCTTAAGAAATAGCCTGAAACACGGCTGAACAAATAGGCGAGCTATGCACGAGCATTCCAAAGGACATCCTGGGGGACACCCCGGCGGCGGTCATCCTGGCGGACATCCGGGCGGAAAGCCCGGCACGCATCCCGGCGAGCATCCCATCAGCGGTCCCAAGGACGGCGTGCCGCAGCTCAGGCTCATCGCCTGGGAGGTGACGCGCTCCTGCAATCTGGCCTGCAAGCACTGCCGGGCCGAGGCGCACATGGAGCCCTATCCCGGCGAGCTGTCCACCGATGAGGCCAAGGCCCTCATCGACACCTTCCCGGACGCGGGCAGCCCCATCATCATCTTCACCGGCGGCGAGCCGCTCATGCGCCACGACATCTTCGAGCTCATCCCCTACGCCAAAAGCAAGGGCCTGCGCTGCGTCATGGCCCCCAACGGCACCCTGCTCACGGCCGAGAACGCGCGGCGCATCAAGGAGGCGGGCATCGAACGCTGCTCCATCTCCATCGATGCGCCGGACGCGGCAGGTCACGACGAGTTTAGGGGCGTCAAGGGCGCGTTCGCGGCCTCCATGCAGGGCATCGAACACTTGAAGGCCGCAGGCCTGGAGTTCCAGATCAACACCACGGTGACCAAGGACAACCTTCACCAGTTCAAGGAGATCTTCCACCTGGCCGAGGACCTCGGCGCCAGCGCCTGGCACATCTTCCTGCTGGTGCCCACGGGCCGCGCGGCCGAGCTGGGCGCCCAGGTCATCACTGCCGGGGAGTACGAGGAAGTCCTCAACTGGTTCTACGACTTCCGCAAGACCACCAGCATGCAGCTGAAAGCCACCTGCGCGCCGCACTACCACCGCATCTTGCGCCAGCGGGCCAAGGAGGAGGGCGTTCCGGTGAACTTCGAGACCTTCGGGCTCGACGCAGTGAGCCGGGGCTGCCTGGGCGGGGTGGGCTTCTGCTTCATCTCGCATTCGGGCATCGTGCAGCCCTGCGGCTACCTGGACCTCAACTGCGGCGACGTGCGCAAGACGCCCTTCCCGGAGATCTGGAAGAGCTCCCAGCAGTTTTTGAACCTGCGCAACCCGTCCGTCTACGAGGGCAAGTGCGGGGTCTGCGAATATGAGAAGGTCTGCGGCGGCTGCCGGGCGCGGGCCGCCACCATGCGCGGGGGCTACCTGCGCGAGGAGCCGCTCTGCTCGCACACGCCCGCGAAGCTGTCTAAAATGGACAAGCTCGCCCACGCCAAGAAAGGGCAGGGGGCCTGATGGACTCCTTCGACAAAGAGATCCTGGACATCATCCAGTCGAGCTTTCCGCTCGCGTCCAGGCCGTACGAGGCCGTGGGCGCCCAGGTTGGCTTGACCGAGAGCGAGGTCCTGGCGCGGGTGCGCCGCCTCAAGGCCGAGGGCGTGATCCGGCGCCAGGGCGCGAACTTCGGCTCCCGGCAGCTGGGCTGGAAGTCCACCCTGTGCGGGGCCGAGGTGCCCGAGGACAAGCTGGAGCTCTTCGTGGCCGAGGTCAACAGGCATTCCGGCGTGACGCACAACTACCTGCGCGCGCATAAGTTCAACGTCTGGTTCGCGCTCATCGCGCCCTCGACCGAGGCTGTGGAGGCCACCCTGGCGGACATCACGGCCAAGACCGGCGTCGAGATAATGAACCTGCCCGCCACCACGCTGTTCAAGATCAAGGTGGACTTCAACATGGGCGGCGGCGAGTAGCCGCGCCTAGTCATATCGTTCGACACCGTATCGAAGGAGCGTCCCATGATCCTCTCGCCCTCGCTGCTCTCCTGCGATTTCGCCCGCCTGGCCGAGGAACTGGCCGCACTTGAGGCCGCCGGGATCACGTGGGCGCACCTGGACGTCATGGACGGCCAGTTCGTGCCGAACATCACCTTCGGTCCCCCGGTCATCAAGGCCATGCGCAAGACAAGCAAGCTCTTCTTCGACTGCCACCTGATGATAGACGAGCCCGGCCGCTTTATTGACGACTTCGCCAAGGCCGGGGCAGACCTCATCTGCGTGCACGCCGAGGCCACCAACCACCTGGAGCGCGCCTGCGCGGCCATTGCCCAGGCCGGGTGCAAGCCTGCCGTGGCGCTCAACCCGGCCACGCCCCTTGAGGTGGTGCGCTACCTGCTGCCGCAGCTTCACATGGTGCTCATCATGAGCGTCAACCCCGGCTTCGGCGGCCAGAGCTTCATCCCCTTCTGCCTGGACAAGGTGCGCGAGTTGAAGGCCATGATCCGCGAGGCCGGGACGAAGACGCTCATCCAGTTGGACGGCGGGGTGACGCTGGACAACTGCGCCGAGCTGGTCAGCGCCGGGGCGGACGTGCTGGTGTCGGGCTCAGCCTTCTTCGGCTTCCCGCCATATGACGTTCGTCACCGCCAGTTCCAGGAGCGCTGCGGGGGCTGATTTCCGCTGGCCTTGCCATGGGTTGTCAACATTGGCAGGTCCCGGTATAGACAGGTGAAGATTGGCTGAATCCTGTCCGCATCCCCCGGAGGCCCTTCATGCCGCGCACTGCGTCCACACGATTCGGCCCTCGGCCAGTCCTCGGCCCCTGTTACGCCCTCTGTCTCACCCTCTGTCTCTTTCTCGCCTCCCTCTGCGGTCTTTTCCCCTTGCCGGTCGCCAAGGCAGCTGACCTGCTCGGCGTGGTGGTGCTGCACGACAAGAACGACAGCCCGGAACGGCATCTGGCCGAGACCGTGCGTCTGTTGCGCAATGTCGGGTTCCTGGTGGAGGTGCCGGAGATGCCCTGGTCGCGCAGGCGCGGCTTTGATGCCTCCTACCAGCAGGCCCTGGTGGAGATCGGCATCTCTGTTGGCGAGCTGCGCGCCAACGGCGCGACGCAGGTGGCCATTGTGGGCCACGGCCTGGGTGCCAACGCCGCCATCGGCTATGCCGCGACCCGGCCCGGCGTCTTTGCCCTGGTGTGCCTGGCCCCGTCCCACGATCCGGAGCGCTATCGCGACGTGTTTATGGCCGACCTGCGCAAGGCGCAGCAGATGATGCTGACCGGACGCGGTTCGGAGCGTTCAGCCTTCATGGACATGCGCCACGGCAAGGACTACGACCTGTCCACAACGGCGGAGATCTACCTGAGCTACAGCGACCCGGACGGGCTGGCCGTGATGCCGCGCACCGTGGAGGCCATCAAGCCGCCGGTGCCGCTGCTGTGGGTGGCGGGCACCAATGACCCGCTCTCGCGCCTGGGCCGCTCCTACGTCTTTTCCAAGGCGCCCGAACATCCGAGGAGCCGCTACGAGGAAATCCTGGCCACCCACGCGACCCTTCCAGCAGAGTCCGCGCACATGGTGGCTGTCTGGCTCAAGGACCTGCTGGTGAATCCCGCCCGCAATTAGGCAGCCTTTGCGCGCGACCCGGCCAACCCCTTGAGCCGCTCTGCGCAGATGGATGCCGAGAATCTGCTCGTGCCCACGGCGGCATCCCGTTTGCTCGAGTGGTTGAAGGCCCTGCCGCGCTGAAGGCTTCTTGCGGCCTTATTCCGGCACGATGCGCCCTGGGTCGTTGTAGACCCAGAAGCTGTCGGCCTTGATGTTGCCGATGAGGGTGAGCCCGATCTTGCGGGCCAGCTCCACCGAGAAGCTGGTGGCCACGGCGGTGGAAGCCAAGACCGAAACCCCGATGCGCACGGTCTTGAGCAGGATCTCCGAGGCCACGCGGCCTGTGGACACGATCATCTTGTCCTCGGTGGGCACCCCTTCCAGGAAGCATTCCCCCACGATCATGTCGATGGCGTTGTGTCGGCCGATGTCCTCGCGGAAGAGGAGCATCTCCGTCGGCGTGCACAAGGACGAGTTGTGGCAGCCGCGCGTGCGGCCATAGAGCGTGCTGCGGCGCTTCAGCTCGTCTGCCAGGGCCAGGATCTGCGCCGGGGTCACCTTGAGGTTTGATGACACGCGGCGTTTTGAGATGGTGGCCACGTTGCGGTCGAAGTTGGTGCCCTTGCCGCAGCCCGAGGTGATGGAACGCTGGATCTCCCGGCCCCCGGCAAAGGGATCGTGCTTCACGCGCACGCGCGCGGTGATGCGCCCGTCCTCGTCGCGCACGTCCACATCGAGCAGCTGGTCCGGGTCGGTCAAGAGTGCATCGGACTTGAGGAAGCCCACGGCCAGGTGCCGGGGGTATTTCCCGGTGCAGAGCAGGGTCACCACCTCGTGGTCGTTGAGGTAGATGGTCAGCGGCACCTCGCGGATGGCCTCGATGTGCTTCTGTTCCGGGCCGTTGGGACCGTATTCTGTAATTTCGAAGGGGAAGGACTCGGGCATGGAACCTCTCTTTTCCTCCCGTATTGGTATGCTCGCCGCCTGGGGAAATCAACCACGCCGTGAAATGTGAAGCTCTGTCACCAAATGGTTCCGGCCAACCTCAAGGATCAGCCCAGAAGGGTGTCCCAGAGCAGCAGCATGTTCAGGCCCACCACCACCACGGAGATCGCGCCCAGGACGATGTTGTGCCAGGCGCTGTTGACGAACTCGCCCATGACCGCGCGCGAGGCCGTGAGCCGGAACTGCAGGTAGATGGTCAGCGGCAGCTGGATGCTGAGCAGGATCTGCGAGACCACCAGCCCTTGGAACGGCGAGGTGATGAGCAGGATGCACAGGGCCGCCGGGACGAGGGTCAGGCCCACGCCCAGGCGGCTGTGCGGGTCCTTGATGTCAAAGGGCTCGGAGAAGATGCCCGCGAAGATGCTGCCCCCGGCCATGCCCGCCGTGACGCTGGAGGACAGGCCGGCCATGAGCAGGGCCAGGGCGAAGACCACGGCCGCGGCATCGCCCAGGATGGGCCGCAGCATGAGCTGGGCCTGCTCCAGCTGGTCCACATTGGTGCCCTGGACGAAGAAGGTCGCCGCCGCCACCAGGATCATGGCGCTGTTGATGCCCCAGCCGATGAGCATGGAGAACAGGGTGTCGGCGAACTCAAAGCGCAACTGGTGCTTGATGACGTCCTTGTCCTGGAGGTTCCACTGGCGGCTCTGGATGATCTCGGAGTGCAGGAACAGGTTGTGCGGCATGACCACCGCGCCGAGCACGCTCATGATGATGGGGATGGAGCCGTGCGGGAAGCTCGGCGTGACCCAGGCCACGGCGGCCTCGCCCCAGGGTATCTTCACCAGGGTCAGCTCGTAGATGAAGGAGAGGCCGATGAGCGACACAAAGGCGATGATGATTTTCTCAATGCGCCTGTAGGCGTTGGAGTAAAGCATCCAGGCTACGAAGGCTGTGGTCAAAAGCGTGCCCAGCCAGATGGGCAGGCCGAAGAGCATGTTGAGCGCGATGGCCGCGCCGAGCAGCTCGGCCAGGGCCGTGGCCACGGCGGCGATCATGGCCGAGCCCAGCAGCGTGCGCGAGGTGGCCGGGCGCATGTGCTTCACCGCGGCCTCGGACAGGCACAGGCCCGTGGCTATTCCCAGGTGCGCGGCGTTGTGCTGGAGCACGATGAGCATGAGGGTGGACAGCGTGACCATCCACAAGAGCGAGTAGCCGAACCCGGCCCCGGCGGCCACGTTGGCGGCCCAGTTGCCGGGGTCAATGAAGCCGACCGTGACCAGCATGCCCGGCCCGATGTACTTGAGGATCTCCAGGCCCGTGAAGTGTGGCCTCTGGTGGTCGCGGAACCAGCCCTGGATGCGTTTTGCGATCACGCTGTTGGCCTCGATTTTGCTGAAAGGACACAGGACGCCATGTCCGCACATCTATACCTACCGCCCGGTGGTTGTCCAGACGCGGGGCATTTGCCGCACCAGTCGTTGCCAGCAGGGGCGTTGTTGGATAGCATGGGATGCAATAAGCCGAGTTCGGGAGCTATGTATGCGCACCACCACCAGACTCATTCTTGCGCTCGCTGCGCTTTTTTTGCTCACCTCCCCGGCCCTGGCCAGCGGAGGGCGCTATGCCCTGGTCATCGGCAACTCGGCCTACAAGGACAAGCCCCTCAAGAACCCGGCCAATGACGCCAAGGACATGGCCAAGGCCCTGCAACGGCTGGGGTTCGAGGTGCAGCTCAAGACCGACGTCGCCCAGCGCGACATGGAGGAGGCCATCCGCGAATTCGGCCTGCGCCTCAAGCGCGGCGGTGTCGGCCTGTTCTACTTCGCCGGGCACGGGGTGCAGGTGCAGGGCGTGAACTACCTGGTGCCCGTGGGCGCCAGGATCTCCAGCGAATCCGACGCCAAGTTCGAGTGCGTGGACGCGGGCCGGGTGCTTGGCAAGATGGAGGACGCGGGCAACGAGTTGAACATCGTCATCCTCGACGCCTGCCGCAACAACCCCTTTGCGCGCAGCTTCCGCAGCGCGGAGTCCGGCCTAGCGCGCATGGACGCGCCCACGGGCTCCATCGTGGCCTACGCCACGGCCCCCAACTCCGTGGCCTCGGACGGCAAGGGCGCCAACGGCATGTACACCAAGTACCTGTTGCAGAACATCAGCACCCCGGGCATCCCCATCGAGGAGGTCTTCAAGCGCGTGCGCATCGGCGTCATGAGCGAGACCGGCAAGAAGCAGGTGCCCTGGGAGTCCTCGTCCATAGCCGGATATTTTTACGTGGCCGGGCAGCCGCAGCAGGCCATGGCCATCAGCTCCTCGCAGTCCACGGCCGCACAGCGCCAGCAGGAGCAGCAGCTCAAGGAGTACATCGCCGGGCTGGAGGCCGAAAAGCGCCAGGTGGAGCAGGACCGCGCCGAGCTTGAGCGCCGCAGGCGCCAGCTGGACCAGGAGGCCGCCAAGAAGCTGGCCGAGGCCCAGGCCCCGCAGGAGCAGCGCCTGCGGGAGCAGGCGGCCATCCTGGATGCCGAGCGCCGCAAGCTGGAGCAGGAACGCCTGGCCCTGGAGGCCGCGCGCCGCGAGTCCGAACGTCAGAAGACCGCCCAGGCCAAGCAGCCTTCCGCCTCTGCGGGCCAGCAGGCCTCGGTGGACACGCCCATGCCCTGGCAGGTTCCGCCGCAGCAGGCATCGCCGAAACCACGCCCGGCTCCCCGCGCGGACGACCGGGCCATGGTGCTCAACCGCCTGGCCGGGGTCTGGCGGTTTGAGACCGACAGCAACTGGAATTTTCCCATGCTCCAGCTCAAGCCCGGCGGCGACACCCTCTACGGCACCCTGGTGGGCGAGGAGCGCATCGTGAACCGCGTGGAGCTCACCGGCCTGGCCGTGGAGGATGGCAACCTGCATGTGCGCCTGGACCTCAAGCGCCCGGAGCAGGACCAGCCCGAGCTGCGCCGCCTGCGCGACCTCTTGAGCGGCCGGGGCCAGGCGCGCTCGCGCGGGCCGGTGCCGGTCAGGACCGTGGAGTGCGTGGGCAACCTGGGCGGCTCCCAGGGCGGAGAGATCCCGCTGGTCTGCGGGCGTGTGGACGACGCGGCCAAGATCCAGGGTGCGGCCCGCAAGCAGACTGGGCGCATGTTCCGGGCTGACGGCCAGAGAGGCTATTAGCCCGCGTTCCAGCCGTCGCGACCGCGAAAGAAAAGGCCCGCAGCAGTCCGCTGTGGGCCTTTTTTGCGTTGTGGGAAAGGGGAGAGTTAGCTGGCGATCATCCCGGCGTAGCCCACCACGCGGCGCGTTTCACCGTTGATCTCGCCGGATGTGGCGTAGGCCGTGATCTCGCTCTGGCTCGCGCCCAGTTCGCACGCGGCGGACAGGGCCAGGGTCATGGGCAGCACACCGCACATGCTGATGCTCTCGCCGCGAACGGTCTCGTAGAATTTCGTCGGGTTCAGGGCCAGGGCCGGGTCCAGCGCCTTGGCGTCCAGCTCCTGGGCCATCTCGTGGGTCACGAAGTGGCTCATGTCCGAGCTGACGACCATGCTCACCGGGCGGCTGAAGGCGCGCAGGGCGCGGCCAATGGCCTTGCCCACGGCCAGAAGCGTGACCAGGTCCGGCTGGGAAACGCAGACAGGCACGATGCGCGTGGCCGGATTGATCTCGGCCAGGAAGGGAAGCATGACCTCCAGGGAGTGCTCGCGCTGGTGGGCCAGGGTGTCGGGCGTGAGGCGGCTCTCCTGGGCGCAGAGGTGCTCCACGAGTTCGGTGTCCACCTGAAGCGCCCCGCCGGGATACTGCCAGCGGCCCGAGGGCCACACGGCAAAGGGCTTGCCCAGGCCCGTGTGGTTGGGGCCAAGCAGCAGCACGGTCTCGGCCAGGTTGGCGCGGCCCAGGGTGGCCCCGGCCACGGCTCCGGAAAAGTAGTAGCCCGCGTGCGGGGCCATGGCCAGGATGGAGTGCACGCTGGACTTGCGCTCGGCCCCTTCCAGGTAGCCGCGCACCTCAAGCCGCAGGGCGTCCGGATCGTTGGTGTAGAACTGGCCGGCCACAACAGGCGGGCGGTCCTGGCTGTCGACAAAGGGCATGGGCATGGCTTTTCTCCTGGTTCCCTGGCGCGCTCAGCGCGCTGGCGTGTTCTGCAGATATTTCTGGAGCCGCTGGTCCAGGGCGTTGCTCTCCAGCTCCTGCGCGGCCATGCGGGCGTAAACCGTGCCCGGCTTCTTCTTCACGACGTCGGAGAGCAGGGTCTTCCACTCGTCCAGCTTGCCACCCAGGCGGTATATCTCCGCCAGGCGCAGGCGCACGGGCGCCCAGTCCGGGTCGCTGTCCGGAATGATGCGGTCGAACTCGCCCGCCCACTTGAGGGTCTCGTTGTAGCGGCCGGAGCGCTCCGTGGCGTTGATGGACATGAGCAGGCAGTCCTTTATCTTGTCCTTGTCGCCGTGGGCCTCAAGGAGCAGGCCCAGCGCCTCCTGCGACAGGGCGAAGAGGCGGTGCATGTCCTGTTTGCGGGCCGCGTCCTTGGCCAGGGTGTAGGTGGCGAACGCGCGGGTGGGCAGGTCCGTGTTCGGGTCCGAGGCGATGCGCGTCCACAGGGGGATGCTCTTCTCGGTCAAGCCCTGGTTCTCCAGGGCCATGGCGCGGGCCTGCTCGAACTGGACCAGCTGCCGGGGCGAGAGCTTCCAGGCCTTGGAGGCCTTGGCCGCCAGGTCGGCGATGCGGTTCCACTCCTTGCGCTCCAGGAAGATGTTCATGGCCAGGTCAAGGGCCATCTCCGAATACTTTGGCACCTGGGTCTTGCCCAGGAACTTGGCCGCGAACGTGAGCGCGCGCTCCGGATCGCCGCGCTTCCAGGCGCTGACGGCGATGGCCATGCGCGCCTCGTCGCCGATCTTGTCCTGGTTCTCCTTGATGAAGGGGGCGGAGTCGAAGAGCTGCATCACGCGCTGGTAGTTGCCCTCGCGCACGAGCTGCGGCAGGGCCTGAATGAAGGACTGGAAGCCCAGCTCCTTGGCCTTTCCGATGAGCGGGCTCTTGGGGTACTTCTCCAGGAAGGAGCTGGCCGTTTTGATGGCGTCGAGGTAGGACTTGCTGAAGAACTGCCACATGCCGAGCTTGATCAGGGCGAGCGGCGCGAGCGGGCTCTGCGGGTACTTGGTGATGATGAGCTCGTAGGTCTCGTTGGGCTTGAGGGCCGTGGGCTTGCCGAACACGGAGACCATGTCGGACATGGTCGGGTCGTCGTACACGCCCTCTTCGGCGATGCGCATGCGCGCCACGAGCCCGCCTTCGCTGCCGGGGAAGTCGTGCACGGCCTTCTGGTAGACTTCTTTGGCCGCGTTGCGCTTGTCCTGGCGCAGGTAGATGTCGCCGATGCGCACCAGGGTGACGTCCGCGAACTCGGCCGCTGGATTCAGGTTGAAATAGGTCCAGTAGTGATCCTTGGCCAGGTCCAGCTTGCCGACCTTTTCCTCGACCTCGGCCGCCAGCCGGAGGAAGTCCTGAGCCTCCATGTAGAAGAGCGGCCAGCGCTTGTCGATGTAGTCGACGATCTTGAAGGCCTTCTCGAAGTCGCCGAGCCTGCGCAGGGTCTGGGCCAGGATGTAGGCGGTGTCCTTGGCCAGCTTGCTGTCCGGGTAGTCCTTGATGAGCTCCTGGTACTGGTCCGCGGCCTTCTTCAGGTCCCCTTTGTTGCGGTAGTATTCGCCCAGGGAGAAGGGCACCATGGACGCGGTCTGGTCGAGCTTGTACTTTCTCTTGATGATGTTGAAATAGGCCTGGGCCTCTTTCAGGTTGCCCACCTTGAGGTTCAAGAGGCCGAGGTTCAGCAGGGCGCGGGGCACGCGCCTGGACTTCTGGTTGGCGTTCATGGCCGTCTGCTGCGCCCCGGCGATCTTGTCGAAGTTGCCGACCATGCTGTCTTTGTAACCCTGCATGTAGGCGTCCCCAAGGGAGTAGAGCACGTCCTCGCGCAGGTCGCCCTTGAGGTTCGGCTCGCGCAGGAGCTCCTGAAGCGCGGTGATGGCCTGGGGCCACTGGCCGCTGGACATGCTGGACTGGGCCTGGAGCAGCTTGTCCTTGAGCTGCTGTTCCGTATGCGGCTCTTCAGGCTTGTCCTTGCCGCCTGCCTTGCCCGGCGCGGCATGGGCGTCCTTGGCGTCCTCCTTGGGCTGGCCGTGGTCCGAGGCGTTGGCCGAGGCGTTGGCCGTGGCGTTGGCCGTGGCTTTGGCCGGGGCCGGAGCGGGCGAATGTTGCGATGCGTTGGCCTCAGGCGGAGCAGGGGAATGCTCTGCAACGGGTGCCTGGGCAATGGGCGGCAGAGTGGCGTTGGAAGCCGCTTCGCTGGGCGGCAGGGGCTTCTGCACCTGCTGGCGCAGCTCCCACGGCCGCGCGCCCTGGGCCCGGGCCGGGCCTGTGCTGGCCGGGGCGCTGGCCGGAGCCTTGTGCACAGCGGCCGCGCCGGAGACGATCTCGGCCAGGCGGGATTCCTCCGGGCTGCGGTGGTCCGCCCGGAAGCGCACGTCGGCCTTGCCCTTTTCCGGATGTACGTCCACAGGCTCGGAGCGCACCGGAGCGGGCAGGGCGGCCTCGGGTTGGCGCGGGGGCTGCGAGGCGTTCTGCTGCGGAGTCAGCTGGTCCTGCAAGATGGGCTTTTCCTGCACGCCTGTGGGCAGCTTGCCGCCCACGGCCTTGGCCTGGGGCTGCTTGCCCGGGGCCTGGGGCGCAGCGGGCTGCCCGGCCACCTGGGGCAGGGTCGTGGTGGTGCCGCTGGGCAAGCCGAGCACGGTCTTGTTCACCGGCGCGCGCATGGAATAGGGAACGGAAAAATAGGGCTGGCCCGTGGCCGCACCGGGCTTGGCCGCATCGTGCTTGGCCGGGGCGACCTGGGCTGGCTGGGCGGGAATGGAGGCCTGGGGGACCGGAGCCGTGGCTGCGGCCGGAGCCGGTGCCGGAATCGGGGCTGGCGCAGGCATCGGAGCAGGAGGCGGGACTGGAGCCTTGGCCTGTTTGGCCGCAGCTTCCTTCTCATGCTTCGCGGCGGCCTCTTGCACCCGCCTGGTCTCGGCATCGGCCTTCTTGCGCGCGGCCTCATCGACCTTGGCTTCCTGCTGGCGCTTCTTTTCGGCCAGCTTTTCCGCCTTGATCTCTTTTGCGGTTTTTTTCGCGGTTTCGGGCTTTTTCTCCGGTGCGGTCTCTGGCTTTTTGTCCGTCGCGGGCGGAGCCTTCTTTTCCACTGCGGGCTGAACCTTGGCTTCGGCCTTCGGGCTTGGCTTGGTTTCAGCCTTGGCCGGGCCGGCGCTCCAGCGTGCGCCGATGGGATCGGCGAACACCTGGATCTGGAGCCTGCCGGAAGGCGCGGAATGCACGTAGCCGAAGCCGCTGCTGCGCAGCTGGATCTTGAAGCCGCCGGGGATGGCGCGCACGGAGCTGACGAGCTTGGAGCCGCCCACCCGGGGCGCTGCGGCGGCCTTTTCGCCGGGCGCAGCCTGGATGAGTACGGTGATTTCCTGGGGGCCGGTGCGCTGCACGGAGTATTTGGGAAGCGTTCCGGATTCGGCGGAGACCGTGAGGGTGTCCGAGTTTGCCCCGGCCTGGAAGCCGGTCTGCAGGGCCTGGCCCGGCAATGGGCACAGGACTGCCCCGGCGGCCAGGGCCGCCACGAGCCAGAGGGGCGCTGTCAGTCGTCTCCAGGTCATGGCATGGGCCTGCTTGGTCCCCGCGTTTGAAAACCCGCCTGGCGGGCCATCACCCGTCGAGGAGGTTGCGTTTCTTGAGCTTCTCGATGAGCGTGGTGCGTTTGATCCCGAGGATTTCTGCGGCCTGATTCTTCACGCCGCCCGCCTCTTTGAGGGCCTCGGTGAGCAGGCGCTCCTCGGTCTCGTCCAGAAATTCCTTGAGCCCCAGGCCCTTATCGCGCAGGTCTTTGAGTTCCGGCCAGGCGAATCCGGCGGAGAGGATGATCTGCTGGATCTTTTCCGAGCCGGACTCCGGCACGGGCATGCCGGAGTTACGCTGGATCTTCTCCGGCAGGTCCGTAGGCTCGACCCTCTGGCCTTCGCAGAGGATGGACAGGCGCTCCATGAAATTTTCCAGTTCGCGCACGTTGCCGGGCCAGGAATAGGCCACGAGCATGGCCCTGGCCTGGGGGCCGACCTGCATGTTCGGGCGGTCCTTCTCGAAGCAGAAGTTGCGCAGGAAATACTCGGCCAGGACCAGGATGTCCTCCCCGCGCTCGCGCAGGGGCGGCAGCTGCATGGGGATGACGTTCAGGCGGTAGAACAAATCCTCGCGGAAGCGGCCGGCGGCCACTTCGACCTCCAGGTCGCGGTTGGTGGCGGCCACCACGCGCACGTCGACCTTCTTGGTCACGGTGCCGCCCACGCGTTCGATCTCCTTCTCCTGGAGGGCGCGCAGGATCTTCACTTGCAGGCTGAAGTCCATCTCGCCGATCTCGTCGAGGAAGATGGTGCCGCCGTCGGCCAGCTCGAAGCGGCCTGGACGCGAGCGGATGGCGTGGGTGAAGGCGCCCTTTTCGTGGCCGAAGAGCTCGCTTTCCAGCAGCTCTCTGGGGATGGCCCCGCAGTTGATGGGCACGAAGGGTTTGTCGCGGCGCTTGCTGTTCTTGTGCAGGGCGCGCACCAGCAGTTCCTTGCCCGTGCCGGATTCACCGGTGACCAGGACCGTGCTGTCCGTGGGCGCGACCTTCTCCAGGATCTTGTAGACCTCGCGAAGGGCCGGGCTGTTGCCGATCATGCCGTCGATGTTGAGCGCCATTGCTCCTCCCCGGATAGCCTGCCCAGATCGCGGGCGCACCTGAAGACGCCCGCAAGGCGTGCTTCACCTACTGTCAATGAAATGACATGATGTCAACCGTTTTCTAGAGAAAATATATACACAGCGCGGAATAAGACGTTTCGCGCGGTGCAGTGGGCTCAGATCACGAAGGAGATGTAGGAGTATCCGGAGATCTCCAGGTGTTTCACGTTGTGGGCATACTGCGAGAACAGCATCAGTCCGATCTGGTCCAGTTCGTCGGGGTTGGCCTAGATGAGGGATTCCGGCAGGGCGAAATTGTTGATGTCGTCCATCTTGTGCCCGCAGACCATTTCCGTGAAGCAGCCATCCTCCGTGAGCGAAACGCGTATTGTCAGCATGTGTTCGCTGTTCACGGAAGCTGCGGTCACCATGTGGGTGAAGATCTCCTCGCAGCAGAGGGATAAAATGTTGAGCCGCTCTCCGGAGAGCTTCAGCTTTTCCTGGCCAGAGGCCAGCAGGCGTTGCAGCCCAGCCAGCTCGGATGCTTTCGCCCGGAACACACCGCTGATGCCACTTCTGGGAGCGATGTACGCCAGAATGCTCAGCAAAAAGGCCGTGAAGCCGCCGACAGCCACGCTGTTCTGCAAAAGCGGGCTCAGACTCGCAGGAATGACGCCCGGGAAGAATGACTTGCCTCCGGCGACCAGGCCCACCACCAGCGACAGGCCCAGGATGAGCCCGTGCTGGTTGCTGAGCTTGGTCATGGCGACGAGGCCGAAGCCCGCATGGAACAGCAGGGCGGCGATGACGATAAGAAACCCCCCGATGACCGGGCCGGGCATGTCCAGAATCACGCCGCTGACCTTGGGCATGAAGGCCAGGACGAGCAGGATGCAGGCCCCGATGCTGCCGATGCGCCGGGACGCCACGCCCGTCATCTCGATGAGCGGCAGGTTGTCGCAGTAGGTGGAGGGCACTGCGGTGCCCATCAGTCCGGCGGCGACCTTGCTCAATCCGTCGCAGTAGAGGCCGCTTTGCACCTGGTCGTAGGACACGCGGCGGAAGTCGCGCGTGGAGATCTGCTGCACAAGCATGATGTTGCCGGTGCTCTCGATCATGCTGGCGATCATGCCCATGCCAAAGGTGAGGAGAAGGGGCAGGTGGAAGCTCTTGATGTTCATCTCCAGTCCCGGCCAGGCGCTCATTTCTGGCAGGCCGAACCAGGCCCCGCGCGTGGAGTGCTCGAAGGTGGCCACTCCGAAAATGAAGGCCGTGGCGTAGCCGCAGCCCATGGCGATGAGCGGGCTCCACAGGCGCAGGCCGGGCCGACCGAAGAGCATGAGCAGCGCCAGACTGAGCACGGTCACCGCGCCTGTGCCTATGCGGGCCAGGGAAACGGTTGCGCCGGACGCCAGATCGCCCGCCCACAGCTCAAGGCCGATGGGCACCATGGACATGGCGATGAGCAGCACCACCACCCCGCCAACGGCCGGGGTGATGATGTGCCGGAAGAAGCGGATGAAGAAGGTGTACAGAAACACGATGGGCACAGTGAGCAGGGACACGGTCGCAAGCAGGGGCAGCCCTCCCATCCTCACCGCGTCCACGGAGCAGAGCATGAAGGCGCTGTAGGAGCCGCTGAACAGCAGGAAGCCCGAGCCGATGCCAAGCCTGGTTCTGCTTTGCAGAAAGGTGAACAGGGCCGAGATGACGATGGTGCTGAAGGTGATGAAGGCAAGGGACTGGGGGGCCAGGCCAACGGTCTTGTTCAGCACGTTGGGGATGAAGATGATGGCGTCGAAAACCAGCAGGACATGCATGAAGGCGAGGCAGATCGCCAGATGCAGGGGAGGCGACTGGGTCGCGTCGTATTTTAATGTGTCTCGCAGCATGATTGTCCTTTCTGGGTGCTTGATGCGCGTGGCTGTTGCGCAAGGCCCTGCCGGTCAGGGGCTCCGGCGGGGTCAGCTGCGCTGTCTGTCCGGCTAACCGGCCAGTCTTCTGGCGATTTCCTTGCTCGGGATGAGGCCCGTGGCTGCGGCGGAGACGATGTTGCCTGCCACGCCAGGCCCGTCTCCGGCCACGAAGAGCCCGGAAACGGCGGTCTCCAGGTTGCTGTCAGTCTCCACCTGGGTGGCGAAGAACTTGATCTCGGGTGCGTAGAGCAGGGTCTCGTCGTTGGCCACGCCCGGCACCACCTGGCCGAGCTTCTCCAGCCCCTCCACGATGTTGGTCAGGATGCGCTCGGGCAGGGCCATGGCGATGTCGCCGCAGACCACGTTCTTCAGCGTCGGCTCAATGGAGCTGTTCTTGATGCGCGACCAGGTGCTGCGGCGGCCGCGCTTCAGGTCACCGAAGCGCTGCAGGATGGGCTTGCCGTCGCCGATGAGCGAGGCCAGCCGCCCGATGTGCTCGCCGTAGGCCTGGTTGTTGGTCACCGGGTCGTTCAGCACCACCTTGGACAAAAAGGCGAAGTTGGTGTTGGGGCTCTTCCTGTCCAGGTAGGCATGCCCGTTGACGCAGACGAAGTCCTGGTAGTTCTCCAGGGCCACGTAGCCGCCGTCGTTGGTGCAGAACGTGCGCGTCTGGTCGTCGTACTTGCTGGTGCGGATGAAAAACGTCGGGTCGTAGATGATCTCGCAGAGCTCCTGCATGACCTCGCGCGGCACCTCCACGCGCACGCCCACCTCAATGCCGCGCTGTGACAGGCCGAGGCCCAACGCGCGGGCCTGGTTGCCCATCCACTCCGCGCCCACCCGGCCAGGGGCCAGGATCACTGCGCGGGCGGTGTACTCGGCTCGGCCCGTGACCACGCCCCGGAGCTCCCCATTCTCCACCAGCACATCCTTGACCTCCTCGGAGGTGTGGATGGTGACCCCGCGGCTCTTCACGTACTCGGTCATGTCCGCGATGAGGGTGGGCAGTTTGTCGCTGCCCAGGTGCTTCTGGCGGATGATCAAGAGGTCGATGCCACACTTCTTGGCCTGGGTGCGCACGCGCAGGGCCTGCTCCATGTCCGTGGGGTATACGGGGCCGTCCATGCCGAAGCGGTTGAACATGGCCTCGGTCTCGTCGATGAGGGCGCGCGCCTCGCATTCGCCCATGAACTGGGTCAGGTCGGTCTTGCCGAGCTTGTGGATGAAGTTGAGTTTGCCGTCGGAGAACAGCCCGGCCCCGCCGATGCCTGAGAGGATGTTGCAGGGCTTGCAGTGGATGCAGCCGGAGCGCCCCACCGGGCAGTCGCGCTTGGGCGCGGGCTTGCCGCGCTCGATGACGAGCACGGAGAGGCTGGTGTTCTCGCCCAGCCAGACCGAGGCGAAAAGCCCGGCCGGGCCGCCGCCCACGATGATGACGTCGAAGTCGGTGCGAAGGGGCTTGGTCGGGGGCATGTCCGCTCCTGAAGCTGATGGATTGAGCCGGGGCAGGGCGCGTGTCCCTGCCATTTTATATGGTAGCACCAGCGCGCGGCGTCAGGCAAGCCTGCGTGCCGGCGGCGCTTGGCTGTTGATGGTATATATTTCGGAAAATTGCGTAACCACCCTAAAGTCCCAGGCGTCATTGTTGTGAAGGACTCCACCGTGTCCCTCGGGAGGGGAGGCGATGGAGGATGCGATGCCATAATGCTGCGACGGCCAAGGGCCGCCTGTTCGAGACGTTCCGTCACAGGTAATGTTTTTCAGGCAGATCGACATCCCGCCTTGCGGCAACGCAGCGGCGGTCTTCAGGAGTGGACTATGGAGATCAGCTCTTCTTTGAGCAGTATCAGCGGCTACAGCGCCGTGAGTTCGGCCTATGGGTCGCAGAATACGGATGACATGGACAGCAAGCTGGCCGACGAGATCCTCAAGGCCAAGGACACGGACGGGAGCGGCACGCTTACGGCCTCGGAGCTTGGCGTCAGCCAGAGCAACGTGGCCGAGTATGACACAGACGGCGACGGCGTCGTCAGCGCGGCCGAACTGGCCGCTGGACTCAAGGCCAAGCGCGAGCAGATGCAGGCCCAGATGCAGAACCAGATGTCCCAGGACGGGCAGATGGGCATGCTCCAGGCCGCCATGGGCCAGGGCATGGACTTGTCCGCCTTGGACACCAAGATGTCCAAGAGCATCATCTCCGAGAAGGACACGAACAAGGATGGCGTGCTCTCGGCCGAGGAACTGGGCGCGAGCGCGGACGACCTGTCAGCGGTTGACACCGACGGCGACGGCAGCGTCAACGAGTCTGAGCTCACCGCCTCGCTCAAGGCCCACCGTGAGGAAATGATGGCCGAGAATGGCGGAAGCATGCCGGCTCCGCCGACTTCCGACAGCGTGCAGAGCCAGAGCGGTGCCCAGAGCACGACGAACCTGGACAACCTCATCAGCGGGCTGTTCAGCAACACCAGCAGCACCACGGGCACGACCAGTTCTTCTGACAGTGACTCTTCGTCCCTGACCGGAAGACTGGCAGACTACATGCTGCGCCAGAAGGCCTCCAGCTCGTACCAGAACATAGACACCCTCATCTCCAGCCTGTTTGCAAACAGCGAACAGTCGGCGCAGTCGGTGTCCGTGAGTGTCTAAGGGCATTGACGGGCAAGTGCGCCCCTCCCTCCCTTGGGGGGCGGTCTGGTCAACCGCCCCCCGCTTTGACGGGGCAGGTCGCAAGGCATAGACTGAAGACGCCGGGAGTATCTACGGCCAGAGACAAGGGCGGCAGCAAGAGATGCGGGAATGAACGACGCCGAGATCGTGCGCCGCGTGCTGGCGGGTGATGTGAACGCCTATGCGCTCCTGGTCGATGGACATGGCACGCGTATGCTGGGGATCATCTCACGCCACGTGCCGCCGGACCGCGCCGCCGAGGTGGCGCACGAGACATTCATTCGGGCCTTTGAGAAACTTGGCACCTACCGTGCCGAGAGCCCCTTCGGGCACTGGCTGGTGCGCATCGCGCTGCGGCGCTGCGCGGATTTCTGGCGTGAAAAGGCCCGGCGGCGCGAGACGGTGTTCAGCGCCCTGGGGCCGGAGACCATGGACTGGATCGAGAGCATCCCGTCCGAGGCCCCTACGGGCGGGCTGGAGGCCCTGGCCGAGGAGAACGAGGCAGGAATGCTCCTGGATTGGGCTCTTGGGCAGCTGGCCCCGGACGACCGGGTGGTGCTGACCCTGACGCACATGGACGGGCAGACCCTGGCTGATGTGGCCGACTTGATGGGCTGGAGCGTGTCCAAGGTCAAGGTCCGTTCGTTCCGGGCGCGGCGCAAGCTGCGTGGAGTCCTCGGGCATTTGCTGGACCGTTGACGAATACAATTAACGGAGGTTGCAATCATGGATGATGGCAGACTCGAACAACTTGAACAGGTCCTTGTGCTGCGCGCCAGGCACCGGAAGCCGCCTGCCCTGCCTGTGGGCTTCACCGGCAGTGTCATGCACGATGTGCGCGACATAGCTGACCGGCGCAGCGATTTTTGGAGCCTCTTCACCTCTGCCGCCCGGCGTTTTGTCCCGGCGGGCGCCTTGGCCGCCACCGCCGCCTGCGGCTATGCCATCATGTCCGAGCGTGTGCTGAGCCAGGCCCTGCTTACCCTGTCCCTGCACGGCAGCGGCAGCGCATACCTTGTGGCCGGGCTGCTGCCGTAGTAAGGATGGTTTCATGAAGTCGTGGAAGGCGTGGCTCCTTGTAGCCCTGATTTTTGCAACCGGCGTCGCCGCCGGGGCCTTTGGCATGCGCGCGTACATGTTTCGGCACCTGCCGGAGTTGCTGGCGCGGCCCTCGGGGCCATTTGAAGAGCACATTTTGGCGCACATCAACCAAGAAGTCGGCTTGACCGAGGCCCAGAAAGCCGAGTTCCTTCCGCTCATCAAGGCTGCGCTTGAGCGGGCCGGGACGGTGCACCAGACCGTCCACAAGGAACTGGAGGCCATCTTCACGCAGCTGGACGACGCCATCGCGGCCAGGCTTGAACCGGGCCAGAAGGCCAAGTTCGCCGACTTGCGCGCGCGCATGAAGCCCTTCCGCAACGCCATGCCCTTTGGTCCGCCGCCCGGCCCCCCACCCGGCGGTATGCCCTTTGGCCCGCCTCCCGGTCCGCCTCCTGGCCCGCCACCGCCACAATAGCCTGATTTCCTTGATGAGCTTTGGTGCGCCTGCGCGCCCAGTGCCTGCACGTTTGACCGCGCGGGCGCTTTGGCATATTCTTAAAGATTGCGGTTGGCACGCGCCCGCAGCGCCACTTGACGCTTCACTTTTCGCAACAAGGACACACGCGCATGAGCACCCCAGAGAACGCCTCGGCCCCGGCCTCCGGCACCGAGACCTGCCAGTCAGCCCCCGTGAACTTCATTCGCGCCCGCGTGGCCGAGGACATCGCAAACGGCAAGAACGCCGGCCGCGTCATGACCCGTTTCCCGCCGGAGCCCAACGGCTACCTGCATCTCGGCCATGCCAAGAGCATCTGCCTGAACTTCGGCTTGTCCAAGGAATTCGGCGGGGTCACGAACCTGCGCTTCGACGATACCAACCCTGCCAAGGAAGAGACGGAGTACGTCGAGAGCATCATGCGCGACGTGAAGTGGCTGGGCTTCGACTGGGAGGACCGCCTCTACTACGCCTCGGACTACTTTCAGCGGCTCTACGACTTTGCCGAGGCGCTCATCACCAAGGGCAAGGCCTATGTGGACGACCAGTCGGCTGAGGAGATCCGCGCGCACCGCGGCACCCTGAAGGAGCCCGGCACGAACAGCCCCTGGCGCGAGCGCAGCGTGGCCGAGAACCTGGACCTGTTCCGGCGCATGCGCGCGGGCGAGTTCCCGGACGGGGCGCGGGTGCTGCGCGCCAAGATAGACATGGCCTCGCCCAACGTTGTCCTGCGCGACCCGGCGCTCTACCGCATCAAGCATGTGCACCACCATCGCACCGGCGACGCCTGGTGCATCTACCCCATGTACGACTTTGCGCACTGCCTGTCTGATTCGATTGAGGGCGTGACGCACTCCATCTGCACCCTGGAGTTCGAGAACAACAGGCCGCTCTACGACTGGATCCTGGACGAGCTCGGCGTGTTCCATCCGCAGCAGATCGAGTTCGCGCGGCTGAACATCACCAATACCGTGCTCAGCAAGCGCAAGCTCATCCAGCTGGTCACCGAGGGCATCACCTCGGGCTGGGACGATCCGCGCATGCCGACGCTCTCGGGCATCCGCCGCCGTGGCTACACCCCAGGGGCCTTGCGCGATTTCTGTGAGCGCATCGGCGTTGCCCGCTGCGACAACATGGTCGAGTACGCGCTGCTTGAGCATTGCGTGCGCGAAGACCTGAACGCCAGCGCTCCCCGCGCCATGGCTGTTTTGAACCCGCTCAAGGTGGTCATCGAGAACTTTCCGGACGGCCAGGTCGATGAGCTCGACTTCCCCTGGCACCCCGAGACGGACATGGGCTCGCGCAAGGTGCCCTTCTCCAAGGTTTTGTACATCGAGCAGGACGACTTCCGGGAGGAGCCGCCTAAGGGCTACCACCGCCTGTACCCCGGCAACGAGGTGCGCCTGCGCTACGCCTGCTACATCACCTGCGTTGGTGTCGTGAAGGACGACGCGGGCAACGTCGTGGAGCTGCGCTGCACCTATGACCCCGAGAGCCGTGGCGGCAGCAGCCCGGACGGGCGCAAGATCAAGGGCACCCTGCACTGGGTCAGTGCGGCCCACGCGCTCGACGCCGAGGTGCGCCTGTACGACCTGCTGTTCACCAAGCTCAACCCCGGCGCGGAGGAGGACTTCACCTCCTGCATCAACCCGGACTCGCTCAAGGTCGTGCGCGGCAAACTGGAGCCCGCCCTGGCCAATGTCGAACCCGGCTGGCACTGCCAGTTCGAACGCCTGGGCTACTTTTGCGCCGACGACAAGGACACGTTGCCAGGTGCGCCGGTGTTCAACCGCACGGCCACCCTGCGCGACACCTGGGGCAAGATCGAGAAGAAACAGGGCGGCGGCCGCTAGCTAGGCTTCCCCATCAGCATGGCGATCAGGCCGCGTCCGGGCAACCGGGCGCGGCTTTTTTGTGTTGGCTGTTGACAAGGAGGTTGCAAGCTTGTTAGTTGTACACACAAGTGAGGCCGAAATGACTGAACCCTGTGATCTCCTGCATCAATGTTTGTACTTCACGGCCAACAGCCTGGCGCGCAGCATCACACGCCTTGCTGACGAGGCGTTCCGGCCCACAGGTCTGTCGCCTTCACACGCCTTTGTGCTCATGACCGCTGCGGGCAGTCCGGGCATCGGGCCGGGTGAACTGGCCGAACGGTTGGCTTTGGCCCCATCGACAGTGACGCGTTTTGTCGACGCCCTGGTGGCCAAGGGCCTGCTTACGCGCAAGGCCGAGGGCAGGGCCGCGAGGCTGGCCGCAACCCCGGCGGGGTTGGCGCTGCTCAAGGGCGTGGAAAAGTCCTGGAAGCGTCTGCACACCGTCTACTTGGGCATCCTTGGCCCGGAAGGGGACCGCTTGGCAGCTGACATCGACGCGGCTTGTCGCAAGTTGGAAGGGGAAGGGAACGACTGATGGACTTTACGAATCATGCAATGCTATTGGGTGTTATTTGCTTGTACATGCAATAAAAGATGGGGGGGCCATGAAACGGAATATCGGACCTGTGAACGCGCTGTATCCATCGCTCACGACCATTGTCGGGGCCGTGGTGGACGGCAAGGAGAACTTTTTGGCCGTGGCCCACGTGGGCATCATGAACCACGGCCAGCCGCAGTACCTGTCCTTTGGCATCAACAAGGCACATCATACCGGAAAGGGCATCCTGGAGCACCAAGAGTTCAGCGTCTGCATTCCGGGCGAGGAGCTGGTGGTGCAGACGGACTACGTGGGCCTGGTCAGCGGCAGGAACACCGACAAGTCCCAGGTCTTCGAGCTGTTCCATGGCGAGCTGGCCTTTGCCCCGCTCATCAAGGCTTGCCCGGTGTGCATGGAATGTCGCCTGGCGCGGGTGGTTGATTTTGAAACGCACGACGTTTTCATTGGCGAGATTGTCGCTACCCATGCCGAGGAGTCCGTGCTGCGCGACGACGGCAAGGTCGACATCGGCCGCGTGCGTCCGCTGTTGTTCGACATGTCCAGCGTCAAGTACTGGAGCCTGGGCGCGGAAGTGGCGCCCTGCTGGGAAGTGGGCAAGCAGATGAAGACAACCCGGCGGGGCCAGGCGGTGGAAGAATAGCTGGGCTCAGGCGGTCCAGCGCTGCCGGTTGTCCCAGCCGATGCTGCCGGGGCGCTGGGGCATGACCAGACCCGCGAACAGGGCGCCCACATCGCGGGGCGACGGTATGACTCCTGGCTCAAAAGGCGCCGCCCAGGGGTCGCCGCGCAGCAGGGCCATGGCCCAGCGGCAGACGTCGGGCTCAAAGGCTCCCGGCGTGTGGACCACAAGCAAGGCCTTGGCCCGGCCATCCTGCTCGGGCGCAAGTCTGCGCAGGGGAGGGCACGAGGCCAGCAGTCCAGGCGCCTCGGTCAGCCGTCCGCCCGCCAGGGCCAGTCGCAGCCAGAAATCCCACTGGTTGTATTCCAGGGCCGGGTGCAGGCCGCCCAGGATGTCCCAGGCCGTGCGCTGAATGAGCGCCACAGGGCCTGCGGCGTTGCGCCGGATGAGTTGCTCGGGCCGGAAGGCCGGGCGCCGGGAAAAGGGCCTGCGCTCAACGCTTCCTGCCGTGTGCTCGCAAAAGACCACCTGGGGCCGCTTCTTGCCGCGCATGGCCGTCAGGCAACGGCTCATGAACTGCGGGTGCAGCCGGGCCCCTTCCGGGAGCAAGGCCAGGTGTCCGGCGTCGCCATCCGAGGCGGCCAGATTCAAGGCCTGGGCTGAGGTCAGGCCGCGCGCGTCCAGCACCTCGACGGCGCTGAAGTCCAGGGCGCTATGCAGCAGCCTGGCCTCACGGCCCGTGTGCAGGTCCGGGTCCGTAGCGGCCAGGACGATTTCCAGCCGCCTGGGGCCGATGTCCTGACAGGCCAGGGAAACGAGGGTTCTGAAAATATCTGTTCCGGTTCCGCGTGTGCGGACCAGCACCCGAATGCGGTTCGTTGCGCTCATATGCACCCCTTCCCTGGGATTGTCTGGGGCAGGCACGATCCGTGTGCCGGAAAAAGCCCCTTTCGCAGCTCTTATCGGCCAAATGTAGGGGATTCTTTAGGCCGCACGCCCAGATCTCGGCGAGAGCAAGGCTGTTGCCTGTCACGATCCTTGCATATATTCAAGCGGACAGGAGCGCCATGCAGCAAAAACGCAAGAAATCTGACGCGCGAGCCGAGGCTCGATTGGAGCGGCCCAAGGCCGTGGCCGAGGCCGTGGCCGTGCATGCAGGCGGTGACCTGGCTGACCTGCGCCTGCTGGTGCACGGCAAGGCCTGGCATCTCTGGGGCCGCGACGCCGTGGCCCGTGAGCAGGCCCTGGCGGCCACAGCGCCAGAGCGCTCCCTGCCGGTGCTCCTCGGTCCCAGCCTGGGCCTTTGCCTGGACATTCTGGCCGCCTCTGGCCGCCCTCTGGCGGTGGTGGACCGCGAGGCTGCGGTCTGGGCCGTCACCAATGCGCGGGAAAGGCACCGCAACGCATTGAACGTGCTCTGGCTGGACCAGGACGACCCGGACGTGGTGCTGGCAGAGCTGACGCGCTGGCAGGCCGCGAACAAAGGGCTGCCCTTTGCGCCGCTCATCGCCCCCACAACCCGGCGCATCGACCCGGGGCTGTATGCACGGCTGGAGCAGGATCTGCTCGCCAGCGCCAAGGCCAATTTTTGGGACCAGTCCGCGTACCCGAAATTTCAGAACAGCGCCCCGCGCGTGCTGCTGCTCGACCGCCCGTACTTCCTGCAAACCGAGATCAAGGACGCGCTCACGCGGCTGAACATACCCTGGGCAGCCCTGCCCGTGAGCACGGACCCGCTCGGCAGCACCCGGTTCATCGAGGACCTGCTGCGCCGGGTGCTGGAGTTCAAGCCGGATTTCCTGCTCACTGTGAACCACTTCGGGCTGGACAGCGAGGGCCGTCTGGCCGAGCTGCTGGAACGCCTTGGCCTGCCCCTGGCCTCGTGGTTCGTGGACAACCCGCACCTGATCCTCGCGCGCTACGCCGGGCTGGCCCGCCCAGGTCTGGTCATCTTCACCTGGGACGCGGACAACGTGCCGAGCCTCCAGGACCAGGGCTTCGCCAACGTCCACTACCTGCCCTTGGCCACGGACGCCACGCGCTTCCGCCCTGGCCTGCCGCCCGGCCCGGACCACTGGCGCGCCGAGGCCTCCTTTGTGGGCGACTCCATGCACCACGCCGTTACCGACAGCCTGGCCGCCTGCAAGGCCTTCAATGCCCCGCAGGCGCTGCTCGCTGGCTATGTCCAGCTGGCCGCCGGGTTCGGCGCTTCGGACCAGCATTCGGTGCAGGATTTTCTTGAGGCCGCGCACCCGGACCTGGCCGCAGCGCTGCGGGCCCTGGGCAGCGGGGAGGAGCGTCTGGCCTGCGAGTCGCTGCTGACCTGGGAGGCCACCCGGCAGTACCGCTCGGCATGTGTCGGCGCCTTGGCCGGGTTCGATGCCGTGGTGGCGGGCGATGCCGAGGGCTGGGGCCGGATGTTCAAGGATGACGGCCGTGTGCGCCTGCTGCCGCGCCTGGACTATTACCGTGACCTGCCCGCGTTTTACGCCATGGGCGCGGTGAACCTGAACTGCACGAGCAGGCAGATGAAGGGCGCGGTGAACCAGCGCGTGTTCGATGTTCCGGCTTGCGGGGGGTTTGTGCTCACGGACCGGCGCGCGCAGCTGGAAGCGCTCTTTGAGCCTGGCCGCGAGGTCGTGGTCTATGATACCCCGGAGGACATCGCGGGGCTGACCGAGCGCTCCCTGCGTGACGGCGCGCTGCGTGAGCGCGTCAGCCAGGCGGCCCGGCGGCGCATCCTGGCCGACCACACCTACGAGCACCGGCTGGCGCGGCTTTTGGGCGTCATGCGTGAGAGTTTCGCCTAAGCGCGATTGTCTCCACGCGGTGGCCTTGAGAATTGCCGCCGAATGAGGCATAGTCAGCAAGGCGGTGTGTATCCCCCGCCAAGCACGGAGGGCTGAGTGTCCGACGAGCAGAAGAAGACAGAGACTGCAACCGCGCCGCCAGCAGCCCCGGAAGGGGCCGTGTTCCACTGCGCCTCCTGCGGGCACACCCTGTCCCTGCCTGCCGGGCTCATCGGGCGGCAGGCCAAGTGCCCCAAGTGCAACCAACCTGGCCTTGTGGTACAGGCGCATGTCCAGTCGCGTGAACCAGACGTGAGCGATGTCCGCGTGGACGACCTGGCGGAAGGCGATCCTTTTGCGGCCTTGCCTCGGCCTGTGGCGCCCTTCCCCCTCCAGGACTCCCTGGCCCTGGATGCCGTCCAGAAGCCAGAGGGCACCCTCGATCACCTGCGTCTTTTCTTTTCGGGCAACCCGGCGCTGAACGTTCTTGCAGGCATTTCCGGCGGCGTGCAGCAAAGTCTGGTCTGCCTGGCCCTGTCCCTGCTTGTTTTCTCCGTGCCTAGCCTGAGCGGAGCCTTTCCGCATGCCCTGTATCTGACGCTGTTTCCGGCGGTGCTCGGCTCGGTGTTGTTCGCCCTGCATGGCCGGCTGCCCGTTGCCGTGGCCGGGCCAGGCCCGGCGGCCACGCTGTGCGTGCTGCTCCTGCTGACCACGGTGGGAGCCGACCTTGAGGGCCATGCCTCAGCCCAGGTCATCACCACCACGCTGCTTGCGGCCCTGGCCCTGGCCAGCGCCCTGACGGGCGTGCTCTGCGTCCTGTCCTCGCGCTTCGGGGTTGTGGAACGCATCCGCTTCTTGCCGGCCGAGGTCTTCGGCGGCATGCTGGCCGGTTTTGGCCTGCTCCTGATCAATACCTGGTTCCAGGTGCTGACCGCAGGCATTCCCGAGTTGGCCGGGCTTTTCCAAATGCCCGTCGCGGAGATGGGCGCGGCGCTGCTGCAGCACGCTGCGGCCTGGGGGCCGACCGTTGCTTTCGGTTTCGCGTATTTCCTGGTGCGCATCTGGTTCAAGGGCATGCTCTGGTCGCTTTTGCTGGCGCTCTTGGCCATTGCGGGCTGGAACGCGGCGATGGTGCTGGGAGGCTCGACCTTTGGCCCGTGGGCGGCGCGGCTGCCGCATGTGCCGAATCTGTTGGACATGAGTTTCTATCTGACCCTGTTCGATGCCAGCACCCTGACGCGGATCGACTGGTCGGCCTTGCTCTGGCGCAAAGAGTTCTTCGTCGCCGTGGCTGTGGTGGCCATCGGCCCGACCTTGGTGCGCACGAGCATACTGGAAGCCGCACTGGCTCGGGACGCCGATCCTGAGGCGCAGCTGCGCATGGTGGGCGGGGCGAGCATGCTCTCGGGACTCTTGGGCGGGTTGCCGTCCACCTTGTCTCTTTCGGGCAGCCTGGGCCTGCGCACCCTTGGCGCCACCGGTCCCCTGGCCGGGTTCACCGTGGGCTTCGTCTGCTTGGCCTTTGCCCTGTACGGGCAGTTCGTTCTGCTCCACATCCCCCTGTTCGTTCCACTCGGCATCCTGCTGGCCACGGGACTGACACTGCCCGTGAGCTGGCTTTTGCGCGACAGCAAGAACCCGCTCACTCGCAAGGACGACCAGTTCAACGCCTGGATCGCCTGCCTTCTGGTCGTGATCCTGGGGCCGGTGCTGGGCGTTTTCTCCTGCCTGGGCCTGGGACTTGCCGTGGCCTTGGCGCGGGCCGTGGATGGCGGCGGCATCAAGTTCATCCAGTCCGGCGACGTGTTCCACAGCAACGTTGACCGCTCGCCCTCGGAGCGCCGGGTCCTGCGCGAGCACGGCGGCCAGATCCTCATCGTGCGCATGCAGGGTTTTTTGTTCCTGGGAACGGTCTATGGCCTGCTGCGGACCATCCGCCAGCGCATCGACAGCGCCGGAGCGGAAGGGCTCAAGGCCGTGCTGCTGGACCTGGCCTCAGTTACCGGCATGGGGGCGTCGGCCCTGCAAGGTCTCCGGCGGCTGCAGCAACTGGCCGAGGAGCAGCGACTGATCATCTTCTTCACCAGCGTGCCGCTGGAGATGGAGGAGCATCTGGAGGTCCTGGGTTGCCACCTGGGCGACGAGGAGGGCCTGTGCCAAATTTCGCTGAACCTGGATTATGCCCTGGAGTCCTGTGAGGACCGCATCCTGGCCGAGACAGAAGGCCTGGAGCAGCGCCAGGATTCCCTGGAGGAGCTGCTGACGGCCACCTTCCCGGAACCCAGGCTGGTGCCCACGCTCATGAAGTGCCTGGAGCGGGTGGAGGTGCCGAACAAGAAGCATGTCATCCGCCAGGGCGACGAGTCGGACTCCCTGTACTTCCTGCAATCCGGCAAGGTGCAGGTCGAGCTGGCGATGCCGGGCGGCAAGCTCCTGCGGCTGAAGAAGATGGGGTCGGGGACGGTGTTCGGCGAGATGGGCCTGTACACCAGCGCGCCGCGCTCGGCCTCGGTCATCGCCACGGAGAGATGTGTGGTCTACCGGCTCTCGGCAGAGCGCTTCAAGCTCATACAGGACAAGGCTCCGCCGCTCGCCGCAGCGGTCAACCGCTTCATCGTTGCCCTGCTGGCCGAGCGCCTGGCTGAGGAAAACGCCAAGAACCGCGCGGCGCAGCAGTAAACGCTTCCCCTCAGCCCCAGGCCGAAAGGTCGATCTTGTCGCGCTTGCGGTAGGCCGTGCCCTGGAAGGTGGCGATGGTCTCGCCGCCTTCATCCTTCACCTCCACCACATAGGTCGACAGAGGACCCGCCGCAGCGGTCTCGCGCGCATGCGCCGTGAGGCTGCCGCTCAAGCCCGGCTTGGTGAAGGCGATGGTCATGTTGACGCCGAGGGCCAGGGTGCCGCCCGAGTTGCACGCCGCGCCAAAAGCCAGGTCGGCCAGGGTGAAGATGGCCCCGCCCTGGACCACGTCCGCGCCGTTCAGGTGCTTGTCCTCGATGGTCATGCGCGTGGAGGCCGTGCCGTGGCCGATGTCCGTGACCTCGATGCCCAAGCACTTGCACAGCCGGTCGCGGCTGTTGAAGAAGCGCTTGAGGCGCTGGAAACGTTCGGCGTCGCTTAAGTGGGTGGTCATGGCAGTTCCTCCGGTTCAATTGAGAGTGCGGGCAGTCCAAAAAAGGCGCAGGCGTTCTGGCCCGTGGCAACCCACAGCGCGTCCACGGGCATGTCCCGAAGGCGGGCCACGGTCTGGGCCGTGAAGGCAAGCAGGGCCGGGTGGTTGCGCTTGCCGCGCCAGGGCTCGGCCGAGAGGTACGGGCAGTCGGTCTCCAGCAGCATGCGCTCAAGCGGGATCATGGCCACGGCGCGCTGCAGGTCCTCGTTCTTGGCGTAGCTCACCGGGCCGGGGATGCTCACATGCCAGCCGTGGTCCAGCAGGACGCGGGCCTGGGCCTCGTCGCCGCCGAAGCAGTGCCAGAGGAGCTTGCGCCCGCTGAAGCCCTCGTCCAGAAGCACGCGCAGCGTGTCCTCGAAGGCGTCGCGGCAGTGGATCACCGGCGGCAGAGCGAGCTCCCGCGCCAGGGCCAGCTGCGAGCGGAGGACCCGCTCCTGCACGTCGCGCGGGTGGTCGTCCCAGTAGTAGTCCAGGCCGATCTCGCCCATGGCCCTGAGGCGCGGGTCGGTTGCAAAGGCCTGGCGCATGGCTTCCAGGGCCTCGGGCGAACACTGGTCTGCGTTGCCCGGGTGGATGCCAAGGATGAAGAAGACTTCCGGCCGGTTCGCGAACATGGCGCGGTTTTTCCGGTAGGCCTCGGGGCCGAGGAACACGTTGCCGGTGCGGGCCACGCCGCTGGCCCGGGCGCGGTCCATGAGCTCCACGCGGTCAGGGTCGAAGTCGACCAGGTCCAGGTGCGCGTGGGAGTCCACGCCGCAGGGCGGCAGAGCCAGTGTCTCCGGCTCTGGGCGGGGGGGCTTGTTCTTTTTTGACATGGTTTCCGGTGCGTGGCTCAGGCGGGGTCGAAGCGTTGCCAGAGGTCCAGCACGCTCTCGCGCTGGGCGTCCAGGGTGTGGGCTGCGGCTGTGGCGCGCCCGTTTTCCAGGATGGGTGCGAGGTGCGGGCTGCCGTCCACGAACCACTCGGCGGCGGTCTTGAGGTGCAGGGCCGCGCCCAGGATGTCGGCGTCGGCGCTCCACAGGCCGTTTCCGCCCCAGGGCACCTCGCGCAGGGGCCACCAGGGCGCAAAGGGCGCGGGGTCGGCCCCCTCCGAGGGGGACTGCCTCAGGGCCTGGCGCATGTAGTCCGCGCCGCCAAACCCCATGTAGCCCACGGGCAGGCAGCCGCAGGCCATGGCCTCCAGCGGCGGCAGCGAGAAGCCCTCGGGGAAGCCCGTGGCCAGGAAAAGGTGTGCGCTCTGGAGCGCTTCGGCCACTTCCTTGGCCGTCATTCCGGAAATTTCCACCCACTGGGTGCGCGCGGCCAATCCCTCGTCCAGGGCTGTGTAGGTCTCGCGGATCTGCTTGGCCAGGGCCTTGTTTTTGCGCGGCATGTAGGCGATGCGCACCTTCCCGCCGTCCGCGACCAGGGGCTTTTTCTCCGGTGCGCGGAACAGGCCCGTGTCTATGCCGGGCCGCAGGATCGCGGCCTCGCGGCCGGTGGTGGCGGCGACGAAACGGGCCACCGGGTCGGACACGGCCAGGAACTCCACGGGCAGCTTGCGCCAGGACACGCCGTCGGGCAGGGACGAGAGCAGGTAGGCCCAGTTCTGCACGTAGACCAGGCAGCGTGCGCCCGCGTTCAGGCCGGGGGTCAGGGCGTTGACCCAGCCCTCGGGCACCACCCAGAGGTCGCCGGGTGCAAGGGCCAGCTGGTCCCAGGGCTTGATGGGGGCTTCGACGAAGGATTCCGAGGGGCTCCAGCCTGGGCCTTGCCCTTGCGTCTCGCGCGGGACGATAAAGGCCTCGCGGCCTGCTGCAGCCAGGAACGCGGCCAGGCGCCGCAGCACGGTGATGCCTCCGGCGGCCTGGCGCACAGGCGGCAGGAAGAAATACGTCTTCATGGACATTGGCAAACCACACTCCCCAGGCTTTGGCAAGTCGCGTCAGACCGTGACGGTGGGGAAGCTCTCCATGTACTCGACAAGGGCCTCGCGCCAATGGCGGGGCGTATACCCGGCCAGGGGCACGGTGTCCTTCATGTCCAGCACGGAGTTGGCCGGGCGCACGGCGCGGGTGGGGTAGCCGCTGGTGGGGATGGGCAGCACGCGGCAGTCCAGCCCGGCCAGACGCACTGCCTCGGCCGCCAGTTCATGCCAGGAGGCCTGGCCGGAGTTGACGGCGTGGAGCAGGCCGGTTGCGCCGTTCTTCAGCAGGGCCACGGTGAGCCGGGCCAGGTCCGTGGTCAAGGTGGGCGAGCCGAACTGGTCGGCCACGACCTTGAGTTCCTTGCGCTCTGCGGCCAGTTCCAGGATGCGCCGCACGAAGTTCGTCTTGCCTGGCCCAAAGAGCCAGGCCGTGCGCAGGACGAGCAGGCCGGGGAGGTCCAGGGCCTGCAGGGACTGCTCGCCCGCCAGCTTGCTCGCGCCGTAGACCGAGAGCGGGTTGGGCTCGTCCGTGGGCAGATAGGGCGCGCCCTTTTTTCCGTCGAACACGAAGTCCGTGGAGAAGTGCACCAGCCGCAGGCCGCGCTCCTCGGCCGCGACGCCAAGCAGCGCGGGCAGGGAGGCGTTGAGGCGATAGGCCTCCTCTGGCTGGTCTTCGGCCTGGTCCACCTGGGTGTAGGCCACGGCGTTGACGAGGCAGTCGGGCTCGTGCTCGTCCAGGAAGTCGTCCAGGTCGTCGGCGTCGAAATAGTCCACGTCCGCGCTGGACGCGGCCAGGGTATCCACGCCCGCCTCGCGCAGGGCCGAAACCATGGCCCGGCCCAGCATCCCGTTTGCGCCGCCCAAGACGAGCGCTTTCGTCGGCAGTTTCATCACAGGCAGGCTCATGCGCGCTCCTTGTACCAGGATTCCATGAACTTCAGGTAGTTGCCGCTCTGGACCTCGGAGAGCCAATCCGGATTGGCCCGATACCATTTGATGGTGCGCGCCATGCCCTCGGCAAAGCTCACGCTGGGCGCAAAGCCGAGCTCCGCCGCCGCCAGGTCGAAGTTCATGGCGTAGCGGCGGTCGTGGCCGGGCCGGTCGGTGACGAAGCGGATGAGCGACTCGTCGCGGTCCGTGAGGCGCAGGATGGTGCGCACCACCTCAAGGTTCGGCATCTCCGCCGCGCCGCCGAAGTTGTACACCGCGCCCGCGCGGCCCTGGGTGAGCGCCAGTTCCACGCCCCGGCAGTGGTCGTCCACGAAGATCCAGTCACGAACGTTCTTGCCGTCACCGTACACGGGCAGGGGCTCGCCCGCGCTGGCCTTGCAGTACATGAGCGGGATGAGCTTCTCCGGGAACTGGTAGGGGCCGTAGTTGTTGGAGCAGCGGGTGACGACCACGTCCTGGCCGTAGGTCTCGTGATAGGCCCGGGCGAGGAGGTCGGCTCCGGCCTTGGAGGCGGAGTAGGGGCTGTTGGGGGCAAGGGGCGTGGACTCGAAGAACTGGCCCTCGGGCCCGAGGCTGCCGTAGACCTCGTCTGTGGACACGTGGACCACGCGTTTGGTGCCCGCGCGCCGGGCGCAGTCCAGGATGTTCTGCGCACCCAGGACGTTGGTGACCACAAAGGGCGCGGGATCGTCGATGGAGCGGTCCACGTGGCTTTCTGCCGCGAAGTTGACCACCGCGTCGATCTGGTGCTCGACAAGCAGCCGCGTCACCAGGTCGCGGTCGCAGATGTCGCCGTGGACAAAGGTGTAGGCCGCGCCAGCTTCAGCCTCGAGGGCCCGCAGGTTGCCCAGGTTGCCGGCGTAGGTCAGCTTGTCCAGGTTCACGAGCCGCCACTTTGGGTGGCGCGCGCGCATGGCGTAGAGGAAGTTGGCGCCGATGAATCCGCAGCCGCCGGTGACGAGCAGGCGCATGGAGGGCTCCTTGGGCTTGATGTTCAAGGCTTAGTACCCGCTCGGCGTCGCATTCGCAAGGTTGCGGCGCAAGGTTGTCGCGCAAGGTCGTCGCGGGGTCGCTACAGGCCGGACAGCCCGCCAGTCTGCCGCAGGGCCTCAAAAAGCAGGATGCCCGCCGCAGTGGACATGTTCAGGCTGCGCACCGCGCCGTTGGCAATGGGGATGCGTACGCGGTCGGGATACAGCTCAAGCAGAAAGTCCGGCAAACCTTTGGTCTCCTGGCCCAGCACGATGGCGTCGCCGGGCCGGAAGGAGAATTCGTGCAGAGGCGTGCCCGCGCGGGCGCTGGTGAGCACCACGCGCGCTGCTGGGGCGGGGGCGAGGACCGCAGCCTCGAAGGTGGCCCAGTCCGGATGCACCGAGAGGTCCACAAAGGGCCAGTAGTCCAGCCCGGCGCGTTTGAGATGCTTGTCGTCGATCTTGAAGCCCAGGGGCTCGATGAGGTGCAGCGGGGTGCGCATGGCCGCGCAGAGCCGGGCCACGTTGCCGGTGTTGGGCGGAATCTCCGGTTGGTAGAGCACGAGGCGCATAGGCTGTCTCCCTGGTCTGGAACGAAAAAGGCCCCGCTGAGCAGGGCCGATTTTTTCCGGTGGTGGGCGATCCGGGATTTGAACTCGGGACTTCCACCGTGTGAAGGTGGCACTCTAACCGCTGAGTTAATCGCCCACAGGAAGGACTGTCTAATCCAAGCCCCCCTGCGTTGGCAAGATTTTTTTGACGTCAGGCGCATGGAAATTCGGTCTGGCCATTTGGGCGCCGCCGCGCTCCCGGTTTCCCGGCCGGCCCGCTGGCTTCGGCACTGCTGCGTCGTGTCTGCTTCGTTGGCCCGCTGCACGACAAGTCGCTCCGGCGCGGACTGACGAGGTTCCCTGCCTATGCAAAGCGCTGCAGCGCCGTACCCGGGCTGCTTTTTGCGCACCATGCCATAGACATATTCTATGCTGCATCAGGACGCTGGCTTGTCCCTGGTATGGTGGCGTTCCAGCGCCCAGAAGCCTTGTGCAGGGTGGGGCAATGCTGGAGTTCGCCAGGGGCGCAGGCCAGAGAGCCCACAACAGGCCCGGACAGGATCGCTCTGGACATCTTGTTGCGCCTTGCGTATTTCGGAATGGTGCAACGGCCTGTTCTTGCGTCTGAAGCAGGGGCTTCGTGTCCCGGACATGGGCTTTTGCCCGGGCGAATGGGCCGGCGGCACCCTGGACCCGGTTTCGCCGTGCCATGGGTCTTGCGGCCAGGTGATGAGAGAGGCCAGAGGCGGCAGAGGGCAGGGGCGGCGGCCGTTGTGTATTGGAGACTGGACAGGTAGGGCGGCAGCATGAACACGGACATTCCCAGAGACCCGTCCTTCTATCAGGGACTCATTGCGCGGCAGGCGGTGTTCGACGCCAAGCGCGGCATCTGGGGCTATGAGATTCTTTACCACCAGATCCCGGACGCCGACCAGGAGACGACAAACCACAAGGCCATGCTGGAGGTTGCCACCCGCGCCTTCCTGAACCCCCAGTGGCAGCAGAACCCCAACTCCTATCTCCTGGTGACCCTGGACGCGCTGTCCAACCCCGACGCCGTCACCGGAGACCTGCCCAAGGGCCGGTCCGTGTGCATCGTCAGCGAGGACACCCTCCTCGCGCCGGGCATGCTGGAGGTCCTGGTGCGGTTGCGCCAGGAGAACTACCTCATCGCCCTGGGTGACTTCACCGGGAAGAGTGCGGGCTCCCCGGTGCTGGACATGGCGGACATCATCGCCGTGGACATGCAGCGCCCCAACCGCGACGCGCTCATCACCGAGGCCCTGCTCCAGCGGTTGCAGCGGCCCGTGCAGCTCATGGCCAAGAAGGTCGAGGACGCTCGGACTTTCGCCATGGCCAAGGCTGCGGGCTGCACCCTGTTCCAGGGCTTCTTCTTCCAGAAGCCGGAGCGCATCTCGAGCAAGGTCGTGTCCAGCAGCCTCGCCGGAAGCCTGGGCATCCTCAAGATGCTCGAGCGGGAAAGCCCTGACATCAACGCCCTGGCCCAGGCCATCCAGAAGGACGTGTCCCTGAGCTTCCGGCTGCTCAAGTTCCTGAACTCGCCCTATTTCGGCTTCGCCCGCGAGGTCTCCTCCATCAAGGTCGCCCTCATCCTGGCCGGCTGGCACCAGATGCGCACTTGGCTCAGGCTCGTGCTCATCACGGAGATCAAGCCCAAGCAAAAGCCCAGCGAGCTGATCTTCCTCTCGGCCCAGCGCGGACGCTTCCTGGAACTCGCGGCCAAGCGCACGGGAGGGCGGCGGATGAACTCCGAGCGCATGCTCCTGCTCGGGCTGTTCTCCCTGCTGGACAGCATCTTCGACATGCACATGGAGGACATCGTGGGCTCCCTTCCGCTGGACCAGGAGCTCAAGGACACCCTGTGCCTGCGGCCCACGCCGCTTGCGCCCTGGCTGGGGCTGGTGCACAGCTTCGAGCGCGCCGACTGGAAGGAGCTCCGGTCGCGCTTCGAGACCCTCGGGGTCGACCCTGTGGAGGTGGCGGCCTGCTACACCGAATCCATGCAGTGGGCGCACGCCATTTTCAATTTCCTGCAATAGCCGCTGGCCGCCCGGCCAACGCCACGCGCGCAGCGTTTCTTTCCCCCATCTCTGGGCCGTTTGGTCCGCAGAAGCCTTTGGCCGCGTCGCGCGGCTAGGCTGTGCGGCCGTTCGCGTGCGGACAGGGAGGGATGTGAAGGCCGGAGCCGAAGGGGGGCGGACGGTTTTGGCTTAGGGGGCGGGTTTGGCGTGGGCGCTCAGGAACCGGTCCAGCTGGTTGGCGAAGGCGTTGCGGTCGGCCAGACTCAAGGGGGCCGGACCGCCGGTGGACACGCCCGTGCTGCGCAGCTCGTCGAGCATGTTGCGCATGGTCAGCCGCGCGCCGATGTTGTCCGTGGTGTAGAGCTCGCCGCGCGGGTTGAGCCCAAGGCCGCCACGCTCGATGACCTTGGCCGCCAGGGGAATGTCCGCAGTGATGACCAGGTCCCCCGGCTGCACCAGCCCGGCGATGGTCTCGTCCACCACGTCGAAGCCCTGGCCCACGCGCATGGTGGCCAGGTGCGGCGAGGAGGGAACGCTCAAGGTCTTGTTGGCCACCAGGGTGGTCCTGACGCCTCGGCGCATGGCCGCGCGCACCAGGATGTCCTTGATGGCGGTGGGACAGGCGTCGGCGTCTACCCAAATCTGCATGGCAATATCTGTAGGGGCGGGGTCTGCACGGGGGCTCCGGGGTGATTGGAGGAGGACTGGCGGAAGCGTATAGGGGTCGAACCTACCGAACGCCTCTCGACGTTCCACTAGATTTGAAGTCTAGGCGCCACACCGGTGACGATACGCTTCCAGATCAGAGGCAGATTTCTCTACCCGCTTTGCAGGTCTTGCGCAAGGCCGCTTTTGCAAGGGTTGCAACGTTCGGCGAGCAGCGGGGGCGCTTTGAGCCGTGCGGCAGAGTTCCTTGCGGCTGGCGACGGCCGATATCCCGGACTTGCTGAAACGCGCCTGGGAGCGGGAAAAATGGCAAGTGCCCCAGGGCATCGGCCAGCACTTGCTTTTTCATGAGTATGCCTTATCTTGGATTTCATTGATGGGGCCGCGCCGGGAACTGTTTTCCCCGCACAACCAGAGGCCAGCGGCCAAGAACGTGCCTGTCCGCCACCGGAGGATCTCCGCTTGAATAGCTTCACAAAGAATTTGCTCATCTGGGCGACAATTTCGCTTGTCATGGTCGTCCTTTTCAATCTCTTCAGCCAACAACCGGCGCCGCAACTCAAGCTGTCCTACAGCGATTTCGTGACGCACGTGAAGGCCGGCGAGGTTGTCTCGGTCAAGATCCAGGGGCCAAAGATCACCGGCATCATGGCCGGGGACAAGAAGTTCACCACCTACGCGCCCGATGATCCAAACCTGGTGCCCTCGCTGGTTTCCGGCAAGATCCAGGTCACTGCCGAGCCGGTGGAGGACTCCCCCTGGTACATGACGCTGCTCGTGTCCTGGTTCCCCATGCTGCTTTTGATCGGCGTGTGGATCTTCTTCATGCGCCAGATGCAGGGCGGCGGAGCAGGGGGCAAGGGAGCCATGAGCTTTGGCCGCTCCAAGGCCCGGCTCATCAGCGAGGACACCCAGAAGGTGACCTTCGAGGATGTGGCTGGCGTGGACGAGGCCAAGGAAGAGCTCTCGGAGATCGTGGACTTCCTGCGCGAACCCAAAAAATTCACCCGCCTGGGCGGCCGCATCCCCAAGGGCGTGCTGCTCGTCGGCCCCCCGGGCACTGGCAAGACGCTGCTGGCCCGCGCCGTGGCTGGAGAGGCTGGCGTGCCCTTCTTCTCCATCTCCGGCTCGGACTTCGTGGAGATGTTCGTGGGCGTGGGCGCGGCGCGTGTGCGCGACCTGTTCCTGCAGGGCAAGAAGAACGCGCCCTGCCTCATCTTCATCGATGAGATCGACGCCGTTGGCCGCCAGCGCGGCACCGGCATGGGCGGCGGCCACGACGAGCGCGAACAGACGCTCAACCAGCTGCTGGTCGAGATGGACGGCTTCGAGTCCAACGACGGCGTCATATTGATCGCCGCCACCAACCGTCCGGACGTCCTCGACCCGGCCCTGCTGCGCCCCGGCCGCTTCGACCGCCAGGTGGTGGTGCCCTTGCCCGACGTGCGCGGCCGCAAGCGCATCCTGGCCGTGCACTCGCGCAAGAGCCCCCTGGCCGAAGAGGTCGACCTGGACATCCTGGCCCGCGGCACACCCGGCTTCTCCGGCGCGGACCTGGAGAACCTGGTCAACGAGGCCGCCCTCCATGCCGCCAAAATGGGCAAGGACCAGGTGAACATGACGGACTTCGAGGAGGCCAAGGACAAGGTGCTCATGGGCAAGGAACGCCGCAGCATCATTCTTTCCGACGACGAGAAGAAAACCACAGCCTACCACGAGGCCGGGCACGCCCTGGTGGCCAAGCTCATCCCCGGCACAGACCCGGTGCACAAGGTGACCATCATCCCGCGCGGCATGGCCCTGGGCCTGACCCAGCAGCTGCCCGTGGACGACCGCCACAACTACTCGCGCACGTATCTTGAGAACACCATGGCCATGTTCTTCGGTGGCCGCGTTGCCGAGGAGCTGGTGCTGAACCAGCTGACCACCGGTGCCAGCAACGACATCCAGCGCGCCACCAAGATGGCCCGCAGCATGGTCTGCCAGTGGGGCATGAGCGACAAGTTCGGCCCCATGAGCTACGGCGACGACGGCCAGCAGGTCTTCCTGGGCCGCGACTTCATGCAGCACAAGGACTACTCCGAGGAGACCGCGCGGCTCATCGACGTCGAGATCCGCCGCTTCGTGGACGACGGCTACCAGCGCGCCAAGAAGCTTTTGAGCGAGAACCTGGACCACCTGCACAAGATCGCTGAGTCCCTGCTTGAGCGCGAGTCCTTAAGCGGTGATGAGATCGACCTGCTGATGAAGGGCGAGATTCTGCCGCCCCTGGTGGACGAGAACAACGTGCGCCGCGCGGCCAAGGCCTATGAGGACATGAGCCGCAAGTTCGGCGACACGTCCCTGACGCCGCCCACAGCCCCGGTTGACACCCCGGAACCAGGCGAGTTCAAGCTGGAAGAAGCCCCGCCGACTCCTCTGCCCCCGGTCAGAAAGCCGGGCCGAGGTGATGATCGGGACGGGGAATGATCGGCGGAAACACATGGCATGTGTCCGGGGGCAGGGTGCTAGGCCCTGCCCCTTTTCTTGTGGCCGGCATCGTCAACGTCACGCCGGATTCGTTCTTTGACGGCGGGAGCTACCTGGACCCGGCATCAGCCGTTGACCGGGGCCGTGAGCTGGCGCAAGCCGGGGCGCACATCCTGGACGTGGGCGGCGAGAGCACCCGGCCCGGCGCCGATCCGGTAAGCGAGGCCGATGAGCTGGCGCGCGTCGTCCCGGTGGTCCGCGAGCTGTCGCGTTTGCCCCTTTCCGGGGTGGACGGGCAAGGACCTGACAACGTCGGCTCACCGCTCGTCTCCGTCGACACCTACAAGGCCAAGGTGGCCGAGGAGTCCCTCGCGGCCGGGGCGGTGATCGTCAACGACATCTCGGCCTGTCGCTTCGACCCGGACCTTGTGGATGTTCTGGCCCAGCACAAGCCCGGCTATGTTCTGATGCACAGCCTGGGCCGTCCGGGGACCATGCAGCAGGGGCCGCGCTACGCCGATGTGGTGGACGAGATTTTGAGCTTTTTCGAGGAGCGCCTGGCCGCGCTCACCAAGGCTGGACTGCCCGAGGCCAACATCGTGCTTGACCCTGGCATCGGTTTCGGCAAACTGTTGGAGCACAATCTGGCCATCCTGCGCGGCCTGGAGCGCTTCGGCGGTCTGGGACGGCCGCTCTATGTGGGGCTGTCCCACAAGAGCCTCTGGGGCCAGCTCCTGGGCCTTGCGCCCGGCATGCGCCAGACCGCCACGGACGTGGCCACCGGGCTGCTGGTGGCGCGCGGGGTTTTGGTGCACCGGGTGCACGACGTGGCAAGCGCCCGCCAGGCGGCCCTGGTGGCCGTTGCCTTGAGCTGAAGGACCAAAGAAGGGAGCGATGGAGTATCTCATCAGTCTGAATATAGCCTGGCGCGAGGCCCTGGACATCCTGCTGGTGGCCGTCATCTACGCCTACATCATCCATCTGGTGCGCGGAACGCGCGCCGTGGCCGTCATCTATGGCCTGGTGGTGGTGCTCCTGGTCTACTACCTGTCGAGCGAGCTCGGGCTGTACTCGCTGAACTGGCTTTTGACGAATTTCCTCGGTTCCATCGTGCTCATCATCATCATCCTCTTCCAGGGCGACCTGCGCCGGGCCCTGGCCCAGATGGGGGCCGGGCGGTTCTTCAAGAAGCCGCAGCTGTCCGAGGCCGTGGTGGACGAGATCGCCCAGGCCGTGATGACGCTGGCCAAGGCCAATGTGGGCGCACTCATCATCATTGAGCGCCACGTGCCCCTGGGGGATGTCATCGAGCGCGGCGTGCCGCTGGACGCCGTGGTCACCGGCTCGCTTCTGACCACCATTTTCCAGGTCAACACCCCCTTGCACGACGGGGCTGTGATTATCCGCCGTGGCCGCATCGCCGCCGCCGGGTGCATCCTGCCGCTGTCCTCCAAGCTCAAGGCCCAGAGCCTCTTCGGCACGCGCCACCGCGCCGCCCTTGGCATCAGCGAGGAGTCCGACGCCCTGTCCATCGTGGTCTCCGAGGAGCGCGGCACCGTGTCCATCGCCATGAGCGGCAGGCTCACAACCTCCTTGAATGACCAGCGCCTGCGCCGGGTCATCAAGAACGCACTGGAACGCTAGCCATGCTCAAGAACTGGAAAGACATCGGCATCGCCCTGGCCCTGGCCATCCTCACCTGGTACCTGCTCACCGGCCGGGAAAAGGTCGAGGCCTGGGTGGACATGAGCGTGGAGATGTCAAACGCGCCCGAAGGCCTCATCATCCGCAAGGGCCTCATCAGCAAGATCGAGGTGCGCGTGCGCGGCCCCAAGGGCCTGGTGCGCTCGCTCGACCGCCGCAAGTGGACCTATTCGCTTGACGTCAGCCACCTCAAGGTCGGCGAGAACCTGGTGGACATCGACCGCGAGCGCATCCCCCTGTCCATGGCCTACGAGGTGGTGGAGGTGAAGCCTTCGCGGCTCATCCTTTCCGTGGACCGCCTGGCCAAGAAGGAATTGCCCGTGGCGGCGGAATGGCGCGGCACGCTCCCGCGTGATTTCCGCCTGCTGGAGATCAAGACCGTGCCCGAGCTGGTGGAGGTGCGCGGGGCCGAGCGCCTGGTCAAGCCCATGACCCAGGTGCGCGTGCTTCTGCAAAACGATTTCGAGGACCCTCCGGCCATCTGGACCGACGACGTGCCCATCAAGCTGGCCGACGGCGTGGAGGCCAACCCCGGACAGGTGAAGATGACCTTGCGCTTCGGCCCGGAGGTCAAGACCATGTGGGTTGGCGTGCCCGTGCGCCTGAGCACCACCCTGGGCACCACGGCGCAAACCTCCGTGAAGAACGTCCGCGTGCAGGTGGAGGCCCCCCTGCCCCTGCTGCGCGAGGCCCAGGCCGGGCATGACATCCCCGGACTGGTGGCCCTGGTCAAGGTGCCCGGCGGGCTCAAGCCTGGCCGCCACGCTTTGCCTTACGAGGTGGAGGCCCCGGCGGGCGTCCGTGTCGTGTCCACCAAGGGCGAGAGTGTGACTGTCGTCATTCGAAAGTAAAAGCTGTCATCAAGTAGAAGCAGATTAGCGGCCCCGGCCGCTTGCATCGGGAGAGAGTGAGCATGCGCGACAAGCTGTTTGGCACCGACGGCCTGCGGGGCCGGGTGAACGAATATCCCATGACCCCGGACATCGCCCTGAAGCTGGGCATGGCCGTGGGGCAAAAGTTCCGCAACGGCGGACGCAAGCACAAGGTCATCATCGGCAAGGACACCCGGCTCTCGGGCTACGTCTTCGAGACGGCGCTGACCTCCGGCCTGTGCGCCATCGGGCTCGACGTGTATCTCGTCGGCCCCATGCCCACCCCGGCCATCAGTTTTCTCACGCGGAACATGCGCGCGGACCTGGGCGTGGTCATCTCGGCCTCGCACAATCCCTTCCACGACAACGGCATCAAGTTCTTCGACAGCCACGGCTTCAAGCTGGCCGACGAGTTGGAGAACGAGATCGCCCGGCTGGCCCTGGCCGAGAACCCGGCCTGGGACTTCCCCGCGCCCGACCGCGTGGGCCGCGCCAAGCGCATGGTCGACAGCTGGGGCCGCTACATCGTGTACCTGAAGAACACCTTCCCGCGCGAGATGAACCTGAACGGGATGAAGATCGTCCTCGACTGCGCCCACGGCGCCGCTTATGGCGGCGCCCCGCTGGTCTTCCAGGAGCTGGGGGCCGAGGTCATCACCCTGGGCGTTTCGCCCAACGGCGTGAACATCAACGAGGGCTGCGGCTCGCTGTATCCTGACGTCATGGCGGCCAAGGTGCGCGAGGTCGGCGCGGACATCGGCCTGGCGCTGGACGGCGACGCCGATCGGCTCATCGTGGTGGACGAGCAGGGCAAGCTGCTCGACGGCGACCAGATCATGGCCCTCTGCGCCCAGGACTTGCTGGAGCAGGGCGCCCTGCCAGGCGGCACCCTGGTGGCCACGGTCATGAGCAACATGGCGTTGGAAATGTTCATGAAGGATCAGGGCGGAAAGCTTCTGCGCACCCCCGTGGGCGACCGCTACGTGGTCGAGGCCATGCGCCGCGAGGGCGCCATGCTCGGCGGCGAGCAGTCCGGCCACATGATCTTCATGGAGCACTCGACCACTGGCGATGGAACGCTGGCCGCGCTCCAACTGCTGCGCATCATGTGCCAGAAGAATCGTCCGCTGTCGCTTCTGGCGCACCTGATCGAGCCCTTCCCGCAGGTCATGGTCAACGTGAAGCTGGCGCGCAAGGTGCCTTTCGACGACCTGCCCGAGGTGGGCAAAGCCGTGGCGGCCGTGGAGGCCGAACTGGGTGGCCGGGGCCGCGTGCTCCTGCGTTATTCCGGCACCGAGCCCAAGGCCCGGGTCATGGTCGAGGGTGAAGACATTTCCCGCGTGGAGCAATACGCCGCCGACATCGCGGCGGTCCTGGAGCGCTCCCTGCGCTAGGACGCGCCCATTACAGCATCAGACCGAGGAGGAAAGCACATGGACGTACGCAAGGTCGTCATCCCGGTGGCAGGTTGGGGTACACGCTCGCTCCCGGCCACCAAGAACATCCCCAAGGAGATGCTGCCGATCTTCAAGAAGCCGGTGGTCCAGTACGTGGTCGAAGAGGCCCAGGCCGCTGGCATCGACACCGTGGTGCTCGTCACCAGCCAGACCAAGACCATCATTGAGGACCATTTCGACCACAACCTGACGCTGGAAAACCTGCTGGAGCGCAAGGGCAAGACTGCGCTGCTGAAGGAGATCCGCGATGTGGCGGAGATGGTCAACATCATCGCCGTGCGCCAGAAGGTGCAGCTGGGCCTGGGCCACGCGGTGCTCTGCGCCCGCGAGGTCTGCAAGAACGAGCCCTTCGCGGTCATGGTCGGCGACGACCTGATGTTCGGCAAGGAGCCCGGCATCAAGCAGCTCCTTGACGTGGCCAAGACCGAGAACATGGCCGTGGTCGGCGTCATCGAGGTGCCGGAGAACAAGGTCGACCGCTACGGCATCATCCAGGGCGAGGAGTACATGCCCGGCGTGTACCGCGTGCGCAAGCTGGTGGAGAAGCCGCCCCTGGGCACGGCCCCCTCGCGCCTGGCCATTGTGGGCCGCTACGTCCTGGTGCCGGAGATTTTCAAGTACCTGGAGAAGCTTGAACCCGGCGTGGGCGGCGAACTGCAGCTCACAGACGCCCTGCAGGGCCTGGCCAACGAGAACCGCCTGTTGGCCGTGAAGCTGCGCGGACAGCGCTTCGACGCCGGTGACTGGGTGGAGTACCTGACGGCCAACATCTATTTCGCCCTGCACGACGAGGACCTGCACGACGACCTCGTGCACCGCATCCAGGAGCTCGTGCCCTGCAAGGGCAAATAGTGTCCCTTCGGGGTCCCTTCGGGACTTTCAAGGGGGGACGTGCATGAGCCTAGCGCGGCAAGCGTGGCAGGTCTGGCTGGCCAGCCCGCCGTACGCGGCCCTCACCTACCTGTGTCCGGACTGGTTCCCCACCCCGCAGCCCGGCCTGCGTGTGCTGGCCCCGCTGGGGCGTGGACTGCGCGTGGGCATCTTGCAGGAACCGACCAAGGCCCCGCCCCAGGGCGTTGAGCTCAAAGCCCTGGTCTGGCCGCTGGAGCACGAGCCCGTGCTCGACCCCGGCACGCTGGACCTGGTGCGCGAGCTCTCGACCCGGCACATGGCCCATCCCGGGCGCGTGCTGGAGCTGATCCTGCCGCGCGGCCTGCGCACGTCGGCCATGTCCTTTTCCGTGGAGCACCCGGACTTTCGCCCCACATTCAGCCCCAAGGCCCTGCAGACCATGACCCCGGAACAGCTGGCGGTCCTGGCCGGGCTCTGGGCCGAGGGCCGCATGCGCGTGCGCCTGGCCCCGCGCAGGCGCGACGAGGAGCTTTTCGTCATACTTGCCAAGGATCCGCCCTGGGCTGTGCGGCCCAACGCCGTGAACCAGATCCGCCTGCTGGAGCGCCTGTTCGACGCCGGGGCCATGAGCCTGGGCGCGGTGCGCGCCGTGTTCGGCGACTCCGGCATCCAGGCCATGAAGCGCCTGGCCACGGCGGGCATCGTGCGCCTGGGCGAGCCGCTGGATGCCGAGGAAGGCGCCGACGAGGTGCCGGTCTGCATTCCCCTTCCGGGCGAAGAAGCCGAGGCCCTTTCCGCCACCCCGGAGCAGCGGGCCGCCCTGGCCGAGCTCCTGCCCGCCCTGGAGTCCGCCTCCGCGCGCATGTCGCTCATGCATGGGGTCACGGGCAGCGGCAAGACCCACGTCTACCTGGAGCTGGCCAAGCGTTGCCTGGAGCTTGGGCGCTCGGTGCTTTTGCTGGCACCGGAGGTGGCCCTTGCCTGCCACCTGTGGCGGCAGACGAAGGCGGCCCTGCCAGCGGCCGAGGCCTATTTCTCCCACGGCTACCAGAGCCCGAGCCGCCGCGAGCAGACCTTTTCGCGCATCGGTGCGGCTGCCAGCATGAATAGAGGCCCGGTGCTCGTGGTGGGCACGCGTTCGGCCCTGTTCCTGCCCATCCGCGACCTGGGGCTCATCGTGCTCGACGAGGAGCACGACGAATCCTACAAGCAGGAGGAGCGCCTGGCCTACCACGCCAAGGAGCTGGCCTATTCGCGCATCCAGCGCTCCGGGGGCCTCTTGGTGCTGGGCTCGGCCACGCCGGACATCAAGACTTTTCACGCCGGACAGAGCGGCCAGTTGCCCGTGCAGACGCTGGGAAGCCGAGTGGGCAGCCGGGCCATGCCCGAGGTCCGGCTGATTGACATCGCGGGGCTGAAGAACCCGGACGAGCCCTTTGCCCCGGAGACGCTTGAGGCCATCCAGACCGCGCTCGACGCGGGCGACCAGATCATCGTCATGCTCAACCGGCGCGGCTATGCCCCGGTGATGTACTGCATGGCCTGCGAGGAGGTGGTCCAGTGCCCGGACTGCCAGGTGGGCCTGACCTACCATAAGCTGCGCGAGCGCCTGGTCTGCCACTACTGCGGACTGTCGCACCCGTACCCCATCCCCTGCGCCAAGTGCGGCGGCGTGACCTTCGTGCCCATGGGCGAGGGCACCGAACGCCTGGAGGAATATTTCCTGCGCACCCTGGGCCATGAGGTCAAGGTGCTGCGCATGGACCGCGACAGCGCCCGCCGCCAGGAGCGCATGGAGGAGATCCTGCGCCGCTTCCGTGAGGGCGAGGCCCAGGTGCTGGTGGGCACGCAGATGCTTTCCAAGGGCCACCACTTTCCCGGCGTGACTCTGGTCGTGGTGGCCAACGCGGACATGGGCCTGTACCTGCCGGACTACCGCGCGGCCGAGCGCACCTATCAGCTTCTTGTCCAGGTCTCGGGCCGGGCCGGGCGCGGGGACAAACCTGGACGCGTGCTGGTGCAGACGCGCAACCCGGCGCATCCCTTCTGGGATTTCGTGCTGCGGGCCGACTACCAGGGCTTTTACAATCGCGAGATCGCGCAGCGTCAGCGCTTCCGCTATCCGCCCTTCACCAAGCTGGCACTCCTGCGCCTCTCCTGTCCGGCGGACCAGGAGCATCTGCACGAGGCCATGCTCGCCTTTGCCAAGGCCCTGCGCGAAACCGCCAAGTCCCTCGGCGTGGACGTGCTCGGCCCGGCGCCCGCGCCCATGGCCCATCTGCGCGGCCGCAAGCGTTTCAACTGCCTGCTCAAATGCGCCGACTGGCAGCCTATCCGCTCGCTCTATGCCGCGCTCTCGCGGCCGGAGGCCATGCCCGGAGCCGCGCCCGGAGCCTTCCGTCTGGAGCTGGACCTGGACCCGGTGAACATGCTTTGAGATGAAGACCCTGGCGGTGTTCCAGAGGCCCTCGACAAGACGGCCCCGCGCATGTATCAAACCCCAATGAGCCGCTCCATCCTTCTGCGACACCCCTTCTTCTCTGCTGTAATTCTTATGCTTCTTCTTGCGCCGTGGCCTGCGCTGGCCGAGCAGAAGATCGGCTTCGTGAACCCCCAGCGTGTGGTCAACGAGACGCGCCTGGGCAAGACGGCCAAGGCTGATCTGGCGCGTTACGTGGCTGAAAAGGACCGCCTGGCCAAGGCGAGCGCGGTCCAGATCGAGACCTTGCGCAAAGAGGCCGAGGCCCCTGGCCTCTCGGCCCAGGACCGCACCCGGCGCGAGGAGCTGCTGCGCCGCAAGGCCGCCCAGCACGAGCAGCTGCTCTCCGAGAACGCGCGCGACATCAAGGCCGAGGAGACCCGGCTGCTGCAGTACGTCATGCGCCGGGCCGAGGCCGTGCTCGAGGACCTGGGCAAGAAGGGCGGTTACGCCATCATCTTCACCGACCCCGCTGCCGTGGGCTATGTGGACAAGGCCTCGGTGGATTTGACCGAGCGCGTGGCCCAAGAGCTCGACGGGCGCGGCAAGTAGGCCATGCGCAGCCTCATTGCCTGCATTGTCGCGGCCCTGCTGGCCCTGGTCTGCGCCGCCACTGCCTTGTCCAAAGAAACAGCCAAGGAACTGGCCAGGCAGCCGGGCTGGGGCCGCGTGTACACGGTCAGCGGCAAGGTCGCGGTGCGCGAGAATCCGGCCCTGGACGCGCTTACTGTGCGCGTGCTGAAAAGCGGACAGAAGGTTCGCGTGGATTTTGTGGATGATGGCTGGGCTGCGGTGTTTGATCCAGCGGAGATGGTGCGCGCCGAGACGCGCGCCCAGGGCTACGTTCGCCTGGCCGAGCTGCACGCCGAGGCCAGCCCAGGGGCCAAGCCCGAGGCCTTGCCGCGCTCCGAAAAGCCCGCCAAGCCTGAAAAGCCCGCCAAGCCCCCTGCGGCCGATCAGGCCAAAAAGACCGGGGCCAAAAAGCAGGCGCCGCCCCAGCCCTTCGGCGAGATCCGCGTGGCCGACCGAAAGATGGCCGTGCGCGCCGGACGTGACAAGGACACGGAGTTCAAGCGCCTGCTCCCGGCCGGAAAGCGCGTGCGTGTGGATTTCCTGGAGGACGGCTGGTTCGCCGTGTTCGACCCGGAGGAGAAGGTGCGCGACCTGTCCCGCGCATGGGGCTATGGTCGCGACAAGTTTCTGGTGCCGGAGAAGGACTATGCCGGGCAGCCCCTGCCTGAGGCCACGGAGCCTGCGGGCAAGGAAGCCCCGGCCAAAGGCGCGCAGAAGCAGAAGAACGGCGATGCCGTAGCCTATGCCGTGCTGAGTCGCCAGGCCGACCTCCTGCGGCCGCTGGCGCCGGTGGTGCTGCGCGTGCGCCTGGACATGCCCGCGCCGCCCGCGCCCGAGGCCCTGCGCAAGATTGTGCGGGAGATCTGGAAGGCCGAGCGCCGCAAGAATGAGGATCTCCAGGTGGAGGTGCTGCTGCCCGGCATGGAGAAGGACGGCCTGGCCTTTGCCGTGGCCCGTTTCCACGACGACGGCAGGCTCAAGGAATTCTGGTGGCGCGAGGTGGTGCTGCGCACCAAGCGTTAGAGCGTGCTGCGCACGAAACGCCGACTTTGCCTCGCGCACAAGCAAAAGGGCCGCAGATAACTCTGCGGCCCTTGTCTTTTTCTGGCTGTGGCGGCTATTTCATGAACAGCGGGATGGGCGGCCGGGGAACGGCCACGGGGAAGGAGCGTTTGACGGCAGTCTCCTTCACGGCCTTGGTGTCCACAAAGACGTTGCCGCAGCACTGGCACTTCCAGTGGCGCTGCTGCTTCTGCAGGCGCATGAGCAGGCCGTCGCGGTCGTAGCAGAGCTGGCAGTAGGGGCCTGTGTGGCGCAGGTCGTCCGTGAGCCAGTACTTCTGGCCGTCGAACTCCATGCACTCGGCCATGTCCAGGACCTGGGCCACTTCGATGATCTGGTTCTTCAGGGCATCGTTCTCTTCAACCAGGCCGATGTACTCGTCCTGCAAGGCCTTGAGCAGTTCACGGGCCTCGTCATCCCGGCCCTCGGTGATGAGCTGGTGTATCCTGCCGAATCCCGTGGCGTGGAGCAGTTTCTTCGACATGGGCCTCTCCATGATGACGTTAAGGTCGTTGACACCACTCTTATCGGCCCAGGCAATTGCAATCTTTAGGGGCCTTGGGGATTCTGGAGCCTGGCGGCGTGGACAGAAAAATGGCGGAGGCCCGTGAGCCCCCGCCTTTGGCGTGCGGAATATGCCGCTTATCAGCGGGCTTGGGACTTGAAACGGTCGGCCAGGACGGCCAGCTTGGCCGCGTCCGGGTACTGCTTCATCTGCGCCTGGTTCTTGGCGATGCGTGAGTTGAGCGGCGGGTGGGTGGAGAACCACGACCCCTTCTTGTCGGGCGAGCTGGCCTCGATGCGCTTGAGCTCCTGGAGGACCTCCATGAGGCCTGCCGGGTTGTAGCCCGTGCGGTAGGCGGTCTCCATGGCCGAGGCATCGGCCTCGTACTCCATGTTCTGGTCCAGGCCCTTGTCGAAGAGCACGTTCTGGAGGTCGCCGATCATGCTCTCGAACTGTGCGCCCTTGTCGCCCTTCATGGTGGCGGCGGTGATCTGTCCGACGCCGGAGAAGAACTGCGCGCGCTGAATGCTCTTCAGCGCGTGGCGCAGGGCCACATGCCCCACCTCATGGGCCAGGATGCCCGCCAGCTGCGTTTCGGACTGGATGGTGTGCACCAGCGCGGAGGTGACGAAGATGATGCCGCCGGGGCAGGCGAAGGCGTTCTGCACCGGGCTCTCCACCACCACGAAGCGGTAGGGGATGTCCGGCCTGGGAGAGTTCATGGCCACGGACATGCCCACGAGGTTCACGTAGTGCTGCAGCTTCTGGTTGGTCGTGGGCATGCCATAGCGGCGCAGGCCTTCCACGGCCAGGCGCTCGCCGATGGTGCGCTCGCTCTTGTAGTCCATCTGCTGCGAGCTGCTGAGCACGCTCTGCGCGCCGGAGAACATCTTGCGCTCTTTGGAGTTGGGGTCCAGGAGGTTGTCCAGGAACCCGGCGGCGGCCAGGGCGGGCAGGGCCACGAGGCAGCACAGGATGAGTACGGTGAGGATGCGTTTTGCGTTCATGTATGGCCCCCTACTTCGCGTACTCGCCGATGTGGCCGGTCTTGAGGAAGTTCTCGATCTCCTTCTTGTCCACCTTCTCGGCCAGGATCTTGTCCAGGGCGTTCTTGTAATCGGACAAGGGGCGCGCCGGGCGTCCTGCGGCCTTGGCCGCAGCCTGCTCGCTCTCGTTCAGGCCGCGCATGCTGCGCGCGCTGTCGGCCTCGCTGACCATGATGGTGCTCGAGCCCGCGCCGCTGAAGAGGTTGTCGCCACCCTGCTTGGAGGGCTCGGGCGGTGTGGCGGACACCTTGCCGCGATAGATCCAGCCGGAGCGGCCGTTGGCCGAAACCTTGTACCAACTCTCCTCCTGGCCCGCGACCTTGAGCTCCGTGCCCACGGGCAGCTCGGCCACGGTGTCGGAGCTGGCGCTCTTGTCGGCCTTGAGCTTGGCCCCCTCGGAGGCCACGAAGAGCTTGTCCTGGGCCAGGGCGGGCAGGGCGAAGAGCGCCACGCAGGCCAGGCTGGCGAGGAGTGTTGTCACCGATTTAGTGCGGCGCTTCATGTGTTTCTCCCTGTTGAAAGGGTTGATTCAAGTCCTAGGCATTCTGCTGGAACTGCGGCCCGATTGCAAGGGCCGGGCGCTTGTCCCGAACTCCGCCTCAGGCCAGGCCCACCTGGCCGGCGATGCCCGCCACCGCGGCAATGGCGATGGTGAAGAACTCCGCCTGCTCCAGGCCCAGCTTCTGGCATTCGCCGATGGTCTCGCGGCAGACGCTGGCGGCAAAGGCCTTGTCCTTCATCTTCTTCTTCAGGCTCTTGGCGTCCATGCCGTCCATGCGCGCCGGGCGCACCAGGGCGTTGGTGTGGATCAGCCCGGTGACGGTTTCGCCGCAGCGCAGGGCGAAGTCCAGGTCCGTGGCCGGGGCCGCGCCGGTGTGCTCGAAGTTGTGCGCGCGGATGGCGGTGAGCGCTTCCTCCGGCAGCAGGCCAGCCAGCAGCCCGGCGGAGTCCAGGCCATGGCGTTCGGGGTGGTCCTTGGTGGTGGCGTAGTCCAGGTCGTGCAGCAGGCCGGTGAGGCCCCAGAGGGTCTCGTCCTTGCCCAGGCGGCGGGCCAGGGCGGCCAGCACGGCTTCTGATTCCAGGCTGTGGCTGATGAGCTGGGGGTCAGGCACGTGTTTGGTCAGCAGGGTGAAGGCTTGGTCGCGGGTCAGCATGGGGCGGATCTCCTTGGTTGCTATTGCGAAATTTAGCCTTGGCCGTCAGGCCGCGAACTCCCGGCGCACCAGCCCGGCGACCTCAAGCAGCCAGGCCTGGCGCTGCTCCTCTGTGCTGGTGCAGACCACGCCGAACATGCGCCGGACGTCATTTTTGACCCCGCAGAAGGACAGGATGCAGTCGGCCCAGAGCCGCTCCAGCGGATCTCCGAACACAGCCAGTTCGCGCACGGCGGGCGTGTTGGAGGTGTTCAGCACCAGGGCGGTCATGGGCTTGAGCAGCCCCACGGGCACGCCCTCGCCGCCGTCGCTTGGCAGAAATTCATAGGCCACGCCGGGCCGCAGCACGCGGTCCACCCAGCCTTTGAGCACGGCGGGCGGCTGGCCCCACCAGTTGGGGTGCACCAGGACGAGCCCGTCGGCCTCGGCGATCTCCGCGCAGTGCCGGGCCACAAGCGGCGGCAGCTTGGCGTCGCGGGCCGTTTCGGCCGCAGGCAGCACCGGGTCGAAGCCCTCGGCCTGGAGGTCGTGGAAGCGCACCTCATGGCCCATGCCGCGCAGGGTGTCCACGCAGGTGCGGGCGATGGCGTGGTTGAGGCTGCTTGGGTCCGGGTGGCCCAGGATGACGGAAACGCGCACGGTTTGCTCCTTGTCGCGTGGGGTTGCGCCTACATGCCCTTTTGGCCGGGCGCGTGCAGCCAGCAGTGGGCCAGACGCGCCTCGCCAGGAGCAAAGGCGGGCGGAAATTCGCTGCGGCAGATGTCCATGACCTCGGGGCAGCGCGGATGGAACGGGCAGCCTGCAGGCGGATCAAGCGCGCTCGGCAGCTCCCCGACAAGATGCTCGCGGCTGCGCGCGTGGCCGGGGTCGGGCACGGGCACGGCGGAGAGCAGTGCGCGGGTGTACGGGTGCCTGGGCTCGCGGATGAGCGCTTCGGCCGGGGCCAGCTCCACCAGGCGGCCCAGGTACATCACTGCGATGCGGTCGCAGACCTGGCCCACCACGGCCAGGTCGTGGGAGATGAACAGGTAGGTCAGGCCCAGGCGCGTCCGCAGGTCCTGCAAAAGCAGCAGCACCTGGGCCTGGATGGACACGTCCAGCGCGCTCACGGGCTCGTCGCAGACCACCAGCGCCGGGCCCAGGGCCAGGGCGCGCGCCACGGCCACGCGCTGGCGCTGGCCGCCGGAGAGCTGGTGCGGGTAGCGCTTGGCCATGTCCGCGTCCAGGCCGACGGTACGCAGCAAGGACAGGGTCTTGGCCTTGCGCTCGGCCGCGCTGCCGATGGAATGGATCACCAGGGGCTCGGCCACGATGCTGCCCACGCTCATGCGCGGGTTGAGCGAAGAGTAGGGGTCCTGGAAGACCATCTGCATCTGGCGGCGCAGCTCGGTCTGGGGCCAGTCATTGATGTCCCGGCCCTGGAAGCGGATGGTCCCGGCGTCCAGCGGCTCCAGCCCGAGGATGCAGCGGGCGAGCGTGGACTTGCCGCAGCCGCTCTCGCCCACCAGGCCCAGGCTTTCGCCGGGCGCGAGGGTGAGGCTGACGCCGTCCACGGCGCGCACCAGCCCGCGCGTGAGCCCCAGCAGCCCGCCGCTGACGCGGTAGTGCCGGGCCACGGCCTCGAGTTCCAGCAGGGCGGTCATTGGCTTGCCTCGCAATGCACGGGTTCGGCCAGGGGCGCGCCGTCATGGAGCCAGCAGCGGGCCATGCGCCCAGGCCCAAGCTCGAACAGCGGCGGGCAGGCTTCGCAGCGGCCAAAGGCCTTGGCGCAGCGGGGCCGGAAGCGGCAGCCGTGCGGCAGGTTGAAGATGCCCGGCACCATGCCCGGAATGGGCGCCAGCGTCCGGCGCACGCCCAGGCGCGGCACGGAGGCCAGCAGCCCTTGGGTGTACGGGTGCTGCGGCCCGGCGTAGAGTTCGGCCACCGGGGCCTGCTCCACCACCTGCCCGGCGTACATCACGGCCACGCGTTGCGCGGTCTCGGCCACCACGCCCAGGTCATGGGTGATGAGCAGGATGCCGGAGCCCCGGCGCTGCTGCAGCTCGCGCATGAGGTCCAGGATCTGGGCCTGGATGGTCACGTCCAGCGCCGTGGTGGGCTCGTCGGCGAAGAGCAGGTCCGGGTCGCAGATGAGCGCCATGGCGATCATCACGCGCTGGCGCATGCCGCCGGACAGCTCGAAGGGGTAGCTTTGGGCGCGCTCCTCGGGGTTGGGGATGCCCACCAGCCGCAGCATCTCCACCGCGCGTTCCGCAGCCTCGGCGCGGCTGGCCTTTTTGTGCAGGCGAAAGCCCTCGGCGATCTGCTCGCCCACGCGGAACACGGGGTTCAGCGAGGTCATGGGCTCCTGGAAGATCATGGCGATGTGGTTGCCGCGCACGGTTTCCAGCTCGGCCTCGTCCATGGCGCAGAGGTCGCGGCCGCGGTACAAGGCCTGTCCGCCGATGACCCGGCCCGGCGGATCCGGGATCAGGCCCAGCACCGAGAGCGCCAGCACGGTCTTGCCGCAGCCCGATTCGCCGACCACGGCCAGGGTTTCACCTTGCCGAACGGTCAGGCTCACGGTATCCACTGCCTTGGCGATGGCGCCGCCCGCGCTTGTGTGCGCGGCAAAGGCCGTGGTGAGCCCGCGTATGTCTAAGAGGATGTCGCTGTCGCTCATGGGCCGTGCCTGTTTTGCTCCATTGGAAATCTTCTGTAAGGATAGCTGAAATCATGCCGGATAACAACGAGTCCCAGGGCGACGAGTTACGGACCGACGAGCTTCAGGCCGATGAACCTCAGGTCAACGTTCCGCAGACCCATGCCGTTGAGCGCGTGGCGGTCATCGGCGGCGGGCTGGCCGGGTGCGAGTGCACCATGGCCCTGGTCCGGGCGGGCTTTGGCGTGCGCCTGTTCGAGATGCGCCCGGACAAGACCTCCCCGGCCCACGAGACGGACAAGCTGGCCGAGCTGGTCTGCTCCAACTCCCTGCGCTCCGAGGAGCTGACCACGGCCATCGGCGTGCTGAAGGCCGAGATGCGCGAGCTGGGCAGCCTGGTCATGAAGGTGGCCGACGAGACGCGCATCCCCGCGGGCAAGGCCCTGGCCGTGGACCGCAAGCTCTTTGCCGACTACGTCACCGCCATCATGGAGCACGACCCGAACATCGAGGTGGTGCGCGCCGAAATCGACAGCCTGGACTCGCCGCTGCTCAAGGGCTTTGACGCCGTGGTAGTGGCCGCCGGGCCGCTCGTCAGCGACAGCCTGGCCAACAGCCTGGCCGAGGCCACGGCAGTGGAGGACGGCGGCAAGCGCCTGTATTTCTACGACGCCATCGCGCCCATCGTCAGCCGCCAGAGCGTGAACATGGACATCGCCTTCTGGGGCAGCCGCTACCGGCCGGAAGAGGACGACTACCTGAACTGCCCCATGACCGAGGAGCAGTACGACGCCTTCCTTGCGGCGCTCATCGCCGGGGAAAAGGTCGCCCCGCGCGAGTTCGAGCAGCACATCCACTTCGAGGGCTGCCTGCCGGTGGAGGAGATGGCCGAGCGCGGGCGGCTGACCCTGGCCTTTGGGCCGCTCAAGCCCGTGGGCCTGCCCAATCCGCGCACCGGCGAGGAGGCCTTTGCCGTGGTCCAGCTGCGCGCGGAGAACAAGGAAAAGACCGCGTTCAACCTCGTGGGGTTTCAGACCAAGCTCAAGTACGGCGAGCAGGAGCGCGTGTTCCGCATGATCCCCGGCCTGGAAAAGGCCGAGTTCCTGCGCCTGGGCAGCATCCACCGCAACACCTTTGTGGACGCGCCCGAGGTGTTGACCGAAGAGCTGGAGCTCAAGGCCCGGCCCGGCTTCTACCTGGCCGGACAGATCACCGGGGTGGAGGGCTACCTGGAGAGCGCGGCCTGCGGGTTGTGGGTGGGGCTGATGCTTGGCGCCAAGCTGGGCGGCCGTGCTCTGCCCCTGCCGCCCACCACCACGGCGCTGGGCGCGCTCCTCGGCCACCTGCGCACGCCCCCGGCCAAGACCTTCCAGCCGTCCAACGCGCACTTCGGGCTCACGCCGGATTTGAACCGCCGCGCGGGCAAGAAAATTCGCAAGGAATTGTACAGCCAGCGGGCTCGGGACAGCTTTGCGGAGTGGAAAATGGCAAGCCTTGGCGAGTTGGCGTAGCAGCAAGAGCTACTGCCAGTAGCGGAAGCACGGTAAATCGCATGGATGCAGACGGCTTTATCGCAGTTTTAGTGGACATGAAAATAATTTTGATTTCTGCGATTTAGGCCTTTACAACCGTGAGAAGTGGGCCTATTTAACAACATCTGGATTTGAGTTCTGGAGGCTTTTTGCTCAGGCGTAATGGGCGACCCTTTTAGCAGTTTATTTTAGGAGTTTTATCACATGCCTAAGTCTATCTATGTCGGCAACATCGCGTTCAGCACCTCCGAGGATGACATCCGCAACCTGTTCTCCCAGTTTGGCGAAGTCAACTCCGTCAAGTTCATCAGCGACCGTGAGACTGGTCGTTTCCGCGGCTTCGGCTTCGTGGAGATGGACGACAACGCTGCCCGCGAGGCCGTGCAGGCCCTGAACGGCAAGGAAGTCGGCGGCCGCGCCCTGAAGGTCAACGAGGCCCAGGAACGCGAGTCCCGTCCGCCCCGTCAGTACTAATTAAAACTAAGCACCTTACGAAGCCCCGGTCTGCGAAAGCGGACCGGGGCTTTTTCGTTTGGGGGAGGGGCTAGGGGTGATTCCGCAATCTAATCAATTTCAAAAGAATGAATTTGTCTCGTCTCGCTGGACGAGCGTGTGTATGAACCTACAGCACCAAGTGTTGCTGCAATTAGTCTGCAATTGAATGCTTCTAGCTCTAGTAGAATGTTGGATTTAGCAGACGGGACGGCGAAGCCTATTGGTTCACCACAAAATTTTGCTTCGTGGATAAGCTCATTTCGTAGGGTTGAAAGTTCAGACTTTCCAGCATGGACAACTCCCCATTTAGGGAGAGGTACGCTAAGAATGTCGGAGATGTATTGCAGGCGGTCAGCGTGTGTGTGCTTGGATTTAGGCTTCGTTATTGTTGTGTTAATATTATATATTGTGTCGAAAACTGTGTACTGCATCATAAGCTTCTCAAAGTACTGGCTGTAAGATTGTGAAAACAAATACCAGTGTACAGCGCCAAACATTGTAGCTGCAGCGCCGTTAGACTCATGTTTATGGTAGAACTTTACGGTAAGGTTAAGCAAAGCTGGGATGTCCTTTTCTGAAATGAAAAAATCTATCAGCTTTCTTGGTTTTACTGCTACTTTGTAAAAGTGTCCCCAGCCTTCAGGCTGTAGCTTTAAGCCTTTCAACCAGCCAAGAATAAGTATCAGGAACTCTTTGAGTTTGGCTGAGCCGTTCGGCCCAGTGTAGTCTAAAGAATGGGTTGCAGGTAAGGCGAACCAGGGAGTGGGAATTGCCGGGGTTGTTTTGTTAGAATTGTTTAGCAGTTGTATTGGTGGGTAGAACCAATCGTCATGTATGTTTTCAGAATCAGTGATTGTTGTAATCGCTTGTTCGAATTCAGGCAGTGGCCGTATCATTAGATCAATCGTGCTGTACTGGCGATTTTCTGGAAACCATCCAAATTTCATCGTGTTACCGATTCCCTTTGGTGTGCAAGTGCAACTCTACGGAGCCGAAAGCCTTATCACCCTAATATCTTCTCCACCGGCCTACGCTCCGGCACGTACACCCGCTCCCGCTTGCCCTCGTTCCAGTCCTTGGTCCCGAACTCGGCCATGTCCGCCTCGCGGTACTCGCAGGGGCACACGATGTCCCGGTCGGCCTCAAGCGTGCCGTTGGACAGCCTGCACGGGCAGGCCATGTAGCCCAGCCGCTCCTTGTTCACCAGCAGGCTCTCCATGAGCGCCATGGTCATGGAGAGGTCCGCGTTGAAGTAGCAGCCCTTGGGCTCCTGGATCTTTTTCAGGGCATCATAGAGTTGCTGCGCATTCATTTCTTGCCCAGCGCCTCGTCAACCTTGTCCTTGTTGAAGCCAACCAGGGGCTTCCCGTCGATGACGATGGTGGGGAAGGACACGGACGGGTTGATCTTCTTGATCTCCTCGATGGTGGCCTTGCGCTCGTCGCCGGTGAGCTGGTCCACATGCACGCAGTCATACTTGACCCCGCACTGGTCCAGATACTCCTTGGCGTTTTTGCAGTGGATGCAGGTGGACAGGGCGTAGACCTTCACTTCCGGGGCCATGCTGATCTCCTTGGTGGTTTCATGAGCGCCAAGCGGCGCGTTGTTCTTTCCGACTTTATTCCTGATGCTTGAAAACAGGCCCAGTGTCAAAGCCCTGCGCAGCTTTCTCGGCGATCAGCCCTAGGCGTGGCCTTCTGTCTCCCTGCCTTATCCTCTATCCGACCGGCGCAGCCGCAGCTCCAGACAGCGCGCGGCCAGCGAGCAGGGCAGGTTCAGCGCCAGGTACAGCGCCAGCACCAGCGTCCATACTTCGAAGCTGCGGTACGTGGCGCTCACCAGCTCCTGGGCCTGGAAGGTCAGCTCCGGGATGGAGATGACGGACACGATGGCCGAGTCCTTGACCGTGGACACGAACTGGCTGGTGAGCGGCGGCAGCATGCCCCGGAAGGCCTGGGGCAGGATGACCGAGGCAAGGGTCTGCCAGCGCGAGAGCCCCAGCGCAGAGGCCGCGTCCCACTGGCCCTGCTCGACGGACTGCACGCCCGCGCGCACGATCTCGGCCATGTAGGCGCCCTCGATGAGCGCCAGGGTGACGATGGCGGTGATGAAGCCGGGCATCTGCCGCAGGGGGCCGAAGAGCGCCTCGGCCAAGGGCTGCAGGCTCTGGGGCATTGCGGCCACGGCCATGTCCAGCCCAAGGGCGGTGATGAGCTGGCCGCTTAGGAAGTAGGAGAACAGGAAGATGAGCACCAAGGGCGGCGTGTTGCGCACGAAGAGTACGTACGCGCCGCCGCAGAGCCGCCAGAACAGGCGCAGGCTCACGCGCATGAGCCCGGCGCAGGTGCCGAGCAGGAGCGCCAGCAGCCCGGCCCAGAGGCTCAGGCGGATGGTGGCGGCCAGGCCGGTGAGGATGCGCCCGGCGTGCCAGGAGCCGTCCGCGCCGGTGTAGACAAGGAACTGCGGGATCATTGACCAGTCCCAGGTGTAGGGCAAATTGGCCCTGGCCTGCAGCACCAGCCAGGACGCGCCCGCGCCTGCAAGCAGCAGCACGGCCAGGTCGACCAGGAGCACCGGCGCGAGCTTCGGCACGAGTACCGTGGCCTGGGCCGTGGCTGTTCCCGGAGCCGTGCCTGGATCTGGGTCGGACGGGGGCGTCATTGGTGGCTGCTACTCCACCATGCCTTTCCAGGCGTTGCTGCGGAACCAGTAGTCGTGGCGCTCGGTGAGCCAGCCCTCGTCGGAGACCACGCGGATCCAGCCGTCGAGGAAGTTCACGAAGTCCGGGTCGCCCTTGCGCACGGCAAAGGCGATGGGCTCCCTGGTGAAGGCCTTGGGCACCGGCAGAAAGAGCTTGTCCGGGCTGCGCAGGGCCTGGAAAGCGGGGAAGGGCTCCGAGGCCACGACAGCGTGGGCGCGGCCGTTCAGCACTTCCTGGATGGTCTGGGCCTCGTTGTCGAAGTACTTCACCTGGGCCTTGGGCAGGTGCTTCTTGGCGGCCTCAACAGCGGTGGTGCCCTGGCGGATGGCCAGGATGATGCCGGGCTGGTTGAATTCGGCAAGGGTCTTGAGCTTGCCCGCGAGCTTCTTGCTGGCGACAAGGGACATGCCCGAATACTCGTAGGGGATGGTGAAGTTGACCTTCAAGCCCCGCTGGGGCTGGATGCCCATGCCGCCGATGATGACGTCGAACTTGCCGGACAGAAGCGCCGGGATGATGCCCGACCACTGGGTGGGCTCGAACTGCACCTTCACGCCCATGTCCTGGGCCAGCCTGCGCGCCACGTCGATCTCGAAGCCGACGAACTCGCCCTTCTTGTCCTGCATGGCCCAGGGCACGAAGGTGCTGAAGCCCACGCGCAGCACGCCGCGCTGGAGCACCTGCTCAAGGGTGCTTTCCTTGGCCAGGTCAACGCGCGTGGCCGCGGTTGCGGCGCTGGCGCAGAGCAGGATCACGAGGCCTAGGGCGGCAAGGGGCAGGGTGAGCCGGGGCAGGAATGATTTGGGCATGGGGTGCCTCCTTTGGCTGGTTGGGCTTAGGCGGGGTAGGCCAGGCGGCGTTCAAGCGCATCCGCCGCGCCGGAGAGCGCTGTGGTGACGATCCAGTATATTGCCGCCACCGTAAACCAAATTTCGAAGCTGAGGAAGGTCTCGGAGACAATATTCTGTCCGCGCAGGGTCAGCTCGCTGATGGCGATGACGCTGGCCAGCGACGAGTCCTTGATGAGCGACACGCCCTGGCCGGCCAGGGGCGGCAGTACGCGGCGCATGGCCTGGGGCAGGATCACGGAGACATAGGTCCTGGCGCGGCCCATGCCCAGGCTGCGGGCGGCGTCCCACTGGCCAGGGTCAACGGAGCGCACCCCGGCGCGCAGGATCTCCGACACGTACGCGCCCTCAAAGAGCGACAGGCCGAGCACGGCGGTGGCGAAGGCGTCCATGTTCAGCACCGGCGAGAGCACGAAGTAGAGGAAGAAGAGCTGGATCAAAAGCGGCGTGTTGCGCACCAGCTCCAGGTAGCACCGGGCCAGGACGCGGCCGGACCACGACCCGGACAGCCTGAGCAGCGCCGTGGTCAGGCCCACGGCAAAGGCCCCGGCGAAGCTCCAGGCCGTGAGCTTGAGCGTCACGAAAAGGCCCTGGAGCAGCGGCCCGGGCGAGAGCGCCCCGTCGTGGCTGGTCATGAGCGCGCGCGGAACCTGGTACCACTGCCAGTTGTAGCCCAGGCCCTCGGCCCCGCGCAAGCCGAGCCAGACGAGGCCGCCGGACAAAAGCAGGAACAGCAGCCAGTCGTTCAGGACGGCGAGCCTGAGGTGGGAGAATAAAGCGTGTGCGGGCCTGGCTGGGTGCTCAGGCATGGAGCCGGGCCTCCACCAGGGCCTTGACCTTGCGGGCGATGTCCTCCGGCGTGCCTGTGGCGTCCACGATGCTGATGCGCTCGGGTTTGGCTGCGGCGAGCTTCAGGAAGCCCTGGCGCACGCGGTTGTGGAAGGCCAGGCTCTCGGCCTCGAAGCGGCCCTCGGCGTTGGTCTTGCCCTCGCTGTGGTTCCGCGCCACGGCGCGCTTAAGCCCGATGACCGGGTCCAGGTCCAGCAGGACGGTCAGCTCCGGCCAGAGTCCGTCCACGGCCACCTCATTGAGCCGGTGCAGCAGTTCCGGGTCCATGCCGCGGCCAAAGCCCTGGTAGGCCACGGTGGAGTCGGCGAAGCGGTCGCAGAGCACGACGGCCCCGGTTTCAAGGGCCGGGCGCACCACCTGGGCCACGTGCTGGGCGCGGTCGGCCAGATACAGGAAGAGCTCGGCCTGGGGCGTCAGGTCGCGGTTGTCCAGGGACAAAAGCACGCGCCGCAGCTCCGCGCCGATGCGGCTGCCGCCCGGCTCCAGGGTCACCATCACGCGCTTGCCCTGGGCCAGCATATGCTCTTTGAGCAGGGCGATCTGGGTGGACTTGCCCGTGCCTTCGATGCCTTCAAAAGTTATGAACATGAGAGCCCTGATGTTTCCGGAGCGTTGGTGGCCATGGGGTGCGTCGGGCGGTACATGCCGAGCAGGGCCTTGCGGTCGAGCATCCCGAGGATGGTGCCCGTGACCGGGTCCAGCACCGGCAGCTCGTCCAGCCCGGTGTCGAGCATGGTCAGCAGGGCTTCGTAGCCGTCAGCATCGGGTGCCACAAAGACAGGGGGGCGCGCAACCTCCTTTACCACCACGAGGTCGAACAGGCAGTTCTCGTAGAGCACATCGCGCAGGTCGGAGAGGGTGGCGATGCCGGTCATGGCGCCCTGGGCGTTGAACACAGGGTAGCACAGGGCGCGGGAGCTGGTCACCAGCCCGCGCAGGTCGCCCAGCTTGGTGGACTCCAGAAGCACCGGCGGGGGCGGGGCCAGGGGCAGCTGTGCCACCTTGCGGCCCTTGAGCAGATTCACGGCGGCCTCGTGTGTGTGCGCGTGGGAGGCCAGCTTGTTGGGCAACTGGTTGTTGTAGAGAGAAATGTTGCGGGAGAGCAGCAGCCCGCAGCCCGTGGCCAGCATGAGCGGCACCAGCAGGCCGTAGGTGCCGGTGATCTCGCAGGTCATGACCAGCGGGCCGAGCGAGGCCCCGGTGGCGCAGGAGAAAAACACCGACATGCCCACGATGCCGAAGGCGGCCGGCTTGGTGATGATGTCCGGGAAATAGGTCTGGAACAGGGTGCCCACGGCGGTGCCGGTCATGCCGCCCACGTAGAGCGAGGGGGCGAACATGCCGCCGCTCATGCCCGAGCCGATGGTCAGGGCCGTGTCCACGGTCTTGCCCAGGGCCAGCAGGCACAGGGCCAGCAGGGGCAGGTCGCCGCGCAGGGCCAGCTCCACCCACTCCAGGCCGCCGCCGAGCAGCTGCGGGAAGAGCATGCCCACAATTCCGGCCATGAAGCCGCCCAGGGCGGTGGTGCCGACAACGCCGATGCGTTGCCGCAAGGGGGCGAAGAAGTGGTACTTGGCCCGGCGGAAGCACCAGACAAAGGCCCAGGCCGCCATGGAGCAGGCCACGGCGAGCAGCGCGTAGAAGGGTAGCTCGCTCACGCTGCTGAGCTTCAGGTCCGGCACATGGAAGATGGGGTCCGTGCCGTAGAAGATGGTGAACACGGAATAGGCCGTGGTGGAGGAGAACAGGGCCGCCAGCAGGGAGTCGGCCTCGAAGTCCTCGCGGTAGATGACCTCGATGGCCGTGAGCGCGCCGCCGAGGGGCGCGCGGAAGATGGCCCCGAGACCGCCTGCCGCGCCGGCCAGGAGCAGGGTCCGGCGTTCCCGGGCGGTAAGCTTCAGCCTGTCGGCCAGCCAGGACGCCGCCCCGGCTCCGATGAGCGAGATTGGGCCTTCCTGGCCCGCGCTGGCGCCGCTGGCGATGGTCAGGATGGCGCCCGCACCGCGCACGGCGGTGATGCTCGTGTTGACGCGGCCGGTGGGCCCGTGGAAGGCGCGGATCATGATGTCCGTGCCGTCGGTGCCAAGGTCCGGGCTGTCCGGCAGCATGTAGTGCATGCACAGGCCGATGAGCGCGCCGGTGGCCGTGGTCATCAGCGGGATGTACAGTGGAGAGGAGGTCGAGGCGGTGAGCGCGGAGAGCCCGTGGCTGGGCATGGGGGTGCCAGCGATGCGGCCCAGCAGCAGCTCCTGCAGGTAGTTCAGGGCGCCATAGAAGCCAACGGCCAGAAGTCCGGAAATGACGCCGATGACGCAGCCCAGGACGATGATGCGCAGGGCGTCGCTCGTGTGAAGGCCGGTGAAGGTTGAATAAAGTCGTTTGGCCAGCCTTGTGGCGGTCATCTTCGGTCCGGGGGTTGAGGCGTCATCCATGGGTCTACCTTTGAAAACATGGGGCCTGCGGGCCCCGGGCGGTTGGTTCTATTCCGAACCCAGAGGCAGGAGCAGGATGCGGGCATCGGGCTTGTGCGCTTCGGTTCTGGCCTGTGCGCCTTGGTTCTCCAAGGCCGCAGGGGTGTGCGCGGGACGGTAGAGGAAGCGGTCCAGGTAGCGCTGGAAGGGGGTCCAGGCCGGTGAATCTCCCTCGATGTCGCCGTAGGCCCCGCTGATGGTGTTCATCTTGGCGTCGATGTTGTCTGCGAAGTGCAGGATGAACGCCTCCGCTGTCTTGGGACGCCTGGGCGCGCCGAACTCGTACTCGCCGTGGTGGCTGATGATCAGGTGTTTCAGGTGCAGGACGAGCGCCGGGTCGAGATCGCGGGCCTTGGCCAGAAAGCCTTCCACGCGCTCCAGGCCGAGCTGGATGTGGCCCAGCAGGCGGCCCTCGTCGGTGTAGTCCGTGGTCAGGCCGCTTGTGAGTTCCCAGGCCTTGCCCAGGTCGTGCAGGATGGCCGCCACCAGCAGCACCTGGCGATCCAGGCGCGGGTAGAGGCCGCACAGGGCCATGCAGGTGCGGGCCACGCAGAGCGTGTGCTCAAGCAACCCGCCGACATAGGCGTGGTGCACGGTCTTGGCCCCGGTGGCGGGCAGCAGGCGCGCGCGGATCTCCTCGTCGCTCAGGATCTTCTTCATCAGGCTGCGCCAGGGCTTGTGCGTCAGCTCACGGCGGCACAGATTCTCAATCTCGGCCAGCAGCTCGGCGGGCTTCACCGGGCTCGGCGGCAGGAACTCTGCCGGGTCGACCTCGGCCTCTGGCACCAGGGTCAGCTGGTCGATGGTCAACTGGCACTTGTCGCGATAGTTGGCGGCCAGGCCGCGCACCGTGACGAACTGCCCGGCCGCGAGGGTTGGATGCTGCTGTGACAGCGGGCTCCAGACCTTGGCGTCCATCTGCCCGCTTGCGTCCTGCAAAACCAGGCTCCAGTACGGGCCGTTGCGCGATTGGCCGGTGCGGGCGTCGGCCAGGAGAAAGGTGTCCTGTATCGTCTGGCCTGGGCTAATGTCCCGTATGTACACGGCTTTCGCAATCACGGCCTTGCCTTCTCCCTCGTGTTGGGGTAGTTCCAACCTACCGCATCCAGGCGGCGTCGGGTTTGCTCTAAACAGAATTCATTGCCCCCGACGGCCAGGATTGTCAAACCGTAGGGTGGAATACCGCCCGCCAGGGAGTCTCTATGCGCATCCTCCTCACCAACGACGACGGCATCCAAGCCGTTGGCCTGCGGGCCATGCACAAGGCGCTGGTCGCGTGTGGCCACGACGTTCAGGTGGTGGCGCCCATCACCGAGCAGTCTGCCGTGGGGCATGCCATCACCCTCTCCTCGCCGCTGCGGGTGAAGGAGTTCCGCGAGGAGGGCTTCTTCGGCCTGGGGATCTCCGGAACCCCGGCCGACTGCGTGAAGCTGGCCATCTCTACCTTGATCAAGCCCGCGCCGGAGCTGGTCGTCTCTGGCATCAACGCCGGGGCCAACGTGGGCGTGGACATCATGTACTCCGGCACGGTCTCCGCCGCCACTGAGGGCGCGCTCATGGGCTTTCCGGCGCTGGCCGTGTCCATGGACGACCACAACCCAACGGAGCTTTCCGGCCAGGCCGCCTATGCCGCCGAACTCCTGCCCCGACTTCCTTTTGCCAGCCTGCCGGGGAAGTGCGTGCTCAACCTGAACTTCCCCAACCTGCCCATCGCCCAGGCCAGGGAGCTGCGTGTTTGCGCGCACACCCGCGTGGCCTACACGGACTGGTACGAGGAACGCCTGGACCCGCGCGGCCGCAAGTATTACTGGATGTGCGGGGAGCTGAAGCCCGAGGGCATCAGCCAAGGACGTGACCGCAGGCTCTTGTCCGAGGGCTTCATCACCCTGACGCCCCTGCGCTTCGACTTCACGGACCACGAGACCTTGGCCCTGTTGGAGTCTAAAATCTTGTAGGGCGCATTGACAGAAATGGCCCTGCGTGCCAAGAATATGTACTGATTGCACGAGTAAAATCACACCACGTCCTATCGAGCCCCCCAAGGAGGAGTCCATGCCACTCGTATCACCCAAGGAAATGTTCCAGAAAGCCTATGCCGGGGGCTATGCCATCGGCGCCTTCAACGTGAACAACATGGAGATCGTCCAGGGCATCATGGAGGCGGGCAAGGCGGAGAACGCGCCGCTCATACTGCAGGTGTCCGCCGGGGCGCGCAAATACGCGGGCCAGGTCTACATCATGAAGCTTATGGAGGCCGCGCTGATGCTGGCCGACCTGCCCGTGGTGCTGCACCTGGACCACGGCCCGAACTTCGAGCTGTGCCGCGACGTCATCGACGGCGGCTTCACCTCGGTCATGTACGACGGTTCGCACCTGCCCTACGAGGAGAACATCGCCGAGACCAAGAAGGTCGTGGAATACGCCCACGCCCGGGGCGTCTGGGTCGAGGCCGAGCTGGGCCGCCTGGCCGGCGTGGAGGACGACGTCCACTCAGACGAGCACATCTACACCGACCCGGAGCAGGCCAAGGACTTCGTGACCCGCACCGGCTGCGACTCGCTGGCCATCGCCATTGGCACCAGCCACGGCGCGTACAAGTTCAAGGGCGAGGCCAAGCTCGATTTCGACCGTCTGGAAAAGGTCAGCAAGCTTTTGCCCGGCCTGCCCATCGTGCTGCACGGCGCGTCCAGCGTGCCCCAGGAGTTCGTGGAGATGGCCAACAAGTACGGCGGCAACATCCCCGGCGCGCGCGGCGTGCCCGAGGACCTGCTGCGCAAGGCGGCCAGCATGGCCGTGTGCAAGATCAACATCGACACGGACATCCGCCTGGCCATGACCGCCACCATCCGCAAGCATTTCGTGGAGAACCCGGCGGACTTCGACCCCAGGCAGTATCTGGCCCCGGCCCGCACGGCGGTCAAGGAAATGGTCCAGCGCAAGATCAAGAACGTGCTCGGCTGCTCCGGCAAGGCCTAGGCGCGCAACACCGCAAGGAGAGAGAACATGGCGATGAAAGTTGGCATCAACGGTTTTGGCCGCATCGGCCGCTGCCTCACCCGCCTCCTGGCCGACGTGAAGGATGTCGAGCTGGTGGCCATCAACGCTCGGGCCGAGAACAAGGACCTGGCGCACCTGCTCAAGTACGACTCGGTGCACGGCCGCTTCCTGCGCGTGGAGCCGAACGACAAGGGCATGCTCATTGACGGCCGCCAGGTTGTGGTGACCAGAAATGTCACTGGCGAATGGAAGTGGGGCGAGCTCGGCTGCGACCTTGTCATCGAGTCCACGGGCAAACTGAACGACCGCGCCAGCTGCGAAAAGCACATCGCCTGTGGAGCCAAAAAGGTCATCTTGAGCGCGCCCGGCAAGGAGATGGACTCGACCATCGTCATCGGGGTCAATGATGCCGACTTGAAGCCTGACCACAGATTTGTATCCAACGCCTCCTGCACCACCAACTGTCTTGCTCCGGCGGCCAAGGCGCTTCATGACGCCTTTGGCGTCAAGCACGGGCTCATGACCACCATCCATTCGTATACAATGGACCAGCGCCTGCACGACGGCTCGCACAAGGACATCCGCCGCGGCCGCGCCGCAGCCGTGAACATGGTGCCCACCACCACGGGCGCGGCCAAGGCCGTGGCCCTGGTCATTCCGGCGCTCAAGGGCAAGCTCGACGGCTTCTCCGTGCGCGTGCCAACCGCAGACGTGTCCCTGGTGGATCTGGTGTGCGAGGTGGAGCGCCCCACCACCAAGGAAGAGGTCAACGCCGCCATGAAGGCCGCGTCCAATGAGAGCTTCGGTTACACCGAGGAGCTGCTCGTTTCCTCGGACTTTCTGGGCAGCACCTTCGGCGGCGTGGTGGACGCCGGGCTGACCACGGTCATGGACGGCACCCAGGTCAAGGTCATCGTCTGGTATGACAACGAGGCCGGGTTCACGCACCAGCTCGTGCGTCTCATCCGCAAGGTGGCGGCCTTCGGCTAGTTCTCAGCCAATTTCAAGGTAAAGCAAGGGGGAGGGTGCATGGCCCTCCCCTTGCTTTGCCTTGGGGGCGCTGGTCTCGCGCCTTGGGGGCTTCCCTTCGTTCGGGGGAGCAAAGTGTTTTCCCAGGAATCCTTTCTGCTGGCTATCTGGTACTCGTGGGTATATTCTCGTTATTAAATATGGAGGATCTATGAGCACAATACCAGACAGGTTTGAACGGTATTTCCGCACTCTGGCAGCTGTGGCCCAGGCAGTGAACTCCAGCCTTGAGCCCAGCACTGTTCTCGCTTCCGTAACGGAGCAGATCGCTTCTGCCCTGGACGCCAAAGGCTGCACCCTGCGCTTGCTGGACAGGTCCGGCAAGCGGCTCCTCTCAAGCGCCTCCTACGGACTTTCCAAGGAATATTTCCGCAAGGGGGTTGTGGATCTGGAGCACAGTGAGGTGGACCGCGAGGTCATTGCCGGCAAGACCATCTTCATCTCCAACGCCCAGAACGACCCGCGCTTCCAGTATGGCGAAGCGGCCAAGAAGGAGGGCATCGTCTCCGTGCTGGTGACGCCTCTCATGGTCGAGGGGAAGTCCATCGGCCTCTTGCGCATCTACACCGACTCGCACCGCGATTTCGATGACCTGGAGAAGGACCTCCTTGAGGCTGTGGCAGCCTTGAGCGCCGTGGCCATCGAAAATGCCCGTCTGCACCAGTCCCTGAAAATTGACTACGAGATGCTGGCCTCCTATGAGCACCGCATCTTCGAAGACTAGGGGGGATGTGTATGAGCCTGCGCATCGGCATCAACGGCTTCGGCCGCATCGGCAGACAGGTCCTCAAGGCCATCTATGACAACCACAAGGACGTGTGCAGCGTCGTGGCCTTAAACGACCTCTACGACGTGAACACCAGCGCGCACCTGCTGGAGTTCGACTCCACCTACGGCAGATCCCCCCACCATGTATCCGTCAACGAATCCGGGGGCATCAAGTATGGCGACTGGGACGTCGCCTGCTTTGCCGAGCGCGACCCGCGCAACCTGGCCTGGGGCGAGCTCGGCGTGGACATCGTCATCGAATCCACGGGCCTGTTCACCACCGGCCCCAAGGCCCGGGCGCACATCGACGCCGGGGCCAGGAAGGTCATCATCTCCGCCCCGGCCAAGGAAGAGGACATCACCATCGTGCTTGGCGTCAACGAGCACCTGTATGATCCGCAGAAGCACAACATCGTGTCCAACGCCTCCTGCACCACCAACTGCCTGGCCCCGGCAGTAAAGGTCGTCAACGACGCCTTTGGCGTGCTCAACGGGCTCATGTGCACCATCCACAGCTACACCAATGACCAGCGCATCCTGGATCAACCGCACAAGGACCTGAGGCGTGCCCGGGCCGCAGCCCTGAGCATCGTGCCCACCTCCACCGGCGCGGCCAAGGCCGTGGCCCTGGTCATCCCGGAGCTCAAGGGCAAGGTGGACGGCTATTCCCTGCGCGTGCCCACGCCTACAGTCTCCATCGTGGATTTCGCCTGCACCCTCAAGAACCCCACGGACACCGCAACCTTGCGCGCCAAGCTCAAGGCCGCCAGCGAAGGCCCTCTCAAGGGCATTCTGGGTTTTTCCAGCCGCCCGCTGGTGTCTGTGGACTTCCGGGGCGACTCGCGCTCCAGCATCATCGACGAAGAGTACACAGTGGTCTCCGGCTCCGGTCTGGCCAAGATCGTGGCCTGGTACGACAATGAATGGGGCTATTCCTGCCGCGTGGCGGATCTCATCAAGCTCATGGCCGATAAGGGTCTGTAAAGGGGGGGAGGTACCATGCGTTACCTCAAGGACATCGACATCAAGGGCAAGAAGGTGCTCATCCGGGTGGACTACAACGTTCCCCTGGACGGCACGCGGGTGACCGACGACACGCGCATCCGCGAGAGCCTGCCCACCTTGCGCCATATCCTTTCCGGCGGCGGCGCTGCGGTCATCTGCTGCCACCTGGGCCGGCCCAAGGGCGAGGTGAATCCAGAGTTCTCGCTTGCGCCCGTGGCCGCGCATCTGGCTGGACTCCTCGGCCAGAGCGTGCCGCTCGCCGTCGACTGCGTGGGTGCGGAAGTCAAGGGGCTCATCGCGAACCTTGAGCCCGGCCATGTGCTCATGCTGGAGAACCTGCGCTTCCACAATGCCGAGACCTCCAAGGACGTGGCCGAGCGCGAGGCCTTCGCCAGCGAGCTTGTGGCGGGCCTGGACGTCTACGTGAGCGACGCCTTTGGCGTGGCCCACCGGCCCAACGCCTCGGTCACCGAGGTCCCGAAGTTCGCGCCCATCGCCTGCGCGGGCTTTCTCATGGAAAAAGAATGGCAGTACCTGCACGGCCACCTGACGAACCCAGCGCGGCCCTATGTGGCCGTGTCCGGCGGGTCCAAGGTTTCGAGCAAGCTCGTCCTCCTGCGGAATCTGCTCGGCAAGGTCGACCACCTGATCATCGGCGGGGCCATGGCCAACACCTTCAGGCTGGCCCAGGGCATCGACATGGGCGACTCGCTCGTGGAGCGAGAGCTCTTGGACGAGGCCCGGAGCATCCTGGACGCCGCGGCCGACAACCACACGCACATCCACCTGCCGGTGGACTTCGTGCTCGCCAAGGGCCTCAAGGACGCTGCTCCTGCCGTGGCCTCGCACACCGGCCCGGTGCCTGCTGGGCTGATGGCCCTGGACATCGGCCCCAAGAGTGTTGTGGCCTTCGCCGCAGTGCTCACGGGCGCGAAAACCGTGGTCTGGAACGGCCCCATGGGCGCGTTTGAGAATCCGGCCTTTGCTGCGGGCTCCATCGGCGTGGCCAAGGCCATTGTGGCCTGCGGCGCCGTGAGCATCGTGGGCGGCGGCGACACCGACGCCGTGGTGCACCAGGCCCACCTGGGCGAGCGCTTCAGCTTCATCTCCACGGGCGGCGG
>PHAR01000001.1:14383-330180 GCA_002840405.1 Deltaproteobacteria bacterium HGW-Deltaproteobacteria-8 | reverse complement strand
TCGTCGCCGGGGTCGGAGAGCGGGTAGTCGCTGCCAAAGAGCAGGCGCTCCGCCGGATGGCGGGCCATGAGCGCGCGCAGGGTGTCGTCGCGAACGACGCGCAGGGAGCTGGAGGTGTCCATGTACACGTCCAGGCCGGCCAGGTGCTCCACGGCGAAGTCCCAGTGCTGGTAGCCGCCCAGGTGTGCGGCGATCATCACCGGGCCGGGGAACTCGCGCCGCAGCCGGGCCATCTTGATGGGGCAGGACGGGTTCTGCTCGGGCGGCAGCGTGTCGCCCACGTGGACCATGAGCATGAAGCGGCTGCCGATCATCTCCATGAGCGCGTAGAACTTGGGGTCGTCGAGGAAAAAGCCCTGGAAGTCCGGGTGGAACTTAAGACCGATGACGCCCGCGCGCTCCAGCCGGTCCAGCTCCTTCTCCGGTTCGGGATAGTCCGGGTGCAAGGTGCCGAAGGCCGTGACGCGCGTGGACTCGCGCATGAGAGAGAGCGCCCAGTTGTTGGCCGGGACGACCTGCGCGGGGTCGGTGGCGGCGGTATGCACCACCACGCGGTCGATTCCAGCCTGGTCGGCGCGGGCTAGCAGGTCGCCAAGCAGGCCCGTTCCCTGGGGCCGGATGCCGTAGTGGTCCTCCAGATGCGCCACGGCTTTGTGGGCGATCTTGGGGTGGAAGACGTGGCAGTGGGTGTCCGTGAACATGTTGGAAGCTCCTGGAAGCATTGTGGAAGACGTAATTTTACGCCTAACTGCGCCAGGGGCAAGGGGAAATGCGCGAGGGGGTGCTTACTGCTGCTCGCTGGGGGGCCGTTCGCAAAGTTCGCGGAACCAGTCCGGCACGGCCACGAGCTTGCCTTCCCCGTTTACGATGGGGTGTTCGGTGTAGCCCTGGGCGCGCAGCTGGGTGCGGTCTTCGCTCCAGAATTCGTAGACGATGCGCATGGACGCCCGGCCCCAGCCGGACACGCCGCAGTGCACCCAGAGCAGGTCGTCGTAGCGCGAGGGTGCGCGGTAGCGGCACCAGGCCTCGCGCACGGGCAGGATGACCCCGCGCTGCTCCACGATGTTGTAGCCCATGCCGCGCTCGCGCAGGAACTGGCTGCGAGAGCGCTCGAAGATATGCAGATATTCCGCATAATAAAGAACACCCATGGCATCCGTCTCGCCGTAGGAAACGCGGTGGGCGTACCAGGTGGCGGAGGTGGGGAAGACCTTGGGGAAGTCCATGCTCAGGACCCCAGCTGGCGGAGTGACCAGTGCAGCAGCTCGTGCCCGGCCTCAATGACCAGGCCGGTGGAGCGCGCCTGGGCCTCGCTGAAGGCCGTGACCCCGGAGTCCTCGCACCCGGTCGGGTCGCAGCTGGGCCGCCAGAGCAGGAAGGGCACGGCGTCTGGCGTGTGGGTCTTCTCGGCGATGGGCGTGAAATGGTCGCAGGTGATGAGGAAGGCCACGTCCTGCCCGGCCAGGGCCTTGCGCAGGGGGGCCACGATGCGCGCGTCAAAGCGGCTGATGGCCTCGGCCTTTTCAGCCGCATTGCCTGCGTGGCCGCACTCGTCCGGGCCTTCCAGGTGCACGAAGGCGAAGTCCCCGTGCTCCAGGAACGTGAGCGCCGCGTCCACCTTGCCCTGGTAGTTGGTGTCGATGAGGCCTGTGGCGCCAGGCACCTCGATGACTTCCATGCCGGCCGCGCGGCCCAGGCCGCGCACCAGGTCCACGGCGGAGATCACCGCGCCGACGCGGCCGAAGGTCTTGCGGAAGTCCGGCAGGAGGAGCGGGCGGCCCTGGCCCCAGGGCCAGATGGAGTTGGCCTTGGTGCCCTTGGCGGTCTCGGCCAGGCGCTCCTCGGCCAGGAAGAGCAGGTCCCACATGCGCGCCGAGCGCGAGAACTCGCGCATGTCCGCGTGCAGCGATTTCCCGGTGATGTCATGGGGCGGGCTGATCTTGAGGCCGACCTCGTCCTCCACGGCCCCGCCCTTGTGCACCAGCAGGTGCCGGTACTGCACGCCGGGGTGGAACTGGAAGGTCTCGTCGCCCAGGCGTTCCTCAAGGTCGCGCACCAGCGGTGCGGAGACCTCGGTGGTGATGTGCCCGGAGGAGTAGTCGAGCATGTTGCCCGCAGGCGAGAGCTCGCTCACGTTGACCAGGTTCATGCGCCAGACCAGGTCGTCCGGGTCCAGCTCAAGCCCCTGCGCGGCGGCCTCGATGGGGCCGCGCCCGGTGTGGAACTGCGCCGGGTTGAAGCCGAGCAGCGACATGTTGGCCACGTCCGAGCCGGGCGCCATGCCCTCGGGGATGGTCTGGCACACGCCGACAACGCCCGAGGCGGCCAGCTCGTCCATGTTCGGGGTGGCGGCGGCCTCCAGGCAGGTCTTGTCGCCGGGCATTTCGCCAGCCCAGCCGCCCATTCCGTCGGCGATGAGAAAGAGAAGTTTCATGCGCGTCCGCTCGCCCGTGTTAGAGGATGGGGAAGTGCACGGTGGGCCGCACGGTGAAGGGCGAGGCGTCGATGGTGCGCACGGTCTCGGCCACGGCCTTGGCGCGCGCGTTGTGCGTCAAAAAGACGATGGGCACGTCCGTGGCGGACATGTCGCCCTTTTGCACGGCCTGGGCGATGGAGATGCCGTGCTCGGCCATGGCGTGGGCAATGGCCGCCATGACGCCCGGCCGGTCGGCCACGGAGAAGCGGAAGTAGTGCATGGACACGGCCTCGTCCGAGGGCAGGATGTCTGCCGGAGCAAGCGGCTTGTTGCCGAAGCCGGTGTTGTCGAAGCGCCAGCCCGGCGTGGCCAACCCCCGGCAGATGGCCATGATGTCGGCCATGACCGCGCTGCCCGTGGCGAGGTCGCCCGCGCCCTGGCCGTGGAGCATGATCGGGCCCACGGCGTTGCCTTCCACGCGCACGGCGTTGAAATTGCCGCCCACCCGGGCCAAGAGGAAGGTGTACTTGACCAGCGTGGGCTGCACGCTGGCCTCGATGCGGCCGTCGGTCTCGCGGGCCTGGGCCAGGAGCTTGATGCGGTAGCCGAACTCGCGCGCCAGTTCGATGTCCAGCGGCGTGACCTCGGTGATGCCGCGTACGGGCACGCGGTCGAGCGGGAAGTCGCGGCCGTAGGCCAGGCGGATGAGCACCACGAGCTTGTGGGCCGTGTCCAGGCCCTCGATGTCGTAGGTCGGGTCAGCCTCGGCGTAGCCCAGGTCCTGGGCCTGCTTCAGGGCCTTGGCGAAGTCCAGGTGGTTGGTGGTCATCTCGGAGAGGATGTAGTTGGCCGTGCCGTTCATGATGCCGACCAGGCGCTCGATGCAGTTGGCCCCCAGGCTCTCGCGCAGGGTTTGCACGATGGGGATGCCCCCGGCCACGCTGGCCTCGAAGAACAGGCCCAGGCCCATCGAGGCCGCCAGGGCCGAGAGCTCCGGCCCGTGCAGGGCCAGCAGGTGCTTGTTGGCCGTGACCACGTGCTTGCCGGCGGTGAGCGCACGGGTGATGAGGTCCTTGGCCGTGTCGATGCCGCCCATGAGCTCAACCACCACGTCGATGTCCGGATCGTTCACCAGGTCAGCGCGGTTGTCCGTGAAGCGCACCTCCGGGCCCAGAGCCACGGCGCGCTTCTTGGCCAGATCGCGCACGAGCACGGTCTTGATGCTGATCTCACGCCCGGTGCGCGCGCGGATGATCTCGCCGTTCTCCAAAAGGATCTTGGCGAGACCTGAACCGACTGTGCCGAATCCGGCGAGCCCGAGGCGCAACGTTTTCATGGTGCTGCCTATTTGCCGAAGAACTTCTTCAAGTTGCGCGTGGCCTGGTTGATGCGGTGGCGGTTTTCCACCAGGGCGAAGCGCACGTGGTCGTCGCCGTAGTTGCCGAAGCCCAGGCCCGGGCTGACCGCCACCTCGGCCTCGCGCAGCAGGAGTTTGGAGAACTCCACGCTGCCCAGGTGCTTGAACTCGTCGGGGATCTCGGCCCAGACGAACATGGTGGCCTTGGGCGCGGGCACCATCCAGCCCGCGCGGTGCAGGCCCTCGATGAGGGCGTCGCGGCGGTCCTGGTGCACGTCCATGATCTCGCGCACGCACTCCTGCGGGCCGTTCAGCGCCGTGCAGGCCGCGATCTGGATGGGCTGGAAGATGCCGTAGTCCAGGTAGCTTTTGATGCGGGTGAGGGCCTGGACCATGTCGCGGTTGCCCACGCAGAAGCCCACGCGCCAGCCGGCCATGGAATAGCTCTTGGTGAGCGAGAAGAACTCCACGGCCACGTCCTTGGCGCCCCTGGCCTGCATGAAGCTCGGGGCGGTGTAGCCGTCGTAGGTGAAGTCCGCGTACGCGAAGTCGTGGATGACGTACATCCCGTGCTCTTTTGCGAAGTCCACGATCCTCTCGAAATAGGGCACGTCCGCGCAGATGGTGGTCGGGTTGTGCGGGTAGTTGATGACGAGCAGCTTGGGCTTGGGCCAGGTCTGCTTTACTGCGATCTGGAGGTCCTCCAGGAAGTCGCGGCCCTTGCCCATGGGGATGCGGCGCACGTCGGCCCCGGCGATGATGGCTGCAAAGGGATGGATGGGGTAGGCCGGGTCGGGCGCGAAAACGACATCGCCGGGGGAGAGCATGACCAGCGCCAGGTGCGCCAGGCCTTCCTTGGCGCCCAGGGTGCAGACGACCTCCTGGTCGTGGTCCAGCTCCACGCCGAAGCGGCGCAGGTACCAGTTGGCGATGGCCAGGCGCAGGCCCTTGATGCCCTTGGAGGCGCTGTAGCGGTGGTTGGAGGACTTCTGCGCCGCCTCCATGAGCTTTTCCACGATATGCGGCGGTGTGGGCAGGTCCGGGTTGCCCATGCCGAGGTCGATGATGTCCGCGCCCTGGTGGCGCATCTGCATCTTCAGTTCGTTGACCTGAGCGAAAACGTACGGCGGCAGTCTGTGGACTCTGGGAAATTGCTCCATTGCGCGCTCCTTGGCTCCCCGTAGCTGACCGCAAATGACCGTAGCTATCCGGAGATGAATGTTCGGTAGGGCAGAACCTTACATGCGCCGGGGGCCTGCTGTCAAAATGAATGATGCCGCAATTGCGGGATGCGGGCATTGTCCGGTGCAGGCAGACGTGTTATGGTCCCGGAAACCGTGCGGAGGTGCGCCCATGCCAAAGGAAGCGACCAGGAAATTGACCCGGAAGGACTATGCCGCCATGCTTGAAGTGGCCCTGGTGGAGGCCCGCCTGGGGTTGTCCGAGGGCGGGGTGCCCATCGGCGCCGCGCTGTTCGACAGCACCGGCAAGCTGCTGGGGCGCGGCCACAACCGCCGCGTGCAGGACAATGACCCGGCCATGCACGCCGAAACCTGCGCCTTTCGCAACGCTGGCCGCCGCAAGAGCTACCACGACACCATCATGGTCACCACCCTGGCCCCGTGCTGGTACTGCTCCGGCCTGGTGCGCCAGTTCGGCATCGGCACGGTGGTGGCGGGCGAGAGCGCAACCTTCCAGGGCGGGCTCACCTGGCTCAGGGAGAACGGCGTCACCGTCATCGACCTGGACAGCGCGGAGTGCAAGGCCCTGCTTGGCGGCTTTGTCCTGGCCCGGCCCGAGGTCTGGAACGAGGACATCGGGGTGGACTGAGGCCCGTTCCAGCGCATGATCGGAGCGCAGGGGGACAGGAGGCGCGCATTCCATGCTGATCGAAGAACGCATCCGCGGCACGCAGAAGAGCTCGGTGATCCTGGAGTTTTTGAAGAACTCCTTCCATTTCCCGCTGGCGAACATTCTGCTTGAGCTGGTGCTGGAAGGCCCGGCGCACTACATCGTGTCGCTGGATTTCTACTCGTCGCTCCTGGCCCCGGCCGTGCAGGCGTATTACCTCGGCAGCTGGTCGTACAAGGGCAAGCCGAGGCCGCTTCTCGGCAACCTCATCGGGCCGCTCATCTATTCCCTCGTCGACATGGCCGTGTCGGCCGACGAGTTCTTCCTCATGCCCTTCCACTATGCCTACTGGGGCTTTGCCCTTGCCGTTGGCATCATCCAGGAGCTCCGTCTGCGGGTCGGCGAGCGCTGGCAGTCGGCCTTCATCCTTGTGGAGAACATCCTGCGTTCCAGCATCCTGGCGGTCATGTACTGGTTCATGGAGAAGCTGACCGAGCCCAAGTACGCCGACCCGGCCGTGTTCTTCAACAACCGCTCGCATATCTTCATCCTCTCGGCCATCCTGTTCCTGGGCATCGTCGTGGGTCTGGACGACGCCCGCTCGCAGCGCTTCCTCTCCATCCTGCGGGACACGGCAAGTCGCTTGCAGACCTTCTCCAACTGGCTGCTGGGCCGCAACATGCTCTCCATGGCCATGACCGACCCTGACGCGTTGTCTCTGGTGCGCCGTGAGCGGACAGTAATGTTCATGGATATCCGTGGGTTCACCAGCTGGAGCGAGCGGCAGGAGCCGGAGGTCGTGGTGGGCATGCTGAACAGCTTTTATGCCCTGTCGGAATCGGTCTTCGCCACATCCGGCGTGATCCATACCAAGTACACCGCTGATGAGGTCATGGCCTTCTTCGCTGATGCCGAGGACGGATTGCGCAGCGCCTATCGTATGCACACGGCCTGCGAGGGCGAGCTGGCGGCCTTTGGGCTCAGCGCCGGCACTGGGGTCCACGCCGGGTTCGTGGTGGAAGGGCTGCTCGGCAGCAATGAGGTCAAGCGCTACGAAATCATCGGCGACACGGTGAACACCGCCAAGCGCATCTGTTCGGCCGCTGAGGGCGGCGAATTCCTCGTGTCCGATGAGGTGCTGGCCAAGACCGGGGCGCTCTGCGTGGTGTTGTCCTCGCGTGAGGTCAGTGCCAAGGGCAAGAGCGCGCCGCTGTCGGTCCACTCCGTGCGGCTGACGGAGGAGGGCTAGGGCAGGGCGCAGGCGCGCGCGCTCCTGGATGTCATGGCGAAATTGCTTGCGCGCCCGCCTGCCAGAGAGGAGCCAGCCCTTGGACCTGCATTTCCGTGCCGAGCTTCGCCGAAGTAAGATTTTGCGGCCCCGCTTCGGAGTGGACAAGCCCGGCCGCCGGACATAGAGGACCTGGGAGCGCCCGTCTGTAGAGCGCGAACCTGGAGGACTGATGTCCGCGCCTTCCCCACCCGGCCCCAGCCAAGCGCCGCAGAGCAGGTTTTTCAGCCTGTCCCGCTCCTTTCGCCATCGCGACTACCGCCTGTTCTTCACCGGCCAGTTCATCTCCCTGGTGGGCACCTGGATGCAGCAGACCGCCCAGGCCTGGCTGGTCTACCGCCTCACCGGGTCCAGCCTGAGCCTCGGTCTGGTCGGGTTCGCCGGGCAGTTCCCGGTGTTCGTGCTGGGTATCTTCGGCGGGGTCATGGCCGACAGAATGAACCGTCGCACCCTGCTGGTGGCCACCCAGGCCGCCGCGCTGCTGCAGGCCGTGCTCCTGGCTTGGCTCACCTTCGCCGGGCAGATAGAGGTCTGGCAGGTGATGGTCCTGGCCACCTTCCTGGGCACCGTCAACGCTGTGGACATCCCCACCCGCCAGTCCTTCATCGTGGATCTGGTGGGCAAGCAGGACCTGCACAACGCCATCGCGCTGAACTCCTCCATGTTCAATTCCGCGCGCATACTCGGCCCCTCGGTGGCCGGGATCATGCTCGCGGCAGTGGGCGAAGGCTGGTGCTTCAGCTTGAACGCCCTGAGTTTTCTGGCTGTCATCGCCTGCCTGCTGCGCATGGGCACGCCCCGTCGCCCCGTGCCCATGAGCCATCCCTCGGTGTGGACCCATCTGCGCGAGGGCTTCGCCTATGCCTGGCGGACCAGGGAGGTGCGCGCCATTCTGCAGCTGCTGGCCGTGGCCAGCGTCATCGGCATGTCCTACGTGGTGCTCATGCCGGTCTTCGCCGCAGAGATCCTGCATCGCGGCGCCAGCGGCCTGGGTCTGCTGATGTCGGCCACGGGCTGCGGCAGCCTTGCCGGGGCGCTGCTCCTGGCCATGCGCCGGGAGAGCCGCGGCATCGGGCGTTACGCCTATTTCGGGATGCTCGGCTTCGGTGCCAGCCTGGCGTTGTTCGGGCTCTCGTCCAGTTTCTGGCTGTCCTTCCTGCTGCTGCTTCCGGTGGGCTTTTGCATGATCGTGAGCATGGCTGCGGCCAACACCATCCTGCAGACCCTGTGCCCGGACGAGCTGCGCGGCCGGGTCATGGCCTTGTACTCCATGATGTTCATGGGCATGGCGCCGTTTGGGGCGCTTTTGTCCGGCACCCTGGCCCACATGATCGGCGCCCAGGCCACGGTGACGGCCGGGGGCGTGGCCTGCGTGCTGGTGCTCGGCCTGTCGGGCCGCAGGCTGCTCTCGCTGTGAGCCGGGGGGGGGCGGGGCGGCTGATTCCCTCCGGCATGGGCAGTGTGGTGCCGCTGGCTCCGCACTGTCCCCGCCCTTGACCTCTTGCCCCGTTTTTTTTAGCGTGTCTGACTTCGTGAGACCCTGGCGCGTCCCTCTTTGGCCTGCCGGTGCTCACCCCCCACAATCGCGCATAAGGGAGAACACGGACATGGTTCAGAAAGCGGAAAAGATTTGGATGGATGGCAAGCTGGTGCCCTGGGAAGAGGCCAACGTGCACATCCTGACGCATACTCTCCACTACGGCTGCGGCGTCTTCGAGGGCATCCGCTCCTATGAGTGCACCGATGGGCGCAGCGCGGTCTACCGCCTGGTCGAGCACATGCAGCGCCTGCTCGACTCCGCGCACATCCTGGGCATGAAGATCCCCTACAGCCGCGAGGAGCTGGTCAAGGCCTGCATCGACACCCTCAAGGTGAACAAGATGAAGGCCGGGTACATCCGCCCGCTGGTGTTCATCGGCGACGGCGTCATGGGCGTGCACCCCGGCACCAACCCCATCCGCGTGGCCATCGCCACCTGGCCCTGGGGCGCGTACCTGGGCGACGACGCCCTGACCAAGGGCATCGCCGTCAAGACCAGCACCTTCCACCGCCACCACGTCAACGTCATGATGACCAAGGCCAAGGCCTGCGGCAATTACGTGAACTCCGTGCTGGCCAAGACCGAGGCCGTGGCCGACGGGTTCCACGAGGCCCTCATGCTCGACACCCAGGGCTATGTGTCCGAGGCCACCGGCGAGAACATCTTCATCGTCAAGAACGAGATCATCAAGACCACGCCGCTGACCTCGGTGCTGCCCGGCATCACCCGCGACAGCATCATGGTCCTGGCGCGCGACCTGGGCTACGAGGTCGTGGAGCAGCTCTTCACCCGCGACGAGCTCTATGTCGCCGACGAGGCCTTCTTCACCGGCACCGCCGCCGAGATCACGCCCATCCGCGAGGTCGACCGCCGCGCCATCGGCGCGGGCAAGGCCGGCCCCATCTCGCTTTTGCTGCAGAAGGAATACTTCCGCATCGTCAAGGGCGAGAACCCGGACTACTCCCACTGGCTGTACGAGTACTCGATCTAGCGCCCCTTGCGTCCGGAGGGGGCTTTTGAGTCCCCTCCGGGCGTGTTTCCCCGCAACCACGCACCAGCCCCCCGGAGTCCCCCCATGGCCAGCCTCACCGCAAAATACAGGCCCCGCCGCTTCGCCGAAGTGGCTGGCCAGGACGCGGTCAAGGCCATCCTCTCGCGCGCCTCGGCCACGGGCAAGATCGCCCCGGCCTACATGTTCAGCGGCACGCGCGGCGTGGGCAAGACCACCATCGCCCGCATCTTCGCCAAGGCGCTCAATTGCGAGAAGGCCCCCACGGCGGAGCCGTGCAATGAGTGCGCGATGTGCCGGCAGGCCTTGGCAGGCACTGCCGTGGACATCATCGAGATCGACGCGGCCTCCCACGGCGGCGTGGGCGATGTCCGCGCGCTCAAGGAGGACGTGGGCTACGCTCCGCTGGAGGGCCGCTTCAAGGTCTTCATCATCGACGAGGCGCACATGCTCTCCACTGCGGCCTTCAACGCGCTGTTGAAGACCCTCGAAGAGCCGCCCGGGCGCGTGACCTTCATCCTGGCCTCCACCGAGGCCCACAAATTTCCGGCCACCATCCTCTCGCGCTGCCAGCATTATGTCTTCAAGATGCTGCCCCAGGCCGACTTGGCCGCGCACCTGGAGGGGCTGCTCGTCCGCGAAGGGTTGGAGTTCGAGCCTGCGGCGGTGCGCATCATCGCCCGGCGCGGCGCGGGCAGCGTGCGCGACAGCATGTCGCTCTTGGGCCAGGCCCTGGCCTACAGCACGGGCAAGCTGCTGGAGAGCGAGGTGCGTGGCTGCCTTGGCCTGGCCGGGCAGGAGGTCTTTTTCGCGCTCATGGAGGCCATCCAGAACCGCGACCTGCCGCTTTTGACGCGGACCCTGCGCCTCGTGCTGGACCAGGGCCTGGACCTGGGCTTCTTCCTGCGCGAACTGTCCTCCTGCTGGCGCAACATGTTCCTGCTGCGCCAGGCAGGCGAGGCCATCCTGCCTGAGTTGGGCCTGCCCGCCGAGGAGGCCGCGCAGTGGCAGGACTGGGCCAAGCGCTTCACGCCCGCGCATATCCACGCCTGCTGGCAGATGACGCTGGACGGCCAGCAGCGCGTCATCAAGAGCCTGGAGCCCGCACAGTCCCTGGAACTTTTGCTTTTGAACCTGGCCTGCCTGCCGGACCTGATCCCGCTGGAGGCCCTGGGCGGTCAGCCCTCGTCTGGTCCTGCCAGCGGGGGAGCTGCGGGCCGGGGGCCTGGAGGGGCGACGTCTCCGGGCAGCGCTTCGCGCACTGCGCCGCCAACCGGGCCACCTGCGGGCTCCGAAGCAGGCTCGTCCACGCCAGCTTCAACGGCGTCAGCAACGCCAGCGTCAACGGCTGCAGCAACGGCTTCATCTCCGCTGGCGCCCGCTGCCCAGTCCGCAACCCCACCCCCTTGGCAGGCCACCGGGCCAACGGCTTCTTCGACGACCTCTGCAACGGCTTCAGCCCCGCCGCTGTCCACGCCCCAGGCCACGGATTCTCCTGCGCCCCGGCTTCAGGAATCCCCCAGCCAGCAGGCCGCCCCGGCTGCGCCGGCCCCGGCGGCAGACAGCGCCGGACCGGTCTCCTGGGAGGGGTTCCAGGCCTTTGTGGCCGCCAAGAACGGCAGCGGCATGATCACCGGCCTGGCCCAGGCGCAGGGCGAGTGGGCAGCCGGGGTGCTGACCCTGGGCTGTCACAACGGCACCCATTGCAACATGCTTTCCCAGGGCGATAACCACGTGCGCCTGCAGCGACTTGTTCTTGAATACTTCGGTCCGCAGGCCGGGCTGGAGTTCAGTTTCGAGGAGCGCGAGCCCCAGCGCAGCGGGTCCGAGGTGGACCGTGAGGTGCAGGCCAACCCGGCTGTGCAGCGCGTGCGCGAGGCCTTCGAGATCAAGACTCCGGGCCAGGTCACCCTGCGGGAGCGGCGCTAGAAGAATGTTCGGCGCGCGCAGGCAAGCGCGCCACACCCCAATACGAATCGACCGGAGGACACCCCATGCGTGGAATGCAGGATATGTTGCGCCAGGCCCAGCTGATGCAGAAAAAGATGGCCACCATCCAGGAGGAGCTCAAGACCCGTGAGGTCGAGGCCACCAGCGGCGGCGGCATGGTCACGGTCAAGGTCACCGGCGGCCAGGAGATCGTGTCCGTGACCATCGACAAGAGCGTGGTCGAGGCCGGGGACGTGGAGATGCTCCAGGACCTGGTGCTGGCCGCCGTGCGCGACGCCCTCAAGAAGGCCAAGCTCATGAACGAGGAAGAGATGGGCAAGCTCACCGGGGGCCTCAAAATCCCCGGCATGTTCTAGATATGTCGACAGAACGGCTGCCCGGCCCCCTGCGCGAGGTGGCCGAGCATCTGGCCCGGCTGCCGGGCCTGGGGCCCAAGAGCGCCCTGCGCGCGGCCTTGGCCCTGCTCAAGATGCCCCGCGAGCAGGCTGCGGCCGTGGGCCAGTCCGTTCTGCACCTGCGCGAGCGCCTGTGCCTGTGCGGCACCTGCGCCAGCCTGGCCGAGCAGAACCCCTGTCCCATCTGCGCCGATGCCTCGCGCGACCGCGCCCAGCTCTGCCTCGTGGCCGAGTGGGACTCGCTCTTGGCCCTGGAGGAGATGAACATGTTCCGCGGCACCTATCTGGTGCTCGGCGGGCTGCTTTCGCCGCTCGACGGGATCGGCCCCTCGGGCCTGGAGTTCGACCTGCTGCGCCGCCGCCTGGCCTCGGGCGAGGTGCGCGAGTTGATCCTGGCCCTGGGCGCCACGCTGGACGCCGAGAACACGGCCTCGCACGTCAAGAACATCGTTGCCCAGGGTTTCCCGGAGGTCGCCGTGTCGCGCCTGGCCCAGGGCATCCCCATGGGCGCGGAGGTCAAGTACATGGACCGCGAGACCCTGCGCCAGTCACTGCTGCACCGCCAGTCCGTGTAGGGCCTGCCTCCTTAGAACCTCTCGCGTAAACAGATACTACTCCGCCCTTGCCAAGGAGCCTCATGCCCGCCACCATCACCGCTGAAGTCCACGCCGTGGTCTACCACAACCCGGAAAACGGGTACGCCGTGGTGCGCGTGCGCGCCAAGGACGAGCCCGGCATGATCACCGTGGTCGGCTGCCTGGGCCAGCTTTCGCCCGGCGAGTACCTGGAGATCACGGGCGAGTGGAAGAACCACCCCAAGTTCGGCCGACAGATGGAGGCGCATACCTTCAAGCAGACCTACCCGGCAACCGAGCACGGCGTTGTGCGCTTCCTCAAGTCCTCACTCAAGGGCGTGGGCGAGAAGACGGCCAAGGATCTGGTGGAGCGCTTCGGCGTGGCCGTGCTGGACCTGCTGGACAACGACCCCGATAAGCTGCTCGGCAAGGGCATCAGCCGCAAGAAGCTGGCGGGCATGCTCGAATCCTGGCAGGGCCAGCGCGAGGTCAAGAGCCTCATCGTGTTCCTGCACAGCCACGAGGTGCCGCCCACCTATGCCTCGCGCATCTTCAAGATCTTTGGCGCCCAGAGCGAGGCCAAGCTGCGCGAGAACCCCTACGAGCTGGCCTACCTCATCCAGGGCATCGGCTTCCGCACGGCGGACAACATGGCCCTCAAGCTCGGCTTTGCCGAGGATTCGCCCCAGCGCATCGAGGCGGCCATCGCCTACATTTTGGTCAGCCAGGGCGAACGCGGCGGGCACATGTTCTGCCCCAAGGAAAGGCTTCTCGCAGAGGCCGCCAAGCTGCTCGACGTGCATGACCCGGAGCGTCTGGACGACGGCCTGGCCTCCCTTGAGGGCAAGAAGCGCGTGCACATCGAGGACCTGCCGGAGCAGGGCGTGCACCAGGCCGTGTTCCTCATGACCTCCTACCGGGCCGAGCGCGAGATCAGCCAGCGCCTGTTCGGGCTGGTGAACCACCCGGCCCCGGTGTCTGAGGCGAAAGTCCGCCAGACCCTGCCCATCATCGAGGGCAACCTCGGCTTCACGCTCTCCAATGAGCAGCGCGCGGCGGTGTTGAACGCCTGCGTGCACAAGGTCTTCATCATCACCGGCGGGCCGGGCACGGGCAAGACCACCATCACCCGGGCCGTGGTGGAGGCCTTGAGCGAGCTCAAGCTCACGGTGCGCCTGGCCGCGCCCACCGGACGCGCCGCCAAGCGCCTGTCCGAGGCCACGGGCGCGCCCGCCCAGACCCTGCACCGGCTGCTCATGTACTCCCCGGAGCACGGCTTCTACCACTGCGAGGACCAGAAGCTGGCCGCAGAGGTGCTGCTGGTGGACGAGGTGTCCATGCTCGACGCCCAGCTCTTCCTGGCCGTGCTGCGCGCCCTGCCCGTCACCTGCCGGCTGATCCTGGTGGGCGACGTGAACCAGCTGCCGAGCGTGGGCGCGGGCAATGTCCTGGCCGACCTGCTGAACAGCGGCGAGGTGCCCTCGGCGGTGCTCACGCACATCTTCCGCCAGGCCCAGGAAAGCTCCATCGTGGTCAACGCCCACCGCTTCAACGCCGGGCTGGCCCCCATTCCCAGCCCCAAGGAGCCGCCCGAGGCCGATTTCTTCTGGATGCCCCAGGACGACCCGGCCAAGGTGCAGGAGCGCATCCTGGAGATGGTCTGCCAGCGCATTCCGGAACGCTACGGCCTGGACCCCCTGCGCGACATCCAGGTGCTGACCCCCATGCACAAGGGCGACGTGGGCACCGGCACCTTGAACCAGCTCTTGCAGGAGCGCCTGAACCCCAGGCGCGGGCCGGAGCTCAAGCGCGGCTATGCGACCTTCCGCAAGGGCGACCGCGTACTCGTGCTGCGCAACAACTACGACAAGGAAGTGTTCAACGGCGACCTGGGCTGGGTGGCCGAGGTGGAGGTGGAGGAGGGCGCGCTTGTGGTGGACTTTGACGGCCACCTCGTGACCTTCGACTCCACCGAGCTGGATGAGCTGACCCTGGCCTATGCGGTCAGCGTGCACAAGTCCCAGGGCTGCGAATACCCGGCCATCGTGGTGCCGGTGGTGACGCAGCACTATCTGCTCTTGCAGCGCAACCTGCTGTACACGGCGCTGACCCGCGCGCGCAGGCTGGCCGTGTTCATCGGCAGCGAAAAAGCCCTGACCATGGGGCTTAAGAACGTCACCTCGGGCAACCGCATGACGCATTTGCAGCACCGCATCCGCACGGTCTTCGGCGGCAACGTCTTCGGCTAGCCGACGGAGTTGTCAGGTCGCGTTGACCGGTTTCTGTCCGCCGCATGATCGCCTGATCACGTCGCCGAGCCGACTTTTTCCGCCCCTCCCGCTTCCCATCCGCAGGGAAAATGCTTAGAGTCCAACAATGGAGCCTCTGTCCTGTTCGGCTCCACCATAAAGCAGCACCCCAAGGAGTTCCGCCATGCTGAGCAAAAAAATGGAAAAGGCCTTCAACGACCAGATCAAGTGGGAATACTTTTCCGCGTATCTGTACCTGTCTTTGTCCTCCTACTTCCAGAGCCTGGGCCTGCCCGGCTTCGCCAACTGGATGGACGTGCAGTTCCAGGAGGAGCAGTTCCACGCCCGCAAGATGTTCGACTACGTGCTGGAGAAGGGCGGCAAGATCCAGCTGCAGGGCATCGAGGCCCCGCAGCACACCTGGAAGTCGCCGCTCGGGGCCTTCGAGTTCGCCCTGAATCACGAGTTCGCCGTCACCAAGCGCATCAACGATCTGGTGGACCTGGCCCAGAAGGAGCGAGACCACGCCTCGGCCATCTTCCTGCAGTGGTTCGTCACCGAGCAGGTGGAGGAAGAGTCCAACTTCGGCGACACCGTGAACAAGCTGAAGCTGGTGGGCGACGGCGGCGGGCTGTTCATGCTCGACCGCGAGTTGGCCACCCGCGTGTTCACGCCTCCGGCCACCGCAGCCTAGGACGCAGCGCCAGATGCAGCAATGGGGGGCCCAGCCCCCCTGTCTCTTTCCCCCTGTCCCTCTAACCTGGAGGGTTCCATGCCGGACTCAAGCATCGTCATCCTCGTCGGCGGCGAGGCCGGACAAGGCCTGGTCACTGTTGGCCAGCTCATGGCCAAGGCGCTCATCCGCGCCGGATACGAGGTCGTGGTTTCCCAGGACTACCAGTCGCGCATCCGGGGCGGGCACAACACCTTCGCCATCCGCACCGGCCTGGACCCTGTGTACGCATCCTGCGAGAAGGTGGACATCCTGGTGGCGCTGGACGCCGAGACCGTGGCCTTGCACAGGCAGCAGCTCACGCCGGGGGGAATCGTCCTGGCGGATGAGGCCGTTGACCTCTCCGAGAGTGGCGCCGGATTGAACCTCCTGCGCATCCCCTCCAAAAAGCTCGCGCCCAAGGCCGCCCACGAGAACGTGCTCGCCCTGGGCGTGCTCGCCTCGGCCCTGTGCAAGGACATCGGCCTGCTGGAGACGCTGCTGCGTGAGACTTTCGCCAAGAAGGGCCAGGAGGTCATCGACCAGAACCTGGCCGTGCTGCGCGCGGCCTACGACTGGATGAGCACCCAAAAGCACGGCTTCGCCTGCATGCCACCTGCGCCTTCAATCCCGGGCGAGCGCCTGATGCTCAACGGCAACGAGGCCATCGCCCTGGGCGCGCTGGCCGCAGGTTGCAACTTTTGCTCCTTCTACCCCATGACGCCCGGTTCCTCCGTTGCCCTGACCCTCGCCGCCAAGGCCAAGGCCATGGGCACGGTGGTGGAGCAGGCCGAGGACGAGATCGCGGCTGCCAACATGGCCGTGGGCGCTGTTTGCGCGGGCGGGCGGGCCATGGTGCCCACCTCCGGCGGCGGCTTCGCGCTCATGGTCGAGGCCGTGAGTCTGGCCGGCATGCTGGAGACGCCCCTGGTCTTTGTGGTGGCCATGCGCCCCGGACCGGCCACGGGCCTGCCTACGCGCACCGAGCAGGGCGACCTGAACCTGGTGCTCTATGCCGGGCATGGCGAATTCCCGCGCGCTGTGTTCGCGCCGGGCAGTGTGGAGGAGTGCTTCTACCTGACGCACCGCGCCTTTGAGATGGCGGACACGTACCAGTCACCGGTGTTTCTGCTCACGGACCAGTACCTGGCCGACTCCTTCCAGAACGTGGAGCCCTTTGCCCTCTCCGAGCTTCCGGAGCTCCCGGCCCCGTTGCTGGAGCCTGCGGACCCCAAGACTTTCAAGCGTTTCGCCCTGACCGAGGATGGGATCTCGCCGCGCGCCATCCCCGGCTTCAGCACGGCGCTGGTCGTCTCGGACAGCGATGAGCACACCGAGGACGGCAAGCTCACCGAGGACCTGGACGTGCGCGTGCAGATGGTTGCCAAGCGCCTGAACAAGGGCCTGGGCCTCGTCGAGGATGCCATCCCGCCCAGCTGTTACGGCGAGGATGGCGCGGACGTGCTGCTGGTCTGCTGGGGCTCGACCCTGGGAGCGGCACTGGAGGCCAGGGAGCGGCTGGAGGAATCCGGCAGGAGCGCGGCCGTGCTGCACTTCTCCCAGGTCTGGCCGCTGAGTGAGGACCAGTTCCTGCCGCAGCTTGCCAGCGCCAAGCGCGCCGTGTGCGTGGAGGGCAACGCCACCGGGCAGCTGGCCAGGCTCATCCGCCAGGAGACGGGCTTCCTGTTCAAGGACCTGGTGCTGCGCTTCGATGGCCTGCCCATCACCGCCGCCTTCATTCTGCGCGGCCTGGAAAATATCCTCTAGAGCAAGGAGCCAGACGCATGGTCAGCCAAACGGTTACTCCCGACGACTACGGACAGTTCGAAACGGCCTGGTGTCCCGGCTGCGGCAATCATTCCCTGCTCAAGTGCATGAAGCAGGCCCTCTCCGGTCTGGGCCTGGCCCCGCATCAGGTGCTCATGGTCACGGGCATCGGCCAGGCGGCCAAGGCCCCCCTGTACATGAACTGCAACATGATCACCGGCCTGCACGGCCGGGGCTTGCCCACGGCCACCGGGGCCAAGCTGGCCAACCCGGATCTCACGGTCATCACCGAGTGCGGTGACGGCTGCAACTACGGCGAGGGCGGCAACCACTTTCTGGCGGCCATCCGGCGCAACGTGGACATGACCCTCATCGTGCACGACAACGGCATCTACGGCCTGACCAAGGGCCAGGCCAGCCCCACCACGGCCAAGGGCCACGTGACCAAGGCCCAGCCCTTTGGCCAGCCCTCGGAGGCTTTCAACCCCATGGCCGTGGCCGTGGCCATGAACGCTGGCTTCGTGGCCCGCGGCTTCAGCGGCGAGCCGGAGCACCTGGTGGACCTCATCCAGCAGGCCGTGCGGCACAAGGGCTTTTCCCTGGTGGATGTGTTCCAGCCCTGCGTGTCCTTCAACAAGGTCAACACCTTCGCCTGGTACAAGCAGCGTTGCCGCAAGATCACCCCGGAGCACGACCCGGCCGATCGGGAAAAGGCCATGGCCCTGGCCCTGGAGTTTGGGGAGAGCATCCCCATCGGCGTGCTCTACAAGAGCGGCCGGGCGGCCTTCGGCGCGGACCTGCCCCCCCTTAAGCGCGGTCCGCTGGCCTTGCGCAAGCCCGACATGGCGGCCTTGCAGGGCGTGCTGCGTTCGTACCTCTAGCCGCATCGCACCAGCAAAAGAGAGGGGCGCCCGGAGGCGCCCCTTATTTTGAACCATCGGATTGTCCCTTGGGTTCTGAAGTCTGTGTCTTGAACCTAGAGAGCGGCCTCGGCGCAGGCTGACAGCCCGTTGACGCCTGCCGTCTCGCTGCCCAGCGGAGCCCTGCGGTCCCAGGCGTAGACGTTGCCGGGCATGGACTTGGCGTATTTCTTTACATAGGCGGCGCGTTCGCCGATCTCCAGCAGGTTGCAGGGCCCGCCGATCTCCATGATGCCGATGGACACGGACACCAGGGGATAGGTGCGCTCCACGCCGTCGCGCCCGTTGGCCAGCACCGAGCCGCGCTTGCGGTCCTCCAGGCTGTAGCAGCTGCGAATGAGGCGCTTGAAGCAGCGCGTGGCCGACTTGCAGATGCGCTCCACATGCTCCGGCCTGCTCACTAGCACGAAGTCGTCCCCGCCGATGTGGAACAGCTTGGCCGTGGGGTCGCCGAAGCGGCGCACGCTGTGGTCCAGCAGGTCGGCGGCCAGCTTGATGACCCGGTCGCCGTTCTTGAAGCCGTAGGTATCGTTGTAGACCTTGAAGTTGTCCAGGTCGGCATAGGCCATGGAGAAGCGCTTGCCGGTGGAAATGCAGGCCTCCACCTCCTGCTCCAGGGTCACGTTGCCGGGCAGGCCGGTGAGGGGGTTGGTGCCCTTGGCCATCTCCACCTGGACCGTGGCCAGGGTGTTCAGCAGGCGCTGCACCGTGACGATGCCCAGCACATGCCCCTGGCGCGTCACGATGACGTCGTCGTAGGCTTTTATTTTCTCGCGCTGCATGGCCGCCTTGGCCGTCTGCTCCACGGGCGTGGCCTCGTCCACGATGAGCGGGCTGCGGTCCATGATGGCCTCCACCGGCCGCTTGGCGTACAGGGCCGAGCCGAACTGCCCGGAGAGCTGGCGGTTGAGCTGGTACTCCATGACCAGGCCGATGGGCCGCTTTCCGTCCACCACCACGATGCTGGAATGCTGGCGCAGGGACTCGAAACACTGCTGGGCGTCGGGCACGAGCATCCCGGCCGGGCGCACCTGCGCGGCCTCCACCAGGTTGCCGATGGGCATGAGGCAGGAGGTGGTCAGGCGGGTCTGCTCCTGGGGCGCGCGCAGGTAGGCCGTGTCCAGCGAAAGGGCGGGCTTGGGCGCGTCGGGCCGGGCAAGATAGAAGCCTTGGCCATAGTGCACCCCGATGTCCACCAGGCAGGCCGCCTGGGCCTGGGACTCGATGCCCTCGGCGATGATCTTGGAGCCGATCTTGTCGGCAAAGGTGACCAGCGTCTCGATGAGCGCGCGCTTCACCGGGTCCTTGTCGATGCCCTGGATGAGGCTCATGTCGATCTTGATGAACTCCGGACGGATCTGGGCGATGGAGGTCAGGCCCGAGTACCCGGCTCCGGCGTCGTCCACGGCCACCAGGTAGCCCTGGCTGCGATAGTGGTCCAGCGTGCGGTGGAACAGGGCGAACTCGGTGATGCTGTGGCGCTCGGTGATCTCGAAGACGATGTTCTGCGGGGTCAGGCCAGCGGCCTGCAGCAGCTCCAGGGTCATGCCGTGGGTGAACTCCGGGTCGGCCATGGTTTTGGGGTGGATGTTCAGGAAGAGCTTCTGCCCGGTGCCGATGGCTCCAAAGGTGCCGATGGCCTTTTCGCGGCACAGGCGCTCCAGCGCGAAGAGCTTGCCGCTCTGCTCCGCAAAGTCGAAGAGCATGGCCGGGGAGTGGAAGGTGGTGCCTTCCGGCCCGCGCGTCAGCGCCTCCCAGGCCAGGATGGTGCCGGTGGTGAAGTCGGCGATGGGCTGGAACACGGCGCGTACGTTCTTGTCACGCAGGATGGTGTTGAACTCGGTGGACAGGGAGAGCTGGCTTAAGTCCAGGCGCATCTTGGCGCGCAGCCGGGCCTCGTTCACGGCCTGGAACAGCTGGGCCTCGCGGTCCTGGCAGTTGGCCGAGGTGTGCCGGGCGCAGCCGAAGCCCAGGTCCAGCTCGCGCCCGGCCCAGCGCAGCAGGTGGGTGTTTGCCTCGCGCTGGGCAATGAGCTTTATCTCATAGGCCGCGTCGTGCTGGAGGGTGAAGTCGTCGCCCTGGCTCGGCCAGCCCAGCAAGTACTCGCCGGGCTCCAGCGTCAGGCAGAAGGGCGACACGTGCAGGCGCTCGTTGACGGCCCGGCGCAGCACGCTTGTCAGCTGGGTCTGGACCTCCTCTGAGAGCTCCTTGCCGTAGAGCTCCCGCAGCAGGAGGAAGTCGCGCACGTTGATGAGCAGGATGTCGAAATCCTGGCCCGTGCGCACAAGTTCACGCAAGCGGTTCGTCCGTAATTCAGGAATGTTGGCATCGCTGCCAAAGGCAGTTTTGCCGTTGCGCAGGCGGTGCATTATGGTGCTGAGCATTGCAGACCTCGGGGTTCGTGCAGGGGCGAAGCGCCGCCGCGTGTGGTCGTGAAGATAGTGTGTCGAGGCGTCCGTATGGTGACGAGCAGGTGACAGAGTGGAAAGCATTGGGCGCGCTCAAACGAAAAGACGCCCAGGGGAGCAGTCCCTTGGGCGTCTTTTGATCGTGGCGCGTGTGCGGCGGCTAGCGGTAGTACAGGTTGCGTCCGCCCATGGTCAGGAAGGCCTGGTGCAGGTTGGCCCGGATGTCGCGGCGGTCCCAGATGTCCTGGATGTGCCCGCGCGACAGGGCCTTGTAGGCGCTGTGGTAGTCGGGCGGGATGTCCATGCCCGTGGTCTCGCGGATGACGCCGGGGCCGGCGAAGCCGATGCGCGCGCTGCGCACGGCGTACTGGTAGGGCGAGCAGCCCAGGAAGCTGGCCACCGGGCCGGCGTAGGAATTGGTGTCGTAGAGCACGATGTACAGGCCGCCTTCCTCGATGTAGCGGCGCACGGCCAGCGTCACGCGCGGCATCTGGATCAGGCCGTTGACGCCTTCCTGGATGCGGATGCCTGCAGTGCCGTGGACATAGGCCAGGAAGGGCTGGTGCCTTTTGCGCGCAAGGTCCAGGGCGCGGATGAACTTCTCGCCCTCGGCCGCGCCCACGCTGCCGCCCCGGAAGTTGGCCACGAGCATGCCGCAGGTCAGCCGGATGCCCAGGATGCTGGCATTGAAGGTCACGCAGGAGGACTGCAGGTGAGTGGTCTCCTTGGCCTTCAGGATGCGCTCGTCAAACTTGGGAAAGCCCGTGGGGTTGCCTGCGGCGATGGACTGATTGAATTCGCGCACGCTGTTGCGGTCAAACACGTTGGCCATGTACCACTTGTATTCCATGGGGAAGTGGTAGCCGCAGGTGGGGCATACGCCGCCGAACTCGCCGAACAGGTCGCGCGCCCAGATGTCCAGGCAGCCGCGCTCGCTGGCGTGCGGGCAGGTGATCTCGCGGTCGTCCAGGGACTTGGGGCTGATGTAGCTGCACTCGCTTAAGCGCGCATCGCAGGCCGGGGCGGAGAGGCTGGTCAGGGAATCGTCGTTGCCGCGGCCGAGCTGGAGGAGTCCCAGCTTTTCCAGGGCCTGGCTGGTCAGGCGGTCCATGCGGCTGGTGACCACGTGGATCTCGTCGGTGACGTCCGTGGCCATGCGGGCGATCTTCTTCTGGTAGCGCTTGAGGATCTCGTAGCGCAGGGTGGTGTAGATGGAGTAGAAGAACTCCATGTGCTTGGCCGCCAGCTTCTCCAGGATGCCGCGCTTGTCGATGTAGGCGTGGCGGGCCATGCGGCGGTACTTCTGGTAGCGCTTCCAGACCAGCTGTTCGCGGGCGTGGGAGTCCAGCTCCCAGCGGATGAGCACGTCCTCGACGTTCTCGGGCTGCTTGGCGCGGCGCCGGGCCAGCCTGCGCAGCACGCTCACGGCCTGAACCGAGAGCACCACCTCGTCCGTGGCGCGGATGACGTCCGAGCGCAGGCGCTTGAAGAAGTCGAAGTGCTCGTTGCGCGCGCCGAGCGGCGGTTCCTCGATGATGGCGTCGATGTAGCCGTTGCGCAGATTGTCCTGGGCGGTGATCATCTGGTGCTTGGCGCACTTCTCGATGAGCTCCGGGGTGGCGCGCATCTGCCCGTGGACCTTGCCCTCGATGGCCGCCGCGCCCTCGGGCGAGATGACCGAGTAGTAGCCGTGGGAGAACATGAGCCGCCTGTCGGCCAGGGCGATGGCCTCGGCCCCGCCGCTGCCGCCCTCGGAGAACACGGCCACAATGGGCACGTCGAGTCCGGCCATTTCGTAGATGTTTTCCGCGATCTGCTGGGCCGCGCCGGGGTAGTCCTCGATGGGGTAGGAGCCGGGCGTGGACACGTAGGCGTGGATGGGGATGTTCTCGCGTGCGGCGACCTTCATGTACTTCAGCGCCTTGGCGTTGCCCCAGGGCTTGATGGAGCCGCCGTTGCGGAACTCCTGGCCGTGGCCCTTCTCCTGGCCGACAACCATGACCGAGTGGTGGATGACGCGCTTGCCCACGCGGCGGGTGATGTACGCGCGTGCGATGAGCATGCCGGGGTCGATGGAGACCTCGTCGCGGCCGCCGATCTCGGTGTAGTTGTCGTAGACGTTCTCCAGGATGTCCTTCAGACACACGCGCTGCGGGTGGCGCACCACGCGCACCTTGTCCATGGGCGTGAGCAGCTGGTCCAGGTCCTCCTCGAGCACGGAGAGCCTTTTAGAGATGTCAGCAACCTTTTCCAGGGCCACGTCGATGTCCAGGCTGTCGAGCTTGGGGGCGAGCAGGGCGATGTCCTGGCTGATGGATTCCAGGCGTTCGCTGGTTCTGGGCACCATGATGTCGCGGGCGTAGGCCACGCGCTGCGAGAGAGAGTCGAGATTCTTTTCGATATCCATAGGCGGTGGGGTCTCCGGAGTTAGAACTCCAGCAGGTCCTTGGTTTTCTCGCGCAGGAAGGCGATGTTGCTCTTGAGTTCCACGCCCTGGGCGTCGGCCCCGGACAGCTTGAATGCGTCCAAAAAGGCCAGGCCACGGGCCTTGGCCTCGTCCAGGTCCTTGCCCCAGATGATGGCCAGGGCCAGGTTGGGGTCGTACTCCGTGGGGATCTGGTAGGCCTGATCCTGGGGTACGTGGGTATGCAGCTTGAGCCAGGGCTCGTCCGGCCAGGCGATGGTCTCGATGCGGCCGGTCCAGGGGGCGAAGCGATTGAAGGTGTCTTCGGCGATGATGCGGTACTCGATGCCCACGCCCTCAAAGCTCACGTCGCTCTGGGTGTAGCCCTGCTCCTCGCCCAGACCCAGGCGGATCTGCTCGCGCACGAGGTTCACGTCGCCCTTGCCCCGGATGCGCGAGATGGCGGCGGAAACGCCGTTCTCCACCTGGATGCGCGTGTTCACTTCCATGAGGAAGGGCTCGCCCTTGGGCGTCACGATCCATTCCCAGGTCCCTACGTTGTCGTAGTTGATTTCACGCGCGATGGAAAGGGAGTGGCGCACGATGTCGTCCATGACCTTGCGGGCGTCGAAGCCGTAGGTCAAGGTCTCGGGCACGAAGCCTGGCGCGGTCTCGATGCGCTTCTGGCGGCCGGGGCTCTGCACGGAGCAGTTGCGCGTGCCGAAGTGGATGGGGTCAAGCCCCCCGCGCCCGGAGACGATCTGCACTTCCAGATGGTTGTAGTTGAAGATGCGCTGCTCGATGAGCACGCCGGGGTCGTTGAACTGGCGCTGTGAGTAGTTGCGGATGCGCCGGTACGTCTGGCGGAAGTGGTTCATGCTGTGCACTTCGTCGATGCCCATGCCGCCGCCGCCAGCCGAGGCCTTCACCAGGACCATGGGCCGGGTGACGCCCTGCTTCTCCTGGTAGTTGAAGAGCTGCTGGCCGATGGTCTCGGCCTCCATCTCGTCGTAGATGGCGCGGTCGGAGCCCGGAACCGTGGGCACGCCCAGGCTTCGGGCCAGGCGCTTGGTGTTGATCTTGTCGCCCAGGTCGCGGATGACGCGCCAGGAGGGCCCGATGAACAGCATGGGCCGGGAGCGCTCCACCACGCGCCGGGCGAAGCGGTAGTTCTCCGAGAAGAAGCCGTAGCCGGGGTGGATGGCCGTGGCGTTCTTGGCATCGGCCGCAGAGAGGATGTCGCCGGCGTCCAGGTAGTTGTGGATGCGCACCAGCGCCTCCTCCCCACCCAGGCTCCGGGCCAGGGAAACATGGCCGGAATCGGCGTCTTCCTTCGTATATACGCAGACGAAGCCGACGCCCAGATCGGCGCAGGCCTGCATGATGCGTACGGCGATTTCGCCCCGGTTGGCTATGAGTACCTTGTGCTTGTCCCTGGTCACGTGCTTTTGTTCCCCTCGCTATTGTGGCGGCAGTTGCACAGCGCCTTTAGCCGTTCTTGGCAGCATTGGCAAGTCGGACCAGACCGGGACAATACCGCGCGGGGCCGCGCTGCAAATGGAAAACCCCGCCTTGTGAGGGGCGGGGTTTTCATGCTCTGGCGTCATCTCGGGTGGTTTCGGCTGTCACACCTTGATGTTTGCAAGCGCCCCGCTGGCTATGGCGTCCGCATGGCCGCCCAGGACGCTTTTCTGGAAGTCGTAGCTCTGGGCCATGCCATTGTCATGGCCTTGGCCCGAATTCATGTAGTCGAGAGTTTTTGAGACCACAGCGGCCCCGAATGTCTGTTTGTCCATGGGTGCGGATTCCTGGCTGGACTGGGCCAGCGTGGCCTGTTTCGCGGCGTAGGGGTCCGTTCCGGTAAACTGCTGCTGGTCAAAGGCGGAGAATCCACCGATGAGTTCAATGGGCATATTTGACCACCTCCTTACCGAAATCATGGATGACGCTTTCTCGTTTCTTATCGGCAAATCCTTAAAAAACTTTAGGGCTGGCCCAAAAATCACGCAGGCTGTGTTTGACAAGTGTCGCCCCTTCGATAATACACGCCCCAGGCGGATGCGTACCGCCAATATATTTGCGTTCAATCGCACAGGAGCAGCAGATGACCGACCAGGCGCAGACCAACGGGGATCAGGAGCAGAGCTTCGCGGAGCTTTTTGAGGCCAGCTATGCCGGACAGGGCGAGCCCCTGAACCTGGGAGACAAGATTTCCGCCCGCATTATCACCATCGGCGCGGACAGCGTGTACTTCGACACCGGCACCAAGATTGACGGCGTGGCCGAGAAAAAAGAACTCCTCGACGCTGAGGGCAACTTTCCCTTCAAGGAAGGCGACACGGTCGACCTCTACGTGGTCTCCAAGACCCGCAGCGAGATCGTGCTCTCCCGCGCCCTGGCCGGGGCTGGCGGCCTGGAGATGCTCCAGAGCGCCAAGGACGCCGAGCTGCCTGTGGACGGCCGCGTCAAGGAGACCTGCAAGGGCGGCTTCTCGGTTGAGATCATGAACCGCAGGGCGTTCTGCCCCGTGAGCCAGATCGACGCCCGCTACGTGGAGAACCCCGAAGAATACGTGGGCAAGACCTTCCTCTTCCTCATCACCAAGCTGGAGGAGCGCGGCCGCAACATCGTGGTGTCCCGCCGGGTGCTCATCGAGCGCGAGCGCCAGGCCGCCACCGAAGAGTTCTTGGCCGCCATGAAGCCCGGCGAGGAGATTGAAGGAACTGTCGTCCGTCTGGCCGATTTCGGCGCCTTCGTCGAGATCGCCCCGGGCCTGGAAGGCATGGTCCACGTGAGCGAGCTCGGGTACGCCCGCATCGCCAAGCCCGACGAGGCCGTGAGCATGGGCGAGAAGATTCGCGTCAAGGTCCTTGGCGTGGAGCCCGGCAAGAAGCCCGGCCAGCTGAAGATCTCGCTCTCGCGCAAGCAGACCATGTCCGACCCCTGGGACGGCGTGGCCGACAAGCTGAAGGAAGGCGAGAAGCACACCGGCAAGGTGGTGCGCCTGGCCGACTTCGGCGCGTTCGTGGAGATTTTGCCCGGCGTGGACGGACTGATCCACGTGAGCGAGATGAGCTACACCAAGCGCGTGAACAAGCCGAGCGAGATGGTCCAGGTGGGCGACGAGGTCTCGGTGGTGCTGAAAGAGATCGATCTGGCCAAGCGCCGCATCTCCCTGTCCATGAAGGACGCCGAGGGCGACCCCTGGCTGGAGGCTGCGGCCAAATACGCTCCCGGCACCCAGGTCACCGGCATCGTGGAGAAGCGCGAGACCTTCGGCATCTTCGTGACGCTGGAGCCGGGCATCACCGCGCTTTTGCCCAAGTCGCGCATGGCCGTGGCTGTTGACCCCAAGCAGTTCGACAAGCTGAACCGCGGCGACTCCGTGACCCTGGTGGTCGAGGACCTGCGCGCGGGCGAGCGCCGCATTGCGCTGTCCCCCCTTGAGGTGCGCGAAAACGCGGGCCAGGGTGGCGGCGGCCGCGAGAACGAGGACTGGAAGGGCTACAAGGCCGCTGCCAAGCCCGCCGAGAAGTCGGCCCCGGGCGGCATGGGCAACCTGGGCGACATGCTGGCCCAGGCCAAGGCCCAGAAGAGCAAGAAGTAGAAGATCAACGATTCAAGGATATAACGAAACGGGGCGGCCATTCCGCCCCGACTTCTTTGTGAGGATTTTCATGGCTGAGCCGACCAACAAGATTATTTATTCGATGATGGGCGTGAGCAAGTACTACGACAAGCGCCAGGTTCTCAAAGACATTTCCCTGTCCTACTTCTACGGCGCCAAGATCGGCGTGCTGGGCCTGAACGGCAGCGGCAAGAGCTCGCTCTTGAAGATCCTGGCCGGGCTGGACACGGACTTCCAGGGCAAGATCGCCCTGTCGCCCGGATACACCATCGGCTTTCTGGAGCAGGAGCCCAAGCTCGACGAGACCAAGACCTGCCGCGAGGTCGTGGCCGAGGCCGCCCAGGAGACCGTGGACCTGCTGGCCGAGTTCGAGCGCATCAACGAGAAATTTTCCGAGCCCATGGACGACGACGCCATGCAGAAGCTCATCGACCGCCAGGCGGCCGTGCAGGAGAAGCTTGACGCCTGCGATGCCTGGGACCTGGACAGCCGCCTGGAGATGGCCATGGACGCCCTGCGCTGTCCCCCGGCCGACACCCCGGTGAACGTGATTTCCGGTGGTGAGAAGCGCCGCGTGGCCCTGTGCCGCCTGCTGCTCCAGAAGCCGGACATCCTGCTGCTCGACGAGCCCACCAACCACCTGGACGCGGAATCCGTGGCCTGGCTGGAGCACCACCTGCAGCAGTATGCGGGCACGGTCATCGCCGTAACCCACGACCGCTACTTCCTGGACAACGTGGCCGGCTGGATTCTGGAGCTGGACCGCGGCCGGGGCATCCCCTGGCAGGGCAACTACTCCTCCTGGCTGGAGCAGAAGCAGAACCGCCTGGCGGGTGAGGAAAAATCCGAGACCGAGCGCCAGAAGACCCTGGCCCGTGAGCTTGAGTGGATCCGCATGTCCCCGCGTGGCCGCCACGCCAAGGGCAAGGCGCGCATCAGCGCATACGAGAATCTTTTGTCCCAGGAGAACGAGAAGCTTGGCCCTGAGCTTGAGATCTTCGTGCCTGCAGGCCCGCGCCTGGGCAATGTGGTCATTGAGGCGCAGGGGCTCAAGAAGGCCTTTGGCGACAACCTGCTGGTGGACGGCATCAGCTTCATCATGCCCCCCGGCGCCATCGTCGGCATCATCGGCCCCAACGGCGCGGGCAAGACCACCCTGTTCCGCATGATCACCGGGAAGGAGCAGCCCGACGAGGGCACGCTCAGGATCGGCGAGACCGTGAAGCTGGCCTACGTGGACCAGGATCGCAGCCTTGACCCGGAAAAGACCGTGTACGAGGCCATCTCCGGCGGCGCGGACTTCATCAAGCTGGGCAACCGCGAGATGAACGCCAGGGCCTACATCGGCAAGTTCAACATCACCGGAAGCGACCAGCAGAAGAAGGTCGGGCTGCTCTCCGGCGGCGAGCGCAACCGCGTGCACCTGGCTGCCCTGCTGAAAGAAGGTGCCAACGTCCTGCTGCTTGACGAGCCGACCAACGACCTGGACGTGAACACCATGCGCGCGCTTGAAGACGCGCTGGTGAACTTCGCGGGCTGCGTGCTGGTCATCAGCCATGACCGCTGGTTCCTGGACCGCATCGCCACGCACATCCTGGCCTTTGAGGGCGACTCCCAGGTGAGCCTGTTCGACGGCAACTGGAGCGAGTACGAGGCCGACCGCAAGGCCCGCCTGGGCACGGCGGCCGACCAGCCGCACCGCATCAAGTACCGGCACCTGACCCGCTAGCCGGGTTTCGGCCCGCAGGGCTGCCGGGCACTACGCCCGGGGTGAGTGTCAAAATGCTGAGAAAGGCCCATCCTGGTTCACAGGGTGGGCCTTTATTCTTGAGCGCGAAGGCAGAGTGGGGTATTCGACCAGTACGAAGCACGGCCAGGGCGGTTTGCCGCTCCGGCCCCAGCGAAAGTCCAACGGCTGTCCCTGTAGACTCCAACATGCAAGGTGAGGGTGAAACCATGCGCAAGACCTTTTGGATGTCCGGTCTTCTGCTTCTGGTCCTCGGCTTTCCCGGCTTCGCACCGGCCCAGGATGGCAAGCCAGCAAAACCTGCCGCCAAACTTGTCGACACCATCCCCACGGACAAGGGCGATCTCGTCATCACCTTTTTGGGCCATGGCACCCTCATGTTCCAGTGGAACGGCAAGGTCGTCCACGTGGACCCCTGGACCAGCCAGGCCGACTACGCCGCACTGCCCAAGGCCGACCTGATCCTCGTCACCCACGAGCACCGCGACCACCTGGACCTTGGCGCCATCAAGGCCCTGCGCAAGCCCGGCACGGCCATCGGCTCCTCGCTCAAGGCCTCGTCCGGCCTTGACGGCGCCGTGGTGTTGAAGAACGGCGACTCGAAGGACCTGGCCGGAATCCGCGTGGACGCTGTGCCTGCCTACAACATCGAGCACATGCGCTCGCCCGGCACTCCGTTTCACCCCAAGGGTGAGGGCAACGGCTACGTGCTGCACTTCGGCAAGGTGCGCGTGTATGTCGCGGGCGACACCGAGAACATCCCGGAGATGGCGGCCTTGAAGGGCGTGGACGTGGCCTTCCTGCCCGCGAACCTGCCCTACACCATGACTGTCGACATGCTCGTGGACGCGGCCAGGGCGATCCAGCCAAAAATCCTGTACCCCTACCACACCGGTGACACGGACATGGCCAAGGCAGACGCCTTGCTGAAGGCCGTGCCTGGCGTGGAGACGCGCATAAGGTCAATGAAATAGGCCCCCAGAAGCAGCTAGAATTCCCCGGAGGCCTGATGCCCGACGCGCCCGAATCGAATGCCTTGAGCACCTGGAACGCACTGCCAGCCCTGGCACGCCGGGCCTTGGCGCGCGGCTCCGTGGGCCGCGACCATCTTGTGGGTCTGTCTGCGGAGCTGCTGTCCCTGGCTGCCTCGGCTGAACCGGCTGCCCGCGCCAGGCTGGCCGCGCTCATCCAGGACCTGCTGGGCATGGCCTGGGCCGCAAATCCTCTGGACGGCGACCTGGCGCAGCTCTGCTCCGGACAGCCCTGGCCGGGCTGGCCCAGGCTGCCGGAGAGCGTCGCCGACACGCTCAAGGCCTATGCCAACTTCTGGCGTCCGCCGCCGACCTCTGATCCCTGGTGGACCCTGCCGGGGGATCTGGCTGGCAATGGCGAGCGTCGGGCCACGCTGCTCTCGCACCTGGAGGCCGAGCCCAGGAACCTGTTCTGGAAGTCCGAGGCCTGGGGCTTTGCCTGGCCGCGCGCGGACTGGGTGCTTGCGGACGCGCTGTTGCGCCCCGAGTCCTGGCCCCGCACCCTCACACCGGTGCGGCTGCAGGCTCAGGCCCAGGCCCTGCTGGCTCGTGGCGAGGCTTCGGATGCCCTGACCGCCCTGTACGGCGTGGGTGCGTTCTTCCCGGGCGGCAGCCCAGGCCTGCGCGCCGAGTGCCTGCTGCGCCTGGGCCGCGAGGCCGAGGCGGTGGACGTGCTCACCGAATCCGTCCGCCGCGCGCCCTGGCGCACCAGCGAGGTCCTGCGCCTGTCCGATCTGGTGAGCGGCGCGGCAAAGGAGACGGCAAACGTGCCCGGCAGCGTGGCTGTGCTGTTGTACACCTGGAACAAGGCCCAAGAACTGGACGAGAGCCTGGCGTCGCTGGCCGCGTCCGGCGTCTTCGGAGCAGGGCAGGGCGCGCGGCTGTGGGTGCTGGACAACGGCAGCACCGACGCCACGCCACAGGTCCTTGGCGGCTGGCAGGCCCGGCTGGGCGAGTCCTTGAGCGTCCTGCGCCTGCCCGTGAACATCGGCGCTCCGGCGGCGCGCAACTGGCTGCTGTCCCTGCCGGAGGTGCGCAGCCACGATTTTTTGGTTTTCCTCGACGATGACGTGGCCCTGCCGGGCGACTGGCTCGGTCGGTTCGGCTCGGCGGTCAAACGTTTCCCCGAGGCCTCGGTCTGGGGCTGCCGGGTGAAGGACGAGGCCAATCCCTTGGTGGTCCAGAGCGTGGATTACACGCCGCAGGCGGCGCAGCCGGACCAGGAGGGCGGCCAGCCCATGACCCTGCCGACCCTGCACCAGGGCCAGCCGGACCTGGGCCAGTTCACGTACCTGCGGCCCTGCGTCAGCGTCACCGGCTGCTGCCACCTGTTGCGCACGGCCGACATCGAACGCACCGGCGGTTTCGACATCCGCTTCTCGCCCACGCAGTACGACGACCTGGAGCGCGACCTGCGCGTGTTCCTGGGCGGCGGGCATGCCGTGTACCAGGGGCATCTGGTGGTGGGCCACAAGCGCAGCAGCGGGCAGTTGGCCGAGCGCAGCGCGGCGGAGATAGGCAACGCCACGGCCAACACGCACAAGCTGTTGACCAAGCACTCGGCCTCGGCTTTGGCGAGTCTTTGCCAGGGCGGCGAGGCGCTGCTTGAGCGCGACATGGAGCGCCGTTTCAGCCAGCTTCAGGATGCGCTGCCCATAGTCTGACGCCACCGGGCGCAGCAAATTCAGCCTGCCGCTAGGTCCTGTGCGGTCAGGGCGATTCCCGACAAGTTCAGACGATGCGGATGCAAACCCGCGTGACCCGGTCGGCGAGACCGGGGGCGCTGCCGGTGCGTCTGGCGCTCAGGCGGTCGACCTGGTTAGGCGCAAGAGGCGGGCCGGTGTTCGGCGCGGAAGCAGTAGCCCACGGGTTCGGTGCGGCCTTCGATGAGGGCCATGAGGGTCTTCTGGTCTTCCAGGGAGTCCAGCTGGAACGACAGGCCCAGCTGGTAGCTGCCGTCCTCTGCGGTCAGCACGCGGCTGACCTGGGCGCTGACGGGCAGGCGGATGCCCAGGACGCTGTCCGTGAGCACGACCTCGATGCTGCTGGCCAGGGGCGCGGGCTTGTCCGTGTCGCAGAGCAGGCCGCCGAAGCTGATGTCCCGGGCCAAGGCAAAGGTCTGGTCCTTCTCCTGGCCGAGGCGTAGCGGGAGCGGGTTGGACAGGGTGTAGCGCGTATGGTTGCGCTGGTGGTCGCTGAAGGGGTGCACGCAGTTGCGCGAGACCTTGGCCTGGTAGAGCGCCTGATCGGCCCGCTGGACCAGGGAGGCCATGTCCATGGCGTCGGTGGGGAAGCAGGCCAGGCCGACGCTGATGGTGAGGGTGGGCAGCTCCTGTCCGGCAAAGATGACGCGGTGCCGCTGCACGGCATTGCGGATGCGTTCAGCCACGCCCACGGCCTCCTCCCTGCAGGTCTGGGGCAGGATCACGGCGAACTCCTCGCCGCCGTAGCGCACGACGCAGTCCAGCAGACGCGCCGTCTCCCCCAGGATCTGGGCGATGTCGCGCAGTGCCTGGTCGCCTGCGGAATGACCAAAGGTGTCATTGAAGTGCTTGAAGTGGTCGAGGTCGAGCATGAGCAGGGTGAAGGGATGGCCGAAGCGCCGGAAGCGCTCCATCTCCCTGGGCACCTCCTGGTTGAACGAGCGGCGGTTGAACAGGCCGGTCAGCTCGTCCTTGTAGGCGCTTTCCTCCCTCTGGCGCAGGAGATTCACCTCCACCAGGACGGGCTCGCGCAGCATGGGGTTCACCTGCGAAAAGTAGTCGCACATGGCCGTGACCAGGCTGACGGTGCGGTTCAGAGTCTGGCAGAGCTTTTCCTGGTGCAGAAGGATGGCCTGGACGGTGTCTTTGGCCTCGGCAGGGGGGATCTCCAGGCGGCTCAGGCGGTAGAGGGCCTCGGCATAGATCTCGTCGCCGCATTCCCGCGCAAGATTTTCCCATTGCCCCTTGGTCATGAAGCAGGTGCTGGCAGATCGTTCGATGAGGTCGTTCAATTGCCCGGAATACTCGCCTGACAATTGTTGTGCAGCCGTCATGTATTTCTAACCTGCTGTATTTTAGATGTATATTGCACTGAGTGTTTCTTGGTTTAATATATATTTATGGAGCAACATAAAGTCAATACCCATGCTCTGGTTTTGTCTCCTTGACAGTTTCTTCAGACGGATGCATCTGTAAAATATACGGATTGCATTCAAATAACAGCGAGGATCGCCATGGTTGCCAAGTTCCGCAATGACGACAGCGTGCTTTTGAAACGGGTGGAGCAGGTTATGCTTCAGCGCAAAGGCCTTGGCCTAGAGGGTCTGGTGGGCGGCCTGGAGACCGTGGTCCTCAACGTTGAGCCGGATCGGCTCAAGGACGCTGCGGTCGAGTTCTTGGACACCAGCGGATATTTCTTTGGCACGGCCCTGGACAGCCCCGGAGCTTCGGCCTGCGTGCTGGAGCTGCCCGGCTCGGCGGACTTCCTTTTGACCGCGCGCAAGAGCGGTCCCAATCCCTTCGACGCCGAGCCCAAGGGGCCGAAATCCACGCACCTGCCACACACCAGGGTAGAGGCCATGGTCTTCCTGTGCCATGATCTGGAACGCTTCGTTGCCCTCCAGAAGGCGCGCGGGGTGCGTTTCATGAGCCCGGAGATCCTGCGCTCGGAGGCCTCCCTGTTCATCCAGACCGAGCCTTCCAAGCATAGCGCCTTGTCCTACGGGTTCGTGCAGTGGCTGGGGGCCGGGCGCCAGTACGACGGCGGGTATTTCCGCGAGGCCGGCTGGTCTCTGCCCAAGCCGGACAAGGCGCACCTGCGCAACATCGGCGTCTTTGACCACGCCTCGGTGCGCGTGCGCGCCCGGGAGCGCGACGACGCCATCGTGGAGTTCCTGGAACTCACCGACTACGACTATTCCATGTCCCTGTATGTGGACAACCTGAACTCCATCACCAACGTGGCGCGCCTGCCGGGCGAGGTCTACGCCATGGTCATCACCTCCGGCCTGGGCGAGGCGGCGGGCGGCCAGCCCGGCCCCACCGAGAAGTTCATCGAGAACTACGGGCGGCGGATCCACCACCTGGCCTTCCGCACCGAGCGCATTGAGCAGACCTTTGCCGGGCTCAAGGCTGCGGGCATGGAGTTCCTGGTGGAGCTGGTGGGCTCGCCCGAGGAGGGCCTGCGCCAGACCTTCAGCCGTCCGCTGCCCAACACCCTCGTGGTTAACGAGTACATCAAGCGCTACGATGGTTTTGATGGCTTCTTCACCAAGAGCAACGTCACGCTTCTGACAAAGGCCACGGAAAATCAGTAGGGTGGGTGTCGTAATGGAATGGCTCGTCCAGGGAATAACAGGGGCCGGACCGCTTGACAGGGCAGGTCCGGGAGCATATCCTGCAAACAAGTGAGTACATGTTCATATGAATAAGCCGACCAACCTGGATGTCTGCGAGAAGCATTGCCTGCACCTGGACCGCGTGGAACAGGTGCGTGGTGGCATGCTTGACGACCGGGTAGCGGAGGGTCTGGCCGAGATCTTCGGCCTGCTGGGCGACCGAACACGCGTGCGCATCCTGCATGCCCTGAGCCTGGGCGAGTTGTGCGTGTGCGACATCTCGGCAGTGCTCGGCACCACCTCCTCGGCCGTGTCGCACCAGCTCAGGCTTCTGCGCACGGCCAAGCTGATCAAGTCCCGGAAAGAGGGCAAGAACGTTTTTTACACCCTGGACGACGAGCATGTGCGCCAGCTCTTTGCCCAGGGCCTGGATCACGTTTTGGAGCGCTGAGTCGGATATTCTTTTGCCCTGTCGATTGAACAAGTGTGCATATGTTTGTATAAACGGAAAGGACGCGTCATGGACTATCTCACGAGTTTTCTGGCCGAGAGCTGGCATGTTTTTCGCCAGGCCGCGCCGTTCCTGCTCTTTGGGTTTCTCGTAGCCGGGCTGCTCAAGGCCCTGGTGCCCGCTGACCTGCTTGTGCGACATTTCGGTGGGCGGGGCTTTGCTTCGGTGCTCAAGGGCGCGCTGCTCGGCGCGCCGCTGCCGTTGTGCTCCTGCGGCGTGCTGCCCGCAGCCATGGGCCTGCGGCGGCAGGGGGCCGGGGCCGGGGCCACCACGGCCTTCATGATCGCCACCCCGGAGACCGGCGTGGACTCCCTGGCCGTGACCTACGCCATGATCGACCCGCTCATGACCGTGCTGCGGCCCCTTTCCGCAGTGCTCACGGCCGTGGTCGCGGGCCTGGCCGCCAACCTGCTGCCCGAGCGCTTCATCCCGGCCCTCAAGCCCGGAGTTCAGGCCACGTCGGCCTGTGTCTCGGGCTGCTGCTCCGGCGGCTGCGCGAGCCCGGTTGCCTCTGCCGAGACGGACCCTGCGGTTCCCGCCACTCTGTCCGCGCGACTGCGCGACGGCCTGGACCATGCCTTTGGCGAGATGCTGGCTGACGTGGGCCTGTGGCTGGTCATCGGCGTGCTGGCCGCCGGGGCCATTGCGGCCTTTGTGCCGCCGACGTTCTTCCAGGGCCTGCCCGGCGGCGAGCTCACCTCCATGCTGGTCATGCTTGTTGTGGGCGTGCCCATGTACGTGTGCGCGTCCAGCTCCACGCCCATCGCGGCTTCGCTGCTGCTCAAGGGCCTCTCGCCTGGCGCGGCGCTGGTGTTTCTGCTCACCGGCCCGGCCACCAACATCACCACCATCACCGTCATGGCCCGGACTTTCGGCACGGCTCTCACAGGCGTGTACGTGGCGTCCATCGTGCTCTGCTCCCTGGCCTTCGGCTTCCTGGCCAACCGCATTTACGCGGCCCTTGGCTTCGACATCCACGCCGTGCTCAGCACCGTGACCGAGGCCCTGCCCGCTTGGCTGGAGGTGTCCTCGTCCTTCCTGCTCCTGGTCCTCATCGCGCGCGCGGTGCTGCATTCCCGCCACGATCACGCGGCGTTGCCCTGTGAGGTTGCGCAACGCTGAGAATTCAGGCCTGTTTCGCGGGTCTTCCTGTTCGCGGCTGGACTCGGCTTGCGGCTGGGCGCGGATTGCGGTAGCGGATGCTCTGACGAATATTTTGTTCGGAGGGCGCGAAGGCACATGGCGGAACAGGGCGCAAAAACGGGCGCGACAACGGGTGCAAGTGGCCGCAAGCTGGAGTTCAAGGACTCTGAGTTGGCCAACAAGCTCTTTGGGCCGCAGGCAGGCAACCTGGCCCTGCTGGCCGAGAAGACCGGTGTGACCATCGACACGCGCGGATCAGTGGCAACGCTTTCCGGAGAGCCCGAAGCCGTGGACCTGGCTGCAAGCGTGCTGACGCAGCTTTACGGCCTGCTTCAGGAGGGCAAGAGCGTGCACCCGCAGGACGTGGACTGCGCCTGGCGCATCCTCCTGCGCGAGCCCGGCGCGGACATCCGCCGCATCTTCCAGGATACGGTGTACGTGGCCTCGCCGCGCAAGACCATCGCGCCCAAGACCATCAGCCAGCGTGACTACCTTGTGTCCATCCGCGAGAACGACCTGGTCTTCGCCATCGGCCCGGCTGGCACGGGCAAGACCTATCTCGCCGTGGCGCTCGCCGTCTCCGCGCTCATGAAGCGCGAGGTCAAGCGGATCATCCTGGCGCGCCCGGCCGTGGAGGCGGGGGAGAAGCTCGGCTTCCTGCCCGGCGACCTGGCCGAGAAGGTCAACCCCTACCTGCGCCCGCTTTACGATGCCCTGCACGACATGCTGGACTTTGCCCGGGTGCAGGACATGCTGGCCACCGGGGTCATCGAGGTCGCGCCGCTGGCCTTCATGCGCGGCAGGACCTTGAACGACGCCTTCGTCATTTTGGATGAGGCCCAGAACACCACGCCCGAGCAGATGAAGATGTTCCTCACGCGCCTGGGCTTTGGCTCGCGCTGCGTGGTCACGGGCGACGTGACACAGATCGACCTGCCCAGCCACACGCGCTCCGGCCTGGTGGAGGCGCGCGGCATCCTGGCCGGGGTCAAGGGCATCGGCTTTGTGCAGTTCCACGAGGAGGACGTCATCCGCCATCCGCTGGTGGGCCGCATCGTCCAGGCCTATGACAGGCATGACCAGGGCAAGCGCGCCCAGGGCCGCGAAAAGGGCAAGGCGTGAGCATCACCCTGGATGTCCAGGCCCGGCCCGGCAGCCTCGACCCGCGCTTTCCGCTCACCAGGAGCGAGCTCTCCGGCGTCATGGAGGCTATCCTTGCGGCCCTGGGCCTCATTGGCGCGCACCTGTCCCTGACGCTCCTGAACGACCCGGCCATCGCGCTCCTCAACGCCAAGTCCCTGGGCTGCCAAGGCCCCACCAACATCCTGAGCTTTCCCGAGGCCGATCCTGAACGGCCTGAGTCCCTGGGGGCGTTGTTTCTGTCCGTGGACACGCTTTCGCGTGAGACCTTCCTCTACGGCCAGGACCCGGCGCGTCACCTGGCGCGGCTCCTGGCCCACGGAGTGCTGCACCTATGCGGCCACGACCACGGCCCGGACATGGAGGCGCTGACTGACCTGGCCGTGGACGCGGTGCATCCCGAGGAGCCCCTGCCTACAGGGCATCCTGCCGGATTTCAGGCCTGAATATACGCCTGCCCCTGCAGCTCTTTACAATCCCGGCGCGGTTGGGCAAAATACTCAATTCACGAACGCAAGACATGCTTCTCGCGAGGAGGGTTCGCCATGCCCAGACATTTTCTGAACATCCTGGACCTCACCAAGGCTGAGGCCTTCAAAGTCCTGGAGCGGGCCAAGGCCCTGAAGGGCGGCGACGTCCGCACGAAGCTGCTGGATGGCAAGACAGTCATCCTGATCTTTGAGAAGGCCTCCACGCGCACCCGCGTGTCCTTTGAAGTGGCCGTGCGCCACCTGGGCGGCAGCACCGTGTTCCTGACCCCCGGCGAGTCCCAGCTGGGCCGCAACGAGCCCCTCAAGGACACGGCCCGCGTGCTCTCGCGCTACGCTGACGCCCTTGTGGTGCGCACCTTCGGCCAGGAGAAGCTGGACACCCTGGTCCAGTGGGGCACGATCCCGGTGGTCAACGCCCTGACTGACGAGCACCACCCTTGCCAGGTCATGAGCGACGTGCTGACCATGTATGAGCGCACCCCGGACCTTTGTGCCCTCAAGGTCGGCTGGATCGGCGACGGCAACAACATGGCCCATTCCTGGATCGAGGCCGCCGCGCAGTTCCGCTTTGAGCTCACGCTGGCCTGCCCCTCGGGCTACACCCCGGACCTTTCCATCCTGGCCAAGGCCAGGGAGCAGGGCGCGCGCATCGTGCTCACTGAGGACCCGGGGCTGGCCGCGCGCAACGCCGACTACCTGAACACTGATGTCTGGGCCTCCATGGGCCAGGAAGCGGAGCAGCTCAGGCGCGAGGCCGCCTTTGAAGGCTACCAGCTGAACGATGCCCTCATGGCCCTGGCCAAGCCTGGCTGCAAGGTCATGCACTGCCTGCCCGCGCACCGGGGCGAGGAGATCTCCGATGAGGTCTTTGAGGCCAACGCGGACATGATTTTCGACGAGGCCGAGAACCGGCTGCATATGCAGAAGGCAATCCTGGAATGGGTCTTCGAGGCCCTGTAACACCATCTTCGAACACGGAGCACACGCGCATGAGTTCCATCAAGAAAGTCGTCCTGGCCTATTCCGGCGGGCTGGACACCTCCATCATCCTCAAGTGGATCAAGAACACCTACGACTGCGAGGTCATCACCTTCACCGCCGACCTGGGCCAGGGCGAGGAGCTCGACGGCGTGGAGGCCAAGGCGCTCGCCACCGGCGCCACCAAGGCCTTTGTTGAGGACATCCGCGAGGAGTATGCCAAGGACTTCGTGTTCCCCATGCTGCGCGCCGCCGCGCTCTATGAGGGCCGGTACCTGCTGGGCACCTCCATCGCACGTCCCCTCATCGCCAAGCGCATGTGCGAGATCGCCGAGGCCGAGGGCGCACAGGCCGTGGCCCATGGCGCAACCGGCAAGGGCAACGACCAGGTGCGCTTCGAGCTGACCACCATGGCGCTCGCCCCGCGCCTCAAGACCATCGCGCCCTGGCGCGACTGGGACATGAAGTCGCGCACGGACCTGGTGAACTACGCCGAGAAGCACGGCATCCCCGTGCCTGTGACCAAGAAAAATCCCTGGAGCCAGGACGCCAACCTGCTGCACGTGTCCTTTGAGGGCGGCGAGCTGGAGGACCCCTGGAACGCGCCGGACCCCGGCTGCCATCGCTATTGCACGCCCATTGAGCAGGCCCCGGACAAGGCCGAGGAGATCACCCTGGACTTCGAGGCCGGCGATCCCGTGGCCCTCAATGGCAAGCCGCTGTCCCCCGCGCAGATGGTGCTGACCCTGAACTCCATCGCCGGCCGCCACGGCATCGGCCGGGTGGATATGGTCGAGAACCGCTTCGTGGGCATGAAGTCGCGCGGCGTCTACGAGACCCCGGGCGGCACCGTGCTGCACATCGCCAAGCGCGACCTGGAGGGCCTGTGCCTGGACCGCGAGGTCATGCACCTGCGCGACTCGCTCATTCCGCGCTACGCCGAGATGGTCTACTACGGCTACTGGTTCGCGCCCGAACGCGAGGCCTTGCAGGTCCTGGTGGACAAGACTCAGGAAAAGGTCACCGGCACCGTGCGGCTCAAGCTCTACAAGGGCAACTGCGTGCCCGTGGGCCGCAAGTCGCCGTACTCCATGTACCGCATGGACCTCGCCACCTTCGAGGAAGACATGGTCTACAACCAGGCCGACGCCGCCGGGTTCATCAAGCTGGTGGGCCTGCGGCTCTTGGGGCGCATGGCCGGGAAATAACGCGCTTCAGACATTCACTTCATAGCCCCCGCCTCGGACCCCAGCGTTCCAGTCGGGGGCTATTTTGTTGTCAGGCCGACGCGTTTGTGCCAGATACGTTTCGGCGTGCAAGCGTGACTGGTGGATATGGCCGGGATGCTTTGCGTCGTGTTGTCGTCAGTATGGCGCTTTCGGCAGGGAGGACTCGTGACACGGCAGATGACCCGGCAGGAATGCCTCGACAGGCTGAAGGCCGATGCGTACGAGGTTGCGCCCGGGCAGAAGGTGCGCACGGAACAGTTCCGGCCCGAGGACGCCGAGGGGATTGCCCGCCTCTATTATGCGATCTATGGTGACACCTTTCCCATAGACTACCTGTACGACCCGGACCGCATCCGCGAGGCCAACCGCAGGCAGGACCTGTACCAGATTGTGGGCAGAACGGAGTCGGGCGACGTCGTCGGGGTCATGGCCATGTTCCGCGCCGCGCCGGGAAAAGGCATCCTGGAATCGGGCGGGTTGATGATCCTGCCGGAGTATCGCAAGGGGCTCCTGCTGTACCGGCTCTACGACCTGACGCAGAAGATCGCCCGTGGTCTGCCCTGGCTCAACGCTGAGTATACGCAGACCGTCACCGACCAAATTACCCCGCAGAAGATGAACGAGCGCTTTGGGGCCAGGGGGCTGGGCCTGGAGATCGAGGCCATGGGGCCGCGGCTCGCTGGCGATGGGCGGCGCGTCACCCTGCTCGATGAGTTCGTCGTCCTGCGCGATGTTCCCCACGATGTTTACCTGCCGGAGCGCTACGCCGAACTGCTCCGCAACCAGTACGCGGCCCACGGGCTGACGCGCCGGTTCCTGCCCGGACAGGAGCCCGCAGGCGGCACACGCTGGGAGCGGATGGAGATGCCTATAGCCAATCTGGCGAAGCTCCAGGTGACGAAGATCGGGGCGGACCTGGACGCGGTGCTGCGCCAGGTCGCGCAGATGGACACCGCCCACGCCCTGCACCTGCAGCTGCCGTTGGCGGACCCGGCCCTGCCCTGGGCCGTGGAGTTTGCGCGCGCGCATGGATTTTGGCTGGGCGGGCTGCTGCCGCTGTGGAACGACACCGACGTGCTGCTGCTGCAAAAGCTGGCTGGCCGCCCGGACTTCGACGCGCCGCAGTTGCTGACCCCTGAGGTGCAGGAGCTTATGCGGCTTGTGCGTGCGGATTACGAGGCCTTGTGCGGCGCCGATACCGTGCTGTGAGGGGCGGGCGCGCCTGTGGCCTTGGCGCCCCAGGCCGGGCTTTTCTCTTGCCTCGGGCCGCACGAGAGGGCAGAATTTTGCGCGCGCCCGGGCTATACGCCTTTGGGAACACAGCGGCACAGAGCCGGGAGGAATTTCTATGACCAAGAAGATGTGGGGCGGACGCTTCGAGGGAGCCGCTGCGGCAACGGTTGAGCAGTACACCCAGTCCGAGAGTTTTGACCGGGCGCTGTATCGCGAGGACATCCTGGGCTCCAAGGCCCACGCGACCATGCTGGGCAAGGCAGGCATCATCACGCCCGAGGAAGCCCGGACCCTGTGCACCGGCCTGGACCAAGTGCTTTCCGAGATCGAGGCCGGGACCTTTGTGTGGAAGCGCGAACTGGAAGATGTGCACATGAACATTGAGCGCAGGCTCACCGAGATCGTCGGGCCTGTGGGGGGCAAGCTGCACACCGCGCGCAGCCGCAACGACCAGGTGGCGCTGGATTTCCGGCTGCACGTCTCGGCACGGCTGGACGTGTGGAGTACTGCGCTGGCTCGGCTGGTGGGCGTCCTCGCCGCGCGCGCCGAGGAGCATGCGAAGACCCTGCTGCCCGGCTGCACGCACCTGCAGCCCGCCCAGCCTGTGAGCCTGGCCCAGCACCTCCTGGCCTACGCCCAGATGTTCCGTCGCGACCATGCGCGCGTGGCCGACTGCCTCAAGCGGGTGCGCGTGTCGCCGCTCGGCGCTGCGGCCCTGGCCGGCACCACGCATCCCATCAGTCCGGCCCAGGTGGCCGAGGCCGTGGGCTTCCCTGCTACCTTCGCCAACAGCATGGACGCCGTCTCCGACCGCGACTTCGCCCTGGAGGCCCTGTTCTGCGGCAGCGTGGCCATGATGCATTTGAGCCGCTTGTGCGAGGAGTTGATCCTCTGGGCCAACCCAAACTTCGGCTACGTGCGCCTGCCCGATGCCTACTCCACGGGCTCCTCCATCATGCCGCAGAAGAAGAACCCGGACGTCTGCGAGCTCATGCGCGGCAAGACGGGCCGGGTGTACGGCGCGCTGACGGCGGTTTTGACCCTCATGAAGGGCCTGCCGCTGACGTACAATCGCGACATGCAGGAGGACAAGGAGCCGTTCTTCGACGCCGACAGGACGGTTTCGTCGTCCCTGGCCATCATGGCCGACATGCTGGCCGTGCTGGAGTTCGTGCCTGAGGCCATGCGCCGGGCGCTGGCCAGGGGTTTCCTCAACGCCACGGAGTTGGCTGACTATCTGGCGGCCAAGGGCCTGCCCTTCCGCGAGGCGCACCACGCCACCGGGGCCGCCGTGGCCCTGGCCGAGAAAAAGGGCGTGGCCCTGGAGGCGCTCAGTCTGGATGAGCTGCGCTCCTTTTCGCCGCTGGTGGAGCAGGATGTCTATGCCGTGCTGGAATTCGAGGCGGCGGTAGGGCGCAGAAACCTGCCTGGCGGCACCGGGCCGGAGTCCGTGGCCTGGCAGATTGCCGTGTTGCGGGCCTGGCTGGCTGGCTAGCGCTGACGATTGTTCGGTGTTTTTGCCGAATCAGGGCGCTCCATGCGGGCGCCCTTTTTTTATCCAAGAAATCCATGTGCATTTTTGAACATGGGTTGCGCTTTTTCGAGTTTTTGTTCATAGCGCCCAAAGGAGCAGAGTCACGTATCCGACTCCGGAGGGGAACCATGACGACGTACACCGTCTACAAGGAGCAGCTGCCCGGGCTGTTTGAGAAGTGGAGCAAACTGTATGCGCTTCACGTCCCGGCCCGGCTGCGCGAGGGTTTTTACGACCTTGTGCCCTGGAAAAAGGACCTGGAGATCGCCTGGGACTACGATGTTGCCTACAACTCGGCCAAGCGTTTCGTCATGCCCCCGCACGAGGCCCTGATCACCTATGACCGCCGCACCTGCGAGGCCAAGCCTGTTTTCGACGCCCCGAAGCAGATCCTCTTCGGCGTGCATCCCTATGATGTGAAGGCGCTCAACCAGCTGGATCAGATCATGGAGGCTGGCAGTCCGGACCAGAATTATATTCGCCGACGCGAAGCCACGGTGGTCATGGTCTTCGAGCCGCTCACCGTGTCCTCCTCGGCCTTCTGGGCCAGCGTGGGCGCGTCCAGCGTGGCCCACGGCTTCGACCTCTACTGGACCAAGATCGGCCCGGCCGCCTTCACCGTCGAGGTGGGTTCGGTCCGGGGCGAGGAGCTGCTTGGCATGAACGGCCCGCTCTTGGCCTCCACCGCCGGGGACAAGGAAGGCGCGCGCCGGGCCAAGGCCCGGGTGCTGGCCAAGGCCCGCAAGAATGCCCTGCGCTACAACTGGGAGGAGACCCCGCGCCTGCTCGCCAAGTGCTGGGATTCGCCCCTGTGGCGGCGCTACTCCCAGATGTGCCTGGCCTGCGGCTCCTGCAACCTGGTGTGTCCCACCTGCTACTGCTTCGACATCCGCGAGGAGTCCGACGACCAGCTTGAAACGGGCGTGCGCTCCCGCGAGTGGGATGGCTGCATGCTGGAGGGTTTCGCCAAGGTCGCGGGCAACCACAACTTCCGTCCCAAGGCCCAGGACCGCTATCGCCACCGGTACTTCCGCAAGGGCAAATACATCTACGACAAGATCGGCGAGCTTGGCTGCGTGGGCTGCGGACGCTGCGTGCGCGCCTGCACCGCAGGCATCGCCAACCCGCTCAAGGTGTTCAACGAATTGTGGGAGGAGACCGCGCATGAATACTAAACTCTTCTCGCCCTACGTGCCGCGTCCGGTCACGCTGGTGGAGAAGACACCCCTGTCGGACTTCGTCACGCGCTTTACCTTTGAGCAGGACAACGGCAAGCCGCTGGCGCACAAGCCTGGCCAGTTCGTGAACCTGTCCATCTACGGCATCGGCGAGGCCCCGTTCTCCATCAGTTCGCCGCCCCGGCGCACCAACATCACCTTTGAGATCGCGGTGCGCAAGATCGGCGCGGTGACCAGCGCCCTGCACGCGCTCGAGCCCGGCGCCAAGGTCGGCATCCGCGGGCCTTACGGCTCGTCCTTTCCGGTGATGAAGTTCGTGGGCAAGGACATCCTCATCGTGGCCGGCGGCCTGGGCTACATCCCGCTGCGTTCGCTTCTGTTCTACCAGCTGCGCCACCGCGACGAGTTCGGGCGCATGATCCTGATGGTCGGCACCCGCGACCCCAAGGAGCGCATCTTCGTGGACGAGATCGCGGACCTGGCCAAGAGCGGCGACGTGGAGGTCTTGGAGACCGTGGACATGCCCGACAGCACCTGGAAGGGCAACGTCGGCGTCATCACCACGCTTTTGCCCAAGGCTGAGCTCGACCCGGGCAACACCTTCGTGGCCATGGTCGGCCCCCCGATCATGTACCGCTTCGTCATCGCCGAGTGCCGCAAGAAGGGCATCGCCTCGGAGCAGATCTTCGTCTCCCTTGAGCGCAAGATGAAGTGCGGCCTGGGCAAGTGCGGACACTGCCAGATCAACGAGCTCAACACCTGCATCGATGGCCCCGTGTTCTGCTACACGGACATCGAAGCTTACCAGGAAGCCATCTAGGCGGCTTGGCGGGGAGGGGACATCATGGCCAAACCGAAAATCGCCTTCTTCGACTTCGCTGGCTGCGAGGGCGACCAGCTTCAGATCGCCAACCTCGAGGAGCGCCTGCTCGACATCCTGGGGCACGTTGAGGTGGTCAGCTTCCGCGAAGTGGTCACCGGCCACTCGGACGACTACGACGTGGCCTTTGTTGAAGGCTCCATCACCCGGCCCGAGGACGAGATCCGCCTGAAGGAGATCCGCAAGAACGCCAAGGTCCTCGTGGCCCTGGGCGCTTGTGCGGCCATCGGCGGCATCAACTGCCTGAAGAACTTCATGGCCGAGAACGTGTACCGCGAAGAGGTCTACGGAGGCAGCGCCCGCTGGTTCCCCACCTACGCCGCGCGGCCGCTGAAGAGCGTGGTCAAGGTTGACGCCGAGGTTCCCGGCTGTCCCATCGACCCCGTGGAGTTCGCGCGCATCACCAAGGAGCTGCTCCAGGGCCGCGCGCCCTGGATTCCGGACTTCCCGGTCTGCGTGGAATGCAAGCAGGCGGGCAACGTCTGCCGCTATGAGATGGGCAAGATGTGCCTCGGAATCATCACCCGCGCCGGCTGCAAGGCCGCCTGCGTGACCGAGGGCGCGCACTGCTGGGGTTGCCGGGGCCTGGTGCCCGGCGCCAACCTCGACGCCGCCCGCATCGTCATGGACCGCGCGGGTTCGGACCGCAAGGCCACCCAGGACCTGCTGCGCTTCTTCCTGGGCGACACCGGAGCCGCCCTGTAGCCGCCCCTGTTGCGGAATTGTAGCCGACCGGCCCTTCTTCGGGCCGCCGAGAGGATAGGATCATGGCCAAGACCCCTGCTGCCAAGCCCGCTGTCAAAAAGGAAGCCGCAAAGGCCAAGAAGTCCCCAGCCACGCCCATCTCCGTGCCCGCCAAGGTGGCCGGACCCAAAAAGGTCCACGTGCACTACCTGACCCGCGTGGAGGGCCACGGCAACATCGTGGTGGACGTGGAGGCCGACGGCCGCGTGTCCACCTGCCGTTGGGAGGTGCCCGAGGCCCCGCGCTTCTTCGAGGCCATGCTCATCGGCCGCGACTACAAGGACGTGCACCACATCGTCTCGCGCATCTGCGGCATCTGCGCCATCGGCCACCAGCTGGCCAGCCTCCAGGCCACCGAGGACGCCCTGAACATCAACGTCAGCGAGCAGACGCACATCCTGCGCCGCCTGGCCCTGCACGCCGAGAACCTCCAGAGCCACCTGCTGCACATCGCCTATCTGGTGCTGCCGGACCTGATGGGCGTGGACTCCATCCTGCCGCTGGCCACCACCCACAAGGACGCGGTGCTCAAGTTCATCGCTGCCCGGCGCGTGTCAAACGAGTTCAGCCGCCTCATCTGCGGCCGCACCACGCACCCCCAGCGCATGACCCCGGGCGGGTTCACCATGTTCCCCACAACCGAGCAGTTGGAAACCCTGCGCGGCATGCTCACCGATGCCTTGTCCAACCTGGACTTCGCCGTGGACTTCTTTTCCGGGATCATGGACAAGTTCCCGAAGTTCGAGCGCCCGACCGAGTACATCGGCCTGGTCTCGCCGTCGGAATACGCCATGTACTGGGGCGAGATCGGCTCCAGCACGGACGAGCGCAGGCCCGTGCGCCAGTACCGCAACATCACCCGCGAATACATGATCCCCACCTCCACGGCCAAGTGGACCAAGAACCAGGGCGAGTCGTACATGGTGGGCGCGTTGGCGCGCTTCAACTTGAACGCCGAGCACCTGCTGCCCAAGGCCGCAGCAGCGGCCAAAAAGCTCGGCCTCAAGAAGGGCTGCACCAACCCCTACCTGATCACCATCGCCCAGCTGGTGGAGTGCGTGCACACGGTGGAGGATTCCTTGCAGCTGACGGACGAACTGCTGGCGCGCGGCATCCGCGACGAGGCCCCGGCCAAGGCCAGCATCGCCGCTGGACGCGGCGCTGGCGCGGTGGAGGTGCCGCGCGGCATCCTCTTCCACGCCTACGAGTACGACGAGCATGGCCGCATCTTCCAGGCCGACTGCGTCATTCCCACCAACCAGAACCACGGCAACATCCAGAAGGATCTGGACGCGCTGGTGCCGCTGCTCTCCGGCCTGTCCGAGAAGGAAATGGAGCTCAGGCTGTCCATGCTCGTGCGCGCCTACGACCCCTGCATCAGCTGCTCCACGCACTTCATCGACGCCCGCGGCCTGGACGACCAGAAGCCGAGCATGGTGCAGTTCAACTACAAGAAGTAGGAGAGCCAGGGGCGCCGCCCCTGGACCCCAAAAGGGCCTGAGGCCCTTTGGAATCCCCATCACGCCGAAAGGGCTGGTCAGGCGGAGCCTGACCAGCCCTTTCGGCTATGAGGGGGTCCGGGGGACTTCAAGTCCCCCGGCCGCCGGAGGCTATTCTATTCCTCTTTCTTCTCTTCCTCTTCCGGGCCCTCCTGGGCCAGCTTGAGGTTCTTGGCGTAGGTGGCGGCCAGGGTTCCGGCCACGCAGCCTTCGCCCACGGCCTTGGCCATCTGCAGGGGCGGGCCGCAGATGTCGCCTGCGGCGAACACGCCGGGCACGCTGGCGGCCTGGTTCTTGTCGGTCTGGATGTATTTCATGCTCTCGTCGAGGGTGAGGCCCAGGGACGAGGCCAACTCCAGCACGCCCTTGGCGCCCTGTTCGATGAACACGCCCGCCACCGGCAGCGTTGAGCCGTCGGAGAGCTTCAGGCCGTCCACCTGCTTGTCGCCCAGGATGCCCGTGACCGTGACGCCTTCGTGCAGCACCGCGCCGCTTTCACGCAGCTTGGCCTGCAGGGTGGGCGACACGTCCAGGCTCTCGCAGACCAGGTGCACGCTCTTGGCCATGTGCAGCAGGGTCAGTGCCCCGCCGGCGGCCGCGCTCTGGCCGCCCACGATGGCCACGTCCTCTCCTCGGAAGAACCCGCCATCGCAGTCCACGCAGTAGGACACGCCGCGTCCGAGGAGCTCCTTTTCACCCGGCACTCCGAGCTTGTTGCGCGTGGTGCCTGTGGCGAGAATGAGCGCCCGCGCGCAGACCTTGCGGCCGCTCTCGGTCTCGATTTCGAAGCAGCGCTTCTCGTGGGTGATGCCCAGGGCGTCTTCCTCAAGAATCTCGGTGCCGAAGCTCTGGGCCTGGGCCAGGCCCGTCTTGAGCATGTCCTCGCCGCTGGTTTTGAACATTCCGAGGAAGTTTTCCACATGCGCCCAGAACAGGCTGCTTTTGTTCATGCGCCCGAGCATGAGCACGCTGGTCTTCTTGCGCGAGGCGTGGATGGCGGCCTGGATGCCAGCCGGGCCGCAGCCGAGAATGACGACGTCATACATGCTGGTCTGGGTCATGGCCGCTCCTTTGTGTGCATGCGGGGGGATTATCTGAAGCAGTTAACCATTTGCCAGCCTGTGGGCAAGGTGGTCCGTTATCTGCGCGCGCAGGGCAATAATCTGCGGATCAGCGGGAAGGGTGGCGAAGATGGTGTCCATGTAGCCGAGGTCATGGAGCATCTGGCAGGAGCGGCGGTAGTTCAGGTCGTAAAGCCAACCGACGACCATGAGTTTGAAGTCGTTGACCCAGACGATGTGCCGGTAGTCTCCGGTCTCGCCTTTGAGCAGGGACGCAAGCACTGCCTGGGTGTAGGCCGTGGGGTGGCGCTTCACGTCCAGGGCCACCTCCGGGTGCTCCGGGTCTTCCTGCGCGAAGTGGGCGATCATGACGCGGTAGATGTCCAGCTTGTCGCTGTCGCGCACAATGCGCGCCACGGCCAGGGTGTCCGCAGGAAGGGTGCTGGGCAGGATGCGCACGTTGTGCAGGATTACCGCGCTTAGGACCAGCCTGCGGAGGTCTGCGGGCACGTCGGCAAGCATGCCCGCTCGCAGGGCGTGGCGCACGCTCAAGGCCGCGTGGTTGGCTGATGCGGCGTCACGGAAGGTGCGGTAGCGCTTGTACTGCGGAAAGCGCCCGACATCGTGGAGCAGGGCGGCGATGCGCGCCGCCAGGAGCACGCGCGGGGACACGGCGGAGGCGCTGGCGATGTCTGTGGCGATGTCGCAGACCCGGTTCGTGTGGTCCACCTTGAGGCGGTAAGCGAAGTCGTCCCCGGGTTCGTTCAGGTAGGGCTCGGTGAAGTCCTTGAAGCGCCGCGCCACGATGCCGACAAGGTCACTGCTCATTGCTCGATGGCCCGCTTCTTCATGGTGTATTCGAGCTTGGTGATCTTCCCGGAGTGGTACTTCGCCTCCAGCTGGGAGAGCTCCCTGCTTTTCTTTTCCTCGGCCTCGCGCTCCATCTCCTTGTCGCGCCAGATGCCCTTGGGGCCGTAAAGCAGGCGCAGGAATATGCAGATGCCGCCAAGGATGAGGGCGGAGAAGGCATAGGTGGCCAGCGTGGTCTGCCAGTCGCCGCCAAAGCCGGAGTTGAACGGCCAGCCGTCCCACTTCGAGGGCAGGGTGGTCTGGGCGCTGATATTCAGGAAGGACATTGTCGGGAAACCTCCGGGTGTTCTTGCGGGGCGGCTCGCGCGGATATGCGCATGGGGCTGCGCCATGCGTCCGCGCCACGACTGGGAGAGATACTGCGCATCCGGCCCGCTGGCAAGACGCTTGCGGCTGCCGCCTGCCAGGTCCCATTGTCTCCTGAGAAAAGATGGGCTATGAGCAAAGGCGGATAATGGAGGTCGGGATGCGCATACTCATAGCCGAAGATGACCTGACGAGCGCGCGCTATATGGAGGGGCTCATGGCCCGCTATGGCGAATGCGTCGTCACCAGTGACGGCGAGCAGGCCGTCGCGGCGTTCTCGGCCGCCTTTGACGAGGGCCGCCCTTTCCAGGTGGTCTGTCTGGATGTCATGATGCCGAACAAGAACGGTCAGGAGGCCTTGCAGCAGATCCGCGCCATGGAGCTCGAGCGGGGCGTCAACTCCGCTGATGAGGCCAAGGTCGTCATGACCACCGCCCTGGGCGACGTTCGCTCGGTCATGGGCGCTTACAAGGAAGGGGCCACGGCCTACGTCACCAAGCCCATCATCCCGGAGCGCATGTTCGAAACCCTCCGCAACCTGGGCATCAGCAGCTGAGAACGAGGAGAATCGTGAAAAAATTTGGCGTCATTCTGGGCCTTGCGGCCCTTCTCATGCTCTCTGCCCTGAGCCTGGCCGAGGCCGCCCGCCTGGGCGGGGGCCGCTCCTTTGGCAGCAGGACCACCTATTCCCGCAGCTACAGCAAGCCGGTGTCGCCCGCGCCCTACAGCCCGTCGCAGACCCCGTCGCAGGTGGCGCAGCCCAAGCCCGCCGTCACGCCCCCCCTGGGCGCGACGCAGCCCAGCATGTTCTCTCGCCTGGGTTGGGGCCTGGGCGGCCTGATGGCCGGCGGCCTCATCGGTTCCATGCTCTTCGGCGGCGGCATGGGTGGCATGGGCGCAGGCGGCATAGGCTTCCTGGACATCCTGCTCATCGGGCTGATCATCTTCTTTGCCGTGAAGCTGCTGCGCCGCCGCAGCCAGGGGCCTGACAGCAGCACGCCAGCAGGGCAGGACAGCGGGCAGGTGCCTCCGGCTTCTATGCAGGATCCTTCGGACGATGCCCGCTCCCGCGCCGCGCAGAGTTGGGACGCCTTGCGCTCAAATCCCCAGGGCGTTGCTGCGGCCGGTTTTGGCGCGGCCACTGCCCAGCCCGAGCCCGAGGCTGAGTCTGAAGTCCAGCCCACAGTGCCCGCCGGCTTCAACGTGCCGGAGTTCCTGGAAGGGGCCAAGACCGTGTACGCCCGTCTGCAGCACTCCTGGGACCGCCGCGACATGGACGACATCGCCCTGTTCACCACCCCGGAGGTGCTGGACGAGATCAGGCGGCAGGCTGCTGCAGACCCCAAGCCGTCCAAGACGGAGCTTTTGCTCATCAACGCGCGGCTTCTCGAATTCCGCGAGGAGCCCCGCGACACGGTCACCTCGGTCTATTTCGACGTGCTCCTGCGCGAGGACGTGAGCGAGGACCGGCCCAAGCAGATCCGCGAGGTCTGGCACTTCTCCCGGCCCACGGGTAATCTGGACGCCAACTGGCGCCTGGAGGGCATCCAGCAGCTGGATGCCTAGCGGCCGGGTTTCGCCCAGCCTTGAATTGAGCACAACAAAAAGCCCGGAGGCCCTCTCCGGGCTTCTTTTCGCAAGGAGACATCGATGTTTGCGCTGAAGGACTGCTTCAAGGCCTACACCATGGACCAGGACAAGGCCGCGCCTCCGGGCGAAACCGTGGCCAGGGTCAAGGCCGTGCTGGAGCAGAAATGCCCCGGCGTGCTGGAAGAGACCAAGCGCGTCGATACCGGACGCCTGGGCATCCCCGTCTATTTGAGCATCTGCGGCCCGGCGGCGCGAGCGGTGATGCCCACGCGCAAGCAGATGGGCAAGGGCGCAAGCCCGGAGCAGGCCGAGGCCTCGGCGCTGATGGAGCTGGTGGAGCGCTTCAGCTACTTCAGCTTCTGGGCGGATGAGGCCAACTTTACGCGCGCCACCTGGTCCGAAGCGGCCGAGCGGTTCGGCGACCAGCTCATGGACATCCGCGAGATTTGCGCCTCTGTGGGCGACGAGCTGTCGCCTGCGGGCGCGCGGCGGGTCATGGACCTGGTGCGTTGGCGCTTCTGCCCGGCGCTGAACGTGGCCACGGGCGCGGCCACGGTGCTGCCGCTGGACTGGTTCAAGACCCTGAACGAGTTCAACGGCTCCTCGGCCGGGAACACCAGCGAGGAGTCCGTGCTCCAGGGCGCCTGCGAGCTGGTGGAGCGCCACGTCTGCGCCGTCATCGACCGCGCCTCGCCGGAGCTGCCCACCATCAGCCAGGAAAACCTCACCGATCCCGTGCTGCGCGAGCTGTGCGAGGCCTTCCGGAAAAACGGCATCCTGCTCGTGCTCAAGGACTTTTCCCTGGGCCTGCCCGTGCCCACTGTTGCCGCCCTGGCTTTTGACCCCAAGACCTTCCCGGGCCTGAGCGAGATTGTGTACACGGCAGGCACGTCGGCTTCTCCGGTGAAGGCGGCGGTACGCGCCGTCACCGAGATCGCGCAGCTGGCCGGGGACTTCGAGACTGGCCGCGTCTACGAGGCCTCGGGCCTGCGCAAGTTCACGGACCCGTGGCAGTTCGACTGGCTCTTGACCGGGCCGGTTGTGGATCTGGCGACCCTGCCCGGCGTGGAGGACGACAACATCCGCGTGGAGCTTTCCCGCCTGGCCGAGGGCCTCGGGGCCAAAGGTTTTAACCTGTATTCCGTGGACACCACCCGCGCCGACATCCAGGTGCCGGCCAACTACAACCTCGTGCCGGGTTTCGACTTTCGCGAACGCACGGCGAACCGCAGTCTGGGCCTGTTCGTGGGCCGCAAGCTGGCCGAGGAGGCTGAGGTCGGCGAGGCCGAGGCCGGTCTGGCCGTGCTGGCCGAGGTCGCGCCCACGGCCTACTACCTGCCGTTCTTCCAGGCCCTGCTGGCCCTGCGCCAGGGGAATCTGACCCTGGCTGCGGAGCGTTTTGCCCAGGCCGAGCCGCTCCAACCGGGCCGGGAGGAGCGCGCCATGTGCGCCTTCTACCAGGCCTATGCCCTGACCCAGGACAGTCGCTGGGAGGACTGCGTGCCGCACCTGGACCGGGCCATCGGCCTGGACGCGGAGGTCAAGGAATACTTCAACCTGCGCGGTGTGGCGCGGTTCAAGGCCGGTACATACGAACTTGCCAAGGATGATTTTGTCGCCGTACTGGCGCTGGACTCGGGATCAGCCCCGGATCTGGCCAACCTGGGCCTGTGCCACAAGTTCCTGGGCCAGCTGCCGGAGGCGCTGGAGTGCTTGGAAGCTGCGCTGCGCCTGGATTCCGGGCTGGAGTACGCCCGCAAGCACCTTGAGGAGCTCCTGCTTTCCAGACGCTCATAAATTTCCACCGGTTTGGAGGATATACTTCCTGACCGTATTGACCACGGCTGAGAAATCCTTTAGTTCGATTTGCACGCAAGTATGGGCTTGGCCCATGCGCGGTTTCAAAGGAACCAATCGGCTTTGGCGACTTCCCTGAGATCCTATGAGGAGGACGAAGAATGGCTATTGTTGAGTTCAAGAGCAACAAGTTTGAGGTGGACGAGGACGGCTTTCTGCTGAAATTCGAGGACTGGAACCCTGAGTGGGTGGAGTACGTGAAGGAGAGCGAGGGTATCGCCACCATCAGCGAGAGCCACCAGAAGGTCATCGACTTCCTGCAGGACTACTACAAGAAGAACGGCATCGCACCCATGGTGCGCATCCTGTCCAAGGTCACCGGTTACAAGCTCAAGGAAATCTACGAGCTGTTCCCGTCCGGCCCCGGCAAGGGCGCCTGCAAAATGGCCGGCCTGCCCAAGCCCACAGGCTGCGTCTAGACCTGATCTTAGTCAATGCAAAGAGGCGGAAGCTTGCAAGCTTCCGCCTCTTTTTTTGCGTCGTGCACGGGAGCTTTCAAGCTCCCGCCTTGTTTTCTGTCGTGCGCGGCAGCCGGTTTCAGACTTCCGGCTCGGCCATGCGGATGGCGCAGAACTTCCCGCACATGCCGCACTCCTTGCCGTGTTCCGTGCCCTGGGAGCGCGCACGCACAAGGCAGGGGTCCAGCGCCGTGTCGGCCATGCGCTTCCAGTCGAGCTTCATGCGCGCGTCGGACATCTCATGCTCCCGCTCCACGGCCCAGGGGCGGCCAAGGGCCGCCTCACCCGCCTGTGCGGCGATGCGTGAGGCCTGCACGCCCTCGTAGACATCCTTGGCATCGGGCAGGCAGAGGTGCTCGGCCGGGGTCAGGTAGCACAAAAAGTCCGCGCCGTACTGGGTGGCCAGGGCTCCGCCGATGGCTCCGGCGATGTGGTCGCGCCCGGCCGCCGTGTCCGTGACCAGCGGCCCCAGGACGTACAGCGGCGCGCCGAAGGTGGCCCGCTTGATGCCCTGGATCTGCGACTGCACCAGGTGCAGGGGCACGTGTCCCGGACCCTCGATCATCACCTGCACCCCGGCGGCCCAGGCGCGTTTGGCCAGCACGCCAAGGGTCAGCACCTCTTCCCACTGGGCCGGGTCACCGGCATCGCAGCCAGCTCCGGGCCGCAGGCCGTCGCCCAGGCTCAGCACCAGGTTGTGCTCCCTGGCGATGTCCAGGATCTCGTCATAATGGGTGAGTAGGGGATTTTCCTGGCCGGTGCGGCGCATCCAGCGCGCCAGGATGGCCCCGCCGCGCGAAACGATGCCCAGCATGCGCGAGCCGTCCATGGCCAGCTCAGCGCCGCGCTTGGTCAGGCCGCAGTGCACGGTGACAAAGTCCACACCCTGTTCGGCCTGTTTTTTGATCTCGTTGATGAGTTCGGCCGGCTCAAAGCCCGAGGGGTCGCGGCCGTCCTTGGCGCAGGCTCCGGCCACGGCATAGATGGGCACGGTGCCGAGCGGCAGTGGGGTCTCGGAGAGCATGCGCACGCGGATGGCGTCCAGGTCGCCTGCGGTGGAAAGGTCCATGACCGCGTCGGCCCCGGCGGTCTCGGCCACCTTGAGCTTGTCGGTCTCCTCGGCCAGGCCGCTGGCCAGGGGCGAGGTGCCGATGTTGGCGTTGACCTTGACGCGCGCGGGCTGACCGATAAGGGTGGGGCGGACGTTCTTGTGGGCCGGGTTGGCCAGGAGCGTCAGCGTGCCCTGGTTGATGCGCGCGCGGATCTCGGCCTCGGGCATGCGTTCATGGGCGGCGAGCGCAGCGCTGTGCTGGTCAAGGATGCCGGAGAGAGCTTTGTTCGTCGTGATGATGGGCATGCATGCTCCTCGTCGTTGCGTGACGACCTGGGGTTTCGACGACCTGGGGTTTTACCAAACAGGGCGCTTGTAGCGGACGGGAGTGTGGGGAAAAGGGGGGATGAATCCATTTCCTCCAACGGCATGACCCGTATCAGGTTCAACGGTCGGCCCCGCATGGAAGAGACCCTCTCAGCCCGGTTGACCCGGACTCCCGTATGGCGCGCTAACTGGCAATGATCGTTTCCTTCCGCTACCTCCCGCCTGCAGGGAAGTCAACCGGAACGCCCGTGGGGGCGTTGTAACCCGGCGGGAAATATTTCGTTGAGGACTCTTGCCTTCCGCAAAATTCGGGCGTATATGCCGATGCTTCACGTGAACAATGAGCCTGGAGACAGTCATGAAAAAAGACATCCATCCCAACGTCAACGATACGTTGATCCGTTGCAACTGCGGCTACGAGGCCACCCTGCTCACCACCAAGGGCAAGGAACTCTCGGTTGAAATCTGCTCCAACTGTCACCCGTTCTATACGGGCAAGCAGCGCTTTGTGGATACCGCCGGCCGCATCGACCGCTTCCGCAAGAAGTACGGAAACGTCGGCGAAGCCAAGAAGTAGCGAACGACTCACGCACTGCGGAATGCCTCTGTTGGGTCGCCAATGGAGGCATTCTTGTTTCCCTCGGCCTGCTGGCCTTTACTTCGACCCGCCTGGACTTATCTGGGTAGGGCCGTCGGGAACGTTCCGGCGGCACGATGCGGGGCCGGATAAGCCCCCAAGCCCGTGAGGTAAGCCTCTTGAAACGACGCGCTCTGATCCCCTTTGTCTCCGCAAACACCACAGTGGGCGGCCAGGCCGTCATCGAGGGTGTGATGATGCGCGCCAAAAATCGCCTGGCCATCGCCGTGCGCAAGCCCGACGGTGAGATTCTGGTGGAGCTGCGCCCGTGGTTCAGCCTGACCACTGCGCCCATCCTCAGGAAACCCATGTTGCGCGGCTTCCCGGTGCTCCTGGAGACCCTGGTCAACGGCATCAAGGCCCTGAACTTTTCGGCCATGCAGGCCGTGGAGGAGGACGAGGGCGAGAGCGAGCTCACGCCCTGGCACCTGGTGCTGACCATGTTCGTGGCCCTGGGCGTGGCCCTGGGGCTTTTCGTGGTGCTGCCGCACTTCCTGTCCGTGGCCATGCAGTGGCTCGGCCTTTCCGGCGACGTGGAGACCCTGAGCTTCAACGCCTGGGACGGCGCCTTCAAGATGCTCCTGTTTGTGGGCTACATCGGGGCCATCTCGCTTGTGCCGGACATCCGCCGGGTGTTCCAGTACCACGGGGCCGAGCACAAGGTCATCTGGGCCTTTGAGAGCGGCCAAGAGGTGACGGTTGCTTCGGCGCGCGGCAACAGCCGCCTGCACCCGCGCTGCGGCACCTCGTTTTTGCTCTTTGTCCTGGCCGTAAGCATCCTGCTCTACACGGCTCTGGTGCCCTGGCTTTTGTCCTTCTACAAGCCCGAAATGTTTCTGCTCAAGCACCTGTACATCGTGAGCATGAAGCTCCTGTTCATGATCCCCATCAGCTGCATCGCCTATGAAATCATCCGCTTTGCCGGAAAGTTCAACACCAATATTTTCTGCCGCATGCTCTGCTGGCCCGGCCTGGTGCTCCAGATGATGACCACCAAGGAGCCGGACGACAGCCAGCTCGAAGTCGCCATGGCCGCGTTGAAGTGCGCCGTGAGCGAGGAGGGATGTCCCTGATGTTCGCCAAACTCGAAGAGATAGAGCACAGCTTTCTGGATCTGGAGCGCGAGCTTGGAGCGCCCGAGGTTCTGGCCGACCAGGAGCGCTACCGGAAGGTGGCCAAGAGCCACTCCGACCTTGGCGTCATCGTCAAGGCCTTCCGCGAGTACAAGCACCTGAGCCAGGAACTGTCTGAAAACCGCGAGCTCCTGAAGGACGCCGATCCCGAGATGCGCGAGATGGCCGAGGCCGAGAGCGAGCGCATCAAGACCCGCCTGGAGCAGCTGGACGTTGATCTCAAGTTTCTGCTCCTGCCCAAGGACCCGCTGGACGACAAGAACAGCATCCTGGAGATCCGCGCGGGCACCGGCGGCGAAGAAGCCGCCCTGTTCTGCGCCGACCTTTTCCGCATGTATTCCCGTTTTGCCGAGCGCACGGGCTGGCGGGTGGAACTCCTGGACGCCAGCCCCACGGACACCGGCGGGTACAAGGAAGTCATCGCCTCCATCTCCGGTACCAGCGTGTACAGCAAGCTGAAGTGGGAGGCCGGGGTGCACCGCGTCCAGCGCGTGCCCGCCACCGAAGCCCAGGGCCGCATCCACACCTCCGCCGTGACCGTGGCCATCATGCCCGAGGCCGAGGAAGTGGACGTGAACATCCGCACCGAGGACCTGCGCATCGACGTTTTTCGCGCCAGCGGCGCGGGCGGCCAGCACGTCAACAAGACGGAGTCCGCCGTGCGCATCACCCACCTGCCTTCGGGGCTGGTGGTGCAGTGCCAGGACGAGAAGTCACAGCACAAAAACAAAGCCTCGGCCATGAAGGTCCTGCGTTCGCGCCTGCTGGCCCAGGAGCAGGAAAAGGCCAAGGCCGTGGAGACGGACATCCGCCGCGCCCAGGTCGGCTCCGGCGACCGCTCCGAGCGCATCCGCACCTACAATTTCCCCCAGAGCCGCGTCACGGACCACCGCATCAACCTGACCCTGTACAAGCTTGATGCGGTGATGGAGGGCGACGTTGGCGAGCTCATCCAGGCCCTGACCAGCCACTACCAGACCGAGTCCCTGAAGCAGCAGGCCTCTGGCGGGTAACCCCGTGGCCGGGCGCGAACCCTTTCCCTCCACCATCGCCGAGGCCCTGCGCGCCGCGACTGCCGAGCTTTCAGCCCTCGGGGTGGACGCGCCGCGCCTTTCCGCCGAGCTTCTGGCCGCAAAGGCCCTGGACACAACGCGCCTGGGGCTCATCCTGCGCGCCAAGGACCCGCTTGAGGGCCACGCCCTGGAGGCCTTCCGCGACCTGTTGGACCGCCGTGCCAAGGGCGAGCCCGTGGCCTATCTGCTGGGCGAGAAAGAATTCTACGGTCTGGCCTTTCGCGTCACCCCGGACGTGCTCATCCCCCGCCCGGACACGGAGATCATCGTTGAGGAAGCGCTGCGCCTTTTCCCGGCCGACGCCGCATTGCGCTTCGCCGACTTCGGCACCGGCTCGGGCGCGCTGGCAATAAGCCTGGCGCACGTGTTCCCGAATGCCCACGGCATCGCCGTTGACCTGAGCCCCCAGGCCCTTGAGGTCGCACGCCACAATGCCCGCGCGCATTGCCTGGATGCCCGCCTGGAGTTTGTTGACGCCGACTTCACCACCCTGGAGCTTGAGCCTGGTTCCCTGGATCTGGTGGTGGCCAACCCGCCGTACGTCACCGAAGACGAGTACGCGTGCTTAAGCACTGAGGTGCGCGGGTTCGAGCCGCAGGCCGCGCTGGTCAGCCCGGACGCTGGCCTGGCGCACATCCGGGGCCTGGCCCCGGTGGCGGCACGGGCGCTCAAGCCCGGCGGCGTGCTGCTCTGCGAGTTCGGCTCAAGCCAGGGCAGGGCGGTGCTGGAGCTCTTCAGCGAGCCCTCCTGGGGCTTTGCGCAGCCCGTGATCCTGCGCGATTACGCTGGCTTGGACAGGGTGTTGCGCGCCATCCAGCCTGCGGCCTGAAAACCACACTTTGGGATTTAATTGTTGCATCCGCGCACCTTGTGGCGTGAATGACACATCCAGGACAAATTCTGGCTTAATAATATCTAATAAAACATGATAGTTGCAACGAAACACATATTGGCACCACGTATGCATAAGGGGGTCTGACGGAGGCATTATGCATCAGACCACGATCCGCAATACGGTACGCTGCACGGGAATCGGCCTGCATGGTGGCAGGAAGGTTGAACTCGTGCTGCGCCCCGCGCCCGAAGACACGGGCATTCTCTTTGCCCTGCGCAGCGGATCGGGCACCTCCTTCCTGAGCCCCAAGCCCCGTCTTGTCGTGGACACCGGCCTGGCTACCAGCTTGGGCAACGGCCACGACCAGATCGCCACGGTGGAGCACCTGCTCGCCTCCGTGCGCGGCATGGGCATCGACAACATCCGCATCGAGGTGCAGGGACGCGAGCTGCCCATCATGGACGGCAGCGCCGCCTCCTTCGTCTACCTGCTCAACCAGGCCGGAGTGCGCCGCCAGAACAAGGCCCGCAAGGTCCTGGCCGTCACCCGCCCCCTGTCCTTTGAGCAGGACGGCAAGTACATCAAGGCTTTCCCGCACGACGGCTTCCTGGTTGACTACACCATCCAGTTCGCCCACCCGCTCATCGGCCGCCAGAACCTGAGCATGGAAGTGACCCCGGACGCCTTTGCGACCGATCTTGCCAAGGCCCGCACCTTCGGCTTCCTGCGTGAGGTCGAGTATCTGCACGCCAACGGCCTGGCCCTGGGCGGCACCCTGGACAACGCGGTGGTCCTGGACGAGTTCGGCGTGCTGAACACAGATGGCCTGCGCTACCCCGACGAGTTCGTGCGCCACAAGATGCTGGACTTCGTGGGCGACATGGCCGTCATGGGCCTGCCCCTGCAGGGCCGCTTCGAGGTATACGCCTCGGGTCACGCCATGAACAACGCCTTCCTGCGCTTTGTCGAGGACCACGCCAGCGAGTACCTTGAAGAGCGCACCTTGGCTCTGCCCGAGTCCACGCCGCAGTCTGTTCCCGGCGTCGTGCCCGTGCGCGAGGGTCTGAAAGGCCTGCGCGGACAGCCTGCCCTGGCCTGACCGACAGTCTCACCCCGCCTTGACGAACGCCCACCAGGGCGTTTTTTTGTTGTTGCCGGAAGGGGAATGAAAGGTGGGCCAGCAGTGGCTAGACGCGCGTGTTCAGCCCGCCCGAGGCCCAGCGCGGGGCGTCGCCCAGGAGCTCGGCCAGGACGCCTGCCCCGGCGCTTGCCGCCAGTCGCGCCACGCCCAGGAACTGCGCTTCCACCTTCAGCCCGTCGCGCACCAGGGCGGCCAGTTCCACCTGCAGCGGCCCGGTCTGCTCAGGTCGCTCGGCCAAGACGCGCAGGCTGCACTCCCCAGCGCGGGACATGAGTCGCACCTCCACCCCCCCGCACCCGGCCATGCGGCCGCTGAGGGATGCCTCGGCGAAGCCGCCGCTTCCCCGACGCACGATCTCCTGCTGCCTGATGCCGGGCAGCAGCCAGGGCTCGTACAGGGCCACGCCGCCGTTTTCAGGGTGCAGCGCCCGGTTGATGCGCTCAAGCAGCGCCTGGGCCTGACCATAGAGCGCGGCGGCTTCTTCGTCGCCTGCCAGGGCGGTGGTGAAGGCTTCTTGGCGCTGCGCGAGGAGGGGCGGAATTGCGGTGATGACTTGGAGCAGGGGCGCGGCCTGGGTCTCGAAGACTTCGCGCACGGCGCGGAAGGCCTGCACCAAGCCAGGCAGGTCGTCCTGGGGCGCATCGCCCTGCAGGGCCTGGAGACGGATCTCCGGCACCAGGGCACGGACCACGAACAGGAGAAAATCACCTGGGTCGGTTTCAAGCTCCAGCCGGGCCAGCAGCTCCTCGCCGCCGACCTGGACCCAGTACAGGCCCGAGGGATCGCGCCGGAGCACGCGGCCCTTGAGGCGCTCGCCAATGCTGTGCCTGGCGCGGAAGGCGTCGGCGCGGTCACGACCGGAGCCTGGGCGGCCTTGCTGTCCCGTTCCGTAGCCCTTGATGCGCATGCCGGCCTTACATGTTCTGGTCGATGATGAGCTCGACCTCGTCAACGGACAGGCCTGTCGTCTTGGCAAGCTCCTTGGGCGACTTGCCCTGGCGGTTGCCGGAAATGATGACCTGGCGCAGGAACTGCGGTGAGCGGGCGTATTCGTCGGCCTGCTTGAGCAGCTTGTTCAAGATGACCACCCGCTCGGTGAGCTGGCCGTCGAGCCTGGACAGCTCGTCCTGCCTGCGCTCGAAGCTGTCCACGAGCTCCTGCTCCAGCTGGGCGTTGGCGCGCAGCTTGTTCAAAAACTCCTCCTGCTTGGTCTGCATGCGCGCGATGAGGGTCTCGGACTTGCGCAAGCGCAGGTAGAAGATGATGACCACGAAGAGCAGGGCCATTTCAGTGACCGTAAGGGCCAGAAGCAGCAACGCGGTGATCTGCATGGGGCACCCGTGTGTTTGGCTGTGCGGCCGGGCAGGAAGCCCAGCCATGGAGTTGGGATGCACGGTTTTGTGCGGAAAATCAATTCGTGCGAACAGCGGGCGATCTCGTCCGGGTGAGGACAGGGATCGCCCGCTGTTCTGTTGCGAAAGCTAGACCGAGGCGCGGAAGGAGCGCGTGAAGAGGTCGGCAATGGCCTGGCGGCCGTTGTCTTCCAGAAAGCGCGTGCCCGTGCCCGTGAAATGGGTCTTTGTGATCACCGGCGCCTCCACAGCTTCCCACTTGCCGTGCGCGAAGCTGAACCAGCCGCTCTTCACCTGGTCGAAGACGAACAGAGGCTTGTTGCAGATCTTGGCGAACTCCGCGCCCCAGCCGGTTCCGCCGTTGACGGTGCCGTTGTCCAGGATGTTGCCGATGACGAAGACCTCAAGGCCTGCGTCGACCTGGTACATGATGGTGCGCATGACCATGCGGATGTGCGGGGCGTTGCTGAAGTTGCGGTCCAGTAGCTTGGACACGTAGGTCAGGCTGACGTCCTTGCGCATGAGTTCCTCGGAGGTGAGCATTCGCAGGCCGCGGGTTCGTTCGATCTTGTGGCCTTCGAAGGAGAAGTTGACCTCCTGGACGCCGATTTTCTCGGCCAGCTTGCCGAACTCGGCCTCGGCGCCCTGGGCGCCGCCGCTGAACAGTGTGTAATCGTTCGGTATGGGCACTCTTCCTCCTCGCATGTTTGTGGTGGCGGAAATCAGGCCATGCGCCGTGTCCGCTCATGCATTATGCACATTCACGGGCATAGAGGCAATGCCATCGCGACTGCCGCATAAAATATCTCGCGTTTTTAGAAAAATCGCCGTAGGCCGGAATCATGTGCAAAGGAAAATGCAGTCCACGTTCGGGGGAGAAATGAACAACTGGTGGTTTGCTCTGGTTGTTTTTGGGTTTGGACTGTTCCTCACCATCTTCGTCGACCGGCTCAAGGACAGGCCTGGGCCTCCGGCGGCGCGCAGACGCAGGCGGAGGTGGCTTGAATACTGGTTCACCGGACGCTATCCGTCAAAGGAGGAACTGGAGGAAGAGGAGGAGGAAGACCGGAAGCGGCCCAAGTAGAGCGCGGTCAGGTGGTCTCAAATCTTTACGTTGATGATGTTTCCGGCCCAAGGCGAGGCGTTGGACGACTGGGTGTCAGGTTCCGGAATGGTCTCTGGGGGCGGTCTGCGGCGTTGTCGTGAGAAGCCCGGCGCGGAGTTCTTGCCGCCGGTATCCTGGCTGATGGCTTCCAGCTTCTCCTTCTTTTCCACTTCCTGGACGGTCTGCTCGACCTTGCGCTGCTGGTCGGCCACCATCTGGCCGAAGAGGGCCTGCTGGGCGTCTTGCGGAATGATGTGCGAGCCCGCCATCTGCTGCATGTTGGGCAGTTGTGAGATCAGAATGGGCAGGTCAAGCGGCGTGGTAGCCATGCTATTTCACCACATATTCCTCGAACAGGAGTGTATCGAACTTGCCGTCGCTGACATACTGGTTGACGACCAGGAGCAGTTCTGACTTCAACTTCTCAGCGTTCTTCTCATCGGCCAAAAACTGAACATCTTTATTTTTTAGGTAGTAGAAGATGGCGTTTCTGGCCTGCATCATTCTGGCCTGAAATTCCTTGGCGATATTCTCATCGTGCGTGCTCAGCAGGATGCGCGCAATGAGGAAGCGCACCTCGTCACCCTCGCCCTTTTGCTCCACCCAGAACGGCTCCATGCGGACCTGGATTTCTGGGAGCTCGGGCGCAACGGCCTGCGTGTTGTTGTCCTGTGCGGCTGACTGGGCCGTCTTGTCGGCGGGGGCGGGGGCCTTGCCCTTGAAGAAGAAGAACTTGGCGGCAAGACCGAGCGCCAGCACGAGGACCAGGGCTGCTGCGCCGATGATGATGAGCTTTTTCCGGTCTCTGGGGGCCGGCTTTTCCGCCTCGTCTTCGGCGAGGCTTACTTCCTTCTTTGGTTTTGGCGCTTCCGGCTTGACCTCTTCCTCTTCCTCGAGGAAGGGCGCGTCGTCCAGGTCAAGGTCGACCTTCTGCGCGGCGCGCGACGGCTCACTGGTGTCCAGCATGACATCATTGTTGTCAGGTTTTCCTGCGCCTGTTGGTCTTGCCTCCTCAGCCGGATCTGGAACCATGTCGAGCATGCCCCCCCATTAAAGGGTTAGGCCTTAAGCTGCGAAGATCTTGTCGATCTTCTGGCCCAGGGTCTCCGGGGTGAACGGTTTCACGATGTAGTTGGAAACCTTGGCCTGAACGGCTTCGATGATGTTCTCCTGCTGGGCTTCGGCCGTGACCATGAGGAATGGGGTGCTGGCGTATTCCTCGCTGGAGCGCACCTTGCGCAAGAGCTCGATCCCGGTCATCTGCGGCATGTTCCAGTCGGAGATGATGAAGTCGATGTTGTCGCGGTTGAGGACTTCCCAACCGGTGGTGCCATCGTCAGCCTCGGTGACGTTGTTGAAGCCGAGCTGGCGGAGGATGTTCTTGATGATCTTGCGCATGGTGGAAAAATCATCGACGATAAGGATGCGCATATTCTTGTCTGCAGGCATGTTGTTCTCCCCTTGAATCAATCTGCGTTTTCGTAGCGCCGCCGGAAGTTGTCGCGGAGCTTGGCCAAAGCCTGTGAATGCAACTGAGAGACGCGGCCCTCGGTGATGTCCATGACCTGGGCGGTCTCCTTCATGTTCAATTCTTCACCGTAGTAGAGTGATATGACAAGCTTCTCTCTAGGAGTCAACTCTTCTATGAGGCCTGCAATCTTGTCAACCATTTCTTGGAATGCAGTGGACTGGTATGGCTCGTTCTCGGACAAGGACTCGCGGGTGCCGACGAAATTCTCCTGAAACGCGTCGAGGCTGACACACAACTGGTTTTGCAAGGCCTCCAGACCCTGTTGCACCTCGCGCGAGGACAAACCGGTCTTTGTGCTCAACTGCTCCTGCGTTGCCGTGGAGCCTGTTTCATGCTCGATCTGGCGCATGGCCTCGTCGAGCATCTTCACCTTCTGGCGCATGCCGCGAGAGAACCAGTCCATGCGGCGCAGCTCGTCGAGCATGGCGCCCTTGATGCGGTTCTCCGCGTAGGTGTCGAACTTGATGCCCAGCTCCGGGCGGAACTTTCCCAAAGCGTCAAGCAGACCGATGCTCCCTGCGCTGATGAGTTCGCCAAGCTCCACGCTTTGTGGCAGCTTGTTCTTCATCCGGAGCGCAAGGATGCGGATCTTCGGGGCGTAGTGACGGACGATGTTTTCCTGGTCGCGCGGTGGAAATTGCGGCCAGGCAACAGTGCCGGTCTCTAAATCACGCCACGGACTGCTCCTGGAAGAGCAGCTTTTTCCAGAAGAATTTAATGTTTCCATCTGCCTTCGCCGTGACTTTCCAACTGGTTATCTTGGCCGCTGCCTGACCTATGGCCACGCTGGCGGGGCAATCAGGGGTTAAATGCGTGAACGGCGTCTGGGCGATGACGGCTTTGCGCACTGCCGCATCCTGCGGGATGAAGCCCACAAAATCAAGGGATACGCCACTTAAAAAGTGGTCGCAGGCCTTGTAGAGCTTGGTGAAGATCTCCTTGGCGACTTTTTCGTCCTTCGCCATGTTCACCAGTACGCGGAAGCGGTCCACGCCGTGCTTCAGCTTGAGCACCTTGATGAGCGCGTATGCGTCCGTCAGCGAAGTGGGCTCGGTGGTCAGCACCACAAGGCGCTCACTGGCCGCGATGTTGAAGTAGAGCACGTTGTCGTTGATGCCGGCGCCGGTGTCCACGATGAGGTGGTCGATGCCGCCCTCCAGGTAGTCCATGGACTCCAGGAGGTCCAGCTTCTGGCCGGTGTTCAGGTTGACCATGTCGCTGACACCCGAGGCGGCCGGCAGGATGCGGAAGCCGTACGGCGTGTCGCAGAGGATCTTCTCGAGGGTCATGCCCTCGGCGAAGAGGTGGAAGAGGTTGAGCTTGGGCGTGATGCCCAGGATCACGTCCACATTGGCCAGACCCAAGTCGGCGTCGAGGATGACCACGCGCTTGCCCATCCTGGTCAAGGCCAGGGCCAGGTTCACGGAAATGTTTGTCTTGCCGACCCCGCCTTTGCCGGAAGTGACCGAGAAGACCAGAGGAAGAGAGCTTGTCATTGCCTGCCTCGCTATCAATTCCGCTCGGCTGTCGCGCCGGGCAGGGTGTGCTTGAAGATGAGCCGCCACAACATCTCGCTGACAGCGGGAGTGATGGTGTTCTTGAGTCCCGCACCAAAAGACAATGCTGAAACGGGGAGCTCGGTCAGCCGCGCCATGTTGAGCAGTGCGCCAAAGGTACAGGCTTCATCCAGTTTCGTCCAGATGAGACTTTTCAGTTGTGGGCAGCCATAGCGCCTGGCGATTTCCGCATACTGGCTGGCGCTGAAGTACGGCGCGACCACGAGGTGCGCGGCCATGTCCCGGCTGCTGGACAGGCCCAGGTCGTCCAGGCGCTCGGCCAGCGTGGCCTTGCCGGACAGGCCGGGCAGGTCGATGAGGATCATGTCGAACTTGTGCGCTTCCTTGAGCAATTCCTCCATCTCCTCGGCATTTCCCGCCTCGCGGAAGGCTAGGCCGGAGAGGTCTGCATAGTGGCGCAGCACGAGCCGGCCCTTGCCCTGGCCCTCGTCGGAGGCCACCACGCAGATGCGCGACTTGGGCTTGAGCTGTTTCTCGCGCAGGGCCAGGCGCACCAGGCAGGAGGTCTTGCCTGCGCCATGCGGCCCGGCAAAGACGTGGATCTTCTGGAGCCATTTTTTTGACCCGAACCCGTAGCAGGGGGCTACGGACTCCAGCACAGGGAGAATTGGGCGGTCGGCATCGGCCTTGAGGTCGAGGAAGACCTTGAGCATGACCTGGGTGTCCACTTCCTCGCGCTCCAAATACTGGAGGGCCACGCGCTGCCTGGGGGCCAGGTCGCTCATGTTCATCTGGGGCTTCACCAGGGCCATTAGATGGTCCTTGATCTGCCGCCATTCGCAGGTCCAGTCCGAGGGATTCGAATCCTGCATGGGCACGAAACCGCCGGGATCGCGCTGGCCGGAGCCTGAGCCATTGCCATTGCCGTTCTTGGCCTTCGGGTCGATGGCTGCGGTGATCTCGCAGGTTTTCCCGCCGCCGGTGCGCACGGTCTTGGTGTTCAGGATGATGGCGTCGTCGCCGAGCTCAGCCTTGACCAGCGCCAGGGCGGCCTGTGTATCCGATCCCTTGAATGTTTTTACTTGCATAGTATCAGCCCAGCTTCACAGTGGCGAGTGAATGGATTCGGATATCTGCCGGTATTTCCGCCTGTGAAACCACAGGCATGGTTGGCAGGAAGCGAAGCAACAATTGGGCCAGATGTGGCCGGATCTGCGGTGCGGTCAAGAGAACCGGCTGCCCGTCGGTGCCTGCGGTGTTGTCCTGGGCCGTGGAGATGGCCTTGATGACCTGCTGGGCCTTGCCCGGCTCCAGGGCCAGATAGCCGCCCTGGTCGCTGCTGCGCACGCTTGTCGTCAAGAGTTCGTCGATCTCGCCGGACAGGGTCATGATGGGCAGGCTGCCGTCGCTGGCCATGTAGTTTTTGACGATGGTACGGCCCATGCGGGCGCGCACGTACTCCGTGAGCATCCCGGCGTCCTGGATGGCCGGGCCGTAGTCGCACAGAGCCTCGGTGATGGTCATCATGTCTCGGATGCTGACGCCCTCGCGCACCAGGTTCTGGAGAACCTTCTGCACGGTGCCGAGAGGCAGCATGTTCGGCACCAGGTTTTCCACAGCCTTGGGCGCGCGCTTGGCCAGATTGTTCAGGAGGTCCTGCACCTCCTGGCGGCCCAGGAAGTCCTGCAGGTTGCGGCGGAAGACCTCGGTCAGGTGCGTGGCCACCACGGTGGACGGGTCGACCACGGTGTAGCCGGCCAGCATGGCGGCCTCGCGCTGCACGTCCGGAATCCAGACGGCAGGCAGGTTGAAGGCGGGCTCCACGGTCTCCACGCCCTCGATGCGGTGCTTGGCGTCGCCGGGGTCCATGGCCAGGAAGTGGTCGATCAATATCTCGGCCGAGGCGATGGCGTTGCCCTTCACCAGCATGCGGTACTCGCCAGGCTTGAGCTGCAGGTTGTCGCGCAGGTGCAGCGACGGGATGACCACGCCCATGTCCAGGGCGAACTGGCGGCGGATGGAGCGGATACGCGAGAGCAGGTTGCCGTTCTGCTCCTCGTCCACCAGCGGGATGAGCCCGTAGCCGACCTCCAGTTCCAGCTGGTCCAGCGGCAAGAGCGACTGCACCTCTTCCGGGGTATCCAGCTGCGAGGCGCCGCCTTTGGCCTTGTCCTTTTCCGACTTGATCTTGGCCTCGTGTTCGGGGCGGGTGCGTTCGGACATGCGGGCGATCCAGTACACGAGCCCGGCGAAGAACAGGAAGGGCAGGGTGGGCAGGCCCGGAATCAGGCCGAAGACGAGCAGGATGCCGGACACGAGCTTGAGCGCGCGGTGGTGGAAGGTCAGCTGGCCGAGGAATTCCTCGCCCATCTTGGCCTCTGCGGCGGAGCGGGAGACGATGATGCCTGTGGCCGTGGCGGTGATGAGCGAAGGAATGGTGGCAACCAGACCATCGCCGATGGTCAGCATGGTGAAGGTCCTTGCTGCATCAAGCCAGCTCATGTCCTTCTGGAACACGCCAATGAAGAAGCCACCCACCAGGTTGATCATCAGCATGATGGCGCCGGCCTTGACGTCGCCGGAGACGAACTTGCCTGCGCCGTCCATGGCGCCGTAAAAGTCGGATTCCTTGCGGATCTTTTCGCGGCGGCGCGTGGCCTCGGGCTCGTCGATGAGGCCAGCGTTCAGGTCCGCTTCAACGGCCATCTGCTTGCCGGGCATGGAGTCCAGGGTAAAGCGTGCTGCAACTTCCGCGATGCGTGACATGCCGCCGACGACGACGGTTTTGTTGATGGTGAACAGAATCCAATAAATGACAATGCCGATGGCGTAGTTGCCGCCGACAACGAACTCGGCGAAGCTTTGGATGACGCTGCCCGCAGCTCCCGTGCCTTCGTGGCCGTGCATCAGGATGAGGCGGGTGGAGGCCACGTTGAGCGCCAGCCGCATGAGGGTTGTTACAAGCAGCAGGGATGGAAAGATGGAGAATTCCATGGGTGATTCAAGGAACATGCTGGTGACCAGGATGACGAGACTGATGGCGATGCTGAAGGTCAGCATGAAGTCGATGATGATGGTCGGCGTGGGAACAAGCATGATCAGCAGCACGATGACCACGCCTGCGGCGAGGAGAATGTCTCCCTGCTTGGCAAACTGGGTGTAGTCGATGTCTATGCTGGCGAATTTGTTTTTGGGGGTGGCCATAATCTTGACGCTCCCTGCGGTTTGTGCGCGGGAGAGAGCATCACCTGAAAGGAGGAGCTAGCCTTTGCGGCCCTTGAACTTAGCCAGTCGGGCCAGAATTGCGGCCACGGCCTGGTACATCTCCTCGGGGATGGTCTCACCGATTTCCACCTGCTTATACAAAGCCTGTGCCAGAGGTGGATTTTCGACGATGGGGATGTCGTTCTCGATGGCCAAATCCCTGATTCTTTTTGCAATTCTGTCTGCGCCCTTGGCCAGCACCATGGGCGCCGGGGCCTCGGTCAGGTCGTAGCGCAGGGCGATGGCGTAGTGGGTGGGGTTGGTGATGACAACGTCGGCCCTGGGAACGCTGGAGTTCAGGCGCCTGGCCATGAACTCCATGAATTTGCGCTGCTGCTTCGCCTTGACTTCCGGGTCGCCTTCGGCCTGACGGCGTTCGTCCTTGACCTCTTCCTTGGTCATCATCAGGTTGTCGTTGTAGCGGTAGCGCGTCCACCACAGGTCGGCGATGGCCATGAGGATCATGGGCACCAAGGCGTAGCAGAACATCTTGTAGGCCACCATGAGCATGTAGGAGGAGATGCCGAGCACGTTCTGATGGAACAGGGGGATGAGGTTCGGCATCTCCTGTTTGATGACTATGTACGGGGCGATGGCGACGATGGTGGCCTGGATGAGGCTGCGGCCCAGGCGCACCAGGACGTCCGGGCTGATCATGAGTTTCTTGAGCGCGGCCGGGATGTTGAAGTTGATGCGGCTCCACTTGAACTTGAAGGTCCAGAGCTTGCCCACCTGCCAGCGTATGTTGGTGTACGCTGCCAGGCCGATGAGGCACATGAAGGGCAGGAGCAGCAAGGCCATCTTGAGCAGCGCCCAAACGAACATGCGGTAGACGGTCTGCTGGTTGAGCTCCTGGGTGAGGCCTTCCACAAAGAACCAGTTGAATATTTCATTAAAGTTTTTGAGGTAAAATTCAATCATGTAGCGCAGCGCGACAACCGCAGTCAAAAGCACGCAAACCGTGCTGACCTCGCCGGAGCGCGCAACGCTGCCTTCGTCACGGGATTTCTTGATACGTTTGTCCGTGGCTTTTTCTGTTCTGCTTGGATCTTCTCTGGACATGCCGTGTGTACCTGGCCGGGACTACGGTTGTATCACGCCGATCTTCATGATGTGCATGAAGACCATGTCCATGGATTGAATGAAGTTTGTGACGTAGTCCGTCATCTGCTCCATGATGAAGGTCAAAAACAGGAAGCCGACCATGATCTTGAGGGGGAAGCCCATGGTCATGACGTTCATCTGCGGAGCCATCTTGGAGATGAGCGCAAGCGAAAGGTCCACCAGGAACAGGGCCAGGATAACGGGGGCCGCGATGCGCACGCCAAGGACGAACATCTCCCTGGAGAAGTACATGACCTCGTTCATGAGCTTTGGCGTCAGAAAGAGTCCGCCCGGCGGCACAAGCTCAAAACTTCTGCCCAGCGCCTGGATGAGGTTCAGGTGCCCGTTGAGCGCCAGGAAGGTGAGCATGGTGCACATGTAGATGAAGTGCGTGGTCACGGGCTCGGACTGGCCGGTCAGTGGGTCGATGGCATTGACCATGGAGAAGCCCATCTGGAAGTTGATGATGGCGCCGCCGATTTGCACGGCGGCGATGAGCATGCGCACGATGATGCCGAGCGTCATGCCGAGCACGATCTCGCCTGCGAACATAGGCACGAGCATGGCCGGATTCCCCGGGAACAGTTCCGGGGCGAAGGACAGCTTGGGCCACACGGCCAGGGTGAGCACGATGAGCAGGGTCGCCTTGATGACATTGGGCATTGTGTCGCCGAAAAAGGGCATGACGAAAAGGACCACGCTGATGCGGAACAGCGTGAGGTAGAAGCTGATGACCATGCGTGGGTCGAAATTGAAGATGTCCATGAACTTCCGCCTGGGCGTCCGGAACTGGCCGCGCAGGTCGCGCGGTCCGGGCCGGACGCAGCGCATGAGAGTAGCCCAGGTTGCGCCGGGCGTCCAGGGAAAGGGTGGCGCCAGGCACGCACCCTCGTGGGGCCATGCCGGGCCAGGCTGTCGGGGAGGCGGTTAATTCAGGATGTAGCGCATGGGATTAACCGGGACGCCGCTGATGCGCACTTCGTAGTGCAGGTGCGGACCGGTGCTGCGGCCGGTGTCGCCGATGTAGGCCACCACCTCGCCGCGCTGGACCACCTGGCCCACCTTCACGGCCACGCGCGAGAGGTGGGCGTAGCTGGTGACCAGGCCGGAGCCGTGAGTCATGTTCACCACCAGGCCGTAAGCCGGGTCGCGCTCGATAAAGGCCACCACCCCGCGCGAGGGTGCGTAGACCGGGGTGCCGGTCGGGCCGGAGATGTCCAGGCCCTTGTGGAACTCGCGCTTGCCGGTGAAGGGCGAACCGCGCCAGCCGAAGCCGGAGGTGACCCAGCCGCTCACCGGCCAGACCGACGGAGTGGCCTCGAGCACGTCCCTGTTGGCGCGAAGCCGCTGGATGATCTCCTGCTGGCGGACCTCTTCCATGCGCGCCTCGACCGAGAGCTGGCGCAGAAATTCGTTCATCTTGCGGGCCAGGAGCTCCTGGCGGTACAGCGGCAGGTAGCCCTTGGCGACGTCCTGGCTTGAGCCGCCTCTGGGCGCCACGCTTATGATGTTCTCCTGCTCCAGGTTGATCATGACCCGGAGCTTGGAGTCGAAGTCGCGGATGCGCGTCACATCCTTTTGCAGGGTGACGAGCTTTTGGCTCAGGTTGAGGAGTTGGGATTTCTGTTCGTGGGCGGATTTTTCGGTGAGGTTGAGGCTTCTTTCCAGGCTTCCGCTGCTGGCGAAATTTTTCAAAAGGACAATGTTTCCAGCCACAAGCAAGGTCAGGACAAGCCCCAGTCCCATGAGCATCCAGCCCTTGAGCTGCAGCTTTCGCGGGGTACCGCGTTTTTCGCGGAAGATAACTATATGGAAGCGTCCAAAAAACATCAATTATTCCAGATAGGGGGTTTTGTCACAAGGGAATATGGGTCAAGGTTGGTCTTCCTTTAGCCCATGATCAAAGACCGGTCAAGTCCAGGCCGTGCCTGTCCAGCTGATAGCGCCGCAGGGCGTTGTAGACGTTGTTGCTGATGCGTTTGTCCTTGCCGGTCTCCAGCTTGAGCCAGTCGTGGATCTCGGTTCTGCGCGTGTTTCCGCTGGACGGGCAGTTGTTCTTCCACACGGGCAGCCCCCACTGGCGTGCGGCGGCACGCATGAAGGACTTCTCCAGGAACAGGGCCGGGCGGACCACCTTGAGCCGACCCCCGAAAAAGTCCTCGCAGGCGGAGAGCCCGTCCACGCGGCCGTTTTGCACCACATTCATAAAGAAGGTCACAGCCAGGTCGTCGGCATTGTGCCCAAAGGCCAGGTGCGTCAGGTTGTACTCCTGGCAGAGGTCGAAGAGGCGCTTGCGCCGGAGCATGCTGCAATAAAAGCAGGGTGAGTTCTTGCGGTTCTCGCTGGTGTGCGCCCTGGGGCCGTAGTCGCTCAGCTCGATGTGCGCGGACAGACCCTCGGCCTGAACCCAGTCAACCAGCGGCTGGTGGCTTTCGGGGTCGAAGCCCGGGTTCACGTGCAGCACCATGAGTTCCAGGGGGAAGGGCACGATGGCCTTGCGGATGGTCAGGGTCTTGATGAGCGCGAAGCTGTCCACTCCGCCGGAAACCGCCACGCCGATGCGCGCGCCTGGTCCAGCCATGCCGGTCTTTTGCATGAGCATGCCCACGCTACTGACACATTTCTTCTGCGCATACGAAAGTTTGCCGAATCCGGCCACTGTGGTATCCTCCTCATGCGCTCCCGGAGCGCAAAGTGGACCTAGTGCATTTACGTTTGACACGCAAGCCGAGTTCCTATAGTAAATTTTGTTCTTGTTTGCTGTGCAGCCACGGGGCCCAGCCCCGTTCTTCCGAGACTCAGGCCGCTTTGTGGCGGAATGTTTGACGAGGGCACTGCCCGATGCCTAACCTGGAAGGCCACCCTTGACCATGCACCTGCCCCGCTCCGGGGTGTTGTTAATGCTCGTGCTGATCGTGGCGCTTGCAGTCGGACTGTTCCTGAGCACTCAGGAGCACCGCCTGGGGAGTGGCGTGTGGCCCAATTATACCCTTGACGTCGTGCAGTCCATAGAGATCACCACCCGGACCGAGCACTACACCCTGGCCAAAGAGTCCAGCGGATGGGTGGTTCGCATTGCCGGCGCCGAGCCCGACGCGCTGCCCACCCCGGCGGACAAGGCCAGGATCGACACCCTGCTTGGCGCCATCTCCCACAACCGCCCCACCCAGAGCCTTGACCAGGTGCCCGAGTCTGAGCTGGCCGGGTACGGCTTTTCCGAACCCTCCGTGCGCATTCTGCTGCGCCCCGCGACCCTGGGCCTGGGCGATGTGCTGTTGAGCTTCGGCCATGAGGCACCCACTGGCGCCGCGCTCTACGCGCAGAGCTCGCTTGCTCCTGGGGCGGTGTTCCTGCTGGACGCCAGCATCCTGCACCAGATCGACAAGCCCTCGGACCACTATTTCGACTACCGCCTGCTGGATCTGCACACCGACGAGGCCCAGCACCTGACCGTCTCGGGCGCCACGGGCACCCAGTGGGAGCTGGAGCGCAAGGACGACTCCTTTGTCTTCCTGCGCCCGGAGTCGCTCAAGGGCTCCACGGTTTCCTCCTCCGAGGTGCGCCTGTTCCTGCACAACCTGACCGCCATTACCGCCGACAGCATCCTGACCAGGAACGACCGTCAGCCTGCAGGCCGTCCTTCCTTCACCCTGGACATCCTCATGGCCAAGGCCACGGAGCCTTTGCGCCTGGAGGTCTTCCCCCAGGGCGAGACCGAGCAGGCCTTTGGCCGCTCCACCCGCCACCCGGCGGGTTTCCTGCTGGAAGGCGACAAGGCCAAGACCCTGTTCCGGCTGGCCTTTGACATGCAGTGGCGCGGCGTCATCACTTACGATTCGGCCCGTGTGCAGAGCGCCAGGATATACTCGGTCATGGGCAACCAGACTCTGGTGGCGGAGAAGAGCGCCACCGGCTGGGAGGACCGCGAGCACGGGCGCAAGCTCGCCGGGCTTGACTTGTCGCTGTGGAGACTTAAAGAATTACGGTTCGAAGCGGAGCCGGTGTCCAAGTTGGGCTATCCGGCTGTGCAGCGCTTGGCACTGGAGCTGTTTACGAAGGATGCCGCTGTGTTGACCTCCTTCCTGTTCTATTCCGACCCCAGGCTTCCGCCTGATCAATGTTGGCTCAAGGTTGGCTCCGAAGAGATGTTCTATCCTGTCGGCAACCAGATCATCGAGGAATTGCAAGGCTACCTGCCTTCACGACCGGTTCGTCCTCCAGGGGAATGACCCGCAGCCCGTGAACATCTTTCATAATGTATTAGTTCAAGGAGACATGCATGGCGAGAATCACAGTTGAAGATTGCCTGGCCAAGGTCGGCAACCGTTTTCTCATCGTCCAGATGGCCATCAAGCGCGTGAAGCAGTATCGTGAAGGGTATCCCCCCCTGATCGACTCGAACAACAAGGAAGCGGTCACCGCCCTGCGCGAGATCGCCCAGGGAAAGGTCCTGCCTGCGGATTCCATCCCCGAGGCCGGCATACACGCCTCAAACGACAAATAGCATAGCCGCCCATGTCCAAACGTGATTTTTACGAGATCCTCGGGGTGCAGAAGAACGCCTCCGAAGATGAACTCAAGCGCGCCTATCGCAAGCTGGCCCTGGAGCACCACCCTGACCGCAACCAGGGCGACGCCGAGTCCGAGTCCAGATTCAAGGAGGCAGCCGAGGCCTACGACGTGCTGCGCGATCCCGAGAAACGCCGCCGCTACGACACCTTCGGCCACGAGGGCCTGAACGGCGGAGGCGGGGGCTTCAGCTCCTCCGAGGACATCTTCGGGGCCTTCAGCGACATCTTCGGCGAGGTCTTCGGCTTTGCCGGGGGCGCTCGTTCCGGGGGCCGGCGCGCCCAGGCCGGCATGGACCTGCGCTACAACCTGAACATCACCTTCCGGCAGGCTGCCAAGGGGGATGAGGTTGTGCTCGACATCCCGGTCAGCGTGCCCTGCGAGAGCTGCAAGGGCACCGGGGCCGAACCCGGGACCGAGATGAAAAACTGCGGCCAGTGCCGTGGCAGCGGCCACGTCCAGCAGGCCCAGGGCTTCTTCCGCATCTCCGTGACCTGCCCCAGCTGCCACGGTCGCGGCAAGATCATCAGCCAGTTCTGCGCCACCTGCCGAGGCGGCGGTCAGACCAGCCAGATGCGCGAACTCAAGGTGCGCATCCCGGCCGGCGTGGACGACGGCTCGCGGCTGCGCCTGCGCGGCGAGGGCGAACCCGGCGTCAACGGCGGGCCTCCCGGCGACCTCTACGTGGTCATGACCGTGGAGCCGGACAAGGTCTTTGAGCGCCAGGGCCAGAACCTGGTGCTGCACCGCAGCGTCAGCTTCGTCCAGGCCGCCCTCGGCGACAAGATCGAGGTGCCCACCCTGGACGACCCCATCACCGTGGACATCCCCAAGGGCACCCAGGGCGGCGAGGTCTTTCAGCTGCGGGGCCTGGGCATGCCGCATCCAGGCGGCGGCCGCAAGGGCGACCTGCTCATCGAGATCAAGGTGGAGACCCCCACCTCGCTCTCCGCCCGCCAGGAGGAGATCCTGCGCGAGTTCGCCAAGCTGGAGGAAGAGAAGCCGCTGAAGAAGGCCAAGAACTTCTTCAAGAAGGCCAAAGAGAAAGTCATGGGTGACTAGGAGGCGTGCATGAGCGGTGAGTTTTCGCATCTGGACGCTGACGGCCGTGCCCGCATGGTCGACGTGACCACCAAGGACGTGAGCGTGCGCATCGCCCGCGTGCGCATTGAGGTTCTGCTGAATCAGGAGACCATGCGCCTGCTGGTGCAGAAGGCCCTGCCCAAGGGCGAGGTGCTCGGCACAGCGCGCATCGCTGGCATCCTGGCCGCCAAGCGCACCGCCGACCTGATCCCGCTCTGCCACCCGCTGCCGCTGGACTTCGCGGACATCACCTTTGAGATCGACGAGCCGGGCTGCCGTGTGCTCATTGAAGCCGAGTCGCGCACCAGCGCCAAGACCGGCGTTGAGATGGAGGCGCTCGTGGCCGCGCAGATCGCCGCAGCCACCATCTACGACATGTGCAAGGCCGTGCAGAAGGACATCGTCATCACCAACTGCCGCCTGGTCTTCAAAAGCGGCGGCAAAAGCGGAACCTTTCAGGCCGACTGAGAGCCGAGCCGCCCAGACAAGAAAACGCCCGTTCCGGCCCCTCCCATGTGGTGGCCGGAGCGGGCGTTTTCTTGTGCCGCGCTTTTTTCAGCTTTTGGCGTAAAGCGGGGCGGTTTCGCGCAGCACCTCAAGGCTGAGCACGTGGGCGCGGGCCAGCTCGGCGGGCGTGATGCAGGCCGGAGGCATGAGGTAGACCACGTTGCCCATGGGCCGCACGAGCAGGCCCGACTCCAGGAAGCGGGCCTTGAGCTTTGGGCCGAGGAACGAGTTGTAGTCGCCTTCGCCTGTGCCGCCGAGGTTCACCGCCGCAATGGAGCCAAGGGCGCGGGCCCGGTTGACGCCGGGCAGTTGCGCGGCCTCGGCCAGCCAGCCCAGGTTGGCCTCGCGGATGGCGTTGATGCGCCCAAGCGTCTGCTCGGTCTGAAAGAGCGCCAGGGAGGCCAGGCCTGCGGCGCAGCCCAGCGGGTTGGCCGTGTAGGAGTGGCCGTGGGCAAAGGCTGTGCTGAAATCCTGGCCCAGGAAGCAGTCGTAGATCGCGGTGGAGGCCACGGTGGCGGCAAGGGGCAGGAACCCGCCGGTGATGCCCTTGGACAGGCACACAAGGTCCGGCACAACGCCCGCCTGCTCCATGGCGAAGAGCGTGCCTGTGCGGCCGAAGCCGGTCATGACCTCGTCCAGGATGACCGGGATGCCATGGGCTGTCACCCGTTCGCACACGGCGCGCAGGAACTCCGGGCGGCACATGCGCATGCCAGAGGCCCCCTGCACCAGCGGCTCGGCGATGAACCCGGCGATGCGCATGCCGTCGAGCTCCAGGATGGCGTCCAGCTCGGCCAGGGCGGCAGCCTCGCGCTCCTCAACTTCTGTATCGTTCAGCCAGGTCTCGGCAAAGGGCGTGAAGCGCACCTTGAGCAGCACGTCCTCGAAAGGCGCGTAGAATCCGGAGCTGCGGCCCACGGACATGGCCCCGAAGGTGTCGCCGTGGTAGGCGCCCTCAAAGGCCAGGAACAGGGTGCGGCGGCGCTCGCCCTTGTTGCGCCAGGACTGGAAGGCCATCTTGAGCGCGGCCTCCACCGCTGTGCTGCCGTTGTCGGAGTAGAACACCCGGTCCAGCCCCTTGTCCTTCCCGTTGACCCGGGTCCGGGGCAGGGCGTGGACAAGGGCCTCGGCCAGGCGCGCGGCGGGTGCATGGGTGAACCCGGAGAAGATCACGTGCTCAAGCGTGCTTGCCTGCTGGGCCAGGGCCTCGGCGATGGCCGGGTGGCAATGGCCGTGCACGTTGACCCACCAGCTGCAGGCCAAATCCAGGATCTCCCGGCCGTCCTCCAGGAACAGCGAGGCTCCGCAGGCGCGGGCCACGGGCAGGGGCACGGGCGCGGTCTGCTCCTGGCCAAAGGGGTGCCACACGTGCTGCTGGTCCAGTTTGACGATGTCGATGATGTTTGCCTTGTCGCTCATGGCTTCCACCTCACCCATTCAAGGGTCTCACGAACCGGGGACACGCGCAGCAGCGCCTCACGCGAGAGCGGCGTCAGCGGCGGGATATGCCCAAGCACGCGGACGTTGCCGAAATGTTCGATGGCCTCTGCGTTGGCCTGATTCGCTTCGCCGCAGAGGATGACGCCGAGCACGGGCAGCGCGCGCGCGCGCAGGGCGGCCAGCGTCAGGCAGGTGTGATTGATGGTGCCCAGGCCCGTGCGGGCCGCCACCACCACCGGGGCCGAGAGGCGCGCCATGAGGTCGAGCATGGTCTCGTCCTCATTGAGCGGCACCAGCACCCCGCCAGCGCCCTCGATGACGAGCGGGCGTTCGGTCTGGGGCAGGCTGAAGTCGTCCAGGCCGATGCGCAGGTCTTCGGCTGCCGCAGCCTCCTGGGGCGAGCGCGCCAGGCGCAGCAGATAGCGCTCCGGGTGGATGCGCGCGCCGGACAGCCGGGCCACCTCGTCCGCATCGCGGTCCGGAGGATATCCTGACTGCACGGGCTTCCAGTAGTCCGCGCCGGTGTGCAGGCAAAGCCAGGCGCTGGCAACGGTCTTGCCAACCCCGGTGTCCGTGCCGGTGACGAAAACCCTCACAGCCCATCCCTCATGACAAGGCAATAGAGTATCCGCACCGTGGCGTCCAGGCCGCTGGCGAAGCGCCTCAGCACGGGCCGGATGGGTGCCGGGGTGTAGCCCTGGCGCGGCTGGTCCGCGCCGATGAGCCGGAAGCTGTCGGCAAAGGCCTTGGCGCTGGGGAAATGCTGGGGCCGCTCTTCCACGCGCTGCACGAGACGCCTGGGCGCGAGGTCCTCCAGGGCCGCGAGCACGGAGCGCTCATCCGGCAGGGGCAAAAGCCCGGAGCTGCGGCCCAGGTCTGCGAAGGCCGCCTCCCACTCGGGAAAGCTGCCCGCAAGGGGCACGGAAAAGGCCAGGAGCGGGGTCTGCCGGGCCAGACGGGCCAGGCCCGCCACCGGGTCGGCGAACCACTGGCAGGTCAGGTTGGAGACGATGGCGCTAGGTGGGGCCGCAGGCTGCGCGGCAAAGGCGGCGGTCTGGCCGTCGAGCACGGCGAAGGACAGGCCCTGGCGCTGGTCGCCAAGGCGCGAGCGGCACTGCTCCAGCATCTCCGGTGAGAGGTCCGTGGCCAGATACGGGCGGCCCGGCTCGTGCAGCAGCTCCGTCAAAAGCCCGGTGCCGCAGCCGATCTCCACCACCGGACCAGCAGGCAGGCCGCCGTGTTCGTGAAGAAATGCCGCCAGGGTGCGGGCCGAATGCTGCTGCAATTGCGCGTGGCGGGTGTAGTCCCTGGCGCGGCGGCCGAAGCTTTGGGCCACGGCCTGGGTTTGGGACATGCGCGAGGAGAGGTCGTCAGCTGAGGTCATGCAGGAACTCCCGGACCAGCCGCAGGCAGTCCGCTGGGCGCGTCATGGGCAGGGCGTGGCCGCCGGAATCCAGCAGCGCGAGCCGTGCGCCGGGCAGGAGCGCCTGGGCCTCCTGCGCCAGTTCGGTTGAAACGATGCGGTCGTCCTGGGCCTGGATGAACAGCGTCGGGACAGGGCGAAAGGGCGCGGAAAGATTCAGGCCGCGCAGGTGCTCCAGGTCAACGCGCAGGCGCGCCAGGCCATCGACTGGCGGTGTGGGCAGCGACGCAAGCCTGTGGCCGCAGCGCCTGTGGAAGCGCGCCAGCACGTCCTCCGGGGCCACGCCCAGCCTGGAGATCATGGCGTCGAGCATGTCCGGGGGCGCGCCTGTCGTCTGGCCGGGCCTCTGGCAGAAGCGCAGGAACCCGCCGATGCCCACCAGCCCGCGCCAGGGGATGTCCATGGCCAGCAGCCGGGCGAAGCCCAGGGAGTGCCCCACGCCGAGCCAGCCGCCGGGGTTGTCCACGAGATTATGGGGCAGATCCATGCTGCGGTGGCTGAAATATCCGGCGTTGAGAACAACCGTCGGCGTGGCGCCAAAGCCCCGGGCAAGGCCGTCCCAGGTGTCTGGGCCATAGCCCCAGCCGTGCAGGAACACCAGGCCGGTCATAGGCTGCGCACGACCTCGCCGAGGCTTTGGACGAGGCGCTCCAGGTCAGCATCGGTGTGCGCGGCGGAGAGCCCCAGGCGCAGGCGCGAGGAGCCCTGCGGAACAGTCGGCGGCCGCACGGCGGAAACGCGGATGCCCAGGGCGGCCAACTTGTCGCGCGCAGCGGTTGTGCGCACGGGATCGCCCAGGATCACGGGCACGATCTGGGTTGTGGACGCGCCTGTGTCCAGGCCCATTGTACGCATGGTCTGGCGCAGGCGTTCGGCGCGGGCGAGCAGCCCGGCGCGCTCAGCCGTAAGGCCGGGCAGGAGTTCCCAGGCGCACAGGGCCGCTCCCAGCACCAGGGGCGAGGGCGCGGTGGAGAAGATGAAGCCCCCGGCCTTGTTGATGAGAAAGTCGCGCACCAGGGTGGAGCAGGCCACATAGCCGCCGCTGACGCCCAGCGCCTTGCTGAAGGTGCCCATGACCACGGTTGTGGGCGCAAGCTCAATGGTCTCGGCCAGACCAAAGCCGTTTGGTCCGAAGACCCCGGTGGCGTGGGCCTCGTCCAGGTACAAGAGCGCGCCGAAGCGCAGGGCCAAGGCCTGGAGCCGGGCCACGTCGATCTGGTCGCCGTCCATGCCGAACACGGTTTCGGACAGGATGACCTTTGGCTTGGGCTCATCCTTGTATTGTTCCAGCAGCGCTTGAAGGTTTTCCAGGTCCAGGTGCCGGTATCTGGTCTGCCGAGCACCGGCCAGGGCGCAGCCCAGGTGCATGCTGGCGTGGTTCAGGCGGTCGGCGAAGACCAGCGGCTCCGCGCCCAGCACGGTCTTGTCCAGCAGGGCTGCGATGCAGGCGGCGTTGGCCTGGTAGCCGGAGGAGAAGACCAGCGCCGCCTCTGCGCCCTTGTCCCGGGCGATGCGCGCCTCGATGGCCTCGTGCAGGGAAGTGTTGCCGGAGAGCAGCCGCGAGCCCGTGGCCCCGGCGCCAAACCTGCTCCCGGCCTCGGCTGCGGCCTCAACCAGCTCCGGCCTGCGCGCCAGCCCCAGATAGTCGTTGCCGGAGAAGTCCAGCAAATCAGGTGGAGTGCTTGTCCCGGGGAGCACGCGCAGCAGACCGTCTCGCGTGAGGGCGGCAAGGGTGTCGGAGTAGCGGCGCAAGGGGTCGGTCATAATGGTGCGTTGTGTTGGGGTGGCGCTGCGCTTAGGACAATCGCCGCCGGAGGGGCTGCAATACTTGAGCGGTCTACCAGGTGGTGCGCATGGGCACGCCCTGAGCGGCGATGTGCTCCTTGAGCTGGCGGATGGTGTATTCGCCGTAGTGCACGATGGAGGCGATGAGCGCGGCCGAGGCCTTGCCCTGTGTGAAAGCGTCGGCCATGTGCTGGGGGTTGCCCGCGCCGCCTGAGGCGATGACCGGGATGCGCACGCTCTTGGTCACTTTCCGCGTCAGCTCCAGGTCGTAGCCGTCCTTGGTGCCGTCGGCGTCGATGGAGTTGAGGCAGATCTCGCCTGCGCCCAGCGCCTCGCCGGTCTTGGCCCACTCGATGGCGTCCATGCCGGTGTACTTGCGGCCGCCGTGGATGACCACCTCGAAGCCCGAGGGAATCTTCTCGCTCTTGTCCACGCGCTTCACGTCCATGCCCAGCACCACGCACTGGGCGCCGAAAGCGGACGCGCCCTCGCTGATGATGTCCGGGTTCTTGACCGCGCCGGAGTTGACCGAGACCTTCTCGGCCCCGGCCAGGAGCACGGCGCGCATGTCGGCCACGGAGTTGATGCCTCCGCCCACGGAAAAGGGAATGAAGATCTGGCTGGCCACGCGCTCGACCACGTCCAGGAAGATGCCCCGGCCCTCGCTTGAGGCCGTGATGTCGTAGAACACGATCTCGTCCGCGCCCTGCTCATAGTACATGCGCGCGGTCTCAACCGGGTCACCGATGTCGACATTGCCCTGGAACTTCACGCCCTTGGTGAGCTTGCCGTTGCGCACGTCCAGGCAAGGGATGATGCGTTTACTGAGCATGTCGGGCCTCCAGGCAGTAGGCGTGGAAGTTTTGCAGAAGCTTGAGGCCGGGCTTGCCGCTCTTTTCCGGGTGGAACTGCACGGCCCAGAGGCCTGTGCGGCCGTGCACGGAGCAGAAGTTCTCGCCGTACATGGTCACGCCGATGACGAACTCAGGCCTGGGCGCGGGGTGGTAGCTGTGCACGAAGTAGAATTCGGCCTCGGGCGGGATGTCGTTGAACAGGGCGCAGCCATTTTTCAGGGCCACGCGGTTCCAGCCCATGTGCGGCACGCGGATGGGGGTGCCGTCCTCCTCGGCCCAGGCCGGGTTGAACAGGCGGCACTCGCCGGGGATCACGGCCAGGGTGCGGGTGTCGTTCTCCTCGCAGTAGTCGAGCAGGATCTGGCAGCCCACGCAGATGCCGAGCAGGGGCTTCTCCTGCCAGATGAGGCTCTTCAGGACCTCGTCCAGGCCGCCGGAGGACAGCTCGTCCATGGCCTGGCCGGCCGCGCCAACGCCGGGAAAAATGATGCCGTCCGCCGCAGAGAGCAGGTCCGGGTCCGCAGTGATGCGGTTCTCGATGCCCAGGTGGTCAAGGGCGCGGCGCACGCTGGTCTGGTTGCCTGCTTTGTAGTCGAGGATGGCGAGCATCTCTTGCTCCTTGTCGCGAACGTTTCCTGCGGCCTAGTCAATTTCCGGGCGGTTGACAAGTGCGGGTGCGGGCGGAGCGGGTGCTACTTTGCCAAAATGCGCAGGAACAGGTCGCCGGTGAAGGGGCCAAGCTTGCGGCCCAGGCCCTTCAGGCGGATGGGGCGGCCCACCACGAAATCCGGGGGCAGGGTGATCTCCACGGTTCTTGGCTCGCCGCTGAAGCGTGCCGAGATCGTGATGCGCAGGGTCTTGCCTGGTCCCAGGCTGTAGGCCGGGAAATGCACGGTCTGCTCATCGTCCAGCTGGCTGCGCAGCCAGGACTTTATGCCGCCCATGAGGCCCTTGCTCATGTCCAGCTCAAGCGACTTTTCGCCCCACTGGATGTTCAGGCTGCGGCGCGGCGGCGCTTCGGGCTGGCCGGGCCGGGGGGCCTGGTGCTTGAACGGCGCGTGGACGGGGCCGCCGTACCCAGGACCCTGGCCGTAGCCGGGCCGCGTGCCGGCTTGCTCGCGCTTGAGCTGGCTGTATATGTCCTCGAAGACCTGCCGGGCAAAGGGGTCGGTGAGCAGGTCGCGCAGGACCTCCTCCTCGGCCAGGTGGAAGCCCTTGGCTCCGGCCTTGCGCTGGGCGCCCATGGCATCCTTTCGGGCGCTGGCTTGGTTCTGGCTGTAAGCTTTCTCGGCTCTGGCCTGCTCGGCCTTGGACTTCGGCCCTTGGGCCGGTCCGGTCCGGGCCTTGGCCCCGGCGGCCTCGTCCTTCAGGCTGCGCGTGAGCAGGATGTACGCCTCGTTCAACAGGCGGAACTGCTCGGCGGCCTTGGGCGAGGGGTTCAGGTCCGGGTGCAGGCGGAAGGCTTGCTGGCGGAAGGCCGCCTTGACCTCCTCCAGGTTTGCTTCGGCGCTCACCTTGAGGATGCGGTGGCAGTCCTGGACGTTCATTGGCCCTTGCGCCGCACGAGGGCCTTGTCGAGGACCAGCGCGTGGGGCGTCTCGGGTCCGGCCTCGTGCACCAGGTCGTGCTCGTAGAGGTAGTCCACGCCCTCGCTGACGAAAAGCGCATGCCCGGCCTCGGGGTTCACTCCGGGGCAGTCGCTCTGGATCATCTGCCAGCTGGAGGCGTCCACGAGGTTGCCGCGGAAATAGGGCCAGGCGCGGCAGATGTCCGGACGGCCAGGATGCACGCCGCAGCCCTGCCCCTGGCGGAAGAAGATGCAGTAGCCGTCATCGCCCGCGCGCAGGCGGACCTTGTCGCCGCTGGACTCTGCGCAGCCAGCGAGCATGGTCGGGATGTCCAGGCCCAGGTGACGGGCCAGGCGCTTGCGGTCGCGCGCGGTCATGACGATGCCGCCCTCGCCCTGGCAGCAGTGGCCGCAGCGCTGGCAGTTGAAGGAGGTCTCAGGCATGGACGGACCCCGTGGACACAAGGTTTCTGTGGTCCACCATGAGGCAGCGGTCCTCAATGACAAGCGTCTGGTGGCCGGAGAGTATGGTCCTGGCCTCCGGGCTCACGATGCCGGACTGCATCCAGAAGCAGCAGGGCAGGGGGGAGAGGCGCAGGAACTCCTCGGCATGGGCCGGGCAGGCCTCTGCCGCGCGGAACAGGTCCACCAGGTCAACGGGCTCGGGGATGTCGTTCAGGGTCGGGTACGCGGGCAAGCCCCAGACCTCGGTGCGTTTGGGGTGCACGGGGATGACGCGGAAGCCCGCGTCGATGAGGTACCGGCCCACCCTGTCAACGGGCTGGCCGGGCTTGTCCTTGGCTCCGACCACGGCGATGGTCTTGACCTTGGAGAGGAGGACGGCTAGCTCTTTGTCGCTGTACAGCATGTTTTCCTCTGGCCGCCTGGACTGTGACCCGTCTCATGAGTGGCCGGGGCGGCAGGTGAGCATATACTCCATTCCGTCGGCAATGCCTAGACCCTGGACCGCGAGCCCGGACAGCGACCGGAATACCTCCAGACGACGTCCAGAGAATGAGCGGATACTGACTGCAGACATCCGGACAAGGAGCACCAAAATGTTTGAAGCACTGGCCGTCATCCCTGTTGAGGAACTCGCCCTGCGCCTTGCGCGCTGCCGCCGCCTGCTGCGCGAGCTCAACCCCGACGCGGGCGGACTCCTCGTTTTCAACCGGCCCCAGGTCTACTACCTCACCGGCACCATGGGCATGGGCTGCGTGTGGCTGCCCCTTGAGGGCGAGCCCCTGCTCATGCTGCGCAAGGGCATTGCCCGCGCGGCCCTGGAGGCCCCGTCGACCCGTTGCGTCGGCTACCGCTCGTACAAGGACCTGCCTGACTTGGCGGCCGAGGCGGGCGTGCCCTTCCCGGAGGTCGTGGCCGTGGACCAGGGCGGGATGACCTGGCAGCTGGGGGAGATGCTGGCCGCGCGTCTGAGTTCGCTGCGCTTCGTGTCCGGGGACCTGGCCTTGGCCATCGCCCAGTCCCACAAGAGCGAGTGGGAGCTTCAGCTCATGCGCCTGTGCGGCGAGCGCCACCACATGGGGCTCTATGACATCCTGCCCAGGCTTATCAGGCCGGGCATGAGTGAGCGCGCGATCGCGCATCTGGCCTGGGGCGTGTTCTTCGAGCTGGGGCACCAGGGGGTCCTGCGCATGTCGGCCTTTGGTGAGGAGGCATTTCTTGGCCATGTGTCGGCCGGGGATTCCGGCAACTACCCGAGCAGTTTCAACGGGCCGCTCGGCCTGCGAGGCGAGCACCCGGCTGCGCCGGTCATGGGCTACGCCGGGCACCTCTGGCAGCCGGGCCATCCCTTGGGCCTGGACATAGGCTTCCAGCTGGAGGGCTACCACACGGACAAGACCCAGACCTACTGGGCAGGCAAGGCCGGGAGCATACCTGTGGAGGTGGCCTCGGCCCACAGCTTCTGCGTGGACGTGCAGGCCTGGCTGGCCGAAAATCTGCGGCCCGGCACGCTGGTGAGCGAGCTCTATGCGCACTGCGCGGCCTGGGCGGTCAAGGCGGGCTTTGGCGAGGGCTTCATGGGCCTGGGCGAAAACAAGGTGCCGTTCCTCGGCCACGGCATCGGCCTGGCCATCGACGGCTACCCGGCCATAGCCAAGGGCTTTGACCGGCCGGTGGAGCGCGGCCAGGTCTTCGCCCTGGAGCCCAAGCACGGCATACCGGGCCTGGGCATGGTGGGTGTGGAGAACACCTTCGAGGTCACGGACGCGGGCGCGGTCTGCATCACCGGCGACCGCTACGACATGGTCTGCGTGGAGTAGGACCCTTTGGGCCGAAACGGTCAGGACGCCATGATCACGCCGCAGGCCCTAGGCTGAATTTTCAGGACGAGGCGATCATCTGCAGCTGCGGGCCTTGCAGCAGCCAGCGCAGGGATCCGGAGCGGCTGTTCAGGCTGTTGACGCCGATGGCCAGGAGCGCGCCGCCTTCCAGCGCCAGGGAGAGCCTGGGGCCGCTGGTGAGCAGGTGCGAGGCCAAGTCGGCGATGAGGGGCAGCTCGCCGCAGAGGAACACTGACTGGTAGCGCTCGCAGACGCGCAGCTCCTCCAGGCAGATCTTGATGCTCACACCTGGCTCCAGTCCGGCGAAGGCCGTCACGCTGGAGGCCGCGTAGCCCAGGCCCTCGGCCACGATGCGCGAGGTCTGCACCGCGGCGGAGCGCGGGCTGGTGAGCAGGGCGTCGAACCACAGGCCCATGACGCGCATGGCCTGGGCCGTGGCGATCATCTGGCTTTGGCCCACCGGGCTGAGCGGCTGGTTGGAGTTGACCTCCTGGGGCAGGCATGCGCCGTGTTGCATCAGGTATAGGTTCATGGCTCCCTCCAGCTTTGTTCGCACCGTGCGTATGTCCTAGCCCAAGGCGCTGCAGGCTGCAAGCTCCGTGAAGATGCGCACTTGCCAGTTGCCCTGTGGCAGGGTACGGTCTGGCATGTTTCCTCTCGGCATGCTTCATTTTGTTCCCTGCTGCGGTATGGAGCGCCAGCATGCGCCAAGGCCTGGAGGCTTGTGTGAACGATCCTGATTATTCTGCTCGACTGTTACCCCTGCCCGCCTTGCTGCGTTGCCTCACCCTTGCGGCTTTTCTTTGCCTGACGCCAGGGCTGCTTGCTCCGGCGCTGGCCGAGCCCATCCGCGTGAGCGCTGCGGCCGACCCCGGCTCGGAACCGTTGCTGGCCCGGCAGCAGGCCCAGGACCGTGCCTTTGTCGAGGCCGTGTTCCAGACCGCTCAGCGGATTCTGCCCACGCCGCTTGTTGCGCCCAGGGCCGAGTTGCTGCGCCGGTTTTTGACCCCGCGCGCCACGGCCCTGGTGCAGAGCTTCCAGGAGGTCGCTCCGGCCAAGCCGTTGGCGTCCGCCCCGGTGGAGAAAACCCCTGCGGCCAAGCCCGGTGTCGAGTCCGATCAGGTCTTGCAGCCGCCCGTGACCCTGGAGATGGATGTGGAGGTCAACCGCGCGGCCATCAGCACGCTGCTGTCGCGCCTGGGGCTCTTGGCCGGATCCAGGCACCCCAAGGTGTTCGCTTTGCGCCTGGGCCAGGGCGTGGCCGAGGCTGATCTCAAGCCGCTTTCGGACCTGCTGGCGCTGCAGGGGCTTGCGCGCATGGCCCAGGCCCCGGTGCAGGTGACCCTGGAGCGGGTGCCGCAGGGCTATCTCAAGGCTGTGCTGTATGCTGGCGCCAATTCTTTTGTGACCGACAGCCAGGACATGACCCTGCTCTGGCTGGACCTGTGGGGGAAATACTTCTCCGCGCGCGAGCAGCAGCCCGGCGGCGCGGGCAGCCCGATTGAGGTCTCCGGCTTCAGCCATGTGGACGAGGTGCTGGAATTCACGAAGACGCTCGCGTCCTGGGACGACTGCCTGCGCGAGGTGCGGCTGGATGTGGTCGACATGCGCTCCGGCAACAGCACGGGACGGTGGACGGCCCGTTTGACCAGCCCGGAGCGCCTTGACGCGCGCCTCAGGGAATATCTTCCCGGCCGCAAGCTCACGGCCGTGCGCTAAGGGAACTGGCGGAGCGTCATGACAGCAGCCTCACCGCGCGAGAACAACTGGACCATTCCGAACATGCTCACGGTGTCGCGGATCCTCCTGACGCCGGGCATTGTCATGGCCTTCGCGGACAAGCGCTTTGACGTCGCCTGGATTCTTTTCGCCCTGGCCGGGCTCACCGATGCCCTGGACGGGGCGCTGGCGCGCATCCTGAAGCAGCGTTCCAACTTCGGGGCCATGCTCGACCCCCTGGCGGACAAGATCCTGCTGGACACGTCCTTCATCTGCCTGGCCCTGCAGGACTGGATACCCACCTGGCTGGCCGTGCTGGTGGTCAGCCGCGATGTCTTCATCGTGGGCGGGCTGGCGCTGCTGCAATATTCCGGGGTGGATGTGAAGCGCGGGATCAAGCCGGTGTGGTTCAGCAAGTGCGCCACCCTGGCCCAGATCCTGCTCGTTCTGCTGGTCATGGTGGAGCACAGCCTGGCGGTGTCCCATCCCGGCACGCGCGTGCTGCTGGAGTGGGCCGTGGCCCTGCTCATCACCACGTCCGGGGTCTACTACGTGAACCTTGGCTTCAGGATGATTCCGTACAACGGGAACGGCAACCACACCCCGTAGCCGCTGCCTTGCTAGTTCTTGGGCTGATCGCCCTTGTCGCCCTTGCCATCCTTGCCCGGCTCCCTGGGCGTGATGTCCACCTCGTCCGGTTCGCTCAGGGAACGCTTGAAGTTCCGGACTGTGCGGCCCAGCCCCTCGCCGAGTTTAGGCAGCTTGTTCGCGCCGGTGAAGATGAGCACGATGATGATAAGGATCAGCAGTCCTGTGATTCCGCCCATGGGGTACCTCTCTCTCGCGGGGCATTACGCCCCCGAATCTGCCGGGTCAATCTGCCGGTTGAATCAGCCGGTTGAATCGGCCGGGGCACGTTGCCGGGTTGAGCGCAGGGCCTGCACGCCGGGCCGGTTGCGCGGCTGCGGCTTTACAACACGCCTGCCGCGGCTTAAAGATGCCCGCGGAGGCAGCACATGGGTGATGTGACGCGCGGGGCGCTGGTCCGCTTTCCGGCCATTGGCTGCAGATTCTTCCAGCAGGGCCGTTGCCTCTACGAGGAGCTTCTGAATCCCGGCTTTCATACGGCCTGGCGCTGCCTGGTGCTGGCCCGTTGGGAGTCGGTCTACGATGATTTTCTGGACCGGGCCGAGAACTTCGGCCTGTCCGAGACAGAGCTCGGCGTGCTCTGGCGCAAGCGCTTCGAGCGCCTGGCCGAGGAGTCCGCGCCTTGCCCGGACCTGCTCCCGGGCGAAGGCGAGTCCATGCCCGAGTGCCTCCATCTGCAGGAAGACATCTGCCTGCTGCGCCTGCCCCAGTGTGCCGGCCAGTGCGAGCGCTTCCGCCTGCGTGAGAACATCTAATACAATCCTTGGAGTCCGCCATGACGCTGTATTTTCCGCATCTGCACCCGGACCTTCTGCCAGACAACGAGCGCCAGGCCCTTCCCGAAGGAGTGCGCTTCCTTGATCCGGGCCTGGCCAACCCGAACAGCCCGGACTATGTGCTGCCCGAGAACGCCCCCTTTGACCGCCGCCTGGCCAAGGCCATCCTGGCCGACACCATGCGTTTCGGCGAATCCGTGGCCAATCCCCGCGACATCGCCGTGCATGGCCTGCTGCAGCAGGCCCAGGCCCTGGCCCCGGAGAGCGGGCGGCTGGTGCTGGCTGAGGTCGAGCGCAGCATCGCCAACGCTAAGGGCAAGCCCGAGGCTCCCGCCGACCCGCTGCTGGAGGCCCGGCGCCAGGCTCAGACCCTTCTGCTTCTGGCCTGGAACCTGGAGGAGCGCATGCTGGACCTGCGGCAGATCGACCTGGGCCTGCGCGACTCCTGGGCGCGCCTGGGTGAGAGCGTGCACCCGGCCGACGAGGGCGAGCATGACGCTGCCGAAGCGGGCGACGAAGCCGACGGCGACGCCATGGCCATGGGCACGATGCTCTCCGGCCTGAGCCTGCCCGACAGCTACGGCGAGGCGCTGCCCTGGCGGCGCATCCTGGAGGCCTTTGCGGTGCTTGCGCCCGGCCAGGACCTGGTGACGGCGGACGCGGCCATCGCCCAGACCCTGCGCGAGGCAGGCGTGCCCGAGACCGGCGGCGTGTTCGAGGCTCCGGCCTGGCGCCTGTCCGGCCTGGACCGCTGCCCTGCAGCCCGGCCCTGGCTCGACGTCCCGGTGCGCCTGGCCTGCATCGCCTCCGCCGTGAAGGGCGCGTAGCCCATGCTGGTGCTCACGGACCAGCTTGCCCCGGCGTTCCTGCGCGGGGTCCGGGGCTTCATCTTCGACTGCGACGGCGTGCTCATCGACTCCTACCTGGCCAACACCGCCTACTACAACACCTTCCGCACGCGCTTCGGCCTGCCGCCTATGAATCCCGAAGAGGAGATGTACACCCACACCCAGAACGTCTTCAACTCGCTGCAGCGCATCGTGCCGCCGGAGCACTACGAGACGGCCATGGAGTACCGCAAGCAGGTGGACTACCGGAGCATCCTGCCCTTTCTGCGGCGTGAGCCCGGGGTTTGTCGGCTGCTCTCCTGGCTCAAGGCCGCGGGATTCAAGCTCGGGGTCAACACCAACCGCACCGACACCACGGACATGGTCTTCGAGGCAGTGGGCCTGCACGGGTTCTTCGACCCGGTGATGACCGCTGGCATCGCGCCCAAGCCAAAGCCCGATCCTGGGGGCATGCTCGCCATTCTCGACGCCTGGGGCCTTGGCGCGGGCGAGGTGGCCTTTCTCGGCGACTCGGACGTGGACGAGCACACCGCCAGGAACTCCGGCGTTCCCTTCTGGGCGTTCAAGAACCTCGAGCTCGACGCCGACCTCCACATTCCCGATTTCGGGACCCTGCTGTCGTCCTTGCAGCGCGCCTGGCCGGAGATTGCCGCAGGTATGCAAGGGACTTGATTCTTGCCGTTCGGTATGCCACAACAAGTGCACACGGAGGGTAGCCCGGCGCTTTCAGGCTGCCCTGGTGCGGAGGTTTGATGTCCTATTTCACGATCATTCTGGTGAAGCTGGTGCAGCTGGCTTCGACGCTTCTCACTCTGTACATGTGGGTGGTCATCATCTCGGCGCTTTTGAGCTGGGTGAACCCGGACCCCTACAACCCCATCGTCCGTTTCCTGCGCAGCATCACCGACCCGGTGTATGCGCGCATCCGCCGCCTGCTGCCGTTCGTCGTCATCGGCGGCATGGACCTCTCGCCCGTGGTGGTCATCGTGACCGTGCAGATCCTGGGCGCTCTCTTGGATAAGCTGGTCTTCGACATGGAAATCTCCATGAGGATGATTGGAGCATAGGGGCGCTCTACAGGCGCGTTCCCTCATACATGACGGGGTGAAGCCTTGACCATTTCCAAGATCGATCTGCTCAACCGCAAGTTTTCCAAACGTCTGTGGGGCTATGCGCCCGAAGAAGTGGACCAGCTCATGGGCGAGGTGGCCGAGATGCTTGGCGCCGTGGCCGAGGAGCGCAAGAGCCTCATCCGCAAGGTCAAGCGCATGGAGGCCAGCGTGGATGAGTTCCGTCAGCGTGACGAGACCCTGCGCGACACCCTCATGAGCACCCAGCGCATGGTCGACGACATCAAGGGCGGCGCCCAGCGCGAGGCGCACCTGATCCTCGACGAGGCCCGGGCCAAGGCCGAGGGCATGGTCCAGCAGGGGCACAACCGCCTGGCCCAACTCTACGAAGACATCGAGAACCTGAAGCGCCAGCGCAGCCAGTTCGAGATCCAGCTGCGCGGGCTTCTGGAAACGCATTTGCGCGTCATGGACTCCGAGGACCCCGCCGTATCGCGGCTGGAGTCCCTGGAATCCAAGCTCAAGTATCTCCGCAAGGCTGAGTGATCTTTGAAGGAGTCTGCGCCGCCCGTGTTCGTCCGCCTGGCCGGGGGTGGGGACTGGCGCATCCGGGTGCACGTGCAGCCTGGCGCCAAGCGCAACGAGCTGGCCGGGCTCTTCCAGGAAAGCCTGAAGGTCCGGCTCACGGCCCCGGCCGTGGACAACAAGGCCAACGGCGCCCTGGTGGATTTTATGGCCAAGCTGCTGGGACTGAGGCGCAGCCAGGTGAGCCTGGCCTCTGGCCAGAGCTCCCGCAGCAAGAGCCTGCGGGTGCTGGCCGAGACCGAACCGGACTGGTCCAAACTCATGTGATGGCTCAAGACAGTCGAATTACCTCCAAAATAAGGAGTCAAGCATGGAAAATTCAGAGCGCACCCTAATTGAACAGTTTGAGGGCCAGGATTCTGAGCTACGCGCCCTGTGGCAGCAGCACCAGGATTTCGAGAAGATGATCGTCAAGCTAGAAGGCAAGCCTTTCCTAAGTCCTGTGGTGGAGCAGGAAATCAAGGAGCTGAAGAAGAAGAAGCTTGCCGGAAAGACGAAGCTGCAAGCCTTACTCGATAAGTATCGTCAACAGGAGGCGTAAGCCTATGGAGCTCAGTGGAGCTCAGATTCTTCTCGAATGTCTGAAACGCGAAGGAGTGGAGGTCCTCTTCGGTTTCCCTGGCGGAGCCGTCATCGACATCTACAACGAGCTGCCGAACTCCTCGCTCAAGCATGTGCTTGTGCGGCATGAGCAGGGAGCCATCCACGCGGCCGACGGCTTTGCGAGAGCCTCGGGCAAGGTCGGCTGCTGCCTCGTGACCAGCGGTCCCGGCGCCACCAACACCGTTACCGGCATCGCCACCGCCTACATGGACTCCATCCCGGTGGTCATCCTGACCGGGCAGGTGCCCACGCCGCTCATCGGCAATGATGCCTTCCAGGAAGTGGACATCGTCGGCATCACCCGGCCCTGCACCAAGCACAACTATCTGGTGAAGGACGTGCGCGAACTCGCGCATGTCATCCGCCAGGCCTTTTACCTCGCGCGTTCCGGCCGTCCTGGCCCGGTCCTGGTGGACCTGCCCAAGGACGTCATGCAGGTCAAGACCAAGTTCATCTGGCCTGAAGACGTCAAGATGCGCAGCTACAACCCCAACGTGAAGCCCCACGCCGGGCAGATCAAGAAGGTCGCCCAGCTCATCCGCGACGCCGAGCGGCCCATCATCTATGCCGGCGGTGGCGTCATCACCAGCCAGGGCCACGAGGCCCTGACCTGGCTTGCCCAGAAACTGCACATCCCTGTGACGGCCACGCTCATGGGCCTGGGCTGCTTCCCCGGCAACGACAAGCTCTGGCTCGGCATGCTCGGCATGCACGGCACCTACGCCGCGAACATGGCCATCAACAACGCCGACCTCGTGCTGGCCGTGGGCGCGCGCTTTGACGACCGCGTCACCGGCAAGGTCAGCACCTTCGCGCCCAAGGCCACGCTGGTGCACATCGACATCGATCCTACGAGCATCCAGAAAAACGTGAGCGTTCACGTCCCCCTGGTCGCCGATTGCCGCCTGGCCCTGGAGGCCCTGAAGGACGAGCTCGCGCCCTCGCTCACCGAGTACGACTTCGAGGGCGGACACCTGCCCTGGGTCTCCAAGGTCCTGGCCTGGGCCAAGGAGCACCCGCTGACCTATCACCCAAGCGAGACCACCATCAAGCCGCAGTCCGTGGTGGAGAAGCTCTACGAGCTGACCAATGGCGACGCCGTCATCTGCACCGAGGTGGGCCAGAACCAGATGTGGGCGGCCCAGTTCTACCGCTTCAAGGAGCCCAACTGCTTCCTGTCCTCGGGGGGCCTCGGCACCATGGGCTACGGCTTCCCTGCGGCCATCGGCGCGCAGTTCGCCCGGCCCGACAAGATGGTCATCGACATCGCGGGCGACGGTTCCATCCAGATGAACATCCAGGAGATGGCCACAAGCGTCTGCAACAACCTGGGCGTCAAGATCGTCATCCTGAACAACGGCTATCTCGGCATGGTGCGCCAGTGGCAGGAGCTTTTCTACAAGAAGAACTACTGCGAGACGTGCATGGACGCTCAGCCGGACTTTGTGAAGCTGGCCGAGGCCTATGGCGCCACTGGCTTCCGCATCACGGACCCGGCGGACCTGGAACGCGTTCTGAAACAGGCTCTGGACACGCCCGGCACGGTCATCGTGGACGTGCGTGTGGAGCGTGAGGAGAACGTGTACCCCATGGTCCCGGCTGGGGCCTCCCTCACCGACATGCTGCTTGTGTAGGAGGCGGACCATGCGTCATATCCTTACTGTCACTGTTGAGAACGAACCCGGCGTGCTCTCCCGGGTGGCTGGCCTGTTCAGCGGCCGCGGCTTCAACATCGAGTCCCTGAACGTGGGCCCGACCCTTGACCCCGGCGTGTCGGTCATGACCATCACCACCGAGGGCGACGAGCAGATCATCGAGCAGATCGTCAAGCAGCTCCGCAAGCTCATCACGGTCATCAAGGTCGTGGACCTGACGGACCTGAAAAGCGTGCTGCGCGAGATGGTGCTGCTCAAAGTCAACGCCAACGACGCCAACCGCGCCGAGATCCTGCGCACCGTCGACATCTTCCGCTGCAAGGTGGTGGATGTGAGCATCGACGAGTTGACCATCGAGGCCACGGGTAACTATGAAAAGATCAGCGCCATCGTGGGGCTTTTGACCCGCTTCGGCGTTAAGGAAATCTCGCGCTCGGGCATGGTGGCCATGAAGCGCTCCATCCAGAACTGACACAGCGAACAACGCCAGGCATCCGCCCGACGAATCAAAAGGGAGAAGAAATGAAAGTTTACTATGAGAATGATGCGGACCTTGGGCTCTTGAAGGACAAAACCGTTGCCATCATCGGCTACGGCAGCCAGGGCCACGCCCATGCCCAGAACCTGCGCGATTCCGGCGTCAAGGTCATTGTCGGCCAGCGCCCCGGCGGCGCCAACTACGCCCTGGCCAAGGAGCACGGCTTCGAGCCCGTGAGCGCCAGCGAGGCCGCAAAGCAGGCCGACCTCATCATGATCCTGGCCCAGGATCAGCTGCAGAAGCTCATCTACGACACCGAAGTCAAGCAGCACCTCACCGCTGGCAAGGCCCTGGCCTTTGGCCATGGCTTCAACATCCACTTCGGCCAGATCAAGCCCCCCGTTGACGTGGACGTGATCATGATCGCGCCCAAGGGCCCCGGCCACATGGTGCGCCGCACCTACACCGAAGGCGGCGCCGTGCCCGCCCTGGTGGCAGTGCATCAGAACGCCACGGGCAACGCCCTGAACGTGGCCCTGGCCTATGCCAAGGGCATCGGCGCCACCCGCTCCGGCGTCATCGAGACCAACTTCCGCGAGGAGACCGAGACTGACCTCTTTGGTGAGCAGGCCGTGCTCTGCGGCGGCTGCACCGCGCTCATCCAGGCCGGGTTCGAGACCCTGGTCGAGGCCGGGTACCAGCCGGAGATGGCCTACTTCGAGTGCCTGCACGAGATGAAGCTCATCGTGGACCTGCTGTACGAGGGTGGCATGGCCAAGATGCGCCACTCCATCAGCGACACAGCCGAATACGGCGACTTCACACGTGGCCCGCGCGTGGTGACCGAAGAGACCAAGAAAGAAATGAAGAAGATCCTGAAGGAAATCCAGACCGGCAACTTTGCCAAGGAGTTCATTCTGGAGAACCAGGCCGGACAGCCGCACCTGCATGCTTCCCGCCGTCTTGCCGCCGAGCATCCCATTGAAGTTGTGGGCGCCAAGCTGCGCTCCATGATGAGCTGGCTCAAGAAGTAGCCTCTACTAGGCGCTTTGATGCGGGGCTGTCCGAGAGGATGGCCCCGCTTTTTTTGTTGTCGCTGATCTCGTACTGTTTTCGTCGCGCACAGTACTTTCCGCTATCCGCCAGCACTGTTGGAAATGCATCGGCATTGTGTGCTGTCTTGTTGACGAGAGAGTTCGTCGGTGTTAACGGCTATTGGTAAGTAAGCACATGCATGCAATAGGCTGAAGCCATGAAGATGTTCCGTCAAACGCCAAGGAGTTGAAGATGGATGACTATTTGAAGGAAGCCCTTGAGATCGTCAAAGCGCAGGCCAGCGTGAGGACCATGACCGAGGATGAGATCACCTCCATGGTCAAAAAGCTCGTGCGTGGCATTCAGGCCATCGCGGGAGAGCCTCCTGTACAGGCTGAGGAGGAGGAATCCTCCATTGATCCCACCAAGAGCGTACGCGAGAAAACCATCACGTGCTGCTCGTGCGGCAAGGCCTTCAAGATCATCACCAAGAAGCACCTTGCAAGTCACGGCCTGACCCCGCCCGAATACCGCGAGAAGTTCGGGTACAAGAAGGGCATGCCCCTTGTCTGCAAGTCCCTGCAGCGCGACCGCCGCAAGAAGATGAAGGAAATGGAGCTCTGGAAGAAGCGCGGCAAGAACAAGTAGATTTCCGGCAAGAGTGGAGCGGGGCGAGGCTTTCCTCCCCCGCTTTTTTGTTTCCGGCTGGTGTCGTAATACAAGGGGAAAGACATGTTGCGCAGGATCGTCTTGTTTCTGCTTGTGCTGCACATGCTGTGCGCCGTCGCCCTGGCAGGCGACCCGGCAGCACGAAATCTTGCGGCTGCGGGTCTGGTGGAGCCGACGAGCCAGGACGCAAGCCTCGTGCTCGACATCCGCTACGCCACGGACAACAACTTCACGGGCAAGCGCGTGTACCCGGCGGCGCGCTGCTACCTGCGCGCGGATGTGGCTAAACGCCTGCTTGAGGTTCAGAAGGGGCTTCGCGGCCAGGGCTTGGGGCTCAAGATCTATGACTGCTACCGTCCCTTTTCCGTGCAGGAGGCCTTCTGGCGCATCATGCCCGACGAGCGCTACGTCGGGCTGCCTGTGCGCAAGGATGGCGTCATTGTCAAAAGCTCCAGGCACAACCGGGGCGCCGCTGTTGACGTGACCCTGGTGGACGCGCACGGCCAGGAGCTGGTCATGCCCACTGGATACGACGACTTCACGGACAAGGCCCACCGGGACTCTGCCGCCGCCTCTCCCGAGGCCCGCCGCAACAGCCAGCACCTTGAACGCGCCATGCAGGCGCAGGGCTTTGAGCCCCTGGCCACGGAATGGTGGCATTTCGACGGGCCGGGCTGGCAGAACTTTGAGCCCCTGGACCTTCCTTTTCCCGCTGACCGCTGATCCCGCCCCCTGACAGCCGCAGGCCGCTGACGCGGCACCCGCCCGCAGCGCACGAAAAAGGCCGCCCCCGAAGGGGCGGCCTTGTGCGTTGTGCGTTGTCCAGCCGTTTTTAGCGGATGAACAGCATCTCCTGGTAGCTGGGCAGGGACCACAGGTCGTCGGCCACAACCACTTCGAGGGCGTCGGCGAAGCTGCGGAGCTCGTTCATGGCGGGCAGGACCTTGTCGCAGAGGTGCTTGGCCTCGGCGTGGGAATTCTTGCCCTCGACGCTCAAGAGCTTCTCCAGCTTGGCCACGGAGGTCTGCATGGAGCGCAGTTTGGCGGTGATGTCCTCCAGCGTGGACATCTTGAAGTCCTTGCCGATGGCCTTCAGGTTGGCGCAGGCGGCGGCGAGTTCGCTCTGGTAGCGCATGGCGGCCGGGAAGATGATGGTGCTGGCCATGCGCACCATCAGGGCGGCCTCGGTCTTCAGGGTCTTGGCGTACATCTCAAGGTAGATCTCTTCGCGGCTGCGCAGTTCGGCCTCGGAGAGGACGCCGTACTTGGTGAACAGATCGATCACGGGCTTGGTGGTCAGCACGGGCAGGGCATCGGGAGTGGTCTTCAGGTTGGGCAGGCCGCGCTTGGCCGCTTCCTTGTGCCAGGCGTCGGAGTAGCCGTCGCCGTTGAAGACGATGGCGTCGTGCTCCTTGATGATCTTCTGGAGCACGGTCTGCACCGCGGCGTTGAGCTTCTTGCTGTCGCCCTTGGTGGCCTTCTCAAGCTCTGTGGCGATGTAGTCAAGCGACTCGGACATCATGGTGTTCAGTGCCACCAGGGATCCGGCGATGGACTGTGCGGAGCCGACAGCGCGGAACTCGAAGCGGTTGCCGGTGAAGGCGAAGGGGCTGGTGCGGTTGCGGTCGCCCGGATCCATGGGCAGCGGCGGCAGGGTGTCCACGCCGATGTTCATGATGCCCTTGCTCTTGGAGTTGTTGACCTTGCCCTTCTTGATCTGCTCGAAGACGTCGGTCAACTGCTCGCCCAGGTACATGGACATGATGGCCGGGGGGGCCTCGTTGGCGCCCAGGCGGTGGTCGTTGGAGGCGGTGGCCACAGTGGCGCGCAGCATGGCGCCATATTTGTGCAGGGCGCGGATGGCTGCGGCGCAGAAGACCAGGAACTGCGCGTTGTCGTGGGGGGTGTCGCCCGGATCGTACAGGCTGCCCAGGTCGGCATTGCCCAGGGAGTAGTTCAGGTGCTTGCCCGAGCCGTTGATGCCGGCAAAGGGCTTCTCGTGCAGCAGGCAGACCATGCCATAGCGCTTGGCCACGCTGCGCAGGGTGGTCATGATCATCTGGTTGTGGTCGGTGGCAAGGTTGCCGATCTCGAAGATGGGCGCGATTTCGAACTGGCTCGGAGCCACCTCGTTGTGGCGGGTCTTGACGGGCACGCCGAGTTTGAACAGCTCGCGTTCGGCCTCCATCATGAAGGAAAGCACGCGGCGGGGCACCACGCCGAAGTACTGGTCCTCAAACTCCTGGCCCTTGGCGGATTTGGCGCCGAAGAGCGTGCGGCCCGCGATGAGCAGGTCGGGACGGGAGAACACGAAGTTGCGGTCAATGAGAAAGTATTCCTGCTCGGCGCCGGCGAAGGAGGTGACGGGCAGCTTTGTCTCAACGCCGAAGAGCTTGAGCACGCGCTTGGCCTGCTTGTTCAGGGCCTGGTTGGAGCGCAAAAGCGGGGTCTTTTTGTCCAGGGCCTCGCCGGTCCAGGAGAGAAACGCGGTGGGGATGCACAGGAAGGTGCCGTTGGGATTCTCCAGGATGTAGGCCGGGCTGGTGACGTCCCAGGCGGTGTAGCCACGGGCCTCGAAGGTGGAGCGCAGGCCGCCGGAAGGGAAGCTGGAGGCGTCGGGTTCGCCCTGAATCAGCAGCTTGCCGCTGAACTCGGCGATGGCGCCGCCCTTGCCGTCGGGCACGAGGAAGGCGTCGTGCTTCTCTGCGGTCATGCCGGTGAGCGGGTAGAAGACGTGGGTGAAGTGGGTGGCGCCCTTTTCGATGGCCCAGTCCTTCATGGTGTTGGCCACGACGTCTGAAATGGAGGGGTCCAGCTTTTCGCCCAGCTCGATGGTCTTCTTCAGGGACTTGTACACGGGCTTGGGCAGGCGCTCTTTCATCACCTTGTCGCTGAAGACATTGGCCCCGAAGATGTCGGTGGGCTTGGTGTCGTGGTAGTTGAGGGGGGCGTGGGAAGGTTTGTAATTGATGACGGCCGAGATGGCGTTCAGACGTGCCTGGATTCCGCTCATGGTGGCTGACTCCTGTAAGTGTGGCGTTAGGTGTTCCTTGACAGTATTGTGGAATATGGCCCTGAATCCAATCCGGGCTTGCCTTCGCCCGCAATCTAGATCAACTGCCCTATCCGAATCAACCCTGGCCGTTACGAACAGACGGGAAAACTCGCCTGCCCTGAAGTGTTGGATTCATAGGTATCAAGAATCAGGCCAAGTGCGCATCCTGCTTAAATGACATGTATTCTTGAATGGCGAGGTGCCTGAGGCTGGTAAAAGGTTACAGGATTGTAAAATGAACAGCATTGCATGTTCGTCCCTATGACAAAATTGTATGAAGCCATGTTTGAGAGCCCTACGGGCGGGCAGAAGGCAAGGAGGGACTGCAATGACAGTGGGCGGCTAGCGGGGCTTTTTCATGTTCAGATATGTTCCCAGGCGCCTGTCCTCGGTGAGGATATGCGTCATCACCCAGTCCTTGAGGAAGATGCCCACTTCCTTTTTCGGGGGCTTGCGCCGGGCCGAGTAGCCTGCGGAGAATCCGTCCAAGGCTCGCAATATCTGCTCGTGCTTCTTGGCATGCACGGCAAAGCCGGGGTAGGCGGTTTCGAGCATGAGCTGGTTCTCTGTCTGGAAGTGCAGCCTGGTGTGGCTGATGAGCCGGGGAAACAGCAGCGCCGGGTCGTTCGCCTCCTGGCCGTTGAATAGTGCCGCATAGAGCATCTTGGCGATGGAGTAGAGCTCCATGTGCTGGGCGTCGATGCGCTCGACATTGATAGCGTACTCGTCCTGCCATTGGAAGAAGCCTTGGTCGTTGCCCTGGTTGATCGTCTTGTCCAGGCGCTTCTCGTATAATTCCAAAAGCTTCCAGCGCACGATGGGGATCTCGGCCAGCACCGCGCCTGGGATGATGTAGAGGGTGGAGTCCTTGGCGGCCCTGGCCTTGAACAAACAGGGCGTTTCGAAAAGCACTGTGCTCTCGTTGAAGAATTCGCCGGGGCCGAGGGTTTCGATGAGCCTGTCGCCCACAAGCAGCTCGATCTTGCCGGATTTGACCAGACAGAGCATGGGCTCTTTACAGTGGGTGAGGGTTTCGCCGCTTGCTTTGGCGTGAATGCTGACGGCTTCGGCAATGGCGTTCTGGCGTGTGCAGGTCAGGCCGTCGCCGAAGAGGCTGCTGGTGTACAGGAAGCTGCGGATGTCCTGCAGGCGGATCATCTCGTCGAACAGGGCGTTGTTCTTTACGAACGTGGCGTAGAGGTCCAGCGGGATGCGCAGTGCCTGGACGAAATTCGCCGCGCGGTAGGTTTCCAGGGAGGCCTTGCCCATGAGCGCCGTATACTCGCCCAAAAGGCCGCCAGTGGTCAGCGTGCTGTAAACGCCGGTTTTGGTCCGGATCACCTCGACCTGCCCGGTCAGGATGAGGTGGACGCATTCGGCCTTGCGCCCGGCCTTGAGAATGAGGGTTTCGGGGTTGATCTTGACCACCGGGCAGTTGAGCAGGACGCGCAGCTTGCTGTCAGAAACCGTGGGGAAGTAGGAGGAGAGGTAGTGGTAGGCATAGGAGCGGATGTAGTCCTGGTGGGCCGGGATGAGCACGTCGACCATGCCGAAGGGCGCACCTGAGCCGATCTCCTTCTGTCTGTTGGTAAGCGGCAGGGCCGTGTGGGCCAGCAGGATCTTGCCGGACTTGTCGCTGGCGAAGTCCTCGGCGTCGCCGTGGATCATGCCGCCGCCGATGTCGAGCTTCTTCAGGTCCACGGGCTCCAGGTAGTTGGCGCAGACCTCGTCATAGAGCTCCTGGGAAAGCCCCGGAGCTTCCGGGTCAGCGGTGATCATCTTCCGGAGCAGGCCCAGGCTGGCGATGTCCGCGAAGTGGGCATAGGTGCGGTAGCCGTTGCGGTCCAGGGTGCGGAAGAGCATCACCGTGGTCTCCACCGGGTGCGGCGAGAACACCGGCTTCACCTCCAGCGTGTCGATGTCGTTCCATTGGCCCAGCTCGAGGTCGTGGAATTCAAAGTAGTGGTTGAATTCCTCCTCGCCGGTCATGGCCAGGGCCGCGAGCTTCTTCATCACCGAGGCCCGCACAGGCTTTGTGGCGTAGTAGGGGATGCGGTGGTCGGAGCGCATGAGCGCGGGCAGCCCGCAGAAATGGTCATCGTGGGCGTGGGTGTGGAAGATGCCGGAGATCTCGTTGATGCTGATGCCCAGGGCGTTCAGGCTGTGCATGATGTTCGGCCCGGCGTCGATGAGGTAGACCTTGCCCTGGAAGATGACGATGCTGGCCATGGCCGGACGGTTGGGGTCCCAGCCGTCGCCCTCGCCGGAATGCAGAACAGCGAAGTAGTCGCGCTTGATGTGGTGGAAGCCGAGGACGTAGGATGGCTTGCAGGTGGTCTGCGGCGTCGGGTTCAAGTCTACGCGCACGGACTCTTTGCCGTAGCTGATCTCAAACTGGTTGAGCTTGAGGCGTTTGACGAAGACCTGGCTGCGTATCTCCTGCGGCTCGTTCTCCACCACCACAAGGTCGAGGTACTCCTCCATGCGCCGGATCTTGCCAAAGGCGAACTTGAGCTTCAGGCGCATCCAGGTCTTGGCCTCGGCCTCGCTGACCCCGGCGGCCATCATCTCCTCTTCGGAGACCAGCCCGTAGTTGCCCCGGTAGATGTACTCCATCTGGGCCTCGACCTGCTTGCGCGAGCCGATGAGGGCGGGCTTGACGCCGGTGTTGTTCGGATGCCCGGGGATGATGCGACCCTGGCGGTAGAAGATCTGGAGGATGGGGAATTCGGAAAGGTTGGCGAAGCGGCCCTGCTGGATGCGCTCATCAGTTAGCAGGATGGCGTTCGGACCGGTCTCGAAGCTGACGCCCTCAGCCTCGACGTTCTGGATCAGGCCCCGCTTCATCAGGTGCTTGACGCTGTCGGCCGGGCAGCCGCACAGGATGTTCACGCCGGCATCCTGAATGCTTACGTAATAAATCCCCTCGGCGACCTTGATCTTGGAGATCTTTCCCATGCGTTCCCCGGATTCCTCGGCGGGCAGGCCACGTGAGGCGTAGGAAGGGCCTGCGCCATGATTTCGTGTACCGTCACGGCTTTTCAAAGGGCAAATATTTCGTATGCTGAACGAGGAGCAATGTCCACAGGGCCTTACCGTTGTTGTATGTATTTGTCCAGAGGATTGAATGATCGAGAATCTCGATGGAAACAGCACTTGAAATTAGTATCACCTTCGGGGTATTTATTAACATAAGCTCTCTGCAGGCGAACGTATCTATCCCCCCCTCCCTGACGGACGACACATGGACGAAACTGGCAAAACTGAGAAGATCCTCATTGTCGATGACGAGCTCATCAATCGCAAGGTTCTAGAGGGTCTTCTCAAGTCCTACGGGCTGGCATGTGTCTCGGCGGATTCCGGACCTGCGGCCCTGGCCCTGCTGGACGAGACCATTGATCTGGTGCTCCTGGACATCATGATGCCTGGTATGGATGGCTTTCTGGTGGTCAAGGCCATCCGCAAGATGCCAAAGTTTGCGGATCTGCCCATTGTCATGGTTACGGCGCTCTCGGCCAAGGAGGACCGCCTGCGCGCTGTGGAGGCCGGGGCCAACGATTTTGTGGCCAAGCCCATCGACTCCACGGAGCTCAGCGTGCGCATGACATCGCTTTTGCGCATGAAGGGCTACCATGACGAGGTCAAGGACTACCAGCAGCACCTGGAGCAGATGGTGGCGGAAAAGACCAAGGCCTTGCGCGGCGCTTTGGTGGAGCTGGAGCATGCGCGCCTGGCCACCGTGCGCGCGCACATGGAGACTATTCGCAAGCTTTCCGCCGCAGCGGAATACAAGGACGAGGACACGGCCAGCCACATCATGCGCATGAGCCGCTACTGCGCGGTCATCGCCGAGCACGCCGGCCTTGACGACGAGGCGGTGGACCTGATCCTGAACAGCAGTCCCATGCACGACATCGGCAAGATGGGCATCCCCGACGCCATTCTGCTCAAGCCAGGCAAGCTGGACGAGCAGGAATGGGAGATCATGCGGCGGCACACCCTCATGGGCGCGGCCATCCTGGGCGACAGCACCTCCAAGTACCTGGAGGCCGGCGCGGTCATCGCCGCCACGCACCACGAGAAGTGGGACGGATCAGGTTACCCCAAGGGGCTGGCCGAGGAGGACATCCCCCTGTTCGGGCGCATCTGCGCGGTGGCCGATGTCTTCGACGCCCTGACCACCAGGCGCCCCTACAAGGAGGCGCTGAGCAACGAGCAGTCCATAGAGATCATGACCCAAGGGCGCGGGAAGCATTTCGACCCGAGGCTGTTTGACATCTTCCTCGCAAAGTTCTCCCTTATCGAGGCCATCCAGCAGGAGTACAGCGACGACCCCTCCTAGGTGTTCTCCATCTCGCGCATGATGCGACGAAGCTCTTCGGACAGCCCGGCGAGATTATCGATGGTTTTGCGGCAATCCTCCACGGCGCTGAGGGTGCTGCCCGCGATGCTCATGATGTCCTTGACTGCATGGTCGATCTCGCCGCTCGCACCGGACTGTTCCTCCGCCGCCGTGGCGATGGCCCTGATCTGATCAGACGTGGAAGCGGCGAGCTTCAGCACCTGCTCCAGGGATTCGATGGAGTCCTCGGCCAGCTTGTTCGCCTCCTCAATGGCCGAGTTCGAGTGCTCCACGTTCTCAATGCTCTGCCTGGAGCCGCTCTGCACAGAGCTGATGGCCTGGCCGACCTCCTTGGTGGCGACCATGGTTTTCTCGGCCAGCTTGCGCACCTCGTCGGCCACCACGGCGAAACCCCGGCCCGCATCGCCGGCCCGCGCGGCTTCGATGGCGGCGTTCAGCGCCAGCAGGTTCGTCTGGTCGGCGATGTCGTTGATGACTTCCAGGATATTGCCGATGCCCTTCACGCTCTCTCCCAGTTCGTGCATCTGCTGGCGAGTGCTGGAGGAGAGCCCATTGACCGCGCCGATGGCCTCGACTACGCGCTGCACGACGTCCTTGCCATGTTGGGCCGTGTCACGCATGTGCTCGGCGTCCAGGGAGGCCGTGGACGCGTTGCGCGAGATCTCAAGGATGGTGGCGTTCATTTCGTCCATGGCCGTGGCCGTTTCCGTGGTGCGCGCCTTTTGGGTGTCCGCGCCGTTTTCGATGCCAGCAACCTGCTGCACCAGAGCGCCAGAGACCCCCTCAACGCCCTGCACCATGCCGCTCATCTTGCCTGCGGCCTCCTGGAGGCCCTGCCCGCGTGCAAGGTTGGCCTTCTCCTGGGCGATGCGGGTCTCATTCAAGGCGTTCTCGGCCTTCTGGGCCATTTGGAGCGCCTCGGTCTCTTTGATCTGGACCTTCTGCATGTTTTCCTTGAGGGTCTGGACCATGTGGCGGAGCCCATCGGCCAGCACGCCGAGCTCGTCTGTGCTGGTGTAGTCCAGCTTGCGGTCCAGGTCGCCCTCGGAAACCGCGCTTGCGAACCCCATGCAGCGCGAGACCGGAATGGCCACTGTGCGGTTCACCAGCCAGCTGATGAAGAAGGCGAGGACAAGCGCAACGCCTCCGCCAAGGAGCATGCTCTTCTGCGAGGACTCCCTGGCCGCTTTCTGTATGTCTTCAATGGGGGCGAAAACGAGGATGGTCCAGCCGGTGTTCACTTCCTTGCGCACGGCCACGCTCTTCTGGCCATGGTCCTCAAAGTTCAGGTAGCTCACGTTTTCCACGGCCAGGGCGCGCTTGCCCAGTTCGGTCTTGGCCAGGTCGTCCTTGAGCAGAAGCTCCTTGTTCGGATGCGCCACGGTCATGCCGCTGGGCTCCATGATGGCGACATAGCCGGTGCTGCCGATCTTCATGGCATTGATCTGGGCGGTGAGTTCGTCGAGGCTTATGGCTGCGGTGATCACGCCCAGGAGCGTGCCATCCGTTGCAGTAATCTTTTGGGAAAGGATGATCACTTTTTTCCCGGTGGTTCGGCTTTGAATGGCCTTGCCGATGGCCCGTGTCTTGCCGTCCTCGATGATGGCCTTGAAGTAGTCGCGGTCCATGACATTGACCTTCTTGGTCACGCCGCCCTTGGCCGAGGTGCTCAGCAGATCACCCTTCACATCGAAGATGTTCACATACTGGATGAGGGTTCCCTCCATCTTGCTCAGTATGTTTGCAAAGTGGGTCGAAGCGCGGCTGGCGCCAGTGCCGACAATGGCCTCCCGCACATACTCGTCATCACTCCAGGCGTTAAGCATCTGGTAGGTGATTACGATATCCCCTCCGGTATCCTTGGCGATGGATTCGGACAGAAGGGTCATGCTCTCTTTGAGCATGGCTTCCATGTCAATGCGAGTCCGGTTGGCGTTCAGCCAGATGACCACCGCAAAGCCGATGCTCACGAGAGCAACGGCAGGGATCAGGAATTTTGCCTTAATACCGAAGCGTCTCATGTAATCCTCCAGGAAATGCGATTTTAGTGTCAAGTGGCGTATTTTTTTAGTATTAACCTCGATTTGGCTTCAAAGGCAAGATCTTTTGCAGGAACTCGTGGGGAACAAGGCGCTGCTTATCGCGTGCATGGTTACGTTCAGGGGGGGGCAATGACACGGTTATAATCTCGGTACTATAAATTCTCTAGACAATAATCCAGGGGCGGAGTAAGAGGAATAAATTTTTGAATGCTGCTGTCAGATTCGCTTCATCGGTTGAGCTCGGATCTTGAGTTCGGAGCGACTGCGGAGGGCTTGTCATGGGGAAGATGGATTGGTCCGTGGACCAGTTGGAGCGCGATCTGTCCGCGAGCTTCGCCCTGCTTGGCCGCATGGAGCATGGCGGCGTTCTGGCCCCCGGCGAGTCCGCAGCCCTGGCCGATGGGGTGATGCGCTGCATGAACGCGGCCCTGCTCAAGGTCTCCGAGAGCCTTGAGACCCAGGCCCTGCTGCGCCGCGAGCTGGCCGCCATGCGTGAGGATCTTCGGCGCGCCGGGGACGAGCATGTGTCCTTCATGCAGTCGCAGGACCAGCGCATCCGCGCCCTTGAGGGGGAACTTCAAGCCCTGCGCGCTCAGTCCCTGCTGGCCGAGGGCGCGCTGCGCCACTTCCCGTCTGATGCGTTCCTCTCCCGTCCGCTGGTGGTGCGCTCGGCCCAGGGCGATTTTTTGGGCGTGTCCGTGGTGGCAGGCCAGCCTCTTTGCATGGGCGACTTCGTGCGCCTGGTGGAGCAGGGCGGCGACCAGGGACGCATCGTCTGCACCCTCTGGGAGGAGCGCGGCCCGGACTGGTTCCTGACCATGAGCGTCAGCGGCCAGGGGGCAACGCGCAGGTGCTGCTACGTCCTGGAGACCAGGGCCGTGCTGACGCCAAGCGGCAACCACGTCACGGAGTTGGTGGGCATGGCTGAGAACGGCGTTGCCGTTTCGGACGACTACCTCCTGCAGATGTTTAAGCAGCTACGCGAAAGTTTGCAGGAATAGTGAGGATTTGCTCTAGATTTACTCTTGATTGACACCAGCTCTTTAGCGTACGGGTAACTATCTCCCGTGTCTCTTTCGGAGGAGCAGCCATGCCGCAAGTCGCCGCCAGGATCAGCAATGACCACGAGAAGTGGCTCAAGGACTTCTTCAAGACCAAAAGCGCCGGTGCGGAATTCATCCTGCCCTGGGCCGTGGATGTGTTCTTCAAGATGATCCGGGGCGTGTCCGTGGAGTTCACCACGGCCGAGCTCAAGACGGTTCTCGAGGCCCACCGCGAGGTGCGCCTGCTGCCCAACCAGTCCAAGCAGGCGTATTTGATGCTTCGCGTCGAGAGCGCCTGCGAGGAGCGCGAGGCGCACATCATGCATGGCGCCAGCCGCAGCAACCTGGAGATCAAGCTGCGCCGCCTGAGCGACCTGCAGGCCACCGCGCTGATGATCTGGGCCACGGCCTACTGGACCAGCAAGGCCTGGAGCGGCGTTTCCCTCGATGACTACGTGAAACTTACGTGCACGGGCGGCTAGCCAATCTGAGCCGCGCGACCGCATCCCCCTCCAGACAGTCCTGCCAGGCACCCCCGCTCCGAGGTGCTGCATGGCATCGACGCAACCAGCCGATTTCTTGAGGACATCCCATCATGCATGACTGCCCAACGATCCTGACCATCGCCGGGTCCGACTCCGGCGGCGGTGCCGGCATCCAGGCCGATCTCAAGACTATCGCCATGCTCGGCGGCTACGGCGCGTCTGTCATCACGGCGCTCACGGCCCAGAACACCACGGCCGTCACCGGTATCCACCCTGTGCCTGCGGACTTCGTGGTCCAGCAGTACCAGGCCGTGACCTCGGACATGAACGTCCGCGCGGCCAAGACCGGCATGCTCTTCTCTGCCGAGGTCATCACGGCCTTGGGACAGGTCCTGGCCCAGCGCAGCTTCCCGCTTGTGGTCGATCCCGTGTGCGTGTCCCAGTCCGGTACGCGCCTGCTGGAGGAGTCGGCTGTGAAGGCCATGGTGCGCAACATTTTTCCCCAGGCCGACCTCTTGACCCCGAACTTGCCCGAGGCCGAGCTGTTCGCGGGCATGCGCATCAAGAGCGCCCAGGACATCTGCGAGGCCGCCGAGCGCCTGCTGGCGCTGGGACCCAAGGCTGTGCTCATCAAGGGCGGGCACATGGACTCCCCGGCCAGCACGGACTGGTACGTCACGCCCGGACAGAAGGCCATTCCGCTCATGCAGACCCGCGTGGATACCAAGAATCTGCACGGCACGGGCTGCACGCTTTCCGCCGCCATCACCGCGCACCTGGGCCTTGGCCTGGACATGCTGGTGGCCGTGCGCCGCTCCCAGCACTTTCTGCACGCGGCCCTGCGCGCCAGCTATTCCGTGGGCAAAGGGGGCGGGTCGCCCAATCACGCGGTGCCTCTCATCAAGGAGCAGGCACGCCTGGGCCTTTTGCGCGACCTGGCCGACGCCGGCCTGGCCCTGTCCGTCATGCCGCGTTTCGCCAAGCTCATCCCCGAGGTGCGCTCCAACTTTGCCCTGGCCTTGCCCTTCGCCGCCTCCCACGACGACGTGGCCGCCTTCAGCGGACGCATCACCTGCACCCGCCGGGGCGAGGTCATCCTGGCCGGGGGGCCGGAATTCGGCGCGTCCTCGCACATGGCCCGTGTGGTGCTGGCCGCGCGCAAGATCAATTCGCGCTTCAGCTGCGCGCTGAACATCAGATGCAACGAGTCCACCGTGGGCGCGGTCAAGCGCGCCGGGCTCGTGTCCGCCCACTTCGACCGCGCCGACGAGCCAGAGCTGGACCGCGAGGTCGAGGGCGGCACCATGGACTGGGGAACCATCACCGCGCTGGAGCGCCACAAGACCCCGGGTGCGGTCGACGCCGTCATCGACGTGGGCGGCATGGGCAAGGAGCCCATGATCCGGCTGCTGGCCGAGGACACCCGCGAGATGCTGGGCAAAGTCCGGCGCATACTGGATATTTTGTAGACCAGACAGTTTCTGCGCGCCTCCGGCCAAGGGTCGTGGTTGACAGGGGCCAGTCCCCCGCTTATCTAACAGGACTTTTTGGCGAGAGTGGCGGAATTGGTAGACGCACTGGACTTAGGATCCAGCGGCTGAGTCCGTGGGAGTTCGAGTCTCCCCTCTCGCACCACCCAAATAACGCGACCCGCAGCCCAGGCGGGCTGAAATCTTCAGGAGGACTGCAAGTCAATGGACTACAAAGTTGAAGAACTCTCCCCGGTCACGCGCAAGATCAACGTCACCGTTCCTGTCGAGGAAGTGAACGCGGCCCTGGCCGCCGGTGTGGCCCTTTATCGCCACCGCTACGAGATCAAGGGCTTCCGTCGCGGCAAGGCCCCGTCCTCCGTGGTCGAGTCCAAGTATCGTGCGCAGATCTACACCGAGGCCACCACGGACCTCATCAACTATCAGATCAACGAGATCCTCGGCACCCTGAAGCTCATGCCGCTTTCGCGCCTGGACGTGGACAGCAAGGAGCTCGTGCGCGATGCTGAGTTCGTCTACACCATCAGCTTCGAGGTGGCCCCGGACTTCGACCTGCCGAACTACGAGGGCCTCAAGGTCGACGTGGAGAAGGCCGAGGTCAAGGACGAGGAGGTGCGCGAGGTCGAGCAGCGCGTGCTGGAGAACGCCGCCGTTGTGAAGACCATCACCGAGGTGCGCCCGGCCGCTGACGGCGACATCGTCATCATCTCCTTCGGCGCCTACAAGGACGAGAAGATCTTCCAGGGCATCCAGGCCGAGAACTTCGAATTGCAGCTGGGGCAGCAGCAGGCCCTGCCCGAGTTCGAGGCCATGCTGAAGACGCTGAAGACCGGAGAGAAGGGCGAGTGCGAAGTCGTGTTCCCTGCCGACTTCATCAACCCTGAGATGGCCGGCGAGACCCTGACCATGCGCGCCACCCTGCACGCCATCAAGGAAAAGACCATTCCCGAGCTCACCGACGAGGTGGCCAAGAAGGCGGGCGGCTTTGATTCCGTTGAGAAGATGCGCGAGGCCATCGTCAAGTCGTACATGAACAGCCGTGAGCAGCTGAACAAGTCCGTTGCCCAGAAGAAGCTCATGGACCAGCTCTTGGCCCAGGTTTCCTTCGAGCTGCCGCCCAGCCTGGTGGAGAACCGCATCGACCGCCTGCTGGCCGACCTGGAACAGCGCCTCGACCGCCAGGGCAAGAGCCTGGAGTCCCTGAAGAAGACCCCGGACGAGCTGCGCGAGAGCGTGCGTGCCCAGGCCGAAGAGGCCGCCCGCGGCGAGATTCTGCTCCTGGCCGTGGCCAAGAAGGAGAACTTCGACGTCACCAGCGAGGAGATCGACGCCGCCTTGACCCAGGTGGCCATGCAGAACCGCCAGGATCTGCTCTCTGTGAAGCAGTACTATGAGGAGAACAACCTCATTTTCCCCTTGAAGGACCGCTTGCTGGCCGATAAGTCCATAGAGTATATTTATGCCAGAGCGGAAAAGACCGAGGTTGACGCCCCGGCCGAGGTAAAGGAAACTCCCTCGGCAGACGAGAAGGATAATGCCTCGGCCAAGCCGAAGAAGCCCAAGGCCAAGGCCGCCAAGACCGAAGACCCGCAGGGATAGGGCAGGGGAGCCCGGCTTCCCCTCTCTGTCGTCAGGAAAATCCGCGCGGCGGTCCGGGCTTCACTTGTTCGGGCCGCCGCGCGTCGATTTTTAAGGGCGCCTGGAGTTCAGTCCCCATGACGCCGCCGCCTGCTTGACGGAATGACATTTGCTTGTTTGAATAAGGTCCCAAGACCCAGCGCATGAATCTGATCCCGCCAGAGAGCTGGCGGGGCCACAAGGAGCCGACCACATGCCCGTAGTCCCCATTGTCATCGAGACCACCGGCCGCACCGAGCGCGCCTACGACATTTATTCGCGCCTGCTGAAAGACCGCATCATCCTGCTTGGCAGCGCCATCGACGACCATGTGGCAAGCCTTATCTGCGCCCAGCTCCTTTTCCTGGAGTCCGAGGACCCGGAGAAGGAGATATATATGTACATCAACTCCCCCGGCGGTTCTGTCACCGCAGGCATGGCCATCTACGACACCATGCAGTACATCGCCCCGCCCGTGGCCACCCTGTGCATGGGCCAGGCTGCCAGCATGGGCGCGCTTTTGCTCTGCGCGGGCGAGAAGAACATGCGCTACGCCCTGCCGAACAGCCGCATCCTCATCCACCAGCCCCTGGGCGGCGCCCAGGGCCAGGCCACGGACATCGGCATCCAGGCGCGCGAGATCCTGCGCATGCGCGAGTCTCTGAACGGCATCCTGGCCGGGCACACGGGCCAGACCATGGAGCGCATTGAAAAAGACACCGAGCGTGATTATTTCATGACAGCCAAGGAAGCCCTGGAATACGGCATCATCGACAAGATCATGACCAAGCGCGAAGCCACGCTCAAGAAGGCATAGGTGTACCCATGAAGAGAAAGAACGGCTCCCCGACGGACCTTTCCTGTTCGTTCTGCGGCAAGAGCCAGGTGGACGTGCAGCGGCTCATCGCCGGACCGGACGTCTACATTTGCGACGAATGCGTCGGACTGTGCAACGACATCATCGCCCAGGAGCATGTGAGCGAAGGAGTGGGCGACGTGCGCCTGCTGCCGCCGCAGGAAATCAAGGCCCTGCTCGACCAGTACGTCATCGGCCAGACAAAGGCCAAGAAGATCCTTTCGGTTGCGGTGCACAACCACTACAAGCGCGTGGCTTATGCCCAGGCCGTGAAGGACGACGTCGAGATCGACAAGAGCAACGTGCTCCTGATCGGCCCCACGGGCTCCGGCAAGACGCTCTTGGCCCAGACCCTGGCGCGCATTTTGAAAGTTCCCTTCGCCATCGCCGACGCCACCACGCTCACCGAGGCGGGCTACGTGGGCGAGGACGTGGAGAACATCCTCGTGGCGCTCTTGCAGAACGCGGACTACGACATCGAGGCCGCCAGCCGGGGCATCATCTACATTGACGAGATCGACAAGATTGCGCGCAAGGGCGACAGCCCGTCCATCACCCGCGACGTGTCCGGCGAGGGCGTGCAGCAGGCCCTGCTCAAGATCATCGAGGGCACCGAGGCCAACATTCCCCCCAAGGGCGGCCGCAAGCACCCGCAGCAGGAGTTCATCCGCATGAACACCTCGAACATCCTGTTCATCCTGGGCGGGGCGTTCATCGGACTGGACAAGATCATCCAGCAGCGCATGCAGGGCTCGAACATGGGCTTTGGCGGCAAGGTGGAGTCCAAGAAGAGCCTGGGCCTGGGCGAGCTTTTGACCCAGAGCCAGCCCAACGACCTCATCAAGTTCGGCCTCATCCCGGAGTTCGTGGGCCGCATCCCCATCGTCACCGCCCTGGACGAACTGACCCGCGAGGACCTCGTGCGCATCCTGACCGAGCCCAAGAACGCGCTGGTCAAGCAGTACCAGAAGCTCTTCGAGCTGGACAAGGTGAGCCTGCGCTTCACTGAGAACTCGCTCAAGGCCATCGCCGAGGCGGCCATCGCCCGCAAGACCGGGGCGCGCGGCCTGCGCAACGTGCTGGAATCGACCATGCTGGACATCATGTACAAGCTGCCGTCGCTCACGGGCGTCAAGGAATGCGTGATCAACACGGCGGTCATCGAGAAGGGCATGGAGCCCCTGCTCATCTATCATCAAGAGGTCAAGAGCGCCTAGGCGCACCAGGAGGGCGAGAGAGCATAAGCGACGCGCGCCGCACGCCGGACAGGCGTTGACTTGCCCCCACCTGAGCTTATCTTGGCCTGTACAGGCGCGAACCCCGGACTGAACCGGGGCGGAGCAGCCTTCAAGGAGCAGAGCATGACACCATACGACGATCTTGAACGGGAGCTTCTGCCGGACGAGCCCCTCCTGCCGCTCATGTCCCTGCGTGAAGTGGTCATGTTCCCCAAGTCCATAGTGCCCCTGTTCGTGGGCCGCGAGGCCTCCATCAAGGCCATTGAGAGCGCCATCGCCGTCAATGACAAGCACATCTTCCTGGTGACCCAGAAGCTGCCCGAAAAGGAGCGCCCGGAGCCGGGCGACCTGTTCGCTGTGGGCACCGTGAGCCGCATCCTGCAGATGCTTCGTCTGCCCGACGGCACCATCAAGGTGCTCTTCGAGGGCCTGTACCGCGCCAACTGGAGCCTGGTCGAGCCGGCTGAGGGCGACGACCGGGAGTTTCCGCAGGTTCGCGTGGACCGGCTGGACGACATGCCCGGAAGCCTGCAAGAGGGCGAGGCCCTGGTGCGCTCCGTGGGCGAGGCCCTGGAGACGTACGCCCGGAGCAACAAGAAGATCGCCCCGGAGTCCATCCTGGCCATGGCCGCCCTGCGCGAGCCTGGCGCTCTGGCCGACGCCGTCATGCCGCACCTGAAAGTCGAGTTCGAGCGCAAGCAGCGGGCGCTGGAGATCACCAACACCACCCTGCGCCTGGAGTATGTCTATGAGCTGCTCCTTGGCGAGATCGAGATCGCTTCCATCGAGAAGCGCGTCAAGGGTCGCGTCAAGGGCCAGATGGAGAAGAACCAGCGCGAGTATTATTTGAATGAGCAGGTCAAGGCCATCCACAAGGAGATGGGCCGCGAGGACGACCCGGCCGCCGAGGCCGCCGAGCTCGAGAAGCGCCTGGACGAGAAGGTCATGTCCGACGAGTCGCGCGAGCGGGTGCGTAAGGAGATCCGCAAGCTCAAGCAGATGCAGCCCTCCAGCGCGGAATACACCGTGGTGCGGAACTACGTGGACTGGATTCTCGACCTGCCCTGGGGCGTCATCAAGGACACGGAGCTGAACATCGCCAAGGCCAGGACAATCCTGGACGAGGACCACTACGGGCTGGAAAAGCCCAAGGAGCGCATCCTCGAATACATCGCCGTGCAGAGCCTGGTGAAGTCCATGAAGGGGCCGATTTTGTGCTTCGTGGGGCCGCCGGGCGTGGGCAAGACCTCCATTGCCAAGTCCATCGCCCGGGCCATGGACCGCGAGTTCGTGCGCCTGTCGCTGGGCGGCGTGCGCGACGAGGCCGAGATCCGCGGCCACCGGCGCACCTATGTGGGAGCACTGCCGGGCAAGATCATCCATTCGCTGCGGCGTTGCAAGTTCAACAACCCCGTCATCTGTCTGGACGAGGTGGACAAGATGAGCATGGACTTCCGGGGCGACCCGTCCTCGGCCCTGCTCGAAGTCCTGGACCCGGAACAGAACTACGCCTTCAACGACCACTACCTGGACCTGGACTACGACCTGTCCAAGGTCTTCTTCATCACCACGGCCAATACCCTGGACTCCATTCCGCTGCCCCTGCGCGACCGCATGGAGATCATCCGCCTGCCGGGCTACCTGGAGACGGAGAAGCTCAAGATCGCCAAGCAGTTCTTGCTGGGCAAGCAGCGCGAGCTGCACGGCCTGACCGAGGACAACTTGAGCATCTCGGACAACGCCATGCTTGAGGTCATCCGCCGCTACACCCGCGAGGCGGGCGTGCGCAACCTGGAGCGCGAGATCGCCGCCATCTGCCGCAAGTCGGCCATGAAGATCGTGGAGGGCAGGGACGCCGAGCAAGGCGTGAAGCCCGTGGCCCTGACCAAGCAGACCGTGCAGACCTTTCTGGGCATCCCCAAGCACCGCCACGAGGAGCGCGAGGACAAGGCTCAGGTCGGCGTGTCCACGGGCCTGGCCTGGACCCAGATGGGAGGGGAGATCCTGCTCGTGGAAGTGGTGATCATGAACGGCTCGGGCAAGGTCGAGATCACCGGCAAGCTGGGCGAGGTCATGCAGGAGTCCGCCCGGGCGGCGCTCTCCTACCTGCGTTCGCGCTCGGACCTCTTCGGGCTCAAGCGCGACTTCCACAAGGAGATCGACATCCACGTGCACGTGCCCGAGGGCGCGACGCCCAAGGATGGCCCTTCGGCCGGTGTTTCGCTGGTGACGGCCATCGTCTCCGCGCTCTTGAACATCCCGGTGCGCAACGACGTGGCCATGACCGGCGAGATCACCCTGCGTGGGCGCGTGCTGCCCATCGGCGGCCTGCGCGAGAAGCTTCTGGCCGCGCACCGCGGCTTGATCAGCATGGTGCTCATCCCGGCGGAGAACGAGAAGGACCTGAAGGACGTGCCTGATGAGATCCTGAAGGACCTCAAGGTGGTGCCCGTGGAGAACGTGGACGAGGTGCTGGAGAAGGCCCTTGTCTGTGGCAACTCCGGCGCGCTCTTCTGCGGCCGCGACAACATCTCGCCGCTCTCCGACCTGCTCGTGAAGGAAGAGTACCAGCGGCCTACGCATTAGGCTGTTGTAGACAGTTTGAAATGAAGAAGGCCGGGGTAACCCGGCCTTTCTTTTTCCGTCTGTCTCACGTTGACGAGATTCTTCTCTGGTCCAGCGAGGGGAATGACGCTGCGCTGGGCCAAAAAGAAGGCCGGGTTTACCCGGCCTTATCTTTTACTGCTGTTTGTTCAGGTGCTTCAGGACGTTGTCCTTGATCCAGTGCTCGTCCCACCATTCCACCGGGCTCACCTGCACGCCGCTGATGAGGATGCCGAAGTGCAGGTGGTCGCCGCCGGCCAGGCCCGTGGTGCCGGTCTTGCCGATGAACTGGCCCTTTTTCACGTCCGCGCCCTTGGCCACATCAAAGGAATCCAGGTGCGAATAGAGGCTCTGCAGGCCCAGGCCGTGGTCGATGATGACGCAGTTGCCGTAGATGCCGAAGAACTCGGCCATGACCACGTGGCCGTCGTTGGCTGCGGGTACGGGTGCGTGCGCCAGGCTGGCCAGGTCAACGCCCAGATGCGTTTCGTTGTCGATCTTCATGCCATTATAGAAGTAGTCGCGCTGGTCGCCGAAGCCCGCCCGCCCGGCGGCGTTGGGCAGGCGCAGGAAAGGACCGGACCAGAGGGGAACGTTGGCCGTGTCCAGCCCAACGCGCCTAAGTTCGCCCACGTTCTGCTTGCGCAGCTCCCTGTTCACGCGCTTGTAGATGTCCAGCGGCGACTGCTCCTGAGGATACTGGGACGAGTACTGGGGCATCTTGTCGTTCAGGAAATTGTCGGGGACATTGATCTTGTCGAACTTGAAGTCCTTGGGGATGGCGTAGATGTAAAGGGTCTGGGTGGCCTCGTTGCCCGCCAGGTCGCGTACGATGATGCGCGGCTTGAAGTCAGAGGGCAGCATGTCATAGGGCATGGCGAAGAAGCAGAAGTAGTCGCCGCTCTTCTGCTGGTAGGCCGGGAAGAAGTCCTCGCCCACGGCGATGCCCACGCGGGCAACGGGCTTGGACACGGTGAAGCTCACCGCTCCGGAGCCGCCCTGGTTCACGTTGTGCACGCCCTGGTTCACGGTGATGCGCGGCGGGGTCAGGTCAAAGGTCAGCTTGCGCACCAGGCTGGTTTTGCCACGCCCGATGAAGGACAAGAGGGAGTGCGTGTGCACGACCACGGTCAGCTCCACCGGGCCTTCCTTGAAGGCGGCATCGCGCGGGAGGCGGAAGACCTCGGTGTGCTCCATGGGCTTGTCGGTGAAGGTGCGCTGCAGAAAGTCCACGCGCTTGCCGTCCTGGGACAGGGAGGCGGAGAAGCTCTTGAGCCCGATGTGTTTGGCCGTGATCTTCAGGGTGAAGTCCGTGTTGAAGGAGGCCACGTTGCTCTCAGGGGTGAGGCTCAAGGTCGGGGGGCTGCCGTCGCGGATAAAGGCGAAAACGCCCAGGCCGATGGCGACAAGAATCAGCAGAATAAGCGCATTGCGCACGAAAGTACCGGAACCTTTCTTGTCCATGTGGCGAAATCCTCGCTGGCGGGGACGGGCAATGCCGTCCTGGTGGGAATGAATTGTGTCAGGATTTGGCGGCAGCGCTTGCCTGATCCATGGCTTCCAGGAGCTGTATGGTGAGCTGAAGGAAGTCGGCCTCGGTGACGATGCCCACGAGCTTGCCGTCGTCCACCACCGGCAGGCAGCCGTATTTGTTGTTGTAGAGGATGTTGGCAGCGTCCTTCACGGAGTCCTGAGAGGAAACGGTGCGGACGTCGGTGCGCATGATCTCCTGCAGGGGGATGCCCGCATCGATCTCATTCTGGGTGGCCTGGTCGATGTCGGCCAAGTGCGAGATGGTGTTGGCCAGCACGTCGCGGTTGGTGATGAGCCCTCTGAAAATGTTGTTGCCCGTGGTGATGGGGACGTGGCGGATCCGTTTCTGGTCCATGAGCACCCGGGCGCTCTGGAGGGTGTCCGTCTCCCGCAGGGAGTAGACCGGACTGGTCATAAGTTCGCTGATCTTGAACATGTGGACTCCTCCATGTTGGCATGCTCCGGCAATACCGTTTAGCACCAAATGAGAATTTTTTCAGGAAACCCCCGTCCTGTCAAGGGCGCTGGCGCAACTGCGTGTTGACTTGACCAGGGAAAAATGGTCAGCACCAGTGCACAAACAAGAACGATGCCGCTTAAGGGAGAAGGCTTTATGCGTGTTGATCCACGAAGAATGCGTGAGCGCATGGTGGACGAGCAGATCGTCGCGCGCGGCATCACGGAACCGCGTCTGCTCGCCGTCATGCGCGAGCTGCCCCGGCATCTCTTCGTCGAGGAGGCCATGGCCAAGCAGGCCTACATGGACAACCCCCTGCCCATTGGCGAGGGGCAGACCATCTCCCAGCCTTACATCGTGGCGCTTATGAGCGAACTGCTCAAAGTGGAGCCGGGCATGAAGGTGCTGGAGATCGGCACCGGCTCCGGCTACCAGGCTGCGGTGCTGGCCAAGCTCGGAGCGGACGTGCACACCATCGAGCGCCTGCCGAAGCTCTGCGAGATCGCGCGCAACAGGCTCCGGTCCATGGGCCTGTTCAACGTGCATGTGAAGCTCGACGACGGCACCCTGGGCTGGCCGTCCATCGCGCCCTTTGACCGCATCCTGGTCACCGCCGGCGGGCCGGAAGTGCCCCAGCCCCTTGTGGACCAGCTGGCCGAGGGCGGGCGGCTGGTCATGCCCGTTGGTCCTGGTCGCAGGCTCCAGAGCCTGATCCTCGTCGAGAAGAAAGACGGGCAGGTGTTGCGCAAGGACTATGGCGGGGTGCAGTTCGTGGATCTTGTGGGCGCCCACGGCTGGTGAGCGTTCCGGCCTCTCGGCGATTTACACGCGCCGCGAAATCAGACATAGTTATCTCCTTGACCGGCTCAAAGAGCCGAAACCTCACCTTTGGAGCGTGCTCGTGAGTTCTTGCAGCGGTGGTTCCTGTTCACCTTCCTCCAGTCTGAGCAGCGGCAAGATCGCCCTGCAGGACCAGCGCATCATCAAGGCGCTGGAGCGCATCCGCTACAAGCTTTTCGTCATGAGCGGCAAGGGCGGGGTGGGCAAGAGCTCCATCTCCGTCAATATCGCCGCGGCCCTGGCCAAGAGAGGCTTCAAGGTCGGGCTCATGGACGTGGACATTCACGGTCCCAGCGTGCCGCGCCTGCTTGGCCTCACCGGGCAGCTGGAGACCACCAAGGACAGCCAGATCCTGCCCAAGCGCTACAGCGAGAACCTGCACGTGGTGTCCATGGAGTCGCTCCTGCTCGACCCGGACCAGGCCGTTCTCTGGCGCGGGCCGATGAAGACTTCGGCCATCCGCCAGTTCATCTCCGATGTGCAGTGGGGCGAGCTGGACTTTCTGGTGGTGGACTCGCCCCCGGGCACCGGCGACGAGCCCATGACCGTGCTGAAGCTCATCCCCGAGGCCTTGGCCGTGGTGGTCACCACCCCCCAGGAGGTCTCCCTGGCCGATGTGCGCAAGGCCATCAATTTCCTGCAGTACGCCCAGGCCAACATCCTGGGCGTGGTGGAGAACATGAGCGGGCTGGCCTGCCCGCATTGCGGCAAGTCCATCGACCTGTTCAAGAAGGGCGGCGGCAAGACCCTGGCCGAGCAGTACGGCCTGGAGTTTCTGGGCGCCATTCCGCTTGACCCCGCCTCCGTGGTGGCCGGGGATCTGGGCACGCCCGTGGTCCTGCTCGACGCCGACAGCCCGGCCAAGGAGGCCCTGCTGGCCTTGGGCGACCGCGTGGCGAACGCCGCGCAGACGAGCCTCGAAGCCGCATCCACCGTGCACCGCTAGGAACATTGGGAGTAGGGCGACGTGAATCTGAACCTGGCCAACATGCTGACCATCGCGCGCGTGTTCGCGGTGCCGGTCATCGTGGTGCTGCTCTCCATAGAGCACAGCCACCAGACCGTGCTTTCGGCCTATCTGGCCTCGGGCGTCTTTGTTTTGGCCTCGCTCACGGACATGGCCGACGGGTATGTGGCCCGGCGCCAGAACCTGATCACCAATCTGGGCAAGTTCCTGGACCCCCTGGCGGACAAGCTGCTCATCGGCTCGTCCTTGATCATGCTGGTGGAGCTCTCCTGGGTGCCGGCCTGGATTGTCGTGGTCATCATCTGCCGTGAGCTCGCCGTCACTGGCATGCGCGGCGTGGCGGCGGACAGGGGCGTGGTCATCGCTGCGGATTCGCTCGGAAAACTCAAGACCATCAGCCAGACCCTGGCCCTTGTTCCGCTTCTGGCGCATTACCCGGTCTTCGGGTTCGACCCGCACCCGATCGGCATGATCCTGCTGTATGTGGCTCTTGGGCTTACTGTTTTTTCAGGCGGGAATTATCTGTACAATTTCTACAAAAATTGGTTACAACTTGAATGACCAAGCGCTCACGCAGGGTTAGAGATATTTACGGAGAATGAAATGAGAAAGGCGTCCAGCGGCCATCTGGCACGCATATCCAACTGCCTGCAGACCATCCTGGAGCTTGAGCCTGAGCTTGAGAAGATCGAGCTCGGCAAGAGCCTGCTGGAGGAGTTCTCCGTGCTCAAGGATTTTTTGCAAAAGATCGACACCGTGGCCCTCAATGAAGACGACGTGGAACGCGTTGAGACTGCAACCTCCAATTTCCTTGAGGAACTGCGCGGGCCGCTGGCACAGATCCGCCCGGGACGGTTCGGATCGCTGCGTTTGCAGTGAGGAGCGCTGATGGCCCGGCGCATCCTGCTTGGAATACTGATCTTCGTGAATGTGGTCCTGCTGTTCCGGCTATTCTGGACAGAGCATGGACTCTTTGCCTACATGAACATGCGCAAGCATTCCGTGAAGCTGCAAAATCAATTGCAGGACGTGGACGCCCGCAGTCTGGAACTCAGCCGGGAGATCCGCAGGCTCAAGAATGACCGCAGCTACCAGGAGATGATCATCCGCGAGCGCATGAACTACGTGAAGGAAAACGAGGTGCTCTACATCTTCTCCGGAAAGGTCGACGTACCCCAGGGGGCCGAAGGCGATGAGAAGAAAGATTGAATGGTACCAGGAAGTTCTGGCCTTGGAGCCGGGCTCGCGGATCTTCTTTCCGCTGGCCAAGCTTTTCGTTGAATTCGGACAGCTCGAAGACGCCGCCAAGACGCTGCGCCAGGGCCTGGACCGGCACCCGGACGCCATAGAGGCGCGCCTGCTGCTCATCCAGGTGCTGACCAAGCTGGAGCGCGTGGACGAGGCCCGGGACCAGCTCTCCGCAGTGATCAAGCCCCTGGAGCGGTATCCGGCCTTCTGGTCCCTCTGGGCGCAGCAAAAGGCCGAGCACGACCGCGACTTCGCCGTATTCCTCATGCTCGTGGCCTCGCATTTCACCGGCAAGCCCGTCAAATGGACGGATGTCGTCATCGAGGGCTTGAACTCCCTTTCCGACCGCCTCATCGGGCCGCTGCAAACCCAGGCGCGCAAGCCCAAGCCCCAGTCCACACCGGAGCTCCCGCTGCCGCCCCTGGACGAGGTCCGGCCCGAGCCCCCCGCTGGCGAATCCGCATACGAAGGCCCGTCCCCGGACGCTGGCAGCTTCCGCACCCGCACCATGGCCGAGCTCCTGGCTTCCCAGGGCGACTACAGCGGCGCGCTGGGCATCTACCGTGATCTCTGGGGCCGTGCCCAGGACGAGCGTGAGAAGACCGACCTCTCCACGCGCATCCGCACCCTGGAGGACGGCTTGGCCAAGGCCCCGGAGCCGGTGAGCCCCGCCAGGCACGAATCCTTGGAAGACCCCTTCGGCAAGCACGCCAAGAACCGGCTCATGAGCACTCTTGAGGCCCTGGCCTCCCGCCTTGAGTCTCGGGTCCAAGCCAGAACCAAATGACCAGAGGTTCCCATTGACCAATAGCTCCCATGACTTGGCCGGCCTCCGTGTGGCGCCCGGCAGACTGCCCATCCGGCTTCTCGTCCTGGCCGTATCGTTTGCGCTCACAGCCTGTGGAGCCATCGGCCCAAGCTGGGACGATAGCAAGCGCACCGTGAGGACCACGGTCCGCGGCACCCGCGACTACATCAATCCGACCCCGAAAATCGATGTGAACCGGTACAGCTGGGAGAATCCCAACCAGGAGAAGCTGGCCCTGCTGTTCTCGCCCGTGGATGCCAAGGTCACGGAGCTCATGCGCTACGTCACCAGCCAGGACTTCCGCCCCAACGACGCCTGGATGAACTACCTCATGATGCGCTTTTCCTGGATCGACGGGGTGCTCGTGGCCGACGCCAACGGGGACATCCTGGAGCGCCGTCCGCCCGTGCCCCTGAAGCGCTTCAGCGAGCCCCTGGTTTTCGAGTCCATCTGGCGCGAGACCCTGGTCAAGACCGTTGTGGACTACACGGCCCTTGGCCCGGAGGTCTATTTCGGCATGCCGAACTACGAGGGCACCGAGTTTGTGGGCCTGCACGTGGTGAGCTTCGACCCGCGCGTGCTGTTCACCTTCTGCCCCAAGCCTGAAGAACTCTACATCGTCGACCCGCACGCCCATAAGCTCTGGACGGCCGGCACCAACGTTCCGCCGGAGGCCGAGGCCCTCACCGCCATCACCTGGGACAAGGTGCTGCTCGAAAAGAGCCAGGGCACCATCGAGTCCGGAGGCAAGCAGTTCACCTGGCTGGCCCGCTACATCGGCCGCGACCGCTTCATATACGCCACTGAGAGCGCCAACGCCACCTTCCAGGACAAGGGACTGCAGCTGATCCCATTCTTCGGCTCGTCCAAATAGCGCACCCCACCGCGCCTGAACCTTCGAAACGCGGAGGAATGATAAGTGTCCCAGCAGATCACCGTCACCGAGCACCTGCTCCTGCACCAGAAGCATGTGCCCATGGCCACAGGCCGTTTCACCCGGCTGTTCAACGAGCTCATCCTCTCGGCCAAGATCATCACCCGCGAGGTCAGCAAGGCCGGCCTCGTGGACGTTCTCGGCTTCACCGGCGAGATCAACGTCCAGGGCGAGGAGGTCAAGAAGCTCGACGAGTTCGCCAACCGCGTGCTCATCCACCGCCTGTCGCGCTGCGGCGCGCTGTGCGCCATGGCCTCCGAGGAGAACGCCGACATCATCGAGATCCCCGACGGCCTGCCCACGGGCGACTACTTCGTCATTTTCGACCCCCTGGACGGTTCCTCGAATATCGACGCCAACGTCAGCATCGGCACCATCTTCTCCATCTACCGCCGCAAGAGCCCCAGCGATTCACAGCTGATGAGCACGGACATCCTGCAGAAGGGCTCGGAGCAGGTGGCCGCAGGGTACATCATCTACGGGTCCTCGACCATGATGGTCTACACCACCGGTGACGGGGTAAACGGCTTCACGCTCGACCCCAGCGTGGGCGAATTCCTGCTCTCGCATCCGAACATCCGCATTCCGGAGCAGGGCAAGATCTACTCGGTGAACGAAGGCTACTACCACTACTGGGACAAGCCCACCCTGGACATCCTGGCGTACTTCAAGGCTGCTGGGGTGCCGCGCCGCAAGCCCTACAGCCTGCGTTACATCGGTTCGCTTGTGAGCGACTTCCACCGCAACCTGATCTATGGCGGCATCTTCATGTACCCGGCCGACAACCGCGACCCGACCAAGCCCGGCGGCAAGCTGCGGCTCATGTGCGAGGCCGCGCCCATGGCGTTCATCGTTGAGCAGGCTGGCGGCATGGCCATCGACGGGCAGCGCCGCATCCTGGACATCACCCCGGACAACCTGCACCAGCGCGTGCCCCTGTTCGTGGGTTCCAAGAACGACGTGGAGCAGGTGCTGGAGATTTACGGCAAGGCCGCCCAGGCTCCGCAGGAGTAACCCTGACCATGCTTGTGCTGGGTGTCGAGACCTCTTGCGACGAGACCGGGGTCGCCCTGGTGCGAGACGGCGCGCTTTTGTCCGAGGTCTTGGCCTCGCAGACCGACATGCACGCCGTGTTCGGCGGCGTGGTGCCGGAGATAGCCTCGCGCGAGCACCTGCGCATGCTGCCCCTGCTTTTGCCCCAGCTTTTGGCCAAGGCCGGGGTCACCCTCGGCGATGTCGACGCCGTGGCCGTGGCCCGCGGGCCGGGTCTGCTCGGCGCGCTGCTGGTGGGGCTCTCCTTTGCCAAGGGCCTGTGCCTGGGCACCGGCGCGCGGCTCATCGGCGTGAACCACCTGCACGCGCACCTGCTCGCTCCCGGGCTTGAGTCCGAGATCCGCTACCCGGCCCTGGGCCTGTTGGTGTCCGGTGGGCACACGCACCTCTATCATATGGCAGGGCGCCCGAATGGCCCCACGGAGTTCCGGCTGCTCAGCCGCACCCTGGACGACGCGGCGGGCGAGGCCTTTGACAAGGTGGCCAAGCTGCTCAACCTGCCGTACCCAGGCGGGCGCTACCTGGACGAGCTGGCCCAGGGCGCGGAGCCGGACACGCATTTGTTTCCGCGCGCATACATTTCCAACGACAACCTGGACTTCAGCTTCAGCGGGCTCAAGACCGCCGTGGCCGAGGAACTTGGCAAGCGTCCGCACCTGGCGCTGAAGGTGATGCCTTCGGCCGACGAGCTGCGCGGGCGCGGAGCCCTGGCCTTGACCGCGCACCCGGAAGAGCTGGCCCTGGTTGCGGCGTCCTTCAACTGGGCTGTGGCCGAGACCCTGCGCATCAAGGTCGAGCGCGCCCTGGACCGCGAGCCGGGCTTGCGCGGCCTGGTGGTGGCGGGAGGCGTGGCGGCCAACAGTTTCGTGCGCCAGGCCATGACCCGCGTGGCCAAGGGCCGAGGGCTGGAGTTGCGGCTGCCAAGCCTGGGCTTGTGCACGGACAACGCGGCCATGATAGCCCATGCCGGGTGGCAGGCACTGTGCGGCGGGTATGGTCATGGGCTGGACCTGGAATCCGTGCCGCGCGGCCGGGCCGTACCTCAGGACTGGTCGCGCGCCGGGGTTGGTGAAGCCGTCGCAGAGGCTCCGTCCGGCGCTTCTTCGCTGCATCCAGCTTGACAGAACAGGGCGGGACAACTAGATTTCAAAGGATGAGGATCGGTGTTTCCGCGATGATTGTCCTGGTCGCCGTTCCAACAGAAATCTTACTAGAATATGCACAAAGGAGAGGCCATGGCCAATCAGGTAACCGACAGCAATTTTGATACGGAAGTTCTCAAGTGCGATCTGCCAGTTTTGGTCGATTTCTGGGCCCCCTGGTGTGGTCCCTGCCGCGCCATGGGTCCGATCATTGACGAACTGGCGCAGGAATATACCGGCCAGATCAAGATCTGCAAAATGAACGTTGACGAGAACTCGGCCAGCCCGAGCAAGTTCGGCATCCGCGCCATCCCGACGCTCATCCTGTTCAAGAACGGCGAAGTCGTCGACCAGACCACGGGCGCTGTTTCCAAGAGCAGCATCAAGGACATGATCGCCAAAAAGGCGCTGTAACCCGATGAAGACATATGATGCCGCCGTCATCGGCGGAGGGCCTGCCGGGATCACCGCCGCCCTCTATCTGGTCCGGTCCGGGGTGCGCACTGTCCTGGTGGAGAAGCTCTCCCCGGGCGGGCAGGTGCTCATGACCGAGGATATCGAGAACTATCCCGGCTTCCCCACGGCCATCAAGGGCTATGAGCTTGTGGACAAGTTCGTGGAGCACCTCGCCACTTACGACCTCGACCGCATGAGTGATGAGGTGCGTGAGATGACCCAGGTGGATGGCGGCTACCGAATTGTTGTGGGCGATGAGCCCATAGTGGCCAAGACCGTGGTTTTGTGCAGCGGCGCGCGCTACAAGCGCGTGGGCACCCCTGGCGAGGAGAAGTACTCCGGCAAGGGTGTTTCCTACTGCGCCCTGTGCGACGGCAACTTCTTCAAGGGCAAGACCGTGGCGGTCATCGGCGGTGGCAACTCTGCCCTGGAGGAGTCCTTGTACCTTTCGCGCCTGGTGGACAAGCTCTACCTCATCCACCGCCGCGACGATTTCCGCGGCAACAAGTGCTACCAGGACAAGTGCTTCACCCATCCCAAGATGGAGATTCTGCGCAGCACCGTTGTTGAGGAGATCGTGGGCGACCCCTTCAAGGGCGTCACCGGCGTGAAGCTCAATAACGTGAAGACCGGCGAGAAGACGGACCTTCCCGTTGACGGCGTCTTTATTTTCGTGGGCTTCGAGCCAACGGCCTCCTTCGTGCCTGCTGCCCTTAAGCGGGACAAGAACGGTTTCGTCATCACCGACTGCGAGATGCTCACCAACCTGCCGGGCTTCTTCGCCGCAGGCGACGTACGCAGCAAGAATTGCCGCCAGGTGGCCACCGCCGTGGGCGATGGGGCCACTGCCGCGACAGCCGCGCACGCCTATCTGGAACACCTGCATGTCTAAACGTACCTTCGCGCTGTTGATGCTGCTCCTGCTGCCGCTGGTGTCCTCCTGCGGCCTCATCGACTATTATTTCCTGCCGCCCGCGGATGACACCGCCCAGGAGCTCTTTGAGTCCGGCATGGACTACATGAAGGAGAAGCGCTACTCCACCGCTGCGGAGAGCTTCCTCAAGCTCAAGGACCGCTACCCCTTCAGCCCGCTGACTCCCAAGGCCGAGGTCGCCCTGGGCGATGCCTACTACTTTGACGCCAAGTATCCAGAAGCTGCGGAGGCCTACAAGGAATTCGAAACGCTGCATCCCAGCAACCAGCTCATTCCTTATGTGCTCTTCCAGATGGCGCTCAGCAATTTCAAGCAGTTCCGCACCATCGACCTGCGTCAGGACAACGTGAAGGAAGCCCTGGAGATCTTCTACCGCCTGGAGGAGTCCTTCCCCGGGTCGGAGTACTCCAAGGCCGCCAAAGAGCATATCTACAAGTGCCGCAAGATTCTGGCCGAGCATGAGATCTTCATCGCCGACTTCTATTGGCGCACCGGACAGTACGGGGCCGCCTGGCACCGCTACATCTACATCCTGGAGAACTTCGCCGACGTGGTGGAGTTCAAGGACTACGTGCGCAAGCGCGCGGAATACTCCTACTTCGAGTACCAGAAGAACCTCTCCGAAGAGGAGCGCGACAAGCTCCGGTGGACATGGAAACGCATGCTCAAGTGGCTCTAGCACATGAATTCCTGCGAGGCCCCAAGGCATGGAGACTGCTACCCGACCATCCGGTCCAACCTGGACCTGCCCTTCCTGGCTCACTGCCCGGTTCATCGCTGACGCCCGCTTCGCCCGGGCCTACGACAGCATTGGCGACCAGCGCCGGGCTCTCTTAAAGGGCCTCATAGCCGACCATTTCGCCCTGGCCCAGCCCGTGCCGGCTTTGCGCGCGCAGTGCACCCAAGAGCTCGCCTCCGGGCTGACGCGCCACGTCAGGACCTCGCCCCGGCCCTTTGTGCTGCTGTTAACCGATGCCAGCCTGGACGCTCCGGCCCTGCTGCTGGCCGCGCTCATGCCCGCCCTCTGCTCCAGCGCGGCGGAGGTGCTTGTGCTGCGCCTGGGGCCTCGCCAGGCCCTGCCGGATGTCCTGCTTACAGCCTGTGAACTGGCCGGGCAGGAGCGCGTGGCCGCACTTGGCCCAACCCTGGCCCTGCGCCTGTTGTCCGAATGCGCGCAGAGCGGCCTGCCTGGGCTGGTGCTTTACCCGGACAGCCCGGACCTGCGCCGCGTGCTGGCCCGCCCGGCACTGCGCGCCGAACTTGACGCCTCGCCCCTGCGCCTTGCGCCCCTGCGTCTGCCGCGCGCGCTCGGCCTCTGGCGTGACGCCCCCGCGCAGTTCGACCCGGAGCTTGTGTCCTTCCTCTACGGCGAGGGCAGCTTCGACTCCGGCGGCGCGGGGCCGGGAAGCCGCTCCAGAAAAGCCCCGGCCAGCGCCGAATTTTGTGCCTTTGCCGCCCAGCCGCGCGACCTGCTCCTTGTTCCCGATGACCGCCTTGCGGCAGGGCAGGGCGCCTCGCGCCTTGTGGTCGGCCAATCGCGCGTCGGGCTGTGGACTTGGCCGGAGCTTTGCCCGGATCTCTTCGCCGTCACCACCCAGGCGTACACCTCCGCACCTGAAATTCTTCTGTAAGGCAGGCCGACGTGAGCAGAAAACCACTGTCCGCCAAGTACCTGCATGCCATCCGCAACCTGGGCATCATCGCCCACATCGACGCGGGCAAGACCACGCTTTCCGAGCGCATTCTTTTCTACGCCGGGCGCATCCACCGCATGGGCGAGGTCCACGAGGGCACGGCCACCATGGATTTCATGCCCGAGGAGCAGGAGCGAGGCATCACCATCACCTCGGCCGTGACCTCCTGCCTGTGGAAGGGGTGCACCGTGAACCTCATCGACACGCCGGGCCACGTGGACTTCACTGTGGAGGTGGAGCGCTCCCTGCGCGTGCTCGACGGGGCCGTGGGCGTGTTCTGCGCCGTCTCCGGCGTGGAGCCCCAGTCCGAGACCGTGTGGCGCCAGAGCGAGTCCTATCACGTTCCCAAGCTGGCCTTTGTGAACAAGATCGACCGGCTGGGCGCGGACTTCTCCGCCGTGCTGGTGTCCATGCGCGAGAAGCTCTCGGCCAATGTCCTGCCCCTGCAGGTGCCGGATGGCGAGGGCGCGGACTTTCAAGCCGTGTTCGATCTGGTCAGCCTGGAGCGCCTTGTCTTCGATGCGGACAGCAAGGGTGCGGAATATGAGCGTTCGCCGCTCACCGCTGCCCAGGCCGAGCGCGTGGCCCCCTGGCGTGAGCGCCTGCTGGAGTCACTCTCAGAGCACGACGACGCCATCATGGAGGCCTATCTGGGCGGACAGGACATCCCGGCCGAGACCCTGCGCGCAGCCATCCGCAAGGCCACCATCGCCCTGGCCATCGTGCCGGTGCTGGCCGGCTCGGCCCTGAAGAACATCGGCGTGCAGCCGCTTATGGACGCCGTATGCGACTATCTCCCCAGCCCGCTTGACCTGCCCGCCCAGCAGGGCCTGGACCCTGCCACCCTTCTTCCCAAGAGTTTTTCCGTGGACCCAGAGGCTCCGCTCTCGGCCCTGGTGTTCAAGGTGGTCATGGAGTCCGGCCGCAAGCAATCCTTTGTGCGCATCTATTCCGGGCATCTGATCGAGGGCGAAACCGTCCTCAACGTCACTCACGGCAGCGAGGAGCGCGTGGCCAGGCTGTTCCGGCTGCACGCCGACCGCCGCGAGAAGATCGAGGTGGCGCGCGCGGGAGAGATCGTGGCTGCCGCAGGCATGCGCTTCGGCCGCACGGGCGACACGCTGGCGCGCAAGGACGAGCCCATCCTGCTGGAACAGATCGCGGCCTACAAGCCGGTGATCTCGCTGGCCATCGAGCCGCGCAACGCCGAGGAGTCGGAGAAGCTGGACGAGGTGCTGCAGCGCTATCTGCTGGAGGACCCGACGCTTACCGTGCTGCGCGACCCGGAGACCAACCAGGTCATCCTCTCGGGCATGGGCGAGTTGCACCTGGAGGTTCTGCTGGAGCGCATGGCCCGCGAGCACAACCTGAAGCCGCGCACCGGCAAGCCCCAGGTTGTCTTCCAGGAGACCGTCACAAGAAGCGCTGAGGCAAGCGAGGAATTTCACCGCGAGCTGGGCGAGGTCATGCACTATGGCTCGGTGCGGCTGGCCATCGAGCCTCTGCCTCGCGGCCAGGGCAGGGCGGTGCTCTTCGAGGTCGACATGGACCGGACGCCAGCGGCCTGGACAGAGGCCGTGAACGAGGGCCTGAACGACGGGCTGCAGTGCGGCGTCATCGGCGGATATCCCGTGCAGGATGTGAAGATCCGGGTGCTCGACATGCCGCGCAAGGAGGGCGAGTCCAGCCCCGCCGGATACCGCATGGCCGCTGCCATGACCCTGCGCACGCTCCTGGCCGAGGCCTCGCCCATGCTCCTTGAGCCCATCATGTGGCTGGAGGTCATCGCGCCAGACGCCTTTGTGGGCGAGGTGGTGGGGTTGCTCGGGGCCAAGGGCGCCAAGATCGAGAACATTATTGACCGGGGCAGCCAGAAGACTGTCCAGGCCTTTGCCGCCCTGCGGCAAATGTTCGGCTTTTCCACTTCGCTACGTTCCGGAACTCAGGGTCGAGCCTCTTTTATCATGAAATTTGACAGGTTTGACGTCCTGGACTAGCCCCGCCGCTTCCCTCTTCCCGCTTCCGCTCTTTGAACCCTTCTCACCGATTGCCTGCCCACCCAGCTTACGGATTGTCCCGAAGGGATTGCAATTTTTATTACAACTGGCTACGTAGTGATATGGGTGGCGACTGCCGATTGAACGATGCAGAGGGTGCATGGAGCTGCCCGAAGTTTTGCCCTGCTGGCCGCTAACGTAGTTGATAAGGACGCTTGCTCATGTCCGATGATCAAAGCCGGGAAATATTCCGCGAAGAAGCCTACGAACTGTTGGGCGAGTTGGAGTCGACGCTCCTTGAGCTGGAAACGTGTCCCCATGATCTGGACATGGTCAACAAGGTGTTCCGCGCCCTGCACACCATCAAGGGCTCTGGGGCCATGTTCGGTTTCGACGACATCGCCAATTTCACCCACGACCTGGAAAACGTCTTTGACAAGGTGCGCAACGAGCAGCTTGCGGTCACCAAGGATCTCATCACCGTATCTTTCACCGCACGCGATCATATTCTCGGCCTGCTCAACGGGCCGGAGGAATCTGGCTTCGGCACGCCGGAGAAGGGCGAGGAGATCCTGGTCCAGATCCGCCTGCTGCTCGCGCCGACGCAGGAGCGGCCAGAGCCCGAACAGCAGACGGTCCCAGCTGCCGCCACTTCCGTTGAACCGGAGCAATGCGCCCCGGTCGAGTTGGAGCCAGAACCGCAGGAGGCTTCCGCACGAGGTGGCGAGCTCTGCTACCGCCTGCTCATCAGCCCGCGAGAGCGGACGGTGGGCAAGGAACTGCACCTGGAGCCGCTTTTCGACGAATTGCGCAAACTTGGCACCTGCGAGGTGCGCCTTGACCACAGGGGGCTGCCGGAGCTCGGCGACCTTGACCCGCAGACGCTGTACCTGAACTGGGAAGTGGACCTGACCACGGACATCGGCGAAGAATCCATCCGCGACCTGTTTCTGTTTACCGACGTGGACCTTGACCTGGACATCCAGGTGGTTCTTCCGGGCGCGCCCACAACCATTCCCGCACCGGGCTTGAAGCCGTTTCCGCAGAACCTGGCCCAGACGACCGGCGTGGAAGCCGCGCAAGACGAACGCCCCATCATTCTGGAAGAGCCTGAGTTGTCCGTTGTGCCCAGGCTGGGCGAGATTCTTGTCCAGGACGGGGCCATCAAGGCCGACGAACTCGAGAGGGCCCTGGGCCAGCAGAAGCCCATCGGCCAGATCCTCACCGAATCCGGCCTGGTCTCCGGGGAGCAGGTCGAGAAGGCCGTGGCCCGTCAGCAGCAGACGCGGGACGCCATCGCCCAGCAGCAGTCGCGTGATGCCTCGGCCTCCAGGCAACAGAAGGACGTCGGGTCCAGCCTGCGCGTGGCCGCAGACAAGCTGGACCTGCTGGTTGACCTCGTGGGCGAGCTGGTCATCGTGCAGGCGCAGATCTCCCAGGTCGTCACAGAACGCTCCGACCCCATCCTCACAATACTTTCCGAACAACTGGAGCGCCTGAGCAGCGACCTGCGCGACAGCACGCTGGGCATCCGCATGCTGCCCATTGGCACCACCTTCAGCAAGTTTCGCCGCCTGGTGCGTGACCTGTCTTCTGAACTCGGCAAGGAGATCGAGCTGGTGACGCATGGTGAGGAGACGGAGCTGGACAAGACCGTGCTGGAGCGCCTGGGCGACCCGCTGGTGCACCTCATCCGCAACAGCATCGACCACGGCATTGATTCGCCCGAGGAGCGTAAGCTCGCAGGGAAGCGCCCAGAGGGCCAGATCCTGCTTGAAGCTGAGCACTCCGGCAGCGAGGTGCTCATCCGCATCACAGACGACGGCAAGGGCATGAACTCCGACCTCATCCGCCAGAAGGCCGTGGAAAAGGGGCTCATCCAGGCGGATTCGGAACTGAGCGAACAGGAGTGCCTGAAGCTCATCTTCCTGCCGGGATTCTCCACTGCGGCCAAGGTCACGAACATCTCCGGCCGTGGCGTGGGCATGGATGTGGTCCAACGGGCCATCGACTCACTGCGCGGGGTCATCGAGATCAAGAGCACGCTTGGCCAGGGCACCACCATCACCATCCGCCTGCCCCTGACGCTCGCCATCATTGAGGGCCTGCAGGTCGAGGTTGCGGGATCCTTCTTCGTCATTCCCCTGTCCCTGGTGGAGGAATGCGTGGAGCTGCACAGCAAGGATGTGGACCCCACTCGCAAGCAGCAGATCATCAACCTGCGCAACGAGCTTGTGCCCTACATCCACCTGCGCCGCTGGTTTGAGATTGACGGCGAGCCGCCAGCCATTGAGCAGATCGTCATCACCGGCGTGGAGGGCAAGCGCGTGGGCATCGTGGTCGACCGGGTCGTGGGCGAGCATCAGACCGTCATAAAAAGCCTCGGCCGCGTGTACCGCGACGTGGAAGGCATCTCCGGCGCCACCATCAAGGGCGATGGCACCCTGGCCCTGATCCTCGACGTGCCGCGCCTGGTGCGCTCCGTCGTGGCAGCAATCGCGAACTGACAGCACACGACATGACCGAAAACAAGAAACGTCCGGTTGTCCGCAAGCAGGGCGCGCCCCAGGATGCCCTGCACCTGATGCGCATGAATGACCGCATCTTTGAGCGTTTCAGCGAGTTCATCAAGGCGGAACTGGGCATCAAGATGCCCGCCTCCAAGAAGACCCTGCTCGAGGCCCGTCTGCAGAAGCGTCTGCGCGACCTGTGCATGGGCTCCCACGAAGAATACTGCGAGTATCTCTTCAGCCCCTCCGGCATGGAGGAGGAGTTGCCGAACCTGGTGGACGTGGTGACAACCAATACGACGGATTTCTTCCGCGAGCCAAAGCACTTCGATCTGCTCTCAAGCACTGTCCTGCCGGACCTCCATGCCCGCAAGGGCTCTTCACGCAGCGTGAACATCTGGAGCGCTGGCTGCTCCTCCGGCGAGGAGCCCTACACCCTGTCCATGGTCTTAAGCGAGTTCGGCCGCGTGAGCCCCGGCTTCTCCTTCAGCATCCTGGCCACAGACATCTCCACCCAGGTGCTGCGCATGGCCGTGCGCGCCATCTACCCTGAGGCCAAGATCGCTCCGATCCCGGTGGAGTGCCGCAAGCGCTATCTCCTGCGCAGCAAGGACCGCTCGAAAAAGATGGTGCGCATCAGCCAGGAAACGCGCAGCCATGTGCGGTTCAGGCGCCTCAACTTCATGGAGGAGTTCTCCTTCGACGGCCAGCTGGACATCATCTTCTGCCGCAACGTGGTCATCTATTTCGACCGCCAGACGCAGGAGACGCTCTTCAGCCGTTTCTGCCGCAAGCTCTCGCCCGGCGGCTACCTGTTCATCGGCCATTCCGAGAGCCTGGCCGGCATGGATCTTCCCTTGGAGCTTGTCGCCCCAACAGTCTACAGACGCATTTAGGCACCAGGAGTCCCATATGACCCGGCAAATTCGCGTCTTCGTCATCGATGACTCCGCCCTGGTGCGTCAGACGCTCATCGAGATCCTGGAGTCCGTGCCGGACATCAAGGTCATTGGCTCCGCCGTGGACCCCATCGCGGCCGCCGAGAAGATGCGCGAGCTTGTCCCGGACGTCATCACCCTGGACATCGAGATGCCGCGCATGGACGGCCTGACCTTCCTGCGCAAGCTCATGACCCAGCACCCCATCCCGGTGGTCATCTGCTCCTCCCTGACCGTGGATGGCGACGAGACCACCTTCCGCGCCTTTGAGTACGGGGCGGTGGAGATCATTACCAAGCCCAAGCTCGGCACCAAGCAGTTTTTGGAGGAGTCGCGGGTGCGCATCTGCGATGCCGTCCGCGCCGCCGCCCAGTCCAAGCTCAGGCCCATCTCGGCCACCATGCCCATGAGGGTTGCCCCGAAGCTTGACGCCGACGTCATGCTCTCCAAGGCCGGCCCGGCGCCCATGAACTTCCGCACCACGGAAAAGGTCGTGCTGGTGGGGGCCTCCACGGGCGGCACCGAAGCCCTGCAGAAGTTCCTCACAGCCCTGCCCATGAACTGTCCGGGCATCGCCGTTGTCCAGCACATGCCCGAGAACTTCACCGCCGCCTTTGCCAAGCGCCTGGACAGCATCTGCCGCATCACCGTGAAGGAAGCCAAGGACAACGACACGCTCCTGCGCGGCCAGGCCCTCATCGCCCCGGGCAGCATGCACATGCTGCTCAAGCGCAGCGGCGCGCGCTACCACGTGGAGGTCAAGGACGGACCTCTCGTGTCTCGCCATCGGCCTTCGGTGGACGTCCTGTTCCGCTCGGGCGCGCGGTACGCTGGCAAGAACGCGGTGGGCGTCATCATGACGGGCATGGGCGACGACGGGGCCAAGGGCATGCGCGAGATGCACGACGCCGGGGCCTATACCATCGCCCAGGACGAGGCCAGCTGCGTGGTCTTCGGCATGCCCCAGGAGGCCATCAAGGCCGGCGGCGTGGACAAGGTCATGACGCTCACGGCCATCGCCCCCGAGGTCGTGCGTTTCTGCAAGGATTAGGCGCTGTTTGGTCCCAGCATCCACGATCCCGACAGGGCAGGGCTTTCCAGGCCCAGGGCCACGCGCCGCAGGAACTCCAGGCGCGAGATTTCGCGTGCGCCGAAGCGGAGCATGTGCTCAGTGGTCTGCTGGCAGTCGATGAGCGTGCAGCCCTGGGTAAAAAGCCAGCGTGCCAGGAGTACGAGGGCGGCCTTGGAGGCGTCAGGCTCCACAAAAAACATGGACTCGCCGAAAAAGATGCTGCCCATGGACACGCCGTAGACTCCGCCCGCCAGTCGCTCTCCGTTCCAGACCTCGGCCGAGTGGGCCAGCCCCAGGGCGTGCAGCCCTTCGTATGCGTCGATCATCTCCGGCACGATCCAGGTGCCGGTTTGTCCCGGGCGTGGGGCGCGCGCGCAGGAGCGGATGACCTGGGCAAAGGCCGTATCCAGGCTGAAGCGGTAGCGGCCGGAATTGAGCACGCGCTTGAGGCTCGCGGGCACGTGCAGGCTGCCTGGCTCAAGCACCAGGCGCGGGTCCGGCGACCACCAGAGGATGGGTGAGTTTTCGGAATACCACGGGAAGATGCCGCCGGCATAGGCTGCGATCAGACGTTTGGGCGAGAGGTCGCCGCCGATGGCCAGCAGGCCGTCCGGGTCCGCCTCTGACGGGTCCGGGAACATGGGCTCGTCAAAGAGGCGGTAGATGGTCATGCGGCTGCGCCCGGCTACTTGCCCGTGTGATGCTGCGCCGGGGTGTAGGTGAAGGTGAAGTCCCCGGAGCAGGCCCCGCTTGAGTTCTTGGAGCAGGCGGGCTTGACCTCGGGGTCCACCCCCTGGGCCACATCCACCAGCACCTCGCCGCCCTTTTGCAGGCTGCCGAACAAGAGCTCCGGTGCGATGGCGTCCTTGATCTCCACCTGGACCACGCGCGCCATGGGGCGGGCGCCGTATGCCGGGTCATGGCCCAGCACGGCCAGATGCGTGCGCGCGGCCTCGGTCAGGCGTACGGTCACGCGGCGGCTCTTGAGCTGGTCGGTCAGTTCGCGCACGTTCTTGTCCACCACCTTGAGCATGGTCTCGCGCGAGAGCGCGTCAAAGGGCACGATGGCGTCGAGCCGGTTGCGGAACTCCGGACTGAACAGGCGCTCGATGGCCTTCAAGGAGCCGCTCTTGCGGTCGCTCTGGGCGCTTTTTTCGTCGTTGCGCGTAAAGCCCAGCCCGCCCTTGGCCAGGGTTTCGGCCCCGGCGTTGGAGGTCATGAGCAGGATGGTCTGCCGGAAGTCGGCCTTGCGGCCGGTGTTGTCGGTCAGCGTAGCGTAGTCCATGACCTGCAGCAAAATGTTGAACACGTCCGGGTGGGCCTTCTCGATTTCGTCGAAGAGCACCACGCAGTGCGGGCTCTTGCGCACAGACTCGGTCAAGAGGCCGCCCTGGTCGAAGCCCACATACCCCGGAGGCGCGCCGATCAGACGACTGACCGCGTGCTTCTCCATATACTCGCTCATGTCGTAACGCAAAAACTGCACGCCCATGACCTGGGCCAGCTGGCGCGCAAGTTCGGTCTTGCCCACGCCGGTGGGGCCGGTGAGCAGAAAGGCCCCCAGGGGTCGACCCGGCTGCTTCATGCCCGCGCTGGAGCGGCGGATGGCCTTGGCCAGCACGGCCACGGCCTCGTCCTGGCCGTACACGGCCTTTCTGATCTCGTCCTCCAGGTCGCGCAAGCGGTCCTTGTCCGAGCCGGACAGGCGCTTGGCCGGAATCCGGGCCATGCGTGCGATGACCCGCTCCACGTCCTGGGCCGTGATGCGTGCGTTCTTGCGCCCACTCTTCATGTCATCCTTCGGGCTGTTCTTCGAGTCGTCCTTCGTGCCGTCCTTCGAGCCAAGCTTGGTGCCGAGCTTGGCGCCAAGCTTGGCGAAGGCCGCGCTGGCCGAGAGCTTGAACTGCGCCCCGGCCTCGTCCAGCACGTCGATGGCCTTGTCCGGCAGGAAGCGCTCGGTGATGTAGCGCGCGGACAGCTGGGCCGCAGCCTTGATGGCTGGAGGCGTGTAGGTCACGCCGTGGAATTCCTCGTAGTAGGGCTTCAGCCCCTTCAAGATCTCCACGGTCTCCTCCACGCTGGGCTCCAGGATGTCGATCTTCTGGAAGCGGCGCGACAGGGCGCGGTCCTTCTCGAAATGGTTTCGGTATTCCTCAAAGGTGGTGGAGCCGATGCAGCGTATCTCGCCTGCGGCCAGGAAGGGCTTGAGGATGTTTGAGGCGTCCAGGCTGCCGCCGGAAACCGCGCCCGCGCCCACGATGGTATGGATCTCGTCCACGAAAAGGATGGCGTTGGGGATCTTCTTGAGCTCCGCCAGCACGCCCTTGAGCCGGGCCTCGAAGTCGCCGCGGTACTTGGTTCCGGCCAAGAGCGCGCCCATGTCCAGCGCGAAGACCTTGGACTCGGCGAACTGCTCGGGCACGCGCCCGAGCGCGATGTGCAGGGCCAGGCCCTCGGCCATGGCGGTCTTGCCCACGCCGGGGTCGCCCACCAGGATGGGGTTGTTCTTGCGCCTGCGGGCCAGCACCTGAATGGTGCGCTCCAACTCCGCCGCGCGGCCGATGAGCGGGTCGATGCCCCCGGATCTGGCCTTGGCGGTCAGCTCACGGGTGAATTCCTCCAGCGGGTTCTTGCGCTGCGCGTCGGGCTTGCCGCCCTGGCGCTCACGTCTCTCGTGCCCCTCGCGGCCATCCTCATCCGGCGGCCCGGCCTCGTGGGGCAGGCCGTGGGAGATGTATTCCAGCACGTCCAGGCGCGTGATCCCATGCCCGGTGAGGAAATACACGGCAAAGGAGTCCTCCTCCTCGAACATGGCGGCGATGACGTCGCCCACCTCGACGAGGTCCTTGCCCGAGGACTGCTTCTGCCACACGGCGCGCTGCATGACCCGGCGCACGCTCAGGGTCTGCACGACCTCGCTCTCGGTGTCTGCGGGCATCGGGTCCAGGTGCTCGCTGAAGAAGCTTTCCAGCTGGATGCGCAGCTTGTCCACGTCCGCGCCGCAGGCGTCGAGGAGGTCCGAGCTGGCGGCCTCGCGGGTCATGGCGTAGAGTAGGTGCTCCAGAGTCAGATATTCGTGCCTGCGCTTGCGCACCTCATGGAACGCGCCGGTCAGGACGGCTTCCAGTTCCTTGCTCAACATCTTCTTAGACCTCCTCCATGCTGGCGCGCAGGGGAAATCCTGCGGCCTTGGCCATGGCGTGGACCGTGTCCACCTTTGTTTCCGCCATCTCGGCGGTGTATACTCCGCATTCGCCCAGGCCCTGCTGGTGTACGGCCAGCATGATGCGCATGGCCTCATGCTCGGGCTTCTGGAACACCTTGCGCAGCACGTGCACCACGAACTCCATGCTGGTGTAGTCGTCGTTGTGCAGCAGCACCTTGAAGCGCCGGGGCTCCCTGGTCTCGTTCTCGTCGAAGAGCCCGGGCGCGAAGCGGGTGCCGGTTTGTTCACTCATGTCTGTACGCTCTCAGGATGCCGACACATGTCCATCCTAGGCATATTAGGCATTCCCGAGGCGCATGTCGAGGGGGGGGGCGTCATTCTGGTCCGTGGCGCGCCGCGCCAGGAGGCGGGCCTTGAGCGCGGGGTCGAAGACAAAGGAGTCGTCGGGCGGCAGGCCCCTGGCCTCGCGGCTCAGCCGGTTCAGGTCATGGTAGGTGGCTGTGGAGGACGTGTCCCTGGGCAGGTTGAGCTTGCCCGCGCAATCCTTGATGTCGGCTTCGCCGCCCTCTATCTCCAGGAACGAGCCGAAGGGCAGGGTGTCCAGGCAGACATCGCAGCCCGAAAGGCTCCATTTTTCGCGGATCTTCTCGTAGCGCAGGGCCGGCAGGTAGCCAAGCCCGGCCAGTATCGCGAGCATGGCCTTGGTGTCGGCGATGTCGGTCTCCGTCTCCTCGCAGACCTTCACGTCGCTGCTATCCGCGCCGCGCACCGCGTGCTTGAGGGTCAGGATGAAGCGTCCGGACCTCTCGCGCAGGCGCAACAGGGTTCCGCTGGCCTTCAGGCTGCCTGCGGCGTCGTCAAAGACGATGTTGGACTCGAACCAGCGGCCGATGAACTGCGCCTGCAGGGTTTCAAGCCGTTCACGCAGGGCGGCGTGGTCCACATCCAGGTATTTGACCTCGATTTCCAGGGACATTTTCCGCTTTTCTCCTGTTGGTGGTGCTGCTAGGGTGCCTACATCGCGTTTGGCTCGCCACGGCGCGCCTGGGCTTCGCTCGTGGCAGATGCGCACTTTTTTCGGCCGAACCTCGCCAGCCTTGCCAGGGTCGCAGCGGCCGTTGCGGGCCGGGCGACCTAGTTCGGGTTGCCCTCGGTCTCGACGATGGGCGGGTGCTGACTCAGGTCGTAGAAGCCGCGCAGGGCGATGCCCAGGTCGAAGTGCGGGATGCGTTCGAAGTGGATGAAGCCGATGGTCTTGCCTTCGCTCATGTCCGAGAGGGCGACCAGCCCGATGGGCACCGGAAAGGGGATGGGCATTGAGCTGATGGCCGCAAGCCTTCCTGCGTAGTGCTGCTTCAGGTAGTCGACGATGCGGTCGCGTTCCTCGCTCGTCAGGGCCTCCAGGACGACATGGCGGCTGCCTGCGGCTTCCTCGGCCCCGGACATGCCCTGGGTGGCCAGCAGCTTGTCCCAGTCGATGGCCTCTTCCTCCTCGGGGTCCCAGGAGTGGCGGAAGAGGTGTACCTCCACGTCGCGGCGGCCCTTGAAGCTTTTTATGGTCATGCTGAGGGCCAAGGCGCGGTCGATGGGCAGGTCCTTGCCAGCTTGGATGATCTCGATGTTCACATGGGCCTCCGGATGTCGTTCATACTTTCAATGTAGATGGTTTGCTCCCCGTATTCAAGGGGGGCGGCAGGGCGGGGATGATGACCAGACCGTTTGAGATCGTTAGCGACTTTACGCCCAAGGGCGACCAGCCCCAGGCCATTGAGGAACTTTGCGCCAACCTGCGCGCCGGGGTGCGCCACCAGGTGCTGCTCGGCGTCACCGGTTCGGGCAAGACCTTCACGGTGGCCAACCTTGTGGCGGAACTGAACCGGCCCGCCCTGGTGCTGGCCCCCAACAAGACCTTGGCCGCTCAGCTCTTCAACGAGTTCAAGGGCCTGTTTCCGCACAATGCCGTGGAATATTTCGTCAGCTATTACGATTACTACCAGCCTGAAGCCTACCTGCCGCACTCGGACACGTATATCGAGAAAGACTCCAGCATCAACGACGACATCGACAAGCTGCGCCATGCCGCCACCCACGCCCTCTTGACCCGGCGCGACGTCATCATCGTGGCCTCGGTGTCCTGCATCTATGGCCTGGGCTCGCCGGAATACTACGCCAAGATGATCATCCCGGTGGAGGTGGGCCAGACGCTCAGTCTGGAAGCCCTCATGCGCCGCCTGGTGGAGGTCCACTACGAGCGCAATGACGTGGATTTTCATCGCGGCACCTTCCGCGTGCGCGGCGACGCGCTGGAGCTCATCCCGGCCTACAGCCGCGAGAAGGCCCTGCGCCTGAACTTCTTTGGCGACGAGATCGAGAGCATCCAGGAGACCGATCCGCTCACCGGCCAGGTGCTGGCGAGCATGCAGAAGACTGTCATCTATCCCGGCAGCCACTATGTCTCGGACCAGGACAACCTGAAGCGCGCCACGGACGCCATCCGCCAGGAGCTGCAGGAGCGCCTGGCCGAGTTCAAGGCCCAGGGCAAGCTCGTGGAGGCCCAGCGCCTGGAGCAGCGCACCATGTACGACCTGGAGACCATCGACGAGCTGGGCTACTGCAACGGCATCGAGAACTACTCGCGCCACCTGGATGGTCGCACCCCCGGCGCCCCGCCCGCCACGCTCATCGACTACTTTCCCGAGGATTTTTTGTTCTTCATCGACGAGAGCCACATCACCATCCCCCAGGTGGGCGGCATGTCCAGCGGCGACTTCTCGCGCAAGAGCACCCTGGTGGATTTCGGCTTCCGCCTGCCCAGCGCGCTGGACAACCGGCCGCTCAATTTCGAGGAGTTCAAGACCCGCCTCGGCCAGGTGGTGTATGTTTCGGCCACTCCGGGACCGTGGGAGCTGGACCAGGCCCAGGGGCTGGTGGTGGAGCAGGTCATCCGGCCCACAGGCCTGGTGGACCCGGAGATCGACATCCGGCCGGTGAAGGGCCAGGTGGACGACCTGCTCGGCCAGTGCAAGGTCCGGGTGGCGCGCGACGAGCGCGTGCTGGTGACCACGCTCACCAAGCGCATGGCCGAGGACCTGACCGACTACCTGAACCAGATGGGCGTTCCTGCGCGCTACCTGCACTCGGACATCGAGACGCTTGAGCGCATGGCCATCATCCAGGCCTTGCGGGCCGGGGAGTTCAGCGTGCTGGTGGGCATCAACTTGCTGCGCGAGGGCCTGGACATCCCGGAGGTGTCGCTGGTGGCCATCCTGGACGCGGACAAGGAGGGCTTCCTCAGAAGCGCCCGTTCGCTCATCCAGACCTTTGGCCGCGCCGCGCGCAACGCCGGGGGCCGGGTGGTGCTCTATGCCGACCGCGAGACCCCGTCCATGCGCGCGGCACTTGACGAGACTGCCCGCAGACGCGAGAAGCAGTTGCAGTACAACGAGTTAAACGGCATTGTTCCCGAGACCATCAAGAAGGGCCTGGACAACCTGCTGGGGGCGCTGGCCGCCCACGTTGTCCCGGACGCCGAAGACTTGACGCCGGACGAGCTTTTGCGTGAGCTGGACCCGAAACGGCTGAAGAAAGAGATCGCCGCTCTGGAGCGCGAGATGCGCGAGGCGGCCAAAGAGCTGGAGTTTGAGCGCGCGGCGGCCCTGCGCGACAGGGTGCTGTCCCTGCGCGACCGGCTGCTGCAACTGGGGGGAGCGTGAAGCTGCCGCGACTGGATATGGCCAAGATCAGGGCCGTCAAAGACAAGTGGGGCACCCTCTTCCAGGTCATGCTGGGCCTCTGCCTCATGGTCCTGGTTTTCCTGGCCGGGCTGTTCGTGTTCATGCGTGTGGAAGGCTGGGGCTTTGTCGACAGCTTCTACATGATGGTCATCACCCTCTCCACGGTCGGCTTTGGAGAGATCCACCCCCTGTCGGAAAAGGGGCGCCTGCTCACGGCTCTGGTCATCATCTGCGGCGTGGGCAATTTCGCCTTCATCGTCAGTTCCTTCACGCGCATGCTCGTGGACGGGCATCTGCACAATCTCTTGTGGAGGCGCAAGGTGCAAAAGCGCATCGATAAGCTGGAAAACCATTACATCATCTGCGGGTACGGACGCATCGGCCATGTGGTGGTGCAGGAGATCCTCAAGGTCAGCCAGGACGTGGTGGTGGTCGAGGCTGATCCGGTCCTCGTGGAGCGGCTCAAGCGCGAGGGCATCATGCACATCGCCGGGGACGCCACCAACGACAAGCTGCTCATCGACGCCGGCCTCAAGCGCGCCAAGAGCATCGTCACCGCCCTCACGGACGAGGCCGCCAACGTCTACGTGACCCTGACCGCGCGCCAGCTCAACCCGGGCATCTCCATCATCGCCCGGGCCAACGACGCCTCGCACATCACAAGGCTGGAGTTCGCCGGGGCCAACAAGGTGGTGCTGCCGCACTTGATCGGCGGGGTGCGCATGGCCCACACCGTGCTGCGCCCCACGGTGACCGACTTCCTCGACTTGGCCGTGCGCGGGCACATCGACCTGCAGCTGGAGCAGCTCATCATCAGCGCCACCTCCGTCTTTGTGGGCAAGAATCTCATGGATTCGAACATCCGCAAGGATTTCGACCTGATCATCGTGGCCATCAAGCGCGCCGAGGGCAATCTGGTGTTCAACCCCGGCCCCAGGGAGGAGCTCCTCGTCGGCGACACGCTCATCACCCTGGGCCGCCAGTCGGACTTGCAGAAGATCTGCGAATTCTTGTGAGACTTTGGCCATGACCCCGCCCGATTCCTCCGACAACCCGGCCGACAACCGGGAGCACGGTCCGGCCCTGCGTGCGCATGAGCTGCGCGAGCTGCTGGAGCATCACAACCACCGCTATTACGTGCTGGACAGCCCGGAGATCGAGGACGCGGAGTACGACGCCCTGTTCCGCGAGCTCTCGGCCCTTGAGACCGCGCACCCGGAGCTTTCCGACCCCAACTCGCCCACCCGGCGCGTGGGCGGGCAGGTGGCCGTGGGCTTCGCCGTGTACCGCCATGCCCTGCCCATGATGAGCCTGGACAACGCCATGAACCTGGGCGAGTGGCGTGAGTTCGCAGAAGTGAAGCTGCCCAACGCTTTTCGCGATGCCGTCACCGAGGTCGTTCTGGGCGACATCGAGGCGGGCATTGGCCGGGCCTTTGTGCTGACGCCCAAGCAGGATGAGCGCAAGGAGCTGGCCACCAGGCTGCGGCCCATTGTCGAGGCCGCGCTCCTGACGCCTGACGGCGGCGGCTGGCCTGCCCTGGCCGCAGAGGCCGGACGCCTGGGCGCGCAACGCTCGCTCCTGCCCATGATCCGCATGGGCGGGCCGCTTGGGCTGCCGGGGCTTGCGCGATTGGCTCTGGCCATCGGGCCTTCGGTGCGCGCAGAGCTCGGCCGGTTCTGGGCCGAGCCCAAGATGGACGGCCTGGCCGCCGAGGTGGTCTACGAGGCCGGGGCGCTTGCCATCGCCTCCACGCGCGGCGACGGCGAAGAGGGCGAGGATGTCACCGCCAACATGCGCATGGTGCGCAACCTGCGCGGCCGCCTGCTGCCCGCCCCAGGGGGCGTTCCGCTCGTCCTCGACGTGCGCGGCGAGGTGGTCATGGGCCAGAAGGATTTCGCGGCATTGAACGAGGCCCAGGAGGCGGCGGGCCTGAAGCGTTTCGCCAACCCGCGCAACGCCGCGGCCGGAAGCATCCGCCAGCTCGACCCCAACGTGGTGGCAGCGCGGCCTCTGCGCTTCCTGGCCTACGGCGCGGGCCGCATGGTCTGGCCCACGGGCGCGCCTGGCCAGTCCGGCCAATGGACCTCGCAGTCCGGGATCATGGCCGGGTTGACCGCCCTTGGCCTGGCTACTGCCCCGGATGCGCGGCTCTGCGCCTCCCTGGAAGAGGTCGAGGCCTTCTATCTGGACCTCCAGGCCCGGCGCGCCAGCCTGCCTTTTGAGATCGACGGGGTGGTGGCCAAGATCAACAACCTGGCCTTGCAGGAGCTGCTCGGCCAGACCGCCCGCGCCCCGCGCTGGGCCCTGGCCCTCAAATTTCCGCCGGAGCAGGCCCAGACCAGGCTGACGGGCATCGACATCCAGGTGGGCCGCACGGGCGTGCTCACCCCGGTGGCCGTGCTCGAACCCGTTCGCGTCGCCGGGGTGGAGGTCTCCAGCGCCACCCTGCACAACTTAAGTCATCTGCGCGCCAAGGACATCCGCATTGGTGATCTTGTGGTGATCCAACGCGCGGGCGACGTGATCCCGCAGGTGGTGGAGCCGGTGCTGGCCGAGCGCCCGGCCGGTGCGCAGGAGTTCGCCTTTCCCGAAGTCTGCCCTGTGTGCGGCAGCCACGTGGAGGTCAGCGAGACCTGCAACAAGGCCCAGGATAAGACTGTGGTCACGCATTACTGTCCCAACCACGCCTGCCCGGCGCGGGTGGTGCTGGGCATCGTGCACTTCGTGTCCAAGGCCGGACTCGCCATGGACGGCGTGGGCGAGAAGTGGGTGGAGCGCCTGGTGCAGGAGGGCTATCTCAAGTCTCCGGCCGATCTCTTTTCGCTGACCAGGGAGCAGCTGCAGTCCTTTGAACGCATGGGCGAGAAGAGCGCCGAGAACTTCGTCCGCTCCGTGGAGGAGGGCCGCAAGGCAGCCACCCTGGCCCGGTTCATCAGCGCCCTTGGCATCGAGATGGTGGGCGAGCAGACCGCCAAGACCCTGGCCGCGAACTTCGTTGACCTGGACGCCCTGTCCAGGTCCGACGAGAAGGAATTGCAGGGGCTCAAGGACGTTGGCGGCAAGGTTGCCGGGAGCATCCGCGCCTTCTTCGCCAACGAGGGCAACCAGGCCATGCTGGAGCGCTTCAAGGCCTTTGGCCTGTGGCCTACGGGCGGGCAGCGGGCCGATGCCGCGAACCTGCCCTTGTCCGGGCAGACGTTTGTCTTCACCGGCGGCCTGCCGAACATGAGCCGCCCTCAGGCCCAGGCCTTGGTGGAGCGCCTGGGCGCGTCCTGTGCGGGCTCGGTGTCGAGCAGGGTGACTGTGGTTGTGGCGGGCGAGGAGGCCGGAAGCAAGCTGGCCAAAGCCAGAGAACTTGGCCTTCGGATATTGGACTTTCCGCAGTTTTTGGCTATGCTGCGTGAGAATGGAATCGAGCCCTGAAAAAGTGGCCTTTGAAACGCGGCCTCTTACAATCGGAGAAAGTTATGAACTGTGACGTTGTCATCATGGGCGGCTGCGGCCGCATGGGCGGAACCCTGATCCGCCTGGCTCAGCAGGACTCCGAGCTTACGGTCAAGGCCGTCATCGAGCGCGCCGAGCGCCTGGACGACCTGGAGAACCTGGACTGTGTCGTGTCCCACGACCTGGACGAGGTGCTGGCCAAAACCCCGCGCGCCGTGGTGGTGGAGTTCACCTCACCGGAAGCCACGCTGGAACATGTGCGCATCTGCCGCAAGCACGGCAACCCCATGGTCATCGGCACCACGGGCTTGAAGCCCGATCAGCTGGAGATCGTGGAAGCCGCGGCCCAGGACATCCCGCTGCTCCTGGCCCCGAACATGAGCGTGGGCATCAACGTGCTGCTGAAAATCCTGCCGCAGCTGGTGCAGATGCTCGGCCCGGCCTACGACATGGAGATGATGGAGATCCACCACGGCCGCAAGAAGGACGCGCCCAGCGGCACAGCGCTCAAGCTGGCCCAGTGCATGGCCGAGGCGCGCGGATTGGTGTACGACGAGGTCAAGCGCCACTGCCGCGACGGCATCATCGGCGAGCGCAAGGAGAACGAGGTGGGCGTTGTGGCCCTGCGCGGCGGTGATGTGGTGGGCGACCACACGGCCTACTTCTTCGGCCCGGGCGAACGCATCGAGGTGACGCACCGGGCGCATTCGCGCGAGAACTTTGCCCAGGGCGCGCTCCGCGCCGCCAAGTGGTTGTTCAAGCAGCAGCCTGGCAGGCTCTACAGCGTTGGCGACACCTTGTAGCCGCTCCTGGTCTTAGGAAAAACGAAACGCCGGGCTCGCAAGGGTCCGGCGTTTTTCGGTTAGGAAAACAGGAAAAGGCTGGTCAGAGTTCCGGTTCGCCCCGCATCACCTCGAACACCGCCTCCATTTCGCCCAGCACTTTGGTGTATTGTTCCGCCAGGGCCTCGGCCTGGCCGTCCTTGGCCGCGTGCTCCAGGTCGCGCGCGGCCTCGCACAGGCGCTCCATGCCAAGAGTCGCCGCCGCGCCCTTGATGGAGTGCGCCAGGTAGCGCACCGTGTCCAGGTCGACCCGGCACACGGCGTCGCCCAGGGCGGTGATGCGTTTCGGCTCGTCCTCCAGGAACACCGTAAAGAGTGTGGTCAGGAACTCCGGCTTGAGCGTGCGCATGCGCGTGAGCCAGGCCGCGTTGATTGGCGGCCGGGTGTCGGTTGTCGGAGTGGCGTCGGCGGGGCTGGTGTCGGTCGAATCGGTCACGGCAGGCTCCGGGTAGAGGGTCCTGGCGCCACAGCCGGTGTCGCAGTCCGGGAGAGCCAGGCGCTGCAGGAAGGTGGGGAGACATCCCGGCGGGGAGAGGCCCAATCGAGCCTCCCCCCATCGGAAGGGGCGCTACATCTTGTACAGCCTCTCGCCGGGAACGATGTCGATCTTGTTCTGCTGGAGCAGTTCGATGGCCTGGTCCGTGCGGTCAAAGCGGAAGATGATGATGGCGTGGGCTCCGCTCTGGTTCACGAAGGCGTACATGTACTCCACGTTGATCTTGGCGTTGCGCAGCATGTCCAGGATGCTGTGCAGCCCGCCCGGCTTGTCCGGGACCTCCACGGCCACGACCGTGGTGCGGCCAACGGTGAAGCCGCCGGCCTTGAGGTTTTCCTTGGCCTTGTCGAAGTCCGAGACGATGAGGCGCAGGATGCCGAAGTCCGAGGTGTCGGCCAGGGACAGGGCGCGGATGTTCACGCCGGACTCGGCCAGGATGCGGGTGACCTCGGCCAGTCTACCGGCGCGGTTTTCCAGGAAGATGGAGAGTTGGTCGACCTTCATGACGCTCCTCGCTTGCTATGGTGGCACAGGGTTAGTCGCATCAGGCCTGTTCCTTGCGCATGTCGATGATGCGCTTGGCCTTGCCTTCGCTGCGTTCGATGCCCTTGGGCTCCACCAGTTTGCACTTGGCGGTGACGCCCAGGAACTCCTTGATGTTCTTTTCTATCTTGGATTCGAGACGTTGTAAATTCTTGACCTGGTCGGAGAAGACGTTCTCGTCCACTTCCACGCGCACTTCCATGTTGTCCAGGTTGCCGGCGCGGGTGACGATGAGCTGGTAGTGCGGGGTCAGGCCCTCGGTCTCCAGCAGGATGGTCTCGATCTGCGAGGGGAACACGTTGACCCCGCGGATGATGAGCATGTCGTCGCTGCGGCCCGTGACCCGCTCCATGCGCGCCGTTGTCCGGCCGCAGCGGCAGGGCGCGGTGTTGAGCCGGCTCAGGTCGCGGGTGCGGTAGCGCAGAAGCGGAATGCCTTCCTTGGTCAGCGTGGTGAAGACCAGCTCGCCGACCTCGCCCGGCTTCATCTGGTCGCCGGTGTCGGGGTCGATGATCTCGGCCAGGAAGTGGTCCTCCTGGATGTGCAGGCCCTTCTTGACCTTGGCGCACTCGATGGCCACGCCCGGTCCCATGATCTCGGACAGGCCGTAGATGTCGATGGCGGTGATGCCGAGCTTGTTTTCGATCTCCGTGCGCATGGAGTCGGTCCAGGGCTCGGCCCCGAAGATGCCGATGCGCAGCGGCAGCTCGCGGATGTCGATGCCCATCTCTTTCGCGGCTTCGCACAAGTGCAGGGCGTAGGAGGGCGTGCAGGTGAGCACCGTGGCCCCGAAGTCGCGCAGGAGCATGGCCTGGCGACGGGTGCCGCCGCCGGAGATGGGGATCACCGTGGCGCCCAGCTCCTCGGCCCCGTAGTGCACGCCCAAGCCACCGGTGAACAGGCCGTAGCCGTAAGCGTTGTGGACGAAGTCTCCGCCGTGCGCGCCGGCCGCGGCCAGGCAGCGGGCGACCATCTGGCCCCAGTTCTTGATGTCGCGCCGGGTGTAGCCCACCACCGTGGCCTTGCCCGTGGTGCCGGAGGAGGAGTGGATGCGCACGATGTTCTCGCGCGAGACCGCGAACAGCCCGAAGGGATAGTGGTTGCGCAGGTCCTGCTTCTCGGTGAAGGGCAAGAGCGAGACGTCGGAGAGCTGCTGGATGTGTTCCGGCTTGACCCCGCGTTCGTCGAGCTTCTTGCGGTAGAAGGGCACGTTCTCGTAAACGCGCGCCACGAGGTCCTGGAGCCTGCGCAGCTGGAGCTGTTTCAGCTCCTCCCTGGGCATTGTCTCGTTTTCAACGTCAAATATCATGGTCATTCCTCCTGGGGATGGTGCGAAGCGGATGCTGGTGGCGGACCATTGGGGCGGGCTGTTGCCCGCAAGTAAACGGCCACTCGCCTGGGCCGTGGCTCAGAAAATGCCGGATCACCATGTGCTGAAGTGGCTCCCTGGCCCCTCTGCCGCCCTTTGGGCAGCCCCAAGGCTTTGGTCGTGTCGGGAGTCGCGCAGCATGTGTCGTCCATGCCCGAAGCCCGGCGTTGCGTCAAGGTTTGGCGGCGGTTCTTGTCATTGGCTGCCTACGGGCGTAACGCTGCCAGGCGGAGGAGGGCATGGGCATGCAGCAATACGTGGCCGGGGTGTTCGCCCTGGTGTACCTGGGGATGATCTTCGGCGGCCTGCCGGGGCTGGCCCTGAACCGCACGGCTGTGGCCCTGCTCGGGGCCATCGCGCTGTTGGCCGGGGGCGTGCTTGACGCACGCCAGGCCTGGGCGGCCGTGGACATGCCCACCATGAGCCTGCTCTTCGGACTCATGCTCGTGTCGGCCCAGCTGCGCCTGAGCGGCTTCTACGACCTGCTGGCCCGGCGCATCGCCGCTGCCCAGGCCCGGCCCGAGCGTCTGCTCCTGCTGGTCATGGCCGCAGGGGCCGGGCTGTCCGCTTTGCTCGTCAACGACATCGTGTGCCTGGCCATGACGCCCATCCTGGCCGAGGGCTGCCTGCGCCGGGGCCTCAACCCCGTGCCCTTCCTCATCGGCCTGGCCTGCGCGGCCAACATCGGCTCCGCCGCCACCCTCATCGGCAACCCGCAGAACATGCTCATCGGCCAGGTCGGCGGCCTGCCTTTCGCGGCCTTCACCCTGGACGCGCTGCCTCCTGTCGTGGGCGGGTTGCTGGTGTCCTGGGCCATCATCGTGGCCTTGTCCCGCCGCGACTGGCTGCTCGAACGCAGTGTGGCTCCGGTTGCGGCTGTGGAGCACTGCCTCTGGCCCACGCTCAAGGGCTGCCTGCTGCTGCTGGGCGCTCTCCTGGGCTTTGTGTTCACGTCCATCCCGCGCGAGGTGCTGGCCCTGGGCGCGGGAGCCCTGGTGCTGGTAAGCCGCCGCACGCAGTCACGCAGGATCTTCGAGCTGGTGGACTGGGAGCTCCTGCTCCTGTTCCTGGGTCTGTTCGTGGTCAACCACGCCCTGGCCGCCACCGGGCTGCTGGAGGCCATGTATGCCTCGGTGCGCGGCCTGGGCATCGACATGGCGCAGCCGGGCTGGCTGTTCGCGGCTTCGGCGCTGTTGTCCAACGTCATCTCCAACGTGCCCGCCGTGATGTTGCTGCTGCCTGCGGCGCCCTTGCCCCAGGACCGGCTGCTGCTGGCCCTGTCCAGCACGCTGGCCGGGAACCTTTTCCTGCTGGGCAGCATCGCCAACCTCATCGTGGCCGAGCAGGCCGCCCGGCTCGGGGTGTATATCACCTGGCGCAGGCACCTGCGCCTGGGCCTGCCGGTGACGCTCGCCACCTTCGCCGTGACCGCACTGTGGTTGTGGATCTCCTGGGGCGGACTTCTCGTGGCGGCGCGGCCATAAGCCCGCTCATTGCGTATGCCCGTTGTTTCCAGTACAAGGCCAACAGCACGCAGTATCCGGCGTGAACGGGGGAACATGAAGAAGAATCAACAATTGCCGAGGACGCCTGGCGTCCCGACCGAAGAAAAGGGCCTGCTTTTGGCCCGTACGCTGGACGAGAAGCAGGGCGAGGAGATCGTTCTGCTGGACGTGGCCGGGGTGTGCCCCATCGCTGAGCAGATCATCATGGTCACGGCCAAGGGCCAGCGCCATGCCCAGGCCTTGGCCGACGCCCTGCTGCACCTGGCCAAGGAGCGCAACATCGCTTCCCTGGGCCTGGAAGGCTACCAGACCGGCACCTGGGTCCTGCTCGATTTCAACGACATCATCGTGCACATCTTCCAGGAAGAACTGCGCGGCTTCTACAACATCGAGGGCCTGTGGTCCGAGGGCAGGCGCGTGAACTGGAGCACTGTTTCCCAGGACGCCGAGTGAAACCCGTGACCCCGACCCTTTTGCTCATCCTGGACGGCTTCGGCATTGCGCCGGATGGTCCGGGCAACGCGCCTTTCCTGGCCAAGACGCCCAACCTCGACGCCCTGTTCGCGCGCTATCCGCACACGCGGCTGGCCTGCTCGGGTCGGGCCGTGGGCCTGCCCGGCGGGTTCATGGGCAACTCCGAGGTCGGGCACATGAACATCGGCGCTGGCCGAATCGTCTACCAGGACATGACCCGCATCGACATTAGCATCGAGGACGGGAGCTTCGCCATGAATCCCGCGTTGCTGGACCTCTGCGCCAGGGCAAAGGCGGGCAGCGGCAGGCTGCACTTGATGGGCCTGGTGTCCGATGGCGGCGTGCACAGCCACCAGAACCACATTCACGCGCTTGTCGAGCTGGCCAAAGTCCAGGGTGTGCGCGAGGTCTTCATCCACGCCTTTCTGGACGGCCGCGACACCCCGCCCAAGAGCGGCCTGGGCTACGTGCAGCAGCTTGAGGCCAAGCTGGCCGAGCTCGGCCTGGGGCGCATCAGTACGGTCATGGGTCGCTACTACGCCATGGACCGCGACAAGCACTACGAGCGCAACGAGCCTGCGTATCTGGCTCTGGCCTGCGGGCAGGGCAGGGCTGTCGGCTCGGCCACGGAGGCCGTGTCGAGCGCCTACGCGGCCGGGGAGACCGACGAGTTCGTCAAGCCCTGCCTGGTGACTGGCCCGGATGGCAAGCCCATCGGCACCATGGGTGACGGCGATGGGCTGTTCTTCTTCAATTTCCGCGCGGACCGCGCCCGGCAGATCAGCCGCGCGTTCTTCGACGATGACTTTAAGGAATTCCAGCGGCCCTTGCGCCCCAAGCTCTCCGGCTTCGCCAGCATGACCCGGTACGAGTCCAGCTTCCCCCTGCCCGTGGCCTCGCCACCGCAGTCTTTGGACGGGTTCCTGGGCGAGGTGGTCAGCGGTCTGGGCCTGAAGCAGCTGCGCATCGCCGAGACCGAGAAGTATGCGCACGTGACGTACTTCCTCAACTGCGGGCTGGAAGAGCCGGTGCCGGGCGAAGAACGCCTGCTCATACCCTCCCCGCGCGAGGTGGCCACTTACGACCTCAAGCCTGAGATGAGCGCACGTGAGGTCACGGACACGCTGCTGGCGCGGCGGCGCGATTTCGACCTGTGCGTGTGCAACCTGGCCAACCTGGACATGGTGGGCCACACCGGCATCATTCCGGCGGTCATCACGGCCTGCGAGACCGTGGACGAGTGCGTGGGCCGGATCGTCGCGGCCTTTCTGGCCGACGGCGGGCAGGTCTTCCTCACGGCCGACCACGGCAACGCCGAGGAGATGCTCGACGCGCAGGGCAACACGCAGACCGCCCACAGCCTCAATCCTGTGCCGCTCATCCACATTGACGGCAAGGGTGGGCGGGCGCTCAGACCCGGCAAGCTGGGCGACATCGCCCCGACCATCCTGGCCTCCTGGGGCCAGACCCAGCCAGACAGCATGACCGGCGCAAGCCTGTTCGCCGACGCAAACCAGCCAGAGGGGTGACCGCATGACCAAGCCGCTGACACCCGTGCGCCCCATGGGCATGGAGATCGTGTTCCTGTACCCCTGCCCGCATTGCGCCCGCGAGGTCACGCTCATCGCGCCCACGCGGCCGACCATGGCCCAGTGCGACGCCTGCCGCAAAAACTTCCCCATCGTGCCCGTGGATGACCGCACCCTGCGCTACTTCAAGATCATGCTGAACAACGGCAAGGCCGCCATCGACCCGGATTTTCTCTAGTTCCGGACTTTTTGACCCGAATCCTGCGGCTCGTGCGCCAACTGGCGTCCGGGCCGCTGTTTTTTGGGGACAGCCACCCAATTCAATAATTAATGCATAAAATTGAATACTAGAAAAAGTCGTGACTTTGTCTAGATCATATTCGACTGGAAATTTGGCAAAAGGAAAGCAAAGGAAAGGCGGTTTGTGGGGCTAGAGGGGCTTTCTGCGGGCCAGGAAGAAGCGCTTGAGGAGTGCGCCGCAGTCCTCGGCCAGGACGCCCTGGAGAACCCAGGGCCGGTGGTTCAGGAAGGGCAGGGCGCAGGCGTCGAGGTTGGAGACCAGCGCCCCGGCCTTGGGATCCTTGGCCGCGAAGACGATGCCCGCCACCCGGGCGTGCACCAGCGCGCCCACGCACATGAGGCAGGGCTCGAGGGTCACGGCCAGGATGGACCCGTTGAGGCGGTGGTTGCCGAGCCTCTGCCCGGCCTCGCGCAGGCACAGGACCTCGGCGTGGGCCGTGGGGTCGTGCAGCGTGATGTTGCGGTTGTGCGCGCGCGCCAGCACGCCACCGTCGGCCGCGATGAGCACCGCGCCCACCGGGGCCTCGTCCTCACGTGCGGCGATGCAGGCCTCGTCAAAGGCCAGGGACATGAGCGCCCGCCAAGACTCGTGTCCGGGCGGGAGCTCAGGGGGATTGGCGTTGCGCATGGACTCTAAAGGGCTTTCAGGTAGCGCACCCCACCCGCGAGCAGGGTCAGGCCGAGCGGCGAGGTTTCGCCACGGGTCCAGGCCGGGTGGTTGCACGGGTGGTTGTAAGCCTCGGGGTGGGGCATTAGGCCCAGGATGCGGCCAGAAGGGTCGGTGAGGCCCGCGATGGCGTTGGCCGAGCCGTTGGGGTTTTCCGGGAACTGCATGGTGGCCACGCCCGTAACTGGGTCGATGTAGCGCAGGGCCACGAGATTGGCGGCCTCGAGCGCGTCCAGCGTCTCCTGGTCCTGGGGCACGATTTTGCCTTCGCCGTGCCGCACCGGGGCCTCCAGGACGTCGATGTTCCTGGTGAAGACGCAGGGCGAGGCCGGGTTGGCCCGCAGGGTGACCCAGCGGTCCTCGTAGCGGGCCGAGTCGTTGTGCGACAAGGACACCTGGCGCTCGAAGTATTTGCCGCCGAGGGCCGGGAGCAGCCCCAGCTTCACCAAAAGCTGGAAGCCGTTGCAAATGCCCAGGATCAGCCCGCCGGCCTCGAAAAAGGCCTTGAGCTGGTCCAGAACGTGTTCGCCGCTGTTTGTTTTGGCAAAACGCCAGCGCAAGGCCGCCGCCTGGGCCGAACCCAGGTCGTCGCCGTCAAGGAACCCGCCGGGAAAGATGAGGAAGTTAAAATTTTCCATGCGCACATGGCCGGAGGCGATGTCAGAAAAATAGGCTATTGTGGCTTCGTCGGCCCCGGATTCCCGGGCGGCGTGTGCTGATTCCTGTTCACAATTGGTGCCGTATCCGGTAAGAACTAGTGCTTTGACGCGGGCCATGAACTTCCTCCATTGCGACTGTCGATGCGGGCGGTTCGGATTTGGCCCGCGAGAAACGAGAGAATACGTGCGCCCGCGTGCGGCGTCAACACGCGACATCAAAGGCAAGACAACTCAACCTGAAGCGGCAGAAGAGGTGTTTGCATGAAGACCAAGTTTATTTTTATCACCGGCGGAGTGCTGTCATCCCTGGGCAAGGGCCTGGCCGCGGCGTCCATTGGCGCGCTGTTGCAGACGCGCGGCCTCAAGGTGACCATCCAGAAGCTTGACCCCTACATCAACGTTGACCCCGGGACCATGAACCCCTTCCAGCATGGCGAGGTCTACGTCACCGAGGACGGCGCCGAGACAGACCTGGATCTGGGGCACTACGAGCGCTTTCTGGGCATCCACATGAGTCAGAGCAGCAACTTCACCTCAGGCAAAATCTACGAGACCGTCATCAACAAGGAGCGCCGGGGCGACTACCTGGGCGGCACGGTCCAGGTCATTCCGCACATCACCGACGAGATCAAGCGTTGTGTCCTCAGCGTTGCCACGGGCTCCGAGGATGTGGCCCTCATCGAGATCGGCGGCACCGTAGGTGACATCGAGGGCCTGCCGTTCCTCGAGGCCATCCGCCAGCTCAAAAACGACCTGGGGAAAGAGAACGTCCTCTACATTCACCTGACGCTGGTGCCTTACATGCGCGCGGCGGGTGAGCTCAAGACCAAGCCCACCCAGCACAGCGTCAAGGAGCTCCGGGCCATCGGCATCCAGCCGGACATCATTTTGTGCCGCTCCGAGGTGCCGCTGCCCGCCGACCTGCGCGACAAGATCGCGCTGTTCTGCGACGTGGACCGCGACGCCGTGTTCTCCGCCGTGGACGTGAAGAGCATCTACGAAGTTCCCATGGAGTTCTACCACGAGGGCGTGGACCAGAAGATCGCCATCCTGCTCAAGCTCCCGGCCAAGAACGCCGAGCTGGACTCCTGGAAGGAGCTGAATAGGCGCATCAACAACCCCAAGGGCAGCTGCAAGATCGGCATTGTCGGCAAGTACGTGGACCTGAAGGAGGCCTACAAGAGCCTGCACGAGGCCCTCGTCCACGGCGGCGTGTTCAATGAGGTCTCCGTGGAGCTTGAGTACGTCAACTCCGAGGAGATCACGGCCAAGAACGTGGAGAAGCGCCTGAAGAACCTGGACGGCATCCTTGTGCCCGGCGGCTTCGGCTCGCGCGGCATCGAGGGCAAGATCTTGTCCATCAAGTACGCCCGCGAGAACAAGGTGCCCTTCTTCGGCATCTGCCTCGGCATGCAGTGCGCGGTCATCGAGTACGCGCGCAACGTGCTGGGCCTGGAAAAGGCCAACTCCCAGGAGTTCGACGAGTTCACCCCGGACCCGGTGATCTACCTCATGACCGAGTGGTACGACTTCCGGACCAAGAAGGTGGAGAAGCGCGACGAGGCCTCCAACAAGGGCGGCACCATGCGCCTGGGCTCCTATCCCTGCAAGATCGTCAAGGACACTAAGGCCATGGAGGCCTACGGCGAGAACAAGATCGAGGAGCGCCACCGCCACCGCTACGAGTTCAACAACAAGTACGCCGAAGCGCTCACCAAGGCCGGTCTGCTGCTCTCCGGCACCTCGCCCGACGAGGAGCTGGTGGAGATGGTGGAGCTGCCCGGACATCCGTGGTTCCTGGGCTGCCAGTTCCACCCGGAATTCAAGTCCAATCCCATGCGGCCCCACCCGCTGTTCCGCGAGTTCATCCGCGCCTCGGCGTTGAACGCCAAGAGCAAGAAGTAGCGTGGTCATGGACTCCGCCGAGCTCTATGCCAAAAGCCTGACAGGGCCATTCATCCTGGCCGGGCCGTGCGTGCTGGAGAGCAGGCAGCTGGCGCTCGACGTGGCAAGGGAGCTGGCGGCCATCGCCCAGCGCCTGGACCTGACCCTCGTCTTCAAGAGCTCGTACGACAAGGCCAACCGGACCTCGGCGTCGAGCTTCCGGGGGCCGGGCCTGGACATGGGCCTGGCCTGGCTGGCCGAGGTGCGCGAGGCCACGGGCCTGCCCGTTGTCACGGACATCCACCTGCCGGAGCAGGCCGAGCGCGTGGCCGAAGTGGCTGATGTGCTTCAAATTCCTGCGTTTCTCTGCCGGCAGACGGATCTGCTTGTTGCCGCGGCCGAGACCGGCCGCATCGTCAACGTCAAGAAGGGCCAGTTCCTCGCGCCCTGGGACATGAAGAACATCGCCGACAAGCTGCGCAGTGCGGGCAACGGCCGCTTCTGGCTCACCGAGCGCGGCTCTTCTTTTGGGTACAACAACCTCGTGGTCGACATGCGCTCCCTGTCCATCATGCGCGGCCTTGGCGCGCCCGTGGTTTTTGACGCAACCCATTCCGTGCAGCTGCCGGGCGGGCAGGGCGGAATGTCCGGCGGGCAGCGCGAGTTCGTGCCGTCCCTGGCCTCGGCAGCCGTCGCCGCAGGTGCAAGCGGCGTGTTCCTGGAGGTCCACCCGGACCCGGACAACGCCCTGTGCGACGGCCCGAACTCCATCCCCCTGTCCAAGGTCGAGGCCCTGCTGACGCGGCTTCTGGCCCTGTGGAGCGTGCCCAGTGCCGAGTGAGTCCACATACGACCCTGCGCTGTTGGCCCTGGGCCGCGACGTCAAGCTGTTGATCCTCGACGTTGACGGGGTGCTCACAGATGGCGGGCTCACCTACGACCACGAGGGCAACGTCTCCAAGCGGTTCCACGTGCAGGACGGACTTGGAATAAAGATTGCACAATCCCTTGGGCTTGGCATAGCCGTCATCACAGGCCTCAAACACGGGGCCGTGGAGAAGCGGGTGCGCGAGCTGGGCATCGAGGAGTACCACGCAGGACACGTGGACAAGGTGCCTTTGATGGAGGGGATTCGTGGCCGCTTGGGCTGCGAACGCGCCCAGATCGCCTACCTGGGCGATGACTGGGTTGACGCGGGCGTGATGCAGGCCGTTGGCCTGCCCATGGCCGTGGCCAACGCTCAGCCGGAGATACTGCGGCTGGCGAAATGGGTGTCCAGGTTGCAAGGCGGCCAGGGGGCGGTCCGAGAGGCCATCATGTTCCTCCTGCGCTGTCGTGGTCAGTTTGACGCAGCCTGGGAGAAGTGGAGCGGATGAATGCGCAAGTCTTTGGTGTTTGTGGTGCTGATCTTCGTGCTCGGCCTGGCCATCGGTCTGGTGGTCAACGAGCAGCGCAGCGGGCGTAACGCCGCCCTGGAGAAGCCCGTCGCCAAGGCTCCCGAACCTGATGTCATGGCCGAGGACCTGGAGCTCATCCAGGGCGCGGACGGCAAGGTCCTCTGGCGCGTGCGGGCGAAAAGCGCCCAGTACAGCATGGACCAGCGCATCGTGCAGGTTCTGCGGCCCCAACTCACCGCGTATGTTGGCGCAGACCGCCAGGAGGTCTTCATCAAGTCCGACACCGGCGAGGTCAACCAGCAGAGCAACACCATGACCCTGCGCGACAATATCACCGGCCGATACGGCGCCTTTGTGCTGACCTCGGACGTGTTCGACTACATCGGCGCCATGAAGAAGATCTATCTCAAGGGCCGCGTGGGAGTGAGCAGACCGGATTTCTCGGTCAACGCCACAACGGTTGAGATCAACCTGGAGACACGCGAGCTCACCGCAGCGGGCGGCGTCACAGCGGAACTCATCCCGTCCGCCCTGAAGTCCTTCAATAAGGAGAAGCAGAAGTGAGGCATGAGCGCCATCCGCTCCGACCAGCCGCCCTCCTCATCCTGGGCCTGGTCCTGGTTGTCCTGACCGCTGCTGCGGCCCTGGCCGAAAGCTGGGGCGAGGTGCGCGTTGTAGAGACCCCCACCAACGTCCGCCAGCAGCGCGATCCCAAGTCGTCCGTTGTGCGCACTCTGCAGCCCGGCGAGAAGGTCCGCGTGGACAACCTGCGCCCCTCGGGCTGGGGCACGGTTTTCGAGCTGGACGCAACCGAGCGCGACGAGTCCAAGGCTTTGGGCTTCGCCGACGTCCGTCTGCTCAAGCCCGTGGACGGGGCAGGGCAGCCCGCAGCGACGCCTGCCGCCGCTTCCGCCATTGCGCCCGCGTCGTCGCGTTCCATGGGCCAGGCCCCGCCCGCCCAGTCCCGGCACACGGAGCCCGCCCAAATCCGCCAGGTCGAAGCGCGCACCGAGGTCCACAAGGAGCGCACCCTCAGGTCCCCGGTAGTTGCCGTGCTGGCCCCGGGCGAGCGGGTTCAGACCGGGTTTCTGCGCGACGGCTTTTTCGCCGTATTCCGGCTGAGTGACCAGGCCGTGAGCGAGGCCGCTGCCGTGGGCTATGTGCCGCAGGGCATGGTCAAGGCCCTGCCCGCGCCAGTCCCGGCCACGCAGTCTCCCGCGCCTGCGGCCGCTTTGGAGCTCAGGCCTGCCGCCCCGGCCGGCCACCAGGGCAGCTCCGTCCCGTCGCCGGAGCTCAAGGGCGCGGTCAAGGGCAGCCCGGCGCTTCTGGGCAATCAACCCGCGCTTTCCAAGCAGGCCCCGGTGCGCATCACCTCGGACAAGATGGTTTACAACCAGGCTGAGAACTCCGTTGTTTTCCTGGGCAACGTGCACGGCACCCACACCGACATGGCCATCTGGGCCGAGCGCATCACCGCCCATTTCTCGGAAAAGAAGAAGGGCAAGGACTCCAAGCAGCAGGAGAAAGGCCCCGGCGACTTCGGCGACACCATCGAGCGCATCGTGGCCGAGGGCAACGTGCGCCTGGTGGCCAACAAGAACGAGGGCGCCTGCGCCAAGCTCACCTACATGGTCGCCGAGGGCGTCATCCGCATGGACGGCAACCCCATCCTGCGTGAGGGCCAGAACACCGTGCGCGGCGACAGCATCAAATTCTACATCCGCGAGAATCGAAGCGAGGTTTTAAGCGGTGACCAGCGCCGTGTTGAGGCCATCTTCTACACGCCCAAGGGGGACAAGTAGTCCATGGCTGTGCTCATCGCCACCAACCTGTCCAAGCGCTACGGCGACCGCGAGGTCGTACGGCACATCAACGTGACCCTGCGCGACCACGAGGTTGTGGGCCTGCTCGGCCCCAACGGCGCGGGCAAGACCACAACCTTTTATATGCTCGTGGGCGTGGTCAGCCCCACCACGGGCAACGTGGTCCTCGACGGGGTGGACGTCACCGAGCTGCCCCTGCACGAGCGCGCCCGGCGGGGGCTCTCCTACCTGCCCCAGGAGAGCTCCATCTTCAAGAAGCTCTCGGTGCGCAAGAACCTGGACGTGATCCTGGAGAACACGCCCATGACCCGCGCCGAGCGCCAGGACAGGGCGCATGAGCTCATGGAGATGTTCAACATCACCAAGCTGGCGCACCAGCCCGCCATGTTCCTCTCCGGCGGGGAGCGCAGACGCCTGGAGATCGCCCGGGCGCTGATCCTGAACCCCAAGTTCATTCTGCTTGACGAGCCCTTTGCCGGCATTGACCCCATTGCTGTCATCGACATCCAGGAGATCATCGCGGTCCTGAAGAAGATGGGCATCGGCATCCTCATCTCCGACCACAACGTGCGCGAGACCCTGAACATCTGCGACCGCGCCTACCTTGTGTACGAAGGCATGGTCATCCTTGAGGGCAGCCCTGCGGAGATCGTGCAGAGCAGCAAGGCCCGCAAGCTCTACCTGGGCGAGTCCTTCAGCCTCTAGCTTGCAGGCAACTATTCGTCTTTACAGAACTATCCTCAACACCACCGCATCCCGACAAGCCAGACCCGCAGAATTGTGGATTTACACGGCCCATGAAGGTTGGTACACTTTTTTCATGCGCGCCTCGGCGTTTGGAAAAAGTACGCATCCTTGAGGGGTTACCCTTTTTCTCTTGCAGAGGAACAACGCCTGTGGCAGACTGGAGGTGCGCGAAGTTGCGCACACTGATTTAGAATATCGAATTTTTGACACAACAGATTTCGGAGGCAGCGGTTTCTCGTATGGGTTTGGAACTCCGGCAACAACTCAAGCTGACGCAGCAACTGGTCATGACGCCACAGCTGCAGCAGGCCATCAAGCTCCTGCAGCTCTCGCGGCTGGAGCTGGTGGAGTCTGTCCAGATGGAGTTGATGGAGAACCCCTTCCTGGAGGAGCTGGACCCCGATGTCGTGGACACGGCGCCAAGCACCGAAAATCTGGACGACTACGAGGGCGCGCACAACACCGCCGAGAGCCAGGCCAACGAAGAGAGCATGCGCACCGCCGACTGGGAGAATTACCTCGGCGAATTCTCCAGCGTCACCAAGCAGTCCATGGGCCGAGAACTGGAAGTGCCCGAGGAGGGCCTCTCGCTGGAGGCGCGGCTGACCTGCCGCCCCAGCCTGGAAGGCCACCTCAACTGGCAGATGCGCCTGTCGCGCTTCACTGATGAAGAGCTGGACATCGGCGACGCCATCATCGGCAACCTGGACTCCCGTGGCTATCTTCAGGCCACGGTCGAGGAGCTTCAGACCCTCCTGAACGGCATCAGCGCGGAGGCCGTGGAGTCTGTGATCCAGCGCATCCAGCGCCTGGACCCGGTGGGCGTTGCGGCGCGCACCGTGCAGGAATGCCTGCTGGTGCAGATGGAGGTCCTGGGCCTCGACGACCCCATCCTGGTGTCCCTGGTGCGCGATCACCTGGAGGACCTGGAGAAGCACCGCTACAAGCCCTTGACCAAGAAGTTCAAGATCAGCATGGACGGCCTGAAGGAATACCTGGACCTGATGCAGACCTTGGAGCCCATGCCTGGCGCAAACTTCTTCAGCGGGGAGCCGCAGTATGTCAGCCCGGACGTGTTCGTGTTCAAGAACGGTGAGGAATTCGTCATCGTCCTGAACGAGGAGGGCCTGCCGCGCCTGCAGCTGAACTCCTTCTACGTGGAGAACGTCAAGGCCAAGACTTCGGCTGAAAAGGACTATTTCCAGGAGAAAATTCGCGGCGCGGAGTGGCTCATGAAGAGCCTGTACCAGCGCCAGCGCACCCTGTACAAGGTCATGGAGAGCATTGTCCGTTTCCAGCGGGGGTTCTTTGAAGACGGCGTGTCCCGCCTGAAGCCGCTGATCCTCAAGGAGGTGGCCGAGGACATCAGCATGCACGAGTCCACGGTCAGCCGCATCACGACAAGCAAGTATGTGGCGACCCCGCACGGCATTTACGAGCTCAAGTTCTTTTTCAACAGCGCGCTCGACCTGGACGACGGGACACAGGTCGGCTCCGAATCGGTCAAGGCGCTCATCAAGCAGCTCATTGCCGACGAGAACGACAAGCGTCCCTTGAGCGATGAGCAGATCGGCGAGATCCTTAAGCAGAAGCTGGAGGTGAACATCGCACGGCGCACAGTGGCCAAGTATCGTACGGCCATGAACATCGAGTCCTCCTCCAAGCGCAAGCAGGTCTTCTAAACCGGCGTCGCCCGCCACATCCCAGGAGGTTGCGAATGAACATCACTTACGCCTTCAAGAACTTTGATCCTTCCGACCACTTGAAGGAATATGCCGCTTCCCGTTTCGAGAAGATGGGCAAGTTCATCGGCGACACCATGGAAACAGAGCTGCAGATCAACCTGGCCGTGGAGAAGTTCCGCCACCAGGCCGAGGTCATCCTGACCGCTGACAATCTGCACATTTCGGCCTACGAAGAGTCTGAGGACATGTACTCCACCATCGACCTGGTGCTGGAGAAGCTCGAATCCCAGCTCAAGCGCATGCGCGAGCGCCACAAGGAGCGCCGCCGCGCCGGCACCCCGCGCAACGCACGCATGGATGTCATCAGCTTCTCCGAGGACCCCGACGAACGCTTGCCCATCATCAAGGAGTCCGATCTCTTCGAGCCCAAGCCCATGAGCGTTGACGAAGCCGCCATGCAGCTGGGCGCGCTCAAGTTCGAGTTCCTTGTGTTCCGCCACGCCGAGACGGACCGGGTGAACGTTCTGTACCGCACCAAGAGCGGAGACTTCGGTCTCATCGACCCTGGAAACTAATGATGCGTCTAGGCGAATACATCGACAAGGAGCTGGTGCTCCCTGACCTCGCCTCCACAGGCAAGGCCGAGGTGTTGCGCGAACTCACTGAAGCTCTGGCCGCGCACCACCCCGGAGTTGACGCTGGTCTCGCCCTCGCGGTCCTTCTGGACCGCGAGGGGCTGGGCACCACCGGCATCGGCGACGGCGTGGCCATTCCCCACGGCAAGTTGGCCTCCCTGGAGCGCATCTTCCTCTGTGTTGGAAGGAGCCGAAAAGGTGTGGACTTTGAAGCCCTTGACTTCAAGCCCTGCACCATTTTCTTCCTGGTCCTGGCCCCGGAGCAGATGACCGGCATTCACCTGCGCATCCTGGCGCACATCTCCAGACTTTTGAAAGATGAGCATTTCCGCAAGGACTTCTTTGAAGCCAAGGACCGCGATGCCCTGTTCGCATTGCTGCAGGGTTACTAGGTCCAGGTGACGCCATGAGCACCCCCGAAGCCTTCCCCGTGGTCGTGGTGACCGGCTTGTCCGGCGCCGGGAAAAGCACGGCTCTGAATGTCTTTGAGGACCTCGGCTATTTCTGCGTGGACGGCTTGCCCGCAGCCATGCTGCCCAAGCTCGTCTCCTTGTTCCTGGGCCAGGACTCCAAGCACCGCGGCCTGGCCCTGGGCATGGACCTGCGCCAGCACGACTTCCTGGACCAGTGGAACGACGCCCTGCAGGCGCTTTCAGCCAGTGGCATCTACGTGCGGGTGCTCTTTGTGGAGGCCAAGGACGCCACGCTGATGCGGCGCTACGCCACCACGCGCCGTCCGCACCCGCTGGAGAGCACGAGCCTCGGCTTGGAGCAGGCCCTGACCAAGGAACGGGCCATGCTTTCCCCCCTGCGCAAGGACGCCGAGCTGGTCATCGACACCAGCGAGTATTCCATCCACGACCTGCGGCGCATGGTCCAGGAGCGCTTCGCCTCGGCTGTGAGCACAGGGCAGGGCATGCGCGTGCATGTCATCTCCTTTGGCTTCAAGTACGGCGTGCCGGCCGAGGCCGACCTTGTCTTTGACCTGCGCTTTCTGCCCAACCCGTATTTCGTGCCAGAGCTTCGGCCCCTGTCCGGCAAGGACCAGGCTGTGGCCGACTATGTGTACAAGAGCGAGCCCGGCCTGACGTTCCAGCAGAAACTGCAGGACTTCTTGCTCTATCTCTTGCCTCTGTACTCTGCCGAGGGGCGCTACCGCATCGCGCTGGCCGTGGGCTGCACCGGTGGACGCCACCGTTCCGTGGCCATGGCCGAGCATCTGCTTGCCACCCTTCGCGACAGGGGCTACGCTGTGACTCTAGAGCATCGGCACTTTGATCTCGGCTGACCGGGAGGTGCCAGAACCAGGCGCGGGGCAAAGCCGCGCACGGCAGGCGAGGACATGACGGAGAATTCGGAGACACAGACCCCACCCAAGCAGGTAGGCGTCCTCGTGGTGACCCACGGGGAGGTCGGTGCAGCCTTGCTGGACGCCGCGCAGATGATCCTCGGACCGCAGCAGGGCTGCTCCGCCGTGAGCATCCAGGTGTCCAGGGGAGTCGAAGAGATCGTGGTGGCCCTGAAGTCCGGGGTGTCCAAACTGGACACCGGGCTCGGGGTCGTCGTGCTTACGGACCTTTTCGGCGGAACGCCCACGACCCTCAGTCTGTCCCTGTTCAAGGGCGGAAACCTCGAGGTGGTGGCCGGAGTGAACCTGCCCATGCTGATTAAGGTTCTGCAGGACCGCATGCTGCCGCTTTCCGAACTGGCGGCCAGGGCCAAGGAGGCGGGGCAGCAGGGCATCGTGGTGCCTGGCGAGATGCTGCGCAAGAAGGCTGTCGGGAGCTAGCGCCATGTTCTGGGTACGCGTCGACAACAGGCTCATCCACGGACAGGTGGTGGAGGCATGGGTCCCCCACATCGGGGCGCGAAGCATCGTTGTGGCAAACGACGACCTGGCCCAGGACGAGCTGCAGCAGGAGATCATGGCCCTGGCCATTCCACGGGCCGTGGACAGCATCTTTTTGAGCATCGACCAGCTGGTGCGCGATCCGCGCATGACCGGGGCCTCCCGCGAGGCCACGCTTTTGCTTTTCTCCTCCTGCCTGGACGTGCGCAGGGCCTATGAGAAGGGCCTGCCGCTGGATATCCTCAACGTGGGCAACCTGCACTACGCCAACGGCAAGCGCCAGCTCTCGCCCAGCGTGTCCCTCGGCCCGGACGACGAGTCCTGCCTGCGCTTCCTGATGAGCAAGGGCGTGGAGCTGGACTTTCGATGCGTTCCCAACGACCCCGTGCATGTGAGGTTCGCATGATGCTGGACATGCCTCTGAGCGGACCCGCGTGGTTCGCCGCAGTAAGTTTTTTTTTGCCCTGTTCGCCCTGTGCCGCTTTTCCGTAAGCCTCGGACTCATTGAACGACCGCTCGTCATCGGCCTCTGCTGGGGGCTGGTGTTCGGGGACATGACCTCCTGCCTGTACATCTCCATCTTCTACGAACTGCTCTGGCTCGACTTCATCCCGGTGGGCACCTTCATCCCCCCGCACATGACCGCTGCGGCCTTCACCGGCCTGGCCTTGGCGACCTACTTCGGGCTGGACTCGCCGCCGCTTGTGTTCGCGGCGCTCGTTTTTGGCCTGCCCATGGCCTGGCTCGGGGCGCGTCTGGACCGCAACCTGCGCGACCGCCTGAACCGCTCTTACAGCAGCGTTCTGCACTGGGTCCGCAGGCCTGCGGGCGATGATGTGCCCGCCAAGCTGATCCTGCGCACCCTTATGGGCAAGCTCCTGGTGTCGTGGCTGTTCTTTCTCCTCGGCGCCGGGGTGCTGGCCGTGCTCCTGCGCTTTTTCCTCAATCAATATTCTTGGTTCCTTTTTGACCTCAACCTTGGCTGGAACCAGTTCCTCATCGCCGCCAGCCTGGGCGGGCTTTTGTCGCTGCGCCTGCGCAGCCTGTATCTTTCCATAGGCGTCGGTGCCGTGGCCCTCGGATTTTTCCGCCTTGCCGGCATCTTCTAGCTTGGCAAGACGCGATCTTTGTGATAAATGGAACAATCGTCCTTGCGGACAGGACAACCCTAGGCAATCACAATAATTTGAGGAGGACTTTTCATGGCTATCATCGTTGTTGGTCACAAAAATCCCGATGCTGATTCCGTTACCGCTGCCATCGCCGTCGCCGACCTGCTGAGCAAGCGCGGCCTGGAAGCCACCCCTGTCATGCAGGGCCCTGTCACTCCTGACGCTGATTTTGTGCTCAAGACTTTCGGTCTGGCCGCCCCGGCCATCGACACCGATGCCACCGGCAAGGACATTGCGCTGGTCGACCACTCCGACCTGGCCCAGTCCATGGACAACCTCGACAAGGGCAAGGTCCTGTTCGTCGTTGACCACCACAAGCTGGGCGACGTGACCACCTCCAACCCGCTGGAGATGTGGGTTTGGCCCGTGGGCTGCACCGGCACCGTGATCAAGTCCATGTACGATTTCTACGGCATCGCGATTCCCAAGGCCATCGCCGGCATCATGATGCTCGCCATCCTGAACGACACCGTGCTGTTCAAGTCCCCCACCTGCACCGAAGCCGACAAGAAGGCCGTCGAGGCCCTGGCCAAGATCGCCGGCGTTGCCGACTACAAGGCGCTGGGCATGGACATGCTGAAGATCAAGGGTTCCGTCGAGGGCATCCCCGCCGTTGACCTGATGAACCGCGACTACAAGGACTTCAACATGGGCGGCAAGAAGGTCGGCATCGGCCAGGTCGAGGTTCTGGATCTGGCCCTGCTGGACAAGATCAAGCCGGCCCTGGTTGAAGAGTGCAAGAAGCTGCAGGCCGACGGCCGTCACACCGTGCTGCTGCTCCTGACCGACATCATGAAGGAAGGCTCCGAGATCCTCGTGGTCTCCAGCGACGCCTCCATGGTCGAGAAGGCCTTCGGCGGCAAGGTCGGCGGCGCGCTCAACTCCATGTGGGTTGAAGGCTGCATGAGCCGCAAGAAGCAGGTCGTTCCGCCCATGGAAAAGGCCTTCGCCTAAATCCAGCCGCGCCGACCATCTGACTTGACTCATCGGGCGGACTCCTTCGGGGGTCCGCCTTTTTTTGCGGCCTTTTGCAGCGTCACGAAAAACGCCCCGGCAACCGAATGGGCTGCCGGGGCGTAGTGGGGCGGGGGAATTGGCTAAATCAGGCCGCTGGCCTTCAGCGTGTCCTTGAGCTTGGCCAGGTTGGCGGGCTCCATGGGCACCAGGGGCAGCCTGAACTCCAAAGCCATCTTGCCCATGAGGTGCAGGGCGGTCTTCACGGGGATGGGGTTGACCTCAAGGAACATGGCCCGGTTCACGGGGTTCATCTCCATGTGCAGAGCCTGGGCGCGGGCAATGTCGCGCTTGAAGAAGGCGTCGATCATGCCGGACATTTTGGCGGGCATGACGTTTGAGGTCACCGAGATGGTGCCGTTGCCGCCGACCGTGAGCAGGGGCAGCACCGTGAAGTCGTCACCGGACAGGACAATGAAGTCCTTGCCCAAAAACTCGCAGACCTCGGAGCCCTGCCTGACATCGCCCGTGGCCTCCTTGCAGCCGATGACCTCAGGCACCTCTTTGGCGATGCGGGCGATGGTCTTCGGCAGCACGTTCTGGCCCGTGCGGCCGGGAACGTTGTACAGGATGAAGGGCATGGACGCCTCGTTGGCGATGGCCTTGAAGTGCGCCACCAGGCCGTCCGGCGTTGGTTTGTTGTAGTAGGGGGTGATGATGAGCGCGGCGTCGGCTCCGGCCTTTTTGGCCATTGCGGTCAGCTCAATGGCTTCCATGGTGTTGTTGGAGCCCGCCCCGGCGATGACCGGAACCCGACCCTTGACCTGATCGACACAGATGCGGATGACCTGGCCCTGTTCCGCGTGGGAAAGGGTCGCGGCCTCGCCGGTGGTGCCGCAGGGCACCAAGCCGTTGATTCCCTGTTCGATCTGCCATTCGATGAAGGCCCTGTATGCCTCCTCGTCCACGGCGCCGTTCTTGAACGGCGTCACCAGTGCGGTAAACGCGCCGCGCAGCTGCATTGCTTCCTCCTCTGGCCGATTTTTGCGGCCAGGCTAGTCCGTACCCAGGCTTTGCATGAGCGAGAGCATGTGCGAATCTTCCTGGTACTGATCCGTCAACCCGAAAAGGGTCATACGAATATTTTGCGCTTCCGTCCATTTGAAATTGATGTTCGCATGATCCGGCCAGGCCAGAATGTCGATGCGGCTCATGGATTTGCCTTGGGCAAAGGCGCGTACCCACAGGGTCTTGCCCTTGGCTTCAATGTTGCCCACCAGTCCGATGCCGAGGCCGGAGCCCAGCAGCAGGTCCGGCAGGGGGCCAGGGGCGCTGAGCAGTTCCTGCTCGCGCTTGTAGCCCCAGGGGCTCATGGCCACCACAAGGCGCGTTTTGGAGCGCAGGGAGCGCACCGCGCCCTCGACCTGGCGTACCAGATCCGGGGGCAGGCTGGTGGCGCCATCGGGCAGCGGCGGAAGCAAGAGCACGCCGATGCGATGCTCGGCATCCGGCCCGAGCACAAGCTGTTCCAGGTGCTCCGAGCCCCGCCAGCTTCTGTGCGGGTGCACTCCTGCCTTGGCCATGACGGCGCGCTCATAGGGTGAAACGAAGACCAGGTCATTGCGCAGGAGGTCAAAAGCCCTGGCCATGAACTCGAGGCGCTTGCGCGTGGGCGGCTTCTGCGCCTGGTATTGGGCAAAATCATAGGCCCCGGTCAGGACGAGTACCGGAGCCCCCTTTGGTGCGCTCTGGCGAAGCGCATTCTGAAACGTGGCCCGCCGGGCCAGTCCGCCTACGGTCTTGCCCCCTCAAGAGGGGCAGGGGCGTACCTCGGCCTCGGTGTTGCCGCTGAAGAGCAGGGTGAGCTTGGTCGAACCCGCGTACACATTGGACGCGAAGGCCAGAACCGCAAACAGCAGAAGCGTGATGGTGCGCAGCATGTCAGTCGTTGATGAATTCCTTGAGTTCCTTGCCCGGACGGAAGAAGGGCAGACGTTTGGGCTGAACCTGAACCACGGTTCCGGTCTTGGGATTGCGGCCCGTATAGCCGTTGTAGTCCTTGACCTTGAAGCTGCCGAATCCGCGCACTTCGACCCGGTCGCCCGCGACGAGGGCGTCCTTGATGGAATCGAAGAATGCTCCAACGATTTTGGTGGCATCGTCAACGTGCAGCTTTTTCTCTTCAGCCAGCGCCTTGATGAGCTCGCTCTTGTTCATGACCGCTCCGTTTGTTGGCCTGTTGTGTGGGCAATCCCCACCGCCGATGGCATAGGCTTCCTCACTAATAAACTTTCTATGCCGAAAATCAAGGCATTCCGTCAAGTGTTTCGTGAGGTTGCGCCAGGAAGAAATTCCTTGAGCGCCTTACGCCCGGAGATGGCCTCCATGTTCTGCCGCCGATAGACGGAAACGCGTTCGGCCAGAACACGGATGTCCTTGATGGCTGGGCACTCCGGGGCGAACCGAGCCAGGGGCGTCTGGTTGATAACTGCCTGGGTCAGGGTGCGGTCCAGACGCACATGCCCCAGGTTTACCAGTTCAAAACCAAGAAAATTCTTGCAGGCCATGTTCAGACGCTGGAAGGTTTCAGCCGCTTCCTTGGCTGTTGCCTGGTTCACCACCACGCAGAAGTCGCGCACCCCGTACTTGGCATGCATCACCTTGATGATGGCGTAGCCGTCGGTGAGGGACGTCGGCTCCGGCGTCACCAGCACCACCCGCATCTGGGCCATGCGCGCCAGGGCCAGCACCGTGCCGCTGATGCCAGCGCCCAGGTCGAGCAGCAGGAAGTCATACTCCTTGATCAGCTCCGTGAGCGTCTCGAAGAGGCCGTCGCGCTGGTTCTGGTCCATCTCCACCAGCTCAGGCACACCGCTGGAGGCTGGCAGGATGTCCAAGCCGTCCTCCACATGCAGCAGCACGTCCTCGGGCCGCACCTCGCCGCCCAGCAGGTCCTGCAGGTTCTTTTCCGGTGTCAGGCCGAGCAGCACGTCCAGGTTGGCCAGGCCCAGGTCGCAGTCCATGAGCAGCAGCTTGTGGCCCATGTCGCGCAGGGTCAGCCCCAGGTTCAGGGCCAGGTTCGTCTTGCCCACGCCGCCCTTGCCGCTCATGATGCACAGGCTCACGGTGCTGCCGGGATTGATTCCGGAGTTGCTGCCTGCGTTGTTTTCGGAAGTGCTGTCGCTCATTTGTCGCCCACCTTCTTGCCGGTGAAGAGGAAATGTTTTTCGTTGGCGTGCACCAGGGTGTCCCGGGAAGCCAGGCAGACGTCCACAGGTGCTGCGACCTCCAGCCGGTTGCCGCCCAGGTTGCGGGCATCGGCCAGGGCGAGTTCCGCGCTGGCGATGAGCTCGTCCGGGGTAAGCTCCACGCACCCGCCATAGCCGGCCAGACCGGCCGAGCAGAGCAGGCTCGTCGTCGTTGGTGATGCGCTTGCGCCCTGGGCGCGGATGCGCCGCAGGATTGCGCCGACCATGCGCTCGGCCTCATTGAGGGACGCGCCGGAGAACACCAGGGCCAGGCGCTTGCCGCCCAGAAGGGCCGCGTGGTCGAAGCTGCGCTTGAGGTCCTGGGCCAGCTCCAGCAGGCCGTGCAGCAGCGCGGTTTCCGGCTGGCTGACATCCGCCTGGCTGGAATCCGGTTGTATGAGGGCCAGGGCCAGGGGCACGTTGCAGGCGCGCGAGCGCTCGATCTCCGTGCGCAGGAAGGCGCGCAGGCCGGGCCTGGCCCCGCCAGACGACAGCTGGCTGATGGCCTGGGCCAGGATCTCGGCCCGTGGCGTGGGGCTGCTAAGGGGCACTGCGTACCAGTGGCCCAGGCCGTGGCTCAGGCTCAGGGAGGTCCAGGCCGGACCATCCAGGCCAGAGACCACGCGCAAAACGCACAAGGACTCGGCGTCACGCATGGGGTCCTCCGGGAAAAAGGCCTCGAGGCTGCGGATCTCGTCCAGCAGCGGCGACGGCTTGAGGTTATGCGGATTTCTTTTCGGCATGGCTGAAGAGCAGGGTTGCGCGCAGGAATTCGTCCAGGCGGCCGTCGAGCACGGCGTCCACGTTGCTGTTCTCATGCCCGGAGCGGTGGTCCTTGACCTGCCGGTAGGGCTGCAGGGTGTAGGTGCGGATCTGGCTGCCAAAGGCGATGGCGTCCTTGCTGGCGTAGTCGGCCTTCTTGCCGGCCTCCAGCTCCTTGAGTTCGCGTTCGTACAGCCGGGCCTTCAAGACCTTCATGGCGTGCTGTTTGTTCTTGAGCTGGGATTTCTCGTTCTGGCACTGGACCACGATGCCCGAAGGGTTGTGGGTGATGCGCACGGCGGAGTTGGTGCGGTTCACGTGCTGGCCGCCGGGGCCGCTGGCGCGGAACACGTCGATGCGCAGGTCCTCCTCCTTGACGTCGATTTCGATGTTCGTGTCGATGTCCGGGTACACGTCCACCGAGGCGAAGGCCGTATGCCTGCGGCCCGAGGAGTCAAAAGGCGAGATGCGGATCAGCCTGTGGATGCCAGCCTCGCCCTTGAGCAGGCCAAAGGCGTAGGGTCCGGTGATCTGCAGGGTGACGCTCTTGATGCCCGCCTCGTCGCCGTAGAGCCGGTCCAGCTCGACCACCTGAAAGCCGCGTGACTCGGCCCAGCGCAGGTACATGCGCAGCAGCATCTCGGCCCAGTCCTGGGCGTCGACGCCGCCAGCGCCGGGGTGGATCTCCAGGATGGCGGCGCTGTCGTCGTCCGGGCCGGAGAGCAGGATGGACAGCTCGGTCTCGCCCAACTGGAGCTGGAAGGTGCCCAGATACTCCTCCAGGGCCTCCAGGGCCTCCTGGCTCTGGTCTTCCTGTGCCAGCACCAGGCAGTCGTCCACATCGGCCTTGGCCTGGGCCAGGGCATCGTAGGCGTTCAGGCGGAACTCCCGGGCGCTCTTCTCGCGCAGGACAGGGGTCAGAAGCTCAGGCTTGTCCCAGGCGCCGGGCTTGGAGAGCAGGCTCTCGATCTCCCGCAGGCGTTCGCTTGACTCGTCATAGTCAAAGGCGCCCCCAGAGGGATGCGTATTGTTCCAGCAGGGCCAGGCCCAGGGTCTTGAGATCGGCGAATTGCAGCATGGGGATATGGTTCTCTTGGTTCAGGTCTTGTTACGGTTTCGAAAGGGTGTTTTGCCGCCCAGGAAAAGCAGGACAGCGAACACGAGGGCGAGCAGGCCCGCGCAGGCGAGCAGCGGCCGGTAGATCTTGTGGTACACCGTGGTCTGCGACCTGGGGTGCACCTGCCAGGCGGCCGCCAGAGGCACGAACTGCGGCCCGGCTCGGTGGATGCGGCCCAGCGGGTCGATGAAGGCCGAGATGCCGGTGTTGGTGCTGCGCACAATCCAGCGGCCCTGCTCAATGGCCCGCAGCGCGGTCAGGTTCAGGTGCTGCATGGGCGCGGAGGTGGCGCCGAACCAAGCATCGTTGCTGATGATGACGAGAATGTTCGCGCCCTGGGACACGCGTTCCTGAGCCAGCCCCGGGAAGATAGCTTCATAGCAGACGAGCATGCCCATCGCAAGGCCGCCTGAGAGCAAAGCCTTCTGGTCGTGTCCCGGCGCAAAGTCTCCCACGCCGTTGACCAGCTTGTCCAGCGGCAGCCAGCTCGGCAGGGGCATGTACTCGCCAAAGGGCACCAGATGCTCCTTGTCGTACCAGGTCGGGGCGGCTCCGCTGCCGTCCAGGAGATACGCCCGGTTGAACAGGGTGTAGTCGCCCAGGCCGCGCTTGTAGGCCGGGGCTCCCAAAATCAGGGTGGCGTTGGTGCTGGACAGGAAGTCGAACACCGGCTTGCGCAGCGGGGAGTCGTCCTGGAAATAGAAGGGCATGGCCGTCTCTGGCCAGACGATGAGCGACGGGTTGGCCGAGATCTGGATCTTGCGGCTCAGGTCCACGTACCGGGCGACCGTGGACATCTGGTAGGAGGCGTCCCACTTGACGCTCTGGTCGATGTTGCCCTGGACGATGGCCACGGTGCGTGGCGGGCTGTCCTCGGCATCGGCGCGCAGGTGCAGCCAGCCGCCCCCAAGCACAAGCAGCGCGGCCAGGCCAGAGACCAGGGCGCAGGGCCGGGAAGCGCGGGCCAGCAAGGCCCCGCAGGCGATGAGCGCCAGCACCCCGGACAGGCCGTAGGCACCGATGTAGGCCGCCGGCAGGACAATGATGGTCCAGGGCACGAAGGCCGCGCTCAAGGTCAGCCAGGGGAACCCGGAGAGCAGCGTGGCCACGGCCATTTCCATGAGCGTCCAGGTGACGCCGAGAAAGAAAAGCCCGGTCAGCTCGGTCAGCCGTCGCGAGGCCAGGTGCGCACCCAGGCCGAACAGTCCAAAGTATACGCCCATGGCCAGGCTCAGGAGCACGGGCACGGGCAGGGCCAAAAGCCAGTTCACGCCGCCGAAGTGCTCCACCGGCCAGTAGACCCAGTACAGGCAGCCCAGGGCGGCCAGGGACCCGGCCAGCCAGGCCTGCTTGAAGGCCTCGCGGGCAGACTCGGCGTTCTGTCCAAGGACCATGAGTCCGGCGGGCAGCAGCAGGGCGGCCAGGGGCAGCTGGACAAACGGGTTGGCGTGGCCCAGCCAGGCGCCAGCCGCGGTGGCCAGGATGAAGAGGTGTCTGGGCTGCACCGGCGGCTACTCGGCGCGCTCCACGCGCAGGGTTTCGATGTGCTTGGGGTCGGCCTCGTGGACCAGGAAACGCCAGGGGCCGAGCACAAAGGCTTCGCCTTCGGGCGGGATGCTCCCGGCGACCTCGCAGATGAGCCCGCCGATGGTCTCCACCTGGTCCGAGTCCAGCTCCAGGCCGAAGCGTTCGTTGATTTCGTCGATGGAGAGCCGCCCGGACACGAGCTGGCTGCCGTCGGGCAGCACCTGCACGTCGTCGGGGCGCATGGCGTCGTGCTCGTCGCCGATCTCGCCGACGATCTCCTCCAGCACATCCTCCAGGGTCAGCATGCCCGAGGTGCCGCCGTATTCGTCGGTGACGATGACCAGGTGGCTCTTGCGGGTCTGCATGTCGTGCAAAAGCGTCTTCAGGTTGGCCGTCTCGGGCACGAAGTAGGTGGGCCGGATGAGGCTCGACAGCTCCGGGTGCTCCTCCTGTGGCAGCATCAGCGGGCCGACGATGTCCTTGGCGTGCAGCACGCCCACGATGTGGTCGCGGTTCTCGCGGTAAACCGGGATGCGCGAATGTCCGTGCTGGACGATGAGCTCCGCCGCCTCGGCCAGGGTGCTGTCCATTTCGATGCTGACCATGTCCGGCCGGGGCACCATGACCTCGCTGGCGAGTTTGTCTTCCAGCTCCAGGACGTTGGTCAGGATGCGGATGTCCTCAAGGGGGATGTCGCCCTCGTCCAGGGCCTCCCTGAGGCATTCCTCCATCGGCGTGTCGGATTTTCGGAAAAGGTTGCGGAATGCCGAAAGAATACTACTTGTTGAGCCTTCGTCCAAGATGTCTGCTCCTGCGGAGGTGCCGTGACTGCCGGTGTATGTTGTGTTTGTCTACGTAAATTCTAAAGATATTTCGCGCCTGGGGCAATGTCAAGGCTGCGTATGGTCCGTCGGCCCTGGCCTGGCGATCAGCCTTGGCCCGGCTGTTGGCCTGGGACTGGCAACCCGCGCCGGGCAAGGAGCCTGTGCTTGCGCAGGTGGATCTCCAGGCAGGTGACAGCCGCCGGGGTGAGGCCGGAGATGCGTCCGGCCTGGCCCAGGGTGGCCGGGCGGATGCGCGTAAGCTTTTCCACGGCCTCCCGGGTGAGACCGAAGACCTCGTTGAAGTCCAGGTCCTGCGGCAGCAGCGTGCCCTCCAGGCACCGGCTGCGCTCCACCACCGCCCCCTCGCGCGTGAGGTAGCTGGCGTAGCGGATGCGCGTCTCGGCCTCATCCAGCACGAGCTGGTCCACCTGGGCGAGTTCCGGCCAGAAGTGCGCCAGGTCGTTGATGCGCAGCTGGGGCTGGCGCAACAGCGCGGCCAGGGGCACACCCTTGCCGGGAATGCCCGCGCCGATGGAGGCCAAAAAGTCGCGCGTGGGGGCGTCCGGGCGCACGCGGATGGAGTCAAAGGCCTCCAGCACGCTGGCCAGCGCCTTCTGCTTGGCCTGGAACAGGGAGAACCGCTGCCAGTCCACCAGCCCCAGCTCGCGGCCCAGCGGAGTCAGGCGCTCGTCGGCGTTGCCCTCGCGCAGGAGCAGGCGGTGCTCGGCGCGCGAGGTGAACATGCGGTAGGGCTCGGCGGTCCCGCGTGTCACCAGGTCATCCACCAATACGGCCATGTAGGCCTGGTCGCGGCGCAGGAGGAAGGGCGGCTGGCCGGTAAGGGCGCGGAAGACGTTGAGCGCGGCCCACAGACCCTGGGCAGCGGCCTCCTCGTAGCCCGAGGTGCCGTTGATCTGCCCAGCCAGGTACAGGCCCGGCAGGGGCTTGGACTCAAGGGTGGGCAGAAGCTGCGTGGGCGGGACGAAATCGTATTCGATGGCGTAGCCGGGCCGCACGATGCGCGCCTCTTCCAGGCCAGGGATGGTGGTCAAAAGCAGCTTCTGGATATCCAGCGGCAGGCTGGTGGAGATGCCGTTGGGGTAGACCTCCGGGCTGTCCAGTCCTTCCGGCTCGATGAAGATCTGGTGCCGCTCCTTGTCCGGGAAGCGGGCCACCTTGTCTTCCACGGACGGACAGTAGCGCGCGCCTGTGCCCTGGATGACGCCGGAAAAGAGCGGCGAGCGCTCAAACCCGGTGCGGATGGCCGCGTGCGTCGCTTCGTTGGTGTAGGTGAGGTGGCAGTTCACCTGGCGCAAGGGCACGCTGCGGTTCAAGAAGCTGAACGGCGTGGGCGGCTCGTCGCCGGGCTGCTCCTTCATCACCGAAAAGTCGACGCTCGACTTGAGCAGGCGCGGTGGTGTGCCGGTCTTGAGGCGGCCCAGCTCGAAGCCCAGGCCGCGCAGGCAGGGCGACAGGCCCTCGGCGGCGGGGTCGCCTAGGCGGCCGCCGGAGAAATGCGTGAGCCCGATGTGGAGGAGTCCAGCCAGGAAGGTGCCGGTGGTCAAGAGCACGGCGCGTGCGTGGAACTCCTGGCCCAGGCGCGTGCGCACGCCGGAGGCGCGGCCGTTTTCGGCCAGCACGGCCTCGGCCATGTCCTGGCTGATCCAGAGGTTTTCCTGGGCGAAGAGGTCGCGCTGGACCACGCGCAGGTACTCGCTGCGGTCGATCTGGGCGCGGCTGGAGCGCACGGCCGGGCCTTTGCTCATGTTCAACTGGCGGAACTGGATGCCTGCGGCGTCGGCCCAGAGGCCCATCTGTCCGCCCAGGGCGTCGATCTCGCGGACCATGTGGCCCTTGGCCAGGCCGCCGATGGCCGGGTTGCAGGACAGATGCCCGATGCGGTCGATGTTCACCGTGAGCAAAAGCGTGGCCAGGCCCAGGCGCGCCGCAGCCATGGCCGCTTCGCACCCGGCGTGACCGGCGCCCACGATGATGAGGTCGAATATTTCTGGCGGGGCTGGCCTGCGTTGCATGGAGGCCTCGCGCTTGCGCTAGTCGAAGAGCATGGCCGCCATGACCTTGGCGTCCTTGATGCTGTTCTTGATGGATGAGCGCTCGTTGGGCTGGTGGGCGTTGTGCATCAGCGTGCCCCAGACCGCGGCCTTGTGCCCGGCGCGGCGCAGGTAGGCGGCCACGGTGCCGCCGCCGATGCCCATGAGCTTCGGGTGGTTGCCGAACACGGCCTTGACGCTGCGCACGAGCCGGGTCACGACCTCGCTGTCCGCCGGGGTGGGCGGGGCGGCCTGCTCGCTCTGCACATACTCGTAGCTGATGCGCACGCTGTAATCGCGCTCCACCTCGTCGCCGAAGCCCTTGATGGTGGCGAGAACCTCGTCCAGATCGTAGCCGGGCATGACCCGGCAGTCCACGTAGAACACGTCGCGCCCGGGAATGGTGTTGATGTTCTCCACGTTGGCCTCTTTTTTGGTGGGCTGAAACGTGGAGTGGGGCGGGTTGAACAGCGGGTCTGCGCGGTCGAAGATCTGGTGCAGCTTGGGGATCTGCACGATGAGGGCCGAGGCGGCAGTGAGCGAGTTGATGCCGGCATCGGGCGTGGAGGCGTGGCACTGCTTGCCTTCCACCACAACCTTGAGCCAGAGCATGCTCTTCTCGGCGATCTCGATCATCTCGCTTGTGGGCTCTCCGAAGTCCGGCACCAGGAACAGGTCGTTTGGCCCGAAGAGCTCCGCGTGGTTCTTGACCACATAGTCCAGGCCGTACTTGCTGCCGGTCTCTTCGTCGGCCACCAGGAGCACCCCGTAGTTCATGGGAGGGGTCTGGCCCAGGTCGAACAGAGCCTTGGCCACCAGCAGCGAGCAGACGACGCCCTGGTGGTTGTCCTCCACGCCCCGGCCGATGAGGATGTCGCCATCCACCTTGAGAGTGTACGGATCGGAGTCCCAGAGGGCCAGGTCGCCGGGGGGCACGATGTCTGTGTGCGAGATGACCCAGAGGGTCTTCGTGCTGTCCGCGCCAGGCACCACGGCGGCAAGGCTGGGCCGGTAGCCGCAGGGCACTGCCGGGTCCGGGGCGCGCAACTCGCGCACCGAGGTGAAGCCCATGTCCCGCAGGTAGCCCTTGAGGTACTCGGTCTTGTCTTTTTCGCCGGAACCACCGTTCATGGGGCCGAGGGCCGGTATGGCCACCAGCGCGCGTTGCAGGTCGATGACCATCTGGGACTGCGCTTCGAGGTGCCGGTGGATCTCGGCAAGCATGGCGGGCTCCGTGTTGACGGATGAGGTTGGACGCGTGGCGTGCGCCGGAAACAAAAAGGCGGGGTTGTCCCCGCCTTGTCGTGTCGTCTGTCTAGCGGCCTCTGGCGGCGCGCTTGGACGCCTTCAGAGGGTTGACCTTGGCCTTGCCCTGCTTGTCCAGCGTGCCCTTCATGTGCGTGGCAAAGTTGCAAATGCCTCGCGTCCACTTGGTTGCCGGCTGGGCGTAGCTCGGGCAGTAGGTGAGGCCCTCGAACTCGGTGATGCGTTCGCAACCGATGCAGTTCTCCACCACCGGGTTCATGATGACTCCCTTGAAGGACAGGCCTTCAGCGGTCATGACCGCGCCATCCAGGGCGCTTGCCTTCTTCTTATCTTCAGCCATGAGAATCTTCCTCCTTGCCTGACGCGGTTGCCGCTGTCAGGGTGTCATCGTAGAAATTAGAGAGCGGCTCTTTAGGCATACCGGTCCCGGTTTGTCAAGCGCCTTGGCTTCGGAGGCCAGCGATCGCCCGGCTACCTCAGGCCAGCTTGTTGATGGTCCGGATGAGAACGTCCGTGACCTTCTGGGCGTTCTGCATGAAGATCTTCAGGATATCCTCCCAGGTGACCGGCGCCTCGTCGGTCTTCCAGCAGTCGTAGTCCGTGGACATGGCGACCGAGGCGTAGGGGATGCCAGCCTCGTTGGCCAGGATGACCTCGGGCGCGATGCTCATGTTGATGACGTCCGCGCCCCAGATGCGGAACATGTTTGATTCCGCCCGGCTGGAGAAGCGCGGCCCTTCAATGGTGATGACCGTGCCCGTTTTGTGGTGCCGGACGCCGAGCTCTTCGCAGGAGGCGTTGAGCAGTCCGCGCAGCTCTTCGGAAAAGGGATCGGCCATGGGCGTATGAATCGGGTCGTGCGGGCCGAACTTCTCATGGAAGGTGACCGCGCGGTGCCTCGTAAAGTCGATGAACTGGTCCAGCACCACGAGGTCGCCCCGGCCGATTTCCTCGCGCAGGGAGCCCACGGCCGTCGTGGTCAGGATGTAGTCGCATTCAAGTTGCTTCAGGGTCTCGATCTTGGCCCGGTAATTGACCTGTGAGGGCGGGATCGTGTGTTCGCGGCCATGCCGGGCCAGCAGGAACACGTCGTGCTTGCCGATCTTGCCCGTACGCACAGGTGATGTGGCGGAACCGTAAAGGGTGCTGACCTGGATGTCCTTGGAATCCTGCAGGATGTCCGGGTTGTCCAGGCCGCTTCCGCCGATGATGCCGATGTTCGCCATGTCTCTGACCGTTCCTAAAGCTTGAGAAGATACTGGTGAGGGATGCCCTCAAGCTTGCTCGGTCCGTCGAGGAAGCCGAGTTCGAGAACGAACCCGATGCCGACGACTGCGCCGCCGGCCTGCTTCACCAGCTTGATCATGCCGCCCGTGGTGCCGCCAGTGGCCAGCAGGTCGTCGATGATCAGCACCTTGTCCCCAGAAGTGACGGCGTCCACATGCATGCACAAGCTGTCCGTGCCGTATTCAAGGTCGTACGTGACGGAAGTGGTCTTGTAGGGCAGCTTGCCGGGCTTGCGCACCGGGATGAAGCCGATGTTCATCTTGTAGGCCAGGGGAGCGCCAAAGATGAAGCCGCGTGCTTCGGCCCCCACGATCTTGTTCGCGCCGGAGTCCTTGTAGCGTTCAGCCAGGGCGTCGATTGTGTAGCTGAAGGCCTTGGGGTCGGCTAGAAGCGGTGTGATGTCGAAAAAGGTGATGCCGGGCTTGAAATCGAGAACATCGCGAATGTATTTGCGCAGGTCCATACGTACGGCTCCTTATTCAAATGATTTGAGGTTCTACTGATTCACCAAAGCAGTTGTCAACCGCAAGGGCAGTTGCTAGGCTCGAGATATGAAAAGAAAAAGCATATGGCACTGAACGGTGGCGAAGGCAGGGCGCAGTACAAGCCTGCCAAACGCAGCTTGGGACAGAACTTTCTCGCGGACGCCAATATCGCCCGCAAGATTGTGGATTCCCTAGATATCCAGCCCGGGGACAATGTCCTGGAGATTGGTCCGGGGCGTGGCGCGCTGACCAGGCATATCCTGAATCGGCGGCCGGGACGGTTCATGGTGCTGGAGAAGGATGACGACCTTGCCCAGGCCCTGACCGCTCAGTATCCTTCCATTGAGCTGGTGGCCGGAGACGCCCTGGCCTTCCCCTGGCAGACCCTGGAGCCTGAGGCTGGCTGGAAGATCGTCGGCAACCTGCCGTATAACATTGCCTCGCCGCTCATCTGGGACATCGTGAGCCAGGCGGCGCTTTCTGCGGCGGTGTTCATGGTGCAGCTCGAAGTCGGTCAAAGGCTCAAGGCTCCGCATGGGGGCAAGGACTATGGAGCATTGAGCGTCTGGGTGCAGAGCCACGCCCGCGTGGAACTCCTTTTCAAGGTGCCACCGCAGGTATTTCATCCCCAGCCCAAGGTGACGTCAGCCGTCATGCGATTTTTTTTGCTGCCCCGGCAACTGGATCAAGACACCGCAAAGGCCCTGGCTGCAACGCTTCGCATGTGCTTTCAGCAGCGCCGCAAGCAGCTGGGTACCATACTGAAATCAAAGGGGATTGTAGGCGCTGAAGAGCTGCTCCAGGGGCTTGGCATCCAGCCTGCTCAAAGGCCGGAGACTCTTGAGCCGGAACGGTTTCAGGCACTATCAAATCGTCTGGGAAACCAATTTGGCTCTTGACTTGAGTTTTGCTTTGGTGTTTATCGAGGTTCAGTTGCAGATCAAGGCGGCCTCGAAGGGTTTCCGGGCCGCCATGAAACCGCAGATGCGGGTACTGGCAGGAGAGCTTCATTCGGTCTGCTTGCGATATTCGCAAGGCTGAATTTCATCGCAAGGTTGTGATGGCCGAGAAGCAAACAGTGACTCACCAATGAGGAGGAAGGAAACATGACCAAGGCTGAGCTGGTTGTCAAAATCGCAGAAAAGGCCAACCTGACCAAGGCCAATGCTGAGCGCGCCCTGAACGCTTTCATCGGTGCTGTTGAGGACGTCCTGGTGAAGGAAGGCAAGCTCACCCTTACTGGCTTCGGAACCTTCCAGGTTGAGAAGCGCAAGGCGCGCGTGGGCCGCAACCCCCGCACCGGCAAAGAGATCAAGATTCCGGCCACCAAGGTCGTTAAGTTCCGTCCTGGCAAGCTCCTGAAGGACGCCGTAAAGTAAATCTGGAGGCTTCCCATGTTGCACGGCGAAACAGTCCATAGCCCCCTGCCACAGGATCTGCCCTGGTTTCAGGCTGATCACGCCATCTTCTTTGGTGTGCTGTACATCGTGCTGATCGTCATCAGCATTGGCATGGGATACTGTGTGATGAAGTCTTGGTGGGACTGCCGCAGCGATTCGCACGCAGGCCACTAGTTTCGGATTTATCGCTTAAGAGAAGGTCACGGCGGACCCATCCGGTCAAAACTGGGTGGGTCCCCATTTTTCTCTGTCTTCCTTGCTTGCAATCCGCAGGCGCATGGGGTAGGCAGCCTTTTCCATTTAGCGGATTTCATTGAGGGGGAGGTGATTCATTTGCCCGGTATTTTGTTGGATGAAAGTGACAACTTCGAAATCGCCCTGCGTCGTTTCAAGAAGCAGGTCGAAAAAGCCGGGGTCCTCTCCGAGCTGAAGAAGCGTCAGCACTACGAGAAACCCAGCGTCCAGGAAAAAAAGAAGAAGGCAGCTGCCAAGAAGCGCCTCATCAAGAAGATGCGCAAGTCCAGGGTCGAATAATGAGCATCCAGGGACGCATCGAGTCCGACTACATTGTGGCCTACAAGGCCAAAGACGCGGTTCGGCTGTCTGTCTTGAGACACCTCAAGACAGCAGCCAAAAACCGTGAGGTTGAACTCTTGCGCCCGCTTACGGACGATGACCTGCTCGACCTCATCTCCCGGCAGGTCAAGCAGCGCAAGGAGTCCATCGAGCAGTACGAAAAGCATGGCCGCAGCGATCTCGCAGCCGTTGAGATCGCTGAACTGGCCGTGCTTGTCGACTACATGCCAAGCCCCCTCACCGAGGCCGAACTGGCCGAGGCCATCGACCGGCTCGTGGCCGAGACCGGCGCAAGCGGTCCAAAGGACATGGGCAAGGTCATGGCCGCCCTGACCCTCGGGTACAAGGGGCGTTACGACGGAAAAATGGCCAGCGAGGCTGTCCGCTCCAAATTGTCCTCCTAACAAACGGCAGTTCATGGAACCGAGAACCCTGCATCTGCTGGAGTTCCCGAAGGTCCTTAAGGAACTGTCGGGATTCGCCGTCTCCGAACCCGGAGCCTCGGCCTGTCTTGAGGTGCGTCCTTTCACCGACTCCCTGGCGGTTCGCCTGCAGCTCACCCTGCTGGACCAGGCCCTGCGCTGGGTGCGCGAATCCGGGTTCCGGCTCAACGCCTTCCCGGATTTCGGCGGTTTTTTCCCGGTGCTGGACATTCCCACCCGCGTCCTCGATCTGGATGCTTTGTTCGCCCTGCGCGCCACCCTTGAGCAGGGCCGCAACGCCCGCGACCTGTTGGAGCCCTTTGGCGACCGCAGCTGGGACGAGCTGCACACGGCAGTGAGCGGCGCGCCTTGGCCCGCCATGACCTGGGCGGCGCTCAAGCGCTGCCTGGACCAGGACGGCCACCTGAAGGACGAGAGCTCGCCCGGCCTGTTCTCCGTGCGCCAGGAGATCCGCGCCATCCACCAGAAGTGCACCAAGCGCGTCAAGGACTTCGTCCTGTCCGAGAACATCGCCCATTACCTCCAGGACGATTTTGTCACTGTTTCTTCAGACCGTTACGTGCTTCCCCTCAAGGTTAACTTTAAGAACCGCTTCCCGGGCATCATCCACGACTACTCCCAGACCGGGGAGACCTGCTATTTCGAGCCCATGTTCTTGGTGGAGATCAACAACACCCTCCAGGAGCTCAAGCGCGAGGAGCGGGTCGAGGAACGCAAAGTCCTTGAATACCTCACCGACCTGGTGCGCCAGGAGCGCGAGGGCATTGAGGCCAGCTATCGCGGCCTGGTGCAGTTGGACCTGCTCATGGCCAAGGCGCGTCTGGCCGAGGCCACCCAGGCCCGGCCGCTGGACGTCGGCCCGGGCCTGCCCGCGCGGCTTATCCAGGCCCGGCACCCGCTGCTCGCCCTGCAGGGCGACGCCACCCAGCCGCTGGACATCAAGCTGCGCGAGGGCCAGCTGGCGCTCATCGTCAGCGGCGGCAACGCCGGCGGCAAGACCGTGTGCCTTAAGACCATGGGCCTGATTGCGCTCATGGCCTTTTCCGGCCTGCCTGTGCCTGTTGCCGAGGGCAGCAGCCTCCCCCTGTGGACCGAGATATTCGTGGTCCTGGGCGACGAGCAGAGCATCGAGGAGCATGTCAGCACCTTCACCGCGCAGATCCAGTATTTCTCACGGGTCTGGGAGCGCGTGAACACGCAGACCCTGTTCCTGCTGGACGAGTTTGGCGCGGGCACGGACCCCACTCAGGGCGCGGCCCTGGCCCAGGCTGTCATTGACGGCCTGCTGGAGCGTGGAGCCTGCACCTTTGCGGCCACCCATTTCCCGGCGCTCAAGGCCTACGCCCTGGCCACGGACAAGGTCCGCGCCGCCAGCGTGCTCTTTGACCCCAAGACCAAGAAGCCGCTGTACCGCCTGGCCTACGACCAGGTGGGCGCGAGCATCGCCCTTGATGTCGCCCGCGAGCACGGGCTGCCGCGCGCCATCCTTTCGCGCGCCGAGCAGTATCTGCTGCTTGACGGCACGGACACCAGCGCGGTGCTCGACCGATTGAACGAGCTCGCCGTGCAGCGCGAACGGGAGAACGATGCCCTGGACGAGGAGCGCAAGGCCCTGCGCAAGAAGCGTGACGGTCTTGAGGCCCGCTTCGAGAAGGAGCGGGTGAAGGTGCTCTCTGAGGTGCGCGAGCTGGCCCAGAGCGTGTTGCGCGACTGGAAGAGCGAGCGCCTGGGCCGCAAGCAGGCCCTGAAGAAACTCTCGGAGGCCCGCGAGCGTCTTGAGCCTGCGGCTGGCGCTGAGGCCGCGCCGGAGACCCCGGCTCTTGACTTCTCGGAGATCAGCCCAGGCCAGCGCGTGGCCTACCGGGCCTGGAACAAGACCGGGGTCGTGGTTGAGAAGGACGAGCGCCGCGGTCAGGTCAAGGTGGATTTCGACGGCGTGGCCATGTGGGTGGCGTTTACGGAGCTTTCCCTGGAAGGCCGCGCAGCGCGCAGGCCGGACAAGGTGGTCCAGGCCGGGGCTGGCGACCTGGGCTATGCCGTGCGCCTGGATCTGCGTGGACGCCGGGCCGACGAGGCCTTGGCCGAGCTGGAAGGATTTCTCGATGCCTCGCTGTTGCGCGGGGCAAGCACGATTGAGGTGATCCATGGCCGGGGCACCGGCGCCCTGCGCAAGGAGATCCACGCCTACCTGCGCACAGCGCCCTCGGTGGCCTCTTTCACCCTGGCCAATGAGGACCGGGGCGGAGACGGCATGACCGAGGTGACGCTCAAGTAAGCCGGAAAACGGCAGGGGATTCATGGACAACCAGGTCATCCAGACGCTCAAGCAGCGGGTGAACATCGTCGACGTGGTGCGCCGCTACGTCGCTCTGCGCCCGGCCTCTGGACGGCACATGGGCCTGTGTCCCTTCCATCAGGAGAAGACGGCTTCCTTCAGCGTCAACGAGGCCGAGGGCTTCTACTATTGTTTTGGCTGCCAGGCTGGCGGCGATGTGCTGGACTTCTACATGCGCATCAACGGCCTGGAGTTCAAGGATGCGCTCCAGCAGTTGGCCGAGGAGGCGGGCATCGAACTCAAGGAGTTCAGGCCCGATCCTGAGTATGACGAGCGCCAGAAGCTCAAGAAGCTGTGTTTGGACATGCACGCCCAGGCCCAGGAATACTACCGCCGCAACCTGGACCAGGTCACCGGCGACGCGGCCCGGAGCTACCTGCGCAAGCGCGGCACGAGCCCGGAGATGGTGGCGGCTTTTGGCCTGGGCGCAAGCCCCGACGACTGGCACGGACTCATGAATCACCTGGTTGCCAGGGGCTTCACCCCGGAGCAGGGGGTCCTGGCAGGACTTTTCTCTAAAAATGAAAAAGGTAAGATCTACGATAGGTTCCGTGGAAGATTGATCTTCCCAATACAGAATATTTCAGGCCAGGTCATTGCCTTTGGCGGTAGAATAATTACAGAGGGTGAACCCAAGTACCTCAACAGCAGCGACACGCCCATATACAAGAAGGGCGAGCACCTCTACGGACTGTATCAGGCCAGGCAGGCCATGACGCGCAGCAAGAGGGCGATCCTGACGGAAGGGTACATGGATGTTCTTTCCCTGGCCCAGTTTGGCTACGGCGATTCCTGCGGCGTGCTGGGAACCGCGCTGACCCAGGACCAGATCAAGCGCCTGGCCGGGTTCTGCTCGCGCATCGACCTGATTTTTGACGGCGATGGCGCAGGACGCAAGGCTGCCCTGCGCAGCGCGGAGATGATCCTGCACCAGGGCGTGGCCTGCCGGGTGCTGCACATGCCCGAGGGCGAGGATGTCGACAGCCTGCTGCACAAGCAGGGGCGAGAGGGCCTGGAGGTCTTCTTTGAAAAGGCGGCGGACGGACTCGACTACTGCCTGGAGACCATACAGAAAAGCTTTGCGCCGAGAGAAATTGTGGCCTGGGCCACTGGATTTTTGGGACAATTGTCCGATAATGCTTTGCGCGCCTATTATCTGCCCCGCCTTGCGGACGGACTGAACCTGTCCGAGGCGGATTTGCGGCGGCAGGGTGCTTCCTTTGCCGCACAGGCAGGGCGGCAGGAGGTGCGCAAGATCGCGCAACAGCCCGTCCGGTCGCGCAAGCCCATGGGCATGGATGACATTTCTGACAAGAAGTTTATTGCATTCGGTATCTTGTACCCGGACTACATCCCGCATCTTGCCAAGAAGGGATTGCACAATTTTCTGTCCACGCAGTGGGCCAAGGCCTTCTGGCAAAAAATGTTCTTGCAGAATTTTGAGCAAATATTTCAGAGTTTGAATGATGAGGAAAAGGCATTTTGGCAGACCACTCTCGACGATCCGCACATGTTCTTCGGCGAGGATTTGGCCGAGCACTGGGAGAGCATGTGCGCGTGGATTGACAAGCAGCACAGGGAGATGGCGCGCAAAGACCTGATGCAGAGACTGGACACCGCCGCAAAGGCGGGTGACGCGGTTGAAGTAAAGAATGTTCAGATGGCGATATCGGCACTCATTGCCCCCAGCAGGGAGGAAGAATGAATAATTTGAAAGAAATCCAGCAGATCAAGCTCCTTATTGCCAAAGGCAAGAAGAACGGATTTCTGACCTTTGAAGAAGTGGGCAAGACCCTGCCCACGGAGATGACCACTCCGGACCAGCTCGAAGAGGTCATGAGCATTTTCGACCAGATGAACATCGTCATCGTGGACAGCGAGGAGAACGGCAAGAAGCTCACCGCCGAGACCACGGACAATGACGAAGAGCTCGATCTGGTGCCCACCGACGCCGACGATGCCGCTGACTATTCCTCCCGCAGCACCGACCCCGTGCGCATGTACCTGCGTGAGATGGGCGCCGTGCCCCTGCTCGACCGCGAGGGTGAGGTGGTCATCGCCAAGAAGATCGAGAACGGTGAGCTGGAGGTCCTCTACGCCCTGGTGGAGGTGCCGGTTGCCATCGAGGAGCTGGTGCAGGTGGGCGAGGACCTGAAGAACACCCGCATCAAGCTCAAGGACGTCGTCAAGACCATCGAGGAGGACGACCCCTCTGAGGACGAGATGAACCAGCGCCAGCGCGTCATCTACCTCCTCGACGAGGTCAAGGCCTTGTTCAAGAAGAAGAAAAAGATCTACGAGAAGCTCGACTACTGCGCCCAGCTCGACCGCAGGGTCTTTGGCGTGCAGAACGAGATCATGGCCTACAAGGAAGAGGTGGTCACGCGCCTGCGCGACATCAAGATCGAGAAGACTCTCATCGACCGCATCATCGAGACCGTCTCCGACTACGTGCGCCAGATGCACAACTGCCAGCGCGACCTGCACGCCTACATGCTCTCCGTGGGCAAGAACCGCGAGGAGATCGTGCGCATCTTCACCGCCGTGGACGAGCGCGAGATGAACCCGGTGGGCGCCTCGGACCTGCTCGGCATGACCGTGGAGGAGTTCTTCTCCTTCAAGGAGATGCTCTCCGGCAAGATGGAGATCATCACCCGTCTGCAGGACAAGTGCTGCCACAACGTGGGCGACCTGGAAGAGGTCCTCTGGCGCATCAAGCGCGGCAATCTGGCCGCCATGCGCGCCAAGCAGGAGCTCATCCGCGCCAACCTGCGCCTGGTCGTGTCCATCGCCAAGAAGTACACCAACCGCGGCCTGCAGTTCCTGGACCTGATCCAGGAGGGCAACATCGGGCTCATGAAGGCCGTGGACAAGTTCGAGTACCAGCGCGGCTACAAGTTCAGCACCTATGCCACCTGGTGGATCAGGCAGGCCATCACCCGCGCCATCGCTGACCAGGCCCGCACCATCCGCATCCCGGTGCACATGATCGAGACCATCAACAAGCTCATCCGCACCTCGCGCTATCTGGTGCAGGAGCTTGGCCGCGACCCGTCCCCCGAGGAGATCGCCGAGCGCATGGACTACCCCGTGGAGAAGGTCAAGAAGGTGCTCAAGATCGCCAAGGAGCCGATTTCGCTGGAAACCCCCATCGGCGACGAGGAAGACTCGAACCTGGGCGATTTCATCGAGGACAAGAAGGCCACGGCCCCGGCCGAGGAAGTCGTCAGCACCAAGCTCTCCGAGCAGATCGCCAAGGTGCTGGCCGACCTGACCCCGCGCGAGGAGCAGGTGCTGCGCAAGCGCTTCGGCATCGGCGAGAAGAGCGACCACACCCTTGAGGAAGTGGGCAAGCTGTTCAACGTCACCCGCGAACGCATCCGCCAGATCGAGGCCAAGGCCCTGCGGAAAATGCGCCACCCGGTGCGCAGCTCGGTCCTGCGTTCCTACTTCGAGAGCTAGCCAAACCCATCCTGGGCGGGGACGGCGTCACTGCTGTCCCCGCCTTTTTTGTTCCGTCAGGAGCGCCCCATGAAAATCCTGGTTCTGACCCTGTTCAGCCTGCCTGTTCTCGCCACTGTCCTGGACCTCTTCCTGGGCGACCCGAGCCGGCTGCCGCATCCGGTGCGCCTCATCGGGCGCTTTTTGGACTGGCTGGAGGTCCACGCGCGGCAGTGGGTGCTTGGGCTCAAGGCCTCGGGCGCGCTGTGCGTGGTGCTCACCGCCGGGAGCGCCTGGGTCGTGGTGGAATTCCTCACCGGGCTGCACTACCTGGGCATGCTGGCCTCCCTGTACTTCGCCTATGCCGGGCTGGCCCTGGGCGAACTCCTGGACGAGGGCCGCGACGCCCTGGAGCTCATGGAGGAGGGCAACCTCGACGAGGCCCGCGAGATCGTTGGGGGGCTTGTGACCCGCGACACCAGCTCCATGGACGAGCCCGAGCTGCGCAAGACCCTGGCCGAGACCTTGAGCGAGAACCTCTGCGACGGCTACGTGGCCCCGCTGTTCTACCTCGTCCTCGGCGGTCCGGCGCTCATGTGGGCGTACAAGGCCGTCTCCACCATGGACTCCATGTGGGGCTACCGCACGGAGCGCTTCCGCGACCTGGGCTGGGCCGCGGCCAAGGCCGACGACATCCTGGCCTGGATCCCGGCGCGGCTCACGGCGTTGCTGCTGCTCGGTGCCGGGGCCATCATGCGCCTGCCCTGGCGCGAGGCCGCCCGGCACATTCCGGCCGAGGCCAGGACCATGGACAGCCCCAATGCAGGCTGGCCCATGAGCGCCTGCGCCTGGCTGCTTGAGGGCAGCATGGGCGGGGCGGCCGTGTACTTCGGCGAGGCCAAGATGAAGCCCGAACTTGGACCGAAAGGCATGGAGTGGAGTATAGAGAAACTCACGAGAATATTTAGACTGATGGTGTTTGCTGCCTTCCTGGGCATTCTGGTGCTCCAGGGCCTGAAGGTGGCCGCCACCTTGTAGGGCCAGGCACCTTCGCGCATTGCGCAACGAAAAAGGCCGCCCGGAGCGCTCGAAGAGCTCCAGGCGGCCTTTGTTTTTGTGCCTTGCAGGGGGGTTAGCCGAGCTCGATGTTGCGGTCGTTGGCCTCGGACACGGCGTCGATGATGCTGCCTCGCACGGCCGTGCGGTCCATGTGGATGATGGCCCGGATGGTGGAGCCTGCGGGAGAGGAGACCATCTCGCGCAGCTCGCACAGGTGCAGGGGGGATTCCTCGGCCAGCTTGGCCGAGCCGCTGAACAGCGCCTTGACGATCTGCGTGCTCTGCGCCCTGGGCAGGCCCAGGTTGACCCCGGCCTCCACAATGGCGTCCATGACATAGAACACGTAGGCCGGGCCGCAGCCCGCAACGGACGTGAAGGCGTCAAAGAGCTTCTCGGGCAGCTCGTGAACCTGGCCCAGCGGGGCGTGCATGGCGCGCACGAAGTTCTTGCGCTCGTCGTCCAGGCTGGGGTCGTCGAAGCACAGGGCGAACACGCCAGCGCCCACCAGGGCCGCAGTGTTGGGCATGATGCGCACCACCGGGCAGCGGCCGCCAGAGAGGCTGCGCAGCTTGTCCTGGGTCACGCCTGCGGCAATGGACATCAGGCAGTGGCCGGGAGTCAGCTCCGGGGCGATGCCCTCGACCACCGAGGCCAGATGCTGCGGCTTCACGGCCAGGATGGCATAGCGGCAGTTGCGCACCACGTCCTTGGCCGAGGCCTCAGGCTTCAGGCCCACTTCCTTGGCCAGGGACTCCAGTTTGGCTTTGTCCAGGTCGTAGCCGTGGACTTCAAGCTTCTGTGCGGCAAGGCCCTTGATGATGGCCGTGCCCATGTTCCCCACGCCGATGAAGCCGACGCTGTTGTTCATGGTTTTAGCCCACCATTTCGAGGTTGCTGAAGAAGTAGGAGATTTCGACCTTGGCGGTGTCCGGTCCGTCCGAGCCGTGGCAGGCGTTGGCCTCGATGCTCTTGCCGAAGTTCTTGCGGATGGTGCCCTCTGCGGCCTTGGCCGGGTCCGTGGCGCCCATGAGGTCGCGGTAGCTGGCGATGGCGTTCTTGCCTTCCAGGCAGGAGACGACCACAGGGCCGGAGATCATGTATTCCACAAGATCCTTGAAGAAGGGGCGCGCGCTGTGCACTGCGTAGAAGCCTTCGGCCTGCTCGCGGGTCAGGCGGATCATCTTCATGGCCTTGACGGAGAGGCCGGCGTCCAGGATCATCTGAATAATGGCGCCAGTCTGCTTGGCGGCCACGGCGTCGGGCTTGATGATGGAAAAAGTACGTTCGCTCATTGGTATTGTCCTCCAAAAGGTATGATCGCGCGGCTTGTCGCGTAAGGGCGGCAGTTCCATGCGTGCACGGCAAATCACCTGAAAATGGCTCGAAGTCAAGAGGCAACAACGAAAAGGGCCGCGCAGGGCGGCCCATGAAATGATTCGCAGAAAGGGGGCTAGAAGTGGATCTGCTCGTCCTTCACGATCTTGAAGCTCTTGTTGCCCTTGACCCGGCCTGGGGTGCCGTAGAACTTGCGCACGCCCTCGATGTCGACCTCGAGCAGGTCTTCGGCGTCGGTGTCGAGCAGCATGATGTCGCCGATCTCCAGATTCAGCAGCTGGCGGCCTGTGATGCGAGTCTTGCCCAGGCGCACCAGGAACTCTATGGGGGTCTCGAACAGGCGCTCCTTGAAGCGGTTGATCCAGACATGGTCCACTTCCAGGCGCTCGGACTGAAAGGAAGCGTGCAGTTTGGAACGGATGGGCTCCATGGTGGCGTAGGGCAGGCAGCAGATCAGCGAGCCGATGGCGTTCTCCAGCTCCACCTCAAACGTGATGACGATGACCACGTCGCTCGGGGGCACGATGGCCGCGAACTGCGGGTTGACCTCGGAGCGCACCGCTTCGATGTGCACCTCGTGCACGGGTTTCCAGGACTCTTCCATGTTGGACAGGCAGATCTTGACCACCTTGTCCACGATGGCCTGCTCGATGGGGGTGAAGTCGCGGCCTTCGACCTTGGGCTGGGTGCCGGCTCCTCCGAAGAAGTTCTCCACCAGGGCGAAGACCAGGCGCGAGTCGACCACGAGCAACGCGTTGCCGCGCAGGGGCTCCATCTTGAAGATGGAGATGCTGGTGGGCACGGGAAGCGAGCGCATGAAGTCGCCGAACTTGCTCATGTCGATGGAGATGGGGTTGATGTCCACGCGCTTGCGCATGGTGTTGGCGAGCGCGTTGGTGCAGAGCCGTGCGAAGCGGTCGTTGACGATTTCCAGGACCGGCATGCGGCCCCGGATGATGCGGTCCTGGTTGGTCAGGTCAAAGGGCACGATGCCGGAGTCGTCCTCCGGCAGGTCCGGCGTGGTTTCCACCTCGCCGCCGGAAAGCCCGCGCAACAACGCATCAACTTCATCTTGTTCAAGAATTTTGCTCATGTCCGCGTTTCCTCGCCAGAAATGTGTCCGCCAGGGCGCAACTGCGCTGTCCGCAGTGCCTAAAGCAAGAATCGGACCGAAGCGGCCAGGGCTTTAGTGCGCATGATGCTTGATGAAGAGTACAGCCATTGCCAGGCCCTTGGCAAGCTGAAGAGAGACGTTGACGGCGCTAGCGAATGGGAAGCGAAGTCAAAGGCACGACGCTGACGCTGTTGTCCTTGTCCTTCAGCCACTGCCTGAGTGCCAGCAGAGTCTCGTGGTGCGGGTGGCCGATGGCGATGGCATAACCCCGGGATCGCGCCAGGGCCTCGGCCTTGCGCAGCTGCAGCAGGATGGCGGACACGTTCTGCTCGTTGTCCAGGAACACGTCGCGCTTGTAGAAGCGCAGGCCAAGGCGCTTGGCCTCGCGTTCGCCCACGGTCTCGGCCGTGGTGCGGCTGTCCAGGAAAAACAGGCCCTTGTCCTTGACCGTGGATAAGGCTGCGTGCATGCCGAAGACGTTTTCCGTAAACTGCGAACCCATGTGGTTGTTCAGGCCGATGGCCCCAGGCACTCGCTCCACAGCCCGGCGCACGTCGGCCTGGATCTGCTCGGCGGTCATGGTCACGAGCAGGGCGTGCTTGCCCGGCTCGACCTTGGGATAGCCCTTGGGCTGCATGGGCAGGTGGATGAGGATCTCGCGATTGTGGGCCTTGGCGATCTTCAGCACGGCTTCGCGGTTTGCGCTGTCCGGCCAGATGGAAAAGGCCACGGGCACGTCCAGGGCGGCAAGGTTCTTGGCAAAGCCCACGTCCTCGCCCATGTCGTCGATGATAAACGCCAGGTGGCCCTTGCCTGCCTGCGGTCGTTCCGGCTTGGCCGTTTTTTCCGCCTCGGCGGGCACGAGCAGGCGGTGGGTGGGCAGGCCGTCGATGGCGATATCCCATTGCGTGGCCGAGGGCTGCGAGAACTGCGCGCCCGGCACGAGGATGGCCAGCTCCTTGGACAGGTGCCGGACAAAGACGACCTTGTCAGCAGGCGTCAGGGGCAGGCGGATGATCTGGTGCAGGTATTCGCGGCCCAGGTGGTCGCGGCCTTCCACGGCCTGGACCTGGAGCCGGTCGACCTCTGGTTTGACGGAACGCAGGCTGCGGAAAAGGGCACTGTCGACGAGCTTGATGCGGTTCTCAAACTCCCCGGCGCGATATTCCTCGTAGGTGGCGTTGGCCTGCTGGGCCTGGGGCGGGGTAGGGCCCCGGCCCGGAAGCTGGCGGGCGGCGAAGACGCCGATGAGCACACCCAGGACAAGGGCCAGCGCAATCCATACGCCCACCGGGAGGCTGCGGAAAAGGTCCGTCAGGACGGATGAAAAAGCGGGCCGGTGTGACCCGGCCCGCTCGTCGTCGGTTTGCTTGGCGCACATGTGGATTCCTGGCTAGCGGATTTCCCTGATCTTGGGCAGCGTCTTGACCATTTCCAGGGCCAGACGCATCTGGTTGTCCTTCTCGATCATGGTCCGGGCCGCCTCATCCGTGCCGGCGGGGGCCTTGGAGCCCTTCTTGCCCTTTTTGGTGCTGCCGTTCTCCAGATGGCGGGAGAGGTCCTTCTCGCGGAAGGTGAAGCGATCCTTCAAGGTCTTGTCGCCGTCAGAGGGCGGGGCCACAAAGGGGATCTCCAGGTCCGGCACGATGCCCTCGGCCTGGATGGAGCGTCCGTTGGGCGTGTAGTAGAGCGCTGTGGTGAGCTTGATGCCGGAGCCGTCTGGCAGGGAGACCACGGTCTGCACAGAGCCCTTGCCAAAAGTCTTCTCGCCGATCAAAAGCGAGCGCTTGCGGTCCTGCAGGGCTCCAGCAACGATCTCGGCAGCGGAGGCGGAACCGGAGTTGATGAGCGTGACGATGGGCACATCGGTCAGGTCCCCGGCTTCCTTGATGCCCTTGAAGTCGCGGCGCGACTGCGGGTCCCTGCCCTGGATGTAGACGATGAGGCCGTCGGCCAGGAAGGTGTCGGACACGCTCACGGCCTGGTCCAGCAGCCCGCCGGGGTTGTTGCGCAGGTCGAGCACGATGCCCTTGATGGGCGTCTTCTTGGTGTACTCGGCCAGCTTGTCGCGCAGCTCCTTGGTGGTGTGCTCGTTGAAGCGCGTGATGCGGCACATGAGGATGCCACTTTCCAACTCCTGGGTCTTGACGCTGACGATGGGGATGGTGCCGCGGGCGATGACCACGTCAATGGGCTGCTGCGCGCCCTTGTGCAGGATGGTCAGGGTCACGTTGGTGCCAAGCGCGCCGCGGATCTTCTTGACCGCGTCGTTCAGGCCCAGCTCCATGGTGGACTCGCCGTCGATCTCCATGATGATGTCGCCGCTCTTGAGGCCAGCCTTGAAGGCCGGGGTGTCCTCAATGGGCGAGACAACGATGAGCCGCCCGTTCTCGGAGCTGATCTCGATGCCGATGCCGTGGAAGGCCCCGCTGGACGAGACCTGCAGTTCCTTGAAATCATCGGCCGAGAGGAAGGCTGAGTGCGGGTCGAGCTGCTCAAGCATGCCCTTGATGGAGTTCTGGATGAGCTCGGCCTTGGTCACCTTCTTGACGTAGTTGGTCTCCACCATGTCCACGACCTGGCTGAACCGGCGCAGGGCTTCGAACTGGTCGTCCTTGACGGCAGCAGCCCCCAGCGGCGCGGGAGCGATGGTCAAGGTCAACAGCATGACAAAACAGACAAACCAGATGCCAGTGCGCATAAATTCCTCCGTGAAGCCGCAGACGCCTTAGGATTTGACGTCTACTGGGCGGGCATGAGCCACAGCAGGGGATTAATCGGTTTCTGGTGGAAACGCAATTCGAAATAAACCCCATTGCCGTGGGCTTCCGGATAATATCCCGCGTGACCGATGGCCTCGTCCTTCTCGACTTCCTGGCCGGACTGGACGGTCACGTCTGACAGGTAGGCATAGAGGCTGTAGTAGTTGCCGCCGTGGAACACGATCACTACCTTGCCCAGGCCGCGCAGCACATCGTTGTGCACCACCTTGCCCCAGAACACGCTGCGAACTGTGGAACCCTCGCCCGTGGCGATGCCGATGCCCCTGCGCGAGGGCCGCCCGTCCGGGCTGAAGTTTGCGACCACGCGGCCGGCCACGGGCCAGGGCAGGATGGCCTTGTATGCGTCGAACTTGCGGCTGCGCGTGCTGGAGAGCTGGTAGTCGAGCTGCTGGATGGTCTTGAGGATCAGCTGGAGCTCGCCCTCAAGGTCCTGGCGCTGGTTGCTGACCTGGCCCATGCGCGCGTTCACGGCCAGGCGGTCGCGCAAGAGCGCGTCCTTGTCGGCGTTGATGACAGCCAGCTGCTTATCAACCTGGGCCTCCAACTCCTTCTGGTGCGCCAGCACCCCGGCCAGCTCCTGCTCCTGCAGGCGCACGACCTCGAGCGCCGCGCGGGTCTTGGCGTAGACCGCGCCGGTCCACTGGAAGCGGCGGTCGGCCGAGTCCCAGCTGTCGGCCGAGCGGGCGCCCTCGTGCATGCCTTGGGCGTTGATGGGCCAGAGCAGGTCGAGCAGGCGCCGGAGCTCGCGCACGGCCTTCTCGCGCTTGGCGCGCACGGCGTCATGCAGCTGGGCGTACTGGGCCTCCTCCTTTCGGATTCCCTCAAGGGCGGCTTCCTGCTTCTCGATGCGGCCCTCGGCGGCCTGCATGCGCGTCTCGATGACGCTCAGGCGGTTGGCCAGGGCCTTCTCGCGTTCGGCCAATTGCCGCACAACGCCCTTGTGCTCGGCGGCCTTCTGGTGTTCGCGCTGCAGGGCCTTCTCGATCTGGCCGGACTGGGCAAGTGCGGAAGACGCGAGGCCGACCGCCAGGGCCAGGGCAAGGGCAATTCGCAGGCTTCGGGTCATGACGGCAGCTCGTCCGGGTTGTGCAGAAGCGCGCGGGCCGGGCAGAGAGCGCAGTGCGGCTTGGACTTGCGGCACCACTGTTTGGCCGCGCGCACGATGAGCGCGTGGAACTCGTTGTAGTCCGCCACCTCTGGTTCCATTGCGGACTGGGCGATGTCCTGCACCTCGTAATAATCAGTGACCTCGGGGATGAGGCCGTGGCGGGAGAACATGCGCACTGTGTAGGCGTCCACCACAAAGGTCGTTTTGCCCAAGGCATAGAGGAGGATGGAGTCTGCGGTTTCCGGGCCGATGCCGCGCACGGACAAGAGCTTTGGCCGCAATTGCTCCAGGGATTGCTCCGCCAGAGCCTCGATCTCAAGTCCGGCTTCCTGTTCGAGGAAGTCCAGGAAATCCGTCAGGCGCTGGGTTTTGACGCGAAAGTACCCGGCAGGGCGGATGAGTTCCTCCAGCCTGGCCAGGGGCAGGGCGCGCAGGCCCCGAGCCGTGAGCGCGCCCTCGGCCTTGAGGTTGGCGATGGCCTTCTCGACGTTCTGCCAGTTGGTGTTCTGGGTCAGGATGGCCCCCACGGCCACCTCGAAGGGCGTGTCGCCGGGCCACCAATGGCTCGGACCCAGCGCCCCGGAAAAGGCGCGGTAGAGTCCCTGGATGGTGTCGGCGCGTCTGCCCATCAGTCCCTCTGGGATCCCTGAGCGGGGAGCGCGGGCAGCTGAGTCCAGAGCAGGGCGCACCACTCGCCGTCCACGCGCAGCTCCGGCTCGGGCAGGCCCAGGCGCACATACGCCCGGACCACGTCCGGGGCCTGCTCCACCAGGATGCCGGACAGGGCCAGGCAACCGCCGGGAGTGATGCGGCGCACGATGTCCGGGGCCATAAAAATGAGCGGCTTGGACAAAATGTTGGCGACGATCACCTGAAACCGGGTGCCCTCGGGCACGGTGTTGATGCCGCCCACAGCCACGCGGAACGTGTCGGCCACGTTGTTGATCTGGGCGTTCTCCGTGGCGCAGGAGGAGGCCTGGGGGTCGATGTCCAGGCCCAGGCCCGTGAGCCCGAGCTTGGCCAGTCCGATGCCCAGGATGCCCGAGCCGGTGCCCAGATCCAAAAAGTCCATGCCCTTGGCCAGGTGGCCTTCGCGGAACAGGTCGGCCAGGCAGGCCAGGCACAGGGCCGTGGTGGGGTGGTGCCCGGTGCCGAAGGCCATCTTGGGCTCGATGATGATGGGCGTCAGGTTGTCGTGACCCTCCTCGGACAGCCACGGCGGCAGGATTTCGAAACGCCCGCCGCATTCGATGGGCGTGAAGAACTCGCGCCAGCTCTCGCCCCAGTTCTGGCTCATGCTCTCCTCGGTGCGGATGCCCGAGTCCGGCCAGAGTTCCTTGATGCGCCTGGCCACGTCAAGTCCGGCCTCGTGGTTCTCCAGGTAGGTGCTGAAGTGCGTGGTGCCGTCCACGGCCTGGGTTTCCTCCCAGCCGTGCTGGATGGCTCCGGACAGGAAGACCACGGCTTCGTCGTAGTCGGCGGGGGGCAACGAAAACTCGATCTTGAGCAGGGACATGGTCATATCAGGTGTGGTTCCATTATTGTGTTGGAGTGTTGTTGCGGTCGGCGCGCTCAGGCCACGGTGTCCACGATGACGCCCGTGCCGGTGATTCCGGCCCTGGTCAGGGCCACCTGCCTGTGCAGGGCCTGCTCGTCCAGGGGCGCCTTTGGTCCTTCGTTCGCGCCGATCAGGGGCAGGGGCAGGGGCTGGATCGAGCGCAGGGGCTTTCCGGCGGGCAGATGCGGCTCCGTAGCCACGCCCTGGGGGCGCTGATCCGCAGTCACCTGCGGTCTGGGCTGGATCATCGCATCGACCACGGTCATGGTCAGCTCCTGCGCTTGTTTGTATCCTGTTACTTGTCCTGCTTGAGAATATCCCCCAGCGCCGCAGCAAAGGCAAGCAGATCATCTTCGGCGATGACAAGAGGCGGCAGAAGCCGCAGCACCTTGCCGTGGGCCAGGTTGCAGATGAAGCCGCGCTCGCGCAGCTCCGCATGCACCGCCTCGCCCGGACCGGAGAGCTCGATGCCGATCATCAGCCCCAGGCCGCGCACGGTCTTGATCTTGCCCGGCAGGTCGGCCTGGATCTTGCGGAAGGCGTCCAGGGCCAGGTTGCCCAGGTCCCGGGCGCGTCCGGCCAGGTCGTCGCGCAGCATGATGTCCACGACCTTGGAGGCCACGGCCGAGAGCACCCCACCTCCGCCAAAGGTCGTGGCGTGGGAGCCGGGCGCAAAGCCCCTGGCCACATGCTCCTTGACCAGCATGGCGCCCATGGGCAAGCCGTTGGCCAGGCCCTTGGCCGTGGTGAAGACATCCGGCGTGAGGCCGAAGTGCTGGTGCGCCCAGAATTTTCCGGTGCGGCACAGGCCGGTCTGGATCTCGTCGACCATGAACAGGCAGTTGGCCTCCTGGCAGAGGTCCTGCACCTGGCGCACGTAAGCCTCGGGCAGGGGCAGCACGCCTCCCTCGCCCTGGACCATCTCGATGAGCACTGCGGCGGTCCTGGGGCCGATGGCGGCGCGCATGGCCTCGATGTCGCCGAAGGGCACGGTGACAAAGCCCTCGGGCAGGGGGTCGAAGCCCTCCTTGATGCGGCCGCCCTGGCCCGTGGCCGTGAGCGTGGCCAGGGTGCGCCCGTGGAACGAGCCGGAGAGCGTGATGATCTCGCAGGCGTCCTTGTAGCGCACGGTGCGCATGAAGCGCCGGGCCAGCTTGATGGCGGCCTCGTTGGCCTCGGCCCCGGAGTTGCAGAAGAACACCCGGTCGCAGTCGCAGGTGGCCACGAGCTTTTCGGCCAGCTCCACCTGCTTCGGCTGGTAGAACAGGTTGCTGATGTGGATGAGATCCTTGGCCTGGCTGGACATGACTTCCAGCAGTTCCGGGTGGCTGTGGCCCAGGTTGACCACGGCGATGCCCGCGAGCAGGTCCACGTATTCCTTGCCGTCCAGATCAAACATGCGCGAGCCCACAGCCCGTTCAATGGCCAGGGGGTAGCGGCCATAGGTCTGGCACAGCACCTTCTTGTCCCGGCTGACGAGGCTGTTGTATGCTTGGCTCGGAGCTTTGGTCATGACTCTCTCCTTATATACTTGCTAAATCTTTCCGGTATGGCCGAAACCGCCCGCGCCGCGCTCTGTGGCGCCGAGCTCTTCGACCTTGATGAGACGCGCGGTGAAGCAGGGCAGGAACACGAGCTGCGCGATGCGCTGCCCGCGTTCCACGCTTCGCATCTCTCCGGAGGTGTTCAGCAGGGACACGATGATCTGGCCCCGGTAGTCCGGGTCTATGACGCCGACGCCCTGGCTCACGGTCAGGCCTTCCTTGGTGCCCAGGCCGCTGCGCGAAAACACGAACCCGGCCACGCCGGGCTCAAGGATCTCGATGGCGATGCCGGCCGGAATGGCCGCGCGGCCACCGGCAGGGATGTCCAGGCGCTCGGTGTCGAGGCAGGCCCGCAGGTCCAGCCCGGCGGAGTGGTCCGTGGCGTAGGCGAGGGGGTGCTCATCCCAGATGGGGTGCAAGAAACGCACGTTCACGGCCAAGGGCTGCGGCGCGGATTTGGTGGACTTGTCCATGGCTTTTCCTCCATCTGCAAAGAGCTTTCCTTTCTCTGGAAATTCCGCCCGTGTCAATGAAGGAAAGGCCGCAGGCGGCGGGCTGTCGGGGGCGCTTGCTTTTTGTCCCCAGCCTTTATACCCTGCTGTTTCAAACATCAGCCCCCCCCGTTCAATCAAGGAGTTCCAATGCAGGCCCTGCGCGTGTTCAGCGTTGTTCCCAAATTGCCGCCAAAGCTGGAGGCCCTCTGGGACATCGCAACCAACCTCTGGTTCTCCTGGAATAACGACCTGACGAACATCTTCACCACCATCGACCACAACCTCTGGGTCTCCTGCCAGCAGAACCCCGTGCGGCTCCTGAACCGCCTGCCCCAGCGCCGCATCGAGGAGCTGGCGCGCGACGACTTCTTCCTCCAGCGCCTGGCCGACGCCAAACGCGCCCTGGATCACTACCTGGCGCGCAAGCACTCGGCCTTCAAGTTCCCCACAGGCCATGAGGGATCGCCCTGCGTGGCCTATTTCAGCCTGGAGTACGGCATCGCCATGTGCCTGCCCATCTACTCCGGAGGCCTGGGCATCCTGGCGGGCGACCATTTGAAGTCCGCCAGCGACCTGAACATCCCGCTGGTGGGCGTAGGCCTGCTGTACCGCGAGGGCTACTTCCGCCAGTACATGACACCGGACGCCTGGCAGCAGGAGCGCTACCCGGGTCACGAGTTCGAGCAGATGCCCATGCGCCCCGCCAAGGACGTCAACGGCAACCCCTGCGTGATCTGCGTTGACTGCCAGGGCCAGCCCCTGCACGCCAGGGTCTGGGAGGTGAACGTCGGCAAGGTCAGCCTGTACCTGCTGGACTCCAATGTGCCGGAGAACTCGCCTGAGCTGCGGGCCGTCACCTCGCGTCTGTACGGCGGCGGGCTGGAGATGCGCCTGCAGCAGGAGATCCTGCTTGGCATCGGCGGCATCAGGGCTCTTGCCTGCGTGGGCGTCGAGCCCATGGTCATCCACATGAACGAGGGCCACTCGGCCTTTGCCGGCCTGGAGCGCATCCGCGTGTACATGCAGGACCAGGGCCTGTCCTTTGAGGCAGCCTCGGAGCTCACCGCCTCCTCCAGCGTGTTCACCACGCACACCCCGGTGCCCGCAGGCAACGACCGCTTCCCGGCGGAGCTGATGCACGCCTATTTCGAAGAGTATGCGCGCAAGCTGAACCTGGCCTTCAAGGTCTTTTTGGCCCTGGGCCGGGAGGACCCGCGCGACGAGGGCGAGCAGTTCTGCATGACCGTGCTGGCGCTTCGGCTCTCGCGTTTTTCAAACGGCGTGTCCAAGCTGCACGGCGAGGTTTCCCGGCGCATGTGGCAGAAGGTCTGGCCTCAGAACCCCGTGGAGGACGTGCCCATCGGGGCCATCACCAATGGCGTGCATACCCCCACCTGGGTGGCCACGGACATGGCCATCCTCTACGACCGCTACCTGGGCAACTGGCGCGAGGACTCGGACTGCGTGCGCGTGTGGAACCAGGCCGAGGGCATCCCCGACGCCGAACTCTGGCGGACGCATGAACGGCTCCGGGAGCGTTTGGTGGACTTTGTGCGCAAGCGCCTGCGCAAGCAGCTCATGGAGAAGGGCGCCCGGCACAAGGAGCTGCAGCAGGCCGACGAGGTGCTTGACCCCCAGGCCCTGACCATCGGCTTTGCCCGGCGTTTCGCCACCTACAAGCGCGCCAACCTGCTTTTGCTGGACAAGGAACGCCTGGTGCGCCTCTTGACCAACACGGAGCGGCGCGTGCAGTTCATCTTCGCGGGCAAGGCGCACCCCAACGACAACGAGGGCAAGAAGATCATCCAGGACCTGGTGCAGCTGTGCCGCCGCGAGGACTGCCGCCTGTCCATGGTCTTCCTCGAGGACTACGACATGAAGATCGCCAGCCGCATGGTCCAGGGCTGCGACGTGTGGCTGAACAATCCCCGCCGCCCCCTGGAGGCCTGTGGCACCAGCGGCATGAAGGCCCTGGCCAACGGCGTGCTCCAGCTCTCCACCCTGGACGGCTGGTGGGCCGAGGCCTACCGCCAGGACAACAGCCTGGGCTGGGCCATCGGCAGGGGAGAGGAGTACGAGGACAGCATCTACCAGGATTTCGTGGAGAGCCAGACCCTGTTCAACATCCTGGAGAACGACGTGCTCACGGAGTTCTATGACCGTGGCCACGGCAACCTGCCGCGCACCTGGATCCTCAAGATGAAGGGCGCCCTGCGCGAGCTCGGCCCCATCTACAACGCCCACCGCATGGTCGAGGACTACACCGAGCGCGCCTACCTGCCCTCGTGCCGCAACTACCAGAGCCTTGTGCGCGACGATTTCCGCGCGGCCAAGGATCTGGCCCAGTGGCGCATGAAGCTCATGACCAGCTGGAACAAGCTCGCTATCCGCGACATCCGCACCGAGACCCACGACAAGGTCTTCGTGGAAGAGCCGGTGCTGGTGGAGGCCCAGGTGCAGCTCGACGGGCTGACCACGCGCGACGTCCAGGTGGAGATATACTACGGCCCCGTGTCCCAGGACTCGTCCTTCACCAAGCGCAAGACCTCGGTCATGTCGCCGGAGAAGGATCTGGGGGAGGGCTGGCACCTGTACCGTGGCGAGGTGCTCCCGGCCGAGGCCGGCCGCTTTGGCTTCACTGTGCGCATCCTGCCTCACCACCCGCTGCTCCTGGATTCCCACGCCCTGGGCCTGCTGCACTGGGCCACGGAATCCTGATTCTTTGTTCTCCACAGTCTTGTTGATCACCTAAAAGTACAGATTTATACGTTTTACCGCACGATTCCTCACAGTTTTTTTCGCTCCGCACTACATTATTGTCAAATTTTACCTTTTTGCAGAAACATTTGTTGACAGCATGTAGACCTTGTGATTTTCTGTCGACCCCTTTCCTTGTTGTTTCGGGATTTTTTCCTGGGCGAGGATTGGTGGTCTAGAGGCACATACAGCCAAACCATTTGGAGCGAGGTAACGGTTTTGCTTTTCCAACCGATCAACCGAAACTACCACGATTTCTCCATTGTCCGCGACAAGGACGCCTGCATCAATTGCAAGGTCTGCATCCGGCAGTGCGCCTATGAGGCGCACTACTGGGATGAGTCGCGCCAGAAGGTCATGCACGACAACGCCAAGTGTGTCGGCTGCCACCGCTGCGAAGCGCTCTGTCCGACCTCGGCGCTTCTGATCCAGAAGAAGAAGTCCGACTTCAAGGACAACGCCCTCTGGAAGCCGGAGTTCATCAAATACATCTACAAGCAGGCCGACACCGGTGGCGTGCTGTTGACCGGCATGGGCAGCCCGGTGGGAAATATCCCAGTTTACTGGGACAAACTCCTGCTCGACGCCAGCCAGGTCACCAACCCGTCCATCGACCCCCTGCGCGAGCCCATGGAGCTCAAGACCTTCCTGGGCGCCAAGCCGGTGAAGCTTGAGTTCACCAAGACCAAGGACGGCAGCCCGAAGCTGAAGACCAAGCTCACCCCGAACATCGAGCTGAACTATCCGCTCATGTTCTCGGCCATGAGCTTCGGCTCCATCAACTTCAACCTGCACATCGCCATGGCGCGCGCCGCCACGGAGCTTGGCATCTGCTACAACACCGGTGAGGGCGGTCTGCACAAGACCCTCTACCAGTATGGCAAGAACACCATCGTCCAGGTGGCCTCGGGCCGTTTCGGCGTGCACCGCGACTTCCTGAACGCGGGCGCGGGCATCGAGATCAAGGTCGGCCAGGGCGCCAAGCCCGGCATCGGCGGGCACCTGCCCGGCGAGAAGATCAACGAGATGGTCTCCGTCACCCGCATGGTGCCGCTGGGCTCCGACGCCATCTCGCCTGCGCCGCACCACGACATCTATTCCATTGAAGATCTGCACCAGCTCATCTTCGCCCTGAAGGAGGCCAGCGAGTATCGCGTGCCCGTCAGCGTGAAGATCGCGGCCGTGCACAACGTTGCCGCCATCGCCTCGGGCATCGTGCGCGCCGGGGCCGACATCGTGGCCATCGACGGCATGCGCGGCGGCACGGGCGCGGCTCCGGGCATGATCCGCGACAACGTGGGCATCCCCATCGAGCTGGCCCTGGCCCAGGTGGACCAGCGTCTGCGCGACGAGGGCATCCGCAACCGCGCGTCCATCGTGGCCGCCGGCGGCATCCGCTGCAGCGCCGACGTCGTGAAGGCCATCGCGCTCGGCGCGGACGCCGTGTACTTCGCCACCGCCGCGCTGTTGGCCGTGGGCTGCACGCTCTGCGGCAAGTGCTACACCGGCAAGTGCTCCTGGGGCATCGCCACCAACGACGCCAAGCTGGCCAAGCGCCAGAACCCGGACGTGGCGGCCAAGAAGCTCGTCAACCTGGTGCATGCCTGGGGCCACGAGATCGAAGAAATGCTCGGCGGCATGGGGCTCAACTCCATCGAGAGCCTGCGCGGCAACCGCGACAAGCTCCGTGCGGTTGGCCTCTCCGACACCGAGATGGACATCCTCGGCGTCAAGCACGCCGGTCGCTAAAAGGGGGGCTCTAACATCATGAAACGCGTCTACCCCAACAAGGACTACTGCATCGGCTGCCACATCTGTGAGCTGGCCTGCCTCACCGCGCACTCCAAGAGCAAGGATCTCATCCTGGCCTACACAGTGGAGCGCACGGGCGAGGGGCTGTCCTCCTGCAAACACGTGCACGAGGGCGGGCCCACCTGCGTGGCCCTGTCCTGCCGCCACTGCGACGAGCCCTCCTGCGTGGCCGCCTGCATCTCCGGCGCGCTGCAGAAGGACCCCGAGTCCGGCCGCACCACCTACGACCGCGAGAAGTGCGTGGGCTGCTGGTCCTGTCTCATGGCCTGCCCCTTCGGGGCCATTGCCCGGCACCCGCTGGAGAACAAGATCGTCAAGTGTGACCTGTGCTTTGATCGCCCCGGCGGTCCGGCCTGCGTGGCTGCCTGTCCCAATCAGGCGTTGAAGCAAGAGGAACGCTAGGAGGGGCATATGCCCGTCACGAAACGCAAAGCTCATGAGGATGCTATGACCTACGTGATCATCGGCAACGGCGTTGCCTCCATCGGCGCCATCGAGGGCATCCGCCGGCACGACCAGAAAGGCAAGATCGTCGTCATCGGCGCGGAAGACTCCGCCGCCTATGGCCGCCCGCTCATCTCCTACCTTCTGGCGGGCAAGATCGGCGTGGACCAGCTGGCCCTGCGCGGCGACGACTACTACACCAAGAACAAGGTGGACCTGAAGCTCGGCACCACGGTGACCAAGATCGACTCCGCCAAGAAGGCCGTGACCACGGACAAGGGCGAGACCATCGCCTATGACCGCCTGCTCATCGCCACCGGCGGCATCCCCTTCATCCCGCCCATTCCCGGGGTGCAGGGCGAGGACATCTACAGCTTCACCACCCTGGCCCACGCCCAGACGCTCATCGAGCTCTCGGCCAAGATCAAGCGCGCCATCGTCATCGGCGGCGGACTCATCGGCCTCAAGGCTGCCGAGAGCCTGCACGACCGTGGCGTGGCCGTGACCATCCTGGAGTTGGCGCCGCGCATCCTCTCCGCCGGTTTCGACGAGAAGGCCGGGGCGCTTGCCGCCAACCGCCTGAAGAACGTCGGCATCGAGGTCAACTGCGGCGTCACTGCCAAGGAGATCCAGCGCGACCCCAAGGGCCGGGTCAAGGGCGTGCTGTTGACTGACGGACGCTTCCTGGAGACGGACGTTGTGGTGGTGGCCATCGGCGTGGTGCCGCACAGCGCCATCGCCAAGGACGCTGGCATCAAGGTCGAGCGCGGCATCATGGTCGACGAGAAGCTCATGACCAATGCCAAGGACGTCTACGCTGCGGGCGACGTTGCCCAGGCCATGGACCATCTCTCCGGTGAGCACCGCGTTGTGCCCATCTGGCCCAACGCCTACAACCAGGGCTACGCCTCCGGCCGCAACATGGCCGGGGCCAAGGAGCCCTACCAGGGCGGCCTGCCCATGAACTCCATCAGCTTCTATGGGCTGCCCACCATCTCTGTGGGCGTGGTCAACCCGCCCGAGGGCGACAAGAGCTTCGAGGTCCACGCCCTGCTGGACGAGGCCAAGGAGACCTACCGCAAGCTCGTCTTCCGCGACGAGAAGCTTGTGGGCTATGTCCTTGTGGGCGACATCGACAAGGCCGGCATGTTCACCGCCTTCATCAAGTTCGAGATGGCCCTTGGCGGCGAGGCCAAGGACAAGCTGATCAACGCCGGTCCCGAGGTCTTCCTCTGGCCCGAGAAGCTGTTTGACGAGACCTGGAATCCGACCCCGGCCAAGGCTGCCCGCTAGGGCCTTCGGCACCCGGCTGGCGACATATCCCGCAGGAGCATAGAGCAGATGAAAGCACCTGAACGTTATTACGACTTCCAGAAGGACATCTCCGGATGCGGCGTCTTCGGAGTAATCCACAAGAAGCGCGGGCTTATCCCGGGTGACATCCCGATCCGCGCCATGACCTGCATGCACGACCGCGGCAACGGCCTGGGCGGCGGCTTTGCGGCCTACGGCATCTATCCGGAGCTGGCCGACAAGTATGCCTTCCACCTCATGTGCGACACCCAGCAGGCCCTGGACAGCGCCGAGGAAGTGCTCAAGCACTACTTCACCGTGCACCTGGCCGAGCCCATCCCGACCCGCAAGAACATAGCCATCAAGAACCCGCCCATCGTGACGCGCTACTTCCTGACCCCCAAGAAGGAGCGCCCGCAGGAGGGTCGCGACCTCGGCGAGCAGGACTACGTGGTCAGCGCGGTCATGCACATCAACCACAAGGTTACCGGGGCCTTTGTCTTCTCCAGCGGCAAGAACATGGGCGCCTTCAAGGGCGTCGGCTTCCCTGAGGACATCGCCGACTTCTTCCGTCTGGAAGAGTACTCCGGCTATATCTGGACCGGCCACAACCGTTTCCCGACCAACACGCCGGGCTGGTGGGGCGGGGCGCACCCCTTCACGCTGCTTGACTGGTCCATCGTGCACAACGGTGAGATCTCCTCCTACGGCATCAACCGCCGCTACCTCTGCGAGCACGACTACGTGTGCACGCTCATGACCGACACCGAGGTCGTGGCCTACCTCCTGGACATGCTCATCCGAAAGCACGGCCTCTCCAAGGAGATGGCCTGCAAGGTCTTTGCCCCGCCTTTCTGGGACGAGATCGAGCGCATGCCCAAGCAGGAGAAGGAAGCCTACACTGCTCTGCGCATGGTCTACGGCCAGGCGCTCCTGAACGGCCCCTTCGCCATCCTCGTGGCCGACAACACCGGGCTTTTCGGCCTGAACGACCGCATCAAGCTGCGGCCGCTGGTGGTTGCCGAGAAGGACGACATGGTCTTCATGTCGAGCGAGGAGAGCTCCATCCGCGAAGTCCAGGCCGACCTGGACCGCGTGTGGATGCCCAAGGCTGGCGAACCGGTCATCGTGCATCTGGAGGCGTAAGGACAATGGCGAAGAAAATTACCCTGGACGCGAGCGGCATCTACTACCGCCAGCTCAATGAGCAGATCCGCGAGGCCGTGGCCAATGGCGCCACGGACATCGTGCTGAAGAATGTGAACGGCCAGCGCTATCTGGCCGGGGCCATGGACGGCGACCTGAACTTCGAGATTCAGGGCGTTCCGGGACAGGACATGTGCTCGTTCATGCGCGGCCCCAAGGTCCGCGTGAAGGCCAACGCCCAGGACGGCGTGGGCAACACCATGGATGACGGCACCGTCATCATCGAGGGCCTGGCCGGCGACGTGGTGGGCTATGCCATGCGCGGCGGGAAAATCTTCATCAAGGGCGACGTGGGCTACCGCGTGGGCATCCACATGAAGGCCTACATGGAGAAGCTCCCGACCATCGTCATCGGCGGTAAGGCCGGAGACTTCCTGGGCGAATATATGGCCGGTGGAATCATTTTGCTTCTTGGAATGTTTTCTGATAAGCCGAGCGAACCCATTGCTGGTCGCAGCCTGGGAACGGGCATGCACGGCGGAGTCATCTACGTGCGTGGCGGAGTTCCCAAGGAGCAGATTGGCCCCGGCCTGACCACCCAGCCTCTGGATGAGTCGGACAAGCTGGTGATCCAGGGCATCGTCAAAGACTATGCCAAGGAACTTGGGCTGGACGCCAAGGCGATCCTTGCGGCTGATTTTGTGAAGATTAAGCCCTTCTCCCACCGCCCGTACGGCAATCTGTACGTTCCGGCGTAGGCGGGGAAGCGGTGGCGCAGCGTTTGTGCCCGTTAAACCCAGGAGGAATTCAAGATGTTTGACAGTATTGCTTTGGCCTTAGGCGGACTCGGCGGCGGTGGTGGCGGTGCGCAGGGCAATCCTCTTGGCGCCTTTGTTCCGCTTATCCTCATGTTCGCCATCTTCTATTTTCTGCTCATCCGTCCCCAGCAGAAAAAGGCCAAGCTGCACAAGGAAATGATCGGCAACCTCAAGATCGGCGACCGTATTGTCACCAACGGCGGCATTTACGGCAACATCGTGCGCATGAAGGACACCACCATCGTCCTGGAGATCGCCGAAAAGGTCCAGATCGAGATGCTGCGCAACACCGTTGCCGACAAGGCTGATGCCTTCGAGAAGTTGGAAAAGAAGGACAAGTAAAATTTTCCTTTGATTTTCAGCCGAAAGGCAGATACGCGGACCTGGGAAAGCGCCTGGGTCCGCGCTTATCTTTCACTCCAAGTCCCTCGTGAAGCGTGAATGTCAAGGGAGAGTACATGAATCGGAATCTGCGCTGGCGCATTCTGCTCACACTGGCGGTTATGGCCGTGGCCCTGAGCCTGGTCCTGCCCTCGGTGCCTGGCATCAAAAACACCATGCTGGGCAAAATTCTGCCTGACTCAGCCATCAACCTCGGCCTGGACCTCAAGGGCGGCATCCACCTGACGCTTGGCGTCGATGTGGACAAGGCCATTGAGAACAACATGGCCAACATGGGGCAGGACGTCAAAGCCAGCGCCCGCGAGGACGACCTGGCCGTGCTCAAGCCCACTTCGCTTCCCGGCACCCGCCTTGAGGCCGTGCTCGTGGGGTCGGCCAAGCAGGAAGCTTTTGAGAAGCTTTTGGGCAAGCAGTTCCCGAACCTGCGCATCGACGGCAAGGAGACTCTGCCCGAGGACCGCGTCAAGTACGTGCTTTCCATGACGCCGCAATACAAGAAAGAACTTGCCAAGCTGACCATAGATCAGGCGGTGAAGACCATCCGAAACCGCATTGACCAGTTTGGTGTGGCCGAGCCGGACATCCGTCGTCAGGAAGGCAACCGCATCCAGGTGCAGCTGCCCGGCCTGAGTGATCCTGAGCGCGCCATCGCCGTCATCGGCAAGACCGCGCACCTGGAATTCAAGATCGTCGACGATACCGTTGACCCGGAAGCCATCAAGCAGGGGCTCCTCGGCCCCGGCCGCGAGCTGTCCGTCATGATGCAGCGTGGGCCGAACAACACCACGCGAGACCTGCCCATCGTGCTCAAGAAGGAAGCGGTGATGAGCGGCGAGCACATCACCGACGCCCGCGCCACCATTGAGCAGAACAACAACCAGTTTTCCGTGAGCCTGACCTTCAATGCGCGCGGCGCCAAGATCTTCGAGCGCGTCACCGAGGAGAACCTCAAGAAGCGCCTGGCCATCGTGCTGGACGGCAAGTGCTACTCCGCGCCGGTCATCCAGGACAAGATCTCTGGCGGCAAGGCCCAGATCACCGGCAGCTTCACCCAGGAAGAGGCCAGGGACCTGGCCATCGTGCTGCGCGCCGGAGCCCTGCCCGCACCGGTGAACATCCTGGAACAGCGCACCGTCGGACCCACCCTGGGGCAGGAATCCATCGACGCTGGCATGATGGCCACGGGCATCGCGGCCATCGCCATCATCCTGTTCATGGCCATCTACTACAGCACGGCTGGCATCATCGCCGACATCGTGCTGCTCCTGAACATCGTGCTGACCATGGCCGGCTTGGCCGCCTTTGGCGCGACCCTGACCCTGCCGGGCATCGCGGGCATCATCCTGACCATCGCCATGGCCGTGGACGCCAACGTGCTCATCTACGAGCGCATCCGCGAGGAATTGCGCAAGGGCGTGAAGCCGCTTGAGGCCGTGGACAAGGGCTATGGCAAGGCCACCCTGACCATCCTGGACTCCAACACGACCAACGTCATCGTGGCCATCATCCTGTATCAGTTCGGCACCGGCCCCATCCGGGGCTTCGCCGTCACCCTGGTCCTGGGCATCATCATGAGCATGTTCACGGCCATCTTCGTTTCGCGCATCATGTTCGACCTGTACATGTCCAAACGTAAGGCCGACGCGCCCGTGAGCATCTAAGGAGACGACATGAGCTTTTCCTTCATCAAGCACGAAACAAACATCGACTTCATCGGGCTGCGCAAGCTGGCCTTCATCCTTTCGGCGGCGATGATCCTCATCGGAGCAGTCTCGCTGGTCATGAAGGGCGGCCCGCGCTACGGCATCGACTTCGCCGGCGGCGTCATCCTTCAGACCAAGTTCAGTGCCCCCACGGACATTGAGAAGGTCAAGAAGGTGCTGGAGAGCTCGAATGTGCCAGGGCTCGTCGTCCAGCAGATGGGCAAGGCCAAGGATAACGAATTCCTTGTGCGCACATCGACCACGGACGACTCCAGCGCCAACATCCACAAGACCGTGGCCAAGGCCCTGGATGAGGGCTTCAGCGACAACAAGTACGAGTTCAAGCGCATCGAGATGGTCGGTCCAAAGGTCGGCGAGGACCTGCGCGGCAAGGCCATGGAGGCCATGTACTTCGCCATCCTGATCATCGCCATCTACATCTCCGGGCGCTTTGAGCACCGCTGGATGGCCGCCGGGCTCATGGCAGCCGGGCTTTTCGCGGGCATCACGGCCCTGCAATACTTCCACGCACCGCAGGTCTGGCTTGTGCTTGGCGCGCTGATCATCACGCTTGGCCTGTGCTTCGTCTTGCGACTGAACTACGCCCTTGGGGCAATCGTGGCGCTCATCCATGACGTGCTCATCACCGTCGGGCTCTTTTCCATCATGGACAAGGAATTCGACCTGACCATCATTGCGGCGCTGTTGACGCTCATCGGCTTCTCGCTCAATGACACCATCATCGTTTATGACCGCATCCGCGAGACCCGCGGGCTCAAGACCGGGGAGACGCTGCCGGTCATCATCAACAAGAGCGTGAACCAGACCCTGTCGCGCACCATCCTGACCTCCGGCTTGGCCTTCCTGGCCGTGTTCAGCCTCTTCCTCTTCGGCGGTGCGGTGATCCACGACTTCGCCCTGGCCATGCTCATCGGCATCGTGGTGGGAACCTATTCCTCCATCTACGTGGCTGCCCCGATCATCATCAGCCTTGCCCCGCCGGAAATTGAAACCCCTGCTGCTCCGGTCGCGCCCAGAGGCAAGACCAAGCTCAAGGCCAAGACCGCCTAATCCCTACTGACTTCGTCAAATAGAAAAGGCCCCCTTCCTTGCGGAAGGGGGCCTTTATTCTTGGCGTTCCGTCGACCGGCTTAGAGCTGGTCGAGCAGGGTCTTCTTGATGGAGTCGATGGTGCCTTCGCCGTTCAGCTCAATGTACTTGCAGGCGCCCTTGGCGGCCAGGGCCTTGTAGAAGTAGGCGGCGGCGATGGTTCCGGTCTTGTCGTCGTAGTAGATGTCGTGGCGCTTGTCGATGGCGCCCTCGTCGATGTCGTCGGCGCGGGCGGTCAGGGCGCCGCCGCAAACGCGGCAGACATCGCCGTTGGGCTTGATGGCGTCGATGAAGATGTTGTTCGGGTGGTTGTTGTCATTGGCGCACAGGCGGCGGCCTATGATGCGGTTCTTGGCCACCTTGCGGGGCAGCAGGATCTCGATGACGAAATCAAGCTTCTCGCCGCCTTTCTGCAGGGCTTCCCAAAGTTTCTCGGCCTGGACCAGGCTGCGCGGGAAGCCGTCCAGGAGCCAGCCGTTGCTGCTTGCGTTCTTGAGCACGTCGAGGACCATGGGGATGGTGATGTCGTCAGGCACCAGCTCGCCGCGGTTGATGTACTCCTTGGCCTTCATGCCGAGTTCGGTTCCGCCGCCGATGTGCTTGCGGAAGATGGCGCCGGATTCGATGTGGTCAAGGTTGAACTTGGCCTTCACCAGGGTGCCCTGGGTGCCTTTGCCGCTGCCGTTGGGTCCGAACATGAGAATATTCATTATGCCTCCTAAGATGATTGCTTTTTGCTTGTGCAAAAGATTCACAAGCTCTTATCCGCACTCTTTTTTCCTGTCAATGACCTGAACGATGATGCCTGACTTGGCGATGCGCGCCTCCTTGTCCCCAGGGAAGCGGACACTTTTGCCCGTGCCGTGTTCCAGCCACAGCTCATCCAGGCGGAACAGTCCGTCGCACAGGCTTTGGCCCGGCCCGGTGGCCTCAAGCACGGCCTTGTAGAGGCGCAGGCGCAGGGGGGCAGGAGAGGACTCTAAAGCCTCGGCCGGAATCAGCCGCCTCGGCCCGTCCAGCACGATCTTGGGCAGGATCTTGCTCAGCTCCTCGTCCCAATGCGCTCCGTCCATGCGCGCCTGCCGCCAGAGCCGGGCTGCGCTGTCCAGATAGCCCGGGTTGTTGCGCAACAGTTCCGGCAGCACATCAAGGCGTACCCGGTTGCGTGTTGTTGCACGATCGAAATTGCTGCTATCGTCGCGCCAGGGCTGATGCGACATTTTCAAGAATTCTTCCAAGTCTTCGCGAGGACACAGCAAAAGCGGGCGGAGCAGGTGCCGGTCCGGATCATCGCCCTCCATGCCGCCCAGGGCGGGCCAGCCTGTGCCGCGCATGAGCCGCAGGAGCTGGTCCTCGGCCAGGTCGTTCAGTTGGTGCGCCACCAGGATGATGTCCGCGCCTGTCTGCTGCCGGATGCGCTCCAGAAAGGCGTAGCGTGCGACGCGTCCGGCCTCCTCCAGCCCCATGCCCGAAGCCTTGGCCTGGGCCGCGATGTCCTGGCGTTCGGCAAAGAGCTGGACGCCGAGGGTCTGGCAAAGCTCAGCCACGAAGCGGGCGTCGTCCGGGGACTCGGGGCGCAGAGAATGGTCCAGGTGCGCGACCGTGATCGAGCCGCCCTTGGACTGGCAGAGCAGGTGGGCGATGAAGAGCAGGGACGTGGAGTCCGCGCCGCCGGAGCAGGCCACCAGACAGCGGAGGGTGGGGAAGTCGCAGCCCAGCTCGTGCGCTGCAAAGGCGCCGATGCCGAGGCAGAACCGGGCCGCCTTGCGCGGAAGGTCCTGCAAACGCAGCGGTTTGTTGTTCATGCCTACACGGTGATGTCCAGCTCGCGCAGGAGATTGTCCATATAATCCATGATGTGCTCGCGCTGTTTCGGTGTGGCGTAGGCCACGCAGGAGCAGCGCAGCTTGCCCTGGGCGCGTACGAGGAGCTCCAGCTTCAGGCTGGTATCGCCAACCACCTCCAGGACGAAGATGTACGGCCCGCACTCGGCGTGGTGCTCGCGCTGCTCTTCAGTCAGCAGGTCCAGCGGCAGCGGCAGGTAGTAAATGCCGTCAAGCGAGCCGGACAGGTCCATTTCGGCCAAGCGCTTACAGACCGTAACCAGCTGTTCGGGCAGAAAATCCTCAAGAAGATAGGTACGCATGGAGGCTCCGCTATTTCTGGCCTGTCTGGCTCGGCTGGTTCGGCAGACCCGTCTGGTTCGGCTGCTCAGGGGGGTCTGCTTGAAATTCCAGGCTGCTCCGTGAAAGAAGCGCGTCGTCGCGGCAGCATTCGCAGTCCAGGGCGTCATTCTCGGCTGTGTCGTCGTCCACGGTGCGCCGGTCCAGGTGCGCGTCCTCGATGACCGCGTCGGCGTCGAGGTTGAAGATGCGCCGGGTCATGTCGATGAAGCGCTCGGCCGAGCCTTCCTCGCGCGTGCGGCGCTTGAGGAAGCAGATGGGCTCGTGCAGGAGCTTGCGGCTCACCGAGGCCACCAGGACCTCCAGGGCCAGGCGGGTCTGGTCGTCCACCTCGCCCAGGCGCTTCAAGGTTTTGGCCAGCTCACGGCTCGCCACATCCTCGGCCCGGCCCAGCAGGTCGGTGATGGTGGGCTGCAGGGCCAATGATTTCAGCCAAGTGGCGAAGGCCTGGGTCTCCACCTCCACGATGGCCCGGGCCTTGACCGCCTCCCCCTGGCGCGCGCTCATGTTCTCCTCCACGACCTCTTTCAGATCGTCGATGTCGTAGAGGTACACGTTGTCGAGTGCGTTCACGTCCGGGTCGATGTCGCGCGGCACGGCGATGTCGATGAAGAACATGGCACGGTTGCGGCGCTTTTTGAGCACCTCGCGGATGTCCTTGGCGCGGATGATGGCCGTGGGCGAGCCGGTGGAGCTGATGACGATGTCCACATCGCGCAGCTGCTCGACCATGCCCTCGAAGAGGATGGCCTCGCCATGCATGGTCTTGGCCAGCTCCTGGGCGCGCGAGAACGTGCGGTTGGTGATGTAGAGCTTCTCAATGCCCGAGGCCAGCAGGTGCGTGGCGGCCAGTTCGGCCATCTCGCCCGCGCCCACGAGCATGGCGGTTTTGCCGGAGAGCTCGCCGAAGATCTTCTTGGCCAGCTCCACGGCGGCATAGCTGATGGATACGGCGCTGCTGGCGATGCCTGTCTCTGTGCGCACGCGCTTGGCCACGGAGAAGGACTTGTGCAGCAGGCGGTTGATGATGACGCGCGCCGTGCCGGTTTCTACGGCCTTGCGGTAGCTGGTCTTGAGCTGGCCCAGGATCTGCGGCTCGCCCATGACCATGGAATCCAGGCTGGCGGCCACGCAGAACAGGTGCGTCACGGCGTCCAGGCTGGTGTGGCGGTAGGTGTGTTCACGCAAGGTGCTGAGCGGGCCTGCGCAGGTCTCTGCCCAGTGGCGCAGCACGGCCTCGGGCAGGTCGATGCCTGCGCAGCGGTCGGCATCCGCAACCACGAGGATCTCCACGCGGTTGCAGGTGGACAGGGCCATGACCTCACGCAGGGGGCAGGCGTCCAGCAGGCTCTTTTCGAAGTCCGCCACGTTGGTCAGGGCGAACTTTTCGCGCACATCCACACCGGCGCAGCGGTGATTGAGTCCGACAAGGAAGATCATTTTATCCATTATGGCCGCTACGGTTTGAAACCGTGGAAGGTTGTGGGCACCAGGAAGTTGATGCCGAGCATGGAGATGACGGTGAGCAGGAACACGCAGATGGCCATGATCGCGGGCTTGCGTCCGCGCCAGCCCATGGCCAGGCGTTGGTGGAACAGGTAGGCATAGAGCCCCAGCACGATGAGGGCCACGATCTCCTTGGGGTCCAGGGAGAACACGCGCCGGGCCGAGAGCCAGGCCCAGACATAGCCTGAGGCCAGCCCCAGCGTGTACAGCGGGAAGCCGCACAGGGCCACGAAGTGGTTCACGCGGTCAAAGGTGTCCAGCGAGGGCATGTCCTTCTGGAACTGCTTCAGGCCCGCCTTGGCCTTGATGCGCTTCTCCAGGTGCAGGAAGGCCAGCCCCGCGCCAAAGGCCATGGCCAAAAGCGCCATGCTGGAAAAGAGCGTGCCGATGTGCAGGAAAAAGAACAGGCCCGAGAGCATGGGCGGCAGCTTGGTGTTGACGCCGACCGTGGCGTTGGCTGTGATGTAGAGCACCAGGGCCAGGGGCATGGCCACCACGGCCAGGAACTTGAGCTTGAGCCGCCACCAGAGCAGCAGGAAGATGAACAAGATGCCCCAGCCGAGCAGGCAGAACAAAAAGCGTCCGGCCGTGAGGTTCCGGGCCGCCTCAGCGCCGGCCAGGAACTGCGCCAGGTCAAGGGTGTGCAGGGCGAAACCAAGCGCGGCCAGACCGAGCGCCGTGTTCTTGAGGAACTCGTTGCGCAGGGCCGAGCCCACCACAAAAAGCACGGTGCCGAGGAAGTACAGGGCGATGACGAGGATCGGGAGCAGTTCAGGCAGGGCCATGCAGGATCTCCGTGATCATTTCATGTAGTTGGGGCGACAGCTCAGGGGGCAGGGACGCAGCCAGTTCCGCCTGGGCCAGGGCCGCATCGCCGAGTTTCAGGGCTTCCAACAGGCGCGAGCCCACCAGAGAGCGGAAAATTGCGGTGTTGACCCCGGTGTCCAGCCCAAGGGCCAGGACCAGGGGCCGCAGCCGCCCCATGAGGTCGAGGAAGAGTGCATACTCCTGACCATAGGCCTCCTGCAAGTCCTTGCGGATGCGCTTGGCCAGAGCCGGGCTCTGGCCCCCAGTCGACACGGCCAGGGTCAGGTCGCCCCGGCTCACCGTGGCCGGGACGATGAACGAGCAGGCCTCTGGCTGGTCCACGATGTTGCAGAGCACCCCGCGCTCACGGCAGAGGTCGCTGATGTGCTGGTTGACCGCAGGGCTGCTGGTGGAGGCGATGGCCAGGAACACCCCGTCCAGGTCCGCGTCCTGGAAGTCGCGCTGGGCAAAGCAAAGGACCGAGCCGAGGCTGGGACGTGCGAGCAGGGCGCTCAGGGCCTCGTCCGGCAGATTCTGGTCCACCACGAGCACGCTGGAGGCATTGCAGTCGACCAGGGTTTCGATCTTGCGCAGGCCCACCTGGCCCGCGCCCACCACAAGGCAGGCCCGGCCGGCGAGGCTCAGGAACATGGGATAGTAGCGCATCCACAAACCATAGCAAATCCTTGGGCGGTCTGTAAAATGGCAATGCGGCCATTCTTGCCAGATTCCCCGGCCCTGGGATAGGGTGTCCAAACATTGCCCGGCACCCCGCACAGGAGACCCCCACGGCCCATGACCGCATACCTCGTGATCCAGCTCGCCCGCTTCGGCGACCTCGTGCAGACCAAGCGTCTGGTTTTGTCGCTGTGCGCGGAACCAGACAGCGAGGTCCACCTCTGCCTGGACGAGTCCCTGGCTCCCCTGGCCCGGCTTCTGTACCCCTCGGTGCAGGTGCACCCGGTGGTGGCCCATGGCACGGCCCTGGCCAGGCTTTCGGCCGGGGAACAGGCGCGCCTGCTGCTGGAAAAGAACGTCCCGGCCTTCCGCGAACTTGCCGCCATTCCCTTCACGAGGGTCTACAACCTCAACTTTTCGCCCCTGAACTACCGCCTGGCCGCGCTCTTCGAGCCTTCGCTGGTGCGCGGGCATGTTTGGCAAAGCGGCCAGGAGACCGTGGGCCAGTGGTCCAGACTGGCCATGCGCTGGTCCTCCATGCGTCGCCTCGGGCTGAACATTGCCGACTTCTGGGCCTGGCACCATCCGTCGCCAGTGCCTGCGGCGGAGGTCAACCCGCCTGCTCAGGGCCGGGGCAAGGGCCTGGGCGTGGTCATGGCCGGGCGCGAGTCCCGGCGCTCTCTGCCGCCCAAGGTCCTGGCCGGGCTGGTCACGGGCCTGCTCGACCTGCGCCCTGAACTCCAGAAAGGCGGCTGTCTGACCCTCCTTGGCAGCGCAGCCGAGGTCCATGCGGCCCGGCAGCTGGTGCGCGAGCTTCCGACGCGGCACGCCCGGTTGGTGCGCAACCTTTGCGGCGCAACGGACTGGTCCGGGCTGGTCGAGACCGTGGGCGAGCTTGACCTGGTGCTGACCCCGGACACCGGGACCATGCACCTGGCCGCGCACCTCGGCGTGCCGGTGCTGGCCACCTTTCTTTCCTCGGCCTGGTGTTTCGAGACCGGTCCTTACGGGCTGGGGCATCTGGCGCTTCAGGCCAACCTGGAGTGCGCGCCCTGCCTGGAGTCCCAGGCCTGCCCATCCCAGGCAGGGGGGCAGGTGGCCTGTCTGTCGCCCTTTGCCGCGCCGGGACTGCTGCGCTACCTGTCCACGCAGGAGACCAGCCACCTGCCGCCGGGCCTCACGGTCTTTGCCTCGGACACGGACGGGCTGGGCCTGACCTTCACGGCCTTGGCCGGGCCGGACACTCAGGCTGACCTGCGCGAGCACTTCCGTACTTTCCTCTCGGAACACCTCGGGGCAGGGCAGGGCGAACCCTCGGCCGTCCTGCACGAGCTGGCTGAACGCCTGTACACGGAGCGCGACTGGCTGGTGCCGGACCTGGAATCCTCGGCATCAAGATTGAACGGATTTTCTTCTGAAATTGATGATAATCTTTCTATTGCAGCTTGTTAAAGAAAGTCTAGAATTACTCTAAACGATTATGTCTGCGGATTCCGCATTGGAAAAGGGCACGAAGACGTTTCAGGCCCGCAAGGGATGCCTGAACGCAAGGGGGCGAGGGTGAGGATACTGGTGGTGCTGCCGCTCTATGGCGGTTCCCTGCCCATCGGCAGGTATTGTACGGCGGCTCTGCGCCAGCTTGGACATCTGGTGGAGGTGTTCGAGGCCCCGGATTTCTATCCGACCTACAAGGCCCTGAAAGGGCTCAAGGTAGGGACTGACCGCCTGCAATACTTGGAGAACAGCTATTTGCAGGTGGTTTCCCAGGCCGTGCTGGCCAAGGTCGAGACCTTTGAGCCGGACCTCGTGCTGGCCCAGGCCCAGGCCCCGCTGTCCATCCAGGCCCTGAAGCGCCTCAAGCGCGACGGCGTGACCACGGCCATGTGGTTCGTGGAGGACTTCCGGCTGTTCACCTACTGGAAGGGGTTTGCCCCGTACTACGACTGCTTCGCCGTCATCCAGAGGGAAGAAATTTTTGAAGAGTTGCAGGCCATTGGCGTGCAAAACGCCCTGTACCTGCCCCTGGCCGCCCACCCGGAAGTTCACAAACCACTTGAACTATCCGTGGCGGAGCAGCGCAAGTTCGGCTCGGACGTGTCCTTCATGGGCGCGGGCTACGCCAACCGGCGCGTGGCCTTTCGGGAGCTCATCCGCCATGACTTCAAGCTCTGGGGCACGGAATGGGAAGGCGACAGCGTGCTTGAGCCCTACGTGCAGATGGACGGCGCGCGCGTGTCCAGCGAGGACTGCGTCAAGATCTTCAACGCAACGCGGGTGAACATCAACCTGCACTCCAGCGTCCAGGCCAAGGACCTCGTCACCGGCGGAGACTTCATCAACCCGCGCACCTTTGAGATCGCGGCCTGCCGGGCTTTCCAGCTGGTGGACCGGCGCAGCCTCATGCCCGGGGCCTTCAGCGAGGATGAGCTTGCGACCTTCGGCAGCATGGAGGAGTTGCAGGACAAAATTGCGCACTATCTGGCCAACGCCGAAGAACGCACGGCCATTGCCCAGCGTGGCCAGGCCCGGGTCCTGGGCGAGCATACCTACGCCGCGCGCATGCAAACCCTGCTCGACTTCGTGGCCGAGCGCCTGCCCGGCTGGCCCATGGCCCGGGCCACGGTTCAGGCCGCCGAAGGCCTGCCGCCAGAGCTGGCTGGAGACATCGCGGCCCTGTTGGACAGGCTGGCGCTCCCGGCAGGCACGAGCTTCGAGGATCTGGTCTGGGCCATCCGCCAGCAGCAAGGCAAACTCGGCGAGCTCGACACTGCTGTCCTGTTCCTGGACGAGTGGCGCAAGCTCTACGACAAGAAGGGCGGGCAGCAGGCTTAGGACGGGCTTAAGGCTTTCGGGTCGTGCGCTTTCTTGAGGCCAGCCAGGTGTGCAGCCTGGATTCGGCCCCCTCATTCTTCGGAAAATAGAACTGGGCCTTGCGCTGGGCCAGCTCGTGGGGCAGGTATTCCTGTTCCACCCAGGCCTGGGGGAAGGCGTGCGGGTACTTGTAGCCCCGGCCGTAGCCCCATTCCTTGTGCAGGGTGCTGCTGGCGTTGCGCAGATGCAGGGGCACCGGCTGCAGCCCGTTTTCGCGGACTTCCTTCAACGCGTTCAGGTACGCGGCGTAGCTGGCGTTGCTTTTGGGCGCCAGGGCCAGGTAGATGACCGTCTCGGCCAGGGGGATGAAGCCCTCGGGCATGCCCACAAATTCCACGGCCTGCTGGCAGGCCACGGCCAGGGGCAGGGCCTGCGGGTCGCCCAGGCCGATGTCCTCCGAGGACGAAAGCACGAGCCTGCGGCAGATGAAGCGCGGGTCCTCGCCGCTCTCCAGCAGGCAGGCCAGGTAGTACAGGGCCGCGTCCGGGTCGCTGCCCCGGATGGACTTGATGAGCGCCGAGGCCAGCTCGTAGTGCGAGTCCCCGTCGCGGTCGCCCCGGATGACCACCTCGGGCAGGGCCTGGCGCAGCTCCTCAATGCCCAGCTTGTCCTTGGGCATGGCCGCTACATGCTCCACCAGATTCAGCAGGGCGCGGCCGTCGCCAGCGGACATGGACGCCAGCAGGTCAAAGACCTCGTCCTCCCACTCGGCACCAAGCACCTTGGCCCCGCGCCGGGCCATGCGCGAGAGTTCCTCGCGCGTGAGCGAGCGGAAGCGCAGCACATGCAGCCGCGAGAGCAGTTGGCGCGTGACGCTGAAGGACGGGTTCTCGGTGGTGGTGGCCAGCAGCACGATCTCGCCGCTTTCCAGGATGGGCAGGAAGAAGTCCTGCTGGGCCTTGGAAAAACGGTGGATCTCGTCCAGGATGAGCACCTCGGCCCCTTGCAGGTTCTTGCGCAGGGTGGCCAGGCCGGCCTCGGGCGCGCTCATGCGTATCCATTTCTTGCCCGCAGCCTTGGCCATGAGCATGGCCAGGGTGGACTTGCCGCAGCCCGGCGGGCCGAAGAACAAGAGGCTCGGCAGGCGCGGCCCCTGGGCAAAGGCCGCGATGCGCTCCAGCAGGTGGCTCTGGCCGACGAACTCGTCCAGGGTCTGGGGGCGGATCTTGTCCGCCAACGGCTGCTTTTCAGTGATCTCGATGCGCATCAGGTCCTCAACTGTTCTTGTGTGCGGGCCGCAAAGTGCGCCAGCCCCAGGCAGTACAGGGCCGCCGTTTCCCACCGCAGCGGGCGCGGCCCGAGGCTTAAGGCCGTGAATCCGGCCTGGGCCAGGCGCTCGGCCTCGCGGCGTTCAAGTCCGCCCTCGGGTCCGATGACCACGAGGTTCTTTCCCGAGGCCAGGGCCGCCGGGTCGGGCAGGGCGCCCAACGGTGCGCCCTCGTCCAGCATGTAGCATCCGTCGAAATTTGCCGCAACGCGAAGAAGCCCCTCCACACCCCCAGCAACAACATCCAGCTCTGGCAGCCAGGCCGAGCCACATTGCTTGGCGGCTTGCACGCACTTCTCGCGCCAGGAGTCCTTGGCCGCAGGCGGCGGTTCCCCCTGGCTGCGGGCGGCGGCCCAGAACAGGATGCCGAGGCCGTCGAGTTCCACAGCCTTCTCCAGCACCCAGTCGCGGCGCGAGGACTTGTTCCAGCCCAGGGCCAGCACCAGGCCGGAAGCAGGCCTGGGCTCGATATTCAAGGATTGCGCCACCAGCTCGGCCTTGTCCTTCCCGGTGGCCGCGACGAGCTCGAACAGCCCAGAGCGTCCCTGTCCATCGAAAAGCCGCAGGATCTCGCCGCTCTTGGCGCGAAGCACACCGAGCAGGTGTCTGGCCTCCGGGCCTTGGAGCAGTACGCATGAGGTTTCCTGGTCGGGCCAGAGGTTCGGCGGGAGGTGGTAGGAGTTCAGGCGCGGCATGCGGTCATCCGGAAAGGGGCCAGGCGCATCAGGCCCGGCCCCCTGACCGGCTACAGTTCCTGGGCAACCAGGGACTCGAAGGTTTCGCGCCTGCGGGCCACGATGACCTGCTCGCCGTCCACAAGGATCTCGGCGGCGCGCGGGCGGGAGTTGTAGTTGGAGGACATGGTGAAGCCGTAAGCTCCGGCGGAGTAGACTGCCAGGCGTTCGCCCTGGCGCACCTCGGGCAGCTGGCGGTCCTTGGCCAAAAAGTCGCCGGACTCGCAGATGGGGCCGACCACGTCCACGTCCTGGGCCGGGCGGCCCTGGGGCGTCACTTCCTCCACCCGGTGGAACGAGCCGTACAAGGACGGCCGCACCAGGTCATTCATGGCCGCGTCCACGATGACGAAGCTCTTGGTCGGGCTCTGCTTGGTATAGAGCACCTCGGTGACCAGGATGCCCGCGTTGCCGACGATGACCCGGCCGGGCTCAAGGATGATCTTGAGCGGCAGCTTGCCCAGGACCTTGGTCAGGGCCGCGCCGAATTCCTTGGGGTGCGGCGGCTGCTCCTCGTCGTAGTTGATGCCCAGACCGCCGCCAAGGTCGAGGTAGCGGATGTCCAGGTTCATGGCCTTGAGCTTGTCGTAGAAAATAAGCAGCTTGTCCAGGGCCTCCATGAAAGGCTCGATGGTGGTGAGCTGTGAGCCGATGTGGCAGTCGATGCCCACGGGCTCCACAGCGGGCAGGTCGCGCGCCAGGGCGTAGGCATCCAGGGAAAGGTCGATGTTCAGGCCGAACTTGTTCTTCTTCAGGCCGGTGGAGATGTACGGGTGGGTCTTGGGGTCCACGTCCGGGTTGATGCGGAAGCTTATCTGGGCCACCTTGCCCATGGCCTTTGCCACCTCGTTGATGCGCAGAAGCTCCTGCGTGGACTCGACGTTGAACATGAGGATGCCGGCCTCAAGCGCCTGGCGGATCTCCGCAGGCTTCTTGCCAACACCGGAGTAGACGATCTTCCCGGCCGGAACGCCAGCCAGAAGCGCGCGGTACAGCTCGCCGCCGGACACGATGTCCATGCCCGCGCCAAGGGAGGCCAGCAGGCGCAGCACATGCAGGTTGGAGTTGGCCTTCACCGAGTAGCAGGTCAGGTGCTCCATGGAGGCGAAAGCCGAGTCAAAGGCCTCGAAATGGCGCTTCAGCGTGGCCGCGGAGTAGACATAGAGCGGGGTGCCATGGGCTTCCGCAAGTTCCGTCACGCTGACGCCTTCCGCAAACAAGGTTCCGTTTCGCTGCTGAAAATGATGCATGGGGGATGAATTCTCCTGTGCAAAGTTGGTTATTTCGGGGCGCTGAGCACAAGCTCCGACGCCACAGGGGCAAGGCGGGCAAAGGCGTTGAAGCCCACGACCTGAATCCGGTACGTCTTCTTGGGGTCCAACTCGCAGGCGGTGAGCACGATGCGGTTCAGGTCCTTGCGCATCCCGGCTGCTCCGGGGTTGAAGATGATGGTCTGGCGCGGGGTGAAGGGGCAGCTCGCGCAGCCATCGTCAGGCCCGTCACCCACCGGCTCCAGCAGAATATCCACCGTGTCGATGTTCTCCCAGTTCCCGGAGAGTTCGCAATTCAGGATGATGCAGCCCTGGTTGCGCTGGATTTCTATGCTGCGCCAACGGAACTTGTCCTCGCTGGCCACGGGTATGGGCCATTCGCGCTTGCCGCAGGCGGACAGGCTGAGCAGGGCAGTCAGCATCAGGGCGGCGCTCAGGAAAATGGTCAGGCGGTTCTGCTTGGTCATTGCTGGGTCACGCTCTTTTTCCATTCATGCAGCAGGGTCAGGGCGGCCAGGGGCGACAGCCCGTTGAGGTCCAGGCGCTTGAGTTCCACCAGCACCGGGCTTTCCGGTTCAGGGGACTGGGACTCCACACTGGGAGCCATTCCCGGGAGCAGGCTCTGCCGCGCCAGGATGGCCTGGGAAGCGCCGCTACGCTCACTTTGCGATTTTTCCTCGAGGGACGCAAGGATTTCCCGCGCCCGCTGGACCACGGCCTGGGGCACGCCCGCCAGCCGGGCTACCTCAATGCCGTAGCTCTTATCCGCCGGTCCGGGCACCAGCTTGCGCAGGAACACGATCTCGCCCTTCCATTCGCGCACCGCGATGTTCAGGTTGCGCAGGCCGGGGATGCGGCCCTCCAGGGAGGTCAGCTCAAAATAGTGGGTGGCGAAGAGCGTGCGCACCTGGCCGCGTCCGCGTCGGGACAGCTCCTCGACCACGGCCCAGGCCAGGGCCAGGCCGTCAAAGGTGCTGGTGCCCCGGCCGATCTCGTCCAGGATGACTAGGCTACGAGAGGTGGCCTGGCGGAGGATGCGCGCCGTCTCCATCATCTCGACCATGAAGGTGCTCTGGCCGCGCGCCAGGTTGTCCGAGGCCCCGACACGCGAGAACACGCGGTCGACCAGGCCCAGGCGGGCGCTTTTGGCCGGGACGAAGGAGCCCATCTGGGCCAGGATGGTGATGAGCGCGGCCTGGCGCAGCACGGTGGACTTGCCCGCCATGTTCGGGCCGGTGATGAGCAGGATGCGCCGGGTCTCGTCCAGTCGCAGGTCGTTGGGGATGTAGTTGGCCGCTCCGCTGGCCGCCTCCACCACGGGGTGCCGCCCCTGGATGATCTCGGTCTCGATGCCCTCGTGCAGTGTTGGCCTGGCCCAGTCGTTCTGGCGCGCGGCCTCGGCCAGGCCCTGCCAGTAGTCCAGCCCAGCCAGGCCTGCGGCCATGAACATGAAGCGCGTGCGCAGGCCCGCGAGCTGTTCGCGCAGTTCGTTGAACAGGCGGTATTCCAAGGATTTGCGCTCGTCGGCTGCCGAGAGCAGGCGCTCTTCCAGATCCTTCAGCTCCTGGGTGATGTAGCGCTCGCAATTGACGAGGGTCTGGCGGCGGATGAAATGCTCCGGCACCTGGCCCTGGTAAGCGTGAGATATTTCCAGGTAATAGCCAAAGACCTTGTTGTAGCCGAGCTTGAGCTTGGGGATGGAGCAGGCGTCGCGCTCGCGTTCGAGCATGGTGTGGATGCGGGCCTCGCCGTGCTCGGTGAGGGAGATGAGTTCGTCCAAGGTCGGGTCGTACCCGGGCAGAAACAGGCCGCCATCGGTGATGACGAGGGGCGGGGCGTCCACCAGGGCACGGGTGAGCATCTCGGCGACGTCGCTCATGGAATCCCAGGACTTGAGCAGGCTCTTCAGCTCGGCCGGGGCGGCGTCCTGGTCAGCCTCCGCAGCCTGCCTGAGCAGCTCATGCAAGCCGGGCAGCCGGGACAGGCTCTCACGCACGGCCACGATGTCCCGGGGGGTCGCGCGGGAGAGCGCGATGCGCGTGGCCAGACGCTCCAGGTCGCGCACGTCGGAGAGCTGCCGCCTGAGGTCCTGGCGCAGGGAGTCGCGCTTGAACAGGAAGTCCACCACGTCCAGCGTGCGCTCCACCGGGGCCAGTTCGCGCCAGGGCTGGCGCAGGCGCGACTCCAGCAGGCGTCCGCCCATGGCGGTCTGGGTGTAGTCCAGCACCTGCCAAAGGGTGCCGGGGCCAGGACGGCCGTCCAGCCTGCGGAAGATCTCCAGGTTGCGCTCGGTGACCTCGTCCAGCACCAGATGGCGCGACAGGTCCAGCACCTGGAACTCGCCCAGGGGCGGGGAGTCGGTCATCTGAGTGCGCCGCAGATAGCCCAGCAGCGCGCCGAGCGCGCGCACCAGCTCCGGCTTGTCGGCCAGGTCCAGGGTGGAGAGCTCCGGGGCGTTCTGCGCACGCAGCACGGCTTCGGTCCCTCCGGCCAGATCAAAGGAGCTGGGGCTGGGCAGCTGGGTCACCTGTGCGCCCAGCTCGAAATATTGTTGCGGCACTTTTTTGCCAGGCGGCAAAAGCAGCTCGCGTGGTGCGATCTTCATGGCCCACTGCCAGAGGTCGGTCTCGCGCCGGGAGAAGAGGCCCGACCACTCGGAGGTGGAGAAGTCCACCCAGCCCAGGCCGCCCGCGCCCTTGTCCGCATCCCAGTAAAGCGCCGCGAGGTAGTTGTGGGCCTTGGCGGACAGCGACAAATCCTCAACAATGGTGCCGGGGGTCAGCACGCGGGTCACGGCGCGCTTGACCAGCCCCTTGGCCTGACGCGGGTCCTCGATCTGGTCGCAGAGGGCGATCTTGTAGCCTTTTTCCAGCAGCTGGGCCAGGTAGCCGTCCACGGAATGGTGCGGCACACCGCACATGGGCACCTTGGACTCGGACCCCGGGTTGCGCGAGGTGAGCGTGATGGAGAGCTCCCGCGCAGCAACCTCGGCGTCCTCGAAGAACAGCTCGAAGAAGTCGCCCATGCGGAAGAAGAGCAGGGCATCCGGATGCTCGGCCTTGACCTGCATGTACTGCTCGAACATGGGGGTGAGTTTCGGGGCGTTCATGCGGGTATCCATGCGTCTGTTCGGGCTGGCCTTGGCCAGGGCCGGTGGGTCAGGAGAATTCCTGCCGGAACAGGATGCTGTGCCAGGAGCGGCAGCGCGGGCAGACGAAGAAGGTCTTGTCCCAGCGGAACCCGCAGGCCTGGCAGACAAAACGCTTGGACTTGCGCGCGTGGCTGATGAAATAGGACATCTGGTCGCGCAGGAAATGCGTCAAGTCCTGGTCCGTGAGCACCAGGGACACCAGCTCCAGCCTTGCCAGCCAGAAGTCCGCGTTGAGTACCAGAGCCTTCTCCAGCCAGTGCTTGGCGTTCTCCAGGTCGGCCTCGAAGAGAAAGAGCTTGGCGCAGTAGTAGCAGAGAAGCGTATCCGGCGGAAAAGTCGCCAGCATGCGCACCGAGGCCTGGACCAGGGCGCTGATCTGCTCCCGGTTCAGGGCCTTGGCGCCGGTCCCGCCGACGTTGTCCACGCGCGCGGCGGACAGGGCCTCCAGCAGGCCCTCCAGCAGCATGAAGCGCTGCGGGGCCGGGATGTTGGCGCAGGCGTTCTGCAGGCTCTGCCCCAGGAGATCGGTGTTGCCGGACAGGGTTGCCTGGACCACGCTGGCCAGCCAAGCCTCGGGCGAGGCCGGAAAAACCGTCAAGGCCCGCTTGAGGAATTTCTCGCCCTGAATGACGTCGCCCTGGCGGAAATGCTCCCCTGCCTGACGCGCAAGAAAATGAGCCTCGGCCATGGAGCGGCCCATGCGGGCGTAGTGCTCGGCCGCGCGTTCGAATTCACCGGAGTCCGCAGCCAGACGTGCCAGTTCCAGCTCGATGTCCTCGGTGCGACCCAGGACAACGCTTGCGTCCTCAAAGGCCTGACGCGACCGGTCGAGCATGCCGCCGCGTCGGAAGTCGCGGCCAAGCTCGAACTGGCTGCGCGCCTTGAGGGTGGGATCAAGCCCTGGCCGGGCGATGAGGCTGTTGCGGATGTGGATGGCCCGCTCGATCTCGCCCTGGGAACGGTACAGGTTGCCCAAGGCCAGATATATCTCGACGGATTCCGGGTTGTTACGAACGGCCTGGGAGAGCTCCTCGATGGCCGCGCGGGTATCCTGGAGCGTGTGCTGCTCACCCGCGCCGGAGGTCGCTGGATCTGGCTGGTGCCTGGACTTGCGGCGTCCAAGGAGGAAGATTTCGTTCCAGGGCACCGGCTGCTCCGACCCTAGTTTCCGGTCTGCGGCTTGTTCTCTGGCTGGTTCAGGGGCAGGGTGCGCAGCGCCAGGGCCTCGTCCTCAAGGGAGGCGTGCTGCCTGCGCAGGGCCTTGAGCTCCAGGCCGAGGCGGATGCGCTCCACCAGCAGAAAGCCGAGGGTGAACACAACGCCCAGCAGGAAGGCCACCAGCACGAACAGATACAAAGGCAGGGGAATGGAGATGAGGTGCAGGGTGACGAGATTGAACTCCAACTGCAGGTTGGTGGACAGCGACCCGCTGTTCTGGACAAAGAAGAGCAGGGAGATGACGAAAAGCAGGGCCAGCACAATGGTCTTGAAATAGCGCATACGTGACTCCTTTGAGCGAAGGCTCAGCCCAGGGCGTCGAAATGGGGCTTGAGGCGGTTGTACGTGGAGCGCAGATGCTCCGGGATGACTCTGGTTTCGCTGAACACGGCCATGTACGAAGAATCCCCGTTCCAGCGCGGCACGATCTGGAAATGGATGTGCGCGGCGATGCCTGAGCCGGCAGCCTCGCCCAGGTTCAGGCCGGCGTTGATGCCGTGGGGTTGGAAGACCTCCTGCAGAATGCGCACGCAGGACTGGAGCATCTCCACATTTTCGTGCGCCTCTTCGGGCCGCAAGTCTGTTAGGCAGCCCACATGGCGGAAGGGCGTCACCATGAGGTGCGCGTTGTTGTATGGGTAGCGGTTCATGATGACAAAGTTGTGGCGACCGCGATGCAGGATGAAGCGCTCCGCGTCCTCGCCTGTGTGGTTCGGAACGCAGAACACGCATTCATCCGGCTTGGGGCCGAGGATGTAATCAAGCCGCCAGGGCGCCCACAATACGTTCATGTGCTCGTTTCACCTGTCCCAAATTTCTGGCCGGGCGGAATGCCCTGCTCCAGCACTCTACAGTGAGCGCCGGAGCAGGGCAAGGACGCCTTGATTCTAGCCAAAGTAGTAGTATCGAACGTATATGTAGGCTGTTGAAATGGCAAGCGTGAGCATGGTGACCGGCACGCCGTACTTCATGAAGCGCAGGAAGGAGATGGGCTTGCCAGCCTTCTCGGCCATGCCGACGATGATGACATTGGCCGAGGCGCCGATGGCCGTTCCGTTGCCGCCCAGGCAGGCGCCCAGGGACAGCGCCCACCAGACCGGGAGCATCTTGGCGTGCTGCAGGGCGTCAACCCCGGTGCCGCCGAAGATCTTTTCCGCCATTTCCACCAGCAGCGGGTTCATGGTTGCCACGAACGGGATGTTGTCCACGATTGCGGACGCGATGCCCGAGAACCAGACCATGACCATGCTGAGCACAAGGGTGTTGTCCGCAGTCGGGGCCGTGAGCGCGATCATCTCCTGGGACATGAAGGAGATCATCCCGGCCTTCACCGTGCCGCCAATGATGATGAACAGGCCGATGAAGAAGAAGATCGTGGGCCATTCAACCTCCACCAGGACGCTATGGGGATCTTCGCCGCTCACCAGCAGCAGCGTGGCCGCGCCAGCCAGGGCGATGGTGGCAGGCTCAAAGTGCAGGAAACCGTGGAGCATGAAGCCCAGGATGGTCAAGCCCATGATGATGCCGGACTTCTTGAGCAGCATGGGGTCCTTGATCATCTCGCGCTCGTTCATGGCCATGACGCGCACTTTGTTCTTCTCGCTGACATGAAGTCTTTTGCCGAACACGATCTTCCAGAAGAACATCCAGGCGATCATGATGACCACGATGATCGGCGCGATATGCACGATGAAGTCCATGAAGTTGAGGCCGGCCTTGGAGGCGATCATGATGTTCGGCGGGTCGCCAATGAGGGTTGCCGTGCCGCCGATATTTGAGGCCAGGGCCTCGGTGATCAGGAAGGGAATGGGGTCGATCTCCAGTTCATCGGCGATGAGCAGCGTGACCGGCGCGAGGAGCAGCACCGTGGTCACGTTGTCAAGCAACGCCGAGGCCACTGCCGTGATCACGGAGAAAATGACCATGATCGAAAAGGGATTTCCACGGCCCAGCTTGGCCGCCTTGATGGCGACGTACTGGAACACGCCCGTCTTGCTCATGATGTTGACCATGATCATCATGGAAATGAGCAGGAATATGACGTTCCAGTCAACGCCCAGTTCAACGCTGTGAAAGGCGTCTTCCTGCGTAACGACCTTGAGGATGAGGGTCAGCGCTGCGCCAGCCAGCGCCACCTTGGTTTTGTGAATCTTCTCGGAGACGATTGCAGCGTAGCAGACAACGAAAATGCAAGTGGCTACCCAGAACATCACATCCCCCTCAGGCCGCGCCGATAACGCCGCAGATGTCCATGGCGATATGCTTCAAGATGTCTTTGCGTCCAATATCACCAAGGAGAATGCCGGCGTCGTTGACCACCGGCAGGGCATTGAAGTTGCCCTCGTGGAGTTGGACATTGGCCTCGATGAGCGTGTCCTCGGGATGCAGCACCACAAATTTGCGCTGCATGATGTCCGCAGCGGTGAGGTGCTTGCTTTCGTCAAAACGCTTGCGGATGAGCTCCGCACCGTCCGAGATGGAGGCGGCGAGGGTCGAGGTGAGATATGAGGGCACCATCCGAGCCATCATGTCCAGGTTCGTGACGAAGCCCAGAAGCTGTCCGGTCTCGTCAACGACGTAGCTGTGTCGGTTGCCTGTCGTGGCATGTTTTGCCAGAAGCGTGGCAAAAGTCGTGTCCGGGGAAACACGGGTAATTTCAGTGTTCATGCATCGCGCGATCTTCATGCGCTCCTCCCTGAGGGCTCACGATTGTTTAGGACTGAAGACAAAGGCTTCCTTATCCACTCTGCCGGGGTCCACACCAAACGACGAAAGCACCTCAAGCACGGTCTGCTGCATGGGCGGAGGCCCGCAGAGGTAGAAGGAGGCATTCGTGGAAGGGATGTGGCGCAAAAAAATGTCCTGAGTCAATCGACCATATTCATGTGAAATTTTACCTGGGCGTCCGTCGTCGAAAGCCGGGGCGGTCAAGGCGGCCTGGTCCTCGGGCGCCACGCGGCTGAAGACATGGATCACGTGCAGGTTGAGGCTCTTGGTGAACTCCTCCAGCTCCTTTGCGGCAAAGGCGTCGTTTGGGCCCTTGTTGGCCCAAAAAAGCGTGACCGCGTTGTCCGCACGGGTTTCCTGGAAGTGCCGCAGGACGCTCAAGAACGGGGTGATGCCAACCCCCCCGGCGATCATGACGATCTCCTTGCTGGTGCCGATGTCCTTGCAGAACTGGCCGAAGGGGCCGGCGCATTGGACGGGGGTTCCGGGCTCTATGTCCGGGATGGTCGAGGTGAACTCGCCTGACCTCTTGATGGTCATGCGCAGGGTCTCGTCTTTTGGCGAGCTGGACAAGGTGAAGGGGTGTGGCGCGCTCCACGCGCCGTCCTTGAAGACCCGTATGGAGGCGTATTGGCCGGGCTTGCGGTTCTTGAACCGCTCCATGTCCGGGCCGGTGAAATATATGGAGGTAGTGTCTTCGTTCTCCTTCTCGATCTTAACGATCTTGAGGCCGTCATCCTGCGTCATACCCCCCCCTCCGGCATGGCCGTGTCGACTGGTGTTGTCAACCGACCAAAAAGAAAGCTCATTGTTTTTGGGCACGTCTCGCGCGATGAGGCGGGAACTTGTCCAAGCCCTCCTCCCGTAGCTCCAGTATAAGGCTCTTGGCAAGCTCCAATTGCTTCTCCCGTGTTATGGCCTCGCCATCCACCAGGGCGGCGCGCACCTTGCGCAGGATGTGCGCGAAAACAGGCCCGCTCTGGAGCCCGAGGGCCTTCAGGTCGCTGCCATCGATGAACATCTCCTGGGTGCGCAAGCGCGTGAGAAACAGTGAGATGTTCTTGCGGATGGCTTCGCGGCGGCTGCGGGCCATGAGGAAGAGCACGGCCTCCACGGACAGGGGGGCCAGGGTGAAGTAGATTTCGCTCAGGGCTGACTGGCCGTCCTGCCAGACCATGAGCTTGGCCAGGGCGTCGCCCAGTTGATCGCGCAGGCCCAGGAACTCGCGCAACTCGCGCTCCGGGTAGCGCAGCCGCTGACAGACCAGCTCCAGCTGGTCGCGCTCCAGGCCCATGGTCAGGCCCAGCATGAACAGGCGCCAGGAATTGGCCTTTGGCTCCAGATACAGGAGCTTGTACCAGGTGTGGACCTTGTGCACCTCGCTCAGAACGCGCATGCGCTCGGCGTCCAGGGCCAGCAGGGGATGAATGGCGGCCATGAGCTTGAGCTCATGCAGCCTGTTCAAACATTCCAGGACATTGTCCTCATCCACGATCAGCTGAAGCTCGTGGGTCAGCCGCGAGCCGGAGAGCTTGTGGAACAGCTTGAGCTGCACCGCATTCTTGATGAGCCGGTGTGTCTGGCCGTCGATGCGGAAGTTGAAGCGCTGCTCGAAGCGGATGGCCCTGAGGATGCGCGTGGGGTCTTCCACGAAGCTCAGCGAGTGCAGGACGCGGATTATTTTTTCCTTGATGTCGCGCTGCGCGCCGAAGAAGTCCATGAGCTTGCCGAAGTCGCCCGGATTGAGCTGCAGGGCCAGGGCGTTGATGGTGAAGTCGCGGCGGTACAGGTCCATCTTGATGGATGAGAGCTCCACCGTGGGCAGGGCGGTGGGGTACTCGTAGTATTCCAGCCGGGCCGTGGCCACGTCGATGCGCTGGCCGTCCGGGAAGACCACCACCGCGGTCTTGAACTTGAGGTGCTCCTTGACGCGGCCCTGGCGCAGGGCCGCCAGCTCCCGGGCGAACTGGATGCCGTCGCCCTCCACCACCAGGTCGATGTCCAGGTTGGGCCGGGCGATGAGGATGTCGCGCACGAAGCCGCCCACGGCATAGACCTTGTACCCCATTTGCTGGCCCAGGTGTCCGGCCTGTTCCAGCAGGGCGATGACCGAACCGGGCAGGCGGGTGCGCATGATGGGCCGGATGTTGCGCTCCTTCATGCGGTCTGGCAACACCACCTCGGAGATGCGCGCCGACTGCTCGACCATCTGGTTCACCAGGTCCGTGCGCGTGACCACGCCCACGACCTCGTCACCCCGGATCACCGGCAGAAGCCGCTGGCGCTTGCCGATGATGATCTCCATGACCTGGTACAGGTCGGCCTCCGGAGCCACCTGTTCGTATTCCGCCAGCATGTACACGCCTAGGGCCGCGCCGCCCAGGCCGTGGCTGATGGCCTTGTCCGAGATCTTGCGCTCCATGAGCCCCACGCAGCGCATGGTGCCCGGCGCCACCACGGGCACGCCCTTGAGCCCGAAGCGGGTCATGAGCTCCGCCGCGTCGGCCATGCTGCGGTCCGACTCGATGGTCACCGGCGGGGTGGACATGAGGGTCTCGGCCACGAGCTGGGGGTTGATGTGGGAGTACAAAAGCGCCAGCAGCTCGTCGCGCACCTGGCTCAAGGTCTTGTCCTTGATGGTGGCAGAGGCCGCGTAGCCGTGCCCGCCGCCGCCGAAATAGGTGCAGATGTGCCCCACGTTGACCTCGGCGGTGCGCGAGCGCGCCACCAGGTGGATGCGGTCGTGCATGCGGCCCAGGGCGAACATGACCCGGACATTCTCCATGTCGATGTACTTGTGGACAAGATACGCAAAATCGCTGACGAAATCTTCGGTGGTGACCTCGGAGATGACCACCTCGATGCCGTGGAAGTCATGAATCTTTGCCGATTCTATGAGGGCGCTCAAGATGGTGATCTGTTCCGAGGACAGGTCGCGCGCCAATAGGTCGGAGATGACGTCCAGGTCCATGCCGTTCTTGCGCAGCCATGCAGCGGCGTTGAAGTCCTCCGGCGTGGTGGAGGCGAAGCTGAAGGAACCCGTGTCCTCGAAGATGCCGAGGCCCAGGACCGTGGCCTCCTCTATGTTGGGCAGCACATTCTTGGCCATCATCTCATGGGCGAGGATGGTGGTGGTCGAGCCCCAGTTCTCCACGCGTGAAAAATCGGCTTGCAGGTCCTCATCAGTGTCCGGGTGGTGGTCGTAGACATGGATCTTGATGCCCGGCATGTCCAGCAGGGGGGCGATGTGGGGCAGGCGTGACTTCTGACGGGTGTCGACCACCACAAGCAGCTCCACGGCCTCTGGGTCGATGTCCTTGAAGTGCTTGAAATTGAACAGGTAGGTGGTGCTCTGGATGTAGAAGTTGCGCAGGTTCTTTTCCTGGCTGCCGGGGAAGATGAGCACCGCGTCCGGGTACAGGCGGCTGGCCGCGATCATGGCGGCCAGCGCGTCGAAGTCAGCGTTGGCGTGGGCCGTGATGACCGTGCGCGCCTGGATTCGTGTGGGCTTGTTCATGTTGGCGTCTCAACCTCATGCGGCGACAGGGCTCCGGTCGAGCGCGGATGGTACTGTTCATGGATGCGCATGAGCCGTCCGGACTGGATGTGGGTGTAGATCTCCGTCGCATTGATGGCCGCGTGGCCGAGCAGGATCTGCACGGTGCGCAGGTCCGCGCCGCCTTCCAGCAGGTGCGTGGCAAAGGAGTGCCGGAAGGTGTGCGGCGAGATGCTGCGCCGGATGCCTGCGTCCTCGGCGTAGCGCTTGACCAGCTTCCATACGCCTTGCCGGGTCAGGCCCTTGCCGGAGCGGTTCAGGAAGATGTGCTTTTGCACGGGCTTGAACCCAGCACGCTTGTGGTCCAGGTAGTCGTTCAGCAGGCGCTGGGCGGCAAAATGTACTGGCACCAGGCGCTCCTTGGCCCGCTTGCCGAACACGCGCAGGATGCCAGTCTGGGGGTCGAAGTCGCCCAGCACCAGCCCGATGAGCTCGGAGATGCGCAACCCGCAGGCATACAGCAGCTCCAGCATGACCCGGTCGCGGTAGCCCAGGGCCGTGCTGGCATCGGGCTGTTCCAGCAGGCGGTCCATCTCCGCACGGGTCAGGAATTCGGGGAGCTGATCCGGGAGCTTGGGGCTCTCGAGCAGGATCGACGGGTCTTCGGCCAGCAGACCGGCCTGGACAGCGAAGGCGAACAGGCCGCGCACGCTGGACAGGTGCCGGGCTAGACTCGTGGCAGCCAGCTTTCTGGCGCGCAAATGCGTGAGGAACAGGAACAGGTGCCGCTGGGTGCAGGTAGAAAGGTCTGCGCCGATGGTGTCGAGGAAGGCGAGCAGGGCAGAGATGTCAGCCGCGTAGGCCTGGGTGGTGTTTTCGGACAGGCCGCGTTCCACAACAAGGTGCTGGAGATAGCGGTCAACGACCGGGTGGAAGGCGTGTGCGCCGGTGTCGTCAAACATGGTGTTCATCAGATCATCACCGCCAACCGGAGCAGGGGAGTCCGCTCCGTCTCGCTTAGGGCATGCGCTGGTCCAAAGGTCTCCAGCCAGGGCCTAAACGTTTTCTCGGCCCTCGGCAAGAGCGGCCGCGAAAGGTACTTCCTTGCAGATGCCTTGGCAGGCCAGATTGACAGAAGCAGGGCCGAACAATTACACAGGCGTTTCCATTTGCACCAAAGGAGCTCATCATGCCTGATTTCCAGCTTGCACAACGCCTTGCGAACCTGCCCCCGTATCTGTTCGCCGCCGTGGACAAGGCCAAGGAAGAGGTTCGCGCCAAGGGGCTGGACATCATCAGCCTGGGCATCGGCGATCCTGACCTGCCCACCCCGGACTTCATCATCGACGCCCTGTGCGCTGCGGCGCGCAATCCCGTCAACCACCAGTATCCGTCCTACGTCGGCCTGCTGGCCTTCCGCCAGGCCGTGGCCGACTGGTACCTGCGCCGTTTCAAGGTCAGCCTGGACCCGAACACAGAGGTCGTCAGCCTCATCGGCTCCAAGGAAGGCATCGCGCACTTCCCCCTGGCGTTTGTGAACCCCGGTGACCTGGTGCTCATCGCCACGCCCAACTATCCGGTGTACGGCGTGACCACGGAGTTCGTTGGCGGCGTGCCCATGTACCTGCCCATGACCGACGAAAACAACTTCCTTCCCGACCTCGACGCCATCAGCTCGGACACCTGGAAGCGGGCCAAGGCCATCTACGTCAACTACCCGAACAACCCCACAGCGGCCATGGCCCCGCGCTCCTTCTATGAGAAGCTCATCGCCAAGGCGCTGGAATTTGAAGTCATCGTCGTGCACGACGCGGCCTACACCGAGATGTACTTCAACGAGGCCAACAAGCCGCTGTCGATCCTTGAGATTCCCGGCGGACGCGACGTGGCCATCGAGTTCCATTCCCTGTCCAAGACCTACAACATGACCGGCTGGCGCATCGGCATGGCCGTGGGCAACGCCTCCCTGGTCAAGGGTCTGGGAAAAGTGAAGGAAAATGTGGACTCCGGCATCTTCCAGGCCGTACAGGAAGCTGGTATCGTGGCCCTGAACCAGGGCGACGCCTATGGCGCGGAACTGCGCGGCATCTACCGCGAGCGCCGCGACGTGGTCATCGAGGCCTTGAAAAAGGCGGGCATCTCCTGCCGCGTCCCCGAGGCCACCTTCTACATCTGGTCCAAGGTCCCGCAGGGCGTCAGCTCCCAGGACTTCGTGACCAGGGTTCTCAAGCAGACCGGCGTGGTGACCACTCCGGGCAACGGCTTTGGCGCTCCGGGCGAGGGCTATTTCCGCATCTCGCTCACGGTGAACACGGATCGACTGAAGGAGGCGGTGTTACGGATTTCCCAACTCTAACCACGTATGTGGCCCTGGGCTCCAACATCGGAGACGGCGAGGCGAACATCAATGACGCTCTGACGCTCCTTGAGGACTACGGAAACGACATCAGCTTCGGTGCGCTCTCGCACATCTATCGCACCGACCCGCAGGGCGATGTGAAGGACCAGCCGTGGTTCTCCAACGCCGTGGTGCGCCTGGAGATTGCCTCGGACGTCTGGGCGCCGGAGGGATTTCTGTCCACAATCCAGGCCATTGAGGTCAAGATGGGACGTCTCCGGGGCATGGACCCGGGCGGCCCCCGCATCATCGACCTGGACCTGCTCCTTTTCGGCGACACGGAGATGGATTCGGACTACCTGACGCTGCCGCACCCGCGCATGCTTAAGCGTGCCTTCGTGCTCGTGCCCTTGCGTGAGGTGGCCCCGAAGCTCGTGTTCAAAGACGGCCGCACCATCGATCAGGTGCTTTCCGGGCTGAACTACACGCTCGACGGCTTGAACATAGCCCAGAAATAGGCTCACGCAGGCAGGGCGGCCCTTCGCCGTCCCCCGCTGAGAAAGAGAAGGAGTCATGATGAACCTGACCAAGCTGCTCATCGTCTTTATTTGTGGCTTTGTCGTGTGGAAGCTCTTCATGGGCGACAAGCGTTACAAGCAGAACAAGACTGAAGAGAAATCCGAGAACCTCCAGGCCTCCGGTGAGATGGTCAAGGATCCGGTCTGCGGAGCCTATGTGTCCAAGAACAGCGACATCCGCGTCCGCCAGGGAGACGTTGTCCTCAACTTCTGTTCCTACGATTGCCGCGAGACCTACCTCAAGCGCATCCAGGGTCCGGAGCAGGGCGGCCAGTCCTGAACTTTCGCACGCTGAGCGCCATACGCCCCTCGGGAGGCTTCATGAAAATCTTCCTCGACACCGCGAACATCGAGCAGATCCGCCAGGCCAAAGCCCTCGGGGCCATTGATGGCGTGACCACCAATCCGAGCCTTTTGTCCAGGGAGAAGGGCGATTGGAAAAAGATCGTCCGCCAGATCTGCAAGGAGATCGAAGGCCCGGTGAGTGTTGAGGTCATCAGTACGGAGTCCCCGGCCATGCTGACCGAGGCGCGTGATCTTGTGAAGATCGGCCCGAATATCGTGGTCAAAGTTCCAGTAACCCTTGAAGGTCTCAAGACAATCAAGGAATTGCACCTGCGTGGCATCGAGACCAATGCGACCCTGGTGTTCTCCGCAAATCAGGCGCTGCTCGCGGCCAAGGCCGGCGCCAGCTACGTGAGCCCGTTCGTTGGCTGGCTTGACGATGTGGGCCAGGACGGCATGCAGCTGGTCCAGGATCTTATGTCCATCTTCCGGAACTATGATCTGTCCACCCAGGTGCTGGCGGCGAGCATCCGCAACAGCAGCCAGTTCTTCCAGGCGGCGCTGCTTGGAGCTGACGCCATCACCTTGCCGCTCAGCGTTCTCCTTGATCTGGCCAAACACCCGCTGACCGACATCGGCTTGGCCTCGTTCCTGGCTGATTGGGCCAAGAAGTAGACCCGACAGGGCACTCCCCCAGGTCACTTGCGCCAACCCCATGTTGTCTCATAATGTAAATTATGTAAACTTTGCTATGCGCCAGGAGGGCTGCTCTCTTCCCTCGGGCCTGGAATTGTGGCATGGAGCCATCTGCTTGTTGCAACCTTGACCGCCTTGTCCCCAGGGCGACATTTCGCTGAGGCAAACCAGCATGTTGAAACATCCTCGCATGACCGGAATGACCGGCGCGATCACACTCGTGCCTGTGCTCATGGTCCTGCTCATGACCCCGAATTCCTCCCTGGGCGCTGCGCGCAAGGCTCCGGCCAAGGCCGCCAAATCCGACAAGTCGGGCACGGCCAATCCTGCGCCCACAGACGCCGCCTTTGAGCAATGGCTCAAGAAATACGGGGCGTACGACCGCATCGTGCTCCCGGAGCCTGAGCAAACTGGTCAGGACGCGGACGCCAACGTTCTGAAGCGCGCGGAAGGCCTGCTCATGCAAGGCGCATCGCAGGAGGCCCTGGCGCTCATCGAGGCCCAGCCAGCCTTTGCAGAGCCTGCGGCAGAAACCCAGCGGCTTTGGCTCGGCGCCCAGGCCTACCGCGCCCTTGGCGATCCCTACAAGGCTGTTCTCTGGTACAGCCACGCGGCCAAGCTCATGGACGCCAAAACCCTCAAGGAGCGGCTTTCCGCCGAGCCCGGCCTGGAGTCCCTGTGGGTGGACGTCTGGCGTCGCCAGTTCTGGGCCTTTGTCGGCTCCACCTCGGCCTCCAGCGCGGCCCTGGAAGAGAATCTTCGCACCCTTCTGACCCAGGCCGAGGCTGCCTGGGGACCGCAAAACTTCTGGGTCAAGTCCACCGAGTCCCTGACCCTGGCCACGGGCGACCCACAGCCCGATGCGCAGGCCGACGCCCAGGCCCCTGCGGTCAAGGCCCCGGCCAAGAAAGCAGCCAAGGACAAGGACGCCCCGCTCAACGTCACCCCTGACGACCGCCAACACATCGCCGAGGCCCTGGCCGCGGCCAGCCTTGAGGATTTCGCCCGCGCCAAGACCGCACTTGAGAAGCTGTCGGACCCGGCGCTCAAGGGCTTCTGGACGGCCATGGCAACCTTCATGGAGACCGGCAAGCCCCATGAGACCAAGACCCTGCGCGCGGCCGGATACGCCAAGGCGGCCGGGTTCTGGAGCGCCAACCTCCTGGCCCCCTACGCCCAAAGCCGTGAAGCCTGGTTCCTGGGCGGTCCTGGTTCGGCGTCCTGGCTCAAGTTCCGCAACAGCATCAACCAGCTGCCCAACGAGGAAGCCCGCGCGGCCGTGGACAAGGAACTGCAGTCCCTGCTGCTTTCTGACGACATGTCGCGCCTGCTGCGCTCCCTCAAGTTCGTGCTTCTCATCGAAAGCGGCGACCTTGATGCCGCCCGCCAGACCTGGGAGGGCCTGGACAAGCGCAAGCTGCCCTTAAGCCTGCGCCTGGCCGGGGGCATCCTCACCCAGGAAAACGTGAAAAACCTCCTCCCGCAGGAGCTCGGCGCGGCCGCAAAGCTCTCCCCTGCCCTGCGCAGCCTGCTGGCCGCCGCAGGAACAGGCACCGCGCTCATCGCCGAAGCGCCCTTCTGGACCAAGGCCGAGGTCGGCCGCTCCAGCACTGTGAACAAGGTCTGGCCCCTGGACCGACTGCTCGTCCTGGCTGACTGGCAGGCCCGTTGGGAAGCCGCTCCCGGCCCGGAGCTGGCCCGCCGCTCAGCCTTCCTTTTCCCGGACACGGCCTACGGCTATGACTGCCTGACCTATCTGGCCAAAAAGGCCATTGAAGGACGGTACTTCCAGCTTGCGGACACCTACCTCAATCGAATGGCCGATATGTCAGCTGACAAAGCCAGCCAGGCTGTCCGTCTGGGGCTGAAGGCCAAGATGGAGCGGGATGCAGGCAGGGATGCCGAGGCCCTGGAGTCCTATCACGCCCTGACCGCCCTTGGCGTTGACCTTGATCCCAAGACCCGCCTGGACATGGCCACCTTCCTGCAGCTCAAGAACGATTTCGAGGGCGGCCGCAAGCAGCTGGCTATCCTCTGGGCGCAGCGCGCGAGCCTGCCTAGGTCGCTCCAGGCCGAGGTGCTGTTCTGGCTCGGCGAAGGCGAACATTCTTTACGCAACTATGACGCAGCATTGGACTTTTACCTGAGACTGGCTTACGAATATCCCAAAGAGCCCATGTGGCCAACCGTGGCCATGTACCGCGCGGCCATGATCTATGAGCTCAAGGGGAATTTCGAGCCTGCCAAGAAGTTTCTGAACGCGGTCATCGCCACGGCAGACACCAAGGAAGCGAAAGAGGCTGCGCGCAATCGCCTGAACGCTCTGGAGGCCAAGTCCGGCAAGCCGACATCGGCCAAGGACGGCCCGGAAGCCGTGTACCCCTTCTGACCTCAGACAACCTTAAGCCCCAGGAGAAGCCAGCATGGCCGAGGACTTTCGCAGTTTGTTAAAGGAATCTATGAGGAACGATGCTCGCGGTGAACGCTGGTTCGAGGACCTGGATATTGCCGGAATCTTTTATCTTTCCATTCAGGCCAGCGCCCTGCACGACAGCACTCCGTCCGAGCTGCTGAATGATGTGAACGAGTACAAGGCTTTCCAAGTGATCCTGCAGACCAAGCCCGGCGTTTCCATCTGCGGTAAAAGGAGTGCCTGGGATCACTTGGCCCTCTTTGACTGGCTCCCCTTGTTTGTCGAAGAGTCTCCCATTCTGCGCGAAGCGGCCAATGTGCCGGTGTCCGTTGTGCAGAGAATTTTCGAGGATGTGTCTGCCTGCGCCAGCGCCCACCCGGAGATGCTGATGAAAAAGCGTCTTGCGTCCATAAAGGTGCTCTGATTCCCGGAAGTTTTGTTGTGGCCCCAGGGGGATGACGTTTTCTCCCTTAACTTTTCATCCAGCATAAAGCCCGTGCGTTTCGGGAATTCACCACCTTTGGGGACCACAAGTATGAAACTGACACTGATTTTTCCAGCCTGGTGCACCGCCTTTGGAAAGTACAAGCAGGTTGCGCAGAAGGCTTCGGCCTTTCCACCGATCAATCTGGCCATTGTTGCTGCCATTGCCCAGCAGAACGGCTGGGAGGTTCAGCTCATTGATGCCCAGGCAGAACTCCTGGATGTTCACGAGATAATTGAACGCGCCGCTGCCTTCCAGCCGGACCTGATCGGGCTGACGGCCACAACGCCGTTTTTCCATACCGCTACCCAGGTGGCGCAGGAGGTCCGAAAGGCCCTTGGCAAACCCATCATATTCGGCGGCGTCCATGCCAGCATCGAACGCGAAAACGCTTTCCTGGATTGCTTTGACTATCTTGTGGTAGGAGAATGCGAGCTGACATTCGGAGATTTTCTGCAGCAGTTTGCCGCAGGGAACATGAATCCGGACACGCCAGGGATCATCTCACGCAAGGATGGCGTGGCCATTTACAGCGGCGATGCGTCAAGACTCGAGGACCTCGACCTTGCGCCCCTGCCGGCGCGTGGTCTTCTGCCCAACCATATCTACAATTTGGGCACGCTCCATGGACGAAGGCGCTTCACCACGGTGCAGATGAGCCGAGGCTGCCCTTTCAGCTGCGTGTTCTGCGCAAGCGACCTCTTCGGCAAGAAGGTGCGTCGCCGTAGCGTGGCGCATGTCATTAATGAACTTGACATGCTTATCAACACCATGGGTTTTGAGCACATCTTCTTCATTGATGATACGCTGACCTTGGACCGGAAGTACATCATTGAATTGCTGGATGAGATTGAACGCAGAAACCTTCACTTCACCTTTGAGGGCAGCACCCGTGCCAACCTGTGGGATGAGCCGTTGGTGCGCAGATTGCAAAAATGCGGCCTCATCCGAATCAGTTTCGGGCTGGAGACTGCAGATATCAATGTGAGGAAGATCATCCGAAAGGAAGTTCCGCTTGAGAGCTATGTGGAATCGAACAGGCTCAACAACAAGCTGGGAATCGAGACCATCAACTCTGTGATGCTGGGCCTTCCGGGCGAAACGCTGGAAAGCATCGAACGCACCATAAAATTCCTGCAACACGCCAAAGACATCCACCACGCCACATACGGAATCGCCATGCCCTACCCTGGCACGGAAATGCGCCGCATGGCGGAAGCGGGACAGCACGGCCTCACGCTTCTCGAGACCGACTATTCCCACTACCAGCGCTATGGATCGGCCGTCATGTCCGTGAACGGCCTTAGCCCTGATGAGTTGGTGAAATTGCAGACGGTTGGCTTAAGCCGCATCTACTCATGCTATTGGCGTTTCATTCCGATGCTGAAGCGTCACGGACTCAGGGCCATTGCGGCCCCAGCCCTGGAGGCAATCAAGCTGCGCATCAAACGAGGGTTAGGCCTCGACTCTTAGCTCGTCTTTGGAGAGGGATTTTGCGGCGTCAGGAAATTCTGGCGCGGTCGTCGCAGTCAGGAAAACCGGCTATTTCCAGAGCAGCCAGTCCCTGATGAACTGGAAATAGTAAGCGGCTCCCCAGCGGATGATCTGCAGTTTCCGCTCCCCGCCGATGCGCGCGGGCTCATCGCCTGGAATCTCGGCGATCTTGAGCTTGCGTATGGCCGCACGCACGGACAAAAGCGGCTCCCAGCTGATCTTGGTGAAGAAGAGCTTCTCCGGCGTGCGGTAGGCGCCCTCGTCCAACAGTTCAAGATCATAGACCATCTGCTTCTTGTAGGCCCGGTAGATGACCATGGCGTCGGTGTAGTGCCCGCCGTGCAGGACATTGATGGTCTTGGTGAACAGCCAGTTGCCGAAGGCCGTGATGGGGTCGTCGTCCTCACTCTTGGCCGGGCCGAGGTAGCGGGAGGCGATGACCATGTCATACCCTTCGCGCATCTTCTGCAGAATGTCCGGGATCAGTTCGGGCACGGAGTTGCCGTCCGGGCTGAAGGTCAGCAGCACATCGCCCTTGACCAGGGGCAGGACCTCCTCATAGGCGTGGCGGAAGCCGCGCTGCTTCTGCACAAACACCTCATAGCCCTGCTCGCGCGACCATTCGATGGTGCCGTCCTTGGAGCCGCCGTCGACAACGATGATCTGATCCACCCAGTCGCGCTGGACCTGGGGCATGATGGCTTTCATGCCATCGATTTCGTTAAGCGTCATGACCAGAAGCGTCGTCTTCATGCATTCTCCGGATGGTGTTGCGTCCCTTGCAGGCGGGGGCACATTATATGACGGCGTTGTTTCTGTCCAACGACTTCTGGGCCATGATCTGGATGTGGCGCATGGTCTCTTCCCCGAACTTGGCCCGGATCATGGAGAGGTAGCGCGGGCTCTTGTAGTAGGCGTCAAAGGCATAGTCGCGGAAGGACAAGACCTGGCCGCCGGAGAGGTATTTGGTGGGCAGGGGCAGGCAGTCGGATGAATACTGGGAGAAGCCGTTCCAGGTGGACGGAAGCGGCGCGCCTGCGGCCACGGCGTCGTCATAGAGCTTGGAGCCCGGGTAGGCCATGGCGGAATAGATATTGGCCCACTCGGCGTTGATCTCCTGCATGAGGGCATTGGTCTCCTGCATGGAATCGTAATCGTCCTCGGGCAGACCGAAGATGAAGTTGGCGCAGATGTGCTGGTCCTGCGCATAGGTCATCTCCACCACGCGCAGGACCTGATCGAGCTTGTAGCCCTTGGTCACGTCCTCGATGACGCGCTTGCTGCCGGACTCGAACCCGTAGGCGATCCAGTTGACGCCGGCACCCTTCATGGCCGCGAGCATGCGTTCGCTCACAGTGTTCACCCGGGCGTAGGCCCAGAAATTAAGGTCATAGCCGCGTTCGGCGATCTTCCCGCAGAGCTCCAGCACACGCTTCTCGTTCACGGCAAAGAGCTCGTCCATGATCTTGATGTTGCGCACGCCGTAGTTGTTCACGAGAAAGTCAATCTCGGCCAGGACCGCGTCCACCCCGCGTGAGCGCAGGCGGTGCTCACCGAAGAGCGCGTTGATGCAGCAGAACGAGCAGTGGTAGGGGCAGCCCAGGCTGGTGTAGAGCGTGGCGTAAGGCTGGCGGCGCGTCACGTCGTCGAAGCAGTGCCAGTTGTGGGCGCGGTAGCGCTCCATGGGCAGCAGGTCCCAGGCGGGCATGGGCAGGGTGTCCAGGTCGGCCCACATCTCGGGCATCACGGCAGGCACCACCTGGCCGTCCTGGCGATGCCACAGGCCGGGAATGTTACGCAGGTTGGGGCTTGCCGACTTCAAGGCCTCGATGAGCGGCGGAAAGGTGCGCAGGCCTTCGCCCTGGACGACGAAGTCGGCAGTTTCCTCGCGCGTGGTGCGCTCCGGCAGGGCGCTGACATGCAGGCCGGTCAGGCACACGGCCATGTCCGGCGCCAACTCCTTGATCTTGCTGGTGATGGCCCCGGCGCCGAGCATGTTCATGGTCGAGGCCGAGGGGTTGTGGCCGGAGACCATGACCGCGGTCAAAAGCGCGCCCCGGTCCACAGCGGCCTGAGCCGCCTGGTCCCAGGACAGCCCTTCAGCCTCGGCGTCCAGGATCGCCACGCCGTAGCCAAGCCCGCGCAGGTAGCCGCCCAGGATGGCGGCCCAGAGCGGCGGCTCGATGGCTGTCAGGTCGTAGTCCGACAGGCTGCCGTAGATCTGCTTCTGACTGCCGGGCTTGATGAACAGGATGTCGAGCTTGCGCGACAGCGACATGCAGGCCCCCTCCCCTACCCCTGCACCGAGTTGAGCACGGCGCAGAGCTCAACGATGCGTTCGGCGGAAAGGGTCGGATAGTTGCCGATGTAGTAGCCGAAGAAGTGGATGTGCTCCACCTCGGGGAAGTTCTTGTAGTGCCCATCCGGCACGATGCCGCGCAGATAGGGCTGACGCATCTGGTTGCCGCCGCCCGCGCTGCCCCGGCGAAACTCGACGCCGCTCTCGCGCATGGTGGTCTCCAGGCGCTCGCGCAAGGCCTCGTCCGGGCGTTTCAGCACCAGGTTGAAGGCGTAGTTGCAGCTGCCCTCAAGGTCGAAATCCGTGCGATACTTGGAGGAATCCATCAACTTCAAGAACAACTCGAAGTTTTCGCGGCGACGATCATTGCAGGCGTCCAGGCGTTTCAACTGGCTGCGGCCGAGCACGGCGTTGATCTCCGTGCTGCGCACGTTGAAGGCCGGGAAGGCGAAGATGAAGTCCGGGGAAAGCTCGGGGTTCTCGCTGGCATAGCGCGCCCTGGTGTCCGCGTTTTCGGCCTCGCGCACCATGCCGTGGGAGCGGAACATGCGGATGGCGTCGTAAAAGGCGTCGTCGTTGGTGCAGACCATGCCGCCCTCGACCGTGCTCATGTGGTGCGCGAAATAAAAGGAGAAGTTCGACGCCAGGCCAAAGGACCCCAGGCGCTTGCCCTTGAAGGTCGCGCCGTGGGATTCGCAGACGTCCTCAATGAGCGGGATGTTGCGACGGGTGAGCTCGGCCAGCAGCCGCTCGGACAGGCCGTTGAAGCCCTGCACGTAGGTCAGAAACACCGCGCGGGTCTTGTCCGTCAGCTTGGCGATGACCTGATCCTCGTCCATGCACAGGTTCTTGGGGTTTATGTCCACGAACACAGGCGTGAAGCCGTTCTGCAGCACCGAGGCGATGTCCGAGACCCAGGTCAGGGTGGGCACGATGACCTCGCCCCCGCCATAGAGGTGCTTGAGCGCGGCCATGGTGATGAGGTTGGCCGAGGCTCCGGAATTGACGAACACCGAGTGCTTGACGCCAACCCACTGGGACCATTCGCGCTCCAGGGCGCGCACGTTCTCGGACTGGGTCAGCCGGGGCATGCCCTGCAAAAAGTTGATGAGAACGTCCAGATCCTCGCGGGAGACGTTGTCCTCCATCAGCGGCCACTTGAAACTCATAGGGAAACCTCGTGCTTGGGCTCTTTCTGTTGCAGGAACCAGTCATAGGTGCGGCGCAGGCCCTCGGCAAACGCCACCCTGGGCGCCCAGCCGAGAGCGGCCAGACGCGAGGAGTCCAGCACCTTGACCGGCATGCCGTCGGGCTTGCTGGTATCATAATGAAGCTGGCCGGAATAGCCGCAGATCTCCTGGAGCATCGCGGCCAGCTCGGCGATGGACACGGCCATGCCTGAGCCAATGTTCAGGGGACCGTCCCAGCTGTGGCCCTGCATGAGGAACACGGCTGCGTCGGCCACGTCGTCGACGAAGAGGAACTCGCGCCTGGCCCGGCCCGTGCCCCAGATGGACAGGGAATCGTGGCCCCTGGCCTTGGCCTCGCGCATGCGGGCCATGAGCGCGCCCACAACGTGCGAGTTCTCCGGGCTGAAGTCGTCGCCGGGGCCGAAGTAGTTGGTGGGCACAGCGATATTGAAGTCCAGACCGTGCTGCTGGCGCATGGCCCGGCAGAGTTCCAGTCCAGCCAGCTTGCTCACGGCGTAGGCCAGGTTTGTGGGCTCAAGCGGCGAGCCATAGAGCGAATCCTCGCGGATGGGCTGGGCCGCGTCCTTGGGGTACACGCAGGAACTGGCGAGATACAAAAGCTTTTTCACGCCAAAGCGCTGAGCCGCGTGGATGACGTGGGTGGCGCAGAGCAGATTGTCCAGGATCAGGTCCGCCGGGGCGCGGCGGTTCAGGCCGATGCCCCCGGCCTTGCCTGCGGCGTAGACCACCCAGTCTGGCTGTTCGGCCTCGAAGAACTCGTCCACGGCCGCCTGGTCGCGCAAGCTTGGCTCGGTCGCGCCAAGGCCCGCAAAGGCCTCATACCCGCGCGCGCTGAAGGAGCGCACAAGGGCGCTGCCAAGGGACTTGGCGCTTCCGGCGACGAAGATCTTCGGGGTGTGCATCAGGCCTCGCTTCCGCGCACGGTTTTGATGATGGCGCGGCGGATATCGTCCTGGCCGATGTAGTAGGCCTGCTCTAAGGTGTAGCCAGAAGGCGTGGGCAGGTCCGGGTTGGCCACCCGGGCGATGGGCGCCTTGAGCGAGCTGAAGCCCTTCTCCACAACCATGGCCGCGATCTCGGCCGTGACGCCGCCGGTCTTCCAACCGGTATCGCAGATGACCAGCCTCCCGGTCTTGGCCACGGACGCAAGGATCAGCTCCTCGTCAAGTGGACGCAACGTGCGCGGGTCTATGACCTCGACCTCGATGCCCTCCCCTGCCAGGTCCTGGGCGGCCAGAAAGGCGTCGGTGACCAGGTGCGACACGGCCACCACCGTACAATCGCGGCCCGAGCGGCGGATGACGCCCTTGCCGATGGGCACGGTGTAAGGTTCTTCTGGCACGAGGCCGCGCTGCTTGAAGTTCATGCGATGATCAATGATGAGCACCGGGTTGTTATCCTTGATGGCCGCGAGCATGAGCCCCTTGGCGTCGAAGCAGGTGGAGGGCATGATCAGCTTCAGGCCCGGCACGTGCATGAACAGGCCCTGCAAGGCCTGGGAATGCTGGGCCGCAGAGCCCCAGCCCCGGCCCACGCAGGCCCAGAACACCAGGGGCACGCTTGCCGCGCCGCCGAACATGTAGTGCCACTTGGCCGCGTGGTTTACCAGCTGGTCCATGGCCAGAAGCAGGAAATCCGGGCGGTTGTGGAAGTAGACCGGCCGCATGCCGCCCAGGGCCGCGCCCACGGCGATGCCGGACAGGGCGGTCTCGGCCAGCGGGGTGTCGAACACGCGCTCGCGGCCAAAGCGCTTGTGCAGGTCCCTGGTGGCACCGAACATGCCCGAGGGGTCGTCCACGCCCTGGCCCATGACAAAGACGCTGGGGTCCAGGCTCAGCGCCTGGGACAGGGCCTCGTTGGTGGCCTCGGCGTAGGTGATTCGGCGTCCCGCGCCGCACTGCTGGGAATCCGGGTCGCCTGCGGCAATGGCGCGCGTGGCGGAACCGTGCATGTCCTGGCTCAGGAAGTCCGGCTCGTTGGTGTCTGGCTTGATGCGTGACCAGGGCATGGCTTACTCGCAGAAAAGGTTTTGGTGCAGGTCGGCGGCCGTGGGCAGCGGGCTCTGGCGGGCAAAGTCAAAGGCCGCGTCGATCTCGGCGGCGATCATTGTTTCTGTGGCGTTCAGGACCTGCTCGTCCAGGACGCCCTCGGCGAGGAGCTTGGCCTGATAGGCGCAGACCGGGCAGCGCTCGCGCCAGGCCTCTATCTCGGCCGGGTCGCGGTAGCCCTTGGGGTCCTGGGTCACGCACCCGGCATGGCCCAGGATACGGTAGGTCACGCATTCAATGAAGGACGGGCCCTCTCCCCTGCGCGCGCGCTCCACGGCTTTTTGCGCCGTGGCAAAAACCAGCTCCGGGTCATTGCCGTCGATCTTGGCCGAGAAGAGCCGGTCCGTTGCCCCCTTGTGGAAGACATTGTCGCCGCAGTGGCGCGTGGCCGTGGGTGAACACACAGCCCAGCCGTTGTTCTCCATGACGTAGACCACGGGCAGCTTCTTCAACAGGGCGAAATTAAGGGATTCGTAAAACGTGCCCTCGTCGGCCGCGCCATCGCCAAAAAAGACCACGCTCACGCGGTCAAGCTTGCGCATCTGGAAGGCAAGGCCCTGGCCCGTGCCGATGGGGATGCCGCCGCCCACGATGGCCGAGGTGCCCATGTTGCCGTGGGCCACGTCCACCAGGTGCATGGACCCGCCATAGCCCTTGGAGCAACCCGTCTTGCGGCAGAACAGCTCAGCCATCATGGCTGGCAGATCCCCGCCCTTGGCCAGGTAGTGTCCGTGACTGCGGTGATTGCTGTTGATGGCGTCGTCCGTGCGCAAGGCGGCGCACACGCCCGTGGCGATGGCCTCCTGCCCGATGTACAGGTGCACCGGGGTCTTCATCTCGTCCTTCAGGTACTCGGACTCGATGCGCTCCTGCACGCGGCGGATGCGCAGCATGGTGCGCCACAGGCCGCGCCTGGCGGCGGCGGCAAGGCTCATGGCTTGTCCTTGATGCTCCCGAGTTCACGGAAGCACTGGATGTCGCGCTTCTTGCGGTCGCGTTCGGCCACGCGGAAGTCCTCAGACTGCGGCTCGTAAAAGATGATCTGGCTTCCGTGGCGGTTGGACTGGAAGGGAACGTGCAGCAGTTCGCTTAGGGCCTCGCGGACGCGGGTCTTGGCCGAGGGCGGCACAAAGAGCATGAGAAAACCGCCGCCGCCCGCGCCGATGAGCTTGCCGCCGATGGCGCCATTCTCCCTCGCGCGTTCATAAAGCTCGTCGACCACGCCGTTGGAGATGTTCGGGCTGAGCATCCGCTTGGCCTCCCAGGCGGCGTTCAGCAGCTCGCCGAAGCCGCAGATGCAGCGGCTGCTCTGCACGACCTTGATGCCGTCGTCGACCATGGTATACATCTGCTTGAGCAGGATTTCCTTGGCCCCAAGGTTCTCGACGTAGGTCTGAGCCACGTCCGAGGCGGTGCGCATGATGCCGGTGTAGAACAGCATGAGGTGGTCGGTGAGCTCGCCGAGGCGCGAGGCCGAGAGGGTCAGGGGCCGCACCTCGATCTCTCCGTCCTTGTGGAACATGATGTGATTGAACCCGCCGTAGGCTGCGGCGCACTGGTCCTGGGAGCCCACGGTCTCCTTGATGTAGTCCTGCTCGATGCTGATGCTCTCCCGCGCCAGCTGCTCCTTGCTCGGCATCTGGCCCTTGAGGGCGTAAAGCGCGTGCAAAAGCCCAACGGTGAAGGACGAGCTGGAGCCCATGCCGCTGCGCGCGGGCAGGTCGCCGTCGTGGTGGATCTCCACGCTGCGGTCGAAATTCATGAAGCGAAGGGTCTCGCGGATGGCCGGGTGCTTGATCTCGTCGATGGTCTGGCACTGCTCGATCTTGGAGTACACGGCGCGGATGCGGTGTTCGAAAAAGGGCGGCAGATAGCGCAGGGTGATGTAGCAATACTTGTCGATGGCCGTGGAAAGCACCTGTCCGCCATGCTCACGGTACCAACCAGGATAGTCCGTGCCGCCGCCAAAAAATGAAACTCTAAAAGGGGTTCTGCAGATTATCATGTGATCTCCACGCCATCACTCGGGTCGAGTGCAGCCAGGATGGTTTCAATGCGCCGGGCGGCCTCTTCCAGGCTGTCAACGACATGGTGCGCCCGGCCACCGCACTCCGCGACCTGCCCGGCTCCGTGCCCCGTGGTGACGAGGAACGTGGTCGCGTTCATTACCAGACCGAGGTCCACATCGCAAGCCTTGTCGCCAATGACGAAGCTCTGTGCCTGGCCAGGCCCAAAAGCAAGGCCGAGATCGTTTGCTGCGCGCTTGATGAGCCCAGGTTGCGGCTTGCGGCATGAACAGCCCTCGTCCGGCGTGTGCGGGCACAGGTAGATGGCGTCCAGGTCGACGCCTTCGCGCTCCAGCAGCTCCAGCAGCCGTCCGTGCACGCGCTCCACCGCCGCGCGGCCGAAAAAGCCCCGGCCGATGCCGGACTGGTTGGTCACCAGCACCAGCCGCAGGCCCAGGGACTGCATGCGGCGCAGGCCCTCGGCGGCGCCGGGCAGCAGCTCCACGCCGACCGGGTCGTGCAGGTAGTGGCGCTCGGCGATGACCGTGCCATCACGGTCCAGGAACACGGCCCCGCGCTGAGTTTTCCGGCCTGCGCCCTGCCCTGCCCCGCGCAGAAACCGTCCGGCTTCGGTGTAGGACTCCGGCGTGCCGATGTCCAGAAACCGGCCCTGGACCGGAAACGCGCCAAGTCGGCCAGCTTGCGCCAGGTGGGGAAATACATCCGTCTCAATGGAGGCGGCAGAGCCCGGCGCAATGGAGGCCAGGGCCTCGGGATGCAGCAGATAGATGCCCGCGTTGATCAGGCCCGGTCCGGTTTGGCCCTTCTCGCGGAAGGCCAGCACCCTGCCCTGCCCGTCGCCCAATTTCCCCTCGGTCTCAACCCGGCCGAAGCGCTCGCTGTCGTCCACAGGGACCAGCAGCAAGGCCGCCAGGAAGTCCTGCCGGGCGTACCAGTCAAGATATGCGGCCAAATCAGCCTCAACCAGGGAGTCGCCGTTCAGGCACAAGGCCAGGTCGGCCGGGTGGCGCTCAAAAGCCAGGCGCAGCGCCCCGCCGGTGCCGAGCGGCGAGTCCTCGCGCGAGTAGGCCAGGGACATGCCCCGGTACTCGGTCCCAACGGCTGCTTCGAGTTCCTGGGCCATGTAGCCGGTGCAGAGAACCGCCTGTGTGAGGCCCAGGCGGGCCAGGCGGTCGAGGATGTGGTAGAGGAAAGGGCGGCCGAGAACCTCGGCCATGACCTTGGGCCGGTCGGACACGACCTGGCGGAGGCGGGTGCCGAACCCGCCCGCCAGGATGTATGCCGTGACGCCCTTCAAGCCTGTGCGCCCTGTCTAGACGTTGGCGAAGCGGTTGGGCTTGAGGATCTTGTAGCCCTTGAGCAGCTCGACGATGCCGTCGTCCAGGCTGTGCTCCGGACGCCAGCCCAGGCCCTCGATCTTGTCGTTGCTGACCAGGTAGTCGCGCTTGTCCGGGTCCTCGCCGATGGCGGCGGAGTGGATGTAGAAGTCCGGCACGTACTGCTTGATCTTCTCGGCCAGCTGGCGCTTGGTCAGGTTGGCCGAGGACAGCCCCACGTTGAAGGCCTGGCCCTTCATCTTGTCATAGTTCTCCATGCCGAACATGAAGGCCTTGGTCACGTCGCGCACGTGGATGTAGTTGCGACGGAAGTGGTCCTCAAACAGGATGACGCTTCGGTCCTTGAAGGCCCGGTAGGTGAAGTCGTTGACCAGCAGGTCCATGCGCATGCGCGGGCTCATGCCGAACACCGTGGCCAGGCGGAAGGTGATGGCCGCGCCCTTGTCCAGGAAGGCCTTCTCGATCTCCACCTTGGTGACGCCGTACGAGGACAGGGGCCGGAGCGGCGACTCCTCCGTGCAGTAGGCGTCGGGTTCGCCGATGCCGTAGCCGGAATTGGTGGTGGGGAAGATCACCAGCTGGTCCTTGGAGGTGTTGTTGACGATGTTCAGGTGCGCTTCGCGGTTCACCATGTCGGTGAGGGTGGGATTGAGCTTGCAGGCCGGGGCGCCAACGATGGCGGCCAGCGGGATTATGATGTCGTTTTTAGCGATGAGGCCGTTGACCAGGCCGTGGTCGCAGATGTCACCCTTAACGAACTCAAAGCCCTTGTAGGCGCAGCATTCCAGCAGAACGTGCTGGTTGTGCATCAGGTTGTCCAGGACGGTGACCTCGTAGCCCTTGGCCAGAAGTGCGGGGACAAGAGTGGAGCCAAGGTAGCCCGAGCCGCCGGTGACAAAGACTTTCTGTGCCATTGTGTTCTCCATGAGCATGCGTTTGCCGATGTTCCGGGACAGATACGTCCGCTTTCCGGAACACGGGGGAATTTTTGAGGGCCGGGAAACCGCCCAAGCAAAGGCGGATTTTGGGCCAAAGAACTGCAAAGGTCAATTGGATCAGGTCAGAAAAAAAGGAGATCAGCTTGTGGCCAATCTCCTTGTCATAATCTTTGGTGCCGAGGAGGGGACTCGAACCCCTATGAGATTTCTCTCACTACCCCCTCAAAGTAGCGTGTCTACCAGTTCCACCACCTCGGCACAGGTGTTATTTCGTCTCTCCAGCGGCCGGGGCCGGGACAGGAAGGGTCTTTTCTTCAAAGCTGACGCCACCGGGGGCGGGAGCCTGCAAAGGTGCGGGAGCGCTCATGCCTGCCGCGCCCTGCTGCATCAGGGAAGAATCACTCAAGTTGCTGGGCTTTGTCAAGACATTATATGCCAGCGAAGTAACAAGGAAAATACCAGCCAACACGGCCGTGACGCGCACAAGAATTCCGCCCGCTCCGGTGCTGCCGAAGACCGAGCCGCTGCCGCCGCCAAAAATGACTCCCATGCCCTCCTGTCCGGACTGCAAGAGCACGAAGAGGATGAGGAAGACGCAAGTCAGGATGTGTATGGTCAGAACCAGGGTAGTCAACGTATTCTCCTCGCGAAAACCAGTCGCGGCTTTTAGGCCAGAACAATGCGGCTGAACTCGTCAGCCTTCAAGCTCGCGCCTCCTACCAAGACTCCGTCAACATTGTCAAGCGCAATGATCTCAGAAGCGTTGTCAGGTTTGACACTTCCTCCATACAAGATGCGCAGTTCGCTGCCAGAGGGGCCGAAGATCTCCGCCAGCATGTGCCGCACAAAGGCGTGCGCCTCCAGGATGTCCTTGGGGCTGGCCACCTCGCCGGTGCCAATGGCCCACACGGGTTCGTAGGCCAGGACAAGGCGGGCTGGCGGGGTGTCTTTGGGCACATCACGCAAGCCTGCGCGGATCTGCCGCTCCAGCACGGCCTTGAGCTCACCGGCCTTGCGCTCGCCGAGCTTTTCGCCCACGCACAAAATCACGCCCAGGCCCGATTCCAGGCCAAAGGCGGTCTTTGTACCCACCAGATCGTCGGTTTCTCCAAGGACGTGGCGGCGTTCGGAATGCCCGGTCAGAACGAAGGATGCGCCAGCATCGAGCAGCATGCCCGGCGACACCTCGCCCGTGAACGCGCCCTGCTTCTGGGGGTAAACGTTCTGCGCGCCGACCAGGAAGCCCGCACTGCCGCGCAGGGCCTCGACCACCGGGGCCAGGGCCGTGAAGGGCGGCAGGATCATGACCTCGCGGCCCGCCTTCAGCTTGCCGGAGACAAGGCCCACAAGCTCGCTCGCGGATTGACGGGCCTCGGCCGTGGTCTTGTGCATCTTCCAGTTCGCGGCAAAGAGCTTGTTCATGCGCCACACTCCTTGAGGGCTGTGAAGGCAGGCAGGTCCTCGCCCTCGAAACATTCGAGAAACAGGCCGCCGCCGGTGGAGAAGTCCAACAGCACGTGAGAGCGCATGCTCAGGACTCCTTTGGGGAAGATTGTGCGTTCAGCCCCTTGTCCTGCCCGTCCTGGAAGCCCAGGCGAAAGAGCAGCGCATCTTCCTTGTTGTCTGGATAATAATTCTTGCGTGTTCCTGTCTGCATAAACCCGAATTTCTTGTAGAGGTCAATGGCCCCTGCGTTGGATCTGCGGACTTCGAGAAAGCCCTCGGCCACGCCCTCGGCCCGGCACAGGCGCAGCACCTCGGACAGAAGACGGGCGCCCAGCCCCTTGCGCCGATGAAAAGGGTGCGCCGCAATGTTCATGATCTCCATCTCGCCTGCGATGACCGAGAAGGCGCAGTACGCGATGAGTACCCCGCGCTCCTGGATGCCCAGGATGCGGAAGGCCTTGCGCTCCAGCCCCAGAAGGAACTGCTCGCGCGTCCAGTGGGTGCGGAAGCACAGGCGCTCCAGGTCCATGACACCGCTGATGTCGGCCACGCCCAGCGTGACCACAGAATGATCTTGCATCCGCACCCTGTCCTGCTATCTTGGCTCTCACAGCGCCCGGCATTTTTGTCGCCGCGCACTGCAACCAGCATGAGTTTAAATGAAAACTTCGTCTGCAACAAGTGTTTCCAGCACCGAACAGGGTCCCCTGGTCGAGGTCATGGACAAGCACAACCGCGTGCTTGCGGCCATGCCCATGGCTGAGGTGCGGCGGCAGCAGCTGTGCCATCGTAGCGTCGTCATCCTCTTGTACGACGAGGCCGGACAGCTTTTTCTGCGCAAACGCCCAGGCCCGCGCGCCAAGGGGACAGAGCGCTGGGACATCCCGGTGCGCAGCCCGGTGTACAGCGGAGAATCCTTGCAGGACGCAGCAACCCGCGCCTTGCAGAGCACGCTTGGCATTCACGCCGAGCGCATGCGTCTGGTGCAGGCCATCCCCCCCAGCCTGGAGAACGGCAACGAGTTCCTGCATGTCTTTTCCCTGGCGCGGCCGGAATGCAATGCCATTCAGACCCAGCTCGGAGACGCCGACAACTATTTCTTTGGCCGGGAGGAGTTGCGCTGCCTGCTCAGGGACTTCAGCGAACTCGTGTCCGCGCGTTTTCTGCTGCTGGCCAGCGAGCTCAATCTTCCGAAACGGGAACGCAAGCCTGTTTGAGCAAGGCCCGCAGGGCAGGCTCAAGCCTAGCGTTGCACACGAGGATATCCGGAGAGTCCAGGCGGTACGGAGTGTTTTCGGTCATGCGCCCCACGTGTCCCCCGGCCTCCTGGACCAGCAGCACCCCGGCCGCCGTGTCCCAGGGATTCAACGCGAACTCGAAGAAGCCGTCGTAGCGGCCGCAGGCCACAAAGGCCAAGTCCAGGGCGGCTGCCCCGGCTCGGCGCACGCCCTGGGTGGCGGGCATGGCCAGGGCCAGCTGGCGCAGGATCGCGGCCTGGTGCTCCTCGATGCGGTAGGGGAAGCCCGTGGCCACCAGAGCCTCCAGCAAGGTCGCGGTGTCCGATACGCTGACGGCTTCGCCGTTCATCCGGGTGCCAAGGCCCAGCCCAGCGGTGAACAGCTCGCCCAGGAGCGGCAGGTTCACCACGCCCAAAAGCGGGACGCCGTCCAGGCACAGGGCCACCGAGGTGGCCACAAAGGGCACGCCGTGGGCGAAATTGGTGGTGCCGTCCACAGGGTCCACCACCCAGGCCAAGCCCTGCAGGCCCAGCCCGGCGCTGCCCTCCTCGCCCAGGAACCCGGCCCCTGGAACCAGCGGCCCCAGGCTTTCGCGAAGAAAATTCTCCACGGAAACGTCCGTTTCGGTGACGAGGTCCTTTGGGCTGGCCTTGTGGCGGATGCGCCGGGGCAGGCGGTCATGCTCGCGGATGATCTGGCCTGCCTCAAGCACGGCGCTGGCCGTGCGCTCAAGAAGGGAGGCAAGGTGATCGGGGGTGAAGGGATGGGTCACGTCATTTGACCAAGAGCTTCTTGAAGTCCAGGTCCGGGCGCAGGGTGGCGGCCGCGCCAAGCACCGCTACCTTCGAGGGCTCCTGGGCCACGCGAGTGCGCAGCCCAAGCCGGGCTCCCAGGGCGATGTCCAGGCCGTGGATCTGGGCTCCGCCACCATACAGCACGAGACCGGTGTCCGCGATGTCGGCCACGAGTTCGGCCGGGGTTTTGTCCATGGCCTTGCGCACCAGGGCCTCCAGCATGTCCAGGGGCCCGTCCAAGGCGCCTTCCAGATCGTCGTCCGTCAGCTCCAGGGCGCAGGGCGTGCCGCTGCCGGAGTACTTCCCGGTGAGGGTCATGCGGCGGGTCTCGGCCGGGCGCTCAGCCCAGGCCAATTGGATGGTGGTCTGCTCGGCCATGTTCTCGCCAATGGCGACCTTGTAGCGCGCGGCCAGATGCTGGGTCACGGACTCGTGGAAAACCTCTGCGCCGATGCGGGCTGTTTCGCTGTACACGACGTCGGACAGGCAGAGCACCGAGGCCTCGGCCAAGCCCGCGCCGATGCCCAGCAGGAGACGGCCCTTGGCCTGGCGGATGTCCAGGCCAGCGCCAACGGCAGCGGCCAGCGGGGCGTCCACCAGGTCGACCCTTGCGGCCCCGGCTGCCTTGCAGCAGTCGGCGAAGGTGCGCTTCTCAAGTGCCGTGATGCCGTGGCAGACCACGGCGCAGACCTTGAACCTGGAGCCGTCATCAGGCAAAACGCGCTTGAAGAAGATGCGCAGCATGGCCTTGGCCGAGTCGAAATCCACAATGACCCCGGCCTGTATGGGCCGGATGACCTGGATGCGCTCCGGGGCCTTGCCGAGGTAGCTCTTGGCCTCCGCGCCCGTGGCGATGACCGCGCCCGTGCCGTGCTCTATAGCGATGACAGAGGGCTCATCAAGGAGCACCTCGGACTGCTGATTGGTGATGATAGTGCGCCCCGAGCCGGCGTCCAGGGCTATGGCTTGGCTGCGCAAAAGGTTGAGCGGGTTGCGCAGACGAAGTGACATGTCTCTGCCCTACTTCCCGGATCTGCGTTGGATGAAGAATTCGACGCTGCGATTGTAGGTCTTTTCCTCATCCGCCGTGAAGTAGCATGCGGGCAATTCGTTGCGCAGGCGGTGGTAGTGCATGCACTCGCAGCACAATCCGCGCCTGCTGCAGCCCGGATAGGTGCATACGCAATACTTCTCGTTGATCTTGACGCGAGGGCACTGGTCCAGTTTGCGCATTCTCTTCCTCCGCAGCGGATTTGCCTTACCGGGTTTGTTAAAGAAAATCCTCGGAAGCGTCAACAAGGACCAATCGGAGAGGGATATTATAAAAAGTGGTGATTGAGCACCGGGAAAGAATGTGGCAGAATAGTTCCTCGCACGAAATCCGCGACAAGGAGAATACAGTGGAGAACCTCAACACCACGCCCCTCACCGGGTGGCACCGCGGCAAGAACGCCAAGATGGCGGCCTTTGCCGGGTACGACATGCCCATCCAGTACGAGGGCATCATCGCTGAACACAACCACACCCGCGAGGCCGTGGGCATCTTCGACATCTGCCACATGGGCGAGTTCTCCCTGCGCGGCGCGGGAGCCAAGGCCGCCCTGGGCGCGCTGGTGACCCAGGACCTGGACACCCTGGCTCCGGGCAAGTGCCGTTACGGCTTCCTGCTGAACGAGTCCGGCGGGGTGCTGGACGACCTCATCATCTACTGCCTGGATGTGGACGACTACATGCTCGTGGTCAACGGGGCCTGCGAGGCGGGGGACTTCGCCTGGCTGTCCGCGCATCTGGCCAAGGGGCCGCAGCTGACCAACATCTCCCCCAAGACCGGCAAGATCGACGTTCAGGGTCCGAAATCCCTGGAGGCCATCAAGGCTGTGCTGGGCAGCGACTTCCAGTCGCCGGGCTACTTCAACTTTGTGCGCACCATATGGCAGGGCGAGCCCCTGCTGGTGAGCCGCACAGGCTATACCGGCGAGTTGGGTTACGAGCTGTACCTCGACTCTTCCCTGGCCCTGCCCATGTGGGAGGCGCTCATCGCGCACCCGCTGGTGAAGCCCGTGGGCCTGGGCGCGCGTGACACCCTGCGCCTGGAGATGGGCTACCCGCTCTACGGGCAGGATCTCGACACCGAGCACACCCCGGCCGAGGCCGGGTTCGGGCCGCTGCTCGGCAAGAAGACGCCCTTCACCGGACAGGACGCCCTGGCCAATGTGCGCCAGCGGCTCATCGCCCTGGAGCTGCCCGGCCGCCGCAGCGCGCGGCACTATGATCTCGTTGTCCTGCCCGGCGGCGAGGAGGTCGGCGTGGTCACCAGCGGCTCCTTTGCGCCCTCGCTGGGGCATTGCGTGGCCCTGGCCTACGTGCGGGCCGATGTGGCCGAGCAGGAGCAGTTTAGCGTGCGCACCCAGCGTGGCGACCTGGAGGCCAGGCGCGCCGCCCTGCCCTTCTACGCCAAGGGCACGGCCCGCATGAAGCTCGTGTAACGGGGCATCGCGCACACAAAACGCAGAGAAAGAAAGGGGGGCATGCGCCCCCCTCCCTCTTCAGCCTTCAGCTCTTCGTTCATCCTCAGAACTTGGCCCGGGCAAGGCATCGTGCAGGGCTTGGGTCAGGCGCTGGGTGCCCTTGTGCAGCTCTTCCGAGGACATCCTGCCCTGCGCGAACTCCAGCGGTTTGCCGATGTGCACCTCACACCGGCAGAACGGCAGGGGCAGTTGGAAGTGGTCCCAGGAACGCCTGAACACGAAGGACGACGAGGGGCGGCTGCGCACGGGGAAGAGCAAGGCGCCCGCCTTATGGGCCAGGTACACCGCCCCGTCCTTGGCCTCCTGACGCGGCCCGCGCGGCCCGTCCACGGTGATGACGCCGATGCGTCCGTCGAGCATATGCTGACGCAGCTGGTTCAACGCCTTCAGGCCGCCACGCGTGCTGGAGCCGCGCGCCGTGGCAAAGCCGATGCGTCGCAGCACCTGGGTGATGATTTCCCCGTCGCGGCTGTCGCTGACCACCGTGGCGAAGCGCCCTGGCAGCACAGTGGTGCCGTACCCTGTGAGGGCAAAGAGCTCCTCGTGCCAGATGGCCAGCATGACCGGCTTGCCTTGGTCCAGGCAGTTGCGGATGGGGATGAGGTCGTCGCCGTCCCTGTAGCGGATGCTCTGCACCCACAGCCGGTAGAGGAAGGTAAGGGCCGGGGCGATGCGGGCTGGATCAAGGCGCATATCGGGTCCGTTTGCTGTCAGGGGTTCAGGTCCGGGAGAAAACGAAAAACAGGGTGCGCGACCAGCAAGGCGGCGCTTGCTGAAAGGGCGGTCCAGGAAGTAGTCTTGCATCCTGTGGCCATGAACACTGCCTTTTCGGGAAGTCGAAACTCCCGTGTCTTTGCGGAAAACCTGTACTGAATGGGGACACTTGTGGCAAGATAAACCGCTCAAGCCGGGCTGGCCAGCCCCCCTGTTCCGCGATTCACCTCCGTCCAAGGCTGTTAGAGATTGTCTAAACTATTTCTAGACTCATAACACAAAGAAATATATGACACAACAAAACGACTTATCGATACGCATCAACAAGTACCTTGCCGAGTGCGGCGTGGCCTCACGCCGGGGCGCAGACGAACTGATCCAACAAGGCCGGGTGCAATTGAACGGCGTGCTCGTGGCAGAGCCAGGCGTGCGGGTCAATCCAGCGGACGACGTGGTGCTGGTGGACGGGGAGCCCGTGCGCTCGCCCTACCCTGCCGGAGCGGAGCGCCAGCAGCGGACCGTGCTCCTGCACAAGCCGGTGCAGGTGGTCACCACCACCCGCGATCCCCAGGGCCGGACAACGGTATTCAACATTATTCCGAAGGAGTTCAAAGAGCTGCGGCTGCTGCACGTGGGCCGGCTGGACTACTTTTCCGAGGGCCTGCTGCTGCTGACCACAGATGGCAGCCTCATGAACCGGCTCATCTCCCCGCGCTGGCATCTGCCCAAGGTCTACCATGTGCTCGTGCGCGGGCAGGTGGACGAGGCCTGGCTCGAGGTCATGCGCAAAGGCATGACCCTGGCTGAGGGCGAGAAGCTGACCGCCATTGAGGTCCGCGTCTTGCGGCAGGACCAGCGGGAGGCCTGGCTCGAGATGACCCTGGTGCAGGGGCTCAACCGCCAGATCCGGCGCATGTGCCGCGACATGGGCCGCACCGTGCTGCGCCTGATCCGCGTACGCCAGGGCTTCCTGGAGCTTGGCGGGCTCAAGCCCGGCGAGGCGCGGGAGCTGGGGCCAGAGGAAGTGCGCCGCCTGCGCGAGGCCGTTGGCCTGCCCCCGGAATAGCGGACAGGCCAACCCCTTGCGGTAACGGCCGGGACTACTGCTTGGTGTTGTCGTGCACCTGCACGCCCGCGGGCGGGGTGAACTCGAAGAGCTTGGCGTCGGGCCGCTTGTTTGTGTTCAGGCCCAGCAGGGTCACCTGGTTGCCGTTGCCGAAGAAGTCCACGATGAGCACGCGGCCCATGAGGTGCGTCTTGGGGTCGACCCAGATGTAGGCCATGACCATGCTCGTCTCCGGCTCCTTGGGCAGCAGGCGCACCTTGATCAGCCCGTCCTCGACGCCCTGCTCCGTAACCTTAAAGTCTTCGTTGAGGTTCGCCTTGCCGGACAGGAAGCGGATCATGGTCTTGGACTTGAAGACTTGGTTGGAGCGGTATTTCAAGGCCGCCTTGTCGGCCTCGACGTAGTTCCAGACCACGTTCTGGCCCACCACGAGGATCTCCTTATCCGGCTTGGTCGTGTCCCAGCGCACCAGGGACGGCTGCTTGAACCAGATCTTGCCGCTGCGCTTCTCCACGCTGCCGCTGGCGGCATTGGTCAGCTCCTGCTGAAAATCAGCCTGGAAGTGCTGCACGGTCTCGTAACGTTTCTGTATGGCGTCGGTAAGCTCGCTGGCCTGCGCTGTCAGGGGAAGGGCCAAAACGGCCAGGATCAGCAGAAAGGTGCGCATGCGCATGATTGTGCTCCGGTATTGGGTGGTGTGGGCTGGCGCCCTCAAAAAGAATATGGGAAGATTCCCGGAAACGCAATGGAGGTCCCATGTCCGCACCCGGCGCTGCCATTCCGCTTCTTGAACGCAGGGCCATCGAGGCCGAGCTTTTGCTGCGCGTGTTTGACGCGGCCAGCGCCAGCCTTGGGCCAAAGCAGGCCCGGATGCTCCTGGAACAGGCCGTGGACGCCGCGGCCCTGGCTGCAGGGCAGGCCTTTGCCCGTAGCGCGCCCGGCGGCAGGCCGAGCCTGGAGCATTTTGCCACAGTCCTGGAACGTTGGCAGGAAGGCGGCGTCCTCGACATCCGGGACATCCGCCTGGACAAGACCGGCCTCAGCTTTTACGTGACGCGCTGCGGCTACGTGGAGAAGTACAGGGAGATGGGCCTGCCGCAGCCATTGCACAGCCTCTGCTCCTGTCGCCGCGACGCGGCCTTTGCCGAAGGATATTCGCCGCACCTGCGGATGGAGCGCCCGGAAACCATCGCCGGGGGCCAGGCGGCCTGTGGATTCGTCTTTCGTTGGCAGCCCTAGGCTTCCGCGCACCTCCCGCTTCATTTGCGCTTCCTTTGCCGGGCGAAGTCTGGCAGAACCGGGCGACCGTCTTCGGGCGCCTTTGCCCGGCCTGCGGAACAATATTCGCCTGACCTGAAGGAGACCCTCCCATGACCAAGACTGGACAGACCACGAAACGACTCATCACCTCCGGCTCCAAGTGGGAGCCGCTCCTCGGCTATTCCCGCGCCGTCGTGGCCGGGAACACCGTCTACGTGTCCGGCACCTGCGGCGTGGAGGCCGATGGCTCCGTGGCCCCGGACATGTATGGCCAGGCCAAGCGCGCGCTGGAGATCATCAAGGATGCCCTGGCCCAGGCCGGGGCGGGCATGCAGGACGTGGTGCGCACGCGCATCTTCGTCACCGACGCCTCCAAGTTCGACGACATCGCCAAGGCCCACGGCGAGGTCTTCGCCGAGATCCGCCCGGCCACCACCATCGTGGAGGTCGTGAAGCTCGTGGATGCGGCCTTCATGGTCGAGATCGAGGCCGTGGCCGTCCTCTAGCCCGACGATTCCGGGCGGGCCAGGGCTTTCCTGGTCCGCCCTCCCCATCCGATCTATTCTCCCCTCCGGTCTACCCCACTCGGCCTAGCCCGCCACCGGATACCCGGACCGGGTCCAGGCCAGCATGCCGCCCGCCACGGACGCGACTTCCTGGCAGCCCGATGCCTTGAGCAGGCTGCCCACGATGTTCGAGCGGTAGCCCGAGCCGCAGATGACCGTGGCGGGTCCGTCCAGGCAGAAATCCACGCCCTTCTCGATGATCTCGGACAACGGCTTGTGCAGGGCCTGCCCGATGTGCCCAGCCTGCCACTCGGCCGGGGTGCGCACATCGATCAAGGTGGTCGCGCCGCCCGCCTCCAGGGTCTTGCGCAGGTCGTGCACGCTGACCTGCTTAAGCGAGTCCACGGCCCGGCCGCTCATGATCCAGGCCGAGACGCCCCCGGACAGCCAGCCCAGGAGGTTGTCGTAGCCGATGCGCAAAAGCTCCGTGCGCATGGCCTCGAAGCGTTCGCGCCCCTCCACCACCAGCAGGACGTTTGAGCCGGGCTTTACGGCCATGCCCACCCAGTTGGCCATCTGGCTCTCAAAGCCGATGTTCAGGCTGCCGGGGATGTGCGCCCCGCCAAAGGAGGCCGCGTCCCGCGTGTCGATGACCACCGCGCCCTGGGCCATGAGCTCGGCGAAGCGCTCCGGCGACAGCATCCTTTCGGTCGGACAGCGCTCCAGGAGCGGCGCGCCTTTGAGGTTCGTGGCGATGATGGCGCTGAAGCTGCGCGGACGCACCGGCAAGGCCGTAAGCACCGCCTTCTTGAACGAGGCGAGGTCGGGATGCCGCAGCATGGGGTTGGCCAGGCGCTCGTAGCCCAGGGTGCTCATGTTCTTGGCGCTCATGCCCCGGCCGCAGAGCGAGCCCTGGCCGTGGGCCGGATACACTTCGAGGGAGTCCGGCAGCGCGCCCAGCACCGTGTACAGGCTGTGGTGCAGGTTGAACACCTGCTCGTCCAGTATCTCGTGTCCGGGCAGGTCTGGCCGGCCCACGTCGCCCACGAAGAGCAGGTCGCCGGTGAGCACCAGCTCCGGGAACTCCGAGCGCACGAGGTCGGCCACCACGAGGGACACGGAATTGGGCGTGTGGCCCGGGGTGTGCAGCACCTTGATGCGCGCCGCGCCCAGGGTGAACACGGCGCCCATCTTGAGGGGCACGTGCCCGTAGGCCACGCCCGCGCTCTCGTGGATGTGGATGGCGGCGCCGGTCTTGGCGCGCAGGTCCTGGGCGCCGCTCACGTGGTCGGCATGCACGTGGGTCTCGAAGATGTGCGTGATGCGCATACCCTCGCGCTCGGCGATGTCCAGGTATTCGCCGATGTCGCGCCTGGGGTCTACCACGGCCATGATCCCGGCCGCCGGGCAGCCCAGGATGTAGGAAAAACAGCCCAGGCCGGGCGTTTGCGTCTGCTTGAAGTACATGGGCGTCCTCCTGTGTCCGCAGGGCGTCAACCGACGCGCGGCAGTTCGTCCCAGCTTGTGGTGTAGCGCGGCGAGCGGCGCAGCTGGCGCATGTGCCAGGGCCGGTCCGGCGCGGTGGTGATGGCGTAGCGCAGGGCGCCGCGCCCGAAGCGCCGGTTCGCGGCGTCCAGGGCGGACATGAGGCTCTTCTGGCGCAGGCGCTCCGCCGGGTCCAGGTCCAGCAGCGAGATCTGCCGGGCGCTGGCCGGGGCCAGGCCAAGCAGCATGACCCCGGCCTTCTGGTATTCGAAGCCCATGCGAAAACACTGGTCCAGGGCACGCAGGGCGGCCTCGATGATCAGCGGGGTGTGCGCCGTGGCCGCGCCCAGGGCCATGGTGGCCGCGCCGCTGTGCTGGGGCAGGTTCTCGCGGTGCCGGGGGGTGCTTACGAACACCTGCACCGAGGTCGCCTCGGCCCCCTCGCGCCGGAGCTTCTCGGCCACGCGCACGGCATAGCTGGTCACGGCCTCGCGCAGGTGCTCGGGCTCGGACACCAGGCGGCCGAAGCTGCGCGAGCACAAAAGGGACTTGTGCGCGGCCGGGGCGCGCTCAAGGGACAGGCAGGACGTGCCGTTGAGCTCCAGCTGCGTGCACAGGCCGACCACGCTCATCTCCCGGCGCACCCAGGCGCCAGGAAGCCGCGCGAAGTCAAGCGCCGTGCGCGCCCCGCACGCCCAAAGCCGCTTCTGGTGCCGGGGGCCGATGCCCCAGACGTCGCCGACCTCCGTGGCCTGAAGCGCTGCCTCTTCCGCCCGGCCCTGCTCCAGGTTGAACACACCGCCATGCTCCGGCTGCTTCTTGGCCACGCGGTTGGCCAGCTTGGCCAGGGTCTTGGTGCGCGCCAGGCCGATGGACACCGGGATGCCCACCCAGCGCAGCACCCGCTCACGGATGGCGTGGCACAGGGCCATGGGGTCGGCCACGCCGGAGAGGTCCAGGAAGGCTTCGTCGATGGAGTACACCTCCACGCCCGGGGCCATGTCCGCGAGCAGGGTCATGATGCGGCTGGAGAGGTCGCCGTAGAGGGGGAAATTGCTGGAGAACACGGCCACGCCCGAGGCGCGGAACCGCCGCTCCCACTGGAAGGCGGGCGCGCCCATGGGGATGCCCAGCGCCTTGGCCTCGCTGGAGCGCGCGATGACGCAGCCGTCGTTGTTCGACAGCACCACCACGGGCCTGCCCTTCAGCTCCGGGCGAAACAGGCGCTCGCAGGAGGCGTAGAAGTTGTTGCAGTCCACCAGGGCGAAGAGCGGCACAATCAGCCTCCGGCCTAGAGCTTGTGGATGACGCTGGTGACCACGCCCCAGACCTCGAAGCCCTCGCCGCTGTGCATGGCCTCGGTCACGTCGATGGGCGGATAGTCGGGGTTGGCCGGAACCAGCAGCAGGCGCTGGCCCTTGCGCTCCAGGCGCTTCACCGTGAGCTCGCCGTTCACGGAGGCGATGACGATCTTGCCGGTCTGGGCCTCCACGGCGCGGTCCACGATGAGCAGGTCGCCGTCGTGGATGCCCGCGCCGAGCATGGACTCGCCCACGGCGCGCACGAAGAAGGTGGCGGCCGGGTGCTGGATCAGGTGCTCGTTCAGGTCCAGGCGCTTGTCGATGAAGTCGTCGGCCGGGGACGGGAAGCCCGCCTGCACACCGGCCAGGAACAAAGGCAGGCGCAGGTTCCAGCGCTGGCCCAGGTCGACGGGGCCGAGGATCTCCAGGCCGTTGGTGCGGATGTTCATAGGCTGCAGGCTAGGCCAGCGAGGGGGGCGCGGTCAAGGGCCGGTTGCCCGGCGCGCCCCGCCCGAAACACCGCTATACGTCGGGTTTTGGGGTCCGGGCTGGCGGATAGGACTTGGCGAAGTCGGCGATCATTTCGCGAAACACCTCCGAAACCGGGCGATCCTCACGCTTCAGCGTTGCGGTATTCTGGTACACGCCTTCGCTCGTCCACAGGGTCTCGCCCGTTTTCAGGTCCACCACGCGCATGGCGTAGCTGGAGAGCCCGAAGGGATCGGGCGTACCGTACGCGACCGTGCCGACGATGGCCATGAACGTGAACGTCCTGCCGTCAGAAGCGTCCATGGTGGTCACGATGTCGCGCCCGAGATCCTCGACAAGGTACCCGGCATACATGAATTCATTGGAGGCCTCGGCAGACAAGGGGCCGCACACCCCAATCCTGACGATTTCGAAGTCGTTGGTCGCGGACTCGACATCCACGCCATCATAATTCACGCCAGCGCAACCGGCAGAGAACATGACGAAAGCCAGGAAGACAATCACACAGGCGAGACGATTGCGCATTGGACCCCTTTGTATGATTGGAGCAGTAAACATGGCTGAAACGGCGCCAGGCCAGGCCGTTGTGCCTCTGACCGTCCGATACCAGGGTTTTGACCTGGACAGCAAGCCGAAGAAGGAGGCCAAGGCAAAGGCCGGGCGAAGTGCGCCCCCGAGTGATCCCTGGCCTGCCTCGACCGGAACAGGGACGAGACTCTGTGTGATGGCGGCAGAAAAGCCTTGGCCGCAGCCAGCCCGGAGCCCCGCGTTTGGAATGTTTCCTCCCGGGCACATTCCGGGCTTGACAAATATTCAGAAAAACTTGACTGCTTGGTCAAGTTGACCGACCGGTCAAGAGTGAGGAGCCATGGAAAATCGACGCGCCCTGCTTGATGCCGCCAAAAGCCTTGTCGCCGCCAAAGGGGTCAGGGCGACGACTACCGCTGAGATCGCCATCAAGGCCGGAGTCGCCAAGGGACTTTTGTTCTACTATTTCAAAGATAAGGAAAGCACGATACGCGCCATTGCCGAAGAGCTGGACGCAGCCTACATGGCCTCGCTTCTGGCAAAGGTAGAGCACAAGCCCGCTTTGGAGCGCCTGCACGCACTGATCAATCATCACTTCAACTTTCTCAAGAATTCCCCTGAGGACGCTCAGTTCCTTTACCAGAGCATGGTAGTGAAACAGCTGCCCCTCGGCTTTTACGAGCATCTTTATACGCACATTCTGGACATTCTGGTTCTGGGCCTTCGTAGTGGTGAGTTCGTTTTGCAGGACCCGGAGGAGCTCGCCTACATGATCCTCGGCTCCCTGCACGGCATTGGCAGGTTGATGCTGTCCGAGTTCAAGCGTGATTATGATGCGGCCAAGCATCTTGCAATGTTCTATGACCATGTCCTTCTGTGCCAAGCATGAGGCACGAGGACTGCGAGTCACGGCAAAGTCCCGCTCTTGGGGCGGCGCAACCATGGTAGACGACGAAAGCCGCCTGCTGAAAATCCGGGTTTTGCCCGAGGAGGTCTTCAGAGATGGGTCATTACGGAACAATCATCGCCTTGTTGGTCGTGTTGGCAGTCGTTGTTTTTATCATGATAAAACAGTTCAAACGTTAAACGCAGGCTAACCGAACGCTTCGGCATCGATGGTTTTTTGTACGACGCCACATGTTTCAAAGATTCCGGAGCCACTCTGTGCTGTTTCTTGGGTCTTGTCGGACAAAAGATTCCCCACGCGCTTGAAAGGGGGCTTACGTTTCACGTCACTGTAAACGTAAGCCCCTTGGTCAGCCTAATGCTTTACACTTGCAAATACCTGGAAACATGGCGCTTCCCGGACAATAATACGCGGGTTGTTGTCGCATATTCATAGCCCTTCCTCACCGAAATTCCTTTTACACTTCTCCTCCAAAGCATTTTAAACAGCGATTGTGCTCCTGTAGACCCCTGCGAACATTCTCCATTGACAACCAGTCGGTTGTTTCATTGGAAATTTTCTATTTGTGTTTATTTCTGCAAAGATCATTTTTTGTGATGGTGATTGACGATCTGCAGTTTAAGACGTAGACAAGTCAGCAGAACAAAAGATCAATCATGCGAAGGAATACCATGCAAAAGGTTGTTTTGAAAAGAAGCGTTCCTTTCCGGACAATGTCAGGAACAATATTAACTGACACGATAATCGTCGCGAACGATACAGCATGCCAGGATGACGTGCTCAACATTATTGCTCTAGTTGAAGGACAAAACACAATCATTCGGCATAGCAGCAACTGTGTCTTCAACAAGAACAAGATCATGCATACAGAGACATTCTCGGAACATGAGATATCCGCCAAGGAGCAGAAATAGCATCTTCTGCCCAGAGGGTCTTCTTTCGCCTTCCAATCATCATGTCCGACAAGGGACGTTCCCGCACGACCAGCGTCAAGGTGGCTGGGACCTGACCAGTCAGGCCGCAGGCGACATTTCGCCCTCATCTCTGCGACATGGCTGAGGACGCAACGGCTCTAAAGCTTCTCTCAGGGAGTTCTGGAGCTTTTCTGCGGGTGTTTTGAAACCTTGTCGGACCGGATTCTTGTCCAAACATCCGGGGCGCGTCCTGCACCAGCGCATCCTCGATTTCTCAAGGGGCGGCCCAGTCCTCAAGCCTCTGGCCGAGAACCTTCTCACCGATCCTCGCTTGCAAAGCCCCCTGGGGCGAGCCGCTCCAGGACATCGCCCTGGCCTGAATGATGAAGCCCTGTCGACCTGTGTCAAAAGACGAACACGGCAGATGCTGTGGCCCTGCGGCTCTCTGATGCGGCGGGTGGTCTGCGCAGAACGTTTGGGCCATGTTGGGGCCCAAAGACCCTCCACAAAGGAAAAGGGGCATACGTTCGCAAGCGTGCGATCCGTAAACCCCTTGACTTGCTTGGTGCCCCCGACAGGAATCGAACCTGTGGCACCAGGATTAGGAATCCTGTGCTCTATCCGACTGAGCTACGAGGGCAAATCCAGCCTGTGATTGCTGGAAAGGAGTTCCTACACAAATACCTTCGGCGCTTCAAGCCGAATATCATCCGCAGGAATGTCCGGGCGCACACTTTACATTGGCAAAAAAAATGCTAGTTCTGACCACGACGCCGCAGCACCAAACCTGCGGCCAACGGAGGTACACGTATGAAACGGTTCCTGGCCCTATGCACCCTGCTCGCTTTTCTCGCCATCCCCAACCTTGTCCTGGCCAAGGCCGGATTGCCCGACTTCACCGACTTGGCGGAACAGGCTGGAAAGGCTGTGGTCAACATAAGCACCACGAAAAATGTTGCCGGTGGTGGTTCCGCGCAAATGAAGGAGTTCTTCAAGAACGCGCCCAAGAACTCCCCCTTCCGCGAATTCTTTGATCAGTTTGAACGCTATTTCGGCCAGCAGGACGCGATGCCGCGCAAGCTCAGTTCGCTGGGCTCTGGTTTCATCATCTCTGCGGACGGATACATCGTGACCAACAACCATGTGGTGGCCGAGGCCGACGAGATCAAGGTCAAGCTCCTCAGCCGCGACAAGCCCTATGACGCCAAGGTCATCGGCCGCGATCAGGAGACCGACCTGGCCCTGCTCAAGATCGAGGCCGGCAACGGCCTGCCGGTGCTTGAGTTCGGCAATTCCGACGCCACCCGGGTCGGCGAATGGGTCCTGGCCATCGGCAACCCTTTCGGCCTGGGGCACACGGTCACCGCTGGCATCATCAGCGGCAAGGGCCGGCACATCGGCGCAGGCCCCTTTGACAGCTTCCTGCAGACAGACGCCAGCATCAACCCCGGCAACTCCGGCGGCCCGCTCATCGACATGGACGGGAAGGTGGTTGGCATCAACACCGCCATCGTGCCCAACGGCCAGGGCATCGGCTTCGCCACGCCTGCCAGCCAGGCCAGCAAGATCATCCAGCAGCTCAAGAGCGGCAAGAAGATCCTGCGCGGCTGGCTCGGCATCACCATGCAGGAGCTGGACGAAAACACCGCCAAGGGCGTGGGCCTCAAGGAGCCCAAGGGCGTGCTCGTGGCCCAGGTCATCCCCGGTGATCCCGCCGACAAGGGCGGCCTGAAGACCGGCGACGTCATCGTCAAGGCCGCAGGCCAGAGCGTCGACACCCCAGGCGACCTGCTCCAGCGCATCGCCAACATGCGCCCCGGCGACAAGGTCCAGCTCACGGTTTGGCGTCAGAACCGCACCCTGAACCTGAGCATTACCCTTGGCGAGCGCAAGCCCAACTATGTGGCTGAACAGGACCAGGGCCTGCAGAAGCAGGACGCTACGGCTGTGGAGCTGGGCCTCGGCCTGCGCCCGGTCGAGGGTGGTGAGGAGGCTCAGGCTCTGGGCCTGCAGAAGCCGCAGGGCCTGCTCGTCATGGAGGTCAAGCCCGGCAGCGCCGCCTCCCAGGTGGACATCCAGCCCGGCGACGTGATCATCCAGGCCAACCAGCAGCCTGTCGGCAGCGTCGAGCAGTTGCGCGCAGTCGTCAAAAGCGCAAAGCAGAGCGGCATGGTCATGCTTCTGCTCAAGCGCCAGGGCCGGAACATGTTCCGGGCCATCACCCTGGACAGAAAATAAAGGCACGACCGTGGGGGGGCTTCGGCCCCCCTTTTATATTGAGGGCCACCATGCCAGATATCCTGCAAGCCCCTGCCAAGATCAATCTATCCCTGTGGATTCTGGGTCGGCGGGCCAATGGCTACCACGACCTGGAGAGCCTCTTCGTGCCTGTTCCTGGCCTGGCCGACACCCTTGCCGTCACCCCGGGCGCGCCTGGCTCCGGGTGCCTTGTCACCCCACTGCTGCCCGATACCCCGCCCGAGAAAAACCTCGTGTTTCGCGCCTGGAAGGCATACGCTCTTGCAGCGGGCAGCGCGCCGGACATCGCCGTGCGCCTGACCAAGCGCATCCCAACCGGCGCAGGCCTTGGCGGCGGCAGTTCGGACGCCGCAGCCATGTTGCGTTGGCTGCAGAAGCAGGCCGCTGGGCACGCCCTGCCGGAGACGGATCTCATTTCGCTGGCGGCGGGCATCGGAGCGGACGTGCCCTTTTTTCTCCAGGACGGCCCGGCCTGGGCACGGGGCATCGGCGCTGAGCTGACCCCTGTGGCCCTGGACCTGTCGGGGTTGACCCTGCTTTTGGCGCTTCCGCTGGTGCATGTTTCCACCCCCTGGGCCTTTGCAGCCTGGGACGACCATCCAAGACGCGTCGCAGACGCCAAGCACAGCGCAGAATGCTTGACAACCCTGACATCGACGCATAAGAGACGGGTTTCCCTTTCGCCCGTAGTGATTGAGAACGATTTTGAGGCTGTAGTCTTTCCGGCGCATCCGGACCTTCGGGTCCTCAAAGAGCGCCTGCTGAAAATGGGGGCGGCATCCGCCGCCATGAGCGGGAGCGGGGCAGCCCTGGCCGCCCTGTTCCGTGAAAGTCGCTTGGCGTTTGATGCCGCCGATGTTTTACGGACGAATGGCTTGCCCGTGCATATCGAAGCCCTGAGGAAATGGGGTGTAGCCAAGCGGTAAGGCGACTGGTTTTGGTCCAGTTATCCGAGGGTTCGAATCCTTCCACCCCAGCCAGTTCACAAGGTAGAGGACATGTCTGGTAACAGCGATCTCAAGATCATGAGCGGCTCGGCCAACGTAGATCTGGCCGAATCCATCTGCTCCCACATTGGTTGCCGTCTCACTCCTGTGCTGCGCGAGCAGTTCAGCGACGGCGAAATCCGCATCGAAGTCGACGACAACGTGCGCGGGGATGACGTTTTTGTCGTCCAGCCTACCTGTTCGCCGGTCAACTTCCACCTCATGGAACTTTGTCTGATGATTGACGCGCTCAAGCGCGCCAGCGCCAGGCGCATCACTGCGGTGATGCCTTACTACGGCTATGCCCGTCAGGACCGCAAGGTGCTGCCGCGCGTGCCCATCAGCGCCAAGGTCGTGGCCGACTTCCTCACGGTGGCGGGCATGCACCGCATGATGACCATTGACCTGCACGCCGGGCAGATCCAGGGCTTCTTCAATTGCCCGGTGGACAACCTGTTCGCGGCGCCCGTGTTCCTGAACTATATGCGTGAATTCGAAGGGGAGCTGGTGGTCGTGTCGCCGGATGCAGGCGGTGTGGAGCGCGCCCGCGCCTACGCCAAACGCCTTGACGCCGGGCTGGCCATCGTGGACAAGCGCCGTGATGCGCCCAACCAGGCCAAGGCCATGCACCTCATCGGCAATGTCCAGGGCAAGACGGCCATCGTGCTAGACGACATGGTCGACACGGCCGGGACCATGTGCGCAGCTGGTCAGGTTCTGGCCGACAACGGCGCGCGGGAGATTCTGGCCTGCGCCACGCACCCGGTGCTTTCCGGCCCGGCTATCGAGCGTCTGGACAAGTCGGTGTTCTCGCAGATCCTTGTGACCGACACCATACCGCTTGATGCGCGCAAGAAGACGTGCAAGAAGATCAAGGTGCTTTCTGTTGCGGAACTTTTGGCCCAGGCCATCGTGAATGTTCACGGCGAGGCCTCGGTCAGCGTCCTTTTTGTTTAACCATTGAACATATTTTCGGGCGGCTTACCAGGTCACCCGGTTTCTGAAAGGAGATGAGGAAATGGCTGAAATGATGACGTTGAGCGTGCGTCCGCGCGCCGAAAGAGGCAAAGGCACCTGCCGCCGCATGCTCGCCAAGAATCTGGTTCCCGGCGTTTACTACAACCAGAAAGGCCAGAACATCTCGGTTGTGGTGGACATGCTGCCCCTGACCAAGCTGCACCGCAAGGTCGGCAGCTCCCGCGTCTTCCACCTGGAGATGGACATGGACGGAAAGGCCGAGTCCCTGCCCTCCCTGATCTGGGACATGCAGTTCGATCCGCTGAAGTCCACTCCCATCCATGTCGACTTCTACGGCGTCGACCTGGAGCGCGAGATCAAGGTCGACGTGAAGGTCGTTGTGGAAGGCAAGGCCAAGGGCATCGTCCTGGGCGGCCTGCTGGAGATCTTCCGTGAAACCCTGGAAGTCATCTGCAAGCCTCTGGACGTGCCTGAGAAGATCGTCATCGACGTCACTGACCTCGACCTCGGCGTGAACCTGCATATCGACGAGATCAAGCTCCCCGCCGGCGTCAAGGCCGTCTACGACGACAACTTCGCTGTTGTCGGCATCGTGGCCCAGGAAGCTGAAGAGGAAGCCAAGGCCGCCGAGCCGGCTGCTGCTGCTGCCAAGAAGTAGCCACACGGCGTTGTAAGCATATCTTCCCGGCTTGTCTGGGCCTGATTGCGGGGGGAGTCCGGCTCCCCCCGCAATTCCCTTTACCGCATCTGCCCCTGCCAGGCGCAGCGGCCCAATGGATGCAACCCATGCGTACTGTCCCTCTCATCGTCGGCCTGGGCAATCCAGGGCCAGAATACGCTGCCACCCGGCACAATATGGGCTTTTTTGTCATCGATGACATCCTCGCCACCGCACGGGAGCGCAAGAGCATGCGCCTGGAGACCCTCCAGGCCGAGGGCGACTACCAGCTCTTCAGCGTGACCCTGGGCGGCGTGAGTTGTCTTTTGGCCAAGCCCATGACCTTCATGAACCTGTCCGGCCGGGCCGTGGCCCGCATCTGCGGGTGGCACGGGGTTGGCCTTGCGGACGTGGTGGTCGTGCACGACGAGTTGGACCTGTCTGTTGGCCGCATGAAGCTCAAGCGAGGCGGCGGGTCGAACGGCCACAAGGGCGTCGACTCCATCGTGGAGCACCTGGGCAGCGAGGAGTTTTTGCGCTTGCGCCTGGGCATTGGCCGACCGGAATTTTCCTCGGCTGTGTCTCGCTGGGTGCTGGAGAGTTTTGCCCCAGAGGAACTGGAGACTGTTCGCGCAGTCTGTGCAGCGGCCCACAAGGGGCTTACGCTGATGCTCCGGCGCGGTGCGGGCGAGGCCACGCAGTTCATAAATTCCTTCCGTTTCCCGGCTTCCCCTCCCGGGGAGGCCACGGTGGACACTTCCGGAACAATGGGGTAATGTACCAATTCGCCGGAAAAGTATCCTTAAGTTTTCTAAGGAGATTCAGTGTTTCAAATCAATGAGTTGGTGGTGTACCCCGCCCAGGGCGTGGGACGCATCGAGCGCATAGAGAGCCAGGAAATCAGCAGGACCAAGGCCGAGTATTATATTGTCCGCATCCTGAGCAATTCCGTAACCCTCATGGTTCCGGTGAAGAATGCCACAAACGTCGGGCTGCGCCATGTCTGCAGCCTGCGCCACGGACAGGAAGTGTTCGAGTCCCTGAAGGACCGCTCCGAATTCACCGGCTACACCGGCCAGAACTGGAACCGGCGCTACCGGGAGTATTCTGAAAAGCTCAAAAGCACGGATTTGTCCGATGTGGCCTATGTGCTCAAGGAGCTCTTCCTCATCGGCATGGACAAGGAACTCTCCTTTGGCGAACGGCGACTGCTTGAGCAGGCCATGACCCTGGTTTCCATGGAGCTTGCCTTTGCCCTTGGCCGGGAACAGGCCGATGTCAAAGTGGACATTAACGAGATGTTTGCCGACGTCATCTTGAAGCAACAGGAAAAGTTGCAAAAAGCCAAGTAACCCCCCTTGTCAACGCCAGACCTTTGGGTTAGGCGATTGTTCAGCGCGTTCGCGCGGGATATTTTACATCCACAGTTGGTACAATTCCACACGGGAAGCCTGTCGCCCAATATACGTGTCGAAATATGCCCCGCCCTTGCCTGCCTTGCGGCAGAAATACAATCCACAAAACGGATTTGACTACATACAAGCATTGATCAAGTTCTGTAGATCATCCTCGACGTGAGGACTCTGCCATTCCTAAAACCTTATCCTACGGAGCGTGAGGCTCAATAATGCCCCGCGAAAAACACCAGAATCGCCCTCCCAAGAACGTTCCAGTCCCGGACTACGTCGAGGATGACTACACTCCTACTTCGGAGAATAAGCTCAACCTCACGGATCTGAAGCAGAAGAGCATGCCCGAGCTCATGGAGTTGGCCAACAACTTCAAGGTCGAAAACCCGAGCAACCTGCGCAAGCAGGAGCTCATTTTCGCCCTGCTCCAGGAATGCGCATCGCAAAATGGCCAAATTTTTGGAGAAGGCGTGCTGGAAATCCTGCCCGACGGGTTCGGTTTCCTGCGTTCGCCCCTCTACTCCTACATGCCTGGGCCGGACGACATCTACATATCCCCCTCGCAGATACGCCGCTTTGGCCTGCGCAAGGGCGACGTCATCTCCGGGCAGATCAGGCCACCAAAGGAGGGCGAGCGCTATTTCGCCCTGCTCAAGGTCAGCGAGATCGGCTTTGAGCCGCCGGAGGCCAGCAAGCACCTGGTGCTCTTCGACAACCTGACCCCGCTCTATCCGGACAAGCGCTTCATCATGGAAAACGGCGCCGAGAACCACGGTTCGCGCGTCATCGACCTGCTCGCGCCCATCGGCCGTGGCCAGCGCGGCCTCATCGTGGCCCCGCCGCGCACCGGCAAGACCATGATGCTTCAGACCATCGCCAACTCCATCAACGCCAATCACCCTGATGTCTACCTCATCGTGCTGCTCATCGACGAGCGTCCCGAGGAAGTCACCGACATGGAGCGCACCGTGCGCGCCGAGGTCATCAGCTCCACCTTCGACGAGCCCCCCACCCGCCATGTGCAGGTGACCGAGATGGTGCTGGAGAAAGCCAAGCGCCTGGTCGAGCGCAAGCGCGACGTGGTCATCCTGCTTGACTCCATCACCCGCCTGGGCCGCGCGTACAACGCCGTGACCCCGTCCTCCGGGCGCGTGCTCTCCGGCGGCCTGGACGCCAACGCCATGCAGCGCCCCAAGCGCTTCTTCGGCGCGGCGCGCAACATCGAGTCCGGCGGCAGCCTGACCATCATCGCCACGGCGCTCATCGACACCGGTTCGCGCATGGACGAGGTCATCTTCGAGGAGTTCAAGGGCACCGGCAACATGGAGATCTACCTGGACCGCCACCTCTCCGAGAAGCGCGTGTTCCCGGCCATCGACATCAACCGCTCCGGCACCCGCAAGGAAGAGCTGCTGCTCGACGAGGACGTGCTGAACCGCGTCTGGATCCTGCGCAAGGTCATCTCGCCCATGAATTCCACTGACAGCATGGAGTTCCTCCTGGACAAGATGCGCAAGACCAAGAGCAATAATGAGTTCCTGAACATAATGAACAAGTAACTATCCTGGTTTGCACATGTTTCCAAAAAGGATGTTCCATCGGGGCATCCTTTTTTCTTTGAGCGATTGGTGTTAGGCTTCCCCTTGCTTGGATGACCGGCCAACGCCATCAGCAACGAAGGAAACTCCATGAACAGAGCGCCCAGGTCCTTGCCCCTTATAGCCAGCCTCATGGCTGCCCTGCTCATCGTTCTGGCCCCCTGCCAGGCCTGGGCGATGTTCGGCTCCATCACCGTGGCCGACGAAAAGGAGATGGGCAAGAAGTTCGACAACGCCATCCGCGCCCAGATGAGCTTCGTGGACGACCCCGAGGTCGTGTCCTACGTCAAGGGCGTGGTTGACCGCGTGGCCGCCACCCTGCCGCCGCAGCCCTGGACCATCCAGAGCGCAGTTGTGGGCCAGGGCTCCATGAACGCCTTCGCCATTCCCGGCGGCTACATCTACATCTTCACCGGCCTCATCCTGGGCGTAGAGAACGAGGACGAGCTGGCCGCCGTCATCAGCCACGAACTGGCGCACGTCACGGAACGCCACGTGGCCAAGCGCATGGACCAGATGCGCTTCATCAACATCGCCTCCATCGCGGGGGTGCTGGCAGGCGCGCTGATCGGCGCCAACGGCGGCGGCACGAGCACCAACGCCATCGGCCAGGCTGTGGCCACGGGCGCAATGGCCGGGGCGCAGTCGGCCTTCCTCATGTACACCCGCGAAAACGAACGCGACGCGGACGAGGTCGGCATCGTCTATTTGATGAAATCCGGCTACAACCCGGACGCCATGCCCAAAACTTTCGAGATCATGCAGAAGCAGCACTGGTTCATGAGCGGCAGTGACAACGTTCCGACCTACCTCTCCACCCACCCCGGTCTGAGCGAGCGCGTCGCCTATCTGCGCGACCGCATCCGCAGGATGCCGGCTGAAGTCGTGGCAAGAGAATACAACCGCGACAAGTTCCTGCGCATCCAGACCCTGGTGCGCGCCCGCATGAGCGGCGCGGACACGGCCCTGGCCTACTACAACAGCAAGCCCAAGACCGAGATGCTTTGCCTGGACTACGCAGGCAAAGGCATCGCCCTGGACCGTCTCAAGCGGATGAGCCAGGCGGAACACGAATTCGAGACCGCCCTGGCCTGTGGCGACAACGACCCGCTGGTGCTGCGCGAGGCCGGCATCTTCTATTTCAACAAGGGTGACTTCGCCAAGGCCGGACCGTATCTCCAGAAAGCCACCATCATGAACCCGCGCGACGCCATGTCCCTGTTCTTCGTCGCGCGGCTCATGGCCGAGCGCAAGGATTACAAGAGCGCCATCAGCACCATGGAGCGCGTGGTGCGCGAGGTTCCGGAGGATTCTGAGGTCCGCTTCCATCTGGGCCGCATCTACGGGGAGTCCGGCGACCTTTTCGAGGCCCACCTGCAGCTCACCTATGCGGCGCTCTACGGGCGCGACAAGAAGAACATGCAGTTCCACATGGACAAAACCAAGGCCCTGGCCGCCACGGAGACGCAGAAGAAGCGCCTTGCGCAACTGCAGAAGGCCGCCGGCGAACGCTTCGACAAAGGCGCCCAGGGCGAGAAACGCAGCCCTTGATGCTGATCGCGCATTTTGCTACCCACAGCATTGTGTCCGCATAAGGAAGCTGCCTGCATATGATCACCGCCCGCACCATTGACGAACTCCGCGACACCATCGCGGGGTCCTGTGTCACCATCGGCAATTTCGACGGGGTTCACGTGGGCCACCAGCGCCTGCTGGCCCTGACCTGCGCCAAGGCCCGCAAGCAGGGCCTTGTCAGCGTCGTGGTGACCTTCGACCCACACCCCATGACCGTGCTCATGGGCCAGAAGGCCCCGCCCTTTCTCACCAGCACCAGCCAGCGCTTGAGGCTCATCGAAAGCCAGGGGCCGAACGTCAGCCTGGTGCTGGAGTTCACCCGCCAGATGGCCGCGCTGGAGCCTGAAGAGTTCGTGCGCCGTTATCTGGTGGAGGGCTTGGCCCTGCGCGAGCTTGTCATCGGCTACGACTACGCCATGGGAAAGGGCCGCAAGGGCAACTTCGACCTGCTGAGCCAGCTCGGCCAGCAGCTCAGTTTCGGTGTCGAGCGCCTGGACCCGGTCATCGTGGGCGGGGCCGTGGTCAGCTCCACGCGCGTCCGCGACATGGTGCAGTCCGGCAACGTTTGGGACACGCGCCCGCTGCTGGGGCGGTTTTTCGAGGTCCAGGGGCGCGTGGTGGACGGCATGAAACGCGGCGCGGCCATGCTGGGCTTCCCCACGGCCAACCTGGCCTATGAGGACGTGCTCCTGCCCAAGCCCGGCGTCTACGCGGTCTGGGCAATCCTGGACGGCGAGGCTCTGCCCGCAGTGGCCAACGTGGGCTACAACCCCACCTTCGGCGACACCGGGCTGACCCTGGAGACGCACATCATGGACTTCGGCCGGGACATCTACGGCCAGACCCTGGGCGTGCAGTTCGTGCAGCGCCTGCGCGCGGAGCGCAAGTTCGAGAGCATCGACGCGCTTAGAGCGCGCATCGGCGAGGACGTGCACCTGGGCCGCATCATCCTGGCCAGCGTGGACGCCCAGATGCGACCAGGACCGCAGGGCGCGGACGAGGACGACTAGCGCACGCCAAAGCCCGGAGCCGCAATGACGAAGTGGACCTTTGCCGACGGCCAACTCCTGCTCCGTGAGGGCGACATCACCCGCTCCGACGCCGACGCCGTGGTCAACGCGGCCAACTCCGGCCTGCTGGGCGGCGGCGGCGTGGATGGGGCCATACACCGCGCGGCCGGCCCCAAGCTGCTTGACGCCTGCCACGACATCATCCTGCGCAGCGGCGCCCTGCCCCCTGGCCAGGCGGTGCTCACACCCGGCTTCAACCTGTCCGCGCGCCACGTCATCCACACCGTAGGCCCCATCTGGCGCGGCGGCGGCTTTGGCGAGGAGACCACCCTGCGCTCGGCCTATGCATCGAGCCTGCGCCTGGCGCACGAGCGCGGCCTTGGGCGCATAGCCTTTCCGGCTATCAGCTGCGGGGCATACGGCTACCCGCTGGAGCAGGCGGCGCAGATCGCACTCGACGAGCTGCGGCGGGGCCTTGCGACAGGCCTGGTGCGCGAGGCCACCATTTGGCTGCACGGGCGCGAGGCCTATGATTTCTGGCGCGGCCAGGCCCAGGCCCTGTTCGGCCCGCCCAACACCGCCGACCAGCCATGACCACACGCAAAGCAACGACACGACCACGCGCAAATCAACGCCAGGAGCGCCCATGGACTTCGCCAAGCTGACCGAGCTCATTGAAAGCGGCATCCCCTTCAACCAGGTGCTGGGCATCAAGGTGGAGGAGCTGCGCGAGGGCCTGGTGCGGCTGCGCGTGCCTTTCCGGCCGGAGCTGGTGGGCGATGTGCGGCGGCCTGCCCTGCACGGCGGGGTCATCTCGACCCTGGTGGATGTGTGCGGCGGGTTCGCTGTGTGGACCTGCTGCCGCCTGGATGACCGCATCGCCACCATCGACCTGGGCGTGGACTACCTGCGCCCGGCCCCGGACCGCGATCTTTTTGCCGAGGCCACGGTGCGCCTGTTGGGCAACCGCGTGGGCAACGCCCATGTGGTCCTCTGGAGCGATGGCGGGGCGGTGTACAACATCCGGCGGGGCAAGTAGGGTCGGCGCAAATCAAAAGAAAAGGCCGGGGTGACCCGGCCTTCTGCATTCTTTCCTGCCCTGCGGCCTACAATCCCAGCTTGTCCTTGAGCAGGTCGAAGTCCAGCGCAGCGCCCACCAGCTGCACCCCGTGGTTGACCTTGATCATGTCGCGCAGCTTGTGCCGCGAGAGGATGGTCTCCATCTTCTTGGCCACGCTGAAGGTATCCTCGCGCACCAGGATGATGGGTGTCTGGAGCACTTCGGAGCGGGTCAGGATGATGTCGTTGGGATACAGATTGCCGGTGAGGATGAGGCAGGGGCAGCTGCCCTCCAGCGCCACCAGCTGCACGTCGGAGCGGTCGCCGCCGACGATGATGGCCGAGTTCTTGTGGCGCATGAAGTGCGTCAGGAAATTCTCCACCTGCATGGTGCCGATGAGGAAGTTCTCCACCACGCGGTCGGCCTTGTGGTGTGCGGAGATGATCTTCCCGCCCAGGCGTTCGGCCAGGTCGCTGACCTTGATGGCGCTCATGATGGGGTCCGAGGCGATGACGCCCAGCACGTCCACGCCCTTGCGTTTGAAGAACGGCACGATGAGCTCGTCCACCTCGGGCCGGTAGTGCTCCGGAATGTCGTTCAGGATGACACCGGCCAGGGAATCGCCCAGGGCCTCCTTGCAGCGCAGCACATAGTCGTACTTGAGCTCATTCTGGTAGCGGTCGATGACGAGCGTCTTGGCCCCAAGCGCGCGAGACACGCTGACCCCGTCCAGGCCGCAATACGTGCCAGAGCCGAGCAGGTTGCCCGATCCGGCGATGATCATGACGTCCTTGTCGCGCGCCAACTCCTCGTAGGCCGAGATGATGCCGGGCATGAGGTCGCCGATGTCCTCACGGAAGGCGCGCACGGAAAACTCGCGGGTCACCACCACGGGGGTCACCAGCTCCGGGTCCTGACGCAGGCCCAGGACCTCCTGGAGGAAGAAGGCGTCCTCGTCGCCGGGCTGCCCGTTCTCCTTGCGCGGCACCGCGCCCACGGGCTTCATGTAGCCCACGCGCAGCCCTTCCTTCTTGAAGCGCAGCCCGAGGGACATGGCGATGAGATTTTTCCCGGAATACCCCGTCGTGGAGCCGATATACACGCCAACCATTGTCTCCTCCTCTCTCGCCAATACCTTACGCGCGCAGGGTCATGCGCATGTCCGCCACAAGCGCGCGCTCATGGTTCACCAGAACCGGGTTGAACTCCGCCTCGTACACCTGCGGAAAATCCTGGGCCAGGGCGGACAGGGCCAGGAGCACATCCGCCAGGGCGTTCAGGTTGGCGCACGGGGTGCCGCGCACGCCCTTGAGCAGCATGTACGACCGTATGGACCGGATCATGCCAAAAGCATCGTCGCGACTCAAGGGGTTCAGATGGAAAGCCACATCTTTGAGTATCTCCACATGGATGCCGCCCAGGCCCAACATCAAGAGCGGCCCGAACTGCTCGTCGCGCTTGAAGCCCACGATGACCTCCTGCGCGCCTCTGGGCGCCATCTCCTGCACCAGGCACCCGGCGATGCAGGCGTCGGGCCGCAGGCGCTGGGCGCGGCTGGTGATGTCCCAGAAAGCCCGGCGGATGGCGGCCTCGCCGTCGAGGTTGAGGACCACCCCGGACACGTCGGTCTTGTGGGAGATCTGCGGCGAGGCGATCTTGAGCGCCACCGGGCCGACCATGTCCTGGGCCGCGCGCACGGCCTCGTCGCTGCTGCGGGCAAGCACGGTCCGGGGCGTGGCCAGGTGGTACGCGTCGAGCACCTCGCGCCCCTGGAACTCCACGATCTCGTTCTGGCCACGCGCCAGCGCCTCCTCAATGACCCGGCCTGCTGCCTTTGTGTCACGCGGGGGCGACTCGTACACGGGCACGGGCTTCTGCTTCCACAGGGCGTAGGTGTACATGGCCTCGATGCTGCGCATGGCCGGTTCCGGAAAGGCGTAGCACGGCAGCCCGGCCGCGCGCAGGATGCGTTTGCCGTCGTAGACGTGGCTGCGGCCCATGAGGCAGGAGACCACGGGTTTCTCCGAACGCTTGGCCAGGTGCGCCACGGCCGTGGCCGTGGCCTCGATCTCGACCATGGCCGTGGGCGTCAAAAGCAGCAGCACGGCATGGACCAGCGGGTCGTCCAGCACGATCTCCAGGGCTTTCCGGTAGCGCTCGGCGTTGGCGTCGCCGATGATGTCCACCGGGTTGTACACCGAGGCGTAGGGCGGCAACAGGGCCTGCAGGCGCTGGACGGTCTCGGGCGAGAGCCGGGCCATGTGCAGGCGCGACTTTTCGCAGGCGTCGGCGGCCAGGATGCCGGGCCCGCCGGAATTGGTCACAATGGCCACGTTGGGGCCTTTGGGCAGGGGCAGGTTGGCGAAGGCCTCGGCCAGGCAGAACAGGGACTCCACGTCCTTGGCCCGGACGATGCCGGACTGCCGGAAGGCCGTTTCGTAAGCCTTGTCCGACCCGGCGATGGCCCCGGTGTGCGAGCTGGCGGCCTTGGCCCCGGCCGCGGTGGACCCGGCCTTGAGCATGATCACGGGCTTGGTGCGGCAGACCTGCCTGGCCGTGCGCACAAATTCCTCGCCGTGCTCCACGTTCTCAAGGTAGCCCAGGATGACCTTGGAGGCAGGGTCCGCGCCGAGATAGCGCAGCATGTGCGTCTCGTTCAGCACGGCCTTGTTGCCCAGGCTCACGAACTTGGAGAAGCCGATGTTCTCGCCCCTGGCCCAGTCCAGGATGGCCACGCACAGCGCACCAGACTGGGAGCAGAAGGCCAGGTCGCCGGGGAGCGGCTGGGTGGCGGAAAACGACGCGTTGACGCCCTGGGCCGTGTTCATCATGCCCAGGCAGTTGGGCCCAAGCAGGGCGATGCCGGAGCTCCTGGCCAGCTCGGCCATCTTCTGCTCCAGCTCGAAGCCCTCGCGGCCCACCTCGCGGAAGCCCGCGCTGATGACGATGGCCGACTTGAGCCCCTTGGCGGCAAGCTCCTCCAGGGCCGGGAGCACGTGCTCCCGAGGCACGGCCAGGACCGCAAGGTCGATGCCGCCCGGCAGTTCGGACACGGAGCGCAGGGCGGGGAGGCCCTCGATGTTGCCGCCTTTTCGGTTCACCGGGAACAGACGGCCCTTGAACCCTTCGGCCAGCATGTTCGCAACAACGCTGTGCCCGACCTTGCCGGGCGTGGCCGAGGCGCCGATGACGGCCACGGTTCGCGGGGCGAAGAAGGCGTGCAAAGCGCGCTGGTCCAATCGTGTCTCCAGAGTTCGATGGTGCTGGGCGGGTCGCCTGTCTGACTGAATACACAGTCCAGGCCCGAGCCTCAAGGGGATGTGCCCCCTGATGGCAATCTTTCCGCAGCAAATGACTGTGATGGCGGTTGCCCGAAATTTGAATTCAACCTATGGTTTCAGAATGAGCAGTACCGATTCCCCTCCCACTCCCCTGCCCTGCACCGCCGCCATCCTGGCCGGGGGTGCGGCCAAACGCATGGGCGGCGCCACAAAGGCTCTGCTCAAGGTGGGCGGCAGCACCATCCTGGACACGCTCGTGGCTACGCTCTCCGGCCGCTTTGCGGAGATCCTGCTTGTGGCCAAGGAACCCGAGGCGTTCCAGCCCCTGCAGGCGGGCGCGCCCTGGCGGCTGGTGCTCGACGCCTGCCCGGCGCGCAGCTCCCTCACCGGCATCCGCACGGCGCTCAAGCATGCCCGCACCGAGCATGTGTTCATCACCGCCTGCGACACCCCGCTGCTGCGCCCGGCCCTGCTCGCCGCCCTGCTGGAACATCTGCGCCCGGAAGACGACGTGGTGCTGCCCCAAAAGCCCGACGGCTACTTCGAACCGCTCTGCGCCATCTACTCCCGCCGCTGCCTGCCGCACATCGAGGCCCAGCTCGCCCGGGAAGACTACAAGATCATCCGCTTCTTCGACCAGGTGCGCGTCTCGCCCCTGCCTGTGGAGACCCTGCTTGCGGCCGACCCGGACCTCATGACCTTTCGCAACGCCAACACCCCGGAGGAGCTCGAGCTGCTCCGGCAGACCGTGCTGTCCCAAATACCGGCACAGGAGCATCAGTGACGGGAGGAAAACAACACATGACTGACCAGCGCATCTCTCGCGACCTGGCCCTGGAGCAGATCCGCCACCATCTTCAGGCCCACGCGCCGCAAACGCAGACCGTGCACGTCACCGAGGCCCTGGCCCTGGTCTGCGCGCGCGACCTCTTCGCCGCCCACTCCAGTCCGGTTTTGCCAAAATCCAACGTGGACGGCTTTGCCCTGGACAGCCAGGCGACCCTGGGCGCGTCCCCGGAGACTCCCGCCAGTTTCGGCATAACGGGCGAGATCCGCCCCAGCAGCAACAGCGTGACTCCCCTGGCAGCGGGCCAGGCCGTGGTCATGCTCACCGGAGGACAGCTGCCCGATGGCGCGGACTGCGTCGTGGCCTCTGAAGATGCCGAGGTCATCGGGGGCAGGCTGGTGCTGAAAAACGAGCTGTCGCCAAGCCTGCACGTCTGCCCGGCCGGGTGCGACATCAAGGCCGGATCGCGCGTCATCCGGCGTGGTGAGGACTTCACCCCGGCGGTGCTGGCCACCTTGGCCGTGTCGGGCATCATGCACGTCGAGGCCTATCTGCCGCCCAAGACCTGCGTCCTCGCCATCGGCAACGAACTGGCCTCCCTGAATGCTGGGGATGATGCCGGGGACGAAGACGGACGAATTCCCGCGGACAACCTGCTCCTGGCAGCCGGCCTGCTGCGTCTACGAGGGATCGACAAGGTCCACAGCGAGGTCTGCGCCAACGGCCTGGAGCACATCGCCACACGCCTGCGCGAAACCACGGACTGCGACTGCATCGTGACCACGGGCGGCACCGGCCCGGGCCAACGCGATTTCATCCTGCGCGCCGCCAGCCTGGCCGGGTTCACCCCGCTGTTCAGCGGGGTGGCGCTGACGCCGGGCAAAAGCTTCTTCGCCGCCGTACGCGACCGCACCATCCTTTTCGCCCTGCCGGGCACGCCCTGGGCCGTTTTCGCCCTCATGCACGCCCTGGTGCTCCCAGCCGTGTGCTGGCTGCGCGGGCGCACACTGCCCGTGCCGAGCCCCGTGCTCACGCGGCCGCTCGTCATGCCGCCCCTGGCCCAGCCCGGCTGGGAAAAGCTGGTGCCTTGCACCATCGCGCCCCACGGCTCGGAATTGCACGCGACCCCGCTGCTGGACAGAACCCGTGAGACGCGCCGGGACATGATCGAGGCCCAGGGCCTGCTCATCGTCTCCGGGCTGGAGGAACCGGGCGAGCTTTTGCCCATGATCCCCATCTGGGAGCACCGACGCGGCCACAGGTTCGACTGACGCGGCACGGCCCGCACCGGCGGCGATGACATGCTCCTTGGTGGACGGTTGACGGATGCGAACGGCGTTCGTTTGATTGAGGTTCGGGGAGATTTTGGGAGAATTATTTTTGCCCTTGACCAGCCAGGAAGGCTTGTATATCAAGGCGCATCGCGAGTCAGCCAGCGTAGCTCAGCTGGCAGAGCAGCTGATTCGTAATCAGCAGGTCCGCGGTTCGATTCCGCGCGCTGGCTCCACTAAAAGACAAGACCCCGCAAGGCTTCACGGCCGGGCGGGGTCTTTTCATGCGGGTCAGATGGTCTTCAGGCCGCGTTGAACAGGCAGCCGGACACGCCCTGGCAGCCAAAGCCCATGGACGCCGCAGCCTTGCGCAGATCGGCGTCCAGAGCCCCCTCGTGCGCCAGGCGGATGCCCTTGGCGCTGCAGGTGTGCTGCGCGGCGCACAGCAGCTGGTAGAAGAACAGGTCACACTGGGTGACTCCGCTCCAGTCCACAACCAGGCTGCCACAGCGGTTCATGGCGCCAAGCAGCGCCACGCGCAGGTTGGACAAGGCATGGGCGTCCACGTCCCTGGACACGATGATGCGCCCTGCCCCGTCCTTGACGTCCAGCACCACCGCGCCGAACTCCTCGCGGAAGGTGGACAGGGGCGCGATGTGCACCGCATCCCCGGCGTCTTCGATGTGCCGCACGCGTTCCTGGGGGAGCTTTACCAGCCCGCAGACATACTTGGTCTCCAGGATCGTGGCGAAAAGAACATAGAAGGGGATGCTGTTGCCGAAGGCGTCCAGATCGCCCACAGAGGCGAAGTCCACCTTGCAGTCCACAATGCGTCCGGTGTCCGTGAGGGAACGCAGGACCTCCATGGGCATCTTGCCCTTGCCGTGGATGTCGTGGATCAGGTCGTACTCCAGCAGGTAGATCTCGTTGCCGCCCGCTCTGGCCTGGTCAAGGCTCACCGGGTCGACGGTGAAGATGCGCGTCGGCCCGACCTCGATCCTGGCAGGCTCCCTCTGGGCAAGCGCGCTGGAGGAGTTATTCGCTGTCAGCGCCACCAATTTTGCCACATGGACATCGATGGGAATGTTCTCGCTGTCTTCGACGTCCTTGATCATCTCCGTGAGCTTGTCGAACCCCTTGAGAAGCACCTCCACAACCTCGTGGGTCGGCACCATCTCATTGCTGCGCACCATGTGCAGGACGTTTTCGAGCATGTGCGAGAGGGCCTTGATGTTGTCGAGCCCGAGCATGCCCGCCCCGCCCTTGATGGAGTGCGCGGCGCGGAACACGCTGTTGACCACCTCCGGGTCCTGGTCGTCCCCGGCGGCCTCAATATCCAGGAGCGAGGACTCGATGTGGTCCAGATGCTCAAGGCAATCCTCCACAAATCCTCCCATGAGGTCGTTGACTTCAAAGCTCATGGCTCAAGCCCCCCGCTCCGGCTTGGGAGATGTCGAAATGCTTGTCCAGGCGCATCAAGATGAAGAGCTGGTAGATGTCATGGCTTACGTTGACCAGGGACAGGCGCCCGCCCACCTTGCTCAGCGAGTTGTGCGTAGCCACAAGCAGCCCGATGCCCACGGAATCGACGCTCTCGACCTGGCTGAAGTCCAGGATCATGCTGCGTGCTCCATCCTGCACGTGCTGCTTGAACAAATCCCGCAGGGTTTGGGCGTTCTTCGCGGAGACGCTGGGCTCCAGCGCAAGCTGCACCAGGCCTTCCTTGTCCTTGCTCATCTCTCCCTCCTCGACAGGCAATATCTTGGTCACACAGACCGCATTCCCTGAATCGTTGAATTCCACAGTGCTCGCGTAAAAATGAAGAATGCAGAGCCCACGCCCCATTTCGCTGGCCGGGTCGGGCAGACAGGTGGGCGCGTTGCGCCAGTCAAAGCCCGCGCCAGGGTCCGAGACGCACAGCTCCACCCGGTCATGCTGAACAGACAGCCGGGCGCAGACGGACTGCGCCGCATCGCCCTTGCACCCGTGGCACACGGCGTTGCCCAGGATTTCGCGCGCCATGAGCTCAAGATCGAAGCAGATGCACTCCAGGCCGCGCGCCCTCAAGAGCTTGAGCATGTCGACGATGAAGGACTCCACATCGTCCAGGCTGGCGGGGAAGCGGCGTTCGATGACGCCCTCTTCAGGCTGCAGCGCAACAGGCTTCATGCCTCAACCCCCAGGAGCACGACGTCGTCGCCGAGGGCGGCTTCCCCGACAAGCTCGGTGACCATATCACGGACAGACTCGGAAAGCTGGACGCCCCGCGTGCGCTGGCATGCCTCAGCCAGCAGGCTGCGGAACCTGAGCGAGGTCGCCAGTCCGCCGTTGACCCCGTCGGCAAGCCCGTCCGTGTAGAGATAGAAGCGGTCGCCCGGGCTCAAGCAACCCTCCATGCTGGCAAAGTCCACCTCGTCAAAGAGCCCCAGAGGCGAACCCGGGAGGTCGAAATAACACGGAGGCTGTCCAGCCAGGCAGGCCAATACCGGCGGATGCGCGGCGCAACTCAGGGCGTACGTTCCGCTGACCCGGTCCACGTGCAGGTGCACGGCCGTGAGGTACAGCTCTTCCGGGGTGATGGCGCAGAGGATGCGGTTCATGGCCCGCAGGGTCTCGGCGGGCGGGCGGTCCGGCGCGGCGTGCTGATGGAACAGGGCCTTGAGCGAGGAGGTTATGAAGGAGGCGCCCAGATCATGCCCGCTCACATCGGCCACGAAATAGGAGGCCCGGCCCTGGCCGAAGTCCACCACCTCGTAGAAGTCGCCCCCGGCCTCGAGCACAGGCACGAAATGCACGGCAAAGTGCGCTCCGGGCAGCTGCTCAGGCCGCACGAGCAGTGCCCGCTGAGCAGCCTGGATCTGCCCCAGGCGGCTGGCCTGCTCCTGGATGATGTCGCCCTGGAGGCGCTGGAAATCCATATGCGAGCGGACGCGGGCCACGACCTCCGGCGCGAAGAAGGGCTTGGTGATGTAGTCCACCGCGCCAAGCTCCAGCCCGGTGAGCTTTTGCGAGACATCTGAAAGGCTGGTGACGAAGATGATGGGCACATGGGCGGTTGAGGGCTCGTTTTTGAGCCGTTTGCAGACATCAAACCCCGACTCGCCCGGCATCATCACGTCCAGCAGGATCATGTCCGGACGCTGGGCCGTGGCCAGGGTCATGGCGGCGGGGCCGTTCGTGGCGCTCAATACCTCGTACCCGGCGTGGCTCAGGATGCCCCGGAGCACGACCACGTTGACAACCTCGTCGTCCACCACCAGCACTTTGCCCAGCTTCTGCTCCATGCCCCTGTGCTCCAGCTATACGCAAGAAGACCCGCCGACCCAATTTAATCGGACGAAAGCTCAACCTTCTCCAATAATATTAGCATGAACCCACAGAGTTCATGTGTCAAGCAAAGAACCGGAACAGGGCTGAAACCGGTGCGTTCAGACTGGCTTGCGCGCGCTGAAAACAGCGCCGATGGTCACCGGAGAACTCTTGAAGCCGGTCCGGTGCAGCAGCCTGGGCTCAATGAACCCGGCGGACTTGATCATCTCCAGGAAAACCTTTCCCGGAACAGCGCCGTCACGTCAGCCTGCCCAGTCCATGGCCCCAAGCGGACAGGACTGAGGCGATGCCTCGTCCTCCCGGATCTGGTCCGCCACCTGGAGCCTTCCGCCAGGCCGCAGCGCTCGATACGCCTCGGCCAAAGCCTGGCGCTTGAGCAGGACCAGATTGTACACGCCGTTCGAGAGAAGCAGGTCAAAACTGGAATCCGCAACAGGCAGGTTTTCCGCTCCGCCAGGCAGGAAGCGCACGTTGCCCGCACCGGACAGGGCGGCATTGGCCTGAGCGCGCTTGAGCATCTCCGGGCAGAACTCAAGGCCGGTCACGCCGCCCTCCGGGCCGACCAACCGCGCCGCAACCAGCGCGTCCACCCCGGCACCGCAGCCCACGTCGAGCACCTGCTCCCCCGCACCAGGCAAACCAGCGGCAAAAGGATTGCCAACGCCGCAGTAGAACTCCTGGACGGCCTCAGGCAGGCTGCCGAGCGCCTCGGATGGATAGGCCAGGGCCAGGAGACCCTCCCGGCCGGTGGGATAGGAAAAGAGCCCACGAGGGCTTTGGGCAGCCTTGCTGAAGCGTTCGAGAACCTGATCCTCGATGCCAGAGCGCAGGCCTTCGTGTAACTGTTCCATCGTGCCTCCCTGTAAGAATCTGCAGCGTGATCATAGCAGGGCGCTTGATGGTGCACAAACAGAGAGTGAATCGGTGTTTTCGATGCCGGATATCGGGCCTGAGTATACGTCGGGAAGGCGGTTCGGCTAGTTGATCACGCCGATGAATTTCAGGGCGTAGAAGGACAGGGCCGCCACCAACGCCGAGGCCGGGATGGTGATGATCCAGGCCAGGACCATGTTCCCGGCCACGCCCCAGCGTACGGCCGAGAGGCGCTTGCTCGCGCCAACGCCAAGGACCGAGGTGGAAATGACGTGGGTGGTGCTGATGGGCGCGCCGAAATGGCTGGCCCCGGTGATGACGAGGGCGGCGGCGGTCTCGGCCGCGCAGCCGTGGATGGGTTCGAGCTTGAAGATCTTGTGGCCCATGGTCTTGACGATCTTCCAGCCGCCCGTGGCTGTGCCCAGGCCCATGGCCAGCGCGCAGCCGATCTTGACCCAGACGGGAATCTCGGTGCCGGGTATCATGTGGAAGATGAACAGGGCCAGGGTGATGATGCCCATGGTCTTCTGAGCGTCGTTCTGGCCGTGGCTGATGGCCATGAAGCCCGAGGATACTATCTGCAACTTGCGGAACAGGCCGTTGACCTTGCGCGGCTTGTGGTTCCGGAACATCCAGGTGAGCAGGACCATGATCAGGTAGCCGCCAAAGAAGCCGCCCATGGGCGAGAGCACCAGGGGCAGGAGAACCTTTTTCGCGATGGACATGTAGTTCAGGGCGCCGAACCCGCCGTAGCAGACGGCCGAGCCCATGAGGCCGCCGATGAGGGCGTGGGACGAAGACGAGGGCAGGCCCAGGTACCAGGTCAGCACGTTCCAGAAGATGGCCCCGAGCAGCGCCGCCAGCACCAGGGCCTGGGAACCCGAGACCATGTCGGCGTTGACGATGCCGTTGCTGATGGTCTTGGCCACCTGGTCGCCCATGAACGCGCCCGCGAAGTTGAGCGCAGCGGCCATGACCACGGCAACCTTGGGCGAAAGCACCTTGGTGGAGACGATGGTGGCGATGGCGTTGGCGCTGTCGTGGGCCCCGTTGGTGTAGTCGAAGAACAGGGCCACGGCCACGATGGCCACCAGCAGCAGGGGGACATCAGGCATTTTTCAGCACCACGCCTTCGATGATGTCGGCCAGGCGCTCGGCCTGGTTCACGGCCTGTTCGATGCGGTCATAGATGTGCGTCCATTTGACGATGTCCATCACCGTGTCGAATCCCTGGACCTTCAGGTCGTAAACCTCGCCCAGTGCCACCAGCAGGATCATCTCGCACTCGTACTTGAGCGACTTGACCTTCTTGGCGTTCTCCTCGACGGACTTGCGTTCACGCAGGCGCTGGATCATGCGGCCGCCCTCCTCCACCATCATGGAGAGGTTCTTGACGAGCCGCTTGGAGGGGAACTTGAGAACGGTGAAGTCATAGAGCCCGATGCGCGTGCTGATGGCCTTGATGAGGTTCAGCAGGTCTTCCTGGGCGATATTGATGTCGTGGATGTCTTCGCGGTCAATGGGCGTGATGAAGGTCAGGGAAAGCTGCTTGGAGATGTTGCGCGAAATGGTGTTGCCAGCCTCTTCGATGAGGTTGATGGTCTTGCACTTGTTCTCGCAGTCCGTGAATTCCTGGAAGATGCAGTTCAGGGCGGTCACAGCCTCGGAGAGCTTGCCGTACTGTTCAGTGAAGAGATCAAAGAACTGAATTTCCTTGGGGAAAAAGCTGAAGCCCATGGACTCTCCTTTTGGCAGGCGTGGTCAGCGTTCCGGTCCGGCCGAGCGCGTATGTGCTCTGCGCGTTTCGTCCTGGCAATCTATCCCGCCGCAAAGGTTCTGCCAAGCACTAACCTGAGGGCAGATCCTCGCCAGAGGTGGCATTTCTTGACAGCCCTGGCCGAATTGCGCAGTATTAGCAAATGATCCATGCACAGTCCCCCTTGGCGTTCGCGTTGCGCCACGCCTGGCCCCTCTTCCCGGCAAGCCATGCCGGTGCAAAGAGAAAAGCCGCTCCCAGGTGGAAGCGGCTTTTTGAGGTCTTACGTGGTGGGTCACCAAGGAATCGAACCTTGAACCTCCGGATTAAGAGTCCGCTGCTCTACCAATTGAGCTAGTGACCCACGTGCGCCGCGTTTCGTTGCGGCGAAGAAGCGTTTAAACGGCGTGGCAACTCATGTCAACCCAAAATCTTTGAAGCTGGAAAAATAGATGCAAAAAATATTTCGCTCAGTCCTCATGACGATTCTCCTTGTGAGCTTGTCAGCCGTTGCCGCAGTAGGCCAAGAGCGTCATGGCGACTACCCGATGTCCACCCAGTGGCAAACATTCAGCCTGGGACAGGAAGCCCGCGCCCAGTCCGGGCTCACGGCCTCGCACCTGGCCGTCTTGTTCATCGAGCCCGACGCCGGGTGGTACACCTATGCAGATGATCCCGGCGGCTTTGGCAAGCCCACGCGCCTGACCGCCAGCCTGGACGGGGGCAAGACCCTGCTCACGGCCTACTACCCGCCCGGGCACCCCAAGCAGGACCCCTTTGATCCCACTGTGACGGTGAACGCCTACCTTGGCCGCACGCCCATCTTCCTGCCCTTGCCCGAGGGCACCGCCCTGCCCCAGACCATCACGGCCAATCTGAACCTGCTGTTGTGCACCAAGGACAAGTGCCTGCCGACCCAGTTCGACCTGCGCTTCGTCATATCCGCCGCGGCCCCCCTGCCCGAGGCTCTGAAAGAGCCCTGGTGGCCGGCGCTCCTGACCACCCTGAAAGGCCCGGCGAAAGAAAAGGCGCCCACCTCCCCGGCGTTGACGCCAGAAGCGGCACCGGCACCGAACCTCGCAGGCCAGTGGCAAGGCCTCAAGCCGCGCTACCTGCAGCCAGGGCTTGAGGTCGGCGGGCTGGCCAAGGCCATCCTGCTTGGTCTGCTGGCCGGGTTCGTGTTGAACTTCATGCCCTGCGCCCTGCCGGTGATCAGCATAAAACTGTCCCAGCTCCTGGCAGGCGGCGCGAGCGCCAACGAGGCCCAGCGCCGCAGCAAGATCCGTGAGCACTTCATGTTCCTGGCACTCGGCGCGCTGACCTACTTCATGTTCCTGGCCGCGCTCTTCGGCTTCACGGATCTGGCCTGGGGCCAGCTCTTTCAGCAGCCCAGCGTTATCCTGGGGCTCACGGTCATCGTCTTCGCCCTGAGCCTAAGCCTGCTCGGCGTGTTCACCCTGCCGGTCATCGACCTCAAGTTCGACCAGATGACCACGCACCCCAAGCTGCAATCGTTCTTCACAGGCATGCTGACCACGCTTCTGGCCACGCCCTGCAGCGGGCCGTTTCTGGGCGGGGTGCTGGGCTGGGCGCTGTTGCAGCCGCCCTTTGTCATCACCACCGTGCTCTTGAGCGTGGGCCTGGGCATGGCCGCGCCCTACCTGCTCATCTGCGCGTTCCCGGCAATGGTCCGCTTCACCCCCAAACCCGGCCCCTGGACCGGGCATGTGGAGCGTCTGGTGGCCCTGTTCCTTCTGGGCACCTGCATCTATCTCCTGAACATCCTGCCCGAGTCCATGCTCGTGTCCACGCTCATCCTGCTGTTGATCACGGCCGTGTCCTGCACCTTCTGGGGCTTGGCCGGTCCGGGTTTCGACACCAAGCGAGCCCTGGCGCTCAAGCTCCTGGCCGTGCTGCTCATCGCGTTTAGCGCCTACTGGGTCCTGCAGCCCAGGGTCAAGACGCAATGGGAGCGCTACACCCCGCAGGCGCTCACGTCCCTGCTCGGCACGGAGCTGGTGCTGGTGGACTTCACGGCTGACTGGTGCCCCACCTGCAAAGTGCTGGAGCAGACCAACCTGACGCCCGAGCGCATGCAGGAGCTCAAGGACGCGTATGGCCTCAGGATCATGAAGGCCGACCTCACGGAGCGCAACCCCGAGGCCGAGGCCCTGCTGACCGCCCTGGGCAGCAAGAGCATCCCGCTTCTGGCCATCTTCCCCAAAAATACCCCGCAGGAACCCGTGGTTCTGCGCGACCTGTTCACCCCCCAGCAACTCAGAGACGCCGTGGCCGAGGCCGCGAAGCACTAGGAGGCATCACATGCTCTCGTTCACCCTCAGCCTGCCCACCACTCTCACCCTCGGCCCCGGCAGGCTCAATGAGCTCGCATCCACGCCCCACCTGCCCCAGGGCAAGCAGGCCATGATCGTCATCGGCGCCAGCGGAAACATCCTGCGCCAGGGCTATCTGGCGCGGGTGCAAGGGCTGCTCACCGAGCACGGAGTCAAGAGCGTGGTCTTCGACGGCGTGCGCACCAACCCCCGCACCGAGGATGTGGACGCCGCAGCGGCCAAGGCCAGGGAGCTGGGCGTGGACTTCATCGTGGGCCTGGGCGGAGGCAGCGCCATCGACACGGCCAAGTGCATTGCCCTGGCCGCCGCGGCTGAGGGACCGTTCTGGGACAGCATGGCCAGCCAGAAGTACAAGGACGTGAAGGGGCTGCCCCTGGTGGCCATCCCCACCACCGCTGGCACCGGCACCGAGGCCAACAACGTGGCCATGCTCTGCGGACCTGAGGGCAAGCGCGGGTTCATGCACGCGAGCTTCTACCCGGCCCTGTCCATCGTGGACCCGGAGCTGACTCGCAGCATGCCGCCGCGTCTCACGGCCATCACCGGCATGGACGTGTTCTTCCACGCTGTGGAGTGCTTCCTTTCCAAGGCCCGGCAGCCCCTGAGCGACATGCTCTGCCTGGAGGCCGCGCACCTGGCCACGCGTTTTCTGCCCGCGGCCGTGGACAACGGCGACGACCTGAACGCGCGCACGGCCATGGCCTGGGCCAGCACTGCGGCAGGCATGAGCCTGACCCTGTCCTCGCCCATCTCCCAGCACGCCCTGGAATACTCCTTCAGCGGCTTCAACCACGAGTCCCAGCACGGGGCCGGCCTGGTGCTGCTCTGCCGGCCCTATTTCAGCCGGCTCATCGAACTTGCCGAGGGGGACGAGGAGACCAGCGACCGGCTGCTGAATCTGGCCGTGGCCATGGGCTTCGGCGCGGGCGGAGACGACGAGGAGGACGAGCATCCCTTCCTCATCGCCCTGGAGGCCCTGCTTGAGGCCGTGGGCCTGGCGGACATGCGTCCGGAGGACTTCGGTTTTTCCGAGGAGTCTATCCCGCAGTTCGTTGAAGAAGCCATGAAGCTGACCGGCATGCGCCATTTCGTGAACACGCCGGTGGCCATGGGTGAGGCCGACGTGCGCGCCATTTTTGAGGGGGTTTTTGCGCGGGGCTAGCGGCCCGCAAGGGCGCTCAGGCTGTGTCGGCCTCCCAGGCGCGCACCAGTTCCGGCAGGCGGCCCAGCCCCTCGGGCCGGACCCAGCGCACGTCCTGCTCCTTGGCGAACCAGGTCAGCTGGCGCTTGGCGTAGGCACGCGTGTTGCGGAACCAGAGCCCGCAGGCCTCGTCCAGGTCCAGGCCGTCCAGCAGGTGCGCCAGCAGTTCGGCGCAACCGATGCCCGAATATCCGGGTGCGCTGCGCTCCGGCGTGGCCTCCCAGGCCCGGCGCAGCTCGTCCACGGCACCGAGCGCGAGCATCTGGCCGATGCGCTTTTCTAGCCCAGGCTCCAGTTCCCGCAGCGTGTACGACAACCCGACCTTGCACAGCGTGACCCCGGTCTGTCCGAGCTTCTGGTCCGCAAACCAGGCCGAGAGCGGCCTGCCCGTGCCCAGAAAGACCTCCAGCGCCCTGCTGATGCGTTGGGTGTCGTTGGGGTGCAGACGCGCGGCCGTGGGCGGGTCGGCCTTGGCCAGATCGGCGTGCAGGGCGGCCGAGCCCTCGCGCTCCATGCGCCCCAGCACCCAGTCCCGCACCTCCTGCGGCACGGGCGGAATATCCGCCAGGCCCTGCTCCAGGGCGCGCAGGTACAGCCCGGTCCCGCCCACCAGCACCGGCACCCGGCCCTGTTCCCTGGCGCGCGTGATCTCGGCCCGGGTCAGCTCGGCGAAGCGCGCGGCGGTCATGGCCTCAGAAGTCGGCAGGAAGCCATAAAGCTCGTGCGGGCACGCGGCGCGCTCCTGCTCGTCCGGCTGGGCCGTGATGATGGGAAAGTCAGCGTAGACCTGCCGGGAGTCGTAGTTGACCACCGTGACGGGAAGGGCCCGCGCAAGAGCCAAGGCGGCCCCGGTCTTGCCGGACCCGGTCGGCCCGAGGAGGCAGACGGCGCGCAGGGGGTGCATTGCGCGGCCTAGGAGTCCCAGTTCAGGGCTTCGTACTTGGCGGTGAGCTTGGCCAGCACCGACTCGGGCACCAGACCCTTGACGTTGCCGCCGTGCAGGGCGACCTCCTTGACGATGGTGGAGCTCAAGTACATCCACTTGTAGTCCGTCATGAGAAACACGGTCTGCACATCGCGGGAGAGCCTGCGGTTCATGAGCGCCATCTGGAACTCGTACTCGAAGTCGCTGACCGCGCGCAGGCCGCGCAGGATGGCCCCTGCGCCGCGCTTGAGCGCATACTCGATGAGCAGGCCGTCAAAGGCCTCCACGATGATATGCGGCTTGTCCTGGAAGGCCTCCTGGGCCATTTCCACGCGCTCCTCCAGGGTGAAGCAGGTCTTCTTGGGCGTGCTCTTGGCCACGGCCAGCACAATGCGGTCAAAGACCTTGAGCCCCCGGCTGATGAGGCTCACATGCCCCTTGGTCAGGGGATCGAAGGTGCCGGGGTAGATGGCGAGTCTGGGATCTTGTTCTGCCATAGTATGATCCTTGTCTGGCCGTAGAGCCTGTCGGTCTGCGGGATGAGTTGGGCCGGGACATTGCCCGCGAGGTCGGCTCTGGCCTCGACCTCGGCCAGCACAAAGGCCTCGGGGGCGATCCAGTCGCCGCGCACGGCCTTGAGCAGCGCCGGGGGCAACAGGTCCAGGCCGTAGGGCGGGTCGATGAACAGCACGTCAAAGGCCTCTTTGGCCGGGCGGGCGAGCAACTTCAGCAGGTCGGCCTGGAACACCCGGAAGCACGACTCCGGGACGCGAAGGTCCCGAAGGGTCCCACGCAGGCAGTCCGCCGCGCGCGGGTTCTTCTCCACGAACCAGACCGTCTGCGCGCCTCGGCTCAGGGCCTCGATGCCCAGGCTGCCGCTGCCCGCGAAAAGATCGAGCACCCGCGCGCAGGACCAGTCCACGCCACGGGCCTCGAGCATGGAGAACACGGCCTGGCGCACCTTGGCCGTGGCCGGACGATAGCCCGGCCCCTCCACGGTGCGGATCTCCCGCCCGCCATATGTTCCAGCAATGACACGCATCGACATATCCGACCAGGGCTCCGGCTAAAGCTCGGAGATCAGCTCCACGATCTTGCGGTTCACGTCCATGAAGCGGTCGCGTATCTCTGTCTGGGCAACCCAGGGCTTGTCCTTGGCCTGCTCCATGCGCTTCTGGAACTCGGCGTAGAGTGTACGGGAATCCGCGAGCAGGAAGTCCCAGTCGATGCGCGGGAGGGCCTTCTCGATGTCCACCACAGGCACCATGATCTTGCCAGGCTCGAGAGTCAGCTCCTCCAGGTAGGTGGGCACGTGCACCTCCATGCCCAGCCGCTCCTGAATGAGCGAGCTCAGCTTCTCCAGTGCGCGCACCTCGCCGTGGATGAGGATGACCTTGGTGCCCTTGCCGTCGAAGGTCTTGAGCCACTCCAGAATCTCGGCCTGGCCCGCGTGGGCCGAGAACCCGCCGATGGTGAAGATCTTGGCAGCGATGGCGATATCCTCGCCGAAGATGCTGATGCTCTTGGCCCCGTCCACGATCTTGCGGCCTGGCGTGCCCTCGCCCTGGTAGCCGCAAAAGACAACGCTCGCGCCCTTGCGCCAGAGGTTGTGGCGCAGGTGGTGGCGGATGCGCCCGGCATTGGCCATGCCGCTGGCCGAGATGATCACGGCCGAACCGGTCATGGTGTTCAGCGCACGGGACTCGTCAGCCGACAGGCTGAAGCGCAGGTTCGGCAGGGCCAGCGGATCCTTGCCCTGCTTCAACAGGGCCTTGGTGGCGTCGTCGAAGTATTCCGGGTGATTGCGGAAGATCTCTGTGGCCCGGATGGCCAGCGGGCTGTCCAGGTACACGGGCATGTCCTTGGGCAGTTTGCCCTCCTGGTCCAGCAGGAAAAGCGTGTACAGGATCTGCTGGGTGCGTTCCACGGCAAAGGCCGGAATGATGACCTTCTCGCCATTCTTGTAGCTGTAGGCGATGGCTGCGGCCAACTCCTCGCGGCTGGTCTCGGCGCTCTTGTGGTCGCGGTCGCCGTAGGTGGACTCCAGGAACACGTAGTCCGCGCTGCCGCCCGTGCTGGGATCGGGCAGGATGAGCTGGTTCGGGCGGCCCAGGTCGCCGGAGAAGATGAGCTTGGTGGGCTTGCCCTCCTCCAGGTACTCGATCTCGATGAAGGCCGAGCCCAGAATGTGTCCGGCGTCGCGGTAGGTGACGCGGATGCCCGGCGCAGGTTCAAAAGGCTTGTTGTACTCGATGGCCTCGATCAGCGGGAAGGTGGCGGTGGCGTCAGCCGTGGTGTACAGGGGCTGCTCCTTGTCGTCCCGGCGCTCCACCGCGTGGGGCGCGGTGGCGGCTCCCTTGGCGCGGCGCTCGCCAGCGGCGTATGGCGGCGGCGACGTCTTGTGGCCCCGGCGCATGCCCTTGCGATGGTGCTGCTCGGCCTCCATCTCCTGGATGTGGGCGCTGTCGAGCAGCAGGATCTGCATGAGGTCGCGGGTGGGCGGGGTGGCGTAGATCTTGCCCTTGAAGCCTTCGGCCACGACGCGCGGCAAGAGCCCGATGTGGTCGATGTGGGCGTGGGTCACCAGGATGAAGTCCAGTTCGCCGGGCCGGTAGTTCTCCATGTTCAGGTTGCGTTTTTCGATTTCGGCATTGCCCTGGTGCATGCCGCAGTCCACCGAAAAGCGCTTGCCTGCGGTCTCAAGGATGTAACAGGAACCGGTGACAGCCTGGGCTGCGCCCAGAAAATGGATTTTCATATGTTGTCCTCTGCCCGCTTTGGTTGTGCGCCCGGTTTGGCGGAACAAGGTGCAAGCACGCTCTTCCGGTTGCGCGTATTTCCATGTACACTTTGGTTGCCCGGCGCGAAGTGCCGGGACTGACACATGTTTGCCAAAGAAGGCCCAGGCCCGCAACCACTAAATCACGCACATTCGAGGTGACAATGCCCAACTCCAAGCAGTACCTTATCGACGATCTCTCCATGCAGGAGTCGTGGCGGCTGTTCAAGATCCTCTCCGAAATCGTGGACGGCTTCGAGACCCTGAACGACGTCGGCCCGGCCGTGTCCGTGTTCGGCTCGGCCCGGGTCAAGGCCGGCGAGCCCTGGTACGAGAAGACCCTGGACCTCACCGCGCAGCTGGCCAATGCCGGCTTCGCGGTCATCACCGGCGGCGGCCCCGGGCTCATGGAGGCCGGCAACAAGGGCTGCTACGAGGCCGGGGGCCAGTCCGTGGGCCTGCATATCCATCTGCCCCTGGAGCAGCGCAACAATCCCTTCCTCAACGTGCGCTGCGACTTCCGCTACTTCTTCGTGCGCAAGCTCATGTTCATCAAGTACGCCATGGCCTACATCGCCCTGCCCGGCGGCTACGGCACCCTGGACGAACTCTCCGAGGCCTTGGTGCTCATCCAGACCCGGCGCATCAAGGCCTTTCCCATCGTGCTTCTGGGCAAGGACTTCTGGGGCGGGCTGATAGACTGGTTCCAGACCCGGCTGGTGGCCGACGGCTACTGCGGCCCGCGCGACATGGACCTGTTCCTGCTCACCGACTCCAACGAGGAGGCCGTGGAGCACATCCGGCGCCACGTGGTCATCTAGGGCATCCCGTGCCGGTCAGCGCCACTGCGGACAACGCCTCCCGGCAAAGGCGGGCCTATCTCTTCGGCCTGGGCACGGTGCTCATCTGGAGCACTGTGGCCACGGCCTTCAAGATCGCCCTGCGCCACCTGGACCACCTGCAGCTGCTGCTGGTGGCCGACGCCGTGTCCGTGCTGACCCTGGCGCTGATCCTGGCGGTCCAGGGCAGGTTGCCGCTGCTGCGCGGGCTGACCCGGCGCGAGCTTCTGCGTTGCGCCCTGCTCGGCGCGCTGAACCCCTTCCTGTATTATGTGATCCTGTTCAAGGCCTACTCCCTGCTGCCCGCCCAGGTGGCACAGCCCCTCAACTACACCTGGGCCATCACCCTGTCGCTCTTGTCCGTGCCCCTGCTCGGCCAGAAGCTCACAGGCCGCGATCTTGCCGCCATCTGTGTGAGCTACGCGGGCGTGGTGGTGCTCTCCACCCAGGGCAACCTGGCGGCGTTGGATTTCGGCAGCCCCTTGGGCGTTGGCCTGGCCCTTGGCAGCACGCTGATCTGGGCGCTGTACTGGATCGGCAACACCAAAAGCGCCACGGACCCAGTGGTGGCGCTGTTCCTGAACTTCGCCTTCGCCCTGCCGCTGGTGCTCGGGGCCACGCTGCTGTTCAGCGAAATGCCGCCCGTCAGCGCAGAGGGCTTGCTTGCTGCGGCGTACGTCGGGGTGTTCGAGATGGGGGTGAGCTTCGTGCTCTGGCTGTCGGCCCTGCGCCTGACCACCAGCGCAGCCAGGATCGGCAACCTGATATTCCTGTCACCGTTCCTGTCGCTGCTGCTCATCAGCACCGTCCTGGGCGAGAGCATCCACGCCACGACCTATGCCGGGCTGGTGCTCATCCTGGGCGGAAACCTGCTGCAAAAACGCGGCGTCTAGAAGCGCTTGCGGCCGTCAACGAAAGCTCCCAGCACCTTGAGGTGGGCCTTTTCCTCTTCCGCCAGCAAGAGGAGGGGGCGGCGCAGGGCAACGTCCGTTTCGTCCTTGGCCCGTCGCAGGTAGAGGTCCATAGCCTGGGCCTCCACGGCCATGGCCAGCTCCAGGGCTTCGGCAGTGTTTGAAGGATCGCCCAGCTGGCCCAGGTAGTCCACCGCGCCGATGCCGCCCTCCAGGATGTCGGACCCCGCATGGGCGCGGGCGCGCGCCTCAAAGGCCTTTGCGTCCCCGCCGTCTAGGCGTTTCCATATCTCCGTCAGGGTCCGGCGGTGCTTCTCCTCGAACCCGGCCAGGCGCTCGAACAGGGTCGCCACCTCGGCCTCTGCGGCCCTGCCCGCAAGGGCGCTGTAGTAGTCGCCCAGGGCCAGCTCCATGCCCCAGGCACGCTCCAGCATTTCCTGGGCGTTTTTGGCCGGAAGCAACGCAGCCAGGCCGAGATCAACCGGGCCTGTGGCCTGCGCCCCATCCCAGGCCAGGATGCCCCCCTGCATGCTCACGACGTCCCGGAAACCGAGCCCGGACAGGAGATTGGCCCCGGCCAGGCTGCGCGCGCCCGAGCGGCAGTAGACCACCGCAGGCAGGGCCGGGTCGAGCTCCCTGGCGCGATCGGCCAGCTCGGGCAGCGGGATGAGAACAGCGCCAGGCAGATGGCCCTCGGCATATTCGAAGTCCTGGCGCACATCGAGCAGGGTGCGCTGGCCGGGACGCGCGGCGTCGAGCAAGGCCTTGGCCTCGGTCACAGGGATCTGCGGAACAGTTCTGTTCATGAGTTGTAAGCCTCCATGTTCAAAGACTCCCCGTAGCAGGAGGCGGGAAAGGCTGTTGGCTCAGGCGTGGTTGCGCAGCTTGAGCTCCGCCGGATGGGCATGCAGGTACCACTGGCCGGCCAGATAGGCTTCGTCAAATTTCCTCACGTAGTGGTTGAGCAAAGTCACCGGAACGATAAGGGGCAACAGCTCCCGGGCATAGGCATCCAGCACTTCCAGGAGCTCACGCTTCTCGTCCGCCGAGAGTTGGCGCTTGAAATAGCCCATGACATGGGCGAGCACGTTGGACTGCTTCTTCACCGTGGCGGTGAGGCGCAGGGCCTCCATGAGCCCGCACAGGTACTGCGAGCGCAGGACCTCGGCCGGAAGCTCGCGGGCCGTGGCCACCAGTCGCCCCAGGCTGCGGTAGTGCTCCACGCTGTGGGCCATGATGAGCAGCTTGTGCCGGGTGTGGAAGTCCACCAGGCCGCCCAGAGTCAGGCCTTTGGCCTCCAGCTCGCGCCAGCGCTGCATGACGAAGACCCGCTCGATGAAGTTCTCGCGCAGGCCGTCGTCGTTGAGCCTGCCCTCGTCTTCCACTGGCAGGAGCGGGAAGCGCTCCATGAAGGCTGCGGCGAACAGGCCCCGGCCTTTGAGCAAGGGCGATCCGCCCGCCTCGGGATAGACCTTGACCCGGCTCATTCCGCTGCTGGGCGAGCCATACTTGAAGACAAAGCCGCAAAGGGGCTCGGACGCCAGCTCCTCCACTCGTGACTCGGCCCAGCCGCGCATCCGCTCCGTCAGGTCCACGCCGGAGCGGATAGTCACGAGCCTGGGGGACTCCGCATCGCCCACGAGGCGCATGGCCTCGCGCGGGACGCCAAGGCCACACTCCACCTCCGGGCATACGGGCACATAGTCCACATGCCTGCCCAATACTTCAGCCAGAAAATGGTCCAGCTTGTGCCCGCCGTCATAGCGCACCTTTTCCCCCAGCAGACAGCGGCTCACGCCCACAAGCGGGCGTCCAGCAAAGCCTGCCGGGGCGCTCACAACAGCCCCTGGTCCCAGTTGAAGACGCTGGTGCGGGTGTTCTGGTCCAGGAACTTGGGCCAATACTCGCGCATGGTGGCAAAGGTCTGGTAACCGGCCTGTTCCAACTCACGGCGGTGGCCAGAGAGGTCCAGCTCCCAGCCCGGGAAGATCCAGTGGTTGGAGCCGAACTTGCGCACCCAGGCCACCTCGCCGCGCGGGCTCAGGATGGGCTCTTCAAGGCGCACCTCCTCGGCCAGGATGCGTGTGATGCCAAGCGGCCAGAACCCGCCCACCACAATGCCCAGGGGGATGGGGCTCCGTCGCGGCAGGGACATGAGCTCCTCGCCAGACAGCTCCGGGCTCACAAAGGCCGCCTCCATGCCAAGATCCGCATACTGTGCGGCGGTCTCGGCGCTGGCCAGGTTGCAGAAAGGCCCGCCCACAAAGCGTAAGCCTTCGCGGGAGGCGAACAGGCCCACCTGCCAAGGCGCGTTGAGCACGAACATCTTGGCCCCGCGTCCGCAGGCTTCGGCCAAAAGGGTGCGGTAGCGCTCCTCCTCGCTGGGCCAGATGACCGGGGGCAGCCACCACCAGACGCGCGAGGTGACCGGGCGCGGCACGTCGAGCAGGGCCGAACGCTCCAGCCACACGCCTGTGTCCCCTGCCCTGCCCTTGGCCGCAACCTTTGGCAGGGCGCGGTACACGCCCATGTCCAGGCGCAGGTGCCGGGTGGGCGGGGCGAAGCTCCGGGGCGTGAAGGACGAGGCCTCCTTCTCCGGGGGCTCGGGACGGTCGGCCAGTTCCTTCTCAAGGTCAGCCAGGATGCGCATGAGCTCGGGCTCTCGACGGTCGATGAGGAACACCGGGGCCTTGGAAGGCGGCAGATGCCCGCTCTGGGGACGGGGCAGATCCAGGCGGCCGCCCTTGGGCACGCGGCGGCGCAGGGGCAGGGTCTGGTGCCAGGCATCGTCCTCGCAGCCCAGGCGCAGCAAATCGCCGGGAAGAAGATCCATACGTGCCTGGATGTAGGAACTGCCGCCGGGCTCCTTCTTGACCTGAGCCACCAGAAAGCCGGAAGCTGTCTCCTGGCTGGGGACTACCGGCGGGAAGGGCCGCTGCGGCAGGAAGCGCCCGTGGGTGCCGGGCCTGCCCAGGGCCTGCTCGATGAGGGAATAGGCCGACTTGCGCGCCTGGGCGTCGTTCGGGTTGTCGCGCAGCATGCGGTAGGCCGAGACAATATAGTAGACATAGTGCGGGCCTTTCTTGCGGCCCTCAATTTTCCAGGAGGTGACCTGGGGCACGCTCAGCAGGGGCTTGGTGACCACGTCCAGCGACAGGTCCTGGCAGGAGAACAGCCGTTCAGGCTTGCCTTTGGACCCGCCTTGCCTGTACAAGCGGCGGCAGGGCTGAACGCAACGGCCGCGCAGGCCGCTCTTGCCGCCGAAGAAGCTGCTCCACCAGCAGCGGCCGGAAACGCAGTGGCATAGCGCGCCGTGCACGAAGAGCTCCAGCCCCAGGCCCTCGGGGCAGGCCCCGGCCATGAGCTTGACCTCGTCCAGGTCCAGCTCGCGCGGGAGCACAACGCGGGTGGCGCCAAGCTCCTTGGCCACTTGCAGGGCCGCAGGATGGGTGGCGTTGGCCAGGGTGGAGATGTGGATCTCACCCTCGAACCCGGCCTGCCGGGCCAGGGTGATGAGCCCCAGGTCCTGCACGATGAGGGCGTCGGGCTTGACCATGCGCGCCAGACGCTCCATAAGCCCGCCAGCGGCCCGCGCGTCCTCGGGCTTGAGCAGGACGTTCATGGTCACGTACACGCGCACCCCGCGCTCGTGGGCGAAAGCCACCAGCACGGCGAGTTCGCCCAGGCCGAAGTTTTTCGCCTGCATGCGCGCGGAGAAGTGCTTGAGGCCAAGGTAGATGGCGTCCGCGCCAGCGGCCACGGCGGCCAGAAAACTCGCGCGGTCGCCCGCCGGAGCCATTATTTCGGGTCGAAACGATTCGGTGCTGTTCAAGAAACCCTCGAAAGGTGATGGGGAGCCCCACAATTTCCAGCGGGACAAAGGGAGAATATGGTGGAGAGAAATTGCCGTGAAGTCAAGGTCAGGGAAGTCCGTTTCCTGGGCACCTGGGACGAGCCCAGCGACTTTGTGGAGCTGACCCTGGAGAACCCCGGCTGGGAATCCTACCGGCCCGGACAGTTCGCCATGCTGCGGGCCAAGCTCTGGGGCCTGGAGCTGCCCTGGGGACGGCCCTTCTCCATCTCCCGCGTGGATGCCGAGACAGTGACGTTCTTCGTCCAGGTGGTGGGCCGCGGCACCAGCCGCCTGGCCCGGCTGCGCCCGGACGACGTGGTGATCATCTGGGGGCCGCTCGGCAACGGCTTCAGCGCCCCACCCGAGACCCCCACCCTGCTCCTGGCCGGCGGCATGGGCATCGCGCCCTTCCGGGGCTACATAGAGAACCACCCGACCCCGGAGTTCCTGCACCTGCTCTTCGCCCACCGCGCATCCATCGACTTCTATCCCTATTCGAGCATGTCGCAGAAGGTGCGCGCCGATGCCGTCCAGGAGCATTCGGCGGACGACCTGCCGGACATCATCGCGCGCATCGAGGCCGCCATGGACGAGTACTCCGGCGGGCTGGTGCTGGCCTGCGGGCCGACCCCCTTCCTGCGCACCGTGCAGGCCCATGCGCTGAAGAAGAACATCCGCGCCGAGATTTCTCTGGAAAAGACCATGGCCTGCGGCGTGGGAGCCTGCCTGGGCTGCGTGTGCAAGGACGGCCAAGGCAAACATGTGCAGGTCTGCGCGCGCGGGCCGGTATTTTCCGCCGCCGCCGTGCAGATCTAGGAGGAGCCGTGATCGACCTGCGTGTGGAATTCGCCGGGCTGGTGCTCAAGAACCCCATCATCACCGCTTCGGGCACCTTCGGCTTTGGCCTGGAGTTTTCGTCCTTCGGCGACCTGAAACGCCTGGGCGGCATCGTGGTCAAGGGCCTGTCGCTCAAGGCCCGGGAGGGCAACCCCATGCCGCGCGTGGCCGAGACGCCCTGCGGCATGCTCAACGCCATAGGCATCCAGAACCCTGGAGTGGAGGCCTTCCTGCGCGACAAGCTGCCGCTCCTGCCCTGGCGCGAAACAGCCATCATCGCCAACATGTACGCCTGCACCGTGCCGGAGTTCGGCGAACTGGCCGACACCCTCTCCGGCGAAGAGGGCGTGGCCGCGCTGGAGGTCAACGTGTCCTGCCCCAACGTCAGCCAGGGCGGCTCGGCCTTTGGGCAGGACCCGGCGCAGATCCGCAAGGTCACCGAGATGGTCAAGAAGCGCGCCAAGGGCAAGCCGGTCATCGTCAAGCTCTCGCCCAACGTCACGGATATCGCCTCCTGCGCCCAGGCGGCCCAGGACGGCGGGGCCGATGCCGTGTCGCTCATCAACACCCTGCTCGGCATGGCCGTGGACATCCGCACGCGCAAGCCCACCCTGGCCAACGTCATGGGCGGCCTGTCCGGCCCTGCCATCAAGCCCGTGGCCCTTCGTTGCGTGCACCAGGTCTGCCGCAAGGTGACCATCCCGGTCATCGGCATCGGCGGCATCGTCAGCGCCGAGGATGCGCTGGAATTCATCCTGCTGGGGGCCTCTGCTGTGCAGGTGGGCACGGCCAATTTCCTACGGCCGGACCAGTCCTTCCGTATAGTCGACGATCTGCCCAGGGCCATGATCAAAGCGCACAGCGACAGCCTGCACGAACTGCGCGGGAGCCTGAAACTCCCCTGAGCTAGGGCGCATTTTTTGCTTGCCAGCCAACATGTTTCGTATTAATCGTTTCGACCTCGCGGAGAGGTGTCCGAGACCGGCCTAAGGAGCACGCCTGGAAAGTGTGTGTACCCGAAAGGGTACCGGAGGTTCAAATCCTCTCCTCTCCGCCACTTTTTTCTCAAGATACCCCGGGGAAGCCGGACGGCGGATTCGCCGTGAACCCCGTCAGGCCCGAAAGGGAGCAGCGGTAGCGGTCCGAGTCCGGGTGTCCGGTTTCCCTGAAAGAAGGGCGCAGAAATGCGCCCTTTTTTGTTGCCCCGTCCCTTATGCTTTGGGCCTTGTTTTAAATGAGTGTTTACTTTCTCACTCTCTGAGGGTAACGACTAGCGACCCAGTCGCGAGTTGTTGCATACTTAAGCTCACTGCTGTGGCAATGCCCCCCAGGAAGAGGTCACCTATGATTCTGAGTCGAGCCAAAGATCATTTCTTGATGTGCGTCATGACCATGTTCACCCTGCTCAGCCTGCCGTGCTTGTCTCTGGCAGGCGGTTTTGCGTTGTACGAGTATGGCGCCCGGGCCAACGCCATGGGTGGCGCAGTCATCGCCGAGGGGACGGACGCCTCCACCGTTGCGTACAATCCCGCGGCCATGACCCAACTCAAGGGCAACCAGGTCATGGCTGGCGCCACAGTCATCGTGCCTGTGGGCAATGTGAAGGCGGGCGCCCAGCCCGAGGCCACCACCGTGACCAACTACTTCTTCCCGCCCCACGCCTTCTATGTCCACCAGGCGTCGGACAAGGCCTGGTTCGGCATCGGCGTGTTCTCCCGGTTCGGCGTGGGCACGCAGTACTCCGACAACTGGCCGGGCCGCTACAAGGTCTACAACGCCGACCTGGCGACCTATTCCATCAACCCCAACCTGGCCTTCAAGCTGACTGACGACCTGTCCTTCGCCTTTGGCGTGGAGGCCCTCGTCAGCTCCGCCGACCTGCGCAAGAAGATCGACATTGGTGGCACAGAATATGACATGCGGATGAAGGTGGACGGCATCGGATTTGGCTACAATCTCGCCTTGCACTACACTTTCAACCCGCTGTGGAGCGCAGGCCTGACCTACCACTCCACACAGCGCCACACCGACAATGGCCGCGCGAGCTACTCCCCGGAGCATGCCGTTCTCCAGAACGCCCCCATGTCCCTCAGCCTGACCCTGCCCGCCTCGTACACCCTGGGCGTGGCTTACAAGCCCACCGACAAATGGAAATTCGAGGTCGATGCCATCTACACCCAGTGGCAGGATTATGAGAAGCTGACGTATTCGTACACCAAATACCCCGGGACCGGCACACCGCGTGATGTCGACAGCGACAAGAACTGGCGCAACGTGTGGCGCCTGCAGTTCGGCGGCGAGTACAAGGCCACGGACTGGCTGGCCCTGCGCGCCGGCTTTGTCTGGGACCAGGACCCCATACGCGACGCCACTGCCGACTACATGCTGCCCTCAAGCGACCGCAAGATATACAGCACCGGCTTCGGCATCACCCAAGGCCCCGTCACCTACGATTTTTCGGTCATGTATCTGGTGAACAACGACCGCAGCATCGACTCCACCCCCAACGTCGCTGGCGCAAGCCAGATCTCGGACAGCCGGGCGTACATGGGCAGCTTCTCCGTGGGCTACAAGTTCTAGCCGCCCCCCTCATATAGGCACGAAAAGGCCCGGAGACGACTCCGGGCCTTTTCGTTTGCAGCCCCACCCTGCCGAAGAGTCACCCCTCAGTTCAGTAGGCGTCTGTCGTCTGTGGGAGCTGAAACCCTTTCTCACGGAAGAGCCGCAGGCAGGCCGCCACAATCTGCGGCTCAAACTTGGTGCCGCTGCCCGCCTCGAGCTCCTTTAGGGCGGCTTCGGTGCCCAGGCTTGGCCGATAGGGGCGATGCGAGCACATGGCATCCACCACATCGGCCACAGCGATAATGCGCGCGCCCTGGACGATATCGTCCCCTGCCAGGCCCTGCGGATAGCCGGAGCCGTCCATGCGCTCATGATGCTGGCGGATGATGACGGCCACCGGCCAGTCTTCGTCCAAGTTCTTCAGAATGTCGTACCCCACTTCGGGGTGCATCTTGATGACCGAGAACTCCTCCTCGCGCAGGGCCCCTGGACGGTTCAGGAAATCCGCAGGCACTTTGACCTTGCCGATATCGTGGAGCATGGCCGCAATGCGAAGGATCTCCAACTCGTCCGAGTTCATGCCCAGTTCTTGGGCGATGGCCAGGGCCAAGGCCGTGACCCGGACCTGATGCCCGGCCAAGTAAGGGTCGCGCGCCTCCACCAGTGCAGAAAATCCGCGCATGATGCCTTCAAGCAACCGCTTGAAGCGCTTGAGCGAGTAGTTCTCGCGCTGGGCTTCCACAAGGCCCTGATGCCGGATGGCTTCGGCCAGGGCATGGTCAAGGGCCTCTGGCAGGCAAGGCTTGGTCAGTAAACGGAAGATGAAGCCCTGATTCACTGCGTCTATGGCATTCTGCAGGTCAGCGTAGCCGGTGAGCAGGATGCGCACGGTATCCGGAAACAACTCCGAGGCTTGGGACAGCAACTGGATGCCGTCCATGCCAGGCATTTTGAGGTCTGAGACAAGGACGCTGAACGGCTCGCTTGAGGCCATGAGCTCAAGGGCATGCTGGCCGCTATTTGCCAGCACCACCTCAAAATTCGCAGAAAACTGACGACGCATCGAATCAAGCAGGTTGGCGTCGTCGTCCACTACGAGCACACGGGGCTTGGGCATCACGTTCCTCACTTGGCCTGCCGCCTAAATCGGCTGGATCACGGCCACGGGTTGGTTGATCTTGATGGTCTTCGAGTTGTCGAGGATAAACTCGATGACCGTCTCATTGAGCTCGCGCCCCTTGGCCATGAGCAGCAAGGTTTCCGTGCCCCGCTGACCAAAAAGGTCTTCGGCCAGGATCATGCCCGTCGTCAGGGAGTGCAGGTGCACCTTCTGCATGGCATAGCGCGCCTGCTCGTTGACGACCTCGGCCAGGGCGGCAACGATCTTGGGGTCGTAGACTCCCTTGCGGCGGTCCAGCTTGGCTATGGCCTCGGCCTTGGGCATGGCGTTGGACAGCAGAATGTCGAAGTCCACCACAGCCTTGAGTATGCGCGCGCCAAGCGGGATGGCCTCGCCCTGGACCTCGTCCTTGGGTACGCCACCGCCCTCGAAGTGTTTCTCCTGGTAAGCCACGATCTGCGTCACGCCGACCATGCGCGGAATCTTGGAGATCAGTCTGGCCCCAAAGGCCGGATGGCCCAGAAACTGCTGCTGCTCGGCGTCAGTCAAGGGCTTGCCCTTCTCCACCTTGTTGATGAGCGAGTCCGGCAGGGTGATGAAGCCCACCACCGAGAGCATGGCGGCGGTCTCGGTCTCCCAGGGGCGCGGGTCGTTCACGCGCCTGCTGACGCCGCGCAGGTGCGGCAGGATGCGCGAGACCCGGCCAAAGACCTCCGGCTTGACCAACGAGATGAGATCACACAGCACGGACACGCTGCCCTTGAGCGTCTTCTCCAAGAGCTCTCGCTCAGCCGTGATGAGGTCAAAATGGCGAAAGGCGTCGTCCAGCACCTTCTCGATGGTCTCCGGCGGGCAAGGCTTGGTCAAAAGCCGAAAGATGCTGCTCTCGTTCACCGCCTGGATGGCCACGTCCAGGTCGGCGTGTCCAGTCAGAAGCACGCGCACAGTGTCCGGGCTGCCATGACGGATGACGCGCAGCATGTCCACGCCGTTCATCACCGGCATGCTGTAGTCGGAGATGACCACGGAGAACGGCCCCTGGCGCGCGGCGGCCTCGATGCCGGCCTTGGGGCCCTCGGCGGTGATGATCTCAGCCTTTTTGTGCAGCTGCCTGCGGAAGCTCTCCAGCAGGTTCACGTCGTCGTCGACGAACAATACCTTCCTGTTCATGTACCCTCCTCGCTGATGCCCAGGGCCACGGCCGCTTCCCGCCACCGCGCGAACGTGTCCGGACCGCCCAAGGCCGCCAGACGCTCCGGGCTCGCCTGCGGCCGTGCGTAATGCTCGTTAAAGATAAAGATGTCGTGGTCCAACAAATTTGCGAAATAGGTCACGCTCGCAGCGTTCAGCCCCTCTGGCTCAGGGTCCTGGGCATGATGCCGGGCCACGGCTTGCACCACTTCCGGGGGCAGGCCCCACAACCCCAGCAGGTACGCGCCTACCTGGGCGTGGGTAAGTCCCAGAACTTCGGATTCCACCTCGGCCACGAGGCGGTTGTTTTCGCGGACCTCTTGATAGATCATCTGGCATTCCGTGGCGCAGTGGGCGTCCAGCAGGAGCTTGCCTAAGTCGTGCAGCAGTGCGGCGATGTACGCATTGTCAGCTTTATCCTTGCCCAGACCCTCAGCCTGGGCGATGACCCGGGCGATGCTGGCCGTGCGCTGGCAATGCGCCCACAGCTTTGACAGGGAGAAGGAACGCTCCTCCGTGGTTTCAAAGCTCTTGAACACATGCAGGGAGAGGATCACCGAGCGGATGACGTTCACCCCCAGCACGATGACCGCCTGCTGCGGCATGGTGACGGGCCGTGACAGGCCGAAGTAGGACGAGTTCACAAGCTTCAGGATATTGGCGGTGAGACCGATGTCCTCGGCCACGATTTCGCCCACGAGCTTGGGCGAGGGGTCGCCCTTGGAAAGCTCGTCGGTGATGCGAACGTAGGCCCGGGGCAGCACGGGCAGGTGCTCAATGCGGGCGATCTTGTCCAGCACAGCCTTGTTGGAAATGAAGGCCCGGGCGTTCATGGCCTCCTCCAGGGCCTGGATGAGCTTTTCTTCGTCACAGGGCTTGGTCAGATACTGGTGGGTCGGCGCGATGCTGCGTCCGATCATCTCCTGGTCCGAGTAGCCGGAAAGGGCAAAGCGCACCACGTCCGGGTGCTCGTGCATGATCCGCAAAAGCAGGGTGGGCCCGTCCATGCCGGGCATGCGCATGTCCGAAACAACAGCGTCCATGGACACGCGCGACATGAGTTCAAGAGCCTCCTGCCCGCTGCCTACGAAGTGCATGTCCCATTTATCGCGCATGGGCCTGAGCAGACGCCGCAAGCCTTGAAGAATATTGGGTTCGTCATCCACAAACAGGATGTTCCGTTTCATTGTTTGCTTTCCCCACTCTGCGCCAGCGGGAGGCGCACCACAAAGGTGGTGCCCACGCCGGGCTCGGTTTCAAAAAAGAGCTGTCCCCCATGCTTCTCCATCACGATGGAGCGCGAGATGGTCAGGCCCTGGCCGGTGCCCTGGCCCACCTCCTTGGTGGTAAAAAAGGGATCGAAGATCTTGGCCTGGACCTCGGGTGGAATGCCCGTACCCGTATCCGTGACGCGGATCTCGGCCCAGGGCGGGGCGTGCCTGGTCGTAAGCATGATGTGGCCCTTGCGCTGGGGATCTTTTTCGATGGCGTCGGCGATGGCGTGCGAGGCGTTGACGATGAGGTTCAGGACCACCTGGTTGATCTCTCCGACCATGCAGACCACAGGCGGCAGGTTCTCGTCGAGCTCGGTGTCGAGATCGGCCACGTACTTCCATTCATTGCGCGACACCGTCACCGTGCTGCGCATGGCTTCGTTCAGGTCCGCCGGGGCCATGACCAGGGCTCCGGGATGGGCAAACTGCTTCACCGAGCGCACGATGGTGCTGATGCGCTCGATGCCTTCCAGAGTCTGGGCGATGGCGCCCGGAACTTCGACCTCCAGGTACTCGATGTCGCGCTCGGCCATGAATTCCGCCAGGGCCGCCACATCCTCGGTCGTGGGTGTGTCCTTTTGTGCAGCCTGCATAAATTCGCGCGTCTTGTTGCAGACAACGAGGATTTCCTCGAAGGCTCCCTTGATGAACCGGACGTTGTTGCCCACGTATTGCGCGGGCGTGTTGATCTCGTGCGCTATGCCAGCGGCGAGCTGACCGATGGCCTACAGCTTTTGGGTCACCACCGCGAATGTCCCCATGACATTGCCTTCCTCATCCAGCGCCGCTGAGGCCGAGACCAGGGTGTACACGTGCCGACCCGAGGCATGCTTCCAGATGATCTCCTCGGCGTGCCGTGTTTCGATCCCGGGACTGAGCAGCGCCGTCAGGCGCGACAGGCTCTCGGCGGCCACGTAATCTTCCGGCCTGCGGCCCAACAGCGTTGATCTAGGCCAGCCGAGCATCTTGGCGAACTGGTCGTTCAGGTAGGCCATGATCCCGCCCTTGCGGATCATGAGCAGTCCCTCGTGCAGGGCCTCGATGAGCGTCCTGTAGCGTGTCTCGTTGCGGGAAAGACGCCGTTCGGCCCGCTTCTTGGCGGTGATGTTCAGGTGTGAGACCACGGCGCCCCGGACGCCCTTGCCGCTTGGTGTGGCCTCAAGAAGATACCAGCGCAAGGCCGGGCCAGAACGAGAGGAGAACTCCAGTTGGAACAGACTGCTCTGCCCTGTCAGGACCGAGGAGATTCCCTCATGTATGGCTACGGCATATTTGTCGCCGAGCTCTGCGGCCTTGCGGCAGAAGTCCAGATAGTCGCCGCCCACAGACAGGCTCGCGGCCACGGCAGGCCCGGTCTTGTCCCCGTGCTGTCGCCAGGCGCGGTTGACCAGGGTGATGGCGCCGTGCTTGTCGAGCACGCAGAGAAAGGTTGAGAGCGCGTTCAGGATGGAGCTCGTGAGGCTGACGTTCTCGTTTAAGGCAGTGCGGATGTGCTGGCGCAGCATGACGTTGGAAAACATGGGCGCGAACTGGAGCAGCAGCTGGGGATCGGGCAGGGACAAAGCAGCAGTATTCCGGCAGGCCACCATGAAGAGCCCCTGCAATCGCCCCCGGATAGACATGGGGATTGCGGTCAGGCAGGAGACCCCGGCGCCGGCCAGAAGGCGCTTCTCCTTGTGCGCCGCCGGGGGCAAGTGTTCAACGTCGCGGATGGTCAGCCACTCCTGGGTCATGGAGCGTTCAAAGAGCCAGGGCGTCTTGATGCGGCCCAGGTACTTCAGCTCCTTTGGCAGGGCGGGCAGGTCTTCGGCATGCCATTGATGGGACAGCTCGAAGCGCTTCTTCGACTCATCATAATGATAGATCGCCGCGCGCTGCATGCCGAGAAATCCGCAGATCTCGGCAAGGGTGTCAGTCATGGCCGAAGCTACCTCGACGCCGATGGCGTTGACCAGTCGCGAGGAGATGCCGGACAAAAGCAGCTCCTGGTCCATGCGCCGCTGGGCTTCGGCTTCGGCTTGCTGGCGCTTGCTGATGTTGCGCCCGCTGCTGACGAGCACCTTACGGCCTTGATAATCCTGGGCCTGACAGAGCAGCTCCAGGGGAATGGCAAAGCCGTCCTTGCGCCGGAGGGTCACCCGGAAGACTTCCGGGGTCTCGCGCAGGGAGTTGAGGAAGCGCCCGGCCATGGTCTCCCTGTCCTCCACTGCGGTAAAGTCCAGAAGGTTTAAGCCGACCAGGCCGTCTGTGGGGAGGTTGAGCCAGATCCCGGCGTTCTTGTTAACGTCCATGATCCGGCCCTGTTCATCGTGGATGAAAATGGCCTCGGCCGCGTTGTCGAAGAATTCACGGAACTCGCGCTCCGACTGGGAGAGGCGCGAGTGCGAGAGGTGGGCCTCCAGGGAGCGTTCGATCTGCCGCGTCATGCTGGTGAGCAGGGCCTCCTCGTCCTTCTTGAAGACTTTCTTGTTTCCCGGTTCGAACGGCTTGGAAGAACAGATCTTCACGCTGCCCCGTTCCTGACTCAAAACCGTGAGGGGACGCACCAGGCACTCGCAGTCATCCTGATAGTCGCGGCTTCTGTACGCCTGTCCGTCAAAGACGATCTCTCCAGCCGTGGAGCCCTGGCTGCGCCAGCCAAGTTGGAGCGCGCCCACCGCTTTGTCCAGCATCTCCTGAACGCTGGCCCAATGGGTGCCCAGCGCCTCAGCCAGCCCATACAGAGCGGTGATCTGGCGCACCTTGACCTGCTGCTCATCGGCAGCCTTGGCCAGGGCGGCCTCTGCACGCTTGCGGCTCTCGATCTGCATCTGCAGGTTCTTGTTCATGCGCTCGAAGCTCCGGGCGCGCTCGTCAAGCTTCTCCGTACGCTCACGCACGGTCTTCTCAAGGGATTCATTGAGCTCGCGCAGGGCCTGCTCGGCCTCGCGCGCCCGGGTGACGTCTCCGCCCACAAGTTGGCAGGCCTCCAGCACGCCTGCGTCGCTGAAGTTGCCCCGGCAGGTCCAGCTGTACCAAACAGTCTGGCCGGATGGAGCCGTGGCCCGCTGTTCAAAGCTCTGCACGGGCCTTGCTTCGGTGAGCAGGGCCAGAAGCTCCTTCAGGCTGCGCTGCTCCCCCTCGTGCAGGATCATGTGCGGCCCCTCGGCCTCGGACACCAGGCGGCTGCCAAAAATTCGGGTGTAGGCCATGTTGGCAAAGAGTATGGTGCCGTCCGGCCGGAAGCGGCAGATAAGCTCCCCCTGGTCCTCCACCACGGCGCGGTACAGGCTGGCGCTCTCGGTAAGCGCCTGCTGGTAAAGCTCCCGCTCGCGCACCTCGCCCTTCAGGCGGGCGTTGGTCTCTTCCAGGGCCTTGGTCCGTAGCTGAACCTCCGTCTCCAGCAGCCGGTTGGTCTGGCTGAGCTGTTCCCTGGAGCGAGTGAGCTCGGTGACATCCTGTACGACGAGCACAAACCCTTCGAAGGTACCACCCAGATTCTTGTGGGCTGAGATTGTGGCGATGATGTCACGAGCTGAAGCGCCCTCCCCGAGATGTTGCAGGTACGAGAGCCGGGTTTCGCCATCCTGAAGGATCCGCTTCAGGGGCTGCTCAAGCCAGGTGAACACCTCCACCGCCGAGCGCCCGCGAAAAGCTGCGACTTGCGCTGCGTGCCCATGGTTCTGCCCGGGAAGTTGCGGGGAAACAGCCTCGTTCCTTGCCGTCTGCCCCAGCCAGGAGATGGCGGCAATGTTCAGGTTTTGGATGAGCCCTTCGCTGTTGATGAAGACCACCGGAGTGGACAGCGTCTCAAAAAGGGTCTGATAGCGATTCTTCTCCAGGACTATGCTGCGGTTGGCTTCACGCAATTCGTTGTGCTTCCCCTGTTCCGAGAAGGAGGACCATTCCGAGGCAACGGCCACCTCGACGCGGTCGAAGAATCGATCCAGAAAGTATTTGGCCTGGAGGCGCCCCTCGCCAACCAGGTCAGCCTTGTCCACAAGATCAAGATAGCTCTGGCGATAGTATTTCAACAGGCCGAGGAACATGCCCAGGCTGATGCCCCTGATCCTGTGCAGGCGGGCCTCGGCAACAGCGAAGGCCGATGCCGGGTCATCGGTATAGGTGTCCTCGGCCCCAAGCTCCATGGCCTCTGGTGTGCCGGTAAGCGCGCGCAGCAAAGCCTCTGAGAGCCCATTGATGGACAGGCGCCAGGCCTCCTTGAGCGAGGAGGTGAATTTTGTGTAGCCGCGCGCCTGGGCGTACGACAGCACGCGCTCCATGAGCCAGTCTTCCCTCGCGGCGATAACTTTGGCGAAATTCTGCATTTCCACCCCCTGGTCTGGGAGGAATACCTCCACAATAATGGAAGCATACGCTCCCATCAGTAGATTGGGCAACCGTTTTGAACAACTGCACGAAGAATCGGCATCGTTGGGGAGGACAGGCTGACAGAGAGGGGGATGCGGAGAAAAGAACCACAGCCAGGGAGGCCAAAGAATGCGAAGCCAAGGCCCACATTCAAGTTCAACGATGTCCGAGAAGATCGACGGGAGTGGATATGCTTCCACTCACTAAAGCACACGGCTGCATCCCTGCTCTTGGCCGCCGGTGTGGACATCAGACCCCTGCAGACCGTGTTCAGGTGGTCCACTCTGCAAATGCTGAGAAGGTATACTCACCTCGAACGGGTGGCTGTGCCTCATTCAGAGAGGGCACATGAGGGGACCTGCCGACATCAACCTTCCGGCAATGTCGGCTTGATTCCGACCCTGGACACCAACATAGGCCCTTCCGGCGCATGGAAAGCTCTGCCCTACCAAGCGCATGACAAGGGTTCTGCCAAGCATGCCCGTTCGTCCATTCTGAAAGACTCCCGCCAACTGACCGTAGCCTCATCCTGTGCCAAAACCTGCGCAAGACGACACGTCTCGACATTTTTGCCTCTTCTCCACATACGTCCTATGTCAAAATAGACATAGGAATCTGCGTGCACACATCTGCTGCACGCCACGTAACAGGGAGAAGAATTTCATGATGCCAAGCCAATCACAAGTGCCAGACATTGATACTCGGCAGGTAAGCAGCGAAGAATTTGACCGCCTGCTGGAGCGCGTCCGGACCTTCCACGGCTATGCCGCGCCCGGCGTGGTGTTCGGCTGCTTCATGGTCGAGGCGGCAAAAAGCGCCCTGCCCGAAGGCGTGCTCTACGACGCCCTGGTGGAGACCGGCTGGTGCCTGCCCGACGCCGTGCAGATGCTCACCCCCTGCACCATCGGCAACGGCTGGCTCAAGGTGCGCAACTTCGGCGTGTACGCCGTCAGCCTGTTCAACAAGCACACAGGCGAGGGCGTGCGCGTGCGCCTGGACCCCGCCCGCCTGGAAAGCTATCCGCACATCCGCGCCTGGCTGATGAAGGAGAAGCCCAAGCGCGAGCAGAACACTCCGGCGCTCTTGGAGGAGATCCGCCTGTCCGGGGCGTCCGTGTGCAGCTGTACGCCCATCCAGGTGCGGCCAGAGCACTTGGAGAAGCGCAGCAAGGGCGCCATCGCCCTGTGTCCGCTCTGCGGCGACGCCTACCCCGCTGCCCATGGCAAGCTCTGCCGCCCCTGCCGGGGCGAGTCGCCCTTTGACGAACCAAGCGCCGAGGTCAACGACGGTCCGGTGTCCGGCCCTGCCGCCAGCGGCCCGCGCCTGCGCCTGGTGTCGGTGGAGGATGCCGTGGGCGCGCGCCTGGTGCACGACATGACGCGCATCGAGCCCGGGGTGTCCAAGACCGCCGCCTTCACGCGCGGGCAGATCGTGGAGCCCGGCGACATCTGCCGCCTGCAGCGCATGGGGCGCCACCACCTGTACGTGGCCGACGAGACGGACGACCTGTCCGGCTGGGTTCATGAAGACGAGGCCGCGCGGGCCTTTGCCCAGGCCCTGGGCGGACCCGGCACCCGCCCGGTGCTCCCGGCGCGCGAGGGCAAGGTGAACCTGGAGGCCGAGATCGACGGCCTGCTCGTGGTGGACCGCGACCGCCTGGAGGCCTTCAACCTCGTGCCCGACGTCATGGCCGCCACGAGGCGCGACGGCTCGCTGGTCAAGCGCGGCATGCGCATCGCCGGAACCCGGGCCATACCCTTGCACCTGCGGCGCGAGCTGTTCGGCAAGGCCATGCGCCTATTGGACGCCGACACGATGGGTGGGCCGCTGGTGCGTGTGGTTCCGCTCAAGCCCTCGCGCATCGGCATCCTGGTCACAGGCACCGAGGTCTTCCAGGGGCTCATTGAGGACAAGTTCGAGCCGGTGATCACCAAAAAGGCCCTGGCCCTGGGCGCCAGCATCACCCGCACCATCTTCGCGCCCGACGACGCCGCCAAGATCCGCGACGGCGTGCGCGCCCTCGTGGATGCGGGCAGCGACATCATCATCACCACCGCAGGCATGAGCGTGGACCCCGACGACGTGACCCGCCGCGGCCTGGCCGAGGCCGGAGCGCTGGACCTGCTTTACGGCGCACCGCTTCTGCCCGGCACCATGCTGCTTTTGGGACGCATCGCGCGGAAGGAGAGCAACGATCCGGTCCGGCTCATCGGCGTGCCCGCCTGCGCCCTGTTCTACCAGACCACCAGCCTGGACCTTGTGCTGCCGCGCGTCGTGGCCGGGCTGGAAATCACCCGCAACGACCTGGCCCGCCTGGGCCACGGCGGCATGTGCATGGAGTGCAAAACCTGCACCTTCCCCAAATGCCCCTTTGGCCACTAGGCCGGGAGGAGGGCTGAGAGCCATGGACAAGCACGACGCGGCGCAGCAGACGGTCATCCGTCTGCACCTATGGCTGGAGCGCGGCGGCGGCACCATCTTCGGCATGGGCCGGCTGCAGCTTCTGGAGCGCATCGAGGCCTGCGGCTCGCTCAAGGCTGCGGCTGCGGAGCTGGGCATGAGCTACCGGGCGGCCTGGGGCAAATTGAAAGCCTCGGAAGAGGCTCTGGGCATGGCGCTGATCGAGAAGGTGGGCGGCAACAAGTCCGGCTGCAGTCTGACCGCCGAGGGCCAGGCCCTGGCCCAGGCCTACCGCACCTGGTTCGCCGAGGTGGAGCGCTATTCCGTCAGCCGCGCAAACGTCCTGTTTCCCTTCCTGTGCGACCGCTTCCAGGACCGGAAACGCCGCGCCCCGGCTTCGGCGCGCACTTCATGTGTTACACAAAACATATCAAATAATTGGAAAAAGTTTGACGCAAAGACTGACATATGCCACATATGACATAGTCAGGCCCGCAGAGGGGCCGGGGCTTCGCTTTTTCTGTCGGAGCCTGAGTGGACGAAACTCAAGGAGGATGCATGAGCGTATCACGGCGAGGGTTCATCAAACTGCTCGGAGCAGGCACAGCCTGCGTCGGGCTTTCAAAACTGGGGCTTAATCTCAGTCCGGCGCAGGCTTATGCGGCGAGCCTGAAGACCGAGGGCTGCAAGGAGATACTCTCCATCTGCCCGTTCTGTTCCTGCTGCTGCAACACCATCTTCAGCGTACGCGACGGCAAGATCATCAGCGTCGAGGGCGACCCGGACTACCCTGTCAGCGAAGGCGGCCTGTGCGCCAAGGGCGCGGCTCTGTTGTCCATGCACGTGAACAAGCACCGTCTGGAAAAACCCCTGTACCGCGCCCCCGGCAGCACCAAGTGGGTCGAGAAGGACTGGAAGTGGACCCTTGAGCGCATCGCCCGCAAGGTCAAGGAGACCCGCGACCGCGACTTCATCGCCAAGGACGACAAGGGACGCCAGGTCAACCGCCTGGAATCCATGTTCCAGCTGGGCACCTCCCAGATGGACAACGAGGAATGCGCCCTCTCGCACCAGATGCTTCGCGGTCTGGGCGTGGTCCACATGGACCATCAGGCCCGTATTTGACACAGCGCTACTGTAGCGGCTCTGGGAGAGTCGTTCGGACGCGGCGCAATGACCAACCACTTCGCTGACATCGGCAACGCCGATGCGGTGCTCATCATGGGCTCCAACGCAGCGGAACACCATCCAATCGCCTTCAAGTGGGTTTTGCGCGCCAAGGACAAGGGCGCACCCGTCATCCACGTTGACCCCAAATTCTCGCGCACCTCGGCCCGTAGCAGCTACCACGTGCCGCTGCGCTCGGGCACGGACATCCCCTTCATGGGCGGCATGATCAAGTACATCCTGGACAACGAGCTGTACTTCAAGGAGTACGTGGTCGAGTACACCAACTCGGCCTTCATCGTGGGCGAAAAGTTCGCCTTCACGGATGGCCTGTTCTCCGGCTACGACCTGGCCAAGCGGAAGTACGACAAGAGCTCCTGGGCCTTCGAGAAGGACGCCAACGGCACGCCCAAGCGCGACACCACCCTGAGCCACCCCCGCAGCGTGTTCCAGCTGATGAAGAAGCACTACTCGCGCTACACCCTGGAAGAGGTCTCCTCCATCACCGGCGTGAGCCAGGACGACCTGCTCAAGGTCTACAAGGCCTACGCGGCCACGGGCAAGCCGGACAAGTCCGGCACCGTCCTGTACGCGCTCGGCTGGACCCAGCACACGGTCGGCGTGCAGAACATCCGCCTGTCGGCCATCATGCAGCTGCTTCTGGGCAACATCGGCGTTGCCGGCGGCGGCATCAACGCTCTGCGCGGCGAGCCCAACGTCCAGGGCTCCACGGACCACTGCATCCTCTACCACATCATCCCCGGCTACCTGCCCATGCCCCATGCGGGTTGGGCGACGCTCGCGGACTACCAGAAGGCCAACACCCCGGTGAGCAAGGACCCCTTGAGCGCCAACTGGTGGCAGAACAAGCCCAAGTATGTGGTCAGCCTGTTCAAGGCCTGGTTCGGCGACAACGCCACGCCGGAGAACGGCTTCGGCTACGACATGCTGCCCAAGATCGAGCCCGGGGAAGACTACTCGTACATGTATCTCTTCGACCGCATGTACAAGGGCAAGATCAAGGGCGGGTTCGTGTACGGCACCAACCCGGCCCAGAGCGTCCCGAACTCCCACAAGGTGCGCAAGGCCCTGGACAAGCTCGACTGGCTGGTGGTGGGCGAAATCCACCACACCGAGACCAGCGAGTTCTGGCACCGCCCCGGCGCCAACCCCAAGAAGATCAAGACCGAGGTCTTCCTGCTGCCGAGCGCCCAGCGCGGCGAGAAGGAAGGCACCATCTCCAACTCCGGCCGCTGGCACATGTGGCACTACAAGGCCGCAGAGCCCCTGGGGCAGAGCAAGGCCATGGGCGCCATGGTGGTCGACATCATGAACTCCGTGCGCAAGCTGTACCAAGCCGAAGGCGGAACCTACAGCGATCCCGTCCTCAAGCTGGACTGGCCCGCCACCTACGAGCCCGATGACATGGCCAAGAGGATCAACGGCAAGTTCACCCGCGACGTGAAGATCGGCGACAAGGAGTACAAGAAGGGCCAGCAGGTGCCCACCTTTGTGCAGCTCCAGGCCGACGGCTCCACATCCAGCCTGAACTGGCTGTATTGCGGCGGCTACACCGATGCCGACGGCAACCTGTCCAAGCGCCGGGACCTGACCCAGACGCCCATGCAGGCGGCCATCAACCTCTTCCCCAAGTTCTCCTGGGCCTGGCCGGTCAACAGGCGCATCCTGTACAACCGCGCCTCGGTGGACCTGAACGGAAAGCCTTACGCCCCGGCCAAGGCGGTCATCGCCTGGGAAGGCGGCAAGTGGGTGGGCGACGTGCCCGACGGCGGCTGGCCGCCCATGTCTACGGGCAAGGGCAAGTACCCCTTCATCATGCAGACCGAAGGCCACGGCCAGCTCTACGGCCCCGGCCGCGAGGACGGCCCCTTCCCCGAACACTACGAGCCGGCCGAGACCCCGGTGAAGAGCCACGCCTTCTCGGCGCAGCTCAGCAGCCCGGTCTACAAGCGGATTCAGAGCGACATGGACGTGCTGGCGGTTCCGGCCGACCCGCGCTTCCCCATCGTGCTGACCACCTACAGCATGACCGAGCACTGGTGCGGTGGCGGCGATACCCGCAACACCCCGCCCCTGCTCGAAGCCGAACCCCAGCAGTACGTGGAGATGAGTCCGCAGCTGGCTGAGGAAAAGGGCATCAAGAACGGCGACGTGGTCGTCGTGGAAAGCGCACGAGGCAAGGTGGAGGCGGTGGCCATGGTCACCATCCGCATGCGCCCCTTCAAGGTCCAGGGCAGAATCATCCACGAGATCGGCATGCCCTTCTGCTTCGGCTGGACAACGCGGAAATGCGGCGACGCGACCAACAGGCTGACCCCCTCGGTGGGAGACCCCAACACCACCATCCCGGAGTACAAGGCCAGTCTGGTGAACATCCGCAAGGCCACCAAGGTGACCGAGCTGTAACCGCGGAAGCGCAGTCGCAACCGGGCGGGCGCGCCCGAGCCTAAAGAGCGCGCCCGCCCGAACAAGAAGGAGCAAAACAATGCCCAAGGCGTTTCTTATAGACACCTCCCGCTGCACAGCCTGTCGAGGCTGTCAGGTGGCCTGCAAGGAGTGGAAGAACTTCCCCGCTGTGCCCACGAAACAGCGCGGCACCCATCAGAACCCGCCAGACCTGACGCACTACAACTTCAAGCTGGTGCGCTTCAGCGAACACATGGAAGACGGCACGGTCCACTGGAACTTCTTCCCGGACCAGTGCCGCCATTGCATCGACGCACCCTGCCTGGCCGCCTCGGCCGTGCCCGGGGCCATCATCAAGGACGAGGCCTCCGGCGCCATCATCTACACGGCCAAGACCGTGAAAGAGGACTTCGCCAGCATCCGCTCGGCCTGCCCGTATGACATCCCGCGCAAGGACCCGAAGACCAAGCAGATCGTCAAATGCAACATGTGCATCGACCGTGTGCAGGCCAACCTCCTGCCCATCTGCGTGAAGACCTGCGCCATGGGCGCCATGAACTTCGGTGAGCGCAGCGCCATGCTGAAGCTGGCCGCCGAACGCCTGGTGACCGTGCAGCGCACCTTCCCCAAGGCGCAGTTGCTGAACAAGGACGACGTGTCCGTCATCTATCTGGTGACCGACGCACCCGCCACATATCACAAGTTCGCAGTGGCCGATGCCTCTGACGCCCCCGGCATGACCCGCAAGGAAATGCTGGCCGGGGCCTTTGCCCCGCTGCGCAAGATCGCGCAGAGCGTCCAGGGATAACGGTCCGCAAGGCCGGGAATCCATAGCAGCAGGGCCGTCCGGCACTCCAGAGCCGGGCGGCCCTGCCCATACATGAGCTTTCAGACAAGGAGCGCGCAAAAGATGCAGACCCAAGAAGTTGAGCCCCCGGAAGCCCTGCGCAGCATCGAGCAGACCCTTTCCCGCGCCGCCACGGACATCCCGGCCCTGGCGCCGCTCTTTGAGGCCTTCGGCCCGCTCCTGGCCGAACGCGCCCGCCTGCGGGCCAAGGCCCCCGGCTGGACCGGCCCGGCTCTGGCCATCGACCCCGAGCGCTTCGGCCAGGGCGCCTTTGTGCTGGCCCAGACCCAGGTCGGGGGCGGGTTCGAGGACATGAGCGCGCACCTGCCCGAGGCCGCGCGCACGCTGCTGCCGGTCATGGCGCTGTCCTTTCCGGCCATCGCCGCCGAGCTGGTCGCGCTTGGCGCAGCCATCGAGTCCGGCGCGCTCGACCCGCAAACCCTGGCCGCCATCGGCTTCGGCGAACCCGTGAGCACTCCCGGCGTGCCTGTTGCCGGAGTCTTGGAGCAAACCTTGAATTTCGCGGCGAGCGAACTGGTGCGGCCCTTTGTGGAACGCCAGGCCCAGGACCTCGCCGCCCAGGTGAATGACCTGCCCTGGCACCAGGCGCACTGCCCGGTGTGCGGCGGCGCGCCGAACATGAGCGTGCTGCGCCGCAAGGACGACGAGAGCGAGTTCATCCAGGCCAAGGGGGGCCGCCGCTACCTGCGCTGCGCCTGCTGCTCCACCGAGTGGACGTACAAGCGCGTGTCCTGCCCGGCCTGCGGGTGCGAGGAGCCCGACGAGCTGGTCAACCTGCGCGACCCGGCCCGCGTGCACGAACGCGCCGACGCCTGCCTGCGCTGCAAGGCCTTTGTGCTCTGCCTGAACGGCTCCGAACTCATCGACATGCCGGATCTCGACGTTGCGGCCCTGACCATGCTGCCCCTTGAAGTCCAGGCCCGCCAGCAAGGCTACAAGCCCCTGGCCGAGCATCCCTGGAGCAGCCTCTAGAGGCGAACACTGGGGCTTGTCCGCAGGGTGTTGACGCGTGCGCTGCATTATGTCATTTCCGACATAACAAATGCATCAACACAACGAGGCCGCCATGAAAACAGATCCTCGCGCCGCCTGCGGACAGCCGCCCCGCCCCACCAATTCCCAGACAAACCGCTGCCTGCCCTTCTGCGGCCTGGGCGCGGAGGACTCTCTTAAAAACCATGCCGTGCATTGCGGCATGCTGCAGTTGGCGCCGCGCGCGCCGC
>PHAR01000001.1:0-14157 GCA_002840405.1 Deltaproteobacteria bacterium HGW-Deltaproteobacteria-8 | reverse complement strand
GAAAAAAATATGGGTTTACGGCGTTATACGTAACAGCCATAAACCCACAATTTTATTATGGTACGGGAGGGGGAATCGAATTTATCGCCCAACTAACTGGGATCGATGTATTAGACAATGCAAGAAAACAGCACGTACCCCAAAAGTTACCCCTCTCGTGAAGAGACTAACGCATGATCATCCTCGCGGTATAACCTCCAAACTGCGCCGTGGAGTCAACCGAACACCCTCATGATGATTCGGAATTTACGACAAAACGTACCTTAAGTGATTAGCGAATTAAGGTGTTCACATCAAGCTAGTTAACAATCAACGGTATTCTAAGGCCATGTGAAGTCTTGGTTGCTCGGCGAATTACATATTCCGCTGTTAGTTGATATTTAGTATACCCTTGATGTTATTCCACTCGTCTGAAAGAATTTGGTTAAGCTTTAAGTATGATGCCTCGCTTAACACGATTCCACCAATAGACTTTGTGGATTCATATTCAATAATAAGTGAAAATATTCTAGCAATAAAGTTCGTATTGTCGCGTGTTGAATTTTGGATCACCGTGTAAAGCGTATCATACAAAGATTCAAACCTAGCCTTAAGCCATTCTATCCTTAACCATCTGGATAAAATGTATTCACCTAGGAACGCCTGTGCAATAATAGCGATTAAGGATAATGATGTAGTACGATTTAGAATGGAAACAAAAAGTATCACGGAGTATGCACAGATGATTATCCGCGCATTCTTCGCCATGTCAGCAGCGATGTGCTTGCTAAAATGACAATTTTCAAGGACTTGAGCAGCAGAATTTATATATGGGCCATTGTCATGGCTATTGTAATAGCCTTCTGATTTTTTTGAAACTAAGTGGACAGTAAAGGCATGACTAACAAAATCCCTGACTCTCTCTCTCTCTGCACGAGGACATAGATACAGCCTAATAACGTGACCTGCGATGAACAACAACACAAGCAACACAATATATGAGCAGCTTAGTAGTTCATAAAACGCATTTCCTGGACTCACAAACAAAAGAACGATCGACATGGTCGCTGAAATATAAAATACAAAACTCGAACACGAATCCAACGTCCTTAGCGGCTTATAGAATTTATTGCTAATTGTATCCATACTCACCTCTACCTATATGCTGGAAACTTGTCACAAAATAGCTTCTTCCACTCTGCGATTGCATCTTCATCTTTGCCCTGAGTGCCATAATACCATCCCATCAAACTTGCTGTTTTTGCTGTTTCAAATCGCTTAACAGCTTCGGCTCTGTCAGATCTGGAAAGATATTCATCGGCGACACCGTCATTGTATGCAAGTGGACTCTTGAGAAGGGCTAGTCCTGAATCAAAAAATGTATGAATAGCGAGTCCCAGGTCACTAATATGAGTATTGAAAACATTCAACGCTAGCACCTCTATATGGTAACTCTGCAGGTACTGTGAATGGCAAGAATTCCACTCCTTAACCATTTTTATAACTTTGGTAAAGTTACCGCCACAGACCAACGACCTGTGCTTGATGTTTGAATTATGCAACCTTGGATTCGACTTGAACCAGATATTACGGTTTGAATCTGGAAAGTTATAGTGCAAGATGCTTTTGTCTGATGCAACCGTCCTGCTTGCAGGAATAATGTCTACATTCGGCCACGTCTTGAAGTATGACGTTACGCCTACACCATTCTTTTTAGTTATTGGCTTATAGCTTGACAGCGAATCCCTAATTTCTTGCATAACGCTTACAGCACTTTTGTTTTCTATGTGCCTTCCATAATGCAAAACAACAACCATGTCTACATCACTTGAATCTTTTAATGCCGTATTCCTCTGCATTGATCCTGTTAAAAATGACTCATTAATCGTGAATACTTTATTTAGTATCTGCAACAGCATGTTTGTTCTTGTTGTTGCTGTGTCTTTATGATCACCAGTCAGGTTAATCCTATCAAAAAAATCTCTCAAAGCTTCATTTGCTGTGAGTGGCATTTCTCACCTCCCAACCTATTAATGTCTTCACGCATGAATATTTCTAGCTGCTATAGCCAACTCTTTGAGCTTGATAAGTTAGTTGTTTATATCATGATTTGCTTTTGACGTAAACCCATTCCAAAATGTTGGGCGTTCTCGCATAGCGCGTGCCTGTTATGCCCTTAACTTCCGACAAACATCACGCATGGCAGCATACCGAGTAAGTATCTGCACATATTCACAAAAAAAATAGGGGAGAGACGGCTTGCACCATCCATCCCCTAGAAATTCCTTACCCCTCGCCGTGAACATTGAATCCGTGAAACGTGCAAATCTGGCCTTTCTGAGGGCTTCCGTGCGGCGAGGCAGGATGATTGCCTTCGGCTACTTCTTTGCTTTGCCCTATGGAGCGAATATGGGCCTTGAGCCGGGCTCCCTGCGCTGCATAATGGCCTGTTTCCTGCGAGCCGCCCGATATGCCTCTGTGACGTTCCGCTTGCCCATACGGTGAGGCCAAAGCGCACATGGGGGGATATCGAGGAAAGACTTGTACGCCGTACAGTCTCGGACATCTTCCGCACTCCCCGCACACTCAAGGCAACGGGCACGAATGGCTCGGAGAGGCGTTTCCTCGGCTTCTGTGGCCGCGCTCAAGCGGTAGTCAAACACCGGGCATGACCCAGACGGGCATGATTTGGGGTTTTGGTCCCCATTGCACCAGCGGCAATTCTTGCGGATAGCCGCACGAGGCGTATGGCGCTCCCCGGTGAACGTGGGGTTGTTCTGGTTAGGGCTCATCCTAACTGCCCAACTGTGCCGCGATACCAGCAACCAGAGCCGCGATATCTTCAGCCCGCCAAGCGGTCATGCGAGGCCCCAACTTCACAGGAGCGGGGTAGCGGCCCGACTTGATGCCAGCCCACCAAGTGGAGCGCCCCACCGGAATAATGGTGAGCACAGCCGGGAGGCGCATAAAGCCCGTTGTGGGCAATGAGGGTGATGAGGCATCTACTGACATGGTGGAATCTCCTTACGGTTACAGGTTGGCCCAAGGGCGGGCAAAACATGGGGCCTCAGCCAATGGCACACGCTGGCCCGGCTAGGAGTGAACCCAGGCCAGAGCCACAAATGAGAAACGCCGCCTCCCTGTGGTGGGAAACGGCGATGCTATTCGGGGGGGATGCTGTTTGATGAGCGGAAGGAATCGGATGGGATGAAGCGGGGATTGCGCGCCCAACCCTATGGTGAGCAGCTACGATTCACTCTCTGTAGCGGATACTTAGCAGATACTGTCCCTAGTAGGGACATGGGACAAGCTTGGAGCGATACCTGTAGCAAGTGGAGTGTCGATAGCTGGGAGGCATCACAAGGGAGTCACTCCTATCGGGGGTAAAGGCTGGGGTACACAGTTGGTACACAGCGGGGAGTACACACAGGGGGACTAATACTGAACCAAAGGCTTCTTCTACAGGCTTATTTTAGGTCAGCCAGCGCAACAAGCCTTAATCATAAACCATTTCAAAACTCGTAAAGAGGGCCTCGCTGGGCATCGTAGACCCAGCAGGGATACGCGAGGCAAATCTTGAGGTGCTTTGCCGCCTCCAATCGGTTGGAGCGAGGGCAGAACCCGACCCAGCTCACGAAATGTTATCCTCTGAGGCATCCTGGGCGGAGAGTGACACGCTGGTATCGCTCGGATGTCCGCAAGCCCATTGCGCTCCTCAAATTGATGCTTTCACGCATGAGCCAGCGTGGGTTGAGCGCGGGTTGCTCAGTTGGGCGTTACAGCGCCGGAGCCCGGCTCTCATCGCGCCCAACCATACATGGTATCTCTTTCATCACTCACAGGGGGGATCACTCCCAGTACACACAGGGGATATTGAAGATGGGACTCAAGAGAAACAACTTGTGTGTCCCTCTCCCACATCACTCCTGGGTGTCACTACTTAGGGGGACTATGATGGTCCCTACTGTGTGTAACAGCGGGGCTTCTTCTACTGCGCTATTTTAGGTTATCGGTCTTCCGCAACAGGAACAACGTTACCTGATTCGTTTGATACTAGAGATGGAGGAACGGGAGCGCACCCGGTGCAGACCCGCTTAAGGGCTGTGTGAGGCCGTAGGGCGCATCTTCTGCGCGGGGAGATATGTGGGCCTCACCTTCGGGCGCTCACGGCCTCTACGCTGCCGATTTTGAACGGTTCACGGAGCGGTGTAGGCACGAGGGGGGGCATGGGGGGAGTCCGCGCACAGGGTTAACGGCAGAACCCCCAAACATTTGCTACCCCTGCATTTCGATTTGCGCGGATCGAACTACTCCCAGGATTTCGAAGCAGCCTCTCTACGCTTGGGACCAGACAACTTGGAGTGTCCATACGGTTATCCCTGAGGGATGCGCAGCCACTTGTATTTCATTCCCACACTGTCAACCGTGAGAATCTCAAGCATATTCCCCTTGATCCCAATTGTCGTTGGCTTATCGTTGACCACATTGAACGCAAACTGTTTCTCTACAGACTTTCCACCTACACTATCGCGAAATGTAAAATGGATCAATCCATTGTAGAATCCATCGAATACTATTTCCTTCAATGCTGAGCTTCCGTCAACAACAGTTACCTTTGTCTTAGTAAATGTTATATTGTCATCCTCGCGAACTCTTCTCGACCAACAGGATCGCATCCTATTGTAATTCGAGTTATCGACATACCACTCATATTCACCGCTTGCCTTATCAACGCGAATCCCTACGCTATCTCCAGAGCGCAGAACATTCCCAAGCAGACCGTGGCTTGCTGCTGATTTATCACTTGGCGCAGCGTAGTATAGATGTCCATCCGTTTGAAAGGATAGTCGCAAATCAGAACGGGCAATCGAGAAATCAAAAGGAAGGGCATACCCTCCAGGCATTGTGCTAGCGATAGAGCCTGACATGGATAAGGCTTCAACCTTTCCAATGCTCCCAGAAACGAAGATGGAATCCCCAGTGTTGGCATAAAGTTCAACTCCAACCTGCTCCGTGAAGCTGATCCGCTCCTCGACCGTCGAGACTGGCCGCTTTTGACCTACCATCCCACAGCCGTAGGCCGCGAAAACACCAAGAGAGACAAGCAAGGCAAGAGTTCGTTGAAACAACATCTTCCGCATTCTAGCCCTCCACAGGCGATATCATTCACTTAACGCTGGGCTCACGTTGCCTAAAGCGCTTGTCGCGTCGATAGCGATGTTTCGTTTCCCATAGTTTCTATACCACGTGCGGCGATGATGCTAGCCAAGCAATTCCTCCCCAACCGCTCTGAACAAGGGTACGACCTTTCCGCTCTCGCGCTGTGCGTCCAAGTAGTCGGCCCAGGCTTGCATCATCCGGCGGCGCTCAGGAAGATAGTCAGCGCGGTTATAGGCATCCCTGACGCTGTTGCCCTCGGCATGGGCAAGCTGGCGCTCAATCGCGTCCCGGTTCCAGCCCTGCTCATTGAGCAGCGTTGACGCCATCGTACGGAAGCCATGCCCCGTCATTTCCTCCTTGGAATACCCCAGGCGGCGCAAAGCCCCATTCACGGTGTTCTCACTCATGGGGCGCTCAGCGGATCGCTCAGAGGGGAACAAGTAGCGGCCCCCGCCAGTGAGAGGACGAAGCGCCTTCATTACTTCCAAAGCTTGCTGGGAGAGCGGCACGATATGAAGCGCCTTCATCTTCATCTTGGCAGCGGGGATACGCCACTCTGCGGCCTCCTCGTCAAACTCGGACCATTCCGCGTGGCGAAGCTCACCAGGGCGCACAAAGGTGAGAGGGGCGAATTGCAGGGCCAGAGCCACCACAGGCGAGCCGTCATAATCCCACAGAGCGCGCAGAAGCGGGCCAATGGCCTTGGGATCGGTAATGCTGGCCCGGTGCTTTGCGGTGACAGCCCGGAGCGCCCCCCTCAGTGCGGGCGTGGGGTCGCCCACCACGTAGTCAGCAGCAATGGCGTAGCGGAATATCTGCCCGCAGCACTGCAAGACACGCCTAGCCGTTTCATGGCACTCCCGATCCTCGATCTTTTGGACCGCGTTCAGGATGATTCTTGGGGTAACTCCCTTGACCGGGATGTCTCCGAGTTGGGGTAACAGCTCACGCTCTAGCTGGCGCAACTTGTTGTAAGCGGTGCTCTCGGTCCAACCGGGGCGCTTCTTCTCGTACCATTCCAAGGCGACTACCCGGAAAGTCAGCGCGTCCTCTGCGGCCTTGGCCTGTTCCTCTCTGCGGACTGCGCCTGGGTCAATGCCCTGCGCCACCATCTTACGAGCGGCCTCCCTGCGCTCCCGTGCATTCGCAAGGGAGATATCCGGGTAGACCCCCAGGCTCAAAAGCTTCTCCTTACCGCCAAAGAGGTACTTGAAGCGCCACCACTTGCCCCCATTTGGGGTAACAAGCAGATAGAGCCCCCTTTCGTCCGTGATCTTACGGGGCTTCTCAGCGGCCTTGGCGTTCTTAATCGCGGTGTCCGTAAGCTTTCCGGCCATTGGGGTAACTCCTGATGCCGTTTCGGGGTCAAAACGCCCCGTTACCCCAGCAGTTACCCCGCTGTTACCCCAGATGTCAACGCACGGCAAAAGACAACCCCGGACACTACATCCGGGGTTAATCGTTGAAGCTCTAAGCTTCCTGGACCGTCTTGGACCGTATGGAATTCTTGGTTGGTACCGGGAGGGGGAATCGAACCCCCAAGGCCTTGCGACCGGTGGATTTTGAGTCCACTGCGTCTACCAATTCCGCCATCCCGGCACGAGACTGGAATTCATAGGAGAACCGCCCTCCGGTGTCAAGACGTTGGGGCTTGCCAGCCAGAAGTCTGCATGCTAGCCCTCGCGCTTCCGCAAAACTTAGGGGAGAGGAGACACAATGGTCCTGCCCACTGGCGCGCTCGTCAACGCCGCCGCCATCATCCTCGGCAGCAGTATTGGCATGGCCCTGCATGGTCGCTTTGCCGAGCGCTTCCGGCGCATCGTGTTCCAAGGGCTCGGACTGTGCGTGCTCTTGATCGGCCTGCAAATGGCCCTGATCGGCAAGAACCCGCTGATACTGGTCTTCAGCATCCTGTTGGGCGGGCTTTTGGGAGAGTCCTTGCGCCTGGACCGGATGTTCGAAAATCTTGGAGATCGCGCCAAGGCCACCCTGCGCTCTGCCAACCCGGACTTCACCGAGGGGCTCATCACCGCCTCGCTCATCTTCTGCATCGGGGCCATGGCCATCGTGGGCTCCTTTGACGAGGGCATCCGGGGCGATGCCACGGTGCTCTATACCAAAAGCATCCTGGACGGCTTCGCTTCGGTTGCCCTGGCCGCCACCTTCGGCTCCGGGGTGCTCTTCTCCTTTATTCCGGTGCTGCTGTACCAAGGCGGGTTGACGGTGTTTGCAGCCATGTTCCAGGACCACTTCTCGCCACTTGTGATCAGCCAGCTCACGGCCACCGGCGGCCTGCTCATCATGGGTATCGGCCTGACCCTGCTCGACATCAAGCGCATCAACCTTTCCAATCAGCTGCCTTCCCTGGTTGTAGTGGTGATCCTGACGTTCATATTCGGCTAAACGCATTTCCAAACGTCTGGAGACATCCAGGCACTCGGCTTCTTTTCCAAAGTCCTTGACCGGCCAATGGGAAGGACGTAGGGAAAAAATGTACGCTCTTGGTATGTTGCAAAACGTTACCAAGCACTGACCTGAACCCGACATGCGCCAGGTATTACCAGCAGTTGCCTGCCTGGCCGTGATTACGCTCAAGGAGAATCTCCGCATGGACGTGGAACTGGCAAAGCCCTTCATCAAGGCAGCCATGGATGTCATCGGCACCATGGCCTTCATCACCCCCCGGCCCGGAAGACCTTTCGTGAAGAAAAACTCCATAGCCACCGGCGACGTGACCGGGCTTGTGGGCCTCACGGGAGACGGAAAGCGAGGCAGCGTCTCCATTTCCTTCAGCAAGGCCTGCGCCGTAGCCATGGTCAAGAACATGCTGGGCGACGATATCCAGGACATCCTCTCTGATGTTAAGGACGCCGTGGGCGAGATCACCAACATGGTCTCCGGACAGGCGCGCGCCGGGCTCTCCGAGAAGGGCCTGGTATTCCAGGGCTCCACGCCGACGGTGATCATGGGCGACAACCACAGCATTTCACACATGTCCAAGTCCCCCATCATGGCCATCCCCTTTGAAACGGATGCGGGCAATTTCACCATCGAGTTCTGCTTCGAATAGCCGGGAACGCGTCTCAGTCGCATCGAGAATTTCGTTCAATGGGGGGGAGATGAGCAAGCTTGACGGGTTTCATGAAAAAGACTTCCTCGAACAGGTCACCATCCTGAACGAGATCTCCGGCAGCAGGGATTCGGCTTACCTGCCGGGCCTGCTGTCTCTGTTTGAGAAACCCACTGGCGACACCGGCGTGGACTATATGGTCGTCAACGCCCTGAACGCGGTGCTCGGCGCCAGCGAGGACGCCGTCATCCAGGGCCTGAACAGCCAGAACCCCGCCTTCCGCACCCTGTGTATCCGCGCCGCCGGTGAATACGCCTTCCCAGACGCCGCCGAGCCCCTGTCTGAGATGACCGAGACCGAGACCGACCTGGATCGCCTGGCCGAGATCCTGGCCGCCTTGGCCAAGATCCATCCTGCGGACGGGGCAAGGGTCTTCCGCGCGTTCCTGGGGCACGACGACCCCATGCTCGCCGCCTTGGCCATGGAGATGGCCGGCGCCTATGCCGACCCCCAGGCCGTGATTTTCCTTAAGGCCGCCGTCGAGGCGACGGACGCCGACCGCTCGTACGATCAGTGCGACATCACCACCTGGAAGGCCATTGACGCCATGGCTGCCATGGCCACCCCGGAGAGCATCGCTTTTCTGGCTGCCAACGTGCACCACAAGAATCCCACCGCCAGGCGCATCATCACCGACGCCCTGGTGCGCCTGGGCGAGCCTGCCATTCAACACTTGGAGCCCCTGTACGGCCTAGGTGACGTGGATCAGCGAATCCTGGCCTGCAACATCGTCGGCTTCATCGGCTCGCGCAAAGGCGCGGATGGCCTGGTGCAGGCCTTCGACAAGGGCTTCTTCACCGAGGCCAACGTGCGCTACGCCGCCTTTGAGGCCCTGGGCCGCATCGGCACCCTGAAGGGCCTGGTCTGCCTGGTGGATGGCCTCATGGAGACCGACGAGCTCATCCTCATGGCCGTGGTCACCGGCCTTGAGCGCCACGCCGCGCCGGGCATCCTCAAGACCATCTCCGAACGCATCGCCGCAGGCGACGAGCGCAGTTCGCGCATCGCCCATGCGGTCATCGCCTCGCGCGCCCTGCGCCTGTTCCAGGAGCTCTACAAGGACGAGGCCGTGGGCGCAGCCTTGATGATGGAGTTGCAGAAGTCCAAGGACTCTGAGATCCTGGCCGACTTCGCCGCACGCCTGGACCAGATCGGCACGGACCGTTCCAGGGCCGACATACTCACCCTGCCCAAGCCCAAGAGCGCCACGCGCAAGGCCCTGGCCGCAGACGACTCCAAGTCCATGCTGGCGCTCTACCGCAGCATCCTGACTGACCTTGGCTTCGAGCCGCTCATGGCCGCAAACGGTCAGGAGGCCTATGCCTTTGTGGAGGCCGGGGAATTCGCGGACGTGGTCATCACGGACATGAACATGCCCGTCATGGACGGCATGGAGCTCGTGGGCAAGCTGCGCGCGTCCCTGGGGTACGAGGACGTGCCCATCCTCATGGTCACCACCGAATCCGAGAGCACGCAGCGCGACATGGCCACCAAGACCGGGGTCACGTCGTTCTTGACCAAGCCCTTCAAGCCCGAGGACCTCAAGGCCAAGCTTCTGGAGATGCTGGGCGGCTAGCAGCCCGCAGCAGGAACCTCACGCAGATCTCGGCCACCCGGCGGTCATAGAGCATTCCCACATGGCTCATGGGGGGAAGGCATTCTTCCGTCCAGCCCGCTTCCCGTTCGCGCTCATCAAGAAGCAGCCCGGAAAGGGGCAGCACCATGCTGTCCACGGGCGAATAGAGGCTCAGGGCCGGGCCAGGGCAGATGGACAGCCCGCGCACGCACTCCAGCACCTCGCCGTTGGCCGTGAGCCCCCTGCCCAGCCGCCCCACGGCCAGGAGTCCGGCCAGATTGCTGCCCTGATGCGGCGTGCCCAGGGTCACGATCCCGCCCACGCAACCGCGCAGCCCCTCGCTTGCACCGGCAGTGCGTACAACAATGCCGCCCAGACTGTGCCCCACCAGCAGCACCGTGCCCGTTGGCGAAGCGTCCGCCGATTCCTGGGCGGCATGTGCAAGCCCCTCGGCAATGGACTTAAAAGACTGGAAAAAACTCGCATAGGCGTAGGTGCGTACATCCTTGAACCCGGCCTGCCTGAGCCGCCGACGAAAGAGGAACCAGGCCGAGGCGTTGTGATACAGACCGTGTGTCAGAATCACCGGAGGCAGGCCACCCGGGTCAGGCGCTTGCGGTCGGCGCTCCGGCAGCCAGCCCAGGGGGTAGGCCACAATGACCAGCGCGATGCTCCAGGCGGAGTTGAAGACCGCCCGCGCAAGGGGCACGAACAGCCGTCCGCCGCAGAGCTCCCGCACACGCGGCAAGAGCCCGGCACGGGCGTTCTCGCGCAGAAACAGCGCATAGGACAATATGGGCACGCCCAACACGAGGGCGGTCAGCAGAATCAGAAAACTCATGCGCGCTCCCGGCCAAGGCTTGCCTGCCCGGCCTTGGTCCGTGTACCATGAGGAAAACAGCCTGTCATCACGGGGGATATATGGAACTGCCGCAGGCCCCGGACAACGTGTCCGTGGACGACTTCTTCCGCATCGACATCCGCGTGGGCACCGTGCTGCGCGCGGAGGTCTTCCGTGAGGCCAGGAAACCGGCCTACAAGCTCTGGATCGACTTTGGCCAGCTTGGCGTGCGCCAGTCCAGCGCGCAGATCACCCAGCTCTACCAGCCCGAGGAGCTTGTGGGCAGGCAGGTCGTCGCGGTGGTGAACTTCCCGCCGCGCATGATCGCAGGCTTCCGCTCCGAGGTTCTGGTACTCGGCGCTGGCACGCAAGACGGCTCCATCACCCTGCTGGCCCCGGACGCCTATGCGCCCGACGGCGAGCGCATCAACTAGCGAGTGCTATCAAATGCCTGACAAAGCTTCCATTCCAGCGCCCATCCTGTGCCTGGACATCGGCTCCGGCACCCAGGACGTCTTGCTCTACTTCCCGGACCGCGAGGTGGAGAACTGCCCCAAGCTGGTGCTGCCCGCCCCATCGCGGGTGCTGGCCGAGCGCGTGCGCGAACTCACGGCCAGCGGACGCGCCCTGCACCTCTACGGCCACAACATGGGGGGAGGCTTCGGGGGCGCTGTGCGCGCGCACCTGGCGGCAAAACTGCCGGTGTCCTGCACCGAGTCCGCGGCCTATTCCCTGGCCGACGACCTGGACGCCCTGCGCGCCCAGGGCTACGTCATCACTCCGGAGTGCCCGGAGGGGGCGGTGGCCCTCTTCTGCGCGGACTACGACCCGGACTTCTGGCGCGCGGCCCTGGCCACCCTCGGCCTGCCCCAGCCCGGAATGGTCACGGCCTGCGTCCAGGACCACGGATTTCACCCCGGCCAAAGCAACCGGCGTGGACGTTTCGTCCTCTGGGAACGGCTGCTCAACGAGGCCCAGGGGCGGCCCGAGACCCTGCTTTTTGATGTCGTCCCGCCGGAATTCACCCGTCTGGCCGACCTGCAGCGCTCCATCGGCGGAGGGCCTGTGGCCGACACGGGAGCAGCGGCAGTGCTGGGCGGACTCTTCGAACCGGCCATCCGCGACCAGGCCGAAACACGTGGATTGACGTTGGTGAACATCGGCAACAGCCACACCGTGGCTTTTCTCGTGTTCCAGGGACGCATCTGGGGGGTGTACGAGCACCACACCGGCCTGCTCGACAGGGACCGCCTGTGGTCGCAGCTGAAGCGTTTCCGCATGGGCGAACTGGCTTTTGAGGAGATCTTCGATGACCGGGGGCATGGGGCCATGCGGCTGGAGCTGCCCCTGGAGGCGCAGGGATTCGCGCCCACCCTGGTGCTCGGCCCACGCCGGGACCTGCTGAGAGGCTATGACGTTCAATTCCCCGCACCCGGCGGAGACATGATGCTCACCGGCGCCTTTGGACTGGTGGAGGGACTGCGGCTGCGCGGTCGTCTAGCGAAGGTGTCCTAGCGCCGGAAGCTGCGCTCGAAAAGCTGTGTGATGGCCAGCCTGCCCGCATCGTTGAGGGCGCGAGTGCCCGTGCCGGTGAAGGCTTCGCGGGTGACGGTGACGCCGCGCGCAGGGACCCAGCGTGCCTGATCCCAACGGAACCACTCGCCCTGGGCCTGGTCGAACACAAAGAGGGGCTTGTTGCAGATCTTGGCGAACTCAGCTCCCCAACCCGTGCCGCCCTTGACCGTGCCATCGGCCAAGATCTCCCCCACAACGAAGATCTCCTTGCCCGAGGCCACCTGCCAGCAGATGCTCTGCAACAGGCTGCGGAAACTCAGTTCGTCCGTGTGGCTGGGATAATTGCGGCCCATGAGCCGAGAGACATACTGCACGCTGACATCACGCAGGGAAAGGTCGTCTGCGGAAAGCACGCGCAGTCCCCGGCTTCGCTCCGTTTCATTCCCGGCATAGCTAAACGTGACTTCCTGAATGCCGTAGGTTTCGGCTGCCGCGCCAAAGGCCGACTCGGAGCCCTGGGCTCCTCCGCTGAACAAGGTGGCGGAAGCGGTATCAAGCATGATGTAAGACTCCTCAAAGGGCTGTACAGTGGCTAGCTTGAGACGGACACTGAAAGGTCAAGCTTGGCTAAGAGCGTTTTGGGAATGCGCAGGAAGAACTCGGTGCCCTGGGCCTCGCTGGAGCGGAAGGACACGTTCCCTTCCAGATAGCGCTCTGCAAGCAGGAGCATGCTGTAGATCCCCATGCCGCGTCCGGTACCCTTGGTACTGAAAGTGCGCCGGAAAATGCTGTCCTGCAGCGACTGGGGGATGAAACCAGGGTTGTGCACGGAAAAAACAACATGGTCGGCCTCTTCCCGGCACGAAAGGATCGCCGTGCCTCCAAGGGACAGGGCCTCCAGGGCATTCTTAAGCATGTTGCCAAGCACACGCTGAACCAGGCGCGAGTCCGTGGTGATCTCGACACTGCTGCTTTCCGGGTCCAAGGCGATGACACGCCCCTGGGACACGGGAGCGTGCGCATAAAAGCCCCGAAGCGTGCGCAGGATGTCCATTGTCCCGACGCGTCCGACAGAAACCTTAAGGTCGTTATTTTCCGCCGCATTGATGTCGCGCTGGGCCAGGATCTCATCCATGAGGCTCTCGGTGGCGGAGCGCAGAATGGTGAACTCGTCCTTGAGCGGGTCCGGCACCATCCCCTCGAGCATCTCGGTCAAACCGTTGATGCCTCCAGCGAGGTTCAGCACATCATGGAAGAAAATGCGCTCCATGTTGCGTCGACGGGATTCGTGAGTGAAATCAGTGATGGCGACAACGACAAAAGACTGATTTTCAAGGAGGATCGGCGTTGCATCCACGTGAATGTCAAGGCCCTCGATGTGCGTATTGGCGCGGCGCAAGAGCTTGCAATCATCGCTATAAGCCGTTCCGCCAACAGCCGACAGAATTGCACTCACTGTCCCACAACTGCGACAATGGCGGGACGTACCGCATCCTCCCAGGCTCGCGTTGGCGTTGACGCAGCCCAGCGCCTCGCCCGGCCTGACCCCGAGGAGGTCATCCACATCCTTGTATCCCAGAAACGAGACAAAGGCCTGGTTGGCAAAGACGACCTGGCGCTTGCAATTGAGCGCCATGAGCATGTTCGGAAGGGCGTCAAAGAAGTCCCGGCAGTGGGTGCCGATAAAGGAGCGAAACTGGCTACGCACGACATCCATGGGTTCGCGCGAGGCTGGCGCAAATTCGGTCACGGCTGGGTCGGTGGTGTTCAAAACTAGCGGTACTCCATCTGTTTTTTTACTCCCGGCCCTCCTGCGAGTCAATGCGCTATTCCCCTTCCCAAAGAAAGCGGCCCTGTCTTTCGACAGGGCCGCTGAGATAAAGTCCTGGCAGCGACCTACTTTCCCACGATTAGAACCGTAGTATCATCGGCGATGGCGGGCTTAACTTCCGAGTT
>PHAR01000012.1:20773-46130 GCA_002840405.1 Deltaproteobacteria bacterium HGW-Deltaproteobacteria-8 | reverse complement strand
ACAAGATGCTGGGAGCTGTCACGGTGATGTACAAGAAGAAGGGGTTCAACCCTGAAGCCGGGGACTACATGTGGCTGAAATATGGCCCGGACATGAAGATCATGGCCCAGGGCAAGGCTGACATGTGCATCCAGTGCCACGCTACGGCCAAGACCAACGATTACGTCGTTTTGGTTCCTCTCAAGAAGAAATAGGCTGCAGGATTTTTCATGTGATGGCCGCTCTGGGTAAACTAGGGCGGTCATTTTTTTGCCTTTTAATCAGTTCGAGTTCAGGAACTCTAACATAATTCCTGGACCGGGTTTAGGGGGCTCTCGGACAACGGCTCCTGTTACACGGCCTGCTTGAATGGCATTCAAGAGGCCGTGGGTTTAATTCCTTCCATCTCCACCATTGATAGATCAAGGGCTTGCGAGTAACTCCGCAAGCCCTTGATCTTGTGGCATGCAGCCAAAGGATGCACAACACTCTGCGTATTCCACTCTGGGTGCCGCTGGTTGCAGCGAGGGCCCTGTATGGGGTAGTTACGGCCGACTAGGTTGGCCGTCGCCCTCATCCAGCCAGGCCAGCAGCCGGTGAACGAAGTCCTTCTCCGGCTGCTCCATCATTCCTCAGCTCTGGAGATCAGGCTGGTTGGGTCAAGCAAGGTGATCTGCTTCATCTCCACCTGGATGAGCCCTTCGTCCTGGAACTTTTTCAGGAACTGGCAGACCGTCTGCTGGCAAGAGCCGACCATGGCGGCCATCTGTTCCTGGGTCAGCTTGAGAGGAACGTCCACCGGCCCCTGGCGGGAGGCCGGGTTGGCAAAGCTCTCGGCGCAGAGGCACAGCAAAAGTTTGGCGAGGCGCGTGCCGACATCGTTGGCGATGAGCCCACCCACCTGATCGCTCAGGTAGCGCAGCCGGCGGCCAAGGATGCAAATGACCTTGCGCGCGACGCGGGGATTCTCGTCCAGAAACAACTCCAGCTCGCGGCGGTCCATCTCGTGGAGCACGCTCGCCGTAAGGGTCTGGGCTCCAGCCCGGCGCAGCGGGGACTCCAGGACCTCGGCCAAGCCGAACATCTCCCCGGCGCGGCGCATGAAGAAGATGGGCTCCTTGCCCTGGGAGGACACCCCGTAGATACGCACGAGGCCCTTCTCTAGGTAATAGCAGGAGCGGCTGGGTTCGCCCTGGTCGAACACTGCGGCGAATTTCGGCAAAGCCTTGCGCCGGGAGCGCGCCAGAAAGGTGCGCTTCTCCTGCTCCAGCCCGGTGAAGAAGTCCTCCACACCCAGGTGCCAGTATCCCTGCTCCATGACCTTGCCCTCTGCTCGGAAAGCAACAGTGCCCGGCGCCGCAGGCTGCGGCGCCGGGTGTTGCAACTGTCCATACTCTCCCGCATGGGAGGGAGAAACGCAAGCGCTGTCAGCGCTTCAAGCGATTCTTATACTCGTAGCTCGTCTCTTGGCCATGGATGTCGACGCATTTCCAAATGATGCGGTCTTTCCCCATGATGGGCCGCAAACTGGCCTTGTGGTAGCCCAGCTGGTAGGGGATGCGCGTCTCAATAGCCGCCGCTGGGCAAGCCTTGGTGCAGGACATGCAGTCCCAGCAGTCCCTGGTGCTCCGGCAATAGGCTTTGCCCGTAGCCTCGTCCACGACCATGAGGTCACCGGGACAGGCCTCCTCGCAGCGTGATTCCGGCAGTCCTGCGCAACCGTTGCATTTGTGGTGCTGTACTTTCGGGGGCATGGTGTGTCTCCTTATTGCTCGGCAGGATTACGCCTTCATGCGTTCGCCGGAAACGATCTGTTCGTAGGGCCGGGTAAAGGCTTCCACAGCACCGGTCTTTGGATCGCGCCGGGTCTCCACAAAACAGTCAAAGTTCTTGTCGTCTCGCTCCGGGTAGTCGCTTCGGGTCTGCCACCCGGCCCAGCGGGTCTCCCTGCGTGCCTTCAGGTGGTGCACCACGGCCTCGCTCACGTCCACGCGGTCCATGGTTTCGTTGGCCTCCATGAGTTCGTGCAGGTCGGCCGCCTTGAGGAACTTGAACTGATCCTGGAGTATGGCGATGTGCTTGAGCGCGTAGTCCAGGCGCTCCTCGTTGGTGCGGTAGAACTGGGAGGTGCCACCGGCATACTCGTCCATGAGGCGCTGCAGGCGTTCCTTCATCTCGCGCGGGGTCACGCCGTCGTACTCCGCGCCGCGCATCAGCGGTGCAAAGACGCGGGACTTTTCGGCCTCAACCTGGCTGGCAAATGCCGGGTCGGCCGGGCCAGGCATGGGGCCTGCGGCCTTCATGTAGGCGATGGCCCCACGCGCGGCCAGCTTGCCCTCTGCCGCGCAGCCGCCCACGAACTTGTTGGGGTTGCCGCCAGCCGTCTCGCCCGCGGCAAAGAGCCCGGGCACCGTGGTCATGCGCTCGATGTCCACCCAGAAGCCGCCCATGGTGTGTCCGCCCAGGATGTACGGATCAGAGCCGTAGATCTCGATGGGCTCCTTGGTCACGTCCTGGCCGCGGGAGGCCAAGAAGAGGACGAAGCTCGGCCGTTCGTTCAAATAGTCGGTCATCATGGCCGTGACCTTGTCCGGGGCCATGTTGCGCGTGTCGCAATAGCAGGGGCCGCGGCCAACCAGCCACTCCTCCATGGGCGCATTGGCCCGGATGTACCGGGGGGCAGCGTCGCCGCCCAGGTGCGCGTAGCGGCTCATGACCTTCTCGCCCTTGCAGTTGATGATGGGCGCCTTGTAGCCCACGGAGATGGTGTCCACCGGCCCGCAGAAGTCCTTGGTGCGCGTGGCTACCCAACGCTGTTCAAGGCTGCTGAGTTCCGCGCCCTGGCGGAAGCCCATGGCGTAGCCCGAGCCCACGCAGTAGGGGCACATCCAGATCTGCGCGCCGGAATTCGTGGAGTCTGCTGTGTACGATTTGTAGAGCGTGCCCGCGCCGCCTGTGGAGACCACTGTGGCTTTTGCGCGGAACACATAGAAGGTGCCGTTGCGGACGTGCAGGCCCGTGGCCCCGACGCAGCGGCCCTGGTCCATCAGGAGGCCAGTGCCGGCCACGCGGTTGTACACCTCGGCCCCGGACTCGACGGCCTTCTCAGCCATGATGGGTTTGAGCTGCTCGCCATGGATGGAGATGTCCCACTTGCCGCGGTAGCGGATCTTGCCGTTCTCGTCACGCAGGATGGGCAGGCCCCAGCGCTCCAGGTCGTCCACGGCCTCGTTCAACTCGCGGGCGTTGGACAGGGCCAGGTCCTCGCGCAGCGGGCCGCCGCCCACCTGGTCCCGGGACCAGCGCACCAGGTCTTCCGGGGTCTTGTCCTCGGGGATGTAGGTGTTGATGGCGTCCATGCCAGCGGAACACGCTCCGGAGCGCATGATCTCCGCCTTCTCCATGATCACCACTTTCAGGCTGGGATTCTGTTTCGCTGCCTCCACGGCCACAAAGCAACCCGCGTTGCCACCGCCGATGATCAGCAGGTCGCATTCCACGACTTCCACGCGCACCTCAGCCAGATTCTTCGGCGTCACCGTGGTACGGCGTCCGCCAGGTCTGTTCGCCATTGCTGTTCTCCTTGCATGTTGAATGCCGCCCTAGCCGAGCAGCTTTATTTTGAAAAAACCACGCAGAAGATAGTCCACCCCCACATACAGGGACATGAAGATGAACAGCCGTTTGAGCCAGATGTCCTTGATGAACCTTGCCGTGCGCGGGCCGATGAACGACCCCACCACCACACCGGCCATCTCCACTCCCACCAGGAGCCCATCTACCGCTGTACCCTTGGAGACAAAGATGATGATGCTCGTAATCATGCTGATTACCACGGCCAGGGCCGAGGTTCCGGCGGCCAGATGCATTGGCAGGCCGGACACCGAGGTCAGAAAGGGAACGAGCATGAATCCGCCGCCGACGCCCAGAAAGGCCGCCACAGCCGAGATGGCGAAGCCGCCCAGCAACGGCAGAAGCGGGTTGAAGCCAAACTGGACGCCAAAGAAGGTGAACTCCACCCTCTTGAACGAGAAGCTCACGATGGCCACGCCGTTGCACTTGAGGTCCACGCACTCGCCGTTGCGCAGACGCTGGGTGGCCTCTTCAAAGGCCTTGGCCGCAGCCGTGGACTTCTGTTTGCGAGCCAAGCCTGTTGGGGTGGTTTCATAGAACAGGTACGCCCCAAGCAGAAGCACAAAGAATCCGAAATAGCCCTGGTACTGGGCGAAGCTGACTTTTCCGGCCGAGAGACTGGTGGACAGGTAACTGCCCAAAATCGAGCCCAGGCCTAGGGCCACGGCCAAGGGTAACACCACCCGGCGCTGGGCAATATACGTAGCCGAGGAGATGACGCCGCTTAGCAGCGCCAGGATCTGATTGGACATGCGGATGGAGTCAGTGAGGCTCTTGTTCAGCGGCGACTTCTGGAAACTGCCCGCATATGCTCCCAAGCCAAAGATGCTGATGTGGCCCACGGCAGCCATGACCCCACCAAAGGCGCCGACGCTGGAGAAGATCCAGCCCACCCAAACGGACCAGCCAAAGGCCAGGAGCAGGTTGATCTGTGGAGCCCCCGGGATGCCGAGGTAGCCCAGCGGGGCGGCTGGGTCGATGTTGCCCGGCCCCATTCCCTGTGGCATGCCTGCGACGAGTTCCGATATCGTCTCCGCGCCAGCAGTTCCCGCCGCCAGCGCCAGCACTGCGGCGGCACCCACGGCAAACAATACCTTATACAATTTCAGAGCCATATAGATGCCCTCCTCAAGGTTTCCATGCACTGTATGGATGCATAGTGACCAAAAGTGAGCAGAGATACCTTCGCCTGGACGATACTTTTAGGGATAAACTTTGCGCGATGCGACTTCCTGCGCCCGAAACAATGGATCAGCGCACATGCGAAAGTTCTTACAACAAAGCTCAGAATGAAGGGTAGGTCACCACGAGAAAGGTTACGCCTGGGATGCTAGTTCCGGCGGCATTGACCTCCACACCAAACCGGAACGAGACAGCCCCGGCTCAGGCCGGGGCTGTCTCGTAGGCCTTACCCTTCGTGGTGCGGGTCAGGTTGGTGTCAATGTGGGTGTGCTAATAAGCCCGCGCTGCGGGGTCCAGGGGCAGCGCCCCTGGCTTCTTCGGTCTATTCCAGCACGGCCCCTTGGGCGGCGCTGCTGACGCGCGCGGCGTAGCGCTTGAGGAAGGGCGAGTTGATCTTTTTGCGCTTGGGCCGGAAGGCGGCCTTGCGCCGCGCCAGTTCGGCCTCGTCCACCAGCAGGTTCAGCTTGCGCTCGGGGATGTCGATTTCGATGATGTCGCCCTCCTGCACCAGGCCGATGACGCCGCCGCTGGCCGCCTCTGGCGAGACGTGGCCGATGGCCGCCCCGCGCGAGCCGCCGGAGAAGCGGCCGTCGGTGATGAGGGCCACGGAATCGCCCAGGCCCATGCCCATGATGGTGCTGGTGGGGGTGAGCATTTCGCGCATGCCGGGGCCGCCCTTGGGGCCTTCGTAGCGGATGACCACGGCGTCGCCGGGCTTGATGTCTCCGGCCAGGATGGCCGTGCAGGCCTCCTCCTCGGAGTCGAAGGGCCGCGCCTTGAGCTTGCTGCGCATCATGGCCGGGACAACGGCCGACTGCTTGACCACCGCTCCCTGGGGCGCCAGGCTGCCCATGAGCACGGCGATGCCGCCCTGGTGGGCGTAGGGCTCGTTCACGGGCCGGATGACCTCGTAGTCGCGCACGCGGGACTTGTTCTCGGTCAGGTTCTCGCCCACGGTCTTGCCCGTGCAGGTCATGGCTCCGGTCTCGATGCGCCCGGCGCTCGCCAGCTCGGCCATGACCGCCTGGATGCCGCCGGCGGCGTGCAGGTCCTGGATGTAGTGGGCTCCCGCCGGGGACAGGCGGCACAGGTTCGGCGTGTTGCGGCTGACCTCGTCAAAGATGGTCAGGTCGAGGTTCAGGCCAGCCTCGCGGAAGATGGCAGGCAGGTGCAGCACGGTGTTGGTGGAGCAGCCCAGCGCCATGTCCAGGGTCACTGCGTTTTTCACGCTCTTTTCGGTGACGATGTCGCGCGGGCGGATGCCGCGTTTCAGCAGCTCCATGATCTGCATGCCGGCCTGCTTGGCCAGGCGGATGCGCGCGGAGTGCACGGCCGGGATGGTGCCGTTGCCCGGCAGGGCCAGGCCGATGGTCTCGGACAGGCAGTTCATGGAGTTGGCCGTGAACATGCCCGCGCAGGAGCCGCAGCCCGGGCAGGCGCACTCCTCCAGCTCGTCCAGCTCGGCCTCGTCCATCTTCCCCAGCTTGACCTTGCCCACGGCCTCGAACACGGTGATGAGGTCCACGCGCTTGCCGCGCACCTCGCCCGCCAGCATGGGCCCGCCAGACACGACGATGGTGGGGATGTTCAGCCTGAGCGCGGCCATGAGCATGCCCGGCACGACCTTGTCGCAGTTGGGCACCAGCACGAGCGCGTCAAAGGGATGCGCCGTGGCCATGATCTCCACGGAGTCAGCGATGAGCTCGCGGCTGGGCAGCGACATGCGCATGCCCTCGTGGTTCATGGCCAGGCCGTCGCACACGCCGATGACCGGAAATTCGAGCGGCGTGCCGCCGGCCATGCGCACCCCGTCCTTCACGGCCTGGGCGATGCGGTCCAGGTGCATGTGGCCGGGGATGATCTCGTTGGCGGCGTTGGCGATGCCGATGAGGGGACGGCGCATCTCCTCGCGCGTCAGGCCCAGGGCCGACAAAAGCGAGCGGTGCGGAGCCTTTTCCAGGCCACCGGTCATCTTCGAGCTGCGGGCGGTCATCTTCTTGGCGGTCTTGCTGGCGGGCATGGAAATCCTCCTTGAGCTGTTCGGCGCACAGGGCGCGGCGAAAATTCGTGCATCTTGTGACGGCGCGGGCGCGCGCCTTTTGGCGGCGCTTCCCTCGCGGCTTTTTCTGGCGTTCTTTCCCTCTGCTCTCTCCGGGCTACTTCCGGGCGGCGATCAGGCTGGCCAGCCCGGCCACGCAGGTGGTGCACAGGACAAGCGCGACGGACTGCCACAGGGGCAAAAACTCGACCTTGAGGAACAGCGGCGGCACGTCGAGCACGCTGCGCAGCCAGGTCTGCAGAAATTTGAGGCAGAAGAGCGAGAGCACGCTGCCGGTCAGGCCCTGGACCACGCCGTTGGCGAAGAGCGGGGCGCGGATGAACCAGGGCCGCGCGCCGACCAGGGAGAGGATCTCCACCTCGTCCTTGCGCGCCAGCATCATCAGCTTCAGCGTGTTGCCCACCACCAGGCCCACCACCAGGGCGAAGAACCCGAGCGCGGGCCAGGCCGCCTTCTGGATCAGCGCGATCCAGCCCGTGGCCAGCGTCAGCTGCGTGGGATTGTAGGTCACCTGCTCCACGCCATCGAGCCCCTTCAGGCGCGCGTACATGCGGCCCATCCAGGGCTCCGCGTCCTCGCTGGGCGGGATGTTGAAGCTCACCAAGGCCGTGGCCGGAAGCGGGTTGTCGCCCTCCAGCCAGGCGAAATCCTCACCCGAAGACGCGTTGGCCGTGGCGTTGGCGAAGCCGCCGCCAGAGGACTTGGGCGCCAGCCCGCGCATAAGCTCGGACAGGGCCGCGCGCGGGGTGAAGGTGCTGACCTCGGCGATGCCGGGCGCGCGCTTCAGGTCCGCCCACTGGGTCTCCACGGCGGTCATGTCCGAGCCCACCTTCCAGTAGATCTGGAAGCGCGCCTGGCCCTGGGTGCGCAGCACCTCGGTCTGGACATTGTGCAAGATCAAGAGGCCGGTTCCGGCCAAAAGCGCCACCATGCACACGGTCAAGAGCGTGCACAGCTGCGGCAGGGGGAAGCGGCGCATGTCGGCCACGCCGCGCAGGAACAGCTTGGTGGTGCTCACGCGCGGCCCCCGATGATGGGTTTGGCGTCCAGGACCGAGCCGGGGGAGCCGGGCGGCGGCGCCTGGATCTCCCCGCGCACCAGGTGCACCTGCCTAGCCTCGGGCGCCCAGGACAGCACCTCGCGGTTGTGCGTGGCCATGATGATGGTGGTGCCGTACGTGTTGAACTGCTTGAACAGGTCGATCAGGTGGTGCGAGAGGTCGGAGTCCAGGTTGCCCGTGGGCTCGTCGGCCAGGATCAGCTCCGGGTTGACCACCATGCTGCGGGCGATGGCCACGCGCTGCTGCTCGCCGCCGGAAAGCTCGTCGCAACGGGCGTAGGAGCGCTCCTCCAGGTCAAGGGCGCGGATCACGGCGCGCACGCGCTTGTCGATGCTGACGGACGACACCCCGCGCACTTCCAGCGCGATGGAGATGTTCTCGAACACGGTGCGCTCGGGCAAGACCTTGAAGTCCTGGAAGACCACGGCGACCTTGCGCCGCAGCTCGGGCAGCTGCACGCCGCGCAGGCGCATGAGGTCAACGCCCGCCACATCGGCCGCGCCGCTCTTGGGCTTCAGGTCCCCTCCACATGCAGCGTGACGTCCTTCAGAGCCATGGCTCCGCCCAAAATGCAGTTCACATGTTCCAGGTGCACCATACGTTCGGCTTGCTTACGCCAATTGATTGCGCTTTGGAAGGGGGCGGCACCTGGGTGCGTTTTGGCCCTTTGCAGGGCGGCTGGTATTCGGTAGTGGATATGGGAAGGTTGGGGAAAGGGGGTGGGGTGATGGATATATGTGTCGGGTGTGAAGAATTTGGCTGGAGGGATGACCCGCCACTGGAGATTGCATACACGGACCCTGTGAGTGGGGACAAGTATTGCGTGTTCCATGCACCTGCTGAGCATAAATGCATTTCTGGCAATGCATTTAACGAGTTAGTCTTTGAACGTATTGAAGCGGGCAAATCTGGGCGGCAGACTGTTGACGGGTACCCCTTAATTGACTTTAGCGGTGCAATATTTAGTGAAGAAATCCAGTTCAGAAGATCCGGCAACGATATTCCGTATGCCATTTTTTCTAGCGCTATATTCGCTGCGGACACGAGCTTTACGAATATCACGTTCACTAATAAATCAAAGTTTGATGGTGCTATTTTTCAATTTGGTGCCCATTTTTATAATACTATGTTTGAAGGTTTTTCAGATTTTTCTAGGGTTTCTTTTCATGCAAACGTTGATTTTTCTAAAGCAAAGTTCATGGATGGGGTTGTCTTCACTAATGCGAGATTTGACTTTGAGTCATTCTTTATAGGAACTACTTTTAACAGTAGCTTAGATTTTACGCAATCAGTGTTTCATTCCGAGGTATTTCTCCAAAAATCCATTATGAATGGCTCAACAAAATTTATAAGAACAAAATTTTTAGACAAAGCAAACTTTCATAACGCCTCTTTGTCTCAAAACGTCCTATTCAGCGCGAATACTGGGAGCGATAACGCTATCCGACTGCATGGATTAACACCGGAATCACTCTCGCGCCTTTCGTTTTCAATCATCGAGTTGCCTTTGTTTTCATTTTCGGGCGTGCTCTGGCCTGATCAGCTTGCGCCAGAAATCAACAACGAAAGTGTACTATATTGCGAAGAACTCTACCGAGCCATGAAACAAAAGGCCGCAGAAAAACACGATCAACTCCAAGTCTCCCGCTGGCACTACCGCGAAAAGCTTATGGCTATGAAGCGAGGGGGGAACGGCGTATTCGAAGCTGTACTGCTGAGGCTCTACTGGGCCACCTCCGGCTTCGGCGAACGCGCCGTGCGCGCCGGGGTTTGGCTCGTGGTGCTGCTCGGCGTGTCGTTCCTCGCCAACGCCTGGACCCCGTCCTGGAGCTGGAACGAAGTCATCCCCTTGTCCGCCGCAGCCAACGCCACCATGGCCAGCATCCCCTTTGCCAAGGACATTCCCGGCGACGGCTGGGTGAAGGCAGCGCGCGGGTTCTGGCAGTTCCTCATCGCCGTGCAGTTGGCCAGGCAGCCGCTCTTAGGCGGCGGCGAGAGCCTCGCCGACCGCACCCCTGACAAGCTACCGATCAAACATACTTGCACGAATGTGCATAAATCCTAGCGGTCAAGGGTCGACAGCGGAAGGTCTCCCATGTTACGTACAGGTTAATAATTTTACGCATTTTTGATGCATGGTCGGCGACCGCAAGGAGTAACGATGGACGAGATTACTTCCTGGCTGGCGGAGAATGCGCCCTCGACAATGATAAAACAGATCGGGGCAGCACCTGCTCTGTATGACCAGGATGTCCGGTGCTTTCTGGAGGACCAGGGCGGCAACCTCATGATCCTGAGCGAGGACGCGCTGTTCATCAAGACCATGCGTACGGGAGTGCTCCGCACCCTGCAGATCAAGCGCGACTGCGTACAGCCGTTTAGGGACATAGACACCGCACTGAGAGGGATTCGGAGCCGGGCGCTGGCAAAAGGCGCGATGCTGATCATGGCCGACCGCATCCTGGCGGGAAAGCCGACCCTCGACTTCGTTCGCGCGGTCAAGCAGCAGCACCCCCAGCTGAAGATCATCATCCTGACCTATGAAACCACCAAGGAAGCCCTGTCCCTGCTCTTTGAGCTCGGCGTGGACCATGTCATCACCAAACCCGTGTCCATTGACACGCTCATCGAGAAGATGGCCGGGGCCATCAAGCCGCGGTCAAAGCTCAGCCAGCTTGTGCAGGACGCGCGCTACCACCTGGATCTTGGCGAATTCGACACGGTGTTCAAGGTTTGCGAACTTATCCTCAGCATGAAGCAGGAGAGCCCCATCGCCTTTATGCTGCGGGGTGAGGCCTTCATGCGCAACGGGAAAACGGCCGAGGCCATCGGAGAGCTTGAAAAGGCGCACCAGTCCGCGCCCCTGTATCTCGAGCCTCTCAAAAAGCTGGCGGATGCCCACAGGGAGGGCGACCAGGACCAGTTCCTCACGTACATGCTTCGGTTGGACAGCATCAGCCCGCTGAACGTGGAGCGCAAAAGCGAGATAGGCAAATGCTACGCCCGCAAGCAGGAGCCGGATAAGGCCAAGACCTTCTTCGACAAGGCCATCGCCGGCGCGCAGGAGGAAGCCAAGCGCTACCTCTGCTCCCTCATCTCCGACATGGCCAACGCCCTCCTTGAGAGCTCTCCGGAGCTATCGGAGCAATACTACTCCCAGTATTTCGAGGTCAAAGGCAACGACCTGTCCAAGGATGATATCGTCATTTTCAACAGCCGGGGCATGGCAATGCGCAAGCAGGGAAAATGGCGCGAGGCGCTGGAGAACTACGAAACAGCCCTCAAGATCGACCCCGAGGATCTGCGCCTGCTGTACAACTATGCCCTGGCCTATGCCGATGGTGAGCAGCACAAAAAGGCTGTGGACCTGTATGAGAAGATCCTCGCCAACGATCCGGAATTCCACCGCCAGGCCGCAGTTGTCGGCTACAACATCGCCAACTCCTTCTACCACGTCAAAGACATCAAAGCCGCCAAGAAATATGTCAAGGCGGCCCTGGCAATCGATCCCGGTCATGCCGCCTCCATCAAGCTGCAGGCGCGGCTAGGCTAGCTTCCGCCCCTCCATCCCGCAGGGAGGCAATGCCCTCCCCGAAAGGGACCCTGCGCTGCCGGAGTCTCTTCTCCCCCCTCTTTTCTTCTTTCCTCCCCCCGCATTTGACGCCCCCCCGCCCCCGGGCGTAGCTTTGCCCTTGTTCCGTCCACACATTGTCCCGGAGGTCCCATGCGCGCGAAAGCGGCTTCATTGTGGTTACTGTTGTGGATGCTTGCGGTCGGCTGCCAAGCCTTGACCAGCGTGGACTGCCAGGCCGCCACCCAAAACCATTCGGGCAGCGCAGGGGCTCCGGTCAAGATGCACCGCCTGGCCAAGGCCGACCTCTCGCCCCCGTCCCGGCTTGTGCCCGTCAACGCCCAGCCCGCCTTGCCCGACAGCCTGCGCGGCATCATCCGCCGGGTGGCCCTGCCAGCGGGAGACAAGCGCCTGGCGCTCACCTTCGACCTCTGCGAACGCGCGGTGCATGTCACCGGCTTTGATGCGGCCCTGGTGGACGTTTTGCGCAAGGAGAACGCGCGCGCCACCTTCTTCGCGGGCGGCAAGTGGATGCGCTCGCACCCGGAGGCCACCATGAGCCTCATGGCCGACCCCCGCTTCGAGCTCGGCAACCACACCTGGACCCACGCAAACCTGGCCGTGATGCAGGGGCAGAAGCGCATCGACCAGGTGCTCTGGACCAACGCCCAGGCCGAGCTGCTGCGCGAGGAACTGGACGCCCGGCGCGTCAAGGCGGGCAAGCAGGCGCTCGGCCCGAAGCCGCTCACGCTCCTGCGCCTGCCCTATGGCCGGGGCGGGGCCGAGGCCGTGGCCGCCATCAATGGCCTGGGCCTGGCCGTGATCCAGTGGGACGTGGTGGGCGAGGGCGGCGGCGGCAGCGTTGCGGCCAGGGCAAAGGCCATAGCCGAGGCCGTGCGGCCGGGGTCCATCGTGCTGCTGCACGCCAACCAGGTGCCCAAGGACACGGCGGCCCTGGTGCGCGCGCTGCTGCCGCTCCTGCGCCAGCGCGGCTACGCCACGGCCACGGTCAGCGAGCTGCTGCAGGCGGGCGCGCCGGAGACCGTGGACGACGGCTACTTCAGCGTGCCCGGCGACAACCGCATCTACGACAACAGGTTCGAGGACAACGGCACCGGGGGCCGCGCCAAGGCGGGCGCAACATCCGGCAAGCAATAGCGTTCAGGACCGGGCACTGGCGCCAGGCATTGGACGCCAAATTCGGGCGGCAGGGTGTCGCAGAGGTGCGCCGGCAAGGCTTGGGTGGGCGGAAGGACTTCGGCAGGCCGGAGGTGCAGCGGCAGGAGAGGCTGCGGTCGAGGCCACTGCCAGGGGGCGGCCCCGTCGACAGTTGGGGGGCGCGCCCCCCGGGCGGGTGGCTAGTCGGCGGCGGCGAAGGCCGGGCCGTTGAACTCGATGAGCAGGACCTCGTACTCCACGCGGCCGCGCGGGACCATGATCACGACCTCGTCACCCACGGTCTTGCCCAGGATGGCCTGGCCCACGGGGGAGAGCACGGACACGCTGCCCTTGCAGAAGCCGGTCTCGTCCGGGCCGAGGACCGTGTAGCGCTTCTTCTCGCCGCTCTCCACGTCCTCCAGCTCCACGGTGGCGCCAAAGCAGACCTTCTCGCCGCCCATGGTGCGCATGTCGATGACATTGTACTGGGCGATGCGGCCCTTGATGAAGCCGATGCGCGCCTCCATCATGCCCTGGCGCTCGCGCGCGGCGTGGTAGCCGCCGTTCTCGCGCAGGTCGCCCTCTTCACGGGCCAGACGGATGGCTTCGGACACCTCTGGACGCTGCTTCTTCAGGCTCTCCAGCTCCTTTTGCATGAGCGTGTAGCCTTCCTGGGAAATGGGGATGCTGGACATTTTTCAACTCGCCTCGCTTGAATCTCTCGCGGCCAAAGCGCCGCCGTCTTCGCCGGGCAATATAACAAGAAGCCTGCGGGACTTCCCACAGGCCGCCTGACGAAGACACCCCAGCGATAGAACATCAATTGGGCATGGTCAAGGCCCGGGGGGGGCTGCCGAAAGGGGCGCACCATGTTCCGGTTGTCGCCGCGCAGGGCGGCGGGGAGGAGACTCTGCCCGCTGCCCCTCTGGAATGCGCGCCTGAAGGGGCCGCCATCCAGACCTGCGCTGCTCGTGCCCAGCGCCCACCAACGAAAAGCCCCTTACAACTTTCGTCGTAAGGGGCTGATCTTTTTGGTGCCGAGGGAGAGAATTGAACTCCCCACACGGGGATTTTCAGTCCCCTGCTCTACCAACTGAGCTACCTCGGCCAAGCGTGAGAAAGGACGTTTACCCGAACTGCACGCTTCTTGGCAAGCGAAATCTTCCCGCTGGCAGGTGCTGGCAGGCCCTCGGCCCTAAAGGTCGCGCACGAGCATGTTCGCCAGAGAGCGCGCCAGGTCCCGGATGTCCGGCTGGTACACCCCCTCGCGAATCTGGTGTTTCAGCCCGTCCAGGTAGGCTAGGCGCTCGGGCTCCTCAGCCTCGCGGCAACCGGCCTCAGCCATCGAAGGAACGGTCAAAAGCCGGTCCTGATGTGAAGCATGTGTGCTCATTGTGTCTCTCCTCTCTCCCTAAACTCAGCGCAAGCTCCTGTCTGCTCGGCTAACGCCAGGCTGTGGTCGGTCACAGGCCTGGCGCGCGGGGTCGGGCGGGGGCGCTTGCCCTCGGGAGGAGCCGTCACGCCCCCGCCCGGTGCTTGGCGAAGTCCGTTTCGCCCGATTGTATCGGAACCTTATCCTGGTTTCCGCAGCGGCAATGCTGGTCGGTCAGTCCTGTCGCTGGCTTCTTATCGACCCCTCGCGGCATTCGGATTAGGCTTTTCCTGCGTATTTCTTCTATCGTACTATTCGCCAAACAAGTCGAATACATGCAGCGAGCTCACACCCACCTTTGGCCCTGTCCGTGGTGGAGGGCCTGCGCCCGCAGCGCAGAGGCCCCGCCTCCCTTGCCTTCGCCATTCCCCGGTGCTACCCTAAACCCATACGGGGTATTTCCCCCGCAACCCGTCAGGAGGTCTCCCATGCGCATCAGGCTTCTTTTGACCCAGCTCTGCACTTTCGCGCTCTGCCTCGCCTTTGCCTTCACAGCCTTCGCAGCCGACCCGCCCCAGGACCAGCGCAAGCACACCAAGCTCGGCAAATATGCCACGGCCATTGAGTCCTACGAGATGTGGCGCGCGGCGCCGGACAAGGTCTTTGTCGTGGATGTGCGCACGCCCGAAGAATATGACTTCCTGGGCCACCCGACCATGGCCGCCAACGTCCCGGTCCAGCTCTGGGCGGGCGACTTCGACGCCAAGAAGAAGGCCTTCCCCCTGGTGGACAACCCCAAGTTCGTGGATGCCATGAAGCAGCGCTTCAAGCCCGCTGACACGCTGATCCTGATGTGCCGCTCCGGCCACCGCAGCGTCAGCGCGACCAACAAGCTCGCCGCTGCAGGCTTCACAAACGTTTACAGCATGGTGGACGGGTTCGAGGGCGACAAGATCGCGGACAAGGCCAGCCTGGACAACGGCAAGCGCCTGCACGACGGCTGGCGCAACTCCAAGGCCCCTTGGACCCAGGACCTGGACGAGAAGCTGGTGTATATCCCGGCGAACTAGGGCGAGAGGAATCAGTGGAGGAGCATAGCCTCCGGCCGAACAAAGGGCCTTAAGGCCCCTTGAAAACCCCTGTGGGGGAATAGAGACACGGAAAAGGGCCAGCGGAAACGATCCGCTGGCCCTTCTTGTTTGGCTTGTTTGGTTAAGCCCCTCAACGCCGGGGTGTTCCGGCCTCGAAGAGCATGCGCGTCACAACCCTGGCGTCGCGCAGGTTGTTGCTGATGGAGCTGCGCTCATCCGGCTGATGCCAGGTGCCTGTGGCCGTCATCCAGACGGCGCAGGGCAGCCCATGGGCGCGCAGGTCCGAGGCAAAAGTGCGCCCGCCCATGCCGCGCGCCGTCGGCTCCACACCATACTCGGCGCGGATGGCCCGGAACAGCCGTAGCGCAACCTCGGCATCCGCCGGGGTCTCCGGGGCGGACACGGAGTCGGATTCCACCTCCACCCGCACCCGCACCCCGCTCTCATGCTCCACGGCGTCGGCCTGCTGGCGCACACGCTCGCGCACCGCCGAGGCAGGCACTGTGGGCAACAGGCGCATATCCATATAAAAAACGGTCTGGCCCGGAATCATGTTCACGCTCTCCACGCCCGCCGCGAGCTTGGTGGCCTCGAAGGTGGAGGCTGGCGGGTCGAACTTGGGGTCCTGGGCCGGGAAGTCGTTGTAGAGGCCGCGCAGGCGCATGATCAGGTCCGCCGCCGCAGTGAGGGTGTTCACGGCCTTGTCCGGCTCCGAGCCGTGGCCCTGCTTGCCGAGGACGGTGAACTTGAGCCAGAGCAGCTTCTTCTCCGAGAGGATCACCGTGCGCGCGTCCGGCGTGCCTCCGTCCGGGATGAGGATGAGGTCCGTGGGGCGCAGCAGGTCGGGCCGGGTCTTGAGCACGTGGTTGATGCCGGTGTCGTCCACCTCCTCGTCGGAGACAAAGAGCAGGCCAAGATTCAGGGGCGGAACAAGCCTCGTCCCCACCAGCGCCCTGGCCAGCAGCAGGCCCGAGACGATGCCCTGGTGGTCGTCCTCCGCGCCGCGGCCGTACATGAGGTCGCCCTGGACGCGCAGGGTGTAGGGGTCGCCGGTCCAGGCCTTGCGGTCGCCCGGCGGCACGGTGTCCAGGTGCGAGATGATCCAGAGGGTGCGGCTGGTGTCGCGGCCGGGGAGCACCAGGGCGAAGTTCGGGCGCACGCCGGAGGGCACGCGCGCGTCGGGCAGGTCCACGCGCTGGACATCGCCCAGGCCCAGTTCCCGGAGCCAGGCCAGAACCGCCGCCGCCTTTTTGGATTCCCCGGGCCCGCCGCTCTCCGGGCCGCTCGACGGGATGGCCGCCAGCGTGCGGTGCAGCGCCACCACCACCTCTCGCCCGTCCTTGTCCAGGGCCGCCAGCACCCGTTCCGCGGCTTCGGCCTGATTCATCTGGGCGGCCTGGAGCGGCAGGGGCGGGGAGAGAACACAACACATCAACAGGAGCAGCGCAGGGGCGCAGATGCGGCGCGGCAGGGGCATGAAGGCCTCCTCACTCGACGAGTATACGTGGTTCCTGGCTACCGCATTCCGCGCCTGCGCGTCCAGCCCCCCGCTCCCGGGAAGGCCTCCCTGCAGCGAGACGGCAAAGGCGATCCCAGCGCCACAATTGATCTTATCTAGAGACTCTCGGTTGCTGCCGGAGGTCAGCGCAGGGGGAGTTCCGGCGGTGTCTGCGAAACGGCTTCCCCGCCGCGACAGCGCAAAGAGCCCTGCCCCAGACCGTGGCAACAAGCCCGTTGGACTTGCAATCAAATGGTCCCGCTGTCGGCAAGGACGTGCCGGGGAAGGCTGGTGCGGAGGGGCAAACCGGCGCTGGCTCTGCAAACGCGCAGCTCATGAAAAAGTATAGAACATCTCTCGACTTTGCGGCGGGCCTTTCGCCACTCCCACGCTTCTTCCCGGAGCGGTCCTGCCGGAACAGGGCAAGGCCGGGCGCGCTACTTCGGGAACTCGAACCAGATCTTGTCGTCCTTGTGCTCCACCTTGAGGCACAGCTGGCGATAGGAGTTGCCCTTCTCGTCCTTCAAGGTGACAGAGATGTCGAGCTTGCCCTGGCCTGCGGACTGGGCCTCGATGTCGCGCGCCCCGGCCGTGGCCCGGAAGGCCAGGGAGGAGCCGGTGTCGCCCACCATGCCGCCGGTAATCACCTTGCCCTTCACGTACAGGTCCACCTGGTACGCCGAGCCCTTCTTGAAGGGGATCTCCTGGCGGTAGCCCGGGTACAGCCCCCAGCGCGGCGAGGGCTCCATGCTGACCCAGGTCACGTCCACGCGCTCGATCTTGGGCTGGCCAGAGCAGGCGCCAAGCAGCAGCGCACCGAAAAGCACGGCGGTAAGGGTCAGGATGATCCGGAAGGGGTGCATCTGGGGCCTCCTCGGGCGAACTGCTGCCGGCAAGACGGCTGCCCGGCTGCGGCTGCCCAGCGGACAGGCGCCAGGCAGTCAGCTGCGGGGGGCAGTGGAGAATATGTATTGCCTGTTCCCTAGCAGGCTTGGCATGGCTTGAACAGCCCCGCCAAAGGCCGCGCCCATGTTTCAAACACGGAGAATCCTTGACATGGCCTCGGGCCGAGAGCAAACCTCGACCATGATTGCACGATTCCACCCCTTGCTCATCCCGGCCTGCGCAGCCCTGCTCGTTCTGGCCCTGGCCTGGCCCGTCTTTGCGGCCGAGCCCGACCCGGCCACAAATACCCATTCCACCCTCATCCTCACCGAAGAGAACGACTTCTTCGCGGGCACGGATGAGCGCTACACCAACGGCATCAAGCTCACCTGGATCTCCGGGGACCTCAAGAAATACGCCGAGGATGAGCGCCTGCCAGGCTTTGTGCTGCCCTACCTGCAGGCCCTGCCCTTTGTGAACGAGCCAGGCCAGCAGTACAACGTGGCCCTGGCCCTGGGCCAGAACATGTACGTTCCACGCAACACCCAGACCGAGGCACCGCAGCCCAACGACCGCCCCTACGCGGGCTGGACGTACATGTCCCTGGCCCTGCACGCCAAGACCGCCACCCAGCTCGACAGCTTCGAGACCAGCCTCGGCATTGTCGGACCCTCGGCCAAGGCGGGGGAAACCCAGAACAACTACCACACCCTCATGGGCTTTAAACGCATCCAGGGCTGGCGCAACCAGATCCACGACGAGCCCGGACTCATGCTCTCCTGGCAGCGCACGCTGCGCGCCAAGCGGGTGGACCTGGGCCGCGACGTGGCCTGGGACTTCCTGCCCCACGGGGGCGTCACGGTGGGCAACGTGCTCACCCACGCGGCAGCCGGCTTCGAAACGCGCTTCGGCTACCGCCTGCCCTGGGACTTCGGCACCTCGCTCATCCAGCCCGGCGGCGGCGTCTCCGCGCCCGCAGACCAAAACGACCCGCGCCTGAGGCAAGATACATCCTTTGGACTGCATGTCTTTGCCGGGGCCGAGGGCCGCGCCGTTGCGCGCAACATCTTTCTGGACGGGAACACATGGGAGCACAGCGCGCACGTGGGGAAAAAGCCCTTTGTGGCAGACCTGATGGCGGGCGTCGGCCTCGTGCTCGGCAGGGCCAAGCTGACCTACACCCATGTCTACAGGACAGAAGAGTTCGACGGGCAGAAAAGCCCGCAGATGTTCGGCTCCGTCAACCTGGCGGTGACGTTCTAGACGTGGGGTCCGCCCCGTTCAGGCAGACCCCGGCGGCAGGGGGAAAGAGCTAGGCCTGCGGCTCTACCGGAGCGGCCGGAACGGACTCGGGCTGACCAGCTTCGGCCTGTCCAGGCTCGATGGGGTTGCCGTACTCGTCATATTCCATGGGGCGGCCAGCGGTTTCCTGCTTGCGGCGCAGCTTCTCTTCCTTCTTCTTCTTCTTGGCCAGCTCCTTGGAGCGCTTCTCGTACTGATAGTTTGGCTTTGCCACGGGCCTTCCTTTGCAGAGGTTTTACCGAATCGACGCCTGCGCGTCTCGGAAATCGAGCCTACCCTTTCCCGCCACCCCTGGCAACGACTTTGCTCCAAGACCCGGCCGCCCGCCCGACGCCGCGCGGCTCAGGTGAACAGGCAGATCTTGCAGTCCTTGGCGTAGCGCATAAAATCCTCTGCGGTCCAGACGACCACGCCGTCGTGCAGCTTGCTCTCGTCGATCTCCATCATGTCGATGCTCATCTTGCAGGCGATGAGCTGAACACCCTCAAGCTGGGCTGTCTCCATGAGCTCGCCCAGGGTCGGGATGTTGGCCTTGTCGATCTTGCTCTTCATCATGCCCGTGGCCAGGGAGACCATGCCGGGAATCACGCCCATGACCCCGGGAGGAAAATACTTGGCGTGCTCCGCGCCCCCCTTGAGCACCATGTTCAGGCCCATGAACGAGTAGAAAATCTTCGTCTCCATGCCCAGCCGCGCCGCGTTGATGCCCAGAACCAGCGACGGATATGCGCCATCCAGCGTGTCCTTCACGCAGATGAACGCCGCTTTTTCGCCTTCCATACCCAAGCCTCCTGCGGCCACGCCGCATTACCCGTTTTGCACCCTTCCAAGTCGGCAAGGAGCTTTGAAGGCAAAGCTACTCTTCGCCTATCATTGGGTCAAGGCAGGTCGGGGAAATTGCCTGTCTCTCAGCCGGAACCGCCTCCGGCCGACGGGGCGGCCTGGATGGACGCGTTTACTGGGCTGGTCAGCGCCAACCACGCGCGATTGGCCTCTGTTGAGAGGGTTGGCGAGAAGGCGCAAGGGGGGGGCTGGGGGGCCTCAGGCCCCACAGCGGGGTCCAGGGGCAGCGCCCCTGGCTATTTGCCGGGCATTTTGGCCTTGAAGGCGGCGACGCGGGCGTTTTGGGCCTCGATCTGGATTGGGGAAAGTTCCTTGGCGGCCTGGGTGCGCAGGGTGCGGGCTTCGGCCAGGCCGTGCCGGGCGGCCAGCGACAGCCAGTAGTAGGCCTGCTCGGGATCTTTGGCCAGCTCCTTGCCTTCGAGCAGCAGCACGCCCAGGTTGTGTTGGGCCTTGGGATCGTCGAATTCGGCGGCGCGGGTGAGCAGGCGTTCGGCTTCGGCGAGGTTTTTTTCGCCGCTGCTGCCGTCGAGCATGATCAGGGCGAGGTTGCACATGGCCCCGGTGTGGTTTCTGGCTGCGGCCTCGCGGTACCAGTGCAGGGCGGCTTCGGAATTCCGGGGCGTTCCTTTGCCCTGCTGGCAGTGCAAGGCGTAGGAGTACTGTGCGCGGGCGTGCCCGCTTCTGGCGGCGCGGGCCAGCCAGTGGACGCTTTTGGCGGTGTCTTTGTGCACTCCCAGGCCCTGGGCGTACATCTGTGCCATGAGGTACTGGGCGCGCGGGTGTCCGGCCTCGGCGGCCTTGAGCATCCAGCGCGCGGCCGTGGCGTCGTCGCGTTCCAGGCCCTGCCCGCGCGAGTAGGCCAGGGCGAGGTTGTACATGGACTTGACGTGGCCGTGACCGGCGGCGTTCTCGTAGAGCTTTGCGGCCTGGGCCAGGTTCATGGGCACGCCGTGCCCAGAGCTCAGCATGCCGGCCAGGTTGTACATGGCCGCCAGGTTCCCGCCCGCTGCGGCCTTTTCGTACCAGGAGGCGGCCAGGGTGGCGTTTTGCGGAGCAAGCGCGCCCTGATCGTAGGCCAGGCCGAGGTTGAACTGGGCGGCGACGAACCCCTTGTCGGCGGCCAGGGCCCACCAGCGCACGGCCTCTGCCGGGGCTTTGGGCGCGCCGTTGCCTGTGGCCAGGGCCAGGGCGAGATCATTCTGGGCCTGGGGGTCGCCGTTCTGGGCCTTGGCGAGGATGGCGCGCAGCTTCGGGGAGAGCGAGGTCTCGTCCGGCTCAAGCACGGAGGGCTGGGCCTGGCTGGCCTTGCTGGCCAGGGTCGGCGCCGGGGCCGCGGCCTGGGCCAGCGTCAGAGTCGCCGCCAGGATCAGCCCCAGGGCGATTGCGCCAGGGAAGCGGGGGATGTCGGCGCGGGCGGAGGCCAGGGCCTTGCGGGCTGTGCGCGCACTGTTGCCGGGATGGGGGGCGAAGCTGGTCACGGACAGGAAACCTCCTGGGGCATGGGCCTGGTGCCGCAGAACCGGCACCTTGAGCAGAGGCAGTGTAGTCGCGCCCGGACAGGATGTCCACACCTGCGCGTCAGCGCGGACCCGACCTTGCCACTGGGGTTTCTTGTTCACTCAATGTATCGGACTGCACCACAAAAGCACAGAGTAACCTTTAAGTGTAGAAATATTGCCAGTAGAACGCAAACAGGCCATTCTATACAAATAAATTATAAAAATGCTGGACTCCGAGGCAAGTGCGGGAATAGATATCGTGTAAACTATTCCACGGGGACGGCTTTTGCAGTCCCAAGAGCACGGAGGAGCATCATGCATTGCATCATTCTTCTTCCTGATGCCGCAGGGCGGGTGCCCACGGCCCAGGAATTGCGTCAACGGGGGTTTGTCGTTTCGGCGGCAGTGGGGTTGCCCGGGCCCGCTCCGGCAGTGGAGAACGTCCAGGCAGAACAGGGTCGGTCCTCCCTGCCCTGGGGGCAAGCCCCGTCCCTGGCCGCTGAGAAGCCTGCCCCCTATGGCGAGCCTCGCCCGCCGGAGCGCTGACCTGGCGGCTCCCCCGGCAAAAGGGCTCCTCCGGCCGCTGTGGCCAGGGGAGCCCCTTGCTTGTCCGCGCCCGTGCTTGCGGCGCGTCTAGCCGGTCTGCACCGGGATGCGGCGCGGGGCCAGCTTCTCCAGGCGCGGCAGGTGCAGGGTGAGCACCCCGTCCTTGAGGCTGGCCTTGATGCGCTCGCGGTCCACGCGGTCAGACAGGGACACGGCGCGGACGTATTCCCCCGGGCCGAACTGCACCTCAAGGAAGGACTCCTTTTCGGAACTGCCTTGCAGCGCCCGCCCGGTAACGGTGAGCTCGTTCTCGTTGATGTCGATGTTGAGGTCCTCGCGGCGCACGCCGGGGATGTCCATGTAAACGTAGAAGCCGTCCTCCCGCTCCAGGATGTCCGTCGCCGGACTCACACGGGCCAGGGCCTTGGTCTCGGTAGCGTTCTCGCTCATTTCCATTCCTCCTGCCGGCGCGGCGCGCTAGGCCACGTCGATGCTGATCTTCCTGGGGACGCAGCCCTCGCACTTGGGCAGCACCACGGTGAGCACGCCATCAGCCAGGCTGGCGCGGACCTTGTCGCGGTCAACCGGCACGTTCAGGGCCACCACGCGCTGGAAGAACCCTGCCGGGCGCTCCTGGCGGTAGTACTTGCCCTGCTCCGTGGGCCTCTCGCCCCGGATGACAAGGCTCTTCTCCGTCAGGGTCAGTTCAATGGCGTCCATGGCCAGGCCGGGAACCTCGGAGCGCACGTAGTAGTTGGCCTCGTCCTCGCTCACGTTGAGCGGCGGGAAGGCCATACGGCGTCCCTCCCCCTGCTGGGGCTTGAAGAAATCCTCAATGACCCGCTCGAAGCGGCCGGGGTAGTACATCGTATTGAAGTCGAGCACCATGAGGCTTGCCTCCTTCTGAGTGTTGTCCTGGAAGGATAAATACGCAGGGGCGGCAGTCAAGTGGCCGGGGCCGCTGTTTTCAGCATGACAAAAGCCTGTGGAGAACCTGTAGGGAGGGAGGTTGCGCGCGGAGAAAGCTGTTGTCCTGGCAGGACGGCGTGGGCATCGGCGTTGGGCGGTCGGTGGACAAAGGTGTGCGCCGCTTCCCGGTTCTCCCGGGTGGACTCCGGCCCTCTTTTGTCCGGGCCTGCGGGTCACTCTTGCGGCGCACGTAACTCTTTCTTTGCGTGGGGCGGCTCAATCCGCCATTCTGTCAGGAAAAGCTGGGGGTCTATTCGTTCACACCCTCCGTTGCCTGTTTCTCCGAGGACTGCGTCCTGGACCTTCCAGAGGAGTCCTTGCTTCAAATAGTAGCTATGCGCCACGGAATGTAAAGCGGTATTTTGCGCGCAGGTCAAGACAGGCTGCCAACTGCGCCTCCAGGCAAAACATTTTTCTTGCAAGCCGCCAGCGGATGCGGGAGAACAGGACAATCGAAAGGGTCCAGGAGGTTTTCCGTCCATGTCGATTTGTTCCCGAACCCTTGGCGCGCAGGCTTTGCCAGCCGCTTCCCTGGCCCTGGTCTTTGCCTTATGCCCTCCCTCAGGACAGGCCCTGGCCGCCAGCTCCGACTGCCCGGCCCTGTTCGACCTCTACCGCGCCTGCCACAGCAGGGGCCTGGAGGCCGACAGCAACCGGTCCTGCCTGGAGGAAAGCGCCGAGGACACGGCCCGCGCCCTGGCCCAGTGCCTTGGCGGGAACTCCCGCAGGAACCCCCGCGCCGCGCATGCCTTGGCGGAGCTCGTCTGCGGCACCGGCTGCGACGACGCCCTGTCCCGACGCCAGCCCGCCACCCGGAAAGAGTTCACCGAGGCCTTCTGCGACTGATTTTGCCTCACCAAAACAAGGAGCGTCCCATGGCCAGCCAAGTCTATTTCTGGAACCTGCGCGCCAGCATGAAAGCGCCCTACGCCGAGCGCATCAAGAAACTCCTCGGGCGCACGGGCTTTGCCAAGCATGTCACGAGCGGGGAGCTCGCGGCCGTGAAGATCCACTTCGGGGAGCGCGGGGTCACGGGCCACGTGCAGCCGCTCATGGTCCGGCCCATCCTGGACGAGCTCGTCCGCGCCGGAGCCAGGCCGTTTTTGACCGACGCCAGCACCCTCTACGTGGGCCAGCGCGGCGAGGCCGTGAGCCACGCCATGCAGGCCGCCCTGCACGGCTACGACCCATTGCTCATGGGCGCGCCGGTGATCATCGCCGACGGGCTGAAGGGCGCGTCCCAGGTGGCCCTGCCCGTGCCCGGCGGCAAGCACTTCCAGAAGGCCTTCATCGCGGCGGACATCGCCGAGGCCGACCTGCTCATCAGCATCAACCACCTGAAGGGCCACGAGCTGGCCGGCTTCGGCGGGGCGCTCAAGAACATCGGCATGGGCGCGGCCAGCAAGCAGGGCAAGATGCAGCAGCACGTGACCACCGGACCCAAGGTGGACATCGCCGCCTGCAAGGGCTGCGGCGCCTGCGTGGGCATCTGCGCGGCCCAGGCCCTGGCCCTGGCCGATGCAGCGGTGAGCGCGGGCAACCCGAATCCGGAAAAGCCGCGCCAGACCATCCGGCTGGACCAGTCCCGCTGCGTGGGCTGCGGGGCCTGCTTCCTGGCCTGCAAGCACGGCGGGCTGACCATCGACTGGCAGACCGACGTGCAGGGCTTCATGGAGCGCATGATGGAGTACGCCGCCGCGGTCCTGCTCTCGCGCCCCAAGCCCAGCCTGCACATAACCTTCGTGACCTCCGTCACCCCGGACTGCGACTGCATGGGCTTCTCCGACGCGCCCATCTGCCCGGACATCGGCGTGCTGGCCTCCCTTGACCCCGTGGCCATCGACCAGGCGGGCATCGACCTGGTGAACATGGCCGAGCCCCTGTGGCCCAGCCACCTGCCCAAGGGACTCAAGACCGGGCAGGACAAGTTCCTGGCCCTGCGGCCGAGCATGCCCCCGGCCATGGGCCTGGAATACGCCGAGGCCCTGGGCCTGGGCAGCCGCGAATACGAGCTGGTGGCCCTGTAGCGCGGGCAAAAGCCGGACGAGCTTCCAGCCATCTCCGGGCGGCCCCTTGACGGGGTCGCCCGGCGGGCGCAGAATGTCGGCACAACCGCCCCTGCGCTGGCGCGGTTCGCAACCCTGGAGGTGCCCCATGCGCATCGAACAGATCATGCGCCACGATCCCACACGCGTTGGCCCGGACGAGCCCGTGTCCAAGGTCGTGGCCTGGTACGCCAACCCCGGCAACCGCTCGCGCTACACCTACGTGGTGGACAAGAAGGGCGTGCTCAAGGGCGTGGTCACCATGATGGAGTTGCTGGGGCTGTTCCTGCCGCCAGCGCTGGTGGACGCCCACGAACGCGGTGAAACCGCCGAGCCCGAGGTCATCCACAAGGTCCTGGAATCCCTCAAGACCAACAAGAACCGGCCCGTGCGCGAGATCATGCGCACCGACCTGCCCACAGTGCACGCCTCGAGCTTCTTCCTGGACGCGCGCCTGCTCCTGCGCGAACGCAAGATCACAGCCCTGCCCGTGGTGGATGGCCAGGGCGTGCTCGTGGGCGAGGTCACCCGTCGCGTGCTCCTGCGCCTGCTGGACAACATCCTGCACGAGCCGGACCTGTTCCAGCTCAAAAAGGACAACAAGCACATCTTCGAAACCACCAGCGAGTTCTTCATAGGGTAAGGCGGGAGAATATGCCTCCGGC
>PHAR01000012.1:9227-20734 GCA_002840405.1 Deltaproteobacteria bacterium HGW-Deltaproteobacteria-8 | reverse complement strand
CCGGCCACCGGAGGCATCTCCCGGCCCCAGGCCGCCGGAGGCTCTTGCCGGGGCTACGAGGAGAGCACGTCGAGGATCTCGATGCGGGCGGCCTGGCGGGCCGGGTAGGCCCCGGCGGCGAGTCCGAGCAGCACGGAGCCGGTGAGGGTGCCGAGGGTCAGCACAGGCTCGAAGACATAGGGGAACGAGGCCAGGGCGCAGACGATCTGCACCAGGCCCACGCTCACCAGGGCGCCCAGGGCCCCGCCCGTGCCGGCCATGAGGCCGGCCTCCAGCAGGAACTGGCGGGTGATGTCGCGCCTGCTGCCGCCCACGGCGCGGCGGATGCCGATCTCCATGCGCCGGGCCTGGACCATGAGCACCATGATCGACAGGATGCCCATGCCGCCCACGGCGAAGGAGATGGTGGAGGTGATGGCCCCGAGGGTCTGCACCAGGTCCAGGGCCTCGCGCCGAAGCTGCATGGAGTCGGCCGCGGTGAGCAGGCTGAAATCATCCTTCTTGCCGTCCAGGTGGTGCCGCTGGCGCAGGATGCCCGTTGCGGCCGCCCGCACCTGGTCCAGGTCCGCGCCCTCGGCCAGGTGCAGGTACACCCCGCCGATGAAGGTCTGGTTGGCCGCGCGGTGCATGTACGTGGACAGGGGCAGAAAGGTCTGCTCGTCCTGGTCCGAGCCGGTCAGGTCGCGGCCCTTGGCCTCCATGACCCCGACCACGGTGAAGCGCGCCCGGAAGATGTACACCTCCTGGCCCAGCGCGGCCTCGGGCCTGCCGAACAGGCGCTCGGCGATCTTGCGGCCCAGCACCACCACCTTTTCCTTGTCGTCCACATCCTTCTGGGTGACGAACCGGCCCAGGTCCGGGCGGAAGCTGCGGATGTCCACGTAGGCGGGCCAGGTGCCCATGAACTGGGTGGTCACCGTGGTCGAGCCGAAGCGGATGGGCATGGTGCCGGTGTAGTACGGCGCAAAGGCCAGCACGCCCGGAATGCCTCCGGCCAGGGCCTCGGCGTCCGGCAGGGTGAAGTTGCGCACGAACCCGGAGAAGCGAGCTGCGCCGCCGCCGCGGCTGAAACGCACCTGCCCGGCCATGACCGCGAACAGGTTCGGCCCGAGCTTGTCGGCCTCGGCCTCGGCGTTCTTGTACATGGCCTCGGCCACGTGCTGCACGCCGTTGAACGACAAGGCGCCCAGAAAGACGCCGAGCATGGCCAGCACCGCACGCAGCTTGTGCGCGGAAAGCGAGGCCAGGGCGATCTTGAGGTCGAGCAGCATGCGCCAACACTAGCCCCGCTCGACTGCCGAGGCAAGAGCAGGCGCAGCGTTGCGCCAGGGGGCGTTGCCCCCGGACCCCCACCAGAGGGCCTGAGGCCCTATCGATGCTGTCTTCGGGAAATCTCGGCAACACCACAGGAAGGCGGAACAGGACAATCCGTGGCCTGAGACCTGGGTACAACACCCTTGCCCCCCCCCGAAGGGGAGGCCAACCGCGCGCGGGGCTTTTCGGAGTCTTCGACGAAAAACCCGCGCGCATGTTTGTGGCTGGGCGCAGCCGGGACATGGACGTGGCTGCGCTGGCCCAGGCCCTATGGGGGGTCCGGGGGCCTCAGGCCCCCGGCGGGGGTGCCGGGGGCGGAGCCCCTGGCAGGCAAGGGGGGGTTACTCGAAGCCCAGGGCGCGGATGATGCTGTTGGAGACGAGCATGCCGGTGCGGGTGAGGCGCAGCCGGCCCTGGTGGATGCGGATGAGTTCTTTTTGCCGCAGGGCTTGGATGATGCTTTTGTGCCGGGAGAGCAGGTTGTGGCCGGACAGGGCGCGGTATTCGGCCAGGTCGAGGCCTTTGCTGGTGCGCAGGGCGAGCATGAGCCGTTCGCTGGCGCGGATTTCGGGGGTCAGGGTTTCGCGCTGGTGCAGGCCTATCCGGCGGGTGCGCACAAGTTCGGCCCAGGCGCTCAGGCTTTCGGGGTTGGTGGAACGCAGGTGGCCAAGGGTGGAGGCTGCGGCGGGGCCTAAGCCCAGGTAGTCGCGGCCTTCCCAGCAGGCCTGGTTGTGGCGGCAGGCCTGGCCCAGGTGCGCGTAGTTGGAGATCTCGTACTGCATGTACCCGGCGTCTTCGAGCAGCTCGCCGGTGTGCACATACATGTGCGCCAGCTCGCGCTCCGGGGGCAGCTGGCGCTGTTCTTCAGGAGCCTCGGCCAGCGGTGTGCCGGGCTCCAGGGTCAGGCCGTAGCAGGACAGGTGTTCCGGGGCGAGCTCCACGGCGCGGCGCAGGGATTCCAGCCACTGGCCTTCGCGCTGTCCGGGCAGTCCCCAGATGAGATCCAGGCCGAGGTTGGTGAAGCCTGCGGCGCGGGCGCGCGCGAGGGCTTCTGCGGCCTGGCGGGCGGTGTGCGGGCGTCCGAGCAGGGCCAGCTCCTCGTCGCGGAAGGACTGCACGCCCAGGCTCAGGCGGTTGACGCCGAGGGCGCGGGCGGCGCGCAGGAAGTCCGGGCTGGCGGACTCGGGGTTGGCCTCCATGCTGATCTCGGCGTCCGGCGCGAGGTCGAAGTGCTGGCGCAGGGCCTCCATGATGCGGGCCAGGTGCTCCGGCTGGAGCAGGCTCGGGGTGCCGCCGCCAAAGAAGACGGTGGGCACGGTCAGGCGTCCCAGGCGTTGGGCCCAGAGGGCCATCTCGTCCAGCAGCAGGGGCAGGTAGGCGTCCTGGGCGCCTTCGCGCAGGGGCTCGGAGAAGAAGGCGCAGTAGCCGCACTTGGAGCGGCAGAAGGGGACGTGGATGTAGAGGGAGGCGGTAGGGCTGGCGGGGCGGGCGTCAGCGCACATAGCGGCGCGCGCCCATGTAGCGCTTGGACCAGTAGGAGGAGTCCATGTTGGCCTCGGAGATGCTGCGGCCGCGCCTGGGGCTGTGCACGAAGATGCCGTCGTCCATGTAGATGCCCACGTGCCAGCGGCCGCGCCGGTTGATCTTGTAGAACACGAGGTCTCCGGGGCGCAGTTCGTGGCGGCTGATGTGCTCGCCAGTGTTGAACTGTTCCCTGGCGGTGCGCGGGATGGTGATGTCGTGCTGCATGAAGGTCCACTGGGTGAAGCCGGAGCAGTCGAAGCCGGTGCTGGGGATGGCGCCGCCCCAGCGGTAGCGGCGGCCCTTCTGGGTCAGGCCGGTGCGCACGATGTCCAGGCCGAAAGACGGGGGCAGCTTGGACAGGCGCTCCAGGCGGGCCTCCACCTCGAGGTCGTCCAGGGAGGGGAACTCGGGGATGTCCGTGGCCTTGGGCGGGGCCTCGGCCAGGGGCTTGAGCCGGAAGGGCGCGGGGCGGACGGAGAGCAGTCCAGGCGCGAGGGTGGGCATGGGCGGCGCGGCCACAGGGGCCTGCTCGGACTCGGGCAGGTGCTGTTCGGCCAAAAGGCCGCTGTTCTGGGCAAGGATGGGGTCGAACGAGCCTGCGGAAGCGCGCGGAATTGGCGCGCGCAGGCTGGAGACCGAGGCCGGCGCGCAGGCCGAGAGCGTCAGCAAGAGGACGAACCCGGCCAGCAGGGCCATGGCCATGCCCGGGGGCAGCGCGGTTCTGACCGCAGGGGAATGTCTGCAGGCGTCGGGTACTTTGTTGCCCGGCCTGCTGGGCGCGAAGGTCACGTGTGGTCCAGCTCCTTGGGGGCCGCGCGCAGCCAGCTTCTCCGCTGGGGGGGGAGGCGGCGCGGGGCGGCCTGGTGCCGAGGCCGGTCCATGGCCCGCCGAGTGCGGCGGGAATGGCGGAATGGTGGGACCGTGCGTCGGCTTTCGGGAGCTATAGCCCGAATGTCCAGCCCGAGCCAAGAGAAAATGCGTGCACATCCCTGACCGGACCCCCTCTGCCGGAAGGGGCGCAGGCCGCCCGGAGCGGCCCTTGACCAGCGCTTGCGTCCGCGCTATCGATAAGCGGCAAAGCCTTTCCTGGCAAGCATCAGAAGCAGTCGTCGGCAAGCGACGATTGGCGCTGGGCAGCGCCGCTGGCACCGGCAGTTCAAGGGGGTGGGGATGACCATGCAGACATACACGCACCGGGACCTGGCAGGACTTCTCGGGGTCTCGGAAACCACGGTGAAGAGCTACCGGAGCAAGTTTCCTGGCTTTTTGCCAGTGGCGCGGGAGGGCAAGCCCGTTCGTCTGCACCCGGAAGCGCTGGAGGTCTGCCGCCACATCCGCGACCTCTTTGCCGATGGCCTGACGATTACCCAGACGATAGACCGCTTAAAGACCGAATTTAAAGAGTATCCACACAATCGACGCTTATCGATACCGGCTGCGCAGGCCCAGGATTCCGGTCTTGAGGCCCGGCTGGAGGCCCTGACCCAGGCCCAAGACTCGGCACGGGAACGCATGGAGCAGCTGGAAGCCGAGGTGCGCAACCTGGCCACCCTGGAGGCCGCGTCCAAGACCCTGGTGGCCGAGCTGCTGCAAGAGCTGCGCGCCTCGCGCCTGGCCGCGCCTGCGCCAGCGTCCCCCCTGCCCCGGCCCGAGCCGCAGCAGCCCGAGTCACACAAGCCAGAACCGCCCGCACCCGAACTTTTTGCCTCCGAGGATCCGGCCGGGTCGACCATGGTCACGGCGCGCAAGATCGTCACGGTGCACGGCCAGACCGGGGCCAAGGCGTCGTATGCCTTGGCCCGCGAGCCCAGGCCCGAGCCGCTCTTTGCCGAGCCAGCGCTGCCGGAGGCCGACTTTTTGGACCTGCCTGCGGTGATCCGCTCGGACCGGGGGGACTTTTTGGGCCTGCCGGGCGGGCAGTCCGTGGCGCGGCTGCTGGAGGTGCTGACGCCCCAGGACGGCGCGCCGGCGGCGTGGTACGAGGACGGGCCAGAGGCCTGGCTGTGCGAGATCACCCTCGCCCCGGCGCTCACCCGCGAACTCTCGTTCGAGCGCACCACCACCCCGCGCGGCAACCTCGTGGGGCTCATCCGGTGCATGCGCACCCGGTCCGCCTCGGACGTCACCGAGGCCACCCAGGCCGAGGTGCAGGAGCTCTTCCGCCTGGTGCGCGACCAGCTGAGCTAAACGCCCTCAGCCCCCGGCCACCAGCCGCTCGCGGTTGAGCAGCGCCGGGAACAGGCGCATCCACAGGCCCACCACCACCAGGGTGCAGACCCCGCCCAGCACCACGGCGGGCACGGTGCCGAACATCGCCGCCGTGACCCCGGACTCGAACTCGCCCAACTGGTTGGACGTGCCGATGAAGACTGCGTTCACGGCGCTGACCCGGCCGCGCATCTCGTCCGGAGTATCCAGCTGCACCAGGGACGAGCGCACCACCACGCTGATCATGTCCGCCGCGCCCAGCACGGCAAGGGCGGCAAGGGACAGCGGGAAGGAACGCGACAGCCCGAAGACGATGGTGGCCAGGCCGAACACCGCCACCGAGGCGAACATGATGCGGCCCACGTTGCGGCGCAGATGGAAGCGCGCCAGGGCCAGCGACATGCCAAGCGCGCCCACGGCGGGCGCGGCCCGCAGCAGGCCCAGGCCCATGGGCCCGGCGTTCAGGATATCGCGGGCGAAGATCGGGAGCAGGGCCGTGGCCCCGCCCAGGAGCACGGAAAAGAGGTCCAGCGAGATGGCCCCGAGGATCTCCGGGCGGCTGCGGATGTAGACGATGCCGCCCAGCACCGAGCGCAGGGTTGCGGGCTCGCGGGCGGCGGTGCGCGCCACGGACCGCAGTCCGGAAAGGGCCGCGATGGACAGGGCATAGCCCAGGATGCAGACGGTGTACGCGACGCCCGCCCCGGCTGCGTAAAGCGCGCCGCCCAGGGCCGGGCCGACGATGACGCCCATCTGACGCCAAGAGGCGCTCAGGGCCAGGGCGCGCGGCAGCAGGCGCGGCGCCACCAGGGTGGGCAAAAGCGCGGACATGGTGGGGTAGATAAAGGCCCTGGCCGCGCCCAGGGCGCAGGCGCAGGCCAGCACCATGGGCTCGGTGAGGCTGTGGGTGAAGCTCCCCACGGCCAGCAGCCCGGCAACGGCGAGCATCACGGCCTGGCAGACCATGACCACGCGCCTGCGCTCATGCTGGTCGGCCACGTGGCCCACTACCAGGGTCAACAGGAGCTGCGGCAGGAACTGGGCCAGGCCCACCAGGCCCAGGCTGAGCGGGCTGTGCGTGAGGTCGTAGACCTGCCAGCCCACGGCCACGGTGAGTATATTGTAGACCATGTAGTCTGCGGTCTGGGCGCAGACAAAACGCGGGAACGGCGTGTCCCGCAGACCCTTTTCGAACTCGGGCGTGTGGTCCATGGGGGGGCCCTCCTGGCGGCCGGAGGGGAAGCTACGCCCTTCGCCGCCAGGGGGCAATGGCCGGGAGGGGGTGATTCCGGGCTAGCCCGGCACCTCGAAGCCGATCTTCTCGATGGCCTTCTTGACCACGGCCATATCCACGGGCGCGGTCTCCTCGAAGCTGGCCTTGCCCGAAAGCAGGTCCACCTTGACGCCCGTGACGCCGGGGATGGCCTCCAGGGCCTTGGTCACGGACATGACGCAGTGGTTGCAGGTCATTCCCTTCACAGTGATGCTCGGCATGGGGGACTCCTTTTGGGGCTTGAGGTTAGGCGGTGAAAAAGCGCAGGCGCAGGGCGTTGCCCACCACGGTGACGGAGCTTAAGCCCATGGCCGTGCCCGCCAGCATGGGATTCAAGGTCGGGCCGCCAAAGGCGAACAGGAGCCCGGCCGCCACCGGGATGCCGATGGTGTTGAAGGCAAAGGCCCAGAACAGGTTCTGGCGGATGTTCAGCATGGCTGCGCGCGAGAGCGCCAGCGCCGTGAGCACCCCGGCCAGCCCCTCGCGCATGAGCACGATGTCCCCGGACTCCACGGCCGCGTCGATGCCCGAGCCCATGGCCAGGCCCACGTCGGCCAGGGCCAGGGCCGGGGCGTCGTTGACCCCGTCGCCGACCATGGCCACCTTGAGCCCGAGCCCCTGGAGCCGCCTGATCTCGTCGGCCTTGCCCTCGGGCAGGACCCCGGCCACCACCTCGTCAAGTTCGCCCCCGGCCTCGCGCGCGACCCCCGCGATGGCCGCGGCGGTGCGCTCATTGTCGCCGGTGAGCATCACCAGACGGATGCCGAGGCCCTTAAGCTGCCGCAGCACTGCCGGGGCCTCGGGCCGCAGCCGGTCGGCCACGCCGAGCACCGCCGCCGCCCGGCCGTCCAGCTCCAGGCACAGCGGCGTCATGCCCAGGCCCGACAGCCGCGCCACGGCCTCGTTGAGCGGATTGCCCCCGTTCCCATTCCCATGGGCCTCCTGGCTGAAGCCCGCACCCGCGAAGGCGGCGTTGCCGATGCGCAGGCGCATGCCCGAGACCAAGGCCTCGATGCCGCGTCCTGGCAGGGAGTTGAAGCTCTCGGGCACGGGCACGAACAGGCCGCGCCTTTGCGCCTCGCCCAGCACGGCCTGGGCCAGCGGATGCTCGGAGCGGCTCTCGGCCCCGGCGGCCAGGGCCAGCAGCTCGCTCTCGGACACGCCGATGCCCGGCGCAGCCACGAACTCCACCAGCTCGGGCTTGCCAAAGGTGAGGGTGCCGGTCTTGTCGAAAACCACGGCCTGGATGGCCCCGGCGGCCTGCAGGGCCTCGCCGCTCTTGACCAGCACGCCCAGCTGCGCGCCGCGCCCGGTGGCCACCATGATGGACATGGGCGTGGCCAGGCCCATGGCGCAGGGGCAGGCGATGACCAGCACCGCAGTGAAGATGCGCAAGCAGAAGCCCCAGTCCTGCCCGGCCGCCAGCCAGGCCAGGGCGGCCAGCACGGCCACGGCCATGACCACGGGCACGAACACCGCGCTGATGCGGTCGGCCAGGTTGGCGATGGGCGCCTTGGACCCCTGGGCCTGCTGCACCAGGTCCACGATGCGCGAGAGCAGCGTGTCCTCGCCGGTCTTCTCGGCCAGGATGGTCAGCGCGCCGGAGCCGTTGAGCGTGCCCGCGGCCACGCGGTCGCCCGGCTCCTTGGGCACGGGCAGGCTCTCGCCGGTGAGCAGGCTCTCGTCCACGGCGCTGACGCCCTCGCGCACCAACCCGTCCACGGGCAGGCGCTCGCCGGGGCGCACCAGCACCATGTCGCCCGGGGCCACCTCGGCGGCGGGCAGGCGCACCTCTTCCGGCCCATGTTCGCCCTGGCGCAGCACGGTGGCCGTCTCCGGGGCCAGGCTCACCAGGGCGCGCACGGCGTCGGTGGTCTTGAGCTTCGAGCGCGCCTCCAGGTACTTGCCAAGCGAGATCATGGCCAAAAGCACCGCCGCGGACTCGTAATACAGGTCCATGGCGCGCAGCACGGCGTCATGGCCGAGCAGTATGAGCAGGGTGTTCCACAGGCTGTGCACAAAGGCCGCGCCCGTGCCCATGGCCACGAGCGAATCCATGTTCGGCGCGCGGCGGATGAGCGCCGGAATGCCGCGCAGGTAGAACCCGCGCCCGGCCACCAGCACCGGCAGAGTCAGGATGAGCTGGGCCAGCGCAAAGGCGGCCGGGGCATGCTCCGGGTGCAGGGACAGGGGCAAGGGCAGGCCGAGCATGTGGCCCATGGAAAGGTAGAGCACGGGCAGGGAAAAGGCGAAGGCCGGGATGAGCTCGCGCTTCTGGGCGGCCAGCCGGGCGCTGGCGTCGCGGCGGCGCTCCTCGAACAGCGCGGCCGAACGCGACACGATCTGCGACCCGAACCCGGCCTCTTCAATGAGGTCGCGCAGGGCCTGGGCCTTGGTTTGGGCGGGGTCGTAGACGATCTGCGCGGTTTCGGAGGCCAGGTTCACGTCGGCGGAAACGACGCCCTCTGCGGCGCGCAACACGCGCTCGATGCGGGCCGAACAGGAGGCGCAGGTCATGCCGGTGATGGCCAGAAACAGCAGGGCGCCGGAGCCGTCCTTGCCCATGGGACGGTCGAAGACCGCGCCGAAGCCTGCGTCGGAGATGCTGGCGGCCATGGCCTCGGGGCTGGTCTGGTCCGGGTTGTAGACCACGGCCAGGCCCTCGGTGGCCAGGCTCACGTCAGCCTTGGACACGCCCTCGGTGGCGCGCAGGATGCGCTCGATGCGCGCGGAGCAGGCCGCGCAGCGCATGCCGGTGATGTGCGCCCGGGCCGTGATGTGTTGCGCCATTGTGCCTCCCTGGAAAAGCTTGAAATAATACCGGGGCAGGGTATGTAAAGCCCCTACCCTCCATTTTTCTACGCCCAACAGGGCCTGCCCGCAAGACGCAGCGGAACATTGCAGAGGCATTGCCTGCCGGGCGGGTCCGGCGCACAGGCTTGTCCCCGGCGCCGCGTCATGATCCTGACCGGGTGCAACGGCTGCTCCCCCCAGCCAGCCCCTTGAGCCCTGTCCAGCCCTTGCCTGGCCTGTTTTGGCGCGATCCTTGCTTTTCCTCCGGCAGGGACCCCGCGCCTGGACAGCCGAGCGCCGGGCAGACCACCCCCCTCAAGGAGGACACCATGACCAGGCCCGTACAAGCCGCCATCCTGCCAGCCCTGGCAGCGGCCCTGTTTTTTTCGCTGGCGGCGCTGGCCTCCCAGCACGGCGAGCTCAACGAACTCAAGCGCGTATCCCAGAACGAATACCGCGCCGAGGTGGCATACATGCTCGTGTCCGACCCCGAGTACCTGCGCCGCCTGGAGGAGCAGAGCAAGCCCAACGCCCTGGTCACGGTGACGGCCTACAACGCCGACCCGGCCCAGACCGACAGCGACCCAGACATCACCGCCAGCATGCGCCGGGTCAGGCCAGGCACCATCGCCGTGTCCCGCGACCTCTTCGACAAGGGCTGGGTCTTCGGGCGCAAGGTGCGCCTGGAGGGCATCGGGATCTACGAGATCAACGACCTCATGGCCGCCCGGCACAACCACGCCGTGGACATCTTCATCCACAGCAACAGCCAGGCCCTAGCCTTTGGCAAGCGCCGCATCAAGGCCGCCCTGCTGAGCATCTAGCCCCACGCGACAGCCAACGAAAAAGGCCCGCCCCGGAACAAACCGGAGCGGGCCTTGTGCGTTTCTCTGCGGAAAGCCTAGGGCTTCTTGGCCTCGGCGGCTTCGGGCTTGGCCTCGGCCTTGGGCGCAACGGCCTTGGGCGCGGCGGCCTTGGCGGCTTCGGGCTTGACGGCCTCGGGCTTGACGTCAGCCTTGGCGGCGTCGGCGGCCGGGGCAGCGTCAGCGGCCGGGGCGGCGGGCTTGGCATTCAGGTCGATGGTGGTCTTGTTGAACTCTTCGATGATCTTGTTGGTGATGTCAGTGGCTTCGTCAGAAGACAGAACAACGTCCTTGGCGATGACCACGTCAACCTTGTTGTCCTTGCGGTACTTCTCAAGCAGCTTGTTGAAGTTGTCCTGCAAGAGGCCAACAACACGCTGCTGCTCGGTGCCCATGGTGGTCTGGTACTTGGTGACAGCCTCCTGGAAGGCGGCGGCGTTTTCCTGGGACTGCTTGGCCTGGACCTTTTCCTGGGCGGCCTTGGCCTCGGCCTGGAGATCATTGCTCTTGGTGCGCAGGTAGGCCATGGCATCCTGGCCGGGCTTGGACTCGCGGAAGACCTTGGCCCCGTCGACCACGGCGATCTTGGGGGTGTTGTTGCAGGCGGCGAGCAGGCTAGCCACGGCCACCATGAGCAGGAAGGCGCTGAACTTCTTCATCGTGGAATCCTCGTATGTGTTTGGCGTCTTGTGCCTCACGCCCCTCTTGCATGCCGCCAGGGACGGGCAGGGGATGATCATTACTCCGCATCGTTTCCCTTTGCAAGTGCAGAACCCGCCTCAAACCACGGCCGGGCGCGGATTTGTGGCGAGAGGCGGGCAGAAGCCCGCAGCCTCAACAGTCAGGCTTCCGTCCGGGGCGTAGAGGATCAGCGGGGCCAGGAGCGAAAACCCCGGCCCGGCCCGGCCCGCGCCCATGCGGACACATTCCAGAAGCACCAGTCTGGGGGCCTGCCCCAGGCGGCCCTGCACAGGCAAGGCCCGGCGCGGGGCCAGGCCCGCGTCCTCCAGAACGCGCAGCAGCTCCGGCAGGCGCTCGGCCAGGTGCACCACGAACAGCCTGCCGCGCGGGTTCAGGCAGCGGGCGGCGCAGGCTGCAAAGGCGGCGAATCCGCCCGGCCCCTCGAAGCGTGCCCGGTTGCGGCCCTGGTCCGCGCAGGCCCGGCCCGTGCCGCACGTGCGGAAGGGCGGGTTGGCCAGGGCCAGGCCGAATCCCTGCCCAGGGTCTGGGCGGCGGAAGTCCTGCACATCGGCCAGCTCGGCCCGGAAGCGCCCGTCCAGGCCCAGGGCGCGGGCGTTCTCGCCGGCTGCATCGACCATCTCCGGCCCGCTGTCGAGGCCCAAAAGCGTCAGGTCGAGGTCCGGCCGCAGGAGCAGCAGGCCCAGGGACGCCGCGCCGCAGCCCGTGCCCAGGTCCAGTCCGGTGAGCGGCTTCGCGCCGCGCGCAGGCGCAGACGGCAGGGAGCTGGCCGCAAAGGCCGAGAGCAGCAGGGTGTCGGCTCCGAAACGGAAGCCCCCGGCAGGCTGGGCCAG
>PHAR01000012.1:0-9109 GCA_002840405.1 Deltaproteobacteria bacterium HGW-Deltaproteobacteria-8 | reverse complement strand
TCAGGGCGCTGACCTGGTCCCTGGCGCGGGCCAGCTCGGCCTTGGACATGGTCTTGACCAGGGCCTCGCGGTGGATGGCGGCCATGGCCTCGCCGCCCTGGCTGGCCAGCTCCAGCCAGACATAGGCCTGCACCGGATCCTTGGGCAGGCCGCCAGCGCCCGACACGTACAGCGTGCCCAGGTGCAGCCGGGCCTTGGCGTCGCCCGCCTGGGCCGCCTGCTTGAGCTGGCGGGTGGCCTCGGCCAGATTCCTGTCGCCGCGCACCTCGGCCTCGGCCACGGCCAGCTGGACCTTGGCCTGGGGATTTCCGGCCAGGGTGGCCTGGCGCAGCCAGCGCAGGCCCTCGGGGCGGTCCTGCAGCACGCCCTCGCCACGCAGGAGCAGCAGGCCCAGGGCGTACTGGGCCTCCACCACGCCGAGCCCGGCGGCCAGGCGGCAGTACCTGGCGGCGGCCACGGGGTCGCGCTTCACGCCCCGGCCGCTGGCAAGCAGGGTGGAGACATTGTACATGGCCTTGGGATTGCCGCGCCGGGCCGAAAGCTGGAGCAGGTCATAGGCCTCGGCGTCGCTCTTGCGCACCGCCGGGTCGTTCAACAGCAGCATGCCCGCCCGGAACAAGGCCTCGGCGTTGCCCTGGGAGCCGCTGGCGCGGTACCAGCGCAGGGCCTCCTCCTTGTCAACGGTCAAGGCCTGGGCCCCGGCCTGGCCGCTGGCCCAGATCTCAGCCAGCTCGAACTGGGCCAGCGGGTTGCCCTGGTTGGCCGAGAGCAGCAGCAGGCGCGAGGCCTCGGCCACGTTCACCGGCCCGCCCAGGCCCTTCCTGTTCATGACGGCCAGCCAGTGCTCGGCCCCGGCGTGGTTCTGCTCCACCGCGCGGGCGAGCCAAACCCTGGCCTGGGCGTAGTCGCGCGCCACGCCCCTGCCCTCCAGATAGCGCGCGCCCAGGGCGTACTGGCCCTCGGCCTGGCCAGCCTCGGCGCTGGCGCGGTCCGCCGCGACCTTGTCCGGCGCATTCTCGGCCGCAAGGGCGGCAGCAGACGGCACCTTCTGCTCGGGCTTGACGCCCCACTTGAGCTGGGCCTGGGCAGCGGGCGGCGCCAGAAGCAGCAACGCGGCAGCAGCGGCAAGGACGCCCGCCGTGGTCCGGGCGAAGGCAGGGGCGAAAATGGCGGCAAGGGTCGAGACACGGCTGGAGGCGCGCCTGGAGGCAGGGGCAAGGGGTCTGGCCATGCGGGGCTCCTGAATGATGGTATCAGGTCCGCAATATGCCAGAAGCCCGCGAGGGTGTCGAGGGTGGACGGGGGTTGGGCGAGGCCTGGGGCTCAGGCCACGCGGGCCAGGATCGGCCCGCCCAGGAGCACGGCCGAGGGCGCGGCAGCGGGCGCGTCGGTGAAAACCATGTTCAGCACGCGCGCCGGGGCCTCGGTGATGTTCTGCACGGTGCGCTCGTTGATCACGGAGTTGTCGGCGTTGACGGTCTGGGAGAGGTTCATGTTCAACGTGCTCTCCCTGTTCTCCGGGAAGCTGTAGGTCAGGTTCCTGCTGATGGAGTTGTCCAGCGTCAGGTTGCGCTCCTCGGAGAAGGAGTTCTGCACGGTCACGCTGCGCGGCTCGGAGAGGTCCAGGTTGAGGCTCAGGTTGGTGACCTCGGTCAGCTGCATGGACGGGCGCGGGTTGGCCTCCACCAGCGGGATGGCCACAGGCCGCTCCTCCGGGAAGATCACGTGCGGGATCTCGTAGGTCGAGGGCTTGACGTAGTCCGAGGCGAGGAAGGGCGGCGGCGCCATGGTCTGGCGCGGCTCCCACACGGTGGGTGCCTCATAGGCCTGGTAGGCCTCGCCATGGAAGACCCGCGATTCCACCCGCATGGGGTGGTGCGCCACGTGGCTGTTGCGCGGGCCGTGGAAGTGCGAGGCCGGGGGAGGCTGCACAAAGCCCACCGGGGAGGGCACCACATGTCCGGCCGTGGACTCGGAAATGAAGGCCGTGGTGCCTGGAGTGGGCGGCATGCCTGCCGTGGTCTGGCTCATGGCCTGGCCCACGCGCATCTCTATGGGCGGAAAACCGGGTCCGGCGTAGGTTGTGTAGCTCATGCCCACGCCCTGGCTGGGACCGGCGCCCGGGTTGCTTGAGGCCCCGGGAGCGACGCTGGCCGAACTGGCCGAGACACCGCCGCCGCCGACAGAGCCACTGCCGCCGCCACCAGCGATGCCACCGCCGCCGGAAACCGACGAAATCCCGCCGCCGCCGCCACCGCCACCAGCAATGCCGCCACCGCCAGAGACCGAGGAAACTCCGCCGCCGCCACCGCCGCCGCCGCCACCACCTCCACCGCCGGTATACCCGCCGCCGCCACCGCCGGTGTACCCGCCGCCGCCGCCGACCAGTCCGCCACCGCCGCCAGCGCTGTACGTCATGCCGCCGCCGCCAGAGGTGTACGTCATGCCGCCGCCAGTAACCGGGGAAATGGGCACGGAGGCCTGGGGGCCGGGGATGGGCGCGTTGGTGGAGGCGGCCATGTAATGCATGCCGCCGCCCGCCGCTGCGTAGGGGATGCGCGCCGGGGTGGTGTCGATGGGCACATAGCCCGCGCCAATGTAAGGAATTGTCCCGGTGACGGGATAGACAGGGGTGTGCCCGGCAGGCGCGGGCGTAACGCTGCCCGCAGGCCCGGCCATGAAGCTGCCCGCGGGACCGGCAGTGGTGTGCCCGGCCGGACCGGCGACGATGTTGTCCGTAAGACCGTACATGCCGTCACCCCCTTGTCCGGAAGCAATTGCGCTCTGGCCGCGCAAAACGCGCGGAGGCCGCACCGGACGACAACTCTACGATAACGACATTACGCCCGACAACCAGAGGCCGTCAAGCCCCTGCCGCCAAATATCCGCCCGGCCTGGGCTGGCGGCCTAGAGCGGCGTCTTGCCGCGCATGAGCGGCTTGGGCACGCCCAGGTGGGCGAGCTTTTCCTTGAGGCCGCGCGTCTCCGCGGGCGTGCCCCGGAAGAACACCACCACCCGGAACCAGGGCTTGGCGTTGGCCGTGCCGTTCTCGATGCTGGCCTTGAGCCCGGCTCCCCTGACCCGCTTGAGGAAGGCCTTGGCCTGGTCCTCGTCCGGGAAGCTGGCGGCCTGGTAGGTGTAATCGTAGCGCGTCGTGTCTTCGTCCTTGGCGCTGGCCTTGGCCTCGGGCTTGGCGTCGGATTTGGCGGCGGGCTTGGCCTGGGCCGTCTTCTCGCTCTTCTTGGCGTCAGCGGCCTTTTCCGGCGCCTTGGCCTTGTCTGGAGCCTTGACCTTTTCCGGAGCCTTGCGCTCCACCGCGTCGATGGGCTTGGTGGGCTGCGCCTCCGGCCCCTTCTTGGCCAGCTGCTCGCTGTACTGGAGCTCCTCGGCCTTCAGAATCTCCGCCGAAGGCCCGGATTTCAGCGGGGCCTCCGTGGGCATGATGCGCTCGATCTGCGGGATGGCCGACTCGGGCCTGTGGCCCCGGCCCACCAGCACGCCCAGCACGAAGAACAGCGACAGGGCCAGGGTGGCCGCCGTGGCCATGGCCGCCAGCCCGCCGAAGGTGCAATTGAAGGTGTAGGTGCGGCCCGGAGCGCCGGGGTCCTTGAGCTTGATGGGAGAGTTCATGCCTGTGCTCCTTGAGGGTGCTGCGGGATGCCTTTAGGAGGCGGGCTCGGCCGTTGCGTCGGCGGCCTGATCCGGCGCCTGGTCCATGCGCTCCGGCGCGTCCACGCCCAGCAGGTCCAGCCCGGCGGCCAGGGTGGCGGCCACGCAGGACAACAGCAGCAGGCGCGCGGAGGCGATCTGCGGCCCGGCCGAGAGCACGTGGTGCTTGGAATAGTACCGGTGCAGCGCGGCCGCCAGCTCCGAGAGGTAATGGCTCACCTGATGCGGGGCCAGAAGCTCCGCCGCCTGGGCCACCACATCCGGGAAGCGTTCAAGCTGGCGGCACAGCTCCAGGTCGTCCTCGCCGGACAACTCGGCATAGGCCGCCCCGCCCGGGGCTGCGGGCCGGATGCCCACGTCCGCCGCCTTGCGCAGCATGGAGTGGATGCGCGCATGGGCGTACTGCACATAGAACACGGGGTTGTCCATGCTCTTTTTGCGCACCAGCTCCAGGTCGAACTCCAGCTGGGAGTCGCTCTTGCGCGAGAGGAACAAAAAGCGCGCGGCGTCCGCGCCCACGTACTCCACCACGTCGGCCAGGGTCTCGAACTTTCCGGCCCGGGTGCTCATGGCCACCTGCTCGCCGTCTTTCAGCAGGCTCACCAGCTGCACCAGGATCACCGAGAGCGCGCCCTTTCTGCCCAGGGCCTCCACCGCGCCCTGCATGCGCGCCACATAGCCGTGGTGGTCCGCGCCCCAGATGTCGATGACGCGGTCAAAGCCGCGCTTGAACTTGTCGTGATGGTAGGCGATGTCCGAGGCGAAATAGGTCAGCTCACCCGAGGACTTCCTGAGCACGCGGTCCTTGTCGTCGCCATAATTGGTGCTGCGGAACCACAGCGCCCCGTCCTGCTCAAAGGCCAGGTCGCGGGCCAGCAGATCCGCAAACGTCTCGTCGATTCGCCCGGCTTCCACCAGGCTCTTCTCCGAGAACCAGACATCGTGCCCCACGCGGAAGTCCGCCAGGTCCTTCTTGATGCCGGCCAAAATCTCGTCCACGGCCACATTGAAGCAGATGTCGATGGCCTCGGCCTCGGGCAGGCTCAGGATGCCGGGGTTCTCGCGGTGCACGCGCGCGGCGATGTCCTTGATGTAGTCGCCCTTGTAGAAGTCCTCCAGGTCCGGCACGTCCTGCCCGGCCAGCTGGCGCAGGCGCAGCCACACCGAGTCGCCCAGGATGCGCATCTGCCTGCCCGCGTCGTTGACGTAGTACTCGCACTCGACGTTGTGCCCGGTCTTCTTCAGCAGCCGCGCCAGGGAGTCGCCCAGGGCCGCGCCACGGCCGTGGCCGATGTGCAGCGGGCCGGTGGGATTGGCCGAGACATACTCCACCTGCACCTTCTGCCCGTGCCCGACGTTCGACGCGCCATACGTCGCACCCGCAGCCTGCACATCGGCCAGGATGCCGTGCCAGAAGCTTGGCGCAAAGGTCACGTTCAAAAAGCCCGGCCCGGCCACCTCGACGCGCTCGAAATCCATGTCCTGGGCGCGCAGATCCGTTGCCAGGGCCTCGGCCAGGTCACGCGGCTTCATCTTGGCCGCGCCAGAGAGCAGCATGGCCAGGTTGGCCGAGTAGTCGCCGAACTTGCGCTCGCGCGGGGGCTCGATGACGGCCTTGTCCGGCCAGGGCAGCCCGCGCGCCTCAAGCACGCGGCGCAGGATGTCCTCAAGATATTGCTTGGCTTTCATTGATTCCCCTCAAAAAAGATGCACTCCCCTACCACCTTTCTCGCCGCAACAAAAGACCCGCCAGGGGCGCTGCCCCTGGACCCCGCTGTGGGGCCTGGGGCCCCCCAGACCCCCCCATTGCGCCGAGCGGGCTGTTCCAGGAGGAACCTGAAACAGCCTGTTCGGCTTGTGTGAGTATTGGGAAGGCATTCCCGGCTTCCGGCTTCGCTCGCTACAGTCGGCGGTAGGCGTGGGGCACCAGAGGGGCATGGCCGCTCTGCGCGGCCTGGACCAGGGCCAGCCCGGACTGCTTGTCGCGCGGCAGGCGCAGCTTCAGGCGCAGGGGGTTGGAGGCGTGGTTGGAGAAGAACAGTCCGCCGGAAAGGTCCGTGGCCTCAAGCAGCCAGTAGAGCTCCTGCAAGAGTCCCTGGTCGTCCTGGGGCACGAACTCGCCGCGCTCCAGGCGCTCGAAGAGCGGGGTGCCGGGCACGATCATGAGCGCCAGGGCAGCGGCCTGCTCCGGGTCCATGCGCGTGAGGGCGCGGCCCGTGGCCTGGGCGTGCTCGCGGGCGCGGCCGCGTCCGCCCAGCCCCAGCAGCACGGTCACCGAGAGCTTCATGCCCGCAGCCTTGGCCTTGGCGGCCTGGCGCAGGTGCTCCTCCACATCGCCCCACTTATGCATGTCGGCCAGGGTGGCGTCGTCGCCGGACTCCAGGCCCAGGTACAGGGTGGACAGGCCGAGCGCGCGCAGGCGGGCCAACTCGGCCTCGCTCTTGCGCGAAAGCGCCTTGGCGTTGGCATAGGCGCTGATGCGCGTGACCTGCGGCAGGCGCTCATGGATGCTGGCCAGCAGGGCCTCCAGGCGGTCCTGGGGCAGGATGAGCGCGTCGCCGTCGCAGAGGAACAGACGGCGCACGTCCGACAAATACTCGGCCGCGTGGTCCAGGGCCGCCGCGATGCGCGCAGGCGACTTGATGGCAAAGCGCTTGCCCTTGTAGGCCGGGCAAAAGTCGCACTTGTTGTGCGAACAGCCCAGCGTGACCTGGAGCAGGATGCTCTCGGCCTCTGCCGGGGGCCGGATCACCTGCCCTTCCAAATCGTCGCCCAGAAGTGTCATGGCGCGAGTGTGCCTTTGGCCGGGCCAAGCGTCAAGGCGCAGGCAGGGGATGCCCTTGGTACCCCCATTCTCTCCCAGGACCCACACAAGCCGAACGGGCTGTGAAACAGCCTGTTCGGCGCAATGGGGGGGGGCTGGGGGGCCTCAGGCCCCACAGCAGGGTCCAGGGGCAGCGCCCCTGGCCGCCGGAGGCTCTCTCTCCCTCCCCCACGTTGTCAACGCGGCGCAAAGCAGGCATAAGTCAGCCCATGGCGAAGCAACGCGAAGAATTCATCTGCACGGCCTGCGGGGCCAAGAGCCCGCGCTGGACCGGCCAGTGCCTGGGCTGCGGCGAGTGGAACACGGTCCAGGCTTCGGCTCCGGTGGGCGGCTTCAGCGCGCGCGGCACGGGTTCGCGAGCGCGGGCCGCCTCCCTGGCCGGGCCAGAGGCCCTGGAAGACCTGCGCGGCGACACGGCCAAGGCGCGGCCCACGGGCATCCCGGCTTTGGACGGCCTGCTGGGCTCGGGCCTGGTGCCGGGCGCGGCGCTGCTGCTTGGCGGCGAGCCCGGCGTGGGCAAGAGCACGCTGCTCCTGCAGTTGGCCGCGCTCCAGGCCAGCCTGGGCAACCGCGTGGTCTATGTCTCGGGCGAGGAGTCCCTGCCGCAGCTGCGCGGCCGGGCCGAGCGCCTGGGCCTGCTGGGGCCGGGCCTCATGGCCCTGGCCACCAACAACGCCGACGAGGCGCTCTCGGCCCTGGCGGAGATGGGCAATGCGCCCGGGCTGATCATCGCCGACAGCGTGCAGACCCTGGCCAGCCCCCGGGCCGAGGGCATCCCCGGCAGCGTGAGCCAGGTGCGCACGGTCAGCGGTGAGCTGGTGGAGGCCATCAAGCGCAGCCAGGCCACCCTGGTGCTGGTGGGCCACGTGACCAAGGACGGGCAGATCGCCGGGCCCAAGCTGCTGGAACACATGGTCGACACCGTGCTCTACCTGGAGGGCGACCGCCGCGACTACTCGCGCGTGCTGCGCGTGCTCAAGAACCGCTTCGGCCCGTCCGACGAGCTGCTTGTGTTCACCATGGAAGAGAAGGGCCTGGCCGTTGTGGACGACCCCTCGACCTTTTTCCTGGGCGCGCGCGATGCATCCCTTTCCGGCGCGGCGGTGTCCGTGGCCATGGACGGGCGCAGGCCCTTTGCCGTGGAGATCCAGGCCCTGGCCACCAAGAGCTTTCTGTCCATCCCGCGCCGGGCGGCCCTGGGCTTTGACAACAACCGCCTGCACCTGCTGCTGGCCGTGCTGGAAAAGCGCCTGCGCCTGCCGCTGGGCTCAAGCGACATCTACGTGAAGCAGGGCGGCGGCCTTTCCCTGCGCGACCCCGGCCTGGACCTGGGCCTGGCCGCAGCGGTTCTGTCCTCGCACTACGACGCGCCGCTGCCCGAGGGCGCGGCCTTCTGGGGCGAATTGGACCTGAACGGGCACGTGCGGCCCGTGGCCAACCACGACACGCGCCTCAAGCAGGCCGCGCGCCTGGGCTATGGCCCGCTTTTGCACTCCGGCACCTGCAAGACCCTGGACGACCTGCGCCGCAGCCTGTTCGGCAAGGCCCAAAACTGACCCCTCAAACGTGACCCCATTTGCAAGGAGACGATGATGCCTTTGACCGCGCTTCCCATTGCCTTTCTGTTCCCCGGCCAGGGCTCCCAGGAGCTGAACATGGGCCGCGACGTGGCCGAGGCGCAGAGCGCCGCCATGGACCTCTGGAAACTGGGCGAGAAACTCTCGGGCCTCAAGCTGCGCGAGATCTACTGGGGTGAGGACGGCGCCACCCCGGCCCCGGAGATGAGCGACACCAAGGCCCTGCAGCCCGCGCTGACGGTTGTCAACGTCAGCCTGTGGCTGGCCGCCAAGCCCAGGACCGCCAACCTGCGGGTCGTCGGCACCGCAGGCCACAGCCTGGGCGAATTCGCGGCCCTGGCCGCCGCAGGCGTCTTGTCCGTGGAGGACGTCATCAAGGCCGTGTGCGAGCGCGGCAAGCTCATGGCCGGCGCTGGCAAGGAAGGACACGGCATGGCCGCCGTGGTCAAGCTGCCGCTGGAGGTAGTGGAAGGCATTGTCGATAAAGCTGCGAAGCAGACCGGCGCGTTTTTGCGCATCGCCAACTACAATTCCCCGGCGCAGTATGTGCTCTCCGGCGAAAAGCCCGCCCTGGACCTGGCCGCCGCCCTCGTGAAAGAAGCCAAGGGCCGCGCCGTGCCCCTGGCCGTCAGCGGCGCGTTCCACAGCCCACTCATGAGCGAGCCCGCCAACGTCTTCGCCACCATCCTGGAGGGCCTGCGCTGGCAGCCCGCCCAGTTCCCGGTGTGCATGAACGTCACCGGCATGCCGGAATCCAACCCCGGCATCCTCAAGACCCTGCTCACCGCGCAGATGACCTCCTCCGTGCTCTGGACCACCACCATGCAGAACCTCTACGCCGCCGGAGCGCGCCGCTTCGTCGAGATCGGACCCAAGGCCGTGCTGACCAAGCTCGTGGGCCAGAACCTCGAAGGCATTGACGATGCCCTCGCCCAAAGCGCCGGCAACATGGACGCCGTGATGGAGTTGTAGGGCGAGCGCGGGGGGCGGGGGAAACTTTTTGGAAAAAGTTTCCCCCGCCCCCCGCACCCCCCACCCC
>PHAR01000007.1:138270-341584 GCA_002840405.1 Deltaproteobacteria bacterium HGW-Deltaproteobacteria-8 | reverse complement strand
GGTGGCGGTGATGAACAGGGCCTGGTGCAGGTCCAGGTCCACGGCCTGGGCTCCGCTGGCCCCAACGCGCGAGACCAGCTCGGCATACTGCTGGCGGGTGTAGGCGTTCACCGCACCCACACGGGCCACGCCTGCAAGTCCGGCCACCAGAGCGGCCATGAGGTCCGCCGGGCAGACGTAACGCGCGGCGTCCTCCCCGGCGATGACTTCCTCGGCGGTGGCCCGTTCCACGATGCCCGCCTCGGTGGTGCTGGCCGGGCCGATGGTGGGCGCATGGGCGGCGATGATGTCCATGATGGAGCTGATCAGCTGGGTGTCGTCCGCGCCGTCGAGCGTACGGCCGCTGGCCAGGATGACGTTGCAGAGTTCCTCCTGAACGCGGTTCAGGAAGTCCTGGCCGGGCACGGTGGCCGGGAGGCCCTGGACCGGGTCGCCCTGGGTGAAAAAGCCGGGCTCGCCGCCTGTCGCGTAGGCGGGCTTCTGCGCCACTGCGGTGGCGGTGCTGACACGTTGCATGCTGTCCTCCGGTTAGTTGTGGCCGTAGGTGAAGGTGAGGTGCGTATGCGCGGGCTTGAGGCGCGAAAGCACGCACTCCAAAAGCGCATTGCCCCAGCTGGCCAGGGGGTCGGAACAGCCGGAACCGCAGGTGAACTCGCGCACCGTCGTTTCGGGCGCGCGCACCGTCCAGGCGTAGCGCCAATCCTCGTCGTAGATGGGCTGGTCGCAGGCGGTCTCTGGCTTAAGCCCCCCGCGCATCCGTCCGGCAGGCCCAGCACGCGCTCCCAATCCGCCAGCCACAGGCCGCCCGCCCCAGCCGGGCTGATGGCCTCCAGCACGTAGCTGGCAAGCGTGTGCGCCCGATCCAGGGCCGCGCCCTCGGCCTCAATGCTGGCCGTGAGCACAGCCCCCGAAGGGTCATAGGACACGGGCGGTAGCAGCAGCTTCAGCAGGTCCGCGTGGTTCACGGCATAACCTCCAGGGTCACGACGCCCAGGCGCGCCCACTGTGTGGCCGTGACGGCCACGTTGGCCGCCGGGGCTGTCACCTGCCGGTCCACCACGCCGGACACGCCGGAGATGGCCGTCTCGATGCGCGAAAGGTAGACCAGGTCGCCCGGTTCCAGGGTCGCAAAATAGGCGTTCAACGCCGCTTCAACGAGGGGTTGCGCCTGGTCCAAGGTCAGGCCGGAAAGCCGCACCAGCGCCTGCACGGGCACGGGCAGCAGCTCCGGGCCGAAGACCGCGAAATTGCGCACGGCGGTGGGCCGTTCCTCGTCCAGGTGCAGGCGCACGGCGGCGAGGATCTCCTCCGAGGGCAGGCCGCCGCCGGAGGTGACGCACACGTCCACGGTGCCGATGCCCCGGCGCAGCGGGAACACATAGGCGGCAGTCACGCCATCCACATCCATGGCCCAGCGCCGCCAGTCGGCCTTGTTGCCGCCAGCGGGCGGGTTTTGCAGCACGTCGAGCAACCGGGCCAACAGCCCGGCGTTCGTCTCTGCGTCTGTGCCGCCCGTGGTGGCCGTGGCCAGGCTGGCCGCTCCCTGCACGCCAGCGGGTGCGTTCGTGAGGGTGAGGCTGGTGCCTGCGGCCAAGTTGTAAACCGCCCCGGCCGCGCCGCCTTGGACCGGCACAATGGCCGTGCCGCCCGCCCCTATGATGGACGCCTCGTTGGTGATGAGCACCAGCCCGGCCAACGTCTTTGCCTCGGTTCCCAGGGGGATGGCTGCGCCGGGCGTGCCGCTGAAGGTGGCCGCGCCCGTGGCTGGCGTGCTTCTCCAGCATGTCCGTGTCCGCTGTGTCCGGGAATGTCTGGCGCGCAATCCACACTTGGTGCTGGTACAGGCCTTCAACAGCGCCGCCCGTGGCATTGGCGCGCACGCCGAAGTCCGAGTCCACGCCCGTGGCGGCCTCGGGCAGCTTGTTCTGCACGTCGCGCAGGATGCCCGCTACGATCTCGAAAAGGTCCGGGGGTGTGTACGCCATGTCAGCCCACCTGCACGTGATGGTTGAAGAGGTGCTCGCGTCCGCCCGCGTCCGTGACGGCGACAGCCAGGCGCAGCCTGCCGTCATGCAGGCGTTCGGTGGCCACCTCGATGGAGGCCGCGCGCCCGTCCGTGATGAGCGGGGCCAGGGCGTCCTCGCAATATTTCTTGGCCAGCACGGCCACGCGGGCCACGTCCTTTTCCCGCGCCAGCTCATGCAGACGCGAGCCCAAGGTTGCGTCCGCCCACCAACTGCCCAGCGGGGTCATGAGCCGCAGGTACACGGCATTGCCCAGGCCGCGCGCCTGATCGCGCAGCAGCTGGCCGTTCTCCAGGCCGTAGTCGCCGGTGGTGGGGTCGATGAGCGTGTCCATCTAGCTCCCTATGGGCGGGCCGGTTACGCCGCCGCTGTCTCCGGGGTGGGTGTGGTGCTCAAGCGAGACGTCGCCCGCCACGTGGTCGCCGTCCGACGTGATGCCCCCCGTGGTGTGCAGGCTGCCCTGGATGGTGGCCGTGGTCGCCCCGCCGCTGTTCGTCATGCTGAAGGCCGGGGTCTCGAAAACGACCTGGGTGGCGGCCTTGACGCGTAGCGTCTCCGTTTCAATTTCCATGATTCGGCCACGCTTGAGGATGATGTGGTCGCCCTCGTCGGTGTACAGGGCCACCTCGCCGGACTTGAGGCCCCTCAAGCGGAAGCCTGAGTTCTCCTCGCCCACCACGATGCCGTGGGCAGTAAAGCCGCCTACGGGCACCACCAGGAGCATGGTTCCGGCGGGCGGGGCGCTGGTCAGGCCGTAGTGCTGGAACAGTTCGGCGGCTTGCAGCTTTTCCCCGGCCAGGGCCTTGGCCTGGACCAGGCCCACGCCGGGCGCGGTATCGTGTCCCGTGAGCTGGGCGCGAAACGGCAGCCGGATGCCAGCCAGGTGGCGCTTGATGGCCTCGGCGATGAGCTTCTTCATTCGTCAGCGCCTCCTGTTTCATCCGTCACGTCCGGGGTGTAGTTCTTGCCCTTGCGGTGCTTGCGCTTGTGCGGGTGGGCCTCCAGAATCCAAACCTTGTCCTCGCGCAGGGAAAGGCGCGTGGTGGTGCCGCCGCCGCGCGACAGGCAGAAGGTGCGGGCCATGAGGAAAAGCGTGCCCACAACGCCCACGGGCGGGGCGTAGACCAAAACCCGCTGGCCAGGCGTCCAGAGCTTGCCGTGGCCGGGCATGGTGGGCGCGTTGATGTGATGGCCCTGCACCTCCACGCGCAGCTCGAAGCCCTTCAGGCGGCTGTCCGCCAGGAGCTTCTGCGAGCGCGAGCGGCACACGGCCACGCTGTCGGCCTCGTAGTCGGTGACGATCTTGCGCCGGGGCCAGCGCGCCTCCAGGTCCGCGTCCACGGCCGAGGACTTCAGGCCGTTCTTGCCGTCCTCCTCCTCGGTGCCGTGGGTCTGGCCCAGCACGGTGATGGTGCTGTACCGCTCGGCCACGCTCTCCCGGCGCTCCATGCTCTCCACGTTGGTCTCGCCTGTCCCGTTTGGCTCGCCCACCTTGCGCGGGTTCAGCACCAGCACGGCCACGGGCGGGTTGGTGGCGTCGGAATAGTCCGGGCCGCCGATGACCAGCGTGCCGTCCGGCTCGAACCAGGGCCACAGGCCGTTGGCTTCGGCAATGTGGGCCAGGGTGTCCCAGGCGGTGTCGCCGGGCTCCACGTTGATCTTCTCGCGTTGGCGGGTGACGGCCTTGTCCGCATCGATGCGGATCTTCGTCAGGCCCCCTGTCGGATAGAGCGGCCGCACCACCTTGGCGATGATCTCCGCCAGGTCCAGCTTGCGCCCGCCCGTGAGCGGAGCCGAGCAGTCGAGCAGCGTGGCAGCATTGTCGCGGCCCAGGATCTCCAGGCTGTGGGAGCGCTTGTCCAGGCGCACGCGCACGTCGTCAATGCGCCCGGTCATGACCAGGTCCGCGCCGATGCGCACCTGTACAGGCGCGCCGGGAGTTACGTTCGCAGGCAACAGGCTGTCCTCGGACAAGCCCAGGCGCACGCGCCAGGCGTCCGCCGGGGTCAGCAGGTCCGAGTCGATCTCGTAGCTCTCCCACTCGTCGTGGGCCTTGCCGCCGACGAGCAGGGCCACCTTGTCGGCTGTGTCCCGCACATCAGTCACGCTATTTGGCGTAGCCACGCAGCACCTCCCCGGCGGTCAGAAAGTTGGGGTCGCGCAAGGGCTGGTTCAGGCGCAGCAGCTCCGGCGCGCGGGTGTGGTCGCCGTACCAGCGGTGCGCCAAAAGGCGCAGGCAGGCCGGGTTGTCCACCTGGCGGTCCACCAGCGGGGGCCGGGCCTCGATGATGGCCTTGGCTGCGTCCTGTACGGCCAGGGCCACGTCCTTGAGCGGCTCCGTCACCCGGCGCGACTGCTCGATAGGGTACAGCCTGCGGTAGGTGATGATGGAGCCCTCGATGCTGGTGCGCGTGTCCGCCGCCACAGCCTCGATCTCCGGCGGGGAGAGCGTGGGCGTCTCGGCCTCGCTCTCCAGCACGGTCTGCGCGGTCTCGGCCTTGCCCAGGGCGGCCTCCAGCTCCACGTGGGCCAGCACCACGTCCGCCTCGCGGCTGGGGGTGACGGCTGTGGCCAGGTCGGCCCCTGCGACGGTTCCGCCCGAGGTACTGCCGACCGAGAAATTGCCGCCCGAGGTACTGGAATAGTTGAAGCCGGGCAGCAGTATGCTTGAGGTGAGCAGCTTGGAAATGCTCGTGTAGTCGCTCATGAGCGAGGCCGCGTCGAAGCCGCGCAGATCCACGATGCCCGAGACCAGCCCGGCCACGTCGCGCACGAAGCCGCCCGGCGCGGAAACCGCGTCCACGCCGGAGGTGATGTAGTCGCGGCTCTGGGCCTTGAGCTGGCGCACGGCCTCCAGCGAGGCCTTGGCCAGGGCCAGGGGGTTCTTGCTCCCCGCCGCCGCGCCGCCCAGCACGCCGCCAGCGCCGGTGCGCGCGGCCCCGGCCATGTCGGCGATGTTGGCGGCCTTCTGGCCGGGCAGGCTGCGCTCGAACAGGGGCTTGGCCAGGTTGGACTCGGCAAAGGCCAGCTCCACCTCGGCCGCGTCCACATGGTCGGCCTCGTGGTGAATGTGGGTGGTGAGTAGCTGGCCCTTCATGGGGCCGAACACCGGATGCACCAGCTCGCCCGCGCCCGGTTCGTCCAGGGCTTTCAGGAAGGCCTGGAGCCGCGCCTCGTAGTCATCGCCGAAAAAGATGGCCTTGAGCTTCAGGCGGCGTGCGCCCCGGCCCATGTCCTCCATTTGCGCGCCGTCCACAAAGGGCCGGGCGTGCTCCACGGCGTGGCGCTCGGTGTCGTCGTCCACCAACTGGCAGTCGAAAACGATGCCCCGGAATTTGGCGTCGAGCAGGGTGTCCTTCCAGGCCATGGCCGCCCCCTAGTCCCTGTTCGCCGCGTCGCGCATGTGTTCCTGAACGCTTTCCGCCACCACGCGCCCGTCCAGGATGATGGTGTTGTTCAGGATGATCTTCTCGGTGGCGGCCCTGCCCGCCTTCTCGCCCGCCATTTGCCCCAGCCAGGCGCCGATGAGCGCGCCGGGGATGGCCCCCACGCCGCCGAACAACGCGCCGATGCCCGCGCCGATGGCCGCGCCGCCCAGGCCGCCCGCCGCGCCGCCCGCAATGCGGCCGTATTCGAGCTTCTTGGCCTGGGCGTTGAGCTGGTCATTGTTGTGCACGTTGTAGGCATCGAACCCGGCGGAGAGCAGCGCCAGGGGCACGCCGAGCTTGAGCGCGCCCTTGGCCGCGCCAAGCGAACCGGCCCAGCGCGAGGCCTTGGCCGCCCCTTCCGGGCTCCAGCCAGCGCCGGGCGGCAGGGCCAGCTGGCCGCCGCCCACGCCTGCCGCGCCGGGCATGTTGACGACAAAGACGCGCTGCACCCCGGCCATGCCCATGGCCGCGTCGGCGATGCCGCCCGCGCCGCCGCCCTTGCCCTTCACCATCCGGTTGTAGCCCATGCGTCCGGCCATCAAGAGGCCGAGGCCGCCCATTCCCGCCTGCAAGGGGTTCTCCGAGGCGTATTCCACAATCCGCGCCCAGGCCGATGTGCCAGCGGTGGCCGCGCCGCCCAGCTCCGCCCGGTCCACGGTGTTCTGCGCGCGCTTCACCTTGCCGAAGTTGGAGCCCATGACCTCCTTGTAGTCCTTCTCGATGGTGTCCGCGTTCATGGCCTGGTCGCCCTTGCGCATGGCCTCGCGCACCTCGTCCAGGTTCTGCATGATCTGGTACCAGAACGTTTGCGTGTACTGCTCGCGGAAGATGCGCCCCAGCTTGTGCATGTCCATGAGGCCCGCGCCCTTCATGGCCTGGGCCATGTCGAGCATGCCCTGCACGCCGCCCTCGCCGTAGAACTTGCCGCCGGGCGTGTACTTCTGGACGTCGATCTTGGCGAACTTCCGCATGTTCTTCTTGTCGTGGGCGTTGAACAGGTGCCCCATGCCGTGCTCCAGCATGGTCACGGTGGTGCTCGGGTCCGTGGCCGGGGCGGCCTTTTGCACGGCCTGGAGGATCGCGCCGGTGAGGTTGACGCCCTGCACGCCGCCGATGCCCACCTGGGCCAGCTTGGTCAGGAACTTGGGCGCGAACATGCTCAAGCTCTGGGCCTCGAACCGGCCCGCCTTGGAGTGGTAGTAGAGCATGTTGTGCACGGCCTTGAGCTGCTCGGGGGTGATCTTGAACTTCTCCTGTAGGTCGAAGTCCATGTTGGCGATGTCCTTCACCGTGCTGCGGAAGGCCACAGCCGAGCGGTTGGCCTCGGCAATGGTGCCCTCGATGGCCTCGAACCGCATGCCCGCGTTGGCCAGGGTCTGGATGGCCTCGGCGTTCTCCTGCGGGCTGGCCAGACCGCTCCTGGACAGGTTGATGGCCATGTCGCGCATACGGGCGGCCTGGCCAGCGTTCATCTCCGCCAGTTGCTTTGCCTCCAGCAGGGTCTTCTCGAAGTTCAGGTTGCTGGTGATGGCCGCGCGCGCGCCCTGGAGGCCCAGGTACCCGCCCGCCAGCCGCGAGATGTTGGAGAAGCCGCCCATGGCCGTGGACAGCTCATGCGCGTGCTTGCGCAGGCCCAGGAACTGCTTCGAGGCCCCGGAGCTGAACTTGCGCAGCTGGGCCTCGGCCTGGCCGAGCCCGGCGGCCACGCGGCCACCGTCCCAATTCAAGCGCAGAAACACAGCCAGGTTGTTGCTCACGGTCGGGGCCTCTTGGTGTTCGGTTTATTCTTGCGCCGGGTGGCGACGAAACGCTTAGTGCCCTTGCCGCCTGCGGCTTCCTTCAGGTCCTCCGCCTCGGCCAGGGCCATGGCCAGGAGATACAGCCACTGCCCCCGCGTCAGCTCGCTTCCGGCTCGGCCAAAGACTGCACGAGCCTTTTCAGCGTGGCGGTACTGGAATCGCTCAAACGAGGCGTGGCGGGATTTTTTTTTACGTCCTCCAGCAGCTGGGCGAAGTCCTCGGCGCTCATGTTCACCTCGCTGGGCGAATACTCGCGCTCGTGGTCCAGGTACTGGTCGATGAGGAACATCTTGTCCGCGCGGGCGAGAGCGCCGCGCAGCTCCGCCGCGCTCTCCACCAGGGGCTTGCCCGTGGCCGGGTCCACCAGGGCGCGGGCAAGCAGCTCCGTTACCTTGGCCTGCTCGTACAGGTCGGCGTTGGCCACGTTCACGTCCTCGTGCCCGGCCGCGCGCAGGGTCTCGATGGCGGCCAGGCCCGCCTCCATGTAGTCGGCCTCGGTGAGCACGCGCAGGCCCAGCTCCACGCCCTGGCCGTCCTTGCTGGGCAGGGTCACGCGGCGCTGCGCTGCGCGCCCGGCCTTCAATTTGGTGAGAAGATCGCTCATGGCTTATTCCACCTTCCGGTCCAGGGCTTCCACGGTGATGTCGCGCTTGGCCTCGCCGTCGACCTGGTACTTTTCGCCCACGTCGGTGGTGAAGCAGCCGGTGTAGCTCACGCGCTTGTCCCCGGTGTTTAGCGGCTCAAGGGTGATCTTGGCGTTCTCGACATCGGCCCATTCCGGGTCGCCCGGCGTCACCGGCAGGGTGATCTTGAGACTGAACTCGGCCACGCCTTTGGCAAAGCCCTTGGGCTTGCCGGTGCGGTTCATGGTCTTCACGGCCTTGCGGCCAGTCTTGCGCGTCACGTCGCAGGATTCGACATCAAAGTCCTTGCCGTCCACGGACAGGACGATGGCGCCCGTATATTCGATGGTCATGTTGAACCTCTCTTAAACGCCCATTCACGGGCGGCTACAGCAGCAGATCAATGCGGCCAGCGAACACGTGCAGGCCGTTGACGATGTCCACGGGGATCTTGGCGTTCAGCCGGTTCGGGTCCTGGCTGTCGCGCTCGCAGATCACCCCGTCCTTGTTGGCCTCCACCGCTTCCACTATCTCCAGCTCCTCCAGCTTGACGAGCACGTCCAGGATCTCGCTGCGCACCTTGGGGCCGGTGCGCTCGGACAGCTTCTCGCGCGGGAAGCGTAAGGAGATGCGCTCGCGCACGGCCTTGCGCACGTAGTCCAGCGTGCGGATGGAAGTCAGGTCGAGCAGGCTCACGTCATCGATGCCCTGCGCGTCCTTGGTGTAGGTGGTGATGGCCCGCACGATCTGCACGCGGTCGCCGGGGCCGACCTCCAGCGGGGTGACGCCGTTCTTGAGCAGCACCTCCTGCTCGGTGCGCGTGAGGCGCTGGCCAATGTCCGGCGCGTCGATGCCCAGCAGCTCCAGGGTGTTCAGCGGCCGGGCAGGGTCTTCCTCGCTGGCGATGACCGCGCCGTAAGCGGCGGCGATCTCCCAGGGCAGACGCCTGGCTCCGCGCAAGAGCGCGCCGCTGATGCGCCCATGGTCGACCTGTCCGGCCAGGGTGGTTGCCGTGGCCAGGGTTCCGGCCAGGGCGTACGCGCCGATGGCCCCGCGTTGCTCCAGCGGGCCGCCCACAAGCTCCAGATGGTCGCGCAGGGCGGTCAGGCTGGCCTGGTCGGCAAAGGGGGTGATGATGATGTGGTGCCCGGCCCCGGCAATGGCGGCCAGGGCCTCGGTCAGGCTCGGATCGGTCGCGCCGCCCGTCATGGCCGTCACGCTCGCGGTGAGCCCGGTGGCGGTGCAGATGGCCGCGATCTTGATGCTGTTGCCCAGGGTGCCCTTGTGCAAGGCCGTGAGGGTGAGCACCCCGGCGGCCGCTGCAAAGGCCACGGGCAGGTCCGGCTGCTGGTCGGCCTGGGTCTTGAGCGCTGCGGAGACATCCGCAGCGGTGTCGCCGCTGGCCACGGCCACCTGCACCAGGTCCATGCCCACCTGCACGGTGGCCACGCCGGAGCCGGTGGCGGCTCCAGCCAGGGTCGCGGTGCCGGTGGCGGCCACGCCCGCGCCCGCATCGTCCAGGGCCATGCAGGTCAGGTCGATGTACGCAAAGGCCTTGATGGCCGCGCGCACCATGCGGTGGGCCATGCTGCCCTGGCCGAAGCACTCGGCGGCCTCGGCGTCGCTGAAGACCTGCGTGGGCACAAGGGCGGCCACGCTGCCCTCGGCCAGGCGCTGGCCCAAAATGAGCACGCGCTGCGCGTTGGCGGGCAGGGTGCGCACCGCCAGTTTGGTGTTGAACTCGAAATACTTGCCCGGCTTGCGGATGCTGGCCGGAATCTTGTCGAAGCTGATGTTCGGGCTGGTCATGGCTTACTCTCCTCCGGTGGTCGACTTCGCGCCGGCCTTTTTCGCGGGCAGCAGGTCGCCCTCGGCCAGGCGGCGCAGGTAGTACGCGGTTTCGGGCACATCCACGGCCACATCCTCGGTGATGTACTCGCGGGGTTTGTCTTCCTTGGGCACTTTCAGGCCAAAGGCGGCTTTGACGATCATGGGGACTCCTTATGCTGTTGACGGTATTGGGTATGTCGAATATTCGTTGATTACGTGTTGAATCGTTGACCAAGAGGTGCGCCATGGCTGTCTATTCAATGAGATGCCCACACTGCAATACTGATAAAGTTTTGTTTACATCTGTTGCTGACTCAGTGATTCAGCAATTTGATTTTTATAAAAATTTTGATGGGTCAATCGCATCTTCGACTTATAACCTATTTATACATTGTAACAATTGTCTTGGAGGTTGTGTTCTTCTTGTTAAAATGAAGAAGCAATGTCCATCTTCACCTCACAACATACCTAATGGGACTGAATTTGAAAAATACTATGAGGTTTATGCGTGCTACCCAAAGTGCCATGTTAATGAGCCTCCAGATCATGTTTCGAATAATATTTCTAGAATATACATGCAGGCTGTTGACAGCTTTCAGCGAAGCAACTTTGATGCATCTGGTGCAATGTTTCGCAAGACACTTGATATTGCGACAAAGGAGCTTGGCTCGACGAGTGGGAAACTTCACGCTAGAATTAACGAACTCGCAGAGAAGCATGAGATTACTCCAGCAATGAAAGAATGGGCTCATGCTATTCGACTTGACGGTAACGATGCCACACATGAAGAAGATGCCTTTGATAAGGTAACTTGCGAGGCGCTTAAGTCGTTCACCGAGTTGTTCTTGCTTTACGCCTTCACTCTCCCCGGCCTGTTGGCAGAGCGTCGCGCCAAGAAATCCAGCTAACGCATTCATTCGCTCTCCCCCTGTTGCAGGGTGATGAGGTCCACTGCGTCCGGTTCGCCGTCACCCGGCGGGGTGAGGTCGTAGTTGATGCCGATCTGTTCCAGCTCCGGGGCCTTGCCGAGCAGGAGGGTGGCCTGGCCGGTGCGGACGAACGCCGTGTGAAGCTCCAGGCCGAGCACGGAAATTCCCTGGCTCTGGACGCGGGTCTGAAAGATGGTCAGCGTCTTGCCAGGCTTGAAGTTGTCGATGGCCAGGCCCAGGTCCTGCCCCACGAGGAGATTCCACATGTCCTCGCGCAGGCGGTAGGTGCCGGGCTCCACGCCCTTGGCCGTCTGTGTCCCGTGCCGTGCGGCCTCCGTGTTGCGCACGCTGCGCGCCCCCACCATGATGGCGAAGGTGGCCGGGACCAGCCACTTGTCCGGCCCCTTGCGTTCCGGCTTGCCGGAGTCGGCCAGGACCACCCACACGGCGGGCAGGGCGCGCATGGCCTTGCCCAGGCTGTCCAGGTCGTCGAACTCGCCGCCGTAGGTGCCGATGGCGGCCAGCTTGTAGCCCAGCTCGCCCGAGGCGCTGGCCTGCTCGATGCGCGCCTTGAGGGCGTCCTCGATGGCAGCGATGGTGATCTCGGAGGTGAAGTCGGCCACGCTAGTAGTCCTCCAGGCTGCCCTGCGGGAAGCTGCGTTCGCCGGGCTGGATCAGCACGCTCGTGGACGTGGGCGCAGCCTGGCCAGCCTGGTCCAGTCCCAGGCCCACCTTGCCCGCGCCGATCTGCTCCAACAGGCGCACGGCGTCGCGGTAGCGGTTGCGCGTGGGGTCGGTCTCCAGGACCTCCGCGCCGGAGAGCCGGTAGCGGGCGATGTCGCAGCAGATGCCCGTGACAAGCCTCGGCACATTCACCAGAGGCAGGGCGTAGCGCCCGGCCAGGTGGCCCTCGATCTCCGCCGTGGCCTCGTCCAGGATCGGAGCCAACACGGCTTCGTCGATGCTCCCGGTGTGCTCCCGGTCGGTGAGGGCACGAACTTCGCCCTCACCAAACCGGGCCACCATGTCTTGCGTGGTGGCGTAGGCCATGGCCTACTCGCCTCCCCCGTCAGTCTCGTTGCCGTCGCCGCCCTTCTCGGCGGACTTGGCCTCGTCCTTGCCGTCGCCGCCCTTCTCGGCGGACTTGGCCTCGTCCTTCGGTTTTTCTTCGGGCTTCGGCTTGCCCTGACTCTTGGGCTGTGCGGCGGCGGTCTTGGGGGCCAGGACCAGCACGCCCAGCTTGAGCAGCTCGCGGGCTGCCTTGGCCTCCATCTCCACGGTGTCCTGGTCGCTGCCGGGGCCGTAGCTCTGGCCGTTGTGCTTCAGGGGCTCGGTCACAAGGTATTGCGGCATGTTGTGTTCCTCGCGTTCTCGGCCAGGCCGGGCCTAGTCGGGGTTGATGATGAGGAAGCCGGAGGCGATGCCCGAGAGCACCGGGGCGCGCTCGTAGCTCATGCCGTAGAGCCAGCTCCGGGCCGTGTCGTTGTAGCGGGGCGTCTCCACCATGGGGTGGCCTTCCAGGGTGTAGGTGTAGCCGTAGGAGGGCTCCTCCATCTGCGAGGCCTGGCTCGGCACGTAGCCCAGAACGATGTAGTTGCCCCACACGTCGCTCATGACCCCGGCGTCCGAGGCCTTCACGGCCTTGCCCACCACGACCTTCTCCAGGTCGAGCTGACCGGCCAGCATGTCGGCGGTGATGGATTCCTTGCTGGTGTACTTGAAGCGGTCCACCACCTTGGCGTGGCGCTTGGCCGCCTTGAAGGCCTTGGGACCGAAGATCGCCACGTTGGGGTACATGCCGCAGGCCGAACGCACGGCCTCCTTGGCGTCGTCGAAGGTGCCGAAGATGTCGGAGGTGTCGTCGCTGAACTTGTCCGTGCCGGACAGGGTGATCTTGTTGTTCACGCCGTACAGCGCGGCGTTGGTGGCCAGCTCCGCCTGCTCCAGCTCCAGCGACAGGGTCAGCACGCGCATGGTCAGGTTCACGGCCCGCGTGCCCAGGTTGATGCCCGGAATTTTGCTGGCGTCGCGCATGTGCTCACGCGGCACGGAGGCGTCCAGGGCGTGGTTCTCCAGCGAGTAGGGCTTGCCTGCGTAGCCGAAGGTGATGCGCTTGACGTCGCCGCCGGGCGCGCGGCGGGTGTTGTAGGCCAGGAAGTGCTCCTTGCCGAACTCGATGATCTTGCCGCCGGAGACAGTCACCGGCACGGACGGAAACAGGGTGCTGCCCACGAACTCCTGGTTTTTGTAGCCCTGGACCACGGTGGTCAGGATGGGATCGACGACCCGCACCTGGGTGGGATTCATGTTCATGTGTATTGAGCCTCCTTGCGGGCCTGGCTAGTTGGGGATGTGGAAGACTTCGACGAAGTCTCCGGCCTGGGTGGCGGCCTGGAGGGCGCGGGCCAGGGTCTTGCCGGTGGTCTTGAGGATGGCGCGGCCGGTGGCGTCGGCCTCCAGTTCGACCCCGGCGTCAAAGGCGGCCCCGGCCTCCACGATGGAGGTACCCAGCGCGGTGACGGGGATCATGTCGCCCGTCACGCCGGAATACTCGCTCACGCCCAGGGCGTTGGCCCCGGCCCCGGCCTGGGCACCGGCTGCGGTGGTGAAGCGCCGCGCGGTGATGGTGCCGGTGGCCAGCACAGACAGGGTGAGAATGGGGATGTTCAGCTGGCCCATGTTACTTGCCTCCTGCGCTGACGGCCGTCACAGCCGTGATGTAGTCCACGCCCTGGTGCGCGGCCTGGTAGGCCAGGGCCTTGGTGTGCAGCTCCAGCCCGGTCGCGTCCACGGTGAAGCCCTGGGGCGCGGCGAAGCTGACGCTGCCCCCACCGGACGCAAGAGCGTTCGGGTCGCCGGTGGCGCGCTCGGTGAAGTCCACCAGCTTGGGCGCGCTTTGCAGCATGTCCTTCATGCTCTGGAGCGCGGGCTTGCTGGTCTTGGTGCCGCCTTCCTCGGCAAACTCCAGGCTCGCGCCGGTGGCGGCCAGGTTGTCCAGCAGGGCCACGGTGGCCAGCTTGTTGGCGGGCAGCAGCTTGCCCTCCTTGACCAGACCCTCGGCAAAGGCCAGGTGCTGCTCGTGGGTCACGAGCAGAACAGCCTGGTCGGCCTTGGCCTTGGTTTCGGCGAAGTCCGCCTTGTCCTTGTCCAGTGCGGCCCGCTCTTCCACGAGCTTGGCCCTCGCGGCATCAAGTTCCTTCTGATCCACGTCGTCCTCCTTGGACTTTGGTTTGGCCGCGCCCTCGGCGAACGCGGGTTGTGCAAGATGGTTCTGGGGCAACGCCTGGTCGGCTGCGTCCTGGCCGAACTGGCTGGCGAGCCACTCGCGGAAACTGCGCCACAGATTGGCGTTCTGCCGTTCGGCCCAGGCGTCGCCCTCGCCAAAGGTGGCGAACTCCACCACGCCCTCCTCGCCAGCGGCGAAGGCCACGGGCTTGAGACCCTTCACTGCCGGGGCGGCCGCGCCGAGAAAGCCCACATGGCGCAGGTAGAACACGCCGGGAACGGGGTTCTGCGGGGAGTCGGGGGTGTAGAACGAGGCGGAGATCTTCTTGAAGCGGCCCGCGCGCACCAGCTCGGCGAACTCGGGGTCCACCTGGTGGGGGCTGGCGGCCAGGCCGGATTGGGAAAAGGCGAGGGCTTGCACCCAGCCATAGGCCGGGGCGTCGGTTTGGGGGTGGCCCACCACGAGGGGCGCTTCGTGCAGGGCCGGGTCGTAGGCCTTTGCCGATGCTTCCAGCATGGCCTCGGTGAACGCCAGCGTGGTGCCGCTCACGTCCGTCTGCGTGCCGGGCCGGAAGATGTGGATGGGGGCGGGTGTCTTCATGCCCGCATCCTCGCCGAAGCGAGGGCGAGACATAACGCGGACAGGTGTCCGGGGGCTAGGTTCTGCGGGGGGAGGTGGTGGTTAGGTGGTGCATCGAGGGTATGCCGAAACCGGCGGCGTTGGCAATCCCCCTCCCGGCGGGGTGGTGTCGCGCGGTAGACTTGCCCCCCACGCGCGCCAGGATGCGTTTAATCTAGTGTTTAATGGATTTCGCTAGCCCTCATGCCCGGAAGCCTTCCGTTAGCGCCTGAAGCGGTTGCGAAGGGCGAAGGCGAAGATGGTTGCCTGAAGAGCAATCAAAAGCTGACTCACGCCTTGACCAAGGCGCTGCCAGCCAGTGCCGCTGGATAAAATATTTGTGAACGGAATGTAATCAAGCGTCTTGATTAACTCTTCGCTATGCGAAATGGCATCGAAAGGCGAGGGAATCATATTGTGCCCCAGCGGCAAGATTACCAAAAAGGCAAGCTTCTTCGCTTTTCCATTTCGCCGAAACCACTGGTCATTGGATAATCCGGACTTTTTTGTCTTGAGGACTACATTTTCTTCTTGGCAGTCAACTGCTGACTCACTTGCTCGTATATAGTTTTAGTGTGAGCATAGTTGTAGCCTGGCATGTAAACTGGATAAAGTTTCATGGCTTGCTCCAGGCTTTCCTTAGCCCCGACGAAATCACCAACTTTGGCTTGAGCAGTACCAAGAGTGTCCCAATAATTTGGTTCATAAGACCAAAGTTTTACTGCTCGTTCAGCCAGGCTAACACCTTCCTTGGGATTAATTCCCATGTCAACCAGATACCAGGCCAAAAAGTTGAGAGAACGATGATTGTTCTGGTTGGATTCAACAGAACGTCTCGCAAGAATAATGCCTTCCTGCATGTTGCCGCTTATTACAGCGGCTACTGCTTTTAGGTAAATGGTCTCGCTTTCATCATTGCCGTTTCCCTGGCTATCGTGATAGTGAAAATCTACAACTTTACTGTTGTTGTCAAAAATAAATTGAAGCTCCTGATAGTCTTCCTTGAAATCACTCTGATTAACACCATGGTCAACAAAAAGATTTGAAATGCCCATGGTAAATAATGCTGCGGTCCCCTGTGCGATTAGCCTATCATGCTTCGCCTGACCAATTGTGTAATTGTAGTCATAAATATATAGTTCGCCGAGTTGCCTTTGAGCGGAAGGATGACCGTAAGTATTGAAGACCTCAAGCTTGGTACTTCCCAAGCCAACTTTACCTGGCAGATAGGCAATCTTTTTGCCTGCTTCATTGTATGTTGAGGCACATCCGCTGACCAACACTGCAATGGTCAACATCGCGATAATAGCAGCAACCTTTTTCATGACGTTTCCTCCGCCAGCTCTTTATTGTCTTGCTTGATATTTTTGCAATCAATTGTAAACGCCTACCAGGAAATTGTACAGAGCTAGTGTTCATCTCAAAGCGTCGGCGTTCTGTCCATAGCCAATACCACCACGTGAGTATACGTATCCTTGCGGTAAATTCGAGAGGAAGGCAAGAGTCAAAAATGGCCGAGTCTACTCCATCCGCCCGGTCAGGAAGGCAATCACCGAAGCCTGGATCTGCCGCTCGTCGCTCACGTCGAGGGCCAGGTACGGCCGGGCCGGAATGCTACCTCCGGTACGCATTCCTCAGCGCGATGGCGAAAAACGCGGCCTGAATGGGGATGACTAGGCGGGTGAAGAGGAGGATGAAGAATTCCGCTGCTCCGTAGATCGGCTTGAATGTGATGGCCTCCTCCTTGATGAGCAGGAGGTACTTGAGCAGGGACAGGCAGACGGAGCCAAAGTTCTGGATGTTCTCCCAGGTTGGCCAGGCAGGTCCGTGAATGGCGTATGTTTCGCTCTGGACCCCCCCCATTCCTAGTAGCAACAGACAGAACAGAAGCATTCCTCCAAACGCCTTCAGCGGCGGCACCCAGCGCTCCCCAAACCCGCAAAGCCGCCAGTACAAGCCTAGCCAATGGAGATGCCAGATATATGGGTATCTGCTTTTTACCCCTGCCAACTTCATCAGCTTTTCCCGGTAGTGCCACCAGGAGGTCATTGGCTGATCGTGTTCGGCAGCGGCCTTTTGCTTCAGGCTTCGGTACAGTTCCTCGCAGGCCTTGTCATCGCGGTAAAGCCCCTTGCAGTCCTGGCCGCTTTGGAGTCCATCCGCTTCCGGCAAAAGCTTTTCAGGCCAGTCGCAGCCTTTGAACGAAAAGAGGTCCGTTTCCAGACTGGTGAACGAAAGGTTGGCTAAGGACGCGGCTTGAAGCGCATGCAGCCGAAGGGCCTTCTCCTTTGTCTTGACCTCTTGGAAATCCGCTTCCCCAGCGAAGAGGGTCCGAGTGAATTTGGCGTTGCGTACGAATCTGGCCTCGCGAAAAGAGGAGCTGCCGGTGAAGTTGGCCGCTCCAAAGTCCGGCACGCCCTTGAAGATGGCCGTTCCGAAGTCTACTCCGTGCCCAAATGTGGTCTGTTGAAAGGTTGTTCGGCCCTTGAATTCAGCTGCCTTGAAATCCGTTTCGGCACCAACGAGGGCATTGTCGAATGTCGTCCCTTCGCCGAAGATGGCATTGGCGAAGGTCGCCCATTTGCCGAAGGTGGTTTTATAGAATGCCGACCGCTCGCCGAAGGTGGCGTTGCAAAATTCCGACCCTTCGCCAAAGATGGCATTGTCGAATTTCGCCCCTTCGCCCCAAATGGCATAGCAGAAGTTCGCCATTACGCTGAATTCGGCATTTTCGAATCTCACCTCTTTGCCGAAGGAGGCCTTCTGGAATTTCGCCCATTCGCCGAATTTGGCCTTGTTGAATGTCGCCTTGTTGCCGAAAGTGGCTTTGTTAAATGTCACCATGTTGCCGAAGGTGGTATTGGTGAATCTCGCACGTGCGCCGAATTTGGCATCGTCAAAACTCGATTCTTCGCCGAATTTGGCCTTTTCGAATATCACCTTTTCGCCGAAGGTGGCATTGTCGAAGATCGCCCTTTCGCTGAAGTTCGTTCTGCAAAAACTCACCTCATCGCCGAAGATGGCATCGCCAAATGTCGCCAGGCCTTTAAATGCCACATTACTGAATAGCGTCTGGTTCCCAAAGGTGGTTTTGGAAAATCTCACCTTTTCAACAAAGGTGGCCTTGTCAAATCTCGCCATACTGCCGAATTTGGCCTTCTCGAAGGACGCCCAATCGCCAAAGGTGGCATTGTCGAAGGTTGCCCATTCGCCAAAGGTGGCATTGTCGAAGGTTGTCCATTCGCCAAAGGTGGCATTGTTAAAGGTCGCGTATGCGTCAAAGGTGGCAGTGTCGAAGTGCGCACCGTCGCCTAATTTGGCATTTTCGAAATCCGCCCCTTTGCCGAAGGTGGCATTGGTGAAATCCGCCATTTTGCCGAAGGTGGCATTGGTGAATTTCGTCCAAGCGCAGAATTTGGCATTGTCGAAATTCGACTCTTCGCCGAATTTGACCTTGTCGAATGTCACCTCTTCGCCGAAGGTGGTGTTGCCGAAATTTGTCTCTCCCTGAAACTTTGCGTGGCTGAACAAAATAGGCGGAAGAGGGTTATCGCTATCGTACGCACTGAAGGAAATTTCACCCAAGAACACGACGCCTGCCATATTGCAGCGGTTGCTTTCGCCAGCCGCCTTGTTCTTGGCAATAACCTGATCAATGCGATGAAAGACGAAGGTGTTGAACGCGGCAACTGAGAGATACGGGCATCCGTCGATCATCTTGTAGTTTGCCGGGGCGTGGAACAGGCAATAACCCTTGCCCTCATCGTCCACATACTCGACAGGTTGAGGATCGCCCCATTTGTACTCTTCACATTTGCAGCAGGTCATGTTCCCCTCATTCGTATCAACGTGCTGGGCAAGGAATACCGCCACGCAAGTATAGGTATCTTTGCGGGAAATCCGAGGGGAAGGCAAGAAGCGTGAAATGCTGCGCTTACCCCAGTCTGCCAGTTAGGAATAGCAGCACCGACTCCATAATCTGCCGCTCGTCGTCCACGTCCAGGGCCAGGAAGGGCCGGGCCGGGATCTTGGAGCCAGGGTGGTGGACCGAGCGGCGGCAGATGCCACCAAAGGCCAGGGCCTTGCCCTTGCGCGCGGTGATGGTGTGCGCGCGGGTGGTGCCGCCCAGCTGCTGAATGGCGGCATAGACCAGGTTGGTGCCCACGGTGGCGCTGGTGGCGTCCGCGCGGCTCTCGATGCTGGCCGCCAGCTGGCCGGTGCGCTGAAGGATCTTGCCCGGCCAGGTGCCGGTGCGCATGCGCGAGGCAATGGTGCCGGGAGCGAGCCCCAGCCAGGCCGGGCGGCCTTCGCTGTGGAAGTTCCGCTCCACCGCACGCTCCATGTCTCCCGCTATGGCCCGCATGGCCGGGGAGGCCTCCAGGCAGCTCACGCGCAGCATCTCCATTGCGTGCAGGGTGCGCTCGGCGTCGATCTTCAGATCAATCATGAGCCCTTGCCTTTGCGCAGCTCGCGCGCGGCCTGGGCAGCTAGGTCCGGCGGGGCCTGGGCCAGCTTGCGCACCACCATTTCCTGCATGCCTGCCCCGGCCTGGCCGGGGTTGTACGAAAAGCCAGCGTCCGGCGAAACGAACAGGCCGGGCCGGGCCTCGAACCGGGCCACCTTAGCCATGGGTGGTGCCGTGGGCATGGGCTGGCCTGGCCGTGGGCGGCCCGTGGGCACTTCCTTCTCGGTGATGCGCCCGGCGGAGTCCTGCACGGTGCGCCCCCCGGCGTGGGCCTCCCCGTGCGTGAGGGCTGAGACGCGGCAACGGCAACGCCAGCCGTTGGGCGGCCAGTACGACTGCCAGAAGCTGTCGCCCGCCGGGAACACCAGGCCATTCAGGGCCGCGTGCTCCGGCCGGGTGCGGCTGTCCATGACGGCCACGTACTCCCAATAGGGCCGGGCCGCCGCGTTCTCCGCAAAGCGCTTGTAGCGCCCGGCCATGTAGCTGGTCTGCATGTTGGTGCGGTAGATGGTGGCCAGGCGGTGCGGGGCCAGGCGGCGGCCCGCCACCTCGCCGGTCAGCGCGTCGCGGATCTCGCCCTTGCCCAGCCAGCCGCGCCGCTTCAAGAGCGGCTCCAGCTCGCGCTCGAATTGGGAGAGCGTTTTGCCCTGCTTCAACGCCTGTTCAATGCCCGTGCGGATGTCCGTGAGCACATCCAGCTTCAGCACGCCCGCCACGGTGAAGGCGCGCACATGGGCCTCCTGCCAGACCTCGCGCCAGGCCCAGGAGAGTGTGTAGCCCTTGGTCTCGAAGTAGGCGATGGCCTGCTCGGGCGGCAGGCCCAGGGCAAAGGAGAGGTCCGGCATTTCGGGCATGGCCTAGCCTCCTGTCTTCTCTTCTGCCTGCGCGGCCAGCCTGCCCCAGACCTCGGCCACGAACATGGCGCGGGCCAGCTGGGTGGCCAGGCCGGTGGCGTCCAGGTCCGGATATATCTCCGCCAGCCTGGTCATGGCGTCCTCGGCGCTGTCGCCCTTGGCCAGCAGGTCCACCACGGGTTTCAGCATGGCGCGCATGGCCGCGTCCATCTCGTCGGCGGGCAAGCCGTCTGCCGCCGCGTCCAGGGCGGCCTGGTCCGGGTAGAGGGCCTGGTTCGAGAAGTCCACGCCTTCGGTAAAGGCCGAGGCGTCAGCGCCGTCCGGTATGCTCGGAGTGGCCGCGCCCTTGTCCAGGTTCTTGTCCATCCCGCCGCCGGTGGCCGTGCGTCCGGGCATCTCCTCCCATTCGCCGCCGTAGGCCTCTGTGAGGCTTTTGAGCGTGGGCCGGTAGCCCAGCGTGCCCAGGTTCTTGTCGCGCTCGCTGCGCGCCGTCTGGTCCTCGGCGGGCTTCACGTCGCGCCAGACCTTGGGAGGGATGGCCCCCGGCACGTTCAACTCCGTGATCCACGTGAGCAGGGTCTGGTTCAGCGTGGCCGAAAGCAGGTCCGCGTCCGCCGCCACCAGCTCCAGGCGCACCTCGTTGCGCAGAATCGCCGCGCTGGCCAGCGCATCGCCCGAGTCCTTGGCCCCCGGAGCATCGCCCAGGATGATCAGGCCGATCTGTTCGTCCAGATAGCGGCAGAAGGCTTCGTGGCTGCCCGCGCTGGAGCGTTTGGCCTCCAGCAGTTCAATGGCCATGCCCTCGGGGATGACCACCCCGGCGTCGCGGGCGATGGCCCCCAGGGCGCTTAAGAGCTTGCGCTGTTCGGGCTCGCCCGCGCCCGCCGGATATTTGCCCACGGCCGTGGGCGAGGCGTACTTGTCCAGGAACAGCAGCCAGGAGCGGAAGTCCTCGCGCTTGAACAGCACGTACCAGAACAGCCTGGTGCCCAGGCCCAGGCCGTAGGGCGTGCCGTCCTTGTCGCCGAAGGTGTGCACGATGAACTTGCGGTTCGGCACCGGCTCGCCGTGGTACATGTTCTGCGGGGTCAAGAGGCGCAGGCCCCCGTCCACGTCGAAGTGGAAGCGGCGCTGGTTCTTGGGCTTGATCTCGCGCGGGTAGATGGTGGCTCCGTCCGTGTCCCACAAGACCTCGGCCACGGCGTAGCCTTTCAGCAGGGCGTCCATGAGGCTCGTGGTCAGCCTGTCAAAGCCCAGGGCGTCGAGCATGGCCTTGGCCACCTCGGCGGCCTGCTTTTCCCTTGCCCCAGGACCGCCCGGAACCACTTCCCAGGGGCGCGCGGTGACGGCCAGCTTGCGCTTGTTCAGGTAGCCGAACACCGAGCCGTCGCGCTCCAACTGGTCGTAGATCTTGAGCCCGTCCGCGCCGCCACGGGTCAGCAGGGTGTCGTCGGCGTTGCGCAGGATGCCGTCAAAGGCCGGGAACAGGATGTCCCGGTCAACGGTGGCGATCTCCTGCTTCAAGTCTTTCTGGGTGGTGGCTTTGGCCATGAGTCCCTCCGGGGGTCGTTCTTAGTAGTCGTCCATGCGGGTGACGAAGCGCTCCTGGCCCAGTGCCGTGAACTCGATGGGGATGGCCGGGCGCCCTGCGGCATTGACCGCCAGGAAGCAGGCCCAGGCGCGGTCCGCATGGCCTGCCGCGTCGCTCTCGGCCACGAAGCGCGGGCTGCCAGTGGGGCCGACCACGCGCTGGAGCTTGTGCAGGTCCGCGCGGACGTCCTTGTCGCCCAGGGGGATGCGGATGCGCCGGTCCTCGAAGGACTCCTTGCCCACGGTGGCCAGGGTCAGCTTGTTCGGGCCGGTGAACAGCACGCCCTCCACGCGTAAACTTCCGTGGCGGCCCTTGGCGTCCTCCACGGGCTTCTCGCCCATGCCGGTCTGGTCCATGCAGGCCCGGATCACGCGGTAGCGCTCGAACACGGCGTCCAGCAGGGCATCCTGCTCGGCAAAGGTGATGCGGCGTCGGGCGATGATCTCCCGCGTCCAGAGCACATCGCCCACGGCCTCCAGCACCCAGATGACGAACAGGTCGCGCCGCGCGCCGATGTCCACGCCCACGAAGCATGGCCCGCCGGTGTACGCGTCGGGTGCGCCCGCACGGTCATGCTCGCAGCTGTTGATGAGCTCGTACGGCAGCCAGGCTGAGGACTCGTCCAGCCATTGCAGCTCGAACTCCTGCAGCCAGGCGTCCTCGTCGTCGCAGCCCTCGCGCAGTTCGGCTATGTCGCGCTCCAGGCCCTCGGCCACGGCCTGGTGGATGTCCACCACGTGGCGGCTCCAGCGGTCGTTCTTGCCCGTCACCAGGTCGTAAAATTTGTTGCCCTTGCCGTTGGGCGTGCTGACCACGCGCAGCTTCAGGCCAGGCTTGGAGATCACCGGGAACAGGGCCTTCCAGATGGCGCGGCTGTCCTTGTGGAAGGCGAACTCGTCCAGCAGCACGTTGGCGGAAAATCCGCGTGCGGTGTCCGGGTTGGCGGGCAGGGCCGTGACGCGCGAGCCGTGGCGCAGGATGACCTCCAGGGCCTTTATGCTGGAGCCGTCCTCGTAGCGGTAGCCGGAGTCCTCCTCCACGGCGTCGAAGGCCGCGCCCATGGCCCGCAGGTGCAGCTTGAGGCCCTCGTCCATGGCCTCCTTGGCCTGGCGCTCCCCGCGCGAGAGAATGACCCAGCGCGTGCGGGTGCTGGCGACATCGTGCGCGACGATATCCTCGGCGATCTCCAGGGTGTTGGTGAAGGTCTTGCCGGTCTGGCGGGCGAACATGCCCACCTTGAATCGCGCGGGATCGTCGATCCAGCGGCGCTGGAACGGGTAGAGGATGCCGCCCACGGCTTAGGCCTCGCCCCGGTAGATGGCCCGGACGCGCTCCAGCACCTGCACCGGCGTGAGGGCGTCGCGCCTGGCCTCGCCCGTGGCGGCCGTGACGGCCTTGTCCAGCTTGGCTTCCGCATCCTTGCGGGCCTGTTCCTTGATCTTGCCCACCAGCTCGGCGTCGCTCTTGCTGGCGCGGGAAAGATGGTCCAGAGCCTTGGCCAGCAGCATGGCGCCCATGGGTTCCAGGGTCACGCCCTTGCCCTCGGCCGCTTCGTTGCCCTCGCCTCCGTCCTCGTCGTTGGCGTTGGCGTTCAGCGCCAGGTCCATGAGCACGCCATGCATCAGCTCCACATTGAGGCGCAGGGCCTTGGACTCCGGCGCGTTGCCCAGCTTCTGGATCAGCGCCTCGGCCACCTCGCGGCTGCGGCGCAGCTTCTCGCCCACCTTGTCCAGGTGTTGCTTGTAGCGGCCCAGGGCCGAGCGGGAGACCTCCGCGCCCAGCTGGTTCAGGTGCGCGGTGATCTCGTCGAGCGTGCGGCCCTCGTCGATGAGCTTGCCGATCTGTTCGCGCAGCTCGGGCGGCAGGCGGCGGACGGTGGACTTGCGCGGCATGGCCTATTCCCCAGGTTCGGGGCGCTTCACGCCGGGCACCGTGGCGCGTCCGGCGGCCACGTCCGCCCCGCGCGCGGTGAGCTTGCCCACGGTGACGCCGGAGGCCTGGCCTATGGTGACCAGGCCCTGCTCGGCCAGCCAGGCCAGGTCCGTCTCCACCTTGTCGTGGCTCACGGTATGGCCCATGGACTGAAGCGCCGGGCGCAGCACGTAGACGTTCAGCTGGTAGCCGGGGTCCTCGGCCAGCAGGCGCAGAATGAGTAGGCGGCGGTCCTCGTTCAGCAATTGGGAAAGGTTCATTTTTCGCTCCGCAGGTGATGCTCCAAGAGCAGGTTCAAGGGGCGTTCAATGCGCTGCATGACCTCCGACTGGCCGCGCACGGTGGCCTCCACGGTTTTGATGCTGCCCTCAATGGCCGCCAGCTGCACGGCCATGGCCTGCACCTCGTCCGCGTTGGGCAAGGCCTTTTGCGCCTGTTCCAGCTTGGTCTGCGCCTGCTCGAGCTCCGTTTGCTTTTTGGTCTGGGTTTGGCACTGCGCATCGCAATGCGTGCGGGACACAAACTGTTTGCGCAAGCTCCACAACCCCCACATGATCAATCCCTGGACGATGAGCAGGATTGCGGAAGAGAGACGGACAAGGATTTCCCACCAGTCCATTTTAGCGTGCCTCCATGGTGACGGTCTTGGGGATTCCTTCCGCCCACTTGATGAGCGCCAGGTACTTGGTCGTGGTGTCCCGGCAAATCCGGGCGTTGTCGCGGTTGACCACCTGAATGTCCTCCGGGGTCACTCCGCCTTGTTGAAACTCCCCGGCTTGAGCGGTCGGTATTGCTCCGGCTTCTCCATCAGGGCCGGGGGTGGCGGCGGGACCGGCTGGATCGCCGTGGCCGAAGCCCCAAGCTTCGTTGTACAGCCCCACCCAGCCAGGGCCGAAAGTGCAACGGCCATCAACAGCGGCAACAGAGCGCGACGCATCGGCTATCCTCCGGTTGGTGATTTTCTTGCCTTGTTCCGAAATGGTCGCGCGGGCGGCGGCCAGCTCCCCGGCCAGCTTGTCGCGGCGGATGATCTCCGCGTCCACGATGCGCCGGGCGGTGTCGCTGGCCAGGCGGTTGGCCTCGGCGATGCTCGTCTCCAGCTTGGAGTACTTGGCATCGCCCTTGTCCTTGGCCGTGGCGAACCCGTGGCGGTAGCCGCCCCAGGAGCAGGCCAGGCAGAGGATGAGCACGAGCAGCGCGCCGCCAAGGCCCAGGGCCAGCTTCGCGCCGGATTTTGATGCGAGGGTGGTCAGGTCCACAGGTGCCTCCTACTTGTCCGGGTTGTCGGGGCGGACGTTGCCGCCGGTGATCTGCCCGCGCGCGCGGGTGAGGTAGCTTTGGCCGAGCGCGGCCACGCCCCCGCCGCCCAGGATGATGCCCAGCGCCTCACCAAAGGCGGCTGCGCTGAACTCCTGACCTTTCCACAAGGCAACGGTCTGGAAGGTCACGAGAGCGATGAAGGCAGCCAGGACAAGCGCGGTGTGGGCCTCGGTCGGCACGGGGCTGGAATTGAAGGCGCGCGGGAAGATCATGCGGGATCTCCGTCGCCAGGGGTCAGGAACAGCTCGCGCTCGGCTGCACGGCGGGTCACCAGGCCAGGCTGGAGGCGGCCCTTTGAGTGCACCCAGCGCTTGAACTCCGCCGCCGCACCATTGATGTCGCCGGTATTCAGCTTGTTGAGCAGGGTCGAGCCACGGAAGGCTTCATCCCCAACGTTGAAGGCGAAGGAGACAAGCGCGGAGAACTGATTGCCGGTGACAGGGACTTCGAGCGCATCCTCAACGGCGGACTCGAAGCGTTCAAGGTCGGCCTGCTTAAACAGAATCGCCAGGGCCTCGGTGATGACCATGCCGGGGTAAACGTCAGGCCCGGTATGGCCCCAGCCGATGGTCCAAACGCCAGCCGGGCAACGATAGGCCTCCAGGCGCAGCTCCTCACTGACGAGGATCAGGTCCAGACCCTGGCGGTTCGTGCGTTGCATGTCGGCCTCCACGGTTCTCCTCCGTTGCCTCCCCCCGGCTTGGCGCGAGCCGGGAGGAGGCGGGAGGGGTTGATGGCGGCGAAGCGCCGCATCCGTGGTGGAGACTACGTTGGCAGGGGCCGCGCTCTAACGCGGACAAGTGTCAGGGGCGAGGGGAATTGGGCAGTATGCAGGGGAAATGGCACGTGCGGGGAGGGGGAGTCAAGGGGGAGGATATCTCCCCCCCTGGCTCCCGCAAATTATTACTCCACGTCCGTGGACTCTAACACCTCTATTTCTTTCCCATCGATCAAGCCGTTATTAGAAACACAAATTTCAAACCTTTTAAACAGACCGAAAAATTCGTTAAGGTGCATCTCAATGGAAATCCGGCGCACCGGCAACGGCATTTCTGAATCGACAAGTTTCTTCATCTCTTCAAAGTCCGTTGCCTTAACGACATATGCATGGACATAGACAGGGTTGTCCTGCGTCGACGTGTGCACCTCCCCGGAGAACATAGAAATACCGACAAGCAGTTCATCAGGGTGGATCAGTTCATTCTTTTCCAGATACACACGCATTGAGTTGCTGGCATGATTATCGGCACAAGATGTACCTTTCATGTCGCCATACTGTGTAGATGCATAAAATCTTTCTGAATTCATGTGTCCTCCTAAGTTTGCGCGTAGACGCTTATATGGCCGTCACCAAACATCATCCAGAGCTATTCCGCAGCAAATGGGCTATGATACTACGAAAGCAGCGGACACCACCCTTCACCTCATCCTCGTTCATTTTTACCGCGGGGCTACTTTGGGGCTGGGGGTTTTGCCCTTCTGAGCGGATTGGGTCAGAAGCTCACGCAAAAGCCTGTTTTGCTCCTGTTGGGTAGCAATCTGCTCCCGTAGGATCTGTAGCCTCTCCTCTTCCTTAGAGGCAGACGTGGTACGCTCTTTTGCAGCGTTTGCTTCTACCGCGAGATCGTGGCTGTAGCTTTGGCAGGACACTACCAACGAAGCCAGCCCAAGGACGACCGTGACAGCAATACCTCCGACCGCACACCATACGGCTATTCGTTGGGCGCGCGCATCCGTTTTCCCTTGCTCTTCCGCTTGTTCAATATGCTTTCGAGTTGCAGCAACGGAGTCAGACAGAAGCCTTTCCGTCAGTTCGGTCCCGTTGCCAATCGCGTCTTTCAGTTCGTCCAGCTTTTCGCTTAGTCTCGCGGTAGGGCTCTGCCCGATGATCGCTTCCTGCAACTGCGCTGCACCGAGAAGAGGGCGGGCCTCTTGGCTTGGCCATGCGGCCGCCGTCTTTTCGAGTTCGGCTGCCAGTCTACCCGTTGCCGTCCCTGCTAGCGGGTTTTTAATTGCGGCAGTCATTTTTTCCCATTCGGCAGCCAGCCTTCCCGTTGCCGTCTCTGCTAATGGGACCTTGAACGCGGCAGCGTCGGGAAAGGCGGCAGCCCTAGCTGCACGCTCGACATCCGCAATCACGCCCTTCGCGATGCCAAGGTCAGGAATATAGGCCGCCTTCGTAAGACGCTCTACATCAGCGATAGCGCCCTTAACGGCGGAGGCACCAAGACCATTGGTAGCCCTTGTAAGTCGCTCGGCATCCTCCATTAGCTTCTTGCCAATAGCACCGCCGGGATAGGCGGTTGCCCTTGCGACTCGCTCGGCATCCGCCATCAGGCTCTTGGCCACAGCAGTCTCGGAAAGCCAAGCGGGCGTGCGCATTGAGTCAGCGATTGCTCTATGGAGTTTGAAGTCTCCCAAAGCGTTACGTGTGGAAGCCGTAAGAAACCCGGAGCCAAGAGCAGTATTCCAGCGCTTCATGGGTTCAGTAATCTTCTCGTTCCATTCGCGGACGTACCGAACAAGTGCAAGTTCAGGGGAAAGCGGCTCCCCCGAGTCGGTCAATATTTCCTTCACCCGTTCGCGTTTGAGCACCGCCTCAGCAAAACGGCGAACGTCCTCCTCGGTGATTCGCTCCCTTTGTTCACTCGTAAGCGGTGAACATTCCGCGCCCTCGTCGGTCGGTTTGTTTTTCACCATCTTCAGCATCATCGATTTTGCCAAAGAAGCTTCAGGTATGTTGGAGGTAGATTCGAGCAAGGGGGCCACGTCGATGAGGACACCGGCATTCAAGGGACCGATCCGGAGTATGCCCGCATCTTCTGTCTCAATATCCACGTTGGCGGAAAGAGTGGCGAGGTCGATCCCGATGGACTTTGCAGGGGGGGCGTCTTGTCCTTCACTCATGGAGGTATTCCTGATGAAAGTTCGATAGTACGAGAAGGATTAAGGATTAAGCTTGGCCTGTGGGATAGGCTTAAGCGGTAAGTCGGTGAGCCTGCGATGTGGCATCCCCTCTCTAGGTATACCGATACCAACAATACTGCCATATTTAACTTTTTTTGCAGTCGCATGAACGTCGATCTGAAGTTCAAGAACAATCGCGCCCTTCCTGCTCCCAATGCGTTCCTCTAAAGCTTTGAGGAGAGTTTGCTTAGCCTCAGGAGCTAAGTGTTCAAGATATCCATTCAGGGGGACGCCCCCCTGGGAAAGTTCAAGAACAGGGATAGGTCGTTTCACATCCAGTTTGTCGAGGATATATTTCCCGTCACACGGAATCGTTACCTCATGCGAACGGGATCTTTTAGTTTCGACTAGTTGTTTTGCTTTGTCACCGCTAATTTCTTCCAACCCCGCGACAGAAATCTGATCCTCTGGATCGAGAGTTTTTACAAACGACCGAATTGGCCTTGTGGCTTTCGAGGTGTCAAATCCATTCTGTAACGCAACTTCTTTCATTGATCGGATCGCTTCAATTGCGACTTTGTTTTCTCGAGACTGTTCTTGTGCCGACTCATAACGAGAGTATATTAAATATCCTGTAGAGCATGCCATAAATGTCATGAGTAGCGTAAAGGTCAGCTTTGGGGGCATTTTCTTTATCGCCTCCTTCAGGAATGGAAGAAAGTCTGGATCGAGTATTCCGCTACCCTTACGGACAGCAACCTTGATGAGTGGGGCGTCTTCACCAATAATATCTTTGTATTTTTTACAGAATGCATTAAGCTCTTCTTGGAGGGCCTGAACATACTTTGCCCCTCTCACATCAATCCGCTTGTCCCAAGTTACGCCTTCAACGCGTATTGGTATACTCGCGCAGTTGTCTGAAAATACTACCCCGTCAAAGCTTGCTTCACCATTTGAAACTTTCCACATGAATGAAACGAGTTCGTCAAAGTTATTGATCTGTTGCATATCCCCCCCGCTGATTGAATATCGGCACCGGAATATGCACCCCGTATCTCAAAAAGGCTTTGTCAGACAAGTGATATTACACACCTGGCAGCTTACACCACCCCCCATTTTCTCCCGCCGTCACCCCACTTTTATGCCTCCGCACCGTCCTGGCCGTCACCCCCACTTGGCGCGCGGCCTGCTCCACGGACAAGCCCGCGTTCAACCCGCGTTCAATGGCCGCCCAGACCTGGGCGCGGTTGCCGGTGAAGGGGCCAAGGGGCACTTCCACCTCGCCGCTGCCCAGGGCGCCCGCGATGGCCTTTGCCGCCTCCAGACCGCAGGCCTGCACCAGCCAGTGCCTGTCGTGCAGTGCCTCGGGCGTGGGGATGTAGGCCCGGCCGCCGCCGCGTTCCTTGGCCAACTGCCACGCGGCCTTGACCCCTGCGGCCTGGGCCACCTGGGCCAGCACGCCGGGCAGCTGGGCCAGCACGTAGTCCGGGATTGTGTGCACGGGCGTGTCTGTCTGTAGGTCAGGGCGCGGCATGGTTCGCTTCCTCCGGCACGGGCGGCATGATCCGCCGTTTGCGCCTGCCGCCCTGCATCAGCGCCACCATGACGCCGCGCAGTTGCTCGGGCGTGGCCCACTCCAGGCGGTCGAGCTTGTACATGCGCTTGAGGATGGCCTTGGCGTAGTCCCAGGGCACGTGCTTGCCCTGTTCCGTGCCTTTCTCGGCCAGCAGGGCCTCGATCTTGGTCATGAGCGCCGAGCGGTCATAGGGTTTGGCGTTGCCCTTGCCGAGCCCCCGGCCCAGATTGGCCGGTGCGCCGTGCTTGTCGCCCTTGCGCGTGCGGGCGGCCTTGGCCTGCCAGCCCAGCTTGGCGAAATGGTCGAGCAGCTTCTCCAGGCCCTTCGTGTCCAGCTCCTTGGAGGACTCCACGCCGTGACGGGCCAGGACGGCGCGGTAGGCGTCGTCGGTCAGCTGGAGCTGGGCCTTGGCAATGTGCACCTTGGCCAGCAGGGACTTGCGGGTGTCGAAACTCATGTGGTCTCCATTAAACGGCTGCTCGTCAGGCCCAGGCCGCCACGCCTGGACGACCGCACCCCGCCCTTCTTATGAAGAGGGCGGGGGCGGTTTCGCGTGGGGTCAGGCGGCCTTGCTGATCTCCTCCTGTTTCAGCTCCAGGTAGAACTCGTCCGCTGCCTCGCGGCGCACGCCGATGGTTTCCAGCCGATTGTCCGGCCAACCGCGCAGGGCGTCCTTGTCCACCTCCACCTTGGTGCGCAGGCCCTCCGTAAAGCCCAGGTCCTGGATGCGTTTGAGCACCATGGCCCAGGTGGTTTTTGCCAGGGTGCGCAAGCTGGTGGCCTTGCGGAAGCCGATGACGCCGAAGTTCAGTTCCACGCTGCGCTTGCGCTCGCTGAACAGCTCGTCCTTGCGGGTCAGGCCGAAGGTGCCCAGGGCGTCCTCCAGGCGCTTGCGCGCGGCGACAAGGGGCTCTTGCTGGAGCTTGGCGGCGGCCTTGAGGGAGTCGATCTGCTCGTTCAGGCCGGACTCGATGGCAGCCTGTTCGCGGGCGATCTCGGCCAGCTGGCGCAGGGCCTCGTCGGCCTGGGCCAAGTCATTGATGATGAGGGGCTGGGGCTTGGTTCTCGGTGCCATGTGCGTTCTCCTTATTGCTCAAGGGTTGCGGTGACAGGGGCGGTGATGGGCAGGGCCGCCGCCTCCAGGTTGCGGGCGATAGCCGCGCATTCGTCGAGCACGGCGACAACGCGGCTGGCGATCTCCCATTGCTCCTCGGGGATGAAGCCAGCCAGTTCGCGCAGGCGATTCACAGAGCTCTCGATCTTGTTGGCTAACATGCGTCCTCCTCATTTCCGGGCTTGGGGTTGATTCTGCTGTGGGGGCAGCCGCTGCGGCAGGCGGTGAACAGCCGCACGCGCTGGGGGTTGGTGGCTGCCCAAGGCTGCCTCTGGATCTCCAGGCAGCGGTCCGCCGCGATCTCACCCGAGGCCGGGCAATTGACCACGGCGGAGAGGTACGCCCCGCGCACGGCCTGCTCGATGCGGTCGGTGGGGGCCTTGTACTTGTTGGCCAGCACCTGGTTCACCGCGCCCGCGCTGTAGCCGATGCGGCCCGCCACCTGGCGCTGGCTGGTGCGGTCGCATTCCTCGGCCAGAGCGATGATCCAGTCCGGGCAGCCGCCCAGATCGGCCCAGGCGGCGCGGGCGGTATCAACGGCTTTGCGCTTTGAGTGTGGGCTCATGCGTCGATCTCCGCGTGCCAGGCGATACGGCCCAGGTTGGGGTCAAAGACCACCTTGGCCCGCGTCACCATGGGCGGCAGGGGGCCGGTGTTCTTGGCCAGGCGGTACAGGCCTTGCGTGCGGGGCGGCTTGCCAGGCCGCAGCACGGCCAGGTACCCGGCGGCGAAGAGGTGCTTCACGTAGCTCTTGGCGTCCTCCTCGTTCACGGCCACAGCCTCGGTGCTGGCGGTGACGGACAGGTCGCGCGGGGTGAACTGGCCCAGCATCTTCATGGCCCGCCACATCTGTTCGCGCGCCTGGCCTTGGAGGACCGGGGTGCCGTTGCGGCGCACCCTGGGAGCCTCCAGGCCGACATCCCGCACCAGTTCGTATGCGGCAGGGGCATAGCGCCCGCCGGTGCTGGCCTGGCGCTCCGTGTTCAGGTAGCCGCCCTGCACCAAGCTGCGGACGTAGGTTTTGATGGTGTCGCGCTCCACGTTCAGGTGGTCCAGGTCGGCCAGGGTGAATCGGCGTAAGGATCGCATGGCCTCCCACATGGCCTGGCGGCCATAGGCCCCGCCCTTGGCGGCCAGTTCGATGACGCCCTTGCGGCCCGTGCGGCTCATGCGCACCTCCGCAGGGGCACCCCCGCCGGGCTGCCGGTGAAGATCTCGCCCTGGTACTCGGCCAGGCCGATCTCCTCCAGGCCGCCCGCCGCCGCGAACTCGCGCACACGGTCCAGGTTCACGCAGATGCGCCGCACGCTGCCGCCGCTTGCCTCCAGCAGCCGGGCCAGCAGGTCCGTCCCCACGGTGGCTGTGGGGCAGTACAGCCGGGCCAGCACGCGGGCGTCGGACTCGCAGGCGGGCTGGGCGGCCTGCCAGTCGAGCATGCGGCCATGCACGCGCTCGAACCGGGCCAGGTTCTGCGGCAGGCCCTCCTCGCCGATGAGGATGATGGCGGCCTGGCTGGATTCGTAGATGTCGCGCACCACCTCGATCATGCCCTTGGCTAGCAGGTGGTCGGCCTCGTCAACGATCAGCGGGCGGCCGGAGAGCGAGAGCTGCTCGCCCACTTGGTCCATCATCTGCGGAATGGTGCCCGCCGGGCGGATGCCCATTTCGGCCAGGATGCTGCCCAGCATGTGTTTGCGCGTCCACACGCTCTTGATTTGGATGTGGTAGGCGCGGTGCTTGTTGGCTGCGAAGATGGCCGCAAAGGTCTTGCCCAGGCCGCTGCGGCCATGGAAGGTGGCCATGCCCGGCAGACCGTAGGGCCGCCCCATGACGCGCTCCACCAGGCCGGAGAACAGCACCACGTTGCGCAGGGGCGCGATGGTGCCTGATGCTCCCGCGCCAAAGCTCTGGCTGTTGTTCTGGCCGCCTGCTTGTCCGCTCTGCTTCGTCATCGTTCCCTCCGTTTGATTCATCATCCTTGTCCCAAGGCCCTGCCTGGCGCGCCAACGCCGGGCGGAGCCGCGCCGTTTACAGACCAGCGCCCGCCGCCTGCGGCAGCCACTCGTCGCCAAATTCCTCGTAGACATTGCGGCAGCCCAGGTATTCCGGGGTGTTCTGGTAGCCGTGCAGCCAGCGCAGGGCGTCGGGGTCCACGGCCAGCCCGCAGGCCAGGGTCTTCTCCAGGCGCAGGGCGCGGGCGTAGCGCACCTCCATGGTCTCCGGCACGGGCCGTACGGCAGACATTTCCGCCGCTAGGGCGTCGGTCTGCGCGTTCAGGCGGTCCTCCTGCTCCTGCGGCAGGGAGGCGGGGGCGTCCGTGACGCGGGCGGCAATCCCAGCCTCGGTCAGGGCCGGGGTATCCCAGGCCTCGGCCTGGCGCGGCAGGGCCTGCACCTTGGCGGCCTCGGCGCGCGCGTCGGCCAGGATCTCCTGGGCGATGTCCTTGACGTTGGCCTTGCGTGCGGCCTGGCGCAGCATGGCCTTGCCCTCGTTGATCACGACCTGTTGCCTGCGCTTGCGGGCCAGGGCCACGTCGCGGCGGGAGACGCCCGCGATCTCCGGGCAGAGCGCCCGGCAGAGGAACGGGCCGTCCAGGTCGAACACGTAGATGGCGCCCACGTCACCCTCGTCGAGCCGAACCAGCACGTCGCGGCCTTCCATGCCGCCCAAGGCCGCGTGGTCATACAGGCCGCCGTCCAGGCGGATGCCCTTCTTGGTCACGCGGCGGGTGCCTTCACCCGGAGCGGGCAACAGCAGCACGTCGAGCGCGCGTTCATCCTGAATGCGCTGCACCGGGTGCGGCCACTCGGCGGCCATCTGCCAGGGGCTCTTGCCGGACAGGCTGGAATGAGGCTTGCGGGCATACACGTCCTCGGTCCAGCGGTCGCAGAAGTCTTGCAGCTCGCCTGGCGTCATGCGCAGTTCCAGGGCTTCCTCGCCTTGCTTCATCAGCCGCTGGGAGAAGCTCCGGCGGGCCTCGATGTCCTTGCGCTCGGCCACGCTGTGGCCCACAAAGCCCGCGAGCAGCTCCACCAGGTCGCGGCAGAAGGTGCCGAAGACGCGCTCGATGTAGGGTTTCTGTTGCGGCTGGAAGGGTGCGCACAGGGTTTGGCGGATGTTCAGGCCCAGGAACAGGCTGGTCATATGGCGGCTCACGTAGTCCGAGCCGTTGTCGGTCTTCACTTCCTCGGGCACGCCCCAGGCCAGGAGCGACTTGCGCAGGGTGGCGGCCACGGCGGCCGACGAGCTGGAGCGCGAGACATGCAGCGTTAACCGCCTGGAATACACGTCGATGCAGCCTACGATGACGTGGCGCGTGCCGTCGGAAAGCAGCATGTCCCCCTTGGTGGAGTCCATTTCCCAGCGCTGGTTCAGGCGCAGGACGCCCAGGGCGTCGCCCCCGGCGGCCATGTACTTGCTGCGCCAGGCGTCCGGGTTCTTCACGGCGGTGAACAGCTGGGCGTTGCGGGACTTCCATCCAGCCAGCCAGCGCTGCACGGCGCGCAGGGTGGGCAGCTTGTCTTCGCCGAAGCGGGCGCGCATGGCCTCCAGCAGGTGCGTGGCGTGGCTGTGCGGGTAGGTCTTGAGCATGCCCAGGCAGAACCCGGACAGCTCCGGGTTGCCGTCGATCTTGCCGGTGCCCAGGCGGTGGAGGCCGTGGTTCCCGGCCAGTCGGGCCAGACCCTCGCGGTCCAGGGCCTTCTGCCAGTTGTGGATGCTGCCCGCGCAGAGGCTGGGCACCTGCTCGCGCGTCCAGTCCGGCGTGCTGATGCGGCCGGTGTTGTAGTCGCTGGCGAACAGCTCTGTGCCACGGCGGCGCGGCAGGCCGGAAGTGGTCAGGAAATCTGTGCACAGCCTGGCGATGAGCGCCCGCGCCTCGGCCCGGCGCTTGCGCGGCTCGGGCAGGGCGGCGAAGGCGGAGAGCGCGCCTTGGCGCGAACCCTCGGCGGCCCGCGTGGCCAGTTCCTGGCGCAGCTTCAGCGTGGCGGCCTCGTGATTTGTGGCGGTGGTGGCGGTGCTGGCCAGGGCCAGGCGGATATCATCCGGCAAGGTGGTCAGGGGGAAGAGCTTGCCGCCGCCGCGTCCGGGCTTGGCCTCAAAGGGCCAGCTCTCCGCGTTGGCCCTGCGGTGCAGGGTGGAGATGGTGCAGCCAAGGGCGTCCGCAAGCTGGGAAGCAGTGCAGCCGTTCATTATGCTGCCTCCTCCTGCTTCTGCTCGCACAGGGTCGGGTCGAACAGGTAGCGTTCGGGAACGCCCAGCTCACGGAGCTTGGTCAGCACGCGCCCGTTGTGCTTTTCCCCGGCGACCGTGGCCGCGACCAGCTGGCGCGAGATGCCGATCTCCCGGCTCACGTCCGCCATGCTCTTGCCCAGGCGGTCCAGATGCTCCTGAATGCGGCGGCGTACGCGGTTGCGCGCCAGACCGCACTCCAGACGCCGCGAGGTCATATGGACACCTCCAGCATCTTCTTGCGCCGACTTGCTTCACGAACGGTTTTGCAGGCCTTGCCGTAGTCGCGGAGCATGCGGTCCTCGGCGGTCATCACGTCCAGGCCCAGGGCGCGGAGCATCATCTGGAGCGGGGCGGAATCGCCTGTGGCGGCGCAGAACACCACCACGGCGAGGAGCGAGGGCGTGTGGTCGCGGTCCGAAGGGGCCAGCCACTTGTCCAGGGTGTCCTTGCTGATGGATTGGGCGTTGCCCGTGGTGAGCCGCAGGCCCGCTTGCCGGGCGATGTCGTTGATGCGGTCCACCAGGAGCGCGCGGCCTGCTGTGTCCGCACCGGCGGCGCGGTTCATGGCCGCCCGCATTGCAGGCACCAGCCCGGCCAGGGCTCCGTGGTCATCCTTGAAGAGGGAGTGTTGCTGCATCGCCTTACCGTCCGCTCGGGTTGGGGGCCAACGTCCAATCTCGAAATCTCGCCGGACGTTGACCCTGGCTATGCGGGCTGGTAGAGACGACTTGGAATGTTTTCTTGTCTACTGCCCGCAGGTCTTTATTTGCATCCGTAAGGGTGCAAAGTCAACTCGTTTGTGTGCAAAACTAGAAAAATATGCACACAAAAATATGCAGGGCAGACTTTCAATGCTTTCAAGTTGTTGCACGTGTTCCCCCCTTCGCCCGGTGCGAAAAGGTTCGTGCGAAAGTTCTACCCTGGAAGTTTGGCGCCATGTCAGAGATCGGATACCGGCTTAAAGCCATCCGCAAGGATGAGTCACAAGAGGCGTTTGCGGCCAGATTTGGCGTGCACCGCAACACTCTCGCCCGTTGGGAGAGTGGAGACCGGACGCCGGACCTGGACTTTGTCCAGCGGCTGGTCTCTGAACTTGGTATTGCACCCGAATGGGTGCTGCGTGGCGTCGGCCCCATGCATGCATCCGCATGTGTCCAGCTCTCTGCCGCAGCAAAGCAGACCGTGTGCGATGTGGACCTGATGTTCGTGCCCATGGTGGAGGCAAGGATTTCTGCGGGGACCGGCAGCTTTCAGACCGAGGTGGGCAGTGAGCGCCTGTACGCCTTCCGCTCGGACTTCCTGAGCCGCAAGGGCAGCCCCGCGCAGATGGTGCTCATGCATGTCTCCGGGGACTCAATGGAGCCGGAGATCAAGCACGGCGACACCGTGTTGATCGACCAGAGCCAGTGTGAGCCGAGGCCTGGGACTATGTACGCCGTCCGCGTCGGTGAGCTGATTTACCTGAAGGTGGTCGATGCGCTGCCAGAGGGCCTGGTGCTCAAGAGCATCAACGCGGCCTACGAGCCCATGAAGGTGGATCTGCGCGGCGACCTGGTCGACGGCGTGGCCATTCTGGGCAAGGTAATCTGGTGGTGTAGGGAAGCGAAATGACCAGTTGGCTGTTCCCTGTCCTTGGAGTTCTCGGCCTCGTCATCGCGATGACCAAGCCGGAGCTTCTCACTCAGAACAAAGCAACACTGACCCGAAGGAATCTCGCATTCCTGAAGGTCTTTTTTGTTTTGTTCGCGCTCATCACCGGGGTAGTGGCTTGGAACACCTCTGGCGGGCAGAGCAAGAAATCACCACCGCTGCCTGCAATGTCAGACGTTACACCTCAGGACTCGGCGCGCATTCAGGCCGCATGGCCGCGCATCCTTGCGCAATGTCCAGGCCTGACAAAATACTGGTCCTCTCTGGAATTCAAAGGCGTCGAGCAGTTTCCTGAGTGCTCGACTGCGCTGAAATTCAAAGTGACGGAGGAGCCTGGTCATTTCCCCGCTGAGTACCGGTCATGGGGGCACAACTGCTGGCTGTGCATCTCGGATGATGGCAGCACGCTTACCATTTGGAAGGCGTCTTGCCAGGAGCTATTCATGGATAAGGTGATCCCAGGGGCAACTGACCACAACCTGGTATTGCCGCTGAAGTGATTTGAGCAAAACTATGCGTCGCCCATTTGAGCTTGAGCAAAACTAACCGTCATCTTCCGCGAAGCTTTTCCCCCTCACTAATTCCCATCTCGTACGCCAGAATTCCGTTGTCATTGTTGGCGTTCTTGTCCCTTCCTGTCCCGCAATATCCCGCTATGTCCCGGCTCTCCCCTGGGTAAGTCTAAGTGTCGTGGCACAGCTGCTGAACACATTCCCCAATTCGACGCGAGTGCCGCGCAGGGAATGCATGCCTGCTTCCGTGGTCTTCGCCGCTGCACGCATCGGGCCGGCGTCAGGGAGAGACCTTGCCGGGATCATAGTGCTTGGTACAGGCCGAACGATCCCGCCTTGTATCAAATGCGGCGGGTGCGTTGGCTCTGCTGGTGAGGGTCAGAGTTCACGGACGTGGTGAGAAATCTGAGGTTTGCCAGGGGGTGAGGGATATTCCTCTCTTCCGGACTAGGAAATGGACAGGCGGACCATGTTTGCCCCCATAAGCAACAGCATTATGTGAAGCGCCCGATGAAAGTTCACGTCGTTGACCCCGGCCGAAAACCGTATGCCTGCCCAGCCGCCAAGCAGCACAGCGGGAAGCGCCGAGGCGAAGAGCATGACCGCCTGGAGGGAATGCACGCCGGCAAGGGCCTGGGCCGCGACGATGAACAGCCCGCTGACAATGAAGAAGACGCCCAGCGCCGCCTTGGTCTCGCTCTGGGTGCCCCCTCGCATGGACAGGTACACCGCCAGGGGAGGACCGTTGATGCCGTAAGCCGTGCCGAAGCTGGTGGAGAAAAATCCGGCGAGCATGCCCCACACGGCGTGGACGTTCCTGCGCTGCAGACGGCGGGAGTACAGCCCCCACAAACCATAGCATAAGAGCAGTAGGCCCAGGCCCAGCCGCAGGCCGGATTCGGAAACAAAGCGCAAGAGCAGCGCCCCGGCCAGGGCGCCTGGCAGGGCTCCCACGAGCAACGGCCGGATACCCGTGGTGACGAGGTGCTGGCGATAGCTCCAGGCCATCTGGACGTTCAGGGCCAGCACCATCAGCCCGGCGCAAGGCACGGCAAGGGCCATGTCGATGCCGCAGGCGAGGATGGGCATGGCCACCAGGGCGGCGCCGAAGCCCGCTATTCCGTTGAAAAACCCGCCGAGTCCCCAGCCAACCATGGCCAGGATGATTCCTGACATTTGCGCCTCCGTTTATGCACTGATCCCAACCGCCCCGGCGCTTTGGGCCGATTCAGGCTGAACAGGCTCTGCCCGTCTCAGACGTTCATGCGGGACAGGACTTCCCGGACAATGGACGTCACGGTCTCCCGCATGTCCCCGTCCCCGGTTGGCTTTGCGGCTGTCGCGGCGCCGAGCCCCAGGAGCTTTGCGGCGTTGTCGTACATGACCTTGCGCCGGACCTCGGGAGTGAAGGCCAATTTTTCGTAGGTCTGAAGGGCCTGCCGGAAGTCCACGAAGGGATGGGCGCTGGCGAACAGGATCTTGTCGCCGATCATGGTGTTGGCGGCCTGGACGTAGGCCTCGGACATGGGCGAGAACTCGTACTCGGAAAGCTCGATGTAGACGTTGCGGTTGCGCTGGGCCACAATGATGGCCTCGTTGACCCAGGGATAGCCGCCGTGGCTGATGACGATCTTGAGCTCCGGGAAGTCCCGGGCCACGAAGTCGATGTAGCGGGGCGCCACATGGTCGATGATGGCCCCGGGCACCAGGGTGGCCGGCCCCGTGGTGAAGACGATGGGCACGTCCAGCTCGCAGCACTTGGCGTAGAGGGGGTAGTACTTGGCGTCGTTGGCGTAGATCTGGGCCAGGTAGGGGTCCACGGCCGCGCCGCGCATGCCCAGGTCGTTCACTGCGGCCCGCAGCTCGTACACCGCGTTCATGCCCTTGTGCGGGTCGAGCCCGACAAACCCGAAGAACTTGCCCGGAAATTTTCTCACAAACTCTATCACACTGTCGTTGTTGGACTTTGCTCCATAGGTCGTCTCGCAGTCGCGCCCGGTGATGACCGCCCGCTCCACGCCATGCTGGTCCAGGTCCGCCACGACCTCCTCCACGGTCTGCGGCTTCATCTTGGAGAAGTCGATGCTCTCGCAAAGCCCCTTGAACATCTTGCTGTTCTGGATGCCGGAGATGGTCTGCTGCGTGTTGGGCCGGAAACGGAAATCGATGACCTTCATTGGTTCAACCCCTTTCGAGTGTAGGTCCTGGGTTGGTGTATGCGCCGCGTCCCAGATTATGAAGAGGCAGCGAGGCGATGGCCAGGGGGGTAAGCAGGAGCGGCTGGACAGGCAGGGTGACCGGCAGCCCGAGCTCGGACTCCAGCACGCCCGCCAGACCCTGGAGGCAGCAGGTGCCGCCGGTGAGGACTATCCGCTCCACGTTGTGGCCCCGGATGTGCGTGTTCACGATGTCGGCGATGCGCCCGATGGTCGGGCGGACCAGGTCGAGGATGCCCGGGGCTCCGGGCTGGCGCTTCAGCTCTTCCGCCTCCTCGAAGGAGATGCCGTAGTGCCCGGCGATGACCAGGCTCAGGTGCCGGCCCCCGGTGGGCTCGTCGGCACTGAAGACCACCCGGCCGTCCAGGACCACGGCCGTGCCTGTGGTGCCGCCGCCGATGTCCACCACGGCCGCCTTGTCCAGCTCCAGGAGCCCGGCCACGCAGGAGGGCTCGTCCAGTACGTGTGTCACCTCAAGCCAGGCTGCCTCCAGGATGTTGGTGGACAGGCGCGAGTCTGTCCCGGGAGGGAAGGAGGTGGCCGCGTGGGTGATCTCCATGCCGGTGCGCTTGCGGGCCTTGTTCACCATGCTGCGCAAGATGTCCACGGCGCCCATGTAGTCCACCACCACCCCGTCACGCACAACCTCGGCCCATTCCAGGAACGTGGCCACAGGCTGGCCGCTCGCATCCAGGACCATGAGCAGCACGTCGGCCGTGCCCAGGTCCACGCCCACGCTGAGCGGACTGCGCACGCGGACCGGCTCCTCCTGGTTCAGGATAGCCGCAGCCCGTTCAAGCCGCCGTTCTGCCTCTTTCCAGTCAAGGGCCATGATCACACGATCCTGAAGTTGCCGACCAGGGTACAGCGCCTGAGGCGCACAAAGCTCCGGGCGTTGGTCACCCCTTCTCCCGTGGGGGTGGAGATGGTCATGGAGGCCCAGCCTTCCCCGCCTGCTCCAAGCCCGGCCACATGGGGGCCGTTTTTCACGAAGAGGCTGGTGTTCACCCGCCGGGCCATGGCGTCCATGTTCTCGATGTTGCGGGAATACAGGCCGGCGGAATGCTTCAACCCGCGCTCCAGACGCATGGCCCAGTCCAGGGCCTCGGCGAAGTCCTGGGGCCGCAGGAGCGGCAGCAGGGGCATCATCTGCTCGATGCGGGCGAAGACGTGCTCCACGTCGCGGCCCACATCCACGAACAGCAGCCGACAGGATTCCGGGATGGAGAACCCCCCGGCCTTGGCCAGTTCGACAGCGTCGCGGCCCACCCACTTGGGGTTGGGGCGGCAGGCCGGGCCGGGATAGTCCAGGAGCACGGCCTTGGCCACGGCCTCGGCCTGGGCCAGGGTTATCTCCAGCGCCCCGGCGGCCACGAACTCCCGCTTGAAGGCTTCGGCCACGGCCTCCACCACCAGGATCTCCTTCTCGTCGCAGCAGATGACGTTGTTGTCGAAGGAGGCGCCGGCATAGATTCCCTGGGCCGCCCGGACCAGGTCCGCGGTTTCGTCCACCACCACCGGAGGGTTCCCCGCCCCGGCCGCGATGAGACGCTTGTCGGTGGCCTTCCGGGCCGCAGCCACCACGGCCTCGCCGCCGGTGACCACGAGCAGGTTGATGCCGGGGAAGGTGAACAGCTCTCGGGCCACGTCGATGGTGGGTTCCTTGACGCACACCATCAGGCATCCGACGCCGGTCTCCTCATGCACGGCCTTGTTCAGGATCTTGATGGCCTCCTGGGTGGTGCGCTTGGCCGCTGGGTGCGGGGCGAAAACCACGGCGTTGCCGCCTGAGATCATGCTGATGCCGTTGTTGATCACCGTGGCCGCAGGGTTGGTCGAGGGCGTGACCGAGGCGATGACGCCCCAGGGCGCGTTCTCCACCAGCGTCAGGCCCATGTCTCCGGACATGGCGCTGGGGAACAAGATCTCCGGCCCTGGAGTGCGGTCGGCCACCAGCAGGTTCTTTTTGACCTTGTCCTCCACGCGGCCCATGCCCGTCTCGTCCACGGCCATCTCCGCCAGGCGCCGGGCATTGATGCGCGCCGCACGGCGGATGGCGTCAATGACCCGCTCGCGCACGGCCAGGGTCGCGATGCCTTTGCGGGCCTTTTCGGCCGCAGCCACGGCATCCTCCAGGCGCTCAAACACTCCCCACTCCCCGGCGCCGGGGGTCGGCTCCGCCGTGCCTGAGACCTGGCCCAAGCGTTTAAGAACCTCTTCGACGATCATCTCGACTTGCTGGCTGCGCATGCGCTCCGCCCTCCACCAATCTTACTTGTTGTAGAAGACGGTGTCCCTGGAGGTCACCTGATCCACAATCCCTATGACGCTCAAGTCAAGCGGGGTTCTGGCCTCCATGACGACCCGGGCCGAGCTTCCTCGCACCAGAAGCACCATCTCGCCCTCGCCCGCGCCCAGGATGTCTGCCGCTACCTGCCCTGGGCAGACGACGTTGCCCTGGGCGTCAACGATGTTCACCAGCAGAAATTTCAGATTCGGCAGACCAGGGTCGCGAACCGTGGAGACAACCTGTCCGGCAACTATGCCCAGTTCCATGCGTGACCTCCCGCCGCGCCTTGCGCGGCCATTCTCCCGTGCGCATCCCGTGTCTCCCTGGCGGGCCTATTCCCGAGGGAGCGGCATGCGTCTTGCCTGCCGGTCGCCGGTCCATGCGTCTGGCGTCTGGACCGGACCGGCCTATTTGCCTTTGCGCTTGCCCTTGGCCGTCTTGTTGGCCGGAGCTTTCAAAACCTGGAACATGGGCGGTATCCGGCTGGTCACCAGTTCGTGCGTGTCCGGATACGGACGGGCGATGACATTGCTGCCCAGCAGCCGGTCCATGCGTGTTGCCGCAGCCTTGCCCGCGTCCACCGCCGCGCTGCAGGCCGCCAGCCCGCCTTCGCAAACCACGCTGAGGAGCCCGGCATCGGCGTTGCACACCGTTTTCACCTGAACCCTGGCGGCCTTGCCCATGGCATCGGCCACCTCAATGGCCGCCACCAGCCCGAGGGTCTCCACAAAGCCCAGCGCGCCGCCCTCAGGTCTGTTCTTCATGTCCGCCACTGGTCACCTCTTCACAGGATGTAGGGGAAAAGTTCCGGGGCCATGCTCGGGATGACCACCTTGCGCACCAGCAGCCCGGACTGAGCCGCCACCGCAGCTCCTGCATCCGCCGCCGCCTCGACAGAGGCCACATCTCCCCGGAAGAAGCAGATGGCCTTGCCTCCCAGGCCCATGGCCAGACGCACCTCGATCAGGTCCACGGCGGCGGTCTTCACCGCCACGTCCGCGGCCGCCACACAGGTGGCTGCGGAGAAGGTCTCGATGATGCCGACGGCCGGGCCGCGCGAGGTCTCCACGGCGCAGCACAGGGCGGCCAGAACTTGGGAGCTGATGTTGGGAATCAGGAAATGGTCCACCGCTGCGGCGCCCCCGACTTCGATCCCCACCTGTTCCGCCGTCCGGGTGGAGGCCACGTCCCCGTGGAAGCCGGCCAGGAATTTGCCCGGGCAGATGGTCTTGAGGAGGAGCGGCGTCACCCGTGCGCTCTTGATCATGGCGTCGGCCGCCTTGACGCCAAGGGCAATGCTGTTGAACTCGACCATGCAGACAGCTTGGATTCCAGCGTTCACCCTAGGCCCCCTCGATGACGACGAATGTGCCGGTTTCAACGACCACGCCCCGGATTGAGGCATGGACATGCGCCCCCAGGCTCCCTTCCGGGCACTCGCCGATGAGGTCGCCGGGCTCCACCTGGGTTCCCACCGACACCTTGGCCAGGGCCGGCGCTCCGATGTGCTGGCTCAAGGGGATGCGCACCCGCTTCGGGCTGCACGCGCCCAGAAACTCCGGGTGGATGCCCAGGTATGCGCCGATGCCGATCCTGGCGGCCAGCCGCGCCGTTGGAACCTTGCGGAAGGGGCGCAGGTCAGACTGCTCCGGATGCACCTCGCGCGGGCCTTGATGCCGCTGGCCCAGCTCCCGGAAGCGGGCCTTGAGCAGGGCGTTGATGCGCCGGGGGGAAAGGCCCATGGGGCAGCTGAACATCTCGCACAGGCCGCACTCGCTGCACAGAAGGGCCTGCTCCGTCTCAGGACCGGCGTCCGCCCCGGCGGCAAAGGCCCGCATGGCACGGTGGGTCTCGAACCCGTGGCCCACCAGATACCTGGGGCACAGGTCGGTGCAGAACCGGCACTGGATGCAGGCCGTGGCCGCCCGCCTGCGCATGACCTGGGGGGAAAGGGTGGCCGCCTGATGCAGGAACGAGTCCCTGGGCAGGGCAATGAGCCCTCCTGTGGTCTTGGTGACCACCGCCTGTTCCAGGGCCGCGCGGTTCTCCAGGAACCGGCCCATCATGGGCCCTCCCACAAGGAAGACCGGGTCCGGGATGCCCGACCCGCCGCAGAAATCCAGGCACTCGGCCAGGCTGGTCCCCAGAGGAGCCTCGATGACCCCTGGCCGGGCCACCTCGCCGGTTACGGTCAGGGTCTTGCGGATGACCGGCAGGCCGTCCAGGGCCTGGCTCACGGAGACAAGGGTGCCCACGTTGGAGACCAGGGCGTCCACCTCCCGGGGCAGCCCCAGGGGCGGGATGGTGCGGCCGGTGATTTCATGGACCAGGATGTGCTCGTCTCCGGCCGGATAGAAGTCGCCCAAGAGGACCAGCTCCACCCCGGCGGCGGCGGCCGGGCCCGTGAGGGCCCGCGCCGCCTCGACATGCTTGGACTTCAGGGCCACGACCCCCCTGGAGGCGCCCACTGCCGCCATGACCGCGCAGAGAGCCCGCACGATCTGCCCGGCGTGGGCACACATCAGGTGCTGATCCGTGTACAGCAGCGGCTCGCACTCGCAGCCATTGGCGATGACCGTTCCCGCCCGCGTCTCGAACTTGACGTGGGTGGGAAATCCGGCTCCGCCCTGGCCCACCACTCCGGCCCGGCGAACCGCGTCGAGCAGGACCTTGGCGTCCGCGCTGCCGCTCAGGGAAGACATGCCCCTTGACCCCCGCCGCTACTTGCCCTTGATGGGGAACACGTTTTCGAGGTCGCCGTGGGGCCTGGGGATGACGTGCACCGCAATCACTTCGCCCACGCGCTTGGCCGCGGCCGCGCCCGCATCCGTGGCGGCCTTGCAGGCAGCCACATCGCCCCGGACCAGAGCCGTGACCAGCCCGCCGCCGATCTGCTGATAGCCGACCAGCTGCACCCGCGCCGCCTTGACCATGGCGTCGGCCGCTTCGATAAGCGCGGTGAGGCCCCGGGTCTCGATCATGCCCAATGCATCCATGGAATCCATTGCTTGCCTCCTTGCAGTTGTAAGTTCATTCGCTCCGCCCCGGTTAATGGAGCGGCTGACCGCGCCGCAGGCACAAAGCGATCACGGCAACCTTGTATATGTCCTGGGCGCTGCACCCCCTGGAGAGGTCGTGCCAGCCCCCTTCGAACCCCTGCAGAAAAGGCCCCACGGCCGTGAACCCGGCCAGCCTCTCCACAAGCTTGTAGCCGATGTTTCCGGCCTCCAGCGACGGGAAGACGAAGACGTTGGCCTGTCCCCCCAGGATGCTCCCCGGCGCCTTCAGGGCCGCCACCTCGGGCAGGGAGGCGGCGTCGAACTGCAGCTCCCCGTCCACGGCCAGGTCCGGCGCCCGTTTGCGGACCAGCTCCACGGCCTCGCGCACCATGGCCGCCCTGGGGTGCTCGGCGCTGCCCTTGGTGGAGAAGGAGAGCAGGGCCACCTTGGGTTCCTCGTCCAGAAGCGCGCCGACCATGCTGGCCGAGGCGATGGCGATGTCCGCCAGGATCTCGGCAGTGGGCTCCGGGACCACGGCGCAGTCGGCGAAGACCAGGCGGCGCTTCCTGTCCGGGGAGAGCATGAGAAAGAAGCTGGACACGGTCTTGATGCCGGGCTTCCGGGACAAAACCGCGAGCCCGGCCCGCAGCACGTCGGCCGTGGGCGAGAGGTTGCCCCCCACGCTCACGTCGGCCTCGCCACGGCGCACCAGCATGGCCGAGGCGGCCAGGGGGTTGTTCATGACCTCGAGCGCAAGCTCCTCGGTCACCGGGCGGCCCTTGTCCTTGCGGAGCTGGAGAAAGGTATCGGCGTTCTTCTTGAGCAGCGCAGGGCTGGCCGGGTCCACCACGGTGACCCCGGTCAGGTCCGCGCGTTCGCAACGCATCTTGGCGCGCAGGGCAAAGGGCGAACTGACCAGCACCGGCTCGGCCAGGCCCTCGGCCTTGAGCCGCGCCGCAGCGGACAGCACCCGCTGGTCCAGGCTGTCCGGAAAGACGACTGTTCCTGGGTTTTCCCGGCAGGAACGTATGCACCGCTGGAGGATGTCCATGAACCTTCCGCCCTTTTGCTACGAGACGCCGTTGACGCAGGCCAGCTTGACCCTGGCGGGGGCGCTGTACATGACCTTGGCCCCCTGGGGCAGGTAGACCATGTCCCCGGGCTTGCCGATCAGGGCCTGGCCGCCGACGGTCAGGTGCAGTTCGCCCTCGATGACGATGGCCACTTCCGGGGCTTCCACCACCCGGTCGAAGGAGGCCCCCTCCCAGACCAGGTAGCCGGCCGCCAGTCTGGAGCCGCCCGGAGAGCCAAGCACCTCGGTCAGGACGGCGCGGTCCTGGGCGGGCACCGAACCCGCACCTTGCCCCAGGGCCTTCCCGGACTCGATGAAGACCACGCCTTCCGGGAGCGCCGTGGAGGCCGCAGGCCCCGTCGCAGAGGAGATCCTGGCCTCGATGGCCTCGCGCACCAGGCGCTCGACCTTCCCGTGATCCGCGCCAGGGGGCAGCTTTCCGCCCAGGGCCTCGCAAGCCTGGCGCACCAGCTGCTCAACGCTCTGCCCATCGCTCTGCTTGGGCAGCCCGAGAACCCCTGCCGGAGCCGAAACAGCCGCCGTGCCCCCGTCTGCGGACGCCCCGCCCGACAGCTCCACGCCAAGCTCCAGGGCCCGGTCGCGGGCCTGGTCCGTGACGATGCACTCCCCAGGCGTGACGCACAGGCTCTTGCGGGCGGCGGCGGCTTCAAGAACGTCCGCTTCGGTGATGATGCGTTTGGCCATGCTTACCTCCAGCGCGGCGGAAGGGGCCGCTTCAGTGGATTCATTCCCGCGTCAAGGGCCAGGGCCGGGGCGGCCCGGTGTCCGCGCGCCCGGTCAGGCGTCACGCCCGGCCTTGCGGGGAGCAGGCTGATCCTGTCCCATGCTTGCGCAGGCCTCCAGGAAGTCCGCGGCGTTCACCGTGCCGGAGGCGAAGGACTTCATGGCCTCCTCGTGCAGCAACTCCAGGGCCTCGTGCTTGCACTCCTGGTATTCCGGGGTGGTGAGCATCTGGAAGGTCCGGGGCCTGGGCAGCGTGACCTCGATGATCTTCTTCACCTTGGCCGGGCGGTTGGTCAGAATGATCAGCCGGTCGGCCAGGAAGATGGCCTCCTCCAGCTCCGAGGTGACGAAGAGGTTGGTGCCCCGGTGCTCCTCGAACAGGCGCACGTAATACTCCTGCATGAGCGCCCGGGTCATGGCGTCCAGCCCGCGGAAGGGCTCGTCCATGAGCATGACCTTGGGGTTGTTGATCATGGCCCTGACCAGCTCGACGCGGCGCTGCATGCCGCCGGAGAGCTGCGAGGGGTACTTGTCCTTGAAGTCCTTGAGCCCGACCATGTCCAGAAGCTTCATGGTCTCGGCGTTGAAGATCTCCTGGGGGATCTTGCGCTGGACGCGGGGGCCGTAGCTTACGTTCTCGTACGTGGTCATCCAGGGGAACAGCGCCGTCTCCTGGAACACCACCAGACGGTCGGGGCCAGGGCCGTCGATGTTCTGGCCGTCGAGGGTCACCTGCCCCGCGTCCAGGTGCTCATACCCGGCCAGCAGGTTGACCAGGGTGCTCTTGCCGCAGCCCGAGGGGCCGATGAGCACGGTCAGCTTGCCCTTCTCCAGGGTGAAGGAGCAGTCCTGTATCACCTGCTTGTGCAACGGCCCAAGTCCAAAGCCCTTGGATATCCCCGTTGCCACCATTTCCGCGGCGCCCATGCCGGCGGTCAACTGCGTCTGACTCATTGGGTACTCCTCAGTATGTCCGCAACCACGGGGTCATGCGGCCGCCGATGAACCGGATCATGGCCGACGAGACATACCCGGCGATGCCGATGCTCATCATGCCGACAACGATCAGAGGATATTCGCCGGCCACATAGGCCCGCCAGGTGAGAAAACCAAGACCGGAGAGGCTGGAGATCATTTCCGCAGCCACCACCACCGCCCAGGTGATGCCCATGCCCACGGTCATGCCCACCACGATGCTCGGCAGGGTGGCCGGGAGCATGATCTTCCAGAAGATGTCCCCGCGCGAGGAGCCCAGGGAGTGGGCGGCGCGGATGTAGCGGGTGTCGATGGAGGTCGCCCCGCCGACGATGTTCAGCACCACGGTGAAGAAGGCGCCCAGAAACGTCACGAACATGATGGACAGCTCCGAGGTGGGCCAAAAGATCACCGCCACCGGCACCCAGGCCAAGGGGGGAATGGGCCGCATGATCTCGAAGACAGGGTAGATGAGTTCCCGGGTGGGCCGGTGCACGCCCATCAGAAGCCCCAGGGGAATGCCCAGGACCTGGGCGATGAGGAAGCCGATGGTGATGCGCAGGAAGCTGTTCCACCAGGACGCCCAGTACGCGAGGCTGACCAGCTGCTTGCCCAGGGCCACCAGCACCGCCGAGGGAGGCGGCACGTTGCCGATGATGGGCACCTCGCACCAGGAGCAGATCTCCCAGATCACGGTAAAGATGATGATGGACAGAATGCCCCTGAAAGTGGTCAGTCTGAAGACCTGCTTCCTCAGCTTCACCCAGTGGTTGTTTCCCTGCTTGCTGCTTGGCGCCATGGCGAGTCTCTCCGATGTTGCGGCCCTAGGCCATTTCCCTTTCGCCCGCGGTGAAGGCCTTGATGGCCTCCTCATGGACGGCCTCGAGACACTCCTTCTTGAGCCTGATGTAGGTCGAAGAGGAAAGCACCCGGAAGTCGCGGGGCCTTGGAATGTCCACATCCAGGATGGTCTTGATCTTGGCCGGACGGGTGGTCATGATGTAGACCTTGCTGCCGAGGAAGATGGCTTCCTCCAGGTCGTGGGTGATGAAGAAGATGGTCTTCTTGCTGCGGTCGTAAACGTCCAGCAGGAACTGGTGGACCACGGTCTTGGTCAGGGCGTCCATGGCCCGGAAGGGTTCGTCCAGGAGCAGGACGCTCGGATCGTTCATCATGGCCCGGGCGATCTCCACCCGGCGGCGCATGCCCGAGGAGATCTCGCTCGGGTAGCTGTTTTCGATGTTCGCAAGCCCCATCTGCACGAGCATCTCCCTGGCCTTGTCCCGGATGTCCTTGTCGCTGAGGCCGCCCTGCACCACGGGGCCGAAGCTCACGTTCTCCAGCACGGTGAACCACGGGAAGAGCGCGCCATTCTGGAAGACCACGATGCGGTCGGAACCGGGCAAGGTCTTCTTGCCCGGAGCGCAGAGCTGCTGGCCGTCAAGCAGGATCTCGCCCGAGGTGATTTCGTGAAAGCCGGCGATGGCGTTGAGCAGGGTAGTCTTGCCGCACCCGGAGGGGCCCACGACCACGCAGAACTCGCCGGCCTTGATATCCATGGAGCAGTTGTCCACGGCGAGGACCTTCGCGCCGTCCGGGTCGTACACCTTGGACACGTTGCGGATGCTGATGCATCCACGCGCTTCGGGTTCGTTCGTCTTGTCGGTGCTCATCAGGCTGCCTCCCTCACTTTCCATTGCATAAGACGGTCGCCCACCACGCGGATGATGGCGCTGGAAAGCCAGCCGATCACTCCCAGGGTGACCATGGCTATGACGATGACCGGGTACTGGACCATGATGAAGGAATTCCAGATAAGGTAGCCCAGGCCGTATTCTCCGGCGAGCATTTCGCCGGCCACCAGGGAGAACCAGGCGAAGCCCATGCTGATCTGCAGGCCGGTGAAGATGAAGGGCAGCGATCCCGGCAGGATGATCTTGAAGAAGACATGCTTGGGCTTCGCGCCCAGGGAGTTCGCGGCCCGGAAATACACCTCGTCAATGGACTCCACACCCAGCAGGGTGTTCAGCACGGTGGCGAAGAAAGAGCCCAGGAAGGTCAGAAAGATGATGGAGGCCTCGCGTCCGGGCCACATGAGGATGGACAGAGGCACCCAGGCCAGCATGGGGATGGGCCGCAGGGTTTCCAGCAGGGGGAAGGTGTAGTCCTTGAAGGTTTTCTTCCAGCCCATGAACAGGCCCACGGGCACGCCGAGGACAGTGGCCAGGAAAAAGGCCTGCAACACCCGCCAGATGCTGATCAGGATGTGGTGGTAGTATTCCGGCGTGTACAGGGAGATGCCGTAGGCCGGATCGTCTGAGACCCATTCCTTGTAGACCTCAACCGGGCCTGGCAGCTTGTTGAACCACGGGAGCTTCAGCCGTTCCGTGAACAGGTACCAGAAGAAGATGAACCCGATGATGCCCAGAAGGTTGAGATAGGGGCCGGAGCTCTTGAGCCACTGCTTGAAGCAGAAGCAAGACATCTCAAAGGAGCTCGGTGCCTGTTCAGTATTTACGGTGGCCGGTGCAGCGCTGGTCACGTGAAGACCTCCAGCTAGTGTCAGTCCGAGGAGCGGGCCTCGGGGATTTTATCGAATCCGCTTCCGCGCGTGGAAGGCCGCGCGCGGAAGCGGACGGGATCGGAACTGTGCTCAGCTAGTCCTTGAACGGGCAGGCGCTGGCAGGAGCGCCCTTGATCACGCCCAGGGTCACGCTGCTGCTCACGGGGGTGTAACCGGCTTCCTTGAACACCTGGCGGGCCAGGCTGTCATCCACCGCGTCTGCCGTGGGCAGGTCCTTGATCCGCTTGTCCTTCAGCAGGAAGGGGCCGACTTCGGCGATGTTCTTGCGCTCAAGCTCGTTGAAGTAGAAGGACTTCCACTCGCGCACGGGGTCCTTGGAGTCGGCCGGGATCTGGCCGTAGATGGAGTACCAGAGCACCCGCTTGGGAACGCCCGCTGCGTGCTTGGACACCATGTCGATGACCTTGCTCCAGTTCTTGGGGTCCAGTATGTAGCGCTGGGCTTCCAGCTCGGAACGCAGATAGCCCTTGGCCACCTGGGGATGCTGTTCCATGAAGTCCTTGCGCATGGTCACGATGCCCAGGTCCGGGTTGTCGCAGGCGCGGCCGTCGGCCACGATGCGGGCAACGCCCTCGCCCACGTCCGAGGCGATGCGCGACAGGGTGGGCTCCCACAGGGAGGCGGCGTCAAGCTTGCCAACGCGGAAGTTGGTGCCGATGACTTCGATGGACTGGTTGAGGTACTCGCCGGGCTTCACATGATACTTTTCGAAGAACTTCAGGAGGTACTGGTCGGAGGCGCTGCCCTTGGGCGCGGCGATGACCTTGCCGTCCAGCCAACGGGCCAGCTCTTCGTTGCTCTTGAAGGCGGGCGCGTTCTTGCGCACCAGCACCAGGGAGCAGCGGGTGCCCTCGGACATGCCTGCGGTGGCCACCATCACCACCTTGGCCAGCTTCGGCTTGGAGCACAAAATGGTGGCGGGCATGACGCTCATGTACCCGACCTGGGCCTTTCCGGCCAACATGTTGTTGGCCACCACGGTGCCCTGCAAGGCACCCTGGAACTCGATCTCCGTGCCCTTGGGCACGTATTTCTTCCAGAGCCCGAGCTCGGCGTTGACGATGACCTGATACGAGATCGTGTCATAGGGCTGGTAGCCAACCACAAAGGTCTCGGCTCGAGCCTGGCTCGCTGTGAACACTGCCAGCATGGCGAATACAGCAACAATGCGCCCAAACGATTTCATTGCGACCTCCTTCAAATGTAGCGCCCAGTCGACTTGCCGAAGGTGGAAGCGATCCAGGCCTGTTCCCTCCAAACTCCTCTGTCACCTCTCGCAATATTTTTTAAAGTTCCTGGGCGGGTACAAGGCCTGAGGCCTCCCCACACCGCTCTTGCGCTTCACTTAAGCAAGACCGGTACCAACCGCACCGGCCCTGCCTGGCAAGGCTCGGAAAGACCTGTGGCCGGGCCTTGAGGTGGAATCGTCTGCAGCCCTGCCCGAGCCGGGGCATGTTGCAAACTTGTTGTCAGCATGCTCGCTTAGGCTCAATTGTGAGAAAAAGAACAATCATTCCGCGACATCCGTCAACTGTCCCAGGCTTGCAACACTGCTGCAAATGTGCAACGATAGGAGGGACATGCGTGGAGAGGGGGAGTCCAGCGCAGGGATTTGGACAGTGCGGATGTTGCAAAATTGCTGGCGGATCAGCCCTGGCCGCCACGGGCGGACGCTGGATCGATACCCCCTGTTTGCGGCCCCCGGGCCGAGGAGATCACGAGACATGGAAGAGAGCGCTCAAACCGACACCATGATTTTCGCGCATCTGGACAAGGTCCTGGATACCTTGTCTGATGGGATCTATCTCACGGACAAGGACGGAACGACCCTGAAGGTCAACTCCATGTATGAGCGCCTCTCAGGTCTGGACCGGGACCAGCTGCTGGGGCACAACGTGCGGGAGCTGGTGGAAAAGGGAATCTTCAACGTCATCGTCAACCCCGAGATCGTCGGGCTCGGCAAGCCCGTCACCCGGCTGCAGACAAACGTGCACGGCCGCCGGGTGGTGCTCAACGGCCATCCCATCCTGGACAAATCGGGCGAGGTGGTCATGGTGGTCACCTACGCACGGGACATCACCATCATGTCCCAGATGAAGGACCAGCTCGCCGAGCAGCAGGAGCTCATCGAAAAATTGAACATCAACTTCGACTACATGAACAAGTCGAAGCTGTTGAAACACCCCTTGATCTATGTCAGCGAGGCCATGAGCCAGGTGATGAAGCAGCTCAAGCGCCTGGCCGCCACGGACGCCACGATGCTGCTTCTGGGTGAAACCGGCGTGGGCAAGGACATCCTGGTGCGCAATATCTATGAGATGAGCGGGCGGCGTTCCCAGCCGTTCTTCAAGATCGACTGTTCGTCCATCCCGGAAAACCTCATTGAGTCCGAACTGTTCGGCTACGCCTCTGGAGCCTTCTCCGGCGCTCTGAGCAAGGGCCGGCTTGGGTTCTTTGAAATGGCGGACAAGGGGACCATCTTCCTGGACGAGGTCGGCGAGCTCCCCCTGGCCATGCAGTCCAAGCTGCTGCGCGTGCTCCAGGACATGGAGGTGGTCCGGGTGGGCTCCACCCAGCCCCGGAAGGTGGATGTGCGCATCATCGCCGCCACCAACAGGGACCTGCTGTCCGAGGTGCAGCAAGGCACCTTCCGCAGCGACCTCTACTACCGCCTGCGCGTGGGCGTGCTGTCCGTCCCTTCCCTGCGGGAGAGGCCCGAAGACATCATCCCGCTGCTCAAATATTTCCTGGATGTGTACTGCCAGCGCTACCGCAAGAAGGTCTCCCTCTCCCCTCAGGCCGAGGGGGTGATGCGGAACTATCGCTGGCCGGGGAATGTCCGGGAAATGGAGAACCTGATCATGAGCCTCGTCATCACCTGCGAGCGCGGGATCGTGGAGGGCACTGAACTTCCGGCCAGCATGCTTGACGAACCCGCGGCCAAGGAAACCCTGCCGCTGTTCACCGGCTATCTGGCGGGTGCCGGAAGCAGGCCCCTCAAGCAGATCATGGCGGACATCGAACGCAAGCTGATCCGCGACGCCCTGGCCCTGCACGGCTCGGTGACCAAGGTGGCCCAGCTGTTCGGGGTCAACAGGACCACCATTTTTCGCAAGTTGCAGGGCGAGGACGGCAACCTCCCAGCAGCCGATCAGGCCCCGTAAACCGCTGAATCCTGAACGCTTGCCGGCGGTCTGCATTCGCCTTTCGGCGTTGCCGCAGGCTCTGCGATGATGAAGAAAATTGCAGCACGCTGCAATTCCGCAACGAACGCAACACGCTTAAATTATTCGCATTGACAAAAGAGGCCAACATGCGTTGCCGATTTGCAACAAGTTGTGCCCCTTCTGCCGCGCCCGCTCACATTCTCCAGCAGCCAAAACGCCCCGCCTTCCCGGCGGTCGGCATCCATTTGCCCTGTCCCCACCAACGAAATCAGGAATTTCACCTGATTTGCTGAACGCTCCTCCCAGGTCCCGGAATGGCTGGGATGAGCGCTGGAGCGGAGTATCGCCCTGCAGGGGCTGGGGGTTGACCGCGCTGATGCCAGCCTGACGGCCGCCACCTGGGGCGAAGGGGTGGAGGGTTCGGCATGGCAGTTGCTTAAGGTGTTTCAACCGGAGTTTTCGCGAATGGCTCCTCCGGTCTGGCGGGAGTCGAACCCGTCATGTTTCCGCAAAAAATGAACCCGAACAGCGAGGGTGTAACCATGCTGAATCCTGAATGTTGCAATGTTTTGAGCTCCCATGAGCAGATGCTCCAGGACAAGATAGCCGGCAAGGAGGACAAACGCAGGGTCGCTCACCCCCGCGCCTTCACCATCCTCGACTCCTTTGATGGAAAGAAGCCGCGCATCGACGTGGAGCGGGCCAAATATTTCACCGAGTCCATGCGCGAAACCGAGGGCCAGGCCCTGGTGCTGCGCTGGGCCAAGGCCATGGCCCACATCGCCGCGAACATCACGGTCTACATCGACGACCATCAGCTCCTCTGCGGCCGGACGGGCTGCCAGGGCCGGTACGGCATCCTCTATCCGGAGCTGGACGGTGACTTTCTGGGCCAGGCCGTGGAAACCCTGCCTACCCGCCAGGCGTCTCCGGCCTACATCACTCCGGAGGATGCCCGGGTGGTCATCGAGGAGATCGCGCCCTACTGGCAGGGCAAGACCTTTCACGAGGCGCTGAACAAGGCCCTGCCCCCGGACGTGCACAAGCTGACCTACGACGATCCCGAGGGGCTGTACTCCCGCTTCGTGGTCAACGAGACCGCCTCCTTCCGCTCGTCCATCCAATGGGTGCACGACTACGCCAAGGTGCTGAACCGCGGCTTCAAGGACCTCAAGCGGGAGGCCCAGGACAAGCTCGCCGCCCTTGACCCCTTAAGCCCTGCGGACAACGTGGAGAAGCGGCCCTTCCTGGAGGCCATGTGCATCGTGTGCGACGCCATCGTGCTCTGGTCCCAGCGCCATGCGGCCCTGGCCCGCACGACCGCAAACCACGAGAAGAATCCCGAGCGCAAGGCCGAGTTGCTGGCCATGGCCGAAATCTGCGAGCGCGTGCCCGAGCACCCCGCCAGCACCTTCCATGAGGCCATGCAGGCCCAGTGGCTCACCCAGATGTTCTCGCGCCTGGAGCAGAAGACCGGCACCATCATCTCCAATGGCCGCATGGACCAGTACCTCTACCCCTTCTACAAGAAGGACATGGAGGAGGGGCGCATCACCGAGGAGCGGGCCGAGGAGCTTCTGGAGTGCATGTGGGTTGCCCTGGCCCAGTTCATCGACCTCTACATCTCGCCCACGGGCGGCGCCTTCAACGAGGGCTACGCCCACTGGGAAGCCGTGACCATCGGCGGGCAGACCCCGGACGGCCGGGACGCCACCAACGACCTGTCCTACCTGTTTTTGAAGTCCAAGCGGGAGTTCCCGCTGCATTACCCGGACCTGGCGGCCCGCATCCATGCCGGCGCGCCGGAGCGCTTCCTCTGGGAGGTGGCCGAGACCATCAAGGACGGCACCGGTTTCCCCAAGCTCATCAACGACGAGGAGGTCATCCCCCTCTACGTGTCCAAGGGGGCCAGCTTCGAGGAGGCCTATGACTACGCCGTCTCCGGCTGCTCCGAGGCGCGCATGCCCAACCGCGACACCTACACCAGCGGCGGCGCCTACATCAACTTCGCCGCGGCCCTGGAGATGGTCCTGCGCAACGGCCGCATGCTGAAGTACGGGGACAGGCAGCTCGGGCACGAGACCGGCGACCCCAGGACTTTCAAGACCTGGGACGAGCTCTGGAACGCCTATGCCGCACAGCACCAGCTCTTCCTCAAGACGGCCTTCTATCAGCAGCACGTCATCATCAGCCTGCGCGGGAAGCACTTCGCCTGGCCCATGGGCTCGGTGCTCCACGACCTGTGCATGAAGCACTGCCTGGACCTGCACACCCCGCAGATTCCCGAGGGCATCAACCTGGGCTACTTTGAATACATCGGCTACGGAACCGTGATCGACTCCCTGTCCGCCATGAAGAAGCTTGTCTTCGAGGACAAGAAGCTCAGCATGGACGAGCTGCTCGAGGCCATGGACAACAACTTCGAGGGCCGGGAGGATGTCCGGCAGCTGCTCAAGAGCGCTCCCTGCTACGGCAACAACAACGAGTATGCGGACAGCATCGCCAAGGACATCGACCTTTTGTCCCTGGAATACGCCAAGAAGTACTCGGCGGAGCTGGGCATGCACAACGACGTGCGCTACGTGCCCTTCACCTCCCATGTGCCCTTCGGCAAGGTGGTGAGCGCCATGCCCAACGGGCGCAAGGCCTGGACCCCCCTGTCCGACGGCTCCTCGGCCTCCCACGGGGCCGATGTCAACGGACCCACCTCCGTGCTGCTCTCCAACTACGCCTCCAAGAACCTCGGGTACCGGGAGCGCGCAGCGCGCCTGCTCAACATCAAGTTCACCCCCAAGTGTCTGGCCGGAGAAGAGGGAACCCGCAAGCTGGTGTCCTTCATCCGCACCTTCTGCGACCTCAAGCTCTGGCACGTGCAGTTCAACGTCATCAACCGGGACACCCTCATTGCAGCCCAGCGCGATCCGGAGAAGTACCGCAGCCTGATCGTGCGCATCGCCGGGTACAGCGCCTACTTCGTCGACCTGTCCCCGGATCTGCAGAACGATCTCATCGCCAGGGCTGCTCACGAGAGCTGCTAGGCACAGGTTGAGACGGAACGCACGCCACGGTGGCGTCCCCATGGAGGTGCCTCCTTCCTCCATGGGGACGCCCAAACAGGATACTCAACCAAGCCCAGCCAGGCTGGAAGGACGGACGAGCCACATGACATCCGGCAAGGACAGGGCAACCAGCGGGCTGGTTTTCAACATCCAGAAATATTCGGTCCACGACGGCCCTGGCATCCGCACCCTCGTCTTCCTCAAGGGCTGCCCCCTGGCCTGCCGCTGGTGCAGCAATCCCGAATCCCAATCGTTCAAGGTGGAGCTGGCCGTCAACCAGGGCCGCTGCCTGGGAGTCGACCAGTGCACCCGCTGCTTCAAGGCCTGCCCGGCCCAGGCCATCTCCATCCAGGAGGGCAAACCGGCCTTCAACCGGACGCTGTGCGTCGGCTGCGCCCGGCCCTGCGTGGACGCCTGTCCGGCCTCCGGGGTCATCGCCTATGGGGAGTCCAAGACCGTGGACGAGGTGCTGCGCCTCGTGGAACAGGACGGCCAGTTCTACGCCCGCTCCGGCGGGGGGCTCACCCTCTCGGGCGGAGAGCCCCTGGCCCAGCCGGAGTTTTCCCTGGCCCTGCTGCGGGAGGCCGGCCGCCGCCGCATCGACAGGGCCATGGAGACCTGCGGCCACGCGCCCTGGCAGCTCCTGGCCGAGGCCAGCGGACTGCTGAACGCCATCATGTTCGACATCAAAAGCCTGAACGCCAAGCGTCATCTGGAGTTCACGGGCAGGCCGCCAGACGTGGCTGTCGACAACCTGCAACGGCTGGTCAAGGAGCGCCCAAGCCTGCCGGTGCATGTGCGCACCCCGGTCATTCCCGGCTTCAATGACACGGAGCAGGACATCGAGGACATCTGCCTGTTCCTCGCAGAACTGCCCTCAATCACCTACGAACTGCTGCCCTATCACCGCCTGGGCACGCAGAAGTACCACTTCCTTGGACGCGAAGCGCCCATGGGCGAAGCCACTCTGGCAAGCGAGACCTTCCTCCGGCTTGAGGCCTTGGCAAGGACGCGGCTCGGCGCGAAGTACACTGCCTGAAGGTACAGGCCGTAGCGTTATTTTGGGGGGCAAGCCGCCAAGCGCGTTGTGGTACCGGGAGGATAGCCCTGCCCCAGAGCCTGGCGGCCCACCCGTTGGGAACGCCATGGCCGTATACATGATCGTCTGGGCGTCATCTCCGGTGAAGTGTCCATCCTCCGCTCCGTCGGGGGGGAGTGCTTCTGGAGCAGACCGGCAAGTGGCAGCTTCAGCACTGTTCTCTGCGTATCGGGGCCATGGCGGCATCAACGCCAGCCACAACGCGAACAGCTTGCCGGAAAGTCCGCCCCCGGCGGCGTGAGCATGCCCAAAGGGGTTTGCACTCCCTTGGCTGACATTGCCAAAGCCCGGCCGTACGGCGAGTCTCTGCCTGGTCGGAGGCTGTCAGACCACGGCCCTGCGGTTGGTGTTGTCAAGGACCCGTGAATCCACTATCCTGATAATGCGACGTAGTTCCCCATGCCTAGAGCTTGAGGTGACCATGGAAAGCAATATCACCCGCGCCTGCGACGGCATCGAGGCCCTTGTGCTCGACTCCATCCCCATCGGCGTCATCTTCTGCGACACCGATTGCATTGTCCGCTACATCAACTCCACCTATGCCAGGTACCTTGGGCTGAGCAAGGAAGACGCCCTCGGGCGGAGCATCTCCACGCTGCTGCCGCACTCGCGGGCTGGCCTGGTGCTCAAGAGCGAGGTCCCGGAGTACGGGGAGCGGTGCACCCTGAAGCGCGATGGTGAGGAGATGACCCTCATCGTCAACCGTCTGCCCATGCACGACGAGGCTGGCAAGCTCATCGGCTTTCTGTCCCAGAGCCTGTTCGGGGCCCCGGAGGAGCTGCAGCGGCTTTCGGAAAAGATCGCCCAGCTTGGCCGCAAGGTGCACTTCTACCGCAGGAGGTTCCAGAGCGCCCTTTCCGCTGTGCACAGCGTTGACAACATCCTGGGCCAGAGCGTGGGCATCCTGCGCGCCAAGGAGCACCTGACGCGCTATGCGGCCACGGACTTCCCGGTGCTCATCCTCGGCGCCACGGGCACCGGCAAGGAGCTCTTCGCCAGCGCCCTGCACAACGCCAGCCGACGCTGCGAAGGCCCGTACGTGAGCATCAACTGCGCAGCCATCCCGCAGGAGCTCTTCGAGTCGGAGTTCTTTGGGTATGCTGCGGGCGCCTTCACGGGCGCGCGCAAGGAGGGCCGGGTCGGGCACATCGAGCTGGCCGACAACGGCACGCTGTTCCTGGACGAGATCGGCGACATGCCCATGCAGGCCCAGGTCAAGCTGCTGCGTGTGCTGGAGGACAAGATTGTCTTCCGCATCGGCTCCCAGCGCCCCAACAAGGTGGACTTCCGCATCGTGGCGGCCACCAACCAGGACCCCAAGATGCTCATCCGCACGGGAAAGTTCCGCGAGGATCTCTATTACCGCCTGAGCACCATGGTCCTGACCATCCAGCCGCTGTGCGAACGCAGAGAGGACATACCCCTGCTCGTCAGCCACGTGCTGGAGCAGATCGAACGCAGCCAGGTGCGCTTCTCGGACGAAGCCATGGACGCCCTCGTCCGCTATTCCTGGCCCGGAAACATCCGCGAACTGCGCAACGTGGTCATGAACGTGGCCAGCCTGTGCTCGGGCGACACGGTGCAGTTGGGCGACCTGCCGCAGGACATCCTCACGGACAGGGGCAGCCGCAGCAACGCAGCCGATCGCCCGGCCCTGGCCAGCATCCTGGAGGGCAGCGAGCAGAGCCTGATCCTCGACGCCCTGCGCAGCGAAAACTGGAACATGGTCCGCGCGGCCAAGGCCCTGGGCATCGGCCGGGCCACGCTCTACGAAAAGACCAAGAAGTACCATATCCACCGCGAATAGCCCCTGCCCAGCCCCCCACAGAATATGCCTGCGCACGCCTCCATCCTCAACCGGCCGGATGTCTTTGCGTTCTTGCGGCCAGCGCCTTGCGCACCCTTCAAGCTGTCACGGCCTGGCGGGCGCGACAGACGTGGAATGGCTGTCCGGACACCCGGACATGTCCGGACAGCTTTGCTGTCCGGACGGGTAGCCCCAGGCCCGGAAGACCATTGCCAGACACCTGCCAGAGGCCGTGGCCACCGCGCGGCACAAAATAAAAAACACCAATAATCCAGCAGGGTATACCAAGCCTTCAGGTTTTTACAGCCCATTCTTAGCGGCCCTCTCCTTTCTGGCACGAAGCTTGCGAAATAAATCACAAGCACGGCCACCAACCCCAAAGACATCGGAGAGGTCCCACCATGAAGCAGAAGATGACACCAAGCGAAGCCCTCGTTGAAACCCTGGTTGCCGAGGGCGTGAAGGATGTGTTCGGCATCGTCGGCTCGGCGTTCATGGATTTTCTTGATCTGTTCCCCGCCGCTGGCATCCGTTTCATCCCCGTGGCCCACGAACAGGCAGCCGCCCACGCCGCCGACGGCCTGGCCCGCGTGACCGGCAGGCCCCAGTGCTGCATCGCGCAGAACGGGCCTGGGGCCATCAACTTCGTCTCGGCCATCACGGCGGCCTACTGGGCGCACTCCCCGGTGGTGGCCCTGACCCCGGAGACCGGCACCAAGGGCATCGGCACCGGCGGGTTCCAGGAGATCGACCAGATGCCGTTTTTCCAGAGCAACACCAAGTTCCAGGTGCGCGTAAACCGTCCGGACCGCATGTCCGAGCTGGCGCGGCGCTGCTTTTACATCGCCAAGGCCGAGAACGGCCCGACCCAGCTGAACATCCCGCGCGACTTTTTCTACGGCGATTGCGATGACGAGATCTATACCACCCCGGTCCTGCAGCGCGGTCCCGGCCCCAAGGAGCAGATCGCGCAGGCCGCCAAGATGCTGGCCAAGGCCAAGTACCCGGTTATCCTGGCCGGCGGCGGCGTGTCCCAGGCCCTGGCCCACCCGGAGGCCAAGGCCCTGGCCGAGCTGCTCACTGCGCCGGTGGTCAACAGCTACCTGCACAACGACTCCTTCCCGTCCGACCACCCGCTGTGCTGCGGGCCCATCGGCTACTGCGGGTCCAAGGCCGCCATGCGCACCATCGCCAAGGCCGACCTCGTGCTGGCCCTGGGCTGCCGCCTGGGCCCCTTCGGCACCTTGCCGCAGTACGACATCAACTACTTCCCGCCCAAGGCCAAGCTCATCCAGGTCGACGTGGACCACCGCGTGCTCGGGCTCTCGCGCCGGGTGGACCTGGGCATCATGGGCGACTGCAAGCAGTTCGCCGCCGAGCTGTTGCAGGCCCTCAAGGCCATCGATCCCGCGCGCAAGCCGAACAAGGCTCGCCTGGACGACGTGCGCCACGAGAAGGGCCTCTGGCGGGACGAGCTGGACAAGTGGTCGTCCTCCACGGCCAAGCTGATGCACCCGCGCCGGTTCCTCAAGGAGCTCTCCGCAGCCATCCCCAAGGACTCCATCGTCTGCACGGACATCGGCAACAACTGCTCCATGACCAACAGCTACCTGCGCTTCGCCGGTCCCCGGCAGCACATCTCGGCCCTGTCCTGGGGCAACTGCGGCTTCGCCTACGGCGCGGCCCTGGGCTGCAAGATTGGCCGCCCGGACACCCCGGTCTTCGCCCTGCAGGGCGACGGCGCCTACGGCATCAGCGGCTTGTCCGAGGTCATGACCGCCGTGCGCGAAAAGATCCCGGTCATCGCCGTGGTCTTCCAGAACTACGAGTGGGGCGCGGAGAAGAAGAATCAGATCGACTTCTACGACAACCGCTTCGTTGGCGCGAACCTGCGCGAGAACCCGAGCTACGCCCAGCTGGCCAAGGACATGGGGGCCGAGGGCTATCGCGTGGAGGACTACAAGACCGTGCGCGACGTGGTCCGCATGGCCGTCGCCTCGGGCAAGCCCACGGTCATCGAGGCGGTCATCGAGGGCGGCAAGAACGTCCTGGCCGAGCCCTTCCGGCGCGATGCCCTGGCCCTGCCCGTGCGCTACCTGAAGAAGTATGCCCACCTGAACGCCAAGAAGTGATGGCGCACGCCCCTCCCGGCCCCGCTGTGCGGCGGGGTTTCGGGTGGGGTGGGGCGGGTGGAATGGCGGTTTCTCAATGCAAACAGCCGGGCCAACCTCCGGCAAGCCAAGAGGTAGGAAGATCATGAACAAGGTTGCGGATCTGATCGCAAAGGCAAGAGGAGCGCAGGCTCAGATTGCCAGCTACACCCAGGAGCAGATCAACGAAGTCTGCGTGGCCGTGGGCTGGGAGCTCTACAAGGACGACAACATCGAGACCCTGGCCAGGCTGGCGGTGGAGGAGACCGGGTACGGCAACGTGGCGAGCAAGATCATCAAGCACAAGAGAAAGGTCGGCGGCCCGCTCCAGGACATCCTGGACCCCAAGGCCATCAGCGTGGGCCTCATGGAGCGCGACGAGGCCACGGGCATCAGCAAGTACGCCAAGCCCGTGGGCGTGGTCTGCGCCATCCTGCCCGCCACCAACCCCACGGCCACGCCCGGGACCAACGTCATCGCCATCCTCAAGGGCCGCAACGCCGTCATCTTCCGTCCCAGCTCCCGGGCCAGGAAGGCCAGCAGCCTCGCGGTGGAGTATATGCGCGAGGGCCTGCGCAAGGTCGGTGCGCCCGTGGACTTGGTCCAGTGCTACGATGACGCGGACATCCCCACCACCAACGAGCTCATGGCCAAGTGCGACCTGGTGCTGGCCACGGGCGGCGGGCCCATGGTCCGCGCGGCCTATTCCTCGGGCACGCCCTCCTACGGCGTGGGCACGGGCAACGCCGTGTGCATCATCGCCGAGGACGCCGACGCGCCCGACGCCGTGGCCAAGATCACGGCCTCCAACACCTTTGACAACGCCACCTCCTGCTCCTCGGAGAACTCGGTCATCATCCACGAGAGCCTCTATGACCAAGTGGTCGATGAATTCCGCAAGAACAACGGCTACATCGTCGACGGGCCGGAGCGCGACCAGCTCTTCCGGTGGCTCTGGATCACCAACCAGAAGGGCAAGCTGGCCCTGAACCCGGACATCGTGGCCCAGTCGGCCCTGAAGGTCGCCACGGACGCAGGCCTGAGCGTGCCGCCAGAGACCACGCAGCTTGTGGTCATCGGCCTGGAGCCAGCGCCCCTGGACAAGTTCTCCGAGGAGAAGCTCTGCCCGGTCCTCACCCTCTACAAGTACGCCACCTTTGACGAGGCCTTGGAGAAGATCGTGGGCATCACCGACCGCTGCGGCCGGGGCCACTCCATGGGCATCCACACCTTCAAGCGCGAGTACATCGAGCGCATGGGCCGGGAGATGCTCACCAGCCGCATCAGCGTGCGCGCACCCATGGCCGCGGCCAACGGCGGCCACGCCACCAACGGCATGCCGTCCACGGCCACCCTGGGCTGCGGCACCTGGGGCAAGAACGCGACCACCGAGAACATCCACTGGCGCCACTTCATCAACGTGACCTGGGTCAACGAGCCCATTGCCGCCAAGGATTTCAGCGAGCAGGAGATCTTCGGCGGCCTCTGGGCCAAGTACGGCAAGTAGCCCCCTCAAAGGAGCATTCGATGAAACTCTTCGAGTATCAAGCCAAGGAAGCCTTTGCGGCGGCGGGAATCCCCGTGCCCAAGAGCCGGCTGGTGACGGACCCGGCCCAGGCCCGGGCCGCTGCGGACGAGTTGGGAGGACACTGCGTGGTCAAGGCCCAGGTGCTCACCGGGGGCCGGGGCAAGGCGGGCCTGATCAAGCTGGCCGGGAGCGCGGCCGAGGCCGAGGCCCTGTCCGCCAGCCTGCTCGGCGAGACCAGGCAGATCATCACCCGGCTGCTCATTGAGGAGGCCGTGGACTTCAAGCGCGAGGTCTACCTGTCCATCACCGTGGACGCTGTGGCGGGCAAGGCCCTGATCATGGCCAGCGCCGACGGCGGCGTGGACATCGAGCACCTGGCCGCCACCGCCCCGGAGAAGATCGCCCGGGTCCTGGTGGACCTCGACCAGGGCCTCCAGGCCTTCCAGATCAAGAACGTGGTCTTTGCCCTGGGCCTGGCCGGGGGCGAAACCGGCAAGCAGGCGGCCGCCGTGGTCAAAAACCTCTACGCCGTGTTCCGCAAGCATGACGCCGAACTGGCCGAGATCAACCCGCTCTTCGTCACCGCCGATGGAAGCGTGGTGGCCGGGGACGGCAAGCTCATCATCGACGACAACTCGCTCTCGCGCCAGGCGGGCTACGAGCTGACCCGCGAGCACTTCGACTCGGACACCGAGTTCGAGGCCGCCCAGGACGGCATCCCCTACCTGCAGTTCGACGGCGACATCTCGCTCATGTGCGCGGGCGCGGGGCTGACCACCACGGTCTTCGACCTCATCAACTACGAGGGCGGCAGCGTGGCCAACTACCTGGAGTTCGGCGGGCCGAACTACCGCCGGGCCAAGCGGGCCATGGAGCTGTGCCTGAAGAACGACTGCAAGGTCCTGCTCGTCGTCACCTTCGGCACCATCGCCCGGGCCGACGTCATGGCCGAGGGCGTGGTGGAGGCCATGAACGAGCTCAAGCCCAGGGTGCCCATCATCACCTGCATCCGGGGCACCAACGAGGAGGAGGCCACCGCCACCCTGAGAAAGGCCGGGCTGGAGCCCATGTTCGACACGGAAGAAGCAGTACGCAAGGCCGTGGCCCTGTGCGCCGGGGGGAAGTCATGAGCGTCTACATCACCAGAGAGAACAAGGTCCTGATCCAGGGCATGACCGGCCAGGAAGGCAGCTATTGGACCAGGCACATGCGCGACCTCGGCACCAACGTGGTCTTCGGCGTGACCCCCGGCAAGGAGGGCCAGGACGTGGACGGCGTGCCGGTGTTCCACAGCATCGTCAACGGCATCAAGGCCTTCGAGGCCGACACGGCCATGCTCTTCGTGCCCCCGAAGTTCACCAAGGACGCCGTGTTTGAGGCCCTGGACGCCGGGATCAAGAAGATCGTCACCGTGGCCGAGGGAGTGCCCCTGCAGGAGATGCTGCAGATCCGCAAGGCCGCGCTCTCCTGCGGGGCCATGGTCCTGGGCGGCAACACCTCGGGCGTCATCTCCGCCGGGGAGGCCATGCTCGGCATGTTCCCGTACTGGATCGACCGGGTCTACAAGCCGGGCACAATCGGCGTCATGACCCGCAGCGGCTCCCTGACCAACGAGGTCACGGCCGAGGTGGTCAAGGCCGGGTTCGGCCTGTCCACCCTGATTGGCGTGGGCGGCGACCAGGTGCCCTTCACCCGCTTTGTCGAGGTCCTGCCCCTGTACCAGGCCGACCCCGGCACCAAGGCCGTGGTCATGGTCGGCGAGCTGGGCGGAAGCATGGAGGAGGAGGTGGCCGAGGCCATCGCCGCCGGGTTCTTCACCAAGCCGCTGGTGGCCTTCATCGGCGGCCGCACCGCGCCGGAAGGCAAGCGCATGGGCCACGCGGGCGCCATCGCTGGCGGCGGCCGGGGCACGGCCAAGGGCAAGGTCGAATTGTTGGAAAAAGCCGGAGCCGGAGTGGCCAAGAGGCCCAGTGAAGTCGGCCCGCTGTTGCGCCAGGCTCTTGGAACCTGAACCTCCGCGCGGAGGAGACACTTATGAGCGACATGCTGCAATACTTGCCGGAGATCTTCACGGGCACCAGACTGCTCGTGCTGCTGGTGGGCACCATCGGCGGCCTGATCCTCGGGGCCACGCCCGGGCTCTCGCCAACCATGGCCGTGGCCCTGCTCGTGCCCTTCACCTTCCACATGGACCCAGCCACGGGCCTCGTGCTCCTGGGGTCGGTCTTCACCTCCACCGTTGCCGGCGGCTCCCTGGCGGCCATCCTCATCAACATTCCGGGCGCCCCGGCGAACATCGCCACCACCTTCGACGGCTACCCCATGGCCAAGAAGGGCCGCGCCCAGGAAGCCCTGTACATCTCGTACTTAAGCTCCCTGATCGGCGGCGTGTTCGGCATCATCATCATGATGTTCTTCACCCCGCCCCTGGCCAAGGTGGCCATGGAGTTCGGGCCCTCGGAGATGTTCTGGAGCGCCATGTTCGGCGTCTCGGTCATGGCCGGGCTGGCCTCGGGCTCCATGATCAAGGGTCTGTTCATGGGCTTTGTGGGCATGCTCCTCAGCTGCATCGGTGACGACCCCATGTACGGGGTGACCCGCTTCGTGTTCCACGAGTCGCTGTCCGGCGGCATCACGGTGATCCCGGCCCTCATCGGCATCTTTGCAATCCCGCAGATTCTGGGCCTGGTGGAGACGCTGGACGTGGTGCTGGAGAAGACCCATTTCAAGCCGGAGCGGGGCGTGCTGCGCAAGGTCATCGGCATGCTGCCCGGCTTGTCCCCGCAGCTTACCCTGGGCTCCATCATCGGGGCCATCGTGGGCATCGTCCCTGGCGCTGGCGGCCAGATCGCCGGGCTCATCGCCTATGACCAGAACAAGAAGTTCTGCAAGAACCCCGAGACCCTGGGCAGCGGCGACCCGCGCGGCGTGGCCACGGTGGAGTCCTCCAACAACGCCATGGTCGGCCCGTCCCTGATCCCCATGCTCATCATGGGCATCCCGGGCTGCCCCACCTCGGCGGTGCTCATGGGCGGCCTGTTGATCCACGGGATGTTCCCAGGCCCGGACCTGTTCCTGAAGCACGCCGATGTGACCTACACCTTCTTCTGGGCCATGCTCTTTGCCCAGATCACCATGGGCCTTTTCGGCCTGCTCATGTCCCGCTACTCATACCTGGTCACCAACGTCTCCAGCCTCATGATGATCGGGGCGGTGATGGTGCTGGCCGTGTTCGGCACCTACACGGTGTCCAACAACTTCGACGACGTGGTCATCATGTTCGCCCTGGGGCTGGCCACCTACTTCGTGCGCAAGTTCGGCTTCTCCGCAGCGCCCCTTGTGCTCGGCATCATCCTCGGCCCCATCGTGGAGACGAATCTGACCAAGGGCATCATGATCGGCCAGAGCAACGTGGGCCTGTTCAGCTACTTCTGCACCGGCACGGTGAACCTCATCATCATCGCCCTGTGCGTGCTGTCCGTCGGCTGGAGCCTCTATGCGGAGATCAAGCACGCCCGTACGCAGAGGGCCAAGCTCGCCGCTGCGGCAACCTGCTGCCAGGGCTAAAAAGGAGGGAATCCGCATGTTCAAGGAAATCCTGATCACCCTGGCCATGGTGGCCCTTGTGGGCAGCTTCTGGTGGATGTCCAAGGCCGTGGAAATCCCGGCATCCAACACCTTCCCCCATGCGATCATGTGGGTCCTGCTGGCCTTGAGCGGCCTGCAGCTGATCCAGGCAGTGCTCATGGGCCGCCTGGGCCTGAAGCACATCGCCACCGTGGACCACCCGGCCTACAGAAAGGTCCTTATCATCGTGTCCAGCATGATCGTGTATCTGCTCGCCTTGGAGTACATCGGGTTCTACGTCACCAGCTTCCTGTTTTACATCGTCACCGTGCTGATCCTGCAGAAGCGCGCCATCACAGCCCGGGTGCTGCTGGTACGCGGCGGCATGGCCGCAGGCTTTGTGGCCGCGCTCTACGTGCTGTTCAACATCATCCTGTCCAGCCAACTCCCTGCTGGGATTCTGTTTTAGCGGGGGCCTTATCTTGCGGAGTCTGGAAACGGCCGCGGGCCGTTTTGAGAGGAAGAAGACCAACACTGAAAGGAGGATTCCATGCGTAAGAAGTTCACCAACACAGCCATCGCCGTCCTGGCGGCCCTCATTGTCCTGGGAACTGCGGCCGTTGGCTTTGCCGAGACCTATCCGGACAAGCCCATCAGCGCGATCGTGACGTACTCCCCTGGCGGAGCCACGGACTACCAGGCGCGCGTCGCCACCATGGAGGCCTCGGACAGCAAGTACTTCGGCCAGCCCATCGTGATCATCAACAAGCCAGGCGCGGGCGGCAAGGTCGGCTGGAACTGGATTGTGGAGCGCGCCCCCAAGGACGGCTACACCATGGTCACCTACAACATCCCGCACTTCATCGCCCAGTCCCTGGTCTTCAAGACCAGCTACGGCTTCAACACCTTCGAGCCCCTGGCCAACTGGGGAGCGGACCCGGCCGTGCTTGTGGTGCCCAAGGAGAGCCCCTTCAACAGCATCAAGGATCTGGTCGAGTTCGCCAAGAAGAACCCCGGCAAGGTCACCATCAACGGCGCGGGCCTCTACGTCGGCCACCACATCGCGGCCCTGCAGCTCATGAAGGCCACGGGCATCGTGCTGACCTACATCCCCGAGCAGGGCGGCACCGACGCCATGCAGTCGGTCATCGCCAACAAGGTCACCGCCGGCTTCAACAACCTGTCCGACGCCTACCGCAACAAGCAGCGCGTGAAGATCCTGGGCATTGCCGATGACGAGCGTGACAAGGACTTCCTGCCCGAAGTGCCCACGTTCAAGGAAGCCGGCTATCCCCAGGTGGACGAGACCAGCGTCAACCTGCGCGGCCTGGCCTTCCCCAAGGGTGTGGACCCGGCCATCATCAAGAGTGCCTCTGAAACCCTCATGAAGATGTTCCAGTCCAAGAAGGTCAAGGAAGCCATGACCATGGGCGGCTGTCCCTTGAAGATCATGAGCCGCGACCAGGTCATCAAGATGTTCAACGAGCGCCAGAAGACCCTGGGCGCGCTCTTCCCGAAGAAGTAACGGCAGGCCAGACGCTGGCAGGAGGCCATACGGCCAGGGCCGCCCCCTCCGGGGCGGCCTTTTGCGCGCCCGGCTCGCCCCCGTGGCCCCCTTCGGGGCAAGGTCGGGGGGCATCTTCAAGTGGCATTGGAGTTAACGTAATCCTGGCGCATGGTTAGGCTGTGGCAGGTCGCCAAGCGAGCATCCCGATGCGGAAACGGTTCTGGCCCAATGGTCAGACCGGATCGAGGACCGCAACGGGAGGGCTTCCCCACAAGTGGCTGCGGAAGAGGTCGCCCGGAGGAATTATCCGCCAGTCAGGGACGGCAGGGTGTCCGGTTTGGGGTGGGGCTAAGGTTTTGCCGTACTGTTGTCGCCAGCCGTTGGACTTGTGGCGGCGGCGGGCTCCTTGAAGGCGCTCATGACCGCCAGAACGACAGGTCGAATATTCTCCGCGATCTTGGCTCCCTTGGCCCGATGCTTCTCCACGGTCTCCGGGGTCCAGGAGACAACGCCGTCGAGATTCTTCTCCAGCACATACCCCACGTCGGGCGCGGTTCAAATAAAGATGCGCTCAGCAACATCAGTAAGCCTGACGAGCTTGGACAGCCCCAACGGGATAGAGACACATACGTCTTGCATGAAATCTGTTTGTCGTTCCAGGAAGTGGGGCAGGGTGAAGCAGATTGTGAAGCAGGAACCTTGCCCAAAGACCTCTTAAGGGTGCCTGCAAAGTGGCAGGCATGGCCCTGAAATCATTGAAAGCGGTGGGGAAGGAGACAGCCTTTTACGCCGCCGACAGGGGCTCAAATTCCCTTGGGGATGCCAGAACACGTTAAAGGGCCTACGGTCATGACGTTGGGCTTTTTTTGTTTTTGCGCAAACCGCTCCCCGCGCCATCCCCCCCCCTGCGCGTTCAGAGGCTGGCCAGAGCTGCGGGCGCAATACTAGGGCGTACTCTGCAAGCTCCGCTTCCCCCTCACCCTTGCCAGCGCCTTTTCCAAGTCCTGCACCTGCACCGGCTTGGCCACATAGTCGTCCATGCCGGCCTCAAGGAACTTTTCGCGGTCTCCGGTCATGGCATACGCGGTCATGGCGATAATCGGCGTGTGCGGATCCAGGGCGCATGAACTGCCGCTCCTGATCTGCCGGGTGGCCTCAACGCCGTCCATGACGTCCATCTGGACGTCCATCAGCACGCAGTCGTACGAGCCGCAACGCAGCGCCTCCAAGGCTTCCCCGCCGTGCCTGGCCGTATCGACCTGGTGCCCCATCATCTCCAGGATCAAGCGTGCGCTCAACCGGCTGATCTCCTCGTCCTCAACGAGCAGGAGGCGCAGCGGTGCTTTCGACCCGGAATCCGCGACCTGCGGTGTCGCCGCTGGTGCAATGGGCTCTGTGGCGAGGCGGAACGGGAGCATCAGGTATACGTTGGTGCCCTGGTTCTCCGTGCTCTCGAAGGTCAGCGTCCCGTCCATGGCCTCGACGAGGTTGTGGGCGATGGAGAGGCCGAGGCCAGCGCCCTGGTGCGACCGGGTGAAGTCACCCTCGACCTGTGTGAAGGGGCGGCAGATCTGGCCGATCTTGTCGTCGGGGATGCCTATGCCTGTATCGCTGACGATGAAGAGTAGCCGCGTCCTGCCCGCCGGATCAGGCAGGAGGGTGGAGAGATCCAGCCGCACCTCCCCCTGCGCGGTAAACTTCATGGCATTGCCCACCAGGTTGAAAAGAATCTGCCTGACGCGAACCTCGTCTCCGAAAATATAGGGGGGGACGTTTGGCGCGACGGTGATGGCAAAAGGCAGACGCTTGCTGAAGTTCGTCGGGGAATACGTCTCGGCAAGGGCATTCATGACATCCAGCATTGCGAACGGCCGAATCACGATGGGCATGCGGCCCGCCTCGATGCGCGACAGGTCGAGAATGTCCCCCAGCAGGCTGGTCAGCCGAATTCCTGCGCGCTGCGCCATCTCCGCATAGCACTCCACCTCGCAGGACGCCCCGCTTGTCCTGATGAGTTGGAGCATCCCAATCACCCCGTTGAGCGGGGTGCGTATCTCATGGCTCATGTTGGCGAGAAATTCGGATTTCGTGCGATTCGCGAGTTCGGCCTTTTCCTTGCTCCTTTCAAGTTGCTTCACCAACTCGGTTTTCTCGGCAATGGCCCGCGCGAGTTTGATGTTCCCGTAGCTCAGCTTGGCGATCATTTCCGCCAGATCTGTATAGAAATGCATCACCGTGTCCAGGGTCGCACGACTCCAGCGGGGCACACGGTCCAGGGCCGCAAGGTACTCGATCTCCTCGAAGCCAAAGGTTCTGGCCTGCTGGCGGAAGAAGTCCCTGTCGGGCTCTTCCTCGGTGAACAGGAACTGCCCCATGAACAGGTTCCCCATGTGCTTGCCGCCGATAATAAGAGGCGTCGAGACATCCCACATGTTGTTCTTGCAGCGGTACAGCTTGAACTGGCCGGGCTTCACGCCTTGCGTCAGGTGGGTGTCGCTTTCCAGGCAGCGCTTGGCCGTCTCGGGGTGAACCCTGTGAAACCGGGTGCAGATGTCCTGCCAGCCTGCGGCGACAAGCACTGTTCCCTTGATGTCCAGGATTGCGAAGACCATGCCTGTCAATTTTTGAAAACTCTCCATCAACGACTGGAGCGCACCAATGTCGATGATGTCAGGGAGTTCGAGGCTTTCAATTCCTTCCGTCGGCTCAAGGATGTCGTCGGGTGTTGCCGTCCCGCGCCCGTTGTTCTCTTCTGGGGGCTGTTCCACCGCCAAGAGTCCCGGTGCCTTGGTATCCCGTGTAGTCTTCATGCCGCCTTCCTTCAGTGCGCATCGGCAGATCGGATTGGCCTGCCTTGAGGGTTGTCCCTACTCTTGCATAGTCCCTTTTCCCGGTTTGGCGCAAGGGGCTGCCACATGTTGCGCCTGACTACGGGGCGCGGTGGCTTGAGATACTTTTGCCTCTGGAATTGCGGGTTTGCTTCTGCGGGGCCTGGAGAGCAAGCAGTACACCCCGGTGGGCGGTAACGAGTCCCTGGTCTCCAACTTCCGACTCGTGGCGGCCACCAACCGCGACCTGAAAGAACTGGTCAAGGCGGGCACGATGCGTTCCGACTTCTTCTGCCGGCGGCATGTGCTGCCCATTCACGTGCCGCCCCTGCGCGGCCGCCGCCGCCTGGCCCTGGCGCGACACGGCTGTCACACTGGATTTTCAGCCAGCCTTCTGCTCCATAAAATTCACTAAATAAAACAAGGTAGTTGCAGAGAGGCACATCTCTTGCTTTGTCTTGCTCAGGCTTGCGCAAGGCAGGCAACGACGCTTGATGGTTCCCATTCCTGTTCCGGATTGCGTGGCAAGAGCCAGGGGGGAGGGCGGCCCACCTCCCCCCTGGCAACACAGGGCGCCCATGAAGGTGTCGATGTGGCGCGGCTCCATGCCGTGCAGCACGGATGTCTGCCGGGGCAGGGAACTTCCTGGCCCGCTTCTGTGCGGCGTGTTGGGGGTGGATGCGCTGGGGCGCGATGCCGTTTCGGCGCGGGCTCAGGCCCTGGTGATGCCGTGCTTGCGCGCCTTCTCGTAGAGCGTGGCCCGGGAGATGCCCAGAGCCCTGGCCGAGCGGGCCATATTCCACTTGTTCTCGCGCAGGGTGGCCAGGATGAGCCGCTGCTCGTTGTTCGCCTGCACGTCGGCCAGCAGCGTCTTGTTGCCGAGGCCCTGCGTCGGCTGGCTGCGGGTCGCCCCGGCGGCGATCTCCGGAGGCAGGTCCCCCAGCTGGATGATATTGCCCACGCATAGGCTGGCCGCGCGGCTCACCACCCCGGCCAGTTCGCGCACGTTGCCCGGCCAGCTGTAGTGCATCAGCGCGTCCATGGCCGCGTCCGAGCAGCCGGAGACCTGGGCGTTGGTGCAGGAGAGCTGGTGCGCCACGAGCACCGGGATGTCCTCGGTGCGCTCGCGCAGCGGCTCGATGCGGATGCTCAGGCCCGAAAGCCGGTAGTACAGCTCGTCGCGGAACAGGCCGTCGCGCATCATGGTCTGCAGGTCGCGGTTGGTGGCCGCCACCAGACGGAAGTCCACGTGGATGGGCGCGTTCGCGCCAAGGCGGTGCACCAGCTTGTCCTCCAGCACGCGCAAAAGCTTGACCTGGGCGGTGAGCGGCAGGTCCCCGATCTCGTCCAGGAACAGGGTGCCGTTGTGGGCCAGCTCGATCTTGCCGATCTTGCCCTCGCGCTGGGCGCCGGTGAAGGAGCCGGGCAGATACCCGAACAGCTCGGACTCGAAGAGGTCGTTGGGGATGGCCGCGCAGTTGATGCTCACAAAGGGGCCGGTGGAGCGCGGGCTGGCCTGGTGCAGGGCGTTGGCGAAGAGTTCCTTCCCGGTGCCCGTGGCCCCCAGCAGCAGTACCGGCTCTTCGGTCCTGGCGTAGCGGGCCAGGTGCTGCTTGGCGCCGCGAATGGACGCGCTCTGGCCGAGGATGCTGTCCAGGTCGTAGCGCGCCGCCAGGGCGGTGTGCATGCGCTTCTTGTACAGGTTGACCTTTTGGCCGAGGCGCTCGATCTTGGCGGACAGGTTCTTCAGCTCCTCCGGGTTGCTGAAGATGGACTGCGAGAGCATGCCGATGACCTCGCCCGCCGCGTTGCGCACGGGGATGCGGTTGACGATGAGGGTGCGCTTGCCCTTGCCATGGCCCACGCAGCACTGCTCGCCCATCTCGGCCTCGCCGCTCTGCATCACGATGTTCGCACGCGAGTCCGGGATGAGCTCCGTGATGGGCCTGCCCAGGGCCTGGCCCTTGCCGATGCCCAGGTACCGGGCGTAGGTTTCATTCATGAAGCGGACGACGCACTCGTGGTCGCAGTAGATGATCCCCATGGGGACGGTGTCGAGGATGCATTCCGCGAGGTTGTCCAGGCTGAAGCTGGCGGCGTTCATCATGCTGGTCCCCTGGGCATTGAGCCGAGCTGAGAGGGTTCCTGATTGTTCCGACGCTTTCAGCATGTCAGGAAGACCAGCCGTTTTCAAGAAAAAGCGGTATGTCGCAGTTTTTTTCTTTGAAATTGTTGGGTTGCGCACGAGAAGAGAGAAATGCAAGTGGGTGGGGCCGTTCTGGGAACAGGGGCCGGAGGCATTTGTAACTGTATGAGGAGGCAGACATGAGTGGACTGGCTGGAAAGACTGTGGTGCTCTATCTTGAGAATATGTATAACGATTTGGAGTTCTGGTATCCGCGCCTGCGCCTGGTCGAGGCCGGGGCCAAGGTTCTGGTGGCCGCGCCCGAGGCCGGACGCGAGTACAAGAGCAAGTTCGGCATGCCTGCCGTGGCCGATGCGGCCTTCCGCGACCTGGACCCCGCAAGCCTGCACGGGGTGATCATCCCCGGCGGCTACGCCCCGGACCTCATGCGCAGGCACCAGGCCGCTCTCACCTTCGTGCGCGCCATGTTCGACGCCGGCAAGCTCGTGGCGGCCATCTGCCACGCCGGGTGGGTGCCTGTTTCCGCAGGGATTCTGAGGGGCAAGAGATGCACGAGCTTCTTCTCCATCAAGGACGACATGGTCAACGCCGGAGCCCTGTGGGAGGACGCGGCGGCGGTGGTGGACGGCTGCCTCGTGTCCAGCCGCACCCCGGACGACCTGCCGCAGTTCATGACCGCGTGCCTCGGCGTGCTGCGGGGCTAGTCCCGGCGCGCGGGCTTTGCCCTAGCCGCGCAGAAGTGCCATGCCCGCCAGTCCGGCCATGATGAGGACCGAACCCCAGCCGCGTGTGCGGGTGATCCTTTCGCGCAGGATGTAGGCTCCAGCCAGGGTGCTGAACAGGATGCCGACATTGCGCGCGGCCGTGACCAGCACCACGTTGCCCTCGCGCAGGGCCAGCACGATGAGGAAGTAAGACAGGGGGGTGAACATGGCCACCAGCAGCACGTCGCGCGGGCTCCTCGCCCATTCCGAGCAGAGCGCGGCGAGGTTGCGGCTGCGCCGCCAGGCCCAGAGCGTGATGAAAAGGGTCATGAACAGGTGCATGAGGAAGAGGTAGCAGAGGGGGTCGGGCGCTGGTGAGAGGCCCATGGCCCGCCTGTCCGTCAGGTGGTAGCCCGCGATGGCCACGCCCGTGGCCAGGGACAGGCCGAGCCCCCTTGCCGTGACCCGCTGCGTCGCGGCGCAGGCCTTGACCAGTGACGGCCTGGGGCTGCCCGACAGCCCCACGAGCAGCGTGCCGGCAACCACCACGGCCACGGCCACGGCCTGCTGCGCGGAAAGGACATCCCCCACCAGCAGGCCCGCCAGGGCCAGGGTGAACACGGGCGCGGCCCCGCGGCTCACAGGGTAGACCACGGTCAGGTCTGCGGCCGCGTAAGCCTTGAACAGGCAGATCACATAGAGCGTCTCCAGCAGACCGGACGCTGCGGCCCAGAGCAAGACTTCGGTGCTCAAGCCGTGCAGGGGGCCGCCGCCAGCCGAGCCGGTCCACGTGGTCCACGCGCCCCAGGCCAGCAGCGCGGGCAGGAGCACGGCGTTGCCCGCCACGGTGGTGAGCCAGGCAAAGGAAAGCTTGTCCCCGCACTGCTTCACCAGCGTGTTCCAAAGCACGTGCAGGAGAGCTGAAGCCAGCACCAGGGCCAACACTAGAGGACTCATGGCTCCTCCGTCCGTGCCTTCCGGCTGGCAGCGCTACAAGGTGAGCTGCGAGGCGTCGATGATCTCCTGGCGGATGCGCAGGAACTCCATGTCCGTGAAGTCGCGCGGGCGCGGCAGGTTGACGTTGTAGACCGTCTGCACACGGCCGGGCAGCTTGCCCTCCATGGTCACGATGCGGTCGCCCAGGAACAGGGCCTCGTCGATGTTGTTGGTGACGAAGAGCACGGTACGCTGCTCGGCCTGCCAGATGCGCACGGTCTCCTGCTCCATGAAGATGCGCGTCTGGGCGTCGAGCTGGCCGAAGGGCTCGTCAAGGAGCATGACCTCCGGGCTGTTGGCGTAGACACGGGCGATGCCCACGCGCTGCTTCATGCCGCCGGAGAGCTGGTGCGGGTAGTGGTCCTCGAACCCGGTGAGGCCAACGAGCTCGATGTAGTGCCGGGCGATCTCGCGGCACTTGGCGCCGGAAAGCCCGCGCAGGCGGGGGCCCATCTCCACGTTGCCGAGCACGGTCTTCCAGGGAAAGAGCATGTAGCCCTGGAACACCAGCCCGCGGTCCGGTCCGGGGCCGGTCACCTCGCGGGCCACGCCGTCGGCCCCGGCCAGGGTCACGCTGCCGGTGGTCGGCGTCTCCAGCCCGGCGATGATGCGCAACAGCGTGCTCTTGCCGCACTGGCCAGGCCCCAGGATCACAAGGAACTCATTCTCCTGGACCTCGACGCTCACGTCGTCCAGCACGGGCACTTCCTGCTTGCCCTTTTGGATAAACGTCTTGCTGACGTGGGTACAGACGATCTTGCCCTTGGGGGCGGGGGTGGGAGTGGTCACGGCAGCCTTCCTTCGCGTGTCTTCTGTGGTCGCTCTGGCCAGTGTTCCTGTTGCCGATGCTGGGCCGAAAAGAGGTTACAGCCCGGCGATCTTGCGCTTCCAGGGGCAGAGGTGGCGCTCGAGCGCGGTGAGCAGAAGCGTGGTGCCATAGGCCACGACGGCGATGACCGCCATGCCGCCCATGACCATGGCCGGGTCCGAGAGGTTCATGCCCTGGACGATGATGTAGCCCAGGCCGGAACGCGCGCTCACCAGCTCTGCCGCCAGCACGCAGGTCCAGGCCGAGCTCATGGAGATCTGCAGGCCCGCGAAGATGGCCGGGAACGAGGCCGGGAAGCAGACGTGCAGGATTTCGTCGCGCCGGTTGCCGCCCAGCATGCGGATGACGTCGTAGAGCTCCGGCTCCACCAGGCGCACGCCGTTGTAGGCGTTGAGCAGGCAGGGCACGAAGGTGCCGATGACGATGATGAAGACCTTGCTCGTCTCGTCGATGCCGAACCAGAGGATGGAGATGGAGATCCAGGAGATGGGCGGCATGGGCTTCAGGAGGTCGAACAGGGGCTTGACGATGGCGTTGACGGTGCGGTTCAGCGCCATGGCCAGCCCGATGGGCACGGCCAGCACCGCGGCGATGGAGAAGCCGATGAGCACGCGCTGGGTGCTGGCCCAGATGTGGCCCAGCAGCTTGAGTTCGGCCAGCTCGTTGTCCCACAGGTCCACCAGGGCGGCCAGCACCTCCAGCGGCCTGGCCAGGGAGCTTGAGCCCTCCGCACCCAGGGAGCGGGCCAGGAAGTCCCAGCCGTAGAAGAAGCAGAACAGCGAGACTGCGTACAGGAAGGGGCGGGTCTTGAGCACCCGGCGCAGGGTCCAGGGGCGCCTGTCCGTGAAGCTGCAGGTGGTCTCGTTGGCGATGCTTGAGGACATAAGCGCTACCTCCTGATCCCGGCCAGAAGCCTCTTCTCCACGCAGTCGATGACAACACCGATGACCGCGCCGGTGAGCCCCACCATGACCATGCCCAGGACAACCATCTCCGGCATGGCCAGCCTGCGGCCCATGGTGATCAGGAAGCCGAGGCCCGCGTCCGCCGCGAGCAGCTCAGCGGCCACGAGGTTGGTCCAGCAGCAGGCCAGCGCGATCTGCAACGCGCCGAAGACCATGGGCAGGGCCGAGGGGATGCACAGCTGGCGGAAGATCTGCCAGTCGCTGGCGCCGTAGGTTCGCGCCATCTGGATGAGCGTCGGGTTGGTCATCTTGACGCCCACGTAGGCGTTGATGACGCAGGGCACCAGGCCGCCCAGAAAGATGATGAAGACCTTGCCCGGCAGGCCAATGCCGAACCAGAAGATGGTCAGCGGAATCCAGGCCACGGGCGGGATGGGGCGGATGATTTCGAACACCGGCCGGGCCAGGCCCTCGGCCATGACGAACCAGCCCATGGCCAGGCCGAGCGGGATGCCGACTGCCAGCGACAGGAAATAGCCGGTGAAGGCCTCCTGGATGCTGACCCAGGCGTGCTCCTGCAACAGCGCGCCGTCCGGGTCGGCCTGGGTCAGCTTGACCACAAACAGCCGGGCCACGTCGCTGGGCGCTGCGAGCATGGTGGAGGGCACGATGCCGGAGCGCACCACGAACTCCCACAGGAAGAAGAAAGAGGCGATGCTGAGCACCGGCAGAATCTTGAGCGCCAGGGGCGTTCTCACCCGTACTTCACGGTATGCTGTCATCGCTTCGTACCTCTTTGCCGCAGGGCTGTCACGGTTGCCTGGGAGAGGGGCCGGCCTGTCCGCACCGATGCGTGGGCAGGCCGGCCCGGCGTCATCGCTTTCTACTTCTTGACCAGCTTGAGGAACTTGTCGGTGATGTAGAAGCCGGTCTGGAGCTTCTGGCCCTCTTCGGGCTTCAGCTTGCCCAGGTCGGTGAAGAACTTCACCAGATCGCTCTGCCAAGCCTGCACCTGGCTCTGGCCCTTGGAGGAGTCGAACATCTTGAGCTGCTCTTCCAGGGTGAACACGGGGTGCAGGTTCAGGTCCATCTTGGCCTCGTCCTCGCTCATGCGCAGACCGGCCCAGCTGAGGAACTTCTTGTAGTCCGGGGACAGCTTCACGCCGTCCTTGCGGATCAGGTCGATGCCGCGGAAGTAGACCTTGAGGAACTTGGCCACTTCCTGGGGATTCTTGTCGCAGTAGTCCTTGTCGCCGATGAGCACGATGGGCACGAAGCCGCCGGCCTTCTTGACGTCCGAGGCGACCTTCCAGCCCTTCTTCAGGCCGTTGTACATCTGCGGCGCCCACAGCACCACGGCGTCACCGATGCCCTTCTGGAAGGCGGCCACGCACTGGGCGGGGTCCATGTTCTTGATGATGACGTCCTTGTCCGTCAGGCCCAGCGACTTGAGCCAAAGGCTCATGGCGTAGTGGCCCGAAGAGATGGTGGTGACCAGGATGGTCTTGCCCTTCACGGACTCGGGCGAGCCGAAGACCTCGGGGAACTTCTTGTTGAAGCCCTTGGTCTTCAGGATGGGGCTGTTCGGCCTCACGAGCACGGCGTTGGTCACGGACTCGTCGTTGCCGATGGCGATGAGGTAGGCGTTGTGACGGAGCGCGCCGAACATCATGGGCACGCCGCCGGTGCCGCCCAGAACCCACTGCTTGGCGGGCAGGGCTTCCAGCTGGGCCATGCCGGAGTCGAACATGTGGAGCTTGAACTCAAAGCCCTCGGCCTTGTCCCAGCCGTGGGCCTTGGCGTACCAGGGGATGAAGGTCTCGTGCTCGGCCTGCCAGGTGGTGTTCAGCACCTTGGTCTCCGCCTGCGCCAATCCGGCCCAGGTCAGGACCAGAACCAGCACAACACACAGCGTGATGTGATGCTTAAGCTTTTGCATGGACTGTTCCTCCGTCGTTGAGTTATTCGCTCACCATTTGCGCGGTCTGCCCGCCGCGCTGTTTCCCCCTGTCGACTTCACCGCCGCCGCAGCGCTACCACCAGCGTATGAGCTCGGTGACGTGCTTGCGGATGCGGACGAATTCAGGATCGCGGAAGTCCCTGGGCCGGGGCAGGTCCACCTTGACCTCGGCCTTGATCTTGGTCGGCTTGTTGGACAGCACCAGGATGCGCTGCGCCACGTACACGGCCTCCTCGATGTTGTGGGTGATGAACAGCACGGTGCTCCCGAGCTTCTGCCAGAGGCTCAAGAGCTCATCCTCGAGGTAGAACCTGAGCTTCACGTCGAGCTGGCCGTATGGCTCGTCCATGAGCAGCAGGTCCGGGTTCACGGCAAAGGCGCGCGACACCGCGATGCGCTGGAGCATGCTGGCGGAGATCTGGTTGGGGTAGAGGTTCTGGCACTGCGTCAGCCCCACAAGCTCAAGGATCTTCTCCAGCCGGGCGTTGATCTCGGCCTGGGGCAGTCCCTTGACCTCCATGCCATAGGCCACGTTGTCGCGCACGGTGCGCCAGGGCAGGCAGGTGGGCTCCTGGAACACGAAGGAGATGTTGTGGCGCTTGGGATCGGCGTCCTCGCCGTCGATGCGGATGTGGCCCTGGGTGATGGGGATGAGCCGCGACAGGGCGTTTAAGAAGGTGGTCTTGCCACAGCCGGTCGGGCCGACAATGGCCACGAACTCACCCTCGGCCACGTCGAAGTTGATGTCGTCGAGCACCAGCAGTTCGCCGTAGCGCTTGGTCAGGTTGCGGACCTCGATCTTGGACTGGCTTGTCTCGCCCTCTCGCGCCATTGGCAACTCCTCGCTCTCGTGTTGCGTAAGCCCTTTTCCGTTGTCTTGCCGCTGTGTTGCCGCTTACTGTGCGGCCGGTTGGCTACTGCGCCGCCTTGACGAGCGCGTTTTCCACGGCCTTCAGGATCGTGTCGATCTCATCCTTGCTGACGCACAGGGCCGGGGCCAGGTTGATGATGTTGTTGTGGCCGGGCAGGCTGCGGTTGGTGCGGCCCACCAGCACGCCCTGGGCGGCGATCTCGCCCACAGCGCGCATGGCATAGGTCTCGTGGACGGGCTGGCGGGTCTTCTTGTCCTCGACCAGCTCGATGCCGCAGAGCAGACCCTTGCCGCGCACGTCGCCCACATGGGGCAGGCCGGTCATGCCCTTGAGGCCGTCCAGCAGGCGCTCGCCCATGACCCGGCAATTCTCGAGCAGGTTCTCCTCCTCGATGATGGCGGTGTTCTCGATGGCCGCCGTGCAGGCCGCTGCGCAGCCGCCAAAGGTGCTGATGTCGCGGAAGTAGGCCATGGCATCGCTGGTGTCGTGCAGGAACTGGGCGAAGACGTTCTCCGTGGTGGCGGTGACGGAGATGGGCATGTAGGCGCTGGCCACGCCCTTGGCCATGGTCACGATGTCCGGCTTGGCGTTGTAGTGCTGGTAGCCGAACCACTTGCCCGTGCGGCCCATGCCGCAGACCACCTCGTCCATGATGAGCAGCACACCGTGGCGGCGGCAGATCTCCTGGAGCACGTCGTAGTACTCGGCCACCGGAGGGATGACCCCGCCCCCTGCGGTGATGGGCTCAACGATGACCGCGCCGACCTCTTCCGGGCCTTCCTGCTGGATGACGGTCTCCAGGGCCTTGGCGCAGTCGATGTCGCAGCCGGGGTAGGTCTTGCCGAAGGCGCAGCGGTAGCAGCAGGCGTGGGGGAATTCGGCGAAGCCTGGGGCAAAGGGGCCGAACCACTCGCGGCGCTCCTGCTGGCCCGTGGAGGACAGCGCGCCGATGGTGGTGCCGTGGTAGTCGCGGTGGCGGTAGAGGACGGTCTTCTTGTGGCCGTCGTGCTTCATGTGGCCGATGGCCCGGACCATCTTGTAGGCCTTCTCGTTGGCCTCGGAGCCGGAGTTGGACAGGTACACGCGGTTGATGCCCGGCATGAGCGAGGTCAGCTTGGACGCGAACTCGATGTAGGGGATGTTGCCCGCGGTGGCGGCGTAGTAGGGCATCTTGATCATCTGGGCGCAGACGGCCTCGGCGATGCGCTTGCGGCCGTAGCCCACGTTGACGCACCAGACCCCGCCGGAGGTGGCGTCGAGGTATTCACGGCCGTGGATGTCGCGCAGCCGCAGGCCGTCGCCCTCGACCATGATGACAGGCTCCTTGGCGACCAGTGCGCTATGCTGGAGCAGGTGGTGCCAGACATGCTCCACATCACCCTTCACAAGGGCGCTGGGATCGGTAAGTTCCGCTTTGTTTTGCATGGATGCATCCTCCGCGACTTTCGTTGCGCGCTAAGTGGACTCGGCCCTGCATCGGCAGGCTTTCCCCCCACGGGCAGACGGTCTGGGGCGGGCCAAAAGGACTCTCGGTACAAAGAACAACCGGGGCCGTCTCTTTCGGGGTTGGCCCCCGCCATGGGCGCGGGAGCCGGTCCCCGGCAGAGGGAGGGAATGGCTTCTACTTTTTCTTGGGCGCATTCAAATGCGCGTACTTGTCCAGGTAACGGGTGGGCATGGCCAGGGCGTCGCGACGGAAGGGCTCGGCCAGCACCTTCTTGCCGCCCTCGACGACCGCCTCGATGACCGTGGGCCGGCCCGAGGCCACGGCCGCGCGGACCACGTCCTTCACTGTCTTGTAGTCCTCAATGCGGTAGCCGTCTGCGCCCATGTCCTTGGCCAACTGGGCGTAGCTCGGGTTCTCGCGCAGGTTCACGCCAACGTAGCGTTCGGCGTAGTAGTCCACCTGGTTCTTCTTCTCCGCGCCCCACTCGTAGTTCTGGAAGACCACGGCGATGACCGGGATGTTCTCGCGCACGGCGGTCATGACCTCGGACAGGCCGCTGATGCCGTAGGCGCCGTCGCCCTGCAGGGCGAACACCGGGGTCGCGGGCATGCCGATCTTGGCGCCCATGGCCGCGCCATAGGCGAAGCCGCAGTTGCCCCAGGACAGGGCCGAGATGTGCTGGCGCGCGCCGCTGAACTTCAGGTAGCTGTTGGTCATGGAGCAGTTGTTGCCGATGTCCGTGGCCACGATGGAGTCGGCCGGGATGGCCTCGGAGAGCTCCTTGAGGAAGCGGCGCGGGTGCATGAGCTTGGCCGTGGAGGAGGACCACTTCTTGAGCTCGTCGTTCCATTCGGCCTTTTCGGCGGCCACATCCTTCTGGCGCGCGGGCGCGGGCTTGCGCTTGGGCTCCAGGCCCTTGAGGGCCCTGAGCAGCGCCCCGGCGAACTCCTTGGCATCGGCCACGACGCCAAGGTTCACGCGCTTGGACAGGCCGAGCATGCGGTGGTCCATGTCGACCTGAATGACCTTGGCGTTCTTGGGCCAGTATTCGATGTCGTACTGGGGCAGGGTGCCGAAGGGGCCGAGGCGGCTGCCCAGGGCCAGGATCACGTCGGCCTTGGCGATGGTGCGCATGGCGGCCTTGGACCCGCAGTAGCCGATGGGTCCGCAAGAGAGCGGGTGGTCGGCCGGGAAGGAGTCGTTGTGCAGGTAGCTGTTGCACACGGGCGCGGTGAGGTGCTCGGCCAGCAGGCGGGTCTCGGCGATGGCGTCAGCCATGGACACGCCGCCACCGGCCAGGATCACCGGGTACTTGGCGCCGGCCAGCAGGCGCGCGGCCTCCTCAACCTGGCTTGCCGCGCCGGGGCCGCGCATGACGGTGGGCGTGGTGTAGATGTCGTCGTCACAGATGCCGTAGAAATAGTCGCGAGGGATGTTCAACTGGGTCGGGCCGTTCTCGGCCTTGGCGATGTAGAAGCAGCGGCGCGCCAGTTCGGCCATGCGGTCGGGCCGGTTCACGCGTACCTGATACTTCGTGTTGGCCTGGAAAAAGGGCATCTGGTCGATTTCCTGGAAACCGCCGGTGCCGATGCCCTTGCTGCCGGTTTCCGGGGTCAGGGCCACCACCGGGGAGTGCGCCCAGTAGGCTGCGGTGATGGCGGAGACGAAATTAAGCGCGCCAGGGCCGTTCTGGGCGATGCAGGCTTGGGGCTTTCCGGTGACGCGTGCCAGGCCGTCCGCCGCGTGGGCTGCAGCCTGCTCGTGGGCGCAGGGAATAAAACGGATGCCTGCTGCGGGGAACAGATCAAGCAAATCCATGAACGCGGATCCTACGATGCCGAAGACATTCTGTACGCCCTCAGCGACCAGGGTTTCAGCCAACGCCTCGCTCGGGGTCATTTTCATCACGCCTCTCCTTTCCAAACGGTTTGGGCCGTACTTGAAATGCGCCGGCCCAACGGGCTAGCTTGTGACATAAGGAGCAAGCATTGTGCCGGAATGGTGAGGATATGCGTTCGGCTGTACGATTGCACATAACATGTCGAATTGGGATAACTTTATTGTGCATCGCCGGACATGCGCAGACCCGTTGGCCAGGGCGTGTGCGCAATGATGTGTATTGAAAACTCGACATGTATGAAGCTTTAGGCGTTGGAAAAGAATACGTTTCAATCAGCGTTTTGTGCTGCCTCGCTCTCCCTTTTGCCCCCCTCCGCAACCGCACTCCCAAGCGCCCCCTGCCTGCCCCTTGCTTGTGGCCGAATTCTTTACGCTCTGGCCCTGCCGCGCCAGGCTGGAAGTCTTGCCTTCTGCCTTTGGCGGAAGGCGCATCGCCAACTCGAGTTGGCGTTTTCTGGGCAATGAACAAAAAAGATCATGTTATTTTGGTGTGTTGTACCACGGCGATGCTGGCTCAAGTTTTGCTCATGAGTCAGTAGCGGGTGCGGAGCATTCCCACCCCAAAGGATTTTTGAGTGCGTCTGCCTTGGCGGCGCGAGGTGTTCGGTAGAGGCATTGAGGAGCGCTCCCAAAGGGGAGCTTGTGCGCAAAGGGAAGGAGGAGTGCTGGCTATGGAACAAGACGCAAACGTTGTGGTTGATCACGGGCACAGCCAGTGGTCGGACCTGTGGAAGAAGGAAGATTTTCTCGCCATCTGGCTCGGGTTTCTGGTCATCGTGGTGTGTATGTTTGCCTATTTCAACTTCGCACCGAAGGAGGACTTTGCGAAGAAGATAGAGGTGGCGAACCAGATCCAGGCCGTCGAGGCCGCAAAGGCGCCGTTCAAGACCATCGCCTGGTTCAAGGCCAATGACGACAAGGGCAAGCTGAAGGCGTCGGGTTCGGGCTTTGGCAAGTTCGTTTCGCACTGGACCAAGTCTCCTGGCTCCTGGAAGAGCAATCCCCTGGACGCGTTCATCCAGACCGAGCAGCAGGTCAAGGTCGTCAATGAGAAGGCCATGCCCAAGTTTGAGGCCGCCAAGGCTGCGGCCGGCACGGCCCTTGTGGCCGCCACCGAGGCAGAAGCTGCGGCCGCCCAGGCCTCCTTCCAGAACCCGGCCCTGAACGACGCGGCCAAGGATAAGATCTCCGACTGGCGGGTGGAGCACAGGAAGGCCAGCGACGCCAAGAAGAAGACGGAACACAAGCCGTACAACCACATTCCCACGCTCATCGGCCTGTGCCTGTTCATGGTGCTGCTCTTCGGCGCGGGCATCAAGATGATGGGCATGAGCTTCACGGCCTTTGCCCAGGGCTTTGTCGTCGTCTTCCTCGTGGCCTGCCTGGCCTACATGCTGGGCAACCAAGCCATCAGCAAGCAGTATGGCTTCGGTGCCGAGGCCTGGGGCGTCATCCTGGGCATGATCATCGCCAACACCCTGGGCACCCCCAAGTGGGTCCTCCCGGCCTGCCAGGTCGAGTTCTTCATCAAGAGCGGTCTGGTTCTGCTCGGCGCTGAGGTGCTGTTCAACAAGATCGTGGCCATCGGCATCCCGGGCATTTTCGTGGCCTGGGTGGTCACGCCCATCGTGCTCATCTGCACCTACATCTTCGGCCAGAAGGTGCTGAAGATGCCCTCCAAGACCCTGAATATCGTCATCTCCGCCGACATGTCGGTCTGCGGCACCTCCGCCGCCATCGCCACGGCAGCAGCCTGCCGGGCCAAGAAGGAGGAGCTGACCCTGTCCATCGGCCTGTCCCTGGTCTTCACCGCCATCATGATGATCGCCATGCCCGCCGCCATCAAGGCCATGGGCATGCCCGTAATCCTGGGCGGCGCGTGGATGGGCGGCACCATCGACTCCACCGGAGCCGTGGCTGCGGCCGGCGCCTTCCTGGGAGAGAAGGCCATGTATGTCGCGGCGACCATCAAGATGATCCAGAACGTCCTGATCGGCGTCACCGCCTTCTGCGTGGCCATGTACTGGTGCCTGAAGGTGGAGCACGAGGCCGGTCGCAAGGTCGGCGTTTCCGAGATCTGGAACCGCTTCCCCAAGTTCGTCCTGGGCTTTTTGGCGGCGTCCGTCATCTTCTCCCTGCTGGACAGCAGCCTGGGCAAGGACATGGGCAACGCCATGTTGGAGCAGGGCGTGGTCCGCGGCGGAACCCGCCTGCTGCGCGCCTGGTTCTTCGCCCTGTCCTTCGCGGCCATTGGCCTGTCCACCAACTTCCGCGCCTTGTCCAAGTACTTCAAGGGCGGCAAGCCTCTCATCCTGTATGTGTGCGGCCAGACGTTCAACCTGGTCCTGACCCTGGCCATGGCCTACGTCATGTTCTACCTGGTGTTCCCGGAGATCACCGCGAAGATCTAGCGATTGGCGGCTGACTGAACATGCCGGGGGGGAGACCTTTCCCCCCGGCTTTCAAAAGGACACCCCCATGAACGAGAAGAACTTACCGCTGCGGCTTCGCAACTTCGTGGTGACCCTTGGAGCTATGCTGACGTTCACCTATGTACTGCTGCCCATGTTGACCAGCTCGTGCGGCATCCTGAACAGGATGTCCCTGTACCTGAACGAGAACGGCATCGACCCGACGCGGTACTATTACACCGATGTCGAGCAGGTGAAGGAGTCAGAACAGTACCTTGATGAGGTGCTGAACAAGAAGTGACGGCACGGGTCAGGTGGTTTCTGCCGTGTGGCGGAACGCCTGGCTTGCAGCGGTGGCAATTAAACACTCCGGATACGCAGAATGTGGTGCGCGGCAATGGCATGGACCCGCACTGCGCGAGATTACACCCCCCGGACTGAGGCCCCAGGCCATATCGCGGGGCAACCTTCAAGCCCTTGCGAGGATGAAAACGACAGGCAGAAAAATTACAGGGGCAGGACAGCCCACTTGCCCTTTGAGAAGAAGCCCTTTACCTGGACCCATAGGGTCGGAAGAAAATCCTTGGCGATGCCTGACTGGGTAAGTGACGACTTCTTCCACGCCGCTGCTGCGGTTGCACACATCGCCCCTCCCGGACTGGGCACTTCCAGCCCGCCGGGCCTCCTGCCCGCCGCACTCCGGCCCCGGTGCGGCGGGTTCAGGAGGAGGGGAACCAGGAGCCTGGACCATGTCGAGCCACCACCACGGGAAGCTTCAGCACAAATTCCTTCTGGGCCTTGCCGGCATATTCCTCTTGCTGGGGGTGGTCTTCATCATCTCCCTGAACATCCACCTGCGGGAGATGCTGCACATCGAGGCCGAGGCCAAGGCCGAGCTCGTGTTCTCCCACCTCGCCTCGGTGCAGGACTACGTGCGCATCATGCTCCGCCCGAGCGTGCGCAAGGCCCTGCCAGCGGAGGACTTCCTGCTTGAGGCCATGAGCACCTCCTTTGTGACGCGCAAGGTGCTGGTGGACCTGAACTCCCAGCGCGACCAGTACATCTACCGGCGCGTGGCTCTGCATCCGCGCAACCCGGCCTCGGTGGCGAACGTCCTGGAACGCGGGCTCATCAACTACTTCCTGGCCCACCCGAACAATGTAAACTATCGCGGCTACCGGGACATCGGCGGGGTGGAGCACTTCATCATGGCCCGGCCCGTGCTCTTTGAGCAGGAATGTCTGACCTGCCATGGCAACCCCGACGACGCGCCCGACGTGCTCATCGAGCGCTACGGCGACAAGCGCGGCTTCGGCCGCAAGAAGGGCGAGCTGGCCGGGCTTGATTTCGTGGGCATGCCCGTGGACAAGAGCGTCAAGCACATCCAGGAGTCCATCACCCTCTTCGGCATCTCCTTCATCGCCATGGCCGTGGGCATCTTCCTGCTCATCCTCATCTTCTTCAACCGCCTGGTGGTGACGAACCTGCGCCGCCTCTCGGCCATCTTCCGCGCCAACTTCACCAGCTCCAAGGACCAGTCCATCCTCGACAGGCTGGACGAGGGCGACGAGATCCACTCGCTGCTGGAGGCCTTTGGGGCCTTTGCCTCCCACCTGCGCGAGGCCCGCAGTCAGCTGGAGGACTACGCCGCCAACCTTGAGGACAAGGTGCGCAGCCGCACGGCGGACCTGAGCATGGAGGCCGCAGAGCACCGCACCGATGTGCAGCTGTTCGTGGAGCTTTTGGACGACCTGAACCACAGCCACGGCAACGCGGAGCTGCTGAAGAGCGCCCTGCCGCGCATCGCGCAGCGCTTCGGCGCCACCCGCGCCGGGTATGTCTGCGCGCCGCTGGGGCGCCAGCAGTATTCCTGGCCCGAAACGGAAGCCGCGCCGCCCATGCCTTCGGACTGGGTGGAGATGGTCGGCGCCGGGCAGATGCGCGTGGAGGAGGACCGGGTCTTCGTGCCGGTCAGCACCTCGGATTTCAACCGTGGCCTCGTGGGCCTGTTCTGGGACGCCGCGCCCCGGCCGGAGATCTCGGCAGAGGTGCTGCTCGCTCTTGGCCAGCAGCTGGGCATCGCCATCGAGAACCTGGAGGCCATCAACGCGCTCCTGCGCCAGAACAAGCTGCTCGAGCTCATCTTCGAGGGCATCTCCGACCCGCTGCTCCTGGTGGACGAGGGCGGGGCGGTGGTGCTGGCCAACTCCTCGGCCCGCGCCCTGGCTGAGGGCATCCGGCCCGGCTCGCGCATCCAGACCTGGTTCGCCAGCATCTCCGCCCCGGCGGTGCAGGACGGCAGCCTGGCCGCGGCCATCGCCGGGCAGGCCCCGTCGAGCATGGAGTTCGAGCTGCCCGGCCCGCGCTTCCTCGCGGTGAGCGTGTATCCCCTGCTCGGCGGCGGCGACGTGGGCAGGGCCGTGGTCTACATCCGCGAGACCACCGCCGAGAAGCGCCTGCACGCCCAGATGCAGCAGAGCGAGAAGCTGGCCGCCCTGGGCAAGCTTGCGGGCGGGCTGGCGCACGAGATCAACAACCCGCTCGGCGTCATCAGCTGCTACGCCCAGCTGCTGCAGAAGAGCCAGCCGGGGGTGCAGGCGCAGGAGGACCTGGAGGTCATTCTGCGGCACACCAAGAAGGCCCAGAAGGTGCTGCAGGACCTGCTGGGCTTGGCCCGGGTGAACAAGTCCTCCACCGGCCCCTGCGATATGAACGCCGTGGCGCGCGACGTGGCGCAGATCTTCCGCGTCCAGGTGGACAAGACCGGAGTGGCGCTGGAGCTGGACCTGCCCCCGGGCCTGCCGCGCGTCGTAGCCGATTCCTCGTCCATTGAGCAGATTTTGACCAACCTGCTGGTTAACGCCTTTGACGCCGTGCCCATGGAAACGGGCCGCATCCGCATCGGCACCGAAGCCGTGGCGGATGGCCGGAGCGTGCGCCTGCGCGTGGCCGACAACGGCCCGGGCATCCCGCCGGAGCACCTCGGCCAGGTGTTCGACCCCTTCTTCACCACCAAGGAGATCGGCAAGGGCACGGGCCTGGGGCTCACCGTGGTGCACGAGCTCATGCGTGAGCTGGGCGGAACCGTGGAGATATTGAGCGAGCCGGGCGCCGTCTTTCTCTTGACCTTTCCGGCCCAGGGCGATGATCCTGCCCCGCAATCCTCTAGCCACCTGGGGGGAAACATATGACCAGACCAACCGACGCCTGCTGCGGGTCCGTGCTCGTGGTCGACGACCAGCGGGACTTCGCCGTGGGGCTTTCGCGCCTGTTGTCCGGCCAGTTCCCAGGCTGGACCTTCGAGGTGCGGGAGTCCGGAGCGGAGGCCCTGCAGGAGCTGGAGCGCGGCGACTACTCCATCCTCCTCACGGATTTGCGCATGCCCGGCATCTCTGGCCAGGCGCTGCTCACCGAGGCCCTGGCCCAGGACCCCTCGCTCACGGTGATCATGATCACCGCCTTCGGTTCGGTCGCTACCGCCGTGGCCGCCCTCAAGGAGGGCGCCTACGACTTCCTGACCAAGCCCGTGGACCAGGAGCAGCTCTTCCGCATCGTGGGCAAGGCCATGGAGCGCAGCCTGCTCCTGCGCGAGAACACGCGCCTGCGGGAGAAGGCGGCCAACAATGAGCTCGGCCCCATGCTCATCGGCGAGAGCCCGCCCATGCGCCGCCTGCGCAAGACCATCCTGGCCGTGGCCGCGTCGGACTACACCGTGCTCATCCGGGGCGAGTCCGGCACCGGCAAGGAGCTGGTGGCCCGCTCCATTCAGGCTTTGGGGCACCGGTCCAACGCGGCCTTCGTCACGGTGAACTGCCCGGCCATCCCGGAACCCCTGCTGGAGAGCGAGCTCTTCGGCCATGTGCGGGGAGCCTTCACCGGCGCGGACAAGAACCGCAAGGGGCTGTTCATGGCTGCGGACCGGGGCACCATCCTCCTGGACGAGATTGGCGACATCCCTCACAACGTCCAGACCAAGCTTTTGCGCGTCATCCAGGAAGGCGAGGTGCGGCCCGTGGGCACCAATGACGCCGTGAAGGTCAATGCGCGCGTCCTGGCCTCGACCAACCGGAACCTGGAGGCCAAGATCATTGACCAGAGCTTCCGCGAGGATCTCTACTTCCGCCTGAATGTGCTCTCCATCCATGTGCCGCCCCTGCGCGAGCGCACGCAGGACATCCCGCTCATCGCCAGCCACTTCCTGATTACTGTCTGCCGGGAGCTCGGCGTGCCGCAGAAGGAGCTGTCCGACGAGGCCTTGTCCTACCTCAGCTGCCGCGAATGGCCCGGCAACGTGCGCGAGCTTTTGAACCTGGTGCGGCGGCTGGCGGTGTTCTGCCCCGGCAACCGCATCGAGGCCGCCCACGCGCGCCTGGCGGAGAGCGCCAGCGCCTTGGGCCAGGAGTCCGGCGGCACGTTCTCGCCCTACAAGGAGAGCAAGCAGATGGTGGTGGACAAGTTCACGCGCACCTATGTCGAGCGGCTGCTGGACCACACCCAGGGCAACATCTCCGAGGCCGCCAGGATCAGCGGCGTGGAGCGCTTCTCTCTGCAGAAGATCCTCAAGCGCATGGACATCAGCAGCGGCAGCTACCGCAAGGGCTAGCCCAAAGGGCGCAGGGCAGCGCGTCGAGACGAGACCGCTGGCCCCTGGCAGGATCTCCGCACCTTTACCGGGCCGATTCCTTCCGCGCCTGGGACATTACCCGCAGCATTGCCTGGAGTCTCGCCCGCGCAGGCTTCCCACCTGGGGCCAGGCGCGGAAAAAAGGTGGGGAGGGCCGTGGTCTTGCCCTCCCCTTTCTTTTGCCCGCAAGGAGAATCCGGACATAAAGAATCATGATCGTCGACGCTCGTCGCCTGGCTGCCGCCCCTGGCTGCCGTTGTCAGCGGCTGCGCAGCCTCGTGCGGGATGCGGGGGTGGCGCCCTCCAGGCGCCTGCCCCCTATCCGGCGGTTGACTGGGCTCGTGTCGGACGAGAGTTCATTGGCTACGGGTGCTTGTGGAACTTGTCCTGCACGTGGACGCTGCCACCGTGACAGGGGGTGCAGTCCATGCGGCCCTTCAGGATGGGCGAGGCCTTGCCCTTGCCGTGGCAGGACACGCAGCCGGCCTCGGCCGTGGACTTGAGTCCGGGAGCGAAGGCGCCGTCGATCTTGGCGTTCATGATCTCGATGGCCTTCACCGCCACATCTGCGGTGATGCGCGAACAGCGCTCGCTGCGCTGCTTGCTGTTGGCGTCGATGCCCGTGGCCAGGCTCCAGGTGCTGACGGAGAGGTGGCAGAGCACCGACCCGGACACGTGGGTGGGCAGGGGACCGGCCAGGCCCGGCGCTCCCGGGGCCGGGGTGTACATGGGGAAGGCCGTCTTCTCGTACCAGCGGAACAGCTCCGTGACCATGGGGTCGCGCTCCTTGCGGCCCCAGAACAGGGCGAAGGCGCTGGCCGCGCCGAGCAGCGCGCCGCAGACGGTGCCCCAGTCGGAGATGCCGCTCTTGCCGACCTCCATCATGGCGAAGGGGAACTGGTTGTAGGGCGCGCCATGCTTGCGGCCCATGCTGCCGATGATGGACTCGAACACGCCGTAGCAGCAGCCGAGGCCCTCGTACCAGTATCCCGCGTGAGCCAGGGGCGCGCATTCAGCGGCGTCCAGCTTGTGCGGGGTCCACAGCGCCGGGGATGCCGCTGTTTTGGCCGCGAACCCTTCCCTGGCCGTGGAAACGACTCCGCCCACCCCGGCCACAACACCGCCGAGAACCGCGCCGCCCAGCCAGCTCAAGGCATCACGTCTGCTCAATGTCGTCATATTGCGCTCCTTTGGTCAATTGAAAGTGCGAACCGATGCCTCAGGGAAAGCAAGGGACGTGCCATGCTGACAAGGACGCAATATTCTTATTTTGTTAGTATAATTTTGAATGCAAGATGCCGTCATGTCACCTTGAGTTGGCAGTAGGTAAGCCTGGAGAGGCAGGGAGGCTGCTCGGCCCGGCGCTGGGCTGGCCTGCTGGCCGCGTGCGCGATCCTGTTCATGAAGTTCAGGAAGATGCTGTAGGCGCGGCCTGCCGGTCCCACTTGCCGGGAACCAGCTTCTCCACGCCCTCCAGCATGGCCTCGATGTCGGCGGTGAAGTGGGCCTGGCAGATCTCGCGCAGGCAGGTCTTGAGCCCGGCCTCGTCGCAGGCTGCGGTGGTGTCGTAAAGCGTCCGGGCGATGCCTGCGAAGGCGTCGAGCAGGTCCGGGTCGAAGTGCGTGCCGCGGCCTTCCTCCATCTGGCGCATGGCCTCCTCGAAGCTGAAGGGCTCCTTGTACGGCCTGCGCGAAGTCAGCGCGTCGAACACGTCGGCGATGGCGAAGAGCCGCGCGCCCAGCGGGATCTCCACGCCGCCGCCGCCTCGGTCGTAGCCCTGGCCGTCGTAGCGCTCGTGGTGGCCGCTGATGACGTCCACGGCGTCGCTGAGCCAGCTGGCCTGGGCCACGATGTCGCGGCCGTGCTGCACGTGCTGCTGCATCTCGGTGAACTCCGCCTCGGTCAGCGGGCCGGGCTTGAGCAGGATGGCGTCGCGGATGCCGATCTTGCCCACGTCGTGCAGCATGGCGCCCTTGACCAGCGGCCGGATGGCCGCGTCGTCCAGGCCCAGGGCCTCGGCCAGGCGCACGGAGTAGATGGTGACGCGGTAGTTGTGCTGGTCGGTGTCGCTGTCGCGCTTGGCGATGGCGCTGCCCAGCACGCTCAAGGTCTCCAGGTTGGCCTCCTGCAGGTGCACGGAGAGGTCCGTGACGCGCTTGAGCAGCCGGATGATCACCGGGTACAGCAGCAGGGTGGCGGCCAGCACCACCAGCACCACCATGGCCACCGTGTGCAGTATCCCCTTGGTGATGCCGTCCAGGGCCTCGTCGGACACGGCGAAGAGGCTCTCCGCGTAGGCCGCATTCTGGCCTTTGCTGTTGGTGAAAGCCATGCCCAGGTGCAGGTGTGGCTTGCCCGCGATGCGCACGATCTCGCGGAACTGGTCCTGGCCGCCGGGGGTGAAGGGGAAGGTGTGCGCGTCCATGAACCGCTCCACCTCGGCCTGGTGGGCGTAGTCCGGCACGAAGCGCTGGGCGAGCAGGCGCTGGCTGGTGTCCGTGATGCGGATGTAGATGGTGCGGCCCTGGGGGTCCGGGTGCTGCCTGCGGGGCAGCGCGTCCAGCGCGGCCTGGATGCCTCGGCCCTCGGCCTGGTCCGGCCTGTCGAGGTGCGAGAGGATGTTGCGCCGGAAGTCCTCGGCCGCCTGCATGGTGACCTGCAGGACGGAGTCGTCGTAGCGCCTGAACTCGTTGACGCACACCGCGCCCCCCAGCAGCAGGCAGATGAGCGCCGTCATGCGCAGGACGCGCCGGAGCAGCAGGCGGTGCAGCGAGGCTGTGAAGCTCTTGTGCGCGGGCGTGTGGTCCGTCATGTCGTGCCGAATCCTCCTGCTCGTCCTGGCCTGTCTCCGGGCCGCCGAATTATGCGGCTGCGCGCGGGCCAGGGCCAAGCCTCTTGGCGGGCGAGGGTCCGTCGGCCCGGCTTGTGGCTGAACATGCCACGGCCTCCCTCCATGGGCAAGGGGGTGGGCAAGGATGGGCGCAAGGGCTGCGGCGGGGCGCTCAGCGCAGGAACAGCCGCGCGAGCATCTCGTCCAGCGGGATGAGCGAGCCCAGCAGCAGCACCACCGCGATGAGGATGTAGAGCACGTACTGCTGGGTCAGGCCCTGCTGGAACAGGTGGAACCAGGCGAACCAGCGCTCGACCCTGCGGCCAGCAGGCAGCAGCACCCGGTCCAGCACCAGCTCGTCCACGTGGGTCTGCATCTTGGCCTGAGCCGGGAAATGCCCCTCCAGCCGGGGCTGCTGCACGTGCTGGCGCAGCACCCAGCCGAACATGTCCACGATGGTCTGGGCAAAGGACGAGGCCGTGTACTGCATGCGGCTGGTGGGCCGGGCGTAGCCGCAGTCCCAGGTGCCCTGGCGCGGGGCCAGGCGGGCCTTGCGGGCCAGGGCCAGGCCCAGGGCCAGCACCAGCGCCACCAGGAGCATGGACAGCGCGCTGAGGGTCGAAAGCGGGGCCAGGGAGCCCAACCCCGGCCCGGCGGCCAGGGCCTCCGGGCTCCAGTGCGCCAGCACGGGCTCCAGCACCGGCACCACCAGCGCCGGGGCCAGGCCGATGAGCGCGCAGCACAGGGCCAGCACCAGCATGGGAGCGCGCATGCTCAGCGGCGACTCCTTGGCGCGGGAAGCGGCCGGGGTGCGCGGCAGGCCCAGGAACACCGAGCCGTAGACCTTCACGAAGCAGGCCACGGCCAGCGCGCCGATCATGGCCAGCACCGGCACGGCGATCATGGCCGCCCCGAGCCCGGCGCCCCCGCCCGTATCAACGGTGGTTACCGTATGCCAGAGCCCCAGGTAGACCAGGAACTCGCTCACGAAGCCGTTCAGCGGCGGCAGGCCGCAGATGGCCACCGCGCCGACCAGGAACATCAGCGCGGTCCAGGGCATGGGGCCGGCCAGGCCGCCCAGCTGGTCCAGCTGGCGTGTGCGCGTGCCGTGCAGCACCGAGCCCGCAGTGAAGAACAGCAGGGACTTGAACAGGGCGTGGTTCCACACGTGCAGCAGGCAGCCCGCCAGGCCCAGCATGACCCATTCCGGGTGCTGGAGCGAGCGCCCGAGCAAGGCCAGGCCCAAACCCAGAAGGATGATGCCGATGTTCTCCACGCTGTGGTAGGCCAAGAGCCGCTTCAGGTCATGCTGGCCCAGGGCGAAGACCACCCCGAGCAGGCCGCTCACCGCGCCCAGGGTGATGATCAGTCCGCCCCAGGCTACGGGCGGATTGGGCATAAGGGACAGGAAGCGCACCAGCCCGTAGATGCCCATCTTGAGCACCACGCCCGAGAGCATGGCCGACACGTGGCTCGGTGCATTGGCGTGCGCGCCGGGCAGCCAGAAGTGCAGCGGCATGACGCCAGCCTTGAGCCCGAAGCCCACGAGGGCCAGCAGGAACAGGGCGGTCTGCACACCAACGCCGAGCGCGCCCGGGGCCACCGTTGCCAGGGCAAAGGAGCCCGTGGCCCAGCGCCACAGGGCGAACAGGGCGAACAGGGCCAGGGTGCTGACGTGCGCCCCGATCAGGTAGATGTATGCGGCGCGGCAGGACTCCTCGCGCTGGTCTTCGGTGCTGACGAGCAAAAATCCGCACAGGGCCATGAGCTCCCAGCCCAGCAGCAGGAGCAGCACGTGTCTGGCCACCACCAAAAGCGCCATGCCCGCCACCATGAGCCCCCAGAAGACTTGCAGCTTGCGGGCGTTGCGCTGGTGGTGGTCCTGGGGCCAGTAGCCCAGGCCGTACAGCGAGCCGAGCCCGCCCATGAGGAACACCGGCACCAGGAAGAAGGCGCTCAGGGCGTCCAGGCCCACGGACGCGTCGCCCACCGCTGGCCAGGGGAAGGCTGAGAGTTCGAAGGCCTCGGCCAGCAGGCCCCACAAGGCCCCGGCCAGTCCGGACAGGGCGCCCAGGCCCATGAGCCCGGCCGAGAGCCGCTGGCCCAGGTTCGACGAGCGCGCGCAGAGAAGACCCGGAGCCCCGCTGACTGCGGCGAGGGCGATGGCTGTGAGGATCAGGGTCAGGGCCATGGGCTTGTCCTTTGCGTTGGAGGAGATCTGCGCCGGGTTATATCTTCTGGGGCCCGCCGGTGTCTTCCGCCGGGGCCAGGGCGGCCTCGGCCCGGGCCAGCTCGGCCAGCAGCTCCCCGCGCGGGGCCTGCCGGACAAGCGCGGCCTTGACCGCGCGGTCGCGCAGCACGAAGCCCAGGCGCGAGAGCAGGTGCAGGTGCGCGCGCACTGTGGGCGTGATGAGCATGAACAGGGTGCTCACGGGCTTGTTGTCGATGGCCTGGAAGTCGATGGCCTGCTTGAGGAAGCACAGGGTCACGGCGGGCCTGTTGATGTGCAGGATGACCGGGTTGCGCACGTGCGGGATGGCGATGCCGTCCCCGATGCCCGTGGAGCCCAGGGCCTCGCGCGCCAGGAGCACCTGGTAGAGGAACTCGCGGTCCACCTCGGCGGGCAGGGCCAGGGCGTTGATGATGTTGCGCAGCACCACGGACTTGTCCTCGCCCTCGACCCCGTACAGCACGTCCCCGGCCTCCAGGGCGTCGGTGAGGCCGGACAGCGGCGCGCGGGGCCGGATCTCGTCCCGGAAGACGTCTGTGGAGATCTCCAGCTGCCGGGAGGTGGCCCATTCCAGCAGCTCGGCCCGGTTGAAACGATACTGCTCGTTGATGTGGTAGGCCGGGAGCACGCCCTCCTTGACCCAGCGGTACACGGTGTCCTCGGAGACATTGAGGAGGCTGGCGGCATCCCTGACTGACAACTGCATCGGCTGCTCCTGAACGTCTGGTTGCTTCACCCTTTGCTTCTGTTGCGGCGCTCGTCGCCCTTGCCTGTGCTCATTTGCCCTGGCCGCCGTCTCCGTCGTCTCCGTCGTCCTTGCCGACACGCCCCAGCAGGCGCAGGAGCCCGTCCAGGATGGTCAGCGGGTGCGGCGGGCAGCCGGGGATGAACAGGTCCACCGGCACCACGCTTGCGGCCCCGTCATTGGCCTGGGCATGGCCCTGGTACGGCCCGCCGGAGATGGCGCACACACCCACGGCGATGACGATCTTGGGCTCGGGCACGGCGTCGTAGGTCTTTTCCAGGGCGAGCTTCATGTTCTGCGTCACCGGGCCGGTGATGAGCAGGCCGTCGGCGTGGCGGGGCGCGGCCACGAACTGGATGCCGAAGCGCCCCAGGTCCCAGCCCACGGTGCCGAGCACGTTGGTGTCGGCCTCGCAGGCGTTGCAGCCGCCCGCGCTGACCTGGCGCAGCTTGAGCGAGCGGCCGAAGAGCTTCATCAGCCTGGGCTCCAGGGCCTGGGCCAGGCGGATCCTCGGGTTGTCTGAGCCGATGAGGAGATCCTCGCGCCGTTGCGCGGCCAGGCGGTGCTCCGTGCTGAAGCTCAAAGCCTTGGCCGGGCAGGCGTCCGCGCACTGGGCGCAGAACAGGCAGCGGCCCAGGTCGAGTTGCGGCTTGCCGGAGCGTCCCTCGCTGAAACTCACGGCCCCGGTGGGGCAGGCTTCCAGGCAGGCGCGGCAGCCCTCCAGGCACTTGCCGGGGTTCAGGACCGGGTGGCCGCGCAGGCGGTCCGGCACGGCCGGGGCCGGCCCGGCGGGGTAGCGGATGGTGCGGTGGCCCTGCTGCATGCGGGCCTGCAAAATCTTCAGCACGGCGCGTCCTCCCTGCGTGGGTGTGTTGCCCGCCTCATAGGTCAAACCCGCAGTAGGAGAGGTTGAAGCTCTTGTTGCAGAGCGGGAAATCCGAGATCTGCTGGCCGCGCAGGGCATAGGCCAGGCCGCTCCAGTTGCGGAACGAGGCGTCCACGACCTTGTAGCGCCGGAAGCGGCCCGTGGCGTCGGTGAGGGCCACGTGGCAGACCTCGCCGCGCCAGCCCTCGTTCAGGGCCACCACGAAGCTGTCCGGGGCCAGCGGTCCCAGCGGCGTCTGCCTGGCCCCGGAGGGCATGGCGCGCAGCTGCTCGCGGACAAAGCGAAGGGACTGGTGGATCTCCAGCCAGCGCACGTAGGCCCGGGCAAAGACGTCGCCGCTGTCCACGGCCGAGGCCGGGATGTGGGCGAAGCGGAAGACCCCGCAGGGCTGGTCCTGGCGCACGTCGCGCGCAAGGCCCGAGGCCCGCGCCGCCGGGCCCACAAGGCCCAGCTCCAGGGCGGCCTGCCGGGACAGCGGGCCGGTGCCCTCGAAGCGGGCCATGACCGAGGGCGTGTTCCAGAGCAGGTTGATGGCCGCGTGGGCGTCCTCGTCAAAGGCGTCGAGCTGGATGAGCAGCGCTGTGCAGCGGTCCATGTCCAGGTCAAAACCCACGCCGCCGGGCCGGATCATGCCTCGGCCGAAGCGGCTGCCGCAGAGCAGGGCCGTCATGTTCAGCACGTCGCCCCGGATGCGCCCGCAGTAACTGGCCGTGGGCAGGAAGCCCACATCCCCGGCCATGGCGCCCAGGTCGCCCACGTGGTTGGCCAGGCGCTCCAGCTCCAGGGCGATGCCTCGCAGGGTCTGGGAGCGGGCCGTCTTCTGGCAGCGGCTCAAGGACTCCAGCACCTGGCAGTAGGAGGTCGTGTGGGCGACGGTCGCGTCCCCGGCCAGGGTCTCGGCGTAGTGGACGCTGCGCGGGTGCGGACCGCCCAGCATGGCCTGCTCCACGCCCCGGTGCTGGTAGCCCAGCGCGATCTCCAGGTGCTGCACCGGCTCGCCCAGGCACTGGAAGCGGAAGTGCCCGGGCTCAATGATCCCGGCATGCACCGGGCCCACGGCCACCTCGTGCACCTCCTCGCCGTCCAGGCGGTAGAAGTCGCCGACTCCGGGCGGGATATTCTCGCCGGGCGCCCGGCCCCAGGCGTCCCGGCCGGTCCACGAGGGCTGGTAGCGCACGGGCTTGAGCCAGGGGTGGCCCTCGGGCACGAGCCCGAACTGCTCGGCGATCTCGCGCTCGAACAGGTGGACCTGCGGGCAGTGCGGCGTGAGCGAGGCGAAGCCCTCGCCCGTGATCAGCGTGCGCGCGGCGCAGAGCAGGTTGTCCTCGTCGTTGGCCAGGACCACATACAACGCCACCGCGTCCTGCTCCTGCGCGCCAAACAGGGCCACCACGCGCTGGCCCTCGGCCACGGCGTCCAGGATCACCTGGGCAAGGGCGTCCTGGTCCAGCAGCGGGATGGAGGCCTGGTCGATGGACCAGCCGTTGGTGAAGGAGCGCAGGGCGGCGCTGGCGCTCATGGCAGGCCTCCCAGTCCCGGCCCCGGCAGGCTGTTCATGTAGGCTGCGGCGTCCTTCAGAAGCGCGTCCAGCGGGGCCGGGATGATGACGCCGAGCAGCAGCACCAGGAGCATGAGCAGGGCCGGGGGCAGGATGGTCAGCAGGGTCTCGCGCACCGGGGCGCTGCCGCCGGCGGTAACCGGGGGACGGCCCTGCACGGCCCGGAGCACGGTGCGGCTCATGCCGATGAAGACCACCAGCAGCAGCACCAGAAAGGCCCCGCCCACGGCGAAGCGCCCAAGTTGGAAGGAGCCAGTGAGGATGGCGAACTCGCTGATGAACGGGCCAAAGGGCGGGGACCCGGTGATGGCCAGGAAGCCCAGGAAGAACAGGGTGCCGGACAGGGGCAGCCGCCGGAACACCCCGCGCACCTGGTCCGTGCTCTTGCTGCCGTAGGCGCGGTGGATGTTGCCCGCGCTTAAGAACAGCACGCCCTTGGTCAGGCCGTTGGTCAGCACGTGCAGCATGGTGCCGAACAGGGCCGGGCCGCCCAGGCCGAGCCCCAGGGCCAGGATGCCCATGTGCTCCACGCTGGAGTAAGCCAGCAGGCGCTTGAAGTCGCGCTGGGCGGCCATGAACATGGCGGCCACGATCATGGAGAACAGGCCCAGGAACAGCAGCAGGCGCGAGGTCAGCACCCCTTCCCCGGCGGCCTGGCAGATGTGCGTGACGCGCACCAGCACCAAGAAGGCGCAGCTGGTCACGCCGCCCGCGAGCAGCGCGCCCACCACGCCGGGGGCCTCGCCGTAGGCGTCTGGCTTCCAGGTGTGCATGGGGGCCAGGCCCATCTTGGTGCCGTAGCCCACGAGCAGCAGCACGAAGGCCGCCTGCACCCAGGGCTTGGACAGCTGCGGCGCGTGGGCCAGCAGCCCCTCCATGGTGAGCGGCGCGCCCAGGCCCACGTGGACCAGGGAATAGGCCAGGAAGTAGGTGCCGAGCAGGGCCATGGCGATGCCCACGGAGCCCACCAGCAGATACTTCCAGGTGGCCTCGATGCTCTCGCGGGTGCGCCGGAAGTAGATGAGCGGCGCGGTGACCAGGGTCGTGGCCTCCACCGCCACCCACATGACGCCCAAATGGTGCGACCAGACCACCAGGTTCATGGCCCCCAGGAAGGCCAGCAGGCAGGCGCAGAACACGCGGTTGGCGGTCTCCTTGCGGTAGCGCAGGTAGCCCACGGCGTAGAAGGAGCAGAACAGGTACAGCACGCTCACCTGGAGCAGCACGATGCGGCCCGGCGGGTCCAGCACCAGCCAGTCGCCGCTGACTCCGGCGTCGAGCCAGCCCAACCCAATTCCGGTCAGGGTGCCCCCGGCCAGGGTGATGACCACAAGGGTCATCTGCGTCACGGCCGTGAGCGGGAAAAGCCAGGGCCGCCAGGGCCGCCCCCGGCCCACGGGGATCAGCAGGGCTATGGCGGCCATGAGCAGCGGCAGGAGGATCATGCACAGCGCCATGGTCATTCCTTGAGCGAGGACAGCTGGCGCGTGTCCAGGGAGGAGAAGGCCCGGTTGATGTGGTTGACGATGATGCAGATGACGAAGATGCCCACCACCAGGTCCAGCAGCACGCCAAGCTCGACCATCAGCGGCATGGCCTCCACCAGCAGCATGCCGAAGATGAAGATGCCGTTCTCCAGCACCAGGTAGCCCACGATCTGGTTCAGCGCGGTGTAGCGCGTGGTCAGAAGAATGAAGCCCACCAGCACCGTGGCCATGGACGCGGGCACCAGAAGCACCACGTCGTGCGGGCCGGCCAGGGGCAGCTGGCCCGCGAACAGCAGCGCCAGAAGCGTGGCCGCTGCGCCCAGGATGGTCGAGGGCAGGCGCCCGATGAGCGGCTCCACCTCGCGCTTGAGCGCCGCGTCGCGCAGGGCGCGCATCATGATGCCGGGAATCACCGCGCCCTTGATGCCCATGGCCGCCACGACCATGAGCAGCGCCGGGATGGTCAGGTGTTGCGGGGCCAGCAGCGGGATCAGGCCCAGGATGGCCCCCTGGGCCGCCACGATGCGGATCACCGCGTGGACGCGGCTGGCGCCCAGGGCGAAGAGGTTCATCACCAGGACCACCACGAGGATGCTGTTGAGCAGGCTGGCCATGTTCATCACCGCACCAGCAGCAGCAGGCCGAAGCCGCAGGAGAGCATGGCCGCCAGCAGAAGGTAGGGCACATGGCGCATGGGCAGCCTGGCCCGCACGGATTCCACCACGCCCACGGCCACGGCCAGCCCCAGCAGCTGCGCGAGGAACAAGGCCCAGTCGGCCCAGGCCAGCCCGGTGTGCAGCGGGAAGATGAGGTGCAGCAGCAGCGCGCCCAGGATGAACAGCTTGAGGCTGGCCGAGTAGAGGATGGCGCCGAAGAGCGGGCCGCTGTGGTCGAGCACCATGGCCTCGTGGATCATGGTCAGCTCCAGGTGCGTGGTCGGGTCGTCCACCGGGATGCGGCAGTTCTCGGTCAGCAGCACCACGAACAGGCCGATGGCAACCAGGATCAGCGGGGCCGCCGCCACCGCCGGAAAGCCCTGCTCCGGGCCGTGCAGCATGCCGGTCAGGGTGAGGGACCCGGATATCCGGGCCAGCACCAGCAGCGCGAAGAACAGCGTGGGCTCGGTCAGGCAGGCGAAGGTGACCTCGCGCGCCGCGCCCATGCCCTCGAAGGCCGAGCCGGTGTCCAGGGCGGCGGAGGTGGTGAAGAAGCGCGCCAGGCCGAGGAGATAGGCGAAGAGGATCACGTCGCCGCTGAAGCTGACCGGGGCGTCAAAGGGGCCTTGGGGCACGAGCAGGCCAGCCAGGAAGACTGCTGCCAGGGTGATGAGCGGACCCAGGCGGAAGACCCAGGTGGTGGTGCGGCTGAGGACCATGGACTTGCGCAGCAGCTTCAGGAGGTCGAAGTAGGTCTGCAGCAGGGGCGGGCCGGTGCGGCCGCCGAACCAGGCCTTGGTCTTGTTGATGACGCCAAGGAGCAACGGCGGCATGGTCAGCAGCACGGTGACACTCATCAGCGTATCGGTCATGGACGCCCCCTTGTTCGAGGCAGCGGCGCGCGTTCACAAAAAAGAAGGTAGCGCCGCCCATTTTTGACCACTCACTTATCTTGTCCCAAAGCGATGTTATGACGGATGCGCGCAATAATCAACTGGAAGGATTCAATTTCCGGCAGGATGGGAACAAAGGACTGGGCGCTGCCTCGTGGGCGTGGCAGGGGTGACGGGGGCTTTCCGGAAAGGAGGCGCTGGCGGCCAGGACAGACCGCCAGCGCAGGGCAGGCTATTTCTTGCGCTTGGGCTTGACGCCGGAGAAGCGCTTCACGTCGAGGGCGTACTTCTTCACCTTGTAGTTGATGATGCGGTAGCTCACTCGCAGGTCGCGCGCGCTTTGCAGCATGTTGCCGCGCGTCTTCTTGAGGGAGTCGACCAGCAGCTCCTGCTCGAACTTGGCCACGGCCTCGCCAAAGGACAGGTTTATGCCCGTGGCCGAGGAGTCCGCAGTCTGGAGCGTGGGCGGCAGGTGGTAGGTGCGGATGACCTCCTCCTCGCACAAGAGCACGGCGCGCTCCAGGCAGTTGCGCAGCTCGCGCACGTTGCCCGGCCAATGGTACATGGTCAAAAGCTCGATGGCCGGGGTGCTGATGCGCTTGATGCTCTTGCCGTACTCCTTGGCGAAGTCGCCCAGGAAGTGCTCGGCCAGGGGCAGGATGTCCTCGCGCCGTTCGCGCAGGGCCGGGATGAAAATGGGGAAGACGTTGATGCGGTAGAACAGGTCCTCGCGGAAGCCGCCCCGGGTCAGCAGCTCCTCCAGGTTCTGGTGCGTGGCGCAGATGAGCCGCACATCGACGCTCAAGGTCTGCTCGCCGCCCACGCGCTGGATCTCCTTCTCCTGGATGGCGCGCAGCACCTTGGCCTGCGCGTCGAGGGAGAGCTCGCCGATCTCGTCCAGGAACAGGGTGCCGCTGTGGGCCACCTCGAACAGGCCGCGCTTGGTCTGCACCGCGCCGGTGAATGCGCCCTTCTGGTGGCCAAAGAGCTCGCTCTCCACCAGCTCTGAGGGCAGGGCCGCGCAGTTGAGCTTGATCAGCGGCTTGTCGTGGCGCGGGCTGCCCTGGTGGATGGCCTCGGCCAAAAGCTCCTTGCCCGTGCCGGACTCGCCGCGCAAAAGCACCGTGGCCCGGCTGGGGGCCACTTGCCTGCCCTGGCGCAGCACCACGCGCATGCTCTTGCTGGCGGCCACGAAGTCCTTGGGCGGGGCCGCGTCCATGCCCGCCGGGACCATGCCCTGGGCCATGAGGTGCTTGTGCAGGGCCATCTCTTCCTGCAGCTGGGCCACCTGGTTGGCGATGAGGTCGGCCACGACTTCCAGAAATTCGCGGTGCCGCTGCAGGACCTCGTCGGGCTGCACGGGCAGGTCGGCGGAGAGCGCGCCCAGGACCTCCTGGCCGCCGCGCCGGGTGCTGACCACGGGCACGGACAGGAAGGCCAGGCTCTCCAGCTCTTCCTGGCTGCGGCCAAAGGCCTTGTTCAAAAACTCGCCGTGTTCGGAGAGCCGGGGCACGATGATGGGCTTGCCGGTCTCGTAGACCTGGCCGACCACGCCTTTTCCGGGCGCGTAGGTGGCCGGGATGGAGCGGGTCGGGCTGTGGGCCAGGGAGAGCCGCAGGTTCTCGGATTCCGGGTCCATGATGGCCAGAAACACGCGGACGTAGCCCATCTGCTGTGACAGGGCCTTGAGCAGGCCGCCCAGGCTCTCGTCCAGGGGCGAGCCAGGGGAGAGCTCCCTCAGTATGATCCTGAGCGACCCCAGCAGTCCTTCCGGACCGGGACACAGCGCCTCATATTTCGGCATCGGGCTTCCTCTTTAGCGCGCGCGGCCTTAGGCCAGGTACGCGGCTCCCAGTTCCAGGGCCTTCAGGTTCACGTCCGCGATCTTGGGCTTCATGGTGGCGCGCACGGTGTCGGCCAGGATGTCCACGCCGAAGGGGAGCGCGCCCAGGGCGCACAACGCTCCCAAAAGGGCGATGTTGCCGCTCTGCACCGCCCCGGCCTGGAGGCCCAGGCTGCGGCAGGGCAGGAAGCGGGCCGTGCCAGCGCAGACGCCGACCCTGGCCTTGATGGTCTCGATGTCTGGGTTGTCCTCGCGGCCGCAGGCCACGGAGAGCGGCGCCAAATACTCGGTGCTGGAGAGCACCATTCCGCCGGGCTTGAGATAGGGCAGGGCACGCAGGGTCTCCAGCGGCTCGAAGCCGAGGAGGATGTCGGCCTCGCCCGGGCCGATCTTGGGGCTCTTGTAGCCGATGAGCAGGGTCGACTCGACCACGCCGCCGCGCTGGGCCATGCCGTGGATCTCGCCAGAGGTGACGGGCAGGCCCGCTGCCAGGGCTGCGCGGGCGAGCAGCGTGGTGGCCGTGAGGGTGCCCTGTCCGCCCACGCCGGTCATGAAGATGCGCAGACGGGGCTGCTGAAGGGCGCTCATTTGGTGTCCCCCTTGCGGGCCTTGATGTTCGGACAGAGCTGCAGGCAGAGCATGCAGCCGGAGCAGAGCAGCGGGTCGATGGCCACCTTGCCGTCCTTCTTATAGAAGGCCGGGCAGGCCAGGGTATCCAGGCAGTTGTTGCACTCGCCCTTTTCGCCGCAACCCTCGGCCACGTAGGCCACCTGGTTACGTTTCTGGCCCAGGGAGCGCCGGGCGAAGAGCGGGCAGGGCTCCTCGGCCAGCAGCACGCGCACGCCAGTCAGGACCTTCAGTTCCTCGATGGCCTTGAGCGTGGCCTTGTGGTTCAGCGGGTTGACCTTGCGGAAGTGCTCGATGCCCAGGCCGCGCAGCAGCTTCTCGATGTCTACGCGCACCGGGTTGTCGCCGATGGCGGTCTTGTCCACCCCGGGGTTGGGCTGGTGTCCGGTCATGGCCGTGGTGCGGTTGTCCAGGATGCAGACCAGCAGGTTGTGCCGGTTGAACAGGGCGTTCACCAGGCCGGTGATGCCGGAGTGGAAGAAGGTGGAGTCGCCGATGAAGGCGACCACGTCCTGCCCCGCAGCCTTTGCGACGCCGGACCCGGCGGAGATGCTTGAGCCCATGCACAAGAGGAAGTCCGCAGCCCGAAGCGGCGGCAGGATGCCCAGCGTGTAGCAGCCGATGTCCGAGGAGTAGATGGCGTTGTCGCCGTAAACTTTGCGCACGGCCACGTAGGCGGCGCGGTGCGGGCACCCGGCGCAGAGGTTGGGCGGGCGGTTGGCCAGCGGGCCGCAGGCGCTTTGCTCGGCGGTGCAGGCCGGCGTGGCGACTGCGGGCAGGCCCAGCGCGGTGCGCAGGGCCGCAGCCACCATGCCCACGCTGAATTCCCCAAAGCGGGGCAGCGGGCCGGGCGTCTTGCCCAGGATGGTCAGGGTCAGGCCCAGGCGCTGGGCCAGGGCGCGGATCTCGGTCTCCAGCACCGGCTCCAGCTCTTCGAGCACGAGCAGGGTGGACAGGCCGGTCATGAACGCTTCGAGGAGCTTCTCCGGCAGCGGAGAGCTGAAGCCCAGGTCCAGGACCTTGACCTTGCCGGTGAGGTCGTCCTCCAGCAGGGCGTCGGAGAGGTAGGCTCGGCTGATGCCCGAGGCCACAACGCCGACTTTGCCCGCGCCGGACACGGTGTTGAAGGGCGAGACCTCGGCCAGGCCGCGCAGCTTCTCCAGGAGGTCCAGCAGGCGCAGGTGCATGGGCCGGGCAAAGGCCGGGATGGGCACGAAGCGCGAGGGGTTCTTCTGGAAGCCTGCGGGTGCGGGCAGCACCAAGGGGTCGGCAAGCGTCACCGGGCCGCGCAGGTGGTTCACGCGGGTGGTGGTGCGCAACAGCACCGGGGTGCCGAGCTCGCGCGAGAGCGTGAGCGCGGCGACGGTCATGTCCTTGGCCTCCTGGGCCGTAGCGGGCTCCAGGCAGGGCAGCCCGGCCAGGCGGGCGTAGATGCGGTTGTCCTGCTCGTTCTGGCTGGAATGGCAGCCGGGGTCGTCGGCCGAGAGCAGCACGAGCCCGCCGGGCGTGCCGGTGTAGGTCATGGTCAGGAGCGGGTCAGCGGCGACATTGACGCCCACGTGCTTCATGGTCACCAGGGTCAACGCCCCGGCTAGGGTCGCGCCGCCGCCGACCTCCATGGCCACCTTCTCGTTCACGGAGTACTCGAAGGTGTAGGAGGCCTCGGGGGAGAGCCTGAAGAAGGTGTCCGGCACCTCGGAGGAGGGGGTGCCGGGATAGCAGCTGATGAACTGGATGCCAGCCTCCACGGCTCCGCGCACGATGGCCTCGTTGCCGAGGAGCAGGTGCGTCTGGCCAGGAGTTCCGGAGATCAGGGGGCTTGCCATGCGGGGGGTGTCCTTCTAGCTCTTCGCCTTGAGCTGGTTGGCCTTGAATTCGAAGTAGGGCTTGCTCGCGCCATCGGCCTTGGTGGCCAACTCGGTGTAGGCGTCCAGGGCGGCCTTCTTGTTCCCGGCCTCCTCGGCGGCCACGGCCAGCTGCCGGGTGATGGGCAGGTCGTAGGCGGCGGGAGACTTGGTCTTGAGGGCCTGGAGCAGGGTCAGGGCCTCGGGGGCCTTGCCCGACATGAGCAGGCTCTTGGCGTGGCCGATGCCCGCGACGACCTTCAGGTTGGCGTCGGACGAGCCTTCCAGCTCAGCCCAGGCCGTGCTCGCCTTGTCATACTGCTTGCTGACCATGGCGCTGGCGGCCAGTTCGAGCAGCGCGGTGGGCCGCAGTGAGCCGGGCGCGTCCTTCAGGAAGGCCTCCAGGGCGTCCACGCGGGCCTTGGGCTCGGTCTTCTGGATGAGGATGACGCCCAGGACGTCTGCGGCCTTGGCGGCCTGGCGTCCGCGCCAGTGGTTCACGCCTGCGTAGACGGCCACGGCCAGGATGATCACGCCGCAGCCGGCAGCGATGGATTTCAGGTTGTTCACCAGGAAGTCGAGGAGCCGCTGCGCGGTGTTGTCGGGCGCGGCCTTGTGCATCTCCTGCTCAAGCTGCTCAATGACACCGGGGTTGACAGCGTCCTGCGCCGGGGCCTGGTCTTTCTTGTCTTCCATGCGGGGAAACTCCTTACAGGCGCGTTGGCTTGCGTTCATGGTCGTCCCGTCCACGTCCGCGTTCGGGCGAAAAATGTTTACGCAAAAATGTCAAACAGGTCAAAGGGGAAGATACCCCCACCCGACATTTTGTGCGTTGCATTCCAATGAATTGGAAAAACAGTAGGTTGTGCGCGGGGGGGTGGTGCCAGCAGGGAGCTATTCCTGGTAATATTGACTTGGGCGGGCTGTGAGGGTAGGCAAAAAGGTTGGAGCATGAGGCGGAAACACGCCGGGCGGGGCCTGTGGCGAACCCCTGGCAGCATGCCTTTCGACGCCAACGTCAAGACGTCCAGTAACAAGGAGCCAGGCCATGACCATCGCCGCCCAGATGCGCACAATCGCCAAGGACGCCAAGGACGCCTCGCGCAAGCTGGCCAGCGCCGAAGGCAGCGCCCGCCAACAGGCCCTTCTGAACATGGCTGATCTCCTCGGCCAGGGCGCCGCAGCCATCTTCGCCGCCAACAAGAAGGACCTGGACGCCGCGCGCAAAAACGGCCTGGACGACGCCAAGCTCGACCGCCTGACCATCAGCCAGGGCGTGCTGGACGCCATGGTCCAGGGCTGCCGAGAGGTGGCGGCCATGAGCGACCCTGTGGGCGAGATCGAGTCCATGAAGAAGCGCCCCAACGGCATGCTCGTGGGCCGCATGCGCGTGCCGCTCGGCGTGGTGGCCATGATCTTCGAGTCCCGGCCCAACGCTGCAGTGGACGCGGCCGTGCTCTGCATCAAGAGCGGCAACGCGGCCATCCTGCGCGGCGGCAGCGAGGCCTTCCACTCCATCAAGGCCCTGACCAAAATCATCCACCAGGCCCTCACGGCCGCAGGCCTGCCCAAGGGCTGCGTGCAGGTGCCGCCCACCACGGACCGCGAGGCCGTGTCCGCGCTCTTGAAGCTCGACGAGTACATCGACGTGGTCATCCCGCGCGGCGGCGAAGGCCTCATCCGCGCCGTGGTGGAGCAGGCCTCCATGCCTGTGCTCAAGCACTACAAGGGCGTGTGCCACACCTTTGTGGACGCCAGCGCCGACCTGGAGCGCGCCGTGGTCATCATCCACAATGCCAAGGTCCAGCGTCCCGGCACCTGCAATTCCCTGGAGTGCCTGCTGGTGCACCAGGCCGTGGCCAAGAAGCTTTTGCCCAAGGTGGCCAGGAAGCTCGGCGATGCCGGGGTGGGGTTCCGCTGCTGCAAGACCTCCCTGCCCCTTATGGGCAAGACGGCAAAGCTTGCCACCAAGGCCGACTGGGGCTTCGAGTTCCTGGGCCTGACGCTGGCCGTGAAGGTCGTGGCCGACCTGGACGAGGCGCTCACGCACATCGCCCAATACGGCTCCAACCACACCGAGGTCATCCTGACCGAGAGCCATGCCAACGCCATGCGCTTCACCCGCGAGGCCGACGCCAGCATGGTGGCGGTGAACGCCTCCACGCGCCTGAACGACGGCGGCGAGCTGGGCCTGGGGGCCGAGGTCGGCATCTCCACCACCAAGCTCCACGCATACGGCCCCATGGGCGTGCGCGAGCTCACCAGCGCCAAGTTCGTGGTCCTGGGCCAGGGCCAGATCAGGGAGTAGTTTCGTCAGCAGGTCGACAGAGATAAATCCAGCGCCCCGGCCCTGCTCGGCTAGTGGTTTATTTGCGCACATTCCGGGCAGACAGAAAAAGGATACAGGCATCATGGCCAAGATCGGAATCCTGGGGGGCAGCTTCAACCCCATTCATGCCGGACACATGCGCATGGCCGTGGAGGTCCGCGAGATCGTGGGCCTGGAGCGCGTGCTGCTCATGCCTGCGGGCGAGCCCCCGCACAAGCCCTCCGAGGGCATGCTGCCCTTCGCCCACCGCCTGCGGCTGGTGGAACTGGCCGTGCGCGGCGTGACCGGACTCTCGGCCAGCGGGCTGGAAGGCTCGCGCACCGGCCCGTCCTACTCCGTGGACACCCTCACCGCCCTGCGCGAAAAGATGCCCGGGGACGAGCTCCACTTCATCATGGGCAGCGAGTCCTTCCTGGCCCTGCCCAAATGGCGCCGTGGCCTGGAGATTCCGCACCTGTGCTCCCTGGTTGTGGTGCTGCGGCCAGGCGCGGACAACGAGAGCGTCAAGGCCTTTGCCGAGGCCACCTGGCCCGGCATGGAGCGCTCCGGTTTCGGCCACATGCGCTTCGCCTCCGGCACCAACCTCTTCATCGTGGCCATGCCCGTGCTGGAGATCTCCTCCACCGACATCCGCAAGCGCTGGTGCGAACGGCGCAGCCTGGCCATGCTGGTGCCCGGCGCGGCCGAGGAGATCCTCGAACGTGGCGGCTCGGCCTACGAACAGGCCTGGGGCCAGCGCGCAGAGAGCTGAAGAGAATATGCCTCCGGCGGCTGTGGGGCCTGAGGCCCCCCAGACCCCCCCCATTGCGCCGAAAGGGCTGTTTCAGGTTCCTCCTGAAACAGCCCTTTCGGCGTGTGTGGGGCAGGGGAGAGTCTCTTCGCCTTTGTCTCTACGCTTAAAAAAGGGGCCAACCGCGCGCGGGGCTTTTCGAGCGTCTTCGCTCGGAAAACCCGCGCGCATTGTTTGCGGCCAGCCCAGCCAAAGCCTCAGGCCTCGCCACCCAGGCCTCGGCCCTATGAGGGGGTCCGGGGGGCATCATGCCACCCGGCCGCCGGAGGCCATTGCCATGGCTCCGGTCACCAGGACTGGGCTAGGGTTGCCCTGTCTGGCCCGAGCCTTCCAGCACCGCCAGCCCTGAGCGGGCCAGCAGGCGCTCCCGGCGGTCCGTCTGCGCATGCGCCACCAGGGTTCGCAGGCGGTCCATGAAGCCCTGCCGCGCCGGACTGTGCACAACGCCCGGCAGGCCGAAGCGCTGCATGCCCGGCCGGAGCCAGCGCAACAGCCCTGTCCGGGCGTCCGCCCCTGGCGCCGCGCACCAGTCCGGCCGCGCGCCAAAAGCAATGCCGCTGGCCTCTTCCGCAGCGGCCCGCCCGGCCCGCGCGCCGAAGGCCAGGGCCGAGAGCACCATGCCCCCGCCCAGGCGGTTGGCCCCGTGCATGCCCGAGGCGCACTCGCCGCAGGCATACAGCCCGGCCACGCTGGTGCGGCCATGCGCGTCGATGAGCGCGCCGCCGTTGCCCGCGTGGGCTGCCAAGACGAGGTCGAGCGCGCCGCGCTCCCGGTGCTCCGCACGCACGATTCCGTCCGGCCCCTGGCGGGAGAGCAACGCGAGGTCCAATGCCGCGTCGGGCAGGCCAAAGGCGGTGGGGCAATGCTGAAGCCGCTCGGCCGCCAGGGGCGCCAATGGCGAAGGCCAGATCAGTTCGCCGGGGTTCACGAAGGCGAGACTTGCCGCCTCCACCCAGAACCATTGCAGGAATTCCGTGTTGACGCGCCGCGCCCCGGCGCTGGCCAAAAGTCCGTAGGAAAAGCCGCTGCCCCCGGGGCCGCAGATGCGCCGGGCAAAGAGCGGGGCCGGACCGCCCAGGGCCGCCACCACGCAACGGGCGCGCACGTTCAACGTCTGTCTGCCCTTGGGGCTGTTGCGCAGGGCGCAGAGCAGCGCTCCGCTGACGTGGCCGCCGGGTTCTTCCTGCGCCAGGCCCAGAGCCTCGAAGCCGTGGACGACCTCCACGCCAAGCCCGCGCGCCTGGGCCAGCAGCGCCGCGTGGGCCTGCGCCAGGCCGTCGAAGACCACTGCGCGGGGAATGGAGCTGAAACACCCTGGAAACAGCCGAAGGCTGCCGGACGGCTCGCGGCGGAAGGCGAGGCCCAGGCCCAGCAGGAAGTCCAGGCAGGCCGGGGCGTCCTCGGCCAGGGCGCGGACCAGGGTTGGGTCGGCCAGGCCGGGCGCGGCCAGTCGCAGGGCTTCGGCCGTGAAGGCGTCGGCCTGGTCCGGGGTGGGGGCCTGCATGCCCAGGGCGTTGTTGCGGTTGGCGAAGGACGAGCCCGAGGGCCGCCGCTGCGGGCTGGCGAGGGTCACGCGCAGGCCAGGCGCGGAGGAGCCTGCGGCAATGGCCGCGCGAAGGCCGGCCAGGCCCGCGCCGAGCACGAGGATGTCGGTCTCAAGGATGTTCTGATTGAGGCGGGCGTGGCGCACAGGGGCCTCCTCGCCGGGGAGTCGGATGGTGTGCGGGCCTATCCGGCCATCTTCTTCTGGGCGTAAGCCAGGAGCTTCTTGGCCTGATCGAAGTTCGGGTTCAGGCCCACGGCGCGCTGCGCGGCCTCGGCCGTCAAGTCCCAGCGCTGCCAGTCGAAGTACAGCCTTCCTAAGTTGAAGAAGAGGTATTCGTCGGCCTGGGTGAGTTCCAAGGCCCGCTTGTAGTAGTTCTCGGCGCTCTGGAAGTCCTGCATCTTGCGCAGCACGATGCCGATGCGGTTGTAGAGGTGCAGGGAGTTGGGCGACTCCTTGATGGCTGCGCTCAGGTAGTCCACGGCCTCCCCGTTGAGCCCCACCTTCTGGTAGCGCTCGGCCACGTCGGCCTTGAGATCGGCGTCGCCCGCAAACTCGCTGGTGAGGGCGTCGAAGACCTGCTTGGCCTGGTCGAACTCCTGCTGCTCCAGGTGTTTCTGTCCGCGATCAAGCTCGGCCTGCTTGCGGGCCTGCAGGGAGGCCAGGTCCTTTTGCGCGCTCTCGTTGACGTCATCCTGGAGGACCTTGCGCATTTCGAAGATCTGCTCCAGGAGCTTTTTCTCTTCGCCTGCGGCGTAGGTCAGGACCAGGGGGAAGACCTTCCGCAGATCCTTGTTGTTGTTCAGGGCGTAGACTGCATCGTCGAGCATCTGGACGAATTCTTCACGCTCGTTCTTCATGAGCTGGGCGCTGAGCATGATGACGATGGCGTCGTTCAGGGCCTGGGCCGCAGCCATGTACTTGCCCTGCTTGAGGCTGGAGTTGATGCTCGTGAGCCTCTGGCGCGCTTTGGTGAGTTCCCCGGACATGCTCTGCTCCTCGAAGTTGGTAGGGGGCGGGCTCGCTCCCTTACTTACCTGTGGCCTGGCGGACCAGCTCGCGGAAGCGCTGGAAGAAATAGCCGCTGTCGTGCGGTCCTGGCGCGGCCTCGGGATGGAACTGGATGGCGATGAGCGGCTTCGTGCGGTGGGCGAAGCCTTCCAAGGTCTGGTCGTTCAGGTTCCGGTGCGTGATCTTGAGCTCCGGCAGGTGGTCGATGTCCACGCAGAACCCGTGGTTCTGGGAGGAGATCTCGATCTTGCCGGACTCCACGTCGAGCACCGGGTTGTTGCAGCCGTGGTGGCCGAACTTGAGCTTGTAGGTGGTGCCGCCCAGCGCCAGGCCCATGATCTGGTGGCCCAGGCAGATGCCCGCCACCGGGTACTTGTCCGCGAAGACGCGGGTGGCCTCGATGGCGTTGGTGACCACGGCCGGGTCGCCGGGGCCATTGGACAGGAACACGGCGTCGGGATGGAGCTCGGCCACCTGCTGGTGGGTGAAGCTTGAGGGCACCACGAGCATGTCGAAGCCCTGGGCCGCCAGCAACCGAAGGATGTTCCACTTCACGCCGAAGTCGTAGACCACGAGCTTCGGGCCGGTGCCGGCCCAGGCGAAGGTCTTCAGGTCCACGTCCTGGGTGGTGGTGCCGGTCCAGAGGTAGGGCCTCTTGGCGCTGACCCTGTCGGCCAGGTTCAGGCCCTCCATGCTGGGCAGGCCCTTGGCCCGCGCGGCCAGCCTTGCCGGGTCCAGCTCGCTGGTGGAGATGGCGCCGCGCATGGCGCCATGGATGCGCAGGTGCCGGGTGAGGGCGCGGGTGTCGATGCCCTCGAGGCCCATGATCCCGGCGGCCATCAGGTAGTCCGGCAGGGACTGGGTGGCCTGCCAGTTGGAGGGCTCCTTGCAGCACTCCTTGACGATGAAGGCCTCCACGCCGACCTTGTGCGACTCCACGTCCTTCAGGTTGACGCCGTAGTTGCCGATGAGCGGGTAGGTCATGCAGACCATCTGGCCCACGTAGGAGGGGTCGGTCAGGATTTCCTGGTAGCCGGTCATGCCGGTGTTGAAGATGGCTTCGCCGCCGGACTCGCCGGGGCCGGTGAAGGAGGTTCCTTCGAACCAGGTGCCGTCTTCAAGGGCCAGAATCGCTTTCATTTCTCTTGCTCCAGCAGTATTTTGACAATGTGCGCAACGTCTTCCGGGCGGTCCACCCCGTGGCAGCAGTGGCGGGTGATGGCCACATGCAGAGGAATGGCGTTTTCCAGAAGTCGCAGTTGCTCCAGGTGTTCCGTCTGTTCAAGCAGCCCCGGCGGCAGCGCCGCGAAGCGCTCCAAGGTGACCATGCGCAAGGCGTACAGGCCGATGTGCAGCAGCGGGCCGACTCCGCAACCCTTCCCGTCACGGTCGAAGGGGATAAGTGCTCTCGAAAAATACAGCGCTCGACCGCTTGCGTCCAGCACCACCTTGACCCGGTCCGGGCTGGCGGCCTCGGCCCGGTCGAGCGGGGAGGCCAGGGTCGTGGCCTGGACTGCCGCGCCCTGTGGCCCGGCAAAGGGGGCCAAGAGCTCGCCGAGCATCTCCGGCTCCAGCAGCGGCTCGTCGCCCTGGATGTTCACCACCACGGCGTCCGGTCCTGCGCCGAGCAGCCTGGCCGCCTCCAGCACGCGGTCCGTGCCGCTCACGTGCTCCCGCGAGGTCATGAGCGCCGGAACCTTCCAGGCCTTGGCCGCGTCCAGGATGCGCGCATCGTCCGTGGCCAGGGCCACCTGCTCGAACAGGGGGCAGGCGCGGGCGCGTTCGTAGACCCGGACGAACATGGGCTTGCCCAGGATGTCCACCAGCGGCTTGCCGGGGAAGCGTGTAGAATCATACCTTGCCGGAATGATTCCAAAACATGGTGGCAGGGTGTGCATGCGCGTTGCGACTCCGCCGTTCACTTACGCAATTATGAGGCGTTCGGCAACTGCCTGGCACGCTGCCACCGCGCCGCCCCGGCGGGAGGTGGCGTAGGCCGAGGCCCTGGCCTGGACCTCCGCCCGGTCCGGCGTCTCCGCCGCCAGGGCCGAGAGCTCGGCCAGCGCGCCCCGCCAGTCTGGGGCCAGGCGAACGAGGCCGGTGTCGAAGATGCCTCGGCCCACCCAGGCGAAGTTGCTCCAGGACGGGCCTGTGACCGCCGTGACCCCGTGGGCCAGCGGCTCCAGGAAGTTCTGCCCGCCCAGGTCGGCCAGGCTGCCGCCGATGAAGGCCGCACGGGCCAGGGAAAAGGCCCCGGAGAGCTCGCCAAACACGTCCCAGACGATGACCGAGCCCGGCTCGGCCTTTTGCTTCTCGCTGCGCAGAGCAAAGGGCACGCCCGCTTCCCGCAGCAGGCGCTCCCAGACGCAGACCCGGCGCATGTGGCGAGGGAACAGGCCGATGACGCACTTGGGCCGGGCTTCGCGCAGGCCCTGGATGATCTTGAGGACGTCCTCTTCCTCCTCCTTGCGCACCGAGCCCAGGATCACGAAGGGGGAATCTTGCGGGAGGGTTTTTGCGAATTCCGGCCGGGCCGTCTGCTCCCCTGGCGCGTCGTCGAAGCGCAGGCGGTCGAACTTGATGTTCGGCATGCGGCCTGTGCACCCGTCGCCAAAGACCTTGCCGAAGCGCCCGGCGTCCTCGTCGGACACGGCCAGCACCTGTGCCGGGGCCAGCGCACGCCAGAACCAGGGCAGCCAGCTGTAGCCGCGCAGGCTCTTGTCCGTCATGCGGCCGTTCAGGACCAGGGCGCTCACGCCCTGTTCGCGGCAGGCGGCCAAAAGGCCCGGCCAGAGTTCGGTCTCCAGCAGCACCACGGCCCTGGGCCGCACCGTGTGGAGGAATGTGCGCATGCGCCCGGGCAGGTCAAAGGGGAAATAGGCGGGCAGGACCTCGACGCCTGGCGCCAGATCGGCCTTGGCCTGCTCCAGTACGCCCAGGCCCTGGCTGGTAAAAGTTGTGACGAGGACGCGAAGGGGTGCGAGAAGCGGGTCCGCGCCCTGGGGCGGCAGGCTGGCCTGGGTCGCGGCCAGAGTGGCAGGGAGATTCCGGAGCAGCTCCCAGGCCAGGTAGGCCTCGCCACCGGAGGCAGCGTGGATGAGCAGGTCGGCGCGGGGCGGCGGTCCGGAGGCCAGGGTGCGCTCTTCCCAGCCCTCGGCCAGGCGGCCGTTGCGCTTGAGGCCGGGCAAAAGCGCGCGCCAGGCCAGGCCATACAGTCCGAGCACCAGGCGCACGGCCAGGGGCAGCGGGGCGGGGGCCGGTTTGACCGTCGGGCGGGGGCTCTGCACCGGGCGGCCCCTACTTCCCCATCCGCAGGGAGTGGGTTTCCAGGCCCAGGCGCACCAGCTCGGACACGAGTTCTTCAAAGGTCAGGCCCACGGCGGCGGCGGCCCTGGGCAGCAGGCTCGTGGGCGTCATGCCCGGCAGGGTGTTGGTCTCCAGGAGCTGCGGGCCGATTTCCCCGGCCATGGGGCCGCCGACCATGAAGTCCGTGCGGCTGTAGCCGTCAATGCCCAGCGCCCGGTGCGCGGCCAGGGCCAGGCGCTGGACCTCGGCGGCCAGCTCCGGGGCGACGGGCGCGGGGCAGATCTCCTCGGCCCCGTCGGCGGCGTACTTGTTCTCGTAGTCGAAGAAGGCCGAGCCGGACTTGGGCCGGATCATGATCACCGGCAGCGGGGTCTGGTCCAGCACCGCGCAGGTCAGCTCCACGCCGGTCACGCAGGTCTCCACCAGCGCCTCCTGGCCCAGGGCGAAGACCTTGGCCAGGGCCGCGCCGAAGTCGGCGGGCTCACGCACCAGGCTCATGCCCACGCTGGAGCCGCCGGTGTTGGGCTTGACGAAGAGCGGGTAGGGCAGGTCGCAGGTCTGGTCTTCGCCGGGCAGGCCGCAGTAGAGCCGCCAGTCCGGGGTGGGCAGGCCGAAGCGGGTGTACACGGACTTGGTGGCGGCCTTGTTCAGGGCCAGAAAAGAGGCCTTGGGGCCTGCGCCCTGGTAGGGGCAGCCTGCCGTCTCCAGCAGGGCCTGGATGAGGCCGTCCTCGCCGGGGGAGCCGTGCAGGTTGATGAAGGCGAAGTCGGCCTTGGACGCGGCCGGGACAATGTCCGCAAACTCCTTGGCCGGGTCCAGGAAGCGGACCTCGTGGCCCAGGGCTTTCAGGGCCTGTTCGATCTTGCGCGCCCCGGATAGGGACACCTCGCGCTCAGTCGACCAGCCGCCCGCGATCAAAATCATGCGCATTGAGGTCGATCTCCAGGAGCAGGCTCAAGGAGTTTTCGATGTCCTTGGCCTGGTTGTTTGTGGTGTGGATGCGCTCGCGAACCTCCTCGGTCTGGCCGTAGCGGTCCAGCAGGTCCCCGAAGCGGTCTTCGATGTGCACGATGCGGTCATGGGACACGCGCTTGTCGGCATACAGCACGGCCAGCGGGGTGAAAAAGCGCTCGATGTCCAGCTCAAAGGGCCAGTATACGTGGTGGATGACGCCCTGGGCCAGAAGCGGGTTGCCGGTGAGGGTCATGACCCAGGCCCCGCCGAGCTGGCTGTGGTTGCCGCCGTGGCGGATGCAGTAGATCTTGGCCAGGTCGTGCAGCAGGGCTGAGGCGCGCACCGTCTTCACGTCAACATCGAGGCCGCGCCTGGCCCCGGCCTCGGCCACGAAACAGGCCACCTGGGCCACGCCCCGGCTGTGGGCGCGGATGTGCTCCGGCATCTCGAAGCGGTCCCACCAGGCCACGCACTGGGGCTCGCTCGGCACGCGCATGCGCGGCCTCGGCCGTGGCGAAGGCCCCGGCAGGGGCGGCGGGGGCAGATCGGGCCACATGGTGGCCATGGGGATGGTCGGGCTTGTCTTGTTCATGCGTACCTGGTCCTGCTGGTCGAAAAGACGGCGCATGCTCGCCACCTCTTCATGAGTAGCAAGGGCGGACTGAAAAAGAAAGTGCGGCTTCCCCCCTTTCTCATCGAGGCAGGGTGAAAAAGGGCCTTGAATTTTTTCGCCACAGGGGCTAAGCAGCGTGTTGGAAACTGATGGATGTGTCGGGCGGCTTGGCCTGTCGGTCCCATCCAGGCTGGTTGAGTGGCCATTATGCGACTCGCATAAATAATTTGATTGAGGAGGTTCTGGCATGGCTATTGTTGAGTACAAGAGCAACAAATTTGAGGTGGACGAGGACGGTTTCCTGTTGAAGTTTGAGGACTGGAATCCGGAGTGGGTGGAGTACGTGAAGGAGAGCGAGGGCATCGCCACCATCAGCGAGAGCCACCAGAAGGTCATCGACTTCCTGCAGGACTACTACAAGAAGAACGGCATCGCCCCGATGGTCCGCATCCTGTCCAAGGTCACCGGCTACAAGCTCAAGGAAATCTACGAGCTGTTCCCGTCCGGCCCCGGCAAGGGCGCCTGCAAGATGGCTGGCCTGCCCAAGCCCACCGGCTGCGTGTAATTCCGCGCCGAATTGTGTCCCCAAAGGGCGGCAGGCTTCGGCTTGCCGCCCTTTTTTTGTTCAGCGACCGGCAGGCTTTTCGCTGGCCGCCCGTGCATTCTCAACCACCGGAGGCCCCCCATGCCGCCAATGACCCCCACCTTTGCCACCCAGGCCCGCGCCAACCGCTGGGCCAACGAGCGGCTCTACGCCGAGCTGGAGAAGCTTTCGCCCGCGCAGCTCGCCCAACCCTTCGGTGTCAACTTCGGCTCCATCCTCGGCCTGGCCAATCACCTCATCATGGCCGACCAGGCCTGGCTTGCGCGCCTGAGCGGCGCGGGTGCGGCCGTGACCCCGGACACCTTTGCCCCGGCCACGGACTTTGCGGCTCTGCGCCAAATGCGCCAGGCCGAGGACGAGCGCATCGCCAGTTTCGCCCAGTCTCTCGACCCGGCGCGCCTGGGCGAGATCCTGCACTACAAGAACCTCAAGGGTGAGCCGCGCAGCCAGCCGGTGGCCATCTGCCTGGCGCATCTCTTCAACCACCAGACCTTCCACCGGGGCCAGATCCACGCGCTGCTCGGCGTGCTGGGGTTCAGCCCGCCGGACCTGGACCTCATCCTCTATCAGTCGGCGCAGGGCGACTACGTGGCGTAACCCCGCAGTGACACGCGCAAACCCCTGCGTAGGCATGGACTCGCGGGCGTGGTGCGTGTATGCACTTCGGGCCGGGGTGTAAGGCCGAGCCATCGCCCCGCCTGCCCCGGCACCGGATTCGGCCCGGCAGTAAGAGCCTGGCAGTAATCAGCCCGTCATGAAAAGGATGGTAGCCCGTGAGTCTTGAGCTTCTCGACCAGTTCCACGACCCGGCCCTGTGCAAGAGCGTGCTGAAACGCCTGGAAGCCGCCCTGACCGGCCCTTTGCGCTTCATGGAGGTCTGCGGCACGCACACCGTGGCCATCTTCCGCAGCGGCCTGCGCTCCATCCTGCCGCCGGAGATCGTGCACCTTTCCGGCCCGGGCTGCCCGGTCTGCGTGACCCACGAGTCCGAGGTCAACGCCTTCCTCGACCTGGCCGAGAACCCCAAGGTCATCATCGCCACCTTTGGCGACCTCATGCGCGTGCCCGGCAGCAAGAGCCGCACGCTCAAGGCCGCCCAGGCCGACGGCGCGCGGGTCGAGGTTGTTTATTCCCCGCCCGACGCGCTGAAGATCGCCGCCGACAACCCGGACGCCATCGTGGTCTTCCTGGGCGTGGGGTTTGAGACCACCGCGCCCGGCGTGGCCGCCAGCCTCAAGATGGCCAAGGCCCAGGGCCTCAAGAATTTCCGCGTCCTGTCCTTTCACAAGATCGTGCCCCCGGCGCTCGATGCGCTGCTCTCGGACCCGGACACCGACATCGACGCCTTCATCATGCCCGGCCATGTCTCGGCCATCATCGGGCTGGCCCCGTACCTGCCCGTGGCCACCAAGTACGGCAAGTCCGCGGCCATCGCGGGCTTCGAGCCGCTGGACATCCTGCAGGCCTTGCTGTTCCTGGCCGAGTGCAAGCGCGACGGCCGCGCCGAGGTGGTGAACCTGTACCGCCGCGTGGTGCGCGACGAGGGCAACGCCAAGGCCCAGGCCATTTTGGCCGAGGTCTTCACCCCGGCCGACGCCCTGTGGCGCGGCATCGGCAACATCCCGGGCTCCGGCCTGGAGATCAATGCCGCCTTTGCCGCCTTTGACGCCAAGCGCGAGTTCGGCATCACCATCACCGAATGCCCGCCCCTGCCCGGTTGCAAGTGCGGCGACGTCTTGAAGGGCAAGCTGGCCCCGAACCTTTGCCCGCTCTTCGGTCGTGCCTGCACCCCGGCGAAACCCGTCGGCCCGTGCATGGTCTCCACCGAGGGCTCCTGCGCGGCCTACTTCAAATACCAGGTGGATTAAGCACTCATGAGCGACAAGGTACTCCTCGACTACGGCTCCGGCGGCAAGGCTTCCCAGCGCTTCATCGGCGAACTGTTCCTGAAGAACTTCGACAACCCGGAGCTGCGGCGGCTGAACGACGGCGCGGTGCTCTCCATGGGCGGAAAGATCGCGGTCAGCACCGACACCTTCACGGTCGACCCGATCTTCTTCCCCGGCGGCGACATCGGCGCGCTCTGCGTGCACGGCACGGTCAACGACGTGGCCATGATGGGCGCGCAGCCGAGGTACCTCACCTGCGGGTTCATCCTGGAGGAGGGCCTGCCCATCGACGACCTCACGCGCATCGTGGAGTCCATGGGCGCAGCCGCGCGCGAGGCCGGGGTCTGGATCGTCACCGGCGACACCAAGGTGGTGCAGAAGGGCGCGGCGGACAAGATTTTCATCAACACCACGGGCATCGGCGAGGTCTTTGTGGACCCGGCCCCGGCCGGCGACCTGGCCCGGCCCGGCGACGCCGTCATCATCAGCGGCACGCTGGGCGACCACGGGCTGGCTATTCTGTCCACGCGCCAGGGCTTGTCCTTTGAGACCCCGGTTGTCTCGGACTGCGCCAGCCTGAACCACATCATCATGGACCTCTTGAAGACCGTGCCGGACGTGCACGTGCTGCGCGACCCCACGCGCGGCGGGCTGGCGACCACGCTGAACGAGATCGCCATCGCCTCGAACGTCACCTGCGAGCTGGAGGAGGACCTGATCCCGGTCAGGCCGGAGGTCAAGGGCGGCTGCTCGCTCTTGGGCCTGGACCCGCTGTACCTGGCCAATGAGGGCAAGTTCATCTGCATCCTGCCGGAAGCCCATCGACGCCAGGCGCATCGGCACCATGGTGGCCACGGACAAGCCCGGACAAATGGGCCGGGTGCTGCTCAAGACGGGCCTTGGCGGCAAGCGCCTCTTGGGCATGCTCGAAGGGGAGCAGTTGCCGCGCATCTGCTAGCCAGCGCAGACACACGAACGAATGCGAACCGCCCGGTTTCCGAAAGGAGACCGGGCGGTTATATTTTGGGCTTGTGCTTGTCGGTGCGGCGTAAACTTGTTATAGTAATACTGCTAATTGGCAGAGAGCATTACCCACGGGGTGTAGCACACACAGTAGGTGCAGGTATGGTTATCCACAAGGACGAAGAACAAAAGAAATATGAGGCGCGTCTTCAGCGGTGCTTGCAGATTCTAAAGCAACATTTTGAGGCTGGAAAGATAAAGATTGCCGAAGGGTTAAACGTTGTTGAAAGCCTAGAGAAAGTGCGACATGCGCCTGACGGATCATTCGATCTTGATACCGTTGATGGTTCTGTTCGTTCAATGGCTTTAGCTGTTGAATTTATGCATGATCGTCAAGAACTTAAGCAGCAAATTTCTTTGGCTGAAATTCAGGAGTCATATTTTGCGTTTCTAGATTATAACTTTGGAAATTTCTACAAGATGATGTGTGAGCGGGGGTTATCGCCCCACGATATGGGAATGTCTGCCCTGAAAATTCCCGCGATGGTAACTGATCTGTCAAATAGCGTGTCAAGTTTTATGGAGGTGCTTGAGGAGTTTTGGTCTGGAGTTGCGGATGCTGCGCATGCGCATGTTGAGGATATGAACGTCAGTATGAAAAGCATTTTTGGTGGCGATCTATTTCCGTACTGTGACGACAACATTGCTTCAAAATGCTGTATATATACAGACACATTAATTATGCCTGACCCATTTCTGAGGTCAAAGCATATATTTGCTTCTGGGACACCTGAGCAACGTGCGTATTTTATGATGAAGCACGGGTTAAATGTTCTTAAGTATAAGGAGCTTGCTTGCGCTGATGTGCCGATACCGATTGTTGTCATCCTTCCAGATTACACAGCTGTAATTCAAGAGGAAAGGCAGTTCGTACAGGACCTCGGAAAGGCTGATGCATTAATACATTCGTCAAAAGTATTTGGCAGATCATTTGATTCGTTGGAAGATCTTGTCGATTTCGCGAGTGAATTAAATACAATAGAGAAGGTTGAGGCTGAAGTTATTGGCACGGATAGAGTTCTGTTCGACACAGGATGGGGATCAACTGTTAGGTCGCAAATTGAGAATGCGCTAAAAGATGAGTCAACTAAATTCATTGATATTAAAAATCCAGGGATCATTGTCGCATCACAGGCTGTTGCTAGAATGGGTATTATGAATGAGCTTCTTATCAAGGCGCGCCGCCTTCGAGGTACGCCGATAATAGATGCCCCAACATCTTGGCAGTACTTTGTGTGGAAGCTTGAATACGATGCTGAGGGTGCAGCAATGAAATCCAATTGTCCAAATCTTCATGTCCTGCATGGTCTTCAAAGTTTAGCTGAAAACCAGATGGAGTGGCTTGGAAAAGTCCCACCGGATGCGCTTATTGAACTTCGCAAAGTGAACGCCCTTGGTGAGATACGAGCAATCCTCGGCAAGGGTATTGATGAATTAGCGCAGGTAAATCCGACAAATTTTTATCGGACTAGCGACCAAGTGTTCGACAATATTCGTGCGGCGTTCGTTGAGCATAAAACGAGCATCGAACAGCTAAGGGCTAAGAAATGGAAGTTTGCGGGAACTGATATTGGTTCTTGGCTTGTTGTCGGTTCGCTGGCCGTTACATCTGCGGCAACGGGCCTACCTGTTTGGGGGCTGGCAGCGGTCGCCGCTGACCAACTCCTTTCTGCCCCAAAACTAAAAGATATTCCGAAATCCATCAAGGAGCTTGCTGAGGAAAGCAATAAGCTTAAAAAATCACCTGTAGGTATGCTGTTTCAGTACAGCCAGCGTAAGGCATGAAACGAACGTGAGTCTGTTGCGCACGTCTGTCACCCCCCCTCACCCCACTGGTTGACGCGCGCCAGCCCCTTCGAGTAAAGGGATGCAAGCCGTTGTGCCAGGGGCGCGGGAGTGTCTCCGCGCCTAAGGTTTTTTATAGCGGCAACGCACGCCCAGAGTGCCACTCATGGGGGAACGAGCATGACCGAGACAAGCGCAACGCAAGTGCCTGACGGCGCATTGCCCGAGGGCGTGGAGCGCCAGCGCATGGACGTGGACATCGCCTGCGTGGGCTTTGGCCCGGCCATGGGCGGCTTTCTGCACACCCTGTCCCAGGGCCTGATGAACGAGGACGGCACCCCCGTGGCCGAGAGCAAGGCCATGCCCGGCATGCCGCCCCAGGTCATCTGCTACGAGCGCGCCGACGACATCGGCTTCGGCGTGTCCGGCGTGGTCACCAAGGGCCGCGGCATCCGCGCCAGCTTCCCGGACCTCGACCTTTCGCAGATTCCGCTGGCCACCGAGGTCAAGCACGAGGAGGTCGTGTACCTGCTCGACCCCATCGGCGCCAGCCGCAGGCCGCTTATCATGCGCCTGAAGGACGCCTTCCTGCGCGCCGTGGGCCTGGCCAAGAACCATGCCTATGCGCTGCCCTACATCCCGAATTTCCTGCGCAAGGAGCCCGGCTTTCTGCTGTCCATGGGCCAGTTCAACCAGTGGGCTGGCGGGCAGATCATGGGCCAGGGCCTGGCGCAGATCTGGCCCGGCACCCCCGTGGCCGAGCCCATCATGTTTGACCAGGTGGTGGTGGGCGTGCGCTTGCAAGACCAGGGCGTGGACAAAAACGGCCAGCCCGAGGCCGGGTTCATGCCCGGCATGGACATCCGCAGCCAGCTCACCGTGGTGGCCGACGGACCCGTGGGCGCGGTGGGCAGGCACCTGGACGAGAAGCTGGGCCTGCCCGCAGGCAACCACGCCCGCGAATGGGCTGTGGGCATGAAGATGGTGGTGGACCTGCCCGAAGGCTGCGAGCTGAAGGAAGGCCTGGTGCTGCACACCCTGGGCTACCCCGAGCCCGAGATTTTCGGCTTCCTCTACGTCTACCCCGGCAACATCGCCAGCCTCGGCATCTTCGTGCCGTCCTGGTACGATTCGCCCGTGCGCACCGGCTACCGCTACCTCCAGCACTGGATGCAGCACCCGTATATCTGGAAGCACCTGAAGGGCGGGCGCATGCGCTCCTGGGGCGCGAAAAGTCTGCAGGAGTCCGGCCGCAAGGGCGAGCCGCATCTGGTGGGCGACGGTTTCGCGCGCATCGGCGAGGGCAGCGGCACCACCAACGTGCTCACCGGCTCGGGCTTTGACGAGGCCTGGACCAGCGGCGTGCTGCTCGGCGTCAGCGTGCTGGAGCTCTTGAAGGACGGCAAGCCCTTCACCAAGGACAACCTGACGCGTTCCTACGTGCGCCGCCGCCGCGAGTCGTGGCTGGAGCGGGAGGCCAGAGCCGCCGAGAAGGCGCGTGACGGCTTCCAGGTGGGCGTCATCCAGGGGTTCATCGGCATGGCCCTGGCCGGGCTCTCCAACGGCAAGGCCTTCTGGCCCGGCGCGTCCAAGAAGCCGCATGAGCGCATCCCGAGCCTGGAGGAGTTCTTCCGGGGCCGCATCCCCATTGACGAGATCGCGCAGATCCGCAAGGAATGCACGCACAAGGGCCTGCCCCTGCACGGCGCGCTCATGGACCGCCTGGGCTGGCCCGCCATCGAGTTCGACGGGCAGCTGCTCGTGTCGCACCAGGACGCGCTCTTGATGGGCGGCAAGGTCCAGGCCCCGGCGGGCTACCGCGACCACGTGACTTTCAAGAGCCGCAACGTGTGCAAGGCCTGCGACGAAAAGGTCTGCATCGAGGCCTGCTCCGGCCAGGCCATCACCACCAACCCGGACGGCGGCACGCCGCTGTTCGACCGGGAGAAGTGCGTGCACTGCGGGGCCTGCATCTGGAATTGCAGCAAGCCCTCGCCCCAGGGCGGGGAGGGCGCCAACGTGAGCTTCCAGGCTGGCGCCGGCGGCCTGCACTCGGCGGAGAACTAGAGGGGCTGGCTCGGGAGCATTCAGCCGGGAGGGCGTCATGCACGTTCTTATTGTTTTGTCGAGCAAAGACCCTGAGATACAGTGGAATGCTGTGCGCTTCGGGAATCACCTGCTGAATGAGGGCGAAGAGGTTTCCCTGTTCCTGAACGGCCCGGCCGTGGCCCTCGACAGCGGGGACCCCAGAGCGGTCTCCATCGCGGAACAGATGAAGCTCTTCTCCTTGAGCGAGGGTCTGCTTGTCGCCTGAGGCAAGTGCATGGACCTCCACGGCGTGGGGGAAAGCGACGTTATCCGGCGCGCGAACATGGTGAAGCTGCACGAGCTGGTAAAAAATGCCGACAAGATCTTAAATTATTGAGGCGCGCGGGGGCCCCCGCCCCGACCCACCCCTCCCGTAATCTTTTGGTTGGGCAGAGGGGTGAACGAAAACGAAATGAGCAAGTAACGCCATCTCCACCCCCAACAAAAGTTTTGCAAGGGTGGAGGGGGTTCGGGGGAGGAGGGGAACTTTTTCCCAAAAAGTTCCCCTCCTCCCCCGAGACAAATCAGACTCCAAGGAGTTCGCATGAAAGGATTGCAGATCGTGGTTTTGGGCTCCATCGTGCCCGACCCGCTCCAGACCCTGGAGCCCATTGTCGGCCCCACCGGCCCGGCGCTGAAGAACGAGATGATGCTGCCTGCGGTGCTTGACCCCTGGGCGGGGCATGCGCTTTACGAGGCCGCCAACCTGGCCAAGAAGGTCGAGGGCAAGGTGTACCTCGTGGCGCTGGGCCCCAAGGCCAAGCTCCAGCAGGTCATGATGAACGTGGCCCAGAAGGTGCCTTTTGAGATCGTGGTGCTGGACGGCCCGGCCGGCGGCTTCACCGACGCGGCCGAGACCGCCAAAGCCCTGGCGGCTGGCGTGGAGAAGATCCCCGGGCTGGACAAGTCCAAGCTGCTGATCTTCGGCGGCTGGCAGTCGGCCTCGCGCGGGACCGGAGCGGTCCTGCAGATGGTGGGCGAGCTCCTGGGCGTCACCGACCAGTTCCAGGGCGTGGACGAGATCAAGATGGCTGACGACGGCAGCTTCAGCGTGCTGGAGCGCATCGAGGGCGGCAGCTACCAGCAGTCCTCCTGCCAGGGCGCGCCCGCTGTGCTTGGCTGGGCCACGGGAAGCCTGCCCGAGCCGCCGAACAACCCTCAGGTGGGCATGGCCAACATGCGCTTCATCATGCCCGCGCTCCAGAAGGCCACGCCCGCGCCGCTTGCTGGCGCAGGCCTGCGCTACCAGAGCGTGGAGGTGCCCAGCCAGCGCCGCGAGACGCGCATCGTCAAGGACGCCTCGGTGGACGACATCGCCCGCGAGATCGCGGACTGGATCCGGGCTTAAGGCCCCTGTAAGGAGCGACACAGATGAAAATACTTTTCCTTGCGCATACGGAAGAAGGCGGCAGTCTCGGCAAGGCCGCGTGTGAGGCCCTGGGCGCTGCCAAGGGCCTTGGCGGAGAGTTGACCATCGGCCTGTACGGGGCCGAGGTCCAGGCCGGAGCAGACTTGATCGCTGCCTGCGGCGCGGTGAAATTCTATGGCGTTGCCGGGGCGGACTTCGCCACGGCGCGCTACGGCTCGGACGCGGCGGCCTGCGAGGCCATGTCCAAGGCTGCGGGCGCTGACCTCATCGTCATGCCCGCCACTGCCCGCGCCAGCCGCGTGGCCGCTGGCGTTGCCATGCGCCTGGGCGCCGCAGTGGACACCCGCCTGACCGGACTCGCGGTGGAAGGCGGCAAGGTCGTGGCCACCCGCTGGTTCTACCGCCAGCGCATGGTCGGCAAGATCGAGCGCGACACCAAGCCCTGGCTCGTCACCGTGGACACGGGCTGCTTCGAGCCGGTTTCCGCACCCGGAGCGGCCAGCGTGGAGATGCTCACTCCCGCCGTTGCCACGCGCACGGTCGTCACGGGCATCAAGTCCCCGGCGGCCGATGCCCAGACCATCCGGCCCGAGGCCAACATGCTGCTGGTGGCGGGCGCTGGCTGGGGCAAGTCCCAGGCTGGCGGGGTCAAGCGCCTGGACGAGGCCAGCCAGCTCATCCTGGGCCTGCTGAACGTCACCCAGTGCTCCCTTGGCAGCTCCAAGTCCCTGGTGGACCAGAGCGGCGACGGCGGCGCGCTGCCGTTCTTGACGCACATGCACCAGGTCGGCCAGACCGGCTCCACCCCGCGCCATCAGAAGGGCCTGGCCACCTGCTGCCACGGCGAGGAGCCCCACGTGGTGGGCTGGCGCTTCATCGGCGAGCGCCGGGCCATCAACCTGGACGCCAGCTGCGGCTGGGCCCAGGGCAAGGCCGACGTGCTCTACGTGGCCGACGCCTTTGCCGTGGTGGACAAGGTCGTGGAGCTGCTGAAGTAGGGCTGGACCACACCGGAACAATATCCGCCGGGGCGGGGTCGTATGGCCCTGCCCCGGTTTTTTTGTCGGAATCCTTTTGCGTGCGCTTTTCAAGCCAGAGGTCACGTTTTCGGGCCTGTGCGCGCTCTGTTCTCGCGTGTGATCAACGTACATCCCGTGATCGACGCTTATCCTGTGCGTAACTCCTATCCTCTGATTGACGCGCACCGGGCAGCAGGGCTATCAACAGGGAACCCATCCCTGCCCGCTACAGGAGCCAGCATGCCCAAGCCGAACCGCCCGCTGCCCCTGACTTTTCTGCCCGTCCTGCTCATGTGCCTGCTTGTCCTTTTCGCCGTTGCCACGGCCTGGGCCGAGTCCACGGCCTCGGCCCGCCTGCGGGCGCTGGCCGACACGGTCGCGGCCGACCAGAACGCCACGGTTGAGGAGCAGGCCGCCAGCCGCAGCCTGACCCGGCTGCTGGCCGAGCCCTCGACCAGCTCCGAGGCCACGGGCAAGGCCGCCCTGGCGCTCTCCGAGATGGCCCTGGGCCAGGGCCGCACCGACACCGCCTCCAACCTCGCCGAGGCCGTGCTGGACCTCGTGGCCAACAACTCCAGCGGGACCTGGGGCGTGCTGGCCGGGCGCGCCAAGAACCTCCTGGCCGTGGCCGGAACCGTGCGCGAGGCCTACGCCGCCAGCTCCGCCGCCAGTCCCGCGAGCCTTGGCGACGCGCTGCCCTACGTGAACTCCGCCGCCTTTGACCGCAAGCTCTCCAGCAGCCTGGCCGAGCGCCCCGCCAGCTTCGAGGTGCTGTGTCCGCTGCCCGTGTCCATGAAAAAGCTGCCCGAGCGCCTGGACAAGTGGCTGTCCGCCATCGAAAAATCCGGCGGCAAGGTGGAGGCCGTGCCCGTGGCCGAGGCGCGCAGCCTGTTTACAGATCTCCTCGAACTGGCCCTCAAGCTCTACGACCTCGTCGCTGGCCGCGACCTGTACGCGCCCGCCCAGTATTACAACGCCACGGTCTACTACAAGCGCTCCACCGCCACCGTGGTCAAGGTGGTGTTCACCCTGCGGTAGTGGACCCTTTTGACCAAAATGACGCCGCCGGGGCGGGGCTTGAGAGGCCCTGCTCCGGCGTTTTCTTTCGCCCATTGACAGCACCGGCGCGGGCGGCTAGGCCTCAAGAGATCGACGCAAGCAATTCGAGAAATAGGAGCCGACAATGCCTAAAGATATTTCCCTCGACTGTCGCGGCCTGGCCTGTCCCGGCCCGGTCATGCGCTGTCTGGACTGCATCGAGAAGGACGCGCCCGAGAGCTTCGTGGTGCTGGTGGACGACGCGGCCGCGCGCGAGAACGTCATGCGCCTGCTGGCCGGCAAGGGCTACGCCGTGGCCGTGGCCGAAGCCCCCAGCCACAGCACCCTCACCGCCACGCGCGCCGGTTCGGTTCAGGCCGCCGCAACGGCCGCCGAGCCGTGTTGCGCGCCAACCGCGCCCTCGGGCGGCAAGGTGGTGGTGCTCATCGCCAGCGAGAGCATCGGCGCGGGCAGCGACGAACTGGGCGGCAAGCTCATGCTGAACTTTCTGGCCACCCTGCCGGAGCTGGGAGGGAGCCTCTGGCGCATCATCCTGGTCAACGGCGGCGTGCGCCTGGCCACCACCGGCCACCCTGGCCTGGAGAAACTGCAGGCCCTGGCCGCAAAGGGCGTCAACGTGCTCGTGTGCGGCACCTGCCTGACCTTCTTCGACCTCATGGAGGCCAAGCAGGTCGGCGAGACCACCAACATGCTCGACGTGGTCACCAGCCTGCAGCTGGCGGACAAGGTCATCCGGGTCTAGCCGTTGGCGGTCCCCGTCGCCGGGCTTGCCAACGGGCTCCTGGCGCGGCAATATATCCGGACCGTCAAACCCCGCAGCAGTTGAGGAGCATGATCATGAAGCAGTCCCTCGGAGCCAAGACCCTGGCCCAGCCCACGCCCGTCTGGGTCGTGGGGTCGTATGACGCCGCCGGCAAGGCCAACATCATGACCGCCGCCTGGGGGGGCATCTGCTGCTCCAAGCCGCCCTGCGTCACTGTTTCCGTGCGCACGGAGCGCCACACCTACGCCGCTATCATGGCGCGCAAGGCCTTCACCGTGAGCGTGCCCTCGCAGCGCCACGTGGCCGAGGCCGACTACGTGGGCATGATCAGCGGCGTCGCGGCGGACAAATTCGCCGTCACCGGGCTCACGGCCACCAGGAGCGACCTCGTGGACGCGCCCTATGTGGAGGAGTTTCCGCTGGTCATCGAGTGCAGGCTGCTTGAGACCGTGGACCTGGGCGCGCACACCCAGTTCATCGGCGAGATCCTGGACGTGAAGGCCGACGCCGACATCCTCGACACTGACGGCAACATCGACCTGGCGCGGCTCTTGCCGCTCATCTACTCGCCCGGCTCCAGCAAGTACTTCGGCGTGGGGCCTGTCGTGGCCCAGGCCTTCAACGCGGGGAAGAAATACGGCGGGTAGGGGCGCGCGGCCCCGGCCGCACCTTCAGACCAATGCCTGACCCTTCACTCCGCCTGGAGGCCGAGTCCATGCCCTTGCGCCGCCCTCAATTCCTCGCGGCTGCGACCGTGGCCCTGCTGGCGCTCCTGGCCTTGTCCGGGTACCAGCCCTATGACCGCACCACCTGGCTGCTGGAGGTGTTTCCCATTGCCCTGGCCCTGCCGGTGCTGTGGGCGACCTACCGCAGCTTCCCGCTGACCCCGCTGCTCTACGTGCTCATCTTCCTGCACGCCGTGGTGCTCATGGTCGGCGGCGCGTACACCTACGCCAGGGTGCCGCTGGGCTTTCAGATTGCTGATCTGTTTGGCCTCACGCGCAACCCCTACGACAAGATCGGCCACTTCATGCAGGGTCTTGTTCCGGCCCTGGTGGCGCGCGAGGTCTTCCTCCGGGGCCGCTACGTGCGCGGCAAGGGCATGCTGGCCTTTTTGTCGGTCTGCGTGGTCATGGCCATCAGCGCCACGTATGAGCTGGTGGAGTGGGGGGCTGCGGTGGCCCTGGGCCAGGGCGCGGACGAGTTCCTGGGCACCCAGGGCGACCCCTGGGACACGCAGTCGGACATGCTCTTCGCGCTCATCGGCGCTGTGGCGGCGCTGCTCGTGTTCTCGCGCGTCCATGACCGTCAGATAGCAAGGCTGGACGGCGAGAGTGGCTGAGTAAGCCCGCGCCACCGACCACACAAATGCAAACCGCCCGGTTTCTGAAAGGAGGCCGGGCGGGTTTTGGTTGGACAGTATTTGAATCTACGTGTAGGTGTATATCGTATTTGGAGATTGATGGTGATATGCTTCTAAAAATATGGAGTTGATCTTATGCCTTATCACGCAATCGCTGTACAGTCGGGTGGGCGTACGAAAACAATTCCTAACAAGAACGAAGACGAATTGTTGTCCCAAATTGTACTCCCATTCATGCAGAATGGTGTCATTGCTCAGAAGTGGGGCAAAGAATTAAAAACTTATCAGGTCTTAGAGCTCAAGATATATTTTACAAATAGCCCGTGGAACAAGAAGGTTGGGACGGTCGATGATCTCATCAAAGGAAAGAAAAATTGTTTCAAGAAATTTAAAGATAAAGCTGAACTATTACTTGCATACAATATGCCGCGTGTGTTTGTCGTAACGCCTATTCAAGGGAAGAAGCATGGCGATCAAGATCAGCAAAGAGTGTACGGTGAGTACGACAAAAGATTTCAGGCAGTTGAGGAAGTGCTTTCTGATTGTGGTGCAGTAGCTATACGGATAGATAAAGAACATCCTCTTGAAGACCTTGTTGGTAGGATAAAAACTGAAATTCGCAGGTGTGCCTTTGTTGTTGCAGATTTAACTGATGAGCGACCGTCTTGTTATTTTGAAGTAGGTTATGCGGAGGGACTCGATAGGCACGTTATATATATGGCTAGCGAGCAAAGTGTACTGAAACCGGGGTCTAGTACAAAGATACATTTTGATATTCACCGGAATGTTTTGTATTTCAGCAACCATGAAGAGCTACGCGACAAGTTGAAGGCTGCGGTTGAGAAGAATAAAAGAAAACTTTTTGCTGACAATGACTGCGCTTAGTTGTTTTTGCTGTATGCTCGTGGTTAGCTTTGTGAGAGAAAACGCCTAATTAACCCGACCTGTTGGCGTGTGGGCAAGAATATGGCATTTACCCCACTGCCACCGCCCCCACGCCCATCTGATACCCCAGGCCTTCCAGCCTCGCCGTGATCTCCTCGCGCGTGCCGAGTGCATGATGACACGCATCACGTGTCACGCTTGACATGGTGCCAGGCGCAACGTAAGTCTTCGCCATGATCCTTACCTTCAAGTGCCGCGACACCGAGCGTATCTGGGACATGCTGTCCACCCGGCGCTTTCCGCCGGAGGTGCAGCGGGCTGCGCGGCGAAAGCTGGTGATGATCGACGCCGCCCAGGCCGCGCAGGATCTGCGGACGCCGCCCGGCAACCGCCTGGAGGCGCTCAAGGGCGACCGGGCCGGGCAGCACAGCATCCGCGTCAACGACCAGTACCGCATCTGCTTCGTTTGGACCGGACGCGACGCCGAAGACGTGGAGCTTGTGGACTATCACTAGAGGGGGAAGAAATGGACAGCGAGAGCAACGAGAGCAATATGAATGAAGCCACCCTCGGCCCCATCCATCCCGGCGAGATTCTGCTGGAGGAATTCCTGCGGCCCCTGGCCCTGAGCCAGAACCGGCTGGGCCTTGATCTCGGCATTCCGCCCCAGCGCATCGGCGACATCGTGCGCGGGCGGCGCGGCATCACTGCGGACACGGCCCTGCGCCTGGCCCGCTATTTCGGCACCACCCCGCAGTTCTGGCTCAACCTGCAAACCCGCTTTGAGCTGGACGTGGCCCGGATGAGCCACCTGCCGGAGCAGATCGCGGCCCAGGTGCGCCCCCGCCCGGCAGCCTGATCTCTCGCGGCGGGTCTCACCCCACCGCCACCGCCCCCACGCCCATCTGATACCCCAACCCCTCCAGCCTCGCCATGATCTCCTCGCGCGCGCCGCGTGAGGCGACATTGGCCAGGATGAAGGGGGTGGCGGGGTCGGAAGGGGAGTAGGGCGGGATGGCTGTGCGCGGGAGCACCGGGATGCCGTGGATGGTCTGCCCGATCTTGCGCGCGTCGATGTCGATGAAGGCCTCGATCACAAGCCCCATGTCCAGCAGCGGCGCGAGCTTCTGCCTGCTCACCCGCCCGGCGCCCCAGACCCACACGCGCGGGTGGCCGGGGTTCTTCCGGATGAGCCAGCGCCACAAGTACTGCGCCTTGATGCGCGCGAACGCCTCCACGCTGTACTCGTCAGCGGTGCGCGTCAGCCGCGTGGGCGGGTCGTTCCACACCAGCACTTCCTCGGCCACTTTGCCCATGCGCACCCCGCGCTCCAGCCAGCGCAGCCACATCTCGTAGTCCTCAGGGAACGGGCTGGCCCCTGCGGCATCGCCGATCATCGCGGAGGTGTTTGGCCGCGCGCCGCCCAGGCGCTCGAACAGCTCGCGCCGGAACATGACGGACGGGTTGGCGATGGGCGAGTCCACGAAGCGGTTTACGCTGATTGCCTCGGGCGTGAGCAGGCTGTTCAGCCAGTCCACGTGCACGGCGTAGCCCTGGCGCTTCTTGCGGTCGCCGCCGAAGCGCACCAGCCCGGAAACCAGGCCAAGGGTGGGGTCGGCGTCGAGCAGGGCCGCCTGCGCTTCCAGGCGGCGCGGCAGGCAGAGGTCGTCGGCGTCCATGCGCGCGATGTGCGGGGCGCGGCTGGCCTCCAGGGCGGCGTTCCAGGCCAGGGCCACGCCCAGGTGCCGCTGGCGCAGGGGCCGCATGCGCGGGTCCTGTCGGGCATAGGCGCAGAGCACGTCCCAGGTGGCGTCCGTACTCCCGTCGTCCACGGCGATGATCTCGAAGTCGGAGAGGGTCTGGGCCAGCAGGCTGTCCAGGGCAGCGGGCAGGGTGGCGGCCGCGTTGCGGCAGGGCAGGCCAACGCTTACCTTTGGGCTGACCTTGGGGATAACCTTGGGGCTGCCGGACATGCTCAGGCCCGCCTTTGGCCTACTGCCTGTCAGGATCTGTCTGTCTATCAGGATCGGCGGCCCGGCGCTCGGCCACGGCAATGCCCAAACGGCACACGCCGCAGACGCCCGTCGAGGTGGGCGAGCCGCAGGTCTCGCACGGGGCCAGGGGCGTACCGGTCTGCTGCTCGGCGTGGGCAAAGGCTGGGCGTCCGCGCTCGAGGAAGCCGTCATAGAAGGCGATCTTGGTGCCCGGGCTGGTGTACTCCAGGTCGGCCCAGAGCTTCTTGTGCCCGGTGAAGCTGGCCCCGCCGCTGTACGGGCAGGGCGCGGAGTGGATCTCGATGCCGTTCAGAAAGGCGTAGCAGGCGGTCTCGAACTCGGTCAGGCGGTAGAGCGGCTTGATCTTGCGTGCGAAGCCGCTCTCGGCCTCCAGGCAGGGGCCCTGGTCGGACAGGTAGCCCGCGTCCCAGCGCAGGGTGTTGGCAAACAGGCGCGCCACCTCGTCATCCAGGTTGTGGCCCGTGGCCAGCACCTGGAAGCCTTCCTCCAGGGCCACGCGGTTGAACCAGTGGCGCTTGATCTTGCCGCAGGCCGAGCACACCGGGCGGTTGATGTACTTCTTCACATCCGGGATGGCCAGGCCGAGCTTGGCGAGCTCCACAACGCGTAGCTTGAGCCCGTGGCGCTCGCAGAAGCCCTCCACCTTGGCCCGGGCGGGCGCGGAGGACCCCGGGATGCCCAGGTCCACGTGCAGGCCCGTGACGTCGTACTCCAGGCGCGAGAGTTCGAGCATGAGGGTCAGGCTGTCCTTGCCGCCGGACAGGGCCACGAGCACGCGCTCGCCGTACTTGATGAGCGAGTGGTGGCGGATGGCCTTTTCCACCTGCCTGGTGAAGTAGATGGAGAAGCAGTCGCGGCAGAAGGCTGTGTGGTGGCTCGGCAGGGCGACTTCTGCCGGGGCCTTGCATTTGCGGCATTTCATGGAGTGTTCCTATCCTGTGCTCATGACTTTGCGGATGCGGATCAGGTCGCCGCTGTTGAGCCTGTCGTCCGGGGTGAGCAGCTTGTCGCCGCGGATGACCAGGGCGTCGTTGACGCGCAGGCCCATCTGCTCCTGGAGCCTGAGCACCGTGCTGTGGCGTGCAAAGGTCAGGGTCTCGTTGTCGGGCTCCACAAAGACGGTGATCATGGTCCGGGTCTCCTTGGCTTTGGCGTGAGGCAGTGGTGCGCACCTGGGGCCTGGTTGTCAAGGCCGGGGCAGTCCTCGCGAGAGCAGGAATCAGTTGCGGCGCACAATTCAGTTGACCACGACGAAATTCAGGTTATACGTCTTAGAATAGCAAGAGCCAAGCCGCCAGGAGCGTCACCATGACCGACAAAAAGCCCAAGATTTTAGTCGTCGACGACGAGAAACACATCCGCATGCTTTACCAGGAGGAACTGGAGAGCGAAGGCTATGAGGTTGCGACCTCAGACGGGGAAGATTCCATCGAGAGCATCCTGGCCCGGGAGAACCCGGCGGTGGTCATCCTGGACATCCGCCTCGGCCCCAACACCTCCGGCCTGGACCTCCTGCAGACCATACGCAGCCTGGATGCCGGGCTGCCGGTGATCTTGTGCACCGCCTACGACAGCTTCCAGCACGACCTGAAGTCCATTGCAGCGGACTTTTACGTGGTCAAGTCCGTGGATCTCTCCGAACTCAAGGACAAGGTGCGCCAGGCCTTGGCGCGCAGTCCCCTGGGAAAAAATTAGCGGTTCTTCTCGCGAATCTCGTAGTTGAAGTGGCGGTCCTGGAGCCAGCGCACGCCCAGGAGGTCGCGAATGCCCACCAGGGCGCGCTGCCAGTTGCTGTACTTGGACACGCCGGTGAAGCGCTCGCGGTGGTTCACCGGGGCCTCGGCCACGCGCGCGCCCTGAAGCTTCATCAGCGTCGGCAGGTAGCGGTGCATGCCCTTGAAGCGCGGGATGCGCATGAGCATGTCGCGGCGCATGACCTTCAGCGAGCAGCCGGTGTCGCGCACCGATTCGCGTGTCAGGCGGTTTCGGATGGCGTTGCCGATTTTCGAGCCGATGCGCTTGCTCCAGGTGTCCTGGCGCTTCCTGCGCCAGCCGATGGACATGTCAAACCCCTGGTCGAAGAGCGCGAGCATGGCCGGGATGTCCGCCGGGTCGTTCTGGAGGTCGGCGTCCAGGGTGACGATGACCGGATGGGCGGCATTGTCGAAGCCGGCGCAAAAGGCGGCTGACTGGCCCCTGTTGCGCGTGAAGGCGAGGTAGCGGACCTCCGGGTTGGCCTGGGCCAGAAGCTTCAGCACATCAAGGCTGGCATCGCTGCTGCCGTCATCCACGAAGACGACCTCCCAGGTGCGGGTGAGCGGCCGCATGGCCTGGGCGATTTCGTCGAACAGGCGGGGCAGGTTTTTTTCCTCGTTGTACACGGGGATGACGATGGAGGCGGGCAGGGTGTTTGGCATGGCCGGGTATAGGAAATTTCCGGGCCGCTGTAAATAAGCGTTGACAGTGAGATGGTGGGGATATAGAAAGCCTTTCTCGACGCGGCTTTTGTCCGGTCGGTGTGTCGCGGGGTGGAGCAGTACGGTAGCTCGTCGGGCTCATAACCCGAAGGTCGTAGGTTCAAATCCTGCCCCCGCTACCAAAAGAATCAAGGGCTTACGGTGTAAATCGTAAGCCCTTTTCGTTTTTACAAAATCGTTCCCTCTGCCTTCCCCTTAGAGGTCTGAAGCTCAGGAGTGCCGGGTACTCAAAAGCCTGGACCTGAAATCGGGTAAAGCTCACAAGCCCAGAGTCTCTGCTCCTGGTTGCTCCTAAAACAGGGGGCTTTGCGCGTTGGATTCAGACCACTGCGCCTATCACTGGGGAGGCATTCATTCTGGCACTAGATGAAAGACGGGGGTGTCCGGGGGAAAGCCAGGCGGGCCTAGAGTTTTCGGGCGAGGTGGCTGCGCAAGACTATTTGGCACCGATTGGCAGAAAGTGAGATGAAAGTGCGCGAGATTCGGCACTGAATAGATCGCCACGCGCATCAATCTCAAGCGGCGCATAGCTGTTGTTGTAGCTCTTCAGGACGATCTTGCCCGGCAGGGTGTCCACCATCTTGATATACACCACATCTTCGACCGCAATGGCGAACAGGCCGCCCGCGCGCGGGGTCGTCTGGCTCTGATCAACTAGCACCACATCATCGTTGAAAATCTGCGGCTCCATGCTGTCGCCAGCCACGCGCATAAGCACCATGTTCGCGGGCTGACCTTTGGAATGTATCCAATCGCTACGGAAGGCGTAGCGGCGCTCGACACCCGCCTCAACCTCAAACGATCCCGTCCCTGCCGACAGCCTCGCCTCAACCATGGGCACCATGGTCAGATGGCAGTCCATGCATTCGATGAACTCCAGCGGCGCATTCGGCGCGGATACCACTGGCTGGACAGCGGCCTGCTTGGAATAGGGCTGGCCTTCGCCGGTGAGCAGCCATGCTGGATCGACGTTGTGCCGTTTGGATAACATTTCAAGGAAGGCGCTATCCGGGAGCCGCTCACCCTTTTCATACCGAGCCAGCGTTTGCGGATGCACGCCCAGCTCTGAGGCAAAGGAGTCCCTGGCCTGCTTACCGCGAATCAGCACGATACGGTCACCGATCATACGCCAAACTTCCCAGCCCGAACATGTGCGCTAAGTTTTGCGCCGGAAAAGACGGTGCGGGCGGTGGAAAACCCTTCAAGAAAAACCCTACCAGCCCCGCGCAACAGGGTCAACGTCCACACACAAAGAACGTTTGGACGTGCCCTCCACCACAAGGCGGATTGCGACTATGCGGCAGGTTTCCCTCTTCGACGACGACCACGGCAGGCTTTCCGGCCTAGTCCCAGCCATGCGCGCGGCCATGAACCGCGCCGCTGGCGAGGACGAGGATGGCCGCAAGCTGCTGGTGGACCGCATCAACGCGGTGGCCAGAGATGCAGGCATTCGGCTCACTGCCGGAAACGCCAAGGTCATCTCAAAAGACACCCTGGACAAATGGTTGAACCCCAATGACCGCGACCATACGCCGGGCCTTTTGGCCGTGGCTGCTTTCTGCCGGGCCACCAAGGACGCCGCCCCCCTGCGGGTGCTGCTGCGTTCCCTGGGGCTCGACGTGATGACAGATGAGGACCGCAAGCTGCGGGACTACGGCCGTGCCTGCGTGACGGAACGCGAGGCCCGCAAGCGCAAGAAGATGCTGGAGGACACCATATGAAGCCCCTCGAATGCCGGGCCCAACGCCAAAAGATGCGCTTTCGCATCCGCGAACACCTGGACCGCCAGGGACTGACTATGCTGGAGGTCGCCCGGCGGCTTGGCGTGAACAAGAACCTCGTGGCGGATACCATCGCCGGACAAAGAAACAACGTGCGCGTGCTGGAGAGCCTGCGCGACGAGTTCGGCGTGCCGGAAGACCTGCTGTTCATTCCGCTGAAAAGCAAGGCGGCCTAGCCATGGATGCCTTTACCTCTCTTGACCTGGCCCGGCTGCTGAACGCGAACGTGAGCACGGTCATTCGCCGCGCCAAGCGTGAAGCCTGGCAGGGCCGCAAGCGCCAATCGCGCGGCGGCGGCAGTGACTGGATTGTGGCGTCCATGCCCAAGGCCACCCGCGACGCCATTGTGTTCGCCCAGCTGGCCGAACAGGGCGTGCTGCCCATGCCCACGGCCCCGGCCAAGGCTTCACCAATGGCTGGCGCAACCTCCCTGGCCCACCTGACCGAGGACCGGCGCGCCACAGCCCTGGCCCGGCTGGCCTTCATCCGCGAGATTGAACGCCTGGCCGCTCTCACCGGCAAGGAGGCGGCCATTCGCCACCTGGTGCAGGCCGCCAAGGCCGGAACCCTGGGCGAGCGCCTGGCCCGTCTCATCCCCGTGGCCAACGCCAAGTTTGGCGCGGGCGAGGCGCGCGGCCTCTCGCGCCGTCGCCTGTATGAATGGTGCGCGCTCTATGCCGAGGGCGGCGAGCTGGCGCTTGCACCCCGCCACCCGCACAAGGACATGGGCGTGCCCGCCTGGGCCCCGCTGTTCCTCTCGTTCTTCCAGCGGCCGCAAAACCCCAGCCTGGCCGAGGCGCACCGCGACTTTGCCCGCGCCTGGGAGGCCGAGCAGCCCACACCCGCACCGGCCATCGACACCGTGCGCCGCTTCCTGGCCAAGATCGCCAAGCCGGACCTGGAAGCCGGGCGCAAGACGGGCAACGCGCTCCTGCACCTCAAGCCCCACATGAAACGCAAAACGGACACCCTGCTGCCCTGCGACGTGTACACGGCGGACGGCACCACCTTTGACGCCGAGATTGCCCACCCGGACAGCGGGCGACCCTTCAAACCGGAGGTGGTGCTCTTCCTGGACGTGGCCACGCGCCGCTGCGTGGGCCTTTCCGTGGCCCTGGCCGAAAGCGCCGCCGCCACCCTGGACGCCCTGCGCATGGCCTGCCTGTTCGGCGGCATCCCGGCCATGCTCTACACCGACAACGGGCCGGGCTACACGGCGGACCTGCTCACAAAGCCAGGCGTGGGCATGCTGGAGCGCCTGGGCATCGAAATCTGCAAATCCATCCCCGGACGCCCGCAAGGCAAGGGCCTCATGGAGCGCGCGGTCAAAACCATCTGCGTGCCCGCCTCCAAGCAACTGGCCACCTGCACCCACGCGGACATGGACGATGACGCGGCCAAGCGCGTGTACAAGATCACCCGCGCCCAGCTCAAAAAGCACGGGCGCTCGGCGCTTTTGCCAACTTTCGAGGCCTTCAAAAACGTGCTGCTGGCCCGTGTGGAAGAATACAACGCCAGCCCGCACCGGGGCCTGCCCATCATCGAGGACGTTGCTGCCGGAAAGCGCCGCCACATGAGCCCCAACGAGCATTGGCAGAGCTTCGAGGGCAGGTTTGAACCGTACCGCGTGCCAGGCGACCTGCGCGACGACCTGTTCATGCCCGGCACCTTCCGCAAGGTGAAAAACGGCATGGTGCGCCTGTGGAACCGCGATTATTTCGCGCCCGAGCTAGCCGCCCACCACGACGACATCGTGCAGGTGCGCTACGACATTTGGGATTCCACCTACGTCACCGTCTGGACGGAAGCGGGCGAAAAGCTCTGCACCGCGCACCTGGACGCCAACGCCATGAACTACTTCCCGATCAGCCGCATCGAAGAGGCGCGGGCCAAGCGCGAGCGCGCACAATTGCAGCGCCTGGAGAAGAAGGCCCAGGCCATCGCCCCCGGCGCATCCCTCCAGGTCGCGGAAGACGCCCCGGCGCTCATGGCCGACAGCCTCTCCGCCCGCCAGTTCATCACCATTCAGGCGGAGCCCGCCCCAGCGCCCGCCACCACCGCCGCAGATTTGGAGCGCATCCGCACCGTCATGGCCGAGGCCGAGGCCGAGCAAGCGCAGACCCTGGCCCCCAGGCCCGCCCCCGAAAAACGCCCGATGTTCCACCTTTCCACCGAGAAATACCGCTGGCTTATGCGCCACCAGGACCAGTGGACGGACGCCGACCGCGCCTGGCTGGCCGAATACGCCCAGGGCCGCGAGTACGCCCTGCTGCGCGAGCGCTTCGACTACGAGGGCCTGGCCCTGGCCCCGGCCCAACTTTTCCCGGCGTTAGAAACACCTGGCATCTGACCTGAACTAACGGGAGGCATGACGTGAGAAAACTGTTTGTGCGGACGACCAACTACGAGCGGTTCACCGCTGGCGTGGCCGCAGTGGAGAACCGTGGCGCGGCCGAGGCCGGAATGATGCTGGTGCATGGCCAGCCCGGCTTCGGCAAGAGCGAGGTGGTGGCCAGCTGGGCCGTGGACACGGGCGCGGTGTTCCTGCGCGCCAACATCGACTGGACCCCGCGCTATTTCCTGGTTGAGCTGGCCAAGGCCCTGGCCGTGGACCCGCGCGGCACCAGCGAGCAGCTGTTCAACCGCATGCTGGCCGTTATCGCCACGCAGCAGCTCCCGCTGGTCATTGACGAGGCCGAGGCCACCCTGAAGGACCATGCGGCCGTGCTGGAGAAGATACGCGACTTTAGCGACCGCACCGAAACCATGGTCATTCTGGTGGGCATGGAGGCCATACAGCGCAATATCGCCCGGCACCCGCAGATTTCCAGCCGCATTGCCCAGGTGGTGGAGTTCACCCCGGCAAGCCTGGAGGACGTGGCGCTCACCTGCCAGCAACTGGCCGAGGTGCGCATCGCCCCGGACCTGGTGGCCGAGATCCACCGCCAGAGCGGCGGCCGCATGCGCGAGGTGATGAACGCCATCGCCACGGTGGAGCGCGTGGGCAAGATGAACGGCCTGGCCGTGGTGGACGTGGCCGCTGTGGAAGGCATGAGCATCACTCACGATTGGCAGGCGCGCCGCCCGCGCACCGTGAACGTCAGTGGTGGCAAGGCGAAGAGGGGCGCGTAATGGCCTGGCGCGGCTTGGACATACTGCGCCTGCTGGCTGGCGGCCCCAAGCTCACGCGGGAGCTGGCCGACGCCCTGGGCATCCCCGTTGAAAGGGCCAAGGAGCATTGCCGCAGGCTGAAGGACAAGGGGCTCATGCAGAGCGCGGAAGGCGTCCACGGCATCACCGCAGCCGGAGCCCAGGCCCTGGCGGGCGGGGCGGAGGTTGTCTCCGGCCCCAGCAAGGGCGGCTGCGCGGAGCGCTACAAGGGCAGCCTGCGGGCCAAGGCTTGGCGGGGTTTTCGCATCCGCCGCAAGGCTGGCGTGGATGATCTTCTGCCGCTGGTCCTGGGACCGGAGGCGAAGCCAGAGGCCGAGGCCAAGGCCCGCCAGAACCTGGACTGCTACCTGCGCGCACTCACAAAGGCGGGCTTCCTCACCGAACTGCCCCGGCGTGGCGGCCCAGCTCGCTGGGTACTGGTGCGCGACAGCGGCCCCTGCGCCCCGGCCTGGAACAAGGCCCAGCGCACCGTGACGGACGCCAACACCGGCGAGGTGCATCATGTCTGATTGGCAGGCCCTGCTGCGCCAGGCCGTGGACGCCAGCTCCCGCGCCGCCGTGGGGCGTGAGCTGGGCATTTCGCGTACGTCCGTGAGCCTGCTGCTGGTCGACAAGTACCCCGCCGAGACGGCCCTCATGGCCGCACGCATCATTGAGCGCTACGCGCGGCTGGACTGCCAGTTCACCGGCCAGGTGCCCAGCTCAAGCCCCCTTGCCCTGCGGCAGTGGCGCGCCTGCCGGGCCTGCCCCCACAACCCGGAAACCAAGGAGGACGCATCATGATCCACGAGTCGATTGCCAACGTGGCCAATGTCCTGGACGACCTGCGGCAGCACGTCACCCAGGAGGAAGGCGAGGTCATACGCCAGGCCTGCATCGTGTTGGATGCCGCAGCCGAGGACGTGAGGAACCTGGAAACCTTGCTGCCCATCGCCGGAACCGGCGAGGCGGCCCAACACGTACCCGCGCAAGCGTAGGAGGACGCACCATGCTTGAAGGATACATGGAGAACGCCCAGGGGCACCAGGTGCCCGTGGCGCAAGTGCAGGAGATCGACATGGCCCGGCATGAGATGGTCATGGAGAAGGTGGCCAAGGTCCAGGCCATGCACGAGCAGCTGGCCAAGCTCAAGGCCGAACTCATGGCCGATGTGGGCGCGTTCGTGACCCTTTCCGCCGAGCGGTATGGGGCCAAGGTGGGCGGGCATAAGGGCAACGTGACCCTGCTGTCCTACGACGGCAGGTACAAGATTGCGCGCCAGGTGGCCGAGCACATCACCTTTGACGAGCGCCTCCAGGCGGCCAAGAGCCTGATTGATGAGTGCCTGCGCGACTGGACCAAGGACAGCAGCAGCGAGATTCAAGCGCTCATTGACCAAGCCTTCCAGGTCGACAAGGAGGGTCGCATCAGCACCACACGCATCCTGGGCCTGCGCCGTCTGGACATCACCGACGAGCGCTGGCGCACGGCCATGCAGGCCATCGGCGACTCCATTCAGGTCACGGGGAGCAAGTCCTACGTCCGCGTTTACAAGCGCCAGGAGAGCGGGGCCTACACGGCCATTTCGCTAGACATGGCGTCGATTTGACCCAAGCGAAACCGCCCCCCTCCATTCGGGGGTGCGGTCGTCGGGGCGTGGTTGCCCCGGCCTGATGAGCAGCCACAACACACGGAGCACACATGAAAACCGAGTCACGCCGAAGCCTGCTGGCCAAGGTGCATATCGCCGCCAAGGCCCTGGGCCTGGACGATGAAACCTACCGCGACATGCTGGAGGCCCTCACCGGCAAGCGTTCCGCCGGGAAGCTCACGGACAAGCAACTGGTGCTGGTGGTGGCCGCCCTGCGCGCGAAGGGCTGGAACGATGAAGACCCGCGCCCGGCCCGCCCCAACCGGAACAAGCCCGCGCCCCGCGCCACGCCCGGCTGTCAGCCGCTGCTTTCCAAGATTGGCGCGCTGCTGGCGGACTCCGGGCGGCCCTGGGCCTACGCCGCAGGCATGGCGCAGCGCATGTACCAGGTGGAGCGGCTGGAATGGGCCAAGCCCGAGCAGCTGCGCGGCATCATCGCTGCCCTGGTGAAGGACGCCCGCAGGCGCGCCAGCCGGGCAGAGCAGGACAACACGCAGGAGGTGACGGCATGAACCTGGTGAACCCAACGCTCGCTGATATGGACCTGGAGCACCTGCCCGTCATGGCGCAGGAGCTGGCGGACAGCATCGGCCTGCGCAAGACGCTGCGCCTGGTGGAGGCCCTGGGCGGCACCACGTTCCCGGTGCCCAAGCGCGAAACCAAGCTGGGCGAGCTGCGCTTCAACGTCCTGGCGGATGTGGTAGGCGTGGACGCGGCGGAGGTCATTGTGCGCCGCTACGGCAGCACGGACCTGTACATCCCCCGCTGTGCGGATGCCTTGCGCCGCGCGCGGGATACGGCCATCTGCCGCGAGTATGACCGGCTGATCCAGGCCGTGAGCGGCAATGAGGCCGTGCAGCGCCTGGCGCGCACCCACCGCCTGTCCGACCGCCGCGTGTTCGACATCCTCAAGCGCACATCCATGGCCACGGTCAGCGTGGGCGGGGAGGTGCAGCTGAAGCTGCTGGGGTGAAGCGTGGCAAGAAATAAGATTCGCAATAGAAAGTCAAACAATTACGTAAAATGCGCTAAGGGCTAATTGTCTATTCACATAAAAGCGCAGAAGGAAAATACAATTACCGAGAAAAGAGCTGAACAACAAATGAATGCAAGTTATCTATGGTGACCGTTTTATCAGCAAGGTGGTTCTTAAAAATTTCTTGAGATAGCCAAATTATCCACGCAAAAAAAGCTGTTCCCAATAGTGCATAAATCCACTTGCGGATTTTGTTAATATAAAAGAATATACTTAGACCTTGCAATTGTTCTGACTTGGTCCATTTCAAACACGAGATATGAATCCAAATAATAAAAATAAACAGTGCTATTGTTGAAACTACAATAATCGAGCCAAGTGAAGTTTGTACAAACAACTTAAACGCAATTACAATAATTAACAACAACAACATCGGCGCGTAGAAATGTCGCAACAGAAAAGCACGCTCGGCTTTACTAATAGCAATCATCCGCTTGGCCAAAAGTTTATCTTTTTCAACTATCTCTAGCTGTAGTGTTAGCTGTGAAACGTTAGTTGTTAGTTCGTCAACCCTGTTGCTTAGAGTGGTATTCGTTAGCAATAGCCTTGAAGCAGCTTGGTCTTTTATTGATTGCTGAATTCGAGCATTTTCAATTTCACTTAAAAGTTTTGCTTGTTTATCCTTAAGCTGCAGTGATTCTTGTTCTATCATGTTACGTATATTAACAGCATTTGCCAACTCTTCTGAAATATTTTTGTTGTCTTCAATAATAGCCTCGTAGACTTGCTCAACCTTATCCTCGACCGTTACAGAGTTTTCTACGCGTTGGCGAAGCCCTTCGTTAACAAGAATTCTCGTTATTGTATCTTCGCCTAAGCTGTCAATATTCTCATAAGACGACAGAGAAGACAGAATATCAAAAGTCACTTGTTCTGCGTGCGCGTCAAACCCAGATGCCAGTAACAATGGAAGCCTCATGTTGCTAACCATTGCCTGCTCAAGTTTTTCTGTCCGGGGAATCCAAAACTGTAACATTTGGATCAGTGTCGATGGGTGCATGCATAGAACATCTTTATATCTAGTGTGTGAAACAAATTTATCGTACCCCAACAGCTTGTAGTCAATTGTTGAAATCCAATATTTTGCATCAAGTGGATTTTCAGAAACAGGAGGGCGAAGGTCGCGTACGAAATGCATTAAACATATATCGTGCTCAAGCTGTGTGTAATCTTTTTGCTTTGCCCATCCTCTGCGCTTTTCAAATTCAATTTGGGCCAAAATTTCATCAATAACATCCTGATCCTTATGGTAGTGGTCATACTTTCTGTTATACAACTCGATATTCTTTGAGCGAATGACAGACAACAGGTTCTTTGCAAAAGGCGCAAAGTAGTCTTTGGCTGACAGTTTTCCGTCACTTTTGAGTGAGGCATCGATGAATTTTTTTGTAAATCCACTGATCTCCTGCCTTTTTGAAGCAACTTCGAGTAACTTTGATTTCGTATTTAGTTCTCTAAGTTTTACTTCATAGTATGCAAGCACAGTACTTGCTTCTTCAAGTGTCATCGGAGAGACATACAATTTTATATTAAAATTTCCTTTCAGTTCAGAAACAAGTTCAAGCAAACTTTTTGCTGCAGCATTTGCTGGATTGTCATGTAAATCTAGCATTGAGAACAAAAAATTTGTATCTAAAAAAATTGAAAGTTCAATTTTCTTATTAATGCTTTTCGTAATGTATGAAACTGTCGCATCAGATAAGCTTCCAACTTCTGAAAAAAAATATGAATTGATCAACCCGCAAATATATGATCTAATTTGAACATCAGCTGGGTCTATGAGCTCTATGACTGCTTCACATATATTGCTTCTGAAATTGTTTGGGCACTGCTCGATAAAATTCGTTAGCTTTCCATTTGAATTTACATCCAAGTTTTTCCCTGAGATTAATTCAATTGCCCTTGCACCCATTTCTTGAATATATGGCTTCAAAAAGCCATCACTGAATTTACGCCAGATATCTTCCACAGGAAGAGTCTGGCATTTTTCAGCAACGATCTTTTCAAATTTGTTCTTAACGTATTCCTCGAGATCTTGATTTGCTTTTATGTCTTGTTCAACGCCAGCACAGGCGCTTTCTGACAGTTTAAAGACGCCACCACCGAGGCTTATAAAAGTTCCATCTTTAATAAGCAGGTCGCTGGTATGGTTGATGTCCTCCATAGATATGTGAAATGAGGTGTTTCCATTGAACCATTCGGCAATTTTCTGAACATCAACAGCGCCCTTAGCTGAGTACGCTGCTAGAACTGTTAGCCTCGAAATTGCTCGATCCTTCCACCCACTTTTATTCAACTCAACATGGTGGACCAGTGATACAAGTTCAGGTGTCAGCTTTGTGTGTGGCATAACCGACCTTCTGTGTTCGATGTAACAGGCTGATACAGCAGTGAAGCCAGACAAACCTTCGATGCGCAAACCTCATATCGTTTCGTTTGTTCTTTGTATGCCTTCGTTTGGCCAGCTTGGCTATATTTTTTTTGCCTCCTACGCTTAGGACCTTCCTTCTATTCGTTCAGTGTCCACCACATTAATTTCATGTTATTCATCTGCGATGACGAACTAATCTCTGCTTTTGTTCAATGGGCATCGTACTTCCCACTGAACCCCTTCATCCTGTCCTGCCCCCATGCGCCGCCTAGAATAGGCGGCATGTGGGGGCGGTTTTCTTCGCCTCCAAAACACTGGAGGCAACCCCGTGAAAAAGATCAAGGCCCTCGCCGCGTGGCTGCACAAGCGCGCCCCGCGCATGACCCTGCCCAACGTCCTTGCCAATGTGCTCATTCTGGTGGTGGCCGCTGTGGCCCCGCACCAGGCCCCGGTGCTCATGTACAAGCTGGCCGGGGTGCTCATGGGCGGCTGCGGCGGCTACATGCTCGACGTGAGCCTGTTCCCATACGCCCGGCCACACGGCTACCTGGTCAAGCCCTGGCGTGAGGAGCTGGCCTTCAAGGAGGCCGCGCCGGACCACAGCCTGGCCTGCGGCTGCCATTGGCTCTTCATCGCGGCCTGCGCCCGTCGGTCCTTTATAGTTGCCGCGTCCATGCTGGGCGTGGCCCTGGCGCTGTAGGGGGCGGCCATGGGCATACGCATCAATTGGCGTGAATGCCTGGAGCTTGTGTGCGCCGGTTTCCTGTGGGGCGTAGGGATTTTCCTGGCGGCGCTGTTGTTCTCCGCCGCGTCCAGCTTCCTTTTCCCGAAGCCCGCCCACGCCGAATCCATCCCCGCCGCCGCGCTCCGTTACCGTTCCGAGGTCATCCGCGCCGCCCGCGTGGAGGCCGGGCTGGGTGCCCCGGTGGCCGTGTTCGCCGCACAGCTGGAACAGGAATCCGGGTGGAACCCCGAGGCCGTCAGCCCCGTGGGCGCGCGCGGCCTGGGCCAGTTCATGCCCGGCACGGCCAAGGACCTGGGGCGCAGCCGCCCGGACCTCGGCCCGGCCAACCCCACCAATCCCGGCTGGGCCATCCGCGCGCTGTGCGCCTACGACCTGGCCAACCTGGGGCGCATTCGCGCGGCCACTCCCCCTGCCACTCAATGCGACGCCTGGGCGCTGGCGCTCATGGCATACAACGGCGGGCTGGGCTGGGTCTGGCGCGACCAAGCCAAAGCCAAGGCCCAGGGCCTGGACCCCGGCCTCTGGCAAAGCGTCGCCAGCGTCAACGCCGGGCGCAGCCTGGCGGCCAAGCGCGAGAACGCGCGCTACGGGCCTGCGATCCTATTCAAGCGGCAGCCCAAGTACCTGGCCTGGGGGCCGGGTATCCGTTGCGAGGTGGCCCGATGATTTCCTTTGACCCCACTTCCCCCTACCGCAAGGCGGCCATTGTCCTGGCCATCGTGCTGGCCCTGCTGGGCTGCTACGTCTTCGGCCGCCACGACGGCTATACCAAGGCCGAGGCCCTGGGCGATGCCAAGTACGCCAAGCTGGAGGCCGCACAGGAGGCCGCCAATCGCCTGGCCAGCGACACCGCCCGGCGCATTGTGGACGCGGAGATCATCCGCCGCGACGAGCTGGCCAGGGAGCTGGCCGCCGCCCGCACGACTATCGCGGAACAAGGCAAGAAAATCACCAACCGGAGGATAGCCGATGCGTCGCTCTCTGTTACCGCTGTTGCTGGCCGTTGCACTTTCGGCCCTGGCTGGGTGGGGCTGTACAACGAGGCCCTCGGCTTCGGCGTTAGTGCTGGTGGCCACCCCGCCGCCGCCCCCGGCGCTGCTGGAGAAGCCGCAGGAGTTCCGGCCACTGAAGCCGGGGAATTTCAGCAGGGCGGAGTGACGCCCGAGGACGTGCAGATAACGCACCGCGACAACGCCCTGCTCTGCCGCGACATCAAGGCCAAGTACCTGAAGCTCATCAAGTGGGCGGAGGGCATCCCGAAGACCGTCAACGCCACGGAGGCCCGTTAAAATGGACTGGTGGGACATCATCATCAAGCTGGCCTCGGCCATCGTGCTCATCATCCAGGGCCTGGGCCTGTGGGTACTGTGGAGCCTACGCAAACAGTTCGTGGCGCGCGACCACTGCGACAAGAAGTGCCAGACCCTGGCGACAAAGCAGACCGAGCTTGAGCAGGCGCAGAAGGCCCTGCCGGACGCCACGGTGGTCAATGCCATCCGGGACCGCCTGGGAGCCATCGAGGGCAGCGTCAAGGCTGTGGAGGCCACAATCAAGGGGCAAGCGGACACCATGCAGCGCATTGAGCGCCCCTTAAACCTGCTGCTGGAGCATCACCTGCGGGGTGACAAATGAGCTTTGCCCAGCTGCTTTCCGAGGACCGCCGCCTGGTCGTCTTGCGTCTGCTTTCCGCCGCGCCGGAATATACCCTCAACGCCTTTGTGCTGCGCCACGGCCTGGAGGCCGTGGGCCACGCTATGAGCACGGACCAGTTGGCCACGGAGCTGGCCTGGCTGGCCGAGCAGGGGCTGCTTGATTTGAGCGCCGTGGCGGACGTAACCGTGGGGGGCATCATTGTGGCGCGCCTGACCTCGCGCGGGGCCGACGTGGCCGCCGGGCGCGTGGTGACGCCTGGCGTGAAGCGCCCCGAACCGGGCGTTAACGACATGATGGCCCTGGGCCTGAACCTGATACGCGGGAAAATGGGGGGCTAGGCCGTGGCCCACGACAACTCCAAACGCACGGCCCTGCGCGCGGCCTATGTACATGACCGCCTGCCGCTGGAACTTGCGGCGGACAAGGCGGGCGTGCCGCACAGCACGGCCCAGCGGTGGAAGCGGCAGGCGCGCGCAGCGGGTGAGGATTGGGACAAGCTGCGTGCGGCCACCCTGCTGGCGGGCGAGGGCATGGAGAACGTGGCCCGGCAGATGCTGGCGGACTACGTGGTCCAGCACAAGGCCCTCATGGACGAGATCAACACCAACCCGGAGCTGGGCGCGGCGGCCAAGGTGGATATGCTGGCCAGCCTGGCCGACAGCTTCAACAAAACCGTGGCGGCCAGCCGCAAGGTGTTGCCGGAAACAAACAAGCTGGCCACGGCGCTCACCGTGGTCAACCGCCTGTCCGACTTCATCCGCGAGCGCTTCCCCCAGCATGCGAGCGTCTTTGTGGAGATTCTGGAGCCCTTCGGCGAAGTGCTGGCCAAGGAGTAACCCATGGCCGAGAAAAAGGGAGCGTTTGGGAAAAAGGACTTTTTGAGGGAGCTGGCCGAGCTGGCTTCCTCCCTGCGCCAGCAGATCGAGGCCGAGTGCTCCGGCTTCGCGCCGGACCCGGCGGCATCAAAAGAGCGCAAGGCGCAGGTGCAGGGCGACTTTGCGTTCTTCAGGCGCACCTATTTCCCGCACTACGTCAAGTACGGCGATAGCATCCTGCACACCTGGCTGGACGAAACCCTGCCCGGCCTGGTGGACCTGCCCGAAGGCCAGCGCCTGTCCGTGGCCGCCCCGCGCGGCGAGGCAAAGTCCACGGTGGTGGGCCTGCAATTCGCCATCTGGTGCGCCATAACCGGCCGCAAGCGCTACATCCTGGAAATAGCCGACGCCTTTGAGCAGGCCGCCGCCCAGCTGGAGTCCCTGAAGGCGGAGCTTGATTCAAACCCGCGCCTGGCGCTGGATTTCCCGGAGCACACCGGCCAGGGCCGCGTGTGGAACGCGGGCGTTGTCATCACCACCGGCAACGTGAAGCTGCAAGCCTTTGGCGCGGGCAAGCGCATGCGCGGCTTGCGCCACGGCCCCCACCGCCCGGACCTGGTCATTTGCGACGACCTGGAGAACGACGAGAACGTCAAGAGCCCGGAACAGCGCGACAAGCTGGAAGGCTGGCTGCGCCGCACCGTGCTTTCCCTGGGTGAGGCGGGCGACACCATGGACGTGTTCATCATAGGCACCGTGCTGCACTACGATTCCGTGCTGTCCCGGCTGCTGAACGACCCCCTGTGGAGGCACAAGCGCTTCCGGGCCATCCTCCAATGGCCGGACCGCATGGACCTGTGGGACGCCTGGGAAGAGACTTTGCTGAATGAGGGCGAGGCGGCCGCCCTGGCCTATTACCAGGAGCGCGCGGCGGGCATGGAGGCCGGGGCCGTGGTCTCCTGGCCGTCCGCCCGGCCGCTCTACAAGCTCATGTTCAAGCGCGCCCGCGACGGCCACGACGCCTTTGACAGCGAGCAGCAGAATGACCCCCTGGCGGGCGACAACGCGCCCTTTGCCCAGGTCATCACTTTTTGGGTGGACATACGGCACGACTGGCTGTTCTTCGGCGCGGTGGACCCTTCCCTTGGCAAGAAGGGCAAGAGCCGCGACCCTTCGGCCATCCTGGTGGGCGGCTGGTGCCGCGACACCAGCACCCTGGATGTCGTGGAGGCCAGCATCAAGAAGCGCCTGCCCGACCGCATCATCGAAGACGTGCTGGCCATGCACGCGCAGTACCGCTGCCTGCTGTGGGCGGTGGAGGCCGTGCAGTTCCAGGAGTTTCTGCGCACGGAGCTTATCCGCCGCGCCATGGAGCGGCGCATGGTCATTCCGGCCAAGGGCGTGGTGCCCCACGCGGACAAGGCCCTGCGCATCGAAAGCCTGCACCCATACTTCGCCCAGGGGCGCATTCGCCTGCACCCCTCCCAGCGCACCCTTATTGACCAATTCCGCCATTTCCCCCTGGCCGACCACGATGACGGCCCGGACGCCACGCACATGCTGTGGGAGATCGCCGTGGGCGGCTTCGTAACCATGGCCTTTGACCGCGTGCCCAAGGATTCCGGCCCCACCTCGCGCAACCTCTGGAGCGGAAACGATGAAGACGAATTCGATTATTGACCGGTTTAAGGTCGCTGTGGCCAGCTTCCGCAAGGGGGGCTCCGGCTCGTCCGGCGACATGCAGTCAGGGGCCCTGGCCCTGCTGCGCAGCGAGTACCTGGCCAGCCTGACCAACGGCCTGACCCCGCGCAAGCTGAACCAGATTCTGGCCGACGCCGATGCCGGGAACATCCTGGACCAGCACCAGCTGTTCGCGGAGATTGAGGACCGCGACGAGCACGTGCATGCGGAGCTGTCCAAGCGCCGCCGGGCGCTGCTGGGCCTGCAATGGAACATCCACCCCGGCAAGGGCTCGGGCACGGCGAAGAACCCGGACAAGCGCGCCGAGGCCGTGGCCGAAGCCGTGCGCGAGCAGTTCGACAGCATGCCGGACTTTGAGGACATGGTGCTGGACATGGCCGACGCCATCGGCCACGGCTTTGCGCCCCTAGAGATCGAATGGGGCTATGACGGCCGCGTGCATGTGCCGGTTCGCCTGCACCACCGGCCACAGACCTGGTTACAGCTGGCGCCCACGGACCACCAGGTGCTGCGCCTGCGCGATGGCAGCATGGAGGGCCTGGAACTCCAGCCCTTCGGCTGGGTGCTGCACCGCCACCGCAGCAAATCCGGTTGGCTGGCGCGCTCCGGCCTGTTCCGCGTGCTGGTCTGGACGTTTCTTTTGAAGGGCTACGCGCGCGGCGACTTCGCCGAGTTCCTGGAGATCCACGGCCTGCCCCTGCGCGTGGGCACCTATCCCACCACGGCCCAGCCGGAGGACAAGGCCGCCCTGCGCCGGGCCATCCAGGCCATCGGGCACGACGCGGCAGGCATCATTCCCGAGGGCATGCTCATTGAGTTCAAGGAGGCGGCCAGGGGCAGCGAGGCCCCGTTCATGGCCATGCTGGACCACTGCGAGCGCGGCCAGAGCAAAGCCATTCTGGGCGGCACCCTGACCAGCCAGGCCGACGGCAAGAGCAGCACCAACGCCCTGGGCAAGGTGCATGACGAGGTGCGCCTGGACATCATGGCCAGCGACGCCCGGCAGATAGCAAGCACCATCACGCAGCAGCTGCTGCTGCCCCTGGCCGTGCTGAACCAGGGCGTGGCCGACCCGGCGCTGTTGCCGTATTTCGTGTTCGACACCTCGGACCCGGCGGACCTGAATGACCTGGCCGAGGCCCTGCCCAAACTGGCGCAGGTGATGCGCATCCCCGAAGCCTGGGCCCATGAGAAGGCGGGCATCCCCCTGCCCGAGGGCGACGAGCCCGTGCTGCGGCTGAATCAGGGCCAGGGCCAGGACAAGGTGCCCCCGTCAAAGGGCAAGCCGAACGGCATTACAGAAACCACCGCGCTAACGGCTGGCGAGGGTGGGGACGACAACCTGGCGCGCTTCCCGGACCAGGAGGCCCTGGACGCTGCAACGGTTCCGGCCGCCACCTGGCAGAAGGCGGCCGAGGCGCTGACCGGCAGCCTGGTGGCCGAGCTGAAGGACGGCAAGACACCGGACGAGCTGCTGGCCGTGTTGGCCGACCACTACCCACGCCTGGACACCCGCGACATGGAGGAGCTGCTGGCCCGCGCCATGTTCCTGGCCGAGGTCTGGGGCCGCGTTTCGGCGCAGGCTGAAGCGCAGGCGGGGTAGCCGGTGGCCATGCCGCCCAACGGAATGGAAGGCGTGTCCCTGTCCTACGCCCTGGGCCTGCCGCCCAAGGACGCCATAAGCTACCTGGAATCCAAGGGCGCGCAGATCACCTTCGACTGGAAGGAGGTCTGGCAGAATGCCCAGGCCAAGGCCTTCACCGTGGCAGGCGTGGCCCGGCTGGACGTGCTGGAGGACATCCGGGGCGCGCTCAAGACGGCCCTGGCCGAAGGCAAGACGCAGAAGTGGTTTGCGCAGCAGCTGGAGCCCGTGTTGCGCGCCAAGGGCTGGTGGGGCAAGCGCGTGGAATCCGGCCCCTACGATCAGAAAGGCGGCAAAAGTCGCGTTGTCAAAATGGGCAGCCCGGCCCGGCTGAACCTCATCTACCGCCAGAACATGCAGACCGCCTACATGGCCGGGCGCTACAAGCAAATGCTGGAGAACGCCGACAACCGGCCCTGGTGGCGCTACGTGGCCGTGCTGGACCAGCGCACCCGCCCGGCGCACCGGCTGCTGAATGGCCGCACATTCCGCTTTGACGATGCGTTCTGGTCCAGCCACTACCCGCCCAACGGCTGGGGTTGCCGCTGCCGCGTGCAGGCGCTTTCAGACGTTGGCCTTGAGCGGGAAGGCCAGGTGGTGGAACTTGGCCAGGACCGCATGGTCACGCGCAACGTGGAGCTGGTGGACCGGCGCACGGGCGAGGCCAGCTTACGCCAGGTTACGGGCTACAAGACCGGCACGGCGTTGGATGCGCCCACAATCTGGACCGACCCCGGCTTTTCGTACAACCCCGGCCAGGCAGCCTATGGCCTGGACATGGAGGCCGCCCGGCGGCTGTCCCTGGTCACGGATACCGGCCTGCGCGCCCAGGCCGTGCAGGCGCTGAACGGCAACCCGGCCCGGCAACAGGCGTGGGAGAACTTTGCGCGCGGCGTGCTGGACACCCGGCACGGCGGAACTAACCAAGCTCAGGGCCAGGCCCAGGTGGTGCATTTCATGCGCGGCGAGGTGGCCCAGGCCGTGCGCGAGCTGGGCGGCGAGCCGGTGCAGGTGGTGACGGCCAGCGCTCGGCGCATCCTGCACGCAGGCAGCCCCCGGCATGTGGCGGCGGGCAGCGCCCCGGCGCGGGCGGAGCTGCTGCGCCTGCCCGCCCTCATGGACGAGGCCACCGCCGTGCTGTGGGACGCGAACCACGCCAACCTGATCTACGTGTGCCCAAGCGACACGCCGGGCAAGGTGCTCAAGATCATGGTAAACACGCCCACGCGCGCCAAGGACGCCAAGGGCCTGGCCAAGCTGGGGCGCTTCGACGCGCTGGTCAACGTCATGGAGGTAGTGGAGGCGGACATTCGGCCCGTGGGGGATTCGCCGTACCGGCTGCTGTGGAGCCCAATTTGAGCCAGATACCGCAGTCGAACTAAATGGGCTTGGAAAAGGCACAGCGGACAAACCAGCTAAGTTACCGTAATTGCAATTGCCTTTGCGAGTTCGCCAACAGTCGTTTTGCGTGCAATGTCATCTAGCGGGCCAATGCAATAAAGCATGGTCTCGGCGCTATTCGTTTGTGGAATTGCGAACCTATACTCCTGTTGGTATCTGTATAGACTTCTTTTTGCAAAAATTGTGTTCAGGCCAGTGAATTCGGCAGTTTGTGTATTCTCGTCGAAATATTGTACGAATCCATGACGAACAGAACTCCCAATACATCTTTGAACTCTGCTAAGGAATTCTTTAACATTGGTTATAACTATCGCGACATTTCCAAGTTCATAACGCACTCTTCCGTCAATTCTGACCTGCTCCATGAGTGAATTAGTGATCGTCTTTGCTAATGCAACCCGTTCCTCTTCCGATGAATATTCAAAATGAAAATCATCAATCGCAACTGCATACATGCAATAAACAAGAAAATAATCAAATTCTCTTGTTTGGACTGTGATTGGAGCTGCCAAATCCTTCTCATATATCACAATTTCTTGAGGTACTCCTGGAATACTTCTTTCTGGTTTTATTGTGATTGTGATATCTTTTGGCTGAAACCAGTGAGATAAGCCTTCAAAGCAATCGCCTCTGACGTTGCTATCTTCGATTGCCTTGAACCTCTTTAGAGCTTGGCAATACAACTCTCCTTTCTTCAAGAGGGAGTCGGCATGCACTTCATCCTCGCTCCGAAATATTTTAACAAGGCAATATATGATTTTCTTCATTATTATAGATTGTGATGGCACGCCAGATGAAGGTTTAAGCACCAATCATACGGGAGCACAAAGCACTTAGTGTCTTATGAAGAACCCCGTGGGGGCGGACTTGCACCGCATACCGGGTGGGGCCGTAGCCCCATCCGCCCGTTACTACCAGCTCCGGGCACGCCCACAGGGTCAAAGGAAGAATACCGCATGATCGAAATCGAAGTCAACATTTCGAGCCTGGCTTTTGGCCTCACCCGCCTGGCACAGCTGGGGCAAAACATGACGCCGCTCACGCGCGACTTGGCCGAGGTGCTGAAGGGCGCTACAGACCGCGCCTTCAAGGATGAGGTGGACCCGGCCACGGGGGAGAAGTGGCACCCGCTTTCCCCGGCCACCCTGGCGCGCCGGGCCAAGTCCGGGCACACGGGCTCCATCCTCCAGGTCTCCGGCCAGCTGGCCGCCAGCATCCAAACCGAGCACGGCCCGCACCACGCTGCCGTTGGCACCAGCAAGGTGTACGGCCCCACGCACCAGTTCGGCGCGAAGAAAGGCAGCTTCGGCACGGCCAAGAGCGGAGCACGCTCCGGCAGCCGCCGCAACCCGCGCAACTACACCGCGCGCGGCGGGGCCACGGTGGGTGGCTGGCTTTCCGGCCGGGCCCAGGGCGGCAGCATGGCCATCCCCTGGGGCGACATCCCGGCACGGCCCTTCCTTGGCATCGGCAGGGAGGAAGACGCCGAGATTGAAGCTAGCGTGCGCAGGGCCCTGGGGCGGGCGCTAACGGGGGGGTAGGTGCACGGGGGGGCGTGTGTATGGATTAGGCTATTGCGGAGATTCTAACGGGGTGCTAACGGGCACGAGGTGGGTTCTGCTATTACGAAGTGCGAAGATTAACTACACGAGGTGATCATGGGTGGTAAGGACAAGGCGAAGGCGGCGGAATCGAGGCGAAAGAGAAGGGATGCCAGAAAGAGCAAAGATGCGAAGAAAGCCATGCCTGACTATCAGAAGGTACTTTTTGAATCTATTGTAGACAAGAGTGAGCATTCCAAAGAATACAATGACGTGACGATGAAAGGATATATCCCTGCAGTACAAATGCTTGAGAAGTGTTTCAAGAAATTCCACGACAAAGACGGAAATTTTGTTCAGCAATTCCAGACAACAGGGTTTAGCGCAAGGTTGTGGGAACTCTATCTCAATACATATTTTGTGAGTACAGGATTTCAAGTAGACGCGTCTGTAGCATTTCCAGACTTCTGCTTATCAAAAAACAGTAACCATTTTTGCGTTGAAGCTGTTACAACAAATAAATCTCAATCTGGTGCGCTCGCAAATATTAAGCTTGGCGACAATTATGAAGAAAAGAGAAAGTTTCATATAATAAAAATGGCTAATTCGCTTTGGTCTAAGGTTCAGAAAAAGTATTGGGAAAAGGATCACGTCAAAGACAAACCACTCGTTTTTGCAATAGAATGCTTCCACGATGATGATTCACAGTCATGGAGCGACTCTCCTTTGATAGACTATTTGTACGGAAAATCATTCTCATGGTATTACGATAAGAACAATCAACTCGTAATACAAAACAGCGACGAAACATCTGTAGATGTTGGAGGTAGAAAAGTTCCATCAGGTCTGTTTAATCGTGACGATACAAAAAATGTTTCTGCTGTAATTTTTAGCAATAGCGCAACAATAAGTAAATTTTTGCGCATGGGGAAGCAAAAGTGGCCGAAGTTTCCACATATTGTCACACGAATGGGAACTTGCTACAAGCATGACAATAATGAAACAAAACCAAATCGTTTTGAATATTACGTTGGGGAACATGATTCTCCAATAGAATCCTGGGGAAGTGGCTTGACCGTATTCCATAACCCAAATGCATCTCATCCTCTCGATTCAACGTTGCTTGCCGACTTACCTCATGGATTTTTCAAAGATGGTAATTTTGTAATGGAAAATGTGCCATCATTCCAACCAATTACTTCAAAGACCCTTGTGCTCACCTAAGATCAAATTGCAACAATTCTTCTCCGCTGCCTCAGTCACAGCGGGGAATATTAAACGCCTACTGAACCCCTTCCTCCTGTCTCACGCCCCGGTGCCACCGTAAAACCGGTGGCATGAAGCGCAAGCCCACCACACTCGCAAACAACGTCGCCCACCTGGCCATGCCCCTTTCGGGGGGCGTGGCCTTGGCTGTTGGCGTTTCGCCCCTTGAAAGCCCCGAGGGGGCCATGCCCGAGGGCATGAACGCCCAGCTCTTCCCGGACGGCTCCTTTGCCGCACGCGATGGCCGCCCGGCCACCCTCACCGAGGGCGCGCTCACCGCCTGGCGCATGAGCGCGGACATCGCCACGCCCCTGGCCGCGCTGGTGGCCGCGCGGGAAACGCCCCTTGCCGTGGACTACGAGCACCAGCTGCTGCTGGCCAAACAGAACGGCAAGCCCGCCCCAGCCTCGGGGTGGATCACCGCCGTTTCCCATGTGCCCGGCCGGGGCCTGTTCGCCGCCGTGAGCTGGACCGCCAAGGCCCGCGAGCACATCTCGGCCGACGAATACCGCTACATCTCCCCCGTCTTCCGCTTCGACAAAGCCACCGGCGCGGTGCTCGAAATCTTGAGCGTCGCGCTCACCAACAACCCGGCCCTGGACGGCATGGACGCCGTGGCCCTGGCCGCGCTGTTCCCTTCAACCACTACCGCAACCGCAACGCCCACCCAAACCAAGGAGACAGACATGGACGAACTGTTGGTATGCCTGCGCGGGCTGTTCAACCTGCCCGCAACCGCCGGGCTGGAGGAAGTCAAAGCCCCGCTGGCCAAACTTCAGGCCCAGCTCGGAAGCGCTGATGCCACTGCCAGCGTGGACCTGCTGGCCGTGCTCACCGCCGCCACGGAAAAGGACACGCAGATCGCTACCCTGACCCAAGGTGGCCGAGCTGACCAGCGCCGGAAAGCAGGGCCAGGTGGACAGCCTGGTGCAGGCCGCCCTGGCCGACGGACGCTTGACCCCGGCTCTGGAGAGCTGGGCGCTTGAGCTGGGGGCCAAGGACGAGGCCGCGCTTTCGGCCTTCCTCACCGCCGCCGCACCCGTGGCCGCCCTGACCAGCATGCAGACGAGCAGCCTGCCGGGCGGCGCGCCTCCTGCCAGCGGCACAGCCGCGCTCACCGCCGAGGAAACTTACGCAGCCGAGCAGCTCGGCATGTCCCACGACGAATACAAACAGGCCAAGGAGGTCAAGTAAATGGCCATCATCACCCCCGCACTCATCGCCGCGCTCATGACCGGCTTCCGGGCCGAGTATCAGCGCGTCTTCGGCGAAACTCCGTCCGACTGCGCCGCCGTGGCCACCACGGTGCCGTCCAGCTCCAAGTCCAACACCTACGGCTGGCTTGGCCAGTTCCCCCAGCTCATTGAGTGGGTGGGCTCCCGCGTGGTGAAGGACATGGCCGCCCACGGCTACTCCATCACCAACAAGCTGTTTGAGGGCACGGTGGGCGTGCCGCGCACCGACATCGAGGACGACGAGGTGGGCGTGTACAAGCCGCTCTTCGGCGAGATGGGCCGCGCGGCCAAAACGCACCCGGACGTGCTGATCTTCGCCCTGCTCAAGGCTGGCCTCACCACGCTCTGTTTCGACGGGCAGAACTTCTTCGACACCGACCACCCCGTGTACCCCAACGTAGATGGCACCGGCGTGGCCGAAACCGTGGCCAACTACCAGGCGGGCACCGGCGAGCCCTGGTTCCTGCTGGACTGCTCGCGCGTTTTGAAGCCGTTCATCTTCCAGGAACGCACCAAGCCGGAAATGACCGCGCTCACCGACCCCAAGGACGAAGCGGTGTTCGACACCGACACGTACCGCTTCGGCACGCGCTACCGCTGCAACGTGGGCTTTGGCTTCTGGCAGCTGGCATACATGAGCAAGGCCGAGCTGACCACGGACAACTTCAACGCGGCCTATGCGACCATGTGCGGTTTCAAGACGGACGGCGGCCGCCCCCTGGGCGTGCGGCCCACGCTCTTGGTGGGCGGGCCCACCCAGCGCACCAAGATTCTGGAAATCGTCAAGTCCACCCGCCTGGCCAACGGCCAGGACAACATCAACCAGGGCGTGGTTGAAGCCCTCGTGACGCCTTGGCTGGCGTAAGGAGGCGCGGCCATGGCGAGAACCATCCGCATCAAGGCCCAGCCCCACGCCTTTTCATCGAATGGGGCCGGGCGCTTCTGCCGCGCTGGCCGGTGCTTCGGCACCGTGCCCATGGAGCTGGCCGAGGGCGACTTCACCCCCGAGCAGCTGGCGGCCTGGGAAGCCGAGCCCATGCTCGTGGTGGAGATCGTGGAGGACAAGGCCAAGGCTGACGCCAAGGCCGGAGCCAAGGCCGAGGTCAAGGCAGACATCAAGCCCGCCGCCGACACCGAGGCTGACGCCGAAGCCAAGGCTGACGCCAAGCCCGAGGCCAAGCCCGAGGCCAAGGCTGAAGCCAAGCCTGCCGCAAAGGAGGGCGGCAAGTAATGCCCTACGCCACCGTTGCTGATCTTCTCGCGGCTTTCGGCGAGCAGGAGGTGATAGCCCTGGCCGACCGCGAAGACACCGGAGCGGTGGACGACACCGTCGCGCTGGAGGCCCTGGAGCGGGCCTCCAGCGAGGCGGACACGTATCTGGCTGCGCGCTATCAGCTGCCGCTCTCCAGCACGCCCAAGGCGCTGGTGGCCGTGGTCTGCGACATGGCGCGCTACCGGCTCACCGGGGGCGAGACTACGGAGACCACGCCCATTGCCACCCGCTACCGGGCGGCCGTGGCCTGGCTGAAGGACGTTGCCGCTGGCCGGGCCGTGCTGCCCAGCGTGGCGGCCACTCCCGCCGGGGGCGGGGTGGAGTTTTGCACCGGCCGCCGCGACTTCGCCCGCGTCTCTCCGGCAAGCGGAACGGAAGCCGAGGAAGCCTGATGCTGTCCCTCATCGAAGACGCCATCATGCGGCGCATCGCCGAGGCCGGGCTGCCATACCTGCGCACCGTGGCCACCTACGGCGGCGAGCTGGACGAGGCCCTGGACCAGGCCGTGCGGAAGTTCCCGGCCGTGTGGGTGGCCTTCCAGGCCGAGGGCGAGGGCCAGCCGCTGAACACCGCCAAGAGCGTGTACCGCATCCCGGTCGCGTGGGTGGTGCTGGTGGCCGCGCGCAATCTGCGCAACGAAGCCGCCACCCGCAAAGGCGACAAGGTGCATGTGGGCACCTACCAGATGTTGAAGGATGTGCGGGCGCTCTTGGCCGGGCAGGACTTCGGCCTGGCCATCGACAACCTGCGGCCCGGCCGCGTGCGCAGCATGGTCAACGCACGGTTCCAGGCCCAGGGCGTGAGCGTGTACGCCATGGAATGGCACACCAAGTACGACTACCGCGTGACCGCGCTCGGAACGGACGTGAGCCCGGCCCAGGCCGCCAGCCTGCCGGAGCTTTCGGGCCTTGGCATCAACTACCATCTTTTGCCCGACGACGGCGTCGCCGACGCCGTGGACCTCATCACCCTGCAACAGGGCCGCCCGTAGGCCCAGCGCGAAAAGGAGAACGCCATGCTCGTCAAAGCAGCCCCTGGCCTGAAGGTGCCCAGGGAAGACAAACCCCGCGTGTACATCACCGACGCCAAGGCCGTGGACGTGCCGGAGAGCGTCTACTACCGGCGCTGCCTGGCCCAGGGCGACCTGGTGCCCGTCGTGGAAGCCGTCGGACAGTCCGTCGAACAGTCCGCCAAAAAGGCCGGCGCGAAGCCTACCACCGGAGGGGAGTAACCCATGGCCAGTGAAAACATCCGCTTCGACCATATCTCGGCTTCCATCCGCAAGCCGGGCAAGTATTTCGAGTTCAACACCAAGCTGGCGGTGCGCACCCTGCCCGCCAATGACCAGCGCGTCCTGTGCATCGGCCAGCGCCTGGCCAGCGGCTCCGTGGCGGAGCTGACGGCCGTCCAGGTCTTCAGCGACGCCGAGGCCGCCGCCTACTTCGGCGAGGGCAGCATGCTGCACCGCATGGTGCGGGCGGCCATCCGGGCCCACCCGTACATCGACATCACCTGCATTGCCCTGGACGACGCCGCCGCTGGCGTGGCCGCCTCGGGCACCATCACTGTCACCGGACCGGCCACGGGCACGGGCGTGGTCACGCTGCGCGTGGGCACGGAGCTGGTGCAGGTGGCCGTGGCCAGCGGCGACACCGCGACGGAGATCGCGGCGGCGCTGAAGGCCCAGGCCGATGAACAGCCGGACCTGCCCGTGGCTTTTGCCGCCAATGCCGGGGTGCTGACCATCACTGCCCGGCACAAAGGCGCGCACGGCAACGGCATCAAGCTGGCCGCCAGCAGCTCCGCCGCAGGCGTGGCCGCCGTGGCCACGGCCATGACCGGCGGCGAGGTTGACCCGTCCATAACTGACCTGCTGGCCCTGGTGGCCGACGCGGCCCACAACCTGCTCATCACGCCCTACACCGACCAGGTGAACCTGCTGGCCCTGCGCGAGCACCTGGACTTCGTGGGCGGCCCGCTGGAACAGCGCGGAGCCTGCGGCGTGTATGCCCTGGTAGGCACCCTGGCCCAGGCCACCACCCTGGCCGGGAGCGTGAACAGCGGGCGCATCTCGGGCGCGGCCATCAACGGCGTGTATCGCCTGCCCTGGGAAGTTGCAGCGGGCGCGGGGGCCGTGGTGGCCAGCGAGGAAGACCCGGCCCGACCGCTCAACGGCCTGCCCATTGTGGGCATGGACGTGCCGGACATCGGCAAACGCTGGACGCGCACCGAGCAGGAAGTGCTGCTGAAAAATGGCGTCATGCCCCTGGAAGTGGGGGCGGACGGCACCAGCGTGCAAATCGTCCGGGCCATCAGCACCTACACCAAGGACGGCCAGGGCATTCAGGACGTGAGCCTGCTGGACCTGACCACCATCCGCACCCTGGACTACACGCGCAAGGCGGTGCGCACGCGCCTGGCCCTGCGCTTCCCGCGCGAGAAGCTCACCACCCGCACCGAGGCGGCAGTGCGCAGCGAGGTGCTGGACGTGCTGTTCAAGCTGGAGGCCCTGGAGATCATCGAAAATGTGGAGGCCAACAAGGACAAGCTCATCATCGAGCGCGACCTCCAGGACGCAAACCGCCTGAACATTCGCATCCCCGTGGACGTGGTCAACGGCCTGCACGTCATTGCGGGCGTTATTGACCTGTACCTGTAGGCCCAACTCTAACGCTAACGGAGGCCAGACATGGCGCTGACGGAATACCTGGGGGCCATCATCCTTGAGGTGGATGGCAAGGAAATCGAAGTGGAGTCCGTGGACGTGGACCACAAGAGTGGCCGCAGCCTGGTCAAGACAATGAACCGCAAGGGCAAGCCCAGCGGCTTTTCCGAGGGCGTGCATGAGTGGTCGCTGAAGATCACCGCGCCCATTCCCAAAACCGGCGCGCCGGATTGGGACAAGATCACCGGGGCCAAGCTGACCGTCTTCCCGGTGAGCGAAGGCGGCCAGCGTGAAACCTATGTGGACTGCGTGTCCTTGGGCGATTCGTACAAGTACTCGGTCCAGGGCGAAGCCAAGGTCGACGTGACCCTGGCCGCCATGGACCACATCAAGGAGTAGGCCATGGGCACCACCGAGAAAGGAACCCTGCGCTATGGCGTGGAAGTGGACGGCGTACGGCACAAGGACTTTGAGCTGCGCCTGCCCACCATGGCGGACGTGGAGGATGCCCTGGAGGCGGCGGGCGAGGGCGCGTGCCAGGCCCGCGTGAACCGCCACGTTTGGGCGCGCACCCTCACCCGGCTGGGCACGTTGCCACCGGAGAAGATCAGCCCCGAGTTGCTGGGCACCCTGGCGGACACTGAATACGGCCTGCTCAACGCCGCCGAGGAATCCCTGCGGGGAAAGCTCGCGGCCGCGAGCGCCAGCTCCGAGAGCTAAGGCTCGTCCAACTGGCGTTGACGCGGCACGGCTTCAGCCTGGCCGACATCCGGGGCCTCACCGCCCTGGAGGCCAGGGCCTACATTGAACTGCTGGCCGAGGCAGCCGCCGGGAATACCGGCGGCAAGCGGCACGTGAACCAACGGATGAAAAGGCGCAGGTAGCCCATGCCGGACATGGACATGCAAGTCACGCTCAAGCTGCGCGATCAGGTGAGCGCCGAGAGCACCCAGGCCCTGGAAAAGGTGGTCAAGAGCGCACGTGCCACTGGCGCGGCGGTGACGGAGTCCGGCAAGGCCACGCAAGCCGCAGGCCAGGCGGCGGTGGAGGCAGGCCGGGCTTCGCAGCAGGCGTCGCGTCAATCCGCCAAGGCCATCGGCGAAGTCACCCGCGCGACGCAGGACGCCACCGCCGCAACCCGCCAGATGGGCGATGCAGTTACCTCCTTGGGCCATAAGGAGCGGGGCGTCCTGGGCCTGGTGGGCCGCCTGCGCCAGGTGGACCAGTTTGCGCGCCGGGCCACCCAGGGCCTGGCCAACGCTGCCCGCGAGGCCGGGCGGCTGGGCCGGGGCGTGGTCCAGGCCGGTGCGGCCCTGGCCGCAGGCGGCTACGTGGCGGGCCGGGCCCTGGCCAAGCCCGTGGCCTTTGAACACCGCCTGGCGCAGATGTCCAACACCGCCTTTGCAGAGGAGGGCGTGGCAGGCCGCCGCGCGGGCATGGGCAAGCTGCGCGAGGCCGTGGACCTGGCCGTGCGCCAGGGCGGCGGCACGCGCGACGAGGCGGCCGAGGCCCTGGACAAGATGCTGGCCAGCGGTGCCATCAAGACGAATGACGCCATGCGCCTGCTGCCCGTGCTCCAGAAGTTCGCCACGGCCAGCGGCGCGGGCACGGGCGACCTGTCCGACATAGCCATACGCGGCATCCAGCAGGGCTTCTTCAAGCCCGAGCAGGTGGGCCAGGCCCTGGACAAGGCCCTGGTGGCCGGGCAGATGGGCGGCTTTGAGCTGAAGGACATGGCCCGCTGGCTGCCGCAGATGATGGCCAACGCGGCGGGCATGAAAAGCATGCCCGGCTTTGAGCGCATCCTGGCCAGCGCCCAGGCCAGCGCCATCACGGCGGGCAGCAAGGACCAGGCGGGCAACAACCTGGTCAACCTGCTGCAAAAGCTGAACAGCCAGGACACGGCCCAGGACTTCAAAAAGCAGGGCATCGACCTTTCCGGCACCCTGGCCGCCGCGCGGGAAAAGGGCATGCTGCCGCTGGACGCCTTTGTCCAGCTCCTCGACACGCAGGTGGTGGGCAAGGACAAGAAATTCCAGGCGCTGAAGGCGCGGGCCGCCACGGCCCAGGGCGGCGAAAAGGCCGAGACCCTGGGGGCCATGGCCGACATCCTCCAGGCCTCGGCCATCGGCAAGGTGGTGCAGGATCGCCAGGCCATGCTGGCTCTGGTGGCTGAAATGACCCAGCGCGGCTACATTCAGGATGTGCTGGGCGGTATGGGCAAGGCCGCAGGAGCTGGCAAAACCAGCTATGACGTTGTCGCTGGCACCACGGATTTCAAGCTTCAGCAGGCCATGAACGAGAAGGACATGGCCGCTTCCCGCGTGCTGGACAACGTGTCCGGCCCGCTGGGAAACGTGGCCACCAAGGCCGCCAGCCTGGCCCGCGAATTTCCCGGCCTGACCACCGCAGCCTTTGCTTCCGCCACGGCTCTTTCCGCTCTGGCCGCGTCCGCTGGTGTTCTGGCCGGGGGCCGCATGCTCTTTGGCGGGGGGGGTGCGGCCACAATCGGTGCGGGCGCTTCCGGGGCCGCTGGCGCAGCCGGTGCCGCGCTGGGCCGGGGCAAGGTGCTGGGCCGGTTCATGGGCGGCCTTGGCCGCCGCGCTGGCGTGTTGGCCGCCCTGGGCTTCAGCGCCGTGGATGCCATCGGCACCGAGATGGACAGCGGCCTTTCGCGCAACGAGAAGAACGCCGCCCACATGGGTACCGCCGGGGGCGCTACTGGCGCGTGGGCGGGTGCCGCAATGGGTGCCAAGGCAGGCGCGGCCATCGGCACAGCCTTTGCGCCCGGCCTGGGCACGGCCATTGGCGGCATCGGCGGCGGGCTTGTCGGTGGTGCCCTCGGCTATTGGGGTGGCCACAGCCTGGGCAAGAAAGCGGGCGAGGTGCTGTTCGGCGGGAATGAAACCGTGGTGCGCAACGAGATCAAGCTCATTGCCGATGGCCGCGAGCTGGCGGCCGTGGTCAACGAGGTCAACAGCCGCCAGGCGCAAAGGCACTAGGGGGCGGTTATGGCCTGGAAAGATACACTGCTGCCCGCCAGCTTCCGGGGCGTGGGCTTTGAGGTGCTGCGCACCCGCGACCATGGCGAACGCGCCGTGGTGGAGCACGAGTACCCCTACCGCGACGGCTCCGAGGTGGAGGACATGGGCCGCAAGGCCCGGCGCATCAGCATCACCGCCGTTGTGTGGGGCCCCGCGTATGAGGCCGCGCTGGAAAAGCTGGGCAAAGCCCTGGATGAACGCGGCCCTGGTGAGCTGGTGCATCCGGTGTTCGGCCCGGTGCGCGCCCAGGTCATTAGCTGGGACATCCCGCACGAGGCCGAGCGCCCGAACTACGCCGAGGTGGCCCTGGAGTTTGTGGTGGCCGGGGCGGACAACCCGTTCTTTTCCCGCGCCTGGCCCAAGGTAGACGCCAAGGCCGACACCGCCCGCGCCGGGGCAACCGGTGTGCTGGCGCAGGCCGTGGCCAAGAGCAAGAACGTGGGCGCCATGGTGCGCGCGGGGTTGAGCAGCCTGGCCGGGCTCAAGAGCGAGGCCAGCGGCGTTGTCACCAGCGGCAGCAGCATCCTCACCGGCCCGGCATCCTGGGCGGCGGACGCGGCCAGCCTGGTGCGGGGGATTGTGGATTTGCGGTCCTTCAGCTCCAACTCGCTCCTGCCGGATTTCCAGGGCGTCCTGGCCTCGTTGACCTCGGTAATCCTGCTGCCTTCCAGTTCTAGCGGCTCAAGTTCAGGCGGCGGGCAATTCTCTTGGGCCCAGGCCACGGCCACACCTGAAGCAATGACAACGGCGACGACAACGGCACCGGCCCAAGGCCCGGAACTGGACACCGCCGCCGCCCACGTGCTGGCCGAAACCGCCCTGGGCGTGGCCGAGGCCGCGCAGATCGTGCTGGAGTCCGAGGCTGTCACCCCCACCCTCACCCCGACAGAGGTGGAGAGCGTGGCGGCCAGCTCGCGCGAGCTGCTGCAACAAAGCATCGACACTTACCGCGAGCTGTACCCGGTGGAACAGGCCCGCCCCGTCACCGAGCCCCTGAAGGACGTTGCCCTGGCCGTGCAGGAATCCGCCGCCGCCGTCCTTGAGGCCCGGCCGCCCCTGGTCACGCACACCGTGGCCGCGCCCGCTTGCCTGCGGCTCGTTGCCCACCAGCTGTATGGCGACCACACCCGCGCCCTGGAGCTGTACCGGTTAAACACCCCGCGCGACCCGAACTTTCTAACGCCCGGCCAGGAGTTGAAGGTCTATGCCAGCTGAAGCCGCGCCCGACACCGTGGGCCTGGTCGTGGGCCTAGTCATCGACGGGCACGAGCACAGGGATTGGGAACGCTGCGAGGTGGACTCGGATCTGCTCACCCCGGCCGACGGCTGGCGCATGAGCATCGGCTTGCCTGAAAACCAGGGCCGCGCGGCCGTGCCTGCCTACGTGCGCCGCTGGGCCCCGGCCACCCTTACCCTGGGCGGCCAGGTCATCATGCGCGGCCGCATCGACTCCGTGGAATCCGACGTGGGCAAGGCCGAGCACACCCTGTCCATTACCGGGCGCGACCTGGCCGCCGTGCTGGTGGACTGCTCGGCCCCGGTATTCACCGCGCGGCAGTGCAGCCTGGACGAGATCGTGGCCAAGATGGTGCGGCCCTTGGGCGTCACAAATATCCGGGTGGACGCCGGGCCTTCCAATCGTTTGGGCCTGCACGACAAGATTTCCGTGGACCCCGGCATGACCGCCTGGGACGCGCTCCAGCGCGTGTGTGAGCAGAACGGCTGCTGGCCGTACTTCGCGCCGGACGGGACGTTGGTCATCGGCGGGCCGGACTACTCCGACGCCACCAACCCGGCCGTGGGCCAGCTCATTATGCGCTGGGACGGCAAGGGCAACAACGTGCTGCGCCTGTCCGAGAAAAAGGACATTCAGGAATACTACAGCCAGGTCACAGTGCTGGGCCAGGCCCACGGCTCGGAGCATACAGCCGGGGAGCACAACATACGCGCCACGGCCAAGGACAGCGCGGCGGATTTTCATAGGCCCAAGATCGTGGTGGAGGCGGACTGCGAGAACGTGGGCCATGCCCAGCGCCGGGCGCGCAAGATCGTGGCGGACGGCAAGCTGGCCGCCTACGAGATCCACGCCCGCGTGCGCGGGTACCGTGTGCTTGGCGCGGCAGGTATTGGCGGCGCTCCCCTGTGGACGCCCGGCCAGCGGGTGCGCGTGCTCTCCGAGCCCCACGGCATCAACGACATGTTCTACCTCATGCGCCGCACCTTCCTGTGCGGCCGGGGCGAAGGCCAGGTCACGGAGCTGACGCTCAAGCCGGACGGCCTGTGGCAGCCGGACGTGGGCCACCACAAGCGGCACAAGTACAAGGCCAAGGCGGGTGCGGGGGGGATTGTCGACCTATGATACGCGACGTCATGCGCTACGTGGAGCGGCGGCTGGCGGGCATCCGTCTGGCCTACCGCGCCCGGCTTTCCACCCTGGGCAAGGGCGCGGCCATGCAGCTGGTCCAGGCCGAGGCGCTGTCTGGCGAGACCTTGCAGGCGGCGGAGCTGGCCCAGCACTTCGGCTTCACCAGCGGCCCCCCGGCGGGCACGCAGCTCATCGTGCTGCCCCTGGGCGGCAGCACTGCGCACAGCGTTATCATCGCCACGGAGAACGGGGCGTACCGGGTGGACGTGGCCTCGGGCGAGGCCTGCATCTACAGCCAGTGGGGCGACAAGGTGCATCTGAAGCGGGAGCGCATCGAGGTGGAAACCAAGACGCTGCACATCAAGGCCAGCGAGCAGGTGATTTTCGAGACGCCCGCGCTTTCCATGCAGGGCGTGGGCGGCGGTGCGGCGGCGGCCACCTTCACCGGCACCCTACACACAACGGGCGCTATCACTTCCGATGGCGACCACGTGGCGGGCGGCGTCTCACTTGAGCACCACACGCACCCCGGAGACAGCGGTGGGGTAACGGGGGAGGCTAACTAATTTGTATTGTATCTGTAGTTGTACGTCTTTCCAGATTCTATGTCAGTGACAGTTCCTGTGCCGGACTTGGGCTGACTCTGATTTGTTTGCTGTTGCCTTTGTTGTTGTCTTTGAAATTGCTGCTGGTTCATTAGCTGCAACAATTGAGTTGCTTGAGCTCTATAAGATTCCAGGAGACGTGCGCCCATCTCTTGGTCATACCGATACCCGTCTTGGTCATCGTTTTGGCGAAATATGGTATGGGTTTGCTCCGAACCATTTTTGATAATAATCTTTTCTAAAGTAGATACAGAACTTGCTCCACTTGGCCATTTAGCTACAACTGGGTTAATCAAAAGATATCCTCGCTCCCTATCTTCAGAGCGCACCTTGTAAGTTACTTTTTCAGGACAAGTTCCTACGATATTTCCATTATCAATTAGTCGCGCGCCATATGGTTCGCTTTTATACAGCACTGTCATGTTTGACACACACCCAGCAACTGAGAGCAATACTAAGATTATCGCTAACGATTTCATGCTGGGACCTCCTGTCATTGTCAATGCGTACGCCGAAAAGATATCTCCCCGAAGGCATACCAAGGATTTTATATAAACTTACAATGGGCAATGTGCCCCGTCAACTCCACTGCCACCTTGAGCCTGTTCAGATTTCCGCCTTCACCTCGGCTGCCAGGGCGGCAGCACGGGGGAGGCGACATAGGCTCTTGCCAAGGACTTACTTCTTATTTGAAGGCAAATCCGTAATAAAAGTCCGAATCGAAACGTTACCCCGGACCTCATTATGACATACCATTTGTACGGGGCTATTGGGACGGATACTTTTGTCGGTAGTTTCAGCAGAAGACGAATTGGGTTGTTGGTTTTGTTGTGCGGGTGTAGCGGAAGCATCATTCTTGACGCTGGGGATTACGTCTTCGTTTTTTGGCATATTAAAAACCAATCCGTGCTGCATGTTTATACAAAGAAAGCGAACACAGCCATGAAATTGAAAGCACTTGAAAAAGTAGTGGCATGCTTATCAGTAGCCCAATGAGTCTTAGCCTTTTTCCGGTATGTTGTATAATTCCTCTTTCGCTACGAATTGAGGCGTGCACAGTTGATATATTTTCTTTTAAATATTCTAAGACCGTCTGCGTTGAAAAATATTTTAGGGCGTTGTCTCCGTCACCATCAAAACTAAACGGGAACGTTTCACCTGCCTTAACGCTTACAGTCATTGCACTGACGCAGAGCATGAACGCAAAGACTGACATTCCAATTGACGAAAGAGAAAGTAGCAGAAATATTGAATCAGGGGCGCACTTAATTAATGTGACATTCCATCTATAGAGGTCATTGATGAAATAAAGTTCGAAAGTTAGCAATGCAGAACAGAGCCAAAGATATGTTTTAATTATGTCAAGTTGTTTATTTCGCAAAACAAAAAAAGTATTTTTATACTCATCGAACGCAAATGAAAGCCAATGCTTAAGCTTTTCTTCGTTCGCCTTAGCAAAATCAATACCTGCATCAATGGGAGGTGAGGATTCTCTATCAAGCCATGCCGAGCTTTGAGGCTTCAATCCTTGTGTTCGTTTGCTCATAACCATGCCTGCCTTTGAGGAATAACCTAGCCGTTAATTGAACTCATTACAAGACGCCCACTGAACCCCTTCAGCCTGTCCTCTCCCCCAGCCGCCACTAAGGTGGCGGCATGGCGGACGCACTCCTTGATTCCATAAGCGGCGACTACGCCCTCGCTAACGGCGCGCTCATCCCAGACCCGGCGCGTGGCCTGGCCAATGCCGTGTACCTGCGGCTCAAGACGCCGCTGGGCTCTTATTGGGCGGACGCAACCCTGGGCTCGCGCCTGCATGAGCTGGTGCGGGAAAAGGACGTGGCCCGCGTGGCCATCCTGGCCAAGGCGTATTCCGAGCAGGCGCTGCAACCCCTGCTCGACGACGGGCGCGCCCTGGCCATCGCCGTGGGAACCGAGCGCTTGCATGACGGGCGGCTCGGCCTGGCCGTGCGCGTGACCGACGCGGGCGGACGCGAACACCTGTTCAACCACTACACGAGGGTGCTCTAATGCCGTTCGAGACCCCGGACCAGGCGGCCATAGCGGCAGGCATCCTGCGCGACATTTCCAATCAGCTGCCCGAGGCCGCCACGGGCGTTGACTCAGACTTTGAAGTGTGGATTGCGCGCCAGACATTCCCGGACACAGCGGACACGGACATGCTGGAGAAGCACGCCAGCCTGCGCGGGCTCACCCGCAAGCGGGCCACCACGGCCATGGGCGTGGCGCGGCTGTATGGCACCCCCGGCGCGGCCGTGCCCCTGGGCACCGAAGCCAAGACCGTGAGCGGCCAGGCCCTGACCACCTCCGAGGCGGGCACCATCGGCCCGGACGGCACGGCGCAGATCCCGGTGCTGGCCAGCGCGGCCGGAGCCTCCGGCAACGTGGATTCCGGCGTGGCCCTCACCCTCACTTCCGCGCCCTCGGGCGTGCTGTCCCAGGCCGTGGTGGCTTTGGCGCTTGTGGGCGGCACGGTTGCTGAGACCGACGCCGGGCTGTTGGCTAGGCTGCTCGACGTGCTGCAAAACCCTCCTGCCGGGGGCAACAAGGCCGACTGGCGGCGCTGGGCCATGGATGTGGACGGCGTGACTGCCGCCTATGTGTTCCCGCTTCGGCGGGGCATCGGCACCGTGGATGTGTGCGTCACCTCCGGCGGCGGCCTGCCCTCGGCGGAAATCCTGGAGGCCGCGCGCCTGCACCTGGACGAGGAGCGGCCCACCGCCGTACGCAATTTCGCGGTCTTCGGCCCGGAGCTGCTGCCCGTGCCCGTCCATGCGCTGGTGCGGCTTTCCGGCCTGACCCTGGAGCAGGCGCAACCCCTCGTTGAAGCGGCGTTGAACGCCTATTTTGCGACCCTGGAACCGGGCGACTTGGTCTACCTTTCGCGCATCGAGACGGCCATCTCCGGCGTATCCGGCGTGGTGGACCGGCAGGTGACGGCCCCGGCGGCCAACGTGGGCATCACGGCCACGCAGTGGGCGCGCCTGGGCGTCGTGACCCTGGAGGTTATGCCGTGAACCACACGATGAACCATGCGACTTTGCTGAAGCTGCTGCTGCCGCCCGTGTCCTATGGAGCGCGTGCTGGGCCTGCCGGACGGATGCGCGGGGGGCTTAAGCCAGACCATGGCCGAGCGCATCGCCGCCGCCATGGCCAAGATGCGTGAGCGCGGCGGCCAGAGCCGGGCCTACTTCATCGGCGTTGCCGCTGCCCTGGGCTACGCCATCACCATTGAGGAACACGACGCCTTCACCTGTGAGACCGCCTGCGACCAGCCCATCTACGACGAGAATTGGCGCTACGCCTGGACCGTGCGCGCGCCCGAAACCACCATCCGCGAATTTTCCTGCGACTCCTGCTGCACCGACCCCCTGGCCAGCTGGGGCAACGCGCTTCTGGAGTGCGTGCTTTCGCGCCTCAAGCCCGCGCATACGCACGTTACCTTCACTTACGGCCACAACTAACCGACGGAAACGAATCGGAGGACAGCATGCAACGAGTTAGCACCCCCACCGCCGTGGCGCAGAAGCCGCCCTATGCGATCGGCGGCGAGCCCGGCTTCTTCACCCAGGGCGACCCGGTCCAGGGCCTCCCGGCCACCGTGCCCGGCCAGGACTTCCTGAACCGCATCCAGGAAGAAATTTGCAACGTCATCCTGGCCAGTGGCAGGCCGCTCGACGGCGCGGACGACACCCAGCTGGTCAGCTCCATCATGGACATCATCGCCGCCCATGCGCCCACCATCGGCCCGGCCAGCACCACCGAGGCGGGCATCGTGGAGCGGGCCACCGCCGAGGAAGTGATCAATGGGGAGGACGCCGCGCGGTACGTCTGCCCGGCGGACCTCATGGCCGCTCTGGTGGCCGGGCTTGCAGGCGTGGCCCGCGTGGGGGCGGTGAACGCCTACACCCGTCAGCAGTATGCCGCGCTGGTCTCGCGCGTTGGGGCCAGCGGAGCCCAGGCCGTGGAACGCCGCGTCCGTCGCGGCTCTGCCCACCGCGCTCATTGCTGGCAAGCTGCTGCTGATCAGCGCCGTGTGTGTCACCACTCCGGCGGGCACGTACATGGTGCCCGTGGGCGTGGCCCAGGAGGCCTAGCATGCACATCACGCCGCTTTGCGGCCTGCCTCCGGTGTTGAAGCTTATCCCGATCACGCGAGGCGTCATCGGCGGCGACATGACCACCAGCGGGGGCCTTGCCGCTGCCTTTGACGGGGGCATTTCCGCGAGCGCGGTTGTCCCTGGCACCCCCGGCGTCGCCTACATTGGCAAAATCTGGCCAGGTCGGACCACCGTCCGGCGCATGCGGGCGCTCTCAAACTACTGTTTCGCCGCCGCCTCGCAGTACACGGTGATTGAGTTCACGCTCCAGGGCTCGAACGATACCACCACCATTCTGAACGGCACCTGGATGAACCTCGTCCAGACGACCTTCGCGCAAACATTCGGGACCAACCAGGCGCTCGACGTGACGAGCGGCATCGACGTCAGCAGCGGCTACCTGGCCCACCGGCTCAAGATGCGGACAGCCAACTTCGACGGTGCCAGCACGGGCCAGCTCGCGCTCCACATCGCGGAACTTGAATTGTACGAATACTCTTACATTTAGGAGGCCTCATGGCTCGCTTCAGATACCCCGCAAACGCGATCATAGACGGCCAGGCCCTGGCTGAGCCCACCGTGCTGGACCCGTGCCGCGTCACCATCGACGGCATTACGCATGGCCCGGAGATTTGCGAGCTGTGGACGCCGGAGGCGCTGGCGGCGCTTGGCATCATTCGTGTTGTGGAGGACGCCCTGCCCGTGGACGCCACCGGCTGGCCGTACCTGCCGGGCAAGCCCGTGGATGTGGAGGGGGAGACGGAGATCCTGCGCAGCTTCCCCAACGCCGTGCCGGACGTGGAGGGCAGCGCGGCCAACCTGGCGAACTTGGCCGCCGCCATGCGGGCCGAACGTGGCGTGCGCATCGCCGCCTGCGACTGGAAGCCAAGGCGGCCTGGGTTGCCTACCGCCAGCAGCTGCGGGACATCACCGAGCAGGCGGACTTCCCGCAGGTGGTGGAGTGGCCGGTGGAACCGGCGTCAGTTTAGCGCTTGAGGGTGTTGCACAGGTCTGGGATGGACCTGGATATGGTCTCGCAGGAGCCTTCGATCATGGCGTTGACGATGGAATGCGGGGTGTCACCGGCCTGGCGGAAGTCAGTGCGGAGAGCATGAACAGGCTTGCCCTTGGCGTAGGCATAGCCGACTTCCCAGGCCGTGCCGTCATCCACCTGGGGACCATCGATCCAGGCCACAACGCGGCTGCATTTGTCCAGAGCGTCCTTGCAGCGCTCCATGATGCGGCGCGGTGCGGTTGGCCCCCAATCGGAAATTTGACCATCTTTGAAAAGTTCAAAGGGCCAGCACACCTCATGCCCCTGCTCAATCAGCGTGGCCTTGAGGCTGCGAAGCCAGGCTTGTTCAGCGCCAGTAAAGAGCGGGCCAGCGAGGTAGATCATGCACGGTTCCTTTTCGGGGCAAAGACGTTTTCAGGCGGGGCGGCCTTTCATAGCCGCCCCGCGCCCAAGAGAGTGGAGAGGCAGGGGCGCTTGAGACGCCCCCACTGGCCGGATGCGCTAACATCCGACCACGGCCGAAGCCGCTCTCCGGCCCTGATCAGGGGTGACGGAGAAGTAGCAGGCAGAGGCCCAACACGTCAAAGGAACCATGGAAAAGGAGATCAGGTGCGGCAACTGTAATCGGCTTCTGGCCAAGGGCGAGGCCCTGGCGCTAACCATCAAATGCCCGCGCTGCGGGTGCATGAACCACGTGAGGGCCACGAGCCCCAACGTAGCAGGCCCGCGAGCCTCCCCGGAGCGCTCGCGTGGCCACCAGCCCGAAACCGTATCATCCGCCGAGGATCAGTGAATACCAACAGCCACAGGGCAATCATGCAGGGTACATAGAAGGCCCAACCGGGTGCCAGGGGTTTGGGAGCCGCGACTTCTTCGTGGCTCTCATCCCCTGCCGCCAGGCTAGGGAGATCATCATCCGCCACCATTACTCCCACCGCATCGTGAACAACTCGTACCTGCACCTAGGCGTGTACCTAGAGGGCGAGCTGTGCGGGGTGCTCCAGTTCGGCTACGCACTTTGCCCGGCGCGCGCGGGCAAAGTGGTGGAGGGCACCGTGCAGGGGCAGTACCTGGAGTTGAACCGCATGTGGCTGTCCGACGTCGCCCCGCGCAATAGCGAGAGCCGGGCCATCTCCCAGGCCATCAAGTACATCCGCCGGGCCATGCCCACGGTGGCGTGGATTCAGAGCTTCGCCGACGAGCGTTGCGGCCGCTGGGGCGTGGTCTACCAGGCCGCCAACTTCCTGTACTGCGGGCACCATGTGACGGAGTTCTATGAACTGGACGGGGAGACGTACCACAAGATGCTGCTGACGGCGCATCTCAAGGGCGGCCAGCGAGGAGAACGCTTGAGGCAGAACCTACACCGGGCCGTATGCCGAAGCCTGCGGCAGTTCCGGTACGTGTACTTCCTGAAGCGTGATTGGGTGGCCCGCCTGCGCCTGCCAGCACGCCCCTATTTGAAGCCGGAGGGAGAGGGGCTGGAGGCGTGAGATGAGGCGTTAGCGGCCCGTGCCGAATTGCGCGCCGATCAGTGCCGAATTGCGCGCGGGTTTACTCTATCATCTCTGAATGTTAAAGGGGCAGCTCGGCTTGAGCTGCCCCTTTCCTTTTCCAGTATCCTGCCGGCTCCAAAATTCTTTATACATTTTTCATCGTACCCCAGAGAATGTTATTGGAATAGCAGCATGATGAACACATACATCGTGCTGCTAATGCAACAGCAACGGGCTTTGATTCCTGGCATGTACAAAACATAGTCCTCCTTCTTTGCTCCTACCCATCATATGCGCGACACCGCACCGACACAGAAATCACTCTCTGCAATCGTGATCATACCAAGACCTCGCAAGTCCGCGTGTCACGGAATATATTGAGGATCAGCATGGAAAAGTTCATTGCAAAGGACGAGGACAACCGTCTCGCACTATCCGCCGCCAAGTCCAGCCTTACGCTGGATTCCAAGCCGCAGGCCGAAGCCGTTGTCGTTCGACGTATCCCAAAAGGCCCTTTCAAGGTGCTGACCATCCCGAGATCCTGGTCCGATTCGCTGCACGCGACGCAGGCAAAGGCCGCTTTGCGCATCAAGGGAGTGGCGGACAGGCGTCGCCCTGCCCTTGATGAGACCTTGGGCAAATGGAAGCAGCACATCCTCTCCGCCAAGATCACCTGGAGCAGATTGACCGAGGACGAATTGCTGAAGTGCGGAGGACAGGTGGGGAGACTGGTGGCCTTGGTTCAGGAACGCTACGCCATCGTGCGAGCGGAAGCCTACAGGCAGGTCAAGGTCTTCATTGGAAGGCTTCAACGCTGACCGGCTCCCCACTCCTCAACGTTTCGCTCCGGCAAAACAGATCAAGCACGCAACACATTTCTTACCAATTGGAGCCACAACATGCGTCCGCATTCACGTAAAATTATCTTCGCCTCCGGCCTTTTGCTGGCCCTGGCCGCATCAAGCGGCGTGGCCGCCGCAGGAACCGTCTCCCAGGAGATCACCGATGCGCGGCAGGAGACCCAGATATGGACGACCTATGCCCTGAGCCCCTACCTGCGCGCCAACAACCTGAGCGTGTCCGTGCAGAACAACAAGGCCACCCTGACCGGCACCGTTGAAGAGGACGTCAGCAAGGAACTGGCCACGGAGATCGCCCTGGGCGTGGGCGGCATCAAGGAAGTGGACAACCGCATCGTGGTGCAGCCCGGCTATGCGCCCCCCCAGCCGTCTTCGGACCGCAGCTATGGCGAGGTGGTTGATGACGCCGTCATAACCACGTCAATCAAGTCAAAGCTGGCCTGGAGCAAGAACACGGACGGCCTCAACGCCAAGGTCGACACCAAGTTTGGCCGCGTGCAGCTTCGCGGCACTGCCGACAGTGCAGCAAGCAAGGAGCTCGCCGGGCGCCTGGCCATCAACACCCGTGGCGTAGCGTCTGTGGACAACCAGCTGGCTGTCGTTTCCGTGAAGCAGACGGCCGCTCAGAACGCCAAGGCCTCTGTGCATGAGGCCAAGCAGGAACTCGCCGACAGCTGGATCACCGCCAAGGTGAAGTCCACCTTCCTGTATTCCAGCAACGTGTCCGGGTCTGACATCACCGTTAACACCGACAAGGGCGTCGTCAGCCTGAGCGGCAAGCTCAAGAGCGGAGCCGAACGCGCCCTGGCCATCGAACTTGCGCAGAACGTTCGCGGCGTGAGGAGCGTCCAGGCCAAGGCTCTCAGGTTTTGAGGCGGGAGACAAAAAGAAAGACGGGGTGTTAGACATTGACGATGGCGAGCCAAGGCGTACTCCGGAGCAGAAGTCGTTTGAAAAACGCTCCCGTCTCCTCATCCTTCTCGGCATCGGACAAGGCCCTGCGCACAGGCAATAACAACAGCTCATGGAGAACGTCGATGAAATCAAAGGCAACGACCATCTTGACCATAGCGGCAACGCTTCTTCTGACGGCTTCCGTTGCGGCTGCGGAGATGGTGCGAGGAGACTCCGACGACGTACGCACCCCCCCGTCCATGAGCCAGAGGGGCGCCATGAGTGGCGTCGGCATGGGCAACACGGTCGTCCCGCCCGAGAAGCTGGAGGAGATACGGAGAATCCAGAGCGATTACGCGGAAAGACTGTTCAGCCTGCGCCAGGACATCCGCGCCAAGCAGGTTGAGCTGAACTCCATCATGCTCAAACCCCAACCCGATACGGCCAAGGCCAAGACCACGGCCAGGGACATCGCCACCCTGCAGGTCAAGGAGGCTGACACCCTCATCGACATGCACGCCAGGATCTCCACAGAGACGGACGTGCGCCTGCCGATGCCGCCCATGGGCAGCAGGGTGGCGGCCAATTGAAGAGATAACGGAGGTCGCAGGACCAACCTGGCTTGCTTTGTGGGGAGAGGCCAGTGGCTATCAACGCACGCCCTTTTGAATACGTGTCCATTGAAACCCCGTAGGCCGCAGATCCTCTCACGATGTGGCCAGCGTCTGCACACACTGTAATTTCAAGGAGCTTTGTTTATGAACACAGGAAAGCGTCTTCTCTCCATCGTTCTGTTGACCGCCCTGGCGGTGTTTGGCATGGCCTTCGCGGCCCAGGCCGAGACCCTGCGCCCCAAGGTCGACAACTTCATCCTCTTCTTTGACCACTCCGGCTCCATGGTTCAGGACAACGAGATGTTCAAAGCCCACAAGCTGGTGCTGGCCAAGAGCCTCGCTCTCAGCATGAATGCCGTGATCCCCGAGCTTGGCTACCAGAGCGGCGTGAACACCTTCGCGCCCTTTGAGACCCAGCTGACCCCCAGGACGTACACCCGGCCTGCTGTCGCCTCTGCCGTGACCGCCATCGACACCGAGTACGACATTTACGGCCGCAACACCCCCATGGGCTTTGGCCTGGACAAGATCGACCCGGTGCTGGCCACCCTGAAGGGCCGCACCGCGCTCATCGTCTTCACCGACGGCGACTCCAACTATGGCAACAACCCTGTGGCCGAGGCCCAGGCTCTTTACGCCAAGTACCCGAACCTGTGCATCCACATCGTCAGCTATGCCGACAAGGACCATGGCAAGGAAGTCGTTGCGCAGATCCGCGCCCTGAAGGGCTGCAGCGTCGTGGGCGACCCCATGGTCATGACCAGCGCCGCCGGCATGAACCAGTTCGTGCGTGACGTGTTCTACGAGACGGCGCCCGAACAGGCCGCCGCCCCGCGCGCCATGACCCCGGCCGCTGCCCCGGCTGGCACCTGCGAGACCATCACCCTGGGCAACATGAACTTCGCCTTTGACAAGTACATGATCGTCCCGGACATGGTTCCCGCCCTGGAGCAGGCCCTGAGCGTGCTCAAGAACTCCAGCTGTGAGCAGTTCATCATCACCGGCCACACGGACAGCGTCGGTTCCGTGGAATACAACCAGAAGCTCTCCGAGCGCCGCGCCAATTCCGTGACCAAGTGGCTCATGGAGAAGGGCTTCCAGGGCAAGCTCAGCACCGAGGGCAAGGGCAAGCTTGATCCCAAGTTCGACAACAAGACTGCCGAAGGCCGTCACCTGAACCGCCGCGTGGAAATCTCCACCAAGTAGTCCGGCCGTAATTGAAGCAACAAGGGGGCTGCGGAACCATGTGGTCCCGCAGCCCCCTGCATCATTCAGCGGACATCATTCAGGGGGCTGTCGCGCCGGCTTTTGCCACACACGCCGCCCTTGTCCTTCAAAGATTCTTGCGCGGCGGAAGGTAGGGGAGCAGGCGATCGGTTTCCTTCTTGACCACGGCGTAGCACTCGCAGCACAGCGCCTCCAGCTTGGGCCGGTCCAGCACCGTGATGTGCCCACGGCTGTATTCGATGACCCCGAGGTTCTGCAGCTTGCCTGCGGCTTCGGTGACGCCTTCGCGGCGCACGCCGAGCATGTTGGCGATGAGCTCCTGGGTCATGACCAATTGATTGCCTGGCAGGCGGTCCAGTGAAAGCAGGAGCCAGCGGCAGAGCTGCTGGTCGATGGAGTGGTGGCGGTTGCACACTGCGGTCTGGGCCATCTGCGTGATCATGGACTGCAGGTAGTGCAGCATCAACACCGTCAGTTGGGAGTGGCGGTTGCACTCGTCCATGAACCTTTGCCCCAGCAGCGTGTATGCCCAGCCGGCGCTCTGGACAACGGACCGGCTCGTGGTACTCCCGCCGCCCATGAACAGGGACACGCCGATGAAGCCCTCGTTGCCCACCACGGAAATCTCAGCCGAGGCGCCGTCCTCCATCACGTAAAGCAACGACACAATGGAGTCTGTGGGAAAATAGATATGGGTGACGGTGTCCCCGGACTCGTACAAAACTTTGCCCAGCGGCATTTCCACCAGCTTGAGGTCAGGGAACAGGCGTTCCTGAACCTCCTCCGGCAAGGCGGCCAGGAGGTGGTTTCGCCTGGGCGTCGTGTCTTGTTGCATGTGGGCCTCCTTCCTACGGTTCGGGATCCGGCATGGGTTTCCCCACTGTCCAGGCTCTCCGTACGCTAGCGCACATAAGGGCACAAGCCAATATTCCGCGCCCAGCCTCCCCATCCGGAAACATGTCAAAAGAAAATCCCGTACGTGCACTATCGCACAGACGGCCTACGGGTGCCGGGATAAACCGCATAACATGAAGGTTCCCCCCATACAGCAGCCGGAGATCAAAACATGCTCGAAATCATTGCCGTAGTCTTTCTTGTCCTTTGGGCCCTTGGCCTGGTCTCATCCTATACCATGGGTGGCTTCATTCACGTCCTCTTGGTCGTGGCAGTTGTCATGATCCTGCTCCGGCTTATTCGCGGCAGACGGCTTTAACACTTCCCCCTCCCGGCTTCGTGTGCTTTCCGCAGCCAATGCGTTCCGCAGAAGCTCAACGGGATTTTTTAACACAATCAACCGTCCGGAGAAGCACATGTCACTTGGTTCAATTCTCCTGCTGCTGATCATCCTGATGATTCTGGGCGTCATCCCGACCTGGCCGCACAGCCGGGCGTGGGGCTACAGGCCGAGCGGCGTCCTGGGAGTGGTCCTTGTGGTGGTACTGGTCCTGTTTCTGATGGGCAGAATATAACGAAACAGTTTTCCCCTCTCTATTCCCTGGAGCTTGGCGGAAGGCCAGGCATGGCGCGTGAACACCTCGTACAACAACCCACGATGCGCAAGCCCCCCCCTGAGAACAGTTCGGCCGGCTTGGCCTCGTCACACCTCTGGAGAATACCGTCATGAAGACTCGTAACCGCATTATCGCCTTTATCTTGACCGCCCTGATGGCCCTTTCCCTGGGCTGCGCCTCCACGGCGAAGCACGAAGGAACCGGCGAATATGTCGACGACAGCGTCATCACCACCAAGGTCAAGGCCATGATCTTCCATGAGGACTCCCTGAAATCCGGCGAGATCAACGTCGAGACCTTCAAGGGCGTGGTCCAGCTGAGCGGATTTGTCAGCTCCCAGGCCAACATCGATAAGGCCGTGGAAGTCGCGCGCAAGGTCAATGGCGTGAAGGGTGTCAATCAGGACATGCGCGTCAAATAGCCAAGGATTGAGCGCGAACCTCGTGACGGGGCGGCGAAATTCAACGCCGCCCATCGTCGCGGCCTCATCACCCAACCAACCCCGACACGGGAGAGCATCATGAAAAAGTACAACATTATGGCGCTGACACTGGTCGTGGGGCTGCTGTTTTTCGCAGTCAGCCCAGGCAGAACCCAGTCCACGCAAATCTCGCCCGAACTGGACGGCAAGATATGGCTGGACTCCTCCTCGGCCGAGAAGCGCGCCTTCCTGTATGGCGTGGGCAGCGCCACAGTGCTGGAGTACCACATCCGCACAAAACACGACGAGCAGCCCTCAAGGTTCGTTTCCGGCTGGGTGGAGGTCTTCAAGGACCAGACCTGGGCCGACGTGGAGAAGGCCGTGGACAGTTACTACGTCAACAATCCCGGCAACCTCAACGAGCATGTTTTGCACGTCATTTGGCAGAACATGATCAAGCCGAACCTGAAGAACTAAGGAGTCAAGCATGAGAAAGATACTCGCACCGCTTATGATCGTGGCGTTTCTCGGCCTTGGCAGCGCCAGCTGCACAAACATGAGCCGCACCCAGCAGGGCGCGGTGTCCGGCGGCGCCATCGGCGCTGGCGTGGGCGCGGGCTTCGGCCTGCTCACCGGCGGCAGCCTGGTCACTGGAGCCTTGGTGGGCGGCGCCCTGGGCGCTGTTGGCGGCGGCCTCTACGGCGACTCCAAGGAGAAGAAGAAGTAAAACCGCAAGCACAGACGGCAAGGGTTTGACACTCCGACCCCTGCCACGCGCCGCTTCCGGCAGGCTGCACACCAGTCTGCCGGAGGCAGTGAACCCGCCCTCGTCTTCCGGCAACTGGATTACAGCCAGCGCCTTTCCCCCACGAGACCCGTCGACCTCACCACAACCAACGCCTCGGACGACGTTCCGAGTCCGCAGGGAGCTGACCATGAACCGCAAAGCCCTCAAGACCATCTTCGCAGCCGTATTGTGCCTGGGCGTGATGGCGACGCCCGCCCTGGCTCAGATGAGCATCAGCATCGACATTGGCCGTGCGCCCCCACAGCCGCGCTATGAGGAAGTCCGCATCGCGCCCCAAGGATACTTCTGGCTCCCCGGCTACTGGTTCTGGGATGGCGGCCGCCACCAGTGGAATGAAGGGCACATGGAGCGCTCTCGCCCTGGCCAGCACTGGAGGCAGGCGCAGTGGGAGGACCGGGGCCAGGTGCACCACTTCGAGCCCGGCCGCTGGGAACGTGATCAGAAGCAGTACAAGGGCAAGGGCAAGAAAGAGAAGCACGGCAGGGGGAATGACCGAGGGAATGGCAGGGGGAATGGCGACGATTCCCGTGGTGGCCATGGCCGGGGCAATTAATCGGACCTGAAGTGTCCAGTCCTGAGACCTTCCTCAATATCCTCCAACGCACCACAATCCGCGCCCCGACTGTTGGTCCGGGCAGGCAAGGAGACGCACCATGAAGCGCATCGCCCTCAAGACACTCTTCACAACACTGCTGTGCGTGGGCGCACTGGCTTCGCCTGCCCTGGCGCAGCTTAACGGCGGTTTTGAACTGTGCATGGGGCAGTCACCCCAGCACTACGAAGGGAACCGGGACCAGCGTGGAGCGGACCGGCCCGGACACCACTGGCAGGAAGGACGCTGGGAGCGCCAGGGCCAGAACAACCACGACGGTCCGGACCGCTGGACGCCAGGGCGCTGGGAGCCGGACCATAAGGACAACATGATGGATCGGCGTGACGACAACCGGCGCAATGACTCCCACATGGACAACAACCGGCGCGAGGATCCCCGCAAGGACTCAAATCAGCGCGACAGCCAAGGTGATGAACGCAAGACGGATTCCCGCAGGGGCAATGACCGAGGCTAGCCCTCAGAGTGGCCTGCGCTTCGACACAAACCGGATGCTCTTGCGCGACATCCTCCACCACCACGGCCACGAGGTGGTGGAGGCCGTCGACGGCCTGGACGGTCTGGAAATGGCCCGGGAACATCAGCCGGACCGCATCTTCATGGACATCCAGATGCCGGTCATGAGTGGCCTGTCTGCTTGAAAGCCCGAAAATCTGCTCCTCGTTGAACCTGCTCTTGCTCATGTCCGTGCTCTGCTTGAACGGGCCGTTGGCCTTGCGGTGCCTGACGATGGCCTCGGCCGGATCAAGGGGGATCCTGGCGTCCTTCATGCTTCAACAGCTCCCACCGCTTGGGTGTTGAGCTGAACGAGAGACAACCTTCACGGAAGGCGCCAAAGACTTTCTGAAAGGCGGCCGGAAGCGTTGGACACCGGCTACGCCTACGCGCTGCATCGTTTTGGCTCCCGCCCTGTCCCGTGACCGCCAGTCAGGAGGCTGCCAGCCCGTTGCCCGCAGGCATGCCGGAGGGCCCCCTCCGCTACTGCCCTCGCCATTTTTGTTGCTACATGCGGCGTTTTGGGTAAATGATCAGCTAGAGTCCAACCAACATCTTGCCTGCGCAGAGCGACCCATGCCCAACCCCGAGCACAACCATACCTCTCCCGGCGCGAGCGCCAGCCGCTTCGCCCCCCAAAGCTTCCTCGCTCCTGTGATCGTGCTGGCCGTCTGTCTGACCATGGCCGTGGCTGGCTGGCGCTACACCGACCAGCTGACACGAGATCTCGCCAGTGAGCGTTTCGAGAATCGCGTTTCGGACATCACCGTGGCCGTGGAGGGCCGCGTGGCGGCCTATGAATTGGCCCTGCGCGGTGGGCTGGCCCTGCTCAACGCTGTTGACGATGTGTCCCGCGTTCAGTGGCGCGACTACGTCGGCAAGCTCAACCTGCCCCAGAACTACCCCGGCATCCAGGGCATGGGCTACGCCACGGTGGTGCCGCCGGAGCTTCTCCAGAAACACATCGAGACCCTCCAGCGCCAGGGTTTTCCGGACTACGCCGTCCGTCCGCCGGGCGAGCGCGCGGTCAACACGGCCATCATCTACCTGGAGCCCTTCGACGCCCGCAACAAGCGCGCTTTTGGCTATGACATGTTCAGCGAGCCCACCCGCCGCGCGGCCATGGAGCGCACCCGCGACACCGGCCAGACCAGCATCACCGGGCGCGTGACCCTGGTGCAGGAGACCACTGAGGGCGTGCAGGCCGGTTTCCTCATGTACCTGCCCTTCTACGCGCCCGGCGCCCCGCTCTTCACGGACGGCGACCGTCGCGCGGCCCTGCGTGGCTATGTGTACAGCCCCTTCCGCATGAACAACTTCATGCAGGGCATCATAGGCAAGACCATCTCCGATCTTGGCCTGGAGGTGCACGACGGCACGGCAAAGACCGAGCAGACCCTCATGTTCCACACCCAGGACCAGGCCGAGGATTACGCTTCAGGCCGCAGGCCCATGTTCACCTCTTCCCGTGGCATGACCATTTTTGGCCGCACATGGACCCTGACCTTCCATTCCCTGCCCTTTTTCGAAGCCAGCCTCGACCGCAACATGCCGCTGCTGGCTCTCATCGCCGGCGTGTGCATCAGCCTGCTGCTCTTCTTCATCGCCCTGTCGCTGCTCAACACCCGCAACCGCGCTTTGGCCCTGGCCGACACCATGACCGCAGAGCTGCGCGAGAGCGAGGAGCACACGCGGCTTCTGCTGGAGTCCACCGGCGAGCCCATCTACGGCATCGACACCAAGGGCCTGTGCACCTTCTGCAACCCGGCCTGCCTGCGCGTCCTGGGCTACACCGCGCCCGAGGACCTGCTTGGCAAGAACATGCACCAACTCATCCACCACACCCGTGCCGATGGCTCGGCCTTTGACGTCCATGACTGCCGCATCTTCCAGGCCTTCCAGCTGGGCCAGGGCACCCACGTGGACGACGAGGTCCTCTGGCGGGCCGACGGCACCAGCTTTCTGGCCGAATACTGGTCCTACCCGCAACGGCGTGACGACGAAATCATCGGCGCGGTGGTGACCTTCCAGGACATCACCGCCCGGATCCAGGCGGAACATGCCCTGCGCGAGAGCCAGGCCCGCCTCGCCGCCGTGTTGGATACCGCCGTGGACGCCATCTTCACGGTGAACCAGTTCGGTCGCATCCGCACGGCCAACCAGGCGGCCTGCCGGACCTTCGGCTACGGCCTGGAGGAGCTGGTGGACCAGAACGTGAATATGCTCATGCCCGAGCCCTATCATAGCCAGCACAACGGCTTCCTGGAGCGCTACGCCCGCACAGGGGTGCCGCGCATCGTCGGCAAGCCCGGACGCGAGGTGCCGGGCAGGCGCAAGGACGGCGAGATCATCCCCCTGGAGCTGGCGGTGAGCGAGATTCCCGGCGGTGCGCAGCGCAACTACACCGGCATCTTGCGCGACATTTCCGAGCGGGTGCGCGCGCGTGAGGATATGCAGGCTGCCAACGCCGCCCTGGCCAAGGGTGAAGATTTCCTGAAGGCGGTGACGAACAATATCCCCGGGCTGGTGGGGTACTGGAATGCGGATCTGCGTTGCGAGTTCGCGAACAACGCCTACCTGGACTGGTTCGGCAAGCCCTCCCACGAGGTGGTGGGCATGACCATGCAGGAACTTTTAGGTCCAGACCTGTTCGCCCGCAACGAGAAGTTCGTCCTGGGCGCCCTGCGCGGTGATCCGCAGCACTTCGAGCGCGTCCTGACAATGACCGACGGGAGCCAGCATCACACCCTGGCCCATTACATCCCGGACGACCACGACGGTCACGTTCACGGTTTCTTCGTCCTGGTGAATGATGTGACCGAGCTGAAATCGGCCCAGCTTGAGCTGGAGGATCGCCAACGGCTCATCGACGCCGACATGGAGGCCGCTGCGGAGATCCAGCGCAGCCTGCTGCCCAAGAAGGGAACCTGCTCCCTGGGCCTGGAGACGGCCTTCCGCTTCATGCCCAGCACCGTCATCGGCGGCGACATCTTCAACGTGGTCTGCCTGGGCGCACAGCATTCCGGCCTGTACATGATCGACGTGAGCGGGCATGGCGTTCCCGCCGCCCTGGTTTCCGTGACCCTGGCCCAGGAGCTCTCGCCCTCGGGCGACCTGCTCATGGACAAGTTCTTCGCCCTGCCCAGGCCGCCGGAGGCCGTGCTGCGCCTGCTCGACTCAGCCTTTCCCCTGGAGCGTTTCGACAAGTTCTTCAGCATGTTTTACATGCTCTACGAGATCGACAGCGGTATGCTGACCTACTGCAACGCCGGGCACCCGGCGCCCATGCTGCTGCGCGCCGGGGGTGTGCTGGAGCTTCTGGAGGAAGGCGGCACGCTCGTGGGCTTGGGCCTTGGCCACGACTATGTCCAGGGCAAGGTGGAGGTGCAGGAGGGCGACATGCTGTTGGTCTACACAGACGGCGTGAGCGAACTGGAGAGCCCCGAGGATGTGCAGTTCAGCGCAGAGAGGCTGGAGGAGCTGTTCCGTTCCGCCTACGGTCAGAACCCGGAGCAGGTGCTCCAGCTGCTGACCGGAAGGTTGCAGGACCATGCCGACGGCCGCCCGCCTGATGACGACATTTCCCTTGTCTGTGTCCGTTTCAGCAGAGCATGAACCAGGAGGAACACATGGAGTTTGAGGACAGGATTGAAGGCGGGGTCACGGTGGTCAGCCTCAAAGGCCAGCGCATGGATGCTGCGGTGGCGCCGCTCTTCAAGAGCCATATGGTGGATCTCATCCAGCATGGCAACAAGCGCATCGTGCTCAATCTGGAGGCTGTGGACTTCATGGACTCCAGCGGGCTGGCCTCGCTCATGTCGAGCATGAAGACCCTGGGCGGGTCTGGCGAGATTGCCGTGTGCTGCCTGGGCGACAAGGTGCGCAAGCTCTTCGCCATCACCCGGCTGGACCGGGGCGTGTTCCGCATCTTCGGCACCACCACCGAGGCCGTGGCCACGCTGGCAGAGGCCCCGGCAGCGGAGTAGGCATGGACAGCATCCTACTCTCCATCGCCAGCCGGCTGGAACTGGTGCAGCTGTTGGGCCTTGCCGTGCGCGGCGTCTGCGGGGGTCTGCCCCTGACCTCGGACGAGGCCGACGCCCTGGAACTGGCCGTGTGCGAGGCGGCCAACAACGCCATCAAGCACGCCTACACCGGCCGCCCCGACGGCGTCGTGCAGGTGACCCTGGCCGTGGACGGCACTGGCCTGGTCATGTGCGTATCGGACAAGGGCGCGCCCCTGGAGGACAAGCAGAAGCTCAACAACGATCTGGCCGTTGCCCGGAGTCTGGAGGATCTGCCCGAGGGCGGCATGGGGCTCTTTCTCATCCGCAACGCGGCGGACAGCGTGGGCTACAAGGCCGGAGAGCACGGCAACGTCCTGATCATCCGCAAGGGCTTCTCCGGCGCGAAGGTCTGAGCGCTACAGCGCGTTGATGTAGAGCAGCACGCAGGTGTTGTAGTTGGACAAGAGCTTGCGCTCCAGTTCCTTGATGGCCTTGAGGAACAGGGTCACGGTCTCGTCGCCCAGGGCCGCCCGGAACATGTCAAAGTAGAGCTCCGGCTCCATGGCCTGACGCAGCTCGGCCAGGTCCAGCCGGGCCAGGGTCCCCGCCTCCTCCTCCCCCGCGCGCGGCTGCAGGGCGGCCAACTGATCGGCATTGGCCAGCACCTTGGCCCGCACATCCTCGATGATGACCTCCCGGAACAGGGCATAGCCCTCCCGGTCCAGGTCGCAGACCCGCGAAAAGAAAGCCGTCAGGTGCTTCAGGTAGATCAGGATGCCGCGCTTGAGCAGGAGCGAGTCCTTGAGCACACGCGCCAGAATGTGCTCCAGGCCGGGAAAATCCTCCAGGTCGATGGCCACCTCTCTGGTGTCCACGGAGACATAGACCGGATAGAGCGCCGGGGCGTAGCTGTCCAGCACCACGCCCGCCAACTGTGCATCCTGTTCCTCGTCCCAGCGCTCCCAGGTGACGATGCCGCTGTGCAGCATGCGCCCGCCAAGCTCAAAGGGCAGGTGCAGGTGCAGCCGCTCACCCAGGCGAAGATTCTCCCGCGCCACCACCCAGCGCGGGATGGCGATGCCAACGCCCTTCATACTCACGTCCTGGAGCAGGTACTCGAAGGTCTGGTAGTCCTCGGCGCGCGAGCCCAGGAACGGCAGCACCACAGACTCCACGTCCAGGCGTTTGGCGCGGCGGTCAGCCTTGTTCATGGCTGCTTCCCCTGCGGCTTCCGGGCGGGCAGGCGTTGCGGCAGCGCCTTCTCCAGCCAGGCCGGGTCGTCGGAGAGATAGGGCCGCGCGCCTGACGCGGGGTCCTGTTGCGAGCCTGAGGCCGAACCAGAACCCGCGCCCTTGCGCAGGGGCCAGTCCTGCTCCTTGTCCACCTCGAACCAGACCACGGCGAGCAGGCCCCAGGACGAGGCCGTGTCCAGAGCCTCGGCCACCCAGCGGGCCTTGTCCCCGCCCTTGGAGGTGGTGGCGGTCTCAAATACCATGAGCGGCTTGGCCGGGGCCAGGGCGCGCAGTTCATCAAACAGCGGGCGGAAGATGTCCCGGAAGGACCGGAAGGAGCTGTCGTAGCCGTGGGTGGCTTTTGTGTGGCTGGTGCCCCAGTTGTAGCCGTCCATGCCCAGCACGTCGACAAAGGCGTCGCCAGGATAATAGGCACTGGCGCGGTTCCAGGGCTCCACCGGCAGGGAGTCGACATTGGGGCAGAACACGAAGAGCGCGTTGCCCGCGCCCTGGGCGCGGAAGATCTCGACCACCCGGCGGAACAGGGCCTTGTAGCGCTCCGGGCTCTCCGGCCCGTATCCTGCGGCGTCTGAGCCCCAGTGGTAGCGCGCCAGGTTCATCTCGTGGGCCAGGCGCAGCAGCACCGGTGAGCCGAAGCCGCGCACCGCGCGGGCGACCTCCGCGATGTAGGCATCGTACTCGCCAGCCAGGATGCGTCTGGTCGGGATGACGGTCTCGCGCCCGCCCACGCCGATGCTCATGGGCTCCCAGGTGAGGCAGGGCACGGCCCCGGCGGCTTGTATGGCCGTCAGGCTGGCGCTGAGGCTGTCGACTGGCTCCACCCAAGGTCCGGCGGCATTCTCCGGCCACTGGACATAGAACTGCACCAGCCGCATGGGCAGGCCTGTGGAGGCCCTGGCCGCGTCGATCATCTGCGCTGTGACGGGCAGGCCGTCCAGAGCCACGCCAAAGGCCGGGGTGCTGCGCCTGGCCTCGTTGCCGCTGGGCACGCAGGAGCATGCGCAAAAAATAAGCAGGGGCAGGGCCAGCAGGTTCCGGCGCGCGCGGTTCATGGCGTGTCCTCCTCAGGGAAGTTGAAGAACAGCGTGCTCGAGAGGATGGCGAAATGGTACAGGCACCAGCCGGAATTGGTGAGCAGGGCCAGGGGCGGGCCGTCGTTGTGGTACAGCCGCAGCATGCCCCAGGTGAAGCCGCCCAGGCAGGCCAGGGCCAGGCCCAGCTGCGGCCAGAGCTTGATCATGGGCAAGGCGGTGCTGCCGCCCTTGGGCGTGATGCCGAAGCTGCCGCGCACGCCCATGATGCCCTGAAGCGAGGCCTGCATGTAGATCGGAAAGGTGATGGCCTGGAGCAGGATGCCCTGCCCAAGCTCCCGGAAGCCGTATTTGCGCTGGCTCATGGAGTACAGGAAGATGGTCACCGTGAGGATGATGTAGGGCAAAAAGAACAGGAAATAGAGCTCCGGCCGGGCAAAGTAGCTGGGCGTGTCCGTGAACAGGTACAGAAGCGGGCACACGGCCATGACGATGAACACCCAGCCCACGAAATAGTGCGTGCCGGAGAGAAAGTACTCCCACCACTTGGCTGCGGGCAGGCGTGACGGCCCGCGCACGAACTCTCTAGCGATGGAGCGCAAAAGGCCGACGGTGCCCAGCGCCCAGCGGAACTGCTGCTTGAAGTAGCCGCCCAGGTCCTCCGGACCCATGCCGAAGGCGCAGATCTTGTTCAGGTAGGCGCTGCTCCAGCCGTTCATGTGGAAGCGCAAGCTGGTGGCGAAGTCCTCGGTGACCGAGGTCTCGTCAAAGCCGCCCACGTCGAGCAGGGCCTCGCGCCGCAGGATGACGTTGGTGCCGCAGCAGAACATGGCGTCCTGGGCGCTCTTGCCCTCGCAGATGTACTCGTAGAACACGGCCTGCTGCAGGCCTGCGGCCTTGGCCACGCGGTTGGCCTCGAAGTTCGAGTAGTATTGCGGGGTCTGGATGAAGGCCAGCTTCGGGTACTGCTCCATGAAGGCCACCAGCGGCTCCACGAAGTCCGGCAGCGGGTTCATGTCCGCATCAAAGACGATGATGTACTTCTCCGGCCCGGTCCTGGGCCTGTCCTCATAGGACGTCAGGCTGGCCTTGGCCACGGGCTTGTCGGCCAAAAAATCCAGGAAGTCATTGATCATGCCCGCCTTGGCCCCGCGCCAGGGCCGCCGGAACAGGTTCACCCCGATGCGCTGGCACAGCTCGTCGATTCTGGCCCGGTACTCGGCCATCTGTTTGGGGTCGTCCTTGGGCAGGTCGTAGCGCGTGTCGTCCAGGAAAAAGATGTGCTTGTTTGGGTACGTCAGGTTGTAGAAGCAGGTGAGGGTGTCCTCCAGGATGTCCAGCGGCTCCTTGTAGGAGGCCACCACAATGGCCACGGGCGGGAAGTCCTTGAGCTCCGGCACGGTGTCCCGCGTGATGCGCGGCATGTCTGCGGCGGCCAGGCCGTGGTACACGTTCAGGAAGTAGCCGAAGGCGTGGAGCATGGTGAAGCCCTCGGCCAGAAGCAGCATGGCCCCGGCGACGACCTCCTGCCAAATCCGCGCCGAGGCGACGAAGAGGGCGGTCCGCGCCAGGAGGAAAAAGAAGATGGAAAGCATGCCTGCGGTCAGGCCCAGGGCGTAGATTTTGGCGCGCGTCTTCTGGTGCATGGCCGCCCCCTAGAACCCGAGCCCGAGGCCCAGCCACAGGCCCTCGGCGTCCCATTGCGGGGAGCGGTGGATGAGCCCCTTGGCCTCCAGGCTCCAACGCTCGGCGAACTCGAGTTTCCATTCTGCCTCGAAGCGCACGGACGGATTGTTCTCCGAGTCCGTGCCCACGGTTGCGCGCAGGGCGTAGTAGTGTTGCGGCGCGCCGCAGAAGAACTGCTTGGACAGGTCGTGCCGCCAGTCCAGGGCGAAGGCCCCAGCCGTGTAATCCTGGGGCGTCCAGTAGGGGCGGCGGATGTCCGTGAGCGTGGCCCCGGTGTAGACCTCCAGGCTTTTCTTGTCGGTGTTGCGGCGCTCGCCGGAGAGGATGGCCTTCAACTGGCGCGGGTGGTCCGTGAGGGTGTAGCCCACGGCGAGCTTCTGCAGGTCGCCCACGTTGCCGTCGCTGTAGCTTTTGCCCCGGGCCTCGGCATTGATCTCCCAGTCCCGCGCCGGGGTCAGGGTGAGGTCCACAAACAGGTTGTCCGACAGGGAGCGCTTGCGCAGGGCATACTCGTTGGCCAGCTCTTCCGCCCGTTCGTAGCCCAGGCCCAGGCGCGCCACGTCGTCCAGGTTGAACTCCAGCCGCGCCCGGCCGGTGTCCACGTTGCCCACACGGCCCGTGCTGTAGCGCTTGTTGGTCCAGGAGGCCGCGCCGCGCAGCACCGGGCTCAGCACGCCGTCCAGGGACAAGGTCTGTCCCAGGGCCTCATAGGTCGGCCCGCCGTGCGGGCTCTCCTCCCAGCGGTGCTGGGTCAGGCCCAGGCGATAGTCGTCGGCCACGGGCACGGTGAGACCCAGGTCCGTGCGCAGGCGCAGCATCCGCGCCAGCCGACCCCGCCCGGCCTCGTGCCAGATGTTCTGGTTCAGGCTGAGGCTTGGGCTGGTGCGGCGGTCCAGGCGCTCCAGGGCCGCGCCCGCCAGGGTGTTCATGGGGTCGATTGCCAGCAGGCGCGTGTAGGCCGCCCGCTCGGCGCTGCAAAGCCCCAGGGCGCAGGCGGACTGTCCCAGGTCGAAGCGGGCCTCCTGGTTGCCGGGTTCGAAGTCCAGGAGCTCGCCGTACACCGGCAGGGACTGGCTGAAGCGGCGATTGAAGGACAGGTCCTTGGCCCGGGCTTCCAGGCTGGCGCCTTTCTGGATGCGGTAGGCGGGCAGCTGGTCTGCCAGGGCGCGGTTGACCCCGGGCGCTGATTCCGAAGAAAATTCATGTTCCTGGCCCAGGCTCAGGCGCTCGTAGCGGCGGTACTGCGAGCCCTGGGCCGCAGCCTGGGCCATGTTCGCGGCGATGTCGCCCAGCTGGGCGTCCTTGGTCACGCCTGCGACCTTGTCCAGTTGACCCGCCAGATTCGCGTCCACGGGCGGGACCAGCAGGCTTGCGTAGGCGGTCAGGGCCTGGTCGCGCTCCTTGGCCCAGAAATGCACGCGGGCGGCCTCGCGCACGGGCACGGGGTCTGTGGAATCCGCACTGGCGAGGGCGGCGTAGGCGGCCTGGGCCTCGGGGTAGCGCTTGTCCCAGGACAGCACCCGGGCGCGGGTCAGCAATACCTTGGTGGAGTCCGGGAACTCCGCTGCCAAGGCGTCCAGCTCGGCCAGGGCCGGGGCATACTGGCGGTCGGCGGCCAGGGTCTCGGCTAGCCCCATGCGCGCCGGGAAATACTGGGCATCAGCCACCAGGGCTGCACGCAGGCAGCGCAGGGCGGACTTGCGCTGGCCGGCCTGGGCCAAGAGCGTGGCCCAGGCGGTGAGCTCCGCCGGAGTGCGCGCGCCAGGGGCCGTGAGGGCATCGAGGCTGGCTGGGGCAACGGCTTGCCCACCGTGCGCGGCAAAGGCGATTTCAACGTCGCGGGGGGCGGCTTTGCTGGCCTTGGCCAGCAGTGTGGCGGCCTCGTCCTTCAGGCCTGCGGCCAAAAGCAATCGGCCGCGCAGGGCCGGTTTCTGGTCTGCCGGGAGCAGCGCAAGCAGGCGCAGGCCCTTGGCCGGGTTGCCAAGCATCTGCTGGGCTCTGGCCGCGAGGGCCAGGGCGGCGGAGGTTTCTGGCAGAGAGGGTGTGGCGGTCAGCAGCGGGTCAAGGACCTCCAGGGCCGCGGCCGGGTCCTCCTGGCCGAGCTTGAGGCGCGCCAGGACCAGTCGGGCTGGCGGGGCCAGGCCTTCCAGCATCAGCGCGCGCAGCATGCCCTCGGCTTCGTCCACGCGCTGGGCGGCGAGGAATGTCTCGGCCAGGAGCAGGCGCGCCCCGGCCTTGCCTGCGGCCACTTGCCCGCGCTGGAGAGCTGTGGCCCGGCCAAAGGCGCCCCAGAGAATCATGGCCTGGGCATAGCGCGGCGAAAGTTCGGCCCCGCCTGGCAGGACGAGCGCCTTTTCGTAGAGCGTCCGGGCGCTGGCGGCGTGCCCAAGGGCGGTCTCCACATCGGCCAGCTCGGCCAGGGCCTGGGGGTTGTCCGGCGCGGCCTCGGCCAATTGGCGCGCCAGGGCCGCCGCCCCGCTGGCGTCGCCGGTTGCCAGGCGCAGGCGCACGAGCAATAGCGCCACTTCGCGGTCCGCAGGATTCTCGGCCAGAAGTTTTTCGAGCAGGGGTCTGGCCTGGTTGGCATCGCCGCTCCAGGCCAGGGACTGGGCCAGCATGCGCAGCACCGGGCGGCCGCCTTCCAGCGCCTTCTGGAAGTGCCGGGAGGCCTCCAGCATGCGCCCGGCGGCAAAGTAGCTGTCGCCGATGCGCTCCTGGGTCTCCGGCAGGGCCAGGGTCTTGGCAGGCAGGGCGCGCAGGGCCTCCTCGGCCTCTGGCAGGCGTCCCGCCCGGGCCAGGAGTTCGGCCAGGGCAAGGCGCGCCTCAGCGTCCTGCGGGGCGATTTTCAGCTGGGCTTGCAGGATGTCCAGGGCCTCGGCGCGGCCGGAGCCGGAGTACGAAAGCAGTCGGGCCAGCTCGCGGCGGGCCTCGGCGTCGGTGATGCGCTCGCCGGGCGGCACAAGGCTCCCCGGGGCGGCCAAGACGACCGAAGGGAGCAGGACCAGGGCGCACAGCGCGGCCCAGGCCAGAAGAGATATGGCGCGCCTAGTTTCCAAGGCTCTTTCTCAGCTCCCGGATGGCGTCGTTGTTGCGGCCGGCCCAGGTGAGCACGCGTGCGTAGCGGCGCCGCACCTGCTGGTCGTCCGGCGCGCTTGCCAGGACCTTTTCATACTCCACCAGAGACTCGTCCAGGCGTTTGCGCCAGGACAAAACGTCGGCCAGCTTCAGGCGGGCCTTCATGTCAGCGGGCTTGAGGGCGAGGTACGTGCGCAGCGCGTTGATGGCCTCGTCGTGGCGGTTGGCGGCAAGATGCAGCTCGGCCTGGAGCAGCCGGTCCTCGGCCGTGAGCGCGGACTCCGGGGTCTTGGCCAGCTCGGTTGCGGCCTCTTCGCGCTTGCCGCTCCAGAACAGGGCGCGGGCCAGTCCGATGCGGGCCTGGGCTTCGCCCGGCTTGTCGCGCAGGACTTTCCGATACTGTTCGGCGGCCTCGGCGTGGCGGCCGGATTCTGTGAGCAGCTTGGCCAGCTCCAGCCGGGCCTGCCAGTCGGCGATGTCGTCGCGGGCCGGGGGCTGGGCATGGTCTGTTGGCGCTGGCTGAGCCTGCGCCAATATGGGCGCTGGCAGCGCCAGGAGCATCAACAGGAGCAGGGCGGCGGCAGGTCGGCGGGCAAGGCTCATGGCTTTTCCCCCAGCAGTTTTTGGTACTCGGCGATGGCGCCTTCGGCATTGCCGCCAGCGGCCATGGAGCGGGCCAGGATCAGTCGGGCCGCGCGGGAGTCCGGCTTGCGGGTGAGCATCTCCTGGGCAGCCTTCTCAGCCTCGGCGACGCGGCCCATCCAAAGGAGGGTCTCGGCCCGGTCCGCACCAGCGGCGGTGTCGCCGGGATTCTTGGTCAGCATGTCGGTGTAGAGGGAGAGCGCCTCGTCGAAGCGGTCCGCGCGGCGCAGCAGATCGGCCAGGTGCAGAGATTCCGGGGCTTCAAGCTCCCCCAGGGAGCGCCGCTTCTCCAGCAGGGCCAGCGCGCCTTTCTGGTCCCCCGAGGCGTCCAGCAGCCCTGCGGCGCGGCCCACCAGCCCGGAGGCCACGGGCCTGCCCTTGCTCATGAGCAGCAGGACCAGGTCTCGTGAAACGTTGGCCTCCCCGGCCTTGAGTGCGGTGTCGAGCATGTGCCCGGCGTTGTCGAGGGGGATACTGCCCAGGCGAATCGCCTCGCGCAGGGACTCCAGGGCCTGCTCCACCCTGCCTTGCGTCAGCAGGCGCTCGGAGGCGGCAACCAGCATCTGGCCCCGCCGCGCGTGGGGATAGACCAGGACGCAGGCCGCAACAACACCCATCGCCAAGGCGGCGAAGGTCAGGTACTGGCGCAGCTTGCCAGCCTGCATGCGCAGGGCGCACCGTATCATCGCGGGTGAGGCCCCATTCCAAGTCTCATTACGTAGGACAGAAACCCGAAAAGCGACGTGTGTCAAGCTGTTCGCGGGTATTTTTAAGGTTGTGGGCGGTATGGAGGGTGCCGCCTCCTGCGGCGTCTGCGCTCCGTCCTTCCAGCTCCCCAGGCCGTGCCGGGAAATCAAGCCGATCCGGCACGCCATGTTTCGTCCGCCACGCGATCCTCAAAACCCGGGCTGCGCCATTGTCCCTTGTGCGTGATTTGTGTTAGGGAGGCGGCAGAGGCGCTGTGGTGCGGCCGGGACCGGGCGTTTGGCCGTGGTCTTGGGTCGTGCCGCTGGCGGCAGGGAAGGGGGCATGGATTTGGCGGCAAGGGCAACGTCATTCAGTCACAGGGGCCTGAGCCGCCCGTTGCTTTGCGCGTTGCTGCTGCTCTGCCTGGGCTGCGCGGCCTGCTCCCCCGGCGCCGACGACGAGCCCGTCCTGCGCGTGGACCTGTCCAAGCGCCAGGAGACGGCGCTCCCCACCCCGGAAGCGGGCATCACCTACGCCTACCTGCCCCAGTACTCGCACACCACCTCCTACAAGCGCCACCACCTGCTGGTGGAGTACCTGGCCAAGGCCACGGGCCTGACCATCCGCCAGGTCTTCCCCAACACCTTTGACGAGCACATGAAGATGGTGGCCCAGGGCGACATCGACATCTCCTTCTCCAACCCGTTTGCCTACATCAAGCTGTCGGAGCAGGGCGCGCGCTGCTTCGCCCGCAGCCTGGAGGCGTCTGGCAGGCCGGAGTTCCGGGGGCAGATCATCTGCCGCAGCGACAACCGCTCCATCAAGACCCTGGCGGACTGCCGGGGAAAACGCTGGATCGCCGTGGACCCGCACTCGGCCGGGGGCTTCCTGTTCGCCCTGGGGCATTTCTACGATCTGGGCCTCAAGCGGCGCGACTTCGCGGAGATCGCCTTTGCGCCCGGCCCAGGAGGCAAGCAGGAGAACGTGGTGCTGGCCGTGCTGGCCGGCAAGTACGACTTCGGGTCCATCCGCGAGGGCACGCTGGATGTGCTCAAGGGCCGCATCGACCAGGACCAGGTCCGCATCCTGGCGCGCACAGCGTCCTATCCCGGCTGGCTCTTCGCCGCCCGGAAGGGCCTGGACCCGCGCGTGGTGGAGAAGATCGCCCAGGCCATGTTCGCGCTCAGCGCGGCCAGCCCGGAGCACGCGGCCATCCTCGATGCGGCGGGTCTGAAGAGCATCATCCCGGCCAGGGATCAGGATTTTGACCCGGTGCGCGGCCTGGTGCGCAAGCTCGGACTGGACTAGGGGGCGGCGGGTATGCGGCTCATCTCCCGGCTCAAGTTCCAGACCAAGATCAGCGTGGGCACCTTCCTCATCGTGGTGGCCGTGGCGCTCATGACGGCCGTGCCGGTGAGCCGCATGGCCTCGCGGGCCATCATCGAGGAGTCCCGAGGGCGCGGCCTGGTCCTGGCCGAGAATTTCTCCCTGCGCCTGGCCGATGCCATGCTGACCCAGGACCTGTTGCGCATGAAGACCATGGCCGACGAGCTCACGGCCGTGGGCGACGACACCGTGTACGCCTTTGTGCTCGACGAGTCCGGAGACGTGCTGGCGCACACCTTCAAGAAGGGCTTCCCGGTCGCGCTCAAGGCCGCCAATGTGGCCAGCGGCAAGGGCGCGCACGTCCAGCTGCTGGATACCGGCGCGGAGCTGGTCTACGACTTCGCGGTGCCCGTGATCATCTCCGGCCGGCGCTTCGGCACGGCGCGGCTCGGGCTCTCGCGCTCCCGCGCCGAGGCCGAGGTGAACCGCCTTCTTCTGACCTTCGGCGGGCTCTCGGTGGCGGCCATGGCCGCGGCCCTGCTTTTGAGCTCCATCTTCGCCCGGCGGGTGGCGCGGCGCATCAACCTGCTCAAGGAGTATGCCCAGGAGGTCGTGCGCGGCAACCTGGACATCGAGACCGCCTCGACGCTGAAGAAGAACTGCTGGGAGATCATGGACTGCGGGCGCACCCATTGCCCGGCCTACGGCAAGCCCCGGCACCGCTGCTGGCACATGCACGGCACGCTGTGCCCGGACTGCGCTCCGGCCGACAGCCAGGGCCGGAAGGCCTGCGTGCGCTGCCCGGTGTTCCGCGAGAACGCTGGCGACGAGATCCAGGACCTGGCCGAGACCTTCGGCATCATGGCCATGACCCTGAAGCGCCAGATCGGCGCCTTGGGCCAGCAGCAGCAGCTCATGCGCACCATCCTGGACGCCACGCCGGACCTGGTCTGCCTGCTCGACGCCGAGGGCCGGTACCTGGCCGTGAACCGGGCCTTTGCCGTGTTCCTGGAACAGAGCGAGGAGCTGATCATCGGCCACGCCGAGTCTGAAATCTTCCCGCAGGAGCTGGCGGCCAAGCGGCAGGCCGCCACCCGGGCCATCCTCGAGTCCGGCCGGGGCGGGCAGGCCGAGGTCAGCGTACCCACGCCCCAGGGCCAGCGCTGGTTCCACGAGGTCAACGTGCCCGTGCGCGACCCCGCTGGCCAGGTCCTGGGCGTGCTCAAGACCGCCCGCGACGTCACCGAGATCAAGCAGATCGAGGAGAAGCTCTTGCAGGCGCAGAAGATGGAATCCCTGGGCAAGCTGGCGGGCGGCGTGGCGCACGAGATCAACACCCCGCTGGGCATCATCCTGGGCTACGCGCAGCTCTTGCAGGACGACGTGCCCGAGGACGGCCAGGTGCGCGAGGACCTGCGCATCATCGAGCGCCAGGCCAAGGTCTGCCGCAAGATCGTGGCCGACCTGCTGGGCTTCTCGCGCCAGCACGAGTCGAGCATGGGCGAGATGGACGTGAACGAGTCCATCCGCGAGGTGGCCTCCCTGGTGCGCCACACCTTCGGCCTGGAGAAGGTCGCCATCGAGCTGGACCTGGACGAGGACTTGCCCGCCATCACCGGCGACCGCGAGAAGATGGGCCAGGTCTGGATGAACCTTCTGAACAACGCCCGCGACGCCATGCCCGGCGGCGGGACCATCCGCATCACCTCCCGGCGCCGTCACCCGGACGGCGGACTGGCCGTGTCCGTGGCCGACAGCGGCACCGGCGTCAGCCCGGAGCACCTGGGCAAGGTCTTTGACCCGTTCTTCAGCACCAAGGGCGTGGGCGAGGGCACGGGCTTGGGGCTGTCCGTGTCCTTTGGCATCGTGCAGAACCACGGCGGCACCATCGAGGTCGAGAGTCCGGCCCCGCCGGAGTTCCGGCCCTCCGCAGCGGATGGCGCGACAGGCGCGGCAGCTGAGGGCGGGCCGGGCGCGGTGTTCCACGTGCTTTTGCCCCTGCGCCTGGCCACGGCCGGCCCGGACATTGAGGAAACGACACAGCCGCAAACGGCACAGCAGGATAAGGCCACGGCCTGACCCCCAAGGAGCATCCGCATGGCCACCATCATCGTTCTCGACGACGTTGCCGACGCCGCCATCATGATCAAGCGCATGCTCTCGCGCAAGGGCCACCAGGTGGAGGCCTTCACCGAGGAGGAGCAGGCCCTGGCCTACGTGCGCGAGCATCCGGTGGACCTGGCCATCCTGGACATGAAGCTGCTCAAGATGACCGGGGTGGAGGTGCTGGAGGAGATCCGCAAGGTCTCGCCCGACACCCGCGCCATCATGCTCACCGGCTACCCGACCCTGGAGACGGCCCGGCAGGCCCAGCAGCTCGGGGCCAGGGAGTATTGCGTCAAGCCCATCGACCGGGAAGAGCTGGAGGGCAAGGTGGCCAAGGTGCTGAGCGAGTAGGGGGGGCTGTGGGCGTCCTGCGAGACATGCTGCGGCACTGGCCCCGGCGGCTCTTTGCCCCGGCGGCGCATCTGCAGGCCAAGTACGAGGCCTTCAAGGGCCTGCTCGACGCCGACGAGAAGGCCCTTGTGCTCATCGCCGAGCTGGAGGAGATCGTCTACGGCGCGCGCAGCGTGGACCCGGCCCGGGTGCAGTGGCTGTGCAGGCGGATTTTGGCCCTGGTTCAGGCCCTGGCCGAGCGGCTGAGCGCCATGAGCCCGGCCCGCGCCCAAGGGCTGGACCAGTGCCTGGAGCGCATCGGCGCGGGCATCGCCCAGTGGACGTTTCAGTGGACCGGCCAGCAGCTTGACAAGAAGCTGGGCGTGGTCGTCCCCGACCCGCTGCCCAGCCCGATCCCGGCCCCGATTCCCGGCCTGGTGCCCGGCCCGCTGCCAGGCCTGACGCCAGACCTGGTTTCCGGCCCTGACTCCTGCGCCCCCTCGCCCTACCTGCTGACCCTGGCCCAGGCCCTGGACTGCCCGGAGCAGGCCGGGGGCAAGGCCGCCAACCTGGCCCGTGCGAGGCAGGGCGGGCTGAACGTCCCCCCGGCCTTGGTGGTCAGCGCGCAGGCCTACAACCACTTCGTCGACGCGGGCGGGCTGCGGCCCAAGCTGGACCGGCTGCTGCGCCAGGCCGACCTGTCCAGCCCGGACAAGCTGGAGGCCCTGTGCGCCGAGCTGCGCGCCGTGATTCTGGGCGCGCCCCTGCCCGAGGCCCTGACCGAGGCCCTGGAAGGCGCAGCCAGGAGCCCGGAATTCGCGGGCGCGCGGCTGGCGGTGCGCAGCTCGGCCCTGGGCGAGGACGGCGGCAAGTCCTTTGCCGGGCAGTACGCCAGCGAGCTGGGCGTGGTGCCGGAGGCCCTGCCGGACGCCTACCGGCGCATCCTGGCGGCCAAGTATCGCCCCAGGGCCGTGGCCTACCGCATCCTCTCCGGCCTGTCCGACGCCCAGACGCCCATGGCCGTGCTGCTCATGCCCATGATCGAGGCGCGCGCTGCCGGGGCGCTTTTCAGCCGCGAGGTCCGACCCGGCCAGGGTGAGCCCGGCGAGCTGGCCGTGGCGGTCTTTGCCCTGGCCGGCCTGGGCGACCGGCTCATGTCCGGCCAGGACGCCGCCCCGCGCGTGCTGCGCCTGTCGCGCGCCGCCCAGCCGGGCGCGGTGGTGCGGGTGCTCGACGACTCCGGCCCGCACAGCGTGGACCTGGGCCCGCAGGACCTGGCCGCGCTGGTGCGCATTGCCCTGGCCCTGGAGGAGCAGCTCGGCTCCCCGCAGGAGGTGGAGTGGGCGCTGGACCAGGCCGGGCAGTTGTTCGTGCTGCAGTCGCGGCCCCATTGGCCGGAGCCGCCCCGGCTCCCGCGCCCGCCGGACCTCTCCGGCCATGAGCCGCTGGCCTCGGGCCTGGGCCGCGTGTCGCCCGGTGCGGCCTGCGGCCCGGTGTTCCACCTGCGCGACCTGGCGCACATCGCCGAGGTGCCCGAGGGCGTGGTGCTGCTGGTGCCGGGCCTGTCCCCGGCCCTGGGCAAGTGCATCGGCCGGGTGGAGGCGGTGCTGGCCGGGTCGGGCAGCCGGGCCAGCCACTTCGCCTCGGTGGCGCGCGAGTTCGGCCTGCCCGTGCTGGCCGATGCCCCGGAACTGCTGGCGACTCTGGCCGACGGGCAGGTGGTCAGCGTGGACGCCGACGCCGGGACCGTTTACGCCGGGCGCGTGGATGCCCTGCTGGCCGGGCGGGAGCAGGGGCGCGCGGCCCTGCGCCAGGCGGCCTTGCAGCGTTATGCCGGGCTCATCGGCCTGGCCTGCCAGCTGCATCTTACCGATCCCGACAGCCCCAGCTTCTCGCCCCAGGGCTGCCGGTCCCTGCACGATGTGGTGCGCTACTGCCACGAGAGCGCCGTGGCCGAGATGTTCACTCTGGCCGACCGGTCCGGCCGGGGCCTGCACGGCGCCAGAAAGCTCGAGAGCTCCCTGCCCCTGTCCATGTATGTTCTGGACCTGGGCGGCGGCGTCAGGCCCGGCTCTGGTAATGGCTCCGGTGCTGGCGACGGCAATGGTGGTGCTGCTGAGACCTTGCGCCCGGAGGATTTCGCCAGCCTGCCCATGCGCGCCTTCTGGCAGGGGCTGGCCCACGCCGACGAGAGCTGGGAAGGCAGCGGCCAGCATTTTGACTGGCAGGAGTTCGACCGCGTCAGCGCCGGGATCTTCCGCAAGGACTCCAAGCTCCTGGCCAGCTACGCCCTGCTCTCGGAGGACTATCTGCACCTGCTGGTGCGCTTCGGCTATCATTTCGCCGTGCTGGACAGCCTGTGCGGGCCAAGGCCTGAGGGCAACTACATCGGCCTGCGTTTCAAGGGCGGCGGCGGGCTGACCGAGCAGCGACTGCTGCGCGTGGGCTTCATCAGCCGCGTGCTCACGCGCTCCGGGTTCACGGTCAACACGCGTGGCGACATGCTCGACGCCCGGCACGCCCGGGCCAGCCAGGAGGCCACCAGCCGACTGCTGACCCTGCTGGGGCGGCTCTTGGCCCGCACCCGGCTCATGGACCTGCGCCTGACCGACGAGGCCCAGACCCGGCGGCTGGCCGACGACTTCCTTTCCGGGCTGGCCCGCGAGGAGTGAAAGTGATAGCTGAGGACAGGGAGAGCCCATGGCCGTGACGCGAAAGAACCAGCAGCCGTTGACCTGGGTCACGGACCACCTGGCCGTGGGGCCTGCGCCCATGTCCCACGCCGCCCTGGACTCCCTGCGCGAGCAGGGCATCGGCGCCATCCTGAACCTCTGCGGGGAGTTCACGGACCTGCACGACATCGAGGCCCAGAACGGCTTCGAGGTCTACCACCTGCCCATCCCCGACGAGGAGGCCCCGGACCTGCCCGCCCTGGAGAAGGCCCTGGCCTGGCTCGACGAGGCCGTGTACCTGGGCAAGAAGGTGCTCATCCACTGCCGCCACGGCATCGGCCGCACGGGCACGGTGCTCAACGCCTACCTGCTGCGCCGCGGGCTGGGGCACCTGCTGGCCTGGAAGAAGCTGCGCAAGCTGCGCTCCAAGCCGACGAACTTCAAGCAGTGGCGCACGGTGCGCCGCTACGGCAGCGGCGCGGTGCGGCTCAAGGTGCGCCAGCCGACCCTGGAGCACCGCTTCCAGGTGGATCTGCGGCCGTTTTTCGCGGACTATGAGGAGTTGGTGCACCAGGCCGAGGCCGCCCTCGGGCCTGAGCAGAACGGCGGCGCGCGCTGCGGGCGCGGGCACGACCGCTGCTGCCATGAGCCCATGCGGCTGACCCTGGTGGAGGCGGTGCACGTCAACGCGCAGCTGGGTGCCACCCTGGACCAGGCCGGGCGCGCGGCGGCCACCTCGCGGGCTGCGGCCAATGGCCTTGAGGGCGCTGCCTGCCCGCTGCTTGTGAACGGGGCCTGTCAGGGGTACGAGTCGCGGCCCCTGTGCTGCCGCACCAGTGACCTGGCGCCGGAGCAGGCCGCCCGTCTTTGGCAGGAGACCCTGACCCCGGCCTTGGACAAGATCTCGCGTGAGGTTTTCTTCACCCTGACCGGGCAGTTCATGCCCGATGGCTTCCCCCTGTTCAGCATGGCCGATGTGGTCTCCGGCCGCTACGTGCAGCGCTTTTTCGACTGGCTGTGCACGAGCAATAAGGCCTGCTGACGACCCACGCCCGCCTCTGCCTCCACGCCCAAGAAAAAGGGCCCGCAGCTGGTTGCCGCAGGCCCGTATTTCTTGTGGCGCGTCTTGTGGGGGGCTCGTCTGAACCCTACATCAGGAAGCCCTGGATCTCGAAGTAGCTTTGCAGGTCGCCGTCCTGGAAGGCTGCGCCGATGTGCAGGTCCTCGCCGACCTTGCTCACGCGGGAAGGCTTGCAGGTAATGCTCACGGGCCGCAAGCTTCCATCGGGCAGGCGGAACACGATCTCGAAGCGGTTGATCTCGGCGTTGATGGCGAGGGTCGTCTTGTCCGGGTCGGCGACGGCGATGCGGACGCCGCTGAGTGAGACGTCCTGGATGGTGCCGCTGAGCAGCACTGAGCCGGAGACGGATTTGCCGTGGATGGTGACCGGTATGCTCGCCTTCTTGCGGTTGTGGCGGCGCTTTTCATCCCCTGTGGTGGTTTTCAGGTACTCCTCCAGAAGGGAGTTGATCAGTGCGGAAACGTTGAGCTGCTCCTGTTCAGCCACAGCCTTCAGGGCTGCCTGAATCTTGGAATTGGTGCGGAAGCAGATGGTGACGTCCTTGTTGATCTTCACGGGTCATTTCCTTTGGGGGGCGTTTTGGCGCCCGCCACAGTGCCTGCGGCCATGTTCGTTCCCGGTGGCAAAAACCTTTCCGGCGAGGGGGTCGGGAAGGCTTTTGCACTCACCTCGTGGTGCGGCAGGCGGTCAAAGAGACGCTGGCAACGTGCGCTGGCCTGGGGCCATGCATGGGCCTTCCGCAAATATCGCAGTCTTTCATCATGTGCCAACCAATTGCCTGGAAGTATAAGCGATCGGCATGTCCAATGCAAGCGCCAGTTGTAGATGGCACCTGGCAGGAGGTCTCGTGAGCGACAGCTTCCACACAGGCCCGGCGGCGTGGTGCACAGCGAGTTGGCTGGCAGCGCATGACCTTGGGCAGAGGGCGAGGTTGTCGCGCTTCAGGTGGATTGTGCTATAGGCTGCGTTGATAGCTGCGTGGTCTGGCTGACGGCTTTGGCCTGCCTGATCCCGGACCCTGGCGTTGGGTGCTCCGAGACTCAGGTCTGGGCCTTTGCGGGCCTATCAGGGGCTGGCGGCCGGGCCTCAGGAGGCATTGCTGCGCTCTGCAGCGATGACCAGGCTCAGGGCGCGCAGCAGTTCGGGCTGCTGCACCGGCTTGGCCACGTAGCCGTCCATGCCAGCGGCCAGAAACTCGCCGCGTTCGTCCTCCATGACATAGGCCGTGAGCGCTATGATGGGGATCCGCGACTTCTCGCCCAGCTCGCCCAGGCTGCGGATGATGCGAGTGGCTTCCACCCCGTCCATCTCGGGCATCTGCACGTCCATGAGGATGCAGTCGAACTCGCTCATGCTCAGGGCTTCCAGCACCTCCAGCCCGTTGCACACGGTATGGACCTTGTGCCCCAGCTTGCGCAGCGCCAGCGCCGTGGCCATCTGGCCGATGGGTTCGTCGTCTGCCAGCAGGATGTTGAGCGGTCGGTCGGGCGCGTGGGCGGACCTCTTGGCATCCACCCCGTGCTGCGCGGTCTCCGGCAGATCAAGCAGCAGGGCCAGGCAGATGGTCGTGCCGACCCCGATCTCGCTGTCCACCAGGATCTTGCCGTTCATGAGGTCGACGATGCGCTTGACCAGGGCCAGGCCCAGGCCCGCGCCCTCGTACTGGCGCGTGTAGGAGGCATCGGCCTGGGTGAAGCGCTGGAAGATGTGCTCGATCTTGCCCTCCGGGATGCCGATGCCCGTGTCGGAGACGGTGACATACAGCCAGACCTTGTGTTCATGGTGCTGCGCGGGCTGCGCCCAGGCCTCAATGCGCACGGAGCCTTCGGGGGTGAATTTGACGGAGTTGCCGACGAGGTTGAGCAGAATCTGCTGGAGTCGCCCCTCGTCTCCGATGAGTTTCATGGGCACGCTCTTGTCCACGCTGGCGGCTATCTGCAGCCCCTTCTCCTTGCTGGCGACCAGGTAGCTGCTCAGCACATACTTGAACAGGCCGCGTACGGCGAAGGGCTTGAGGGCGAGGGACTCCCTGCCCGGTTCGAGCCGGGAGAAGTCCAGGATGTTGTTGAGCAGGACCAGCAGCCTGTTTCCGGCCTCATAGGCCATGCCCGTGTAGAGCGCATGCTCCTGCGGGGTCACGTGGCCTTGCAGAAGCTGGACCATGCCGAGCAGCCCGTTGAGCGGGGTGCGGATCTCGTGGCTCATGTTGGCCAAGAACTCGCTCTTGGCCTGGGTGGCGGCCTCGGCGGCCTCCTTGCTGCGCACCAGCTCGTCCTGGGTCAGCTGGAGGTCCGTGATGTCGTTGTTGCTCACCCTCCTGCCAAGGGACTTGCCCTGCGCGTCTTGGAGCCCCAGACAATGGTGGTTCAGCCAGACGGTCTCCCCGGTCTTCTTGATGATCCTGTAGCGGAACTCGAACAGGGGTGCGTCCTGCGTCTCCGCCTCCTCGACGTGTTTCGCAAAGAGCTGGGCATCCTCCGGGTGCACGATGCGCAGCCACAGGTCCTTGTCCGCCGTGAACTCCTCCAACGTGTAGCCGGTCACGCGCTCGCAGGAAGGGGCCATCCAGACCAGCTGGCCGTGGGGGTCCACCCAGTATTCCCAGTCATACGCGAACTTGGCCACGGTGCGAAATTTCTCTTCGCTCTCCCGCAGCCGCGCCTCGGTCTCCTTGCGTTCGGTGGTGTCGTGGAAGATGCCCAGGAGCATGGTGCGGCCATCCATGTCCATCAGCGTGCTCTGGATGGAGACGAGGCGCTCCTCGCCCCCTGCGGCCAGGACCGGGATGTCCGGGCTCAGCCCGGGCTGTGCGGACCGCTCCCGGAAGGTCTCGGTCATTTCGCGCGAGTTGGATTGGCCCGCCGGGTGGCCCATCGGGTGGAGGACCCTCTGGTGCAGCCCAAGCAGCTCCTGTCTGGCCCGGCCGAAATAGCGCTCCGCCGCCTGGTTGCACTCCGCCAGGATGCCTGTGGCCCTGTCCGCCACGACCACCGGGTCCTGGATGGCCTCGAACAGGTCGCGGTATTTGCTCTCGCTGGCGCGCAGGGCAAGCCCGGTCCGCCGCCGCTCTTCCAGGCCCACGGCCAGGACCTGCATGGTGCTGAAGGTCGAGGCGAAAAATATCTGTATTGTCCTCAGGTGCCAGGCCGTGTCCGAAAGGCTCGCGTCAATCCCCGCGTGGGCATGGAAGGTGACGAGGATGGCGGTGAGGGACAGGGCCAGGGCGGCCATGCACACCCCCAGGATGCGGAAGCGGAAGGCCAGCCAGGTCAGCGGGGGCAGCAGCAGGAAATTGTACTCCAGACTGGTGGGGGAGTTGAAAATCCACACCGCCAGCGCGAGCATCAGGGTGAGGACGGCCAGGAACTCGGCCCAGCGCGCGAGGGTGCCCGAACGCAGGATCTCGCGCCCGAAGCGGTGCAGGCTCACCAGCCCCAGCCCCAGCACGAGGATGTTCAAGGAGTCGGCGCTCCACCAGAGCAGCCAGACGGAGAGCGGGCTGTCCACGCCGAAGCTGAGGGCCACCACCGAGGTCCCCACGAGGGCGCCCAGGGCCGGGCCGATGCCTGCGCAGCAGAACATGATGGTGAGGAATTCGCGCATGCCCAGGTAGTTCTCGGTGCGCTTGGGCACAAGGAGGCGCACCAGCCACGCACCGCAGAAAGCCTCCAGGCAGTTGGCCAGGGCAAAGCCCAGGGCCACCAGGAGCGTCTTGTTGTTTGCCAGGTCAAAGGCCAGGTTGCCGATGCCGGCGGCCAGGATCAGGCCTGGCCATTGGCGCTTCTCGGTGCAAAGCAGGGCGGCGGCGAACAGGCCGCTGGGCAGCCAGAGGACGACAAAGTTGGCGGGCTCATAGGAGAGGGCCTTCCCGGCCCAGGCCAGGGTGAAGTAGGCCAGCGCAAAGGC
>PHAR01000007.1:0-138228 GCA_002840405.1 Deltaproteobacteria bacterium HGW-Deltaproteobacteria-8 | reverse complement strand
GCCTGTCCGCCTGGTTCAGGGCCGCCGGAGGGAGGGCTTGGCCGTTGACACCTCAACGTTCAGCGCGCGCAGGCCCAATCCTTCCTCGGCGTAGTCGAAGAACACGTCCTCGCCCGGGGCCAGGGTCTGGAAGCCCTCGCGCTGGATCTCCGCAAAATGCACGAATACGTCGCGGCCCTTTTCGTCACGCAGGAAGCCGAAGCCCTTGCGCTCGTTGAAATAGCTGACCACGCCCTGGTGTCTCTGCATGGTTGTCCTCCCGGCTGCTGGTGTCCGTGCCGGAATCCCCCGGCCCGTGGCCGAGCATAGCCCATGCCCAGGTCCGGGCGCAATGCTCTGGCACCACGCCTGTGCGCAATGAACGCAAAAAGCCCACCACATGGGCGGGCTTGTGCGGACAGGTGCAGGGGGAGATTAGCGCAGGCGGAAGGTGATGCGTCCGCGAGTCAGGTCGTAGGGCGAGAGTTCGACCTTGACCTTGTCGCCGGGCAGGATGCGGATGTAGTGCTTGCGCATCTTGCCGGAAATGTGGCCCAGGATGCTGTGGCCGTTCTGCAGTTCCACGCGGAACATCGCATTGGGCAGGGCTTCCTGGATGACGCCCTCAACTTCAATTGCTTCTTCTTTGGACATGCATTCTCCACAGATTGTCCCAGAACGCCTCGGCATAGTTGCCTTTCTGCGCTCGGAGAACATGTAAGGTGCCGCTATTTACGCCGAATCACGGGCTTTGGCAAGCCCCGGCCGCGGCGGGAAAGCCGCCAGGGCTCGCGCGGCCTCGGCCACGAACCGGCGCACCAGGACCTCGTCCTTGTCGCCAAAGGCGTTCTCCAGGCCGGTGTGCGCGTCCACGCCCGCCGGGCGCACTGCCGCGATGGCCCGGGCCACGTTGTCCGCGTTCAGGCCCCCGGCCAGGATGAGCGGCTTATCAAGCGTCTGCGCCAGCCTGCGGCTGATGGCCCAGTCGTGGGCCTTGCCCGTCGCCCCGCTGGCCCCGCTCACCGGGTCGAAGGTGTCGGTCAGAAAGGCGTCGACAAATGGCGTGTGGGCCTGGGCCTCGGCCAATAGGCCCGCCTCGCCCTCCTCCCTGCCCGTCAATCCCACCACCAGGCTCTTGATGACAAAGAGCGCGGGCGCGGCTTCGCGCAGGCGGCGCACCTCGGCCACGGGCATGGCCCCGTGCAGTTGCACCCCGTCCACGCCCAGGTACCGGCACAACTTGAGCGTCTCCGCTGCGTCTTGAAGGTAGGTGATGAGCACTGTTTTGGCCGCCCCGGCCAGTCCGCGCACAATGTCCCGGGCCTGGTCCTCGCTGACGTCCGGGGTGTGCACGGGCAGACGCAGGGGCAGGCCCACGTGGGTCACGCCGCAGGCCGCGAGCATGCACGCCTCTGCGAGAGTCTTCACTCCTGCGGCCTGGATCAAGAATTGCGTATTTGTCAAAGCGGCCCCTGGATTTTTGTATTGGCTGGGAGTAAGCATGAGACGCACCTGGACATGCAACCCCCTGGAGCGCTCGTGGAATGCACTGACCGCCAGCCCTACGACATCATCCGAGACATACTCACGGTCATTGAGGAACTCAACACCCTCAAGGACGTGGACGCCATACTGGATCGCGTGCTGGGCGAGGCGCGGACATGACCAACGCCGATGCAGGCTCCATCTTCCTGGTGGAGGGCGAGAACCTGCGCTTCAGCTACGTGCACAACGACACACTGTTCCGCGGCCCGGACGCCAGCAAGCATCTCTACACCAACTTCGCCGTGCCCATCAACGAGAAGTCCATCGTGGGCTACGCGGCCAAGACCGGCGAGTCTGTGGTCATCGAAGACGCCTATGCGCTTACCGGTAACGAGCCGTATTCCTTTAATAAGAACTTTGACGAGGACACGGGCTACCGCACGCGGTCCATGCTGACCATCCCGCTCAAGACCTTCCAGAGCCGGATCGTGGGCGTCATGCAGCTCATCAACGCACGCGACTGCAACGACAAAGACCGGCCCTTCTCCAAGGACGACATCCAGTACGCGCCGCTCTTCGCCAACTCGGCCTCGGTGACCATCGAGCGCGGCATCATGACCCGCGAGATCATGCTGCGGATGATGAAGATGGCCGAGATGCGCGACCCCAAGGAGACCGGCGCGCACGTGCAGCGCGTTGGCGCCTATGCGGCGGAGATCTACCAGCATCTGGCGCGCAAGCAGGGCCTGGACGAGTTCGTGCTGCGCCGCAACAAGGACATCCTGCGCCTGGCGGCCATGCTCCACGACGTGGGCAAGGTCGGCATAAGCGACATTATCTTGAAGAAGCCCGGGCGCTTCGAGCCCCACGAGGCGGCCATCATGAAATGGCATTCGGTCTACGGGGCGGCGCTGTTCTCCAACACCACCTCGGAGTTGGACCAGCTCTGCGCGCAGATCGCCCTGGGCCACCACGAGCGCTGGGACGGCGGCGGTTATCCCGGCAGGCTCCCACAGAACCTGGCCGAGGCCCGCGAACTCTGCCTCGAGCCCATCAGCGGCGCAGACATCCCCCTGCCCGCGCGCATCACGTCCCTGGCCGACGTCTACGACGCGCTCATCTCCACCCGCGTGTACAAGGGCGCCTGGCCCGAGGAGGCCGTGGTTGCGGAGATCGTCAAGGGACGGGGCACGCAGTTCGACCCCGACGTGGTGGACGCCTTTCTGGAGATCCAGGACGTCATCCGGGCCATCCGCGAGAAGTACAAGGAACACAGGGACTAGGAGCCCGCAGAGGGCCTACAGCCGCACCCGCTCGAAACTCATCGCCTCCAGATCGAACACCAGCATGGCTCCTGCCAGTCTCGGCGCGCGTCCGCAGAGGATGTTCAGGGCCTCTGCGCTCATGAGCGCCGCTGCGGTGACAACCGCCGGGGCCGGTGTGCCCAGCGTGTCCTCCGCGCCTGCGCCGCCCGCGCCATTCGCACCGCCTGGCCCGAAGAGGTCCGCCGGGCCGGTGGCGCCGGGCAGAACCGTAGCCACAAAGCCTGCCTGTCCGGCCACCGCCGCCGTCACCAGCGGGATGCCCGCGCGGGCCGCCTGGCGCAGCAGCGCGGGCCGGTCGCTCAGGCCCCCCAGGGCGTCCAGGGCCAGGTCCGCGCCCGCCAGAAAACGCTCCATGAGCGGCTCGTCGAGGAACTCCGCCACGGGCTCGAAGTCCACGGCCGGGTTCAGCAGCTTGACCCGCGCAGCCGCAGCCGCTGCCTTGTAGCCGCCCAGGCTGCGCCGGGTGCAGAGGAGCTGGCGGTTCAGGTTCGAGGGCTGAAATTCGTCGCCGTCGGCGGCGCGGATGTGCCCCACCCCCGCCCGCGCCAGGATCTCCAGGGCGTGTCCGCCCAGGCCCCCCAGGCCGACCATGGCCATGCGCGATCCCAGCAGGCGCGCCTGCTCGGCCAGGCTGTAGGCGCTGCCGTTGCGCAGGTAGCGCTCGGGGGGGATGCCCAGGGTGAGCGCAGCCAGCTCCACGCGGGCCACATTGCTGCCGTGCAGCCGACCTCTTTGGCGGTCCAGGCCGCGCGCCAGGTCCAGCACGGCAGGGTAGGGCAGCACCAAGCGCTGGCAGCCGTCGGGCTGTGGGTCCATCCGGGTTCGGGCGCGGATGCTCTCGTCCAGGTCCAGGAGGGCGGGCATGGTCAGCCTCCGCCCACGGCCGGGAACAGGCCCACGCGGTCGCCATCGGCGAGCTCTGCGTCCAGTTCCACGTGCGCGCCGTTTATGAACACGAGCTTGAGGTCAACGGGCGGGATGCCCAGGCGCTGGGCCAACTGCCCGACAGTCTCGCCGGGGGTGGTGGCGAAGGCCTCGGCGTCGGGCGGGGTGAACCGCGAGAGTGAGGCGAAGCATCTGATGGCGATGTGCATGGTTTTGCCTCTACGCCGGAGGTCTGCGCGGGTCAATGGCGCACCAAAAAGCAGGGGCCGGAGGTTTGCGCCTCCGGCCCCCGCGTGGGCGTTGTGGATCGAGCGGGCTAGTAGGCGAAGTACATGGTCATCACCGAGACCACGGCCGTGATGAGCATGGAGATGACGAAGGCCGGGCGGATGGCCACCGAGGCCTCGCGGATCTTGTCGATGCTCGAGGCCGCGTTCTGGAGCTTGGCCGGGGAGATGACGCTGGCCAGGCCGCCGCCGATGCCGCTCGCCGCCGCGATGATCGCGCCCGAGGCCCCGATCTTTTCCGCCGTGGACAGGTGCAGCTTGGTCAGCATGGCGATGCTTGAGGTTTCCGAGCCGCTGATGAAGCCGCCGAGCAGGCCCAGGTAAGGCGCAAACGCCGCGTAGAACCTGCCGAAGGTGGCCGCCGAGGCGTCGGCCATGACGTAGATCATGTTGTGCGTGGGCACGGCCAACTTCCAGTCCAGGCCCTTGCCGGAGTGGTTCATGACGTAGGCGATGGCGAAGAACACCGAGGCCGAGATGATGGGCCGGAAGGCGCGCTTGGCCGAGGTTTTAAGCCCGCGCCGCACCTGCTCGCCCGTGGCGCGCATGATGGGCAGGGCCAGGAAGGTGCAGATCAGGACCCAGACGTAGGCCTGCCAGAACAGGCGCAGCTTCTCCGGGTTCCCGGGGATGATGTAGAGCGGCATGGCCCAATCCACGAAGGTCAACTTGAAGAAGGGCAGGCCCGGCGAGTTCAGGATCAGCGAGAACACGGTCAAGAGGATCCAGGGCGAGGTGGCGCGCAAAAGGCTGATGCGCTTTTCCGCAGCCAGGTCGTTTTCGTTGAGCAGGCCGCGGTCCTGCAGGACGTTGCCCGTGAGCTTCACGTAGATCACCAGGGCCAGGATGACGCCCAGGCCCGCCGCGATGCCGGTGATGGTCACCAGGCCCGCCTTGGCCATGAGCATGGCGATGCCGCCGGCGGTGACGCCCGCGATGACGGCCGGGACAAAGCCCTTGCGGACCATGGCCGCGCCGCCGGTGACCTGGAGCATGCCGAGAGCGATGCAGGTGCTGATGACCGGCATGTACATGGCGAAGTTCATGCCGATCTCGTTCACCGGCTGGCCCACGAACTGGGCGTAGACCACGGCCGGGATGCCGAGCAGGGCATAGGTGCACAAGGCGTCGTAGCCGAGGGCCGGCAGGAGGATGGCGGTCATGGTGGAGTAGCCGAGCGCGAGCATGATGGGCGGCAGGATGGACACCGTGACCGCGCCGAGGCTGGTCAACAGGATGCCGAAGCCCACGTTGATGATCATGATCTGCACGGTCTGCTGGCCGGGCGCGATGGTCTTCATCAGCGCCACCACGCGGGCCACGGCGCCGGTCTCCTGCATCAGCGTGATCTGGATGATGCTGGCGGCCATGACCAGCGCGATGGGCAGGGAGGCGACGAGCCCGGCCAGGGAGGCCGTGAGGACCACCTCGGGCGGGGTCTGGAAATACAGCCAGGCCACGAGCGCAGCCATAACCCAGCCGATGAGGCCCGCCGTGTCCGCCGCCACCCGGTACACCAAGAGCAGGAAGAAGATGGCGATGACGGGGAAGAAAGCCAGGAATATCGAGAGAAAATCCATGTTGATCCTCCAGCCCCCTCGGGGGGAGATGCGTGCGGACGGCCAGGCCTCGGTTGGGTTGCGGCAACGCCGCAGTCTTATTGATTCTCCCGGACGAAGGCAAGCCCCCACTCGCATGTTGCGAGCCAGTGCCCTGCCATTCGTTCTGTCTATGCCCCATTGATTTCGCCAGGCGTCTGTGACAGGGTAGAGCATGCAGCTTATCCGCCCGCTTCAACTCATCCTTTTGCTGACGCTCTCGGCATTTCTGGCCGGGTGCAGCGACCCCGTGGAGACCGTGCGCCAGGCGCGCATCTCTCCGGACCCGTCCATGAGCATTGCCGAGGCCCTGGAGAAGTATCCCTATTTCAACAAGATTGAGTGGAGCACCTTTGAGGACAAGGACAGCAAGTGCGTGGTGCAGGCCAATTGCGAAATCAACGTGGCCGCCAACTGCCGCAGCGTGAGCGAGGCCAGCCTTGCCGCCGCCACCCGCGACGTTCGGCGCGACTATTTCCAGGCCCGTTTCGTGGTCTATGGCTTTCCGCGCCAGGTGCGCGCCCTGGAGGCCGCCCACGTCACGGAATGCACCAACGGCGGCCGCCTGCGCATGGCCGACCCCAAATACCTGCGCGCCATCTATTCGCGCGAGCTGGTGCGCTTCTTTTGTCTTGAGGGCCTCAACTGCCCGCCCAGCCCTGCCAAGCCCTAGCCTGGGCCAGACGGATCCGCATCAGCCCTGCGCAGTGGCCAGCCTGCGTCCCAGGTTCTGCGCCTCTTCCAGCAGCTCGGGCCGGGCGGCGGCGTCGCCCTGGTGGTACACGGAGCAGGCGCGCAGCAGGTGGCTCTCTGTGAAGCCCTGCCAGTTGAGCAGATACTCGTAGCGCGGGAAGATGTCGGTGAACAGATCCTCCCTGGGGTGGCCCTGGGCGATGACGAAGACCAGCGTCTTGCCGGGGGTGAGGCGAGAGCGTTGGCCGCGCGGCAGGTGCGCGTACCCGGCCTGGAGATAGGAGAAGGTGCGGTCGATGAAGCCCTTGAGCTGTGACGTGACCTCCCCGAAGTACACCGGCGTGGCCAGCACGAGCACGTCGCAGGCGCGCACGGCCGCAAGCACGGGCGTCAGGCCGTCGTCGAGCACGCAGGTCTCCGCCGTTTTCTTGCAGGCCAGGCAGCCCTGGCAGCCCCGGTAGGTCAGCTTGTTCAGGGCAAAGGTCGTAACCCGCGCCCCGGCCTCTTCGGCGCTCTCGCACAGGGCCTGGGCCATGACCGCGCTGTTGCCCTTGGGCCTGGGGCTGCCCAGCAGGCAGACGATATTCCTCACAGCTCCTCCCCCGCTTTGGTCAGGGCGCGCTCCACGCTCTCGGTCTTGGCCCGCAGGCCGTCCACGCGTCCGCGCCGCCAGTCGGCCTTGAGGGTCAGGTAGACGCGGTCGCTGTCTGCCGCAAGAGCCTGGAAGCATTGGCCCGTCACGGCCATGACCTCGTCCCATTCACCCTCGATGCAGGTGCCCATGGGCGTGAGCTGGCAGCTCACGCCGCTGGCGCGGATGATCCCCACGGCCCGGGCCACATAGGCGCTGACGCTTAGGCCCTTGTCCAGCGGGAAGAGGGACAGCTCAACGATGACGCTCATGGGCGCTCCTTATCATATGGAGGTTGGTCCGCGCGGGCATAGTGCTCCGCCGCGAACTCCAGAAAGCGGGCCAGCATGGGCTCCGGCTCCAGCACCGGGAAGACGCGTCGGTTCAAGTGGCTCTCGCGCAGCAGGCAGAACAGCAGCGGCAATGCCCGGCTGGCGTGGGCCTGCTGGCCGTCGAAGGCCGCCGCCGCCCCGGCCAGGTCATAGGGCGGGAGCACCTTCACCATGGTTGTTCCGGCGCTGAAGGGTGTCCGGCAGGCCGCCGGGGGCGAAGTCATGGCGTACTGGCGGCAGATGAGCGGACGCTCGGCATAGATGCCGCAGGACCCGTCCTCCAGGAACGGGCAGGGGATTTGGAGCTCCCAGTAGGCGGTCTGCATCTCGCCCAGCCGCCGCTGGTTGTGGACCTCTCGGGTGAACGTGGCATAGAGGTCCGGCGTGAGCTCGGCCGCCTCCAGGCGCTCCAGCCCAGCCTGGAAGCGAGCGCGGACGCGGCTCTGGTGGTCCTCTGGCAAGGTGCGCAGGGTGCGCAGCAGGGCCAGGCCCTCGGTCTCGCCGAGCATCACGAGATGGCGGCAGCAGGCGTCGCAGCCGCAGCTGCAGGTGACCGGCTGGTCCAGCCCGGCCATGGCCTGGTGGGCCTCGCTCTGGAAAGCGTCGGCGATGGCGCGCACGGCGGGCAGGATGTCGGCGAAGCGGGCTGGCGCGGCGGGCAGTGAAACAGGCGCAGCGAACGCAGCCCCGCGTGGGCGGTTCAGGATGATGGTGATTCTGCGCCAGGGCAGGGGTGCGTGCGCGGTCATGCTTATCTCCCCGGCGACTATTGCCGATGCAGGGGCGGCAGGTCAATACGCCTGTTTCAAATTGCAAATAAGCTGTAATTCACGTGCGTTGTTGCTTGTGCCAAATCGTTGTATGAGCAGAGGGCTGTGATTTTTTTGCCTTCCCCCCTTGCCAATGTCTTTGCACCCGTGTATTGGCTACCACAGCTAACCTACTGTTTCGCTTGCTAATTTTTTCAAGATTCGTATGGCAAGTGTGGCACGGTTGGAAATTTTGTGTCACGCGCCCATATTGTCAAGAGTTTACAAGGCGTTCCTGTCACGTATCATTATAATCTGGAGGTGTTGTATGAAGATTTCCGTAGGACATGGCTTGGCCGACGCCGAAAAACGCCTTGAAGAGCGTGGCGTTTCTCGCCGCGACTTCATGAAATTCTGCGGCATCATCGCGGCGACCATGGGCATGGGGCCGGCTTATGCCACTGAGGTCGCGGCCGCGCTGACGGCCGACAATCGTCCGTCGGTCATCTGGCTGCACAACGCAGAGTGCACCGGTTGCTCCGAGTCCATCCTGCGCATGGCGTCCATTGACGGCAAGACTGCTTACATTGATACCCTGATCCTTGATGTCATCTCCCTTGAGTACCAGGAGACCATCATGGCCGCCGCAGGCGAAATGGCCGAGAAGGCCCTGCACGACGCCATGAAGAAGCCCTACCTGCTCGTGGTCGAGGGCGGCATCCCCATGAAGGACAACGGCATCTACGGCAAGGTCGGCGGCGTCACCATGGTCGAGATGGTCAAGAAGGCCATCACCAGCAAGAACTGCCTGGCCACCATCGCTTACGGCACCTGCGCCGCTTACGGCGGCGTGCAGGCCGCCAAGCCCAACCCGACCGACGCCAAGGGCGTCAAGGCCGTGTTCCCCAAGAGCCTGGTCATCAATGTTCCCGGCTGCCCGCCCAACCCGTACAATCTGGTCGGCACCGTGGTCGCGGCCATCATGACCGTCACCAAGAAGGCCCCGCTGCCCGCCCTCGACGGCGATCTGCGCCCCACGGTCTTCTTCGGCCAGACCGTTCACGACCAGTGCGAGCGTCAGCCTTTCTTCGAGAAGGAGCAGTTCGCCATGTCCTTCGACTCCCCCGAGGCCAAGAAGGGTTGGTGCCTGTACAAGCTCGGCTGCAAGGGTCCCTCCACCTACAACAACTGCCCGACCAAGAAGTTCAACCCCCTGGACAAGGGCGTCGGCGTGAACTGGCCTGTTCAGGCTGGTCACCCCTGCATCGGCTGCAGCGAGCCCAATTTCTGGGATAAGATGAGCCCGTTCTACGAGATGGAGAAATAGGCTCAGCCGTTATTTCTTGGAATTGTCAGCCTTCTCGCTGCACCTAATCATTTAAGGAGGACTTAGATATGGCGCCCAAAACGCCCCAGAGCAACTTCTCCGGCCCGGTCGTTGTCGACCCGGTCACTCGTATTGAAGGCCACCTGCGCATCGACGCCACCGTCGAGAATGGCAAAATCGTCGATGTCCGCAGCAGCTCCCAGCTGTTCCGCGGGCTGGAAATCATCCTGAAGGGCCGCGACCCCCGCGACGCCCAGCACTTCACCCAGCGCGCCTGCGGCGTCTGCACCTACGTGCACGCCCTGTGCAGCACCCGCGCCGTGGACAACGCCGTCAAGGTGAAGATCCCGAAGAACGCCACCATCATGCGCAACCTGGTCATGGGTTCGCAGTACCTGCACGACCACCTGGTGCACTTCTATCACCTGCACGCCCTTGACTGGGTCAACGTGGCCAACGCGCTGAAAGCCGACCCCGTTGCCACCGCCAAGCTGTCCAACAGCCTGAACCCCAACCGCAAAGAGACCGCCGAGCAGTTCAAGGCCGTCCAGACCAAGGTCGGCGCGCTCATCGCTTCCGGAAAGCTTGGCATCTTCACCAACGCCTACTTCCTGGGCGAGAAGAAGAACGAGGCCTACTACCTGCCCGCCGAGGCCGACCTGATGGCCGTGAAGCACTACCTTGACGCCCTGCACATGCAGGTCAAGGCCGCCCGCGCCATGGCCATTTTCGGCGCCAAGAACCCGCACACCCAGTTCACCGTCGTCGGCGGCGTCACCAACTACGACGCGCTCAAGCCCGACCGCATCGCCGAGTACAAGGCCCTGACCGACGAAGTCGTGGCCTTCATCAAGGACTTCTACATCCCCGACCTGCTCGCCGTGGCCAGCTTCTACAAAGACTGGGCCGGCATTGGCGGCACCAGCAACTTCATCAGCTTCGGTGAGTTCCCCACCGACGAGTACAACTTGGATTCCCGCTTCTTCGCCCCCGGCGTCATCATGAAGCGCGACATCGCCAAGGTCGCCGCCATGGACCCGAAGAAGATCGAAGAGCACGTCAAGCACAGCTGGTACAAGGGCGACAAGGCCCACCACCCGTACCAGGGCGTCACCGAGCCCAAGTACACCAGCCTTGAGGACAAGGACCGCTACTCCTGGATGAAGGCCCCCCGCTACAACGGCGAAGCCTGCGAAACCGGCCCCCTGGCCACCGTCCTGGTCGCCTACGCCAAGGGCCACAAGCCCACGGTCGACGCGGTCACCTACGTGCTGAAGTACCTGGGCGTCGGCCCCGCCGCCCTGTTCTCGACCCTGGGCCGCACCGCTGCCCGCGGCATCGAGTGCCTGGTCATCGCTGGCCAGATGCAGACCTGGCTCGACGCCCTGGTCGGCAACGTCAAGGGTGGCGACACCGAGCTGTACACCCCGTGGAAGATGCCCAATGAAGCCGAAGGCGTTGGCTTCGTGCAGGCCCCCCGCGGCGCTCTGTCCCACTGGATCAAGATCAAGAAGGGCAAGATCGAGAACTTCCAGCTCGTGGTGCCCTCCACCTGGAGCCTTGGCCCCCGTTGCGCCAATGGCAAGCTGGGTCCGGTCGAGGAAGCCCTCATGGGCACCCCGATCTTCGATCCCGCCCGTCCGGTTGAGATCCTGCGCACGGTCCACAGCTTCGACCCCTGCATCGCCTGCGGCGTGCACGTGCTCGACGCCAAGACCGGCCAGACCGCCAGCTTCAAGGTGTTGTAAACCGTAGACGCATCCTGTAAGGACGGGAATCCGGGCAACCGGGTTCCCGTCCCTTTTTCACTTCAAGAGCAAAGAGGCCGCATGTCTGATTCTCAAAAACGCATTCTTGTTCTTGGCGTGGGCAACATCCTCTTCACCGACGAGGGCATCGGCGTCAGCGCTGCGGACCAGATCATGAGCCTGTACGAGCTGTCCGACAACGTCACCGTCATGGACGGCGGCACCCTGGGCACCCGGCTCATGGACCCCATGATGAACTGTGACCTGCTCATCGTCATCGACGCCGTGCTGGGCGATGGCCCGGCCGGGAGCGTCTACCGCCTCACCGGCGAGGACCTGCGCAAGAGCCTGGCCTTCAAGGACTCCATGCATCAGACGGACCTTGTGGATACGCTCATCATGTGCGAGATTGTGGGCACCAGACCCGAGGCCGTGATCATCGGCATGGAGCCCCTTGACTACCACACCTTGAATGTGGGCATCTCGGATGTCGCCAAACAGCGCCAGGCGGCGCTCATCGGCTTTGTGCTGGAGGAGATCGTCAAGGCCGGGGGCTCTTACAGCCTCAAGGCCGTTCCCAGCCCGATCACACAGGAGAGAGAGCCATGTGCCTAGCAGTCCCCGCTGAGATCATCGAAATTTCCGACGACGTGGCCACCTGCCGCGTGGGCGAAGGCGACACCACGGTCAACGCCTCGCTCATGATCCTGGACGAAGAGGTCGCCCTCGGCGACTTTTTGATCATCCACGCAGGCTTCGCCATCCGCAAACTGCACCCCGAGGAGGCGCGCGAGACTCTCCAGATCTTGCGCGACGTCATCGCCGCCGCAGAAGAGGCGGGCATCGTGCAGGACCGCGTGGCCTACTAGGCCCTCGCTTCGCCCGAGCGCCCAAAAAAGGGGCCATGCCGCAGGTGTGCGGCATGGCCCCTTTGGCGTTTTTGGTTCGTGGCCGCCGTCAACTTGCCGCCATTAATGTGCCGCCTTCAGCGCGGCCGGACATAGCCTGCCTTGGCGATCCGGCGGGCCAGGGCCAGCAGGCCCAGCAGCAGGGCCAGACCCAGGTGCGTCCAGTCCACCAGCATGATCGGCTCGGGCGAGAAGGACACGCCCGGCAGGTTCTTGAGCACCCGCACGGCCCCGGTCACGATGAGTGCGGCGAGGAGCCCGGCCCGGGCCAGGCCGAAGACCGTGAGGGCGTATTCCCGCCGCCATTCGAGCACCCAGCGGGTGACGAGGTAGCTGACCAGAGCCAGAAGCGCCATGGCCCCAAGATAGTGCAGCTTGTGCGTGAACCAGAAGTCGCCCAGCCAGGCCAGGCCGGGCACGGTGGTGATGCGGTAGCGGCTGGCGATGGGCATCTGCATGACGCCGCTGACGGCCAGCAGGGTCACCACCAGGCTGTAGGCCCAGGCCGTGCGGCGCGAGGTCGGCAGGCTCATGACCAGTTCTCCTTGTCGTCCGGCGTTGGCCCGGACGTGTCCGGCGGCTCGGAGGGCTTGGCTTTCTTGTCGTTGTCGCCCTTGCTGCCGGCGTCCTTGTCCCCGCCGGTCAGGCGCGAACCCAGGCGCAGAACTCCGGCCACGATGCCGGCCACGGGCGCGAAGAGCGCGGCGTAGGCCATGCGCGTCTCGTCGGCCATCATGTCCGGGGCCTTGGCCAGGTCCGGCTTGCCCGGCCCGGTGGTCACGGCTGCGTCCAGGATGTCGAAGGGCACGGGTGAGACATAGAGGGAGTTGGTGCCGCCGTTCTCCGTCTCGCCATAGATGTAGCCGCCCATGTTGCGGGCCAGGGCGTGGGCCTTGGCCACCATCTCCGAGCGCGGCCCGATCTCCTGCACCTCATACGGGCAGGCCTCGATGCAGGCCGGTTTCTGGCCCTTGGCCAGGCGGTCGAAGCAGCGGTCGCACTTGTACATGACGCCGTTGCCGCCGTAGCGGGGCATAAGCTTCAGGTACAGCCCCACGCCGGTCTGGCGCATGGGGATCTTCCACGGGCACACGGTCTTGCACTTGGCGCCGCCCAGGCAGATCTGGTCGTCGATGCGCACCACGCCGTTCTTCTGACGCGCGGCCGCGCCCCAGGGGCAGAGGTTGGCGCAAGGCGGGTTCTGGCAGTGCATGCAGCGACGGGGGATGTGGATCTCGAAGCGCTGGCCCTGGAACTGGCCGCGCGCGGACTGGATGTACAGCCAGTTGTAAGGCGTGAGGCGGTCTGTGATCTGGCGCTTGGTGGACCAGTCCTCGACCTTCACGGTTGACGGGAACATCTTGGGAAAGGGCCGCGTGGGCTCCGGGAATTTGGGGGCGTTGGTCTCGCGGCAGGCCTCGACGCAGGCCCCGCAGCCCACGCACTTGCTCAGGTCGTGCAGGGTCGCAAGCTCCTCATCCGCAGGAGACTTGGCCGCCTGGGCGCCCTGCGGGAGCAAGAGCCCCAGGCCGCCCAGGCCCAGGCTGGCCAGAAAGCGTCGGCGCGAGAGGTCTGGCGAGGGTGATGTATGTTTCTTCACAGGTGCTCCGGTTCGGTTTTGCGCTGTGGCGCTCTCTCACTATAATCCGATTTTCGCAAGGCACAACCCCCGGGGGGTATGTTTTCTTAAATCGGCTTGCGCCGGCGCTATGATGACATATTTGTAAACAGGCTCAGGGGGGTGCGCTGGACAAGCGTCACGAATCCGGATAGTCCATCCATTGAATTTTCGGGTTTGGCCCGGAGGGGGGCGCGAAGAATCGTCGGCGCCCTACCATAGCATACGGAAGCGAGTGTAGAGACAATGACCAAGAATGCGCAATTGATCATCGATGGAAAGACCTTTGAACTGCCCATAGTCGAAGGCACCCTGGGCGACCGGGCTCTGGACATCACGCGGCTGCGCGCCGACACCGGGTTCATCACCTATGACCCCGGCTATGTGAACACCGGCCCGTGCAAGAGCTCCATCACTTTCGTGGATGGGGAGGAGGGCATCCTGCGCTATCGCGGCTACCCCATCGAGCAGATCGCCGAACGCGGTTCCTTCACCGAGACGGCCTGGCTGCTCATCTTCGGCCAGCTGCCTACGCGTGAGCAGCTCTCGCGCTTTTCCGCCGGTTTGTGCGCGGAGGAGTTGCTGCACGAGGACCTGCGGCACCATTTCGAGGGCTTTCCGCCCAACGGGCACCCCATGGCCATGCTTTCGGCGGTCATCAACTCGCTCGGCTGCTACCACCCGGACCTGCTGGAGATCGAGAGCCGTGGCGAGTTCTATCTGGCGGCCTCGAAGATCATCAGCAAGGTGCGCACCATCGCGGCCTTCAGTTATCGCAAGAGCATGGGCCTGCCCTTCATGTACCCGAACCCGGCCCTCTCCTACTGCCGGAACTTCCTGCACATGATGTACTCCATCCCGAACAGGCCGTACGACCCCTCGCCCGAGGCCGTGCGCGCGCTTTCCCTGTTCTTGATCCTGCACGCGGACCATGAGCAGAACTGCTCCTGCTCCACTGTGCGCATGGTGGGCTCCACCCAGGCCAATCTCTTCGCCTCTGTCTCCGCAGGCATCTGCGCGCTCTGGGGGCGGCTGCACGGCGGCGCCAATGCGGGCGTGGTGGAGATGCTCGAGCAGATCCGCGACGGCGAGCACACCCCGCGCGAGGTGCTGGAGATGGTCAAGCAGAAGAAGTTCCGGCTCATGGGCTTCGGGCACCGCATCTACAAGAACTTTGACCCGCGCGCCAAGATCCTCAAGAACGCGGCCCACGACCTGCTGCTCAAGCTGGGCAAGCTGGACGACCTCATGGACATCGCCATGGAGCTGGAGCAGTTGGCGCTGGCCGATCCCTACTTCGTGGAGCGCAAGCTGTACCCCAATGTGGACTTCTACTCGGGCATCATCCTGCGCGCGTTGAATATCCCGGTGCAGATGTTCCCGGTGATGTTCGCCATCGGCCGCATGCCCGGCTGGATCGCCCACTGGTACGAGGAGCACCTGGAGACGACCAAGATCCACCGGCCCCGGCAGGTGTATACCGGCCTGGATCAGCGCGATTATGTGCCCATCGACGAGCGCTAGGGAGTAGGGAAGACAGGCGGCGTTGGCGCGTCGGCTGCGGCAGGAAAATTTGCCCCCAGGGCAAAAAGTCCTTGCCAAGCCTGCTCGATGCGGCTAAATGCTTCCTTCGCAACTACGGAACAGCGAAAGCTGTCCGGACAATGCCGAAGTGGTGGAATTGGTAGACACGCTAGGTTCAGGGTCTAGTGGTCGCAAGGCCATGGGAGTTCGAGTCTCCCCTTCGGCACCAAAAATTAGAGGCGCTTTAGCTAACTGGCTGAAGCGCCTTTTCTTTTTGTTTTGGGGCAGCTGGATTGGTGAAACGAAGGGGCCACGCGGGGTCAAACTGCGGGGTCAATCAGGTTCACTATGCCGCGCCGCCGCATTTCTATGCCAGCCCACCTTTACCGCAAATCCGAAATCATATACCTTCGAGTCAGTTTCAGCCAAAAACTCCGGCAGGTTGCGAAACGGTCGGAGTTCCGGCTCAGCCTGCAAACGCGCACCATGCGTGTTGCCAGGCAACTCGTTGCACAACTGTATTCACAGTTCCTGTCACTTTCTAACCAACTAGAAAATAATATGATTGACTATTTTGAGCTAAAAAAAAGAATGAATGCACTCTTGCGCTATATGCTCAAAGATTATGACGTCGCAGAATCAAGCGGATTCAAAGGTGATGACGATAGAGAGTATTTCTATAGAGATGACCCTCAGTCTATGGTTTCCTACATGCAAAATGGAATACGTCTAAAAGAGCATGAAAAATATAGCAAAGAGATTGCATACGGCTTGATGCGTAGAGGATTTTTTAGGCAGGATGAAATTGGCGATGATTCATACAGCCTTATTTCCAAGGAAATGGCGAAATGCCATTTGTTGTATTATACTATTCTACAGAAAAGATTGGATGGTGATTTTGAATTTGAAAATATTTACACAATGAACGCGAATGAGTTAAATCCATTTCGTCGTGTAGCTAAAAATATTAATGACAACATAAGTCAAGTTTTGTGTGGTAATCAAGCAGGCACAAGTTCTGCCTGTGCTGTTGAAAATGCAAAAAATAACTATCAAGTTAAATTTCCACATAACAATATTGAAGTTTCTGGATTTGACTATAGAATTAGTGCTTGTATTAAATATTACCTAAAACTTAAAATCTCAGACAAAGATATCAAAACACATACACAGCCAACGCATTACAGCAGACTTGTAAACTTACTAGATTATTTTACTGATATTGATATACGTTCACTAGGCCGTGAAGAGCTTAGAAAATTTCGTGATGCATTAGTGCTTATGCCAAAGAATAGGACAAGGATAGAGCAATACAAAACATTGACGATGCAACAGATTGAAAATTTGAAGCCATCAGACACGCTCAGCCTCAGCACAACAAACTACATTCTTGAATCTATATCCAGTATGTTCAGAGAACTCATTGTGGAGAAGAAATTGCTTTCAAATCCAGCGGTCGGGCTCAGTCAATCCGACAACAAGCAGGGAATGGATGACAAGGACCCATTCACTCAGAATGACCTCGTAGCTATTTTTTCTACGGACCGATTCATGCACCAAACATATAAAAATTCTGCATACTTCTGGGTGCCTCTGATCAGTTTGTTTACTGGAATGCGATTGGAAGAGGTCTCTCAACTGTATATCGACGACGTAACGTTTTGCGAAGATTCAAAACTATATTTGATTGATATCAACGAGAATCCCTCGCCTTCTGGCGTCCTTGATAAGCACCTAAAAAATAACAGCGCATTTCGTATAATACCGCTCCACAAAACCTTGGTCGAGCTTGGCTTTCCTAAATATGTCAATGCCATGGCACAAAAAGGATATGAGCGAGTATTCCCCCTTCTGACAAAATCCTCAGACCAAAAGTATGGGAAGCAACCGGGGAAACAGCTGACACAGCTACTCCGTAAATGCAAAGTGACTGGACCCAAAAGTTTCAACTCTTTGCGCCACACATTTAATAATTTCTTCAAACAAAACTGCAAGTTTTCGGAAACTGAAAACTACATTCTCAAATACGCGTTTGGCCACGAGATTACAGAACTGATTTTCTCGCGCTACGGGAGCAATTTTACACCTCAAAATGTCTACGAAACCATCATTTCGCGGCTAGACCACAAGCTGGATTTGTCGCACCTTTACAACTCGCAATATGTCACGTTTGAAGGGATACCACGGAAGAGCCGCAAAACATGATAGCTTCTCAAACGCTTGCCGAATTCATCGCCCGCTGGTCCTCCTCGGGCGGCAATGAGCTTGCCAATGCTCAGCCCTTTTTGAAGGAGCTTTGCACGGTTTTGAGCCTGCCCCAGCACGAGGCCGCAAAGGACGTCAATGAGGACAACGTCTACTCTTTCGAGCGCAAAGTTTTTTTGCCGCGTGGTGATGGCACCTCCGAGTTGAAGCGCCTTGACCTCTACAAGCGCGGCTGTTTCGTTCTTGAGGCGAAACAAGGGAAAGAGGGCGCGGCGAAAACTCCGCTCTCCATGCCCACGCCCGGCCTTACGTCATCCAGCGCCGTCAAACGAGGTTCCCGCGCTTGGGAAGACACTATGGCGCGGGCCAAGCGGCAGGCCGAAACATATGTGCGCGCCCTCCCCGCTACGGAAGGCCGTCCTCCTTTCATCATCGTGGCCGACGTCGGCCACTGTTTTGACCTGTATGCAGAGTTCAGCTGCACGGGCGGCATCTACATCCCATTCCCGGACCAGCGCACAAGCCGCATTCTTCTTGCCGACCTTGAGCGCCCAGAAGTTCAGGAGCTCTTTCGGGCGCTCTGGACGGACCCGTTTTCTCTTGACCCCTCGCGGCGTGCGGCAAAGGTCACAACGGAAATTGCGGGATATCTGGCCGCGCTGGCGAAGAGTCTGGAGGCCGACGGCCACAAGCCGGAGCAGGTCGCATCATTCCTGATCCGTTGCCTTTTCTCAATGTTCGCCGAAGATGTAGGCCTTCTCCCCGCCAACAGCTTTCAAGACCTGCTTGCCCGTTCCGCCGTCGCGCCTGACGTGTTCCCCCGCATGGCGCATGACCTTTGGTCCGCGATGGACACGGGCGACGTGTCCGCGGCGCTTGGGGAACGTCTCAAACGGTTCAACGGCAACCTCTTTGCAAACCCTCAAGCTCTTGCCCTCACAGGGCCGCAAATCGCAATCCTGCTTGCGGCGGCAAAGGCGGATTGGCGTGAAGTCGAACCCGCGATTTTCGGGACCCTGCTTGAGCGGGCTTTGACCCCTCGCGACCGGCACAAGCTCGGCGCGCACTACACGCCCCGCGCATATGTGGAACGCCTCGTGCTTCCGACGGTCATCACCCCTTTGCGGGAAGAATGGCACGACGTACAGGCTACCGCCTCAATGCACGGTGCGCAGGGCAAGCCCAAGGATGCGCAGGCCGAAATTTCCGCTTTCCTGCGTCGCCTGTGCGCCTTGCGCGTGCTCGACCCTGCCTGCGGCTCAGGCAACTTCCTGTATGTCACGTTGGAGCATATGAAGCGGCTTGAAGGCGAGGTGCTTGCCGAGGCCGCGAGCTATGGGGACTTCCAGCGTCCGCTCGAAGCTCAAGGCCTGACGGTTGACCCTCACCAGTTCTTGGGCATTGAACTGAACCCCCGCGCCGCCCATATTGCGGAAATGGTGCTGTGGATCGGCTACCTGCAATGGCACTTCCGGACGCACGGCACCGTGGCGCCGCCGGAACCCATCATACGCACGTTCCACAATATCGAGAGCCGAGACGCCGTGCTTGCCTGTGAAGGCTTCAGACCGGCCCTGGACGCTTCAGGGGAGGCTGTCACCCGTTGGGACGGCCATACACGGAAGCTTGACACAACCACAGGGCGAGAGGTGCCAGACGAGGCCGCGCGCGTGGCCGAGGTCGTCTGTGTGAAGCCTGTGGCGGCGACCTGGCCGGAGGCGGATTTCATCGTGGGCAACCCGCCTTTCATCGGCGGCGGCATGAAGCGCGCGGCGCTGGGCTCCGGCTACTTCGAGGCCCTCACGGGGACGTATTCCGGCCTGCCCGAGGCCTGCGATTTCGTCATGTATTGGTGGCACAAGGCCGCTGAACTGGTCCGCACGGGCAAGGCGCGGCGCTTTGGATTCATCACCACGAACAGCCTGAACCAAGTCTTCAACCGCCGCGTGACGGAAAGGCACCTTGCTGCAGACCCGCCCTTGTCCATCGCCTTCGCCGTGCCGGATCACCCGTGGGTGGACGCTTCGGACGGTGCCGCCGTGCGCATCGCCATGACCGTCGGCGTGCCAGGCGCGCTGGATGGTTGCCTGTCCACTGTCATGGCCGAGACGTCGACGGATGGCACGGAAATCCACGTGACCCTTTCCGAACGGATTGGGCACATCAATGCCGATTTGACCATCGGGGCCAATGTGGCTGGTGCTGGACCGCTCACAGCGAACGCTGATTTGAGCTGTAGGGGCGTCTCGCTCCACGGCTCCGGCTTCATCGTCACGCCGGAACAAGCCGCCGCGCTGGGGCTTGGGCGCATTCCCGGCCTTGAAAAGCATATCCGGCCCTATCGTCATGGCCGTGACCTCGCCGACAAACCTCGTGGCGTGCTGGTCATCGACCTGCTTGGCCTGTCCGTCGTTGATGTGCGGGACCGTTACCCGGAAGTGTATCAGTGGGTGTTTGAACGGGTGAAGCCAGACCGGGATGCCAGCGCCAGCCGCACGAAAGACTCCGCGCAGTATGCGACGAAGTGGTGGCTTTTCGGTAAACCGCGTGAGACGTTCCGCCTGGCGCTGTCAGGCCTGGCGCGTTTCATATCGACGCCGGAAACGGCCAAGCACCGCTTCTTCGTCTTTCAGGATGCGTCCATCCTGCCCGACAACATGCTTGTGAACGTCGCCAGCGCCGACGCCTTCCACCTCGGGGTGCTCTCAAGCCGGATTCATGTCGTCTGGTCTTTGGCGGCAGGTGGGCGGCTTGGGGTTGGCAATGACTCCCGTTACAACAAAACGCCGTGCTTCGAAACATACCCCTTCCCTGACCCCACGCCGGAACTGCGGGGCCGCATACGTGAGCTTGGCGAACGGCTGGACGGCCACCGCAAGGCGCGGCAGGCCCTGCACCCTGATTTGACCCTGACAGGCATGTACAACGCTCTTGAGGCGCTACGGAGCGGCAGGGAACCGTCAGGCAAGGAGAGGGAGGCGCACGAGAATGGCCTTGTGGCCGTCCTGCGCCAGCTGCATGACGAGTTGGACGCCGCCGTTGCCGAGGCCTACGGCTGGCCGAAGGACCTGGCCGAAGGTGAAATTTTGGTGCGCCTCGTGGCCTTGAATCTCAAGCGCGTGGAAGAAGAGCAGGCCGGGCTTGTGCGCTGGTTACGGCCAGAATACCAGTGCCGCGACAAGTCCAAGCCCACAGCGCAGGCAAAGCTCGGCGTCGAATTTGACGCCAAGCCCGTCATGAAGGGGCGCAAACCCGCCAAGCCAGCCGCAAAGAGTAAGCAGCTGGCATGGCCGTCATCTCTGCTTGAGCAGTTCCAGGCCGTGCGCGCCGCGCTGGCAACTCTGGGCGGCACGGCGGACGCGCAAACCGTCGCCAAATCCTTCGCCCGCGCGCCGCGCACCCGCGTCCAAGATGTATTGGACACGCTTGCAGGGCAGGGATTCATCCGCGCCGGAGACGACGGCGTGTATCATACGACATAATTTCACAGTCTGACAATAAAGCCGCTTTCTTTCGTTTGCCTCTTGACAAACGCTGCGCGGGTTATGGTAAGGTTGACCAAGGCTCTTATTCCTTGTTTTTGTTTCGAAAATAAAGGGGGAACGTCAACGCCATCAGCTATGGCCGTCTGACACATCGATTTTCGGGGCTCGCGTACTGCGTCCTCCGGGCTCTCCACACCACACCGTCTGTTTTTTTCCGGCAGGAAGAAAACAGACGGTGACTCATTTTGGCTCAACCACGCGCTTTTCTACCTATAAACCGAATAGACGAGCCCCTTGGAGATGTCTCTGGCTTTGACTTGTCGTATGGCTCTGGCAACGCCCTTGGGCGTCGGCATGATGTGTCATGTCGGGAGCACAACGGATTGAACATCCTCAGGCTTGCTCCTGACGGGTCGGCGATGTGCGCCGCCTCGATTGGAGCAGGCCCGCAGTAGCCAGAAACATCAACCGCGCTTTGCGCATTGGGGGCAGACATGGGAGATTCATTGCTCTACGCTGTCGGACGCGCTCGCCTATCTGGGAGCGCAAAGACCCGTTACCAGCACCGCGCTGAAGCCGCACGCTTTGTCCACGACCTCCGAGCCGCCGGGCTTGGGGTCCGCTCATGGCGGAACATCACAAACGGCCATGTTGCTGCAGTGGTGGGAACATGGCAGGCGCGCGGCCTGACCAATGCGACAATCAAGGAATACCTCTCCGGCGTTCGGGTGGTGGCCCGTTCATACGGGAATACCAACATCCGGTCGACAAACGACTTCCGCGCCACCGATGGATCACTTCTCGTCGGGCCGCGCATAAGCGTGGACAACCACAACCGCTCGGTGCCCGACGCGGTGTATGCCGTCGCCCTCGGACAGCTCCAAGATGGGACAGAAGACGAGCGCCGATTTGCAATCCATTTGCGCCTCATGCGCACTGGAGGTCTCCGACATGAGGAGTCGCGCAAGCTCAATCCGAGCCGCTGTTTGCTCGCAGACGGACGCGTGTTTATAAGCGACGGCACGAAAGGCGGAAGGGAGCGGATGATTTCTGAACCCTCCCCGGCCTTTCTTGCGGCAATCCATGACGCCCAGCGCTATGTCTCGCGGTACGGCAATCTCATGCCAGACAGCTCAAATGAGAGACAATGGGAAAAGAAGGCATACACAATGGCTCACGCCGCAGGGATATCAAAGGCCAGCTGCGGTGCCTCTCTGCATGGTCTGCGGCATGCGTATGCACAGGAACGATATGAGCGAATCGCCGGTTTCCGCTGTGCCGCAGCTGGAGGCACAATCATGGAGGCGATCAACCTTGCCGGAGCAGACTGGCGGAAGCTCGATCAAGATGCGCGGTTACTCATAAAAGCAGAACTCGGTCACGGCCCGGACCGTGATGACGTCGTTGCGCGGTATCTGGGAGCGCGGTTCAAGTAGACATGACAAGGAAGGGCCGGTTTGGCCCTTCCCTGCGTTTGTAGGGGGCCTGTAGCAGGTGCTTGCGTGGGGCATACGCAAAACATCACGAAACGTATTTCAGACCATCCTGCGGCTCCGCTTCGTGCGAGGCCGGGCACTCGTCTGGCGGCAGTAGGGACTATTTCGAGCCGCTCAATCGCTTCTGAGGGAAGGTCATTCGCAAAAGTGCCTCAGGATGGCCTCTCGCTGGCCCTGAGAGGCCCTAGCAACTTTTCCTCCTTGCTTTAACACGCCAATTTTCTGGCTTGGGCATCTCAGGCCACTAGAGGCATTCGTTTTCTGTCCGGCCAAGTCGCGCAGCTGGACGGGCCCCAGAATCCGGCGGCCGTTCCTTCAGCCGAACGCCCGGCGGATTGCCTTTGCGAGATTGTAAGCGACCGGCGGACAAACACTGTTTCCGATTATGCCAAGCGCAAGATATGCCTGCGAGGGAAAACGCCAATCACCGGGGAAGCCTTGGAGAACGGCGCAGTCCGGGACCGACAACCGGAAATAACCGTTCGGGGTGGGGAACAGCTGCGCTCCTGCACGCGTGCGGTTGACACCGTGCGGCCAGACTTGCAGTTCTGTCCACCGCCTTTGGCTAGCTTGGCCGCTCACAACGGATGTCGTGTAGCGCGGCCCTGTCATCCCGCTTCTGATGGTCGGAGCCAGCGCGTCGAATCCGATTTCTGGCAATCCCAAAGATTGGCGCGCGCCCATACAGACCGGTAAAGCGTCTGCTGGTTCGCCGAAGAGCGGGGGAGTGACGAGGTCCGGCTTTGCGAAGGGAAGTCGGTGTGTCGGCCTGGGCTTTGTGAACCGGTCGAAATGAGAACGTGACCGGAAACCAATGATGAACGCGCGTCGCCGGGCCTGAGGAACCCCAAACCAAGCCGCATCCAGCGTGAAAACGTGGAGATGATACGCCCCGTCAAGAGGCCGCATCAGCTCGGCATCAAGGTGCCCTCTAAACTTCTCATGGAGGAGCGCCGGGACGTTTTCCAAAACGAACGCAGCTGGTGATACGGCCTTGATGGCCTGCACGTACGTGGGGATCATGTCCCGCACGTCGCTTTTCCCGTGCTGTTGTCCCGCTTGCGAATACGGTTGGCAAGGCGGTCCCCCGACCATCACGTCGATGCCACTGAACTGCCCCCAGATTTGGCGCGTGACATCGCCTGACTCGCCGCCATATACCGCCCAACTCGGGCGGTTCAGGCTCAGGCTTCCAGCGACTTGTGGCAAAATCTCATAGCAAGCGGCATGCACAAATCCAGCGGCCTCAAAACCAATGTCCAAACCGCCCCCTCCGCAGAACAGGGAGAGACAGGTCAGCCCGCTCGGCGGCATGACTGGCATAAGAGCCTCGGGCCGCAAGCCCGGCACGTTTATCTCGTGTGCAGGCCGAGCGCAGGGCTCAGCACGTCCCCGGCGTTTGGCCTCATGTGCCTTTTGGGCAATGCCGCGATACCAATGGCGCTTTTCCTCATCAATATTCCACACTCTGCGGCGCGGCGCGCTGGCCCCTCCCTTTCGGCTGAGGGGGCCAGCTACCCTGTCCTTTTTACTCTCACTCATCGTGATGCACGTGCCTTCATTCCAGGGGGGAATCGGGTTGGCTGAATTTACATGTGTTGGCGGTCTTCATTTTATCAACGACCCTGAGGCCATTCGCTGAATACGTCAACTGAGATGGCCTTGGCTTGCAGGTCTTTGCACCTCGTCTGATGAGCCTTTTTGATGGCTGAACATCTAGCTAAAACGCACGGCTTTTGCTATGGGGGTAAACATGTTTTGCTTATGAACAGGCTCAATGTTCCAAGAGTGCCAAGTCTTGAGCCATTGGTGGTGGCCGGGACGATATGAGGTCCAAGAAAAATGAAAAATTACTTGTCACAGACGACTTCTGTTTGGAGACGATATTCGGTCTCCATATTTGCCGTCAGCATTGCTTTTGGGATTAGGGTTTATTTTTTGGGAGGGATTGGTCACGATATCCCCTATCTGACATTTTACCCCGCCGTAATGCTCGCGGCAGTATATGGTGGCGTGGCTCCTGGCACCCTGGCGATAATCTTTTCCTCCACGCTCGCGGCATACTTTTTTATTGACCCAGTCCACTCCTTTCAGATTGAGCACACCAAGGATATTTTGGGGCTGACAACCTTCATCTTGGGCTCCAGTTTGATGGTGGCCATTGGTGAATTGGTGGTTCGAAACCGCTCGGAATTACAGCACAATGTATATGTTGCTCTGAAAACAAATGAACTTTTAGAAAAAGAATATTCAGCACGTAGGGAGTCAGAAGAGGCGTTGCGCCTAGCCGATGCCAAAATCCGCGCAACGTTGGAGCTCCAAAGCGTGACGTTACAGGCTGTGGGGGATGGCGTCATTTCGGTGGATTCTCAGGGGCGTGTTGAATTCCTCAACCCCACGGCTGAACATCTTCTTGGGTTGACCAAGGCAGACGCCACCGGCAGACCGCTTACGGAGGTCTTTCGCATTATCAATGAAGAAACAAGAGTTCCGGTTGAAAATCCGGTTGCCAAGGTGTTACGCCTTGGTGTTGTGATTGGCCTAGCCAACCATACTCTGCTGATTCGCAGAGACGGTCAGGAAATCCCCATCGCTGATTCAGCTGCGCCAATTTTCGGGAGCGATGGTGAAATCCTTGGCGTCGTTCTGGTCTTCCGCGACCAAACGGACGACCGAAGAGCGGCGCAGGCACTGGTGGACCGCGCGGCGGAGGCACTGGCATGGGCCGAACAATGTAATGCCGCAAACAAAGCGAAATCTGAGTTTCTGGCCAATATGAGCCATGAAATTCGGACCCCGCTCAATGGCGTGATAGGGATGCTCCAACTCATCAAGGCGGGTGCCGCGCCGAACGAGGTGGAAGCCTACACAGACATGGCGCTCCGCGCGGGGCTGAGGCTGACGAGTTTGCTGGGAGACATTCTTGACCTGTCGCGCATAGAAGCTGGGCGGATGCCCATATCGAGCCAACCCTTCATATTGTCAAACATCTTCACAGCTCTCAGCGAAACCTTCTCTCCAATACATTTCAGTAAGCCTCTGTCCTTTGTCATACGCGTGGAGTCCGACGTCCCCACCTCGCTTGTCGGGGACGAGATACGTGTCAGGCAGATTCTTTTCAACCTCATCGGCAATGCAATGAAGTTCACTGACAACGGCGAGGTGAAAGTGGAGGTCTCTTCGCTTCCTCCGCCTTCGGTGGGTATGGCGAGACTGCTGTTCATGGTCAGTGATACGGGCATAGGCATTTCAGATGATAAGATCGGGCTGATATGCCAACCTTTTGTCCAGGTTTCAAAAGAATTCACCCGGTCGCAACAAGGCGCTGGACTTGGCCTTGCCATCACACTCCGGCTCGTCAATTCCATGGAAGGGACTTTGACCTTCGACAGCACTGAGGGCATAGGCACCACCGTGTATCTGTCGCTTCCGTTCAAGCTCTCAGCACATGACCTCGTACCTGTTACGCCACTGCTTGGCACTGATGGGGAGAAGCTCGCGCCCCTGCGCATCCTCCTTGTTGAGGACGAAGAGATTAGTCGCCTTAGTGCCCGCCTGACCCTGGAAAAGAAGGGGCACCAAGTCGTCACGGCAAATAATGGTGTAGAGGCCCTGGAGGCACTGCGTGGGGGCACATATGACTGCGTGTTGATGGATGTCCAAATGGACGTTATGGACGGCGTAGAAGCCACGCGGCAAATCAGGAACGGCAGTGCTGGTGCTCTGGACTCACATGTCCCGGTAATAGCCATGACAGCCTATGCCATGACCGGAGACCGTGAGCGGTTTTTGCAGGCCGGCTTGGACGACTATGTGGCCAAGCCGGTGCAAGTGGAAGAACTCATGAAAGCACTGGAACGGGCCATGGAGAAGAGGGGCAAGAGGTCGCAATAAGCTGTAGCCGAGCATGTGGGCGCGGTGGCCGTAGAATTGTTTCCGGCATGGCCATGGTGCCGTTTCTCCCCTGCCTCTACTCAGCCCCGCCAGATGCTTGTGCGATGGGCAGCTGAAATCTGGGATGATGCGCGGGCTCGCGCCCCCCTCCCCCTTGCTACTGAAAATGCAAAGATGAAGATCCAAAGGCAAAGATCCAAAGACGTGGATCCAAAATATGAACTCCTCTGCCCGCCCTCTTAATATTCGTCCTGTTAACTTTCATGCACTTGACAACACACACAATTTCTAGTCGTCAGTCGTTCCACGTCGCTACACCGTTTTTGAGTTTGATAAATTTCCAGACCACCCGCAGACTGACGCCGCCGTGAGCCGCAATCTTTTCTCCGGTCAATTTTTGCCCACCAGCTGCGAGCGATAAGATGGCCTGTTTGATGGCCTTTTTTGCCTTCTCAGTACGCTGTGCCCCGCTGAATTTTGCCCCGTCTGATTGGCGTGCCCGAATTTTGGCAAGCATTTGTTCGGGCGGCAAGCCCGAGCCCTTCAGCGTAATCAGACCCATCGCGCCATAATTCCTTTCCGCTCGAAAACTGTAATATTTCGAACTTTTAAGAATTGACCCGACAATGTTTTGGTTTTCTGCGCGACCTAATGGTTCAGCCTCATGCAGGGACTGGAAGTGCTCGATATACACCAACAAGTCTTCGCTCGTTGCCCCACGGCACGAGCCAAAGTATCTGAGTGCCGCTTTGAAGGTCGCAACATTTCGGTTGCCGTATTCATATTCTGCATTTCCTGCCGCTCCATCACGATTTTCAGCGCTGGTGAGGACTCGTAAGCTGGTCAATGCACAGGGCTTTGAAGGGTACCGGACGGCGAGGTTTCCTGCGAAAAAAGGGTTCTTTGCCCCGACACCAATGGCTTGGCAGGCGATGTCACCGCCAAGGGCGCGTATCAAATTCCGCCGGACGTCTAAATAATACCGTATTGCCAGCCTTGTCGGGTCCGCAGGTAACGGCGTAGCCAGCTGCCAAAAATGGTGGACACTCCGGCGAGAGAGAACAGAGAGAGCGGGGAGGGGAACGTTCAAGGCTTCGAACTGAGCCGTGTCGAAAGCTTCGAACTGGACGGAATGGGCTTCCGTCTCACCGAAGGCAGGAGACCTCCGAGGCATATCAACATCAACATGCACCCAATGAATGTCCCCACGATTCAGGATAATGTACGGGTAATCGGCGACATGCGCCGAGGGCACAGGGATGACGGGATCATCCTTGAACGTTTTGACGAGGATGCGACCCGGCTCAATCTCGAATTGCTCGCGGAACTCTGAAAAATACTGAACGCCAATCCCCATATGATTTCCTGCCTGTTGAGTTGATGACAACAGGCCAGTATTTCATACCAGCTGCACGGAATGCCAGTTGGCCGACGGGGGTCGCGTCACATCTCTTGATCTTGACCGCGCGGGGTCAAAGAGGTAGGTCAAAAGTGTAGGGGAGATTCAGTTTCTAATAATAAAGAACTAGCCATTCCAGCGTGTTACAAAAGTGCCTGTAAGTGTGCCACTTCTCCCCTTCGGCACCAAAAGAACAGGGCCGCAATCCGAAAGGGTTGCGGCCTTTTTCGTGCCAAACCAGCGGGGCAGCTGCCTACTGATATTTGCTGGTGCGTAGATATTCGGCCTGAAATCTTTGGGCAAGGGCTTTACGCGGTGTGCTCCACACGATAGTACGTAGTTCTTGATGCGCCCCGGAGGTTTGTCATGAATCGCGCCGCTCTCCTTGTCCTGCTTTTTGCGGTCCTCTCCGCGCCGTTTTTGCTGAGCGCTTGCGCGCCCGCGCCAGAGCCCTGCAACGACACGCTCGGGTGCGTGGACATCGGGCCGGATGAGCCCCTGAAGCTTGGCATGATCCAGGCCCTCACCGGCACCGTGGCCGCCCTGGGCCAGGAGCAGGTGCGTGGCCTGGAGCTGGCCCTGGCCAGGCGCAACGGCAAGCTCCTGGGCCACACGGTGCAGCTCCTTTCCGAGGACACCTACTGCAACCCCGAGGGCGGGGCAAACGCGGCGCTCAAGATCGTGGCCGACCCCAAGGTGCTGGCAATCTTCGGCACCACCTGCTCCGGGGCTGCGGCCCTGGCAGGGGAGGTCATGTCCAAGGCCGGGCTGTCCATGATCTCGGGCAACAACTCCGCCCCGTTCCTCACCTCCATCGGCGGCCACCGCGCGCCCAAGTGGGTTGCGGGCTACCTGCGCACCGCGCCCAATGAGGAGTCCGCCGGACCGGTCGCCGCGCGCTTTGCCTACAAGAAGTTGCGCATTCGCAGGGCCGCCACCATCAATGACGGCGACATCTACACACAGGGCCTCACCAACGGCTTCCGCCATGAGTTCGAGAGGCTCGGCGGCACAATCGTGCTGGACGCCACGGTGAACAAGAACGACACGAACATGGAGCCCGTGCTGACCACGGTGGTCAACTCCAAAGCCGAGTTGGTGTTCTTCCCGTTGTTCCAGCCCGAGGGCAACCATCTGCTGCTCCAGGCCAGGAAGATGCCCGCCCTGGCCAAGACCGTGCTCATGAGTGACGGCTCCCTCATCGAGGACAGCTTCATCCAGGCCGTGCAGGGCGCGGCCGTGGGCATGTACTTCGTGGGGCCGACCCCGCCAAGAAAGACGGCCGCGCTGGAGAAGTTGGCGGCGGAGTATCAGGCCCGGTACCACACCCTTCCGCCGACTTACTATTACGTGAACGCCTTTGACGCCGCCAACATCCTGTTTGACGCCATCGGGAAGGCGGCGGTGCAGGGCGCGGACGGCCGTCTGCACATCGGCCGCCAGGCCCTGCGCAACGCCCTGTACGCCACGGCGAACCATGCCGGACAGACCGGCCCGCTCACTTGCGACGAGTTCGGCGACTGCGCCGCCCAGAGCTTCAACGTCCTCAGGATGACGGATCCTGCGGGCGGGGTGGAAGGGCTCAAGGGCAACACGGTCTACACCTACGCGAAGGGACAATGAGCCGCCTGGAGACAATCTCGCGCCTGTGGCGCAAGCAGAGCATCACCATCAAGTTCGCATGCGCCTTTTCGCTGCTCTTCGCCCTGCTGGTGCTGGAGGCGCTGGTCGGCTACGGCGCTCTCGGCGTGGTCCTGAAGGCGGAGGCCGAGATTTTGTCCAGCGTGGAGATCCGCCAGCGGGTGTTCAAGATGGACGGCGAGCTGGAGAAGGCACGACGCATGTACCGCGACTTCTTCCTCACGTATTCCGAGATCGGCTTTGCCAAGGCCCACTCACAGCACTTCCTGCCGGCCAAGGCGGTCATCTCCCGGGTGGTGGCCCTAAGCGACGACCTGCGCAAGATCGTGGAGACCTCAGCCGTCAGCGTGACCCTGCGCGAACGCAACAAGGACATCGCCCTGTACCTGTCCTCGGCACAGCGCTTCGGGGAGAGCTTTGAGCAGATCGTGGATCTGGTGACCATTCTGGCCGCGCCGGAAAGTGGCCTTTTGCCGCAGCTGGAACAGCTGGGCGGGCGCCTGGATGACATGCTGCGGGACACCAGGGAGCCGTACCTGCTCTTTTTGGCGATGGACCGCCACAGGCAGGAGTATCTCAACTCCCGGCAGCGTCCGTTCTTGCAGATGGCCCTGAACTCCGGCTTCAACCTGGAGCAGGCGCTCGGCGCCGAGCCGGAGCTGACCCCGGCGCGCCGGGAAAAGGCGCGCAAACTCCTGCGCGATTATCTTACCGTGGCCGGGCGCATCCCGGACGTCGACGTGAAGATCCGGGGCCTGCTCAACGACTTCACCCTGCAGGCCCAGGCCGTGGACCCCATCTCCCGCGACCTCAAGGCCCTGGCCGCCCTGGAGGTGGACCGGGCGCGCGCGCGCATCAACGCAGTCAGCCGTGTGGCCACTGTGGCCATTGTCGTCACGGCCCTGATCGGACTGGGCTTCGCCCTGGTGGTGGCGGCCCTCATCCACGCCACGGTGACCCGCAAGATCGTGGCCCTGACCCAGGCCGCGGGAGAGCTGCGCGCGGATGGCCTGGAGGCCCGGCCCCAGGCGCAGGCGGGCGACGAGATCAGCGCGCTGGCCGCCACCTTCCAGGGCATGGTGGCGCGCATGCAGGACCTGGTGGCCAACCTGGAGTCCAAGGTCGACCAGCGCACCCAGGAGCTGGCCGCCGCCAATGACAAGCTGGAGCAGGTCGTGCGGGAGCTGGACGAGAAGAACCAGGCCCTGGAGGTCACCACCCGCACGGATCGTTTGACCGGCCTGGCCAACCGCCGCAGGCTGGAGGAGGCGCTGCAGACCGAGGTGCTGCGCGCCCGTCGCTACGGCAAGCCTTTCTCGGTGATCCTGCTCGACATCGACCATTTCAAAAAAATCAACGATCAGTTCGGCCACCAGGCCGGGGACAACGTGCTCATCGCCATTGCCGGGCTTCTGACGCGCACCGCGCGAGAGACCGATGTGGCGGGCCGCTATGGCGGCGAGGAGTTCCTGTTGGTCTGCCCGGAGACCGTGGTCCAGGTGGTGGCGGCCCTGGCCGAGCGCCTGCGCGTGGAATTCACCACCACGGACTTCCCGCTCGTGGGGCAGGTGACCTCAAGCTTCGGCGTGGCGGAGTTCATCCAGGGCGACAGCGTGGAATCGCTGGTGGAGCGCGCGGACCAGGCCCTGTACCGGGCCAAGGGCAGCGGCCGCAATTGCGTCGAGGTGGATGTAGGGACGGCTGGCTAGACCTGCCAGCTCTCAGCCGAAGCCCGCGCCAATTCTTTTTGCCACACGCAACACACCGTTTTTACAGTGATAAAAAACATCTTTCCCCGCCGTGTGGTTTTGGGGTAAACGGATTGGTTCTGATGTTTGAGAATCCGGCCTGGGGGCTTTTGCCCCACACGGCCTTAAGAGAGAGGTTTACCCATGCCCCTGTGCAGCATTGAGGAAGCCATTGAGGACATCCGGCAGGGCCGGATGGTCATCATGGTGGACGACGAGGACCGCGAGAACGAGGGTGACCTCGTCATCGCCGCTGAGAAGACCACGCCTGAGGCCATCAACTTCATGGCCAAGTTCGGGCGCGGGCTGATCTGCCTGGCCATGGAGCCGGCCATGATCGACCGGCTGGAACTGCCGCTCATGGCCCAGAGCAACCAGTCCAAGTTCGGTACCAACTTCACCGTGTCCATCGAGGCGCGCGAAGGGGTCACCACCGGCATCAGCGCCTTTGACCGCAGCCACACCATCCTGACCGCCGTGGCCGACGGCGTGAAGGCCAATGATATCGTCACCCCCGGCCACATCTTCCCCCTGCGCGCCAGAAGCGGCGGCGTGCTGGTGCGCGCCGGCCAGACCGAGGGCAGCGTGGACATCGCCCGCCTGGCCGGCTGCAAGCCCGCTGGCGTCATCTGCGAGATCATGCGTGAGGACGGCCAGATGGCCCGCCTGCCGGACCTGAAGATCTTCGCGGCCGAGCATGGCCTCAAGATCTGCTCCGTGGCCGACCTGATCAAGCACCGCATGAAGTTCGGCGGCAAGGCCGTCACCAAGATCGCCGAGGCCGAGCTGCCCACCCGCTGGGGCCAGTTCAAGACTGCGGCCTTCACCTCCGAGGCCGACCACCGCACCCACATCGCCCTGTTCAAGGGCGACATCGCGCCGGACAAGCCTGTGCTCGTGCGCGTGCACAGCGAGTGCCTCACCGGCGACGTGTTCGGCTCTGTGCGCTGCGACTGCGGCGACCAGCTGGCCGCCGCCATGTGCATGATCGAGCAGGAGGGCGCTGGCGTGCTTTTGTACATGCGCCAGGAGGGCCGGGGCATCGGCCTGGGCAACAAAATTAAAGCCTACCATCTGCAGGACGAGGGCTACGACACGGTGGAGGCCAACGCCAAGCTGGGCTTCCAGCCCGACCTGCGCGAGTACGGCACCGGCGCGCAGATCCTGGTGTCCCTCGGCGTTTGCCAGATGCGTCTGATGACCAACAACCCCAAGAAGATCGTTGGGTTGGAGGGATACGGCCTGAAGGTTGTGGAGCGCGTGCCCATCGAGATGGCCGCCTGCGCCCTGAACGAGCGCTATCTGCAGACCAAGAAAGACAAGATGGGACACATCCTGCACCTGGGCGACGACAAGAAGTAACGCCAGCTCATCTGGTTCACCATGACATTTCCTGAACGGAGGACAAAATGGCCCATATCAAGACCGTCGAAGGACAGCTGGACGCCAAGGGACTGAAGGTGGCCATCCTGGCCAGCCGCTTCAACGACTTCATCGTGGACAAGCTGGTCGGCGGGGCCGTGGACGCGCTGACCCGCCACGGCGCCAGCCGCGAGGACCTGACCCTCGTGCGCATCCCCGGCGCGTTCGAGATGCCCCTGGTGGCCCAGAAGCTCGCCGCCTCTGGCAAGTATGATGGGATTGTGTGCGTGGGCGCTGTGATCCGTGGCGCCACTCCGCATTTCGACTTCGTGGCGAGTGAGTGCGCCAAGGGCCTGGCCCAGGTCAGCATGCAGCACAACATCCCGCTGGGCTTCGGCGTTTTGACCACGGACAACCTGGAGCAGGCCATCGAGCGCTCCGGGTCCAAGGCCGGGAACAAGGGCGTCGACGCCGCCATGGCCATGCTCGAGACCGCCCGCGTTCTCGCGCAGCTCTAGGCCTGGGAGTCATTGGTGACAGCAGCTCCGGACAAACACAAGGGCTCGCGCAGACAGGGCCGCACCCTGGCCTTCCAGGTTCTTTTTGGCTTGGGCTTCGTGCCCCAGGAGGGCGAGGCGGCAGTGCGCCTGGCCTTCAAGCGCAACCCTGCGGTTGAGGAGTGCGAGCTTGAGGACGCCAAGGGCTTCGCCTCGCAGCTTGTGCAGGGCGTGAGCGAGAACCAGGCCGAGATCGACAAGGTCATTGGCAAGCACTCGGACCACTGGAAGATCGGGCGCATCGGCAAGGTCGAGCTGGCCATCCTCAGGCTCTCGCTTTTTGAGATCCTGTACCGTTCGGACATCCCGCTCAAGGTGGCCATCAACGAGGCCATCGAGCTGGCCAAGAGCTTCGGGGACGAGAACTCACGCTCCTTTGTCAACGGCATCCTGGACGCCGTGGCTCGGGCCGTGGACGAGGGCCGCTTCGACATCGAGAAGAAGATCGACAAGAAGCCCGCCCAGAAACACAACAGGAAAGCCGACAATAAATCCGTCCAGGCGACCGTCCAGGCGACCGGCGCTGAGCCGGTCACGTCCACAGACACGAAGACCAGGGCGGCAAAATAACCGCCTCTTTCCGGGAGTAGCAGATGGGCTTCGGCAAATACGATCCGCAACAGATTGAAGACAAGTGGCAGGAGCGCTGGACCGAGTCCCGCTGCTTTGAGGTGGAGGTGGACGCCTCGCGCCCCAAGTACTACGTGCTGGAGATGTTCCCGTACCCCTCGGGCAAGATCCACATGGGGCACGTGCGCAACTACTCCATCGGCGACGTGGTGGCCCGCTACAAGCGCATGCGCGGCTTCAACGTGCTGCACCCCATGGGCTGGGACGCCTTTGGCCTGCCCGCCGAGAACGCCGCCATCAAGAACAAGACCCACCCGGCGGCCTGGACCTACGCCAACATCGCCGACATGCGCACCCAGCTCAAGCGCCTGGGCTACTCCTACGATTGGCGGCGCGAGCTTGCCACCTGCCGGCCCGAGTACTACAAGTGGGAGCAGCAGTTCTTCCTGCGGCTGCTGGAAAAGGGCCTGGTCTACCGCAAGAACTCGCCCGTGAACTGGTGCGAGGGCTGCAACACCGTGCTGGCCAACGAGCAGGTGGAAGAGGGCAAGTGCTGGCGCTGCGACGGCGAGGTCGAGCAGAAGCAGCTGGAGCAGTGGTTCCTCAAGATCACGGCCTACGCCGAGGACCTCATCGACGACCTGAAGCTCCTGGACGGCTGCTGGCCCGAGCGCGTCATCACCATGCAGCAGAACTGGATCGGCAAGAGCGTTGGCGCGCAGCTCAAATTTCAGTTCAAGGGTGCGGACGAGTATATCGAAGTCTTCACCACCCGGCCCGACACCCTGTGCGGGGCCACCTTCATGAGCCTGGCCGCCGAGCACCCGCTGGTGGAGAAGCTCATCAAGGGCAGGCCCGAGGCTGAAAAGGTCCGCGCCTTCTGCCGCGACGTGGCCAACATGGACCGCATCAAGCGCGGGGCCGAGGACCTGGAGAAGGAGGGCGTGTTCACCGGCGCCTACTGCGTGAACCCGCTCACGGGCCGCGACATGCCCATCCACGTGGCCAACTTCGTGCTCATGGGCTACGGCACCGGCGCGGTCATGGCCGTGCCCGCCCACGACCAGCGCGACTTCGAGTTCGCCAGGAAATATGATCTGCCCATGCAGGTGGTCATCCAGCCCAAGGGCGAGACCCTGGACATTTCCACCATGACGCAGGCCTACGCCGACCCCGGCGTGCTGGCGAACTCCGGCCAGTTCGACGGCCAGGACAACAGCGCGGCCAAGGGCGCCATCATCGACTTTCTGGCGCAGAACAACCTGGCCAAGCCCACGGTCAACTACCGCCTGCGCGACTGGGGCGTCTCGCGGCAGCGCTTCTGGGGCGCGCCCATCCCGGTGGTCCACTGCGAGAAGTGCGGCACCGTGCCCGTGCCTGATGCCCAGTTGCCCGTGCGCCTGCCCGAGGACGCCCAGGTGCGCGAGGACGGCCGTTCGCCCCTGCCCATGCTGGAGAGCTTCGTCAACACCGCCTGCCCCAAATGCGGCGGCCCGGCCAAGCGCGAGACCGACACCATGGACACCTTCATGGAGTCCAGCTGGTACTTCATGCGCTACACCTCCGCGCGCAAGGAGGACGGACCGTTCGACGCCGAGGCGCTGAAGTACTGGATGCCCGTGGACCAGTACATCGGCGGCATCGAGCACGCCATCCTGCACCTCTTGTACTCGCGCTTCTACGTCAAGGCCCTGCGCGACTGCGGCTACACCGAGCTTTCCGAGCCCTTCCAGAACCTGCTGACCCAGGGCATGGTGCTCAAGGACGGGGCCAAGATGAGCAAGAGCAAGGGCAACGTGGTGGACCCGAACTCCATGATTGGCCGCTACGGGGCCGACGCCACGCGCCTGTTCATCCTCTTCGCCTCCCCGCCGGAAAAGGACCTGGAGTGGAGTGACGCGGGCATTGAGGGCGCGTACCGCTTCCTGAACCGCGTCTGGCGCCTGGCCGAGGAACTGGCTGACGCGGGCGCGCTCAAGCCCATCGGGCCGGTGGCTTCTCTCTCCGATCTCGGCGGTGAACTCGCAGGCCCGGCCCGTGACCTGCGCCGCAAGGAGCACGACACCGTGCGCCGTGTCACCCGGGACATGGAGAACAAATTCCAGTTCAACACGGTCATCGCCGCGCTCATGGAACTGGTCAACGAGATGTACAGCCTGAAGGACGGGCTCAAGGGCACGCCCCAGGGCGCGGCCGTGCTGTCCTCGGCCCTTTCCACGGTGTTGACCCTGCTCTCGCCTGTGACCCCGCACCTGTGTGAGGAGCTTTGGGGCTGCATGGGCCACAAGGAGCATCTGGCGACCCTGTCCTGGCCTGGGTACGACGAGTCGGCCCTGGTCCTGGACGAGATCGAGCTGGTGGTGCAGGTGAACGGCAAGGTGCGCGGGCGGCTCATGGTCCCGGCCGATGCCGACCAGGAGGCCGTGCGCCAGTTCGCCATGACCCATGAGAACGTGCTGCGGAACCTGGAGGGCAAGTCCATCAGGAAGCTCATCGTGGTGCCGGGCAAGCTGGTCAACGTTGTGGCTGGCTAGAAACCATCGGGGAGGTTGCGCATGCGCGGGTTGAAGCGGTCTCTTGGCCTGGTCCTGGTTCTGGCGGCAGCGCTGTCCCTGAGCGGCTGCGGCTACACCTTCACAGGCCAGGGCACCCTCATGGGGCCTGACCCGGACGCGGTGTCTCGCCTGGACCCGGCCTTCCGCCACATGGCCATCGCGCGGGTGGAGAACCCCACAATCGAACCCTGGATTGAGCCCCGCCTGCGCTCGCTCATCCGCGACGAGTTCACCCGGCGCAGGTTCGTCACCTGGGTCGACAAGGACAAGGCCACGTCCCTGCTGACGGTCACCATCAAGAAGTTCATGCGGTCGACAGTCGTCGCCGGCCAGCAGGACCAGTCCGTGAAGCTCAGCACCGGGCTGACCATGATCTTCCGCGTGCAGCGCGCGGGCGATGGCGCGGTGCTCTGGGATTCCGGCGAGCAGAGCCAGACCGAGTCCTTCTTCCCCGGCGACTCCGACGGCGCGGACCTGCGCGTCACGGACCTGGCTGTGCGCCGCATGGCCGATCTGATGACCGAGAACTACTAGGAGCCCGTCCATGCTCCGACCATCGGCCAACCAATCAGCGGCCCGCCACGGCTTCCGTTTTCTCGTCTGCCCGGATGCCGAGCTTTTGCGGCGGCAGGCGGCGACGCTGTGCAAGGGCCTGGGCGCCGGCTGCGCCCGCAAGGTCTTCTGGGGCGACGAGGAGCCCTTCCCCCCGGCCTACTGGGGCGAGCTGACCACCCAGAACCTCTTTTCCACGCCCACCGTGCTCCTGCTGCGCCGGGCCGAGGCCCTCAAGGCCGAGGTCTGGGATCGCCTGGGCGAGGGCTTGAAGAACACGGCCAGCACCGTGCTGCCGGTGTTCTGCCTGGAGGGCGCGTGGAAGGAGGGCAAGGCCGCCATCCCGAACTTTCTGCCCAGGCGCGCCTTTTGGCAAACCGCAGAGCAGAACAAATGGGTCTGGCAGTCCCCGGGCCTGACCGACGCCTCCCTGCCGAAATTTCTCGACGCCTGGGCCGCCGAGCGCGACCTGACCCTGAACCCTGCGGCGAAAAGCGCCCTTGCTGCGGCCCTCCCGCGTGACGGCCTGGCCGCCGGCCTTGAGCTGGACAAGATCGAGCTGGCAGCAGGGGACGCTCGTGTCATCACCCCGGATCTGGCCGCCCTGATCGCGCCTCACGGTGACATGGAGTTTTTTGACTTCATGAAGGCGCTGTCCGAGTCGGCCAAAAGCCCCCAGGCCGCGCGCGAGGTGTGGGCGCGTGTGCTGGACGACCATCTGCGGCCCTCGGGTGACAAGATTCTGTTCCAGCTTCTGGGCTACGTGGCCTGGCAGGCGCGCCAGCTGTGGATGCTTTGCGAGGGCGAGGGGGCCAAGGTGCGCATGCGCCCCAGCGACAAGCCCGCCCTGCTGAAGATGGCCCAGCGCCTGGGCCGCTCCGGCATTGCGCGGATCATCGAGCTGACGCTGGACGCCAACCTCGGGGTCATCGGCGGCACCCGGCGGCCTGACGACGCCCTGGAGAGCTACGTGGCCGACCTGGCCGAACTCATGGGCGGCAGGCCAACCGGGGCCGCGCCCAGGAGCTCTGCGGAGCGCCGCCCGTGAGCCCGCCAAGGAAGAAATCCGCGCCCCCCGCTTCCGCCAGCCTCAAGGCCGCCGAGAGCCCGCCGCCGCATTACATGGGGCACCGCCAGCGCCTGCGCGAGAAGCTCACTATCGAGCCCAAGGCCCTGGCCGACTACGAGCTGCTCGAACTTCTGCTGGGGCAGGTGCTGCCCCGGCGCGACACCAAACCCCTGGCCAAGGAACTGGCGGCACGCTTTGGCTCCCTGCGCGGGGTCATCCAGGCCACGCCCGAGGACCTGCGCGAGGTAAGCGGTTTTGGCGAGGCGCTCTGCGGGCACTGGGCGCTGCTGCGCGAGGTCTTTGCCCGCGTGAGCGAGGCCCCGGTGCGCGAGAGGCAGGTTTTCTCCGGGCCGGAAGTGGTTGCCGAGGCCGCGCGTGCGCGCATCGGGCATCTCAAGGTGGAGGAGTTCTGGGTGGCGCTGGTGGACAACAAGAACCGGCTCATGACCTGGGAGCGCGTGGGCCGGGGCACGGTGGACCAGACCACGGTGTACCCGCGCGAGGTGCTGGCCCTGGCCCTCAAGCACTCGGCAGCGGGGCTCATCCTGGCGCACAACCATCCCGGCGGCGACCCCAAGCCCTCCCAGGCGGACCTGGACCTGACCCGGCGCATCCGGCGTTCGGCGGAGGAACTGGGCCTGCGCGTGCTGGACCACCTGGTGGTCACCGAGGGCGCGCACTTCAGCTTTCAGGAGGCCGGGTTCTTGTAGCCTGCCGAGGCTGACTGGGATCTCTTTTTTTCCGCATCGACAATCCGCAACGCACCACATTTCCCCTGCAGCTGACATCTCCTGAACAACATATGAATGCTTTGCGCATTCGAAAATGCATTGCCATGGCTTGCGCTTCGCATCCGCACGTTGTCTGCGTTGCGAAAGATGCCGCAGGAATGCAGAACCTCAAGAGGCTGGTCATTCTTGTTCTGTTGCTGCGCGAATGCGCCATTCGGATTAATGATGAAAGTCATGTTTCACGTGCATATCAGCATGTGCGATACGAAATGTGCTTCGATCTATGCGCGTGTTGCGGTAGCCAAATGCTTCCCGCAGCCTGTCGGCACCCCTTGGGAATGCTCGGCTTCTGAATATATCTAGAGTGTCTCTAAACAATATTTCAGATGCCTACCCCGCCTTCGAGCATCTTCAGGCGCTCCTCGATCCTGGGCGCGGCCCGGCGGTATATGTCGTCGGCCAGGCCCTCGCCGACCTTCTCCAGCTCCACGGCCAGCTTCGGCTGCAGCTTCACCACCTTCTGCATGCGCGGGTCGCGGCCCACAGTGATGAGGTAGTCCACATCGGCCTGGGTCAGGTGGCGCTGGAACACCGCGGCCATGTCGCGCAGGGAGCGCTCCGTGGAGGACTTGAGCTCCTTGCGCAGCTCCTGCTGGATGATTTCCAGGGAATTCGGGGGCACATCCTTGCGCTGGGTGCGGATGAAGTCCACGATGGCCGCCAGTTGGCGGTCCACGGAGATTTCCATCATCTCGCGATAGCCGAACAGGTCGATGTAGGTCAGCACGTCCGCCACGCGGGGCACGTCCTTGAGGGGCTGCGGTGCGGCGGCCAGGGCCGGGGCGGCAAGGCTCAGGGTCAGAATGAGGATGAAGAGGATGCGGCGCATGGGACCTCCGACTGTTTTTCGCAAGCAAACACGGATCGGCCCGGAAGGCAAGAGCCAGCCTTTGCCAGGACGATTTTGGCCGCGCGGGCGCGGGCGCGTTCTGCCGAAAGGGCCGCCTGGGTCGGGTCGCCTCAGGGGGGCGTCGTGCCAGCTTTGGGGTTGCCGGGCTGGGCTGGCAGCAGGGGCAGGATGAGCCTGCTCGGGTGTTCGGCGTCATGGTGGATGGTGATCACCGCCGGGCGCGTCACGCCGGAGAAGGCCTCGTCCTTGCCGGTCTGGAGATTGCGCGACATGCCCGGGAACCAGCTGGCGCAGAGGACCACGCGGATGCGGTCGCCCTTGTGGAAGGTGTTGGCCGTGAGCAGGCTGTCCAGGTCCAGGCGATACACCTGCCCAGGCTCCAGCAATTGCCTGGCGCGGGTCTGACCTTGCAGCACGCCCCTCTCGCTGGCGCGCAGGACCTCGGCCCCGGAGTCCATGAGGTTGTAGGTCGTGCCATCCGCCGCCACATCCAGCAACTTGACGTACAGGTCCAGGTCCGGGGCGTCGGTGGAGACGTAGATCTCAGCGCGGATTGGCCCGGCCACGGTCATTTTGCGCTTGAGGGGCCGGGTCTCGAAGAGCAGCAGATCGCCGTGCGGGGTCAGCAGGCGCTGGTCCGTGGGGCCTTCTTCTGAACCGGGGATCTCGCGCACGGGCTTGGCCGGGTCGGCCACAAAGGAGCTGGAGGCCGGGCCAGGGGCCGGAGCCTTGTGGCTCAGGTGGCTGGGAGCGCGGCCCTCGCGGCGCGGCCCCAGGTGGATGGCGTATGGCTTGGCCTCCACAGGCGGCCAGGAGTTCGCGTCGTGCCACTGGTTGTCGCCCATGACGAAGTAGCGCACGGGACTGGCCTGGGCCAGCCGGTTCTTCTGGCCGCGCACATAAAGGTCCATGAAGTCGAGGACCAGGGCGTCGTAGTCCAGGTGCGCCGCAGTGTCGAACTTTCGCGTGCCGTAGTCGCGTTCGCCGGTGATGGCCGGGATGCCGTGGGACCAGGGCCCCATGACGAGCAGTGTGCGCGGTCCGGTTCCGGCAGGCTGGCTTTTGCGCGCCGCCAGCAGGCCGAGAAAGTTGGCGATGGCCCCGTGTGCGGCAAAGGAGTCGTCGTGCCAGCCCGAGAGGTTGAGCACCGCCGCCGTGACGCGGCCGTAATGCCCGGCCAGGTCGCCGTAGTCCCACCAGTGGTCGCCGAAGGGGTGGCGCAGCCAGTCGGCATAGAAGGCCGGTGCCCCGGACTTGGGCTGGGTCAGGTCCGGCTGGGTCAGCAGGGGCAGGTGCCCCTGGAAATATTCCGCCCCGCGACTGCGCCAGTCGAGCCAGGCCTCCCGGCCGGTCTTGGGGCCGGGCAGGTGCTTGCGCACGCGCTGGTCCGGGGCCATGGCCACCAGCGCCCAGCGTGTCCAGTCCATGTCAAAGACCCCGCCGGGGTAGATGGCCCGGCGCAGGCTGGCATAGGTCATGGCCGGGGCCATGGCCTTGAGGTGCGGGGGCTGCTCCAGGGCGGCCAGCCACTGGGCCGAGCCCGGGTAGGACAGGCCGAAGGTCCCCACGCGGCGGTCGCACCACTTTTGCGCGGCCAGCCACTCGATGCTGTCGAAGCCGTCATGGCCCTCGTTTCTGTGCGGCTGGTATTCGCCGCCCGAGGCGAAGCGCCCGCGCACGTCCTGGATGACCACGGCGTACCCGCGCTCCACTGCGCGCCGGGCGAAGCGCAGCTCGTCGTGGTCTGACGTCTTGTCGTAGGGGGTGCGGCAGAGCAGCGCCGGAAACGGGCCGCTCCCGGCGGGCCGCCAGATGTCCGCGCGCAGGATCACTCCGTCGCGCATGGGCACGGCCACGTTGGACTCGAAGATTACAGGCGCCTCGGCCTTGCCCTCGGCTGCGGCCACGGCAGGGCAAAGCAGGAGCAGCAGGCAGCAGGCGAGGGTCCAGGCGAGACTTGGGGCGCGGCGCCGATCAGGGGGCCAATCGAGACAGCGGGAGAGCCGGGGTGGCAGGCGATGCGTCACGATGGACCTCCCTTGGTCCCGGTCCCCGCAGGGGGGCTCTAGGTGGCGGGCTTGAGCTGCTGGCCGGTCTTTCCGAAGCGCCGCTGGCGGCCCTGGTAGTCTGCCAGGGCGCGCTCCAGCTCCTCGGGGCCGAAGTCCGGCCAGAGGGTGTCGGTGAAGTAGAACTCGGAATAGGCGGCCTGGAAGAGCAGGTAGTTGGACAGCCGAAGCTCCCCGCTGGTGCGGATGATCAGGTCCGGGTCGGGTTGGCCCGCGGTGTAGAGCTCCGCCGCGAAGGCCTCCTCGGTCAGGGCCTCGCCCGTGACGCCCTTGGCGGAGAGCGCGCGGGCGGCGCGCAGGATCTCCTCGCGGCCAGAGTAGTTGAGCGCCAGGTTGAGCGTCATGGTGGCGCACCCGGCTGTCTTCTGCATGACGTGGGAGAGCGCCTGGCGGGCGATGAAGGGCAGACCCTCGAACTCGCCCAGCACCTTCAGGCGGATGTCCTGGTCGAGCAGGTTCTGGAGTTCGCCCTTCAGGTAGTCCACAAGCAGGTCGAAGAGCAGGCCGACCTCGTCCTTGGGGCGTGACCAGTTCTCGCGCGAGAAGGTGTAGAGGGTGAGGTGGCGCACCCCGAGCTCGCGGCATCTGGTGACGATGGCCTTGGCCGCACGGGTTCCGGCGCGGTGGCCCTCGCTTCGTTGCAGGCCCCGGGCCGTGGCCCAGCGGCCGTTGCCGTCCATGATTATGGCGACGTGCGCGGGCACGCCAGCGGGCTCAGGCATCAGCTCACAGCTCCAGGATTTCCTTTTCCTTGGCGGCGAAGATCTCGTCGCACTTCTTGATGGTCTCGTCGGTGAGCTTCTGCACGTCGTCGGTGAGTCTGTGCTGCTCATCCTCGGTGATGTCCTTGTCCTTGTGGAGCTTCTTCAAAAGCTCGTTCAGGTCGCGGCGGACGTTGCGCACGGCGACCTTGCCGTCCTCGGTGAACTTCTTGGCCACCTTGACCAGGTCCTTGCGGCGCTCCTCGGTAAGCGGCGGCATGCTGATGCGGATCATCTTGCCGTCGTTCACCGGGTTCAGGCCCAGGTCGCTCTTCAGGATGGCCTTCTCCACAGCGCCAAAGGCCTGCTTGTCCCAGGGCTGTATGGTGATGGTGCGGGCATCGGGCACGGAGAGCGAGGCGATCTGGCTGATGGGGGTGGGCGTTCCGTAGTAGTCGGCGATGATGGGCTCGATGAGCGAGACCGAGGCCCGGCCCGTGCGCAGGCGCGAAAATTCCTTGGCCAGGCTCGTCAGAGCTCCGTCCATGCGCTTTTTTCCGTCTTCGATAACAACGTGCATATCAGTTTCCTCCTTCGACGATGGTGCCGACATTCTCGCCCTTGATGACCCGGCGTATGTTCCCCTGCTCGAAGAGGTTGAATACTATGATCGGCAGGCGGTTGTCACGCGCCAGGGAGATGGCCGTGGCGTCCATGACGCCCAGGCGCTTCTCCAGGGTCTCCATGTAGGTCACGGTGTCGTAGCGCACCGCGTCCGCGAACTTGCGCGGGTCCTTGTCGTACACGCCGTCGACCTTGGTGGCTTTCAAAATGGCCTCGCACTTGAGTTCCGAGGCGCGCAGGGCGGCGGCGGTGTCCGTGGTGAAGTAGGGGTTGCCCGTGCCCGCAGCGCAGATGACCACGCGGCCGCGCTCCAGGTGCCGCTCGGCCCGGCGGCGGATGTAGGGCTCGGCCACTTCGGTCATGGAGATGGCGGTCATGACGCGGGTGTCGCAGCCGAGCTTCTCGAGCGCGTCCTGCACGGCGAGCGCGTTCATGACCGTGGCCAGCATGCCCATGTAGTCGGCCTGGGCGCGGTCCATGCCCTGCTCGCTGGCGGCCATGCCCCGGAAGATGTTGCCCCCGCCGATGACCAGGGCCACCTGCACGCCCATGCTGGCGATGTCCGCGATTTCGCCGCAGAAGATGCCGCTGGCCTTGGGCTCGATTCCGAATCGCTGTTCCCCTGCCAGGGCCTCGCCGCTGAGCTTGAGCAGTACCCGTGAGTAGCGCAGCTTGTCCATGTTTTCTCCTGGCTTTGCGGTTTCGATGCTGGCTTTGGTCTTGTCAAAAGAAACGGGCCTTGCGGCCCGTTCCAGATTTCCTATTCTTCGGCTGCATCCGCCTCGGCATCCTCGCCGAGTACCATGCGTGTGAACCGCCCGATTTGCATGTTCTCCCCCAGAACCCCGATGAGCTCGTTCAGGAGTTCCTTGATGGTCTTCTTGTCGTCCTTGATGAAGGGCTGCTCAAGCAGGCAGACCTCGGAGTAGTACTTCTTCAGGCGACCGTCGACGATCTTCTCGGCGATGGCTTCGGGCTTGCCTTCCTGCATGGCCTGGTGCTTGAAGATCTCGCGCTCCTTGGCCAGCAGATCCGCAGGGACCTGGTCCGGGGTCACGCACAGGGGGCTGGCCGCAGCGATCTGCATGGCCAGGTCCTTGGCGAACTCCTTGAACTTGTCGCTCTTGGCCACGAAATCGGTCTCGCACTTCAGCTCGACCATGACGCCGATCTTGCCGTTGTTGTGGATGTAGGAGCCGATGAGGCCCTGGCTGGTGGCGCGGCCGGCCTTCTTGGCGGCCTTGGCCAGGCCCTTCTCGCGCAGGTAGGCGATGGCCTTCTCTTCGTTGCCGGCGCACTCGACGAGGGCCTTCTTGCAATCCATCATGCCCACGCCGGTTTTTTCGCGCAGGACCTTCACCGCATTGGCGCTGATCTCAGCCATGGCTTACTCCTCTCCGCCTTCGGCGGCCTTCTCGGCGGCCTCAGGGGCTTCGTCCTTGCTCGGAGCGTTCTTGGAGCCGCCCGGAGCGTTTTCCTTCATGACCGCGGCGCCCTCGATGCAGGCGTCGGCGATGTGCGTGGCGAACAGCTTGATGGCGCGGATGGCGTCGTCATTGCCGGGGATGACGTAGTCGATGAGGTCCGGGTCGCAGTTGGTGTCGACCACGGCCACGACCGGGATGCCGAGCTTGCGGCACTCGCTGACCGCGATGTGCTCACGGTTGGGGTCGATGATGAAGGCGGCGCGGGGAGCCTCGTTCAGGTCCTTGATGCCGCCCAGCGCGTCGTTCAGCTTGACCACTTCGCGGCCCATCTTCACGATTTCCTTCTTGGGAAACTTGTTGATGGTGCCGTCGGCGAACATGGTCTCGAGGCTCTTCAGGCGCTCGATGCTCTTCTTGATGGTCTGGAAGTTGGTGAGCGTGCCGCCCATCCAACGCTGGGTCACGGCGTGCATGCCGCAGCGCTCGACCTCGGCCTTGATGGCCTCCTGGGCCTGGCGCTTGGTGCCGATGAACAGCACCTTGCCGCCGGTGGCCACGGTCTCGACGATGAAGTCGTGGGCCTTCTGGAACAGCTTCACGGTCTGCTGCAGGTCGATGATGTGGATTCCGTTGCGCGCGCCGAAAATGAAGGTGCGCATCTTGGGATTCCAGCGGCGGGTCTGGTGACCGAAGTGGACGCCGGTTTCCAGCATCTGCTTCATAGTAACGTAAGCCATGAGTCCTCCTGGGTTTTTCCTCCGCCCTGGCGCTTGGCCATTCCCCGGAACATCCGGGGCACCCAGTATGTGGCCAGGGCGTGTGATTTGTGAAACGTGTGCTTTTACGTCGGCCGCGCGCGTTTGGCAAGCTAAAAATGGCGCCGACGCCGGGCTGGAACGCTGCCGGAGGCTACTGCCCGGCCGTGAGCTACTGCATGGCCGTGGGCTCGTCCAGGGCCTGGCCGATGACCGGGTTGAGCAGGAAGCCCACGCGGTCGATCTCCACGCTGACCTCGTCCCCGGGCTTGAGCGGGCCGATGCCCGCCGGGGTGCCGGTGAGGATCACGTCGCCGGGGAGCAGGGTCATGATGTTGGAGATGTAGCTCACAAGCAGGTGCGGCGGGAAGATCATGCTGCCCGTGTTGCCCTCCTGGCGCACCTGGCCGCCCACCGTGGTGCGCAGGGCCAGGTCGTGCAGGTCGCCGGGGTCGGTCTCGATCCACGGCCCCACGGGGCAGAAGGTGTCGAAGCCCTTGGCGCGCGTCCACTGGCCGTCCTTTCTTTGCAGGTCGCGGGCTGTGACGTCGTTGGCGCAGGTGTAGCCGAAGATGTGCTGGGCGGCGTTCTCCTCGGCAACGAAACGCGCGGTGCGGCCCATGACCAGGGCCAGCTCGGCCTCGTAGTCCACCTGCTCGCAGCTGGCGGGCAGCACGATGGTGTCGCCCGCGCCGATGACAGAGGAGGGTGGCTTGAGGAACAGGATGGGCTCCTCGGGCACGGCCAGGCCCAGCTCATGGGCGTGGTCCAGGTAGTTCAGGCCCACGCAGACGATCTTGCTCGGCCGCACCAGGGGCAAGAGCTCCAGCTCGGCCAGGGGGATCTCCTCGGGCTGGCCGTCCTCGCGGTTCAGCGGGCGCACGCTCTCCGGGCTGACGATGGCGGCGTAAAAGGCCTGCTCCTTGTGGCGGACGCGGATGATGCGCATGCGGCCTTACTGTCCTTTCGCCGTCTTGCGGCGGTCATAGGCGATGTGGATGATGCCGAGAAGCTCGTCCATGGGGTAGGGCTTGAGCAGGTAGTCCGAGCCGCCGTGGGTCATCATCTCGGCGGCGATGTCCACCGAGGCGTGACCGGTGAGGATGATGACCTCGATGTCCGGGTCGAGCTTCTTGATCTCCAACAGGGTCTGCTGGCCGCTCATGCCCGGCATCTTCACGTCCAGGAGCACGATGTCGTGGGGGGCGTTGCGCAGGATCTCCAGGGCTTCCTCCCCGCCGCCGGCGATGGTCACGGCCATGCCGTGGGTGGCCAAGAGTTTGCCCAGGGTGTTGCGGAAGCGTTCCTCGTCGTCCACCACGAGCACTTTGATTTCCTCGCCCATATCCGCTCCTTGCTTGCGTTTGCGGTCAAAGAATATGTTGCCCACAAGCTCCATGCCAGATCAACGGACGTTCGTCGAGAGGACGCGGCGGATTTTGAGCCTTACGTCCCCGCTGGCGGCATGTTTCCCTGCAGCCGGGCCACAGCCTCGTGCAGATGATCCAGCCAGATCCCGGCCAGGGCCTGGTGCTCGCCCGCGCCCTTGACGTGGGAGGCGCAGGCGAAGCCTGCTGCGGTCAGCCCAGCCTGCCAGGAGCCCTTGCCCTCGCCCGCCATGTCGCGGATGGCGTGGACCCCGCGCGCGAACAGAAGCGGCATCAGGTGCACCCGTCTTGCGCCCAGTTCGCGCAGCTCGTCGACCTTGGCCGCCAGGCCGGGTTCGGCCTCCAGCGCGCCGATGAGCACCAGCGGGTCCAGCGCGCGCAGCTCGTCGGCCAGGTCCAGGTACACGCCGTTGGCCTTGCCGCGCGTGCCGTGGCCCATGAGCAGCACGGCCTCGCCGGGCGCGCGTTCGGGGGGCAGCACGGTGAGGATGGTCAGGGCCACGCGGCGGATGTCCTCGCGGTTGCCCAGAAGCGGGCGGCCCAGCTCGATCTGTTCAAAGCCCCCTGGATGCCCTGGTCCCCCGCGCAGGCTCTCCACCATGCGCTCCAGGCTGCGAAACTCGTCGCCGGGGATGACGTGCAGGGACTGCACGGCCAGGCGCGTGACGCCGTCCTTGCGCAGGGCCTTCAAAATTTCCTCGGGCGAGCGGCCGTGGCGGCTGGCAAGGCCCTTGTGGCGGCGCACCGTGCCCGAGGTCAGCGCCGTCTCCACGCGGAAGTCCGGGTACAGCGCGGCCGTGTGTTCGCGCATGCGTTCCAGCGCCTGGGAGGCGTCGGGCAGGCGCGAGCCGAAGGCCGCGAGAAGGATGGCTGTGTTGTGTGCAGACTGCATGGACCCTCTCCCTAGCGCAGAAGCGCAGGGTGCGAAAGGGGAATGTGGCTGGCTGGCGCAGGCTAGTGCGCGTCGGCCCACGTGTGGCCAATGCCCAGGTCGACCTTGAGGGGAACGAGCAGGGTGGTCACCTCCTGCATGAGACCGCGCAGGAGTTGCGCTGCCTCGTCCGCCGCAGCCTCCGGGGCCTCGAGCAGCAGTTCGTCGTGCACCTGCAGGATCAGCCGGGCGTCCAGCTCGGCCAGGCGCGCATCCGCATGCACGCGCAGCATGGCCAGCTTGATGACATCGGCCGCAGAGCCCTGGATGACCGTGTTCACGGCCTGCCTGCGGGCCTGGGCCTGGGCCTGCTGGTTGCGCGAGTGCAGCTCCGGCAGAAGCCTGCGGCGGCCTGCGAGCGTGGTCACGTAGCCGCGCACAAGGGCGTCCTCGATGAGCGTATCGTAAAAGGCCTTCAAGGTGCCGAGCTTCTCGAAATAGCGGCTGATGAATTCCTTGGCCTGGTTCACGCTGATGCCGAGTTCGCGTGCCAGCTTTTGCGGCCCCATGCCGTAGATGAGCCCGAAGTTGATGGTCTTGGCCCCGCGCCGCTCATCCGGGGTGATCTCGCCTGAGTCCTTGTCATAGAGCAGGGCAGACGTGCGGCTGTGGATGTCCTCATCCCTCCGGAAGGCGTCGAGCAGGGCCGGGTCCTTGGAAAAATGGGCCAGCACGCGCAGCTCCACCTGGGAGTAGTCCGCGCCGACGAGCAGCTTGCCCGGCGTGGCGATGAAGCAGGCCCGCATGCGCGTGCCCTGCGGCCCCCGGATGGGGATGTTCTGGAGGTTCGGGCCGGAGCTGGACAGCCTGCCCGTGGCCGTGGCCAGCTGGTTGAAGCGGGTGTGCAGGCGGCCCTCGGTGTCGGCCAGGCGCGGCATGGGCTCCAGGTACGTGGAACGCAGCTTTTCGGCCACGCGGAAGGCCAGAATCTCCTCAATGATGGGGTGCTGGCCGGCCAGGCGCTCCAGGGCGTCGCTGCCCGTGGACAGCGCCCCGCCGGGCGTCTTGCCTGCGGGCTTGAGGCCGAGCTTCTTGAACAGCACCTCGGCCAGCTGCTGGCTGGAGCGCACGTTGATGGGGCCGCCGGCCAGCTCCTGCACGCGCGCGCCGTGGTGCTCGATCTGGGCGCTGACCTCGGACAGAAAGCTCTTGAAGGCCGCGAAGTCGATGCGCACGCCCCGGCGCTCCATGTCCGCCAGCACCGGGATGAGCGGCAGCTCCAGGTCGCGCAGCAGGTCGCTGAGCCCGGCGTTTTCCAGGCGCTTCGTAAGCGAGCGCATGAGCGCCAGGGCGGCCAGGGCGCGGGCGTCGGGATGCGGGGGCGCTGCGGCGAAGACGTCATCCAGGGGCGCGGTTTCGTCCGCATCCGGCAGGGGCGCCTGGTCCAGGCCCTGCGGGGCATAGAGCGACAGGCGCAGGCGCTCGAAGGTGTAGTTGCGGTCTTCGGGGCGCAAAAGGTAGGCGGCCAGGCCCAGGTCGAACCACAGGGCGAGGGCGGGCTGGCCCCAGGCCGGGCTGCGGCGCAGAAGCTCCTGCAGGCTCGGCGCGGCGATTTTTTCCGCCCCGGCCAGGTGCGCGGCGAGCGCGTTCTCCGGCCCGGTGTAGGCGATCTCGACGGCTTCGCCGTCCAAGGCCAAACGGAAGGGCTCGCCAGGATTCTCCGGCGGCACCAGGCCGACGCATTTCCCGGCCACCGGGGGCAGGGCGGACGGGTCGTTCACGGTGCGCAGGGGCAGGTCGCTGGCGGGTCTGGGCGCAACGGGTGGCGGGGCGTCTGGGCTTGCGCCAAAGAGCGAAAATTGCGCCGACTTCGCGCCGGACGCAGGCTTTTTGGCCGAAGCCGGGGCGGCTGCGGGCGGCGCGGCATCAGTCGTCGTCAGCCCAGCCTGGACAGATTGCGGTCCGGATTGTGTTTCGGACAACGGCGTCGCCATCAGCGTGGCCTGGGGCGGGCGCGCGTCCGGCCCCACATGGATGGCCCCGTTCTCCCAGGGCGGCGGGCCGGTCCAGGCGGCCGCGGCGGCCTCGGCGGCAGTGGGCGGGGCGGGCGGCGCCGGGATGTCGCGCAGCAGGCTCTTGAACTCGTAGGTGGTGAGGAATTCGGCCAGGCGCGCGGCGTCGGGCGGACGCACGGCCAGCAGGCCCAGGTCCAGTTCCGGGCAGCAGTCCACCTTGAGCCGGGTCAGCTCGCGGTACAGGAAGATGTCGTCCACGCGGCCTTCGAGCTTCTTGCGGAAGGACTCTGGCAAGCGATCGAAATTGTCGCGCACGTCCTCCAGGGTGGGGAACTCCTGGATGATCTTGATGGCGGTCTTGGGCCCCACGCCAGGGAGTCCCGGAATGTTGTCCGAACTGTCGCCCATGAGGGCCTGCAGGTCCGGCCACTGGGCTGGCGTGATGCCGTTCTCGGCCACGAATTCCTTGATGCCGCTGACCTTCTCGTTCTTGCCTGCCGGGTCCCACATGTAGACGTTGTCGGTCAGGCACTGCTTCAGGTCCTTGTCCGAGGCCACGATGATAACCGGGCGCGTCTCGTGGTGCGCGGCGGCCAGCGACGCGATGCAGTCGTCGGCCTCCACCCCGTCGCTGATGGTGAGCGACAGGCCGAGCAGGCGGATAGCTTCGCGCAGGGGCTCGATCTGGGCGGCCAGGTCTTCGGGCATCTTGGGGCGCTGGGCCTTGTAGGGCTCGTACAGGGCCTTGCGGAAGGTCGGGCCCTTGCCGTCCATGAAAAAGCCCAGGTGCTTGGGCCGTTCGTCCTTCAAAATGCGCAAGAGGATGCGCAGCACGATGTAGATGGCGCCCGTGGGCATGCCGTCGGAGCGCTTCAGGTCCGGGAAGGCGTAGAAGCCCCGGTAGAGAAAGCTGGTGCCGTCGACGAGGAAGAGCGGATCGCGGTCGTCCAAATTCAGGCGGGTCTTGAGGGACATGGGGGCCTAGATCCGCTGGAAGCTGGCGGTTTTCCCGCGCGAGAGCTTTTTCAGCACGAACATTTCCGGGTCCTTGCCGTCCAGAGCCTCCATGGGCACCTCGGCCCTGGCCGCGCCCTTGTGGCCTCCGGCCGAGCCCAGCTCGCCGAAGTGCGAGGCCGCGAACTTGCCCATGTCCTTGCGCAGGCCGTCGCCCCGGAAGATGACCACCAGCGTGTCGCCGAAGACGCCGCTTACCGCGTCCCAGGAGATGGAGTGCACGCGCATGAAGAAGTCGGCCACGACCACGAGGATGTCCGGGCTCTGCACCTTGCCCAGGTGCGCGGTGAGCCCGCTGCCGATGCGCCGCAGGTTGTAGAAGGCGCGCGAGAAGTAGCGCATCCACTCCAGATGGTACTCGCTGCGCGCGATGCGCTGGATCAGCGTGTGGTCGGCGTACTTGGAAAGGTACTTGAAGGCGTTGATGTCCGCGTCGATGAACTTGCGCTGGAAGTTCAGGGTGTCGGCCTTGATGCCGTAGAGCATGGCTGAGGCCAGCAGCTTGGGCGGGCGGATCTCCAGGCGCTGCAGGTACTCCGTGAGCATGGTGCAGGTGGCGCCGTACTTGGGGCGGATGTCGGTCAACGGCGCGCTCACGGGCTTGTCCGGCAAGAGCGGGTGGTGGTCGATGACCACGGAGTAGTCGAGCTTCTCCAGTTCCGGGTGGTGGTGCGGCTGGGAGTCCACCAGGGCGAAGCGGTCGTACTGGGCGATGAGGTTCGGGATGAGCCGGCGCGTGGGCACGCGCAGGTAGCGGATCATGGCCAGGTTGTCCGGGCGGTTGATCTCGTTCACGTGCCCGATGCCGATGTCCAGGACCTTGCGCGAGAGGATGGCCTTGAGCGCTAACGCCGAGCCCATGGAGTCCGGGTCGGCATTGATGACGATGAGCCAGCGCTGGTTCTTGTTCAGAAGCGAGAGCAGCGTCTGGGCTTTTTCGTCAATCAGTTTTGGGATCGCCATGTTCCGCCTTTTTCAGCACCAGCGGCATGCCCGCCACCACGAGGTGCGCCTCGTGGGCCAGGGCCGCCACTGCCTGGTTCAACCGGCCGAGCTTTTTTAAAAATGATCTGGCCTCGCTTGATCCCGGAAGGGGAGAGAACCCGATCTCGCAGGACACCAGGATGAGCTTTGGGCCTTTCCAACTCGCCAGGATATCGAGCAAAGCCTGGGTAAGGTCGGCCTCGCGCTGTTCCTGCATGCACAAATACAGCCAGAAATCCAGGCTGTCCACGAGCACTGCGGCATGGCCCTTCTTAGCCTCCAGCAGGGCGCGTGGCAAGTCCCAGCCGACCTCCACCACGGGCAGGGCCGGGTCGCGGCGGTCGCGGTGCCGGGCGATCTGCTTGCGGAAGCTCATGTCCTGGGCCTGGCCCGTGGCCAGGAACAGCTTTGGCCCGGTCTCTCGCTCCAGAAGACTCATGGCGAAGTCCGACTTGCCGGACTTGTTGCCGCCGATGATGAAAGTGATCACGCAATATCCTCCTTGCCCCCGCCTGGGTCGTGTCTGTTGATGTCGGCCCGGAAGCCGGAAACAAAGCGCAGCGAATCGAACAGTTCGCGCGGGCTGAACAGCTCCAGCACCACGCTGCCCCCAGGGGCGAAGGCGGCCAGCATCCGGCCGAGCAGCGCGCGCCCGGTGGCGTCCAAATGGTCAAGGGCCGCATGGCGGCCCGGCCTTGCAACATCCGGGGCGTTCAGGTGCAGCATGCGCGTGTGCGCCCACAGCCCCGGCAGGGTGAGAAACTCCTCCTGGCCGCGCTTAAGCATGTGCCCCAGGTCCAGGCACACGCCAAGGCCCAGCTCCCGCACCACGGGCCACATCCGCGCCAGGTCGTCGCCCTGGATGTTCTCCACCAGGAGGGACTCGGGCCGCAGGCCGCGCTCGGAAAGGAGCAGGACCAGCTCGCGCAACTGGTCCGCCTCACGCGGCGGGTGCAAGACATAGGCCCAGGGCGCAAGCCCGGCAATCTTTTCCGCCAGGGCCAGGATGGTTTCGGCCACCTGTTGCGGCCCTCGGCCCATGGGCAGGTCCCAGGGCAGGTCCAGCGGCAGATGCAGGTGCCAGCGCACCGGCAACTCGCCCAGACTCTGCGGCAGGTCGGCCTCGCCATAGGCCAGGCAGGCCCCGGTCTCGAAAAAGCACAGGCCGAGCTCCGGGAAGTGCCGGGCCAGGGCCGCGCAATTGGTGCCCACGTCCGCCGGCAGCACGCAGGAGGGCGCGGCCAGGCTCCAGGGGGGCAACTCCGCGCGGCCAGGGGCCAGGCCGGAGTCCTGGGCGTGGCCGTCCAGGCCCGGATCGGCGGAATCTCGACGCCCGGCCTGGGACCCGGAAATCTGCCTCGTGGGATTTGCTCTGTTTTTCAATACGGGCATGGCTCTTGCTTCTCCACAGGCAGTGCACGATCCCCGGCAAGGAGGGGGCCATCATGCGAACCATGCGCTGCCAACTGCAACACCTGCTCAACCCCCTGCACCTGTATTGCCGGCTGCAACAGGCCGGACTGGCCGAGCCCCTGGCCCGCCGCCTCTGCAAGGCCTACGAGCGCTCCGTGTACCGGCGCATCCTGGCCTGAAGCCTGTCTTTCGCCTCACGTATACCCCGCCCGGAACCAGGGCGCAATGAAGGACTACCCGCCTCGTCTCAGGGCAGGGGGCAGGACATGCCACTGCCGCCGCGCAGCAGCTCCGGCAGCTGCAGCCTGATGCGCAGGAAGTCCTTGACCACGCACGGGTCGAACATGGTTCCGGACGAATCCTTGATCTCCTGGATCGCTTCTTCGATGGACATGCCCTGGCGGTAGGGCCTGTCCTCGGTCATGGCGCAGAAGGCGTCGGCCAAGCAGACCAGCCGCGCACCGAGGGGGATGCCCTGGCCGGACAAGCCGCGTGGATAGCCCCGGCCGTCGAAGCGCTCGTGGTGCGAAAGCACCATCTCGCAGACGCTGTGCGGCCCCCGGAACACGTGCACCGGGCAGAGGATCTCCGCTCCCAGGCGCGGATGCTCGCGCATCATGTCCCATTCCACGGGGGAGAGCGGGCCAGGCTTGTGCAGCACGGCGTCGGGCACGCCGATCTTGCCGATGTCGTGCAGGTGCCCGGCCATGTGCACCAGCTCCGTCTGCCGGGCGGTGAGCCCGTGCGCCCTGGCCAACAGTCCGGCCATCTCGGCCACCAGTTCCGAGTGGCGCGAAAGCCGCCGGTCGCGAGCGTCCACGGCCCGGCCCAGGGACTCGGCCAGCTGGTGCGCCGTGTTCATGGCGCAGACCCCCAGGCCCCCGCAGTTGCCGGAACACCTGCTCGGCTCGGCGTTGACTGTTTTGTCCTTGCACGCCCCGCCGCTAGTGAGAAGAAGCATAGCCACCCTTCGTGTCTGTCGTCCTGCGAAGCCCGGAACCCCATGTTCCGTTCGCGCATGACCGTCTGTGTGTCGCCAAGTGAAACACCGGTGGGGACTAATGGCGTATATTGAGATTGAATGTCAAGATCAATTGTACCGTTGCCCCGGGGGCGCGTGGCCATTGGCGGCCCCGGCAATATCTGCTAGGGTGCCTTAGCGCGCGCCAGAGCAGGCCGCGACTCTCGCTTGCGGAGCAAGGCCATGCCCAATGCACCGGACGTCTCTGACGTGCTCGTCCTCATCGACATCCAGAATGACTACTTTCCCGGCGGGAGCATGGAGCTTGACGGTGCGGAGGCGGCCGGCCAGGCCGCTGCGGGCCTTTTGGCCCGGTACCGCGCGGCCATGCTTCCCGTGGTCCACGTGCGCCACGAGAACCTTCGGCCCGGAGCGACCTTCTTCCTGCCCGGCACCAAGGGCGCGGACATCCACGCCAGCAACGCCCCGCTGCCCGGCGAGGCCGTCATCCTCAAGCACTATCCCAACTCCTTCCGCGAAACGAACCTGCTGGAGCTCCTGCGCGGGCTGCCCGCAACGCGATTGACCGTGTGCGGCATGATGACGCATATGTGCGTGGACACCAGCGTGCGCGCGGCCTTTGACCTGGGCTTCAGCGTGCGCCTGGCGGCCGACGCCTGCGCCACCCGCGGCCTCTCCTTTGCCGGGCGCAGCGTTGCCGCCGCCGATGTCCAGACCGCCTACCTGGCCGCCCTGGGCTCGGTCTTTGCCCAGGTGGCCCCGGCTGCGGAACTCCAGCTGCCCTGACCTGTATCGCCTGCTGTTCCCGGAGGACCCATGCGCCTGAAGCTCAATCTCGCCTGCCTTTGCCTCGCCGCTTGCCTTCTGGGCGGCTGCCTGCCCAAGTCCAAGCCCTGGACCCACCCCAGCGAGCCTGATCCACGCAAGGAGGACAAGCTTTACGAGGAGGACCTGAAGTTCTGCGAGGACAAGATCGGGCCGCAGCCCCAGGGCGATGCCCGGGAGCCGGTCATGGCCGACTGCCTGAAGCGCCTGGGCTGGAAGCCCAAGGACTAGCATGGCCGGGGACACGGTCTTCGTCGCCGGGGCCACAGGCTACGTGGGCGGGCGGCTGGTGCCGCTCCTGCTTGCGCACGGCCACACGGTCGTGGCCGGGGTGCGCAGCCCGCGCAAGCTCCTGGCCCGCCCTTACGGCGCGCACCCGAACCTGCGCGTGCTCCCTGCCGACGTCACGGACAAGGCCAGCCTCGCGGCGGCCATGCAGGGCTGCTCCACAGCCTTCTACCTGGTGCACTCCATGGGCGCGGGCGGGGATTTCGCCCTGGCCGACCGCCAGGCCGCCAGCAACATGGCCCAGGCCGCAGCCGAGGCCGGGGTGGGGCGCATCATCTACCTGAGCGGGCTGGGCGCCACCGATGAGACAGACGAGACGGGCGCGCCGAGCCTGTCCGAGCATTTGCGCTCGCGCTCCGAGGTGGGGCGCATCTTGAGCGAAGGAGCAGTGCCAGCCACCGTGCTCCGCGCGGCCGTGATCCTGGGCTCGGGCAGCGCCTCCTTTGAGATCATCCGCGCCCTGGTGGAGCGGCTGCCCGTGATGCTCACCCCGCGCTGGGTGAGCACGCGCTGCCAGCCCATCGCAGTCAGCAACGTGCTGGGGTACCTGCTCGGCTGCCTGGAGAACCCGGCCACCAGCGGCCTGACGCTCGACATCGGCGGCCCGGACGTCATCACCTATGGCGAACTCTTTCACAGCTACGCCCGCGCCGCGCACATCCGCGCGCCGCTCATCATCCCTCTGCCGTTTCTCACGCCGGGGCTCTCGGCCTTTTGGGTCAACCTCATCACGCCCGTGCCCGCGCACCTGGTGCGGCCGCTCATCGAGGGCCTGAAAAACGAGGTGGTCTGCCACGACACGCGCATCCTGGACCTGGTGCCGCAGAAGCTCCTGGGCTGCGAGGAGGCCATCGCCGCGGCCCTGTCCGAGACACGGGAGGGCGGGGCCGCCACCTGCTGCTTTGACGCCGGGACGCCCTGCGCGCCAAAGGAGCTGGGCCAGGCCGCGTCCTGCCCGGCGGAGTGGACCAGGGCCGGGGACGCGAGCTTTGCCGGGGGCACCGTGTTCCGGGCCGACTACGCCGCCACCCTGGAGGCCGACCCGGCGCGCGTCTGGGACGCCGTGCAGCGCATTGGCGGGGACACGGGCTGGTATGCGGGCAACCTGCTCTGGCGGGTGCGCGGCTTTGCGGACAAGCTGCTGGGCGGGCCGGGGCTCTCGCGTGGGCGGCGCGACGGCGCGACCGTGGCCGTGGGCGAGGCCCTGGATTTCTGGCGCGTGCTGGTGGCCGAGCCGGAGCGCCGTCTGCTTCTGCTGGCCGAGATGAAGCTGCCGGGCGCCGCCACCCTGGACCTGCGCCTGGCCCCGAAAGACGGCGGCACGGAACTCCTGCTCCTGACCAGCTTCCAGCCGCGCGGGCTGTGGGGCCTGGCCTACTGGTGGGCCATGTGGCCGGCCCACGGTCTGCTTTTCCCGGCCATGCTGAGGAACCTCGCCCGGGCAGCCGGAGTGCGCATCCTCTTTGGACCGAAGGCCCTGGACACGAGGCCCGCCGCATGAGCCGCCGAGCAGCTTCAGGGCAGGAGGGTCACCTCCGCGAGGGTCACCTCCGCGAGGGCTTCACCACGGGCTCGGCGGCCGCTGCGGCGGCGCGCGCGGCCACGCTCTTCGCCCTCACCGGCGAGGTCCCGCAGGTGGTGGACATCCCCCTGCCGCCCCCGCACCTGCCTGGCCTCAATCGGCTGATCATCCCCATCGCCTCGGTGGTCGATGACGAGATGGGCGTGCGCGCCGCAGTCATCAAGGACGCAGGCGACGACCCGGACGCCACCCACGGCGCGCGCATCGAGGCCCACGTGACCCTGGACCCGGCCTTTTCCGGGGTCGGCCCGCATGTGCTCATCGGCGGCGGGCGCGGCGTGGGCCGCGTGACCCTGCCCGGCCTGAGCGTGGCCGTGGGCCAGGCCGCCATCAACCCCGGCCCGGAGGCGCAGATTCGGCAGAGCGTTCTGGAAGTACTCCCCCCTTATTTTAAAGGGATTGCGCTGGTGGTCATCGAGGTTCCTGACGGCGAGGCCATCGCCAAGCATACCCTGAACCCGCGCCTGGGCATTGTCGGCGGCATCTCCATCCTGGGCACGGGCGGCATCGTGCGGCCCTACAGCCACGAGGCCTGGGCAGCCTGCATCGACGCGGGTTTGGACGTGGCCCGGGCGGCCGGTCTGCAAGCCGTCGTCCTGACCACGGGCCGCCGCAGCGAGCGCCTGCTGCAGGAGCGCCACCCCTTTGTGCCGGACCTCTGCCTGATCCAGGCGGCGGACTTCTTCGCCCACGCCCTTGGCGCGGCAGCCGCGCGCGGCTTCACCGACGTGGTCTGGGCCGTGTTTCCGGGCAAGCTGGTGAAGCAGGCCCAAGGCTTTGCCAACACCCACGCGCGGGCGGCCGAGCTCGACTTCGCGCTTTTGGCTGACTGGGCGCGCCAGGCCGGGGCGGACGAGGCCACCGTGGTCGCCGTGGCCCAGGCCAACACCGCAGCCCAGGCCCTGGCCCTGGCTGGGCAGGGCGAAGCGGGGCGCAGGCTGGTCGAGCTCTTGGTTGCGCGCGCGCGCAAGGCCGCCCAGGGCTTTGCCGGGTCGGCCTTAAGCGTGCGCTATGTGGTTTTTGACATGACCGGGGCCTGCCTCTTTGCCGACCCGGTGCCGCAATCCATTTTTGCCCCCGCCACCCCCCTTCACCCGGGCGCGGGTTCGCGCTAAAGGGGACCCATGTTCGACAAGAGCCAGAACCCCGTGCACGTGATCGGCCTTCGGCCCGGCATCCTGACCCCGCCCCCCGGCGTGGACGACATCCTGGCCCGCGCCCAGGTGCTTGTGGCCGGGCGCAGGCTGCTCGACGCCGCGCCGCGTTCCTGCCGCCCGGAGAAGGTAATCCCCGTGGTCGGGCCGCTCACGCCCATCATGGAGGATATCGAACGCGACCTGGACGCGGGCAAGGCCGTGGTGGTGCTGGCCGACGGCGACCCGCTGTTCTTCGGCCTGGGGAAAAGGCTCATCGAGCACCTGGGCGCGGAGCGCGTGCATGTGCACCCCAACCTGTGCACCCTGCAGATGGCCGCGGCCCGCGTGGGCCTGCCCTGGCACGAGGTGCGCGTGGTTTCCCTGCATGGCCGCAGCGACTTCAACCCGCTCTTCGCCTCCCTGGCGCGCTTCGAGCGCCTGGCCGTGTTCACGGACCCGGAGAATTCGCCTGCGGTCATCGCCCAGGCGCTTTTGGAGCGCGGTGTGGTGGACGCGCAGCTCATCGTGCTGGAGAACCTCGGCGCGCCCAACGAGACCGCCCGGCGCCTGCGCCTGGAGGAGGCCTGGGACCTGCCCTTCGCCGACCTGAACCTGGTCCTGGTGGAGCGCACCGCGCCCCCGGAGATCCCGCTCATGCTGGGCATCCCGGACCACTACTACCTGCACGAGAAGGGGCTCATCACCAAGCAGGCCGCCCGGGCCACTGGCCTGGCCATGCTCGGGGTCATGCCCGACTCCGTGGTCTGGGACCTTGGCGCGGGCTGCGGCTCCGTGGCCATCGAGGCCTCGCACCTGGCCCACGAGGGGCGCATCTTCGCCGTGGAGCGCGAGAGCAGACGTGCGGCCATGATCCGCGAGAACGTGCGGCGCATCGGGGCCTGGCTGGTCGATACCGTCACCGGAGAGATGCCCGACTGCCTTGTTGCCCTGCCGGACCCGGACCGCGTGTTCATCGGCGGCGGCCTGGGGCAGAACACCCGCGCCCTGGCCCACGCCTGCCTGCGCCTCAAGCCCGGCGGAAGGATAGTCATCCACGCCATCCTGCTCGACACGCTCATGCGCGTGAAGGACTATTTCCAGGCCCAGAACTGGAACTTCGGCATCACCCAGATCCAGGCCTCCACCGCAGACCGCCTGGCCGGAGACCTGCGCCTGCGCGCCCAGAACCCGGTGTTCATCATCTGGGCGGACAAGGGGTGAGCGCGCCTGCGGCCATGCCAACTGCCATGGTCGTCAACCGGCAAGGCGCGAGCACGGCCCTCTACGCCCTGAGCGCCCAGAGCCTGGTCCTTGCCCTGCGCCTGGCCGACAGCATGTCTGCGGATATTTTTGCCCCGGAGCGCCTGGCAGGGCAGGCCGGACAGACCGGGCAGGGAATCCAGCCCTTCGCCAGCATCCACGAGCTCCTGGTCCGGACCTTTTCCCGCTACCCGCGCCACGTGTTCATAGGCGCTGCGGGCATCGCGGTGCGCGCCATTGCCCCGCTTTTGCGCGGCAAGGCCGTGGACCCGGCCGTGGCGGTCATCGACCACGAGGCCCGCTTCGCCATCAGCCTGGTGTCCGGCCACATCGGCGGGGCCAACGAGCTGGCGCGCGAGCTGGCGCAAATCACCGGCGCGACTCCGGTCATCACCACCGGCACGGACGTGGCCGGTTTGCCCGCCGTGGACGAGCTGGCGCGTGCGCGCGGCATGGCTGTCGAGAACCTGCCCGCGGCCAAGGCTGTGAGCGCGGCCCTGCTTGAGGGCTGCCCGGTGCAGGTGTTCGACCCCGATGGGCGGCTGCTGGATGGCGAGGACTGCGGCGGGCTTTTCGTGGCCACCGCACCCGAGAAATGGGACCCGGCCCTGCCGGGCGTCTGGTGCCACTGGCGGGCGGGCGGGATTTTTTCGCAGACCTTCCGCCTGTATCCGCGCTGCCTGTGCCTGGGGCTGGGCAGTCGCAAGAATGTGCCGGAAAGTGAAATCCTTGCGCACATTGCGACCGTGTTTGCGCAGCAGGGCCTCTGTCCGCAGAGCGTGGCCGCTGTGGGCACGGCGAGCATAAAACGTGATGACTCGGGGCTTTGCGCCGCCGCTGCGGCCCTTGGCCCGGAAGTTGTATTCTACGAGCCAGAGGCCCTGGCGGCGGTTGAGGCGGCCGGGCAGTCCGAGACGGTCCTGCGCCGCACCGGCACAGGCAGCGTGAGCGAGGCTGCGGCCCTGCTGCTCGCACGGGGCGGGGAGCTGATCTCGCCCAAGACCAAGACCGGGCGCGTCACCTGTGCGGTGGCGCTCCGGAGCAAGGGAGCATGAGTTGAGCGGACGCATCACTGTAGTGGGACTCGGGCCGGGCGACGCGGCCCTCTTGCCCCCCCTGGCTCGTGCCGCGCTTTTGCGCGCCCGCGCCATCGTGGGCTACAAGGGCTACATTGAGCTGGTGGAGCCTTCGGTCCTGGCCGGGCGGCAGGTGCTGTCCACGGGCATGACCGGCGAAGTGGAGCGCTGCAATGCGGCCCTTGACCTGGCGCGCTCCGGGGTCGAGACCGTGGTGGTCTCAAGCGGCGACGCGGGCGTGTACGCCATGGCCGGGCTGGTGCTGGAGCTGGTGGAGGCGCGCGGCCTTGCGCTGGAGTTGGATGTCGAGGTTGTGCCGGGCATCCCGGCCCTGTGCGCGGCGGCGGCGCTTCTGGGCGCTCCGCTCATGCACGACTTCGCCGTCATCAGCCTGAGCGATCTGCTCACGCCCTGGGAGGTCATTATGCGTCGCCTTGCGGCGGCGGCCGGGGCCGACTTCGTCATCGTGCTCTACAACCCGCGCTCGGGGCGGCGCAGGGACCAGCTGCCGCTGGCGCTGGCGGCCATCGCCGCGCACCGGCCGGGGACCACGCCCGTGGGTCTGGTCAAGCGCGCCTACCGGCCCGGGCAGGAGGTCATCGTGACCAGCCTGGACGGCCTGGACGTGGAGGCCGTGGATATGCAGAGCATAGTGGTGGTGGGCAACAGCGCAACCCGTCTTGTTGCCGCAAAAGCGGGACCGCGCATGCTCACTCCGCGCGGGTATGCCGGGAAGTACGGGCTTACTGGGGAGGATGTCCCGGCGGGCTTGTGAAAAAAATCCTGGAAAAGTGTGCCGCCTCCCTTGCCAGGAACCGCCGTTTGAGGGTATTTAGCACTCGTTCGTCTTGGATTGGTCCCCCTAAGAAAATGGGGGTACCTGATTGATAGGCAGAGGATAGTGGAGTTTTCACGTACGTGAAAGGAGGATTGAGGAGCATGAAACGTTCTCTCTTTATGACCCTGATGGTTGCCGCCCTGGCCCTGGCCCTGGCGCTGCCCCTGTATGCCGCCGCCCCGAAGGCCCCGGCCGATGGACTTGCCATGAAGGCCCCCGCTGGCGCCAAGCAGCCTGTGGTGAAGTTTAACCACGGGACGCACAAGTCCGCCAAGTGTGTTGACTGCCACCACAAAAAGGTCGGCGCCAACGAGTTTGCCAAGTGCGACAGCAAGGGCTGCCACGCTGATTATGTTGCCAAGACTGGCAAGGATTCCTTCTACGCCGCCTTCCACGGCGCCAACGCCAAGAGCTGCCTGGGCTGCCACAAGGCCGTGAAGGATAAGAGCCCGAAAGCCCCCACCGCTTGCCCCAAGTGCCACGTGAAGGCCTAGCCGCGATTACGCTCATCCAGGGGGCTGCGCAAGCGGCCCCCTTTTTTAACGTTTCCCTGTGGAGGAGGAGACCATGACGCCGACTCCCCCCTCTCCTGACGACGTCCTCGATCTGGCGGGACTTGACCTGGAGCCCAAGAAGGCCAAGGCATCGACCCCGGAGAGCGATTTCGAGAAGGAGCTGGAGGCCCTCTTTGCCGAGGACCTGACTGAACCCGTGAGCAAGGCTCCTGTCTCTGGCAATTCAGCCGTAGAGGATATCCTTCTGCTCGATGACTTGGTGCCCGAGCCCGCGACAACCCCTGCCCAGGACGAGGACGTGCTCGACCTTGGCGACTTCGCCGCGTCTGCCGCCCCGCCCGCTCCGGACGAGGACGTGCTCGACCTCGGCGACTTCGCCACGCCCGCTCCCGTTGACTCGGCCGAAGCGGAGGACGACGTCCTGGACCTGGGCGCCTTCGCGACCGGCGGCGAGCTGGACATCACTCCGCCCGAGGACACCGCAGGTGGCAAGGACGGCGGAATCGACACAGCCGGCCTTGACGACCTCATTTCCGGCCTGGGCGAGGCCAAGGAGCCAGAGGCCAAGGCCGAGGTGCTCCCTCCGCACGATGACACCGACATGAGCGATCTCCTGGAGACGCTCAACGTTCCAAAAGCGGCAGAGCCCCTGTCCGAGCCCCTGTCCGAGCCCGTCGACGAGATGCTTGAGCTGTCCCTGGGCGACCTCGTGGAGGATGCGCCCCTTGCCCCGCCTCTGCCCGAGCCCGAGCCTGCACTGGCGATGGAATTGCCCGACCTGGATATTTCCCTGCCCGATCTTTCTGATCCGGAGCCCATGGCCCTGGCGGACGAGGATATGGGCGGAGACCTGAACCTTTCCCTGCCCCCCGAGGGCCAGGACAGCGTGGCTGGTCCTGACGACCTCGACGCCGCCCCGGCCGAGGCTGTGAGCCAGCTTCTCGACACCGGCGACCTCGACATCAGCGGCCTGATGGAAGGCGGCATGATGGAGGGCCTGGAGGCCCCGGCCGAGGAACCCGCCGTGGAGCAGTCCCTGGACCCCGCGGCCCTGCTTGACCAGTTCGCCGACGGCGCCGGGACCCCCGAAGCCGCGCCCGTGCCTGAGCCCCAGGACGAGCTCTCCCTTGGCGATGTGGGCATCGGCCTGGCCGCCGCCGTGGCCGCTGCTGTTGAACCCGCGCCGCAGACGCCCTCTGTCCCGGTTGCGGCCCTTGAGGACTTGCAGCAGAAGCTCGCGGCTCTGGCCACTCAGGTCATGGGCGGCAGCGTTGCCGTGGTGCGCCTGGAGGGCCAGTTGGCCGAAAAGGACCAGGCCCTGGCCGCCATGGAGCAGCGCTTGCAGTCCTCCCACGACGAGGGCCAGTCCTTGCGCCGTGAACTGTCCGACCTGCGTTCCCAGCTGGAGGAGTCCCTGCGCCAGCGCGCCCAGGACAGCGACAAGTCCGCCACGGAGTTCAAGGAGCGCCTGGCCCTGGTGGAGGACCGCCAGATCCAGCTCGACCGCGACGTGCGCACCGAGATCGAGCGCGCCGTGCCGCGTGAAGCCGCGCGCGTCATCCGCGAGGAGATCGCCGCCCTGGCGGCGTCCATGCACGATGAGTAGCCGGCACGACGAATAGCGGGCGCGCACGCTTGCTTCATCCCACCATTCACAAAGGGCCGCTTCCCCAAGGAGGCGGCCCTTTTGCGTGGCCCGGAGGCCGATGGCCCCGTCCCTCATGAAGGCGGGCCAAGACGGCTGCGCAGCGGGGGGCGACCACGGCAAGGGCCTGTTTCCACACCGCGCTGGACTCGACGAGGCGGGGGCGCGCATGCTAGGGTGCCGCAAAACAAAGGGGGAGGGGCCTTGCCGGTTTCTTTCCTTTTCCCGCCCGGGGTCCCCGCGTGGTGCGGTCACGGCCATTTCCCACCGGGCGGGTTTTTCCGGTCATGCAGCCGGGCCGATGCGCCTGGAATACAGGGAGAGAAGGCATGGAGTCGCTTGAAAAGCAGGCCCTGCAGGTGGCCAAGGAGATTGTGGTCAAGTTCATTGAGGTGGGCCGCATCTCCCCGGCCAACTTTGCCGAGCATTTTGCCGAGATCTATACCGAGATCCTCGCCACCGTGGGCGGCGGCGCGGCCAGCGCCCCTGCCAGGGACCACAAGAAGAAGGACAAGGCCGAGTAGACCATGCAGCAGTTTTCAGCACCGGACCAGGACCAGCGCGACCAGCTGCACGGACGCCAGGTGGCGGCCATGTTCGGCCGCATCGCCGGCTGGTACGACTTCCTCAACCACACCCTGAGCCTCGGTCTGGACATCTACTGGCGCTGGAGGCTGGCCCGCGCGGCCCGGCCCGAGCCCGGCACCCTCGTGCTGGACTTGGCAGCAGGCACGCTTGACGTGTCCGTGGCACTCACCCGCCAGTACCCGGACGTGCGCGTGGCCGCCGTGGACTTTGCCCTGCCCATGCTGGAGCGCGGCAAGAAGAAGCTCGTGGGCGGCCTTGACCAGCGCATCATGCCTGTGCAGGGCGACGGCCGCAGTCTGCCCCTGCCGGACGAGAGCGCCAGCGCCGCCACCATCGCCTTTGGCATCCGCAACATCCGCCCGCGCATGAGCGCGCACCGGGAGGTGCTCCGGGTGCTCAAGCCCGGCGGGCGCTTCTGCATCCTGGAGTTCGGCACCGGCAGGCGCAAGGTCTGGGGCGGGCTGTACAATTTCTATCTGGACAAGGTGTTGCCGGGGCTCGGCAAGCTGGTCTCCGGCGACCGTGCGGCCTACCGCTACCTGGCCGAGACGATCCGCGAGTTCCCGGACGAGCGCCAGCTGGCGCGGGAGCTGTTGGACGCCGGGTATGCGCGCGTGTTTCACGTTGCCATGCTCTCCGGCATCGTGTACCTGCATGTGGCGGAAAAGGCGGGCGGCGCAGAGGCGGAAACACCTGCGCAGCACGGCCCGGAAGCGGTCTAGACGGAGTTTTTTAACGGCTGTTTCAGGACGAGAGGGAACGGCCCAGAGCCACCAGCAAGACGCCCAGGATCATGGTCGTGAGCCCCAGGATGCGCAGGGAGCGCGGCGAGCGGCTGGCCAGGGTCAGGAGCACGGTCGGCATCCGCTCGGCCAGTATGAAGTAGGGCAGACCTTCCAGGAGGAAGGCCAGGCCCAGGGCGATGAAGATAAGCTGCCAGTTGAGTTCCATGCCGCCCCTTGTATCCGCGCCGGCGCGGGTTGTCCACAGGCGGGGCTGGCGGACCGGCAGAAACCCTTGAGGGATTGATGACAACACTGGAAGAATTCAAGGCGCGGCGCGCAAAGATCGCCGTGGTCGGCCTGGGCTACGTGGGCCTGCCCCTGGCTGTGGCCCTGGCCCGGCATTACGCCGTCATCGGCTTCGACATTTCGCAGAAGCGCGTGGACGAACTCATGGCCGGGCGCGACCGCACGGGCGAGGTGACGGGCCAGGGCCTGGCCACCGCCGCCCTGGACTTCACCTGCGATCCCGCGCGCCTGAAAGAGGCCACCGTGGTCATCGTGGCCGTGCCCACGCCCATCGACCTGCACCGCGCCCCGGACCTGACCCCGGTCATCGGCGCCACGCGCACCGTGGGCGCGAACCTGGCCAAGGGCGCTGTGGTGGTCTACGAGTCCACCGTGTACCCAGGCCTCACCGAGGAGGTCTGCGTCCCGCTTCTGGAGCAGCACTCCGGCCTTGCCTGCGGGCGGGACTTTTTCGTGGGCTACTCGCCGGAGCGCATCAACCCCGGCGACAAGGACCACACGCTGGAGACCATCGTCAAGGTGGTGGCGGGCCAGGACCAGGCCACGGCCGACCTCTTGGCCGGGATTTACGGCAGCGTGGTCAAGGCTGGCATCTACCGGGCCTCCAGCATCAAGGTGGCCGAGGCCGCCAAGGTCATTGAGAACACCCAGCGCGACCTGAACATCGCGCTCATGAACGAGCTGGCCATGATCTTCGACCGCATGGGCATCGACACCAACGAGGTGCTCGAGGCTGCGGGCACCAAGTGGAACTTCCTGCCCTTCCGGCCGGGCCTGGTGGGTGGCCACTGCATCGGCGTGGATCCCTACTACCTGACCTTCAAGGCCCAGGCCCTGGGCATCGCGCCCCGGGTCATCCTGGCCGGGCGCGCCATCAACGACGGCATGGGCCAGTTCATCGCCCAGGCCTGCGTCAAGGGCCTCATCGACGGGGCCGTGCTGGTCAAGGGCGCGCGCGTGGGCATCCTGGGCTTCACCTTCAAGGAGAACGTGCCGGACCTGCGCAACACCCGGGTCATCGACGTGGTGGCCGAGCTGGTCGACTACGGCGTCGAGGTGCTGGTGCACGACCCCATGGCCGACGCCGACGAGGCCCGCCACGAGTACGGGATCGAGCTTTCCGACCTTGCGGCCCTGCGGAACCTGGACGCGCTGATCCTGGCCGTGCCCCATGCCCAGTACCAGGGACTGGGGTTGGCCGAGCTGCGCGGCTGGTACCGCGACCAGGCGTCCCCGCTCCTGCTGGACGTCAAGGGCCGCTTCAGCCAGGCCGAGGCCGGGACCGCCGGGTTCCGCCTCTGGAGGTTGTAGGTCCGCCATGGCAATTCTCATCATCACCGCCACCGCGCTGGAAATGGATGCCGCCCTGGGCGTCGGCGCCGGCCGGCCGAAGGCGCAGCCGCAGGGGGCTGTGGTTTCGCGCACGGCCCATGGCCGCGAGGTTCTGGCTTGCGTCTCCGGGATTGGCGTCATCAACGCCGGGCTGTCCTTGGGCGCGGCCCTCACGCGTGACGATGTGGACGGCGTGGTCTGCCTGGGCCTTGCCGGGAGCTTCGATCTTTCCACTCATCCCCTGTGCTCCGTGCGTCTGGTGGACAGGGAGGTCTGGCCGGAATACGGTCTCCTGGCCACGGGCTGGTGCTCGGCCGACGCCACGGCCCTCGGGTTTGTCCTGGGCCATGTCCCTCGCGCGGACTCTGAGGCAGTCCCGGACGCCGCCGTGTGGGACCGCGTGGTCTGGGATGCATCCATCACTCTGGCGCGGCTGGGGCTCTGCCTTGGGCCCTGGACCACGACCAAGAGCCTGACCGTGAGCGGCGTCACGGCGGACGCCGAGCGCGCTGATCTGCTGCGTGCGCGCCACCAGGCGGGCCTGGAGAACATGGAGGGCTTTGCCCTGGCCTACGGCTGCGCCATGGCCAACGTTCCTTTCGTGGAGCTGCGCGCGGTGAGCAACGCCGTGGGCGCGCGGCCGCCTGAGTCCTGGGACCTGCCCGGCGCTCTGGTGTCCCTGGGCCAGGCCGCGCAACGGCTGCTGCAAACCGGCCCCGGGGCCTGACGTGTCACCTCAACAGCGCAAGCGGACGGAAGCAATGAACGAAATGCGGGCATATTTCATGCGGGAGGTTCCCGGCATCGACGCCTTTCTGGCCGCAGAGGCGGACAAGCTCGACGGCCTGGTGCGCGAGGTGGCCCGCCACGTGCTGCTCTCCGGCGGCAAGCGCATCCGGCCCATGCTGACCATTCTCTTTGCCCGCGCCCTGGGCCACCAGGCGTGCGACATCATGCCCATCGCCTGCGCGCTGGAGATGCTGCACACGGCGACCCTGCTGCACGACGACGTGCTGGACCAGGCCCTGACGCGCCGGGGCCAGACCTCGGCCCACGTGTGCTTCGGCACCACGGAAGCCATACTCGCGGGCGACGTGCTCCTGGCCCTGGCCAACAAGCTTGGCGCGGACTACGACATCCCGCGCCTGAACGCGCTTTTGGCCCGGGGCATCATGGCCACGGCCGATGGCGAGATCCGCGAGCTGGCCCATACCCGGAACCCCACGGCCGACCGGGGCGCCTACATGGACATCATCATCGGCAAGACCGCCCGGCTCATTGAGACGGCCTGCCGCTGCGGCGCGGCCCTGACCAGCCGCGACCGCGCCCTGGAGCACCTGGCCGGGGAGTTCGGCCTGAACCTGGGCATCGCCTTCCAGTTGGTGGACGACGCGCTGGACTACACCGTGAGCGAGGGCGAGATGGGCAAGCCCGCCGGGGGCGACCTGCGCGAGGGCAAGATGACCCTGCCTCTGATCCTGCACCTGGAAGCCCTGCCCCCGGCCGAGGCGGGCGAGTTGCTCGACGCGCTCCGGGAAAAACGGTTGACCGTTGAACAGGCCGAAGGCATAGTTCGCGATGTGCGGGAAAAGGGCTTGGCTGAGAAAACCCGCGAGGAGGCCGCCCGCTACGTCGCCGCCGCAGTGAAAGAGCTGGAGATGTTGCCTGTCTCCCCGGAGCGTGAGGTCCTGGCCCAGGCTGCGGAGTATGTCCTGACCAGACGCAAGTGATCGGGGGGCCGGTGGCCAAAAATCTGCTTCTCAACTCACCGCATCTGCTCCAGAAGATCTCCCTTTCCCCTGTGATGCTGCGGCTCATGCAGGAGACCGTGAAGCCTGAACCGGACTTCTCCGTCATGGCCGAGACCATCCGCCTCGACCCCGCTCTGGCCACAACCATTCTGAATCTCGTGAACTCCGCTTTCTACGGCCTGCCCCAGAAAGTCACGGACCTGCACCGCGCGGTCTCGGTTCTGGGCAGCCGCGAGCTGCTCAAGGTGGCCGTGGCCATGAGCCTGCAGAAGGACCTGGAGAACGGCTTCCCGGACTGCGAGTATGATTTTTTCCCCGACTGGCGGCTCATCGTCTGGTCGGCCATCGCTGCGGAGCTTTTGGCCGCGCGGCTTTGCCCGCGCCAGGCCGACCAGGCGTACCTCTGCGCGCTCTTGAAGGACGTCAGCCTGCTTTTTCTGCGCTGCGCGGCCAAGGAGCTTCTGGTCGATCCGGACCAGCGCGACCGCATCACCGTGCTGAGCAAGGACCAGCTGGCCTATGAGGAGGAGCAGTGGGGCATGCACCATGGCGCCCTGTCGCAGCTGCTCCTGACCCGCTGGGGCATTCCGGCGGACATGTGCGAGAGCATCCGCTCCCACCATTCCATGGACAACCTCTCTGAACAGAATCCGCTGACCCAGGCCGTGATCCTGGCCACCCAGTGGTCGGAGATGGAGCTGGGCCACGCCTCCGGCCCGTTCAGCGTGGTGCAGTTCGAGGTGCTCCTGCGCGGGGTGCTTGGCATGAGCGAGCGCGAGGTGGACGCCCTGCGCAGCGAGTGCCTGGAGAAGTTCCGCTCCATGTTGGAGTCCCTCGGCATCGGCGAGGGCGACCAGAACCGGGCCTACTACCGCCACTCCGTGAAGGTCATGCAGGGCTACTGTTTCCTCAGCATGGACCTCTTGACCGCCGAAGGCGGGCTGTCCTCCGTTGCGCGCACTCTGGGCAAGCACATCAAGCTCAACTGGGACGTGAAGTCCTGGGACCTGGCCCTGCGCACGCCCCATGGCAGCACCTACAGGCTGTTCCATCTGACCCCGGAGGGCGTGCTGGAGAAGGCCGAGGGCCACGTCTCCGAGGGCCGCCTGCCCTGGCGCATCAAGCGGCCCGGCCTGGAACTCACCGTCGCGGGCAGGCACCTGGGCGAGCTGCGCCTGGGCGAGGCCAACCTGCCCCAGGACGAGCTGGACAATTTGCACCTGTACCTGCGGTTCTTCAGCCAGGGCTTCGAATACTACTGCGCCCGGCAGGCCGTGCTGGAGGAGAAGGCCCAGGCCTTTGACAAGATCCCCATCGGCGTGGCCCGCATCGACGGGGCCGGGATCGTTGTGGAGGCCAACAAGCGCATCGGCGAGTACCTGGACCTGGGCACCTCGGCGCGCGGGCAGACCCTGGAGGATATCCTGTCCTGCAGGTTCCCCGCCGAAACCGTGGCCGAGGTCTCGGCCTTTCTGGCCGACACCAGCCGCACGAGCTTCGGCAAGGTCGTTTATTTCGCTGAGCGGCAGCGTGGCGGGTCTTCCGTGGACGGCTGCCTGTACCTCTCGGCCCACCGGAGCGCGGACGCCCAGAGCCAGGGCGTGCTGCTCCTGCTGGAGGACCTGCGCGAACTCTCCGGGGGCGAGGTGCAGACCCTGCGCCGCAAGAATTTCCTGGAGCGCCTGGTGGGGTCCATGCAGGAGCTGGTGCTCACTGTCAGCGCCAAAGGCCTGGTGGACTTCTGCTCGCGACCGGAGCTGGGGCTTTCAGGCCGGGACTTCTTCAAGGTCTTCAGCCCGCAGCAGCCTTCCACCGGGGGCTGGGGAGCGGAGCTCTTCGCCGTGGACCAGCCTTCCCCGGTGGAGGCCCTGCTGGTCGGCCAGGGCGGCTCGGAGCTGCCCTATGAGCTGTCCATCGTGTCCCTCACGGGCAAGCCGGGCACAGCCCAGGAGTATCTGGTGGTGGGCCGGGATCTGACCCAGATCCGGCGGCTGGAGGCCAAGCTCAAGGTGCGCGCCCTGTTCGACGGGCTCACGGGCCTGTTCAACCACTACCAGTTCCACACCACGCTCGAGCGCGAGGTGACTCGCTGCCGCCGCACCGGCCGCGGCCTCGGCATGGTCTTCTTCGATCTGGACAAATTCAAGGCCGTCAACGACACTCAGGGCCACCTGGCAGGCGACGCCGTGCTCAAGGGCATCGGGGCCATGCTCCTGCGGCAGGTGCGCCAGGGGATGGACTATCCCTGCCGCTACGGCGGGGACGAGTTCGTGGTCATCGTAACCGAGGTCGACCAGGAGCATCTGCTGGTCATTGGCCAACGCATCCTGGCTGACGTGCGCGAGCAGTTCAAGGGGCTGGTCACCGTCAGTGTGGGAGCGGCAATGCTGCGGGAGGACGACACCCCGGAGACGCTGCTGGCGCGCGTGGACAACCTGGCCTACACATCCAAGACCGCCGGGGGCGACACCCTCTCCGAGGGCTGAACCCAGGGGCTAACGGCCGCGCCCGATCAGACGGGCCGGATATTCCAAGGAGTGCATCCTATGCTTTTGCGTTTTGAGGTGGGCCTGAAGCCCCATGTGCGCGATGTGGTGGGCGGCCGAGTGGCCCGCAAGATCAAGAGCGAACTCGGTCTGGACCTGGAGGGCGTGGGCATTGTCCGCGTCTACACGGTCGAAGGCGTCAACCAGGCCCAGGCCCGCGCCGTGCTGGACGCCGGGGCCCTGCATGACCCCGTGCTGCACGCGGTCTCGCTCACGCCCCTGGCCCTGGCCCAGGCCGGGGACTTTGACTGGGCGCTGGAGGTGGGCTTCCGCCCCGGCGTGACCGACAACGAGGCCCGCACCGCGCGCGAGACCATCGCCCTGGTGCTCGGCCTCTCCAAGGCCGAGGCCAAACCGCTGGCCGTGTACACCAGCGTGCAGTACCTGCTGCGCGCCAAGGCCGGGAGCGTGCTGGACGAGAAGACCGTGCTGCACATCGCGCGCGACCTGCTCGCCAACGAGCTCATCCAGCGCTTCGAGATCAAGTCCGCCGAGGCCTGGCTCAAGAACCCCGGCTTCGAGCCCAGGGCCGCGCGGGTCACCGGCCAGGCCAGCGACGAGGTCCTGGTGATCCCGCTGACCACCATGACCGACGACGAACTCGTCGCTTTCAGCCGCGCCAACACGCTGGCCCTGTCCCTGGGTGAGATGCGCACCATCGTGGAGCACTTCAAGGACCCGGCGACCCGCACCGCCAGAAAGGCCGCCGGGCTGCCGCCCGAGCTGGTGGACAACCCCACCGACGCCGAGGTCGAGGTGCTGGCCCAGACCTGGAGCGAGCACTGCAAGCACAAGATCTTCAACGCCCAAATTGACTACGAGGACGCCGAGCAGGGCACCAGGCGCAGCATCGACAGCCTGTACAAGACCTGCATCAAGGGCAGCACCAAGGCCATCCGCCAGGCCAAGGGCAAGGATGACTTCTGCCTGTCCGTGTTCAAGGACAACGCGGGCGTTCTGCGCTTCAACGACAACCTGAACATCTGCATCAAGGTCGAGACGCACAACTCGCCCTCGGCGCTGGACCCCTACGGCGGAGCGCTTACGGGCATCGTGGGCGTGAACCGCGACCCCATGGGCACGGGCCTGGGCGCGAACCTTTTGTGCAACACTGATGTCTTCTGCTTTGCCTCGCCCTTCTGGGAGGGCGAGCTGCCGCCCCGGCTGCTGCACCCCCGCCGCGTGCTGGAAGGCGTGCGCGAGGGCGTGGAGCACGGCGGCAACAAGAGCGGCATCCCCACCGTCAACGGGTCCATCGTGTTCGATGAGCGCTACCTCGGCAAGCCGCTGGTCTATTGCGGCACGGTGGGCACCATGCCGGTGAGGGTGGCGGGTCGCCTGAGCCATGAGAAGTGCGCGCTGCCCGGCGATCACATCGTTATGATCGGCGGTCGCATCGGCAAGGACGGCATCCACGGCGCGACCTTCTCGTCGGAAGAATTGCACGAGGGTTCGCCCGCCACGGCCGTGCAGATCGGCGACCCCATCACCCAGCGCAAGATGTACGACTTCCTCATGCGCGCCCGCGACCTGGGCCTGTACAACGCCATCACCGACAACGGCGCGGGTGGGCTGTCCTCCAGCGTGGGCGAGATGGCCCAGGACTGCGGCGGCTGCGACCTCGACCTGTCCCGCGCCCCGCTCAAGTACGACGGCCTGAAGCCCTGGGAGATCCTCATTTCCGAGGCCCAGGAGCGCATGACCTGCGCCGTGCCCCCGGACAAGCTGGCGGCCTTCCTGGCCCTGTCCGAGGAGATGGACGTGGAGTCCACGGCCCTGGGCACCTACACCGACTCCGGCACCTTCCACGTGCGCTACGCGGACAAATACGTGACGCACCTGCCCATGGACTTCCTGCACGAGGGTCTGCCCCAGATGGAGATCAAGGCCCGCTGGGAGCGCCCTGTGATCCCGACGGACCCGCTTCCCATGGACGTTGACCACGAGGCCTTGCTTTCGCGCATGCTCTCGCGGCTGAACATCTGCAGCAAGGAATACGTCATCCGCCAGTACGACCACGAGGTCCAGGGCAAGAGCATCATCAAGCCCCTGGTGGGCGTGGAGCGCGACGGCCCCTCTGACGCGGCGGTGATCCGGCCGGACTTCGCCACGGACGAGGGCCTGGTCCTCTCCCACGGCATTTGTCCCAAGTACAGCGACCTCGACACCTACTGGATGATGGCTGCGGCCATCGACGAGGCCGTGCGCGGCGCGGTGGCCGTCGGCGGCGACTTGCGCTTCATGGCCGGCACGGACAACTTCTGCTGGTGCGACCCGGTTGCGAGCGAGACCACGCCCGACGGCGAGTACAAGCTGGCCCAGCTGGTGCGCGCCAACGAGGCGCTTGACCACTTCTGCCGAGGCTTCGGCGTGCCCTGCGTGTCCGGCAAGGACTCCATGAAGAACGACTACAAGGGCGGCGGGGTCAAAATATCCATACCCCCGACGGTGTTGTACTCCGTGGTGGCGAAGATGCCGGACGTGAAATGCGCTGTGACCTCGGACTTCAAGGTTGCGGGTGAGCTGGTGTACGTCCTGGGCCTGACCAAGGCCGAGCTTGGCGGTTCGGAGCTGGCCAGCGAGCTGGGTGTTTCGCGCGGGGCCGTGCCCCAGGTGGACCTGGTGAGCGCGCGTGAGCGGTACCTCTCCTACTTCGAGGCCACCCGCCAGAAGCTGGTCACGGCCTGCCACGACTGCTCCGACGGCGGACTGGCCGTGGCCCTGGCCGAGATGTGCATCGGCGGCCGCCTGGGTGCGGAGATCGACCTGGGCGCGGTGCCCCAGTGCGGCTGCTCCGGCGCTCTTGAGGTGCTCTACAGCGAGTCCACCAGCCGCTTCGTGGTCAGCGTGGCTCCGGACAAGCAGGCCGCCTTCGAGGCCCTGTTCGCCGGACAGCAGTTCGCGCAGATCGGGGTGGTGGGCGGCACGGCCCTGACGGTCTCGGTGGGCGGCTCGGCACTGTTCTGCGCCCCGGTGCAGTCCCTGACCCACGCCTTCAAGGCCCCGCTTGACTGGTAATTTCCCCACATCTCCTTAAGTTCCGGCGTATATATCCGATATAATGGTGGCAGTCATGGCGACATGACTGCCGCTACATTTTTGCATGCATTTACAAAATTGCTGCGCGCGTGTATCCTTTTGCAAAAGTACGTATAATTGCGCTGCGTAGCTGGACTGCGGACCGTAGGAGGTGCCTGGTGAATTGGAAACGGATGCTTGTTCCCACCCTTGCCGCAGCGTTTTTGCTGACTGGAGTGGTGTTTCCCCAGAGGCCTGCCCAGGCCGCCAGCACCTATGTCGGCACGGCCACTTGCGCGGGCTGCCATGACAAGGAATACGCCAACTTTTCCAAGTTCGCCAAGAAGGCGCATTCTGACCGCAGCATCAAGATCATGGCCAAGAAGCTCACGCCCGATGAAGTCAAGGAATGCTACGCCTGCCACACCACCGGCTACGGCCAGCCCGGCGGGTTTGTGAGCTTCGAGAAGACCCCGGATCTGGCCCATGCAGGCTGCGAGGTCTGCCATGGCCCTGGTTCCGCCCATGTGGACGCCGGCGGCAAGAAGGACCTGATCAAGGGCAGGGGCCGCATGAACGTCAAGGAATGCGAAAAGTGCCATAATTCCGAGCGGGTCTCCAACTTCCGCTTTAAGCCAATGCTCTTTGGCGGAGCCCACTAGGAGGATGGCATGAAACTCATCGAACGGTTCAACACCTCCCTGACCTTCCGCATCCTCGTGCTCACCTGCACCACCAGCGGCGTGGTGTTTCTGTGCCTGTTCCTGGCCACCACCTCCTGGCAGAAGAAGGCCATGCTCACCGAGGTCAGGGCCAACGCCCTGCGATCCTCGCAGATGATCTCCATGGCGGTGGAGGAGCCCATGCGCCTGGGCGACAACAAGGCCACCCGGGAGCGCTTTGCCGACCTGGCCAAGCAGCACAAGACCATTGACGTTTACATGGTGGACTACGCCGGGAACATCACCTACGCCACCCAGAACGCCACCGAGCGCAAGGACATGAAGGGCGTGCTCGCCCATGACGAGTGCAACACCATGGTTGCCCGCAGCCTGAAGGAGAAGTTCGAGGGCGGCGATGTCATGAACATGAACGGCGTCGATTTCTACACCGAAGTGAAGACCATTCCCAATGAGCCCGGGTGCTACCACTGCCACGGCAAGAGCCGACCCATCCTCGGCGCCATGATCATGCGCCAGGACCTGACCCAGCAGTTCGGCTCCCTGCGCCTGACCCAGGTCATGACCGCGCTGTTGTCCCTGGGCGGCATGCTGGCCTTGAGCTTCGTCTTGTTCAGCTTCTTCAAGCGCGTGGTCATCCGCCGCATCACGGAGATCGAGCGCAGCGCCGATGAGGTGCTGCAGGGCAACCTGAACGCCAAGTTCACCGTTTCGGGGCAGGACCGCCTTGCGCGGCTGGCCGAGCACCTGGGGACCATGGTCGGGCGCATCAAGGACCAGCTGGAATACAGCAAGGGTCTGCTCGACGGCATTATCGTGCCCATGTATGTGGCCGACAAGGACGGCAAGATGAGCTACGCCAATGCCCCCATGCGGGCCATCCTGGGCAAGCCGGACGGCGAGATCATCGGGCAGGTCGTGGCTCAGGTGTTCTACGGCGACGCAAGCCGCCCTTCCTACGCCAGCAAGGTGCTGAGCACCGGCGTTGCGGTCAGCGGCAAGTTCTCCTATGCCCGCTCCGATGGCGTGAGCTTCCCCCTGTACGCCGAGGCCTCCCCGCTCAAGGACGCCCAGGGCAATCTCGTGGGCGTGGTCTGCGTGCTGATGGACCTGACCCAGGAAGAGCAGGCCCGCAAGCGCATCGAGGCCAACCGCCAGAATTTGCTCACCGTGGCCAACGAAGTCACCCAGGTGGCGCAGAAGTTGGAGCAGGCCTCCGACGCCATCAGCGACCAGATGGAGGACCTCACCAAGGGCATGGACTCCGCCGCGGACCGCACCACCCAGATGGCCACGGCCATGGAGGAGATGAACGCCACGGTGCTGGAGGTGGCCAGGAACGCCGGAGAGACCTCCGAGGCCTCGGGCAAGGCCAACAGCGTGGCCCGCGAGGGCGGCGAGATGGTCCAGAAGACCCTGGTGGAGATCCAGCAGGTGGCCGACACCACGGAGACCCTGTCCCAGGCCCTGAGCCAGCTCTCCCTGAGCGCCAAGGATATCGGGCAGGTCATGGGCGTCATCAACGACATTGCCGACCAGACCAACCTGCTGGCCCTGAACGCCGCCATTGAGGCCGCACGCGCCGGCGACGCCGGGCGCGGCTTCGCCGTGGTGGCCGACGAGGTGCGCAAATTGGCCGAGAAGACCATGACCGCCACCAAGGAGGTCGAGTCGGCCATCAAGCACATCCAGATGAGCACCGACGACGCCGTGCGCGAGATGGGCGTGGCCAAGGAGCGTGTGGACAAGACCACTGAGCTTGCGGGCGGTGCCGGCGGCGTGCTGAAGCAGATCGTGGAAGCCTCCGACCACATCGCGGACATGGTGCGCTCCATTGCCACGGCAGCGGAGCAGCAGTCTGCCACAAGCGAGGAGATCAACACCAACGTCAGTGAGATCAACACCCTCTCCGGTGTGATGTCCAAGGACATCCAGGGCGCCAATACAAGCATCCGCGAAGTTGCGGAGATGTCAAAAGACTTGGCCAGACTGGTTGAAAAGTTCCGCTCGGAAGAGTAACGTATCTCTTCAAGCTGTGTATTGGGCTTGAAGGGGGTTGCTATGGAAACGCATGTGGATCGACGGCTCTATGCCCGGATTCAGTTGTGCGCGTATGGAGTCGATACGGTCTGCATTGTCGTCCAGGGACAAGAGCGTTGCCACCTGGACTTGGTGGACCTGAGCACTGGCGGCGCGCGGCTCAAGTTGAAGGAACTGGTGCCGAAGTTCAACGACAAGCGCTTGACCCTTTCGGTCCATGGCGTGAAGGACGGCGGGCGGCTGCAGAACCTGTCCGCGCAAATCCGCTGGCAGTCCGGGCAAGAGATCGGAGTCCAGTTCGACATTCCGCTCGACATGACTATAACGGAGCTTCAAGCCCTCATCGGCTAGAAAATAAAGCAAGGCCCGCCTTCCCGGTGGGCCTTGCTTTTTCTTGATGTCATAACCCTTAATCGAAACCCGCTGCTTATTGCCTGTCTGGGCAATCTGTGCCAATTTGCGCACAGATGCATCCGCATGGGTTGACAAGCATACGCCTCCTTATTAGTAATGATTATCACACAGCGAGGCCTTGAATGAAAACGGAAGACAACAAGGGCGCACGCCTGTCGCGGCAGAGGGAAACGATCCTTGCGGAATTGCGCAAGGTGACCTCACACCCGACGGCCGACGAAGTCTACGACATGGTCCGCAAGATCCTGCCCCGAATCAGCTTGGGCACGGTATACCGCAACCTGGACTTCCTGAGCAGCAGGGGAGTGGTTTTGCGTCTGGGAGGAGCCGGAACGCAGAAGCGTTTCGACGGCAACCCCGCGGCGCATCCGCATCTGCGTTGTTCGGTCTGCGGCCGGGTGGATGACCTGGAGTGGCCCATTGCCTTGCCCAATCTCCCCGTGGAGCAGTCCATGGGGTATTCGAGCCTCAGGTGCGATGTGGAGTTTGTCGGGGTCTGTCCGACCTGCGCTGGAAAGGATTGCTGACGGGCTCGTTTGCCCCGGCTTTTTTTTCTGGCGCTCTCCACCTGTTGTGTTACAGTCTGAAATGTCGACACCTGCTGGCCGAATGGCATCAGCACAGCACAGGAGAGAGCAAATGAGCATTCGTGGAACGCGCACCGAAAAAAATATCCTCGCCGCCTTTGCCGGGGAGTCGCAGGCCCGTAACCGTTACACCTACTTCGCCGCTGCGGCCAAGAAAGAGGGCTTCGTCCAGGTCGCAGCCGTGTTCGAGGAGACCGCCAGCCAGGAAAAGGAGCATGCCAAGCGCCTGTTCAACCTCCTTGAGGGCGGCGAGGTCGAAGTTACCGCCTCTTTCCCGGCCGGAACCATCGGCAGCACCCTGGAGAACCTGAAGGGCTCCGCTGGCGGCGAGAACCACGAGCAGACCAGCATGTACCCCGAGTTCGCCGCCACCGCGCGTGAAGAAGGCCTCACCGAGATCGCCTCGATCTTTGACGCCATCGCCGTGGCCGAGCGTTTCCACGAGAACCGTCACCTGGCGCTGCCGCAACTGCGGGTACGTTTACGAGGGTGTGGCCGCGCCCAACAAGTGTCCGGCCTGCGCCCATCCTCAGGCGCATTTTGAAATAGCCGAGGAAAACTGGTAGGCAGTATTCTCCAAACATCTAGCGAGGAGGCACCATGGGAATAGAATGCGGACAGGTATATAAGTGTGATGTTTGCGGCAATATCGTCATCGTTGTCCACGCGGGCGGCGGCGACCTGGTTTGCTGCGGACAGCCCATGAAGCTCATGACCGAAAACACTGTGGATGCGGCCAAGGAAAAGCATGTGCCGGTCATCGAGAAGACCGCCACTGGCTACAAGGTCAAGGTCGGTTCCGTTGCCCATCCCATGGAAGAGAAGCACTACATCGAGTGGATCGAGCTGATGGTGGGCAATATCATCTACACCAAGATCCTCAAGCCCGGCGATGCTCCCGAAGCTGAGTTCTGCTGCGCCCACGCGGCCAGCGTCAGCGCGCGGGAGTACTGCAACCTGCACGGCCTCTGGTCGGCCAAGGGCTAGCTCCCATTTTCGACCCCGAACGAGGAGGTGCCGCATGGCCGAGCCTGAGGAAATGTACCAGTGCCAGACCACGAACTGCGGCTATATCTACAACCCTGACAAGGGCGACCGCAAAGGCAAGATCCCGGCAGGGACGAAGTTTGAGGACCTCCCGGACGAGTGGCACTGCCCCGTCTGCGGGGGAACCAAAAGATGCTTCCGTCCCCTCGCCGGGCCAGGCTCCACCGTTGAGGTGTCCTGCCCCACGCCGGTCGCAGGAGAAGAGTCCATGCAGAAGTATGTGTGCAACATCTGTGGCTATGTCTATGACCCCGCCGCTGGCGACCCCGATAACGGCGTGAAGCCCGGCACCAAGTTCGACGATGTCCCGGCCTCCTGGTCCTGCCCCATCTGCGGCGCCAGCAAGAGCGACTTCAGTCCAGAATAACCCGGCCCGGCCGCCTTTTGGTGGCCAGGCAACCAGGCAGGGAGCGCCTTCTTGACAAGGGGGCGCTCCCCGTGTTTCCACAAGGCTAGTGAACATCCGGGCCTGCCCGCGCCATCCGGGCCGCCTTTCATCCGACCCAAAGCATGGAGAGAGCGCATGAAGCCTGTTGAGATCAAGAAAGATATCTTCTGGGTGGGCGCTGTGGACTGGGACAGCCGCGACTTCCACGGTTATTCCCTGTCTCCGCGCGGCACCACCTACAACTCCTTCCTGGTGCGCGACGAAAAGACCGTCCTCATCGACACCGTCAAATCCGACTTCTTGTCCGAGTTTTTGTGCTCCGTGTCCCAGGCCTGCGGCGGCGAGCTGCACATCGACTACATGGTGGTGAACCACCTGGAGCCGGACCACGCCGGCTGCCTGGATGTCATCGTGGAGCGCTTCAAGCCGGAGAAGATCTTCGTTTCGCCCATGGGCGAAAAGGCCCTGCGCTCCTTCTACCATGACTCCAAGGACTGGCCCATCGAGGTCGTGCCCACGGGCGCGAGCATCAGCATCGGCAAGCGCACCATCCAGTTCATCGAGACGCGCATGCTGCACTGGCCGGACAACATGGTCTCCTACATTCCTGAAGACAAAATCGCCTTCTGTTCCGACGCCTTCGGCCAGAACTGGGCCACCACCGAGCGCTTCGTCGACGAGGTGGACCGTGGCATCCTGAACCGGCTCCTGGCCGAGTACTACGCCAACATCGTGCTGCCTTACTCGCCCATGGTGCTCAAGACCCTGGACGCCCTGGCGGGCATGAACCTGGACATCGACATGCTCTGCCCGGACCACGGGCTCATCTGGCGCGGACACGAAGACGTGGCCTTCGCCCTGAACAGCTACCGCGAGTTCGCCCTGCAGAAGCCAGCCAACAAGGCCGTCATCATCTATGACACCATGTGGCACAGCACCGAGAAGATGGCCCGGGCCATCTGCGACGGCCTGGTGTCCGAGGGCGTCAGCGTGCGCCTCATGAGCGTGAAGCACAACCACCACAGCGCGGTGATGAGCGAGGTCTTCGACGCGGCGGCGGTCCTCGTGGGCTCGCCCACGCACAACAACGGCATCCTGCCCATGGTGGCCGACGTGCTCACCTACATGAAGGGCCTGCGCCCGCAGAACAAGATCGGCGCGGCCTTCGGCTCCTTTGGCTGGAGTGGCGAGTGCGTGAAGATCCTGACCGAGCACCTCTCCGGCATGGGCATGGACATGGTCGAGCCCGCCGTGAAGGTCAAGAACCGCCCGGACCACGAGACCTTCCAGGCCTGCTATGAGCTCGGCCAGAAGGTCGGCCAGGCCATCAAGGCCAAGCTGGCGGCCTAGCCGGAAGCAAGAGTTGAGGGAGGGCCGCGCGCCCTCCCTTTTTTCCTGGCCCGGGGCAGCGTCATGCAGCCTGCGGGCCTGTTCGTTTCAGAGCGGGGGAGGGGCAGTGGCCCAAGGCAAAGTCTGGTTCATCGGCGCCGGTCCCGGCGATCCCGAGCTCATCACCGTCAAGGGCGCCCGGCTCATTTCCAGCGCCGACCTCGTGGTCTTTGCCGGGTCGCTGGTCCCGGTCCAGGTGCTGGCCATCGCCCGGGCTGGCGTGCCGCTTATTGACTCTGCGCCGCTCTCCCTGCCCGAAACCCACGCCCTGCTGCGCGACTGCGTCAGGTCCGGCGGCCTGGCCGCGCGCGTGCACACCGGCGAGCCGTCCCTGTACGGCGCGGTGCGCGAGCAGGCCGCGTTGCTCGACGCCGACGGCATCGACTGGGACGTGGTGCCCGGCGTGTCCTCGGCCTTTGCCACGGCCGCTGCGGCCAAGGTCTCCCTGACCGTGCCCGGCGGGCCGCAGACCGTCATCATCTCGCGCCTGTCCGGCCGCACCCCGGTGCCCGAGGCCGAGGCCCTGCCCAAGCTCGCCGCCCACGGTGCGGCCTTGGCCGTGCTGCTCTCCGCAGGCGAACCGGAGCGCCTGCAGGCCGAGCTGCTGGAGGGCGGCTACGCCCCGGACACCCTGGTGGTGCTGGGCCACAAGGTGGGCTGGCCCGGCGGCGAGACCGTTCGCACACGCCTGGCCGACCTGGCCGAGACCGCGCGCAGCCACGGCTTCACCCGGCAGACCGTATTTCTGGTCCTGCCAGGCCAGGACCTGCCCGCCGGGGCCTCGCAGTCGAAGCTGTATGACCCTGGCTTCACGCATGGCTTGCGTGAGGGCCAGGAATTCGGAAACGGCCCCGACGACACCGGCAGGGAAGGGGAGGACTGATGCGGAAGTTGACTCTCTCCACCACGCGGCGCGAGGAGTTTCTGGACATCACGGCCGAGGTGGCCGCCGCCCTCAGGGACATGGTGCGCGAGTCGCAGCAGCCCATGGGCCTGCCCACAGGCCTGTCCACGGGCCTGACCACGGGCCTGACCGAAGGCGCGGTGCTGGTCTACTCGCCGCACACCACAGCAGGGGTCACCATCAACGAGGGAGCGGACCCGGACGTCAAGCGCGACATGCTGGGACACCTGGCGCACCTGGTGCCAATTACTGGTGGAGAGGGCGGCGGGTTCCGCCACGCCGAGGGCAACTCCGACGCGCACATCAAGACCAGCCTCATGGGACCAATGCAGCTGGTGCCTGTCTCTGGCGGGCTGCTGCAGCTCGGCACCTGGCAGAAGATCTATCTCTGCGAGTTTGACGGACCAAGGCGGCGCAGCGTGCTGGTGCAGTTCCTGCCCGACGCGTGCGGGGCCGGGGCCGAGATTGGGGTTGGAGCAGAGCTTGGCGAGGACGGCGGGGAGGACGGCGCATGAGCGAGAACTTCAAGCACATGCAAAACAGCGCCTGCGAATATTTCCCCTGCCACAAAAACGCGGATCCGGGCACCTTCAACTGCCTGTTCTGCTACTGCCCGCTGTATTTTCTGCAGGACTGCGGCGGCACGCCCGGCTGGCGTGGACTGGTCAAGGACTGCACAGCCTGCGCGCTGCCCCACGCCCCCGGCGGCTGGGAGGCCGTGCAGAAACGCCTGCTTGAGGCCTTTGCCTCCTTACGCGAGGGCCGCGCTCCCGCCACCCTGGGGCCAAAAGAAAACGAATAGCCCCAGCGGCTGTGGGGCCCCCTTCGGGGTTCATAATGGCCCCCAAGCCCCCCCTCACCTCTGCGAAGGGTTCCTGCCTGGAGCGCCGTTGCTGCCAGTATTGTTCCCCGTCATCTTCCACTGCTGCGACAGGCGTAAATGTTCTCATGTTCCCTTTTTTTTCTGAATGGATTATTAAACGAGAATGTTCAGAATACGCCGAATTTACGACGACACTCTGCCGGTTGATCGCGATGCCTTGGCTGCGGCTCAAACGATCCTGAGAGAGCAGTTCCAGCTGCTCAGCCGTGAAGAGATCGACGGCTTGCCGGTGTTGCTGCGTGACCCGGTCTCCGTGGGGTTCAGGACCATCCTGTTTGTCGCCGTTGTCCGTGAGAAAGTGCAAGGGTTTTCACTCCTTATGCATTTTCCGGATCTCCGTTTTTGCTACCTTGATTTCTTGTCCGTGCCGAAGGCCATGACCAGCCGGGGACTGGGCGGAGTGCTCTATGAGCGTGCGCGCCGTGAGGCCAGGGCTCTGAAGGCTGCATGCCTGTTCTTCGAGTGCCTGCCTGACGATCCCGCGCTTTGTGCAGATCCGCAGATGCTGGCGCAGAACCGTGCGCGGCTGCGTTTCTATGAACGGTTTGGGGCCCGGCCCATGGTCGGAACTGCTTACGAAACCCCGCTCGTGCCTGGCGGGGACTGTCCGCCGTACTTGGTTGTCGACACGCTGGACAACGCCAGGCCACTGTCCGGCCGGCGCGCACGCGCCATTGTGCGGGCCGTGCTTGAGCGCAAGTACAAGGGAATCTGCTCGCCGGAATATGTTGAGATGGTCGTCCGCTCGATCGCAGATGGCCCCGTGTCCCTGAGGCCGCCGCGTTACGCCGAAATTCGCGAGGAGCCCCTCCCGCGCCGGATCGTTGGCTCCGACCAGCTCATCGCTCTCGTCGTGAACGATCGCCACGATATCCATCACGTGCACGAGCGCGGCTACGTGGAGGCCCCTGTTCGAGTAGACCGCATACTTGACCAACTCAGGCCTACCGGGTTGTTTGAGGAGCTTCGCCCCCGCCACTTCCCGGACACCCACATCAAGGCTGTGCATGATGCGGACTTTGTGGACTATCTTAAGCGCGTTTGTCTGCGCATACCCCAGGGCCGCATGGTCTATCCATACGTCTTTCCCCTCCGCAACCAGGCCAAGCCGCCTCGAGATCTGCCGGTCAGAGCTGGGTACTACTGCATTGACACCTTCACTCCGCTCACTTCCAACGCATGGCTGGCTGCGCGCCGTGCTGCGGACTGCGCGCTGACAGCCGCCTCAGCGATCGCCTCTGGGCATCGCCTGGCCTACGCCCTGGTCCGGCCACCCGGGCACCACGCAGAGCGTCGCGCCTTCGGCGGGTTCTGCTATCTGAACAATGCCGCCCTGGCCGCGCAGTTCCTCTCGCGCCTGGGACGTGTTGCCGTGCTTGACCTGGACTATCACCACGGCAACGGCACGCAGCAGATATTTTACAGCCGCTCCGATGTGCTCACCGTGTCCATCCACGGCCACCCGAGCTTTTCCTATCCATATTTCAGCGGCTTCCGCGATGAGCGCGGCGAAGGGCCGGGGATGGGCTTCAACCGCAACTTCCCGCTCCAGGAGCGCGTGGACGGGCACATGTACCGCAATGTCCTGGCCCGGGCTCTGGCCGAGGTGCGCGCTTTCGCTCCGGATTTCCTGGTGCTGGCCTTGGGGTTGGACCCTGCCAAGGGCGACCCCACGGGCACCTGGTCCCTGACGGCCCGTGACTTCGCTGCCAATGGCAGAATGGTCGGCGAGCTGGGACGTCCCACTGTTGTCATCCAGGAGGGCGGCTACCGCATCCGGTCACTTGGGGTCAACTGCAGGAATTTTTTTCAGGGACTTTGGGATACGGTCTTTTCTGCCTGACAGGTTGCGTAGAGTGCTCGCCACTTAGGACAAGTTGCTGACTCCGGCGCTGGCGCCGCCTGCGCATCCATGGGGGGGCATTGGTTCTGTTCAAAGACCATGTTGATCCCTTAGGGGAGAGAGTCATCCTTGATACATGTTGCCTCCCCGAATTGAGGGAGACTACCCATGACGGAATCCGAATTCCAGTCGTTGCTCGGCCGGCTCGGGGAGTTGACCACGGGACAGGTCACAACCTTGCGTCAGGCATTTCTGCGCCGTGATGGGCTTGCGCAGGTCGCGGCGATGTCGGAACGCGGACACGAGGCGTCCTGCCCTGCGTGCGTCTGCACAAGCGCGAGTGGCCCGAGGTGTAACAGCATCTCCTCTTGGCCAGGGTTCAGGGCGGAGTCCCTGCTCATGTGGTCAGCCACTTCAGGGTGATGCCCGCCATGATGGACATGAACACCCAGAAGAGCGTCTTCACGGCGCCTGCCGCAGCGGACTCGTACTGGGCAACGGTGAATTGCGACTCTGCCGTGAACAGGTAGCGGCCGAAGCGGGCGAGTTCCGAAAACATGGGGATCATGGCGGCCTCCTTGGGGTTCTTTACCTGCGCGGGCAAGCGTGTCATGTTCGGGCCGGACGTTTTCTCTTGTGTTGCCTTGGTCCTAGCAGGGCATGCGGGCCAGGGTCCAATCGCAATGCCTGAACCTGGGGTTCAGGAATCGTGATGCCCCAGCGGCTTTGCTTTCACGTACAGGGTATGCCGGAGGGCTTGGGATGGAGCTGTATCAGTTGCGCACCTTTGTGGCCGTGGCCGAGGAAGGCCACCTGACGCGCGCGGCGGAGAAGCTGTTCATCAGCCAGCCTGCGGTCTCGGCTCATGTGAAGGCCCTGGAGGAGGAGCTGGGCGTGGTGCTGTTTTTGCGCAGCGCGCGCGGCATGCAGCTCACCCGCGAGGGTCAGGCCCTCCGGGCTCAGGCTGAGGCGGCGCTCAAGAGCGTGGGCGAGCTTGTGTCCCAGGCGCGAGCCCTGCGCGAGAATCTGACCGGGGTCCTGCGCATCGCGCCCAACACTGACCCGGACCTCTTGCGCGTGCGCCAGCTGCTGGACGTTTTGCGCGCCGCGCACCCGAAGCTGGAAGTGCACCTGCCCCAGGGCAGCAGCAACATCATTATCGAGGACGTGCGCGCCGGGCGGCTGGACGGCGGGTTCGCCTTCGTGGCCGAGTCGCTGCCCTTGGCTTTGGCCCAGGAGGTGGAGGCCGTCCAGCTGGCCACCACGACCCTGCATGTGGTTGCCCCTGCGGCCTGGGCTGGGCGTCTCAAGGGCTTCGGGTGGCGCGAGCTGGCCGAGGAATCCTGGGTCTGGTACACCGACTCCTGCCCCTGCCGCTCGCTTTTGGAGCGCCAGCTCAAGCCCTATTCCAGCACGATCAAGAAGGTCGCCATCACCGACTACGAGGGCACGCTCAAGGCCCTGGTGACCAGCGGCGCAGGCCTTGGGCTCATGCACCAGGCCGAGGCCGAGGGCTGGGAGAAAAGCGGCGAGGTCTGCATCCTGGACGAGGTGGAGGGCCTGCCCATCGGCATCTGCTTCCTGCACCGCAAGGACCGCGCGTCCGACCCGGCCCTGTGCGCCGTGCTGGCCGCCCTGCGCCAGGTCTGGGGGCTTGCGCCGCCCGCTGCGCAGGACGCCCCCGGAGCCTGCTGAGCCGCCCCGATCCTGCCCCGATTCAACCCTGGGGCCAGCGCCGGGCAAGTCCGCGCCGTGAGGCCGAGGGCGGCTCCGGCCTTGCCGCGCTCCGGGTTTTGCGCTATGCCCGGAACCCATGCATGAACTTTCTCTCATCCAAAGCATGATCGAGATCATCCGCGAGGAGCGCGCCAAGCACGGCATGGAGCGCATCCTGCGCGTGCGCGTGGTTAATGGCGCGCTTTCCGGCGCGGTCAGCGACGCCCTGGCCTTCGGCTGGGAGTGCCTGACGAGCGAGGGCGAGCTCAAGGGCGTGGCCCTTGAGGTCATCGACCAGCCCCTGCGCGTGGCCTGCGGCTCCTGCGGGCTGGAGTTCGTGCCCGAGGACAATCACTACATGCCCTGTCCTGCATGCGAGGAGATCCTGGGGCACGACATCATAAGCGGCAAGGAACTCTACATCGAGGAAATCGAGGCCGACCTGTCCGAAAATACGGGCGAAGCGGCCGCAAGCGGGAGCGCAGCATGTCCAAAACCGTGACCATCGTCCGCAACGTGCTGGAGGCCAACGAGCGCCGCGCAGCCACCCTCAAGGACTACTTTGACGGCAAGAAGATCCTCTGTCTGAACCTCATGAGCAGCCCCGGCGCGGGCAAGACCAGCCTGCTCGAGCGCACCCTGGTCGACCTCAAGGGCGAGTTCAAGATGGCCGTCATCGAGGGCGACCTGCAGACCGACAACGACGCCCGTCGCGTGGCCGCCACCGGGGCCCAGGCCGTGCAGGTGAACACCGAGGGCGGCTGCCACCTGGACAGCTCCATGATCGAGGACGCCATCGCCGTGCTGGACATGGACGGCCTGGACATCCTGTTCATCGAGAACGTGGGCAACCTGGTCTGCCCGGCGGAGTTCAACCTGGGCGAGGACCACAAGGTCAGCATCCTCTCCGTCACCGAGGGTGACGACAAGCCCGAGAAATACCCGCTCATGTTCCACCTCTCCTCGGTGATGCTGCTGAACAAGACCGACCTGTTGCCCTACGTGGACTTCAGCCTGGAGGCCGCCAGCGCGCACGCGAAGAAGCTCAACAAGGACATCGAGATCTTCCCCGTGGCCTGCCGCACCCAGGAGGGCCTGGAGCCATGGTACGACTGGCTGCGCAAGGCCCGTGCCGGCAAGCGCTAGTCGTCCCATGACCAACGCCATGTCCGAAGCCTTGGCCACGCCCAAGCTCGCCGTGCTCGTCAGCGGCCCCACCGAGGCCTCGGTGCGCCGCGAGCTCATGCGCCACCTCAAGCCCAATTTCCACATGCACAAGAACCAGTGGCGCAGCCTCTTCCGCGACCGCTACCCGCTGGTGGTGCTCTCGCGCGCCCTGCGCCAGGGCCAGGACCCGGAAGGGCTCTACGGCCCGCATGCCGGGGCCTCGGTGCTGGTGCTGGTCTGCCTGGACGGGGGCGTGCCGGGCTCGGGCTTCGCGGCCACGCGGGACTGGTGCAAGGCCAAGGGGTTTAATCCTGTGGTCTGGGTGCCGCTTGATCCGGCCGGACCGGAGAGCGAGACCATCGACCGGCTGATGGAACTGTTGAATTTCGTGAACAAGAACTGCCCCTGGCCGCTGGACGGGATCGAGGACCTGGACGACTACCTGGCCAAGGCCAAGCCCCTCTGGTGCTAACCGGCACGATTTGACATCTCCCGCTCCGGGCTTACATTGCTACCCGCGAACGGATTTTTTAAAACTAATCACGCCGGACCTTCCCGGCGTTTCAAGGAGACTCTCATGGGCAAATCCTGCAACGGCTGCTCCTCGGCGGATTCCTCCGGCGGCTGCTCCTCCGGCCACGATCCCAAGAGCTGCGGCGACAAGCCCGTTGACGAGAAGATCGCCAAGACCCTGGGCCGCATCAAGCACAAGATCGTGGTGCTCTCCGGCAAGGGCGGCGTAGGCAAGAGCACAGTGGCCACGAATATTGCCCTGGCCCTTGCCATGTCCGGCAAGCAGGTGGGCCTGCTCGACGTGGACATCCACGGCCCGAGCATCCCGCGGCTGCTTTCGCTCAGCGACTCCAAGCCGCACATCGAGGCGGACCACATGGAGCCTGTGCCCTACAGCAGCAACCTCTGGGTCATGTCGCTCGGGTTCCTCATCCCGGACAAGGAGACCGCAGTCATCTGGCGCGGCCCCATGAAGCTTGGGCTGATCCGCCAGTTCGTGCGTGACGTGTCCTGGGGCGACCTGGACTACCTGGTCACCGACTGCCCCCCGGGCACCGGCGACGAGCCCCTGGCCGCGCTCCAGACCCTCGGCACCGATGCCCACGCGGTCATCGTGACCACCCCCCAGGGCGTGGCCGTGGACGACGTGCGCCGCAGCGTGACCTTCTGCCGCCAGCTGGGCAATCCCATCCTGGGCATGGTGGAGAACATGAGCGGCTTTGTCTGCCCCAACTGCAAGACCACCCACGACATCTTCAACTCCGGCGGCGGCGAGGCCCTGGCGGCCGAGATGGGCGTGCGTTTCCTGGGCCGCATCCCCATGGACCCGGAGGTGGTGCGCAGCGGCGACGAGGGCTACCCCTTCATGAAGGTCCAGGCCGACACCCCCACAGGCAAGGCGCTCCAGAAGATCGTGGAGCCCATCCTGGCCTTGGGCTAAGAGAAGAAGAATAGCCTCCGGCGGCTGGGGGGCTTGAAGCCCCCCAGCCGCCCCCATTGCGCCGAAAGGGCTGTTTCAGGAGGAACCTGAAACAGCCCTTTCGGCTTCTATGAGTCATTGGAGAACATCCTTGATACGTTCCCTCGTCTTAAAATGTGGCCAACCGTGCGCTGGTTTTTGAGCGTCTTCGCTCGAAAACCAGCGCACAGTGTCAGGGGCTAGCCAAGCCGACGCACTCGCCCCAGCCACCCCTGGCCCAGGCCAATGGGGGTTCCAAGGGGCCTCAGGCCCCTTGGCCGCCGGAGGCCGCTGCCGTGCCGGCCAGGTAGCTCGGGTGCAGGGCGCCGGGGGCCGGGGGCTCGTAGTACGTGCCGGGAGTCAGCTCCGCGCCGCCCAGGGCCTGCTCGTAGACCTCGCCCCATTCGCGCATCTGCAGCAGCAGCGGGAACAGCCCCAGGCCCAGCTCCGTCAGCGAGTACTCCACCTTGGGCGGCACCTGCCGGTACACTTGGCGGTTGATGAGCTGGTCGGCCTCCAGTTCGCGCAGCTGGCGGGTGAGCATGCGGTCGGTGACGTCGGGCATGCCGCGCCCGAGCTCGCTGAAACGCTGTACTCCGTTCACCCCGAGGTGATACAGGATGATGGGCTTCCACTTGCCGCCCATGACGAGCAGCGCCAGCTCGAAGTAGCAGCGGTAGCTCTTGCCTCCCAGCTTTTTCTGTCCGCAGCGGTCGGCCATGTTCCCTCCGGGTGGCTATACAATTGGATAGTACCTATTAAAATGTTCAGTACTTGTCATGCCAGCAGGCAAGAGGTATCAGCTATTCTTCCCGGTCTCGGGAGTCAAGCGCAACATACGGAGGGATCATGAAAGTCATCGCCATCAACGGAAGCCCGCGCAAGGGCGGCAACACCCGCCTGCTGCTGGACGCCGTGCTGGAGCCCCTGGCCCAGGCTGGCTGGGAAACGGAAGTCGTGCAGCTTGGCGGAAAGAACATCCACGGCTGCCGGGCCTGCTTCAAGTGCTGGGAGAACAAGGACAACCGCTGCGTGTTCGGCAAGGACGCGTTCAACGAGGTGTTTGCGAAGATGCTGGCGGCAGACGCCATCATCCTGGGCTCCCCCACCTATTTTGCGGACGTCTCTGCGGAGATGAAGGCGCTTATCGACCGCGCGGGCTTTGTGGCCATGGCCAACGGCTGCGCCCTGGCGGGCAAGCTTGGCGCGGCGGTGGTGGCCGTGCGGCGCGGCGGCGGCACCCACGTGTTCGACACCATCAACCACCTCTTCTTCATCTCGCAGATGATCGTGCCGGGCTCCACCTACTGGAACCTGGGCTATGGCTTGGGCGAGAAGGAGGTGGCCGGCGATGCCGAGGCCCTGCGCAACATGGCGCACCTGGGCCGGGCCGTGGACTGGCTGGGCCGGGCCGTGGCCGCCAGCGCGGCGCCGTACCCCGTGCTGGCGGGCGGCGAAGGGTAGGCCAAACACAACCGGGGGCCGGGGGGGGCGTGGCGATCAGCCTGCCGAGCCTCGGCCCTTGGCGAAAGCCACGAGCTTGGCGTCCTCCACAGCCACGTGGGTCCGGAACCAGGTGAGCAGGAAGTCGAGGAGCTCTTCGCAAGGGGATGCATCGGTCAGGCAGTGGTCCGTGAGGTCGTGGGTCTTCTGCACGAATTCGCAGTGCAGGGTGGCGTGCTCCGCCCTGTCCGGATAGCCGACGCGGTCCATGAACGCCTCCTCGTCCCAGAAGTGCTCCTTGGCATAGAGGTACATGCTGGTCAGGCAACGCATGACCTGCGCGTCCCTGTCCGGGGAGTCGCGGTGGCTGTGCAGTTCGTTGATGATGGCCGCCAGCCCCTTGTGCTGGCGGTCGATGGCCTCGTCGCCCAGGGCCAGGACCTCGTCCCACTCGATGAGCGGCGCGCTCTGCGAAGCCACAGCCCCTACCCCCGCCGCTTCCTGGTGTCGTGACTGGAGGCCTTTTCGCCGGCCGTCGGGGACAGCCGCGTCAAGAGCGAGCAGGCCAGTGCCGGGCGCGTCGGAACATGCATGGTGATCCCTCCAGTGCCTTTGCGCCGAAGGCTGCATGGCGCACGCGCTTTTGCATATCACCTCTTGCGCGTGGCTGCCAAGGGGGAGATCTTAGATTTTTGGCTGCCCCAGGAGGATCATCTCGGCGATGGTCAGGTCCACGCGCGGCAGCTTGCCCATGCGCTCCCGGCCCACCATCTCCATTTCCAACCGGGCCAGCTCGGTCAAAAGCGGGGTGCGGTCAAGGGGGGCTGGTTCGCAGGTCTTGGCCAGGGACTGGGCGCGGTCGCAACCGGGAAAGGCGGACTTGCCCGTGCGCGGGTGGAGAAGCACGTTGGGCACCCCATGCAGGCGGCAGACCATGGGCCGGACCTCGTAGAGCCCGCAGCGCAGGCCCTCCGGCGACTCGGCGCTCAAGGGGCAGGGCACGCGGGGCCGCACGCCCGGCAGGGGCGGGTTCTGGTGGCGGCGCAGCCAGTTTTCGGCGGCCTCCCTGATCTCGGCCTGGCGCGGCGCGGGCAAAGCCGAGAGCCCGGCCCAGAGCCCGGCCCATTCCACGTAGGTGTGGTGGCGGAAAACGGTCTCGCAGCAGCTGTCGGCGCAGCCCGCGCAGGTGAGTTCGAGGGGCTCGGCCGCTGCGGCGTATGCCTCGTCCATGCGCCGGTACAGGTCCGCCAGCCTCTTCAGGGCGGCGGTCTTCTTGGCCTTGCTCATGTGTGCGACTCCTGCTTCAGCCAGGCGAGGAGGCGCTCCACGCCGGCCATGCGGTCGGTTGTGTCGGTGGACAGGGTGAAGTCTGCGGCGGCCTGGTACAGGGGCTGGCGCTCCAGGTACAGGTCCTCCCGGGTCAGGCCCGGAGCCATGGCCAGGCCCCGGTTGCCCGCATCGCCCACGCGGACGAGGAAGGTGGGCAGGCTGATATCCAGGTGGATCACCGGCCCCAGGAGCTTCAGCCGTTCCATGGCGACGGGGCCGTAGACCACGCTGCCGCCGGTGGAGATCACCGTGCGCCGCAGCGCGAGCATGGACACCAGCGTCTCTTCGGCCTTGAGAAAGGCGGTCAGGCCCAGGCCGTCCAGGAGTTCCTGCAGGGGCAGGCCGTAGTAGGCCTCGATGAGCCGGTCGGTGTCCAGGTGCGCCCAGCCGAGCCTCTCGGCCAGCAGGCGGCCCAGGGTGGACTTGCCCGCACCGGCCATGCCGATGAGGCTTACGCAGCCGGTTTTGCTGATACGCTGAATAGGAGAGAAATCGTTTGCGGTGTTCATACGCTGAGGAAACTGTCAGGCCTTGGCGCGCAGAAGGACCTTGTCCTGCTCGTCGCGCTCGGCCACCAGGACGTCCACGCGTTCGTGGCTGGCGGTGTTCACGCGCTTGCCCACGTAGTCGGCCTGGATGGGCAGCTCGCGATGGCCGCGGTCGATGAGCACGAGAAGCTCCACGCGTCTGGGCCGGCCGAAGTCGAGGATGGCCTCCAGGGCGGCGCGGGTGGTGCGGCCGGAGTAGAGCACATCGTCCACCAGGATGAGGGTCGCGCCCTCTATGCCCGCCGGAATGTCCGTACTGCTGATGGTGGGCGAGATGCCCAGGTTGCTCCAGTCGTCGCGGTAGAGGTTGATGTCGAGCATGCCGAACAGGGTCGGAGCGGACAGCCGGGCGTCCAGGAGCTTTTTCAGCCTGCGGGCCAGGTCCACGCCCCGGCGCTGGATGCCTACTAGCACAAGCGCTCCTTCCTCGCCCCGGCGCTCGATGATCTCCGAGGCCAGGCGCTCCAGGGTGCGGGCCATCTCCTTGGCCGTCATGATGGTGCGTGGTTCGCTCATATTCCGGCCTCCGGGAGCATCAGGCTGCGGCGGCAGAACTCCACGGCTTCCATGGAGAAGTCGTCGATTTCCGGCCAGTAGAGCTTGATGCGCATGAGGCCGAAGAACATGTTGGCCAGGATGAGCCCCGTGGGCCTGAGGGGGACTTCAAGCAGGGTGCCGGTCTCTGCTCCACGGGCCAGGAAGTCCTCGAACAGGGTGCGCATGCGCTCGATGAAGCGGCCCATGGAGCGCCGGGTGATTTCCAGGATGCTGTACGTGCCGAGCACGATCTTGATGTCTGCTGCGTTGGCGTCGAGGAAGGAAAAGTGGCTTCCCAGCAGGTCGTCGAGGGACAGGGTGCCCTTGTCCATGCGCACGCGGCAGGTCTCGGCCAGGGTCATGTACTTCTCGTCAAAGGTGTCCAGGATGTGCTGGAGGATGTCCTCCTTGCTTTCGAAATGGCGGTAGATGGTTCCTTCGGAGATGTCGGCCCGCTTGGCCAGGTTGGAGGTGGTCATCTTGTGGAAGCCCACCTCTGAGATCATGTCCTTGGCGGTGGCTAGGATGAGATCCTTGGTGCTCATGGGAATCCTCATCTTGGGGGGGGACCCGGTCCAGGGGAGCGGGTATTCGCCCCCCTCAAGGGATGGCATGTAGCCCAGAGTGGCACAGGGGTCAACGTTCTACGCATTCCATCAAGTGCTCATTTGACAAAGCCGGGGGCCGTCATTATCTATGCACCTTCCAACAACGTTCAAGGAGGCTTGTGATGGTTGAACTGACGGAAGCCGCCAAGGCCCAGCTCGACGGGTACTTTGCGGATAAGGAAAAGACCTCGATACGCGTCTTTATGGCGTCCGGGGGCTGAAGCGGACCGAGACTGTCGCTGGCTCTGGATGAGCCGCGTGAGAACGACGACACCTACGACGTGATGGGCTACAGCTTCGTTGTGGAGCGAGCTCTGGGAGAGAAAACCGGCGCCATCCGGATAGACATGTCGAGCTACGGCTTCACGGTCGATTCGGAAAATCCCATGAATACGGGGGGCGGCGGTTGCGGCGGAAGCTGCGGCAGCGGGGAAAAATCCTCCAGCGGCTGTTCCTGCTAAGCATTCATCCCCACGAAGATACGGGCGGCGTTCCTTGGAGCGCCGCCCTTTTCATTGCAGCGGCATCTGGGTCCCACGGAAGTTCATTGTCGCAGGCTTTTGTCGAAAAAACTTCAACGGATACAAGGAGCGTCCCATGATCACATTGAGCGAAGCCGCGCGCGAACAGCTTGACGGCTATTTTGCGGACAAGGAAAAGTCTCCCCTGCGCATCTTCCTGGGGGGCAGCTGCTGCGGCCCGAAACTTTCCCTGGCCCTGGACGAAGTCCGCGACGGGGATGAAAGCGTGGAGTCCCAGGGCTACACCCTGCTGGCGGAGAAGTCCCTTCTGGCCTCTGCGGGCAAGATCGTCATAGACGCGGGCGAGTATGGCTTCTCGGTCGAGTCTGAGAACGAGCTGGGCGGCGGCGGGAGCTGCGGCTCCGGCGGCTGCGGCAGCGGCGACTCCGGCGGCGGTTGCGGTTCCGGCGGCTGCGGCTGCTCCTGAACCGACCTGGCCTGACATCACTGAGCACGGCAAAGGCGGCGCCCTCCACTTGGGGGCGCCGCCTTTGTGCGTTCTAGGCCAGGGCTGCCACCACGCGCACTTCCACCTGGGCCTCGCGCGGGAGCGCGGCCACGGCCACGGCGGCCCGGGCGGGCTTGTGGGCGGTGAAGAAGGTGCTGTAGATCTGGTTGAACTCGGCAAAGCGGCCCATGTCGATGAGGAACACGTCCACCGAGAGCACGCGCGAAAGGTCGGACCCGGCGGCCTCGACCACGGCGCGCACGTTGGCCAGGGCCTGCGCGGCCTGCGCGGCGAAGTCCTCGGGGATGACGCCCGTGGCCGGGTTGATACCGAGCTGGCCGCTTAAGAACACCAGCCCGCCATAGGTCACGGCCTGGGAATAGGGGCCGATGGCGGCCGGGGCGTTGGCGGTCTGGACGGTCTTCGGTTCCGCTGACATGAAAGCTCCTTGGTTCAGGGTGCGGGGATGCGCGCCACGGTTGACCACAGCAGGCGGTCGGCCAGCCGCGGGGCAAGGCGCGCAGTGCATTTGACGAGCAGGGCCGTGGCCGCGAGGGCGAAGGCCAGTCTGGCCCAGAGAATGCCGGAGAGCTGCGCCCCCAGCATGGCCATGAGCAGGGTGTCTTCGATGAGGCTGTGGCACAGGCCCATGAGGGTGAGGGAAAAGAAGACGTCGCGCTTGTCCACGCGGCCGCTCTTGGCCTCATGGATGATGAGCCCGCCGCCGTAGGCCACGCCCAGGGTCAGCCCGGCCACGGTGATGCCCGAGGCCGCCGGGCCGATGCCGATGAGCGCCAGCACAGGCCGCAGCAGGCGGTTCAAGAGGCCGATGGCGCCCACGGCCGTCAAAAGCCGCATGAGGGCCATGAGCGCGGTGATGACCAGCGCGATGGAGACCAGCTTCTGGCCCTCGCCCACGGCCCAGAGCCAGAGGGAAGGGTTTGTGCTGACTTCGGGGTGGGTGAAGAGCACCACGGCCGGGGCTTGCAGGGTGCCCGTGGCCTTGTAGGCGGCGCTGAGCAGCATGCCCAGGACCAGTGCGCCGCCAAACCGCGCCAAGAGCTGGAAGCGCAGGCGCGCGCCGGACTTCCTCGCGATGCCGAGCTCCACGGGCAGGTTGTGGGCCACCAGGATCAGCGTGGCCAGCACCGTCATCTGGGCCTGGGTCAGGGTTACGGAGCCCAGCGCCAGGAAGACGATGATGGCGCTGTAAATGTTGTTCAGAAGCGCCGTGGCCCAGACCAGGCCCATCTCCGGGGGCAGGCCGACCAGGGCCATGAGCGGTGTGAGCGGCATGGCCAGCCAGGGCACGGCCCCCAGTTCCTGGAGCACCTTCACGCCGATGACCACGGGGATCATGACCACGAAGAGCTCCCGGCATACGCGCACACTCTGGGCCAGGACATCCCAGACGGCGCGGCGCAGGGTTGCGGCAAGGTGTGCGGGCGGGTGCGGCGGGGCCGTGTCGGTGGGGGTGCTGTCGCGCATGCGCGCAAAGCCTAGTAGGTTTGGGCGAGAAAGGGAAGGCCGGACTCGGGGGAGTGGGTTTGAGAAAATCCTGCCAGGGGGCGCAAATAGGGAACCCCGGAAGCCTTTCGGCCTCCGGGGTTCCGGCTGGAAGGGAGGAGGAGTGCGGAGGGAGGGGGTGAAAACGGCCCAGGCGTCCTAGATGAACAGCCGCGCGGTCTGAAACACCGCCACGGCGGCCACGAAGGCCAGGGCCGTGTTGAAGGTCATGGCGAAGGCGGCCCACTTCCAGCTGGATTCCCGGGCCATGGTCACGATGGTCACGGAGCAGGGCGCGTAGAGGATGACGAAGATGATCAGGGCCAGGGCTGCGGCCTTGGAGAACGTCGCATCTGCGGCCAGGAGCCGCGACAGGGGTTCGGCGTCCTTGGTGTCGATTTCGCCCAGGGAATAGGCCGTGCCCAGGGTGGACACGATGACTTCCTTGGCCGCCAGCCCGCCCACCAGGGCGATGTTCACGCGCCAGTTGAAGCCCGCCAGGCTGCTGATGGATTCCAGCGCCACCCCGGCGCGCCCGGCGGCGGAAGCCTTGAGCGCCTCTTCGGAGCGTTGCGCGCCCAAACGCTGGAGGGCGTCCGCCAGCTCCGGGGCCTCCTGGCCCTGGGCCTTGGCCGTGTCGATCTGCTCCTGCGCGCTGGCCATGCCGGAGTCGAAGAACTGGGCGCGGTCTGCGGGCAGGCCCGGGAAGGTCATGGCCGCCCAGAGCAGCACGGAGATGGCCAGAATGGTGGTCCCGGCCTTGCGCATGTAGTCCCAGGAGCGCTCCCAGGTGTGGATGCACAGGCCGGAGAGGGTGGGCATGCGGTAGGGCGGCAGCTCCATGACAAAGGGCGTGCTCTCTCCCCGGACCACGGTGGAGCGCAGGAGCTTGGCCACCAGCAGGGCCGAGACCCAGGCCGTGAGCGTCACCAGGGACATGACCCCGGCCTCGGAGCCGGGGAAGAAGGCCGCGGCCAGCATCAGGAACACGGGCACCTTGGCCCCGCAGGTCATGAACGGGGTCACGAGCAGGGTGGCCAGCTTCTCCTTGGGGCTTCTGAGCGCGCGCGTGGCCATGACGCCGGGCACGGCGCAGCCGCCTGCAATGCCGCCGGCCACGATGAAGGGCAGCACGCTGGTGCCGTGCAGGCCGAAGATGCGGAACACGCGGTCGAGCATGTAGGCCATGCGCGCCACGTAGCCGGAGTCCTCCAGGGCGGAGATGAGAAAGAACATGATCATGATGAGCGGCACGAAGCCCAGCACCCCGCCCACGCCGGCGATGACGCCGGAGACCACCAGGGAGCGCAGCAGGCCGTCGGGCATGGCCGCCTCGGCGGTCTTGCCCAGCCAGGCAAAGGCCCCCTGCACAGCCTCCATGGGCAGCGCCCCGGCCTTGAAGGTCAGGATGTAGACCAGGTAGATGATGAGCGCCATGGCCAGCGGTCCGGCCAGCTGGTGCGTGAGCACCTGGTCCATGCGGTCGGACATGCGGATGCGTTCGACGTCCACCGCCGGGTAGCGCACCACCTGCCGGGCGATGCCCGTGATGTAGCCGTAGCGGTAGTCGGCGATGATGGCGTCGGGGCTGGCGCGCAGGGTCTTGGCCAGGTGGGCCGCGACCTTTGCCGCCAGGGCCGCAAGCCTGGCCGAGGCCTCTGGGGCGGCCTCACTGCAGCGGCGGATGATGGACTCGTCGCCCTCCAGGTGTTTGATGCCCACCCATCTGGGCGGCACCTGCCCGGCCAAAAGCCCGGCCTTGGCGATGATGGCCTCCATCTCGTCCAGCACCGGGTCCAGGTCCGGGCCGTAGGAGATCACGAGCGGCTCCCAGCGTCCGTCGCGGGTCTTGGCCAGGTCCAGGGCCGCTTCCAGGAGCTCCTGCTTGCCCTTGCCCGAGCGCGCCACGGTTTCGATGGCCGGACAGCCGGTGAGCTCGGTCAGCAGCGCCGTGTCGATGTCCTTGCCGTGCCTGCGCACCTCGTCCATCATGTTCAGGGCCAGGACGAGCGGCACGCCCAGCTCCAGGATCTGCACGGCCAGGTAGAGGTTGCGTTCAAGGGCGTCGGCGTTCAGCACGTCGATGACCGCTGCGGGCCGGGTGCCGATGAGGAAGTTGCGCGCGGCCTTTTCCTCCTCGGAGTAGGCGGTGAGGGAATAGGTGCCGGGCAGGTCCACGATGTCCACTTCGACAGTGCCGACGTGGGCGTGGCCCATCTTGGTCACCACGGTGACGCCCGGCCAGTTGCCCACGTGCTGGTGGGAGCCGGTCAGGGCGTTGAACATGGTTGTCTTGCCGCAGTTGGGGTTGCCAGCCAGGCCGATGGTCATGCTGTGCTCTTGAACGAGGGGCTCCATCTAGCCCTCCAGAGGTTCGACCACGATGTAGTCGGCTTCGCTGTTGCGCAGGGCCAGGGTGAAGTCCCGCAGGCGCAGGGCCACGGGATCTCTGAGCGGGGCCTTGCCGACCACGGTCACCTCCACGCCGGGCATCAGGCCCATGTCGCGGATCCTGCGGCCCAGGTCTCCCTCTGCGCCCACGGAGCAGATGCGCAGCTTCTGGTTGACCTGCGCCTGGCGCAGGGTGATGCACGAATTCACGGGGATTTCCTCTGACGGTGTCTCCAGGGTGGTAAGAGGACCCCTCATGAATGGTGCCCGCAGCCGCAGCCTGGCCCGTCAAGCGGGCGCAGGGTGTTTCCGCTCCCGCCTGCGCAGGAGCCCTTGCTGGAACAGCCGCCGCAGCAGGACGACCTGCCCGTGAACTTCCTGTAGAAGCTCCGGCCCACGAGGGCTGCGGTGACAACAATGATGGCGATGACGAGGATGTTTTGCCACATGATCAATTCTCCTTTTGGCGCGTCCACGCGGACCGGCGCCTTCGAGAAGAGAAGTAATGATATTGAAAGTCGATGTCAAGTTGTATTCTTAAGTATTGGGGTGCAACGATTTACATATTGTGATCCAGGGTTGAGTCCCCAGCTGATTTGTGGTTCAATGCGGCCACGCACATCGCGGGAGGGTACCCATGGGCAAGAGCGCCAGGAAGAACAAGGAAACACAAAAAACGCAGCAGGATGAGTTCAGCCCGGCGGACAAGCGTTTTGCCGGAACGCTGAATTATCTGGCGCGCGGCGTCATCCTGGGCGGGTCGCTGGCGGTCATCATCGGGTGGCTCATCCCCGAGGTGAACATGGGCCGCATGCTCGGCCTGGGCCTTCTGGCCGGGTGCCTGGCGGGCGTGACCATGAAGAACATCAACGACCGCAAAGAGGGGCGCTAGCCCGCCCTGGCCCGGTTGCGCAAAAGGGGAGAGCCATGATCAGCACCACGTTGTTTCCGGGACGCTACGTGCAGGGCGCCGGAGCCCTGTCCCGCCTGGGCAGGGAGCTTGCCCGTCTGGGCAGCAGGCATTTCCTGATCTGCTCCCCGCACCCGCTTGAACACCTGCTGCCGCCCTTGCTGCCCGAATTGGAGCAGGCCGGGGCCGTGCATGTGGAACGCTTCGGCCGGGAATGCACGGATCAGGAGATTAAGCGGCTCCTGGCAGGGGTCCAGGACTTCGGGGCTCAGGCCGTCACCGCCATCGGCGGGGGCAAGACCATGGACGCGGCCAAGGCCGTGGCCTCCCGGGCCGGAATCCCCGTGGCCGTGGTGCCCACCATCGCCTCCACGGACGCGCCGTGCAGCTCCGTCTGCGTGATCTACACCCCGGAAGGCGTTTTCCAGCGGGTGGACCTGCTGCCCCGCAATCCCGATCTGGTCCTGGTGGATACCGAGGTCATGGCCCAGGCCCCGGCCCGGTTCCTGGTGTCGGGCATGGGCGATGCCCTGGCGACCTGGTTCGAGGCCGAATCCTGCCGTGTCAGCCGGGGGCATAACATCGCCGGAGACGTGGGCTCCATGACCGCCCACGCCCTGGCCCGGCTCTGCTACGAGACTGTCCGCGACTGGGGCCTGGCCGCGCGCACGGCCTGTGAGGCGCATGTGGTCACCCCGGCCCTGGAGCGCGTGGTGGAGGCCAACACCCTGCTGAGCGGCCTGGGCTTCGAGAGCGGGGGGCTGGGCGCGGCCCACTCCATCCACAACGGCCTGACGGCCCTGCCCGGAGTCCACGGCCTGTACCACGGCGAAAAGGTGGCCTTTGGCGTGCTGGCGTCGCTGTTCCTCACGGACAAGCCCGTGGCCCTCATGGACGAGGTGTACACCCTGTGCGAGGTTCTTGGCCTGCCCACGACTTTTGCCGCTCTGGGGCTGGAGGAGGTCACCGACCTGGAGCTGCGCCGCGTGGCCGAAAAGACCTGCGCCGAGGGCGAAAGCATCCACAACGAGCCCGTGGAGATCTCCCCGAACCTGGTCCTTTCGGCCCTCAAGGCTGCCGACGCCGAGGGCTGCCGCCGCAAGTAAGCCGGGCGCGGGCTGGGCGGCGGTGTCGTCCCTGTCGGGCGTGGCCATGTGGAACATCCAGGAAAGCAAAGAGGGGCGCAAGCCCCTCTCTTCGTGATGCGGGCGCAAGCCCCTCTTCGTTATGTTGCGGGCTCAGGCCCCTCTGGCTTTTGGTGTGGGCGTCAGCCCCCTACAGTTTCGGCCGCGCGCCCAGGACTTCCAGCAGCTTCGGCGAGAGCAGCGGCAGGAGGCGCGGATGCGCCAAAGGCACGCGCAGGGTCTGCGGCCCCTCGGCGTAGCTGGCCATCTGGTACGGCGGGAAGCTGAACACCAGGCTCTGGCCGTCGATGACGAAGACGGAGAAATTCTCCACCTTGGGCTCAAGCCCCTCCGGGAACACATGCCCGTCCAGCACCAGCTCCATGCGCCGCGTCGCCAGCTCAGAGAGCAGGCTTAAGCCAGCCGGAAGGTTCTGGAACAGGTCGGCCAGGCCAAGCAGCTTCTGGTTCCGCGCATCGAACACAAAGGATGCGAAGCTCTGGTTGGGGTGCGCCCCGCCTGTGTCGCGGCTGGCCTCGAAGCGGACGGACAGCAGGTCCTCCGAGGCCGTGAAGCTCTTGAAGGCCACGAGGTCCACGTTGGCCCGCGCGTGGCCCCGGCCCACGCCCACGGTGCGCAGCAGGTCCTGCACATCCTTCATGCGGCCGTCGATGTAGCCGCGCAGGGCGGCGTCCATCTGCTTCTTGCCGGTGACGGGCAGGGTGTAGCGGTAGTACTGCACCGGGCTGTACGTGTGCGACAGGCGCTTGACCTGCCGCACGAGGCGTGCCGGCGCGCGAGATTCGTCGAGGCCTGGGCCGCCGTACCCAGACAGGCCCAGCAGTCGCGGGCTGATGACCGCGTTCACGTCGCGGGCCAGGGAGTCCAGGCTGGCCAGGTCGTCGTCGATGGAGCGCTGGAACTTTGCGCGCTCGGCTTCCAGCTCCTTCAGCCGGGCCAGCACGGGCGCGCGTTCGGCGGTGATCTTGCGCGCTTCCTCCCTGGTTATGGCCACAAAGGTGCGGGCCGATTCGTTAAGCTCATCCACCAGGTCGCCTGCGGCCTTGTCGGGCTTGGGGCGGGGTTTTTCCACGGCCAGGATGCCGCGCAGCTTCATCCCGATCTTGAGCCTGCGGGCGCCCAGCGGGGTGGAGAAAAACGCCGTGTCACCGCCGGGCAGGCGCACCAGGTACAGGGCCGGGCCAAGCCTGCGCACCACCTTGGCGCCGTTCAGGGCGTTGGTGTCCACGGGCGGGTGCTCGGCATAGAGGGCGGCCGCGCTGTCCAGGGCCTGCTGGTAGCGCTGCCAGCGCTCGCGCATCTGCGGTGGGTTGAAGCCCGCCACGCGGCTGATGGCCAGGCGCAGGTCGCCGGGCAGGGGCTGGCCGCCTGCGGAAGCCTGGGCGGAGGCCGACTGGACGAGCTCCGCGCGCAGCCGCGCGAAGTCCGGGGAGGCCGGCTCGGTGTCGTTGACGAGCACGTTCAGGCGGCGCGCCACGCTCAGGGCGTCGGTCGCTGGCTGGGGGGCTGGCTGAACCGCTGCGGGTCCGGCCGTTGCGTTGGCCGTGGCGTTGGCCTGGGCGGCCACGGAGGGCGGCGCGGCCTCGGGTACGGTGCGGAATTCCAGCCCGCAGCCGCTGAGGGCTGGGGGCAAAAGGGCCAGGGCCAGGAAGAGGGCGGCGAGCTTGGCGTTGTCGCAGGCCGAGATGCGCATGTGAGCCTCCGGTGTTGACCAGAACTTCTAGCTTTCTGGGCTGGCAGTTGCAAGGGGAAGGCACAAGGGGAAGGCGCCGAGGGGAAGGCACGGGGGGAATGCAAAAGGCCGCCTCCTGGGAGACGGCCCTCGCGGTTCCGTTGGCCTGGGACTAGAGAATCTGGCTCAGGAAGAGCTTGGTGCGGTCGTTCTCCGGGCTCTGGAAGAAGTGCTCGGGCGTGCCTTCCTCGACGATGCCGCCGTGGTCCATGAAGACCACGCGGTCAGCCACCTCGCGGGCAAATCCCATCTCGTGGGTGACCACGGCCATGGTCATGCCCTCCTTGGCCAGCGTGACCATGACGTCCAGCACTTCGCCGATCATCTCCGGGTCCAGCGCGCTGGTGGGCTCGTCGAAGAGCATGATCTTGGGCGACATGGCCAGCGCGCGGGCGATGGCCACACGCTGCTGCTGCCCGCCGGAGAGCTTGGCCGGGTAGACGTGGGCCTTCTCCCCGATGCCAACCTTCTCCAGGAGCTTGAGCCCGACCTCATCGGCCTCGGCCTTGCTCATGCCCTTGAGCTTGATGGGCGCGAGGGTGAGGTTCTCCAGCACGGTCTTGTGCGGGAAGAGGTTGAAGCTCTGGAAGACCATGCCGAGCTCCATGCGCAGCTTGTTGATGTCCGTGGTGGGGGCGTTGATGTCCAGGCCGTCCACTATGATGGTGCCGGAGTCCACGGTCTCGAGTTTGTTGATGGAGCGCAAAAGCGTGCTCTTGCCCGAACCCGAGGGGCCGATGATGACGACCTTCTCGCCCAGGCTCATGGACATGGACACGTTGTTCAGGGCCTTGAGCGCCCCAAAGCTCTTGCTCACGTGGCGGATGTCGACAATGGGGGGGGTGGGGATGCTAGTGTCGGACATAGTGACTGAGCCTCGCTTCCATTAAGCTGACGCCCTTGGACAAGAGCAGCGTGATGACGAGATAGACCAGGGCGACCATGGTGAAGGTTTCGAAGTAGAGGAAGGTCTCGCTTGAGAACTCCCGACCCCGGCGCAAGAGGTCGCTCACCGCGAGGATGGACACAAGCGAGGTGTCCTTCAGCAGCGCAATGAATTCGTTGCCCACCGGCGGCAGGATGGTGCGCCAGGCCTGGGGCAGGATGACCAGGAACATGGTCTGCTTGGTGTTGAACCCTAGCGAGCGCGCGGCCTCGGTCTGGCCCTTGTCGATGGCCGTGATGCCTGCGCGGAAGACCTCGCCCATGTAGGCGCCGTAGCACACGCTCATGGCGATGACCGCGGCGGTCAGGTCATGGACGTTGAGCAGGCGGCCCAGGGCGTAGTAGATGTAGAAAAGCTGCACCAAAAGCGGGATGCCGCGGATGATCTCCACGTAGGTGGAGGCCAGGAGGTTGATGGCCTTGTTCTTGGACACGCGCCCCAGGCCGGTGATGAGGCCGATGATGCAGGCGCAGATGATGGAGATGACCGTCACCTCGAAGGTGATGATGACGCCGTCCGCAAGGTAGAAGATGATGCGTTTGTAGGGGGAGGGCTCAAAAAGGATGAGGTAGGCGATGGTGCAGACCGCGCCGACGATGCTGATGGTCCAGGCGTTGAACAGCCCCCAGTCGCTTCTGCTGGGTATGGCCGCCCCTTCTCCTACGTCAATGATGTGTGTCTCGCTCATGCGTTCATGGCCTCTGGTTTGGAATGCCGGGGGGCCACCAGTTGGCGGCCCCCCGGGGAGAATGCGTGTGCAGGGACGTAGAACCGGTCCAGGCGGGCCGGTCTACTGCATCTTGTGTGCGGCCTTGATCTTGTCGAAGGTTCCGTCGGCCTTGATGGCGGCCAGGCCCTTGTTCACGAGGTCAAGCACTTCCTTGTTGCCCTTTTTCACGGCGATGCCGATGTTCTCGACCTTGTCGCTCTTCAGGGTGGCGACGATCTTGATCTTGTCGGCGTACTTCTTGGTGGTGTATTCAACAGCCACCGGGCTGTCGGCGACGACGCCCTGGATGCTGCCCTTCACCAGGTCTTCCATGGCCAGGCCCACTTCGTCGTAGGTCTTGATGGCCTTGAAGCCCTTCACGTCCTTGACGACAAAATAGCTGGTGGTGCCAATCTGGGCGCCGATGCTCTTGCCCTTCAGGCCGGCCAGATCGGTGGCCTTGTCCTTGATGCCGACCACGAGCATCTGCTCGATGGGCATGATGGGATCGGAGAAGTCCATGGTGGCCTTGCGCTCGTCGGTGATGGACACGCTGGAGGAGATGGCGTCGTACTTGCCGGAGGCCAGACCGGCGAAGATGCCGTCCCAGGCCACGTTCTTGAACTCGGCCTTGAAGCCGCCCTTCTCGGCGGCGGCCTTGATCACGTCAACTTCGAAGCCCGAAATTTCCTTCTGCTCGTTCATGAACTGCATGGGGGGGTAGGTGGCGTCGGAGGCGAAGATGATGGTCTTGGGACCAGCCGGGGCCGGGGCGGCGGCGGCGGGAGCCTCGGCCTTCTTCTCTTCCTTCTTTTCGCCGCAGCCGACCACGGCCAGGGCGAGGACTGCGCAGGTGGTCACTACGAACAGGGACTTGAACAGGCGTTTCATGTATCTTCCTCCAGTTGAAGCGTTCATTGAGTGCAGCCACACGACAATACGCTCCCGGTCAAGGCGGTGAAAGTACGCCCGGACAGGGTGATTCCGTGATCCTTGTGCCGTGTTGGTCGATGACGCACGGCACAGGCTTATCCCTTAGACACATCGCGATGAAAAAACAAGAACCAGATCGAGGTGGGGAGCGCTTTCCCGCGTCAACTTCAGGGGCTGCTGCGCTTGACCGCGCCGCCCGCTGGGCTTACACAAGCCCGAAGCTCGTTCCCCAACAGCACGTGCCGCCAGGACCGGCCCTTCGGTTGGCGGGCAAGCGGGCGCAACACCACCGGAATCGACACATGACGAACAGCGCGCCGGAGACTCCGGAGACCCCGGACATCCCTTTGATCATCACGCCTGTGCACTCGAACAAGATCTTCTCCTATTTTATGCTCTTTTTCCTTGTGGTGGCCCTCATCCTGGGATTTGTGCTGGTGGAGCCGTTCGTCCACACCATAGTCATCTCCGCCGCGCTCGCCATCATCTTCTCGCCGCTGAACCTGCGCATCAGCGCCCGCCTGGGCGAGCGGGCCAACCTCGCCGCCGGGATCACCGTGGCCATCGTGATCTTCGCCATCATCCTGCCCACGGTCTTTCTGGGTTGGGGGCTGGTGACCCATGGCCTGGAGTCCGTGCAGGTCGTGACCAAATGGATGGACAAGGCCGACGCCACGAACTTCTTCCGCGACAACCGCCTGGAGCCCTACCTGGTCTGGCTGCGCGAAAAGATGCCTTTCCTGACCCTGGACGAGGCCACCATCCAGATCAAGGTGCTCCAGTATTCGCGCAGCCTCGCCCAGTCCATGTTCGACGCCAGCGCCACCATGGTGGGCAACGCGGCCAAGATGTTGCTGCGCTTCTTCCTCATGATCTTCATGCTCTTCTACTTCCTGCGCGAAGGCCGGGTCATGGTGCAGACGATCAAGTACCTGGCCCCGATGCCCACGCACCAGGAAGACGTCATCATCGACAGCCTGCAGCGCGTGTCGCGCGCGGTGCTCTTCGGCAGCCTGTTCATCGCCATGCTGCAAGGGCTGGTGGGGGCGCTCGGGCTCTATATCGTGGGCATTCCGCCGCTGTTCTGGGGCACCATGATGGGCCTGGCCGCGCTCATCCCGGTCATCGGCACCGGGCTTGTCTGGGCGCCCCTGTCGGCCTATCTCTATTTCTTCGCCAGCCCGGGCGCCGCAGCGTTCTTCCTGTTCTGGAACATCCTCCTGGTGACCAGCATCGACACCATTCTGCGGCCGATGCTCATGCGCAAGGCCGCGCAGGTCTCGCCCTTCTACATCTTCTTCGCCATCCTGGGCGGCATCCACGCCTTCGGGGCGCTGGGCATCTTCTACGGCCCGCTTATCTTGAGCTTCCTCATGGTCATGCTCAAGATCTACAGCGAGGAGTACAGCGAGGTGCTCACATCGAGGACTGACTACAAGCCCTACAGGAACGAGCCATGACCAAGCCCTTTTCCGGGCGCATCCGCAAGGCCGCGCCCGCTCCCATCCGGCTCCTCGGACTCTTGCTTCTCGCCCTGGTTTTGTCCTGGGGCTGCGCCAGGCCCGTGGCCCCGCCGCCTCCGCCGCCGCCTCCGCCGCCGGTCAAGGCCGAGCGGCCCTGGTTCGAGCCCCTGAGCGTGGACCAGGCCCTTGCCCGCGTGGCCCAGATGCACCCCTCCACCCAGGGCTTTTCGTCCTGGCGCGACCTGGCGCCTGGCCTCAAGGCCAACCTGGCCTACGTGTCCGCCAAGCCCGCCTTGCAGGTGGCCGTGGACCGGCCGGGGCTCAAGCTCACCTGGGGCGCCCTGCGTCTGACCCTGGAGGACCTCATCGCGGCCCTGCCGTATCTGGACGGTGACCCGGCCCTGCTCGCGCGGGTCTTCACCTGGTTCCCGGCGCAGCAGGAGAGCACCCTGGTCACCGGCTACTACGAGCCCTTTCTCGAGGCCAGCCTGGAGCCCGATCCGGCCTACCCCTACGCCATCTATGGCCGCCCGGCGGACATGCTCACCGTGGACCTGGGCGAGTTCCACCCGCGCTGGAAGGGCCAGGAGCTGCGCTACCGGCAGGGCAAGAACGGCATCAAGCCCTACCACTCGCGCGGGGACATCGACTTTGGCGGCGCGCTCAAGGGCAAGGGCGCGGAGCTGGCCTGGGTCAAGGACCGCATCGACCTGTACTTTCTGCACATCCAGGGCTCGGGCCGCCTCATCCTGCCCGATGGCAGCGTGAAGCACGTGCTCTACGCCAACAAGAACGGCCGCGAGCTGGCCATGCTCGGCCGCACGGTGATCCAGCGCGGCTACCTGACCCGCGACGAGGCCAGCATGCCGCGCATCCGAAGCTTTGTGCAGCAGCACCCGGAACTGGCCAAGGGACTGCTCTCCGCAGACTTGAGCTATGTGTTCTTCCGATTGTCCGACGTCGGTCCCTTTGGCAGCATGGGCCGTCTGCTCACGCCCATGGGCTCCATTGCCGTGGACCGCAAGCAGATCCCGCTGGGCGCGGCCCTGGCCATGACCACGCCGCTGCCCGTGCCCCAGCAGGGCGGACCGGGACGCCTGTCCGGGCTGATGCTGGCCCAGGACACGGGCGGAGCCATCGTGGGCAGCCACGTGGACCTGTTCTGCGGGTCCGGCCCCTACGCGGAGTTCGTGGCCGGGCGCATGAAGAACCCGGGCGTCCTGCACATCCTGGTGAGCAACCGCGCCCTGGCCGAGCTGCCCCAGCCCTCTGCCTCCGGCGGCGCTGCCCTGAAGAACGGCAACGGCAACGGCGTCAAGAACGGCAATGGCGTCAAGAACGGCAACGGCTCGAAGAACGAAAGCTGCGCGCCGGCCCCCTAGCGGCCAGGCATTTGAAAGAGGAAGCCGCCGGAGGGAAGTCCCCCCGGCGGCTTTTCTTATTGGTTTGCAGTCCGTCTGTGGCGCACCAGGTCGGCCACGGCCAGCACCGGCAGGCCGAAGGACTCGGCAAAGGCCACGATCTCCGGCAGGCGGGCCATGCTGCCGTCGGGGTTGGTCAGCTCGCAGAGCACCCCGCAGGGCTCAAGCCCGGCCAGCCGCATGAGGTCCACCGTGGCCTCGGTGTGGCCAGGGCGCTCCAGCACCCCGCCCGGCCGGGCGCGGAGCGGAAACACATGGCCCGGCCGGCAAAGGTCGCCGGGCCTGGCCCCTGGCGCTGCTGCGGCATGCACCGTGCGCACCCGGTCGGCGGCGGAGACCCCGGTGGTCACGCCCTCGGCGGCCTCAATGGTCACGGTGAAGGCCGTGCCGTGGCGGCTGGCGTTGGCCTCCACCATGGGCGGCAGGTTCAGCGCGTCGGCCTTCTCGTCCGTGAGGCAGAGGCAGACGATGCCGCTGCATTCGCGGATGAGAAGGGCCATCTGCCCGGTGTCGAGGGTCTGGGCCGGGAAGATGAGGTCGCCCTCGTTCTCCCGGTCCTCGTCGTCCACCACCAGGACGCCGTTGCCGCGCCGGAGTGAGGCCAGGGCCGCTTCCAGACGTGCTTCGGAATCGCCAAAAGTTGAGAGAAGGGACTGATTCATGGTGCGCCTCCCTGAGGCAATGGGACCAGAATCAGGGCGTAAAAGACAGACCGCCAACCGCGCCGCAAGCCCGCCGGGGGCTTGCGAAACGAAAGGCGCGCGCGGACAGAGACGCCCGTCGCGGGAGTGCTGCCTCATTCTCTTCCATCCGGACTGTCACCGTCGGCTCCGGCATCGCACCGGAATCTGCTGACCCCGCCCCACGATGGGGCAGGCGCTCGCGGGCTCCCCGGAAGCGCATAAGCGCCCCCAAGATACCGCCGGTGGGGAGTTGCACCCCGCCCTGAGAACAAGTGGGGGGAGCATGCCAAAGATGGCGGCGGCGCGTCAATACGCAAAAGCCGCCAGGGGACGACTCCCTGGCGGCCTTGTTGCGCTTGTAGGCGGGAACGGGCTTCCTACTGGAGCTTGTCCAGCTCGCCCATTATGACGCCGAGATCAGGCCGGCGGTTGATGTCAAAGGCCTTGGCGAAGCGGATCACGCCCTTCTTGTCGATGATGACGATGGCCCGCTCGGTGGTGCCGCTGGTGCGCAAGAGGCCGTACTTCTTGGCCACGGCTCCGCGCGGCTGGAAGTCGGACAGGACCGGGAACCACAGCCCGTGCATCTCCACGACCCAGGCGTAGAGGCTGGGCACGTTGTCCACGGTGATGCCCAGGATCATGGCGTCGCGCTCTTCGAACATTTCGCGGGTCAGCTTGTAGCCGGGCCACTGGTCCGAGCACACGGGCGTGAAGGCCGCAGGAACGAAGGACAGCACCACGTTCATCTTGCCGCGGTAGTCCGACAGGCGCACCACCGCGCCCGTGGTGGAGGGCAGGGCGAAGTCCGGTGCCATCTGCCCGGGCCGCACCTTGAGGGTGCTGTCCACGGGCTTGAGCTGGCCGGGGTCGTAGATCATGTCCTTCAGGTCGATGGCGAAAGCAGGAGCTGGGGCCAGGACCGAAACAAGAATCGGGGCCACCCAGATCAGGGCGGCGGCAAGCACAAGAGTGCTGAATTTTTTCATGGGTCCTCCAGGGAGGCCGTGTGGCTACTGCACGCCGGAGACGCGCAGCACCTGTTCGAGAAATTCATGGCCGTCGCCAAAGGGGCCTTCCTTGAAAAAGATCACCTGGAAGCCCTTGCCCGGCACGGGCTTGAGCACCATGTAGGTCGGGGTATAGACGTTGCCGAAGGCCTTGTGCAGCGCATAGTCACCGTCCTGGAAAAGCGGCACGGGAATCTGGTACTGCTTGCGGAAGGCGTTGACCTCAAAGGCCGAGTTGCCCGCGCCAAGGCCCAGCATCTTGAGCTTCTGGCCCTGGGGCAGGGCGGTCAGGCTTTCGAACAGCTCATTTACGTCCTTGGCCGCAGCCTGGCAGCGCGGGCAGTACATGCTGAAGATCTCCACCAGCAGGACCTCGGCCTTGACCTGGGAGAGCCGGAAACTCTTGATGCCCGCAGGCAGGCCCAGGTACGCGGACTCTTGCGGGAGCGGTGCGGCCTTGATCTCCATGTCCGGCAGGATGTCGCCGACCTTGGGTTTGGCCAGGGCCGGAGTGCTAAACAGCAGCAGGGCCAGCAGCGTGGCGGCGAATCTTTTCATGGCAGCCTCCTTAGAAATCCGTGGGCCAGTCTTAACCAACGAAGAATAATTTCTGATTCAGCATTGGCAAGGGGGGCAGGGGCTGCAATACAATCGGGGGGGGCTTTCACCCCCCCCGAAGGGGAATCCGCCAGCTTGGTCCAACCTTCCCGGCGTTTTCCTATCTAGAGGTGCGTTCCACTAGTTCAGTCAGCCTAACCCAGGAAGGCCCGCACAGGCCTGGTCAGCGCGGCCAGAGCCTCCTGCCTGGTGTACAGGCGGCGGGTCGGGGTCGCGTCGGCCATGAGGGTCTTGGCGTACAGGCCGGGCTTGTCCGCAGTCAGGAAGATGACCCGGACGGAGTCCTCGTCCACGAGCTGGGCGCCCGGGAACTTCTTCTTGGCCTCTACAAGCGCCTTCTTGGCCAGGTCCAGCATGGCGGCACGGTCACCGAAGTTCATGGTTCCGGTGGGGCAGGACTGCACGCAGGCCGGGAGCATCCCTGCCTTCACGCGGTCGTTGCACATGTCGCATTTGCTGATGATCTTGGTCTTCTTGTCCACGCGCGGGATGTCGTACGGGCAGGAGTTGCGGATGGTTTCCGCGTCTTCCTTGGCCGTCTTGGCGTTGTAGACCACGGCGCCGGTGTCCGGGTCCTGGATGATGGAATCCGGCAGGGAAGCGCCGGACTTGCACGGGGCGTCCAGGCAGTGGCGGCACTGATCGGGCAGGAAGAACCAGTGCATCTTGCCCTCGATCTCCTTCTCACTGAAGCGCACAAGGCGCAGGGTGGTGGCGGAGAGGTCGGGCGGATTCTGGTGCGAGCCCGTGTTCACGGTCTTTTCGCCAGGCAGTTTCTTCCACTGCTTGCAGGCGACCTGGCAGCCACGGCAGGCGGTACATTTCGTCAGATCGACGAAGAAGCTCTTACCACTCATGACGTGCCTCCTTAAGCCTTCCGGACGTTGACCATGAAGGCCTTCGTCTCGGGTATGCCGGTATTGGGATCGCCGACAGACGGGGAGAGCAGGTTGGCTGCATCACCGCCGTCCTTGGGGAACCGCCAGCCGAAGTGCCACGGAATGCCGACCTCGTGCACGATGTTGCCCTGCACGACGAACGGCTTGAAGCGCTTGGTGACGATGGCCTTGGCCCAGAGCTTGCCGCGTTCGTTCTCCAGCCAGACCTTCTCACCGTTCTTGATGCCGCGAAGGGCAGCGAGTTCCTCGCTCATTTCGCAGAACATCTGGGGCTCGGCTTCAAGCAGCCAGGGCTGCCAGCGGGTCTGGAGGCCCGTCTGCCAATGCTCGGTGACGCGGTAAGTGGTGCAGACAAACGGGTAGCGCGGGTCGCACACGGCCGCTTTTTCGCCCTTGAAGGTCAGGGCGGTGGGGTTGTGCAGCACGGGGGAGTAGGGATGGCTGGACACGGGGCAGTCCAGCGGCTCGTAGTACTCGGGGAAGGGGCCGTCGTTCAGGCCGGGGCCGAACAGCTGGGCCATGCCGTGCACCTGCATGATGAACGGATGGACCGAGCCGGGGTTTCCGCCGCCGTCCACCACGTCGATGTCCCAGCCCTTGCCGTTCCAGGCCAGAACGGGCTTCTGCGGGGCGTAGGGCTTGCCAGTGGCGTCAACGCTGGCGCGGTTGTAGATGACGCGGCGGTTGACCGGCCAGGCCCAGGACCAGTTGGGGAACAGGCCGACTGCGGCCTGGGCCGGGGTCTGGTCCTTGGAGCGTTTGGCTGAGCGGTTGTCCTTGGGGTCGGGGCCGACATAGGAGCCTGCATAGATCCAGTTGCCGGAGCAGGTGCTGCCGTCGGCCAGAAGCTTGACGAAGGAGGCCACCTGGGTGCCGGCCTTGTAAACCTTCACCGAGCCGTCCTTCTGCTTCTCCTCGACGTCCTTCAGGTAGTAGCCGTTGATGAGCTTCGCGGTCTTGTGCACGTCGAAGCCGTGGGCGCTGGTCATGTCTTCCCAGTTCAGGCCGAGCACGGGCTCGGGGAAGGTTCCGCCTTCCTTCTTGTAGAGCGCGCGCACCTTGCTTGCCAGCTCCGCGATGATCTCGCCGTCCGGGCGGGAGTCGCCCAGGGGCTTGGGACCCTGGTAGCGCCACTGCATCCAGCGGCCGGAGTTGGTGATGGAGCCTTCTTTCTCGATGGACACCGCGCAGGGCAGCATGAAGACCTCGGTCTTGACCTTCTTGGGGTTCATGCCCGGACCCTGCCAGAAGCTGCCGGTCTCGTTGTCGTAGATGTTGACGTTGACCAGCCAGTCGAGCTTGGTCAGGCCTTCGCGGGTCTTGTTGGAGTTGGCTCCGGAGCAGGCCGGGTTCATGCCCCAGGCGAAGAAGCCCTTGAACTTGCCTTTCAGCATCTCGTCAAAGAGCACCAGCCAGGAGGCGTTTTGGCCCACGTCGAGCTTGGGCATCCAGTCGTAGCCCACTGCGGGCTCGGCGTTCTTGTAGAAGCTCTTGATCAGGCTCACGGCGTACTTGGGATAGTTCTTCTTCCAGTTCATGCTCTTGGGGTCATGGGACACCGGGGCCACCAGCTTCAGGTAGTCCTCAAGCTTGGGCTGGGCCGTGGTCGGGGTGGGCATGTACCCGGGGATGATGTGGTAGAGCAGGGCCTGGTCCGTGGAGCCCTGCACGTTGGATTCGCCGCGCAGCGCGTTGACGCCGCCGCCGGCCACACCCATGTTGCCGAGCAGCATCTGCACGATGCTCATGGAGCGGATGTTCTGCACGCCGACGGTGTGCTGGGTCCAGCCCATGGCGTACATGGACGTTCCGGCCTTGTCCGGCTTGCCCGTGGCGGAATAGGCCTTGTAGACCGCAAGCAGCTTGTCCTCGGGGGTGCCGGTCATGGCCACGGCGTTCTTGACGGTGTAGCGGCTGTAGTGCTTTTTCAGCAGCTGGTACACGCACCGGGGGTCCTGCAGGGTCATGTCGCGTTTGGGAGCGCCCTTCTCGTCCAGGGCGAACGCCCACTTGGACTTGTCGTACTTGTGCTTGGCCTCGTCAAAGCCGCTGAACATGCCGTCCTTGAAGCCGAAGCCGTCGCCGACGATGAAGGTGGCGTTGGTGGCGTTGATCACGTATTCCTTGAAGATCAGATCGTTCTCAAGGATGTAGTTGATCATGCCGCCCAGAAACGCGATGTCCGAACCGGAGCGCAGGGGCGCATAGATGTCGGCTTTCGCGCTGGTCCTGGTGAAGCGGGGGTCGACGTGGATCAGGGTCGCGCCCTTTTCCTGCGCCTTGGTCACCCACTTGAAGGAAATGGGATGGTTTTCGGCAGCGTTGCTGCCCATGATAAGAATGCAATCACTGTTCTTCAGGTCGATCCAGTGATTGGTCATCGCGCCGCGTCCGAACGACTCTGCCAGAGCCGCTACAGTTGCGCTGTGTCAAATACGGGCCTGATGTTCGATGTAGACTAATCCCAGGGAGCGAAGGAACGCCTGGTAAGCCCAGCATTCCTCGTTGTCGATGGCCGCGGAGCCGACGCTCGCCAATCCGTCGCAACGGTTGACGACCTGGCCCTGCGCGTTTTTGGTCACAAAGGTGGCGTCGCGGTCACGCTTGATGTTCTTGGCGATGCGGTCAAGCGCCCAGTCCCAGGACTTGGTTTCCCACTTGGTGCCGTAAGGCTTGCGGTACATGACCTTCTGCAGGCGCGGGTTCGGCAGCCCGGGGGTGCCTTCGGCCAGCTGGTAGATGCTGGCGCCCTTGGCGCACAGCGCGCCTTCGTTGATGGGGTGGTCAGGGTCGCCCTCGACGTTGATGGCACGCTTGGTGCCGGAGAGGGCAGTGTTGACGATCAGTCCGCAACCGACTGCGCAGTAGCAGCACGCGGTGGTGGTCTGCTTGCTCCAGTCCGGCTTGAGCATGGCGATGCGGTCGACGGCTGCGGGCTTCAGGGCGAAGCCGATACCGCCAAATGCTGTGCTCAAGGCCGCTGCGGCGGAGAGTTTCAGGAACCCTCTGCGCGAAAGCTTCATGTGGCCTCCGTTGTTATGTGTTTGCATTCTTAACTGCCCAGCGTCTCCCGGCTGAGCCGCACCAACAGGCGGTAGCCGGAAAGCACAGGAGGCGACTCGGGACGGGGCTCGGCCTTGTACCCTTCGCGTTTGGCGAAGGGCGCAAGCACGAGTCCGCGCACCTTGCGCCGGACCTCTGCCAGGTCCAGGCCAAGACCCCCGAAGGGCAGGGTCGACAGGCTCGGACCGGTCTGTGTGTTGGCTCCCAGGGGAGCAATGGTTGGGGCGTCCATAGTACCTCCACTCTATGCTGCTATTCCTAGCACAAGAAATGTGGTTTGAGTCAAATAATGCACCTTCTGCGCAAGATCTGGCACTAGGGGCGGGAGGGCGAGGTCTGGGGGAGGGCCGTGGGCGAAGAGGTGGGGGCTGGGGTCAGGCCGCGGGGGTCGGAATGGGAGCGCACAGGGCGTCGAGGAACAGCGGCAGCAGGTCCTCGCCCTGGCGGTTGAAGCGCAACTCCAGTTCCTTCAGGTACAGCGGAAAGCGCCGGGCCGAGAGGCCCTTGAAGTGGCGCAGCCTGTCGCGGGCATAGAGCCAGAACGGGCTGCCAGACTCGGCAAAGGGCTGGCCCTGGTGGCGCAGCAGGTAGTGGTAGGGAAGGCGGTCATCGCCGCAGAGCACCAGGCCGTCGTAGGTCTTGTAGCGGTCGGTGATCAGGATGTGTCCCAGGCGGGCCACGCGCAGGTGGAAGTTGTGGTTGAAGTGCAGCACGCTCTCGGCCGTGAGCTCCGGCACCATGTCCACGAACACCCGCTGGCCCTGGCTCAGGATGCCGTACACTGGGACATCGCCGGTCGGGGCCTCGGGCGCGGTGCACAGCTTGCCGCTGCTGAACAGGTCGCCCAGGCCGGTCTGCGCGCCAAGAAGTTGCCGGGCGTCCGTGCCCTGGGCCAGGATGGCCAGGCGCAGCACGGTGAGGGCCTTGAAGGCCGTGTTGTAGGAGATGTTCGCCCTTTCGGCGGCCTCGCGGGTGTTGGCGTCCTGGGCGAAGGCCCGGGCCAGGTTCAGCCATTTCGCGGGAGACAGCCCGCTCAAGTTGAGCCAGCGGCCCGTGAAGTCGTGGAAGGTGTAGCGGCAGGCCCCGCAGCGCAGGCGGCCTTCGGCCAGGGCATAGGGGGATGGAGCATGGCAGCGCGGGCACCACTTCTTGCCGTCGGGCCAGCAGCGCCACAAGAGCGTGGCCCTGGCCTTGGCCTCGGCGTCTCCCTGCGTCTCCATCTCCGTCATCGTCCCTTCGGTCATGTCCCTTTCTCCGGCCTCGTGCGCGTGAAAATCAAGTGCCAACCCCTGGGCCTGCTTCATTTGGCGCGCGGCGTCTTGGCCGTGCCAAGGGGGGCGGGCAGCGCGCGCAGCAGGGCATCCAGGAAGGCGTCCGGGTCCTCCACAAACTCACCCTGGTGCATGCTGAGCAGGCGCAGCTTGCCGCGGCTGTTGGCCACGGCGTAAAGCGTTGGCACCATCGGGCTGCCCAGGCGCTTGTGCGCGGCCAGGGCCGGGTCGGGGACAAGGGCGAAGGGCAGGCCGCCGTGCCGGGTCTTGAAACGCTCCACCAAGAGCTCGTCGTCTCCGGCGGCCAGGCCGACCATGCGGATGCGCCCGGCCAAGCCCCGTTCGCGGATGCGCCGCTCCAGGTCCTTGATGCGCGGCACCTCCTTGTGGCAGGGCGGGCAAAAATAGTTCACCAGCAAAACGAGCAGGCCCTGCGCCGGGATGCGCGAGAGACTGACCGGCCCGCCGGAATCCAGCCCAAGGGCGAGGGCGTTCTGTGCGGACAGCTCCATGGTCAGGTCCGGGAAATCTGCTGCGGCCGAGGCTGCGTGGGCCGTGCCGGTCCAAGGCCCGAAGGCCAGGGCCAGGGCCAGGGTCAGGGCAGGCAGCCCCGACAGGGCGCTGCGAAGCCAAAGCGTGGACGGGTGAAAATGCGACATGTCCGGTGCGATGCCACCTCGCGCTGGTTTTGGCAAGGGGGTGCGGCGCGGATGCGAGGGGATCGGACGCATTTTCTGTTGAAGCGCTGGCCTATCTGTCGTAGCGTCTGCCTTCGGTTTCCCGCGCAGGGGTATTTTCTCGCGCGGCGTAGCGTCCGGCCTGGAGGTGTGGTGGTGAGCTTCTTCCGTAGCGTGTGGATTCCCTCGGCCCTCGCGCCACTCGCGGCTTTGGCGCTTCTTCTGGCGCTGTTGGCGCTTGGGGCCTGCGATTCAAAGGGCGAGAAAGTCGCCTCCGAGCGCCAGATCCCGGGCGTCACGGACAAGGTCGTGTCCCTGGGCTCGTCCCTGGCCCTGTCCGGCCACGCCAGCTACCTGGGCACCCAGACCCTGCGCGGCGCCCTGTCCTACCTCAAGCACATCAACGACCAGGGCGGGGTCTGGGGCCGCAAGATCGAACTCACGGCCTACGACGACTCCTATGACCCGCCCAGGTGCCTGGCCAACACCCAGAAGCTCATCGTGCAGGACAATGTCTTCGCCCTGTTCTGCTACGTGGGCACGCCCACCACGGTGAAGATCCTGCCCCTGGTGGAGGACGCGCGCATCCCGCTGCTGGGCATGTTCACCGGGGCCAACGCCCTGCGCGAGCCCTTCAACCATTACGTCATCAACATCCGCGCCTCCTACTACCAGGAGACAGCCGCGGCCGTGCGCCACCTGGTCAAGGACCTGGGCCTCACACGTATCGCCGTCTTCTACCAGTATGACGCCTACGGCTTCGACGGCCTCACCGGCACGGAGCTGGCCCTGAAGGAGTTCGGCCTGGAGCCCGTGGCGCGCGGCTTTTACGTGCGCGGCACCCAGGACGTTGCCGACGGCCTGGCCAAGATCCAGAAGTCCGGGGCCGAGGCCGTGGTCATGATCGGCACCTACGACCCCTGCGCCAAGTTCATCCAGCTCTCGGCGGAGCGCGGCTTCCACCCCATCTTCCACACGGTGTCCTTTGTCGGCGCGGAGGAGCTGGCCCGCCGCCTGGGCGACAATCTCGGAGAGGTGGTGGTCATGTCCCAGGTGGTGCCCCCCTTCGAAGGCCCGGACGCGCGCCAGCTGCTCGGCAGCGCCGAGGAGTACGTGCACCTTCTGGCCAAGTATTTCCCCGACGACAAGCCCAACTCCGTCGGCCTGGAGGGCTACATCAACGCCCGCATCCTGGTGGAGGGCCTGAAGCTGGCCGGGCGCGACCTGACGCGCGAGGGGTTCATCAACGCCATCGAGTCCATCCGCGACTACACGCTGGGGCCGGGCACCGTGGTCTCCTTCGGGCCGGACAACCATCAGGGCATGGAGCGGGTGTACTTCACCCGGCTTTCGGGCGGGCACTTCGTGCTCATCAGCGACTGGCCGGAGATCCTGCGCGCCCTGGACGAGGTCCGGGCCCGGCCGCAGGATAAGCCCCAGGCCGCGGCACAGCCCAATGCCAAGGCGGAGGCGCGGCCATGACCTTGGTGAGGGAATCCCTGAGGCGCTACGGCTCGCTCAGCCTGAAGAACAAGATCTTCGGCTCCATCCTGGCGGTGGTGCTGCTCATCAGCGTGGCCATCGCCTTCGTGGCCCGCTACATCCTGGTGTCCTCGCTGACAAGCGAGCTGGAGATGCGCGGCAGCGCCGTGGCCCACTCCATCGCCGAGCGCGGCGGCACCTTCATGCTGGACAAGAACTATCCCCAGCTGCTCTCGCTGATCTTCGACGAGGCCCGCCTGCATGAGCGCAAGCACCTCATCGCTTACATCTTCATCACCGACCAGGGCGGCGACGTGCTGGCCCACACCCTTGTCCGGCCCTTCCCGAGCGAGCTTCGGCTGGCCAACCAGGTGCCCTTGAGCGAGAACCGCAGCCTGCGCCTGGTCAGCGTGGAAGGCCAGTCCATCCACGACATCGCCGTGCCCATCAAGGAGGGCCTGTACCGCATCGGCACAGTGCACGTGGGCCTGTCCAAGAGCCACATCGACAGCCTCATCTCCAAGCTGCGCCTGACCTTCCTGGGCTTCATCTCGGCCATCATCTGCATCATCTTCTTCCTCAGTAACCGCATCACCCAGTACATCACCCGGCCCATCTCCAAGCTCACGCGTATCTCCGACGAGCTCTCGCGCGGCAATTTCGACATCACCCTGGACTTCCAGGAGGAGGACCAGAACTGGCGGCCCACGGAATGCCCGGCCTACGTGAACACCGAGATGCCCTGCTGGCACTTCGACCAGTCGGCCCGGCAGGCCGCCACCCACCGCACGTGCAAGAACTGCGTGTTCTACCGCAAGCGCAGCGGCGACGAAGTGGTGCAGCTGGGCGACAGCTTCCGCAACATGGTCTGGAGCATCAAGCTGTACCGCAGGCGCCTGCGCGAGAGCGAGGAGAAGTACCGCTCGCTCTTCGACTCCGGCCCGGACCCGGTGTTCGTGGTGGACTGCGAGAACTTCCTCATCGCCGACGCCAACCCCCGCGCGCAGGAACTCTACGGCTACGAGAAGGAAGAGCTCCTGGGCATGTCCTACTTGGCGCTCGGGCCGGAGAACCGCAGCGACTGCCTCATCACCTACGAGGGCAGGAGCGGCGGCACGGGCTGCCTGTACCATCCCAAGGTGCTGCACTACAAAAAGGGCGCCAAGCCCTTCTACGTCAACGTCCACGCCTGCCCCATCTCCTACAAGGGCCGGCACGCCATCATCATCGCCGTCACCGACATCACCGAGATGATCGAGAAGGACGCCCAGGTCATCCAGGCCGGCAAGATGAAGTCGCTGGGCGAAATGAGCGCGGGCATAGCCCACGAGCTGAACCAGCCGCTCAACGCCATCAAGATGGGCAGCGAGTTCCTGGCCCTCATGGAGGAGCAGGGGCGCACGGCCTCGCCCGAGCAGTTCCATCAGGTGGTTGTGGAGATCAGCGCCCAGGTGGACCGCGCGGCCGAGATCATCAACACCTTGCGGGCCTTCGGCCGCAAGGCCGAGATGCTGAAAGAGCGCATCGACGTGAACCGGCCCATTGGCAGCGTGCTGACCATCGTGCGCCGCCAGTTCGAGCTGGACAACATCCGCTTCAACCTCGACCTGGGCGAGAATCTTCCGCACGTGCTGGCCCAGGACAACCGCCTGCAGCAGGTCTTCTTCAACCTTCTGACCAACGCCCGCGACGCCATAAACGAGGCCAGCCAGGCCTCGGACATGGACGCGAGGCGGTCCATCGGCATCCGCACCAGCTCAGAGGCCGGGGGCGTGGGCGTGGACATCTCCGACACCGGCGTCGGCATCCCCGACGACGTGCTGGACAAGATCTTTGAGCCCTTCTTCACCACCAAGGAAACCGGCCAGGGCATGGGCCTGGGGCTGGCCATCACCTATGGAATAGTGCGCGACTACGGCGGGACGATCCGCATCGACAGCGAGCCCGGGCGCGGCACCACCTTCCACCTGTTCTTCCCGCAGACGCATTAACGACAGGAGCATTTTCGTGGAGAGAAAGATTCTCGTCATCGACGATGAGCAGCCGACCCTGAACATGTTCCGGCTGCTTCTGGCCGCCTACGGCTACGACATCATCACCGCCGCCAACGGGGCCGAGGGCCTGGAGGCCTTCGAGCGCGAGCGGCCCGGCGTGGTCCTGACCGACATCAAGATGCCCGTCATGGACGGCATCGAGGTCTTGAAGCGCATCAAGGAGATCGACCCCCACGCCGAGGTCATCGTCATCACCGGCCACGGCGACATGGACCTGGCCATCCGCGCGCTCAACCTCGACGCCACGGACTTCATCAACAAGCCGGTGCAGCGCGTGGCTTTGAGCCAGGCCCTCAAGCGCGCCGAGGAGCGCATCGCCATCGCCAAGAGCAAGGCCGAGGAGATCAGCGTGGAGGGCGTGGACGGCGCAGCCATCCTGACCATCCGGGGCAGCGTCACCGCGCGCAGCGAGCCTTTCCTGGCCCGGGCCATGGAGCGTGCCCGCAGCCTGGAGCTGCCGCGCATCATCCTGCACTTCGACGAGTCCGCCTCCACCAACGGCGCGGGCCTGGCGCTTCTGACCCAGCTCTTGCTCGAAGCGCGGGAGCGCGGCGAGCGGGTGTGCATCGCCGGATTGTCCGAGAACTTCCGCAAGGTCTTTGAGATCGTGGGCATCGCCAAGCTGGTGGTGATCTATGAGTCCGACGCCGCAGCCCTGGCCGCGCCCTGAGCAAAAGGAGCAACCCGTGAGAAAGATGCTTCAAGCCGCCCTCTGCTGCGCCCTTCTTTTGTCCTTCCTGGCGGGCCAGGCCCTGGCTGGACAAGCTTTGCCGAGCGGTTCCCTGCCCGCGCCGGGCCAGACCCTGCCCACCTTGAGCCTGAAGGTCCCGGTCTTCGGCCAGGATGCGGGCGAGCTCGGCGTGGCCGGGAAGAAGACCTTCCGCCTGCAGGACGTCAAGGCCAAGGTCATCGTGCTGGAGGTCATCGGCGTGTACTGCAGCGAATGCGCCAAGCAGGTGCGCTCCTTCAACACCCTCTACGCCCGCCTGGCCCGGCGCATCCAGTCCGGAGAGGTGCGCATGTTCGGCCTGGCCGCAGGCGGCACGGACCTGGAGGTGGAGAGCCTGCGCAAGACCGGCATCTACAAGTACCCCCTCGTGGCCGACGAAAATTACAAGAACCACAAGCTGCTGCACGAGCCCAAGACGCCCTTCACCATGCTCGTGACTCCGGGGGGGAAGGTGCTCTACGTCCATCTCGGCATTGACGACGACATCGAGGACCTGCTCGCGCGCATCAAGGAGGCGCTCAAGTAGCATGGACACGGCGCTTTGTGATCTTGCAGCAAACCCGAACAGCGGGGGTGGCCATGCGCCTGGAGCTTGAACGCAAGCGCCTGAGCCTGCGCGTCCTGCTGGAGACGGCCCAGGAGCTCTCCGGCATCCTGCAGCCGCGCAAGATCATGGAGACCTTCCTGCTCACGGCCATGGGACCCCTCGGGGCCATACGCGGCGTGGCGGTGCTGGCCCGGCCGGCCGGTTGCGAGGGCATGATCCTCTCGCGCGGGCTGCCCCCGGCCGAGGCCGAGGCCCTGGAGCAGCGCCTGCCGGACATCTGCGACGCCTATTTTCCCTACCGCGACCTGGACGGCGATCTCCCCTCCTCCAAGATCCGCGTCCTTCGGCGCGACCAGGCCCAGGGCGACAGCCTGCTGCCCAGGGGCATGGACATCCTGCTCTGCTTCAACGTGGACGAGGACCACTGCGGGCTGCTGGCCCTGGGACCGCTCCTCTCCAGGGACGAGACCAACCTGGACGCGGGCCTTGATTCCGGGCTGGGCGCGGGCCTTGACCCCGGGCTGGACGCCGACGCGTCCACCCTGCTGCACAGCCTGCTGCATCTGCTCATCGGAGCCCTGCGCGGGGCGCTTGCCGTGAACAACATCCGCCAGCTCAGCGTGGACCTGGGCCGCAAGAACGACCGCCTCACCGAGTCCCTGGCCTCATCCCAGGCCATCCAGCGCGGTCTGGACCGCCGGGTGCACCAGCTGGCCGCCACCAACGAGCTGGCCGGGGAGTTGGCGCACCTGCGCGAGGTTCAGCCCATCCTGGACAGCTTTCTCTTGACCATGCTCGGGGCCTTCAGCGTCAGCTGCGGTCTGGTGCTGGTGCTGGACCGCGCCGAGCGCCACGTGGACCTGGCCGTGCGGGGCGCCCCGGACACCGGGCTCTCCGGCTTTGGCGCGGCGGACGCGCTGGTCTACAAGGCCTTCATCGCCTCCCGGGTGCACAGCGTGGCCCCGCTCACCGTGGAGCCGATCAACGCCCCGGCGCTGGCCCTGGCGGGCTGCGGGTTGCCCTTTGACTGCGGGTGCGCCATCTATTTCGCCCTGGACAACGACGTGCAGGGTGTGCTGGCCCTGGGCGTGACCCTCTCCGACGAGGCGCTGGAGGACGAGGACGTCCAGATGGTGCGGGCGCAGGTCGGCACGCTTTTGGGCTACGTGCTGGGCGCGCGGCACCTTTCCACCATCACGGCCCTGAACAACGGCCTGCAGAAGCGGAACGAAGAGCTTACGCGCACCGTGGCCGAGCTCACCGAGGCCCGGCAGACCATCGCCCTGCTGGAGCGCGCCGGGGAGCGCGTGCGCTCCTTCCTGCATGCCGAGGCCCTGCGCTCGAAGCGCTTCTCCTGGCTGGACTGCGGGGTCATCCTTGTGGCGGCCATGCTTCTGGGCTTTCTGTTCAACCTGGCCAGCCCCAACGGCGTGCCCCTGTTGCCGGAACATTTGAAGCGCCCACCGGCCCAGACCGTCACGGCCCAGAAGGCGCGGGAGCTGCAGCAGAGCGAGGGCGCACTCATGGTGGACGCGAGGCCCCAGGCCTTCTTTGACCAGCGGCACGTGCGCGGCGCGGCGAACCTGACCCCGGCCCTGTTCGACATGGTCTACCTGATGCGCTTTGCACAGGTGCCTTTGAACACGCCGCTCATCGTTTACGGGGGCAACATCAGCCGCCGCTGGGACGAGGACGTGGCGGCGAAGCTCATGGCGCGCGAGCACGAACGCGTGCTGGTGCTTGAAGACGGTCTCTCTGCCTGGGCGGGCCGTGGCTATCCGGTGGAACCATGAGAAAGGATCTCTGGCGCGCTGTGCTGGGCCGTTGGCTGGCCTTGGGTTTCCGCTTCTATCTGGGCGGGGTCTTTGTCTACGCCAGCGTCTACAAGATCGGCTACGCCGCCGAGTTCGCCGAGACCATCGCCAGCTACCAGATCGTGCCCGCCCTGGCGGTGAACGCCGTGGCTCTGGCCCTGCCCTGGCTGGAGCTCATCTGCGGGGCGCTTCTGGTGGCCGGGGTGCGCGTGCGCACGGTGAGCGCCATCCTGGCCGCGCTGCTCGCGGTTTTCTGCCTGGCCGTGGCCGTGAACCTGCTGCGTGAGACGCCCATCGACTGCGGCTGCTTCCACACCCTGGACGAGCGCATGACCTGGATGACCCTGGTGCGTGACCTGACCTGGCTGGCCATGGCCGTCCACGTCTTTTTCTTTGATTCCCCCCTGGCGCTGGAGCGCCGTTACCAGAGCACACTCAAGGAGATCGAGACGTGAGGCGGATGGTTTTTTGCGTGCTGGCACTGGGGTTGCTGCTGCTGGCTGGCTGCCGTGGCCCGGTGGAGGATCTGGTGGGCGACTACGAGTCCGAGCGCGTGGACTTGAGCCCGGCCCGGTTGACCCTGCGCACCGATGGCGGCGGCTCGCTCACCGTTGGCGCGGAGGAGGCTCCCTTTCGCTGGGAGGTGCGCGAGGAAGGGCGCGTGGTGCTGCACACGCGCCAGGGTGGCACCATCTCGGGGCGGCAGGGCCGGGGCGTGCTGGAGCTCGATTTGCCGGGGGTGGGCAGGGAGACGTTCCGCAAGACCACGAAGTGACACGCAGGGCCGCGCCCGCAGACAGCAGGACGAGAGCAGGACAAGAGCAGGACAAGAGCAGGGCGGAGGCATGAAAAAAGGCCGGAGCAGGGGAATCCCTGTTCCGGCCTTTGTGCGTCTGCTGCGGGCTAGAAACCCCAGGCCGAGAGGGTGGGGCGCTTGTAGCCCTGGCTTTGGGCCAGCACGTCCAGGGCCACGGAGGCCATGTCGTCGAGTGCGGGCAGCAGGCCCTTGTCCAGTTGGCGGAAGTCCAGGGTCTTGACGTACATGTTGCAGGTCTCGCAGACGCCCACGGACACGCCGGGATATTCCGCCACGCGGAAGAGCTTGAGCTTGGCAGTGTCGCTCTCGTCGCAGTAGGGGCAGCAGATGCGCCGGATGCGGTGCTCATGCCCGCAGAAGGAGCAGGCCCCGAAGCGCAGGCCCTCTTTTTCGCGCAGGAAGGTGATGTAGGGCAGGCTGCCGCAGAGCGGGCAATGTCCGCGCTCGTGGGGCAGGTTCTCGGGCAGGCGTTTGGCCAGGGCCAGGGCTGCGGCGTTCAGGCCGGGCCAGAGCGCGGAGGTGGCCAGGAAGTTCAGCGCCCTGGGGCTTTCCGGCAGGCGTTGGCGCCAGGCCGCAAAAAGCTCGTCATCGCCGGCCGAAAGGGCGCGCAGCGCCTGGGCCGGATCGAGCTCGCCGGAGGCGATGGCCGAGCGCAGCGTGTCCGCAGCGCTGGAGGCCGCTCCGCCGGTGCCCGCCAGAACCTCCAGCAGGATGGGGAACAGGCTGAGGGCCTGGGCCTGGTCGTGCGGGAAATGCTCGCGCAGGACCATGGGGCTGCCTGCGAACATGGCCTCATCCGAGGCGCAGGAGGACCTGTCGGGCAGAGTCACGCGGGCCGCGCCGCGCGCCTCGATCTGTATGGGCAGCACCCGCTCCACAAGGGCCACCAGTTCTTCGGGCAACATGTCCGTGGTGCGTATATCCGCCAGTTTGGCTTCCATGAGCCGAACAAAAATCTGATCGTCAGAGTGCATTGGACCATCCTTTTGGAGATTGACGGGGGAAGCGCCCACGTCCTGAAGCTACCCTACCTGTCCTGGCCGCTGGATGCAACATGGAGGTGGATATTGATGTCCTGGCACTTGCGCGAGGCAGGAAGGGGAGGTATATGCACGAACATTGACAAGGCTGATGAACACTGTGCATCGGCGGGGAAGGGGGAGACATGGGCGCTGCCGGTGGGGCTCTGACAGGAATCAAGCTGCTTTCGCTCCAGGACTCTTTTGCCGGGAGCGAGGAAATCCTCGCGCAGATGCTTGGGCTCTTCGAAACCCAGGCCCGCGAGCGCATGGCCCAGCTGCGGGCGGCCCTGGCCGTCTGGGATGTCACGGCCGCGCGCCAGTGCCTGCATTCCCTTGTGAACATCTCCGGGGCGGTGCACGCCTATGGCATGTCCGAGCTGACCAAGGCCTTGGGCGAAGCGGTCAAGCACGAAGACCGCGCCCTGGCCGCGCAGTTGCTGCAGACCCTGGGGAACGAGGCCGACCTTGTCCTGCGTCAGGCCGTCATACTCATCAGCGTTCTGGCCAAGGACTCTGCCAGCGTCTGGGGCGTTGTCCTGCCGGATTGACTTGTCGAACGGGCTTGCCGAATTGGCCCCGGCTCACCCCGCAGATTTCATTTCCCAGACAAGAACCGCCCGGCCCGCTGATGTCGTCACCAGTGGGCCGGGCGGTCCGTCGTTTCCTTGGTCGTCTACAGGTTGGCGATGAGGATCTCGCCGAATTCCTTGCAGCCCACCTCGGTGGAGCCGGTGATCTGGCGCGCCAGGTCCGGGGTCACGCGCTTGGCCGCAATGGCCTTGGCCACGGCCCCGTGGATGAGCGCGGCGGCCTCGCTCCAGCCGATATCATCCAGCATCATGGTGCCGGAGAGGATCAGGCTGCCGGGGTTGGCGGTGTCCTTGCCCACGTAGTTGGGCGCGGTGCCGTGGGTGGGCTCGTACAGGGCCAGGGTGTCGCTCTTGTTCACGCCCGGGGCCAGGCCCAGGCCGCCCACCTGCGCGGCCAGCGCGTCGGAGAGGTAGTCGCCGTTCAGGTTGGTGGTGGCGATGACGCTGAACTCCGTGGGGCGGCGCAGCACGGCCTGGAACATGGCGTCGGCGATGCGGTCCTTGATGACCACGGGCTTGGTGCCGCCTTCGGCCGCCTCGGTCTCGGTCATGAGGCTGTCTGCGTACTGTTCTTTGGCCAGGTCGTAGCCCCAGGCCCGGAACGCGCCCTCGGTGTACTTCATGATGTTGCCCTTGTGCACCAGGGTCACGGAGGACTTGTGCTGGGCCAGGGCGTGCTTGATGGCGCGGTCGATGAGGCGCTTGCAGCCCTTCTCGGTCATGGGCTTGATGCCGATGCCCGCGTCGAGGCTGATGTTCGCGCCCAGCTCGTCGCGCAGGAACGCGGCCAGCTTCTTGGCCTCCGGGGTGCCTGCGGCCCATTCGATGCCCGCGTATACGTCCTCGGTGTTCTCGCGGAAGATGATCATGTCCACAAGCTCGGGCCGCTTCACCGGGGACTCGATGCCCGGGAAGTATTTGATGGGCCGGATGCAGGCGTACAGGTCGAAGATCTGGCGCAGGGCCACGTTCAGGCTGCGGAAGCCCTTGCCGATGGGCGTGCCCAGCGGGCCCTTGATGGCCAGGTCGGCCCCCTTCAGGATTTCAAGGGTAGCCTTGGGCAGGTGCTCGCCGGTTTCCTTGAAGGCCTTCTCGCCCGCCAGGATTTCCTTCCACACCAGCTTGTTTTTTCCGCCATAAGCCTTGGCCACGGCCGCGTCCAGAACCGGCAGGCCGGCCTTGGTGATCTCCGGGCCGATGCCGTCACCTTCAATATAATAGACAACTCTTTCCACCGTTAGGCCTCCAGAACAAAATTCGCGCCTGCGCGCCCCTTGGGGCCTGCCATCGCGTCAGCCTTGATAGCCGGGGTTCGGTTCATAGGCAAGCTTTGAGTGGGGGCAAGGGCCGCGTGCAGGGGCGAGCGGAACCCGTCTTGACAATTGCCTGGGGCGCAAGTAGGCATCCACAATCCAAAAGTAAGGTTTGTGCCCGCGCGCCAGGGCTTGCTTGGCGCGCCTTATAGAGAGATGCCGACACCCCGCAGTTCATCGGGGGGGGGCCCTGGGGCCCGACATTCGCGTCCGCTGAAGCACCAGAAGGAGACATGCATGGAGACCAGAATCAACCTGCCCCAGTCCGAGATGCCGAAAGCATGGTACAACGCCCTGCCCGACCTGCCGACTCCGCTTGCTCCGTCGCTGGACCCGGTGACCAAGCAGCCCCTGACCGCGGAGGCCCTTGAGCCCATCTTCGCCAAGGCCCTCATCGAGCAGGAGATGAGCCCGGAGCGCTGGATTCCCATCCCCGGGCCGGTGCTCGACGTGTACCGCCTGTACCGGCCCACGCCGCTGGTGCGCGCCAAGAGGCTTGAGGAAGCCATCGGCTCCAAGTGCCGCATCTACTACAAGAACGAGTCCGTCTCGCCCGCCGGGTCGCACAAGCCCAACACCTCCATCCCGCAGGTGTACTACAACAAACGCGAGGGCGTGCGCCGCCTGTCCACCGAGACCGGCGCGGGCCAGTGGGGCACAGCGCTTTCCTTCGCCTGCAGCCAGTTCGACATGGCCTGCACCGTGTACATGGTCAAGGTCAGCTATGAGCAGAAGCCCTACCGCAAGATCCTCATCAACGCCTATGGCGGCGAGATCTTCGCCTCTCCCTCGGAGCAGACCAACACCGGCCGCGCCATGCTGGCCAAGGACCCGAACTGCAAGGGCAGCCTGGGCCTGGCCATCTCCGAGGCCGTGGAGGACGCGGCCACCCACGCCGACACCAACTACACGCTCGGCAGCGTGCTGAACCACGTGCTCCTGCACCAGAGCATCGTGGGCCTGGAGACCGAGCAGCAGCTCAAGATGATCGGCGAGAAGCCGGACTATCTGGTGGGTTGCGTGGGCGGCGGGTCGAACTTCGGCGGGCTGGTGCTGCCGTTCTTGCCGCGCAAATTAAGCGGCGAGAACATCACCTTCGTGGCTGCCGAGCCCAAGGCCTGCCCCACGCTGACGCGCGGTGCCTATCGCTACGACTACGGCGACATGGCCCGGCTGACGCCCTTGATGAAGATGCACACCCTTGGCCACGCCTTCATGCCCGCGCCCATCCACGCGGGCGGCCTGCGCTACCACGGCGACGCGCCCATCGTCTGCAACCTCATGGCCGAGGGCCTGGTGGACGCGCGCGCGTACTATCAGAAGGAGTGTTTCGAGGCGGCCCAGCTCTTCCTCAAGACCGAGGGATTTTTGCCCGCGCCCGAGACCGGCCACGCCATCATGAGCGCCATCGACGTGGCCAAGACCGCCAAGCCCGGCTCCTGCGTGGTCTTCTTGTACTCCGGCCACGGCATGCTCGACCTGGCCTCGTACGACGCCTACCTGCGCGGCGAGCTGACCAACTTCGAGCTGCCCCAGGAGGACATCGACAGCGCCCTGTCCCTGTGCCCGAACATCCCGGGCTAGCCTAGGGCGAACCGTAAATGTGAAGGGGGGCCACAAGGCCCCCTTTTTTGCGGCGTGGTGGGGCTCTCGCTCAGCCGGGAGGCCGCCTCCTCTTGACACCTCCTCGCAATTTTGGGCAGATCAAGCATGGACATGTCGCTATTGTCTGAAATTCTGATCATTTTCGGGCTATCCGTCGGGGTCATCTTCCTCTGCCACAAGGTGAGTGTGCCGCCCATCGTGGGCTTTCTGCTCACAGGTGTCATCGCCGGGCCGTACGGCCTGGGGCTGGTCAGCGCCGTGCACGAGGTCGAGCTTCTGGCCGAGGTGGGGGTGGTGCTGCTGCTGTTCACCATCGGACTGGAGCTGTCCATCGCCGAACTCGTGCGCATGAGGAAAAACGTGCTGCTGGGCGGCGGCTCCCAGGTTCTGCTGACCATCCTGGCCTTTGGCGCATTCGCCCTGGCAATGGGGCAGAGCGGCCCGCAGTCCGTGTTAGCGGGATTCCTCGCAGCGCTCTCGTCCACGGCCATCGTCCTCAAGCTCTTGCAGCAGCGCGCCGAGATGGACAGTGCCCATGGCCGCATCACCTTGTCCATCCTCATATTTCAGGACCTCGCCATCGTGCCCATGGTGCTTGTGGTGCCGCTTCTGGCGGGCGGATCGAATGCGGGCGGCCTGTCCTTCCTGTGGCCGCTGGCGAAGGGTGTGGGCATGGTGGCCCTGGTGTTCCTGCTGGCGCGCAAGGTCGTGCCGTGGCTGCTGCACCGCATTGTGCAGACCAGGAGCCGTGAACTCTTTCTCATCAGCACCCTGGCCCTGTGTCTGGCCACGGCGTTTCTCACCTCCAGCATCGGCCTGTCGTTGTCCCTCGGCGCGTTTCTGGCTGGGCTCATCATCTCCGAATCCGAATACAGCCTGAGCGCCATGGAGGGCATCCTGCCCTTCCGCGACGTGTTTACCAGCCTGTTCTTCGTCTCCGTGGGCATGCTTTTCGATGCGGGCTTTCTCTTCACGAACTTCCCCCAGGTGGCTGCGGCCACAGGGGCAGTGCTGGTGATCAAGGCCCTTGTGGCCGGATTGGCCGCCTATATCCTGGGATTTCCCGTGCGGCCCGCTGTGCTGGTGGGGCTGGCCCTGTGCCAGGTGGGCGAATTCTCCTTCGTGCTGGCCAAGGTCGGAATGGCCCAGGGGCTCATGAATGCCGACAACTATCAGCTGTTTCTGGCTGCCAGCATCGTGACCATGGGCCTGACTCCGCCGCTCATGGCCCTTGCGCCACGCCTGGGGCAGTGGGTGAGCGAGTTGCCTGTGTTCGCGCGGATGCCCAAGCGGCCTTTTGAGCGGGAGATGGAACAGGCCGCCGCCCCGGTTGACATGGCGGACCATCTGATCATCGTCGGCTTCGGGGTGGGCGGCAGACATCTGGCCCAGGCTGCCAAGTCCTTTGGCATCGACTACCGCGTGGTGGAGATGAACCCGGACACCGTGCGCCAAAGTTCCGCCGAGGGCGAGCCCATCATGTATGGCGACGCCAGCCAGACGGCGGTGCTCAGGCATGTGGGCGTTGAGCGCGCGCGGGTGCTGGCCGTGGTCGTCTCCGATCCCATGTCCGTCCGCAGCATCACCGATGCCGCGCGCAGGCTGAACCCCTCGCTGCACATCATCACACGCACTCGCTTCCAAAGTGAGATCGGACCGCTGGTGGACCTGGGGGCAAGCGACGTGGTGCCGGAGGAGTACGAGACCTCCATCGAGATCTTCACGCGGGTAATGATGCGTTATCTTGTGCCGCGTGCGGACATTGAGCGCTTCACCGCGAGCGTGCGCTCCGAGGGCTACGAGCTGTTGCGCAGCGTGGAGATGCGCAGTGATTCCTTTTGCGCGCTCAATCGCCAGTTTCCGGACATGGACCTGAGCGTCATGACGGTGGAGTCCGGCTCAGTTCTGGACGGGCAGACGCTGGAGGAGTCCGGTCTGCGGCGCACTCACGGGCTGACAGTGGTTGCCGTGGGGCGCAGCGGCGAGGTCATGGCCAATCCCGACGGCACCCTGCGGCTGCTGGCCGGGGACATGGCCTACGTGTTTGGCCCGCATGTTGACATTGCGGCCAAGGCGGGGCTGTTCACCGCCCGCGCCAGAGCTTGGGACTGAGCGCCCGGTACACCCGTCCGCCTCAGTTCTGCAGCCGCGCCGCCAGCCCCAGGATCTCCCGCGCGGTCTCGCGCAGGGCGTGGTAGAACGAGTAGAAGTGCATGACCTCGTCCATGTCGTACCCGGCGATGACCCGCTCACCGCGCAGCTCCAGCAGCTTGTCGTCCGTGGCCTTCAGGGCGCGCTTCAGCCGGGCCTGGCTCTCGGCCAGCTCGGCGTGGGCAAAGGCCTGGGGCCCGTTTCTGGCGTCGGACACAACCGGGCCCAGGTCGAGCAGCAGCGCGTGCACGCTCGCGCCCAGTTCGGACAGCTCCTCCGGCAGGTGGCGGTGGAAGCCCTCGGGAGGCGCGTCCTCGATGGCGTGGTCCATGCTGCGCAGGTTTTCGGCCATGCGCTCCAGGGTCTGGAGCAGGTCGATCAGGCGTTCGCGCTGGGCCGAGGTGCCGGGCTCGCGCCGGGCCGCAGCCAGGAGCTGGCGGTTTTTCAGCGACAGGCGCAGGGCCGAGTCCTTCAGGTGGAAGATGCGCTGACGATTGTACTGGCCGGACATGCGGCTGTCCATGAGCGCGGCCAGGAGTCCGGCCAGGCCTTCCAGGCCCTTGCCCGCGCCGAAGCGCAGCAGCACCCGCGCGCGTGAGGGCCAGGCCAGGGACACGCACAGCGCCACCACGATGCCGAAGCCGACCTCCAGGAAGCGGTTGGCTCCGATGATGAAGGCGTTGCCGCCGATGGCGTGCAGGCTGATGACGATGGCCGCCGTGAGCCCGGCCAGGCGGAAGTTTTCATTGAGCCCGGCCAGGACGGCGCAGACGAAGATCGTGGCGAACATGGCCAGGGTCAGGGTGCTGAAGCCCGGACCGAACGCAAGCTCGGCCAGGGTTGCGGCCAGCGCGCCCAGGGCCGCGCCCAGCCCGGTGCCGAGGAGCCGCGCCCAGCTGGCCTGGATGGAGCTGCCGAAATCGGTCTGCATGACCAGGATGGCCGAGAATACGGCCCAGTAGCCCTGGTCCAGGTGCAGCAGCTGCGCAAACACTGCGGTGAGCGTGGCGGCGAGCGCCGTGCGCAGGGCATGCAACAGCAGGGCCTGCGGCGCGAACTTTCTGCCCAGCAGCCCTGCGCCGAAGGAGCCGCGGGGCCAGGGGGCCATGAAGCCCTGTAGCGGGCTCCCGGCCGCCGGGGGCGCCTTGTCTCCTAGCTCGTCTTTTGCCATTTTTCCACCTCGGCCCAGAGTTCCGGGCAGGCGCAGACCTGGAAGCGGTCGCCCAGCTTCATGGTGCACACGGCCTCGGGCAGGTGCAGGTCCATGAGCACCGGCACATGGCCAGGGTGGCTTGCCAGCACGGACTTCAGCGCCTCCAGGCGCTCCGGCTCGCAGTGCTCCTCGCGCGCGGGGATGCGCACAGGCTCGAAGCTTGCCGCCGCCGCGTCGGACAAGAGCACGACCCGCTCGGCCAGCATCTTGGACTCGCGCGGGCCTTCCTCCTCGCCGGGGCGGCTGCGCGCGTCCACCTTGCCCTCAAAGACCAGGGGCTGGTCGCTGTTCACCAGCTCCTTGCACAGGGCATAGGTGTCGGCAAAGAGCGTGCACTCGCCCGTGCCGGTCAGGTCCTCCAGCTGCAGGAAGGCCATCTTGTCGCCCTTCTTGTTGATGTATTCGCGCACGTTGGTGACGATGCCCGCGGCGCGGAGCATGTGCCCGCCCGGCAGCTCCCGCAGCTCGTCCAGGGGGATCAGGCCCAGGCGGCGCAGCTCGTGGCGATAGCGCAGCAGCGGGTGGCAGGACAAGAAGAAGCCCAGCGCCTCCTTTTCCAGGCGCATCTTTTCCTCGTCGCCCCACTCGGGCACGTCATCCTCCGGGCCCCCGCCGGGCCGGGTCTCGACGGCTTTGGAGCCGCCAGCCAGCCCCGTGTTCAGCATGTCCAGCATGTTGATCATGCCCTGGGCCTTTTCCTTGGCCTTCTTCTGGCCCATGGCCACGGCGCGGTCCATGAGGGCCATGTGCCTGGCGCGGGTTTTTCCCAGGCTGTCGAGCGCGCCGGCCTTGATGAGCGATTCCAGCGTGCGCTTGGTGATCTTGCGCAGGTTCACGCGCTCGCAGAGGTCGAAGATGTCGAGGAACGGGCCGTTTTGCTCCCGCTCGCTGACGATGTCGTCCACCGCCTCCTCGCCCACGCCCTTGACCCCGGCCATGCCGAAGATGACCTGTTCTTCCTTTACCGAGAAGCGCGCCAAAGACAGGTTCACGTCTGGCGGCACGACCTTGATGCCCAGCTCCCGGCAGGCGTTGATGTACTTGAAGACCTTGTCGGTGTTGCTCAATTCCGAGCTGATGAGCGCGGCCATGAACTCGTTGGGGAAGTGCGCCTTGAGAAAGGCCGTGTAGTAGGAGATGAGCGCGTAGGCGGCGGAGTGCGACTTGTTGAAGCCGTACTCGGCGAACTTCTCCATGAGGTCGAAGATCTCGGCCGCCACGCTCTCGGAAATCTTGTTCTCGCGCGCGCCCTCCATGAAGCGCTGGCGCTGCTTGGCCATCTCCTCGGGCTTCTTCTTGCCCATGGCGCGGCGCAAGAGGTCGCCTTCGCCGAGGGAGTAGTTGCCGATGACCCGGGCCGTGCTCATGACCTGTTCCTGGTACACGATGACGCCGTAGGTGGGCTTGAGCGTCTCCTCCAGGCTGGGGTGCGGGTAGCTGACCTTGATCTGGCCGTGCTTGCGCTTGATGAACTCGTCGACCATGCCCGAGCCGAGCGGGCCGGGGCGGTACAGCGCGAGCATGGCGATGATGTCCTCGAAGCAGGTGGGCTTGAGCATCCGCAGGTACTTGCGCATGCCGCTTGATTCCACCTGGAAGATGCCGTCGGTGTCGCCGGAGCAGAAGATCTCGTAAGTCTTGGGGTCGGTGAGCGCCAGGGCGTCCAGGTCCGGGGCCTGTTTGCCCTGGCCCCGGATGATGTCCAGCGCGTCCTCGACCACGGTCATGGTGCGCAGGCCCAGGAAGTCGAACTTGATGAGGCCGACCTTCTCCACCAGCTTCATGTCGTACTGGGTGACGATTTCGCCCTCTTTCCCCTTGTACAGCGGCAGGTAGTCGAGCATGGGCCGGTCGGAGATGACGATGCCCGCAGCGTGGGTCGAGGCGTGGCGCGACAGCCCCTCCAGGCGCTTGGAGATGTCGATGAGCTTCTCCACCTGGGGGTTGCCCACGACCATGGCCATGAGCTCCGGCTCCATCTCCAGGGCCTTGGTCAGAGTCATCTTCAGCTCATCGGGGATGAGCTTGGCGATGCGGTCGGTCTCGGCGAAGCTCATGCCGAGCGCCCGGCCCACGTCGCGCACGGCGGCCTTGGCCTTCATGGTGCCGAAGGTGGTGATCTGGGCCACGCGGTCCTGGCCGTATTTCTCGGCCACGTAGCGCACCACCTCCAGGCGGCGGCGTTCGCAGAAGTCCACGTCGATATCCGGCATGCTGATGCGCTCGATGTTCAGGAAGCGCTCGAACAAAAGGTCGTAGGGCAGGGGGTCGAGGTTGGTGATCTTGAGCGCCCAGGCCACCAGCGAACCGGCGGCCGAGCCGCGCCCAGGGCCCACCGGGATGCGGTTGCGCTTGGCCCAGTTGATGAAGTCCTGCACGATGAGGAAGTAGGCCGGGAAGCCCATCTCCTTGATGACGCCGATCTCATAGTCGAGCCGGGCCCAGTAGGTCTTCTCGTCCACCTCGTAGGTGCTCTGGGCCAGGCGCCTAGTCAGGCCCTCGCGGGCCAGGCGCTCGAACTCCTCGTCGATGCTCACGCCATCCGGCAGATCATAGACCGGGAAGTGCGACTCCCCCAGCTCCAGCTCGACGTTGCACTGCTCGGCGATTTTGACCGTGTTGCTGATGGCCTCCGGGCAGTAGGCAAAGGCGGCCTCCATCTCCTCCATGGTCTTGAAGTAGAGGTCCGTGGTGCCCATGCGCATGCGGTCCTTGTCCAGGACCGTGCGCTGGGTGCCGATGCACAGGAGGATGTCGTGGGCCTCGGAGTCGTCCCGTGTCAGGTAGTGGCAGTCGTTGGTGGCCACCAGCGGCAGGCCCGTTTCCTTGGCGACCTGCAAAAGCATCTCGTTGGCCCTGGTCTGGTCTGGGATGCCGTTCTCCTGGAGCTCCAGATAGAAGCGGTCCGGGAAGATGGCCGCGTACTCCCTGGCCATGGCGATGCCGGAGTCCAGGCCCTGGCCGAGCAGCGTGCGGTTGACCTCGCCGCCCAGGCAGGCCGAAAGCGCGATGAGGCCCTCGGAGTAGAGGGCCAGGATCTCCTTGTCCACGCGGGGCTTGTAGTGGAAGCCCTCCAGGTAGCCTGCGGTGACGAGCTTGATGAGGTTCTGGTAGCCGGTGCGGTTCTGGGCCAGGAGCACCAGATGAAAGGCCGCGGTGCGCGAGCTGGTGGCCTTCTTGTCGCCGCGCGCGCCAGGGGCCACGTAGACCTCGCAGCCGATGATGGGCTTGATGCCGGTGTCCAGGGCCTTCTGGCGGAAGATCAGCGCCCCGTGCATGTTGCCGTGGTCGGTGAGGGCCACGGCCGGCATGCCGAGGTCCTTGGCGCGTGAGCAGAGGTCCTTGACGCGGATTGCGCCGTCGAGCAGGCTGTATTCGCTGTGGCAGTGCAGGTGCACGAAGTCCGGCATGTTGCTTGGTCCCCTTTGCGCGCGGTGGCGAAGTCCTGTATAGCCCAACTCCGTTGGCTTGGAAACGGGCGAAGCGCGTAAAAAAGATATGATATTCCAGTATGCTGCGTTGCGGCCTGTGCGGCAACCCTTGCCAATGCTTGATTTGCGCGGCATATGGATCGGATACTATGAAGCCACTCTCCTCTCGACTTGAGCGCAAGCTGCGCCGCCTCTCCGCCGTGCTGCCCGTGCTCCTCGGCGCGCTGGCGGTCACCGGGCTTTTGGGCCTGGCGGCCTGGCTGGCGCGGCCCTACCTGCCGCAGGCCTTTGGGGACTTCATGGCTGAACTCGCGCGCGACGACTTCGAGTCCCGCCGGCTGGCCATCAAGGCCTGGTTCGACGCCTGGGGCGCGGTGGCGGCCTGGGTGTTTCTGGGTGTGCAGTTCCTGCAGGTGGTGGTGGCGCCCATCCCCGGGCAGGTCACGGGCATGGTGGGCGGTTTTGTCTTCGGCTTCTGGCAGGGCCTGGCCCTCAACGTGGTGGGCAACGCCGTTGGCTCGCTCACTGCCATGCTGCTGACGCGCTTCTTCGGCGAGAAGATCATGCGGCCCTTCGTGCCCAGGCGCATCCAGGAGCGCTTCGACGCGGCCATGCACCGGGGCGGGCTGAACAACTTCTTCATGCTCTTTCTCCTGCCGGGCACGCCCAAGGACAGCATCTGCTTCATGGCCGGGCTGACGCGCTTCCCGATCTGGAGGCTGCTTTTGGTGAACACGCTCGGTCGGTTGCCGGGGCTGATGGTGCTGACCTTCACCGGCGCGGCCATCGACGGCAACCTGCTTGCCGTGAAGCTGGTCTTCGGCGCCGGGCTTCTGCTGGCGCTGGTGGCCTGGCTCTTCGACGAGGAGCTCAAGGAGCGCCTGGCCCGGTTCACCGGCTAGCGCCCATTGCCGACCGCCCCTCTCCGGCTGATTCTTCTCCAGACCGTTTCCCCTCCGCCAAGTGCTCCCGTTGCCTGGGCCTGCCCTGGCTGTTGCGCTCCCGCACGGCCCTGGTGTATCTTCCCGCGAATGGCTCGCCGGGATCGGTGCGGCCCCCTTCAGGCAACAAGGAGTCCTTCATGCGCAGAATGGTTCTCATGGCCTTCGCCATCCTCTCCCTGGCGGCCCTTTTGACCGGCTGTTACGGAGCATACAACACCAGCGCCCCCGAGACTTCGGTCTACGAGCAGGGCCTGGTGGACAAGGCGGCGGTGGTGGTGCGCGGCATGCGCCAGGATCCCAAGTTCAAGCACATCGAGGTCTACCTGAAGAACGCCAAGGGCGTGCTGGTGCTGCCGAGCGTCATCAAGGCCGGGTTCATCTACGGCGGCCAGGGCGGCAACGGCGTGCTTCTGGCGCGTGGGGCCAGCGGCGCCTGGAGCGCCCCGGCCTTCTACACCCTGGGCGGCGGCAGCATCGGCCTGCAGATCGGCGTGCAGGAGGCGGCCATCGTGCTGGTGTTCATGAACGACAAGGCCTTCAAGGCGGCCATCGACACCGGCCTGACCATCGGCGCGGACGCCACGGCCGCTGCCGGCACGGTGGGCGTTACCGGCGAGGTGGCCAGCCCCCACACCTTTAAGGACGTGTACTATTTCGCCGACGTGGGCGGCCTGTTCGCGGGCCTGTCCCTGGAGGGCGGGGTGATCCATGTGCGCGAGGGCCTGAACAAGGCCTACTACGGCCAGATATACACCCCCAGGCAGATTGTGCTGGAGCACAAGGTCGACGCTCGCGGCGCGACCATGCTCAAGGAAGCCCTCACGGTTCCGGAAAGGGCCAAGTAAGTGCGGCGGCGGTTCGCCAGCCGGGCGGCGGCTCTCCTGATCCGGGTGCGCCCGGCCTGCCTGTTCCTCGCCGTGCTGGCGCTGGGGCTTTGGGGCTGCGCGCCCCCGCCCAGGCCCCCGTCCCCGCCGAAACCGCCTTTGGTGGTGCTCGCGGAGCAGGAGCCCCAGGACCTGCGCGACATCCCCCAGGATGTGACGGCCCTGCTGGCCCAGTCGCCCGCCACGGCCGACCTTGACGCGACCTTCCTGACGCCCGAGGCCCAGGCCCTGTTCCTGGAGCGCTTCCGGGCCGCGCACTTCGGCCCCTGGGGCCAGACCAACGCCACCTATGGCCCGGCCAACGCCCTCTGGGGTCTGGGCAAGCTTTCGTCCAACGGCCACTACGGCGAGAACCTGCGCCCGCTGGGGCCGCGCTTCCAAGCCGAGATGGAGGCCCTGTGCCAGGCCGCAAGCTATCCCTCCCTGGTGCGCCCGGCCATCGCCACGGCCAATACCTCCCTGCGCGTGCTGCCCACCATCCGGCCCGGCTTCCTGAAGCCCACCCGGCCAGGCGAGGGCTTTCCCTTTGACTACTGGCAGAACTCCGGGGTCTGGGCGGGCACGCCGCTCATCGTCACGCACCTCTCTGCCGATGGGGCCTGGGCCTTGGTCGAGGCGCGCAACGCCGGGGGCTGGGTCCGCGTGGCCGACATCGCTTATGTGGACGAGGTCTTCATGGCCCACTGGACGGCCTTGCCGCTCCTGGCCGTGACCCGCGAGCACACGCCGGTAACAGCACCGGCCAATGGTGGGGCCGCTTTCCTGTTTGACGGGCGCATCGGCATGGTGCTGCCGCTGGTGGACGAGGATGACGGCGGCTACACCGCGCTGGCCCCGGCCCGAGGCGCGGACGGCCTGGCCGAGATCGTCGGCGTGCGCATCGCCAAGGCCGATGCCGTGGCCATGCCGCTTCGCGCCACGCCGCGCAACCTGGGCCAGCTGGCCGACCAGATGCTCGGCCAGCCCTACGGCTGGGGCGGCTACTATGAGAACCGCGACTGCTCGGCCCTGATGCTCGACCTGCTGGCGCCCTTTGGCGTCTTTCTGCCGCGCAACTCCAGCCAGCAGGCCAAGTCCGGCGAATACGTGAGCTTCGAGGGCCTCAGCGGGCCGGAGAAGGAGGCCCTGGTGCTCTCGCGTGGCGCGCCGCTGTTGACGCTGCTCTACAAGCGCGGGCACATCATGCTCTATCTAGGCCCGCACCAGGGCCGGGCGGTGATGCTGCACGACATCTGGGGCCTCAAGACCCTGGACGAGGGCGGGGTCGAGGGCCGCGAGGTCATCGGCCGCACGGTGGTCACCACCCTTGAGCCAGGCCGCGAGCTGCCGGACGTGGTGCGCGCGGGCACCCTGCTTCAGTCCATGGCCGGCATGACCCTGCTGGCCCCGGGCGGCAATCCGCCCGCCACATCGGACCGCACCCGCTGACGCGGCAGGACAGGACGCGCGGAGGCCGGGAGACAGGCCCGGCTGGCAGGGCCGCAGGCCTCTCAGTAAGTGATCGGACAGGAGCAGGGCAACCGCAGCGCCCTACTATAAGGAGGCGTCATGCCCCAGCCTTCAGCCACTCCCATGAACTTCGCCTTTGCCGGGCCGGGTCCGGCCAGGCCCAACGGCCGCAGCGTGGCCATCATCGGCGCCGGGCCGTCCGGGCTGGCCGCAGCGGGCTTCCTGGCCTGCCTGGGCTACCGCGTGGACGTCTACGACAAGCTGCCCAAGCCCGGCGGCCTCATGGTCTTCGGCATCCCGGCCGAGCGCATCCCGGCCGAGCGCATCGCCCAGGGCGTGGACACGCTGTCCAGCCACTACGGCGTGACCTTCAACCCCTGCACCAAGATTTGCGACCGCAGGCAGGTGGATGACACGGGCGACGAGTTCTCCACCCGCTGCATCGACCTGGACGAGCTGGTGCGCGGGCACGACGCGGTGATGCTCTGCACCGGTTCCTGGAAGCCCAGGAAGCTGAACGTGCCGGGCGAGGATCTGCCCGGGGTGTACTCCGGACTGTCCTTCCTGTTCCCCATCCGCGCGGCCCAGTACGACAAGAGCCGCATGTCGCGCATCGAGGTGGCGGGCAAGAACGTTGTGGTCATCGGCGCGGGCTTCTCGGCCATCGACGTGGCCCACGGGGCGCTCGGCCAGGGCGCGGCCCGGGTGAGCATGCTTTACCGGCGCACCCGGCGCGAGGCCCCCTGCGGCAGCCACGAGGTGGAGCAGTTTGAGGCTGCGGGCGGGCACTGGCTGGAGCTTGTCACGCCCGTGCGCGTGCTGGGCGAGCACGGCAGGATCGAGGGCATCGAGTGCATCCAGTGCCACCTGGGCGAGCCGGACGAGGACGGACGGCGCAGCGCCGTGCCCGACTCCTGCGCCAAGATGGTGCTGCCTGCGGACATCGTGGTGGCAGCCATCGGCGAAACGGCCTCGCCGCCCTTTGCCGAGCGCCTGGGGCTCGACTCCGTGCGCAAGAAGGAGATCCACTGGCTGCAGATGACCCGCATGGACGGCGTGTTCGTGGCCGGGGACGCGCTCTCGGGCCCAAGCAAGATCGGCAAGGCCGTCTACAGCGGCCTGCGCGCGGCCCAGTCCCTGTCGCGCTGGCTCACGCTCAAGAGCCTGAACCGCGAGCTCGAATACCGCGAAGAACCGCCCATCACGCGGGAAGACCTGCGCTAGCGCGCCGGAGGGGCCATGCCTGCCGAAGAGAAGATCCTGTTCATCGACTACTCGCGCTGCATCGGCTGCGAGTCCTGTGAGGCCGCCTGCCGCTTCGTGCACGAGCGCCCGCGCATCAACATGACGCGCACCACCGGTGGCATCATGGCCCCGGTGTACTGCCGCCACTGCGAATCCGCCGCCTGCGTCAAGGCCTGCCCGCGCGGGGCGCTGCAAAAGGCCCTGGACAGCAGCGTGCTGCTCAACCCCGTGCTCTGCGCCGGGTGCGAGACCAAGAACTGCATCCTGGCCTGCCCGTTCGGGGGCGTCTTCTGTACCGGACTGGAAGAGGCGGTGGTCAAGTGCGACCTCTGCCAGCGCCGCCGGGCCGTGGGCATGGCCCCTGCCTGTGTGGAGATGTGTCCTTGCGGGGCCATCCATTTGGTCACGCGTGCGGAGGCGCTGGAGCTGTCCACGGAGGAGTATGAGGTCGCCCACAGGAAGGTCATGGAGCATGTGCGCCCGGTGATCACGTCCCTGCCTCGTCGGGACCGGGAGTAGGCGCTCCGCAGGGCCCCTGTATCCATCTGGAATCATGTGCGTTAAAGTTTTGTCCGAAAAAGCCGAAAAACAGGTTGACGTTCTGGCCTGGTTTGCCTAGAACCACCCCTCGCCGCAACGAACAGCCCGCAAGGGTGCGCCGGG
>PHAR01000006.1:259408-309524 GCA_002840405.1 Deltaproteobacteria bacterium HGW-Deltaproteobacteria-8 | reverse complement strand
AGGTCGGCTTTGCTCTGCGCGCTGCCATCCGCACCCTGGGTGCCGCCGGTGACCGGCTTGCCTTCAACGGGTGCTGCGGGCGCCTTGACCGGCGCTGCCGGGGTCTGGGTGGTCTTTTGCCCAGAGCCGGAGAGCGAGACGCCCACGCCCACGGACTCCGAGGTGCTCTCGGCAGCCTTGAAGTTGACGTTGCCGCCCGCCAGCACGCTGGCCTTGCCAGCGGCGGAGAGGTTGGTGCCCTCCAGGGTCACGTCCTTGTTGCTCACGATCTTGAGGTTGCCGCCGGAGCTGATGCTGCCCGCCTCGGCAATGGAGTCCTTGGAACTGCTGTAATTCCCTGCCACGGCAGCGTTGCCGGACTTGCTGCTGGTGCTGCCCTGGGCGTTGGTCGAGGAGCCTGTGCCGCCTCCGACGCTCGCGCTTCCACCATAGGATTCGCTTGACGCGGTGCTGCGGGCGGCGCTGAAGTTCACGCCATCCGTTGCACTGATGGTGGTGTCGCCGCCGGAGCCGATGTTTGTTCCCTCAAGGGTGGCTGCCTTGCCCGCCGAGAGAGACACCGTGCCGCCGCTGCTGATGCTGCCTGCTGTGGCGGTGCTGGATTCGGACTTGCTGTTGCTGAAGCCGCCAGAGGCCTGCACCCCGCCCTTGGACGAGGAGCCGCCAGCTGTGCTGGACTTGCCCACGGAGAGGCTGGCGCTGGCGTCGTAGGAACTGGCGCTGGCGCTTGTGGTGTCCCTGGCCGCGTCGAGGATCAGGTTGCCCCCGGCGGCCACGCTGGTATCGCCCGTGGCGGAGAGGTTCGTGCCTTGCAGGCGTGTGTCGTCCTTGGTCTTGATGCTGATGCCGTCGCCGGAGCTGATGCTGCCTGCGATTGCGGTGGAGGTGTCGGACTGCGCCTTGCCGCCGCTGGCGCCCGCCGCGAGGTCCACATCCACGCCCTTGCCCGTGCCGCGGCTGAGGCCCACGCTGGCCTGGGCGTTGACGTTGCTGGTGGAGGAGGAACTGGCTGTGGTGTTCTTGGCCGCCGAGAAGTCCAGGGACCCGGCTTCGATCTCCACGCCCTTGCCCGCGCTGATCTGTGTACCCTCGAAGCTGGTCTTTTCGGCGCTGACGCTCGTCACCTTGCCGCCAGACTTGATGGTGGAGACCACCGCGTTGCTGGCGGAGGAGGAGGAATCATTGGCGTCCCTGGCGTAGGAGGCGGACACGCCCGCGCCCACGGAGCCCGTGGCCTTGGCATCGGCCCCGGCCTGGGCGCCGTCCAGGCCCGCGGTGGCCCCGGCAGTGGCGGTGGCCCCGGCCTGGGCCTTGGCGTACACGCCGACCTTGCCGACGTTCGTGGTGTCGGAATGGGTTTTGGAGGCGGTGTTCTCCGCCGCGCGGCTTTCGATGGTCGCGGCCGACTGGCGGAAGTCGCCTGCGGCGTCGATGGCCGTGCCCACGTCAGTGATCTTGTTCTCGGCCGTGCGGGTGATGCTGCCCGAGCCGGAGGTGATGGTGGACACGCGCGCCGTGGAGGTGTTCTCCGTGTCCGTGGTGCCAGCGGTCTTCACCTGCACGCCCACGGAGAGCTTGGCATCGGCGCTGGCCTCGGCCTTGGCCCCGGCGTTGGCGCCGATGCTCGCCTTGGCGCCTGCGGTGGTGCCCGCGCCAGCGTTGCTCGCGCCGTCGACATACAGCCCCGTGCTGGTGCTGGACGTGCTGGTGGTGGAGGAATGGGTGTCCTGGGCGGCCAAGAACTGCATGTCCTTGGCCTTGACGTCCACGCCCTGCTCGCCGCTCACGTCCGAGCCCTGCACGGTGAGGGCCTTGGCGCTGTTGATGCGCAGGGTGCCGCCGGAGGCCAGGCTGGTGCCGGTGTTGGTGACGTCCTGGGTGGCCGTGTCGGTGGTCTTGGTGCGCATGACGTCGATGCTGTTGTTCGAGGCGGCCTTGGCGTTGGCGTTGGTGTCCGCGCTGGTGCCGACGCTGCCCGGCGCGGCTCCGGCCGTGGTCCCGGCGTCGGCGTTGGCGCCGGCGTTGTTGCTGGAGTTGAGGTACAGGCCGGTCTTGGTGGTGGTCGACGTGCTGGTGCTGGTGTGGATGTCCTGGGCGGCCATGATGTTCACGTTCTGGCCGGTCAAGTCTACTTCGCCCTGGGCCTTCACGTCGGCCCCCTGCAGGGTGATGTCCTTCTTGGAGGTGATGGTCAGGCCCTTGCCTGCGGCCAGGGTGGAGCCCACGCTGTGGATGTTTTCGTCGAAAGTCTTGGTGGTGGTGGTCTTGGAGAAGTCCACGCCGCCCAAATCCTTGCTGTAGTTTGTGGCCGCGCCGGCTGAGGCCAGGGAGTCGGCCTTGGCCCCGCCCACGGCGGAACTGCCGGAGGTGGCCCCGGAGGCGGTGGTTCCGCCGGACTTGGCGCTGTCACCCTTGGAGACGGCGAGGTAGCTCGTGGTCTCCTTGGTGGTGGTGGTGCGGTCCACGTCCTTGGCCGTCAGCACCTGCACATCTTCGGCGGCGATCTTGATGTCGCCGGTGGCGTTCACCTTTGCGCCTTCCAGGATCACGGTCTTGCCCGCGGAGAGGGAGAGATTGCCCTCGCTGCCGGTGGTGATGCTGCCGGCGGCGACATTGCTGACAACGGCCCGGCTGGTGAACGCGTCCGTGGTGCTCTTTTCCTTGCCCAAGAGGCCATCGCCCACGCCGACGCCCGAGCCGCTGCTCTGGGTCAGGCTCTGCAAGGAGTTGCTGCGCGCCAGGATGTTCAGGTCGCCGCCCGCGTCGACGCTGGCGTCCTTGCCGGCGCTCAAGTTGGCCGAGGCCAGGGTGACGTCATTCTTGGCCGTGATGGCCAGGTTGCCCCCGGTGGTCAGGCCGCCCTGCACCTGGGTGATGCTGGTGGTGGTGGTGCTGGAGTCGGAGTTCTTGACGAAGCTGTGATCGGACGTGGTGGTGGTGTCGCGGTTGGCCAGGGACACGGTGTCGAAGGTCACGTCGCGTCCGGCGGTGATGCTGGCGTCCTTGCCCGCGCTCAGCTGCGCGCCCAGGTTCTGTACGTCCCGGCCCGCGTTGATGTCCAGGTTGTTGGTGGCGCTGATGGAGCCGGTGTCCGCCGTGGTCTGGCGCAGGGAGGTGCCGCCGACGTTGGTGAGCACCAGGGTCTTGTTGACCACGTCGCCCCCGGCCTTGATGCTGACGTCGCCACCCTGGATGGTGCTGCTCAGGTTCTCCACGTTCTTGGCGGCGCTCAGGCTCACATTGCCGGTGCCCGTGATGGTGCCACCCTTGCCCGCAGTTGTCTGGACGTCGACATAGCCGCCGCGGTTGATGACCGTCTCATTCACAGCCGCTTCGTTGATGACGCTGCCGCCGGTGCTGGAGAGGGAGACGTCGCCGCCCTTGATGGTGCCGCCGGTGTTGCGCACGTCGCCCGTGGAGGTGACGTTGATGGTGTTGCCCTTGATGGTGCCCGCGTTGTTCAGGCTGGCCACGTTCATATTAATGGTATCGGCGGCGACCGTGGGCGCGCCGTCGAACATCTGGCGCGTGGAGGCCGCCAGGTAGACCACCGGGGCCAGCACCTTCTGGCCGCTCACCGTGGTCTCCACCATCCAGATCATGTCTTCCTTCAGGTTCGCCTGCTGGGTGCTGGAAAGGGCCGTGCCGTAGGTCAGGCCCAGGGTCTTGGCCTGGCTGCCCGCGTGGTCCATGAGGCCCTGCATCTGGGCCTTCTCGCTGGCGTAGCCGGTCAGCAAGTTGGTGCCGGCCAGGCCGATGAGCTGCTGCTGCACCAGGTAGGTCTCATACCCGGCGTCGCCCAGGCGCTTGATCACCTCGTCGGACTTGAAGTTGTACTTCTCCGCCAGGTAGTCGCTGCCCAGGTAGTTGTCGACGTTGGTGTACAGCGGGTTACTCTCCACCAGGTAGTGGGAGCCCGGGCTCGCGGCCGGGATGAAGACCCCGTTGGGGGTGGTGGGGATGGTGATGACAACGCCGCCGAAGCTGACGCCGCCGGGGGTGGACACGGGCGTCGGGCTGGTGCCGGTGGCCGCGCCGGTGGACGAGGTGCCGCCGGCCGCGTTCCGGAAGTTGGCTATCGTAATGTTCACGGAGGTGCCGCGGATGGTGTCCGCGTTAGAGAAAATGCCAGCTCCGCTCATGTTCACCGTGGGCGCAGAGATGATGCCGGCATTCTGCCCATAGTCGTTGCTGCCCTTCGCAATGGTGATGGTGCGTCCAGCGATGATCTGTGCGCGGTAGGCCGTGCTGCTCACAAGGGAGTCGGTGCCCATGTCGTAGTACCGGAACCCCCAGCGTGAGGCATCGCCGATGGCGTTAGTGAACAGGTCGCTGGCGTTGATGGTGATGTCGCGCGCGGCGTTCATGACGGACCAGTTGCGGACCCTGGCGCCAGTGATGCTGATGTCGTTGCCTGCGCTCAGCATGGCGTTGGGCGAGCCGTCGCCGGAGTTGGGGAGCAGGTTGACCTGCCCGTAGTCGCTGCCGATGGTCAGGTCGTTCCCGGCGATGTAGTTGCCGTACATGGCGTCAAAGCCTGCCAGGGACATGTTGCGAACCGCGGACACTGTTCCGGCGCCATAGTCTTCACTGCCCACGCCGAGATTGATTGACGCGATGTCCTGGCCGGAATGGATGAGTCCGTTGTTGCGTATCCCCTGCCATCCGGATGCGATGTTGGTCTGCAGGGTCAGGGTGCCCGTGCCGCTGGTGGCGGCCAGGATTTTGGCCCCGGCATCGATAACTCCAGAGCCGGTCGACGCCAGGTAAAGGCGCATGTTCCCGGGGCTGGTCAGTACCGCGGTGTCGGTCATGTCTAACCTACTTGCGGAAATATCGACCGTGTTGCCGCCCATTTTGCTCGTCCCCGAGAGCAGGACGTTTTGGGTAGAGAGCCCGTCCCTGTCGGCGATGTTCAACTGGCCGCCCGCCCAGATGGAGCCCGCGCCCTGGTTGACGAGCCGGGTATCGCTGGAAACACCGGAACCGGAACGGATGACGATGTTGCCTGTGTTGGTGGTCAGGACGCCGGAGTTTAGCAGTTGGTACCAGGCGTTCAGATTCATGTTGCCGGTGGTGCTCTTGGCCTGCGCCGCGCTGCCTATGGTGAGGATGCCGGTGGAGGTGGCGGAGCTTGCGGATAGCGTCATGTCGTTCACGGACTGGAGGCCCACGTTGCCCAGGGTGAAGGCGCCGCTGGTGGCGGTGAGGCCAAGCGTGCTGCCGGAGTAGAGCGTGGTCGGGCTGGTGTCGCCGATGGACAGGCTGCCCGTGGTGGCCGAGAAGGCCCCGGCCGAGCCGTAGTTCACGCCATCCATGGTCCAGGCGCCGGTGCCGTTCAGGGCGGCCGTGGCGCCGTAGCGCTTGTTGTTGTCCGTGAGGACCGTGCCCGTGGCGATGTCGGTCAGGGTGCCGAGGGTGTATTTCAGGTCATTGGTGGCCACGAGCACGCCGCCGCTCAAGGTGGCGCCGCCGCTGCTGGCGGTCAGGGCCAGGTTGCGCCCGGCCGAAAGGTTGGCATCCGTGGCCTTGATGGCGTCCGCGCCCGCACTGGTGCTGGTGATGGTCAGGTCGCGGGCGGCGGAGAGCTTGCTCGCGATCTCGATCTTGCCAACGGAGTTGATGATGAAGTCGTCGGTGCTGGCGGCGGCGTTGCCCAGCACGCGCACGCCCACTCCGGCCTCGGTGGCCTTGAGGTTGATGCGGCCGGCGTACATGCCGCCCAGGGCGCTGGAGTCGATGGCGTAGTCCGGGAGCGGGTCGCCGCCAGCGGCGGCCAGGGCGCTGGTGGCGCCGCTGTTATAGTCCCAGGTGTTGGTGCCAGCGGTGACGTTCAGGGTCTGGGCGTTGACCTGGCCCTGGAACACAATCTTGCGGGACACCAGGTCCAGGGTCTGCTGGGCGCTGGCGTTGATGCCCGTGCCGGTGACGAGGATGTCGCCGCCGTTGACGCCAAATCCCGTGAGCGCCCCGGCGGTGAGGTTCGGCGTTCCGGTGACCAGGCTGGCGCGGTCGGTGTTGATGAAGCCGCAACCATTGCAGGTGATGCCAAAGGGGTTGGCCACGATGACGGCGGCTTTGCCGCCCAGCACCTCGGTGAAGCCGGCCAGTATACTGCGGTTGTTGGAGGTGACCTCGTTCAGGATGATTGAGGCCTGGTTGCCAGCGGCCAGGTTGGGGTTGGCGGCCACCACGCCCGCCAGCTGCGACTGGCGGAAGGTCTGGCTTTTGTCGCCGTTGTTCAGCACCAGGCCCTGGGCGTCGACGTTGTAGGAGGTGTACGTGTTGTGCGAGAGGCCCGCTGCGCTTGGCGCGGCGATATTGACCACGGGCACGCCGTTGCCGGCGGGGGTCACGGTCGTGTTCGTGGCGCCGGAGGCCACGGGAGAGGCGGCAAAGACCAGCTGCGGAGGAAAGAGCAGCAAGGAACACAGGAGCAGGGCCTGGACTTTGAGGCCGAAGTTCAGAAATTTCGTGGCCGTCACCCGCAGTGTCAACCTCTTCGTCAGCACGATTTTCATTGGATGCTCCTTAGAAGCTTACGGTCAGGGTCGCAGCGAACTGGACGGGCTCCCGCTTGATGGCGAGAGGGACGGAGAGGGATTTTGCAGCGGAAAGCTCGGCCGTCAGGTGCTTGGCGGCCAGCCGGACACCCACGGCCGCACCGGTGAAGTTGGCGTCCCGGGTGGTCTTGAAGCCCTCGATGCGGCCGCCGTCAAAGGCGATGAACGGCCTGGGCGTGAGGCCCGTGTAGGGGATGACCGGCAGGGACACGGAAAGCTCGTTGCGCACGTACCAGCCGCGGTCGCCGGAGAGGCTGTTGCGGTTGAACCCGCGCACCGTGTAATGGCTGCCCAGGCTGATCTGCTCCGAGCCGTAGAGCGGCTCCAGGGCAAACTGGCCGGTGACCTGGCTGCTGAAGGTGGCTGGCAGGGCCGCGATGGCAAAGGGCAGGACCACCCCGCCGGTATAGCGGATCTTCGCGCCCTGGGCGTGGGGCGAGGTCACGCCCGTGCCGTCCTGGTCCACCTTGGCGTCGAGCTGCCGCAGGCCCTTGCTGAAGCCCAGGCCCAGGTTGGCCAGAAAGCTTTTGAGGCGGCCGCTCCAGTTCACGTCGGCGTCGGCAACGGCCAGGTTGCGGCTGGACACGGCCAAAAACTCATCCGCAAGATAGTTCTTGCTGGCCTTGTTGTTCAGGGCAATGAGCGCCGTGATCTTCTGGTCCTGGTCGCGGTAGGCCACCCAGTTCACCTCGCCGCGCCAGGTCTCGGAGGTGCCGCGCGAGATGATGTCGCCGAGCGAGGTGGTCACCGGGCTGTGGTAGCTGGAGCGGCTGTAGGAGGTCTGGAAGGTCAGGTAGCCAAGCGGGATGGAGTAGAAGAAGCTGTCGGAGGTGGAGTCGCGGCGCTCGGCATGGTCGAACAGGGTGTTGCGGTGGGTGTAGGTGATGAAGTCATTGAGCTGAAGCGGATTGTCCAGGTTGATGGTGTAGGCACCCTGCTGCCGGCCCGTGGACAGGCCGCCGAGGTTGTCCATGGTGGCGGAGGCGCTCAAGGGGCAGGACGGGGTGTTGGTGATGGTGACGACGCTCAAGCCCGGCTCAGCCCCCGGGCTGACCTCCATGGTGGCGTTGTTGGAGGCCAGGCGGTTGATCTGGTCCAGGCCCTGCTCGATGTCCCGCAGGTTGAGCGGCTTGCCCGGCACAAAGGGGAAGGCCGTGGTCAGGTTGGCGCTGGGGAGAAAGGTCCTGCTGTCCTTCAGGATGAGGCCCTCGACCCGACCCTCCACGATGAGGATCTCCAGGCGGCCGGTGGTCAGGTCCTGAGCCTGGACGTAGGGCCGCACGGCGACGTAGCCCCGGTCGATGTAGGCCTTGAGCACGTCGGCCAGAAGCTTTTCGATGTCTTCGGCGTAGAGGCACCGGCCCAGATAGGGCGCCGTCAGTTCCTGCCTGAGGCTCTCGGGCAGCAGCGTAACGCCAGTGAGCACGATCTCCTTGATCTCACGGCAGACGGTGCTCTTGGGCAGGGACGGGGCCTTGGCCTCCGGCACTTGCTGGGGCGGGGTCTCCTTTCGCCGCAGGGCGTCCTCGCGCAACTGCTGCTGCAGCCGCTCCTGCTGCTCGTTCTGGATGCGCTGGGCTGCGCGGTTGCCCGCGTCGATCTCGGCCGGGGTCAGGGCCTGGGCCGGGGCGCAAGGCAGCAGCACGAGCATCAGAGCCAATGCCAAGGCAAAGGCGAGGCTGCGGGAGATGAAATGGATTCCGTTGCGGGGCATGGACATAAAGGACACCTGTGTTGCGTCTGAGCGCAGAATTATGTTGCGGAGCGGCCGTGTAGCGCTGTGAGCACTCGTAGTGAACAAGTTCAATTTTATTAATCATTAGAGCATCCCCTGTCTGTCCGGGAAAACCCCTACAGCATGCATTTTGTACGGTAATACATTGCGCGACAATTCTGATGGCACTGCATTTTTGTAACCTCAAAAGTCCTGCAACGTAGTGCTGCGGCAAAAACGGCATTTTGCGTATTTCATGATGCAGAAATAGATCATGGTGATAGGCGAAGACGGCTGCGCAGGAGCGCTGTCCTGCTTGCTTTAACAAGACAAGAACGCTATTGTTTTTTTCAATAATGTGCGGGCTGGCGTTGGCCGCTCCTTCTGGGGAGCGTGTTTGGATGGGTTCGGCTGTGCAAGACAAGACCTTATGAAGAGACCGATCTGTCTGGACACGCGCGCGTGAGGCGAGCGCTGTGCCTCCTTCTGGCGTTGCTGGCCGTGGCCTTGTGCGGCTGTCGGGAAGAGTCCCTCATGCCCACGGCCCAGCGGGGCGTGCTGGATCTTTCCGGATGGGACCTGGAGCGTGATGGCCCCGTGCGCCTAGACGGCGAATGGGAAGTGCACTGGAACCGTCTGCTTGATCCAGCCGGATTCTCCGCCATCAGCTCGCCCGTGCCGGAGCATCTCACGGTCCCTGGCTCCTGGAGCCAGGCCAAGCCTTCCTCCGGTCTCATGCCCTTCACGGGACAAGCCACCTTGCGTCTTGTGGTGCGCCTGGGCACGGCCCCGAGACTGACCGCCCTGCGCTTGGCGAACATCAACTCCGCATACATTGTCTGGGTCAACGGACGGCTTGTCGCCCAGAGCGGCTCGCCAGGCGTAGACGCAGCCTCCGAGGCTCCTCGCCCTTCAGCGCTGGTTGTTCCCCTGCATCAAGGAAATCTGACCCAGAACCGGGCAGAGACGCTGGAACTGGTGCTGCAGATCTCCAACCACAACTACCGCGACGGAGGTGTGCTCACCTCACTGCTCTACGGCCAGGAGGACACCCTGCTGGCCCGGGAGCAGGTCAACGCAGGCATCTCCATGTTTCTGGCCGGGGCGCTCTTGTGCTTAGGGGTGTACCACCTGGGGCTTTATTTCTTCCGACGCTCCGACAACTCTCCCATGCTTTTCGGCGTGTATTGCCTGCTGAGTTTTTGCTTCTATGTCTGCACAATTTCCAGCGACTGGGCCGTACGGATCCTGCTGAAGGATAGCTCGGCCACGGGTCTGGAGCGCTTCGGACTGGCCTGTTTCTTTCTTTCCGTGCCCGTAGGCTTCACTTTTTTCCGCTCGCTCTACCCGCGTGAGTTCTCCCGCAGCGTTCAAATCTACGCCTTGCTTGCGGGCGCAACTTTTACCCTCGTGGCCGCCTTTGCCTCACCCCTGGCGCTCGATATGGCGCTGCCGCTGTATTATCTCTCTTCCATTGCAATGATCCTGTATGCCTCCGTCCAGTTGCTCCGGGCCTGGCTAATCGGCCGCACAGGCGCACCGTTCATCTTTGCGGGTTTCCTTGTGCTGGGGCTGACCGGCATAAACGACATGCTTCTCGACCTCAGGCTGATCCGTTCCACACCCTTGCTCGCGCCGGGCCTGCTTGTGTTCATCCTGAGCCAGTCTTTCGCCCTTTCGCAGCGACTTTCACGCGCCTTTACCGCAGTGGAGCACCTTTCTGCTCAGCTCGAGCACAAGAACCTGAGCCTGGAGGCGGAGATGATCGAACGCAACCGCCTGGAGCGGGAGGTCATCAGCATCAGCGAGGGTGAGCGGCGGCGCATGAGCCAGGACCTGCACGACGGCCTGTGCCAGCTTTTGACCGCAGCTCGGCTGCGTTGCGCAGCCATTGCGCACATCAGGAAGGGCAAGGCGGGGGCCATGGAGCTGGAGCCGCTGTCCAATATCCTGGATGAACTGGTGGACCAAGCCTACGACCTCTCGCACGGCCTCTGGCCCCTGGAGCATGCCAGCGCCTTTGCCGGGCCGTCCCTGCACAACATGATCCGGCGCTTTTCACGTTCCAGCGGTGTCCCCATCGAGTTCCGGCAGGAAATAGCCTGCGAGACCTGTCTCAACGCGGATGTCACACAGCTGTACCGCATCGCCCAGGAGGCGCTGGCCAATGCAGTCAAGCACGCCAAGCCCACGCGCATCTTCGTCACCCTGCTGTGCCGGGCAGACGCCACGGTGCTGCTTGAGGTCCGCGACAACGGCATCGGCAGGGCCAAGGCTGCGGCCTCCGCCAGCGGCCTGGGCACGGGCATCATGGCCCACCGCGCGCGCATGATCGGCGGCGAGCTGAACATTGCGGACGCCGAGGGGGGTGGGACCACGGTCGCCTGCATCATCCCCTGCGAAAGGCACCAGCCGGCCGCGGCCGCGAGGCGCAGCCAATGACCCGGAACCACGCCATCGCCGCCCGCATCTTTCTCGCCGATGATCACCCCGCAGTGCTCGACGGCCTGGCGCTGCTGTTCGCCCAGGCCCGGCACACCATCTGCGGCGCGGCGCGAAGCCGCGAAGAGATGCTCGAACGGATCGACGCCAGCGAGCCGGACATCGCCCTCGTGGATCTGACCCTGTGCGGCGAAAGCGGCCTGGATTTGATCCCGGAGATCCTGGCGCGAAGCATTCCCGTGCTCGTCTACTCCATGCACGAGGACACGGCCACGGTGAAGCGGGCGCTCGATCACGGCGTGCATGGCTATGTCACCAAACGGGAGGCCTCGTCCGTGCTTCTGGAGGCCGTGCAAAGGATTCTGGACGGCGGCCGCTTCATCAGTCCGCGAGCCACCGCCAGCCAAGAAGCGCCGGGCCAAACGCACGAGCAAGGCTCCTCGAGCGAGCCGCTGAGCAATCGTGAGCGGCAGACATTGACCCTCCTAGCCAATGGCGAGTCAAACGCCGAGATTGCGGCCTTGCTGCAGGTCAGCATACGGACCGTGGAAACCTATTTCTCGCGAATCTCGACCAAGCTTTCCCTGGAGGGCATGAAGGAGCTGCGAAGGTACGCCTTCAAAATGTACCGGTAGGTCTGTGGCACGTCCGTGCCTGCTCACTTGACGGCTCGCGCAGCGGCGAGTTGCAATGTCCCGGTGTGCCGGGACCATTGGGAATAGGGATCTCTGCTCCAGGCAGGGAGCAGGAGTGCCGTCGCGTAGGGCCAGAGCGGCTGTGTTTCATATCGTCAAGATCTTGAAGGCCGTCTCGAGCGGCCGGGTGGCTTCCGGTTCATGCGGCTGTCAGAGCCAGGGGATGATCCACCCGTATGTATAAAAAACGTTGGGAAGATTCGGTCACAAAGAAAAAGCGGTTAGGTCTGGCACCTAACCGCTTGATTTTATTCTGGCGTCCCCAAGGGGATTTGAACCCCTGTTAACGGCGTGAAAGGCCGTGCCCCTCAACAGGTAAATCAAGCATTTCCGCAACATAGGCCACGCAACTACCCGCCATTCCCTAGCACTTCCCAGGGGTCTTTAGCACCCAAATTGGCACCCTGCCCTGTTGCACCTTTTCAAGAAAAAGGGGCGGGACAACCCCACCCCTCAGTGACCCGGGCAAACAGTGAAAGCCAGGTCGCGCCTGACCCTCTTCCTACGCTCTCTCGAACTGACTCCGCAAGTCCACTTCTCCTTGGCACGCCACACACCGGCTACAGCCGGGCTTGGCCTTGATCCTGGCCGACAGGATCGGCTCCTCGCAGCTCCGGCAGCATGCGACCCCATCGATGAACAGCGGTCCCGGCTCCGGGGGGCGCGCGCGCATGCGGTCCAGGGCTTCCGCGCGGATGCGCATCTCCTCTTCCTGAGCGCGGTCGATGATGTCGCTCATTGGCAGGCCCTCACCGCCGCCTCAAGCTCGCTTTCGTACCCCTGGCGCTGCAGGCGCTCTGCACGCAGGGCCTGCATCTGCTGCCAGATAGTCGACCCGAGCGGCAGCGCGTCCACGGCCCAGGATGGGGCATCAGGCATCGTCACCTTGCAGGGCACCGGAACCGGCACGAGCACGCGCTGGACGGCCGGGGCAGAGCCGGACCCACCGGCACAAGCGGCCAGGGCCAGCACCATGATCACGAGGGCGATCAGCTTTTTCATTTGGCACCTCTCTCTTCCGCCAGCTCAGCGTCAAAGGCATCGCTGGCAGCCCGGCAAAGTTCCGCGCCGGACGGTGGCTGTGTCTGGACGATGCGCTGGGCCTGGGCGTTCTTCCCCTGGGCGCCAACACGAGCCGCCTTGATGGCCTCGGCTGCCTGGGCCTCGCGTTTCGTGGCCCTGTCTGCCAGGTCCTTGACCGCCGCGTTCTGCACGTCGGTGCTTGCGGACAGATCCTTGAACGACGCCTGCCATTGGGCGCGCTCCGTGGTCGCGTTGTCGAGCTTCGGCTGCAGGTCGGCATGGCAGACCTTCCAGCCGGTCACGGAACCAGTACCAAAAACGATCAAGGCCACGATGGCGATGATGAGGATTTTGTAGGGTGTTGGGATCAGATCGGTGAGCATGGCTATTTCACTCCTTTGCCCCACCCGGCCTTGACGTAGACAGGCAGAAGCAACAGCAGGATGCGCCGGGGATAGCCCCGGTTTTCGTTCCAGAACTGCGGGGCGCGGCCCGCGTTGACGACCTCGACGTTGTCCCACCAGAACGCAGGATTAAGCCCCTGCGCCCTGGCCTTGGCGCGGTCGCGTGTCACCCAGCCGGGGCCGCCGTTGTAGCCGCTGAGCACGAATGCCCAGCGGTCCAGGTCGGTGGCCGCATAGCTGACTGCCGTGTACAGCTGCAGGTCGTACCGACAGAGCGCCAGAAGCGCCCAGGCCGGATTGGTCGGCGCAGCATCGCGCAGCTCGGCCGGGTACAGCCTCGCCATGTCCTTCGCGGTCGCCGGGGTGAACTGCGCCAAGCCGCTGGCGTAAGCGCTCTTGGCGTCGGTTTTCCACCCGCTTTCCTGGTGCACCTGGGCCGCCAAGATGGCGACAGGAGCGCCGAGGCCCCAGACGTTCTGCGCTGTGCGGACAAGGTCGCGCTGGTACTGCTGGGCTGCCCTGGGGACGCCCCCGGCGTGGGCGAAAGGCGCACACACGGCCAGCAAGGTCACGATCGTGCCAATGGCTAGCAGCAGCGCCTTGAGGGTGTCCGAGGGCTGCCGCATGGTCACAGTGCGAGCCCCATGGCGATCATGCCAGCGATGACCAACAGCGCCTGGCGCAGGCAGGCCCCGAGGAATAGCAACGCGCAGCCCGGTGCGACCTCAAAGTCGGCAGCTCCGGGGACGAAGCCGGGGGAGTCCTGCCAGGGCTTGGCCAGGTAGCCGCTGGGCTGCGCCATGGGCCACACCTCACGGTCCAGCCAGTAGCAGGCGAACCCGGCAAGGGGGATGAAGGCCAGCTTGTAGAGCACCAGGGGAACCTGCTGCGGGGCCATGATCCAGAGGATGCCCAGGGCCAGCAGGGACGCGAGGGCGCAGTAGGTCAGACGGGGAACGCGCTTGAGAGAAAGGATATTGGGCATCTTAGCCTCCGTGGTGGATTATTTCGGTTTTGGTGAATTGGTAGCCCTCAAGGCCGTAGCGCTGCGCGACCCAGAGCGGGAAAGGCAACGTGTGCACGCCTTCATCGGGGCCCGTATGATGATCCTTGCAGAGCAACATGCCGTTGACGGTCATGTCGTCGACGAAGGCCAGCGGACCCACCGTGTCGAGCTTCTTCCAGTCGAAAGCTCGGGCGAATGGGCCCCAGACTCCGGCCACGCAGTCACGCCGGAAGCGCGGCCAATCGATCATGTTGGCGAGGCTGCGTTCGATGGGATGGTGGTGAGCCTCCAGGGGATGCCCGGCCTCTACCGCCGTGCGGCCACAGATGTAGCAGCGGCCACCATCTCGCTTGATGAGCTCTTCGCGGGTGCGGGAGAACAGCGCCGTGGTGGTCCTCTCCTCATGGCCCGGCAGGAGCACGTCAACGACGAGCGTTTCCCTTTCCTCGTGGATTTCTGTCACGCCGCTCATGGCTTACCCAGGACGCCCTTGATTTGAGCAATGTCCTTGCTGTTCTCGTCCACGCTCACCCAGATGTGCGCGACGTCCTCTTTCGTGGCGAAGCTCTTGGCGTTGTCGAGCTGGCAGGCGTGCTGCGCGGACTCGAAGCAGTCCATGCGGCTGTCCATCTTCCCCAACACGACACCCTGAGCGTCCATCTTTGTGTGAAGAGCGGCGTTCGCAGCCTGGCGCAGCGCATCGGAGCGCTTGATGTCCCGCTTGATGAGCCAGACCAGGAGGCCGACGAGCAACGTGGGGGCCAGCGGCACCCCGAATTTCAACAGCAGTTCTTCCAGCATGTTGCTTCCTTCATGGTAGGCGCGAGTAGAGGCCCGCCCCGGCGAAGCGCCAGGGCCGGGACGGGCCATGCGAGGGGGAGGAAGGGCTCTAGGTGTTGGCTTCCGGCCCCGTGGGCAGGCCGTCCACCAGGCGCGTGCCCTGGGGCCAGCCGTACTCGGCCTCCAGCAGATCGACCACCTCGGCGGCCAGGATCTCGGTGCCGCCGGGGGGCAGCGTCACGCCGTCGGCGAACACGGCCAGGCAGCGGGACTTATCCGGGCGCTCCAGAATCAGGGCCGCGCCCTCCGGGTGTCCTGTGACCCCCAGGTGCCAGAAGCGCTGGTCATCCTCAAACCCGTCTTCGTCAACGACGCGATTGTCCAGGCCAAAGATTTCGCCAGGGCCGTCCAGGGCGGCAAGATGGTATCCGAGGTCAGTCAACGAGTATTCTGCGTATTTCATGCTGACCCCCCTTACACCGGCACAACGCACGGGTATTTGGCGAATGAAAGGGACTTAATCTTCATGCCCGCGACATACGAAGTTCCTCTGTGAATGCCCACGATGGCATCACAGCTGTTAGAGAACGTGGACATGGCGTCGGGAATGGCGAACGCGATGCCGCTGCTGCTCACAGTGGATATTTTGCAGGCACCAAAGGAGAGAGGCTGTCCGTCCATATTCGCAACACCGTAGGCGAAGGTCGAAGTCGCATAGTCCACGGACGTGAATATCGAGATAGGACCATTGGTCGGCAGGTGTGAGGAGAAGTCCGCCGAGCCACAAGTCCCGCCAAGACTTTTGCTCGCGGAGTTGGACACATTGGTGGTGATCCAGCCGCCTTGTCCGGGGTAGGAAAACAAGCCGGAGAAGGTAATGCCACCGGCGTTTGGGATAACCTCAAAGAACCTGTTGGGGTTCGTGAGCACCCCCATGTCGTAATCCTTCATCAACCACAAAGCGGAGAACCCGGCGGCGCTGCGCGCGAAGTTGTTGATTAACCCCGCCGTGACGCCAAACCCCTGAATGGTGTCCTTGGTGATGGGGCGGTAGCCGCCAACGGATGCCCCGACACCATTGATCTGGCTCAACACCAAATCAGACCCAGTGAGGCCACCGCCTACTCCGGTTTCGTTTGCCGACGCCCCGCCGGTGAACTCGCAGACGAACACATTGGCATCCGCCGATGCCTCGGTGAGAGGGAGCGACCGAAAACGGAACAGACCGTCCAGGCTACGGTCCGGATACGAGCGTCCCCAGTTGGGGAGTGCCATGTTGGGTGCATTGCGCATGGGCTAGTCCTCCGTGCCGTCAGCCTGGAAGCTCACGTTCGCCTGCGCGCTGTTGACGCGGATCTTGTTGGTGGAAGGGATCGTCTTGAGGCAGTTCTTCGAACACACTTCCACCGTGTCGCCGCTCTTCACCGTGTTGTTGAAGAGGTAGGACTGCAAGGCGTTGCCGCTGGTGGTGTGCATGACCTTCACCACGGCGTCGCTGCCGCTGTAGTTGGTCACGGTGAGGCCAAGCACAGAGGCGCGCTTGCCGGAGGTGACGGCCCACAGGTCGGTATCCGTGGAAGCGGTGACAGAAGCCAGGGTCTTGGGGTCGATCATGGGCATGGTGGCATCCTCCTAGGAGTACATCAGGATCTGTTCGAGGGTGAGGGTCGACTGCTGAGCAGCGGGATTCAGAAGCACCCAGGCTCCGGCCCCGGAGTTGTAGGCGGCGTTGTACTGGAAGATGCAAGGCGCTCCGGCTCCGGGGATGTCGCCAACCGCGATCGCCTGCAGGTTCTTCTTGAGTACGATCTTCGCGCCGGTCGCCGTGGTCCCCAGGGTCAGATTGAACGTCGACGCGGTGGTCGCGTTGGCGGCCGATGCCCGGACCAGGACCAGCATGCCGTCCGACGGTGCAGTAAGGTTCGACGCGATGGTGCCCGTCAGGGCATCAGCGGTGCCACCAGCCACGCAGAAGTTCGCCGCCCCCAAAAGGAGCCGGTTCACGAAGTCGGTGGTGGCCAGTTTCGTGCTGGCGTCCGAGGTCGCCGGGGTCGGGGCTGTCGGCGTTCCGGTGAAGGCGGGCGACAGCAGCGGGGCCAACAGGGTCAGCGTGTTCGTGATGAACGGAGCGCCGGAAACCTGGGCGATGTTGCCCGCGATGATCTGCGTCTGTCCGTAGGCCACGGTCACAACCCACAGGCCCACGTTGCCTGCGTCCGCGCTGGGCGTGGTCTGCGATCCGGTAGCCGCCGCCACGCCAGCCTTGGCCGTCAGGACGATGGTGTCCTTGCGCGTGGTGTTCTGAGCCGTTCCGGAGTTGTTGGGGCCGCTGTACGGCTGCGCCGGGTTGCTGGCGTTGTAGTAGGGCAGCGCGACCGGGTTCGCATCCACTTCGGAGAACGCGGCCTGGATCAAGTAGTTGACCGAGTAGCCGACGGTCCCAGGGGCGGCACAAGCCAGCGTGGTGGTGTCCAGGCTGATGCCCTGCTTGATCAGGCTGTGCACCAGGTCGGCGGCCAGAGAGGAATAGGCCGTGGCATCCATGTTCTGGACGCTGTAGATGCGCCCAGGGGCCACAAGCACGTTCAGGGCAGCCGGGCTGTTCGGGGTGCAGGCAAGCCCGCTGACGAGCGTGTTGATCCCCAGGATGTCCTGGGCCAGGAAGCCCAGCGCGACCATCATATTCTTGTTGGTGTTCAGCAGGTCAGTTTCAAGCGGGATCTGGCCGGGGTAAACAGTTTGACGATCCAAGGTTGCCTCCTGGGGAAATAAAAAACCCCGCTGGAGGCGGGGTCTGTTGGTGCGCCTATGCGCGCTGGCCTATGCCAAGTGGACTAGCTGCTGATCCTGGCCCAGATCGTGTACCCCGCGGGGCGCACGCTCTCGATCGCGTTGAAAATGTCCGCGTCCGTCACCTGGCCCTGCATGCTGGCCAAGGGGACTTGCTCCATGCTGCCGACACCGTAACCGCCGCCCACGCTGCCCCCAGGCACGCCGTAGGGCGCGACATTGGCAACGCCGCCCCCTGATGGCCGGAAGGCTGTCACGAAGGCCTGGAAGGGCAGCAGCAGCGTTCCGTAGCCTCCACCAGAGCCGTAGCCGTAGGCCAGCCCATAGGCCCCAGTGTCTTTTGGCCGCAAGGGCTCAAAGACAACCGGTGCACGGCCGGTGAGCTGCGTCAAGACGGCGATGATCGCCTTGCGCGTGCCACGCTCCCGAAAGATTGCGGCGATGATGCGTGCTCGGTAGCTTGCGTCGGTCTGGTTGGCCTTCCTGGGCAAGCCGTCGCCGAGGAAGTCCCCGGCGATCATGTCCAGGAACCCGTCCGTGGCAGTGCTGATTCTTGTTTGCAGCCGCACATAGGCCAGCAGCGAGTAGATGAACGAAAGGCCGTTCGCCACTCCGGCCAGAAGCGCGTCTCGAATGGTGGCATAGCCAGCCTCGAACCAGCCGACCGGGCTCAGCTGCTGCAACCGGGAGACAATATCCGCCTGATCTCCGATCGCCATGATGCCCCTCCCCTATGTGATGTTGAGCGTGCCGACCTTGATGACCTGCTGCGAAGTCGCCGTGAGGTCCGCGGTTCCACTGTTGAGGGTGACTCCTGTGGCGCTGAGCACCCCAGGAGAGGCATCGTGGGCGACCTGGGCCAGCCTGCTGTATGCCAGGGTGGTCCCGATGGTGAGCGAGTTGATGTAAGCGGTCAGAGCGGCCACAACCAGCGCCACGGTGGCCGTGTGGTCGTAGCCGCTGGCCGTACTGAGCACCATGGCCACGTTGGCCGAGACAACCACCGGGGCGTGCACGTCGAAGGTCGATCCGACCGGCCGCACGGCGTCGACTGCATTCGATGCCGATGACAAGAATGTGCTGCCCGGTGTGCCGGTGCCATCGTCGACGACCACGTAGAAGTGCCCCTGGCTGGGAGTGCCGTTGTAGAGGTAGTTCTCCGTGATCGAGTAGCTGACGCCCTGCTGCAAGCTCAGGAGCGCGTTGCCGATGGCCCCCCTGGTCGCCTTGGACAAGCTGGCCACCCAGGCCACAAAGCGAGTCCGAAAGGCCGCGTCCGACTCAGCGTCCGCGCCGTTGGTGTAGCCCAGGGCGTTGGTCACCGTGTCAACGTAGGGAATCGCGCCGCTCAGGGTGTTGACCATGCCCGCACTGGCGTTCGAGGCCGCGGCCGCATTCACGGCCACCACCGACGCGGTACAGCTCGCAGCGCCTGCGGCGATGACGTAGGCCTGCAATGCCGGGCTATAGGACGGCGGGGTGGTGTCGGCCACCACCTGGTACTGCTGAGAGCCGTCAGCGGTCTGCACCAGCGTGCCAACCGGGATCATGGCCTGCATGGTCGGGGTGAAGCGCGCAAAGGTCACGGCCCCCGTTGCGGCCTGGGCCGGGAGCCGCGTGAAGCCGTAGTCGGCCGCCCAGCTGTCGGCGTCTGCTCCGCTGCTCGACGCAAAGCGCGTCAGGGCCGCGATCTGCAAGGCGATGCCCTGGAGCCACAGCACGATGGCTGCCGTGGCCTCCACGAACGCGCGCAGGATGGAGCCGACCGTCAGGTCGACCAGCTGCGCCGCGCCGCCCTGAATGGCCGTGACGGCGTTCTGCACGATCTGCGTGAAGGTCTGGGTCTGAATGCTCATGCGCGGCCTACCTCGTGACGTTGAAGGACAGGATCTGCGGGGTGTTCGTCACCGCGTCGTTGTATGCGATGGTCACGGTGAAGCCGCTCAGCTCCGTGGGCAGCTGCTTGATGGTGATCTCCGGCGCCGGGCTCTGCGCCACGCAGTCTTCAAGGCTGATCTGCGACCGGATGAGCGAGAGCACCTTGCCCATGTCCATGGTCTGGCCGATGTAGGCCGGGAGGCCTGCGCCATAGTCGGGCTGGAAGATGTAGTCGCCCGGGTTGGTCAGCAGCCTGCGGATGATGCGCTGCTGGCCGCGCACGGTGTCGCTCACCGGCATCAGGTCGCCAGTGTTCCCGCGTTGCAGGTCGTTGCCCCAGTAGTGGTAGAGGTCTTTCATCAGGTCGGGCCTCCGGTGTTGCCGCCCTGCGGGTCGGTGTGGGTGTGGTGGTCCAGGCTGATGGAGCCGCCCACCACGTCGCCCGTGGCGTTTATGGAGCCGGAAACCTGGACCGAGGCCCCGGAGCCGCCCGACATGGCCAGGCCTCCGTCACCCGTCACATGCCCGTGGATCATCATGTCCCCGGTGTGCGTCCAGAGCGGCGCACTGCTGTTGATGGCCGTAGCTGCGTGGAGCTCCACCGTGCCGTCGTTGTGAAACTTGAGCAGGCTGCCCGACTTGTGCACCAGCCAGAATTCGCCGGAAGGGCAAGGCAGTGGGCGGTCCGAGTCGTTGTAAAATCGCATGTCGGCGTGGCCGGCCTGCGGGCTGCCCTCTTGGAACTCGACCTCGATCATGTCGCCGATGGAGGGCGGGCAGAAGAGGCCCCAGCCGTTGCCGATCCAGGGGCAGGCCAGGGGAAGCCACCCGGTCTCCGCGCCCTCGGGCATGATCTGCACCTTCACGGCGTAGGCGTCGGGGTCGTAGCTGGTCACGAGGCCCATGCGAGAGTCCGCGCGGGTGTTCCCGTGCGCCGAGGCCTGTCTGCGCCAAGCGTCTTGGAGTCTTGCGCCGCCTCTCATATGGTCACCGTCGTTTCCGGGCTGTGGTTCTTGGCGCGCAGCTCCATTTTGTAGCCCTCATGCAGGGACAGCGACCGGATCACGCTCTCCGGGTAGTACACCTGATCGAAGGCCGTCTCGGTCCCGACCACCTGCACCAGCGTCTGCGTGCTCAGGATGCCGTCACCGGGAAGCGTGGAGTCCATGCGCATCTCGTGCTTGCTGATGTCGGCCAGGATGTTCTGCGCCTTTTCCAGGGCCGCCTGGTGCGTCAGGCCGGGGATCGTGTAGCTGTAGGTCTGCGGCTGCCCATAGGGCACCTTGGAATTGCGCGTCACCTTGTTCTTGCTTTTCGTCGCCCTGGCGGTGACCGAGAACGCCTTCTTCTGCTTGGCGTTCCAGCTTTTCACGATGACGATCACGTCCTTCGCGATGGTCAGGTTCCGCGAAAAGCGGATGCGCTCCACGTTGGCCGTGGGCGATGCGCACTCTGGGGTCGGGGCCTGCCACTTGATGATGTATTTGTCGCCCTTTTCGGGGTCGAGCTGAGGGACGAAGTTGAGCACGGTGCCTGTGACGAACACGCTGTACTGGCACATCCGCGCCAGCCAGACGAGCAGATCCCACTCGGTCCGCTCGTCGGCCATCGTGGCGTGGTCGATTTGGTAGTACGTGCCCGCCAGGGCCTTGGTGGGCACCGTGTTGCAGGTCATGTTGTGCCGGGCAGCCAGTATCTGCGCGATCTGAGAGGCCGTCTTGTTGGCGAACTTCTCCGTGGTCTTCGCGTCGATGAACTGGCTCGTGTAGTCGCGTCCGGAGAGCTCTATCACGTTCTTGGCCGGGTCGAAGGTCATGTCGTCGGCGCGCCCGATGATGAAGCTCGTCAGTTCGCTCGCGTCATAGGCCCTCGGGTCGGCCGGAAACCCGGCCAGCAGCTCCACGGTCAAGTCGGCCTGCGCGGTCAGCCATGCCGCGTTTTTGGCGATGGGCAGCGCAGCCGCGGCGAAGGTCACGCGCCAGGTGTCGGCCTGATAGTGGGCGTTGTTGTCGACTTCCCACTCCACCCACCCGGTGATGGGCTGGCCGTTGAGCTTGACCATGCCCCGGGGGAGCCGGACGGCGGAAAGTGCCGGGACGTGATTCAGCATGGGGGCCCCTACTGCGGAACGCCGCCAGTCGTGTCAGGCTGGGGCGGGATAGTGAGTGTCTTGGTGCCCTGAATAAAAGGGTCCGTCGTGTTGTTGGCCTTGGCGATGCCGGTCCAGCCGTTCTGATCGCCGTATTGCTTCTGCGCGATGCTGAACATGTTCCCCCCGGCCACGGTCTGCGTGTTGCCGGGGGTGTTGATGGCGCCGATGTTCCCGTTCATGCGGCCGGTCACGGCGAGCAGGTTCTGCAGCGCGCCGAGCTTGGCGGTCCCCGTGATCTGGCTGCTCAGCTTGGACGCTGCGACCGACACCTTGTTTCCGGGGAGCACCCCGCCGAAGGTCGTCACGTTGCCCATGGCATTCGTCGTGGATGCAATCAGGAGCTTCACCCTGGCCTGCACAGCGGCGATGGGCTGTAAGACACTCTGAATCGTGCTCTGCGCTGCCCGGGCGAAGGTGCTCACGTTCTTGATGGCCGAGTCGAGCGTGTTCAGGAGCCCCGAAAGCGTGCAGTCTGCGATGGTGTCGCCGCTGGCCTGGGCCGCGGCGAGGTCGTCTGCGATGGCCTGGTCGATGGGCGGCATCGCGATCCGCCGCAACGGCTGCACCAGGTCCTCCACCACCTCGCAAGAGATGTGGTACGGCACCTGGTAGAACCGCTCGTAGGTGGCCGAGAATTCCTTGATGACAACCGTGTAGCGGAACTCTCCCCAGGTAAGCAGCAGGTCGTTGCCAGCCACCCGCAGGCCGTCAAGATAGCGGGCGCGCTGCACCGCCGTGGGGCCCTGGAAGAGCCCGGACCACTCCAAGGGCTTCTCGGACCGGCCCAGGCAGTCGATGACGCGCGTTCCGCCGATCATCTCGTGCTTGGCCATGTGCTGGGAGCCCCCGAACTGAATGCTCGGCGGGATCTCCATGCCCGAGAACTCGAAGCGGCCGAACTCGAATTGACCGATCGAGAGGATGGTGTCTCGTTTCATGACCGCACGCTCCTAGTCGGCATAGGCAAGCCCGACAGTCGGGAGCCCCATGGTGGTGTCGACGGCAGATCCGCCGTAGGGCTTGTGGGCCGCACGTACTTGATGATTCGTAACCGCCTCGGCCACCCTGCGTCCGTCCAGGCTGATCTTGGTCGAAACCTGGATAGGGTGAGACGCCTTGGTGGAGATGTACGGGCTGCCGCCAGAGCGCGCCGTGCCGGACTTGTCCGCCCCGCTGAACCAGCTGCTCGGCAGGAAGGACTTGATCCACTCCCACTTCGAGCGCAGCCAGTCAGACAGGGCCCCGACGGCCGACTTGATGGTATCCCAGGCCGCCTGCAGCTTCGGGCCGACGTAGTCCCAGTTCTTCCAGAGCAGGTAGGCCGCAGCCGCGATGGCCGTGATGACCAACCCAATCGGGTTCATCAGGAGTGCCCGGCCGACGAACATGATCCCGGTGCCGATGACCCGGAGCGCCGTGCCGATCATCGGGCCCATGCCCAGGAACTTGATCAGTCCGGCCGCCATCAGCACCTTGCCCAGCACGGACAGGGCCAGGCCGAGGCCGCCAAGTCCGAAGACCAAGGCCGTGGTTGCGGTCCCATGGTTCTGCATCCACTGCGAGACGCTGTCCAAGGTGTCGGCGAACTTGATCATGTAGGGGATGAGGCGCGGAAGCACCTCGAACCCAATGCGGGCCTGAATGTTTTGCCACTGGGCCTGCAACGCCTGGTGCGCGAGCTGGGGATTCGTCTGCAGCAGCTTTTCGTAGGTCTCCTTGCTGCCGCCGCCGGTCTCGATCAGGCTCTTGTCGCGCTCGAACTGCGCAGACTTCCCGATCAAGGTGTTGAGGAAGAATTGCGAGTTCCTGTCGCCGAACATGGCCGCCAGGACCTGTTCGCGGTTCAGATTGTGCGCGGCTCCGTACTTGGCGATAGCCGGGGCCAGCACGGTGTTCGCCCACTCGTAGGGGTTGGACTGGAAAAGCTGGACGTCCTTGACCGCACCGGGCTTCAACTGCAAGGCCCCGGTGGAGTTGCGCACCACGTCCTTGGGGCTGATGAGGCCGAGCTCTTCCCACACCGGGATGGCGGACTTCTTGATGACGCCCTGCACTAGCGCCCGGTAGGTGGTCATCAGCGCCGTGCCCGCGGTCATGGCGCCGCCGCCAGAACCGCCGCCGCTCGTCTTCACCTCCTGCATGAAGGTGGGCAGGTACTTGTAAACGAAGTCGTCGGACAGCCCGAAAGCCGACATCTTGGCCTGCTTCAGGGTCGAGTGGAAGTCGCGGACGTCAAGAGTTCCGCCCATGGCCATCAGGGTGCGGGCCATCAGGTCGGCGTTGGACTGCATGCGCTCAGGGGTCATGATGCCGGACGTGCGCAGTTCGATGGCCTTCACCATGTCGAAGGCCACGCCGTGCTGTTCCTTGCCCGTCAGGGCCTCCAGGATGGCTTTGGTGCGCATCACCGTCGGTAGGATCGAATAGGCCTCGTGCATGTGGTCTTTGCCGAACACGGTGCGCAGCTCGCGCAGGGAGGTCAGGTTGTCGGCCGCGCTGCTGGTGATGACTTCCTTCGACGTCTTCCAGGCCGCGGCCGTGGCCTCGGCGATGTCCTTTTGGGTCATGCCGGCCGCGTTCATCAGGGACAGTTGCCGGGTGTACTCCTTGCTGGCGTCGACGGACTTCTCGAGGAACCCGAGGATGCCGCTGCCGACCTTGGACATTCCATAGCCGACGGCCATCATCTTGAGGGCCTTGAGCTTGTCCTCGAGCTTGGTGGCCGCGCCATGGGCAGTCAGGAGGTCGGTGGCGAGGAGCTTCACGCCCTGGCTGGCAAGGTTCGCGACGCTGAGCTTGATCGCGACAGAATATGCAAAGGACATGGGCGTTCTCCTCGCCGGGAGGCTTTATTCCGGTGAGCCTTCGATGTCGTAGCCCAGGCTCGGGTGTATGGGGTCGCCGCCGACGAATCCGGAAACGGCCGCATTGCCGATGAGCTTCTGCACCTTGGCCAGCTTCTTGTAGAGCGCAGTCCCGAACACGGGGCGCGGCGGGATTCTGGCCGTCCCGAACTCGTGGTAGACCATCTTCGGGTCGGTCGAACCGACCGTGGCCTCCCAGCCCTCGGTCTCGTGGGTGATGCTGTCGCGCATCGCGCCCGTGGCCAAGAGCGGGGAGTCCGGCGGGTAGCCCTTGGCGGCCTTGCGAGCCTCAGTGCTCTCGGCCAGGGGGGCCCAGGAGTCAAAGGGGCCGATGGCCTCTTGGTAGTGGCCGATCTCTTCCTTTGCGGTCTCCTCAAGCAACACGGCAGCGGCCTCGAGGCCCTTCTTCACATGGATCAGGCCGCCCACGGTCTCTTGCATGAGGTGGTGGGCAAGGTCCGCCATGCTGTCGAATTCCATCATCACTCGGCCCTCTCCTCGAACTGCATGCTGTTCCAGTTGAAGCGCGCCCCCTCCATTTCGCAGAAGGCGATGCAGAAGCCCGCGCGGGTTTCGTCATCGAGTTGGAACGCCAGGTCAAAGGGAACGCCGTGCTGCACCAGGAGCAGGGCCTCGCGGATGGGCTCCGAAGTGGCTATCCCTCGGATTTTTTTTTAGAGGCCGCGGGGTCGGCCTGCCCGAAGTGCTCCTGCACGCCGTTCATGACGGCCTCAATGCCGTCTTCGTCCAGGCGCTGGATCAGGGCCTCCACCTGGAGCTTGCTGGCGGGCTGCACAACGGGGTCGTCGTCGATGGCCACGATGAAGATCAGGGGCAGCACCATGCCCATGTAGACTTCGTTCTTGGCCACGTCGCCCAGGGCCTCCACAAGGCGGAACTGGGCCAGCACGCCGGGCTTCTTGAGCTTGAAGGAACGGCCGCGCTTGTCGGTGACCAGCACGTCGGCGCTGGCGGCCTTCACGATCTGCTCGCTGGGGGTCGGATTAACAGTGACTTTTGTCATGATGGTTCCTCTAGGCGGTCTGCTGGCGGCGCGAGGCCACGAAGCTGATCGACTGCTTGACGGTCTTGTCGCCGGAGTAGTCGCCAGCATCGTCGAGCTTCAGCAGCACGTTGGTGTAGCGGTACTGGCTCACGGAGCCGTCCACTTCCTGGATGGTCTCGGTGATGGTGCAAGGCAACTCGTTGATGCCCATGAAGTAGTTGTCTTCGAGCTGAGCGAAGTAGTCGTCGACGTTCGAGTTCATGCGGTCGAGGCTGAAGCTGCCCGACCAGCCGTCGTAGAACCTGGCGTGACGGGTGATGCCGTCCAGGCCTTTGACCTTCTGCTCCGAGGTGTCCTGCTTGGACTTGAAGCTGGTGATCAGGCTCAGGTTGAGCGGCCCGCTCGAGGTGATGATGGTCAGAGTGACGTCTCTGCCGACAGTGAATCCGTTGACCGGCATGGTTTCCTCCAGAAAAGTGAGGGGGGCCGTGTGGGCCCCCCTTCTGGTGTTGTGCTACTAGGCCGCGAACTGGGTCGCGGGCTTGGAGACCTGGACGCTCTGGCCGCCTTCCACGTTGATGAGGAAGAACTCGATGACGCTCAGGTACTTCACCTTCACGTCGCACTGCATGTAGCCCAGGGCCACCCGCGAAGGCGGGTTGTTGGTCTTGTCCAGGACCACGCTGAACGCCGCGCCGCCGTTAGCGTCGCCGATCATGCCCTGCTGCTGCAGGTTCGACAGGAACGCGCTGATGGTGTCCTGAGCCTGCTGGCGCACGGTCGGGCTCTGCAGCTTGCCAACGAAGCCGCCCATGCCGCCGTTCAGCGTGTAGGCGATGTAGTTGGTCATGCGGGTGTAGTTGTCGCCGTGCACCATGGGGTTGCTCGACGTGTTGTGGCCGAAGCGCGCCCCGAAGTAGCTCCCGCCGGGCACCGGGTTGGTGATCAGGTCGATCCCAGCCGAGCCGAGCAGCTGGAGCTCAGCCGAGCTGTACTGCTGGTTCGCGTAGGTCTTCTGGGTGCCCACGATGCCCTGCAACTGCTTGTTGAGCGTGCTGTTCTGCGGGCTCAGGTTCGCCAGAAGGCCAGCGATGAACCCCTGCGGGCTGATCAGGCGCAGCTGGTTGTTGTAGGTGTCCAGCCAGTAGACCCAGTCGCCGAACAGGAGCTTCGCGGCGTAGCTGTCGACACCAGCGGTGCCCTTCACGGTCACGGCGTTGCTGATGGTGTCGCCGGACGGGCCGGTGAGGATCATGTAGATGCCCTCGGCCAGGCCGAAAGCGATCTGCGCAGCCCACGAGGTGCTGTCCGAGGCGTCGGCCAGCATGGCCACGCTCGCCCCGGTGTTGCGCAGAGCGTACATGCCCTTGCGCGGCACGGTGTCGACGCCCAGGAGCACCGAGGAGGTGATGGTCGAGGCCCCGTCCGTGCCGGTGGCCAGGGTGTAGGTCGTGGCAGTCGACACGGGTGCGGTGACGCCCACGCCGGCCGAGGCCACGATGAGCTGAGACGGACCGCGCAGGGCATTCGTCCCGCCGTTGATGGCCGCAGCGATGGCGACCCACAGGGCGTTTGCGGTGAGGCCAAGGCCGATGTTGTCAAAGCACTCCGGCACGAGCCCAGGGGCGGCGACGACAACCTTCTGCGTGCCACTCTGAGAGCCGGGGCCCACGGTGACGGTGATCTGGTTACCGAAGGTGCCGGTGTACTTGCTGGTGAAGGTGATGCAGTTGGTCAGGACCGCGATCAGGGCCGCAGTGTCGGTGCCGTCGGTCACGCGCACGACGTGGAAGTTGTTGGCTCCCTGCATGACGGCCGCGGCCAAGGCCGTGCCCATGTCATAGATCCGGGCCATGACGGGGCCGAAAATGGCCGCGTACTGCGCCAGGTTGCCGACCACCGTCGGGCTGTTCGTGGGGCCCCAGCTGGCGGTGCCGACGATGCCGAGAATGTTGGTCGGCACGCCGTTGATGTACTGGGTCTGGGGCGGGACGATCTGGACGTAAAGGTCCGGCACGACCAACGCGGTCGTGTTGATCTGGCCCTGCTGAGTCACAGGCATGGCTGGCCTCCTCTATGCGATGCGCATAAAAAAGCCGCCCATGAGGCGGCTTTCGGCTGTTGTTGGTTGGTCGCGGAGCCGTCAGGACTTCGCGCGGGCCTTCGGCGCATCAGGCGCATCGGGGACATCGACCTGCACCACGTTGGCGTGGTTCTCGGAATCCTTGATCTCGGCGATCAGCGCCGGGTCGGTGATCTTGTCGCCCCTGGTGTAGGGGCCAAAGTCGTGGACAACGGTGAGTGCGAGCATGGCTTTTCTCCTCAGTCAAAAATCGTTGCGACAGGGGTGTAAGGCTCGACGCCCGCGACGGCCGCACTGACGCCCAGCTGGGTCTGCGTGATCTGCATGTCGTTCTCGACGAGCGTGGTGGCATACTCCACCGAATAGAGCAGGTCGCGCCGGTAGAGCCGAGCCTTCTGCTTGTCGTCGATGATGTGCGATGCCCGGTACAGCAGGCGCGCTGCCGTCTGGTCAGGCATCGTCAGAAAAGCGGTGTCCTCCAGGGCAATGTCCAGGGCCTGGGCCACAGCGTCACGGTGCGCCGGGCTGTCGGCCCACACCGTGAGCATCATGATCCGCTCTTGGCGCCGGATCTCCATAACGCTTGTGCCGGCCGCACCGACCCTGGCCGCGGTCAGCATGGCGTTGCTCGGCACGGTGATGACAGGCCCGACGCTCGATGCTCCGGGGATCAGGGCCGCAAGGCCCGTAGCGATGCTGGAGAGCGTGTTGCCCGCCTGCACGGGGTAGACGTAGGGCAGCCTGTTCACCATGGCCATGACGTTCTGCGGCGTTGCCACTGTTCCGCCGATGGTGATGGTCTGGCCAAGAATGACCGCCGTCAGCGTCTGCACTGCCTCAATGGCCGTCTGCCAGTTGCGCAGGTAGCGCGTGGTGTTGCGCTCAATGTCCGAGGCGAACACGCTGACGTGCACCTTGCCCGCAGCCAGCCCCTTGGACAGCTTGAGCAAGTCATCGTCCAGGGTCGAGGCCGTGGGCCAGCCTGCATAGACGATGGCCGGGACGCCCACACTGGACGGCGACCCGGTGCCCTGCGGGTACAAAACCTGGGCGCTCTTGGACACGAGCGCATTGAAGACGTCGGTGATGTCCGCCATGGCCTATGTCTCCGCTTGCATGGCCGTGATGCGCCACCCCAGGTCCGTCAGTTCGGCGCTCGAGATGATGTAGCGCCTGGCCAGGTCGTCGTTGATGATGTCGCCGGTGCGCAGGGCCACCCCGCCGGGAAGAACCGGCAGCAGAATTGCCCACCAGGGAATGCGCACGTCGCCCGGCAGATCCACGGGGCTCTTTTCACCTTTGGTGCCTTGCAGGATGCTGGCCGCGAACTGAGTGACGAGCGAGGTCTCGGTCGCCGCGGTGTTTCCTCCGTAGCCGACCGCGCCAACGCCCGAGAGCTGTTGCGGCCGCAAGACATCCACTGTGCGGTTGCAGCCGACAACGAAGATCGGCAACAGGTCCTGCAAGCCAGCGATGAAAAACACAGAGCCGTCAGGCTGCACGAGGTAGTCGCCAACCGCCAGCAACGAGCCGTCAGCCAGGCAGTACCACGTGGCCTTGCCGTACTTGTTGGGCTTGCTGTAGCTCATGTCCTCGGCGTTGAAGCTGGCCAGGAGCGTGCGCAGCAGGTTGCCCGGAGCGATGGCAGCGGACAGTGCGGCCGTGGGCCGGTACTGGCTGCACGGCAGGCCCAGGCGCTGGGCGGCCTTGGCGTAGCCGCCGTTGATCTTCGCCTGAAGCTTGGTGCCGTCCATGCTCGCTCCTACACCACGACCTGCATGCCGCCGCAGCCGAGCCCAGGACCGGGCGAGATGCCCAGGAAGGCGCAGAACTCGCGGCGGGTGCTGTCGTAGAGCTTCTTGCGGTCGCGGAACTCGTTCTTGTTGTGGGTCCAGACAGCTGCGGCGTCCGTGTCCAGGTTCTGCCGCACCCCGTTCGCCCCGAAGATGTCGGACTCCAGCGCCGTGAGGTTGGTCAGGTAGGTGCGCGAGACTGCCTCTTCGGCGGCCGAGAGCGTTTGGAGCTTGTACTCGAGCACGCCGTACTGAGTGCTGAACCGATAGCCCGACGCGGGCAGCGGTTGGCCGCCGCCAAACGCGCCGTAGCCGCAGAAGCGGCGCACGTCGGTCTTTTCCGCGTCGGTGAATGCCATCGGCTACTCCAGGTGTTCGTGCTCAGCCTTGTGCAGGCCGACCAGCAGCTTGATTTCCTCGGGGTCCTCGATGACCTGGCCAGCGGCCCACATGTGGGGCTCGTCATTCTCGTCCAAGAAGCCGAAGGGGCAGGTCAGCTTGATCTTCTTGGGCAGCTTCGGGGCCTTGGCCTTGGGCTCGGCGGGGGCCTCGGGAGCCTTGGCGGCCTCCGCAGGGTCAGCAGCTGGGGGCGCGGCCGGAGGAGCTTCAGGGGCAGCAGGGGGAGCGGCGTCACCGGCCGGATCGGCAGGAGTGGTCGCTTCGGGGCTGGCCTTGGGCTCGGCGGGGGCAGGCGTTTTTCTGGGTGCCATGTGGTTCTCCATGAAAAAGGGAGCGAGGAAGCCGAAGCCTCCCCGCTCCCTTTAAGGGTTTAGACGTGCTCGATGACCACGGCGCGCTTCAGGTACTGAGCGCCCGCAGTGGGGATGATGGTGCTGTTGGCGGTGGCGTCGGTCGGGGCCACGAATCCGCCGATCCAGAACCAGGACTGCGCCACGATCTGCTGCAGGCGGTCGATGGGGCCGCGCACGACCTGGCAGACGTCCTCGATCATCTGGATCTCGGAGTTGCCGTCGCTGATCTGCTTGGCCTTCTCGGTCATGCCCGCAAAGTCGCCTTCGACCAGGGCGCCGGGGGCGCAGAGGATGGGGCGGCGCACGGTCAGGCCAGCGGTCACAGGGTGGGCCTGGGTCAGGGCCTCAGTGGTGGGGATGAACTGGGCCCCCATCAGCTGGAACACCTTGCCCTGCTGGATCACGCTGGAACCGTACTGGCCCTGGTACATGAGCTTGAAGTCCTGGTCGGCGAACAGCTGGCGCATGCTCACGTTGTCGAGGTACAGGTTGAAGATCTCGTTCTGCATGCCGGTGTTGTTGCGCAGGTTGGCGATGGCATCCTCGATCACGCCCAGGGTCAGCACGTCGGTGCTGGCCAGGGAGTTCACGGAGGTGCTGATGCCGAGTGCGCTGCCGCCCTTCCACTTGCCGTTGGGGCGGATGAGCACCGGGCAGTTGGCATGCGAGCAGATGTTGCCGGTGGTGCCGTCGGCCACGGTCACGTTGCCCGAGAAGGTCAGCGTGCCGGAGAAGCCGCCGGGGGTCGTGGACACGTTCGAGCCGTCGCGGGCGGTGCCGGTCAGGGTGTAGACGTTCAGGCCCACCAGGACCGGGGCGGTGTAGGTCGCGGACACAGGAACGAACTTGCCAGCCGCAGAGCTGGTGCCGAGCACCTGCTCGAAGCCGCGCACGTCGTCGACGTTGATGGTCAGAGCCGGAGCGCCCAGGGTGGTGCGCACGCGGGTGTTGCCGCCCAGGTAGCCCGCGAAGAGGGCATTGCGGGCAATGCGGTCCAGGGACTGGCGCGCCTGCACGCCGTTGGTGCGGGCGTTGAGCAGGAACTGGTTGGCGATGCCGACCTGGCTGGTCACCACGTTCAGGTCGATGGAGTCGCCGTACTGGTCGATGCCCAGCACGTACTGCTCAATGGTCTGGCTGGACGCGGTGATGCCGTTGTCCAGGTTGGTGTTGCCGGACGGGGTGAGCGGCGTGGTCACGGGGGCCTTGAGGCCCGCGCGGGTCTTGGTCACGGTTTCGCCAACGTTGATCGACACCGGCTCGCGGTCCGCGATCTCGCGGTAGCCGATGGCCGAAGTCAGGCCGCTGTGGAACTCGGTCTCCAGGAAGCCGGTCTGGATGGCGTTCTGGAGCGCGGTGGGCATGTTCTGAACAGGCATGGGGCCTCCAAGGTGTCAGGGTTGTGGTTTGCCCCCTGGCCGCCTGGGCCCGATGGGTCAGCGCTACTGCGCCGTTTCGGTGTGGTCGTTATTTGAACTTCGCGCGCTCGGCCTTGTACTCTTCCGGCGTCATCTCCTGGGCCTTCTTGGCCGTGGGAGTCTTCGGCGGGGGCGGCGTGCCGGGCGTGCTGCTGTTCTGCGTCGAGCCGAACAGGTAGGGCTTGGCCTCCTTCATGGCCGCCATGAGCTCGTCCGCGCCTTCGACGTCACCGGTCTCCTGGTTCAGCTTGACCTTGGAGAGGTCGGCGAGCTTGAGGCCGTCGAGGTCGACCATGCCAGCCTTGAGCGCCGCGGCCTTGAGTTCGGCGCGGATGATGCGCTCGTTGGCGGCCTGCTGGGCTGCGGTGATCTTCGCCTCTGCCTCCGTGTTGGCCTTGGCAGCGGCCTCCGTGGCCTGCTCTGCCGCACGCTTGGCCTCCTGGGCGCGGGTGCGGTAGCTGGCATTCTCGTGGCGCAGCTCCTCCACGTATTCGCGGGAGAAGCTCTCCTGCCCTTTGGCAGGCGGGGCCGGGGGCGCAGGGGTCGGATCAGGAGTCGGGGGAGTGGGATCAGGCATCAGGCCCTCCAAAAAGGGAAGGCCCGCATCGAGCGGGCCAGCTAAAGTTGCACCTGGGCGTCATGCCCCGGCGGAAATTCTAGGCGTCGTACATGGCGATCGAAAGGAGCGCCTGAGCGGGGACGGAAGTGGCCAGCAGGAGCGACACGCGCACCACCTTGCCGATGGGCGCGCACTGGATCAGCACGGTGCTCGCCGCGTTGTTCGCGCTCGCGCCAGTGGTCTGGACGGCACCAGCGTTCTTGATGGGCAGCACCGGGGCGATGAGCGGTCCCGCGTCCTGGCACTGAGCCATCAGCGTGTCCGCATTGGCGGTGTTGGTGCGCTTGGAGATGACGATGCTGCGCACCCACTCGGGCACCAGCACGTCGAAGTAGACCGTGTCGCCAACCGCCAGGCCAGCCTGGGCCAGCGGGTTGAAATGCTTCTCCCAGCGCGCGGCCATCTGCGTTTTCTGGACTTCGAGCACCAGGGCGTTGGCCACCTGGTTCAGGTCATATGTCGCCATGCGTCACCTCAGTCGTCGGATTGTGAAAGCGGTTGGGGCTTCGGCTTCGGTCCATCACCGCCAGCGCCTGCACCTTCGTCGTCTTCCTTCGGCTCGGCCTCGATCTTGCGGATCTCGTCGGCCGGGTCCGCGATGTCATAGCTGGGCGCGATGGTCTGGACTGCCGTCTCCTGGGAGATCAGCTCCTTGTCGCGCAGCACGCCCAAGGTCAGGGCCTCGCTCTGCTTGTCAGCGTAGGTCGGTGCATACCAATTCGGCCAGCGCAGGCCGATCGGTTCATCTTGCTTCAGCTCCGGGGCCTTCTTCCCGTTGATGGTCAGCTCGAACTTTGCCGAAGCCATCACGACCATGCGCAGGAGCTGCAGCAGCGCGCCCTCGCCGTAGGAGATGCGCAGGCGGTCCGAGAGCCAGATCAGCGCTTGGTTCATCAGCTCCATGGCCCGCCCGGACTGCGCGGCGCTCAGCTTGTCCGCGTTCGCCCTGTTGCCGTTGGCTGTCTCAAGCGCGAGTTCGCGCAGGCAGCGCACGTACTCGATCACGGCCGCGGCTGCGGTCCCGTTGATCTCGAGCATCTTGGCATCGCCGTCTTTGTCGACCACGATGGCGTTGCCGCCGCCCTTGACCATCTTGCCGTCGTCACCGACAGCTGGCTCTTTGATGAGCAGGGTCGGGTCGCTGCTGTACTTCAAGCCGCGGCCAGCCTGCGAGAGCTGGTAGTCGATCTCGATGCCTGTTTCGATGGCCTCCACGGGGAACGTGCATTCGCCGTCGATCTCGTCGCCGCCCGGGAGGTTCTTCACCCACACGATGGGCACGAAGCCCAGCTTGTGCGGGGTGGTCTTCTTCGGGTCGACGGTGGCCGGGTTGGCCTCGCCGACCTTCCAGGGCATGAACCAGGTCTCTGCCTGCTCGTCCCACTCGCGCCTGAACCAGAAGTCGACGGTCAGGTCGTCGGTCGCGACCTCGTAGCCCTGATCGGCCAGTACCTGGCCCTTCACCTTGTACTGCTCGGCGACCTTGGCCAGCGTGTCGGGCGCGTCCTGCTTCCAGGTCGGCGCCAGGTACATGGTGTTCGAGACAGAGAAAAACACGCGCCCGCTCAGGACGCGCATGATAATGGCCACCGAACCTACGCTGCCGGTTGTGGCCGCGTCGATCATGACCTGGTTGAGCTTCGTTTCCTTGACCAGATCGGTCAGAGTGTCGCGCGTCACCTCGTCCTTGCAGTCGACGGCCGGGAAATGGCCCTCGCTGAACAGCAGCGACACGGAGTCATTGACCACGATCTTGCACAGGCCATAGCGCACGCAGGGTCTGCGGTCCCTGATGGGGATATACTCCTCGACGCCGTCGCGCTTCTCCTGGTGGAAGCCATGCTCCAGGTGATCGTAGAGCGTCCCCTTGCGCACACGAGTCAGCACGTCGATGTCGAACTGCCGCTGGGGGAAGTCCTTGTCGCGCTGAATCTTCGAGACGATGCTCTTGAACATGCTTTACCTGCCCATGTGCACCACCACGGCGCGTTGCGTTGCTGTGGGCCGCACAATCGGCCAGTTGAAATGCACGAAGTACCCGAGCGCGTCGGGTGGATGGTCTTTGCCTGTGGTCTTGTCCGGCTCGCTGTTCTTGTCGTAGGTCTGCTGCTCCAGGCACTCGGTGAGCGTGGGGCACGCGCTGGTGTTGACCATGAGCGTGCGCATGCCCAGGCCATTGCAGATCAAGGCGTTGACCTCAGCCACCCGCTCTTTGACGAACGGGTTCCTGCTGGGCACGCGGACGTTGAAGCCCGCGGCGCGCAGGATCGTGATGTCCGACTCGGTGGCGTTGACCGTGCGGTTGCTCTGGCCGGAGGCGTCCGGATAGACGTGCACCTTGTGGCCGGGGAACTTCTCTTTGATCGTGGCGCACACGTCCGGGGTGTCGCGCATCTTGACCAGCTCGCCCAGGATGAGCGGCCGGCCGAAGCGGATCACGCCCACGATGGCCGTGCAGTTGTACACGTTGAAGTCGAGCCCGATGTGCAGCTCTTCGCCCTCGATGATGGTCTCGGGCGTGTGGTTCAGCTCGCGGGAGAAGTCCGGGTAGACCGCGCCCTGGGTAAGATTGACGAAAAAACCCTCAAGGTACGCCTGCACCAGCTGCGGCGGATAGGAGCGCATGAGCGCGTCGATGTAGTCCGCAGGCAGGTTGCGCGCGTTGCTGTGCGTGCTGGCCCGGATGAGCTCGTAGCCCGGCGCTGGCTCTTTCTGCCAGCGGCCGTAGCAAAACCGGAAGCCTTCAGGAGTCGTGGCCACGCCGACGGTGTTCGGCGTGCCGTCGGGCTTCTTCTGCCGGTTGCGTGCGATGATCTGTTGCCAGCAGCGCTCAGCGTCCGGCGTCTTGAGCGTGTCCAGCTCGTCGACGATGCTGTCGGCCACTTCGTAGCCGACGATCCTGTCCGGGTTGTCGAGGGTGCGGAAGAAGACCTTGCCGCGCCCGGCGATGTAGATAATGTGCTTGCTCTCGTTGAGCCGGTACTTGATGCCCGCGGCGTCGAGGGACAGCTGAAAGCGCGGGTAGCCGATCATGCTAACCAGGTCGTAGGTCGGCAGGTAGTAGGCCACGTCCTGCACCGGGTATGCGAACTTGAGCCTCAGTGCCCGCATGACGCCAGAGTGCGTCTTGCCCGAGCCGAAGCCACCGACGAAGGCCGGGAACTTGGCGGGCGAGTTGGCGAAGGCTGCTTGCGGGGTCGTGGCGCGGAACCGGAGCACGCGCCTAGTCGTCATATTCGACGACCTCAATGCCGTCGATGGTGTTGGCGTTCGGATCGTCCTTCTCGAGTTCCTTCTCGCCCAGACGCAGCTGCAAGCGCGTGCGCTCCAGCTTGGCGATGGAGTCCAGGGCCTTGATGATCAGCTCGCCATACTGCGGGGAGCTGACCTTGATCTCCGTCTTGTCGAAAGGCAGCCCCTTCACGTCCTCGCCGTGCTTCTGGGCGACCTCGAGGGCCGAGTCTACCAGGCCAGCGACGTCAGCCGAGCCGGACAGCTTCACCAGCCGGAACAGCTTGACCTTCATTAGCCGAATTTCGTCGTCGACGGTGCCAAGCTCTACGCGCTCCCACAGCTTCTTCTCGTCGGGCTGCAACGCGTTGCAGTAGAAGCCGTGCTTGACCGAGTTGGTGTTCTTGGCTGGCGCCCCGGTATTCGTCCCGCCATGCATGCGGCAACGGCCGTTGGCCAGAATCGCGGTGTTCTTGCAGGGGGCCCCAGTTCGCGTTTTGGCCCCACATGGATCAGCCATGCGGACCTCCCAAAACGCAAAAAGCCCGCTTGTGGCGGGCCTTCGGCGCATTTGTAAGCATGATCGTTAGGGCCACTTTTGGGCCTCTTTTTGGCCATTGTCAAGAAAAAGTCGAGACGAGGTGCGTTTTTTTTAAAGCCATCCAAGGTCGATGAACCGCACCTCTGCCGCGCTCATCGCGTCCTCGGCGAGGATGCGCAGCTGGTCGCGCAGCTCGGAAATGTGTCGGCGCAGCGTGCGCGGCGCGCGGTCGCAGATGATGGAGATGGGCTCATAGGCAGTGATCTTACTGACGGAGACGCCACGCACGAGCTGCGCGACGATGAAGCGCCGGAGCATCGGGTCGTTGACCAGGCGCGCTTCGATCGAGCGAGTCAGAGTGCCCAGGGCGTTCGTCCACTCCATGCACGGCACCTTCTCCATGTAGTCGGGGCACTGATCCTCGCAGGAGCCGAAGCGCAGGCGCAGCATCACCGGCATCATGCCGGGCAGCCTATCCACTTCCGCCAGCATCATGCCGGCCTGGCCAGCGCCATCGAGCCCGGCGAGCCCACGCCCCTGCGGGCGGCTACCGCGGCCCAGGGCTTCGCGCATCATCTTGCCGATCGCGGTCTGCGGGAACTGGGCCGAGTAGTTGAAGGCGAAGGCCAGGGCGCTCCCGACGTTCTGGAACAGGGGCTCGTCGTTGCTCAGGTTGCGGGCGGTCTGCGTCATGTCGTGCTGCTCCTTTTGGTGTTGCTCGTGCATGGGATTGTTTTCGCCAGCTGAGCTCAGGCTCGCGGCCCTGCGGGTTGATTCTCCATGGCCTTGACCTCCAGGCGCACAAGCCCGCCCTTGACCGGTTCCCCCCATGTCACGTCCTTGTGCTTGATCTGCGAATCGTCGGCCCAGATACCCGCCTTCGTGCAGGCATCGAAGAACACCTTCTCGGCGTTGTCCTGGTCGCGCTTGCGCTTGTCGGGCGGGTGCAGGAGCACCTTCACGTCCAGCTGCACGCCCGGGCCGAACCTGGGCCCGCCCCTGTAGCCGTCGGTGAGCGCAGCGGACTTGACCGCGAGCCGGTAGGTTTTGATCTTGGCCACGGTGAACACGCGCTTCGACTTCCAGTTGATCCCGTGCTGATGATTTCCGGCTATGGTCGGGAAAGGGAGGGACAAGGCGAGCTGCATGGCTATGCCTCCATCTTGGACTTGGCATCCAAAAACGGCTTTTCGCGCAGATCCTCCATGCGCTTGATTCTGGCCTTGAGCGCCTTGATCTGCATGCAGCCACAGCTGTTGACCCGGCCGCTCCTCAGATTTGACCCACGATGAACACTCTGCTTTCCGCAGGAGCACCGGCACAGCCAACGGACCTCGCCCTTGTCCGTCCTGTCGAACGGCTCGATCACGGACACCTTCCCGAACGTCTTTCCTGCCAGGTCGCTCATCTTCGTCATGGCCGTTTCTCCAGTGCATAATTTTTCTAGAAGTGTGTTACGAGGTACATTCCGATCAGTCGCGCTCTTTCGGTGTGTGGGAGGGGTGTCCGTTCATTACGGAACACCCCCTTCCCGAAGGGTAGAAATCCGTAATCCGTCATGGCTTACTGCCCCAACGGTTTGCGGGCGTTCCGGGGTGCCGTCAGGAACGGCCATTTCCGTAACGGGCTCTAGTCCTACTCTCAGTAGGCCGTTCCTGAAATTTTTGACCTGCTCCGGAACGGCCGGAACGGACGATTTCAGGAACGGGCCGTCATGGCTTATGCATGGTTTGCTATATGTCAGGAACGGACCGTCATGGGCCGTCATGCGCGTGTAGTCGCATGGAATAAAAGGACAAGTGGCCGTCATGGCGCTCATTCGGCATACCCCATGGCAAATTCGCCGATTCCCATGCTGAAAGGACCATCGGGCACGTCGAGGAAGGCACAAATGCGGCCCTTGTAGTTGGGCTTCACGATGGCCTTGTCGGTCAGGAGCTGGTCGACGAGCTTGCGCACGCGGTCGCGGCTGATGTCCTGCAGCTCGTTGGAAAGCTCCTCAATGCGCTCGTGCACGCCGTTCTTTCCGGACTTGGTGAACGGGCGGCCGTCGCGCGCCGCCTTGGCGATGTCGGCCTGTAGGGTGCCCAGGAGGTCGTTCTCGCTGGCGAAGCCTTGCAGTTCGGCGTCACGGCACACCAGCAGCCCGTTGGCGTTGCGCACGAAGGTGGGCATGCCGCGATCGGCCGGCCCGTTGCTCTTGCAGACTGCGCCGCGGAAGACCTTGTTCGGCGCCCACTCCTCGCCCAGCTTCTTGCAGACCTTGCGCGCCTTGGAGCTCTCCTCGACGGCCAGGCCGATAAGGCAGCGCACGCCGTCGACCAAGGCCGTGGTGCCGCGCACGGCGTCTCGCATGGCGGCCGGGGACAGCGTCTGCTTGCCGTCCTTGCCGCCCGCCTTGCGCATGTGGTGCGCCAGCATGACCACGGCCCCGCTCTCGCTGGCCAGGGAGGCGAACAGGCCCGTGGTGAAGGCTCCGACCATGGGGTCGGCGTTCAGGTCGGCCATGATGAAGCTGGCCAGCGGGTCAAGGTTCACGAGCTTGAGGTTCTTGAACTTGGCGAGCTCGTCGCGCAGGCGCCACCAGGACTCGGACGCCTCGGGCCCGTGCTTGCCCATAACGACAAGCGGCATCGGGCCGCCGTAGTTCGGCAGCGGGACCACAAACAGCTTTCCGCGCGCGGCCTCGCGCCGCTTGCCCTTGGGGTCCATGCCCGCCATGCGGCGGTGCATTTCGTCGCGGTCATCCTCTGCGGTGATGATAACCGCTTCGCCCTGGGTGAGCACGTCGTGCCCCCACCAGCCCTTCGAGCCGGAGTTGAAGTCGAACATGCTGCCGTCGCCCCCGGCCACCTTCAGCGCTAGGTCCAGGGTGAGCATGCCCTTGCCCGCGTCTCCCATGCTGGCCAGCATGACGGCCGTGGACATGGGGAGCACGCCCTCGACGAGCCAGCGGCGCTCCGGGACCTCGCCCGTGAAGCTGTCGACGCCCCAGGCGCTGACATCGAGGGGGCGTTGCCCGGGCATGCTGGTCCCGGTGATCTGCGTTGTCACCACGTCCAGGCCCTCCAGGTGGTGCAGGTCGTTGAAGTCTGTCGGCCGCGTGGCCACGTCCTTGAAGGTCGGCATGACCACCGATCCGCCGACGGCCTTGGCGGCCTCCTGCGCGGCGCTCAGGCCCGGGTTGCCGTCTGTCCAGGCGTCGTTGTCGGCGGCGATGATGATGCGCGCCGTGGGCATCGTGGCGCGCACCTCCTGGGCGACAGGACCAAGGTTCCCGGCGTCGAAGGCCACAAAGACCGTTGCCCCGGTTGCGGCGTGCACGCTGGACGCCGTGGCGTAGCCCTCGGCGATGTAGACGGCCTTGGCCTGATCGCCGGGAATCCAGAAGGCGTTGCCCTTCTTTGCGCCGCCGGTGAGGAATAGCTTCGAGCCGTCCGGCTTGATGAACTGCAGGCTGTGGATCTTGCCGGTGCGGTCCATGAGCGGCACGACCAGGTTGCCGTGCTCGTCGACCTTGAGGCCGTGGGCGGCCACGCCTTTGGCGGAAAGGTAGGCGTGGGCGTGCGCGGGCTTGGCGCGCTCCCAGAGGAACGCTGCGCGCTCGGCGGCGAGCACCCGGCTCTTGGCCAGTTCCTCGTCACGCCTGGCCATGGCCTCGGCCATGCGGCGGCGGTTGGCCTCGCGCTCGGCGGGGCTGATGTCGTTCACGGCCCGGGCGCACCACTCCTGCGAGTCTCCGATCTTCCAGGAGCCGAAGGCCCCGGCCGGGATACCGTCGGGGTAGAAGATGAACCAGCCGTTCTTACTGCCCGGCTTGTCGCCCGGCACGGAGAAGCGTTCGATGCCCCCGGCCCTGATGTCCGGCCTTCCGTACCCGGCCGCCTCGAGCGCGTCCTGGAACTCACCGACCGGGTCAGTGAACGACCGGGCCCCGGCCGTGTCGGCCTGCTGGGATGGTGCATCCCGGAAGTCGAAAAAGTTGACGACCTTGCCGCTCATGATGGCCCCCTACGCTGCCCAGCAGCGCTGCGCGAAGTCGCACCACTTGCAAACAAAAAAGTCCGCGTTCTGGGCGATGCGTGGCAGCTGCACACCGGCATCGCAGGCGCGCAGGACGGTGACGGCGCGGTCGGACACGCGCTGCGCTTCGGACGCGTCGAAGGGGACCTGCTCGGCGTGGATCTCCATGGTGTCGGCGTTGAGCGCGGTGAAAAGCGCCGGGTTGGCCTCAAGGCCCATGTAGGCCATGTAGATCTGCACCTGGGCCCAGTATTCGGGGTAGGCAGTCTTGAGCCCGTCCTTCTTCAGCTTGGCGATGCCCTTGGCTCCCAAAACCTTGTGCTCCCAGAGGGCCGGGTACAGAATGACGGTCGGGCCAGCGCAGAACACGCCGTCGCAGTGGCCGCTGAACCGGCCTTCGCAGGCCTCGAAGCCGAACTGCTCGCCGTTCTTCTTCTCGGTGCGCAGGTCGAACCCGGCCTGGCGGAACCAGCGGATCATCCACTTCTCGCCCTCGTGGCCGCGGTGGAAGATGCGCAGTTTCTGGCCGGTGAACTCGCGGCCCGGGTCCTGGGGCGTGCCGAGGAAGCTGTACTGGATCGCGCGCGGGCACGGCCGGCCGATTATGGATGCGCCGAGGTAGGCGCGCTGGCCCTGCTCCTGACGCTCGCGCTGCAGGGGCGCGCCTAGCAGTTCGTCCAGCGTTTCGGAAAGCGAGAGCCTGTGCCGAAGATCGAAAAGGCTGCTGTAGTCGTTCATCGTTTTCCCCCTGTGTACCTGAGAATTTCTTCATCCTGCCAAGGGCACTTGCCCTGCCCTTGGTGGCCATTCATCATGTGCATGAACGCCGTCCCGCACCACCCGGGGCTCGGCTTCTCGTGGAAGCTGGCGCACATCTTCTTGCAAAATTTCGAGTGCGCCTTGATCACCTCGGCGCAGTCCATCAGAACGGCACGTCGTCGACGAGCCCGACCTTCCCGGCCAGGTCTGAGCCGACGGCCTTGATGAACAGCGTGCGCTGGCTGGCTGCGTCCAGAACGGCCTCGCAAAGCGCCAGGGCCTCTTCCTTGGTCATGTCGACCACGCGCTTGTCGATGATGCCGGAACCGCTGAGGCGTCCGGCGAGAGTCGGCAGATCGAAGTTCATGAGACCCCCAGGGCGCCCTCGATGACGCGGCGGTTGAATTGGAATGTCGCGTGGCAGCTGGCCGTGTACTTGGTGAAGCAGGAGCTCCCGATCATGTCTGGTGTGATGCCGTAGCCGAAGCGGTTCAGGATCTCGATCTGCTTGTCCGAGGCCCCGTCGTTCAGCCAGCGCTTACTCTTGCGCGCAGCCGAGTCGGTCTCGTGCTCGCGCAGGAAGTCGTCAGCGGCCACCATGGCGTGCAGGCGGTCGGTGAAGGCCAGCTTGTGCAGGATGTAGGAGCCGTTCTGCTTGCCCAGGGCGTGGAAGGTGTCACCGTCAGCGCTGAAGATGCCGACCCAGGCGGCGAAGCCGGTCGCGATCATGACCTTGCCGGAGCCGAACAGATCCACCCAGCGGAAGGGGCTGGCGTTCAGGATGTCCATCTCGGTCAGGTCGACTTCGGTGACTTCGGTCTCCTGGCCATCCGAGCGCTCGAAGAGGAAGCCGCAGATAGGGCACGTGCGCGTCTGCACCGGCAGCTCGGCACCACACCCGGTCTTCCCGTTGCGGTCGGGGAAGATGTAGTCGCAGTCACCGTCGAGCGGGCAGGTCTTCGTCTGGGCCTCGCCCGGGGTCTGCTCGGACTCTTCGTGCAGGCCATCGTCCTGGTCCAGGTTGCCGTGCGTCAGGATGCTGGTGCCGAAGTCGAGGATGACACAGTCGCTCTTGCGCACGCCCGGGTAGATCTCCGGGTCAACGGTGCGCAGGCCGCGGCCGGCCATCTGGATCAGCGGACCTTTCTCCGAACACTGGCGCAGGAGCACCACGCAGCTGACCGGCTGGCAATCCCAGCCCTCGGTCAGCACCATGCAGTTGGTGATGACCTGCAGCTTGCCCTTGTCGAAGTCCTTGAGGACGTGCTCGCGCTCCCAGTCGGGCATGTCGCCATGCACGCAGGCCGCGGCCACTCCGGCCTCACGGTATGCGGCCGCCATGTCCTGGGCGTGCTGCACGGTGGCGCAGAACACGACGGTCGGCCTGTCGTGCGCCTTCTCCTTCCAGTTCCGAAGCACTTCGGAGGTCACGGCCACGTTGTTGAGCACCGCGGCGACCTTGTCCTGTTCGAAGCCGGTCACCCGGCCCAGGGCCTGCAGGTCCTCGCGCGAGGAGCCGACGGAAATGACAAAGGCCCGGGGCGGCACAAGGAAGCCCAGGCTCACGAGTTCGCGGATCGTGACCTTGTCGGCCACGTTGTTAAACCAGCGGCGCAGGGAGGTCTTGTCGCCACGCTCGGGCGTGGCCGTGAAGCCCGCCAGCTTGCAGTCCGGGTTGATGGTGCGCACGGCCTCGATGATGCGGGCATAGGTCGGCGCGGCGATGTGGTGGGCCTCGTCGATCACGCACACGTCGAACTTGGGTATGCGGTCCAGGTTGCGCGCCAGGGTCTGCTGCATGGCGAAGACGTTGTCACCATGCCAGGACTTCACGTCGGCGGTGAACAGCGAGCAGCGCTCGCCGGGGTTCACCTTGAGAAATTTGCGGAGGTTCTGGTCGACCAGCTCGTCGCGGTGCTGCAGGATGAGCGCCTTGCCCTTCTTGCGCGCGCGCTTGGTGACGGCGGCCAACATGATGGTCTTGCCCGCGCCGGTCGCCGCGATGCCCAGAGAATTGCCCTTCTCCTTGAGCGCGGCGTTCATCTTTTCAACGAAGCGGGTCTGGTACGGCCTAAGAATCATGGTCTCCCCCCGGAGGGGAGGGGCCCGAAGGCCCCTCCGAGTGATGTGTGCCTACCGCGCCCACTGCGGGACAGAAGCGCCGGGCAAGCCGCCCTGGGCAGCGGGAGGCACAGGGGCCGCACCGGCGGGAGGAGCGCCAGCGGGAGACCAACCAGGGGAGGCAGCCGCAGGGGCGGCGGTGCCAGGAGCAGCCCACCCGCCAGTGGTGGCGGGAGCGGCAGACGCGGCCGCGGTGACGGAAGGCGCGGGCTCGGAGCCCAGGACCTCGCCACCGGCCATGACGGCACCGTATTCCTGCTTGTCGGGGGTGACGACTGCGCGGATGACATTGCGCGCCTTAGGATACTGAGTGGACGGGGTGTCGTAGCCGATCTTGATCGGAATGGTCAGGCCTTCCAAGTCATGGAAGCCCTTGATGATGAGAGCCGCCTGCGCCACCGGGCTGTTGTCGCCGGGGGCGACATTTCGCGCGGCCTGGAGCATAGCCTTGAAGGTGGCTCGGGTGATGTTGATGGCCTTGGTGTGCCCGTCCGAGCCGTCGCCGCCAACACCCATGTTCTGCCAAAACTTGCGGCCCTTGAGCGTTCCGGACACACATTCGAACTCGCAGTCGAGGTACTGGAAAGCAGAGGTCTTGGACCGCGTAACCATGGCCGCGCTTGTGATGGCGTCAGGCGTGGCCTGCGGGCCGGTTGGCATCGGCAGAGCCTGCTCGGGCTTCGGCCGGCGGATGTTCACCTTGAACAGGGCGATGGTCCCGCCGGGGATCGGCTCCCCGGAGAATTCGCGCTGGTCGTCGGCGTTGCTGAAATCGAAGAAGTTGTCGCTGTTGGAAGCCATGATGCTATTCCTCCGTGGTGGTGGGGTTGGTGTAGGTGAGGTTCGTGGCCGGGCTGGTCGCCATGCCCGCCAGGATCTTGTCCATGAGCTTGCCCAGGTGCGCGGGCTCGATGGTGTTGAGCGCGCCCGAGCGGTCGCCCGCGGGGAACCCGAAGTCGTTGGGGTTGGAGCAGACGAACTGGCGCTGCTGGACGCCGTCCTTGTCGGGCAGCGCGGCCATGGTGATGACCTGGTCAACGATGCCGGGCAGCTCCAGGCCGGTCTTGCTGCCGTCGATCTGCGCCTGGTATGTCTTGCGGCCGTAGTCGTCGGTCTTCTCGTCGAGCAGGCCCACCAGCCACACGCTCTTGCCCTTGGCGCGCTGGAAGCGGGTGAGGATGCCGATCATTTCCTGCCCGTGCAGGCCGTAGGCCCCGCGGGTATCCGGCTTGCCGGTCTTCTCGCTGAATGCCTGAGGCTGGCGCTTGCACCAGCCGAAGCACAGGCGCCCCAGCACGGTGATGGAGTCGATGAAGATGGTCTTGTACTTGGCCAGGATCGCCGGGTCGCCATAGGTCTGGCAGACGTGGGCGTAGTGGGCGTCGGAGTAGTCTTCCATGGTCCCGGCCCTGGCCATGTCCGGGCCACCGAGCCAGCAGGCGAGATTCTTGGCCGTCTGCCAGTCGGTCACCTCGACGCTGTCACCCTTCCAGTCGCGCACACTCAGGCCACCGGCCTCCATGTCCACGAACAGGGTCGTGGCCGCGTTCAGGGTCCAGAGCAGGGACGTTTTCCCAATTTTTGCGGGCCCGAAGATCACGCCCTTGATGCCGCTATTCTCGTTGATGCGCTCGTCGGCGCTGATGATCCTCATGGCTAGTAGCCTCCCTTCGGATTTCCACCACGGCGGCGGTCGATCTCCTCACGGGTGAGCAACCCGGAGCCGGGGCGGTTGTGGTAGGACTTCGCAGTGCCTGGGCCGTTGTGCTTCGTGCACCACTTCGCGCCAAGCCGCGGCGCGCCCGGCATGAACCGGCTCTTCGAGAGGACGCGCGAGCCGCCGGAGGCGAGGCCCATAAGCACTGCGAGACGCGTGGCGATGTTCATGCTACTTCGCCTCCTTGATCTCGATCTTGGGCTTGCCGGTGGTGACGGTGCGCGCGGGAAGGAACGCGGCCTGGATCGTGTCCGGCCATTCCTTGTAGCGGCGCTCGTCGACGCCGTAGGTCAGCTTGAGGTACTGGGCCGGGTCATCGCCGCAGTCCTTTTTGGGAAGCGTGACCGTCACCTTGAAGCCACCATCAACGAAAGAAGCGGCCCCCGTGTCCTTGCCCTGCAGGCGGCGCAGCTCGTCAGCCTTGGAGACGCAATGCGCGTTGATCTTGGCTTCGAGCTCAGTGATCTGCGTGGCCAGGGGACCGAGCAGCAGCTGATCCATCTGGTCGCGCAGGGGCTGGAGCTGAGAATTCAAGAGCGCCTGGGCTGCGTCCTTGGCCTTGACGGCCTGGGTAAAATCGAAGTACGTTGACTCTGTCATTTGGTTCCCCCTTGAAGCGCCTCGCCTTGCCCGCGAAGGCGCTTCTGCTTTTTGTGGCACTAGAGATTTTTTAACTACGCGCCTCTATTCGTCTTTTTATTGTCCTGTCCGACAACTATCTGACAGACCTCCTCATTTTTCTCGGATATTCTCCAGGCTAGGCTTCAAGCCCTGGAACGCATTCACGAGTGGCGAGCCGTAAAGGAGGGCCCCCCGTATGAATTCGCTGGAGCGCATATCCGACATCGCAATCTGGGCGTTGAGCCAGTTGAAGAAGTCCTCGTCACAGCGGAACTCGAACTTCTTTTCCTTTTTCCCCGCCATGCCTTCACACCTCCGCGCTGTTTGTCTGCGTGGAGGTGTCTTCAATGAAGAAAGATTGCCAGGGTATGCCGAGCTGCTTCTCAATGTTCTTCGCCAGATTGACCGAAGGTCGAGTTCGACCATTCAGGACGGCATTGAGATGCTGCTTGCTGACCCCGAGGGCTATGGCGGCCTCAACCTGCTTCTGGGTGATTTGGTTGGTATCCATGCGAAGGACAGTAAAGAATAAATCTTTACCTGTCAAGAATTGAAAGGCGAAAATCTTGATTGTCCGTCTTGATGTATTCGCACTAGGGAGTTGCCATGGAAAAGAAACCGAATGCTCTAAGAACCCGCGTAGAAAAGGCGATGAAATCTCGAGGAATCAACAGCCAGAAGGCTTTGGCACCTCTTGTTGGTTGCACGTATCAACATCTGAACGCAGCACTGAACGGGAGAGATCGGCCAGGAAGAGCTCTCCTAGAGAAGCTGGCAAACGTCTTGATGATCAAGACTTCAGACTTGATCGCGGCGGAGCAGGACATGTTTCCCGAGGATGAAGTTGTGAGCGGATATGTCAGGGTGCCACTGAGAGCGGCCTCTGGCGCGATGGGCGGGGGCTCGCTAGAAGGGTCTAAGCGGATCAAGACATATCTTGCCTTCCGCGAGGATTGGGCCTTCAACAAGGGAAACCCGAATACAATGTCTGTAATTCGCGCATATGGCGAAAGCATGGGCTCAACCATACCCGATGGATGCATGGTTCTGATCGATGAAAGTCAAACTGTTCCGCAGGACAATAAAATTTACTATGTACTGCTGAACGATGTGTATCTATGCAAACGGGTCAGGGTAATCGACGGAAAGACATATTTAGAGTCAGATCAAGATGGGAGCCGCATTGAAATACACGCACACGACCACTTCGAGCCCCTAGGGCGGGCGCTTTGGTATGGTTGTGAGCTGTAACCGACCAACATGGCCTAAAAGTGAGGCGTGCAATGGCGCTGATTGAATGTCCAGACTGTCACGAAATGGTTTCCGACGCTGCGCCTGCATGTCCGAAGTGCGGGAGGCCAACAAAGGCCAGAGAAGCAAAACTTGAAACAGGGAAGACGGTCAAAATAGGCTGTGGAATTATTCTATCTGTCTTCGCTTTGTTTTTTGTAGTTGGGACATGCTCTACTGGCGGTAAAAGTGCTCCTGACACTCCAAAATACGACAGCATTACCGGGAGAGAAGCAGAAAAAGGGCAAGACAAGAAAGTAGTACCAGCGGATGTTGGTTCCCCAAAATTGAACATCGGCCTTAAATTTTTCCTAGACAAGATGAACGCAGGCCTCAAGAAAACAGGATCACCAAGAATTGTTGCTGACCCAGACAATTCAAAAGGGGACATCGACTGCGGAGAATGGTGCGTCAGTAATTATTCTATTGGTAAGGATGCTGCATTTGTTGTCTGGCACAAAAACGATCGCGTTAACGAAATAATGAGCATCGTTAGCGGGGATGGCACAGCGAATGGTGCGATACACTCCATCTATTACCAATGGTTGGTCGTCAATATATTATCCCCTGGTTTTGAAAGAGAGCAGATAACGGGGAGGTTAATGGGAATGTTTGAGGAAATCTCATCGGGTAGGGACAATTCTGAAATGGCGCTAGGCGGCGTCACTTATAAAATGCACAAGTTGCCAGGAATTGGGATTACCTTAACGGCGACAAAGTAGCCCATGCGCCGCCCAGTCTTCGCCCTCCTCCTTCTCCTGGCCCTAAGCCCGGCCCAGGCGCTTGAGCTCACTCTCCACAATGCGCCGGCCGAGATCCACTTCTCGCCCCGCGGCGGCGCGGCGGAAGCCCTGGTGCACCGCATTGACTTGGCGCGCGAGTCTATCTTTGTCCTAGCCTACAGCTTCACGTCTGCACCCATCGCTGACGCCCTGGGCCGCGCAGCTCGCCGCGGCGTGCACGTCGAGGCTGTGCTGGATCGCGGGCAGCGCACAGCGCGCGGATCGCAGGGTGGGGCCCTTGCAGCTTCGGGCGCCACGGTCTACGTGGATTCGCGTCACGCCATCGCGCACAACAAGGTGATGGTGCTCGACGGTCAGGCCGTGGTGACAGGCAGCTTCAACTTCACCAAGGGTGCCGAGGAGAAGAACGCCGAGAACCTGCTCATTCTCGACTCACCCGAGCTGGCCCGGCTGTACCGCGAGGAGTGGGAGAAACACCGGGGGCACGCCGCGCCCTGGTAGGCCAGCCCTTCCGTCGAACACTTAGCCCCCGCAAGGGGGCTTTTTTGCGCCCTTTGCGCGAGTAAATACTCCGTATCTCTATACGAGCTCAAACGACACCTTTCTCCGCAACCCGCGCCAGTGACCCTCCGACCACGGAGGGAGGATATCTCTGCGGACACGATATAAAGAAAAAATCTTTCACATTTATCTTGACTGATAAAGAAAGAATCTTTACATCTGGACTCACGCCAAGCAGCCAGACGCGAAATCTGACCGCGCCGGGACGAAGGGAACAAGGGCCAGCCAGAGGCGGACCCCTCCCGCCCGAGCAAAGCAGACCAGGAACGCAGACCGCAAGGCGCAAGACGGTTTTCAGGGGGAACAGGCATGCAGACATTCAGGCTTGAGGACGGGACGGTTTCTTTCGTCGCCTCGGATTTGCCTCCGGCGCTTCCGTTGCCGCAAGAGGCACCGCAACTGCCGGACACCATGGCACTCGTCGAAGCGATGAAGCTCCACGGCCTTTTCCGCACCGGACCAAGGGGGCTCTACTACAACAGGCACCTGTTGCCGGAGCCGTTCAACACCATGGGCAGGGACCGCCTTGAGGCACTGACCCGCACACAGTCCGCTTCCCGTCGCCCAGCAATGCGCTCGATTCAACGCCACATCGGCGCCGCTCAGCGCATGCTCGACGACCTGCGTGGGGCTTGTGCGTGTCCGGCTCTCCGGGCTGTCGGCTGAACAGGAGGGACAGCATGACGCAGACACGCATCCTTGAGCTCGGGCAGCCCGACGACAGCCCGCGCATCGCGCGCCGCAAGACCATCGTCGAGCTGCTGTGCAGCGTGGTCCTGGGGGCCTTCGCATCCTGGGCCGCCGTCGGGGCGATCGAATGGGCCAGCCACGTGCTGGCGGGGAGGTAGCGGCTATGGCGGCACAGATGGTCGAGCACCTGGACATTTTCGACGCGCGCCGCGGCGACCTGTTTGCGGAAGCGGAGTGCCGCGACTGCGAGCACTACCTGCGCGGCTGCTCCTGCCAGGCTGAAAGCCTGATCTTGGGTGAAATCCTGGTCGCGCTCCTGGAGTCCAACCCGGACGCCACGATCCCGGGCATCCGCATCATGCCCAACAGCGACGACGCGGCCAACCGCTGCCCGGGTTTCTGGCCCAGCTTCGAGTACCGCGAGGAACTTCAGCGGAGCGACGCCGAGGCCCTGGCCTGCTGGCGCGAGGACACGGCCAGGCTGTCCGCGATGGGCCGGATGGCGTCGGCATGACTGCTCGCAAGAGCACCAGACCGCGCGCCGAGAAGCGCTGCCGCAGTTGCCTCCAGCTTCTCTGCCGCTGGAGGCCTTCGGGAAGGGGCCGCATGGCCACCGCATGCCGAATTGCCTCGCGTGCTCCAGCGTCCCGGGAACCAAGACCGTAAGCAACAGCGCCAGGCTGTAGCACCACCACAACCGACCAGGGAGGATGAACCCCATGAAGGCCAGCAAGAAGAAGCGCAGCGCGGTTGTCGCGCAACAGACCATCATCGCCGTCGCCGAGCAGGGCCAGCCCCTGCACCCGATTTTCCGCGCCTACACGCAGGGGCGCTTGCCGTTTCCAGACCAGATCGACTTCTACGCCATGAACCACGCCGACGCTTGGCTGTACGAGCGCGAGCAGGAGCTGCGCGAGGAACTGGACTCGAACCAGATGTCGCTCAGCGAGGCCATTGAGGAACTGAAGCTGCTGCGCATGCCCCAGGACTGCCACGCGAGCGAGAAGGCCATGGCCCTGCTCCTGAGCATCGGCAAGGGCCGTCTGGTGCAGGATCTCTACGAGGGCTTGCAGACCTGCATGTTCGACATGGCGCAGCGCATGGACGCCCAGACGAAGCGCTTCGACGTCGACGAGAAGTGGAGCGTGTCGGCCAAGCTCACCGTGACCGCGGACAAGAACGACGACAACAAGGCGATGGTCGCCGCAGAGACGAAGGTCGGTATCCCGGCCGTCGTTACCGCTGGCAGCCTATTCCGCGACGGCGCGGGCAACATGCTGACGCCCGCCGAGGCCGTTCAGCAGCTCAGCTTCTTCAAATTCGGCCAGGGCGCTGTTGCCAGCGTTGCGGCGTAGGGGGAACGACATGGCGACCACAAAGACGACCACGAAGAAGAAGGCCCCGGCCAAGAAAGTGGAGGCTCCGGCCCCGACCATCACGCGCGGATTCAAGGGCTTCGACAAGCAGCTGCGCTGCCGCGACATGCAGTTTGAAGTCGGGAAGGTCTACACGGAGCCCGAAGCGCGCCTGTGCCGCAAGGGCCTTCACTTCGTGGAGTTCCCGCTCGACGCGCTCACCTACTACTCTCCCGTCGGCAGCCGCTTTTGCGATGTCTCGACGCCCTGTGTCAGCCCGGAGACGGAAAACGACAGCAAGCGCGTGACCACGGAGATCCACATCGGCGTAGAGATCGGCCTGCCCGGCCTGGTCAAGGCCGCTTTCGATTACGTTTGGAAGCGCGCCCTTGAGCGGCAGGAGGCCAGCACCGGTTGGGGTGCCCACTGCGCCAGCACCGGACCTCGTGCCCACTGCGCCAGCACCGGACCTCGTGCCCACT
>PHAR01000006.1:216498-259201 GCA_002840405.1 Deltaproteobacteria bacterium HGW-Deltaproteobacteria-8 | reverse complement strand
ACCGGACCTCGTGCCCACTGCGCCAGCACCGGACCTCGTGCCCACTGCGCCAGCACCGGACCTCGTGCCCACTGCGCCACGGCTGGAAAAAATGCGATCGCGGCGGCGCTTGGGATGAACAGCGCGGCCAAAGCCGTCGAAGGCTGGCTCGTGCTCGCGGGCTACAACGCCGACGACACCTTGGAGTGCGTCAAGGCGGCCAAGGTCGGCGGTCCTGAAGGCATCAAGGCGGACACCTACTACCGCTTGACCGCGGCCGGAGAGTTTGTCGAGGCCACAGACATCAAGGTGGAAGAATGAGCCAGCAGACTCGCCTTCTCGAACTCTGTTCGCTCGCCGTCGTGCGCTACGGGGCGAACGCTCAAATCCGGCAGTGTGCCGAGGAATGCGCCGAGTTGGGCGCGGAGTGTCTGCGGGTGCACCGTGGCCGCGTGGACCACATGGACGCCATGTACGAGGAGTGCGCCGACGTTCTCATCATGGTGACACAGCTGGCTGTCCTGGACCCTGGGCGGATGGAGCACCACCTCGAGCAGAAGATGCAGCACCTGGAAGAACTGTTGGGAGTGAGGTCATGAACATCGCCGAGATCAAGCACTTTCATCTGTTCTGCGGCCTGGGCGGCGGGGCCAAGGGCTTCAATGAGGGAGAGGCCCGGGTGGGCAATCTGCAGGCCCGCTTCCGCTGCATCGGCGGCGTGGACGTGGACCGGGCCGCCATTGCCGACTTCGGCCGCCTGGCCGGGGTGCCGGGCACCTGCCTGGATATGTTCGACCGCGAGCAGTACCTGGCCTTTCACGGCCACGAGCCCCCGGCGGACTGGCGCGAGGCCGGGCCGGATGCGATCCGCCGCGCGGCCGGCGGCGAGCGCCCGCACATCGTGTTCCTGTCCGCGCCCTGCAAGGGCTTCTCGGGCCTGCTGTCCGAGACCCGGAGCAAGACCGGCAAGTACCAGGCCCTGAACCGGCTGACCCTGCGCGGCGTCTGGCTCATGCTCGAGGCCTGGGCTGACCACGACGACGGGCCGCCCGAACTGATCGTTTTCGAGAACGTGCCCAGGATCGCCACGCGCGGGCGCCACCTCCTGGACCAGATCGGCGCGCTCCTGCGCTCCTACGGCTATGCCGTGGCCGAGACCACGCACGACTGCGGCGAGTTGGGCGGCCTGGCCCAGAGCCGCAAGCGCTTCCTCCTGGTGGCCCGGCATACGGCCAAAGTGCCGCCCTACCTCTACGAGCCCAGGAAGCGCCCCCTGCGCGCCGTGGGCGACGTGCTGGGGCCAATGCCCATGCCCGGCCACCCGGCCGCAGGCCCCATGCACCGCATGCCCGCCTTGCAGTGGCGCACGTGGCTGCGCCTGGCCTTCGTGGAGGCCGGAAGCGACTGGCGCAGCTTGAACCGCCTACGGGTGGTGGATGGCCAGCTGGCCGATTACGGCATCGTGCCCGCCGCTGCCTGGCAGGACGGGGCCCTGGGCGTCCTGCCCTGGACCGACCCGGCCGGAGTCGTCACCGGCAACGCCGGGCCCACGTGCGGAAGGTTCAGCGTGGCTGACCCGCGCATCGAGGACAGACTGCGCTCCAACGCCCTGGGTGTCATGGGCTTCGAGGAGCCCGCCGGGACTATCACCTCGCGCGGCTTTCCGTTCAACGGTCGTTTCTCCGTGGCTGATCCCCGTGGCCTGGACCTGCGCACCGGGGCCTTCGGCGTCCGGACATGGAAGAGCCCCACGGGCACCGTGGCTGGGGAGAGCTTCCCGACGAACGGAGCCTTTGCGGTCGCTGATCCTCGCTTCGTGGGCCACGAGTATGGCCAGTACGGCGTGCGCTCCTGGGACCAGAGCATGGGGGCCGTGAGCGGCCAGAGCGCGCCCGGGGGCGGCCCCTATGCGGTGGCTGACCCTCGCTTTGACGGCGTGCGGCACAACAACGTGTTCCGCGTGGTCCGCTTCGGTGAGACCTCCCCGGCCGTGACCGGCGGCGGGGGCCCGAGCGCTGGCAGCAGCGCCCTGGCCGATCCTAGGATGCCCGCAAGCAGCTTTGGCAAGTACGGTGTGACCGACTTCGGCGATCCGGCCGGCACGGTGATCTCCGGCAGCACCACTGGCCAGGGCGCTTTCGCTGTCGCTGACCCGCGCATGTGGGGCGGCCAGGAGCGCGTGCACTACAACGGCGGCGGCCACTTCGGAGTGCTGCCCTGGGATGCCACCGCCGGAGCGGTCTCTGCCTCTGCCGGTGCGGACAATGGCCGCTGGTCGGTGGCTGATCCGCGCATGCCCGAGCCCCGGCAGAACCTCGTGGCCGTGATCCAGGCCCTGGACGGCACCTGGCACCGGCCCTTCACCACGCTGGAGCTGGCCGCCTTGCAGGGGCTGGTGGACGTCGAGGAGCAGCTGGAGCTTGATGGCCTGTCGGACATGCACTGGCGCGAGCGCATCGGCAACGCCGTGCCGCCCCCGGCCGCGCGCGCCATCGCCGGGGCCATGGGGCAGGTTCTGCTTCTCACCTGGAGCGGCGAGACCTTCGCCATGGGCAACACCCCCATCTGGGTGCAGCCGCTGGTGGCCGGGCTCATGGCTGCGGAAGCTCCATATGCCTAGCCTCGACATAACCTTCTGCGCGTCGACGGACTGCCCCCGGCGCATGACTTGCCACCGCGGCGTCGGGCCTGGGCCCGGCGTCTCGGTGGGCTGGAGCGATTTTCTAAGAGTCTGGGGTGATAATTGCGGGGCGTTCATGCCTGCGAGAAGCACACAGGCGGCGCAACAGCTACAGAGAATAAAGAGGTAGTCCGTGGCATCCAAGAGAAGGCAGCGCCGCAAGGCATGCGATGGGAAAAAGCGCTACCCAACGCACGACGAGGCATTGCACGACGCCATGTACCTCCAACGCCGCGACGGATTTCACATGCGGGCCTACCGTTGCCAGTTCTGCGGGGCCCACCACGTCGGGCACATGCCGAGGAAGAACGTCAGGGCCATGATGAAAAGCAGGGATGCTAGAGGATAAGGATATGGAAGCCACGACACCAGCACCGACCATGACCGCCGCCGAGGTCGCCGCCTTCTTGCGCCTCGACGTCGAATCGGTGTACCCGTTGGCCAGCCTGTTGAGGGGCATTAAGCTGGGGGGAGTTTGGCGCTTCCCCCGGTCGTTCATTGAAAAAGAAATATGGGAGTTGGGGAATGGCTTACAAGAAGCCCGACGGCAAGTACAAGGCCGTGCGCATGATCGGCGGGATTCGCCGAACGCGCACGTTCGACACGAAAGCCGAGGCAAGAAAGTGGGAGGCCGAGCAGACCGCAGAGCTTTGGATGCGGCAGGAGCGGCCGATCCTTACGGCCTTGTCGGCGGCAACAGAGTACCTGAAAGACGTAGAGGCGCGGATGGTCCGCAAGACGCTCATCGAAAAGCAGGCCGTGTTCAAGCTGCTGTTCATGACGCTGGACCCGCAAACGCCAATGGAGGAGATCACGGCGCAGGACGCCGCGCGCTTCCTGAATAGGCAGAACGAGGACCGCGGGGGGAATGCCGCCAACGGCGACCGCAAGAACCTCGCGGCTTGGTGGACCTGGGCACAGGACGCGCTCGGCATCGAGGCGGCCAACCCGTTCCACAAGGTGCGCCGGTTCGGGGAAGTCCGCAGGGAGCGCCACGTGCCAACGGTTGAGGACATGGAAACGCTTCTGAAGAACGAGACGGGCGAGATCCACACGTTCTTGCTCACGCTGCTGCACACGGCGGCCAGGGTGGGCGAACTGTTCCGGCTACGCTGGTCCGACCTGGACTTCGAGCATCGGACCGTGAGACTCGGGACTCGCAAAAGGAAAGGCGGCAGCCTGGAGCATGACAAGGTGCCCATGACGGAAGCGCTCCGCACGGAGCTGAAGGCGCACAAGGACGGCGCCCGGAGTGTGTTCGTGTTCTGCCGGCCGAATGGGAAGCCCTACACGCAGCGCATCCACCTGATGGAGCGCTTGTGCAAGCGGCATGGGGTGCAGGAGTTCGGGTTCCACGGAATCCGGCACCTGACGGCCTCGATGCTGGACGTGGCGGGCGTGGAGCTCTCCACAATCCAGGCCATCCTTCGGCACAAGTCGGCCACAACCACGGCGAAGTACCTGCACTCTCTGCGCGGGACTCGTGTCGAGTTGGACCATGTGTTCGGAGGCGAAAAAAGAGCCCCCGGTCGGCAAACCGAGGGCTCGAAAGTTTTGGCGATTAGCACCTGAATTGACACCCGGAGCTAACCCAAAACGTTGAAAGCTGGCGTCCCCAAGGGGATTTGAACCCCTGTTAACGGCGTGAAAGGCCGTCGTCCTGGACCAGGCTAGACGATGGGGACATGAACTGGCTGGGGGACGAGGAATCGAACCTCGATTGGAGGAACCAGAAACCTCAGTATTGCCTTTATACGATCCCCCAGCACTTTGCGAGGAGCCTGAATACAGATTCCGAGGGTTGGTTGTCAACCCCGAAATTCCGGCTCCGCGCGAAAACTACAGCGCGCGCGCCAGACGGCGGGTGCGCTTCTTCAGCTTGTTGATCTTGCGGCGCACCTTGGTGCGCTCCTGGCGGGCCTCAACGGTACCCTTCTGCACGCGCATGTCGCGGATGGTCTTCTTCAGGGTGGCGATCTGATCCTTGTAGGGCGAAACGCCGCCCTCGGTGTCGACGATGCCGAAGACTTCCTTGATGGCCGCGACCAGGGCTTCTTTCTGCATGCCGCTGGCGCCCACGATGGACGGGATCTTCGCCACGATCACCGCGCGCAGTTCCTTGGCAGTCATCTTGTCCAAGGCCTTGGTCAGCCCCAGGCTCTCAAAAGTGATCTCAGTTACTTCCTGGCTCATTTTCTTCTCCTTGACGCCCCTGTGGGGCGAGTATTCGCATTCCGATCAGCACCCTTGGTGTCGGCCACCGGCTCGGCAACCGGCTCGCCGTCCTGGGTGAAACGCTTCACGTAGGCCATGTAGCAACGGCCCACAGCGGATTCCGGGTCCAGCTTGCCCGCCAGACCGCCGAGTATGGGCGGCCTCTGGACCCGCAAGGACGAGGACATGGGCCTCCCCCTTCGGTTCTCGCCCAAAGGAACTCTGCCGTTTAGCAGCTCGAACCGCACCTTGTCAAAGACTTCCTGCTCCAAAAAATCATTCACACGCGAGAGAATCTCCGGGGCGAAATAGGTCAGCTGCTGCGCGGCAATGGCGTCCTCGGTGTACAAAAGCAGCGTGCCGTCCTTGTGGCCCAGGGGCCGGGCCAGCTCGGCCACCTCGGGGCCGACCACGGTCTCCCACTCCAGCCACAGGCGCACCAGCTTGAGCCCGCCCTTCTTGTCGTAGCGCGAGAGCACGCGCATGACCCAGTCGCCGCCAACCCTGCGGTGGCGGGACTCCCGGCCCGGATGCTGCATCCTGCGGCGCGCCCTCACAGCCGGCTCCGACAAGCGTCACCGGCCTTGCTGCTCGCGTGCTTCATGGCGGCTCTCTATCCTCAAGTCGCGCAGGGCGCAAGGTTCAAGCCCCGAACCCGTTCCGGGCCAGGCCACCATTCGCCTGTTGCCGCCCGCAAGGCTATCTGATATCCAACCTGATTCGCGAACACCAAGCGACCCCCGGAGGTGTCCACTCATGGCCAAGAAGCCCAGCAACAGCCCAGAAGAACTGCGTTTGGAAGCCCTGACCACGGCCATGACGACCATCGAACGCAAGTTCGGCAAGGGCTCCATCATGCGCATGGACGACGGCTCGGCGCTCACCGCCATTCCGGTCATCCCCACCGGCTCCATCGGGCTCGACCTGGCGCTCGGCGTTGGCGGCATCCCCAAGGGCCGCGTCACGGAGATCTACGGCCCGGAATCCTCGGGCAAGACCACGCTGACCCTGCACCTGGTGGCCGAATGCCAGAAGCGCGGCGGCACGGCGGCCTTCATCGACGCCGAGCACGCCCTGGACGTGGGCTACGCCCGCCGTTTGGGCGTCAAGACCGAGGAGCTGCTCATCTCCCAGCCGGACTACGGCGAGCAGGCCCTTGAGATCGCCGACCTGCTCGTGCGCTCCGGCGCGGTGGACCTCGTGGTCATCGACTCCGTGGCCGCGCTCATCCCCCAGGCCGAACTGGAGGGCCAGATGGGCGAGACCCAGGTGGGCGGCCACGCCCGGCTCATGAGCCACGCCCTGCGCAAGCTCACCGGCACCATCCACAAGTCCCGCGCGGTGGTGGTGTTCATCAACCAGATCCGCATGAAGATCGGCATGACCGGCTACGGCAGCCCGGAGACCACCACCGGCGGCAACGCGCTGAAGTTCTATGCCTCCATCCGCATCGACATCCGCCGCATCCAGAGCCTTAAAGATAAGGAAGAGGCCTACGGCAACCGCACGCGCATCAAGGTCGTGAAGAACAAGGTCGCCCCGCCCTTCCGCGAGGCCCTGGTGGACATCCTCTACGGCACGGGCATGAGCCGCGAGGGCGAGATCATCGACCTCGGCGTGGAGAACAAGATCATCGAGCAGAGCGGCTCCTGGTTCGCCTTCGGCTCCGAGCGCCTGGGCCAGGGCAAGGAGAACGTGCGCGCGCTTTTGGTCGAAAACGCCGAGCTGCGCCAGAAGATCGAGGACAAGCTGCTCGAACATTTGGGCATGACCCCGCCGGCCTTCATCCCTGCCGCGGAAGAGCCCGCAGAGATGGACGAGGCATAGCAACGGGCCTGGGCTTCCCCAATACACCGTCCCCCCACTCTTTCTTTGGAGAACGAGACTCGCATGAACGCCGCAGAAATACGCTCCCGCTTCCTCAAGTACTTTGAGCAGAACGGCCACACCGTGGTGGAAAGCTCCACCCTGGTGCCCAAGGACGACCCCAGCCTGCTGTTCACCAACGCGGGCATGGTCCAGTTCAAGAAATGCTTCCTGGGCCAGGAGAAGCGCCCCTACACCCGCGCCGTGACCTCCCAGAAGTGCCTGCGCGTGGGCGGCAAGCACAACGACCTGGAGAACGTGGGCCGCACCGCGCGCCACCACACCTTCTTCGAGATGCTCGGCAACTTCTCCTTCGGCGACTACTTCAAGGCCGAGGCCATCCGCCTGGCCTGGGACTTCATCACCAAGGAGATCAAGCTGCCCAAGGACAACCTCTACGTCAGCATCTACAAGGATGACGACGAGGCCGGGGAGCTGTGGCAGAGCGTGGCGGGCATCCCGCCGGAGCGCATCTACCGTCTCGGGGACAAGGACAACTTCTGGTCCATGGGCGACACCGGTCCCTGCGGCCCCTGCTCCGAGATCTACGTGGACCAGGGCGCGGAGATGTCCTGCGGCCCGGAGTGCGGCATCGGCAAGTGCGACTGCGACCGCTTCCTGGAGATCTGGAACCTCGTGTTCATGCAGTTTGACCAGGCTGCGGACGGCACGCGCACCCCGCTCCCCCGCCCCAGCATCGACACCGGCATGGGCCTGGAGCGCATCGCCGCCGTGTCCCAGGGCAAGCACTCCAATTTCGAGACCGACATCTTCCGCCCGCTGATCGCCTTTGTGGCCGACAAGGCCCGCATGACCTACCGCGTGGACAAGGAAGTGGACACCGCGCTGCAGGTCATCGCCGACCACAGCCGGGCCATCGCGTTTCTCATCACCGACCAGATCCTTCCCTCGAACGAGGGCCGCGGCTACGTGCTCAGGCGCCTCATCCGCCGGGCCTTCCGCTTCGGCCGCCACCTCGGCCTGACCGACCCCTTCCTGCACGAGACCGTGCGCCAGGTGGTTGCCCAGATGCACGACGCCTACCCCGAGCTCCTCTCGAACCAGGAGTTCATGGCCCGCGTGGTGCGCGAGGAGGAGGAGCGCTTCTCCCAGACGCTGGACAAGGGCCTGGTGATCCTGGAGGACGAGATCGGGCGGCTGAAGGAGCTCGGCGAGAGCCGCATCAGCGGCGAGTTCGCCTTCAAGCTTTACGACACCTTCGGCTTCCCGCTCGACATCGTCAACGACGTGTCCGAGAAGCAGGGCATCAGCGTGGATGAGCCCGGCTTCATGGCCTGCATGAAGGAGCAGAAGGTCCGGGCCAAGAGCGCCTGGAAGGGCTCCGGCGAGAAGGACGTGGCCAGCATGTTCCAGGGCCTGCTGGAGGCCGGGGTCAAGACCCGCTTCACCGGCAACGCCCTGCTTGAGGACGAGGGGCGCATCAACGCCCTGCTGGACGGCGACGGCGAGAGCGTCGAGACCCTGACCCAGGGCCAGGGCGGCTGGCTCGTGGCGGCGGCCACGCCCTTCTACGGCGAGTCCGGCGGCCAGGAGGGTGACCTCGGCGAGGTCTCCACCACCACCGGCGGGGCCGACGTGCTGGAGACCTTAAAACCCTCGCCCCAGCTCACGGTGCACAAGATCTTCGTCAACGAGGGCGACATCAGCACAGGCCAGACGGCCAACTTCACGGTGAACGCCCGCTCGCGCATGGCAAGCTCGCGCAACCACACGGCCACGCACCTGCTGCACTCGGCCCTGCGCCAGGTCCTGGGCGACCACGTGAAGCAGTCCGGCTCGCTCGTCGGGCCGGAACGCCTGCGCTTCGACTTCACGCACATCGCGCCCATGACCCCGCACGAACTCGCCCGGGTCGAGCAGATCGTCAACCGCGCCATCCTGGACAACCTCCCGGTGGGCCGCGAGAACGTGAACCAGAAAGAGGCCGTGGCCAGAGGCGCCATGGCCCTGTTCGGCGAGAAGTACGGCGACACGGTGTGCCTGGTGGAGGTGCCCGGCGTGAGCATGGAGCTTTGCGGCGGCACGCATCTGGCCAACACCGGCCAGGCCGGGAGCTTCGTCATCCTGTCCGAGACGGGCGTTGCGGCGGGCATCCGGCGCATCGAGGGGGCCACGGGCTGGAACGCCCTGAACTTCCTCCAGACCCTGCGCCAGGAGATGACCGACGTCCAGACCGTGCTCAAGGCGCGGCCGGAAGAGGTCGCCGCCCGGGTCAAGGCCATGAACTCCCAGGTCAAGGCCCTGCAGAAGGACCTGGAGCGCCTGCAGACCAAGCTGGCCTCCGGCGAGGGCGGGGCGCGCATGGCCGAGGTGGAAGAGATCGCAGGCGTGAAGGTGCTGGCGGTGAAGGCCGAGGCCGCGAGCATCAAGAGCCTGCGCGAGCAGATGGACGCGCTGAAGAGCAAGCTGCCCTCGGGCGTGGCCTGCATCATCGCTCCGGGCGAGGACGGCAAGGTGACGGTGCTGCTCTCGGTGAGCAAGGACCTGCACGCCAAATTCACCGCGCCCAGCCTCATTAAAGATGTTGCGGCCCAGGTGGGCGGCAGCGGCGGCGGCAGACCCGACATGGCCCAGGCGGGCGGAACCGACGCCTCGGGCATTGACAAAGCCATCGCTAAGCTGAAAGAGTTGGTGGCTAACGCCTAGGGTAAGGTTTCCCTGGCTGCGGCTTGGAAAAGGAAGTGGAATTCAGTTGACAGGTCCGGTCAAAAGCCGTAAGAGCCCTGTTTCCAGTTTGAAGTGAAGGAGCTGACCAAAAATGAATACGTACAGCCCGGTCCCGTCGGACCTGAAGCACGAATGGTTCGTGGTCGATGCCACGGAAAAGGTCCTTGGCCGCTTGGCCACGGCCATCGCCCACCGCCTTCGTGGCAAGCACAAGCCCGGTTTCGCCCCGCACATGGACGGTGGTGACTTCATCGTCGTGGTCAACGCCACGAAGATCAAGGTGACCGGCGACAAGCTGAACAAGAAGATGTACTACAAGCACACGCTTTACACCGGCGGCCTCAAGTCCCGGACCCTGAAGCAGATGCTTGAGAAGAACCCTGAACTGGTGATCATCCAGGCTGTGCGCGGCATGCTGCCGAAGAACCGCCTGTCCCGGCAGATCATCAAGAAGCTCAAGGTCTTCTCTGGTCCTGAACACACCCACGTCGCCCAGAAGCCCCAGGCTCTGGCTCTGTAACCTCCGCATCAGGAGTTGATACATGCTTGATCTCAATTACGGCACTGGCAAGCGCAAGAACGCAGTGGCGCGCACCCGCGTCACCGCTGGCACCGGCCTGATCACCATCAATGGCCGTCCTTACGAGGAATACTTCCCGCGCAAGACCCTGCAGATGATCGTGCAGCAGGCGCTCAAGCTGACCAAGCTCGTCGACAAGTTCGACATCAAGGTCAATGTCGCCGGCGGCGGCGTGTCCGGACAGGCCCAGGCCGTCCGTCACGGCATCTCCCGCGCGCTTCTGACCTTCGACCCTGAGCTGCGCACCACGCTCAAGCGTGCCGGGTTCCTGACCCGTGACGCCCGCAAGAAGGAGCGCAAGAAGTACGGCCAGAAGGGCGCACGCGCCCGCTTCCAGTACTCGAAGCGCTAAGCCGAAACGGCTCACGCAAGACTTGCCCACTCGGGCCGGCACCCAAAAGGTGCCGGCCCTTTTTCAGTTTAAGGCCCAGTCGCCCGTGCCCCTCGCCCTGCTCCCGTTCCCGGCATTTTACGCTGGCGGGCCGTGGGCACAATCCGTTAGGGTGTGCCCATGCTGCCGCTTCGCCCCACGCAACGCCCCGTCCAGCGGGCCCCCTGGCCGGACCTGGCCCCCCTGGTGGACGGCCGCCCGGCCGGACGCCTGTCCCAGGCCCAGGCCCGGCTCTGGAGCCTTGTGCTGCGCTCCCGGCGCGTGCCGCACCGCGTGCGCGCCCTGCCGGGCGGCTACACGGTGCAGGTCCCGGCGCGCTTCATGAGCCAGGCCGTGAGCGAGATCACCCTCTACCACCGCGAGAACATCAGCCCGCACCCGTCCATCCCCCTGCCCCCGGTGGAGGAGCGTTCGCGCGCGACGGTGGCGGCCATGCTCGGGCTCTGCGCCTTCTTCGTCCTCACCCACCGGCCCTGGCCGGAGCTTGGCTCCTACCCGCCGTACTGGCACAGCGTGGGCGCGGGCGACGCCGCCCGGATGCTCGGCGGCCAGTGGTGGCGCATGTTCACCTCCCTGACCCTGCACGCCGACCCGGCGCACATGGCCAGCAATGCGGTCATCGGCGGGGCCTTCCTGATCCTGCTCTCCAGGCGCATCGGGTCCGGGGCGGCGTGGCTGCTGGCCATCCTGGCCGGGGGGCTGGGCAATGTGCTGAATGTATTCGCGCACGGACCACAGCACCTGTCCATAGGCTTCTCCACGGCTGTGTTCGGCGCTGCCGGAGCCCTGGCCGGGCTCAAGGCCGTGAGCGGCGAGGGCGCCCTGGCCCGAGACCAGGCCCAGAACCAGGCCCAAAGCCTGGCCCAGCGGCAGGCCAGAGCGGGCTGGCTCCTGCCCGTGGCCGCTGCCCTGGCCCTGCTGGCCAGTCTGGGCACCGCAGGCGAGAACACGGACATCGGCGCGCATTTCTTCGGGCTCGTGGCCGGGGGGCTGCTGGGGCTGCCTGCGGGCCTGCTGGCCGTGCGCCACGGCTACCCCAATGAGGAATGGGGCGAGCGGCTCAACCAGGTCTTCGGGGTATTGGCGGTGCTGGTTCTGGCCGGGGCCTGGGCCTGGGGCTGGAGCTTCGGCTGGCCAGCCAGGTAGGCGCGGGCGGAGCTTATTCCGATGCCACGGATGTGACGCAGCGGGAGAAGAACTCGCAGCTCAGGTCCTGCCACCACACAAATCCGTGCTCCACGTCGGCGTACCAGGCTGCGGTGAAGGACTTGCGGTCCGCGCTCCAGATGCGCCGCTGCTGCGGGGCAAAGGCCGGAGGCAGGCAGAGCTGACGCAGGTCCGGCTCGGGCAGCAGCAGCGAGGCCAGCTCCTGGGCCGTGGGCAGCCGCCAGCCGGAAAGGCCCAGGTGGCGCTCTGCGGACAATTGCTCCGCCCTGGCCTGGGCCGCGGCAAAGGTCAGGCCATAGGCGCTGCCGCCGCGCTCCCACACAAGCCCGCTGCGCAGGTCGCGCACCAGGCCCTCCCTTTCCACGACAAAGCGTTCGGGGTCGCAGGCCGCAGGCCGCCACAGCTCGTCCAGACCGAACGCCTCCCGCGCTCCCGCGAGGGGCTGGCGCACCGGGATGGAGCGCAGCGCGGCGGAGGGTTTTGCGCTGGCGCAGGGCGGGGGTTTCTCCTCCGGCAGGGCGCAGACGTTCTCGCGCAGGCGCGCCCAGTACGCGGCGAGCCCGTCCAGCTCGGCCAGCAGGTCCCGGGCCGAGGCGGGCCGCTGGCCTGGGTCCTTGTGGCAGGCGCTGGCGAAAAAGGCGTCAAAGCGGGCGTCCAGACCATCGCGCAGGCGGCTGGCCGAAAGGCCCTCCTGGGGCAGATGCCCGGTGAGGCAGCGGAACAGGGTGACCCCGGCGGAAAAGATGTCGGCGCGCTCGTCGGCGGTCTCGGGATCGCGCTCCTGCTCGGGCGCGGCGTAGTACGGCGAGCCCACCACCGCGCCCTTGGGCCGGGCCGGGCCTTGCTCCCCGCGCAGCCGCGAGAGCCCGAAGTCGATGAGCTTGACCTCATCGGCGAGGCAGAAGCCCGGCGGGCAGGCGTCCGGCGGACGCTCGGCCAGCATGAGGTTGAAGGGCTTGACGTCGCGGTGGATGATGCCCTCGTGGTGCAGCCGGGCGAGCCCCGAGGCCAGCTGCCGCGCGCAGGACAGGGCCTGGTCCACGCCCAGGCGGCGGGTGGGCTCCTCCACGCGGTAGCCCTCGCCCAACAGCGCGCCCAGGTTGTTGCAGTAGTACTCCATGACGAAAAAGGGCAGGCCGTCGCCGCCTCCATCCGGGGCAGCGTCCTCGTCCACGTCCAGCACCTGGGCGATGTTCGGGTGGCGGATGCCGGCCATGAGCGCGGCCTCGCGGAAGAAGTCCTGGCGCAGCAGCGCGGGATCGGCCGTGGCGGCCAGCATCTCGGCCGGTTTCAGCACCTTCACGGCCACCACGCGGCCGGTTCGCGGCATGGCCGCCTTGTACACCACGCCCATGCCGCCCCGGCCGAGCAGGCCCAGGATGGCATAACGGCCAATGGTTCTCACGCCGATGTCCTCATGCCGCGTCCTGGGACCTGGCCCCGGCGCCAGGCAGGGTCACCAGCAGGGTGGTGCCCTCCTCGGCCGAGGAGCGGAAGGATATCTCGCCACCCAGGGCCAGCACGGCCAGCCGGGCGATGTAAGTGCCCAGGCCGGTTCCAGCCGTCTTGCCGCTGGTGGCGTAGCGTTCGAAGAAACTCGAGCGCACTTCAGCCGGGACCTCGCCCAGGTTGTGCAGTTCCAGCCGCACCACCTCGCCGCTGTCCACGTGCGCGGTGACCAGGGAGCCCTTGGGCGCGGCCTCCAGGGCGTTCTTCAGCAGATTGGACAGGGCGTGCTCCAGCAGATGCTCGTCGGCCAGCAACAGGCAGGAGTTCCCGGCCCGCAGAGGCTTGCCGTCGAGCAGCAGGCGCACCTGCGCGTCCTTCTGCCCGGCCAGGGTCGCGTGCCACATGCGCACGCGCTCCAGCACGTCGACGAGCTCCACCCGGCTCAGGCTCGGGACGTACGTGCCCTCCTCCAGGCGTCGCAGGGCCAGGGATTCCTCGGTCATGCGCAAGATCCGCACGCCCGTGTCCGCAATCAGGCCGCCCATGTCGCGGGCATGCTCAGGCAGCGTGTCATCCTCGTTCATCGCCCTGCCCAGCCCAAGGATGCCGGACAGGGGCGAGCGCAGCTCGTGTTGCAGGATGCGCTCCACGTCCTGACGCAGGTTCTCCATCTGCACCTGAGCGCTGATGTCGCGCAGGGAGCCGTCCAGGTGCATGGCCTCCTGCCCCTGGGAGGGCCTGGCGCTGAGGGACAGCCAGACCATTGACCCGTCCAGGCGCAGGGCGTCCAGCGCATGCTGGAACACCTGGCCGCCCTCCAGGGCAGGCCCCAGGACCTGCAGGTACTCCTGCTGGCAGCCAGGAAGATGCTGGCTGAGCGGCTGGCCCAGGGCGCGGGAGGCGTCGGCGTAACCCAAGACCTGGGCAAAGGCCGGGTTGGCCGCCAGAATGAACCCGTCACGGTCCACCTGAAACAGGCCCTCGCTGGAGTTCTCCACGATGCCCCGGAACTGAGCCTCGGTCGCGCGCAGCCTCTGGGACAGCAGCGCGTAGGGGTTGGACACGCCGGTGACGAACACCGCCCGGTGCAGGCAGAGCATGGAGAAGAGGACCAGCAGGTGCCCGGTGAAGTTGGAGAAGTCGTAGACGCCCACGTAGACCGAAAAGACGGCCCCGGCCAGGGCGCTCAGGGTGATGGAGCAGAGCAACAGGGGCACGATCACGGGGTCGAAGTGCTTCCTGCGCAGAAAGAGGAGGACTCCGGCCACGGCAAGCATGAGCATGGCCGCGGCCTCCATCACGATCTTGAAGGGGGTCAGGCCTCGACCCTCAATGAAGCAATCCGGGAAGGAGCCGGCGAACACGGACCAGACCAGGACCGTCGTGAGTGCGGCATAGACGCCTGCGGCCAGGCCCAGGTCCAGCTTGCGGCCAAGCAGCAGCGGCGCCAGGAGGAAGGTGCCCGCGCTCAGCAGCCGCAGGACGATCCAGAGCTGGGTGGGCAGGTTGGCGCCATACCCTGGAAACACGCCCATGCCCTTGTAGGCCAGGGTGTGCAGCAGGCTCACCAGGGAAATGAACAGGAAGGACACGCCCAGCAGACGAAGGGCCGCGTTCGCCAGATGCTCCCGGGCATGGATGGTCAGGAAGAAGATGCTCGCGGCCACGGCCACGCCGACCATCTCCACCAAGCCGTGGAAAAGCAGATAGTCGGCCCTGGACACAACGAACAGCGCAGCGATCAGCAGGCCCGTCAGGATACAGATGGTCTGGCGTTCCCCGGTGGGAAAGGTCTTCAGCATACACACCCCGCTTCCTGGCGCGTAGCATGAAGGCCAAGGGCCATGCAAGAATTAGAATCACAAACAATTCTGGGCGACATGGCGCGCAGGAATGCAAGGCCTTTACGGCGCGGTTCAATCCCGCGTATGCTCGCACCCGCGCATGCCCACCGAACAAGGAGGACCTCATGGACGCTCTCGACTGCCTCATGACCCGCCGCTCCATACGCAAATTCACCAAGGAACCAGTGGACCCGGAGCTGATCCAGGCCGCGCTGGCGGCAGCCATGGCCGCGCCCAGCGCAGGCAACGCCCGGCCCTGGCATTTCGTGCTCACCACCGACCGCGCCCTGCTCGACCGCGTGCCGGACTTCCACCCGTACGCGGCCATGACCCGCCAGGCCCAGGCCGCCATCCTGGTCTGCGCCGAACCGGCCCTGGAGAAATATCCCGGGTACTGGCCCATCGACTGCGCCGCTGCCACCGAGAACCTGCTCCTGGCCCTGCACGCCCAGGGCCTGGGAGCGGTCTGGACGGGGGTGTACCCCGACCAGCCGCGTGTGGAGGGCTTCCGCAAGCTGCTTGGCATACCGGGCACCATCATCCCGCACAGCTTCGTCCCCCTGGGCCACCCGGACATGCCTTCCGGCCGCGTGGACCGCTTCCAGGCCGAGCGCATCCACCGCGAGTCCTGGTGAGGACCTGCGGCGACGGCGCAAAAAAAGGCCGCACCCCGGCTTGAGGGTGCGGCCTTGCTTTTGAATTCTCAGGGTTGCTTAGAAGCGGGTGTCGAGTTCGTACACCAGGACCCGCTCCAGGGCCGCGCGGCAGGTCTCAATGGGGCAGTTGGGCGCGGCAGGGCAGTCGCCCGTGGCGGTACGGTCCACAAAGACCTGGCGCACGGGGCCGCTGCCCGTGGGGGACACGGTGACAAGCACCCGGCCCTGACAGAAGGCGGGGTCCTGGTCGCCCAGAGGCGTTCCGCCACGGTCGATGTCGCCACTCTGGGTAAAGGTGGCCCCTGAGCGGCTGCGACTGCTGGAGTCGCGGCGGCCCATGGCTTCCTGGCCCGGATTGCCCAGGCCCAGGCCCTGGTCGGGCAGCCAGTAGTGGATGTCCTCGCTGTAGCCCGCGCCCACGGCTTCCGCCGGGAGGCGCAGTTCTTCCGCCAAGAAGCCGAGACTGGCCTTGCGCGTGTCGGCGCAGAGCAGGTGGACTTCCATGGCAAAACGCGCCGGGCCGGAGGTCTTGAGCGTGTAGCCCTTCTCCGCCAGGGAGCGCGCGACGAAGCGGCGCAGGGAGGGATCCTCGGACCCGACCAGGCTGGCGTGGCCCGTGGCGTCCAGCTCGTAGGTCTTGAGGGTCAGGGTGTAGTCGCCGGAAGCGCGGCTGAACTCGTTCAAACCCCGCACCTGAAGATTCGGATCACGCTGGGCGCAGCCGCCCAGGGCCACCAGCGCAACCAGCGCCGCCAGGAGTACCTTCCGCTGCATGTATAGCTCCTTGACATTCGTCTCCCACGGCGGGAGTGCCGCTCGCTCCAGATAGCCCATCAGCCGCCACGGGGCAAGCCTTATGAGGCAGCGCCCCGGCCCGCTCCCACCTTGCCAGCACCCCCTGCGGAAGGGTACACCTCCCCGCACGATCGGTGCAAGAAACCATGAGGGAGAGCACGCATGGCCATTTTCTCCGTGCGCGCGGGCGGATTTCTGGAGCACCTGCTCCGCCTGGCGGCGCTGCTCGTGGTGCTGGGCCTGGTGGTTGTGGGCTTCTGGAAGAACAGCGAGCGCAACATAGAGCGCATCAACGCGCGCTTCGGGCTGTCCGACGAGACCAAGACCCTGTCCCAGGCCGAGCAGGAACAGATCCAGGGCTTCATCACGGCCCTGCGCAAGACCTACGGCATCGAGGCCAGGGTCCAGGTGCGCCAGGGAGCCCTTGACCCGCCCGAGCAGGACGGCAAGACCCTGTTCGTGGGCCTGAGCCTGGACAAGAAGTCCGCCGTGGTCCTGCTGCCGCCCCTGATGGAGCGCGCCCTGGGCGCGGACTTCGCCCAAAGCCTCACACGCGAGCATTTTCCTTTTCACTTCGGACCGGGCAAGAGCTGGCGCAGGGGCCTGCTCCTGGCCCTTGAACTCATCCAGTCCCGCCTGGCGGAGCTGAGCGTTCCGGCTGCCCCGGCAGAGCGCACCAGCACAGAACAGGCCAATGCAACACACACCAACGCAACACAAAAGGATCATCCGTGAGCGAACTGCCCCCCGTGACCCTGTACACCGACGGCTCCTGCCTCGGCAATCCCGGCCCCGGCGGCTACGCCGCCGTGCTCGTCTGCGGAGAGCACCGCATGGAGCTGGCCGAGGGCTTCTCCGGCACCACCAACAACCGCATGGAGATCATGGCCGTCATCAAAGGCCTGGAGGCCCTCACGACCCAAAGCGTGGTGGAGATCTACACGGACTCCCAGTACGTGATGAAGGCCTTCACCGACCGCTGGCTGGTGGGCTGGCAGAAGAACGGCTGGAAGACCGCAGCCAAGCAGCCCGTGAAGAATCAGGACCTTTGGAAGCGGCTGGTGCCGCTCATTGCGGCCCACAAGGTCACCTGGCGCTGGGTGCGCGGCCACAGCGGCCACTCAGAGAACGAGCGCTGCGACGTGCTGGCGCGCACCGCCGCCTCGGGCCGCAACCTGCCGCCGGACATACCGGGAGTCTAGCCCCCCACGCCCTCGCCCCACTCCCAGGTCTTTTTTTGCAGGAGCCGAAACGAGCGCCGGCCGTGGACCATCTCGGCCAGGGCCGCCGGGGCGCAATTGACGAAGCCCCGGATGGGCGCCGCGCCAAGGCGCCGCATGGCCGCGAAGAGCAGCCAGCGCAGGCGGTTGGACCAGACCAGCTCCGGGCGCACCGTGCGCGCCAGCAGCCGCTCGTACTCCCGCGCGCAGGCCTCCTCGCCGTTTCTCAGCCCGCAAAGCGTGGCCGAGGCCGCGTGCGCGCCCGTGGCCAGGGCGTAGAAGATGCCCTCGCCAAAGAGCGGCTCCACAAAACCCCCGGCGTCCCCGGCCAGGAGGAGCCGCCCGCATGCCGGGCGGGCCAGCGCGTTCCCGTAGGGCAGGGGATGCCCGCGCAGGGCCACGCTCTCAGGGGCGGCCACGCCGAGCAGGCGCAAAAAATCCAGGAAGATGGCTCCGAAGTCGCGCCCGTCGCGATCATTGCGCCGCAGCCCGCAGATGCCCACCTTGGGCCCGCGTGGTCCGGGGAACACCCAGCCGTAGCCAGCCTGGGGCGAGCCCACGTGCAGCTCCGGAACGCTGACCTGGCGCGGGAACTGGCCCGGCCCGGCGCCCACGGGCAGCTCCACCTCGATGGCCGCCGCCAGATTGCGCCGCCAGGCCGCGCGGTCATAGCCGTTCATGCCGAGCGCCCGGCGGGTCACGGAGTTGGCTCCGTCCGCGCCGATGACGAAGCGGCCGGACAGCTCCTCGCCGCCGCACAGGCGCACCAGGCCAGAGGCCGCGTCGCAGGCCTCCACGGCCCGGCCAGGCAGGTACTCGGCCCCCCGCGCCACGGCCATGCGCACCAGCAGCGCATCAAACGCTGGGCGGTCCACGAAGCGGAAAGGCTCGGCAGCGGCCCCGCGCAAAAGCTCCTGGCCCTGGTGCAGAAACAGGTACTGCGAGGTCTCGTGGAACAACCCGCCCCCGCCGCACCCGTCGAACGGGGAGGGCCGGGCGGCCAGGTCGGACAAATGCAGGCCGAAGACGCGCGCCAGCGCCTCCACGCTCTTGGCCGTGAGCAGGCCGCCGCAGAGCTTGTGGCGCGGGTGCTCCGCGCGGTCGAGCAGGGCCACGGACAGCTTTTGCCCGGCCAGCACGGCGGCCGCAGCCGCTCCCGCCGGGCCTGCCCCCGCCACAATCACGTCATAGCTCTTGACCACAGCCCCTCCGCAATACTACTTGACCACGGCCCGTGTACCGCGCTCCCGCCCATCGGGCAAGACGCACCTGAGGAACCATGCCCCAAAAAAACGTCGTAAAATTTGAAGCCGTGCTCTTTGATTTCGACGGCACCCTGGCCAGCCTGCACATCGACTTCACGCGCCTGCGCCGCAAATCACCGCCCTGGCCGAGCCCTTCCTGGGCGAGGAGCCGGAGCCGTCCGAACTGCCCGTGCTGGAGTGGCTGGACGAGCTGGCGGACGAGATCCGTGGGTTTGACCACCCCCTGGGCCAGGAGTTCCACTGCCGGGGGCGACTGGTCATCCAGGCCACGGAGCTCGACGCCGCGCGCGAGGCCAAGCTCTTCCCCTTCACCCGGCCCATGCTCTCCGGCCTGCGCGCCAGCGGGATCAAGACCGGCATCCTCACGCGCAACTCCACCGCCGCCGTGAAGGTGGTCTTCCCGGACATTACGGCCTGCTGCGACGCCTTCATGGCCCGGGAGGACGCGCCCAAGGTCAAGCCCGACCCGGCCCACGCCCTGGCCGTGCTGGAGCTCCTGGGCGTGGCGCGCGAGCGCGCCCTGCTCGTGGGCGACCACCCGCTCGACATCCAGGCCGCGCACCAGGCTGGACTTGCCGCCGCCGCCGTCATAAGCGGCCACTCGCCCCGAGAGACCCTGGCTGCAGCCGGCCCGGACTTTCTGGCCGCAGACTGCCTGGAGCTCCTGACGAACCTGCGTGAGCGGTCCCTGCTGCCGCCGGCCTGAGTCAGGCCCAAATTCTCCCCCCCTGTCGCAGGTGGACAAAGCCATGCAGCAAAGAATCAAGCGCAACGCCCTGAAGCCCGGCATGTACGTGGTGAGCCACGGCCAGGGATCCTTTGCCAGCCCGCTGGTCCAGGTCGACAAGCCCATCCTCACGCGCGCCCACATCGACGAATATGTCCCCAGGGATGTGGAGGACGTGCTCATCGACACCAGCATCCAGATCTCCCTGCTGGGCCAGACGCGGCCCGTTGGCGTGCCCATCACCACGGGCCTGGGCGAGGAGCTGCCCATCGCCAAGCGGCTGTACGCCGACGCGCTCGTCCACGTGAAGAACTTTGTGGACGACGTACGCCGCGGCACGGATATCGACTACCGCAAGGCCACGCCCCTGGTGGCGAACTTCATCGAAAGCGTATTCCGCAACGAGGCCGCCGCCGTGACCCTGTTCAAGCTGCGCGGGTTTGATGAATACACCTACACCCACTCCATCAACGTCAGCATCCTGGCCGTGCTCCTGGGCAAGCACCTGGGCCTGGACAAGCCCACCCTGCTCAAGCTGGGGCTTGCGGGCATGTACCACGACGTGGGCAAGGCCAAAATTCCCGAGGGCATCCTGAACAAGCCCGGCAAGCTGACCCCAGGCGAGTTTCAGACCATGAAGACCCATCCGCTGGAGGGCTACAACCTCATGAAGGGCCAGGAGGACCTGGACCCGGAGATCCTGCGGGCCGTGGTGGAGCACCACGAGCGCCACGACGGCTCCGGCTATCCGCGCGGCCTCCGGGATGAGGGCATCGGCCGGTTCTCGGGCATCATCGCCGTGGTCGACGTGTACGACGCGCTCACCAGCAGGCGCGTGTACAAGGACGCCATGGCCCCGGCCAAGGCCCTGGGCATGATGTACCAGTTGCGCGACCGCGACTTCACGCCCAACGCCATCGAGAACTTCATCCGCTGCGTGGGCGTGTTCCCGGTGGGCAGCTTCGTGCGTCTCTCCGGCGGCGAGTTCGGCATCGTTGCCGGAACCAACGCCCTGCGCCCCACCCGGCCGGAGATCAAGGTCGTGCTGGACGCCAGGATGCGCCCGCAGTTGCCTCGCGTGCTCGACCTTGAGGCCGTGGAGAACACCCCGCAGGCCCAGGATATCGCCGAAGTGCTCAACCCGGCTGACTTCAAGATCGACATCGAGCGCTTCTTCGAAGCTTGAGCCGACAGCAGACGTCCTCTCCCCACGACCCCGATCAAGGCACACGGACCTGCACGGGACCTGCCCCTAGCGCAGACGTTTTTTGTATTACACCACGAAAAATGTATTGCGCTTTCCCCAGGCACGGGGCAGTATCGATTCCGAGAAGAAGTATGTTTCAACGCATCAAAGGCAACGAACTCAAGCCCGGCATGTTCGTTGTCAGTCACGGCCTGGGCACATTCAGCAGCCCACTCGTCAGAGTGGGTGAGCTTGTTGTCGATCAGGCTGGAATCGATGCCATAATGCAGAACGGCATCGACCATGTGCTCATCGACCCGAGCAAATCCGCCCCTGCCTTGGCCGCAGCGCAGCCCGGCCCCGCGCAGGCCCCCACCAACCTGCTGAAGGAGCTGCCAGCCACCCGGCTGCTCTACTCCGACGCCCTGGATTATGTAAAACAATTCATGGAGGACGTGCGGCGCGGCACGGACATCAACTGCGGCAGGGCCACCAACCTGGTGGAGCGCTTTGTCCAGAACGTCCTGCGCAATGATACCGCAGCCGTAACCCTGTTCAAGCTGCGCGGCTTCGACCAGTACACCTACACCCATTCCATCAACGTGAGCATCCTGGCCGTGCTCCTGGGCAAGCACCTGGGCCTGGACAGGCACTCGCTGCTCGACCTGGGGTTGGCCGGGCTGCTGCACGACGCGGGCAAGGAGTTCGTGCCCGCGCATATCCTGAACAAGCCCGGCAAGCTCACAGAGAAGGAATTCCAGGCCGTGAAGGGCCACCCCCTGGATGGCTACAACCTCCTGCGCAAGCAGCGGGACATGCCCGTTGATGTCCTGCGTGCCGTGCTGGAGCACCATGAGCGCCATGACGGCACCGGCTACCCGCGCGGCATCCGCGGCGACGGCATCGGCATGTACTCGCGCATCCTTGTCCTGGTGGACGTGTATGACGCACTCACCAGCGACCGCGTGTACAAGAAAGCCCTGCCCCCGGCCAACGCCCTGAACCTCATGTACCAGCTGCGCGGACAGCAATTCGCCGTGGACGACATCGAGAACTTCATCCGCTGCATCGGCGTGTTCCCGATGGGCAGCTTCGTGCGCCTCTCGGGCGGCGAGTTCGGCATCGTGGCCAGCACCAACAACGCGCGCCCCACCAAGCCGGAGATCAAGGTCGTGATGGACGCCAAGATGCGCCCGCAGCGTCCGCGCGTGCTCGACCTTGAGGCCATGGAGAACACCCCGCAGGCCCAGGAGATCGCCGAGGTGCTGAACCCGGCGGACTACAAGATCGACGTCGAGCGCTTCCTCTGCGCGTAACTCCCCGGCCCAGGCCTTTCCCCTTGCCCGCGCGGGCTCTTCGTGCTAGCCGCAGGCATCATGCTTGAATCCCTGTCCGATCAGATCGTCCGCGTCAGCATCCTTGCCGTCCCCCTGCTCCTGGGCCTGACCTGCCATGAACTGGCGCACGGCCTCGTGGCCTTGAGCCTGGGCGACCCCACGGCCAAGCTCGCCGGGCGGCTGACCATGAACCCGCTCAAGCACCTGGACCCCATGGGCGCCATCGCCTTCATCCTGGCCAACATCGGCTGGGCCAAGCCCGTGCCGGTGAACCCCATGTACTTCAAGCACCCCATGCGCGACATGATGCTCGTGTCCCTGGCCGGGCCAGGGGCCAACTTCCTGCTGGCACTTTTGTCCGCCGGGCTCTTTCACCTGCTCCTGCCCGTGGCCATCGCGCGCCCGGAGATGATCGCGGTACTGCAGCCGCTGGTCCTCATCTGTCAGGCCGGGGTCATCGTGAACCTCATGCTGGCCTTCTTCAACCTGCTGCCCGTCCCGCCGCTGGACGGCAGCAACATCCTGGCCTGGTTTTTGCCGGACCCGCTGGCCTACAAGTTTCTGGCCCTGGGCCGCTACGGCTTCATGCTGCTCCTGGGCCTGCTCATCGTCTCGCAGCTGTTGGGCGTAAGCCTCTTGGGCTCGCTCATCTTCCCGCCCGTGGGCTTCGTCTCCGCACTGCTCGGCGTGCCCCTGTAAACCCTCCAACCCAGAAGCAGACAATGACCGCAAAAAACGAACGCATCGTCTCCGGCATGCGCCCCACCGGGCCGCTCCACCTGGGCCACCACTTCGGCGTCCTGGCCAACTGGCTTGAACTCCAGGAGAGCCACGAGTGCTTCTTCTTCGTGGCCGACTGGCACGCGCTCACCACCGAGTACGCCGACCCCAAGCGCATCAAGGGCTTCGTGCCCGGCCTGGTGCTGGACTGGATCGCCGCGGGCCTGGACCCGGAAAAGTGCGTCATCTTCCAGCAGTCCCAGGTCAAGGAGCACGCCGAGCTGCACCTGCTTTTGTCCATGCTGACCCCCCTGGGCTGGCTGGAGCGCTGCCCCACCTTCAAGGAGGTGGCCCAGGAACTCTCCGGCCAGAAGGACCTGACCACTTACGGCTTCCTCGGCTACCCGGTGCTCATGTGCTCGGACATCATCCTCTACAAGGCCACGGCCGTGCCCGTGGGCCAGGACCAGCTGCCGCACCTGGAGCTGACCCGCGAAATCGCCCGGCGCTTCAACTTCCTGCACTGCCCCGAGAAGAAGCCCTTCTTCCCGGAGCCCAAGGCCATGCTCACCGAGGAGGCCAAGCTTCCGGGCCTGGACGGCCGCAAGATGAGCAAGAGCTACGGCAACTCCATCGCCCTGGGCGAGCCGCTGGAAGAGATCGCGCCGAAGATCAAGACCATGCTCACGGACAAGAACCGCCTGCGCAGAAGCGATCCAGGCGATCCGGACGTGTGCAACCTGTTCCCCTACCACAAGCTCTTGACCAGCCCGGAGCTGTGCGCGGAGATCCGCGAGGGCTGCACCAAGGCCGGCCTCGGCTGCGTGGACTGCAAGAAGATCCTCATGGACTCGCTGACGCGCTTTCTCACGCCCGTGCATGAGCGCCGCCGCGCGCTCATGGCCGACCCCGAGCGCCTCTGGGCCATTTTGGCCGAGGGCAACGCGAAGGCCCGGGCCGTGGCCGCCAAGAACATCGCGGACATCCGCAAGGCGCTCAACCTCGACTTCTAGACCGACCAACCAGGACCGGGGACAGGACGCCATTGCAGGGCGGCCAACCCCGGTCCTTTTTCATTGGCACCGATTCCAGGCACATCGATGGAGCCGCACATGAACGAGAACGTCTGCATTTCACAGCGCGCCAGGGAGATCACCCCGTTCCTGGTCATGGACATCCTGGAGGCCGCGCACAAGCTGGAGGCCCAGGGCCATGACGTCATCCACCTGGAGATCGGCGAGCCGGACTTCGACACCCCCGAGTGCATCAAGGAGGCGGCCAGGAAAGCGCTGACCGACGGCCACACGCACTACACCCACAGCCTGGGCCTGCTTTCCCTGCGCGAAGCCATCTGCGAGGACCACCTGACGCGCTACGGCGTCACGGTGCACCCGGACCAGGTCATCGTGACCCAGGGCACCTCCCCGGCCATGCTGCTGCTGTTCACGAGCATCCTGGAGGCCGGGGACCAGGTCATCCTGTCCGACCCGGCGTATGCCTGCTACGACAACTTCATCCGCTTCGCCGGGGCCTGCCCCGTGCGCGTCAATGTAAGCGAAGACGACAGCTTCCAGTACCGGCCCGAGGCCATTGAAGCGGCCATGACCGAGGGGACCAAGGCCATCCTGCTCAACTCCCCGGCCAACCCCACAGGCACGCTGCTCTCGGCCGAGCGCATGCGGGCCGTGTCCGACATCGCCTCGCGGCGCGGCGCGTGCATCGTGTCCGACGAGATCTACCACGGCCTGGTCTACGAGGGCCGCGAGCACAGCGCGCTGGAGTTCTCGGACCGCTGCTTCGTGCTGAACGGCTTCTCCAAGCTCTACGCCATGACCGGCTGGCGGCTGGGCTACCTCATCGCCCCGCCGGAATTCATCCGGCCCATGCAGAAGCTGTGTCAGAACTTCTTCATCAGCGCGAACTCGGTTGCGCAACACGCGGGCATCGCCGCGCTCAGGGAATCCGCGGCCGACGTGGCGCGCATGAAGGCCATCTACGACGAACGGCGCAAGTACCTGCTGCCGCGCCTCAAGGCGCTGGGCCTGGGCGTGGCCCACGACCCCACGGGCGCCTTCTACGTGCTGGCCAACGCCAGGCACTGGGCGCAAGCCTTCGGCGGCAGCTCGCTCGCCCTGGCCTTCGACATCCTGGAGAAGACCCACGTGGGCGTGACCCCGGGCATCGACTTCGGGGCCAACGCCGAGGGCTTCCTGCGCTTCTCCTATGCCAACTCCCTTGAAAACATCGCCACGGCCATGGACAGGCTGGCGGCCTACGCCCAGCGCATGGAAATGCCTGATCCCAACCCCTCCAAAAGCTGATACCTGCGCTCGGACTTGCTTCCCAGGCCTGATGTGCTAGATTGCATGAAGCTGCGCCAGCATGGCGCAGGAGACAAGGAGGTCCATCCCCATGCGGCCACTTGTGTTCGTGCTCTGTGCCGCGCTGCTTGCGCCCACGCTGCTGAATCCGGCGCAGGGCGCGCAGGCCCAGACGCACATCCAGGCGCACCCCCAGGCGCAGGTGAAGAAACGCCGGGCCAAGGCTGCGGGCAAGGCCCCCAAAGCTCCCAAGGCCCCAAAAGCCGTGGCCAAGCCAGGACTCAGCCAGGCCGACCTGCTCGCTCCGTACAGTGCCATGAGCCGCCAAAGCTTCGGTCCGGCCCCTGCGGGTGGCCGCCAGGACGCGCCCGGCAAGGGCCTTGAGGACAGGTACCAGTCCAACGCCACGAGCTGGAAGGTGAACCTGTCGCTTGACCCGGAGCGTCAGGTGGAGGACACGCCGTTGCGCTTCCGCGTTGGCCGGGAGGTGGTGGTGGACCCGCTGACCAAGAAGGAGCTGACCCCGCGCGCGGACCCGCTGAAGGCCCAGCAGAGCCTCCGGGACCTGGATCTGAAGGGCGCGCTCGACAGCGTGGGCGGCAAGGCCGAGGTCCAGGTGGACGTGCTCAAATTCTAGCGGAGCGTTGCCGTGTCCATACGCCTGTTCGACTTTCTCACCGGCCTCTCCGGAGCGCTGGACCTCATCAGCCCGGAGGTGGTGGGCCACCACAAGCGCGTGGCCTACGCCGCGGTGCGCCTGGCCAGGGTGCTCGACCTGCCGCGCGCCGAGCGCACCGACCTCTACGTGGCCGGGCTCCTGCACGACGTGGGCGGCTTCTCCATCCAGAGCAGGCTGGCTGCGCTGCAGTTCGAGGCTGACGGCGTGCGCCACGCCGAGCGCGGCTTTCGCCTGCTGCGCAAGAACCCGCTGCTGGAAGGGGTTGCGGTCATCGTGCGCCACCACCACACGCCCTTCGCGCGCTTCGGGCTGCTGCCCCCGGACCAGGACGGCCCGCCACGCAAGCTGTTCCTGGCCAACGTGCTCTGCCTGGCCGACCGCCTGGATGTGCTGTTCGTTTGCAGGGAGGGGCGCCAGGGCAACATGAGCCCGACGGAGATCGAGCGGGTGCTTAAATCGTTCTCCGGCACCCTGTTCGATCCGGCCTTTGTGCCGGCTTTGGTCGAGCTGGCCGCAGACGAGCGCTTCTGGGCCGACATGGCCACCACCGACCCCACCGCCGCCCTGACCGGCTCCGCAGACATGTTCGACGAGCGGGGCATGACGCGCGCCCAGCTCATGGACGCGTCCCAGGCCTTCTCGCAGATCATCGACTTCCGCAGCCGCTTCACGGCCACGCACACGCGCGGCGTGGCCGAAGCCGCAGTGTGCCTGGCCGAAAAGGCCAGGTTCAATGCCGCAGACCTGGACCAGATGCGCCTGGCCGGAAACCTGCACGACCTGGGCAAGCTGGCCGTACCCTCGGAGATCATCAACAAGCCCGGGCCGCTGAGCGCGCAGGAGCGGGACATCATGCGCCGCCACCCGGAACTGGGCCACGCCATCTTAAGCTCCGTGCCCGGCCTGGAGCAGGTCACGGACTGGGCCTCGCAGCACCACGAGCAGCCCAACGGCGAGGGCTACCCCGGCGGAGTCTCCGGCCGGGAGCTCTCCCTGGGCTCGCGCATCCTCGCCGTGGCCGACGTGTTCACGGCCCTGCGCGAGGACCGCCCCTACCGCGCGGGCATGGGCCGTGCGGACACCCTGCGCATCCTGGACGACATGGCCGCAGACAACGCCCTGGACCCGCTGGTCGCCTCCCTGGTGCATGCGCACCACGCGGAGCTCAACGATCGCCGCCTGGCCGCCCAGACCCTGGCCGCAGAAGAATTCCGCGAGTTCTATACCGGCCTGGAGCAGTAGCCAGGCCGCAGCACCCCCGGCCCGAACCCGGCCCGCAATGATCCCGCCCACTTGCCATCGCCGCCCCCAGCGGCTACGGTCGACAAAATCCTTCGGGCCAGCAGGCCAGCAGGCCGAAAGGCCACCAGGGGCAACGCATGACCACCTTTGCGGCGGATCTGCACATCCACTCGCGCTTCTCGCGCGCCACCAGCAAGGGCCTGACCGTGCGCAGCCTGGCCGCCTGGGCCGAAACCAAGGGCATCGGCGTGCTCGGCACCGGCGACTGCACCCACCCCGGCTGGCTGGACGAGATCGGGCGCGAACTGGTGGAGGACGGCTCCGGGCTCTTGCGCCTGCGCGACGCCTCCGGGCTGGCGGCCGAGATCCCCGGCCTGGCGGACCAGCTCAACGGCCAGCTCAACGGCCAACTTTGCGGCCATCTCGCGGGCAGCGCCCGGTTCATGCTCCAGGGCGAGATCAGCTCCATCTACAAGCGCGGCGGCAAGGTGCGCAAGGTCCACAACCTGGTCTACCTGCCCACGCTGGAGGCCGCCAAAAGCCTCAACCAGAAGCTCGCCCAGGTGGGCAACCTGGCCTCGGACGGCCGGCCCATCCTGGGGCTGGACAGCCGCATCCTGCTCGAACTGGTGCTCGACACCCACCCCGAGGCCTTTTTGGTGCCCGCGCACATCTGGACGCCCTGGTTCTCGCTCTTCGGCTCCATGAGCGGCTTCGACTCCGTGGAGGAGTGCTACGGCGACCTCACCGAGCACATCTTCGCCATGGAGACCGGGCTCTCGTCCGATCCGGGCATGAACTGGACGCTGTCGGCGCTGGACAGCTTCCGCATGATCTCCAACTCCGACGCCCACTCCGGCGAGAAGCTGGCGCGCGAGGCCAATCTGTTCCGGGGCCAGGCGAGCTTCTCGGGCATCCGCCAGGCCCTGCGCGCGCATTTGCCGGGCGAGGTTCAGGGCGACTGCGAATTCCTGGGCACGGTGGAGTTCTTCCCGGAGGAGGGCAAGTACCACATGGACGGGCACCGCAAGTGCAACTGGTCCATGGAGCCAGGGGAGACCGTGGCCAACCGGGGCCTGTGCCCGGTCTGCGGCAAGCCCGCCACCCTGGGCGTTTTGCACCGGGTGCTGGCCCTGGCCGACCGGCCCCAGCCCGTGCAGCCCGAGGGCCAGCCCGGCTATGACTCGCTCATCCCGCTCAAGGAGGTGCTCTCCGAGGTGCTGGACGTGGGCTCCGGCTCCAAGAAGGTCGCCCAGGAATACTTCCGCCTCATCGCCACCCTCGGCCCGGAGCTGTTCATCCTGCGCGAGGCGCAGCTTACGGACATCCGCCGGGCCTCGCCCGTGCTGGCCGAGGCCGTGGAGCGCATGCGCGCGGGCAAGGTGCTGCGCAAGAGCGGGTACGACGGCGAGTTCGGCGTCATCACCGTGTTCACGCCCGAGGAGCGCGCCGAGATGCGCCACGGCGGGCGGCTGGTGGCAGGGCAGGCCCAGCGCGGCCGCAGGCGTTCCGCAACGGCCAAGGCCCCCTCGCCGGAGGCAGAGGCCGAGCCCGAGCCTGCACCGGAAGCCCCTGGCGCGGCGATGCGCCCGGACGGCCTGAACCAGGCCCAGGCGGCCGCCGTGTACGCCGAGCCGGGGCCGACCCTGGTGCTGGCCGGGCCGGGCACGGGCAAGACCCACACCCTCATCCGCCGCGTGGAGCGCCTGCTGGCCGAGGGCATCCCGGCCGACGCCCTGGCCGTGGTGACCTTCACCCGCCGCGCCGCCGGCGAGCTGACCGAGCGCCTGGCGACCTTGCGCGGGCCGGGCGCGCCCCTGCCCCTCACCGACACCCTGCACGCCCTGGCCCTGGCCCTGTGGACCATGCGCCGGGGCCAGCCACCCGTGCTCTTGTCCGAGGACGCGGCCAGAAAGCTCTTCCTGGAGTCCCTGCCCGAGGGCCTGAGCAGGTCCGAACGCGCGACCCTGTTCCGCCGCCACAGCCTGGCCCGGGAAAGCCTCACCCCGCTGGACGGGGCCACGGCTGACATGGCCGCAAAGGCCCGGGCCGAGGTGGACGGGCTCAAGGCCACGCGCAACCTGGCGGACTTCACGGACCTGATCGAATTTCTCCTGGACGAGGTGCGCCGGCCGGGCTTCACCCCGCCCTTCACGCACCTCCTGGTGGACGAGATCCAGGACCTCTCGACCCTGCAGCTGGAGGCCGTGCTGGGGCTGGCCGGGTCATCAGGAGACAGAGGCGGACACAGGGACGGAGAAGGCTTCTTCGCCATCGGGGATCCCAACCAGAGCATCTACGGCTTCCGGGGCGCGGCAGGACAGGTGCGGGAGCGCCTGAAGGCCCGTTGGCCCAGGCTCGCGGTGCTGGCCCTGGCAGAGAACTATCGCAGCGGCCAAGGCGTCCTCGACGCGGCCCAGGCCGTGCTGTCAGGCACCCCAACGCCCGTCGCCCCGCCAGAGCCCCTGGTCCTGCGGGCCAGGCCCGGCTCGGCCTGCCTGGTGGAGCTGGTGCAGGCCCCAAGCGCCCGGTTCGAGGCCCAGCTCATCGCCGAGCGCGCCCGCAAGCTCCTCGGCGGCACCAGCCTGACCCTGCTGGACGCCGACGGCCCGCAGCTGGCCCCAGGCGACATCGCCGTGCTGGTGCGCTTCCGGGGCCTCATCAACCCGCTCAAGTTTGCCCTGGAGCAGGCCGGGCTGCCCTGCTCCGCGCCCGAGGCCGAGGTCTTCTGGGAAGAGCCGCGCGTGGCGGCCATCCTGCGCGTGGCCGAAAAGCTCTTCGGCCTGCCCGCGCCCACGGCCCCGGACAGCCGGGATGACCCGGATGACAGCGCTGCGGACGAAAAGGCCGTGGCTGTGAACCTGCCGGAGTTCCTGCTGATCCAGGGACCGCGCGTGCTGCCCCCGGCCCTGCGCGAGAGCCCGCCCTTTGACCGCTTCTTCTGGGAAGGCCCGGCCTTCCGCGACCTCTGCCTTGAGTTCGACGCGCACCACGGCTGGGTCGGGCTGCTGGACTGGGTACGGCTGCAGGCCGGGCTGGCCGAGCTCCGGCAGGCCGCGCAAAAGGTGCGCATCATGACCCTGCACGCGGCCAAGGGCCTGGAGTTCGAGGCCGTTTTCCTGCCCGCGCTGGAGGAGCGGATCCTGCCCTTTGCACGGGCCCTGGAGGAAGGCGGCGAAGCTGCCCTGGCCGAAGAGCGGCGCCTTTTGTACGTGGGCATGACCCGGGCCAAAAGCTCGCTGTGCCTGTCCTACGCCCTGGAGCGCACCCTCTACGGCCGCACAAGTCCCCAGACGCCCTCGCGCCTGCTGGACAGCCTGCCGCTGGCAAACGTGCGGCGCAGGCAGGTGGTGGAGAGGCTGAAGACCCGGCAGACGCACCTGTCGCTGTTCTAGGCCGCCGGGACGTCCGTTCAGCAGCAGGCGAAGGCGTGCTTGAGGATGGTGCCGGTGCGGAAGGCGTCGTCCGTGGCGAAACGCTGACAGAACTGCTCCACGCGCCGCTCCCCGGCCCGGGCCGGGAAAACCTTGCGCAGGGGCGCGCCGTGCATGTCCAGAAACGGCTCGCCGCCCTGGTAGATCGAGACCTCCAGCCGCCCCGCCTGTTTCGGGTCCGCACCGGGCGCACCCGCCGCCACCTCGAAACGGAACTCCCCGAACCGATACTCCGTCATGGCCGCCTCCTTGCTGCACAAGAGATAAGGCCGCCGCACCCACCCGGCAACACCCCCGGCCCCCCCCTGCCCCAACTTGCCTGCCGCTGCGCCCTCTGGTATAATTCCCGCACATCGGCAGGATATACGAAGCACACCGCGCCGCCCCCCGCGCGCCCCAAAATATTGGCCGAGCCGCCAAGCCCGGCCAGGAGAAGCACATGTCCCGGTTTGTCATCCACCCCATCGTCATGGGCACCAAGATCTTCGACCACGGCATGATGACCTACCAGCATGCCTACGGGAAGCAGTACACCATCCCCATCTACAGCTGGTACCTGGAGGGCGGCGACAAGAAGATCCTGGTGGACACCGGCGAGATGCGGCCCATCGTCTCGGCCGAGCGCGAGGCCGCCATCGGGGGCAAGATCCACACCTTCGAGGAGGGCCTGGCCCTCTACGGCCTCAAGCCCGAGGACATCGACATCGTCATCCACACGCACCTGCACAACGACCACTGCGAGAACGACTCCGAGTGCGTCAACGCGCGCATCTACGTGCACGAGGCCGAGCTCAAGCACATCCACGACCCGCACCCGCTGGATTACCGCTACAATGAGGACTACATCACCGACGTGGAAGACAACGGGCAGCTGGAGATCCTCACCGGCGACGCCGAGATCGTGCCCGGCGTGCGCGTGATGCACACCCCGGCCCACACCGAGGGCGGCATGACCGTGCTGGTGGACACGGCCAAGGGCGTGGCCGCCATTACCGGCTTCTGCGTGATCATGGAGAATCTGCTGCCGCCCAAGGAAGTGAAGGCCATGGAGATGGAGGTCATCCCCTGCGGCACCGTGGTGAACAGCTACCAGGCCTACGACAACATCCTGAAGGTCAAGAACGCGGCGGACATCCTGCTGCCCCTGCACGAGCCGCGCTTCGCCTCGACACCGAACATTCCTGAGTAGGGCCCGGCATCCCAGGCCGGTGACGCTCCAGCCAGGCGCCGCTTGCGGGCGCAAAGCGGCGCAGGCCAGGCCTCCGGCAAGGAGACCCGGCCTGCCTTCGTTCAGGCTGAAGTTCGGGGCTTAGCGGCCCTTGCCGCCGCCACCGCCACCGCCGCCGCCGCCGCCACCGCCACCGCCGCCGCCACCGCCACCGCCGCCACCGCCGGAGCCCATGCCACCGCTGGAGCCCATGCCGCCGCCGGCACCCATGCCCATGCGGTCCCGGGTGCTGGTCCGCATGTGCTCCTGGGTCTGTTCCGTGGTGCGGACGCGCTCGCGGAGGCGCTCCTGGGCGCGCGTCTGGTCTTGTGTGCGGTCCTGGGTCCTCTCCTGGGTCTGGTCCTGGGTCTGGGCCAAGGCCGGGCCGCCCAAGAGACCGAGAGCGAGGGCCAGCGCAACAGGCAACATTCTGAATTTCATAAAGAACTCCTTTCGTACAGATTCAGGGGTGCCTTACGTTACGCTTGATTTAACTTCAGGGTCAACCGCCCCTGTCTTGACGCCCGGCCCGAAAGTCGACAAGGGTCCAGAAGACAAGCAGGCAGGAGGTGGGCATGCCCTTTCGCAGAAAGAAGAACTCCGTCATCGGCGCGGGCCAGATGATCGCCACCTGCGCGCTCATGGCCGCCAGCCGCGACATGGGAGACGTGGTGCTGCCCGCCCTCGCCCTGGTGGACAGCCTCGCCCGCCTGGGACTGTAGCCAAGCCAAGCCATGAAAAGACTCGCCGCCGCCCTTGTCTGCCTGGCCCTGCTCTGCCAGACGTCGTTCGTGGTTCCCGCTTCGGCCCAGGCCGAGCCTGTGCGCAAGAGCGTCCTGTTCCTGAACTCCTACCACGATGGCTATGCCTGGTCCGACGACATCCTGACCGGCCTGCGCTCCTTCTTCGCCGAGTCCGGCTACTCCGTGGACCTGCAGGTCGAGTACATGGACACCAAACGCTTCGCCACACAGGAGCGTTCAACCGCGCTGTTCGAGTTCTACCGCGACAAGTTCAAGGGCGCGCGTTTCGATGCCATCATCGTCTCCGACGACTTCGCCTACAACTTCATCCTGGACCACCAGGACAAGCTCCTGCCCGGCGTTCCCGTGGTCTTCTGCGGGGTCAACGACTTCAAGCCGCAACGCCTGGCCGGGCGCGACAACATCACCGGCGTGGTGGAAAACGTTGACTTCGAGTCCACCCTGCGCCTGGCCGCGCGCCTGCATCCGGACCTGAACCGCATGATCGTCATCGGCGACCGCTCGGTGACCGGCGCGGCCATCCAGGGCCAGATCCGCGAGGTGGTGCCAAAGCTCAAGGGCCTCCTGGACTTCGAATTCTGGGACGACATGCCCCTGGACGATATCCTGCACCGCCTGCGCGCCACGCCCAAGAACTCCATGCTCTTCATCATCCCCGTGTACCTGGAGATCGACGGCAGGCTCTATTCGGCGGACGAGGTCTCGGCCCTGATCGCGGACAACGTGTCCATGCCCGCGTACAGCTGCTGGCGGTTTCTGCTGGGCCACGGCATCGTGGGCGGACGCCTGCACAGCGGCGTGGACCACGGCCGCATGGCCGCGCGCCTGGCCTTCCGCATCCTGGCCGGGGAAAAGCCCTCCAACGTGCCTATTGTGGACCACTTCGACGACCCCTACGCCTTTGACTACAACGTGCTGCGGCGGCTGGACATCCCGCTGTCGGACCTGCCCTCGGGCAGCGAGGTCATCAACGAGCCCTACGCCTTCTACACCATCAACAAGAGCCTGTTCTGGACCATCATCGTCAGCCTGGTGGCGCTGGTCTTCATCCTGGTGCTGCTGGTGGCAAGCATCAGCCAGCGCCGCCGCATCCAGGAGCGCGTCAACGACCAGTTCTCGTTCCTCAAGATCCTCATGGACGCCATCCCGCTGCCCATCTACTCGCTGGACCGCGTGGGCGCCTTCCAGGACTGCAACCTGTCCTTCGAGCGCTTCTTCGGCGTCACCCGGGAGGGAATCGCAGGCCGAGTCCCGCAGGACATCGGCGCCCCGGCAGTGGCCGGAGCGGACTGCCTGCGCGACGAGGTGGACCGCCAACTGCTCGCGTCCCCGGGCGCGCGGGTCTACGAGTGCTCGCTGGACGCGGCCCACGGCGTGCAGCGCTCCATGATCGTGAGCAAGGCCACCTACCTGAACGCCAAGGGCGAGACCATGGGCTTGGTGGGGGTCTTAAGCGACATCACGGGCCTCAAGCGCGCCGAAGAGGAGCTCCGGCAGGCCGAAGAAAAATATCGCGGCATCTTCGAAAACTCGGTGCTGGGCATCTTCCGCGCCGCGCCGGACGGAACCCTGCTCGACGCCAACCGCGCGCTGCTGGACATGCTGGGCCAGACCGACCTGGCGGCCCTGCGCGAGATGGGCGCGCGCTTCCTGGCCGGCGACGGGGCCGAGGCTTGGCTCACCGCCGCGCCCGGCCCAGGCGGGGCCGCCGCGTACCGCCGCGAGGTCAAGCGACCGGACGGGGCCGACATCGCGGTGTTCCTGCACATCCGGGGCGTGGCCGACTATTTCGGACAGCTGCTGGCATACGAAGGCATCGTGGAGGACATCACCCTGCGCGAGGAGGCCGAACGCGCCCTGCGCGAGTCCCAGCACATGCTCCTGCAATCCCAGAAGATGGAGGCCATCGGTACGCTCGCCGGTGGCATCGCGCATGATTTCAACAACATCCTGACCACCATCCTGAACTCGGCCGAGCTGGCACTGCTGGACTCGCCCGAGGGCTCGGAGATGACCAGCGACCTCTTGCGCGTGCTCAAGGCCAGCCAGCGCGGCAGCCAGCTGGTGCGGCAGATCCTGGCCTTCAGCCGCCCGTCCCAGGCCGGGTTCGTGGCCGTGAACGTGGCCGAGGTAGTGCGCGAGACCCTGAGCCTGCTCTCGGCCTCGCTGCCGCGCCACATCACCGTGCGCGAGGACATCCGCCGCGACCCGGCCCTGGCCCTGGCCGACCCCATCCAGCTGCACCAGGTGTTCCTGAACCTCTGCACCAACGCCTTCCAGGCCATGCGCGAGGTTGGCGGCGACCTGCTGCTGACCCTGCACGACGAGGTCCTGGACGCTCCCGCAGCCGAGGCACTGTCTTTGCCGCCGGGCCGCTACCTGCACCTGTGCATCAGCGACACCGGCCCAGGCATCGCCGAGGACATCATGGACAAGATCTTCGATCCCTTCTTCACCACCAAGGGCAAGGCCGAGGGCACGGGCCTGGGGCTGGCCGTGGTGCACGGCATCATCACAGCCCACAAGGGCGCGGTGGTGGTGTCGAGCATACCCTGGGAGCGCACCAGCTTCGACATCTATCTGCCGCTTTTGGAATTTGCCGACGCCCTGGACCAGGACCAGGGCGAACAGGTGCGCCGGGGCCAGGGCCGCATCCTCTTCGTGGAGGACGACCTTGACCAGTTGGCCACCATCCCGCGGGTGCTGGTGCGGCTGGGCTACGATGTCACGCCCTCGGCCTCGGCGGCGGAGGCCCTGCGCACCCTGGACGAGGCTCCCGGCTCGTTCGACCTGGTGCTGACGGACTTCGACATGCCCGTGGTCAACGGAGTGGATTTCGCGCGCAGGCTGACCACGGCGCATCCGGGCCTGCCCGTGATCCTGGTCTCCGGGCGGCTGCACGCGGGCGAGATCCCCCCGGACCTGCCCCCGAACATCCTGCGGGTGCTGGCCAAGCCCTACAGCCAGGGCGCACTGTCCGAGGTCCTGCGGGACATTCTGGGCGCGGGCTAGGCGCGGCTCACCTGGCTGGCAGGCCGATGCGGTCCGTGTGCCACTCGCCATCGTCGCTGACGGAGTAGAGGATGTAAAGCGGGGTGGCCAGCATGCGCGCCCGGTTCACCGGCCCGTAGCTGCGCGAGTCGAAGGTGGCGTAGCGGTTGTCGCCCAGCACGTAGTACTCGTCCGGGGCCAGGCGCGCGGCGGGCATGTCCAGGCTCTTGGAGCCGCGGATGCGCACGGCGTAGTAGCCTTCTTCAATGGGATCGCCATTGACGTAGACAAGCCCGTCCTCCACCTCCACCACCTCGCCCGGCAGCCCCACCACGCGCTTGACGAAGATCAGCGAATGCTCGGAGGGATACTCGAAGACCACCAGCTGGCCCCGGCGGATGATGTCGCGCGGGCGCAGGGATGAGCAGCGCAGACGGTCGCCCGTGCGCAGGGTGGGCCGCATGGAGGTCTGGGACACGGTGTAGAGGGGAAAGTACTCACGCTCGGCCAGGCCGGACAAAAGCGAGACAGTGGCCAGGGCCACGGCGCAGGCCGTATAGAGGATGGGGCTGTTGCCCGGGCCGGGGAAGAAATGGCGCAGGGTCCTGGCCGTGCGCAGGGCGTCGAATCCCGCCGCGCAGCAGAGCAGGAAGTACCCGGCCAGGGACACGGTCCACCAGCGAAAGGCCTCGGCCGCGCCGATGCCCAGAGCCTGCCACGCGCACCCCAGGCCCAGCAGGATCAGTCCCCGGCGGGTCCGGCCATTGTACACCTGGCCAAGGCCCGGCACCAGAAAGGACAACAGCCCGGCCAGCCACGGCTTGCGGGGCTTGGCTGCGGTCGTGTCGCCGGGCGCGGGTCTGGGCGGCAGGCTCAAATGCATGGGTGCTCTCTCGCTGTCGGGGTGCCGACGAGCTACCCTACATCGCCAAGGGGCTGAAAACAAGCTCCGGCGCGCACCTGCGGCGCACAGGCACCACAAAGTGTCCTCCCACCAAAGCCTCAGCACACCAAATCCATTGACAGCCCCTGGCCTGGCAAAGCACACTCGCGCGGCCATGCGAGCCCCTTTCCGGGACCGCGCGGCACAAGGCGGGAACACCATGCGCACGCTCGGCATAGACTTCGGCACCAAACGCGTTGGCCTGGCCATCACCGACCCGGAAGGGCGCATGGCCTTCGCCCGCAAGAGCATCGAGCGCACCACGCGCGACGACCTGTTCGCGGCCATTGTGGGACTCGTCGAGGCCGAGGGCGTGGGGGCCGTGGTGGTGGGCCTGCCCCTGACCCTGGAAGGTGAAGACTCCCTGACCACCCGCCAGGCCCGCAACTTTGCCGAAAGCCTGGGCAGGCGGATATCCTGCCCCATTCATCTTGTGGACGAGCGCCTGAGTTCCGTTGCGGCGGAAGAGCAGTTGAAGGAGGCCGGTCTGTGCAGCCGGAAGAGGAAAGAGAGACTGGACAGCCAGGCGGCAGTCCAGATCCTGGAAACCTGGATCGCCCTCAATCCCGGCTGAGGCCCCTGTTGTGGGCCCTGGCCGGCTTTGTGCTGACCGTGGCGGCGGCCCTGGCCGTGGCCCTGGTGCTGTATCTCGGCCCGGCCGAGGCGCCGGGGCGCGAGGTCGTGGTGCTCATCCGTCCGGGCCTGACCCTGCCCGCCATCGCGGCCGACCTGGAACGCCAGGGTCTCGTCCGCAGCGCCCACGCCTTCCTCTTCCTGGCCAGGCTGCACAAGAGCTTGGGCTCGGCCCGGGCGGGCGAGTTCCTGCTCAACTCCGGCTGGACCCCGCAGGAGATCTTGCGCGTGCTGACCACCACCGGCGGCCTGCAGCACCGCGTCCAGGTGCGCGAGGGCCTGCCCTGGTGGGCCGTGGCCAAGCTCTTCGAGGCCGAGGGCCTGGCCAGCGGCGAGGGCTTTGCCCAGGCCGCGCGCAACGCCACCCTGCTGGACAAGTATTCCATCCCGGCGACCGCCGCCCAGGGGGCCGAGGGCTTCCTGTTCCCCCAGACCTACCAGCTCCCCAGGAGCTTTGACGACAGCGGCGCGGTAGCCGTGGAGACCATGCTGAGGGAGTTCGGCCGCCAGGCCAAGAAGCTCTGGCCCCAGGGCCTGCCGCCCGCCGACGAGCTCCGGCGCATCGTCATCCTGGCCTCCCTGGTGGAGCGCGAGACCGGCGCCCCCTCCGAGCGGGCGCGCATCGCCGGGGTCTTCGTCAACCGCCTCAAGGTCGGCATGCGCCTGCAATGCGACCCCACCACCATCTACGGCCTGGGCGAAAGCTTTGACGGCGACCTCAAGCGCTCCCACCTGGAGGACCCGGCCAACCCCTACAACACGTATGCCCACGCGGGCCTGCCGCCCGGCCCCATCTGCTCGCCGGGGCTGGAGTCCCTCCGGGCCGCCCAGACTCCCGAGCAGAACGAGTACCTCTTCTTCGTGGCCAAGGGCGACGGCACCCACGAGTTCAGCCGCACGCTGGCCGAGCACAACCAGGCCGTGACGCGCTTCCAGCGCCAGCGCAACAAGGCCACCTACAGGTCCACCCTGCGCTGACGCGCCGCATAAACCACACCGTGCCAGTCCGGGATTCCTTGACAGCAACGCCCGGCCTCGGGCAATCTATGTCACCATCGACATACCCCGGAGGCCACCATGCCTGACCAGAACCACGACCAGAGCGGCGAGCAGAGCATCAACCAGAGCGGCGGGCGCAACGTCTACCTCGCCACCATCCCACCGCAGCAGGCCGTGGCCCGCGCCAAGGCCGCCCTGGACCGCGCGGCCCTCATCAGCCAGGAGCTCATCCCGGCCCATGAGGCCTGCGGGCGCGTCACAAGCGGCCCCATCTTCGCCCGCTGCTCCTCGCCCACCTTCCACGCCGCAGCCATGGACGGCATCGCCGTGCGCTCCGGCGACACCTTCGCCGCGCGCGAGGGCAGCCCCGTGACCCTCTCCCGGCCCATGGGCTTTGCCCCCGTGAACACCGGACACAGCCTGCCAAACGGCATGGACGCCGTGGTCATGATCGAGCACGTGGAGCAGGTGGACGACGATACCGTGCGCATCGAGGCCCCGGCCTTCCCCTGGCAGCACGTGCGCCGCATCGGCGAGGACATCGTGGCGACCGAGCTGCTCCTGCCGCAGAACCACACCCTCTCGGCCTATGATGTGGGCGCGCTCCTGGCCGCCGGCATCTTCGAGGTGCCGGTGTGGGAACGCGTGCGCCTGACCTTCATCCCCACGGGCGACGAGGTGCTGAACTTTCTGGACCACCCGACGCCGCTGCCCGGCCAGGTCATCGAGTCCAACTCCCAGGTCTTCCGGGCCATCGCCAGCTCCTGGGGCGCGCAGGCGGCCTGGACCGCACCCGTGCCGGACCGGCCCGAGGCCCTGCAGGCCGCCGTCGCCAAGGCCCTGGAGGACGGCGCGCATGTGGTGGTGGTGGGCGCTGGCTCCTCGGCCGGCAGCAAGGACTTCACCCGCAGCACCTTCGAGGCCTTTGGCGATGTGCTGGTCCACGGCATCTCGGTGATGCCGGGCAAGCCCACAGTGCTGGGCATCACCACGGACAAGGTGGAGGGCAGGCTGGGCGGCAGGTTGCTTGTAGGCGCGCCGGGCTATCCGGTGAGCGCCGTGGTCTGCCTGGAGGACGTGCTGGAGCCCATCGTGCGCTGGCTCACGCGCCAGCAGTCGCCGGGCAGGCAGACCATCCGCGCCCGGCTGGCGCGCAAGACCCCGAGCAGGCCGGGCATGGAGGAGATCGTGCGCCTGGCCGTGGGCAAGGTGGGCGGAAGCTTTGTGGCCGCGCCCCTGGCTCGCGGGGCCGGGCTCATCACCAGCCTGACCCGCGCCCAGGCCATCACGCGCATCCCGGCCCAAAGCGAGGGCCTGGAGCAGGACGCCGAGATCGAGGCCGAACTTTTGGTGCCGCTGGCCGGGCTCTCCAAGGTGCTGGTGCACATCGGCAGCCACGACAACATCCTGGACTTGCTCGCCAACGAGCTCATGGGCCTCTCCGAGCCCCTGCGCCTGGTGTCCAGCCACGTGGGCAGCATGGGCGGGCTCACGGCGCTGAAGAACGGCTCGGCGCTGTTCGCGGGCTGCCACCTCTTCGACCCCGAGACCAAGGACTTCAACTTCCCGTTTTTGCAGAAGCACCTGCCGGGCCTGGACCTCACGGTCATCAACCTGGCCATCCGCCACCAGGGGCTCATCGTGCAGAAGGGCAACCCCAAGCAGATCAAGGGCGTGGCCGACCTGACGCGGCCGGGGGTCAGCTTCATCAACCGCCAGCGCGGCGCGGGCACGCGCATCCTGCTGGACCACCACCTGGCTGTGGCGGGCATCGCGCCCGCGCAGGTGCGCGGCTACGACCGCGAGGAGTTCACGCACATGGCCGTGGCCGTGAACGTGCTCACCGGCGCGGCAGACTGCGGCCTGGGGATCTTCGCGGCGGCCAAGGCGTTGGACCTGGACTTCGCGCCCCTGGCCCACGAGCGCTACGACCTGGTGCTGCCCACGGCGTACCTCACCGACCCGCGCATCCTGACCCTGCGCGCGGTCATCGAGACAAAGCAGTTCCAGGAGCGCATGAAGGCCCTGGGCGGCTACGAGACCACCTTCACCGGGCAGATCATGAAACCCGGCATGGGGCTGGGGGAATAGTTCGAAGGGACGGGGCTTTCCCCTCACCGGCACAGGCGCTGGGCTGCACCGACACCAACGGGGCGGCTCAGCGCTGTTCTTTTGTGCCCTGGCGGTCCGCTTTGCGGCCATAGGGGCAGGCCGCCACGCAGACCCCGCAGATGCCGCCCGTGATGTGCGGCAGCTTGGCGAACTCGTCCATCACCTTGCTCCGGCAACGGTCGAAGAAGAGCGCCTCTTCGCGCGAGTCGTAGTGGGTCTTGGTGCCCACGCCGCGGATGGCCTGGGCCGGACAGGCCTCGGCGCAGACGTGGCACTTGCCGCAGCGGTTTTTCAGCGGTTCGTCCGGGGTCAGGTCAAGGTCGGTGAGCACCGTGACCAGCCGCACGCGCGGGCCGTACTGCGGGCTCACCAGCAACAGGCTCTTGCCCTGCCAGCCCAGCCCGGCGGCCAGGGCCACGGCCTTGTGGGAAATGTACGAGGTCAGGTTCTCGGAATCCAGCACCTGCGAGGCCGGCAGGGGCATCGCCCGCGCCCCGGCCCGCTGGATCGCCAGGGTGACGCGCAGGGCCAGATGATCCAACAGCGCGTTCACCTTCTGGTAGTGCTGGGCGTAGAGCGGCGTGGGCCGGTCCGTGATCTGGTCCATGATCGGGTCGCTCAGGCGCACGGCCAGGCTCACCGCGCGGGTGAAGCCGTCGAGCAGGTCCGCGGGCTCGGTGTCGATGCCGCGCAGGCGCTCCACATCGGCCACGCCCACCAGGCTGGCGCCCCAGCTGCGCGTGCGGCGCTTGAGGCCAAAGGCGTCGAAATCCCGCACAGGCAGCGTCATCAACCCCATGGACATCCTGCACTCCCCTTCTGCGGCAATGGTTTCAGGGCGTCAGCGACACAAACGCAAGACATCGGCGGCACAAGCTCAGGGCATGAGCGGCGCGGTTGGCAGACCCATGATCTCGGGCAGGCCGAGCATAAGGTTCGCGCCCAGCACCGCCTGGCCCGATGCGCCCCGGCACAGGTTGTCGATGGCGGAGAGAATGATCAGCCGCCCGATGCGCTCGTCCACGGCCAGACCGATGTCGCAGAACATGGTGCCGCGCACCCAGCGCGTTTCCGGCATGGTGCCCAGGGGCAGCACGCGCACCAGGGCCTCGTCCTTGTAGCGCTCGGTGTACAGGGCGTGCACCTCCGCAAGGCTCATGGGCTTCTTCAGGCGCGTGTAGATGGTGGACAGAATGCCCCGGCTGATGGGCAGAAGGTGCGTGTTGAACGAGAGCGCAACGTTCGCGCCCGCCAGCAGGGAAACCTCCTGCTCGATCTCCGGGGTGTGGCGGTGCTTGGTCAAATTATACGCGCGGAAGCTGTCGGACACCTCGCAGAACAGCGTGCCCACCGAGGCCTTTCTGCCCGCGCCAGACGTCCCGCTCTTGGCGTCGATGACGATGTCGTCCGTGTGGATGAGCCCGGCCAGCAGCGCCGGGGCCAGGCCCAGGATGGACGAGGTCGGGTAGCAGCCGGGGTTGGCGATGAGCCTGGCCCCGGCCATCTGCGCGCGGTACAGCTCGGGCAGGCCATACACGGCCTCGGAGAGCAGCTCCGGCTCGGTGTGCGGCGTGGCGTACCAGTGCTCGTACGTGGGCTTGTGGCGCAGGCGGAAGTCGGCCGAGAGGTCCACCACCTTCACGCCCTTTTTGATGAGCGCGCTGGCGATTTCCTGGGCGGTCTTGTGCGGCACGGCCAGGAACACCAGCTTGCAGGCCGCAGCCAGGTCGGCTGGGTCGGGCTGGGTCACGGTGAGCGCGCCCATGCGGCCCAGGTCGCCGGGGCCGGAAAGATACGGGTAAAGGTCGGCCAGGGTCTTGCCCGCCTCGGAGCGCGAGGTGGCGCGCACGAGTTCCAGGCCCGGATGGCCGGCCAGGATGCGCGTGAGCTCCATGCCCGTGTAGCCGGTGACCCCCACCAATCCGACAGGAATGCGCGTGCTCACGGTCTAGCCCACCTTGTTCACGTATTTCATGCGCAGGGTGTAGAGCATCTCGCACAAGAGCTTGCGCTCCTCGTCGGAGAGGCCCTTTTCGGTCTTTTGCTGGAGCATGCCCAGGATGTCGATGACCTGCTTGGCCAGATGCGGCTGGGCGTCGAACTGCCCGGTGCTGGGGTCCTGGGTCTCGCCCAGGTGCACCAGCGCCGAGGACGAGAGCGACAGCACGAAGGTGGAGAAATCTATCTCCGGCAGGCCCATGATATGTTCGCCGCAGCCCTTGTTCTCGGCCATGATTGCCTCCAGAAAATCGGTATGGTTTGGGGATACACCACCAGCGCCTGGCGCACAAGGCCGGGGGCCGCCCCTGGGCCTGTACGCGCAGAGTTTTTTGCCGGGGCCGGGGCTTTGCATCCAGCCGCGAAACAGGTACAAGGTTGCATCCGAAACACAGACACGGCAAGGAGCCTCAATGATCGCCATCCTGCTCATCCTCGTGGCCTTTGGCCTTGGCGCGGTGCCTTTCGGCCTGTACGTGGCGCGCTTTGTGAAAGGCATCGACCCGCGCGACGCGGGCAGCAAGAACATCGGCGCGACCAACGTGGCGCGGCTGTGCGGCACGCAATGGGGCGTGCTGGTGCTCGTGCTCGACATCTTCAAGGGGTATCTGCCGGC
>PHAR01000006.1:0-216470 GCA_002840405.1 Deltaproteobacteria bacterium HGW-Deltaproteobacteria-8 | reverse complement strand
GGTTCGCTGACCCTGGCCCTGGCGCTCCCGGTCTTCAGCCTGCTCACGGGCAACATCGGCATGATCCCGCTGTCGCTCGCCGTGATGCTGTTCCTGTTCTGGCGGCACCGGGAGAACATCCTGCGCCTGGACAAGGGCCAGGAAATGCCCTGGCGGAGAAGGAAAGATGATCCTGTGACGGAGCCGCCTGATTTGGAGGGGTAGAGAGGGGGGAATGCACTTGGAGGTGTAGGATGGAACCGCAACTTATCCACATCAATTGGGTTGGACCTTTCAGCCTTCAGAAAGTATCTGAACTAGGAAAAGGCTCCTCAGAATCCTCAGAGTCCAAGGATAGCCCTGGAATCTATCAAATTTATGGAGGGCACACCGTTTACGGAAGCAATGTCCTTCTGTACATCGGCAAAGCAGAAAAGGAGACTTTTAGCCAACGATTCCGAAGTCACAACTGGAGCGAAAATAATGACTTCAAGAATATCACAGTTTACCTTGGCTACTTTGCTGGCTATGAAAAAAAAACTTATGCTGAATGGATGAGAGCAATCGATCTAGCCGAGAAGCTCTTAATTTTTTCCCATTCTCCAGCGTGCAACTCGAAAAATATCCAAGACATACCGGGAAAAGATTTACTCAACGTCCATGTCTTGAATTGGGGTAGTCATCGCGATCTCCTTCCCGAGGCCTCGGGGGCGAGATGGACCCGGACGTACTACGTCGGCCGCGATATTAACGACTACAAGGACTATTCAAAGGACAACGTAACCTAGCCCCCCTACTGCACCACCCCGCTCCCAGGCTCCCAGTCGGCCAGCCAGTCGTCGGGCGATAAGACGTCGCTCGGCCCAGACTCATTCACACCCGACGCGCCAGCCCCAGGTTGATTCATAGGCCCGACCATGGCGTCCATGGGCAGCCGCCCCAATATCGCCGCCACCAGCGGAATGAGCCCCTTGCGCGCAAGCGCCGTCACCGGAATGCCCGCCGGGTACAGCCGCTGCATGATGTCGCGCTCGTCCTCGGACAAAAGTTCCCACTTGTTCAGCGCCAAGAGCCTCGGCGTGTCGCCCAGGTCCATCTCGGCCAGGATGCTCTCCACGGCCGTGATCTGCTCCACCACCTCCGGGTGCGAGGCGTCGGCCACGTGCACCAGCACGTCCGCAGACTCCAGCTCCTCCAGCGTGGCCCGGAAGGCCTCTTTCAAGTCCGGCGGCAGGCGGCGGATGAAGCCCACCGTGTCGGTCAGGATCACCTCGCGCTCGCGCGGAAAACGAATGCGCCTGCTCGTGGGGTCCAGCGTGGCGAAGAGCTTGTCCTCGGCCAGCACCGTGCTGCCGGTGAGGGTGTTCATGAGCGTGGACTTGCCCGCGTTGGTGTAGCCCACCAGCGCGATGACCGGCGCACCGGCCTTGGAGCGGCGGTCGCGGGTGGATGAACGGTGGCGGCGCACGTCCTCCAGGTCCTTCTTGACCCGGGTGATGCGCTCGCGCACCCGCCTGCGGTCGATCTCGAGCTTGGTCTCGCCCGGTCCACGCCCGCCGATGCCGCCCATGAGCCGCGACATGGCCGGGGTTTTACCCACCAGACGGGGCAGCGTGTACTTGAGCTGGGCCATTTCGACCTGCAGCTTTCCTGCGCGGCTGGTGGCCCGGCCCGCAAAGATGTCCAGAATCAGCTGGGTGCGGTCGAGCACGCGGCGCTCCGTGGTCTCGGCCAGGTTGCGCAGCTGCGAGGGCGAGAGGTCCTGGTCAAAGATGACGATCTGCGCGCCGGTTTGCAGGCACAGAACTTCGAGCTCCTGCAATTTCCCCTTGCCCAGGATGTGCCGGGAGTCGGCCGTGCTCACGCGCTGGATCATGCGCGCCGAAGCGGCAAGTCCGGCCGTGCGGGCCAGCTCGGTCAATTCTTCCAGGCTGCGCTCCTGCACGATGCGTGGCTCACGCGAAACGCTGACCAGCACCGCGCGTTCGCGGCCCTTGTCCTCGGCGCGCGTGCCCTCAGCCCTGGCGAATTCCTCTTCCAAGGCAGAAACCAGCGCACCGAAGTCCACCTGGGAGCGGTCCCAGCGCACGGGCGGCAAGACGTCGTAGGGCTTGGCATCGGCGCTCGCCGCAGGGTTGATGGGCACCACGTGGGCCACATGCAGCTGCACCGGCTCGCCAAAGTCGTTGACGGTCAACGCGGAAACGCTGTCCAGGCGCAGGGACACCATGTCCATCAGGTCTTCCTGGGACAGGGGTTCGCCTGCGAGGTGGGTGTGCAGAAGCCGCAGGCCGCGCAGGCGCATCTCGCCCAGGCGGGCGCGGGGCAGCTCCGGGATGTAGATGGAGGACGGGTCGCCCACGATGAGCATGTCCACCCGGCCCTGGCGGTCGATGAGCAGGCCGAGCTGGCGGCCGCAGTCGCGGCTGGCCAGGGTGAGCTCCCGGGCCTGGTCCGAAGTAAAGCCGCCCCCCGCGGGCGGGAAGCGGCGTGTGGTCAGGCGCGTCAGGCGCTGGAGCTGGCTGGGCTTGAGCCCTTGGGTGTTGCCTTGTGGCTTTTGGGCGATGGTGGTCACCCTCCCGGGTTGGTTACAGTGGCGTGGTGGCCAGGTAGCGCGCGATCATGTCGTCGTAGGCCGAGACGCGGCGGAAGGTGTCTGCCGCAAGCTCACGGCGCAAGGCCAGGGACACGCCGCCATGCTTGGTGATCTCTTCCTGGATGCGCGGGTAGTAGACGGGGTCGGGCACCACGAGCATGGTGTGGAAATTCTTGGCTGCGGCGCGCAGCATGCACGGCCCGCCGATGTCGATCTCCTCGACGGCGCTCTTCAGGTCCAGGCCCTTGCTGGCGGCGTCGGCGAAGTTGTAGAGATTCACGCAGACCATGTCGAAGGGCTCGATGCGCAGCTCGTCCAGGGTCAGCATGTGGCCGGGATTTTCCTTGTCCGCCAGGATGCCTGCGTGGATGCGCGGATGCAGGGTCTTGACGCGGCCGCCCAGGATTTCGGGGAAGCCGGTGACGTCGGAGACGCTCTGGACCTTGACGCCTGCCGCCACGAGCTTCTTGTGCGTGCCGCCAGTGGAGACCAGCGCACAGCCCTGTTCGGACAAAAAGGATGCGAAATCAGCCAGACCGGATTTGTCTGTGACGGACAGGATGGCCCGCCGAATAGGAAGAAAGTCCATGACACCCTCGCTCTTTTTCGAGGTTGTGCCAGAACTCCCAGGCCAAGGCAAGCCGGGTTCGGAGGGAACGGAGACCGCAGCCGATGTAGTCCTCCGCCCCGCCCGACCGACCGGGCAGAGCGGAAGACCAATAGGGAGGGGAGACCGTTGGTTACTGGTGCAGCTGCTCGAGCAGTTCCCGCGCCGGAGCAAACGCGGGGTCCTTCTCCACAATCAGCTCAAGCTGGGCCTGGGCCTCTTCCTTGCGGTCGAGACAGACCATGCAGCCGGCCAGGGAGTAGCGGACTTCGCTCTTGCCCGGATCGATGGAGAGATAGTTCTCCAGGTGCGGGATAATCTGCTCCAGGGCATCCAGCTCGTGGCCGAGGCGGATGATGCTGAGAAGCGCGACCATGTTTTCGGGGTTCAGGCCCAGGGCCTCGATGAACAGGGCGAGGGCAACAGCCTTCTCTCCCAGCTCCATCTTGACCAGGCCAATCCCGGCGAAAGTTTTATCCGTGGCGCTGATGCCGTGGGCCTTGGAATACAGGGCCAGGGCATTGGTCAGGTCGCCGCGCTGCACGGCGATGGTGGCCAGGCCAAGGTATGGGTCCGGGTGGACCCCATTGGAGGACGCGGCCTTCTGGTAGTACCCTTCGGCCTTGTCCAACTCGCCCATGAAGAGATAACACTCTCCAAGTTCCTTGTTGATTTCGTAATCCAGGTGACTCATGGTTCCCCTCCGTTTTCCCTAAGTACCCGCGTCTCCATGCGGGCGGCAAAAGTTGCGTGGCTCACGGGAGCCTGACACGCATTAGCAACATGCGTGCCAACAGCAACTGCCGTCTTCCTCCTGTCCGCCCATCCTCCGGCCACGCGTCAGCAGATCGCCTTCCCTAGAAGAGAGCGCTCCGCTCGCCAGGCCGCCATTGCACTTATTATTTAATAATTTCAGCGTAGTACAACTTTGGAACGCGAGTTGCTAAGACGCTGTCGGAAGAGTTCGAGCCAGGGCACACATGCCCGGCAGTATCTGCCCGGAAGCAAGGAGGCACAACGATGAAAGGTCTGTTCGAGGAACACATCCAGGTGATGGAGAAGGTGCTGGATCTGCGCCTGCAACGTCAAAATGTTGTCATGAGCAACATCGCCAACGTCACCACGCGCAACTACAAGCCGCGCCGGCTGGCCTTCGAAGAAGACCTGCAGACGGCCCTCAAACTGGATGCGCGCGGCAAGATGACCCGCACCGACCCCGGCCACCTGCCTTCAGAGTTCGACGTCAACGGGTTCAAGGGCAAGGGGCTGACGGAATACAAGCCCCGCATGGTCTACGGCGAGGACGTGGTGGACCTGGACAAGGAGATGGGCGCCATGGCCAAGAACACGCTCATGTACAACGCCCTCACCGACATCATCGCCAAGAACTTCAGCGGCCTGCAGACCGCCATCCAGGAAGGGAGCAAGTAAATGGACTTCATGAGCGCACTCGACATCAGCGCCTCGGGCATGAAGGCCCAGCGCACTTACATGAACGTCATCTCCATGAACCTGGCCAACGTGAAGACCACGCGGACCCCGGAGGGCGGAGCGTACCGCCGCAAGTCCGTGGCCTTTGCCGCGACCCCCATCTACAATCCTTTTGACAAGGCCATGGAGGACGCGGAGACCCGCGAACTCAAGGGCGTCACTGTGCGCGGCGTGGTCACGGACAAGCGGCCCATGAAGAGGGTTATGGAGCCCGGCCACCCCGATGCTGACAAGGACGGCTACGTCAACTACCCGGACATCAACGTGGTGGAAGAGATGGCCAACATGATCACCACCATGCGGTCCTACGAGGCCAACGTCCAGGCCATCCAGGACACCAAGGCCATGTTCAACAAGGCCCTGCAGATCGGCCGCTAGCCGCCAAAGGGCACGAGGAGCACATCATGATCGTCAAGTCCGTGGCCATGCAGGCCTACCAGAACGCGCTGAAGATCCAGCACGACGCCCAGAGCAAGATATCCTCAAACTTCAAGAGCGCCGCTGCGCCCCCCCAAGGCGGCTTCATGGACGCCCTCAAGACCAACCTTTCCAAGGTCAACGACATGCAGAACGAGAAGTCGGACATGGCCACCTCCTTTGCCGCAGGCAAGGAGCAGAACGTCCATGAGCTCATGATCTCGCTGCAGAAGGCCGGACTGGCCATGAGCATGACCAGCGCCGTGCGCAGCAAGATCATGCAGAGCTACCAGGAACTCACCAAGATGCAGTTCTAGGCCGCAGTCCTCGGCCGTAGAGACGCCCACAGAGAGCACCAAGGAGACTGAACATGCACCCGAAGGTCATGGAATACCTGGATAAGGCCAAGAACGCCTGGACTGGCCGCAGCCTCCCGCAGCAGGTCATCATCGGCGGCTTGACCGTGGCCCTTCTGGCCGCTTTTGTCGTGGGCATAATCATCATGAACAAGCCCGACTATCGCGTCCTGTACTCCAAGCTCTCGCCCGAGGACGCCTCCAAGATCGTGACCATGCTCAAGTCCACCAAGGAGCCCTTCCAGCTTGAGGACAGCGGCAAGACCATCATGGTCCAGGCCGACAAGGTCTACGAGCTGCGCCTGAAGATCGCCGGCGAGGGCAACCTGCACGGCCAGGGCATCGGCTTTGAGATCTTCGACGAGGTCAAAATCGGCCAGACCGACTTCGTGCAGCACATCAACTACCAGCGCGCCCTGCAGGGTGAACTGGCGCGCACCATCATGGAGTTTCCCCAGGTCGAAAGCGCCCGCGTGCACCTGGTGATCCCCAAGAAGAGCCTGTTCATCGAGGAGCAGACCCAGCCCTCGGCCGCGGTGGTCCTCAAGTTCAAGGAAAAGGACATGAAGCTTGAGGGCAAGCAGGTCCAGGGCATCGTCAACCTGGTGACAATGGCCGTGGAAGGCCTGACCAAGAACCGCATCACCATCACCGACGCCAACGGCCAGCCCGTGTACCAGCCCACGGACGACGAGAACGCCCAGGGCATGAACACCACCCAGCTGGACTTCAAGGCCCAGATGGAGCGCAAGATCGAGCGCCGCATCGAGGAACTGCTCACGCCCGTCATCGGCCCGCAGAAGATCATCGCCCGGGTCAACACCGAGCTCGACTTCAGCCACAAGACCATCAGGAAGGAGCTGTTCAACCCCGACAGCCAGGTCGTGCGCAGCGAGACCCGCTCGGAGGAGACCGTGGCCGGCAAGGCCAACCTCGACGGCAACGTGCCCGACGCGAATTTCCGGGGCGACGGATTCACCGGAACCCAGAGCTCCCAGGACTCCAGCCGCGAATCACGCACCACCAACTACGAGATCAACAAGGAAGAGCAGCAGATCGTCTCCCCGGTGGGAGAGTTGAAGCGCCTGGGTGTTGCGGTTATCGTGGATGGGACGTACACCAAGGACGAGAAGACCGGCGTGTTCACCTACGTGCCGCGCACGGCGGAAGAGATTGCCCGCATCAAGAGCCTGGTATCGAGCGCCGTGGGCTTCGATTCGGCCCGCGGAGACTCCATCGAGGTCTCCAGCATCGCCTTCGGAGCCATGGACATGAGCGAGGGGCCCTCGCTGGTGAGGAACTTCATCGAGATGGGCCAGCGCCTGGGCAAGCCGCTCATGACCGGCCTCTTGATCTTCCTCTTCCTGATCCTGGTGGTCCGTCCGGTTGTCATGGCCCTTATCCGGCCCAAGGTAGCGGAGCAGGAGGTCGAGGAAATGACGAGTTTGCCCAGTCATGATGAACGCCTGGCCATCGAGGAGGCCCTTGAGGTTCCCGAGGAAGCTCTCGACACCTCCCGCCGCCTGGAGAACGCCAAGAATCTGGCAGTGCAGCTGACCGATCAGAACATGGACCAGGCCATCAGGCTGCTCAAGTCCTGGGCCAGACAGGAGGCCTAACGTGGCAAGCTTCACCGGTCCCCAGAAAACCGCCATCGTCTGCCTGGCTTTGGGCGAAAAGTTCACCGCAGAGGCCTTCAAGCGCATGGAGCGCCAGGAGATCGCCTCGGTGTCCAAGGCCATGCTCGACATCGACTCCGTGTCCCGCGAGGACGTGCTGGACGTGTTGAAGGAATTCAACGAGTCCATCACCTACGGCTCGGAGATGCTCATGGGCGGTGCGGAACAGGTGAAGCGCCTGCTCTCCAAGGCTCTCGACAGCGAGACCGCCAAGTACATCCTGGACACGCTGGAGATCAGCTCCGGCCCGACCCCGTTCCAGGAGCTTTCCAACGTCAGCCCGCGCATCCTGGCCCAGATTCTCAGAAACGAACACCCCCAGACCCTCGCCCTGATCCTGGGCCACCTGCACCCGGACCAGGCGGCGGAGCTCTTAAGCAACCTGCCCTCCGGCGTGCGCGCAGAGGTGCTCATGCGCCTGGCCAAGCTCGAGGCCGTGGCCGAGGAGATGCTCCACGAGGTCGACAAGGTCCTCCAGAGCCAGCTCATCGCCATGGGCGGCAAGGAAGGCAAGAAGGTCGGCGGCATCAACTCCGTGGCCGAGATCTTAAACGCGGTGGACCGCGCCACCGAAGAGGAAGTGCTCTCCGAGATCGAGGAAGAGTCCCAGCAGATGGCCGACGACATCAGAAACCTCATGTTCGTGTTCGAGGACATCAAGGCGCTGGACGACCGCAGCATCCGCGAGCTGTTGAAGGACGTCAGCAACGAGGAGCTGACCAAGGCCCTCAAGGGCGCTTCCGACGACCTGAAGGACAAGTTCCTGAAGAACCTGTCCGAACGCGCCGCCGGAATGATCCGCGAAGACCTGGAGATCATGGGCCCGGTGAAGCTCTCCGAAGTGGAAGGCGCCCAGCAGAACATCGTCAAGACCGTGCGCCGTCTGGAAGCGGAAGGCCGCATCGCCATAAGCAGAGGTGGTGGAGATGAATTCATCTAATCCCGCGGCCCAGGACAAGCACTACACCGGCCGGGTCATCATGGGCTGCGACACGCCCGGCCCGGACTACCTGACCATTCAGGAGATGGAGGGCAAGCGCCACCGCCCCATGTGGGACGAGGCCACGGAAATCGAGTACATCGGCCGCTGCCGCGACAAGGCCCAGGACATGGCCCGCACCATCATCACCCAGGCCCTGGAAAAGGCCAGCCGCGAGGCCGAGGCCATCCGCGAGGAAGGCCGCCGCGAGGTCGAGGCCGCCGTGGCCGAGGCCCGCCAGCAGGCCGAGACCGAGGCCCAGGCCCGGCTCGACGCCGAGTTTGCCGCCCAGGCCCAGGCCATGAGCTCGCTGATGGACGCCATCTCCGGACTGGGGCTGGAGGTCTGGCAGTCGCGCCGGCGCGACTTCGCCGCCCTGGCCAAGAGTTTTACCGAGAAGGCCCTGCGCGTGGAGATGGACCAGCGCCGCGCCGAGATTTTGGGAAGCCTCATGGACGAGGCCCTCTCCCGGCTGGACGCCCACCGCGAGTTCACCCTCAAGGTCGCGCCCCAGGATTACGAACTGGCCAAGGCTCTCATGGAGGAGATCCAGGCCAGCCGTCCCGACTACGGCCAGTGGCGCCTGCTCAGCGACGCCTCCCTGACCGAGGGCGGCGTGGTGCTGGAGACCAGCGACCTGCTGGCCGACAACGCCATCCACAGCCGCCTGGCGCTTCTCTCGCCCTATCTGGAGCAGTTGGAGCTGCCCGAGGACCTGGACCAGGCCAGGGAGGCGGGGAACACCGGGGAGGCGGGTCAAAGTGCCCCTTGATCCCAATGCCGTAGACGCCGCCTGCCAGGGGCTCGACCTCTGCCAGACCTTCGGCAAGATCACCAAGGTCGTGGGCCTCATCGCCGAGGGCCAGGGCATCAAGCCCCCGCTCGGCTCGGTCTGCCACCTCTTGCCCGAGGACCGCGACTCCACCCCCATCCCGGCCGAGGTCGTGGGCTTCCGCGAAGGCTCCTGCCTGTTCATGCCCTACGGCGACATGCGCGGCATCCGCCCGGGCAGCCTGATCCGCAACTCCTCCGCGCCCCCGCACATCCCCGTGGGGCCCGGCCTGCTCGGCCGCACGCTGGACGCCTTTGGCGAGCCCATCGACGGCAAGGGCATGATCGCCGCAGAATCTTACGCGCCCTTGTACCGCACCCCGCCCAACCCCATGGAGCGCCCGCGCATCGACCAGCCGCTCGATGTCGGCGTGCGCGCCATCAACGGACTGCTCACCCTGGCAAAAGGCCAGCGCGTGGGCATCATGGCCGGTTCGGGCGTTGGGAAAAGCACGCTCATGGGCATGATGGCCCGCTACACCAAGGCTGACATCAACGTCATCGGCCTGGTGGGCGAACGCGGCCGCGAAGTTGTCGAGTTCATCGAGCGCGACCTGGGGCCGGAAGGCATGGCGCGCAGCGTGGTCATCGTGGAGACCAGCGACAAGAGCCCGCTCATCCGCATGCGCGCGGCCTTTGCCGCCACGGCCGTGGCCGAGTACTACCGCGACCAGGGCCTGGACGTGCTCTTGATGATGGACTCGGTGACGCGCTTCGCCATGGCCGGACGCGAAGTCGGCCTGGCAGCGGGCGAACCGCCCACGCGCGGCGGCTACACCCCGAGCGTGTTCGCGCTTTTGCCGCAGCTGCTCGAACGCACGGGCAAGAGCGCCCTGGGCTCCATCACCGGAATTTACACCGTGCTCGTCGACGGCGACGACTTCACCGAGCCCATCGCCGACGCGGTGCGCTCCATCATCGACGGGCACATCGTGCTCACGCGCGATCTGGCGGACCAGTCGCACTTCCCGGCCATCGACGTCTTGCGCGTGGAGGACATGGTGAACATTGGGGCGTACCAGCGCGGCGCCAGCGCCGAGGTGGACCGCGCCATCGACATGGTCGCGCCCATCAACGGCTTCTTGCAGCAGCTCGTGGCCGACAACGAGTCCCTGGACTCCTGCTTCGCCAAGCTCAAGGTGCTGGCGGGGGTGGGGTAAGCTTCTCGAGATACTGAATTCTGCTATTACAAGCTGGCAGACAACCGTGGGAACTGATTCCAGAGTCGCCCCTCCAGCACTCGCCCTGCCTTTTTCTTATTGACTCCGCCCCATTGCTTAAAAAAGAAAGGCACATTCAGGTCTGTGCATTTATCGCGGAGACTAGTCACCCATTCCTCATGCATTGGGCGCGCCCCTGGTCCAGACTCACCCCCCACGATTACCCAGTCAATCAGCGAAAAGTCGGCATTGTCCGCAGGCCCAATTAGGGGCTCCATTGAAACGAACTTTACCCTAGCCGGTGTTCTCGAAAGGTTCTCAATCCGGTAGGCATAATCTTCGTTCTCAACGCTCACCCCCATCCACACATTCGAGGGCCAGTTGAGGGCCGGGCTCAGTTCTGCGAGGCGCGTTGAACGCTTTGTCAACACTTGAAATGTATGTTGCTTTGCAACAGCCATGACGGAAAAAACCTTCTGAATAAATTCCAGCGGAACGTCTTCATGAAAGAGATCACTCATGGAATTGACGAACACAATTTGAGGTTTTTTCCATGTCAGTGGCAACCCGATCACATGTTCATGAAATGTCAATTCAAATCCATTTGCGTAGTTTAGATTACCCATGGCGCGGAGGCGCTTTGCCATGCGTTCCGCATAGCAATTCTTGCACCCTGGACTGATCTTCGTACAGCCCGTTAATGGGTTCCAGCTTGCTTCTGTCCACTCAATCTTACTTTGCGCGGCCACAATTATCTCCAGTGCTAGCTGATCTGACCAAAGGGATTTCCTCTCCGCCAAATACCTTGTCATATCCTAACGGCGGCACATTCTGTAATAGCCCCCTCTTCTTCAGATCTGACAGAACAGGCTTCGCATGCCTAGTAGGCAAGAACGCGCGCCTTAAGCTGAACAAGGCCACAGCACGTGCGGTCCCTAACTCGCCGGAAAGAACCTTTGCTTCCAATTCTTCTTGAAACAACTGCTGCTTAGAGGAAATCTCTTTAATCCCGGGCAGCTTTAGCTGCTTCGTCTTAAACAGAAGATCACCAGACAATTCGAAATTCGTTTCACCATTCGGAGACATGTTCCAGACGACCCTTAGAAACTTCTCCAGACCTTTTGGGCTCCTGGAACCAAAAACGAGACTATGGACATTCGCAGAATTCGCTTTACGAATTGAAAAATGTGCCAAAAAATAACTTGAACCGCTAGCATTGAGCTTCTCTTGAATATACGCGCAAACTTCGCTGGGAGTGTCCTCGAAATTTCCGTTGCATTTCATTCCAGGCATGTACCGCTGAAATTCAGCCTTCCCTGCGAAACGACGAACATATTGGACCGGGACAAAAAGCAAAAAATCCGTCAACTTCAGTTTTGAAAGTTGTGATACAATGCTGTCCATTTTGATCAAGCCTGTCGGGTCGATAAATAGAAAATTTGCTGTTCCAGGCTTATGCATTCCTGGAAGGCACTTATTAAAACAGTCTTCAAATTCGAGCGATGAAAAATCATACTCGCAACCGGTCTCGCAACCCTGAAGCAATCCCCGCAGTTGGTCAATTTTAGCTATTTCTATATCATTGAAGTGTACGACAATTCTTGGTGACGCCATTTTGGTTGAAGGTCTGGCCGCAGCGATGACATCCGTGATCCTGAGCGGGCTGCCCTTTACCCCCTGAATGTCCTGCCCCGGACCACACTGAAAATCAAAGATATTTATCCTTGCCATATTCGGAGTGTGCGTAAATACAGGCAGCCATTCTTCCAGATATCTCGACAAGATTTCCAACTTAAGAATCGTTCCCTCATCAAACGCCTTCTCGTGAAAATCGTGCTTTGCCATAGCTCACTCCGTGCGGGTAGTTTACAGCACAACATTTGAAAACAAGGCTGTGTGTCGGCAAACGTATATACTATAGCAGCTCCCCGGCCAAGCATAGAATATATTCCATGCCTTAGCGACTGCTCCCCCACCAGCACCACCCGCTCCACCTCGATGACCAGCCGGAACCCCTCTGCCGTGATGGCCCAAGCGAGCACATCGTCCTTGAAGGGCAGGGCCGACTCCTGAAAGGCTGTGGCCCTGCCTTTACGAACCGCCCTTTACGCCGCAGCCCCTACACATCAGCCGCCGGGGCCAAGCGCTCCGCGTCCTTGCCTGCTCCCACGGCGACCACGACCTTATTGCGACCGGACACCTTGGCCTGATACAGGGCCGTGTCCGCGCTTTTGACCAGCGCTTCCAGGCTGCCCTCCCGCGCTCCGGCCACACCGATGCTCACCGTCATCCTTGCCCCGCCCAGGACCTCGAAACGCGCTCCCTCAACGGCCAAACGCATGCGCTGGGCCAAAAGCCCGGCCTCGTGCAGTTTCGTCTGCGGGGCGATGACGACGAACTCCTCACCGCCATACCGCGCCAGCACGTCCTCCTTGCGGAGCGATACCGCGCACAGCGCCGCAACGGACCGCAGGAGCTCGTCGCCCGCCGCGTGTCCCAGGCTGTCGTTCACCTGTTTGAAGTGGTCCAGATCGAGCATGAGCACAGCAGCGGGCATGTTTTGCGCAAAGGACCGGTGCAGCGCCTCCACCCCCAGCAGCTCCATGCCGCGCCGGTTGAACGTCCCGGTCAGGGCGTCCGTTTGGGCCAGGCGCTCAATCTGCGATGTCGCCACCTGCAGGTCGTCTTCCAGCATGGCCGAGTTCATGGCGAACACCACATAGAGTTCCAACGCGGATTGCAGGATGCGGTAGAAAACAGAATAGACCCCGAGGACATCCCCATGCCCCATGGTCAGCATGGTGAAGCCGGGAACGGCCAGGGCGTTGAAGCCGCGCAGAACCTGCAGACCGGCGGTAATGAGATAGCTGAAGCACAGGATTCGCATGCCGGGCAGGCGGCGGCGGCTGCGCCAGGGCAGCTCCAGACCAATGCGCGCGGTCAACAGCAGCGCGGCAACGGAAAAGATGACCACCCGGCGCACCATGCTCGGGTCGAGCAGCGCATCCGCAGCCTGCACCAGGCACACAAACACGACAAAGAGGGCGTTCTGCAACGTGCGCGCGCGCAGGTGCGGCATCCGGCCATATTCGCCCAGGCCGTAGTACACCAGGACATCAGGCCCCAGCAAAATAAAATTGGTCAAGATCACCAGGGGCACTGTATCGCCAAACCTGGCGCGCAGCATAAGCACGGCCATGCCGGCGAACACCAGCACCGCAGCAAGCATGAGGGGCCGGAAGCCGGGGTACACGCGCCGCTGCGACGCATAGTGCCACATGGCAAGTACCCGGACCAGGGTGACGCCAAGGAGCACCGGCATGAGCGTGCCGAGTTGGAGCGTAAACGACAAGGACCCCACAAAACCTCACAATACTGATGCAGCGACAAAGGAAGCTGTCAAGCATCCAGGGTGTTGCTGGCATCATCCAAGAGCACGGCCCTGGCGTCAAGCACTCTGCGCGCGGAAGCGCAGCAGCTGTAACAGAACGCATGACGGACAACCTGCACTCAAGGCAAGCCGAGGAGGAACCAAAGCGACAACCCGGAATGCTCGGTCACCACTCCGGCGTCTTTGAGAGAACGGACGAGGTGAGGCCCTCCTCCCTCCTGGTCCCTGGCCCAATCCTTGCTACCTCCCCGGCGTGCGTCAAAATTTCCGCCCGCCCAAACCGCCCCTCAGGAGCCGCCCATGCCCGCGCCAACCGCCCTGCCCATCCCGCACCCGGACCTGAGCATCTGCTTCGGCGGGGGCGACTACGCCCAGAGCGCGCGCATGCTGCTGGATTTCTTCATCCGCCACGCCGACTTGAAGCCGCATGAGCGGGTGCTCGACGTGGGCTGCGGCGCCGGACGCGCGGCCTGGGGCCTGGCCGAGTACCTGAGTCCCGAGGCCCGCTACAGCGGCTTCGACACCTTCCCGCTGGGCGTAAAATGGTGCCAGCAGAACTTAAGCCCGCGCCTGCCCAACTTCGAGTTCCGCACCATCGACGTGTTCAGCGGGGTGTACAACCCGGCCGCCAGCGTCAGCGCGGAAGCCTTCCGCTTCCCCTACCCCGACGCCTCCTTTGACATGGTCATCCTGGTCTCTGTGTTCACGCACATGCTGCCTGCGGACATGGCCGGGTACCTGGCCGAGATCGCGCGCGTGCTGGCCCCTGGCGGGCGCATGTTCGCCACCTACTATTTCATGAACGACGCGGTGCGCGAGCTGCTCGCCAAGGGTCCGGGCAACCCGGACTTCACCAAGCGCTACGGCGGGTTCTGGGTGGCCGATCCGGACTCGAAAGAGGACGCCGTGGCCTATGAGGAGTCGCTGGTGCGGGCCATGCTTGAGCGCGAGGGCATCACGGCGACGAAGCTCGTGCCTGGGCGCTGGTGCGGCAGGCCTGACTGCGAGAACGGCCAGGACATGCTCGTGGCCGCGAAGCCGCAGGCTGGGCAATAGGGCCATCGCGCGGAGGCTGGCGTTTTCAGCGCTTGCCGGATGCCAGCCGTTGCGCCTGCGTGCAGGCCGTGACCGGGTCCGCGTCCAGGAACCTCGACACCACCGAAATCTCCGCTTCCCGCGCCTGTGCTTGGGCCTTCAGGGTCGACAGCCAATTGGCCTCAAGCTCCTCCAAGCCGAGCCCGAACACGTCCTGCCAGGGCCGCTTGATTTCATGTGACAGCCGCTGGAGCCGCAGGATCTTGCCTGGGCCATAGGTCTGAAACAGATACCCGCCGAAGGACCCGGCCTCGGCGTACGATCTATGCTGCTTGGGCCTGTCCAGAACCATGAGCCTGCCACCCCCGGCGTCCTTCATGCCCCAGGATTCATGGTCTGGCCCCAGCTCATCGAGGGGGATATAGGCCCTGGCCTTGAGCAGCGCCAGCACCCAGTCGTCGCTGCCAAAGCCGCAGCGGGGGAAGGTCAGCGGATTGCCGAGCTGCTCCTCGGTAAGAATGCCCATCATGTTGCGGATCAGCTTGTCCTGCTGCGGGAAAACCGCGCTGGTGAGCTTGTGGGCCAGCATCTGCACCGGCCCCTCGAAACCAAAGACCCGGACGTTGCGCACACGCTCCGGCCCCCGGCCAGCCCAGTAGAAGACACAGGAATAGTTGCCCCTGCGCGGCACATCGAAAATGACCCGTATCTTGCCAAAACGTCCCACGCCGGAATCAGCGGACCAGAAGGTCAGCACCCGCTCCAGCATCGCCTGGGCCTGCCCGGCCAGATCTGCAAGCCGCGCCTCCGAGACATTGCCGGTGGCATCGCTCACAAGGAGGTCCCGGGTCTCCACCACTGCGCTCGCGGCCTGGGCCGCGCCAGCCAGCAGCAGCCACACAGCCAGAACCAGCGCACCAAGGGTCTTTCCAGGCATCACCCTCCCCTCCTGCTGTTAGCGCAAAACCACCGGACAACGCCGGGACACGGCACGATCTCAAGCACACTTCTCCCCGGCTGTCGATCAACGTCGCACCCTGACCTTTCGCCACGCCAGAAGCGTCAGCCCCAGCGCCGCCAGATACAGCGCCAGGAACACCCGCTCGTCGAAATCGTAGTACAGGATGCGCCCCAGCCAGTGGGCGATGAACCCGCCCCGATAGAGGGCGGCAGCTTTGCCCAGGCGGGCCGCCACGCGCAACGCGGACTCCACCTCTCTCAGCGGGCAGGTCAGGCCCAGCACGGACTCCAGCGCCACCACGGCCATGCCCGCCAGATGCACTATGCGGAACCGGCGGTTGCGCACAAAGCCCCAGCCCAGCCAGCCGCCCAGCCAGATGGCCGCCAGCCCGAAGGCCAGAAACAGCGCCAGGGCCGTGTGCAGCACCAGCACCACATCGGCCAGAAACAGCAGGGCCCTCATTTGCGTGAACATGGATGCCTCCGGCGGCCAAAGGGCCTGAGGCCCTCTGGACTCCCCATTGGCCGTGATTACTGCGGCGGGGACCGCCGCAGTAATCACGGCGAACCAATGAGGGGGTCTGGGGGAAATCATTTCCCCCAGCGGGGTTCAGGGGCAGCGCCCCTGGTCCATGGGTCAGCGCCCATGGTGCATGGGGCTACCCTGCCCCGTTCATGCCCTTGTTGCGGTGGTCCAGGTGCACGAGGTCCTTTTCAAAGATGCGCAGCACGAAGTCCGCGTGGGTCTTGAGCCTGGAAGAGAAGGCCCGGCCGCGCGTATCGGCCGCGCCGCCGCCCACGAACTCCACGGCCGCGATGTGCTTGCCGCGCTCCTTCAGGTGCCGGATGGACGGGATGGCGTCGGCGTCGCCGGTGAGCACGACAGCCACGTCGTAGTTGTCCTGCAGGGCCACCATGTCCACGGCCAGCGCAGTGTCCAGGCCCTTTTCCTCCACCCACTTGTGCAGGAAGTTGACCTTCCAGTGCCCGGCCTCGCGGATGTCGATGAGGTCCGAGGAGGCGCGCACCCCGGCGTAAAACCGGCGCATGCCGTCGATGGCCCTGATCTTGGCGTGGTACCAGTCGCGGAAGTCGGCATAGCAGGCCTGCCAGGCCTCTTCCTCCAGGTCTGCCTCGGCCAGGGTCGGGTTGCCCATGGACACCCGCGTGAGCCACAGGGCGCGGATCTCGGCGTCGCGCACAAATGCTTGGCGCAGGGCCGAGCGCGACTGCGGATTCTGCAGGTCCCAGTCGTCGATGCCGCCCACCGCGTACCAGTAGACCCGCCGGAGCTGCGCGGGCGCCGGGGAGTCCTGCAAGGTCACCTCATGCCAGGTGCTCACCGCCTCGCGGTAGATGTGCGCGTAGAGCTGCGAGTAGTTGTTGATCTCCAGGTTCATGGTGCGCAGCGAACCGTAGAGGTTCGAGCCGTCGACAAAGAATGCGAAACGTTGCATAAATACTCCAATTTTTATAGATACTTATTTGAGAACAAATCAGAACAGATTCTTGACCCCCTGAAGCAGGCCGCCGGACGACTTCCCGTCCTTGCCCTTCTTGCCGGTGATGACGTTGCCCACGCCCTGGACCACGCCGCCCACGGCGTTGATGGCGCCCTTGCCCAGCGCGCGCAGGTAGTCCGTGCCGTAGGAGGGGTTGTCGTAGGGACCGGTGACGCGGATGGGCACCACCAGCCCGAGGAACCCGGCGCTGCCGCCCTGGCCCTCGGTGCTCGGAACCAGGCGCGCCTGCACGGTGTAGTCCACTTCCTTGCTGACCAGGTTCACCGTGCCCTTGCCATCGGCGCGCAGGAACGGGGCCTTCACGTCCAGGTCGTTGATGGCCACCACGCCATTGGTGATGACCGCGGTGCCGGTGATGATGCCGAACTTGGTGGACTTTTCCGACCCGGCCTCCACGCCGGTGGCGGCCTGCTTGGCCTTCTGCGCCACCTCGTTCACCGAGCCGATCAAGTTGACGCCGGGGAACACGCCGTCCTTGATGGCGAAGGTGGCCCGGCCGAGCAGCGTGCTCTTGAGCGCCAAAACGCTGTTGCCGTGGCAGACCAGGGGCGAGGGCGTGTCGAGGAACAGGGTGCCGGCGAGCCCGCTGGGCTTGTTGTTCAGGTCCGTGAACAGCGGCTTGGCCTGGATCTTGTCCACCGCCAGCTGCAGGGTAATGATGGGCTGCGCGCCCTGAACATTCAGGCGCAGGGTGCTCTTGAGCGAGCCGTCGTACAGCCGCGCCTCCACCTGGCCCACCTCCAGCACGCCGTTCTGGGCGCTCATGGGCACCTTGAGCGAGGCGAAGCGCAGGCCCTTGATCTTGAAGCGCTCCGCCGTGAGCTGGCCGTCCAGGCTCAGGCCCCGCAGGGTATCCACCGGGAACAGCTCGTCCTTCCTGGGCTGGCCCGTGGCCGGGTCGATGCCCGCTTCCTTCGGGGCCTCCTTGGCGGCCTCGCCGTCCTTCTTGGCGGGCAGGAAGCGGTCGGCATCCAGGCCCTCGATGCGGACGTTGAAGTTCACCGACTTCTTCTCGATGCCGGTGACGCGCAGGCGGCCCTCCACCCGGGCCTCGTCCAGGCTGGCCTTGAACACCGGGATCTCGAGGTAGCCCCGGCCATGCTTGAACTCCACGGAGGCGCTGATGTGCTGGTAGGCGGCCGCGTCGGCCGTGTCCGGGGCCTTGCCCGTCAGCGCGGCCGAGAGCTCACGGCCGTTGAAGTCCGCGATCTCGATGCGGCCCTTGGTGTCCGGCCCGGCGCTCAGGTTCGAGGCCAGGAACTGGCCCGAGCCCTTGGCCCCGTATGCGCCAAAGGTCAGCCCCGCGCCCTCTGCGGTCTGCCTGCCCATGTCGAGCTTCAGCTCGGCCAGGCCGAGGGTGAATTCGCCCTTGCCGCCAGGCACGCCCTTGCCCGTGGCCGAAACCTTGGTCAGAAACTTGGTCAGCAGGTGCCGCTGGTCCGGCAGGTTCAGGGTGGCCGTGCCGGTGACGCTGAGCGCGGCCTTGATCTCCGGGGCCGTGGAGACAACGGTGCAATGGCCCGCGAAATCAAAGGGCTTGCCGGGCTGGATGGCCTTCACGTCCATGTTCAGGTTGCTGACGGTGTAGCTCTTCTTGGCCTGCCGGTCCTCCCAGAAGATCTCCGCGTCCTTGATGAGCAGGCCGTCCAGGGACAGGTCGGTGAGCGTCGAGGGGCCGGAACCGGCGGATTTCTTCGCCTCGGCCTCGCTCTGGGGAGTCTCCGGCCCGGTGAAATCGGCCCAGCTGGCGCGGCCCTGCTCGTCGCGGACCATCTGCAGCTCCAGGCCCTCAAGCGACACCCGGCCCACCTCCACGCGACGGGCCAGAAGCGGCAGGATCTTGATGCTGACGCTGGCGGCCTTGATGCGCGTGAAGGGCTTGTCGCCGAAGCCCGGGGGGTTGCTCAGGCTCACGCCGCCGGTCTCCACGCCCAGGCGCGGGAAGAACGACAGCTTCACGTCGCCCTCAAAGACCAGTTCGCGGCCGGTGCGCTCCTTCACCAGTCTGGTGATGTCGCCCTTGTACTTGTTGGGATCGACCATGACGGCCAGCAGCACGGCGGCGACGACGAAAAGGGTGACAACGATGCCGCCGATGATGACCAGATAGCGCATGGGAGCCCTCCAGTATGGCTGAGGTGGCCGGGCGGTCAGGCGCCCAGAAAATCGCGGATGCGGGCGAGTTCGCTGCGGACGTCGAGCAGGGTCGCGCGCAGGGCCTCGGCTTGGCCAGCGGCCTGGGCGGCAGGCGTCGGGCCGGTCTCAAGACCTGGCGAGAGGCCCGGTGCGAGGCCCGGCGTAGCAGCTGGCTTCGTGCTGGCGGGACAGAGGTCTGCGGGACTGGCTTGCGGCTGGCCCAGGCGCTTTTTCGCGCCCTCGATGGTCAGGCCCTCGTCGTAGAGCAGGCGCTTGATCTCGCGCACGGTATCGACGTTCTGCTCGGTGTAGGCGCGCTGGCCGGCCGGGGTGCGCACGGGCACCAGCACGTCCTTGAACTCGCTCTCCCAGAAGCGCAGGACAAAGGGCTTCACCTCGAGCAACTTTGCAGCCTGCCCGATTTTATACATTTTGCCTCGAATGCCTGTCTCCATTCTTAAAGCTATAGCAGAGGTTTTTCGCGGGGGGAAGGGGTGGGCATCCTGCCTGGGAATCCGCCCGGTTGGCGGGCCGGGTCGGGCGCTGGCGGTCAGTCCTCGTCGCGCGGGCGCACGACGTCAAAGCGCTTGCGCACGTCCTCCAGGCCCTGATGGTAGGCTTCGGCGTCGCCAAAGGGAAAGAACTGCCGGTAGCGGCTGTGCGTGGGCTTCACGGGCCGGGCGTGGCGGATGGGGCACCAGTACTGCTCGGTGCGCGCCGCGACCTCGCGCACGTAGCCCATGATGCCGTTGAAATAGGCGCAGTAGGTGCAGTTTATTTTCTCGATGATGTTGAGGTAGGGCAGGGAGTGGCGGTCAAAGACGATGTACTCCCGGCGTTTGACAAAGGGGATGCCGTACACCGGGAAGCAGATGAGCTGGTACAGGCCGATGGCCACGTCCAGGATCAGCATGGGGATGAGCGCGGACCAGATGAGCGGGATGGTCAAGACGATCATGAAGCCGGAGTCGTAGACGTAGTTGAACCAGCGTTTGACCAGGAGCTTCTGGCGCTTCTTGACCTCGGCGTTGAAGCGCACCTTCCTGTCGTGGATGGTGTAGCGCAGCCGGGGCTCGATGGTGCGCAGCTCGTCGCGCAGCTCCTTTTCCAGGGCTTCGATCCTGTTCAGGATATCGTCAACTCTGCTCATGCTCCGCCTCAGTGCGTTGGGGGGTGAGACGGCGGGTTGCCGTCAGCCCGGAGGGTAACAGGGGGCGGGGGCGGGGGGAAGGGGGGGGGCAGCTACTACCATCGCATAAATCTGTAGCCAATCGTTGATTCCCGATGGAGTACAGGGTATAAGCGTCAGCAATAGCTCTGGCAGGGAGGAGTCAATGGAACAGGACAAAGAGGCCGAACTTAACTTCCAGGGAAAACTTGAGCAGTACAAACAGCATGAAGAGACAAAAAGGGCATTAATCACATCTGTCGGTACGTTTGCAATCCAAGCACTCAGAGGAATCTTTTTACTGAATGGTGGTGGTGCTGTCGCTGTGCTTGCCCATGTGCAAGGCGCACAGAGCCACCCGTATGCCGTTAAATATTTTGCTTCCGGTGCTCTGTGTGCAGTACTAGCAACTGGGTCGGCATACTTAACAGAACTTTTTGCAGCGGCACATTTCGAAATAATTGCAAACAACATATTTCTTGAAAATCCTGCCGAGAAAAGAAAAAGTAAAGCATTGCTGGTTACAAGCTTCATTTTTCTTTGTCTTTCAATAGCTCTATTTCTTATCTCGTGCACATTATTTGCTGCACAAGCATTTGGTATCTCTGAGGCATTTAGAGAATTTCAAAATGCTACACACAACTCAACAAACTGCCCTTAATCTCCTACAGAGACTCACTCCTATCACCCACTTAAATGAACAATTGGCAGCCCCTCGCGGCTCCCCTTCTCTTTTCCCACCCCACCCCGCCCAAGGCTGGACATTCCGGCCGAATCTGCCCTAACATTTCCAGCATCTTTGCTTCCAAAGGAGCGCACGCCCATGGACACTTCGCTGCAGTCCCTCGATCAGGTGCGGGCCTCGGCCCTGGACATGGCCGTCCGCTTCGGCCCGAAGCTCTTCGTCGCGCTCACCATCATCGCCGCTGGCTACATGGTCGGGCGCTGGGTGGGCCGCTTTCTGGACAGCCTGCTGCTGCGCCTGAACCTCGAAGCCCCGGTGCGCTCGCTCTTGGTGCGCGCTACCCGCGTCCTGGTGGTGGGCATGTTCGTCATCATGGCCCTGCAAAACCTCGGCGTGGAGCTCTTGCCCCTGGTTGCCGGCCTCGGCGTGGCCGGCGCAGGCGTGGCCCTGGCCATGCAAGGCATCCTGGGCAATGTGGCCGCCGGGCTGACCATCATCTTCACGCGGCCCTTCCACGTGGGCGACTACATCTCCATCGCGAACGAAGAAGGCGAAATCCTGGACATCAGCCTGTTCAGCACCACCCTCGGCCACACGGACCACTCCATGGTCGTGATCCCCAACCGCAAGATCGTGGGCGAGATCCTGCACAACTGCGGCCGCACCCGGCAGCTCAACCTCGCGGTGGATGTTGCCTACGGCACCGACGTGGGCCTTGCCCTGGGCATCGTCGACGAGATCTTGCGCGCCAATCCCCGCGTGCTCCAGGACCCGGCCCCGGTGGTGGGCGTTGCGCGCCTGGCCGACTCCGGCGTCACCCTGCGCGTGTCCCCGTGGGTCAAAGTGCCCGACTACGTGGACGCCACGGGCGAGCTCAACAGGGCAATCCTGGACACGTTCCGGGCGCGCGGCATCGCCATCCCCTTCCCGCAGCGCGAGATCAGGATGCTCGGAGGCGACGCGTAGGCTCGCCTGGATGCACGGCGCGCGCTGGCGCGGGCCAATCAAAACAAAGCCGCCCGCAGCGGCAAAACCCAAACTATCGCGACAATAACAAAGGGGAGCCCTCGCGGACTCCCCTCTTCATTTCCCTTTTCGGGATTCTCTTGCGGATACGTGCTAGATGCGGACCGGGAGCTTCTGCGGCAGGCCAGCAAGCACCTTGCCGTGCTCCTTGTCCACTTCCTTGTCCACCAGGGTGCGCTCAGCGTGGCGGTAGGTCAGGCGGAAGGTCAGGTTGCGCTCGGCCGGGGCGGAGGAATCAGCCGGGGCGTCCGGCGCGTAGACGGCCACCAGGGCCAGACTTTCGAGCTGCTTGGGCCGCAGCTCGCGGATGGCCGCCTCCACGTCCTGGCTCTTCAGCGTGGCCGGGCAGATCACGGTGACGTCGCGGCGCACGGGCGGGAATTTGGGCAGGCTGCGGAACACCGGGGTGAGCGCGCGGGAAAGACTGCGCAGCAGGTCCGCGTCCAGGTCCGCCAGCCAGATGTCCTTGCGGGCGTGGTAGGCGTCCGCGATCTTGGGCTGCACGCGGCCGATGCGGCCAATGAGCACCGGGCCGTCCTTGCCGGGCAGCTCCACGCGCACGCAGGGCTCCAGGTACGGGTGGCCGGGCTCCAGCACGTAGTCGGCAGCGGCTTTGGGGCCGGTCAGGCGGTAGTGCGCCAGCAGGTTCTCCACAAGCCCCTTCACATCCAGGTAGTCGGCCTCGCCCTGCTCCCACGGCCATTCCTGGCTGTGGCGGGAGCCGTGCACCAGCATGCCCAGGCGCGAGTTCTCGCGCGCGCTGGTGTCGCTCGTCGGGTCGGCCGTAAAGGCCTTGGCCACCTCGAACAGCCGCAGGCTCGCGTTGCCCTGGCTCAGGTTGTGGCGCACGTTATTGAGCAGCCCCGGCGCGATCTCCAGACGCAGCACGTTCTGGTCCTCGGAGAGCGGGTTGGCGATCATGATGCGGCCGTCCACCGGGAGGTTCAGGCGGTCCAGGTCGTCGGTGCCCACAAAGCTGTAGTTGATGGCCTCGCGCAGGCCAGCGCCCACGGCCCAAGCCTTGAGGCCCTGGAGGAAGCCGAACTCGGTGTCGGACATCTGCACGGAGTCGAGCGATTTCGAAATCTTGGGCAACACGGCCGGGATGCGGTCAAGGCCATACACGCGGCCGCATTCCTCGAACAGGTCCACCTCACGCTCCAGGTCCAGCCGGTGCGAGGGCGAGCTGACCTGCCAGCAGGCCGGGTCAGAGGCGTCGACGCCGCAGCCCAGGCCGGTGAGCGTGGTGCGGCAGAACTCGGGCGTGAGGTCGAGGCCCAAGAGCGCGTTGCAGCGGTCGATGCGGAAGATGTGGCTGCGGTCGGCCCAGGGCTTGGGCTCAGCGCACGCGATGCCGGTCATGACATGCGCGCCGGAGACCTCGGCCATGAGCTGGGCCGCGCGTTCCAGGGCGAACAGGCTGCCCACCTGGTCCACGCCGCGCTCGAAACGGTAGGAGGCTTCGCTGGGCAGGGCGAGCCTGCGGGCGGTCTTGCGGATGGTGCCGGGCCGGAAGATGGCGCATTCGAGCACGACCTCGGAGGAGGTGTCGGAGATGCTGGAATTGCCGCCGCCCATGACCCCGGCCAGGGCCACCGGACGCTCGGCGTCCCAGATGAGCAGGTCGGAGCCGAGGAGCTTGCGCTCCTGGCCGTCCAGGGTGGTGATAGTCTGGCCGTCCTGGGCCGGGGCCACGCGGATGACGTCGCCCTTGAGCAGGCTGCGGTCAAAGGCGTGCAGGGGCTGGCCCAGCTCCATCAAAATGTAGTTGGTCACGTCCACGATGTTGCTGATGGGCCGCTGGCCGATGGCCAGCAAACGGTAGCGCAGCCAGTCCGGGCTTTTGCCGATCGTCGCGCCGGTCAAAACGCGCGCACGGTACACCGGGCACAATTCTCCGTCGGAAATTTCGATGCGCACCACTTTCGTCGCGTCGCCCGCAGCCGCGTCCTCAACCAGGTTCAGCTGCGGCATGGTGAGCTTGAGCCCGAAACCCAGGGCCGCCTCCCGCGCGATGCCCAGCACGGACAGGCAGTCCGCGCGGTTTGGGGTGATGGACACCTCGATGACCTCGCGCTCCAGGCCCAGGGCCTCGGTCAAGAGCTGGCCGGGCTTGAACTCGGAGGGCAGGACCATGATGCCTGCGTGTTCTTCGGAGAGCCCAAGCTCGCGCTCGGAGCAGATCATGCCGCGCGACTCGACCCCGCGCAGCTTGGCGCGCTTGATCTCCATGCCGCCGGGCATGGTCGTGCCGATCATGGCCACGGGCACGTTCTGGCCCTTGGCAACGTTGGGCGCGCCGCAGACGATCTGGAGCATTTCCGGCTGGCCCACGTCCACAGTGCAGACGGAAAGGTGGTCGGACTCCGGGTGCGCCGAGCGCTCGGCCACGTGGCCCACCACGATCTTGGCGATTGCTTCGAAGGGATCGAGGATGGCCTCGACCTCCAGGCCCTGCATGGTCAGGCGGTCGGCCAGATCCTTCACGGTGCCGGTGTAGGGCACGAACTCTCGGAGCCACTGCAAGCTGATGAACATATCCGCCTCGCCAAGCCTTGCGGGCCAAGCCCCTGGTTAGGGGGAGCCCCGGTGATGGGAAAACGCCCCGCTCCCTGGTCCCTTGCGCTGCCGGTAATGCCGGGCCTGCGGACCTGGGTGCGGGGCAGCTGGTTTACGAAAACTGTTCGAGGAAGCGAACGTCGTTTTCGAAGCACATGCGCAGGTCGCCGATGCCGTACTTGAGCATGGCCACGCGCTCCACGCCGAGCCCGAAGGCAAAGCCGGTGACGGCCTCGGGGTCGTAGCCCACCTGGCGGAACACGTTGGGGTCCACCATGCCGCAGCCCAGGATCTCCACCCAGCCGGTGCGCTTGCACACGCGGCAGGGCTCATTCTTGATGTGGCCCTCTCCGCCGCAGAGCATGCAGGAGATGTCCACCTCGGCGCTGGGCTCAGTGAAGGGGAAGAAGCTGGGGCGGAAGCGCACGCGCGTGTTGGCGGAAAACAGCTGGCGCACAAAGGCGGTCAGCGTGCCGCGCAGGTCGGCCATGCTTACGTTCTTGTCCACCAGCAGGCCCTCGATCTGGTGGAACATGGGCGTGTGCGTCAGGTCCGAGTCGCGGCGGTACACCTTGCCCGGCGCGATGACCGCCACCGGCGGCTTGCGCGAGAGCATGGTGCGCACCTGCAGGGGCGAGGTGTGCGTGCGCAGGACGATGGAATCGGAGATGTAGAGGGTGTCCTGCATGTCGCGGGCCGGGTGGTCCGGGGGCATGTTCAGGGCCTCGAAGTTGTTCCAGTCGTTCTCGACCTCCGGCCCGGCCACGACCTCGAAGCCAAGGCCGGTCAAGACCTCGCAAATCTCCTGCATGGCCAGGGTGATGGGGTGCAAGCTGCCGGCAGCCGGGCGGCGGCCGGGCAGGCTGGGGTCGAACCCGGCCAGGCCGTCCTGAACACTCGCGGCCTCCAGCTCGGCCTGGCGGGACTCGAGCAGCGCGGTGAGCGCGGCCTTGATCTCGTTGGCCTTCTTGCCGGCAGCGGGCTTGTCCTCGGGCCCCATCTGGGCAAGGGCAACCATGGCCCCGGCGAGCTTGCCCTTGCGGCCAAGGAACTCCACGCGCAGGGCTTCCAGGTCCTTCAAACTGCAAGCCTGACCCCGGCGCGCTTCGCACTCCAGGGTCAGGCCATCGAGTCCTTCCAGGAAGGACTTGAGCTGCTCGTTCACAGACCTACGCCTTTGCCGCCTGGACGATCTGGGCGAACACGGCGGGCTCGCGCACCGCCAGGTCAGCCAGCATCTTGCGGTTGATGGCGATGTCCGCGTTGGACAGGCCGTTGATGAAGCGGCTGTACGACAGGCCGTTGATGCGGGCGGCGGCGTTGATGCGCACGATCCACAGGCGACGGAAGTCGCGCTTCTTCATCTTGCGGTCGCGGAACGCGAAACACAGGGCGCGCTCGACGCGTTCACGGGCGGTACGGTACAGGCGGGAGCCCGCTCCGATATAGCCCTTGGCCATCTTCAGGAATTTCTTGTGCCGACGGTGACCGGCAACTCCGCGCTTAACTCTCATATCTCATTTCCTCCGAATCGTTTCAGGCCGCCCGGCTCGAAGTCCGGATGGCACGCTCGTTGGCGTAAAACGGTTATGGGTTCGTGGCTAGCCGTAGGGCAGCAGGCGCCTGACAGCGTTCAAGTTGGACGCGTCGACCATGGTGCTCTGGCCGAGGCGGCGCTTGCGCTTGGCGCTCTTCTTGGTCAGGATGTGGCGCAGGTTCTGGCGGCGGCGCTTGAACTTGCCGGCACCGTTGCTGACAAAGCGCTTTGCGGCGCTGCGGTTGGTCTTCATCTTGGGCATGGTTTCCTCCTCAAATCAACACGCGCGTTTGGGCGCGATGTCTATCATTAGTATGTGGCTACGCTATTTTCTGACCGGAGTCAGCATCATCACCAGGGTGCGGCCCTCGGAAAGGGAAGGCTGTTCCACCTTGGCGATGTCAGCCGTGTCCACGACGACCCGGTCGAGCATGATCTGTCCGCGGTCCTTGTGCACGATCTCGCGTCCTCTGAAGAACACGGCCACCTTGCAGCGGTCGCCCTCTTCCAGGAAGCGGCGGATGTGCTTCAGCTTGGTCTGGTAGTCATGCTCGTCGGTCTTGGGCCGGAACTTGACTTCCTTGATCTGAATGACCGTCTGTTTCTTCTTGGCTTCCTGCTGACGCTTCTGCTGCTCGTACTTGAACCTGCCGTAGTCCATGATCCGGCAGACGGGCGGTTCGGCGTTGGGCGAGACCTCAACCAGGTCAAATCCCTTGGCCTGTGCCAAGGCCAAGGCCTCCGAAGTCGCCATGATCCCGAGCTGCGTGCCTTCGTCATCGACGACGCGCACCTGGGGTATACGTATCCGCTCGTTTCGACGGACTCCATCATCCTTGGGATGCTGGTCCTGCCTTCTAGGAAAAGCTATAGCTCATCCCTCCGCGCTTGAATGGTTCAGTCGCCGCCTCGCGAACAATCCGGGCGGCTTCGGCAAGCGGCACAAGTCCGACATCAGCGCCTGCGCGCACGCGCACGTTGACGCTGTCGGCTTCCACTTCCTTGTCTCCAACTATGAACATGAACGGAATTCGTTCGAGTTGAGCTTCGCGTACCTTGTACCCGAGCTTCTCATTTCTTAGATCCGCTTCGGCGCGTATGCCCTGTTCTTGCAAAAACAGCAAGACTTTTTCGGCGTGGGCGTTCTGGGCGTCGGTGACGGTGAGGATGCGCGCCTGGACAGGAGCGAGCCAAACCGGGAAGGCCCCGGCAAAATGCTCAATGAGCACACCCATGAAGCGCTCGATGGAGCCCAGGATCACGCGGTGCAGCATCACCGGGCGGTGCTTGTTGCCGTCCTCGCCGATGAAGGACAGGTCGAAACGCTCGGGCAGGGTGAAGTCGCACTGCACCGTGGCGCACTGCCAGCTGCGCTCCAGCGCGTCCTTGATCTTGATGTCGATCTTGGGGCCATAGAAGGCGCCGTCGCCCGCGTTGATCTCGTACGGCATGCCCATGTGGTCCAGCGCGTCCTTCAGCGCATCCGTGGCGCGCTCCCAGTCCTCGTCGCTGCCGATGCTCTTCTCGGGACGGGTGCTGATCTCGGCCGTGAAGTCGAAGCCGAAGATGGCCATGACATCGCGCACGAACTTGACCACGCCGATGATCTCCTCGCGCAGCTGGTCCGGCCGGCAGAGGATGTGGGCGTCGTCCTGGGTGAAGGAGCGCACGCGCAAGAGCCCGTGCAGCACGCCGCTCTTCTCGTGGCGGTGCACCACGCCCAGCTCGAAGTAGCGCTGCGGCAGGTCGCGGTAGCTCCTGAGCTTGTTCTTATAGATGAGCATGTGCGACAGGCAGTTCATGGGCTTGATGCCGTAGGCTTGCTCGTCGATCTCGGTGAAATACATGTTCTCGCGGTAGTTGTCGTAGTGGCCGCTTTTTTCCCACAACTCGCGCTTGAGGATCAGCGGGCCCTGCACGAGCTTGTAGCCGCGCTTGAGGTGCTCCTTGCGCTCGAAATCCTCAAGGATGGCGCGCACCAAGGCTCCGTTGGGATGCCACAAGACCATGCCGCCGCCCACGTCGTCGTGGAAGCTGAACAGGTCCAGCGCCACGCCGAGCTTGCGGTGGTCGCGCTTCTTGGCCTCTTCCAGGCGGTCCAGGTACTGCTTCAGGTCCTTGGGGTTGGCCCAGGCCGTGCCGTAGATGCGCTGGAGCTGCGGGTTCTTCTCGTCGCCGCGCCAGTAGGCCCCGGCCACGCTGGTCAGCTTGAAGGCTTTCAAAAGCCCCGTGCGCGGCACGTGGGGGCCGCGGCAGAGGTCGGAGAAGCCGCCCTGGGTGTAGACCGTAACCGTAGGCACGGCGAGGTCGTCGATGAGCTCCACCTTGTAGGTCTCGCCCTGGGCCGCAAAGCGCTCGCGCGCCTCGGCGCTGGTCATGGTCTCGCAGGAAAAGGGCTTATCCGCACCGACCGCGCGGACCATCTCGGCCTCGATGGCCTCCAGGTCCTCGGGCGTGAACGGGCGCTCGTAGTCGAAATCATAATAGAAGCCGTGCTCGATGGCCGGGCCGATGGTGACCTTGGCCGCGGGGAACAGCTTCTTGACCGCCTCGGCCATGAGGTGGGCGGTGGAGTGGCGGATGACGGAGAGGCCTTCGGGGGCGTCGGCCGGGATGGCGACAAGCTCGGCGCAGTCGGCCGGAACAGGCGCGGTCAAATCGAGCAGAGTCTCGCCGCAACGGGCAAGGACGGCGTTCTTGAACTGCTTGCCGGAGAGCGCCAGCTTCAGGGCGTCAGAGCAGGAAGCCCCCGCCTCAACGGATACTTGCTGACCAGCGACTTCGATCTGTCTAGCAGGCTGCACGGCATTCTCTCCTGGCTTGATCCGGGCCGTTATCCACCCGAACGTTCGGCGACCCGGATCTCATCGCCCGGTCTGACAAATCCCGCACCGGGCGGGACGCCGAACCGTTTGTGGCAAAAAAGGGAAAGGGAGGCGCTAAGGCCTCCCTCTCCGCAATAATATGGTAGGCACGAGGAGACTTGAACTCCTGACCCCTTGCGTGTCGAGCAAGTGCTCTAACCAACTGAGCTACGCGCCTATTTTGCTCAAGGGAGATTCATTTAAGCCAGGGCTTCCTGGTTGTCAACAAAGAATTGCCCAAAAATTCAGATGCCCGCCAGCCGCTCCAGCGCCTCGCTGGCGAGCGACCCGGCCGTGGTCCGGCGCAGCTCCCCGCTGGCGAACAGCTCCACCTCGGTCGGGTCGGAGGTGAGCGCGACAAGCTTCGGCGCGGCCTCCCCGGCCCGCAAGATGCCTAAGCCCCAGGCCGCCAGGCCCCGGCAGGCGCCGTCGCTCTCCGCAAGCCCGGCCAGGAGCGTGGGCACCTCCTGCGCCAGCAGGTCCGGAAACGCCTGGGCCACCCGGCCGAGCGCCCAGTACACACCCCGGCGCAGGGGCACGTGGTCCAGGCAGTTGCCCTCGCCGCAGGTGGGCTCGCGGACGTAGGAGGCCAGCACGCGGTGGAATTCACTCGCCAGCCGCCGATTCCGGGCCAGGGTCTCGCCCAGGGCCTCGGGCACGCCCCAGCCCACGCCTCCGGACTCCTCGTTCAAGCGCCAGAGGCACTGGCGCAGCACCACCCGGGCGGCCTCCAGGCCCTCGCCTGGCCCCTTCTCGGATGAGGGGCTCTCGGCCATGCGGGCCACGGTGCGGCCAAAAACCGAGACCGCGCGCCAGCGCACGGTCTCGGACGGGTCCAAAAGCAGGGAGAAGAGCGGGCCGATGAGGCGGCGCACAGGGACGTCGTCGAACTCGGACAGGCGAGCGGCCCAGCCGTCAACGGACAAGAGGTCGCGCAGGATGCGCTTGAGGTCGCGGGAGTGGGTCATATCCCCCTCCGGGACGCCCTATTTATTATTCTGGGCGATCTCGTCCAGGAAGGCCTGGGCCACTTCGTAGCCGCTGGCCTGGGCCTTGTTGACGGACTCGGCCGCAGCGGCCCATTCGCCCATCTCGGCCTGCACCAGGGCCAGGTTGTTCCAGGCCGGGCCAAACATGGGCTGCAGCTCCACGGCCTTCTTGAGGTTGGTGAGCGCGTCGTCCATCTCACCGCGCGAAAAATACGCGCTGCCCAGGGTGGCCATGGCCTGCACGAAGTTCGGGTCGTACTTGATGGCCTTCTTCAAAGCCTCGATGGCCTTAGCGGAATCGCCCAGCTGCAGGAGCACGAAGCCGATGTTGCCCCAGGGCACGGCAAAGAACGGGCGCTGCTGCGTGGCCACGCGGTTGAAGTTCAGGCAGCCTTCCAGGTCGCCGCGCTCCAGGCAGATGCCGCCCAGCTGCACATAGGCCTCGGCCATCTTGGGCGAGTTGGCCGTGGCCTCGCGGAAGCAGTGCTCGGCGTCCATGTACTCGCGCTTGGACAGGTAGGCCACGCCCAGGTTGTAGTGCGTGTTGCCGCACTCCGCGTTGGCCATGAGCTGCTCTTTCAAGTGGTGGATGTACTCGTCGACGTTGTTGTACTTCGGTTCTTCGCTCATGGCGTTATTCTCCAGCCGCGCCGGGGCGCATGGGGTTCAGGGTGATGCCTCGTTCCTTGAGCATGGAATTGTACCAGTCGCTGAACTCCAGGACGGGACGGACCTTCTCGATGTTCATGACCAGGAGGACCATGAACTCGGACAGGGTCTGCATGTAGTCCGGGTCCGGGACACACGGCAACGTCTTGAAGTACTTGTTCAAAAGTTCGTGGGCGGAAAATCCCATGGCATCGGTGCGGATGTCGATGGGATCAAACGGGGCCTGGAACGGGTCCCAGTTCTCGTAGCCGATGCGGTCCACGAAACGCCTGCGCCGGGGCGTCATGCGCTCGTACATGGCCTTTTTCTGCTCCTCGACCTGCGCCGGGGTGTACATCTGCTCCATGGGCTAGCCCTTGACCTTTTTGGCTGCGGGCTTCGCGGTCTTCTTGGCTGCGGGCTTCGCGGTCTCGACCGCTGCCTTGGCCGCAGGCTTTTTCGCCGCAGGCTTTTTGGCGGGCCGCTCCGGCGCCTGGCCGATGGTGAAGCTCTTGGGCGAGCAACCCGAGCAGCCGCCCTGCTTGGTCTCCGGCGAGCAGCCCGAGCACTCGGCCAGGCCCTTGCCCCTGGCCTTGGCCTTGGCCTTGCCGGCGGCGAGCCTGGCCGCCATGCCAGCGGCCTTGCCAGCAGGCGCTGCGGCGGGTGTGGCCGCAGCCTCATCACTGGGCTTCTTGATGCCCAGGTACTCGTCGGAATATTCGGTCAGCAGCGCCAGGGACACGGGCACCAGGACCTCTCCCAGGCCCTTGAAGCGCGTGTTCAGGCTGGCGGAAAGCTCGTGGCTCATGGCGTAGAGGCGGTCCTGGATGCGGTCCAGGTAGACCGTGGGGTAGGCCTTGCCCTTCTCGAAGGCGGACTTGCCGCAGGTGTGGGCCTCGCCGCCGATGGCCGTGGGCACGCCGTAGATGCGGCAGGTGACCGGGCGCGCGTCGTACATCTCGCACAGGCCCTCGTCGTCCAGAAGCGGGCAGCGCACGCGCACCTTGGCCATTTCGAGCAGGATCTCCTGGGCGTTCTGGCCGTCCTTCACCGCACGGAAGGCGTCGCGCTTGAGGCGGTGGACCTGGCGGTCGGCCTCGTCGGCGCGTTTCAGTATCCGGGTGCGGTCCATGCCGCTGAACCGGGCGTTGAAGACGGTGTTCAGGAACAGCGCCTCCACCAGGGTCAGGTCGAACAGGGCGTGGCAACAGTCACTGCAGCCCTTTTCGCAGCGCACATTGTCGGCAAAGCGCGCGCGCACGGTGTTGAAGACCTGGTCGGCCTCGCCGATGACGGCCTCATACTTCTTGAAAAATTCGCTGAAATCCAGGGCCATTTGAGGACTCCTCAAAGAGAATTCGCCGTGTGGGCACGCTGCAGCGGCAAGCAGCCATGGGGCCGGAGGCGTCTGGGGAATATGGGCACGCGCCGGGGGAAAGTCAAAGGGGTCCGGCGCATACAAAAAAGCCGGGGTTCACCCGGCGCCAGTGCCGCCACCAGCAGGCGGGCGCGCTGCACCGCTCCCCGGGCCCCAGGGCCAACGCGGCGGTGCTGTGCGAAATGCTAAAAATGGACGGGAGCGGCTGTTCTGCCGCCCCCGCCCGTTCAGCCGAAGCTGCCGTGATGCTATTCTTCCTCGATGGTGATGGCGTCCTGCTCGCAGACTTCCACGCAGGACTCGCAGCCCAGGCACTCTTCCATGTTCACGGGAACGGCTTTGCCGTCCTGCAGCTCGTAGACCTCGACGGGGCAAACGTCCACGCACTCGCCGTCGCCGATGCACTTGTCGTTGTCGACAGTAACCTTGTAGCCCATTGTACCCTCCAAGTGTGTAAAAATAGGAAGTATCGTCAGCCCATTTCAGGCGCCCCCAGGAATGGGAGACAACCCGTAGGGCCAGGCGCCGTTTTCCTCGCACAATGTAGGCAAGCAACCGAGCGCGCAGGCTCCGGGGTTGCAGATAGCTCTACCTCACGCTTGGTGTCAAGCCAAAGCGAAAGGCATCTGCGAGAACTCGCCAAATCAGCCCTGGTTGAGCTTCCCAGGCGCATGGGCTATGCTCGCGCCCATCCGGCCCGGCTCCGGCCAAGACCAGGCCGGGCGGGAAATCTTCCCCAAAGGCAGCTCCCCAATGTTCAGCACCGACGAACTCAAGAAATACGCCCGCACCCTCTGGTGGGGGCTCACCACCGCGCGCACCAGCCCGTACAAGCCGGGCGACCTGATCCTGCTGCGCTTCGACCAGCTGGCCACCCCGCTGGCCGAGGCCGTGTTCGACCTCCTGATGGACGAGGGCATGGTGCCCGTGGCGCGCCAGAACCTGACCAGCAACATGGAAGTCTCGTTCTACGGCAAAGGCTCCGAAGCACAAATCAGGACCGTGCCCCCTGGCGACAAGGAGCTGATGGCGAACCTCTCCGGGCTCATCTCGCTCATCGCGCCCGCCTCGCTGACGCACCTGGCGGGCACGGACCCGTCCAAGATCGGCCAGGCCGCCGTGGCCCGCAAGTTCCTGCGCGAGATCATGGAAGGCCGCGAGCAGACCGGCGACTTCGGCTGGACGCTCTGCGCCTACCCCACGCCGGAGCAGGCCCGCTGCGCAGGCATCAGCGTGGAGGAATACGCCCGGGTCATCCGCCGGGCCTGCTTCCTGGACGACGCCGACCCGGCCGCGCGCTGGGCCGGGGTCTTTGCAGACGCCCAGCGGGTCAAGCAGACCCTGGCCGCGCTCGACATCCAAAGCCTGCGCGTGGAGTCCGCCCACTGCGACCTCACCGTAGTCCCCGGCGACCAGCGCCGCTGGCTGGGCGTCTCGGGCCACAACATCCCAAGCTTCGAGATCTTCCTCTCGCCCGACTGGCGCGGCACCGAGGGCGTGTACTATGCCGACCAGCCGAGCTACCGCTCGGGCAACCGGGTGGCGGGCGTGCGCCTGGAGTTCAAGGCGGGCCGCGCTGTCGGCGTCACGGCCAAGGAAGGCCAGGAGTTCGTGCAGAAGCAGCTGGCCATGGACGAGGGCGCGGCGCAGCTGGGCGAGTTCTCCCTCACCGACCGCCGCCACTCGCGCATCGACACCTTCATGGCCAACACGCTGTTCGACGAGAACTTCGGCGGGACCTTTGGCAACTGCCACGTGGCTGTGGGCGCCAGCTACTCCGACACCTTTTCCGGCGACCAGGCCAAGCTCGACGCACAGCTCAAGAAGGAGCTCGGCTTCAACGACTCGGCCCTGCACTGGGACCTGGTGAACACCGAGGACAAGACCGTCACGGCCACCCTTGCAGGCGGCGGCAGGAAGGTCATCTACAAGGGCGGCGAATTCGCCCTGTAGGCCAAGCGAACCAACGCCAAAGGGGCTGCCGTCTTGCGATGGTAGCCCCTTTTTGGTGGCCTCCGCGCAGGCCTGCCACAGCACGCCGCCCCTGTCACATCTCCGACGCAGACCATCACCTTGCGCCCCCTGGGAGCGCCGCGCCGCGCCAGTCATGCACGGGAACGCGACTTGCAACTTGTCGAAGGACGCGCCGCCTGGCGGGCGAGATCACCTTCAACCCCCTGTGCAGGACAACCCGATGCAAACCTTTGAAAAAATCATCAACGCCTGTTTTGAAAAAGGCTTCACCGACCTGCACATGACCGGGGGCGAGCCGCTGGTCTGCCGCCGCGACGGCGAGGTATGCTTCCAGCCGCAGCACATCCTGACCCCGCAGTACGTGGACAACCTCGTCCAGCTTTTGCTGAACCAGCGTCAGCTGCAGCAGCTCCGGGAGCTCTGGTCCACGGACCTGGCCTTGTCCATCGCGGGCAAGCGGCTGCGCATCAATGCGTTCAGCGCGCACCGGGGCGTGAGCCTGGCCATCCGCTTCCTGCCGAGCAATATCCCCGACGTGGAGTCCCTGAACCTGCACCCGTCCCTCAAGGATTTCTGCCGCGAACGCTCTGGACTGCTGCTCATCTGCGGGTCCACGGGCAGCGGCAAGACCACCACCATCGCCGCGCTCATCAACGAGATCAACAGCAGCCGCGCCTGCCATGTGGTGACGCTTGAGGACCCCATCGAGTACCTCTTCGCCTCCCGGAAGTCCTTCATCGAGCAGCGCGAACTGGGCAAGCATTTCCACACCTACCAGTCCGGGCTTCTGGACGTGCTGCGCCAGGCGCCGGACGTCATCGTCGTGGGCGAGATGCGCTCCCCGGAAACCATCCAGCTGAGCCTGGACGCGGCGGAATCCGGGCATCTTGTCATCGCCACCATGCACGCGGGCGCCCACGAGGAGGCCCTGCACCGGCTGTGCAACACGGCCCAGGCGCACAGCAGCGAGCACATCCGGCTGCAACTGTCCTTAAGCCTCGTGGGCATCATCAACCAGCAGCTCACCTACCAGCCCAAGCTGGGCTATTCCGTGCCTCTCTTGTCCGTCCTGCGCAACAACAAGGCCATCTCCAACCTCATCCGCGAGAACAAGCTCTCCCAGATCGAAAGCGTCCTGGAGACCGGCAAGCACAAGGGGATGTTCACCTTCGCGTCCTATCGGGAGGAGTACCTGGCGACGCGCAAGACCTTCTCCCCGCCCGTGATGCGCGCGGCGCAGCAGGCGACAGCCGCCGCTCCGCAAGAGCGCGTCTCTGCCGCCTTCAACTACGACGCCCGGTGCGAGATCCTGGTGGACGGACGGCCCAGGGGCCTGCCCAACAAGCCCGCCCCAATTCCGGTGGAATGGGCGACGGAGCGGCCGGTGAGCGCTACGCGCTATGCAGACAAGGATTCAGACATCGATGGGTACATCTCACAGCTGGAGCAGCGCTCCAGCTGATCCTGAGCCCGCAGGCCCGTTCAGCGCAGAATAAGAATCAGGCCTGCCAAGGCAGGCCAGAACCAGCGGCACAGACCGGGGCGCGGCGACGCAAAGGAAAAGGGGCTGCGGTCTTTCGACGGCAACCCCTTTCGTTTTGTCCCACCTCAGGCCGCAGCCAGGGGAGGCGCGCCGAGGACGCGGAACAGGGTGTCCGCCTGGGCAAAGGACTCGCGGTAGCAGCGCGCCAGATCGGCCATGGTGAGCCCGGCGCTTTGGGCCAGGCGCTCGGCGTGGTCCCAGTCGGCCCACTCCATGGCCTGCACCAGGGCCAGCCAGGCCGAGAGCCTGCTCTTCTTTCCGCACAAGGCCAGCCGGACGTCATCCTCCACTGGCACGTTCGCCAGGACCTGGTCCATGGGCATCTCCAGGATCGGCTCCATGTACGAGAGCAGGCCCAGCAACGAAAGCGACGGACCGATACGCTCAAGCCCGGCGCTTTTGGCCACGCGCTGCAGAAAGTCCGAGCGCTGCGCGGAGTAGTAGCACAACTCCTGGTGCCGGGGCGAGGGCGAAAAAGTGGTGAGCAGGACGATCTTGAGCCAGTTTTTGAGGGGCTTCCAGCCGGCCAGCACGATGGCCTGCTCGATGGAGCGCACCTTGCGCCCGAAGCCGAAGTGGGCGGAGTTGAGGAACACCAGCAGCCGGTAGGTCAGAGCCGCGTCGGCCTCCACCAGCTGGGCCAGCGCCTTGTAGTCCGCGTCGTCCTTCTCAATGCATTCCAGAAGGCGCAAGCGGGAGAGCTGGGAGGCTGTGACGCTTTTGCCGCCCTGGGCCAGGTTCATGCGGTTGAAGAAGAAGCCCTGGAACATGTCCGCGTTGGCCGCCCTGGCCTGAAGCAGCCCCTGCCAGCTGGTCAGGCCGCGAACCTGGACCTTGGCCCCGGACTGGCGCGCGCCCAGGATGCGCTCGGCCAGGGCCGCCTCGCCGCCGCCGGGGTCCTGGCTTTGGGCGTCGAGGATCAGCACATCAGCCAAGCCGATCAAATCGCTGCAGGAGCTGCAGCCGGAAAAACCGCCCACGGCGATGCCGTACCCGGCCCGCTTGAGCTTCTGTACGGCCCTGGGGATGTTCGGGTCCTCGCCTGCGGCCTCCTCCACCTCCAGATACACGCGCTGGGGCGAGAGGATGTAGGGGATGCCGTCCAGAATGGCGTTGGCGGAAAGGGAGACGATGGTCTGCTCCTCCGAGGGACCACGATGCGGCATGTAGGCCTCCAGCAGGAAGCTGGCGGTCAATTCGTCGGAGAACAGGGGGTCCTCCTCCGGAGCCTGCCCAAAGTCCACGGCACTTCCCCAGGGCTGAAGCCGCCGGTCGAACACGGGCTGGCGGGAGACCACGAATCCCCCCCTGCATCCACTCGCCATCATCTCCACTCCTTGGTGTTGCCGTCCGCTCTGCCGGAAAACATGGTCAAATCTTGATTGAGCACTGCCGCACAGCACCGCAGCACGTGAAGCGCACGCATACGTATTCTTACGCATTTCATTTGCCAATAGCAACATGGTAAATAAAATAGCGGGATGAATTCAATGGCGGACGAGGTGTTGTTCGACAGCGCGCAGATGCGGGCAACGCAGAAGACCCTGGCCATGCGGATGCAGGCCAGGACCGACAAGGCACGCGCCGAGGGCCGCGCGTGCTACATGAGGAGGAGGGAGTGCGGTTCTACTTGATGCGCCACTGCCGGGGAGCGAACTCCACGATGCGGAAGGTCTTCGTGGCCTGGCATTTCGGGCACTCAACGGCGACGCTCGGGGCCATGGGGTAGTCTTCCATCACATGCTTGCAGGCGCAGGTGAAGATGGGGTGCAGCATGCCGTTCTTTCCGGGGACCAGAGATCCAGTGATTGTTTTCATGAGGTCCCCCTAGCAGCGGCGCGCCGAGATGTCCAGGCGGGCTGGACCGGAGACCCAGGCCAGGACGCAGGCCGGGGCGCGGCGACGCAAGGAAATAGGCCAGTTGAAGTCACTCAAGCCTCAACTGGTCCCCAAAGAGGCAAGCAGATCCCCCCCTCTTCACCTCCGGACTATGCTTTGGAAGTATTGGCGGGGCGGCTTGTTGTGGTCGTCATGAAACATGCTGAACGGTAATGACTGAGAGCGAGCAGCCAGAAAAGTACGGAGCCATAGCTTACTGGGGCGGACCTGGTATGCGACTCAGGATACCCTCGTAATCATCGCCACGGTCTGATTTATAATAGCATGGGATTGACTCCAGGCCGCCAGAAACGAGGCAGGAGAAATCCCAAAAAGCATCACCACCGATTCCGAATATCCCAGCACGGTAATTTAAGCGGAAAGTTAAGCCATTACCCTTGACCTTAATGTCCGTGACTCCGGTCGCCTTGGTATTCCCCGGGCTGCCACCTTGTGCCGTCGCTGACAATTCCTCACCATTCAAGACAAAAGAAATCTTGATGCCTTCCTTCGCAAGGGTATACCGGCCTGCGACACGGCTTTTGAGGTCCGGCGTGGTCGGTGGAGCTTGTGGAGCCAGGGATGCCACCTGCACAGGCACAGGCTTCGGAGCAGGGGTGTCTGGCGAGCCAGAGAAATAGAACTGCCCGATGAGGCTGGAGGCCTCCCACGGCACTTGCTTACGGTGTGTGTCCGTCACGACGCTCAGACGCACACGCTTGAACATCTCTTCCACACTCAGGCTTGGGGTGGCCATATTCTTTAGCAAGTGCTGGGTGAACAGGCCGTTCCTGCCTGTGCCATCTGAGGCCACAGAGCCAGGCGCGGTGGCGTAGGAAATTATTGAGCCCGTCGGCGCATCCATTTTGGCGAGACCCTGCTCGGCGGAACGGAAGCTGCGGGCAAAAGGATTATTCCTGCAAGCGTCCAATATGATAATATTTAAGTCATTTCTGGCATCTTCCATCTTGCCCAAAATCATGCCGGCAGGAAGGCAAGTAAAGCGGACATCACTTTCAGATTGGATGTTGGCATTGACTGGTACGAGGTAGTTCTCCCCACCAACCTGGAGGCCATGGCCAGCGTAGTAGAACAGCCCCGCCCCCCCCTGACGTAGCTTGATTCCGAACTCGCGCACGGAGGTGTCCATCTGCTGCTGGTTCGCATTGGTGAGAAGCACCACTTCAAACCCTAGCCGTTGGAGGGCTGTGGCCATGTCCTTGGCGTCATTAACGGGATTCTTGAGTGGAGCGGAAGGGTAGCTGCCATTGCCAATGACCAAGGCCACGCGGCGTTCGGCCATGGTAGGCTGGGCCAGAACCAAGATTGAGCAGACCGCCAGCAACAGGGCTCGTGACCACATGGACCACCTCCAGATGCGCACACGTACACCATGCTGTGCAAAAACGGCAAGGGCTGGTGTGCATGTGGACGGGCGAGATTGGCGGGGCTGGTGCGGTCAGGCAATGATGGGGGAGCGAAGCCCAGGCATTACAATGGGTGCAGCTGGCGACGAAGGGTGGAACCAGGCCTGAAACCATAGAAAAGGGGCTGCGTCTTTCGACAGCAACCACTTGATCAGTCATGGCGGTCCCGGCAGAATTTGAACCGGCGACCTACGGATTCGCAGTCCAGCCCACTGAATCGCAATCACCATAAGATCAAGATATTAAGAACAATAAAAAAACGCGTCGCCAAAACAGTCAACAAATGAGTCAAGGAGTTTTGTCAAAAGTTGACAAATGTAATGACTGTGACCTCCCGCCCAGCTCAACCCCATCCTTAAATGTAGTGTTCACAATTCTGAGTATTCACTTACGCTTCAACTCGGCACCCGCAGGGCAAGTTGGTCACCCCCTCTTGCAGAAAAGGAAGGAAACAGACTAGTGTAAATTGTACTACTGTTGTGGGTAGCGTAGTGTCTGACACCGACATATTAGTATGTTGCTAAACGGGTATGCTCTTGGGTGGTCTTTGTTGCCTTAGCCAAGGAGTATTGGTCATGTCCATTCTCGACTGGAACAAGTCGCTTGAAATCGGCCACAAGACAATTGATGAGCAACATAAGGGCCTTGTCAAGCTTCTCAATGACCTGCACTCAGCAATGTCACTCGGAGTTGCCTGTGCAGACTACACACCGATTAGAATGAGGCTCTACGAATATTCGGTGCTTCACTTCTCTGAAGAGGAAGCGCTTATGGGACGAACTGGGTACAAATTGCGTGCTGAGCATGAACGTGAGCACCAGGAATTTATGGGAAAACTGGAAGTTCTGGCCCAAAAGGCAAGTTCCAGAAATGAAGATATCGGGACGGAGATGTTCACATGGCTTGCGGACTGGCTCCTGAGGCACATATCCCAAACCGACAGGAAACTGGTCGAATGCCTGAATAGCGATGCAAAAATGGTGTGACATAGCAATAGCAGCATAGCTTCTTAACCTCGCTGTTCCATCGCAATCACCAAAGCTCATACAAGTGTAAAACCAGATAGAATTGTGGATGGTTACTAGACCATGTTTTAAGAACTGACATGAGAATATAACCATACGTACAAAAGTCGATCGACCAGAACACAGAGGTTACAGAAAAGTCTTCTGTTGAAAGTGAGCACAACTGGGAATAGTATGAAACAAATCATGAAACACACACGATTAAACAGAATGTCACGCAATGCAATCACATGCATCGACAATTCCCTGGACGAGCTCTTTGCGAGCGCCTTCCACTTCGCAGCGATAGGCATGGCTCTTGTTGCACCAAGTGGTGCATGGATTCATGTGAACGAGTCTTTTTGCTCCATCGTCGGCTATACAGACGAAGAACTGTACAGCATGACATTTCAGGACATCACACACCCTGAAGACCTGGAAGCAGACTTAGAGTATGTTCAGCAAATGCTCGCAGGGACAATCAAGACATATAAGATGGAAAAAAAGTACTTTCATAAAGGTGGCCGTACGGTAAACGTTCATCTAAGTGTTTCTCTTGTTCATAACCATGATGGGTCGCCTGCATTTTTTATTTCTCAAATTCAAGACATTACGAGAGAGAAGCAGCTAGAGGCGGAACTTGTTCGGCACGCTACGGAAGACTCGTTAACCAAGGTTCATAACCGACGTTATTTTTTGGAAGCCTCGGCCAGGGAGATAATCAGAGGCGCAAGATTCCGTGAACCTCAAGCTGTTCTCATGATAGACATCGACCACTTCAAGAACGTCAATGACCTCTACGGCCACGATGTCGGTGATGAAGTCCTGAAAGTGATGGCAATGTCGTGCCAAGAGACGTTACGAGAGATTGACGTCTTCGGACGGTTGGGTGGTGAGGAGTTCGGAGCACTCCTGATTAACACAGATGCTGAGATGTCATTTTTAATCGCTGAGCGTGTGAGGAAGAACATCCAGAAATGTTCGGTAGATACCGGCAACGGTTCAATCCAATTTACAGTAAGCATTGGTGTTGCAACCTTCACCGGAGGGCTTCAATCACTTGCCGCACGACTGAAGACCGCCGACCAGGCCCTTTACAAGGCGAAAGAGACTGGGCGCAACCGTGTTGAGGTTGTTAACGAAGTTGTTCAGCCCAGCGAGGCGCACGGGCTACAGGCAAGTTTTGTGCAGCTTGCTTGGAGACATGAGTATGAAAGTGGCAATGCCACTATCGACTCCCAGCACAAAACACTTTTTAACCTCGGAAACACCATGCTTTCTGCGATGATAGCGGGCCAGTCGGAGCAGGATATTGCGGCTATGGCGACAGACCTTTCTACGCATGTCGTCAAGCACTTCAAAGACGAAGACTCCATTTTCAGGGCTGCGGGCTATCCTCTTGCTGATGAGCACAGCAGGATTCACAACGCACTTGTTCAGGGCATGAAAGAGTTACTGGAAAAATTTGCGGTCGGAACACTGTCCGTTGGGGAGCTCTTCAGCTTTTTAGCTTTGGATGTTATTTCCGGGCACTTGCTGACCGAAGACAGAAAGTTCTTTTCCTATCTCTCAAAAGGGGAAAACGCACTCTGAGCCAAAGCCAATGGGCACACCCTTCACGACTCACTTCGATGGGCGTGGCGGTCAATCCCAATGCGCTGTGGGAAGGGTAACCGTTTTGGGCTGAAGTTTGCTCCGGGGTTGGAACAATAGAAAAAGGGGCTGCGTCTTTCGACAGCAACCCCTTGATCAGTCATGGTGGGCCCGGCAGGATTTGAACCTGCGACCTACGGATTCGTAGTCCGGCGCTCTATCCACTGAGCTACGAGCCCCTTGCGAGGAACGAACAATTAAGCGGTACGGCCCGCGCCGTCAAGGCTTTTCTGCGGGACTCCAGACGAAAACCTCGGTCAGTCCGTTCAGAATCTGGTAGCGCAGGCCCACCAGACGCAGCACCAGCGCCCCGTCCAGGGCCAGAAGGTCCTCCAGCTCCGGGTGTCGTTCCAGAAGCGCACGTCGCGCCGCAACCTCGGAAAGCACACCGGCAAAGGCCGAAAGTTCCGCCTCCACGATCAGGGCCAAGCTGGGCTTCCCGTTCGTCCGGTCGTCAAGGAGCAGGCTGGCGCGCGGGTTGGCCGTGAGGTTGGCGTATTTCCGCGTGGCCGTGAGCGTGGCCAGCCAGAACTCGCGCCCGTCCGGCGAGGGGCAATAGGCCATGAGCGAGGCATGCGGCGCGCAGCCCGTATCGTCCGGGGCGCAGGTGGCCAGGACAAGGTGGCCCTGGGCCTGGACAAGCTCCACGATTGTCTTCAACATGTCGCCTCCGGGTGTTGCGGGGTCTGCGCCAAGGTTACGAGAATCCGCCCGCCCGTGCAAGCCGCCCGCAACAACAGAATGGAGACGCCGTGCCTTCCGCCGACCTGAGCCCCGCCCCCCACAGCTTCGCCGCCGTGAACACCCTGCCCCCGCTGCCCGCAGCCGCGCCGCTCACGGACAAGCTGGCCCGCAGCCGCGAGGTGCTGGACACCGTGCTCAAAGCCTTTGCCCCGGAGCGCGTGGCCGTGGCCTACACCGGCGGCAAGGACTCCGGCGTGGCGCTGTTTCTCTGGAAGGAGGCGCTGGCGCGGGCTGGCCTGGCCTCGCTGCAAGCCCGCAGCGCCCTGAAAGCCATCAGCATCGACACGGGCGTGAAGTTCCCGCAGGTCATGGCCTTCCGCGACCGGCTCTGCGCGGACTGGAACGTCGCGCTGACCATCGCCCGGCCCCAATTCGGCCTGTCCGGGGTGGACCTGGCCGCCTACCCCGTGGCCGTGGACAAGATCTCCTGCTGCCGCGACCTCAAAATTTTGCCGCTGTGCGCTGCCCTGCGCGATACCGGCACCCAGGCGCTCTTGACCGGCATCCGGCGCGACGAGCACCCCTCGCGGGCGAACAGGCAGTATGCCGAGCTGCGCGCAGAGACAAAAGACTGCCCCGAGCACTGGCAGGTGAACCCCATCCTGGACTGGACGGAGATGGACATCTGGGCGTTCATCACGGGCGAGGGGCTGGCCTATTGCGAGCTGTATCTTGATGGCTACCGCTCGCTTGGCTGCGTGCCCTGCACCAAGCCAGCGGGTTCAGATGCCGACGAGCGCGCGGGCCGCGACCCGGACAAGGAGCGGCAGTTGGAGATATTGAAGGGACTGGGGTATTTCTAGGCCCTGACGGGCTATGCCTTGCCCACCGCCGCCAACACCGCAGCCTTGATGCCCGCCCTGTCGATACCGACCTTGGCGCGCAGCTGCTTTGAGGTGCCGTGCTCCACGAACTGGTCCGGAATGCCCACCCGGCGCACCTGGCAGCCCCCGGCATTGCAGGACAAGAGGCCCTGGTCGGCCAGAAGCTCCAGCACGGCCGAACCAAAGCCGCCCGCCAGGCAGCCCTCCTCGGCCGTGACGATGTGCGAGAAGCGCCCGGCCAATTCCAAAATCTGCGCCTCGGGCAGGGGCTTCACGAAGCGGGCGTTGAACACCGCCACGGACAGGCCCTGCTCGTCCTCCAGCGCCTGCGCGGCCTCAAGGGCCGGGTACACGCGCGAGCCCAGGGCGATGATCACCGCGTCCGCGCCGTCGCGCAACAGCTCGCCCTGGCCCAGGGGCACAAGCTCCAGGGGCTCGGAAACCAGGGGCACGTCCGCGCCGGGGCCGACCCCGCGCGGGTAGCGCACCGCCGCAGGCCCGGGCAGGGCCAGGGCCGTGGCCACCATCTGGGCCAGCTCGGCCTCGTCCTTGGGCGACATGAGCGTCAGGTTCGGCACGTGGCGCAGGTACGCGATGTCGAACACGCCGTGGTGCGTGGCCCCGTCCTCGCCCACCAGCCCGGCGCGATCCAGGAAGAAATTCACGTTCAGGTTCTGCAGGCACACGTCGTGGACGATCTGGTCATACGACCGCTGCAGGAAGGTCGAGTAGATGCACACCGCAGGCTTGAAGCCCTGGGTGGCCAGCCCTGCGGCAAAGGTCACGGCGTGGGGCTCGCAGATGCCCACGTCCACAAAACGCTCCGGGTGGCTCAGGCGGAAGCAGTCCGTGCCCGTGCCCTCGGGCATGGCTGCGGTGATGGCCACGATCTTCTCGTCGCTCTCGGCCAGGCGGCACAGGGTCTCGCCCAGGACCTCGGTGTAGGACTTCGGCCCGCCGCCGGGCTTGGCCGGGACCAGTCCGGTCTCGGGCTCGAAGCTCCCAACGCCGTGGAAATACGTGGGGTTGGTCTCGGCCGGCTTGTAGCCCCTGCCCTTCTTGGTCAGCACGTGCACCAAGGCCGGGCGGTCCATGCTCTTGGTCTGCTCGAACACGTCGATGAGGCTCGCGATGTCATGCCCGTCGATGGGCCCGACGTAGGTGAAGCGGAAGGCCTCGAACAGCATGCCCGGCGTGAAGAAGCTCTTGAGCGAGTCCTCGCTGCGCCGCGCGTACATGGCCAGGTCCATGCCGATGCGCGGGATGCTCTTCAGCCAGGACTCGAACTCGCGCTTGAAGCGCTGGGGCGCGGGCCGGGAGAGCTTGCGCGAGAGGAAGCTCGACAGCGCGCCCACGTTCTTGGAGATGCTCATCTCGTTGTCGTTTAAGACCACCACCATCTTGCGGCCCATGTCGCCCGCCTGGTTCAGGCCCTCAAAGGCCAGCCCGGCGGTCATGGAGCCGTCGCCGATGACCGAGACCACGCGGTGGTCCAGCCCGGCCAGGTCGCGGCCCATGGCCATGCCGAGAGCTGCGGAGATGGATGTGCTGGAGTGGCCCACGCCGAAGTGGTCGTAGGGGCTCTCGCTCAGGCGCGGGAACCCGCTGATGCCGTCCATTTGGCGCAGGGTGCCGAAGCGGGCCAGCCGCCCGGTGAGCAGCTTGTGGGCATAGGCCTGGTGGCCCACGTCCCAGATCAGCTTGTCGCGCTCGAGATCAAAGGCCTTGTAGAGGGCCAGGGTCAATTCCACCACGCCAAGGGACGGGGCCAGGTGCCCGCCGCCCTCGGAGCACTGGTCGATGATCACCCGGCGCAGGTCCACGGCCAGATGCGCCAGCTCGTCCAGGCTCATGCGGGCCACGTCCGACGGGCGCGTCACCCGCGCCAGCAGAGAGGTGGGAAGAAGGTCAGTCATTGTGCCATGTCCTTGAAACAGTGCAGCGGGGTCACTGGGGTGATCAATTGACCCGCTCCACGATGTACCGGGCCAGGGCGCGCAGGAAGTCCGCCTCCTCTCCCGTGAAGGATTCCAGGTGCGCGATGGCCGCTGCGGAGCACTCATTGGCCAGGCGGCGGCTCTCGTCCAGGCCCAGGAGCGAGGGATAGGTGGTCTTGCCCTGGCGCTCGTCGCTGCCTGCGGGCTTGCCCAGGGTGGCGGTGTCGCCGGTCACGTCCAAAATGTCGTCGGCGATCTGGAAGGCCTGGCCCACGGCGCGGCCGAACTCGCGCGCGTGGCGCACCTGGCAGAGCTTGGCCCCGGCCAGCACGGCCCCGGCCACGCAGGCCACGGTGATGAGCGCGCCGGTCTTCATGGCGTGCATGCCGCGCAGTTCCTCGAAGCTCACCCCGTCCTTGGCCGTGAACTCCATGTCCAGGGCCTGGCCGCCGACCATGCCGCCCGCTCCGGCGGCCACGGCCACAGCCTGGGCAGCTCTCGCCACGCGCTCCGCCGGCACGGCCCCGTCGTCCATGCAGGTGAGCATGAGGGTGAAGGCCTCGGTCAGCAGGCCGTCGCCCGCCAGAATGGCCGTGGCCTCGTCAAATTTCTTGTGGTTGCTGGGCTTGCCCCGGCGCAGGTCGTCGTCGTCCATGGCCGGCAGGTCGTCGTGGATGAGCGAATAGGTGTGGATGAGCTCAAGGGCGCCGGCAAAGGGCAGAACCCGCTTGCCCAGGCCTGTGCCCGCCCCGGCGATGAGCCGCACGAAGGACAGCACAAGCACCGGCCGCAGGCGCTTGCCCCCGGCGTGCAGGCTGTACTCCATGCTCGCAAGCAGACGCTCGGGGATGTCCCGGTCATGCAGGCAGTCAGCGAGATAGGCCTCGATCTCGGCCGCGCGCCTGGCCAAAGCCGCCTTGACGTTCACGCTGGTCGGCGCCTCACTCATTTGCCCTCTCCTCCGGGACCTTCGGTGCCTCCGGGGGTGTCCGCCCCGTTGTCCAGGGCGGCGAATTCCTTGAGCAGGCCGTCCTGCACAAGCTTGACCTCGTTTCTGGCGCTCTCCAGCTGGCGGCCGCAGTCCCCGGACAGGACAAGCCCCTCCTTGTACAGGGCCAGCCCCTCTTCCAGGGGCAGGTCGCCGCGCTCCAGGGCGTCCACGATGCCGCGCAAGCGCTCCAGGCGCTTCTCAAAACTTTCCTTGGGCTTGTCCTTGGACTTGTCCTTGGCCATCATTGCTCCCGTGACGTTGTTCGCCGCCTCTGCATGGGGACCATATAGAAAGTGCGGCCCGGGGTCCACAGCCCGCCCGCGCCCACCAGCAGCACCAGAACCATCCGGCGCATCACGCCTCGCCTCCCGTCTTCTCGGCGCCCCCACCCGCGACAACCGCCGCCACCTCGCCGTCCGCCGTGCGCACACCCAGGCGATCGCCGGGCGCGACCTCGGCGATGGACCGCAGGAAGCGGCCCGTGCGCTCGATGCGCACCAAAGAATATCCGCGCGAGAGCGGCCCCTCGGGGTCCAGCCCGGCCAGCCTTGCTGCGAGCACCTGCGCCCGGCCCTCGGCCCCGGCCAGGGCCACGCCTGCGGCCAGGTGGGCGCGTTCGGCCAGCGCCCGCACCTGCGCCTGGAGCGCGGAAACATCCGCCGGGCCAAAGGCGCGGGACAGGCCGCGCACCGAGGCGGCCAGGCGCTCCCGGCGCGCGTCGAGCATGCGCCCGCCCGCCGCAGCCAGCCGCTGCGAGGTCTCCAGCCAGTCCTCGTCCAGCCGCGCCAGACGCTTGACCGGGGAGAGCCAGGTCAGGCCGCGCCGCAGCTCCGAGAACTGGGCCTGCTTGCGCTGCAAAAGGGCCAGGAAGGCGCGTGACAGATCAGTCTCCAGGCCGTCCACGGCCTGCATCAGGTCCGCGCGCAGGGGCCACAGCCCGGAGGCCACGGCCGAGGGCGTGGAAAAACGCTTGTCAGCCACGAAGTCGGCGATGGTCACGTCCGGCTCGTGGCCCACGCCCGTCACCACCGGGATCTTCGAGCGGACCATGGCCTCGGCCACCACTTCCGAGTTGAAGGCCCAGAGGTCCTCCAGGCTGCCGCCGCCCCGGATCAACGCGATGACGTCAGCCTTGCCGCCAGCCTTGCCGTCAGCCCAGGCGTCCGCGTTGACCGCATCGAGGGCGGCCGCGATCTGCGCCGGGGCAGCAATGCCCTGGACCAGGGTCGGGTAGATGCGCAGCGCAGCTCCGGTGCCGCGCTCCCGGGCCAGGCGCAGGAAGTCGCGCACCGCCGCGCCCTGGGCCGAGGTGACCAGCGCCACCCGGGCGGGACTGGGCGGCACCGGCTTCTTGCGTGCCTCGTCGAACCAGCCCTTGTCGGAAAGTTTGCGCTTGAGCGCCTCAAAGGCCAGGGCCAGGTCGCTGACGCCGCTTGGCTGCACCAGTTCGGCCACCAGTTGGTAGGACCCGCGCGCGGCGTAGACCGTGACCCGGCCAGCCACCAGCACCTCCTGGCCGTCGGCCAGACTCCCCGCCACATCGCGGCCGGGCTCCAGCACCTCGCCGGTGAGCGGGTCAATACTGTTCTCGCCGCCGGTGCCCTTGTTCCCCCGGCCCTGGCTGTTCTTGAACCAGACCACCGGCAGCGCCGCGCCCGCGTCGGACAGGGTGAAATACAGATGCCCCGAGGCCGGGCGCGCGAGGTTGGTCACCTGGCCGCGCACCCAGACAAAGGGGAACTCGGCCTCAAGCACGTCCTTGAGGGCCTGGGTGAGGTCGGAGACGCTGACGATGTGGGACATGGCCGGACTCTTACCCCGAAATCCGGCGGCTGTCCAAAACCGGCGCAGGGCGGCGGGCAAACGCCCCGGCTTGCGCAAATCGCTGCCGCGCCCTATGCAGCGCGGGTTCACCCGCCGCAATAACGCGAATGACGCGGCGGTATTTGCATACCCCACCAGCAAGGAGCCACCTATGCGCCGCGTCTGCGTCTTCCTCGGGTCCAACCCCGGCACCAACCCGAACTACCTCACCACCACGCGCGCGCTTGGCGCGGAGATCGCCCGCCGGGGCCTGACCACGGTTTACGGCGGCGCGGGCGTGGGGCTCATGGGCGAGCTGGCCAACGCGGCCCTGGCCGCCGGGGGCGAGGTCATCGGCGTCATCCCGGAGTCCCTGCGCCAGAAGGAGCTCGCCCACAAGGGCCTGTCCGACCTCAGGGTGGTGGCCTCCATGCACGAGCGCAAGGCCCTCATGGCCGAGCTGGCCGACGGCTTCATCGCCCTGCCCGGCGGCATGGGAACCCTGGAGGAGCTGTGCGAGGTGATGACCTGGGCGCAGCTGGGCTTCCACAAGAAGCCCTGCGGGCTCCTCGATGTGGACGGCTACTACGCCACGCTTTGCGCCTTCCTGGACCACGCCGCGACCGAGGGCTTCATCATGGCCGCGCACCGCGCCATGCTGCTCTGCGAGGCCGACCCGGCCGCGCTGCTGGACCGCTTCGACACCTACACGGCCCCCACCGTCGCCAAATGGGTGACCAAGCCGCAGGCGCTGTAACACCGCGCAAGGCCAGAGCAGGACCTCCGGCCTTTGCCCGAGCCTCTGCCCGCTTCTCCCGGACCCCAAAGCCCCCGGCTCATGGAATCCCGCGAGCCAGGGGCGTCCAGCCAGCCTACTTGAAGGCCTCGTCAAAGAAGTCGAAGACCACCTGGCTCATGACGCTGCGGTTTTCGGTGATGCAGTGGTTGGACGCGCCCTCGTTGGCCGGGGTGACCACAAGCTTCTTCTGCGGATTCGGCAGCGCGTCGTAGCACACCTGCTGCTGCCTTTTAACCTCCGCGTTGCCGTACTCGCCCTCGCCGACGATGAGCAGCGCTGGGCAGGTCACCTTCGCGGGATCGAAGTCAAAGCCCTTGTTGGCCGGGACCAGGCCGGGGATGTTGTCCATGGCCACGCCCCAGCGCCAGGCGATGCCCTCAACCGTGTTGCGCTTGAAGCTGGACCAGCCGCGCACCACGTCCTGGGTGGCCGTAGCCACCGGCATGGACGCGAACAGAGGGTAGGCGTCCACCACGGCGCTGTTCATGGCGATGGCCTTGATGCGGGGATCATGCATGGCCGACCTGGGCACAAACCCGCCGCCGCCGCTGATGCCGTAGGCCGCCAACCGGTCCGGCGCGACCTCCGGCCGGGCCAGGACATAGTCCAGCACAGCCTTGACCGGAACTTCCACGTCGGCGCGGAAAACCTTTCCCTCCAGGGGCAGCAGGCCCTGCCCCGGCAGATCCACGGTGATGAAGTTGTAGCCCCGGTCATAGGCCTGGGGCGCGATGTAGAACACAAGATCCTCGGCAAAGGTTTCCCCTCCGCCAAGCATGACCAGGGTCTTGCACTGCTTGGCGCCGCAGTCGGCCTCGCGGTAATACCCCGGCAGGACCGTGCCCTCGAAGGGGATCTCGATGTACTCCAGGGGCGGGTCGAACAGCGTGCCGGCCTTTTTCAGCAACGCCCGGCTCTTCAGCCCCGTGGACTTGAATTTCGGGTCGTCCGGCAGCATGGAAATGAGGGACGCCCGGTAGTAGTACGACGCGCGCTGGAACTGCTCGCGCGCGCTGACCCGGTGGCCCCTGGCCAGCGAGGCCTCGCCCCTGGCCGCAACGCGCCCGGCCATCTTGATCCACTCGTCCTGCCAGCTCGCGGCGCTGCCTTCCTTGATGTTCGTGACTGTGGCGTAGGCCTCGCCGATCTCGCAACCATGGTTCATGGTGGCGCCCAGGATCAGGGCAAAGGCGAAATCCATCTCCTGGTCCTTGAAGTGCAGCCGGGCAAAGGACTCATGGGCATCAAACTTCTTCTGCTTCCTTGCGACCTTCGCAACGCCCGAGCCGCCCTGCGCCGCCTGGCTCTGGGCTACGGGCAGCAGAAGGATCAAGGCCAGACACAGGGGAGCCAGGAGAGCGCATTTCATTTTTCCCATCAGATTCAGCTCCTTACATAAGTTATCCAATCATACTCCATTTCATCCTTGCATGTAACATTCTTTGGTTCAAGGACAATCGCCCCGGCGTGCCAAGAGGCTCCCGAGTGTTCGCCGCCCTCCGCAATCCCGGCGTGGCGCTTGCCAACCAACAGGGATGGAGCGGAAAGCGTCAAGGGTCGTGCAAGGGGGGGGGAGCGGCACGGCCTGCCCTCGCATCATGCGCGCTCGCACTCCAACCCGGCCAAAGCGCCAGGAATGGCACGGAATGTGAATATTTTCCGGGCAACTGGAATTGCTGATGCGAGAACTTGCAGGAGGATGCTGCTCCGCACCGGCTCCTGTCCCTGCCGCGCACTGGCGCAGCCTGGGGCCTGTGTAAGGATGCTGGCGCAACCAGGAAGCGCGCCAGCCCGGCATGGCAGTCAAACAACTGCCGCTGCCCTGCGTCTGGCGGCCGACGCGGGCCTGCCTGCTCCCCGGCCTAGCTCCAGGGCGGGTGGTCAATCCTGCCGGGAGGCGACGCTGACAGCCTGACCTGCGTTGCGGCAGAAGCTGCTTGCGGGTATGGTCGGGCAGAAGAACAAACCAAGGGCAACACATGAACGCAGAATATTTCCGCATCATCTCCGAGGGGCTTTCTGGCGAGCTTGCGTTCCTCTCCATCGAGGAGGTGCTGGTCCACTTCCGGAACTACCAGGCCAACTTCCTGTTGGATAAGGACCTGACGGTCTGCTACATGAACCGCTTCCTGGCCGGGTTCAACGCCGAGGGTGCGGCCATCGCCCGGCAGCCCCTGGAATACCTCATCGACAAGACCCTCCAGCTGTCACCCTTTAACCGGGTCAACATCCGCACCAAAGCCGTGATGGACGACCCCGCCTCGCGCCTGAAGGTCGAGATCCTGGACAGGACCAACACCCAGGCCGAGACCTTCCACATGATCGAAGGCCTGGACCAGACCAGGGACGCCGAGGACATCGTGCTCTTCCTGAACACCCTCCTGGACGCCTACCCGAACTACGCCCTGGCAGCAGGCAAACTCCTGGAGGCGGACTTCGTCATGGGCAGGCTGCCCACCGCCTGGCTGCCCAAGTTCCTGTGCCCCAAGCGGCTGCAGGACGACTTCAACGGCATGCTCTTCCGCCACTACGCGGCCATGGGCCAGCTGGACGAGGCCGAGAGGCTCTGGGCAACCCTGCCCCCCGAAGACCAGCGCGAGGTGAACCTGAACTTCGCCGCAGAGGTGGCCCGCCAGCGCGGCGACATCCCAAGGGCCGTGGACCTGTACCAGCGCTCCCTGGCCCTGGACCCGGCCCAGGCCCCGGTGCGCTTCCGCCTGGCCGAGCTCAGAAGCCCCAGCCGGAAGCGGCCCGAGCTCGTGGCCCAGAAGAAGGTCGCCATCTACCTCTATTCGTACAACAAGGCCAAGAAGCTCAAGGCCACCCTGGCCAGCCTGGCGGGCTCGAACATCGGCCCGGCCTCCATCACGGTTTTGCTGAACGGCTGCACCGACGACAGCCTGGCCGTGGCCCAGTGGGCGCAAAAACTGTTCCCCGCCAACACCTTCACCATCATCCCGCTGCACGTGAACATCGGCGCGCCAGCCGCGCGCAACTGGCTCATCAACCTGCCTTCCACCTGGGAGAGCGAGTACGTGGCCTTCCTGGACGACGACGTGGACGTGCCCGAGGACTGGCTGGAGTGGTACCTGACCGTGGCCCAGCGCGACGCCAAAATCGCCGTGGTCGGGGGCAAGGTGGTGTTTCCGGGCCGCCCGGCGAAATTCCAGTATCTCTTCCGCTACGTCAGCGTGGCCCGGGACGACCTGCTCAAGCTGTGCCTGCCCGTGCCCCAGCACCAGTACGACAACGGCGCCTACGACTTCCTCCGCGAGACGCGCTCGGTCATGGGCTGCCTGCACCTGCTGCGCACCGAGGCCCTGCGCGCTTGCCCCAGCTTCGATATCCGCTTCTCCCCGTCCCAGGTGGACGACATCGACCACGACCTCTGCCTGTGCCTGGCCGGCTACAAGGTCATGTACTGCGGCCTGGTCACCTGCGTGCACCACCAGTCATCGGGCACGGGCCTGCACTCGGACGCGGCGGATTTCGCCCGCACAGGCAACAGCGTCGGCAATGACATCAAGCTGTTCTACAAGCACATCCTGCACATGGACGAGCTGCGCAAGCTCGACAACCTGAGCCTGCTGCCATAAACCGACCTGAACCGGAGACCTGAATGCCCCAGCCCAGCTTTCTCGCCGTCATCGACACCGTGCCCCCGGTGGCGGAGCAGTTCGTGGTCTGCCTGGGCCGCCCGGCGCAGATCCCGTCGCTGCCGGCGAACCGGCTGCTGGTGCTGTACCGCGTCGACGAGGCGGCCCTGGAGCGGATCAAGGGCATTGACCTGCGGCTCATGGCCTCCGGGCTCGTGGTCGTGACCTCCAGGGAGGAGCACGCCCGCAACCCGCACCTGGTGCTGCGCGCGCAGAAGCTTCTGGCCTACCTGTACGCCAAGTATGTGGAGCTGCCCGCCTACAGCACCCGCATCCCCGATCCCGTGGGGCTGCGGCCGGCGGAGACCCCCCCGGAATTCCTGCACGTGCTGAACCGGTACCGCAACACGCCCCTGCACCTGCGACACTGCCTAGTGGACAAGCTGCGCGACACGGCCGTGGGCCTGCCCTGTTTGCTGCTGCTGCCCGGACCGTCGCTGGGGCTCATCAAAGACCGGCTGCCGGAGCTTGCCCGACGCTACCTCATCGTCACCATCTCCAGGGTGCTGCCCTTCCTGCGCGCCTGCGGCGTCAAGCCCGACGTGCTCGTGCAGCTGGACACCGTGCCCCTGCAGGAGCACTTCCACCACCCGGACGACAGGTACCCGGAGTCGGTGCTGCTGGCGCTGTCCATGGCGCCCATCCGCACCTTCGCGCCACGCTTCCGGCGGGTGTTCTTCATCGACAGCTTCGACCTCGGCGTGCTGCCGAACCCGGCGCGCATCCGGGAATCCTGGCTGAGCTCCCTGCTGGCCTGCCTGGGCGCGGCCGAGGCCCTCCACGCCCCCAAGGTGCTGCTGGCCGGGGTGGACCTGCGCCTGCTCGGGGCCGATGTCTATTACAACGGGGGCAGCGGCAGCCAGCTGGCGCCACAAGAGCCCACGCCGCCCCAGCCAGAACTGCGGCAGGCAGACACGCAGCAGTCAGAGCCCCTGACCAGCCGGTACAATCTGGTCAGCACGCCGGACATGAACGGACGGACGGCCAGCACCACCCTGCAATTTTTCGCCACCGCCGCCGAGACCGAAATGTTCGCGCGGGAGATTCAGGCCAGCCTGGGCACCACCTTCCACAACCTCTCCCCGTACAGCCTGCTGGACCCGGAGGTCTGCGCGCCCATGACCCAGGACCAGGCGCTTGAGGCCCCGGTGCTGGACAAGGCCGCCTTCCTGGCCAAGGCCGACCAGGCCGCCGCCAGGCCGGAGCAGATCCGCCTCCCTGTCCTGCGCGCGCAGTGCGCCAGCACCCTGGAGGACGCCCGGCGCAGCCGCGACCTGCTCTCCTGCCTGCGCTGCGCCGACCCGGACGCCGTGCGCCAGCACCCCTATTACAGCTACGTCGCCGCGAACCTGCCCTGGTTCCGGCCCGCCGGGGCGGACAACCTGGAGCGACTGGCGGAGAATCTGGCGGACGAGATGCTTGCTGCGGTGCGGTTCGCCCGCAACGTGGCGGCCCTGCACTGCCAGGCCGCCAAGGGCGCGGCCGTGCCTGTGCTCTGCACGGCGGAGGAGGAAGCCGAAACTGTTGCGCGCCTGGGCCGCCTGCAGCCCGGCTGGGACTGGCGCTGCCTGGGCATCCAGACCCTGGACCCCGGACGCGTGCAGCCCACGGGCGGCGGCCTGGAGCTGGCAGCGCTGCACGACTGGATGCGCCACCAGGACGTGCTGCTCGTGGCCCCGGCCTGCGCACGGGAGTTCCACTACGCCCTGTCGCTCATCGCGGGCGACAATGTCCTGGATGCCGAGGAGCTGCTGGCCTACACGCCCCTGTGCTGAACAGGGCGGCGGGCGCGAAGCGGAGCGGGCCGACCCCCGGCACGGCTCTGCCCGACCCTGAAATGATCCTGACGAGACACTGACTGGACCGCTGAAAGAACCCTGGCCCATCCCGACTGGCCCATCCCAACGGGGTTGGCCCGGCCCGAAGCCTGCTCAGGGCTGAACGGGTCGCCCCTGCCCGGCCAGGGCAGCGCACGCAAATCCCTTGGGGTCCAGGGCCGACAGCATCCGGGAAAAGCTTTCCTCCCTGCCCTGGCCCACGGCCTTGTCCCTGGCCTGAATAATCTCCTCCAGTCCCACCCGCAGGCGAAAGGCCTTCAGGTTCGCCATGCCCAGCTGCAGACCGGTGCGCCAATCCTCAGGCGCGTGCAGGGCCAGATGGGACAGGTGCCCCAGCTGGATGAAGTCGTGCCCGCGCAGGGTCGAGGTCAGGGCCGCGAGGCGGCGGGTGGCCTCCAGATCCTGCGGGTCCAGCCGCTGGGCCAGGTACAGGCATTCCACGGCGGCCTTGGGCAGGTGCGCGGTGGGGTCGTAGGCAAAGCCGGCCGAGCCGAGCCGCCCGACGCCAGCCAGCTCCCTGGCCCACAGCAGGCACAGCTGGGCCGGGCTTCCGGGCGCAACCCTGCCCGTCGCCTTTGCGTCCGCGTGCCGGTGCCAGAACCGCCGGGCCAGGTTCCAGTCGCCCAGAAAAACTCCGGCCAGGGAGCCTGCCAGATTGACGTCCAGGTTGACGTCCAGGTTGACGTCCAGCTGGTTCATTTGACCGGGCTGGACTGGTTGATCTGGCTTGCCCGGCTGCGCCCCCCCGGACACGATCCGGTGCAGCAGCGCCAGGGCCGCGTCCTTCTGCCCGCTTTCCACCAGCAGCGTCAGCAGCACGGACACAACCTCGGGCGTGGGCGAAAGCCTGCCCAGGGCCTGGGCCAGCTCGTCCGTGGAAACCGCCACCATCCCGGCCCGCTGCAAATGCGCCAGGGTCAGCCAGTGCGCCGCGTCCAGGTCCTGGGCAGGCGTCCTGGCCGGGGCCAGCCGGGCGGCGAAGTCCAGGATGCTCTGGCAGCGGTGGCGCACCAGATGCTCCCGCTGCACCCGCTCCCAGGCCGCCCGGCCCAGGCGCTCGGCCAGCTCCGGCCGCGCGGCGTAGTGCTCCAGCAGGGCCTTGAGCTCCAGCACATGGCCGTAGGTCTCGATCTCCCGCCCGCCAGCGAAGAGCACGTCCTGGTCCGGGCCGACGTCCTGGCTGAGCACCAGGCAGCCGCAGGAGGCGGCCTCCAGCAGCCGGAAGTTGACCTCCGAGAGCATGGACTCGTTGGGCGCCAGCCGGGAGCCGCAGTACAGGTCCAGCATCTCGGCGAAGGAGATGTCCTGGGCCACCCTGGCGCCGAAGTTCTCCGCCAGGAACTCGGCCAGCCAGCGCCGCAGGGGCCGGTGCTCCGTGATGCGGCCCACGAAAGCCACGTCGCTATGGCGCTGGGAAAACGGCGTCCAGGGCCGCTCGACCCCGAACATGGCCAGCCGGGCAAAGGGCGGGTGCGGCGGCCGCAGATCCTTTTGCAGGATGCTCACGTGCGGGGTCAGCACCCCGTCGAAGAGGCGGAAGTAATGGGCCTGCCAGAACAGGTTGAGGTGGGTGTCGAGCGACCAGAAGACCTTGGGGCAGGAGAAATGGCGCAGACCCTGGAGCACGACCCGCTGCCCCAGGTTCTCCTCCTGGATGATGAGCTCCGGGGTGAAGGATTGCTCGGCCAGGGCCGCCTGGAGGTCGAACAGGGACTCCTTGGGCCAGAAGCTCAGCACTTCATGCCCCATGTCCTTGAGCGCCGCGCCCACACGCATGGAGATCGAACAAATTTTCATGTCAGACCCGAGCGACCCGTTCGTCTGGCGCGGCAATCCCCGCGCAGCAGCCTGCCGTCCCTTGAGATGCCTCCGGCCGGACGCCCGCTTGCCGCACCGCCCGGCGGGCGGGGGACGGCGCGCCCCGGAGCAGCACCTAGAAAGCACGTTTCATTGGCGATGTCCACGAGGACCAGGATCTTGCGGCTAGGGCGCCACCCTTGGCCTGGGGATGAGCGGCAGCCCGGCGGCCTGGCGCATGAGGATCTCGTCGCGCACGGCCTCCAGCCCCAGGAAGCGCGCCGCCGTCGAGGGATGGTCGCCCACGGCGCTGATGCTGCCCGGGCTTTGCGCCGCCAGCCGCCGCCAGACCCCGGGCGCGTCCTTGATGTTGAACCCGGCCCGGGCCGTGAAGTACAGGCCCACCGCGTCGGCCTCGGTCTCGGCCTCCGGGCTGGTGGTCAGGATCGTCTTGCCGGAGCCATTCATCTGGGCATGCCCAAGGACGTTGTGGGCCAGTTCGTGGCCCAGCACCACGGCCAGGTCCTCATCCTTCTGAAAAAGATTCATGATGCCATAGGTGACAAAGACGCTCTTGCCGTTGGCATAGGCGTTCACCCTGTCCCCGACGACAACGGCAAAGACCGAATCGCAGGCGTCAACCGGCACCGGGACAGACACAGTCAGCGGCTCCCCAGCGCGAAAAAGCTGCAGAACCATGACCCCACGGGTGGAAAGCTGGTCCAAGGTGCGGGTCACGCTGCCGTGCTTGCCGGCGATGTTGAACATCTTGCCGCCGGCCGCCTGGATGATGTCGCCCCGCTTCACTCCGGCCTGGGCGGCTGGGCCGCCGGGCATGACGCTGGTGACCACGATGGTGTTCTCCTCCGCGCCCCACAGCTTGCACAGAGCCGGGAACCATTCCTTGGAATCGCGCGGGGTGAAGTACTCCGCCGTCAGGCCCAGGGTCAGGTGCGACTTGCCGCGCTGGCGGCACAGGGGCTCGTTGGCCCTGGCCAGGCGGTAGGCGATGGCGTTCAGCCGCTCCACGCGCTCGTAAAAGGACTGCACGGCCAGTTCCCGCTGGAGCTCGGCCTCCTTCTGAGCCGCAGGCGTCAGGGGCGCGGGCGCGGGCCTGCCCTTCGGCCCGCAGCCAGTCAGACCCAAAACGGGCAGGCACAGGGCCGCCAGCAGAACGGCCAGATGCCGCAGGAACCGCTTCCGCGCGCGCATGCCCGGCCTAGTCGATGCCCAGGCCCCAGCCCTGGCGCACGGTGCGCCGCCAGTCGGCGAACTCGCGGGAGAACTCGGCCAAGCGAAGCTCGCACTTCTCGCCGGTGCGGCGGTCCTTGGCCTCGATGATGCCGTTTTTGAGCCCCTTGCCGCCCAGCACCAGCTGCATGGGCATGCCCATCAAGTCGGCGTCCTTGAACTTGCTGCCGGGCCGCTCGTCGCGGTCGTCGTAGAGCACCTCGATGCCCTGGCCCACCAGCTCGGCGTAGAGCTTGTCCGCAGCCTCGATGACCTCCGCGTCCTTGCCGCCCAGCGACAACAACGCCACCTCAAAGGGCGCGATGGACGGCGGGAACTTGATGCCGTCGACGTCGTGGTTCTGCTCGATGGCCGAGGCCACGATGCGCGACACGCCGATGCCGTAGCAGCCCATGACCATGGTCTGCTCTTTCCCGTTCTCGTCCAGGAACACAGCGTTCATGGCCTGGGAGTACTTGAGCCCCAGCTTGAACACGTGGCCCACCTCGATGCCGCGCCGGAAGCCAATGGCCCCGCCGCAGCGCGGGCATTTGTCGCCCTCGGTGATGTTGCGCAGGTCGATGTAGGCGTCGACCTTGCTGTCGCGCCGCAAATCCACACTCTTCAGGTGCGCGTCGGCCTTGTTGGCCCCGACAACCCAGCCGCAGTCGAAGTCCAGCTCGCGGTCGGCGATGATTTTGATGCCCGCCACCTTCAGGCCCACAGGCCCGGCAAAGCCCACAGGCGCGCCGGTCCAGGCCACAACCTGCTCCGGCGTGGCCAGCTTGACCTCAGCCGCGCCCAGGTGGTTCTTCAGCTTGACCTCGTTCAATTCGCGGTCGCCGCGAACGAGCCCGGCCACAGGAGCGCCGTCCACGTCGAAGAGCAGGGTCTTGACCAGGGTGTCGGCCTCGATCTCCAGGTACTCGCAGACCTGCTCCACCGTGTGCATGCCAGGGGTGGGAATCTCCACGGCCGGGCCGCAGTCGCCGCCGCAGTTGCACTTGTCCACCGGCGAGACCACCTCGGCCTTCTCCATGTTGGCCGCATACTCGCAGGCTTGGCACACGGCGATGGTGTCCTCGCCGGTATCGGCCAGGACCATGAACTCGTGGCTGAAGTTGCCGCCGATGGAGCCGGAGTCGGCCTCAACCGGCCGGAACTCCAAGCCCAGGCGGCGGAAGATGGCCTTGTAGGCGTCGTACATGGCGCGGTAGCTCAGGTCGGCCCCGGCCTCGTCGCGGTCAAAGGAGTAGGCGTCCTTCATGACGAACTCGCGGCCGCGCATGAGCCCGAAGCGCGGGCGGATCTCGTCGCGGAACTTGGTCTGGATCTGGTACAGGTTCAGCGGCAGCTGGCGGTACGAGCGCACCTCGCCGCGCACCAGGTCGGTGACGACCTCCTCGTGCGTGGGTCCGAGGCAGTACTCGCGGTCGTGGCGATCAGTGAAGCGCTGCAGCTCCTTGCCGTAGAACTCCCAGCGCCCGGTCTCGCGCCAGAGGTCGCCCGGCTGCACCATGGGCATCAGGATCTCCTGCGCGCCCGCACGGTTCATCTCCTCGCGGCAGATGTTCGCCACCTTGTTCAGGGCCTTCAGCCCAAGCGGCAGGTAGGTGTAGATGCCAGAGGTGAGCTTGCGGATGAACCCGGCGCGCAACAACAGGCGGTGGCTGACGACCTCGGCCTCGGCCGGGACTTCCTTCAAGGTGGGGACATAGGTCTTGGACAGGCGCATGCGTTATTCTCCTCGTTTCTCTTTCAGGAACAGGTCCAGTTCTTTCATGAATTCGGGGAGCAGGTTGTCCTCCCCGCGTATTTTTCGGATCACCTCGCCCTTGCGGAAGACAATGCCCACGCCGCGCCCACCGGCAATGCCGATGTCGGCCTCGCGCGCCTCGCCGGGCCCATTGACCACGCAGCCCATGACCGCGACCTTGAAGACCTCTGGCACATCGCGCAGGAGCTTCTGCACCTCTTCGGCCAGACTGATGAGCCCGATTTCCGTTCTGCCGCATGTCGGGCAGGAGATGACCTCCGGCCCGCGCTCGCGCAGGCCCAGCGCCCGCAGGATGTCGTAGGCCACGCCGATCTCGGCCACCGGGTCGTGGGTCAAGGACACGCGCAGGGTGTCGCCAATACCATTAAAGAGCAGCACGCCCAGGCCCACGGCGCTCTTCACCGCGCCGGGCAGAAGCGTCCCGGCCTCGGTGACGCCGATGTGCAGGGGATAATCCACCCGCGCGGAGAGCAACTGGTAGGCCTCGATGGTGTGGAGCACGCTGGAGGACTTGAGCGAAATCTTGATGTCGTGGAAGTTGCGGCGCTCAAGCAAGGCCACGTGGCCCAGCGCGCTTTCGACCATGGCCTCGGGCGTCGGCCCGCCGAAGCGCTCCAGCAGCTTCTTCTCCACCGAGCCCGAGTTCACCCCGATGCGGATGGGCACAGAACGCTCCGCCGCCGCGCTGACCACGGCATCAACCTTGGCCTTGCCGCCGATGTTGCCGGGATTGATGCGCAGGCCGTCCACACCCGCCTCCAGCGCCAGCAGCGCCAGGCGGTGGTCAAAATGGATGTCCGCAATGAGCGGCACGGGCGAGCCCGCGCGGATCTGCTTAAGCGCTTTGGCCGCTTCTTCGTCGGGCACAGCCAGACGCACGATCTCGCAGCCCGCACGCGCCAGCTGGCACACTTGGGCGGTCGCGGCCAGCACATCGCGCGTGTCCACGTTGGTCATGCTCTGCACGCGCACAGGGTTGTCCCCGCCCACGCCCACAGCGCCAACGTGCAGCGTCCGGGTATTCTTGCGTGTCAACATAAGCGCGACGACTAGCGCATTTCCCGACATTCGCCAAGTGCCGCGTCGAGCCAGAGGCAGGGGATGCCTCCGGCGGCCTGGGGCCTGAGCCAGGGGCGCGCCCCCTTAGACCCCGCCGGGGGCCTGAGGCCCCCGGCCCCCCCATTGGCCTGGGCCGGGGCGGCGAGGGCAATGGCGTTGGCTGGGCTTGGCCCTTGCAATGTGCGCGGAATTGTCGAGGGAAGACCCTCGACAATTCCGCGCACGGTTGGCCCCCCTTCCGGGGGAGGAGTGTCGGCGGTCAGGCTAAGCTTTTGGGTGCGCACGGTTGGCCCATTTTTGAAACGAAGCCAAAAGCCAAGGAAAAGACGCTCTCTCGTGGTTCCCGCACAAGCCGAAAGGGCTGTTTCAGGAGGAACCTGAAACAGCCCTTTCGGCGCAATGGGGGGGTCTGGGGGGCCTCAGGCCCCCCAGCCGCCGGAGGCTCTTCTCTTACAGTTGTCCCAACCTCGCCATGCAGATGGCGGCGGCCTGGGCCACGTTCAGGGAGTCAAAGGCGCGCTTGAGGGGCACGGCCAGGCGCTGCTGGCAGTGTTTGCCCACGCCATGGCGCACGCCCTTGCCTTCGCCGCCCATGACGAGCACGGCGGGCAGGTGGATGGCGGCGGTGTAAAGGTTTTCGCCCTCAGCGTCGGCGCAGAGGATGGACAGCCCGGCGTCGGCGCAGGTGTCCAGCGTCTGGGAGAGGTTGGTGACGCGGGCCACGGGCAGGTGGTGCAGGGCACCGGCGCTGGAGCGCATGGCTCCGGCCCCGATGTAGGCTCCGCCGTGGCGCGGCACGATGATGCCAGCTGCGCCGAGAGCCCAGGCGGTGCGGGCCATGGCCCCGAGGTTGCCGGGGTCCTGCACCTGGTCCAGGGCCAGGAGCACGGGCAGGGGCGCGTCCTTGACGCTGGCGATGAGCATGTCGAGGTCGGCGTATTCCACGGCCGCGGTGATGGCCACCACGCCCTGGTGGCTGCCGGAGTACAGGCGGCGCAGGGTCAGGTCGTCCACGAACTGGACCTTGATGCGGTTGTCGTCGGCCAGGGTGACGATCTCCTGGACCTTGGCGTCGCGCTGGCCCTTGCGCACCAGCACGGTGTCGATGCGTTTGGGGGCGGCCTCGAGCAGCTCGCGCACGGGGTTGCGCCCGGCGGTGATGCTCTTGCCGTCCTCGGGCTCGGCTTCGGCTGCACGGGGCGCGGCCTTGGTGAAGGCGGGCCGTTCCGGGCGGCCTGGACGTTCGGGACGGCCTGGGCGCTCCGGCCTGGCGGACCGTTCGGGTCGGCCGGACTTGTCGGCCTGGTAGGGCTTGTCCGACTTCTCGTAACGTGGGCGCGCGTCGCGGTCAGCGGGCTTTGCACCAGCGGACGACTTGGGCGGCCGGGCGGGCTTGGGGAAGGCCGCGGGCGCTTCGTTGGGGTCGCGCTCGAAGCTGAGGTCGATATCGATGTCGAAGTCGTCGTTCACCTTGCGGGCAGCGTCCTTGGCCGGGCGCGGAGCGGGCCGGTTGTCCTGGCGCGGCGGGCGACGATCATCCTGGCGAGCCGGACGCCGGTCGTCACGGCTATCCTGGCGCGGGGCGGAACTTTTCTCGCCGGGCTTGCCTGCGGGTTTGCCGCCGTATTTGGAGCCGGGCTTGCCCGTCGGCTTGCCAGGACCTTTGCCCGGACCCTTGCCCGAGGGCTTTCCCGGAGCGTAGCCGCTTCCAGCGGGTTTCGGTCCGCCGGAGCGTTTGGGGCCGCTGGAGCTCCACTCGTTGTCCTCGCGCTTGCCCTGCCCAGGGCGGGGTTTGCGGGCCGGGCCAGGTTTGCGCGGAGCGCTGGGACGCGAAGGTTTTCTTGAATCTGCCATGGTTTACCTCGGTGGCTCGGACAGGCCTGACAAGCTTGCCAGAGAAAAAAAACAGGTGTATTGTGTGGTGTCTTTTTACGTATCCAAAAATCGGCGCACGGGGTCCCTTCATTACGTAAGTTGCCCCAATTCCAGGAGCCTTCTCTCCACCCGCGCCGCCGACCGGAGGAAACAATCCCGATGACGATGACCATGCGAAAAATCACCGTGCTGGGCATATCCTGCCTGCTCACGGGACTATGGTCGTGCTCGACCATGAATAGCGACATCACCGACCCTGTCAAGGGCCAGTCCACGCAAAATATGCAGTCCCCCACCCCGAACCAGCCGAGCCTGGCCTCGGGCCAGCCCCGCAACCCGGCCAGACCCATGGCCAAACCCGCCCAGCTCAATGACGACGCAGACCTTGAGCCAGACATGTCCACCATGCCCCTGACCCCCGGCCAGACCGGCACCCTGCTTGAACCCGAAGTCACCACCCCGCCCCTGGCCGAAGAGCCTCTGCTCACCCCGGAGCAGCGCCGCATCCTGAGCGAAAAATCCGGCCTGGACTTCGACCTCGACCTTTTCGACTCCAAGGAAGTGGAGCGCTACTTCGCCTACTACACCGGCCCCGCGCGCGAGACCTTCGCCCGCTGGCTCAAGCGCGCCGAGACACACCTGCCCCACGTGCGCGAGTCCCTGGTCCGAAACGGCCTGCCCCAGGACCTGGCCATGCTGCCCTTCGCCGAGTCCGGCTACAATTGCTACGCTTACTCCTGGGCCGGAGCGGGCGGCATGTGGCAGTTCATGCCCTACACCGGGCGCAAGTACGGCCTCACGGTCGACTGGTGGATCGACGAGCGCCGCGACCCCAGCCTGGCCACCGAGGCTGCGGGCAAATACCTGGCCTTCCTGAACGACATGTTCGGCGACTGGTACCTGGCCCTGGCCGCGTACAACGCGGGCGAGGGCAAGATCTCCCGCGCCCTGGCAGGGACCGACACCGACGACTTCCTGGCCCTGGTCAGCCGCAACAACAGCCTGAACCGACGCGCGCGCCTGAAGCCAGAGACCCAGAACTACGTTCCCAAATTCATCGCCATCACAAAGATCTTCCAGAATCTGGAGGCCCTGGGCTTCGAGCCCGTGAAATGGGACTCCGCCCCGAAGCTGGAGAACGTGAACGTGTCCGGCGGCACCGACCTCCTGGCCCTGGCCAAATCCGGCGGCCTCTCCTGGGACGAGTTCCACCTGCTGAACCCGGCCTTCCGCCGCCAGGTGAGCCCCCCGGATCGCAAGGTCGTCGTGCACATCCCCGTGGACAAGAAGGCCCCCATGCTGGCCTACCTGGAGAACCCCGGCCTGCGCCCCAACGAGGGATTCATCACGCACACGGTGCACAAGGGCGAGTCCCTGCGGACCCTGGCCAAGCACTACCGCGTGCCCCAGGAGGTCATCTGCCAGCTCAACGACAACGCGGCCCAGGCGCTTAAGCCCGGCCAGTGCATCAAGATCCCGGCCAGCAGCACCGGCGAGGCCATGCCCGAGCGCCTGAAGAGGACCCGCGGAATCGCCTCCAGCCGCGCCAACTACGTGGTGGGCAAGAACGACAACGTCTGGTCCATCAGCAAAAAGTACCACATCAGCGTGAAGACGCTGCTGGCCGCCAACGGAATCAACAGCTCCAAGGGCATCAAGCCCGGCATGCGCCTGTCCATTCCCGACAACTCGGCCAAGGCCACCAGGAAGACCAGAAGCCAGGCCGCCAAGGCGAGAGAGCAGGTCACGCGCTACACCGTGCGCCAGGGCGACACCCTGCTGAGCGTGTCGCGCAAGTTCGGCGTGGCCCTGCAGGACCTCAAGGGCTGGAACAACATCAAGGGCAGCGACCTGCGCACCGGCGCCAACCTCAAGGTCCACCTGCGCTAGACCGCGCGACCACCCGCAACGCAAAACGACCGCCAGGCAGGCACGCCCGGCGGTCGTTTTTTTGCGGGCTGCCCCGTAGAATTTTGCCCTTCCGCGCCTGCCCGCCCTATTCGTCACCGGCGACGGCGATGGCCGAATCGGCGGAGTCGGCCAGGGGGCCGAGGAACTCCGGCACCCCGACCTCGGGCAGGGGCGGGGAGAAATAGAAGCCCTGCACCGCCTCGCAGCCCAGCTCCGCCAAAAGTTCCAACTGCTCGCGAGTCTCCACGCCCTCGGCCACCACGGCCAGGCGCAGGCTGCGCGCCAGGGCCATGATGGCCCGGGCCAGCTCGCGGCTGTCGGAGTCCTCGCGCGGGAGGTCCTGCACAAAGGAGCGGTCGATCTTCAGCATGTCCACCGGAAAACGCTGCAGGTAGGCCAGGGAGGAATAGCCCGTGCCGAAGTCGTCGATGGCGAGCGACACGCCCAGGGCCTTCAGCCTGCGCATGGACGTGAGCGCGGTCTCGGGGTCGCCCATGAGGGTGGATTCCGTGAGTTCGAGCTTGAGCCAGGCCGGAGGCAGGCCGGTCTCGCGCAGGATCTGGCGCACAGTCTCCACGATGCCCGGCTGGGTGAACTGGCGGGCCGAGAGGTTCACGGCCAGAGTCATGCTGCGGGAGGCCGGGTAGCGCACGCGCCAGGCGGCCATGGTCTCGCAGGCGCGGCGCAGCACCAGCTCGCCCAAAGGCACGATGAGGCCGGACTCCTCGGCGTGGGGGATGAAGGCGTGCGGTGTGACCAGCCCGCGCGTGGGGCTCCTCCAGCGCACCAGGGCCTCGAAGCCCAGGGTGCGCTCCCCGCTGATGGACATCACCGGCTGATAGTACACAAGAAATTCGTTCTGCTCCAGGGCCTTGCGCATGTCCGCGTCCAGGGCCAGCAGCTCACGAGCCCGGCGCAGCATGCCGGGGTGGAACATGCGGATGCGGTCGCGTCCGGTATCCTTGGCGCGGTGCATGGCCATGTCCGCGTTCTGCAGGATGTCCTCGGCCTTGGGGCTGTCCGCCGTGGGGCCGACGACCACGCCCACGCTGGCCGCCAGGCGCACCTCTTGGCCCTCCACAGTGAACGGCGTGCACAGGCTTTCGAGCGCGCTGTGGATGGCCCCCTGCGCCTCCTCGGCCGTGGCCGGCTCGTCCACGATGAGCACGAACTCGTCGCCCCCGAAGCGGCAGACCTGGCCCTGGCCGCGCAGGCCGTGCACCAAAAGCCGGGCGGCCTCCACCAGCACGCGGTCGCCAAAGGAGTGCCCCAGGCTGTCGTTCAGCATCTTGAAGCGGTCCAGATCGATGAAGGCCACGGCAAAAAGCGTGTTGCGGCGCTGGGAGTTCTCCAGCACGACCTGGATGCGCTCCTGGCACAGGGTGCGGTTGGCCAGGCCGGTCAGGGCGTCGTGCTGGGCCTTGAACAACAGCTGCGCTTCCATCTGCTTGCGCGAGGTTATGTCGGCCATGACCATGATGCCGGCCAGGATCGAGCCCTCGGCGGAAAGGATCGGCGAGCTGGAAGCCAGGAGCCAGCGCTCAGGCGCACCGGGAATCAGGAGGTGCATCTCCACCTCGCGCGTGCTCTCGCCCTTTATGGCGCGAGCGAAAGGGGATTCCGTGGCCGGGATGAACGAGCCCTGGCTGTCCAGGAAAGACCAGTCCGGCATGTACTCGTCCACGGGGAAGCCTTCCAGCTCCTTTGCGGGATGGCCCAGCATCTCCGCTGCCGCGCGGTTGACGATGATCGCCCGGTCCGTGGCCGCGTCCGCAATGACGATGCCGGTGAGGGCCTGGTCCATGGCCGCGCTGAACAGGGTGCGCGTGCTCTCCAGTTCCAATTGCATGCGCTTGCGCTCGGTGATGTCCTGGCCAAAGGCGCAGATGAACTCCTCCTCGCCGGAGCGCATGTAGAAGGCCTTGATCTCCTTGAGCACGCGACCGCCGGTGCGCGTCACCTGCTCGGCCTCGAAGGTGTGCTGCCCGCCGCGCACCTGGCGCAGCAGGGACCGCACGGCTTGCGCGTTGAAGGCCGGGTCGAAGAGCGAAAGGGGCTGGCCCACAAGGTCCGAGCGCGGATAACCGAGGCTGCGGCCCACGGCCTCGTTGACATAGGCCACGCTCCCGTCCGGCCGCACCAGGTAGACCTCCTCCACCCCGGACTCCAGGAAGAACTGGAACCGGGCCATGTCGCGCGCGGTCTGGCGGGTTTCGGTGACGTCGTTGATGACCACTATGCCAGCGCGAATATCCCCGCTGGCGTCGCGCACAGGCGCGGCGGTGCTCGAAATCCAGCGCGACTCGCCATCGGCCCGCTCCAGGCGCAGCTCGACGTTCTCCACGGTCTCGCCGTGACGCAGGGCCCTGTTCAGGGGCAGATCGGCCTCCGGCACAAGGACGCCATTGGGCGTGAACACGCGCCAGGGATGCATCCCCGGGTCCGAGCCCTGCGGGGGCACGTCGCCAGGGCCGAAGATGCGCAGGGCCTGGTGGTTGCAGATGGCCGGGATGTCGTCGGCAAAAGCGATGACGATGCCCGAAGGGGACTGCTCGATGGCCGCCAGGAGCAGATCCTGGGTCTTGCGGTGCCGGGTCATCTCGGCCAGCAGGTTCTCGCGCAGCAGGTCGGCCTCGCGGATGCGGACCTCGGCCCAGGAGCGCACCCGCCGCACGCGCACCAGCAGCCACAGCGCGGCGGCCAGCAGCGCGGCGCAGCCAGCCAGGGCCAGGCCCCAGCCAGGCCCGACCCAGGGAGGCTTGGCCCACTTCTGCTCCAGCTTGCGCACCTCGTCCAGGCGGATGTCGTCCATGCCCGCGTTCAGCTGCGCCAAAAGCTGGACATTGCCGCGCTTTACTGCCGCGCGCAGTTGCACGCCCGGAAATGCGCGCACCAGAGTGAAGCGCGCCCCCTCGGGCTGGGTGGCGAACAGATAGCGCAGGCTCAGCACCGGCCCGGCCACAACCCGCACCCGGCCCAGGGAGGCTGCCGCAGCCAGCACGGTCAGGTCAGGGAAATATTGCTGCCGCAGATTCGGGTAAGTGGCCGACAAAAAGGCCGCCGAGGGATCGCTCCGCACCAGCCCCACAGTCAGGCTCTCAGTCTCCACCTGCTCGCGGGAGAGCCCGTCCTGTCCGGGGGCGGCAAAGAGCCCGATGCCCAGATCGAGCAGGGGCCGGGTAAAGGCGAAGACATCCTCCTGGATCGGGGTGAAGGGGATGCCCGCCACGGCGTCGGCCTTGCCTGCGGCCACCAGGGCCAGGCTCTCACCGCCCTCGGCCAGGGTCAGGCGCACCTCTACCCCGGCCAGGTGGCCCCAGAGCTTCCAGTAGTCCACCAGAACCCCGGCGGGCTGGCCCGCCTCGTCGCGGAAACAGTAGGGCGGGTCATCGCCCGGATGCACCAGGCGCAGGATTTGCCCAGGCTCCCCGGCAAAGGCAGAGGAGGCTGGCGAAGTCAGCAGGAAGCTTGCGGACAGGATGCCCGCGAGCATGGCCAGGCTCACGGCGCGCCAACGGCCGCCAGCCCCGACAGGCGCGGGGTCGGCGGCCGCTGTCCGGGTCCGGAGGAGAGATCGCGTGACCGGCCCGGACACTGGCGCTGCTACTTGGCGACCTTGACCACGTTGGTGGCAGCGTCTTGCAGAAGGTATTGCAGGGTCGAGGCCAGCACGGTCTGGGCGGACTGGACCATGGTGACGCCCAGGTCCTCGCGCGAGCCGGAGTACACATTCTCGGTGATGAACTGACCGTCCTTCTCAAGCTTCACGCTCAGGCGCAGATCGGCCTTCACGGTGAGGCTGGGCGCACGGTCCACGTTGATCTTGTCGAAGGAGCCGGACACGACATACCCGGTCAGTGGGGCGGCGTCAGGCTTCTCGCGGTACTTCACGTCGCAGCCGCGCGCCTTGAGCTCCTCGAACATGGCCCAACTGATCCACTCGACGGGGCTGTCCTCGGCGTAGTAGCGCTTGCCGTCGCCCAGGGTGCCGATGGTCAGGGTCTCGGCGCGCTTGTCCACAAAGGGCAGGACCGTAAAGGACTGAGCGCAGACCTGCCCGTCCGGGGGCGTGGAGGGCTGGTAGCGCAGATGCACCACGGTGTTGGAGGCGCAGGCCCCAAGCCCCAGGGCCAGACCGAGGACCAGAACGCGAGAGGCGGCAAGAATATATTTTCGGATCAGCATGGTGACTCCCTTTTAAGGCCTGAAAGGTGACGCCGCAGAAGAGCGGCGGCGGGCTTGCGCCCAGGGATTTCAGTAGCCCAAAGCGTTCCGCTCCGCAAGTGGACCAGGACCTGGCTTTGGCCCAGACAGCGCAAAATTGTAGACTCCCAGATCAATCCATGCTCAAATAAATGGATGCCTATCCGGCGGATAGCCTTGTCCACCCGGAGCAGAGGAGATCCATGCGCCGCGCCCGCCCCTCGCCCCTCGCCTTGAGCGTCCTGCTGCTCACGGCCCTGCTTGCGCTCATGGCACAGCCGGGCTTCGCGCCCGGCGCCCAGGCCCGGAAAGCCGCACCCAAGGCTGCGGCCAAGGCCGAAGCCAGCCAGCCCCAGCCCAAGGGCGAGAACGTGGAGATCTCCGGGCGCGTGGCCGTGGGCCTGGACAAGACCTTCATCAAAGACCCTGGCCTGGGTTACCTCATGGTCCAGGGCGTGGACCTGACGCGCTTTGCCGGGCGGCACATCCGGGGCCGGGGGGTGGTCATCCGCCAGGAACGCGAGTTCCGGGTCGTCCGCCTGCTCGAATACAGCATCCAGAGCCCGGACGACGACTCGCCCGGAACCTCCGCAGGCAAGAAATAGGATTCTCCACCGCACCCGGCCAAGACATCTTGCCAACGGCAGGGCAAGTGGTTATTTTTAGGAGTTGGACGCCTCCTGGCCCGGCTCCCCCGGCGCAGCGTTCCCGATTCTGACCACAACGACAAAACACAGCAACACCACGCCCCCCGCAGGCGCCAACGGAGTCACCATGAGCAAGACCACCAAGCCCGAATCCTACCAGCTCGTCTACATCGGACCCGGCAAGCAGAAGGAAGAGGTGCTCCTCACCTCGCCCAAGCTGCTGGAAGTGGAGCTCAAGCGCGAGCAGCACATCCGCTCCATCACCTCGGGCTACGTGGAGATCCGCAAAGCCTAGACTCCACGGACCACGTCCCTCTCGCCGCCTCCGGCCTTGCATAGACCGCTACGGCGGGCTATATTACTTGCATGAATGGCATGATTTGCCCGACACGGGCAGGCTTGGTTATTGCGCTCCTCCGCCAGGGAGGACCGGCATGACCCGCAGCATCCCACCGGCAAGGCGGCAAGGCGGACGCAGGCACCACCTGCGTTCCGGCGGCTTTACGCTCATCGAACTGATCACCGTCATCATCATTCTGGGCATCCTTTCCGCGGCCCTGTTCTCCGGCGGAAACTTAAGCGGACAGGAGCAGTCGCGCCTGGCCGAGGTGCGCGCCCAGATCCGCTATGTGCAGCTGCGGGCCATGAAGACCGGCAGCGTCTACGGGTTCGCCTGCGACGGCACCAACTACTGGGCCTTCACCGGCAGCGGCGCCAACGCGACCCTTGCCGCAGCCCGCCTGTCCCTGCCCGGCGAGACCACTCCACAGGTCTCCGTGGCGGGTAAGAGCATGACCATGGCCATGACCCACTCCCCCATCTATTTCGACGGCTTCGGCATCCCCTACACGGCCTACGACCCGGCTGGCGTGACCACCAAGCTCGGCTCCACGGCGGCGCTGACTTGCACCATCACCATCACGGCGGGGGGAAACACAGGCACCCTGACCATCACCCCGGAGACAGGCCATGTGCCCTAAACGCCAGACAACGCCACACCAGCAGATGACACGGCACCAGCGCGGCTTCACCCTGGTGGAGGTCATCGTCATCATCACCGTGCTCGGCCTCTTGGGGGCGCTGGTGGTGAACCTCATGGGCACCCAGCTCCTGCGCTCCAGCAACCCGGCCACCATCGCCAGCAACGCGGGCGACGCCGAGACGGCCATGGAGGCCGTGGTGGCCAACTTCACGAACAAGGTCAACAGCAACATCACCACCGCCCTGGACGCCCTGAAGGCGGAATACGCCAGCAACAGCACGGTCAGCATCGTCGACACCCCCAGCTGGAACGGCGTGCGCGCGCTCATCGTCACCACCACCGTGGGCAACACCTCGTACACCACCGTGCTCACCCAGGCGCGCACCAACGCCGCCGACAACGCGACGAACTACTAGGACCGCCCATGCGCAGACAGGCAGGATTCACCCTCATCGAGCTCATCGCCTGCATCATCATTCTTGGGTTCATCGGCCTGGGCGCGACCATGGTCATCTCCCTGGGGGCGAACAGCTTCCTCTCCGCCCGCAACGCGGACAACGCAGGCACCAACGCCCAGCTCGCCCTGGAACGCATCGCCATCGAGCTGCGCGACGTGAACGGCGGCGTTGGCGCTGGCGGCGCGCCCCAGGTCCTGGCCGGGTCGAGCATCGTCTACAAAACCACCCAGTCCACTCTGGACGGCACGCGCACCCTGGCCTACCACAGCGCCAACGGCACCATGTCCCTGACCCCGGCCTCCGGCACGGCCTACACCCTCATCGAAGGGGTCAGCTCCTGCGCCATGAGCTTCAGCGGAACATTCCGAGACAGCGCCCTCACCGTAAGCTTCACCCTGACGAACGCGCCCAAGGGCCAACGCTTCACCATCACCGTGAAGCCGCGCAGCAACACCATAACGCCCGTGACCTCTTAGGGGGCAGCATGAACCGCCACAGCCAGCCTTCCCGCACCAAGGCCCCACAGCCCGCCCGTCGCCAGCGCGGCAGCATCGTGGTCTACCTGGCCTTGGCCCTGGTGGTCTTCGGCGTCATGGCCATGGCCGGGGCAGGCCGCTTCGGGGCGTCCATCATGGGTGTGTCCACGCCCAACTGCGCCACCCAGGCGCGGCTCATGGCCGAGAGCGGCGTGCGCTACGCCACGGCACGGCTGCGCACGGCCACGGACCAGGCCGCCCTGACCGCCTTGATCGCAGCCCTGAACGGCCAGACCTACACTGTGGACGCCACCAAGGGTCTGAAATTCACGCTGACCGTCACGGCCAGTGGCGCGGGCGCGGCCCAGGTCTCGGCCCAGGGCAGCGCCTGCGGTGGCGTCACCGCGCTGCCGACCACCTCCACCCAGGCCTCGGCCGCAGGTGGGGTGAACGTGCCGGCGGTGAACAGCGGCCCCATCGACTTCAGCAACGTGGCCAACGACTTCTTCCGCACCACGGACCTGCAGAGCAGCAGCCCCATCAGCGTGGATCCGGCCACCAAAAGCATCAGCTTCGGCCTCCTCGAGCAGAAACAGAACGCCGCCGCCATCTGGTACAGCGGCAACGCCACCGGCTGCGTCGACGGCAACTGCACCATGACCTACGGCCTGCGCGCCTACTTCGACGTCCTGTGGACGGCCAATTCGTATGCGGACGGTCTGGTCTTCGGCATTCTGAGCGGGGAGACGAACAAGCTCGACGCCGTGGGCGGCACGAAGACCCAGGGCGAATTGATGGGCTGGGGCGGCCCGGGCACCTCCGGGTTCGGCATCCGGCCGCCAAAGATCGGCCTGGAGTTCGACACCTACCACAACGACTGCTCCAGCAGCCTCACCAGCGCCGGCAGCCGCTGCGACGATAGCAACAACTACGACCATCTGGCCTATGTCTTCTGGGGCAGTCAGGCCGACTACAGCAGCGGCGGCACCAACTATGGCCCGACCTACGACGACAACCGCCACGGGGCCGGCGCTGGCAACGCCAGCGAGCCGATCTCCCTGGCCAACCCGGACGGCCTGGGCAGCGGGCGCTTCGGCTACTACTACGGAACATACAGCGAATGGCTCAAAGGCAAAGCCAGCTACCCAGCGATCGCCCCGGTCAAGTACGCCATCCGCTACGAGCTTTCGCGTATCGGCAAGGTCAACTCTGAGGGCAACTCCCCCTACGTCCTCAAGACCTGGGTGCGCAGCGGCGCCGTCACCAGCCCTTACAACGACGTGACCGCGAACTACACCGCCGCCGCGCCGGACATACTGCGGGTCATCCACCTGACCCCGGCCCTGCACGCGCAGATGGCCAAGATTCTCTTCGGCTGGTCCGAGGCCACGGGCGACTCCACCCAGAAGCTCACCGTTTCCAACTTCAACCTGATGTTCAAGAAGACCGCAGACACCCTGACCATCCCTGGCGACTACGTGTCCTACTGGAACATGAACGCGGGCACCGTGGTCGACGCCAACACGACGAACCACAATGATGGCAGCATCATCGGCACCGTGACCGTAGAGACCCCCCCGAATTACTCCTACGGCAAGGCCCTCGGGTTCTCCGGCGATACGGGCCGGGTTTCCATCAACGACTCCAACAGCCTGGACCTGACCAGCCAGGGCACCATCGCGGCCTGGATTTACCCGACGACCCTGGGAACGGCTGCGGACAACACATATGTCCTGCACAAAGGCCATTCCTCCAGCACCAACAGCAACAACAACCAGGAGGCTTACAGCCTGCGCATCTCCTCGGAGAACAAGCTGGAGCTTATGATCCGCGACAACAGCGGCTCCCTGGTCGTCGAATCCGCAGCCCTGCCCGCAGTCAACCGCTGGTACCATGTGGTCGCCCAGTGGGACAGCGACGTCATGGTCATCTACATCAACGGCATGCTGAGCAACATCAACACCAAACCCACCAACCGCGCCGCGCGCGCTACCACTGGCAGACTCATCCTCGGTGCGCGGCACACCTCTGGCGGCGGCCCATACTACGGCTTCAACGGCTACATAGACGAAGTGTACATTTACAACCGCCTGCTGACCGCCGAAGAAATCGCGGCCATGTCCCTGATGCCTTAAGGAGCCGCCATGCGCCGCCACCCGCACCTTCTTGTCCTCGCCCTGCTTGGCAGCCTCGCCCTTTGCGCCACGGCCCTTGCCGCCGCGCCGCCCGCCAAGGAGGGAACCGAGGCCAGCCCAGCCCCCCCGGCCACGCCCACCATGAACCCCATCACTGCGGTCAAGGCCATGAACCAGTCCATCCGCGCAGGCGAACAGCAGACCAGGGCCGCAATGGACTCCATGGGCCGCGCCGAGAGCAGATCAGCGCCAAGCGCCCCTGCGCCCAGGCCCGGTGGCGGCAAGGTCATCTACGGCGACATCATCATCTACAAGTAGCACCCCCCCATGCCCACCAACGCGTCCTTCGGCTCCCTGGGCCTGCCCATCGCCCACGTGAGCATCGGGGACTGCGCCTTCGCCACCCGGCCCATGCTGCTGACAACGGTGCTCGGGTCCTGCGTCTGCGCCACCTTTTACCACCCGAAGCGCCAGGCCGGGGGCATGTTCCACGCCATGCTGCCAGACGCGAGCATGGCCCGGCACAACTCCCGGCCCTGCACCTTCGCCGACCAGGCCGTGGCCTCCCTGGTGGAACGCTTCCGCGTCCAGGGCATGAAAGCGGCGGACCTGGTGGTAAAGCTCTTCGGCGGGGCCAACACCATGATCTCGTCGCAGCCCATCGCCCTGCGCGAGTTCCTCGATGTGGGCAAAAAGAACGTGGACAGCGCCCGGGCCGCCCTGGCCTCCTTCGGCCTGCACCCCGTGGCCGAGGACACCCTCGGTTCGCGCGGCCGCAAGCTCTTCTTCGCCACGGCCACAGGTCAGGTCTGGCTGACGCGCCTGACACCCGGCGAGCTGCGCACCCTGCCGCCAGGGGAGCTCGGGTGAACCTAAAGCGCACGGCCCTGCCGCTGCTGGCGGGCATCACCGCGACCATCCTTTTGGCCCTGGCCGCCCTGCCTCTAACCGCCCTGGCCCGGCCCGGCCCGGCCGCCCTCCCTGGCTCGGCCCCGGTCCTCGCCGTCCACATCGAACAGCGCCTGCCCCACGACCCGACGGCCTTCACCCAGGGCCTCATCTTCCACCAGGGCACGCTGGTGGAGAGCACCGGCCTCTATGGCCAGTCGAGCGTGCGCAGGACAGACCCAAATTCGGGCCGCATCGTGGCGCTGACCCGCCTGCCCGACAAGCTCTTCGGCGAGGGCCTGGCCCTCTGCCCGCTGCGCACCGGCACAATGCCCCGGCTGGTGCAGCTCACCTGGCGCGAGCACCAGATCCTGACCTACGACGCCCAAACCCTGCGCCTGCTTTCCAGCCACCCCCTGCGCGGCGAGGGCTGGGGGCTTACCTATGACGGGACGCGGCTGATCCTGAGCGACGGCTCGGACACCCTGCGCCTGCTTGCGCCGGGAGACTTCGCCCAGACCGGCAGCCTGCGCGTGCGCGACGGCGCACACCCGGTGCGCCAGCTGAACGAGCTGGAGTGGGTGCAGGGCTGGCTTTTGGCCAATGTCTGGAACCAGGACCGCTTGGCGGTGATCCGGCCCCCGGGCGCGCTCGGACAGGGCCAAGTGGCGGCCTGGCTGGACCTGGCCCCGCTGCGCCGGGAGCTCGGCCCGCAGGCCGAAGCCGCCAACGGCATCGCCTACGACCCGGAGACCAGAACCCTCTACGTCACCGGCAAACGCTGGGACAAAACCTTTGTGCTGACCCTGCCGCCCCTGCTCACCCACCCGCCCGAGTGAGGGCAGGAGCCTCCGGCGGCTGTGGGGCCTGAGGCCCCCCAGACCCCCCCATTACGCCGAAAGGGCTGTTTCAGGAGGAACCTGAAACAGCCCTTTCGGCTTGTGTGGGTCAGGGGAGATTCATGGAAGGGGCAAGGCACATCGGGGGAAGGCTGAACAGGCCGAAACGCGACATGAAACCTGCCCGCCCCCCCCATGAAAGCCCCGGAAGGGGGGCCAACCACGCGCTGGTTTTTCGAGGGTCCCCCCTCGAAAAACCAGCGCGCATTGCCAGGGCCAGGCCGAGGCATGGGACGTCGGTACGCTGGTCCAGGCCAATGGGGGGTCCGGGGGCCTCAGGCCCCCGGCCGCCAGAGGCAGCTTCAGCCCTGGCTAGGGCAGCTTGACCTGGCCTGCCAGCACGCAGGCCTTGAGGATGATTTCGGGCCGGTACTCGAAGTGCATGAGGTCGAAGCTGGCCCACTTGCCGCCCCAGATGAAGCCTTCGGCCTCGAAGGCGGCCAGGATCTCCGGCGGGAAGGCCTTGCACTGGGCGGGCATGGTTTCCGGGTGTTTTTCCCAGCGCCAGTAGGGCAGGTCCGGATTCACGTCCAGGGCGATGCCGAAGGAGTGCATGCTCAGGCGCTTTGTGCCTGCGATGACGCGCCAGACCAGGGTCTCGCCCAGGGGCCGCAGCACGGGCAGGAACTCCGGGTGTTGGGGCAGCTGGGCCTCGATGCGTTTCCAGACGCGCTCAAGGGCCGGGGCCGCGCCAAAGCGGGTGTTGAAGGGCAGGGTGCGCCTGTCGAAGCGCACCTTGGCGCAGTGCGCGCGCACCTCGGCCTCGCTGTGGCCGTAGAGGGCCAAGAAGAGCGCCTGCACGCGCGAGCGGCCGGGGTCGAAGCCCGGCTTCGGGTTGGCGCTGGCCTCGTCCACCGGGCCGAGGGGGTAGACCTGGGCCAGCATGGTGCGCAGGTCTGGTGTCGCGAGGTCCTGCTTGATGCCGTCTGTTTTTTTGGCCTCCGCACTCACGGCGGCCGGAAGACCCGCGTCCTGGCGACCGGCGTCTGTGCGCCCATCGTCGTACATCAGGCGCTGGCCGCTGGTGAGCACCAGTTCGAGGTGCCCGGCGGGGTTGCGCTCCAGCCCTTGCACAACGCCGGGATAGGCGGCGCGCAGCACGGCCAGGTCCAAGGCCGCATCCGGGGAAAGCGGCGGGGAGAGTTCCGCGCAACGGGCCGGGTGCGGCAGCGTGGCGAGCAGGACGAAGACGATCAGAATGCCGAGAGCGTTGCGCCGCACAGAATCCTCCTCAAAAAAACGTTACATTCCACATAGGCAACAAATAGGCCGGTGGACAGGGCAAGTCAACGCCGTGGCGGCAGCCTGGCAGCAGTTCTTGCCTGTCCACTGCAGGGCTGTCCTGCACAATGGCTTCGTTTTGTTTCAAGTGACCTTCCCAAGACAGGCGAGAGGTGTTATAGTCTTGAGAGCGGCGAGTAAGTACCCGCTGACACACCGTGCGGCAGGCTACCCAACACGCAAGGAGAGATCAACAACACCACACCACCTGTTGTTTCGAACGTGCTTCCCTCGGCACCTCCCAACAAACGCCTCCCGGCGCATGCACCACACGCCTCTAGGCCCAACCGCAAGGACAAAGTGCACAAAGGAGTTAAGCAATGACGCTTGCTATTTTGCTGCTGCACGCCCTGACGGGCATGCTGTTCATCCTGGCCGCAGGCTTCGTGTTTGTCGACACGCTGAACGCCAGCGCCGCGAACCTGGAGCGCATCCGGACCATGAGCCGCCTCGTTGCGGGGCTGCTGTGGCTGACGTACTTCATCGGCGGATACTGGTACGTGGTGAACTACGCCCCGGAAAAGGCCTTCATCATGAAGGGCCCCTGGAAGTTCTCGCACAGCTTTTTCATGGAGACCAAGGAGCATGTGTTCCTGGCGCTCCTGCTGCTGGGAACGCTGCTGCCCATCATCGCCACCAATGACCTCGTCACCTCCAAGGGTGCCCGAAAGCTTATGCTGTGGGTCACCACCCTGCTCGTCCTGGTCGGCTTCGGCATGGACGGCGCGGGCGCCATCATCAGCCTGGGAGCCAAGGTCGCACTTCTTCCCGTGGCAGGAGGTTAGGCCATGAGCACATCCACCCTGAATGCGCAGACCAAGGGATATTGCCTGTCCGTGGCCATCACCAGCGTGGCCAGCGCCCTGCTGGTCATCGCCAAGGAGAGCAACGAGGGCCTGCTCAAGTTCATGAAGACCGTCACCGTCCACCACTGGGTGACCCACGGCATCTTCAACCTGGTTCTCTTTGTGGCCCTGGGAATGCTCTTGGCCAAGAGCAATAACGGCCAGGGACCGGCCATGGATGACGACAAGCTCATCAATGTCACCGTCGCCGGGTTCCTGCTCGGTTGCGCCATTGTCGCCGGGTTCATGCTCATCGAAGGCTGACGGATGGTCCGCCGAAAAGCGCACTGAAGGCCGACGGGCACATGGTTGCGGGAGCAGGCCAAGTTCCCGCAATCCGCGCACCGCGCCAAATACCGCGACAAGCCAAAAAGGCACCAGGCCGGGGGACATCCACCCCGGCCTGACCCGTTTCCAGCGGCCCGCACATCACCAAGAGACTGCCCCTTGCCCACAGGCCTTGGCGGGCTTATCTTCCCTTTCACGTTTCAGCGATCCCGCATCGAGCCCGATTCCCGCGCCCGATCATCAAGACAAGGTATCGCGCCCAATCATGGCGCCAATGCCCGAGGAGTCCCCATGCGCCGCATTTCTTTCCGGCTCGCCCCTGTGCTCGCCGCCCTGCTTGTTCTCTTCTGCGCCGCCAGCGCCCTGGCCGCAGGCAAGAAACCCGTCCAGCACAAGCCCCTGGCCGCGCCCGCCGTTTCGCCAGCCCTCCCGGCGGACGACCTCGGCGCAGGCAACACCCTGGTGCGTCTGAAAAATGGCATGAGCGTGCTGGTGCGCGAGGACGACCGCTTCCCGCTGGTCAACATCCGCATCCTGGTCCACGCGGGCTCGGCCTTTGAAACGCCCGCCCAGGCAGGCATCAGCCACGTCTTGGAGCACATGGTCTTCAAGGGCGCGGGCGACCCCGGCCCGAACTGGATGGGACCGGGCGAGGTGGCCCACCGCATCGAGGCCGTGGGCGGCAGCCTGAACGCGGGCACCAGCTTCGACAACACAACCTACTACGTGGAGTTGCCGGACCAATCCTGGAAGCTCGGCCTGGCCACGGTTGTGGACATGACCCTCAAGCCCGCACTGGACCCCAAGGAGCTGACCAGCGAGAAGGAGGTCGTGCTGGCGGAACTCAAGCGCGGCCAGGACTCTCCGGACGCCATGCTCTTCCAGACCGTGCAGAAGATGCTCTGGAAGGGCACCAGCTACGAGTGGCCCATCATCGGCTTCACGGACACCGTGCGCGCCGTCACCAGCCAGTCCATGCGCGCATACATCGCGCCCCTCTACCAGCCCCAGAACATGATCTTGTGCGTGGTGGGCCGGGTCAAGGCCACGGAGGTCGTGGCCGAGGCCGAGCGCCTGCTGGGCGGGCTCGCCAACACCAGCCAGCTGACCCCGCCGGTGCCCTTCCCCGCGCAAAAGGCCAACGGCCCGCAGATCAACGTGGTGCCCGGCCCGTGGAACAAGGTGTACCTGGCCGTGGCCTTCCCGGCCCCGGACTTCCTCTCGGCCAAGATGACCGGGCTGGACGTGCTGGCCCAGGTCCTCGGCGGCGACGAGACCTCGCGCCTGTACCGAAAGTTCAAGTACGACAAGCGCCTGGTGGACTCCATCAGCGTGGGCAGCAGCAACCTGGAGCGCTCCGGCGTGCTCATGGTCGGCGCCGTACTCGACGCGGACAAGCTGCCGGAATTCTGGGACGCATTGGTGTCTGAGCTGGCCGCCTTTGATCCCGCGAGCATCACCGACCAGGAGCTGGCCCGGGCCCGCACCAACATCGAGGCCGGGCTGTTCCTGAGCAAGGAGACCCTGTCCGGACTGGCCAGCAAGATCACCCACCAGTATGCCTTCGAGGGCGGCCCCCAGAGCGAGGCCAACTATCTCCAGACCCTGGCCGGAATGGACCGCGCCCAGCTCTCTGCCCTGTACCATGAGTTCTTCCGGCCCGAGCGCGCGGCCATCGCCGTGCTCCCGCCCAAGGACACCACAATCCAGGCCGAGGCGCTGCTGAGCGTGTTCAAGGCGCGCTGGCCCGCCACGGCGGCAGCCAGGGGCGAAAGCGGGAATGCGGCGGCCAAGGGCATCCGCCAGGTGAGCCTGCCCGGCGGCGGCACTCTGGTCTTCCTGCCCGATTCGACCCTGCCCTACACGGCCCTGTCCCTGGCCTGGCCCGGCGGCGACGGCCTGCTGAAGCCCTCCGAGCAGGGCCTGGGCACGCTCACGGCCTCCATGCTCACCCGCGGCACCAAGAAGCTCAGCGCCAACCAGCTGGAGGACTTCCTCGCCGACCGCGCCGCGAGCCTGAACGCCGGGGCTGGGTCCGAGACCTTCCATGTCAGCGCCAAGTTCCCCAGCCGCTTCAGCGCGGACATGCTGGGCCTGGTGCGCGAGGCCCTGACCAGCCCGGCCTTTGCCAAGAAGGAGCTGGCGAGAGCCCGCGAGGACCAGCTGAACCGCATCAAGCGCAGCGAGGACCAGCCCATCGGCCTGCTCTTCCGCAACCTGTCGGGCATCCTCTACGCCTCCGCGCCGCAGAGCTACAAGACCCTGGGCCTGGCCCCGGAAGTGGCGCGCATGAACGCGCCCCAGGCCAAAGGCTTCTGGGCCAGGCAGTCGCGCGAGCCCTTCGTGCTCTCGGTCTGCGGCGAGTTCGACGAGGCGGCCGTCACGGCCTTTGCTTTGGCCCTGGAAAAGGAACTGCGCGTGGAGCCCAAGGCCTACGTCCAGAAGGCCCCGGCCTGGAACCCCAAGACCCAAAAGACGCTCACGCTCGCGGGCCGCAAACAGTCGCACCTGCTGGTGGTCTTCCCGGCCCCGGGGCGCGGGGACATGGAGGCCAGCGCCCGGCTCGCGGTGCTGCGCGCGGCCCTGGCGGGCCAGAGCGGCCTGCTCTTCCGCGACATGCGCGACAAGCAGGGCCTCGGCTACACGGTGACGGCCTTCCTGTCCCAGGGCAAGTACGCCGGATACATGGCCTTCTACATCGCCACGGACCCGGACAAGGTGCCCCAGGCCATGGACGGCTTCCGCAAGGCCGCCGAGGGCATCCGCGCCCAGGCCCTGCCTGCGGATGAGCTGGCCCGGGCCAAGAACATCCTCTCCGGGGAGTACTACCAGGACCGCCAGTCCCTGCTCGCCCGCAGCGGCGAGGCGGCAAGCGCCCTGGTGCAGGGCTATGCGCGAGACATGGAACTCAGGCTGGTGGAGCAGGCCCAGAAGGTCAGCGCCGAGGACGTGCGCCGCGCCGCTGAAAGCGTGCTCAAGTGGGACGACGCCTTTGTGGTGCAGGTGGAGCCGTAAGCAGCCGCTGCCCCTTGATAGGGAGGCCCGGATTGGGCTAGAGGTTGGACGACAGGGTGTGAAGCACAGGCGCGGGCGCTTCATCATAGCGAGCCCGTCCCCCGCGCGGGCGACCAAGACAGACGAGGAGGCTCAATGGCCCTATTCACGAGCGGCAAGACCAAACCCGCAGAGGACGAGACCAAGAACGATCCGCGCCTGGGCCTGGCCAAGGACCACTACATGGCCGGGCGCTTCAAGATCGTGACCCTGGACTCCGTGCCCACGCGCGAGGTGCTCGGCACCTTCGGGCTCATCGTCTGCCGCAGCTACAACTTCGACAACGCCTTCTACGGCCTCATCGCCCAAGCTTTGGAGGTCAACGCCGACGCCATCCTGGGCTACCGCGAGAGCGTGGCCTTCCACCCCGAGGGCGACAAGTACTACTCCTGCTACGGAACGGCCGTGCGCCTGAAGCCCATGAAGTAGCAACCCCGTTTGACGCGACAAAGCCCCGGAACCGCTCTGGCTCCGGGGCTTTTTTCGTCTGTTTCAGGCAGGCCGGGCCCTAGAACGCGCCGACCATGTCCTGGGCGACTTCGCGGTAGACATCGGCCACCAGCACCACGCCCAGCACCTTGCCGTTCTCCTCCACCACGGCCCAGCCGCGCTTCTTGCGCAAAAAAAGCTCCAGCACCACAGGCAGCGGGTCGCTGGGCTTGAGCACAGGCACGTCTGGCTCCAGGTGCCGGTCCAGCGAGGTGTGGGTGCACACGGCGCAGGCCCGCGCAAAGGTCTTGTCGAAGTCGCTTTCCTGGGCGACCTTGAGGTCCGGGTCGCGCAGCACGCACTCGTCCACGGCCTGCAGCACCTTCCACACCGACACCGCGCCCTTGAGCTTGCGCGTCTCGCCGCCGGACTTTGCCAGCACCAGCACCACGTTGTTCTCCGGGTTGGTCTGCTGGCTGGCGCGCAAGGCGCGCACCACCTCGGCCAGGCTGGCCGACTCGTCGACCCAGGCGTAATCCTCGCGCATCATATCCCAGGCGCGCTTGCGAAACAGCATAGCATCTCCTCAGCACAGGGTTTTTCCGCCGGACGCGCCTCCCCTTGAAGCGGACCGGGCGACGTGAACCCCTTGTACCCCGTCCCGGCACGCGGAGGCAAGCGCCGGGGCGTGCGCCATGACCAGAAGGTGACGCGACCTTGACAAAACATCGGCACGGCCTCACTCTTCGGACCATGAAACGCCTTGCGGCCTTTGCCCTCCTCCTTGTGCTGCTTGCGGCCCACCCGGCCCAGGCCGAGTACCCCTTTGCGGCCGGGGAGAAGCTCACCTACGACCTGTTCTGGACCTTCATCCACGCGGGTACGGCCACGCTGGAGACCCTGCCGGGCACGGAAGCCGAGGGCAAGCCCGCCCTGCACATCCGCGCCCTGGCCAAGAGCACGCCCTTCATCGACAAGTTCTACCGCGTGCGCGACGAGATCCAGTCCTGGGTGGACCCCGGCGTCACGCGCGCCCTGCTCTACCAGAAGGACCAGTCCGAGGGCGACTACGTGCGCCACTACCTCATCCGCTTCAATCCCCAGGGCAACATGGCCTTCCGCTACAGCAAGGGTGCGCTGAAGAACGCCGTGCGCACCGAGCCCGGCACCTTCGACCCCCTGTCCATGCTTTTCCTGTTCCGCACCAAGCCGCTGGCCCTGGGCTATGAGTTCGCCGCGCCGGTGACCGACGGCGACAAGGCCGTGGTCGGCAAGGCGCGCGTGGTCAAGCGCGAAACCATCACCACCAAAGCGGGCGAGTTCGACACCTTTCTGGTGGAGCCAGAGGTCAAGGAGATCGGCGGGGTGTTCCGCAAGAGCCCGGACGCCAAGCTCCAGGTCTGGATCACCACGGACGAGCGGCGCATCCCGGTGCGCGTGAAGAGCAAGGTCGTCGTCGGCGCCTTCTACATGGACCTCACGGGCTACGAAGGTCCACAACCGAAACCCTTGCAAACAAGACAGGAGCGCCCATGAGCCCCAGAAATACCTCCGGCCGCGGCGGCGGAAGCCACAAGTCCGGCCGACATTCGCACAGCAGCTCGGGCCGCACCCCGCGCCACGGCGCAGAACACCGCACTGGCCACCGCTTGTCCGCCGCCGGGGCCTCCCCGCTCGTCGGCAAGCTGGTGGACCTCGACATCGATGCCCTGGCCCTGGGCGGCGCTGGCGTGGGCCGCATGCCCGAAACAATCGAGGGCGTGGAGGACTTCACCGGCGCAGGCATGGCCGTGTTCGTGGCCGGGGCCCTGCCGGGCTCACGCGTGCGCGCGCGGCTGACCCAGGTCCACCGCCGCCATGCGGAAGGCATTGTGGCCGAGGTCCTGACCCCCTCGCCCGAGGCCGTGACGCCCTTCTGCCAGCATTTCGGCCTGTGCGGCGGCTGCTCGCTGCAGCACCTCGCCCCGGAGAGCCAGCTGGCCTGGAAGCAGCGCCAGATCCTGGAGGCGCTCTCGCGCATCGGCAAGGTGGAGCCGAAAACCGTGTTGCCGCCCGTGGCCGCGCCAATGAGCCAGCGCTTCCGCAACAAGATGGAGTTCGCCTTCCAGGGCAAGGGCGACGCCCTGCGCCTGGGCCTGTACGAGGCGGGCGTTCCTGGCCAGATTTCCGGCCAGACCCCCGGCAAAACGAGCGTGGGCCGCGTGTTCGACCTCGCCGCCTGCCCCATCTTCCCCGAGGCCGGGGAAGAGCTCGTGGCCGCCGTGCGCCAGGCCTGCAAGGACGCCAAGCTCTTCGCCTACGACCGCGCCAGCCGCGAGGGCTTTCTGCGCCACCTGGTGCTGCGCCACAGCGTGCACCAGGACGCGTTCCTGGCCCAGCTCATCACCGCGCCCGCCACCGAGGGCCAGGGCCGGGCCGTGCAGGTCCTGGGGCAGGAGCTGCTGGACCGCTTCCCCAAGCTCACGGGCTTTGTCCACTCCGAGCGCGGCAGCAGCGACGGGCTGTCCCAGGCCGAGCGCACGCGCCTGACCCTGGGCACGACGGTGCTCATCGAAGCCCTGGAGAACGTGCGCTACTCCATCAGCGCCGACGCCTTCTTCCAGACCTGCACCAAGGGAGCCGAGGCGCTCTACGCCGCCCTGCGCGATCTGGCCGACCTCGCGCCCACGGACACGGTCTACGACCTCTACTGCGGCGGCGGCGGCATCTCGCTGTTTCTGTCCAAGGCAACCGGGCGCGTACTGGGCCTGGAGCAGAACCCCTCGGCCATCGCCGACGCCGAGGCCAACGCCAAGCTGAATGGCACCGAGAACTGCCGCTTCGTGCGCGCCGACCTCTCGGGCCAGGAGCCCATCCCCCTGCGCCTGCCCGAGGACTACGAGATCCCGGCCGTGGCCGTGGTGGACCCCCCGCGCGAGGGCCTGGACGCCGGGCTGGTGCAGTGGCTCATCGACAAGCCCCTGCCCCGGCTGGTGTACGTGTCGTGCAACCCGGCCACCCTTGCGCGCGACGCCGGGCTTTTGTCAGCAGCTTACGATCTGGCGGCAGTACGCGCCGTGGACCTGTTCCCGCACACGGCCCACGCCGAGTGCCTGGCCCTGTTCACGCCAAAGGTTGGGTGAGCGCTGGCCGGGTAATTTGCTGGCCAGGCAATTGCCGACAGATAACGCCCGGCGGACAACAGGGTGTGCCCCCCTTGCCGAAGCCCGGCCAGGCGCGGTAGATTGCAGCGTTGCGGGAATCCGCGGCCAGGAAATCAGCGGCAAGACAATCCGAAGGAGAAGCGCATGTCCACGGTGATCCGCAAAAGCCTGCTGCAGCTGGTATTTTCCGGCGCGTTCATGAAGCGCTGGAACGACCGGCTGCGCCCCATGGAGCTCATGGAAGTGGACAAGCAGGCCCACAAGATGATCGTGGTCTGGATGCTGCTCTCCCGCGTCACCAAAGACATGGACATGCAGGAGCGCCTGAAGCTGGTGGACGAGACCATCGAGGGCGGGCTCTTCGACTACTTCTACCGCCTGGTCATCACCGACATCAAGCCCCCGGTGTTCTACAAGATCAAGGCCAACCGCGAGGACTACCAGAAGCTGACCCAGTGGGTGCTGCCCCAGCTCAAGCCCCGGCTGGCCCCGCTGGGCGAGGAATTCTGGGCGCGCATGACCGAGGCCCTGATGGAGCCCGAGGAGAAGACCCTGTCCCGGCGCATCCTCATGGCCGCCCACCTCTACGCCTCCTACTCCGAGTTCCGGGTGCTCAGGCCCTTCAACGAGCTCGACGAGGAGATGCCGGAGATCGAGGAGAGCTTCACCTCACGCCTCAATACCCTGACGGACATCCCCGGCGTGAGCGAGCTGCTCTCCGGGGACAACGAGTTCGCCCGCTTCGCCGCGCGCGCGGGCCAGCTGCGCTTCCAGAAGCGCTGGTCCCAGACCCCGCGCGTGCCCGAGACCACGGTGCTGGGCCACATGTTCCTGGTGGCGGCCTACTCCTGGTTCTTCAGCGTGGAGGCAGGCGCCTGCCGCGCCCGGCGCCAGAACAACTTCTTCTGCGGCCTGTTCCACGACCTGCCGGAGCTTCTGACCCGCGACATCATCTCGCCGGTGAAGTCCTCGGACGCGTCCATCGGCGAGCTCATCAAGCAGTACGAGAACCAGGAGCTGGAGCGGCGCATCCTGGTGCCCCTGCGCAGCGGCGGCTGCCAGGACCTGGCCGAGCGCCTGGGCTACCTTCTGGGCCTCAGCGTGGGCTCGGAGTTCATCGCCACGGTGCGCGAAAGCGGCCCCAACGGAACCGAGGTGCGCCACGTCACCGAGGACGAGCTGCGCAACGCGGCCAACATCGACGAGCTGGACCCCAAGGACGGGCCGCTGCTCAAGATGTGCGACCGCCTGGCCGCCTTCATCGAGGCCGACACGGCGCTGAGAAACGGCATCAACAACGAGCAGCTGCACCAGGCCCGCTGGCGCATCCGGCAGATGTACGAGCATCGGCCCGAGGTCATGGGCATCCAGGTGGGCGCGCTTTTGGCGGACTTCGATTGAACCAGGCCGAGCCGACCCCCTCTGCCCCGCTGGCCCCGGGCCTGTACCTGGTGGCCACGCCCATCGGCAACGACGCAGACCTCTCGCCCCGCGCCCGGGACGTGCTCACCCGCGCCGACGCCATCCTGGCCGAGGACACCCGCCGCGCCGGGCTCTTCTTTAAGCGGCTGTTGATCGAGCGCGCGCGGCCCGGCTTCTTCAGCCTGCACGAGCACAACGAGACCGGGCGCATCCCGCAGGTGCTGGACATGCTCGTGCAGGGCCAGAGCGTGGCCCTCATCAGCGACGCGGGCACGCCCGTGCTGGCCGACCCCGGCTACCGGCTGGTCCGCACCTGCCGCGAGGCGGGCCTGCGCGTGACCTCGGTGCCTGGCCCCTCGGCCCCGGCGGTGGCGCTCTCGGCCTGCGGCCTGCCGCCCGCGCCGTACACCTTCCTGGGCTTTCTGCCGCGCCAGAAGGGCCAGGCCAAGAAGCTGCTCTCCCGCCACGCGGCCACGGGCGCAACCCTTATCTTCTTCGAGCGCAAGGACCGCCTGACGGCCACGCTGTCCCTGGCGGCAGAGGTCCTGGGCGACCGCGAATTCGCCCTGTGCCGCGAATTGACCAAGGTCTACGAGGAGTTTATCCTGGGGCGGCTGGGACGGCTGTCCGAGGTGAAGCTGGAGGTCCTGGGCGAGGTCACGGTGGTCATCGGACCGGAGCCCGTGGCCGGTGCGCCGGCCCTGGCCGACGCGGAAGCGGACCTGGAAAAGGTCCTGGCCGCAGTCATGGCCGAGGAAAAGGCGCGCGGGGGCAAGCCGCGCGAGGTGGCCAGGCGCGTGGCCCTGCGCGTGCCGGGAATGAGCGTGAAGGATGTTTATGAGCGGCTTGGGCACATCAGCTGAACTGGACCGGGCCATCGTTCTGGCCCTGGACGACCGTCCCCTGGATGGGGCGGCCTTGCGGGCCGTGCTCGGCGCCGCAGCCTCCGGGACGGAACCTGCGGGGCCGGGGCATGCCGGAACAGGCGAGGCCTTCAACCGCCTGCTGGCTGGCGCGCGGGCAGTGCGCCGCAGAAATTTCAAGAACGACCTGCACCTCTGCGCCATCGTCAACGCCAAGAGCGGCAACTGCTCCGAGGACTGCGCCTTCTGCGCCCAGTCCGGCCACCACAAGACCGCCAGCCCCCGCCACGGCTTTCTCGACCCCAGGGAGATCGGCCTTGCCGCCGCCGCCGCCCTTGCGCGCGGGGCCTCGCGCTTCGGCATCGTGGCCAGCGGGCTGACCCAGGCCGGGGGCGACTTCGAGCAGCTGCTTGAGGCCGTGCGCCTGGTGCGCCAGGCCGGACTCCAGGCCGACGTGTCCGTGGGCCTGCTCGGGCCACAGCGCCTGGCGCGGCTCATGGACGCCGGACTCTCGGGCGTGCACCACAACCTGGAGACGGCCAGAAGCTTCTTCCCGCAGATCTGCACCACCCACGCCTACGAAGACGACGTGGAGGCCGTGCGCCTGGCGCTCGAGGCCGGACTCTTCGTCTGTTCCGGCGGCATCTTCGGCCTGGGCGAGAGCTGGGACCAGCGCGCCGAGCTGGGCCAGACCCTGCTGGACCTGGGCGTCGAGAGCGTGCCCGTGAATTTCCTGGTGCCCATCCCGGGCACGCGCCTGGAGCACAAAAGCGTGCTCTCCAGGCCCGAGGCGCTGGGCATCCTGGCCCTCTTGCGGCTCATGCTGCCCCACGCCAACCTGCGCGTGTGCGGCGGACGCGGCGCGGTGTTCGGCGCGGGCGGGGGCGAGGGCCAGCGCGCCCTGCTTGGCTCCGGCGCAAGCGGGCTGATGATCGGCGACTACCTGACCATCGCGGGCAGCCCGGCCGAGGACGACCTGGCCCTGGCCCGTGAGCTGGGCTTCAACCCCTCCACCGGCCCCTCGCCCAGTCCCGGCAAGGGCCGCTGACATGACCTCCATCCAGGGCTTCTGGACCGAGCGCGGCAAGGCCTACCTGCGCTGCTTTCTGCGCACGTATCTGGTGGGCGCGTCCATGAACCCGCGCGGGCTCATGAGCGTGGGCCTGCTCTACGCCATGCAGCCGGGGCTGTGGATCATCCACAAGGAGCCCAAGGCGCGCGAACAGGCGCTCAAGCGCTACGCCCGGCACTTCAGCTCGCACCCCTTCTGGGTGCCCTGCCTGGTAGGCATCTTCTTGTCGGTGGAGGCGGACATCGCTGGCCGCAGGCTCCCGCCCGACGCCCTGGAGAAGGTCAAGAACACCACCAGCTACACCCTGTCGGCCATCGGCGACTCCGTCTTCGCGGGCAGCCTGCTCATCTTCTGGGCGCTTTCCAGCACCTGCCTGCTGCTGGCGGGCCACCACGCCCTGCCCCTCGGGATGGGCATTTTCTTTTTTCTTGGATTGCAAGTCTTTCGTGTGTACACTTTTCTTGGGGGCTTGCGCAGGGGCTTCAGCTTCCTCGGCGCACTCCGAAAGTGGGATCTCATCAACTGGGGACGGTGCATCAAGTTCGTCAACGCGGCGCTGCTCCTGGTGTTGTGGGCGCAATTGTTCCCTGCCAGGGACTTCGTGTCCTGGGCCTGGGGCATCGGCGCCCTCGGATTGGCCGGTGTCCTGTCCCTGCGGCCCATCCTGCCCAGATGGATCCTGGCCGGAATGGTGCTGTGGGCGCTCGCCGCCATCCCCTGGCTCATGCAACGCGCCAGCGGCGGCATCCCCGTGGGCTTTCCCTGATGGACGCCCCTGGCGCAGAACATATGGTTGGATCATGTCTGAAATGAGTGTACAAATGGATACGAGCGCCGCTGCCGGAGAGCAGTGTGTGCGGCAGGTGCTGGTGACCAACCAGCTGGGTCTGCACGCGCGCCCGGCCAGCCAGATCGCGCGCGAGGCCCAGGCCTTTGCCGCGCAGATCGTCATCGCGGGCCAGGGCCAAAGCGTGGACGCCAAGAGCATCCTGGACATCCTGACGCTCTCGGCCGCCATGGGCAGCACCCTTGAGATACGCGCCAGCGGCACGGACGCGGCCCAGGCCGTGGACCGCCTGATGGAGCTTTTCGCCGCCAAATTCGGGGAGAAATAGTGGCCAGAGTCATCGTTCGCGGCATATCGGTGTCCACGGGCTTCGCCATTGGCAAGGCCGTGTTCGTCAACCGCAGGCACCGCTCCGAGCTGCCACGCCAGACCATCCAGCCCGCCCTGGTGCCCGAGGAAGAGGCCCGCCTGCGCGAGGCCTTCGCCACCGTGGAGGCCGAGCTGGCCAGCGCACGCGACCGCATCCCGGCCGAGCTCAAGGAACACAAGCACATCCTCGACTCGCACCTGATGATCTTGAAGGACCCCAAGCTCGCCGGGGCCGCAGCCAGGCTCATCCGCGAACTGGGCGTCAACGCCGAGTGGGCGCTGGAAAAGGCCGTGGCCGAGCTGGAGAAGGCCTTCGGCGTGCTCGACGACCTCTACATCCGCGAGCGCCTGCAGGACGTGCGCGTCATGAGCGACCGCGTCATGGCGCGGCTGCTGGGCACCGTGCGCGAACTTCTGGCCGTGGAGGGCCGGGTCATCATCATGGCCCACGACCTGACCCCGGCCGACACCGTGGCGCTGGAGGTCTCCAAGATCATGGGCTTTGCCACGGCCCAGGGCGGCAAGACCTCGCACACGGGCATCATGGCCCGCACGCTGGGCATTCCGGCCCTGGTGGGCGTGTCCGACCTGGAGGACGCGGTCAACGACGGCGACCTGGTCATCATGGATGGCGTGGGCGGCCGCATCCTGGTGGACCCGGACGAGGACGAGCTGGCCGAGTACAACGAGCTGGAGGAACAGTTCGAGCAGTACCAGCGCCGCATCTACCGGGGCTGCCAGCTCCCGGCCGAGACCATCGACGGCTACCGCGTGCAGGTGCAGGCCAACATCGAGCTCATCGAGGAAGTGGCCGCGGTGCTGGACAACGGCGGCGAGGGCATCGGGCTCTACCGCACCGAATACAGCTACCTGAACCGCATCGACCTGCCGAGCGAAGACGAGCTGGCCGACAAATATTCCGACCTGGCGGCCATCATGAGCCCGCGCAAGGTCATCTTCCGCACGCTGGACCTCGGCGCGGACAAGACCATCGCCAGCTTCGGCGCCCTGGAAGAGGCCAACCCGGCCATGGGCCTGCGGGCCATCCGCTTCTGCATGCAGCACCCGGAGCTGTTCAAGACGCAGCTCAAGGCCATTGCCCGGGCCTCCGCCTACGGCAACGTGTCCATCATGTTCCCCATGATCTCCGGCCTGCGCGAGGTGCGCCGGGCCAAGGCCAAGCTGCGCGAGGCCCAGGAAGAGCTGCGCACCGAGGGCAAGCGCTTCAACCAGGAGATGCCCATCGGCATCATGATCGAGCTGCCTGCGGCCGTGATGATCGCCAACCTCCTGGCCGAAGAGGTCGACTTCTTCAGCATCGGCACCAACGACCTGATCCAGTACAGCGTGGGCATCGACCGCACCAACCCGCACGTCTCCTACCTGTACCAGCCGCTGCACCCGGCCATTTTGCGCAGCATCAAGCACGTGGTCGACGCCGCGCACCAGGCCGGCATCGAGGCCAGCCTCTGCGGCGAAGTCGCCAGCGACCCGTTTTGCGTCCCCATCCTCATGGGCATGCAGATCGACTGCATTTCGCTCTCGCCCCAGGCCATTCCGGGCATCAAGCGCATCATCCGCCAGGCCCGCATGAGCGAGTGCAAGGCGCTCTTGCGCGAGGTTTTGGCCTGCCGCACCGTGGGCAAGATCAACCGGCTGGTGCGCGACACTATCTTCAACAAATACCCGGAAGAGCTCACATTCTTCGCCTCGCTCCTGGACAACGACGATCTCGGGGGCTAGCACATGACCGGACAACCTAATCGCCACGCGGGCGAAAAACTCATCGCCACCAACAAGCAGGCGCGACGGCTCTATGAATTCCTTGAAGTCATGGAAGCCGGGCTCGTGCTCATGGGCTCGGAGCTGAAAAGCCTGCGCGAGGGCCGCGTGAACTTCATGGACGGCTACGTGCGCTTCAACAATGGCGAGGCCTGGCTCACCGGCGTGCACATCGCTCCATACGCAAATGCCGGAATGGACCCGCACGAGCCCACGCGCGAGCGCAAGCTGCTCTTGCACAACCGCGAGATCGCCAAGCTGGAGGCCCTGGCCTCCCAGAAGGGCCTGACCGTGATCCCGGTGCGCCTTTACTTCAAGAACGGCCGCGTGAAGCTGCAGATCGCGCTCGGCAAGGGCAAGAACGTGCACGACCGCCGCGACGACATCAAGGAACGCGACATGCAGCGCGACACCGCGCGCCAGTTGTCGGACTACCGCAAATAACCCCCCCGCCCGCCAGATCCCTCCCTCACCCCCGCGCATCTCCACTTCCTTGACTCCGTGTTCCCCGGCGAGGGCCTGGTGCTCAAGCCCGAGGAGATGGCCGTATACGGCGCGGACTCCAGTCGGCGCTCGGCCATGCCCTGGGCCGTGGTTCGCCCCCGGACCGAGGAGCAGATCGTGGAGCTGCTCAAGTGGGCCGAGGCCGAGAAGATGCCCCTGGTTCCCCGCCTGCGCGGCACAGGCATGAGCGGCGGCGCGGTCCCGGCCTTTGGCGGCATCGTGGTGTCCACGCTCTGGCTGAACCGCGTCATCGACATCAACGCCGACGACTTCTGCGCCGAGGTCGAGCCCGGCGTGATCACCAGCGAGTTCCAGGCGCTGACGCAGAAGCAGAAGCTCTTCTACCCGCCAGACCCGGCCAGCCTCAAGATTTCCACCCTGGGCGGCAACGTCTCCACCTGCGCGGGCGGCATGCGCGCGGTGAAGTACGGCGTCACGCGGGACTACGTGCTCGGCGTGCGCGCCGTGCTGCCGGGCGGGAGGATCTGCGACGCCGGGGGCCGCGCCCACAAGAACGTCGTCGGCCTGGACCTGACGCGCCTGTTCGTGGGCTCCTGCGGCACGCTCGGCATCTTCACCAAGCTCATCCTCAAGCTTTTGCCCCTGCCCGAGTCCTCGGCCACGGTGCTGGCGGCCTTCCCCAGCCTGCACAACGCGCTGGAAGGCGCGCGCGGCGTGTTCCGGGCGGGCATCCTGCCCACGGCCATGGAGTTCATGGACCACACGGCCTGCCAGGGCATCGGCCAGATCAAGGACGTGCCCTGGCCCAGGGAATCCACCCAGGCCGTGCTGCTGCTCAAGGTCGACGGCTCGGCCAGCGCCCTGGCCTACGAGCTTGACCGGCTGGAGCGTGCGCTTTCCCAGGCCAACCCCTCGTGCCTCTTGAAAGGCCTGGGGCCGAAGGAAGAAGAGCCGCTGTGGGAAATCCGCCGCCTGGTCAGCCCGGCCAGCTTCCAGCTGGGGCCGGACAAGCTGGGCGAGGACGTGGCCGTGCCGCGCGGGCGGACCGTGGAGGCCGTGGAAGGCTTCCAGGCCATTGGCAAGGAGAACGGCGTGCACGTGGCCTGCTACGGCCACCTGGGCGACGGCAACACCCACGTGAACATCATCTATGACGCCAAGGACGAGGACCAGCGGGCCCGGGCCAAGGCCTGCAAGGAGGCCGTGTTCCGGCTGACCCTGTCCCTAGGCGGGACCATTTCCGGCGAGCACGGCACGGGCATCACCAAGGGGCCGTACGTGTCCTGGCAGCTCTCCGAGACCGAGCGCGAGCTCATGGCTGGCATCAAGAACGTGTTCGACCCCTCGGGCATCCTGAACCCCGGCAAGGGCTGGGTGTAGGCGCCCGGCATGAAGACCCACGTGAAGCCCGACGCCACGCCCGCCGACAAGGCCAACGACAAGGCCTGCGCCAAGCCGGAGCGCGCCATAGCTCACGATTGCGTGCTCTGCGGCTGCTGCATGGAGCTGTGCCCCCTGTTCGCGGCCACCGGCCGGGAGGAGCTCTCCCCGCGCGCCAAGGCGCTCTTGGCCGGGCCATCCAAGTTCTCCGCCGCCACTTTGGACGAGAACGCCGTGGCCGAGCTGGCCAGCCTGTGCCTGGCCTGCGGCAAGTGCGAGAAGCTCTGCCCCCAGGGCGTCAGCGTGCCCAAGCTCGTGGCCGCGCTACGCGCCAAGCACCCGGACTTCCGCCAGTGGCTCTGGCAACAGTGGATCACCCGGCTCGCGCCGTTCTGGTCCCTGGCGGCCCGTGGCGCGGTCTTGGTTCCGGACATGCTGGCCCCGGCCGGGCTCGGCCTGGCGCTCAAGGGCCTGCGCGGGCTTCGCCCGGGTAACGGGCTTCGTCCCTGGCTGACGGTCACGAAATTTCCGGCCGAGGCCTTTCGCCAGCAATACGGCGACCGCCCGGTGGTCCTGTTCGACGGCTGCGTGGGCAGCGGCCCGCGCAAGGTCTGGGCCCACACCGCGCGCTTCCTGTTGCGCGGGCTTGGCGCGAACCTTGCCGAAGCGGCATTCTCCTGCTGCGGGTCGACCCTGGGCGTGGCCGGGCTGCCGGAAGATCAGGACCGGGCGCGGCGGGCCAACGTTGACGCCTGGCGCAAGGCCGGACGGCCGCTCCTCGCCACCTCCTGCGCCACCTGCCGCAAAGGCCTGGCCGATTATGTGGGCGCGGGGCTGTTCGCCGATGCGGACGAGGAAAAAACCTGGGCCGAAGCCGTGGCGCCGCTTTCCGCCCTGCTTACCGGCGCGCAGGCCAAGGTCGGGCGCGGCGCGCCCACGATTGTCGGCTGGCACAGAAGCTGCCATGTCGACCCGCAGGACTCGGATTTCAAGCTTGTGTCCAGCCTGCTCGGCACCAGGCTGCGCGCCCCGGCCAAGGCCAACTGCTGCGGCTTCGGCGGCATCATGCAGCTCTCCGCGCCAGAACTCTCCACCAAGGTGGGCGCAGCCTGCTGGGAGGCCCTGGATGGCGCGCTGGGCTTTTCCGCCGCGCCGGAGGTAGTGGGCGCGTTCGTCCTCACCGGCTGCTCCGGCTGCGTCATGCAGCTGGCCGCCACCGCGCCCGAACAGGCCCAGGTCGGCCACTGGCTGGAGATCGTCAAAACGGATTAAAGCCCCCCTGCGCCTTGACGAACGGCCAGCAGGCGTTATCTCCCCCACGGGGATTTGACGCGGCCCCGGAAATGTCCGAGAAGAGCGCTGCGCGCGCCTGGGGCGACCCTGCCCGCGAGAGCGCCGGAGCGCCGAAAAACCGCCGGGCCGCCTGGAGCAAGACTTCCGGCCGCCCGCACCGACACGTTGCAATACCGCTGGCCGGGACATTGATCCCAAACCAGCTTGAGGAGCTTTCGCCCATGTTCAACGCCATCATGAAAAAGATCGTCGGGTCGAGCAACGACCGCTACCTGAAGAAACTGCATCCCCTGGTGGACCAGATCAACGCCCTGGAACCGCGGATGCAGGCCATGTCCGACGAGGACTTCCCCACGCAGATCATCGCCTGGAAAGAGGAAGTGGCGGCCGGACGCACCCTGGACGACCTTTTGCCCGAGTGCTTCGCCCTGGTGCGCGAGGCGGGCGTGCGGGCGCTCGGCATGCGCCACTACGACGTGCAGCTGGTGGGCGGCATGGTCCTGCACCAGGGCCGCATCGCGGAGATGAAGACCGGCGAGGGCAAGACGCTCGTGGCCACCCTGGCCGTGGTGCTGAACGCACTCTCGGGCAAGGGCGTGCACCTGGTCACGGTCAACGACTACCTGGCCAAGCGCGACGCGGCCTGGATGGGCAAGCTTTACACCTTCCTGGGCCTGTCGGTGGGCGTCATCGTCCACGGCCTCACCGACGAGGAGAGGCAGGTCGCCTATGCCTCGGACATCACCTACGGCACCAACAACGAGTTCGGCTTCGACTACCTGCGCGACAACATGAAGTTCTACAAGGAGTCGCTGGTACAAAAGCCGCTCAACTTCGCCATTGTCGACGAAGTGGACTCCATCCTCGTGGACGAGGCGCGCACCCCGCTCATCATCAGCGGCGCGTCCGAGGAGTCCACCCAGCTCTACCGCAAGGTCGACGCCATCATCCCCAAGCTGGTGCGCGGCGAAAAATCCAAGGAAGAGGGCGTGGAGCCCACCGGCGACTTCGAGGTCGACGAGAAGGCCCGCAGCATCTCCATGACCGAGCTTGGCGTCTCCAAGTGCGAGCAGCTGCTCGGCATCGACAACCTCTACGACCCGGCCAACGTGACCTTCCAGCACCATGTGCTCCAGGGACTCAAGGCCCACCACCTGTACCACCGCGACGTGGAGTACATCGTCAAGGACGAGCAGGTGGTCATTGTCGACGAGTTCACCGGACGCCTCATGCCCGGACGCCGTTTCTCCGAGGGCCTGCACCAGGCGCTGGAAGCCAAGGAGCACGTCAAGGTCGAGGCCGAGAACCAGACGCTGGCCAGCATCACCTTCCAGAACTTCTTCCGCATGTACGAGAAGCTCTCGGGCATGACCGGTACGGCCGACACCGAGGCCGTGGAGTTCAAGCAGATCTACGGCCTCGACGTGAGCGTGATCCCCACGCACCGCGACATGGTGCGCATCGACTACCCGGACATGATCTTCAAGACCCAGCGCGAGAAGTTTGTCGCCATCGTCGACGACATTGTCGACTGCCACAAGCGCGGCCAGCCGGTGCTCGTGGGCACGGTCTCCATCGAGAAGAGCGAGCTGGTGTCGGAAATGCTGAAGAAGCGCGGCACCCCGCACAGCGTCCTGAACGCCAAGCAGCACGAGCTGGAGGCCCAGATCGTGGCCGAGGCCGGGCACATGGGCCGCGTCACCATCGCCACCAACATGGCCGGCCGCGGCACGGACATCGTGCTCGGCGAGGGCGTCAAGGAACTGGGCGGCCTGCACATCCTGGGTACCGAGCGCCACGAATCCCGGCGCATCGACAACCAGCTGCGCGGCCGGTCCGGCCGCCAGGGCGACCCCGGCACCTCGCGCTTCTACCTGGCGCTGGACGACGATCTCATGCGCCTGTTCGGGTCCGACCGCATCGCCGGGCTCATGGACACGCTCGGCATGGCCGAGGGCGAGGCCATCGAGAACCGCATGGTCAGCCGCGCCATCGAGGGCTCCCAGAAGCGCGTGGAGGCCCACAACTTCGAGATCAGAAAGCAGCTGCTCGACTACGACAACGTCATGAACCAGCAGCGCGAGGTCATCTACGCCCGCCGCCGCGAGATCATGTACGCCGAGGTGCTGGACGAGATCGTCGCGGAATACGTCGACGAGCTTCTGACCGACATTTACGGCCCCCAGGCCGAGGCCAAGGGCCACGAGCTGGACGAGGAAACCGAGGGCATGATCGCCTCGCGCCTGGACGAGATCTTCGACCTCTCCCGCTTCCCCGAGTTCGCAAGCCGCCTGCCCAGCCGCGAGCAGTCCGAGGCCTGGATCCAGGAGATCCTGGACACCCTGCAGGCCGCAGCACCCGACAACTACCAGGAGATCCTGCGCTACTTCATCCTGGAGACCCTGGACCGCAACTGGAAGGACCACCTCTTGTCCATGGACCACCTGCGCGACGGCATCGGCCTGCGCGGCTACGGCCAGAAGGACCCCAAGCAGGAATACAAGCGCGAGGGCTATGACCTGTTCCGGGCCATGCTCTACACCATCGCCGAGAAGTCCATGAGCCTCATCCTGCGCCTGCGCATCGAAAAGGAGGTCAAGGAGGAGGAGTTCCAGCACAAGGAGGCTCCTGCGGAGCTGGAGTACCAGAGCTCCGGCACGGCGGCCGAACCCAAAAAGCAGAAGCCCGTGAAGCGCGGCGCCAAGGTTGGCCGCAACGACCCCTGCACCTGCGGCTCGGGCAAGAAGTTCAAGAGCTGCTGCGGCCGCTAGCCCGGCGGAGCATCAAACCATACGCACCAACGATCTTGCCGCAAAGGGCGGGGCATGGTAGAGTGAAATCTCACCGCCCCGCCCTCGCTTTTGCGGGGGCGCCCGGCAGCTGGAGCCAGCTCCGCCCACCTCGCAAAGGGCTGAAGAGCTGGCACCAGACCAGCCTCAAGGGCTTGGGCGGCCGCATTCCGGCTGTGTCCACAAGCAGTAAACACAGAGGAGCTTTTATGTCCCGCGTACTCGTGGTCGAAGACAGCCGCACCTTTTCCTCCCTGCTCTCCAGGCGCATCACCGAAGAAATGGGGCACGAGGTCGTGGTTGCCAATTCCAAGGCCACCGCGAAAAAGATTCTGGCCGAGGGCACCAACTTTTTTGTGGCCCTGCTGGATCTGAACCTGCCCGATGCGCCGAACGGCGAGGTGGTGGATATGGTGCTCGCGCACAGCATCCCCTCCATCGTCTTCACCGGCGAGATGGACGACAAGCTGCGCGACCAGTTCTGGGCCAAGCACATCGTGGACTACATCCTCAAGCAGAACATGGACAACGTGGCCTACATGCTCTCCCTGGTGGAGCGCCTGCACAGAAACCCCGCCATCAAGGTCCTCGTGGTCGACGACTCTAAAAACACCCGCTACGTGGTGGGGGAACTGCTGCGCGCCCATCGCTACCAGGTGCTGGAGGCCGGAAGCGGGCAGGAGGCCCTGGCCGTGCTGGCGAAACATCCGGATACGCGCCTGGTCATCGTGGACTACAACATGCCGGGCATGGACGGTGCCGAACTCGTGCGGACCATCCGCCACGACCACGCCAAGGACCAGCTGGCCATCATCGGCCTCTCTGGCACGGGTGACGCGGGGCTCACGGTCAAGTTCATCAAGAGCGGGGCCAACGACTTTCTGCACATGCCCTTCTTGACCGAGGAGTTCTACACCCGGGTGACCCAGAACATCGAGCTTCTGGAGTACATCGCGCAGATCAAGGAACTGGCCGAAAAGGACTACCTGACCAGGCTCTACAACCGCCGCTATGTCTTCTCTGCCGGGCCGAAGCTCATGGCCACCCAGACGCGCCGGGGCCAGGGCGTGGTGCTGGCCATGATCGACGTGGACCACTTCAAGAACATCAACGACACCCATGGCCACGCCGCGGGCGACGCCGTGCTGCGGCAGATGGCCGCGCTTCTGGCCGCGCGCTTCCGGGTCTCGGACATTGTCTCGCGCTTCGGCGGCGAGGAGTTCTGCGTGCTGGCGACCGACATGAACCCGGCAGACGCGGGCGGGATCTTCGAGGACCTGCGGCATTGCTTTGAGACGAGCCCGGTGAGCTTCGGCGACAAGAGCATCCGCTACACCGTGAGCATCGGCCTGTGCACCAGCCCGCTGGACGGCCTGGAGGCCATGATCAAGGCCGCGGACGATGCGCTGTACGTGTCCAAGAACGACGGCCGCAACCGCGTGACCGTGGCCTAGATGTAGCGCCCGCACGCAGCAAAATGACCAAGCCCCTGGCGGAAGCGCCGGGGGCTTTTTTGTTGCGCGCTGCTACGCTTAGGCGATAGCGGCTCATTGAAAGCGGCGGCAAGGTCGTGTACCGTGGGTGTTGGCGTTGTGCCTTCGTCGCAAGTCAGATCTGCTGAATTATGCTTGCTTCAACAGTGGGAGAAGCAAATGGATATTTCAACTTTTTCAGCTTTTCTTGGTGGATTTGGGGTCGGTGGTGTGATCACAACGTTGGTTAAAGACTATGTTGATAACAGGCGGATGTTGAAACAGAGGGTTTTTGAAGAAAAACGTGACGCCTACGTCAATTATCTCAACGTTGCGGCCACATCCCAGACGATGCCGGGCAAAGAGTCTCTTTGGGCAAGAACAGCGGCAATAGAGCGGGTCAGGTTATGCGGCAACCTTGAGGTTGTGCGCCTACTCGAAATTGTTTCAAAGTCCCCACCCAACTCGCCTCGCAATGCAGTGGATGAATTGCTTAAGGCGATGAGATCAGATTTGGCTTTCTAGAGCTGTGCATACAGTATCCACTCGGCAACCCCGCCCCCCAAATCCCCCTTTGAATCCCGGCACGGCCTGTGCTAAGTATTTTCCTGCGCGGTTCTCCAGGGCGTTAGCCCTGGCCGCGACGATGTTTCGCGAGGTGCGCCCATGACCACCGTGCCCAAAGGCTACCGTTTCGCCGTGGCCGCCGCCGGGTTTAAAAAGGCAGACCGCAACGACCTCGGGCTCATCCTGAGCGTCGGCCCGGCCGTGACCGCTGGCGTGTTCACCACCAACCGCTTCCAGGCCGCGCCCGTGCTCATATGCAAGGAAGTCCTGACCGGCAGCCCCGTGGCCCGCGCCATCGTGGTCAACTCCGGCCAGGCCAACGCCTGCACCGGCGACGAGGGCTTGGCCAACTGCCGCGCCACCCAGGAGATCATCGCCCGCACCGCCCGCGTGCAGCCCGAGGAGGTGCTCCCGGCCTCCACCGGGGTCATCGGCGCGCAGCTCAAGATGGACCTGTGGGAGGCCGCCGCGCTCAAGCTCGCCGGGAGCCTCGGCCGCGCAACGCCCATGGACGTGGCCAAGGCCATGATGACCACGGACTCGTTCCCCAAGCTCGTGGCCAAAGGCATACAGCTCTCCGGCGGCGAGGTGCGCGTGCTCGGCATGTGCAAGGGCGCGGGCATGATCTGCCCGACCATGGCCACCATGCTCGGCTTCGTCATCTGCGACGTGGACGTGGAGCCCAAGGCCTGGCGCGAGATGCTCACCTTCTGCGCGGACCGCTCCTTCAACGCGCTCACCGTTGACGGCGACACCAGCACCAACGACACGGTCATGGCCCTGGCCAACGGCGCCTCGCGCGTGCGGGCCGAGGGCAAGGACGACCTGGAACTGCTGCGCCAGTGCCTGCTCGAGGTCTGCCAGGAGCTCTCCTACCGCATCGTGCAGGACGCCGAGGGCGGCACCAAGGTGGCGCACATCACGGTGCGCGGGGCCAAGAGCCACCCCCAGGCCGAGCTGGCCGCCCGGGCCATCGGCAACTCGCCCCTGGTCAAGACCGCGCTCTTCGGCTGCGATCCCAACTGGGGGCGCATCGTGGCGGCGCTGGGCCGCAGCGGCGCGGAGTTCGAGCCGGACGAGGTGGTGCTGACCATCGGCGGGATTCTCGTGTTCGAGAAGGGCCAGCCCTCGCCCGAGGACCTGGACGCCCTGCTCGCGCCAGCCATGCGCCACCAGGACGTGCACATCGAGCTTGTGATCGGCCAGGGCAAGGGCGCCTTCACGCTGCTCGCCTCGGATTTGACCAAGCGCTACGTGGAGATCAACGCGGACTACCGGACGTAGGAGAGAAACGAGGGGCTGACCCCAAAGGCATCCCCTGTCCCTGCCGGGAGCCGGTTTCAGTCCGGAGCGGTAGCGCACCCGATCAAAACGTTTGCCCCCACGCCCCTCATGACGGGGGGGGCAACGAAACCCCGAAGGGGGCCCCGGCTGGGATGGCCCAGAAAGGGGCAAGGCTCTTTCCTGGCCGCCGGAGGCAAACTTCCCCATGTCCAGACTCAAAAAACGTTCGCGCCTGACGCGCCTGGCTGATTTCCTCTTCGAGTGCGGCATGCTGCGCAAGACCCCGCGCACCGGCTACCAGTTCCTGGGCACCGGCGCGGAGAACGTGGCCGAGCACAGCTTCCGCACGGCGGTCGTCGGCTTTGTGCTGGCCAAGATGGCCGGGGCCGACAAGGAGCGCACGGCCATGATGTGCCTGTTCCACGACCTGCACGAGGCGCGCACCGGCGACTTCAACTACGTGGCCCATATCTACAATTCGAGCCAGCGCACCCGCGCCCTGGACGATGCGCTTTCCGGCACCGGGCTGGAGGGCGACCTCATGCCCCTGTGGAAGGAGCTGGAGGAGACCGAGAGCCTGGAGTCGCGCCTGGCCCAGGACGCCGACCAGATCGACCTGATCCTGAACCTGAAGGAGCAGTCGGACCTGGGCAACAAGTACGCCGAGAAGTGGCTGGCGGCAGCGATGCAGCGCTTCCGCACGCCAGAGGGCAAGGAGCTGGCCAGCACCATCATGGAGACGGACCACACGGACTGGTGGTTTCTCGGGCCGGACGCCTCGTGGTGGGAGAAGAAGAACGGCTCGCGCAAGACCCCGAAGATCCCTGTGCCGGACGCAGCGGATGGAGACGAGGGCGGGAACGAGGACGGCCAATAATCCCGGAGTTACATTTTTGTTTTAAATGCCGGGCTTCAGGCTGCAAGGGATTGCACGCGGCTTGGCCTTGTGCTAGTCCGGTGGAGTCGCTGGGAACGCAACGTGCGCCCGGCTGCTTCATTTTGCGGACACGAGGGGAGCCTTGGCGGCATCGGTCTGACTTGGCTTAAGAGGGGGAATTCCGCAGCATGATCCATGGCAGGCGCTCACAGTTTTCGCCCATCGCCCACCTGGGCGAGGCGACCTTGCGCTTTGTGGGCGACACAGGGGCCATGTTCCTGTTCCTGGCGGAAGCCAGCGTGCGCATCTTCTCGTCCCTTGGCCAATTCCACAAGATGGTGCGCCAAGTCTACTTCATCGGCGTCAAAAGCATCAGCGTCATCACCCTCATCGGCCTGTTCACGGGCATGGTCATCGGCCTGCAGATGCACTACGCCCTGTCCAAGTTCGGGGCCGAGGGCTTTTTGGGTGCGGCCGTGGCCCTGTCGCTCGTGCGCGAGCTCGGGCCCGTGCTCACGGCCATCATGATCACCGGCCGGGCCGGTTCGTCCATGACCGCCGAGATCGGCGTCATGCGCATCACCGAGCAGGTCGACGCCCTGCGCGTCATGGACATCAACCCCATCGGCTATCTGGTCAGCCCCAAGCTGGCGGCCAGCATCATCTGCTTCCCCATCCTCACGGCCTTCTTCGACCTGGTGGGCATGGCCGGAGGCTACCTGACGGGCGTGCTGCTCCTGGGCGGCAACGAGGGAGTCTACTTCTACCGCATCCAGGCCTACATGAAGATGAGCGACGTCTCCGGCGGCTTCATCAAGTCCCTGGTCTTCGCCGTGGTGGTCTGCACCGTGTCCTGCTTCATGGGCTACTACACGCACACCCGGCGCGACGCCGTGGGTCCGGAGGCCGTGAGCCAGGCCACCACCGCCGGGGTGGTGACCTCCTGCATCCTGATCCTTCTGGCCGACTACATCCTGACCTCCCTGTTGTTCTAGGAAAGCTGGCATGGCGCGAGACAAAACACCGGACATCCTCCTCGAAGGCCTGACTGTCGGCTACGGCAAGACTGCCGTGGTCAGCGGCATCGACGCGGTCCTGCCCGGTGGCAAGATCTCGGTGATCCTGGGCGGCTCTGGCTGCGGCAAGTCCACCCTGCTCAAGCACATCCTCATGCTCCATCCGCCCCTGGCCGGGCGCATCATGATCGGCAGCCACGACCTGAACAAGCTTGACCGCCGGGGCAAGCACTGCCTGCGCCAGCGCATGGGGGTCCTGTTCCAGGACGGCGCCCTGCTCGGCTCGCTCTCCCTTGGCGACAACGTGGCCCTGCCCCTGCGCGAACACACCCGGATGGACGAGAAGACCATCCGCGAGCGCGTGCTGGACAAGTTGGCCCTGGTGGGGCTGGATGAATTTTACGACTACTACCCGAACGAGCTCTCCGGCGGCATGCGCAAGCGCGCCGGGCTGGCCCGGGGCATGGTCATGGACCCGCCGCTTTTGTTCTGCGACGAGCCCACAAGCGGGCTCGACCCGGTGACAGCCGCAGAGCTGGACCAGCTGCTGCTGGAACTGAAAAAGAGCTTCGACATGACCATGGTCGTGGTCAGCCACGACCTGGACAGCATGCGCGCCATCGCCGACCATGTGGTGGTGCTGGGCGACGGCCGTGTGCTCTTCAACGGCCTGCGCGACGAGCTTGAGGCCACCACGGACGACTACCTGCGGCGCTTCCTGGACCGCCAGGCAGCCGCACGCACGAGCCCCCGGCTGACTATGCCGGCGCTTGATTTTAATGTCATGAAACGCGACTGTTCCAAATATTTGGGAGAGGTTTAGTGCGGTATCTGGGCGAGGTCGAGGGCTACAGTTGGACCCTGCGTCCAGTCCATGGGAGGTGCAAATGAAAAAGTATTCCAAGGAAACCCAGGTGGGCATCTTCGTGCTGCTGGGATTTTTTGCCATCGCCTACATGAGCATCAAGCTCGGGAACGTGCACCTGTTCTCCGACAACTTCTACCCCATCGTCGCCAAGTTCAACGACGTAACGGGGCTCAAGCTGAACGCCCCGGTACAGATGTACGGCGTGGAGATGGGGTTCGTGGAAAATATCGGCATCGACCTGGACACGGGCATGTCCTCGGTCACCCTGCGCATCCGCAAAGACATCAAGCTCACTGACGACACCATCGCCTCGGTGAAGACCAGCGGCCTCATCGGCGACAAGTACATCAAACTCTCGCGCGGCGGCGGCGACCCCATCAAGGCCGGTGCAGTATTGCGCGACACGGAATCGTCTATTGACCTTGAAGAGTTAATCAGTAAATATGTGTTTGGCGGCGTGTAAAAGCGCGGCTCATCATACATTGGCGGTACGCTTGAAGATGAAGAAATTCTCCATAGTTCTCGGCACGTTGATCTTGACGGTCTGTCTCTGCTCCACCGCCCTGGCGGGGGAGGCCCAAGACCGTTTGAAGGTCGGCATCGAAAATGTCATCAATATTTTGGCCGACGCCTCCCTGAAGGGGCCGGCGAAGAGGGACGTGCGCCAGCAGAAATTGCGCGCCGTGGCCGACGGCTTCTTCGACTGGCGCGAGCTGTCCCGCCGCGCCGCAGCCGAGGGCTGGAAAAAGTTCACGCCCAAGCAGCAGGACGACTTCGTGGCCAGCTTCTCGGAGCTTTTGCAGAAGACGTACGTGCGCAAGCTTGAGAAGTACAACAACGAAAAGGTCGAATACCTGGGTGAGCAGATCGCCGACAACCAGGCCTTCCTCAAGACCCAAGTGGCCTTGAAGGACAAGACCATCCCCATCAACTACGTCATGATCAAGCACAGCCAGTGGATGGTTTACGACGTGGTGGTGGAGGGCGTGAGCCTGGTCAAGAATTACCGCACCCAGTTTGCGAAAATTTTGTCGAGGGAAACACCGGATGCGCTCATTTTGCGCATCAAGGACAAGATCAAGTCCCTGGACGCCGGCAAGAACGTCGATGACGTGGCAAGCTAGGACGGAGACAACAATGATGTCACACGAGAAGGCGACTCCCATGCACATCCTGTCCCGGAGCCTCCTGGCGACCCTGGCGTTGACTTTGCTCTGCTCGAGCGTGGCCCTGGCTACAGGTGCCGCCCAGACAACCACAGCCGCGCCAGCCAGCGTGGCCCAGAAGCCCGAGGCGCCCAGCTTGCTGCTGGCCTACGGCGACGTGGACATCTGGGACGAGACCGGCCAGATCATCAAGAAGCCCGCCAAGGGCGAGAAGATGACCATGTCTGATGCCGCAGCCGCCACACCGGATCCCCTGGAAGGCTGGAACCGCATGTGGTTCGGCTTCAACGACAAGCTCTATTTCTGGGCCATGAAGCCCGTTGCCCAGGGTTACAGCGCCGTGATCCCCGAGCGCCCGCGCATCTGGGTCGGCAACTTCTTCCACAACCTCATGTTCCCCGTGCGCTTCGTCAGCCTCATGCTCCAGGGCAAGCCCGACGCCGCCGCTGTGGAGACCTCGCGCTTCATCGGCAACACGGCCTTCGGCCTGGGCGGCTTCGCCGACATCACCGCTGACAGCAAGCCCTACAAGCCCATCGGCTCCACCGAGAAGGACCTGGGCCTGACCTTCGGCTACTGGGGCATGGACAACGGCATGTACCTGGTGTGGCCCTTCATCGGTCCCTCCTCCGCGCGTGACACCGTGGGCTACGCGGGAGACTATTTCCTGACCCCGATCAGCTACATCCACCCCTGGTACTGGTCCGTCGCCACCAAGGGCTACGACAAGATCAACGAGGTCTCCATGCGCATCGGCGACTACGAGAGCCTGAAGGAAGCGTCCGTCGACCCGTACGAGGCCGTGCGCGACGCCTACCTGCGCAACCGCTACAAGAAGATCAACGACTAGGACGCCTGGCGGCCAGAGCTTCGTCATGCGACTGGCCGTCATTTCCGACTCGCACCTGTCCATACCCGACGACCATTTCGAGCGCGTCTACGACCGGCATCTCGCCGGCGCAGACGCGCTCCTGCATTGCGGCGACATGGTCAGCGCTGCCCTCTACCACAGCTTCTGCCGCCACCCGCGCTTCATCGCCGTGCGCGGCAACTGCGACCACTTCGTGCTGGACCACGACCTGCCGCAAACCCGCAGCGCGGAGTTGAGCCTGGACTCGGGCCGCGTTGTGCGCATCGGCATGGCCCACGGCTGGGGCGAACGCTCCACTGTCTGGCAGCGCGTGGCCGAACTCTTCCCCGGACATGACCTGGTCTGCTTCGGCCACACCCACCGCCGCCTCTGGACCGAGCACCAGGGCTCGTACCTGCTCAACCCCGGCAGCCTGGCCGAGGGCTCCCTGGCCCTCATCGACGTGGCCGACGACGGCGGACTGACCTGCACCTTTGTTGACGTGAACCCGGAAGACTGACCCGCCAGCCTTCCGGACTGCTGCGGCCATGCTGGCGTGAACCTTTGGCGTCCCCTTGGGACAGGAGGTGGCGTGATGATCGGTCTGCGCATGCTCAGAAGTCTCTCCAAGCCCAGCCGACACCGCGCCCTTGCCGCCTGCCTTTTGGCGCTGCTCCTGCTCCCTCCGGCGATGGCTCACGCCGCAGCGGCCTCCGAGGCCGCACCCGCCGGGGTCCACGCTTCTGCTTCTGGTGCTTCGCGCGCGGCCCTGCTGGCCGGGTATGCTGCGGAGATCCGGCGCGCGCTGGCCGCAGGCGAGTTGCCCATCATCGATGTGGAGCACCACTGGGGCGGCAAGCTGTCGGTCTCGGAACTCACCGAGAAGATGGATAAAAACAGCGTGGCCCTGACCTGGCTGGGGCAGAACGAGAAGCGCGGCAGCGCCCACGCCCTGGTCGAGGCGGCGAAATTCCCCACCCGCCTTGTGCCCACCACCATCCACGGCGACGGCCCGCGCTGGCACGGCAGGGACATGAACTTGCTGGACGAGCTGGCCTCAGACGCCAAGAGCGGCCGCTACTTCGCCCTGGGCGAGTTCGAGGCGCGGCACTACGTGTCCAGCACCAACAACCGCGACGTGCACCTGCCCGTGGACTCGCCGAGCTTCGAGGCGGTGTTCACCATCGCCGAGCAGACCGGCCTGCCCATGCTCCTGCACCACGAGGCCGAGGACGCGCTTTTGCCAGAACTGGAGCGCATGCTCACGGCCCACCCCAAGGCGCATGTCATCTGGTGCCACGTGGGGCGCAACCGCAACCGCAGCACCTGGACCAGACTGCCCACCCCGGACGGGGTGCGGGAGTTCTTGCTCAAGTATCCGAACCTGTCCTTCGACCTGAACCAGGCCAAGCCCGGCAGCAGGCACCGGGGCACGAACCAGGTGGACGCAGTGCTGTACGACACAGACCCGAGCAAGGGCGGGGACAACCAGCCGGACGCCAAGCTGAACGCCAAGTGGCAGGAGCTTCTGGAGGAGTTTCCGGAACGCTTCGTCATCGGCACGGACGTGAACACCGGGCGCTTCGACAACTACACCCAGGTCATCCAGACCTTCCGGCGGCTGGTGCTGGCGCGGCTGAGCAAGGCCACAGCCGAGCGCATCGCCTACAAGAACGCCTGGAAGCTCATGAGCGGGGCTGAGTGGCGGGATTAACCGGCTCTGGCCTCGCCCAGCCTACATGCCCACGAACTCCTTCTTGGCGGACAACACCTTCTTCAGGTAGTCGCGCGTCTCCTGGGCGGCGTGGCGCTCCACGATGGTCTCATACACGGCCATGGGCGGGCGGCTGTTGATGGCCTTCACGGCGCGGCCCTTGTCGCGGCCAAAGGTCTTGAGCAGCGCGCCTGCGCCGCCGTTGTACGAGGCGATGACGCAGTACTCGCGCGAGAGCCCTTCGCCCACGCCGGAGAGAAAGCGCGTGGCCAGCAGGTGCAGATACGCCGTGCCATACATGATGTTGTGCGCGGGCTCGAAGAGATAGGCCTTGGTGGGTTCGCCGGCCTTGCCGGTGAGGTAGGCCTGGACGTCGGCTCCGGCGGTCTGGGGCACAACCTGCATGAGTCCCACGGCGGGCACGGAGTTGATGGCGTAGGGGTTGAAGTCGCTCTCCACGCGGATGATGGCGTAGATGAGGTTGCGGCTGACGTGGAAGCGTGCCGCGGCCTGCTCCACCAGCGGGAGGAACTTGGCCGCGCGCACCTGCATGTGGTCCTGGATCATGGGGATGACCACGTAGCGCACGGTCTTTCCGGACACTTCGGCTGGCCGCTCCTGCACGCTCGACGCCACCACCTGGCGGGCGAACTCCTCGGCCTGGGCCTCGGTGCGGATGTCGCGGCCCTGCCCGTCCTTGACCTCGCCCAAGAGGAAGGGCTTGCCGCCAAGGCGTACCGGCCCGGCCGAGTACAGGTCCACGGCGCGCGGATCGTACGGGGTCAAGAGCATGGTGGCCACGGCCGCGCGCAGGCTGGCGTGCGGGGTGTCCTGGTCCAGGGTCTCCACAAGAATCTGGCCGCGCTCGAAGTCCACGCTGGCGCGGGACAGGTAGTTCTGGGTGTACTTGACGTACTGCTTGGGCTCTGGCTCGCGCACGTCGCGGGAGCCCCAGGTGCCGCCCACAGCGCGGCGGAAGCTCGCCACCAGGCTCCGGAAGCGCTTAAAGTCAGCCTCGATGGCGCTGGGGTGGGTGGCGTAGTGGATGGCCTTGTTGCGCGCCAGGCCAACGGCCGCGCTGGTGTCGCCGGAAGCCACGCGGGCGATGCTCACGGCGTCGCTTACCGAGCAGGAAGCGCAGAAAAACGCCAGGGCGAGCAGGGAGAGCAAGTGCGCGGCCGCAGGCAACCGGAATGTGCGCCGAAGCTGACGCCGACTCCTGCATCGGAGCAAAAACTTCAGGGGGGTTCTGGGCGTGAATCTGAACATGGACGGCCTCCTTGCGTCTTGGGCCTCTCAGCCGGACGCCGGGCTTGGGGGAAACCCCGGTTGAGCATGGGCAGTGGAGCTGGACCTTGGCGTCTTGGACGCTGCCCTGCACCACCTTCGGAGTCGATGCCCGCTGCCGCTGCGGCTCGCACCTTTGATCCAGGGTACGTGTTCACCAGCATGTGCCGTGCCAAGGGCCGGGTCAAGTTGACTGGATAGAGCTTGATCGGGCTGGCCTCAGCCCGCAGCGAGGGCCAGCCTGCGGGCCTCAGCCAGGTAGCGCGCGGCCAGGTCGGCGTCCCCGCAGGTGTCGGCCCAGTGCAAAAACAGCAGGCGCAAGGCCGCGCTTCGGGCGCGGTCCGGGCTGGCCAGGCGCTGCCCCGGCAGGTCCACGTCAAATCCTTGGCGCAGGAGCGCGGCCAGGGCTGCGGCCCGGTGCCGGGGCCGGTGGGCCGCATCCACCCGGGCGAATCCGGCCCGGCTGCATGCCTCGCGCCGGGGGCCATCGGCCAGGAGCGAGCGGGTCTTGTCCGCTGCGTCGTGCTCGTCGTCGGGCTCAAAGGTCACGAAGTGCACCCCGTCCTCGAACAGCTCGTCCTGGCCGTTTTCTATCCTGGGCGTGAGCAGGCAGGCCCCGCAAGCGAGCGCCTCGAAGACGCGGAAATTCAGGTCGCCGCGCTCGGCGATGTTCAACGCCACATGGGTGCGCGGCAAAAGCTCGGCGAAATCGCCACGGCGCACGGCCAGACCGGGAAAGACACGGCCCAGGCGGCGCAGGAAGTCGTGCCGCTGCGGCGTGGTCTCCGGGTCCACGCTGCCCACAAAGAGCAGGTCGAAGTCCTTGTCAGCCCTGCGGGGCTGGTAGCGGTCTTCGGCAAAGGGCGGCAGCCAGAGCACGCGGCCAGGCGCAAGCTCGGCCGCGAAGCGCGCCACGTCGCCCTTCAGGCTCACGGCGCAGAGGTCGAAGGCCCCGGCATAGAGCGGGTACCAGCCGTGGATGTGCGAGTCGATGCAGTAGAAGGCCGTGAGACACGGGTAACGCTCCAGGCCGAGCAGCGGCGGGGGCAGGCTGCGGTCGGTGTAGACCACGGCGTCCGGGGCCGCGCCGCAGGCCGCGCAGAGCTCCTCCCAGCTGAAGGCGCCGGGCTTGGTCAGCGGCAGGCGCACCACGCGGAAGCCCTCGGCCTCCATGTGGTGCATGAAGAACTCGCCGCCCACCCAGGCCAGAAGTTTTAAGTCTGCTCCCATGAATTCCCTCACACCAGGTGCAGGTAGCTGATGAAGTCGTTTTCGCCCGCCAGGCGGCAGTCCACGTAGGCCGCCGCATACTGGGCAGCGATCCTGGCCTTGCCGTAGACGTTGAACGCGCTGCCATCGCCGCCGTAGGTCAACCCGTAAAAGGCCGCGGCCTGCGGATGCACGGGCAGCTCGAAGTCCGCGTAGCCCTCGCCCAGCGCCCCTGCTTCGGGCAACAGCTCCGGTGCTGGCGGGGCCAGGCCCAGCTGGCGCAGGATGCCCGCAGCGGCCAGTTGCAGCAGCTCCGGGCCAGGGTGGTTGACGGAGAGGAACAGCGGACGCTTTCGCCAATGCTCCAGCACGAAGTCCAGGTACCGGACCGGGGTGTGGGACTGGCGCTCGGTCTCCCGGGCCACGGTCTCGGCCAGCAGGGCGTCCAGGTCGAATTTGCGCGCAAGCGGGGTAGACAGATACACGTGCAGGATGTCCCGTCTTGGCAGGCCCATGTCGAGAAGCTGGTCCAGGAGGACGTCGCGGTAGTCGAAGCCCGGCGCGCCGGACCACAGGGGCCACGGCCCCCGGAAGAACATATTGGGGATGCACAGGCTCACGCAGTCCGCAGGCAGCCTGGACAAGAGCGCGGCCGAGGAGAGCCCCCCCCATTCGGGCCCCAGAAACTGGTACAGGAACAGGCCGCAGGCCGAGATCTCGGCCTCGGGGATCTCCTCGCGGGTGTAGTTCAGGTACACGCGCGGGGAAAAATTTCGGGCGAACTCCGTGCTGGCAAGGAGCCGTGCGGCCAGGGGCCGGCCCTGGCAGTTGGCGTGCAGAATGGCGGTGCGCTTGTTCACGCCGGAGGCATTGCAATGCCCGTGCCGGAGCGACCGGACGAACGCGGCACAGGCCGCAGGCCCACGCCTGGCCCTTGAAATGCCCCCCTGATTCGGCTACCTCTAACCCCACACCGAGCGGACATCTCGGAACACGGTGCGAATCCGTGGCGGTTCCGCCGCCGTAACCGGGGACGGGGAGAGACTTCGGGCCATTTGGCCCGGCCACTGTCGGGGCTTGACCCCGGCGGGAAGGCCGTCTCCCCCCGGCTGATCCGGAAGCCGGAAGACCTGTCCGCGCCGGCATGACTCAGGAACTTGATGGCAAAGGGTTCCGGCGGGCGTTGGTGCGTCCGCCGGAACCCTTTTTTGCCCCCGCGAGGCACGGACCTCGCGCCAAGCCGCTTCCAAAAGGAGACCCGATGAACCCTTCCCTTCACGCCGCCCTGGCCGCCGTTATCGACACGATCAAGCCTGTGGACCGCGCCCTGGCCGCCCCTGGCCAGGCCCACCTGGACAGTCTGACAAAACCCCAGGGCAGCCTGGGCCGCCTGGAGGAGCTGGCCCTGCAGCTCTACATGGTCCAGGGCGGGGCCAAGCCCAAGGCCGACCTCTGCCGCGTATACACCGTGGCCGGGGACCACGGCGTGGTGGCCGAGGGCGTGAGCCTGTTCCCCCAGGAGGTCACCCGCCAGATGGTCATGAACTTCGTCACCGGCGGCGCGGGCATCAACGTGCTGGCGCGCACGGCCGGAGCCGAACTCTTCGTGGTCGACGCGGGCTGCCTGGGCGGACCCTTTGACGAGCACCCGAACCTCATCCAGGGGAAAGTGGCCCCGGGCACGGCCAATCTGGCACTGGGCCCGGCCATGACCATCGAGCAGTGCACCAAGGCCGTGCTCCTTGGCGTGGACCTGGCCGACCGCGCCCTGGCCGCAGGCGTGCGCGTGCTGGGCACCGGCGACATGGGCATCGGCAACACCACGCCCTCCACCGCGCTCTACTGCGCCTACCTGGGCCTGGACCCGGACAGCATGACCGGCCCGGGCACCGGCCTGGACAAGGCGGGCGTGAGCCACAAGGTGGAAGTCATCAAGCGGGGCCTTGCGGCCAACGCCGCGGCGGTCTCCTCCGCCACCGGTCCCGATGGGGCGCTCAAGATCCTGGCGGCCCTGGGCGGGTATGAGATCGCCTGCCTGGCGGGCCTGATATTGGGCGGGGCCAAGAACCGCCAGCTGGTCTGCGTGGACGGCTTCATCTCCACGGCGGCCTGCGTGGCGGCCTGGAAGCTCTGTCCGGCCACGGCCGACTACACCGTGCTGGCCCACGCCTCGGCCGAGCCGGGCCACAAGCTCGCGCTGGAGAAGATGGGCAAGGCCCCGCTGCTGCACCTGGGCCTGCGCCTGGGCGAGGGCACCGGCGCGGCCATCGCCATGTTCCTGCTGCGCTCGGCTGCGGCCATCTACAACGAGATGGCCTCCTTCGCCTCGGCCGGGGTCAGCACAGTCGAGTAGTCCGGCCCGCCCCGGACAAGAAAAGCGAAACGCCCGCTCCGGCCAAACCCATTGGGTGGCCGGGGCGGGCGTCTTCACGTCGCCCTGTAGATGGGGAGGCGCTACCTCTTGCTGCAGACCACGGCCAGGACCTTCTCCAGCACCTCGTTTTCCGTGATGTGGGTGGTATCGACCACCACGGCGCCCTCGGCGGGCTTCATGGGCGCGATGCTGCGGTTGCGGTCCTGGTGGTCGCGCTGGTTGATGCTGGTCAGGATGGCGCTCAGGTCGGCGGGCTTGCCCTGGGCTTCCAGCTGGCGGCAGCGCCTGCGCGCGCGCTCCTCCGGATCGGCGTCGAGGAAGAACTTGAACTGCGCGCCGGGGAAGACCACGGAGCCCATGTCGCGGCCCTCGGCCACCAGCGAGGTGGTCTGGCCAAGAAAGATCTGGGCCATCTTCATGTACGCGCGCACCGAGGGCACCACGGCCAGCTGCGAGGCCCACAAGCCGGTCTGCTCGGAGCGGATGTCCTCGGGCAGGGGCTGTCCGTTCAGCAAAAGCACGGTGTCCTTGCCGCTGCCGCGCAGGGTGAACTCGAAATCGCCCAGCTTCTGCTGCAGGATGCCCTGGGTCCAGTCCCAGGCGCCTTCGCCCAGGGTGAAGGCTGCGGCGCGGAACATGGCCCCGGTGTCCAGGAAGGCGACGCCCAGCTCCCCGGCCAGCCGCGCGGCGATGGAGCTTTTGCCCACCCCGGCTGGTCCGTCCAGGGTGATGATGAGCGGGACGGCGGGAGGGGTGGCGGTGCGACGGGCGCTAGGCATTCAGGATCTCCTCCAGGGCCTTGAGAAAGGCCTCGGTTTCCGGGCCTGTGCCCACGTTGACGCGGATATTGGCGGGCAGGCCGAAGCTTTTCAGGTGGCGCACGATGATGCCGCGCTTTAAAAGCTCCTCGCAGACCAGGCCTGCCGGAAGCGGCGGGCGGAACATGACGAAGTTGGCCTGGGAGGGCCAGACCGCGCACCCAAGCTCGGGCAGGCGCTTGAGCAAAAGCTCGCGGCCCTTGAAGACGACCTCCAGGGTGGCGCTGTAGAAGGCGTCGTCGTCCAGGGCGGCGATGCCCGCCTCCTCGGCCAGGAGGTTCACGGTGAAGGGCGGCCGGGCGCGGCGCAGGTTGTCGGCCAGCCACTGGGGCATGACCCCGTAGCCCAGGCGCAGCCCGGCCAGGCCGTAGGCCTTGGAAAAGGTGCGCAGGACCACGACGTTGCCCAGCTCCGCCGCGAGGTTCACCATGGAATACTCTTCCGGCGGCCAGGAGAAATCGATGTAGGCCTCGTCCACCACCAGAAGCGCGCCCCGGGGCAGCACGCCGGAGAGGACTTGAAGCTCCTCGGAGCGCGCGGCCAGGCCCGTGGGGTTGTCCGGGCTGGTGACGAAGACGAGCGCGGTGTTGTGGTCCACGGCCTCGGCCAGGGACTCCAGCGGCAGGCGGAACTCCTCGCCGCGCGGCACCTCGCGGTACTGCACCCCGCACAGATGCGCCATCATGGAGTACATGCTGAAGGAGTGCTCGTAGCAGACCACGTTATCCAGCCCAGGCCGGGCCACCACGCGCATGAGCAGGTCGATGATCTCGTCCGAGCCGTTGCCCGCCACCACCATCTCCGCAGGCACGCCCATGGACTTGGCGATGGCCTGGCACAAGCGCGGGCTATGGTTCTGGGGGTAGCGGAAAACCTGGTCCACGGCGTGTGACAATACCTGCTGCACCACGGGCGAGGTGCCAAGCGGGTTCTCATTGCTGGCCAGCTTGATGACCGTGGACAGGCCGTACCTGTCCTTGATTTCGTCTATGGACAGGCCGGGAACATACGGCGTGAACGTGAGAATCTCCGGCCGAACTCGCTGGCTAGGCATGGCACACCCCTCTCTTGAACTGGACGCAAAATCATAGAGGACAACCCTTGGTCGCCCCCTATGGTCCGGCATATGCCATGCCTATAGCTCTACTTCAGGCCTGGCGCAACTGACAGCATGCCCAACAACCCAGGTGATCGGCCGCCTACGTGATCGGTCGGCGACGTGATCGGCCGCCCTGTGCTGCGCCCGGCAGTCTACTTGGACGGTCTGATGGTCAGCACCGGGCAGCGGGCGCCCTTGACGACCTTCTCGGCCACGGAGCCGAACAGGATGCGGTCGATGCCCTTGCGGCCGTGCGTGCCCATGATGATGAGGTCCACGTTCTCCTTGAGGGCCATGCCGAAGATCTCCTCGGCCGCGTAGCCGGTGACCACATGCCCCACGGCCTGCACGCCCTGGAAGTTCTCGTTCAGAAAGGCGCCCATGGTGGCCTCGGCCCCGGTGACGATCTCGCCCACGAAGTTTTCAATGGAGCTTGGCGGCACGTGGAACCCAACGTACTGGCTGAGCGAAGGCGCGACATACAGGCAGTCGATGCTGGCCCCTAGTCCCTGGGCCATGATCCGGGCGTACTCGGCCACTGCCGGGCTGTGCTCGGAAAAATCCACTGCACAAAGGATCTTCTTGATCTGGACCATGGCTCTCCTCCTCAGGAATCGTCTTCGGTTGCCCCTTCGGTGAAAAGGGGAATGAGGGAAACAATGTGAAAATAATCACCGGCGTCCATTAACGCAAGGATAAAACACGCCGAATAGGCACTTGAACGGTGACGTTCCCCGGCCCGATGGACAAGCCCACGGCCATGGGATATCCGAGAGGCGGGGCAATAATCCGCCCCGGGCCGGAGACAGGCAAGATTTTCCCCCTGGGCTGTTGCTTAAATCAACTATGATAACAGAATGTTATATGCACGCCTGGTTGGCATGGTCTCTGCACGATAGAGAGAAACCACAGGATGAGGAGCAACCATGAAGATCCATCCTGACCAATTGGAAGGAGTTCGTCCGGACAGCACGCCGCAGACGAACAGGGTCAAGCCGCCCAGCACCGCTTTTGGCGATCTCCTGAACCAGGAAGTCACCAAGTCGGGCACGCAGACCACCAAGACCAGCGCACCCCTGCCCCCGCCGGGCGGGCTCGGCACCCTGAGCGCCCTTATGGGCGTCAGCAATGTCGAGTCTGTGGCCCCGGCAACCACGGCGGAGAATGCGATCATGGAAAAGGTGGAAAACCTGCTCGACAAGTGGGACCAGTACGCCCAGAACCTGCAAGACGGGTCCGGCGCGGTGGATCTCAAGAAGGCCTATGGCGTTCTCGAGGACATCGACGGGACCGTGCAGCAGATCAAGGGCGAGAACCCGAACCTTGCAGAACAGCACCCGGCCCTGCAAGGCGTGGTGAAGGAACTGGAGGTCATGGCGGTGACGGAACGCATCAAGTTCAACCGTGGGGACTACTTCTCGTAGGCCCCGCCGCAAACCTCAACCCCTAAAATGATACGGGGCAGGAATCGCTTCCTGCCCCGTGTCATTTTTTGCGCCAGCCCCTGTGCGGGGCGGCGGCTAGTTCTGCATGTTGCTGATGATGCGCTTGAGCTCCTGGGCCAGGCGCGACAGGTCGGACACGGCCGCAGCCGATTCGTTCATGGCCTGGGCGGTCTCGGCGGCAATGCGGTTGATGTCCTCGGTGGTGTGGCTGATCTCCTCGCTGGCGGCGGACTGCTCCTCCGAGGCCGTGGCGATGGAGCGCACCTGGTCCGCCGTGCGGTCCACCATGCCCACGATCTCACGCAGGGCCTCGCCGGACTTGCCCGCCGTGGTGGTACTGGCCACGATGGCCCTGGTGGTGGCCTCGGTGCCCTCTATGTTCTTTTTCGCGCTGTCCTGCACGGCCTTGATGTACGCGCCCACCTCGTTGGTGGCGGTCATGGTCTTCTCGGCCAGCTTGCGCACCTCGTCGGCCACAACGGCGAAGCCGCGCCCGGCGTCACCCGCGCGCGCCGCCTCGATGGCCGCGTTCAGCGCCAGGAGGTTGGTCTGGTCGGCGATGTCGGAGATGACGTTCATGATGGCCCCGATGCCCTCGGCCTGCTTGCCCAACTCGCCCATGTCCACCTTCAGGGCCTCGGCCCGGGTGTTGATCTGGTTGATGTTGGACACGACATCGTCCACGAGCTGCGCGCCCTCCTGGGCCTTTTTCTTGGCCTGCTCGGCCATTTCCGCCGCGCCGGAGGCGCTCTTGGCCACCTCCATGACCGTGGCGTTCATCTCCTCCATGGCCGTGGCGGCCTCGCCGGTGCGGGCGCGCTGCTCCTCGGTGCCACGGCTGGACTGCTCGATCTGGGCCGAGAGTTCCTCAGAGGCCGAAGCAACCTGGTCGGAGATGGCCGTGGCGGCCTCTGCGGCGCGGGCGATCTTCTCGTTCTGGCCCTCGATGCGCTTCTGGTTCTCCATGATCTCGGTGATGTCCGACCAGAAGGAGATGGAGCCAAGGGGCGCGCCGTCCAGGTCATAGAATGGCGTGGTGGAGACATCCACGTGCACCTCCCTGCCGCTCTTGCCGGTCCAGATGGACTTGCCCGACTGCGCGGAGTTGGCGCGGATGGCCTTGTCGGACATGGTCTCGCGGTTGGGGTCGCCCCAGTAGAACTCGCCCGACTGCTGGCCGATGAAGTCCGAGGGCGGCCCCTTCTTCTCCAGCAGGTCGCAGACCTGCTGGTTGGCCCAGAGCATCTTGAAGTCCGGCCCCACGATGCCGCACGGGGTGGGAATGCCCATGAGCACGCCCTGGCTGAAGCCAAGCTTGTTCTTTATCTCGGCCACCATGCTGCGGATGTTGTCGGCCAGGCTGGCCAGCTCGAACTTGAACCCGGCGCGCAGCTCAGCTTTGAAGTCTCCCTGGGCGATGCGGTGGGTGAAGGCCTCGATGTCGGTGATGGGCTGGACCACCAGGCGCTTGATGATGAGGCTGATGACAAGCACCAGGAGCAGAACCGCCACGAGGCCGATGCCAAGCAGGATATTGCGCTGCATGGTCGAGACTTCCGTCATTTCGGAAAAATATGCGCTCATGCACACGGCCCAGCCGGTATCCGGGTCCGTGGACACGGTGAGAAACTTCTTTTCGCCCTTCCAGTCATAAAACATGGCGCCGTTCTTCAGCTCCAGGGCCTTGCGGATGAATTCATGCTCACTCAGGTCCTGGAGCATCAGGGACTTGTCCATAGCGTGGGCGATGATACGCCCCTTGGCATCGAGCATGAAGCCGTAGCCGCGCGCGCCGAAACGCGGCGGATCGATGAAGGCCTTGGTGAAGGTCTCCCACCTGGGGAAAGCGCCCACGCCGCCCAGCAGCTTGCCGTCCTTGTCCTTGATGGCCTTGGCAAGGGCGAAGATGAACAGGTCGCCCTCGCCGCTCTTGGCCTTGAGGATGGTCTTGCCCACGAACAGGTCCTGCCCGCCGACCACAGCCTTGACGTAGTCACGGTCAGCACGGCTCTGGCCGGTCATGTCGGCCCCCAAGGCGTTGTACCCGGCAATGATGGTGCCCTTGGCGTCGAACAGAAAGATGGCCCAGTAGTCCTTGTTAGCCTTGATGTAATCCTGCAGACGCTCTTTGGCCCGCTTGGGTTCGCCCTCGAAGGCCTCCAGAATGGCCTTCTGCACGGCCAGGGTCTCCACAAGCATCTTCGTGTTGCCCATGTAGCCGTCCAGGGCTGCCTGGGTGGCCGTGGAGACCTGGTTCATGCCCTGCTGCTGCAGTTTCAGCGTCATGCTGCTGGAAGAGCTGGTGACATACAAGATAATGGCGCCCACAGCCAGGACGACCGCTAGGGTCACGGATGCGATGAGCACGCTGCTGATGCTTTTCTTGAACATATGGCCTCCCATACGTAGTCTTTTATAAACCCTGGCACACTCACTTCAGTGCCGCCGCCAATATGCTTATATATGGTGCTAACATAGCATTATCGGCGAGAGTTGCACAAGACATTAGTCTTGCAATGCAGATTGCACAGACGCAACGCGTGAACAACAATGCGACATAGAGGAGAGGAGACACGAGCTCTTGGAATCCGTATCCTGTTGCGTAAAATATCCATACGTATTTACTAAGTAAAACGTTCAAGAGTCTATCAGGAACACGGATACCTCGTACCGCTGATGAACACCGGAGTATTTGCTGGTGGAGGTGAAGAGGCCTTAAGCAAGGGCTCAGGCAGAGCAGAATTTCACTGGGAGAGCATCGGTCTGAACACCATTTCCAAGGTCCTAGGGGGCCAAGCCTCTGTCCGGGCAGGCCGGAAATTCCGCCAGCCGGGAATACTGCGGGCCGGTGGCGAAGAGCACGCTTTGCCAGAGCACGAAGCAGCCGGCCACGGCCACGGGCCAGGACTCCCCGGCCACGGCGCGCTCCACCAGCGCCCAGTCGTCGCCCGCTGCCGCGTCCTTCACCCGGCCCAGGGTCAGGTGCGCGGTGAAGGGCCGGGCCTCGGGCGCGAAGCCCAGGGGAACGAGCGCCTTGTCAATCCGGGCGGCCAGCCGGGCGCTCGAAGCCTCGCCCTGCGTGAGCCCGGCCCAAAGCGCCCTGGGGCTGCCGCGCCCGGCTGGCGGAAAGAATCCCGCACGGCCCACGGCCAGGGCAAAGGGCGCAAAGTCGACGCCAGCCAGGGCCTGGGTCAACTCCGGGAGCTGCGTCTCGGCCACGTTGCCAAGAAATTTCAGGGTCAGATGCCCGTTGCTGGGCCGGGTCCAGACGATGCGCGAGGCAAAGGCACCGGAAAACTGCTGGATGACGCGCCCAAAACCAGCCTGCCAGCTCTCCGGCAGGGGCAGCCCGATGAAGCAGCGAAGGGGTCGGCGCAAGCCAGCCATGACAGCCTTCCCGGCGTCCTGACCGGCGCCCTACCGGACGCCCTGTCTGACAAAAGCGGACAGGCCGAACAGCGCCCCGGCCACGCTCTGGGACTTCACCGCCGTGCGCGAGCCCCGGAACAGAAACTTCTCGGCGCGCTCCCCGCCCGGCCAGGCCCAGGCCATCCAGACCGTGCCCACGGGCTTCTCCCGCGTGCCGCCGGTGGGGCCGGCGATGCCCGAAATGGCCACGGCCACGCCGCGCCCCTCGGGCATGCCCGGCAGCCTGAGCGCGCCCTGGGCCATGGCCAGCACCACGGCCTCGCTCACGGCACCGTGTTCAGCCAATAGCGCCGGATCCACGCCAAGCAGCCCGGTCTTGAGGTCGTTGGAGTAGCTGACCACCCCGCCGTGGAACCAGGCCGAGCTGCCGTCCATGTTGGTCAGGGTGTGGGCCAAGAGCCCGCCGGTGCAGGACTCGGCCGTGGCCAGAAGCCAGCCCTGGCCGGACACGTGCCGCGCGGCCTCGGAAGCCATGGCGCCCAGCCGCTCCTGCCCCTCCTGCTCCAGCAGGCCCTGGAAATTCACCTTTCTCATGCCAGAACCTCCGCCACGTGTTTCCAGCTGTTTACAGGATGGGGCCGCGCGTGGCAATTGTGGGTCATGGATACCGGCCACTTCCCCTCCGGCCTGCGCGAGCGGGCCAAGAACATCGCGCAGAAATTGCGCCTGCGCCGCCGCATGCCCTGGAACTGGTGCCTGCAGACAGCCAGCCTGGGCATCCTGCCCTTTGGCCTCGTGCTGCACAGCCCGGCCCTGCTTGCCCTGGCCGCCATCGGGCTGGCGGCCGGCTGCCTGGACCTGCCCCTGCCCCCCATGGAACACACGGATATGAAGCGCTTCCTGCCCGGGCTGGAGCGGCTCATCGGCCTGGAGTGCGCCTGGCTGGCGGGGCCCCTGGACCGCCGCAAGAAGCGGCAGCTGGTTTTCCTGGGCCTGGGCGCGCCCATCGCTGCCTGGTTCCTGTGGCAGCAGGACTTCGCCCCTGTGGGCCTGGTCGTCATGGCCGCCTACCTGCTGCACATCCGCCGCAAGAACCGCGAGGACGGCATCGAGCCGTAGGGGGGGGCTGGTCGAGGGTTGTCAAGTGACGACAGTCGCGCTAAACCCCAGGCCGAGCATCCACCGACGCCACACGGGGACAGCTTCCCGTTCGTCCATATTTCGAGGAGACGACCATGCTTGACCTGAAGTTCGTGCAGAAGAACCTGGACGCCGTGAGCCAGGGCCTCAAGAAACGTTGCAAGACCGAGCCCGACGTGGCCGAGTTCGCCCGCCTGGACGAGGCCCGCATCGCACTTATCCGCGAAGCCGAGGCCCTCAAGGCCGAGCGCAACCAGGGCTCGGCCGAGGTGGCCAAGCTCAAGCGCGCGGGCCAGGACGCGGCAGAGCTCATGGCCGCCATGTCCAAGATGGGCGAGCGCGTGAAGGAGCTGGACGCCGAGCTGGCCGTCATAGAAGAGCAAGAGTCCGATTGGCTCCTCAAAGTGCCAAACATCCCCCACGAGTCCACCCCTGGCGGCTGCACCGAGAATGACAACCCGGTGATCCGCACCTGGGGCGCGAAGCCCGTGTTGGATTTCCAGCCCAAGGAACACTGGGAGCTGGGCCAGGCCCTGGGCGGCCTGGACTTCGAGCGCGCGGGGAAAATCACCGGCTCGCGCTTCTGCGTCAGCTTCGGCTGGGCGGCCAAGCTGGAGCGGGCGCTGGGCGCTTTCATGCTCGATATCGCGGCCGAGCACGGCTACACCGAGGTGCTCACCCCCTTCATGGTCAACAAGCAGGCCATGACCGGCACGGGCCAGCTGCCCAAGTTCGCCGAGGACCTGTTCAAGATCGAGGGCCAGGAATACTACCTCATCCCCACAGCCGAGGTGCCGGTGACCAACCTGCACTCCGGCGAAGTCTTGGAGGAAGACCAGCTGCCCCTGGGCTACTGCGCGCTGACCCCCTGCTTCCGGTCCGAGGCCGGGAGCTACGGCAAGGACACCAAGGGCCTCATCCGCCAGCACCAGTTCCACAAGGTCGAGCTGGTGCGCTTCAGCCACCCCGAAAAGTCCATGGCCGACCTGGAGCTCTTGACCGGCCACGCCGAGGAGATTCTGCGCCGCCTGGGCCTGCACTACCGCGTCATCGCGCTTTGCGGCGGCGACCTGGGCTTTTCCTCGGCCAAGACCTACGACATCGAGGTCTGGCTGCCGGGCCAGAACAAGTACCGGGAGATCTCCAGCTGCTCCAACTTCCTGGACTTCCAGGCCCGGCGCGCAAACATCCGCTTCAAGGCCAAGGGCGCGAAGAAGTCCGAGCACCTCCACACGCTCAACGGCTCGGCCCTGGCCGTGGGCCGGGCGCTGGTGGCCGTGCTGGAAAACGGCCAGCAGGCCGACGGCTCCGTGGTCCTGCCCGAGGCCCTGCGGCCGTACATGAAGGGGCTGGAGAAGATCACGCTCGCGTAGCACGCCTTTTCCCCAGTCTCCGCCAGCCGAGCGGGGCGTGACCGGAACACCCGGCCGCGCCCCGCCCGTCCGCTTTCCCCCCCCACCGCCGACTTCGCCTTCCGCCCTCACACCTTCCGATTTGCCACTGCCGAGACCTGGGATCCCGGAAACTCCTGCGCGCCAGCTCCTACTACATAGGAATACCGCGCTGCTGTCCCGCCCTCAATATAACATTCAATGCAATTTCAGTCAGTTGTACTTTCGGGCCAGTTGGCAGGGTTCTTGATAGGAGGGGGCATGACTGTTCCCAACGATCTCCCCCGCAGCCTGCCGGAACTGGCGGCCGAGGCCCTGGCCCAGGGTGTGCCGGTGCAGGACGCAGCCGCGTCCTGGCTGGTGCAGGCCGAGGAGCGTCCGTTCCCCGCAGCCCTGCTGGACTCGGGCCTGGTCTACCTCGCGGCCAACAAGCCCTACGCACGCCTGTTGCAGCTGCCCCCGGCCGCTTTTGTGGGCAAGGAGTACTCGCGGGTCCACCGCCTGGCGGTCAAGACCCTGGCCCAGCCAACGGACGATCTGGCGCTGCTGCACGAGGCCGTGTCCGGCGGCCAGGCCTTGGGCCTGCCCCTGCCAGACGCGCTGGAAGGGCCGGACGGCCAGGACTACCGCTGGTGGACCCTGTCCCCCCTGCGTGGCCCAGAGGGCCAGGTCCGTGGGCTGGTGCTGGAATTTTTCCCCGACGACCCCGGCGCAAAAACGCGCGCCGCAGAGCAGTGAGGAGCGCATGATCATGCCGGGATTGGACTCTGTGCCTGCGGAATGCCGGGGAGTGGACTTCGACAAGGCCGCCCTGCGCCTGCCCGCCAAGGTGGGCGCGCTGTTCCTGGCCGCCGGCGAGCAGCGCCTGCGCGAGCTGGATCAGGCCATGGCCGCTGGGAACGCGGCAGCAGTCATGGACGCCGCCCATTCCCTGGCCAGCCTGACCGGGCTGTTGCCGGTGCAGGCGCTGGCTTCGTACGCCAGGGAGATCTACGCCGCAGGCGAACAGGGCGACCTGCCCTCGGGCGGGCACGCCCACGAGCGGCTCTCCCTCGTCCTGGGCTGGATCTTCGAAAAACTGCGCAGCATGGGCTATGAAGCCAATGCGCAGTAACGATTTGCTTGAATCAGGAGCCTTGGGTATGGTGACGGCAGCACCTTCTCCTGTCGGCTGCGACACCAACCCCAAGCAACATGTGAGGCCACTTGTGACCAGGGTCTGCATCATCGACGACGACGAGTTCTTCGGACGCCTGCTGGCGTCCCTGCTCTCCGGCCCGGACGTGGAGACCGCCGTGGCCAGGGACATGGCCCAGGCGGAAGCGATGCTCGCGGAGTACGACTTCGACGTGGTCTTCCTCGACGTGCGCCTGCCAGACGGCAGCGGGCTCGACCTGGCTCCGAAAATAAAGGAGCTGCCGTCAACCCCGGAGCTCATCATCATGACCGGCCTGGGCGATCCCGACGGTGCGGAGCTGGCCATCCGCAACGGGGCCTGGGACTACATCCAGAAGACCGGCTCGCCCGAGGGCCTGCAGCTTTCCTTCAAGCGCGCGCTGGAGTTCCGCAGGAACAAGCAGTCCGCCCAGCCCGTGGAGCGGCGCGGCATCGTGGGCGAGAGCCCGCGCATCCTGGAGTGCATCCGCCAGATGTCCACGGCCGCCCGCAGCTCGGCCAACGTGCTCATCCTGGGCGAGACCGGCACCGGCAAGGAGATCTTCGCCCGGGCCGTGCACGCCAACAGCCCGCGCAGGAACAAGAACTACGTGGTGGTGGACTGCGCCTCGCTCCAGGAGGCGCTGGTCGGCAGCGACCTCTTCGGCCACCGCAAGGGCGCCTTCACCGGCGCGGTGTCGGACAAGGCCGGTGTGCTCCAGCGCGCCGACTGCGGCACCCTGTTCCTGGACGAGATCAGCGAGCTGTCCCTTGAATTGCAAAAGAGCTTTTTGCGCCTGCTGGAGACGCGCACCTACCGTCCCGTGGGCGACACGCGCGAGCTGCGCTTGGATTTTCGGCTGGTCTGCGCCAGCAACAGGAGCCTGGCCGACATGGTGGCTGCGGGCACCTTCCGCGAGGACCTGTTCTACCGCATCCGCGCCTCCGTGCTGCAACTGCCGCCCCTGCGCGAGCTTCCCGAGGACATCCCGGCCATCGCCGCGCACCACCTGGAGCGCATCTGCCGCGACAGCCGCCTCGGCCAGAAGACCCTGTCCTGCGACCTCAAGGGTTTCCTCAAGGAATACGCCTGGCCCGGCAACGTGCGCGAGCTCATCCACATGCTGGAGGCCATGGTGGCCAGCGCCCCGGACGAGGAGATGCTCCTGCCCGCGCACCTGCCCCAGGAACTGCGCATCCAGATGCTGCGCGCACGGGTGGGACGCGCCAGCCAGACGCCCGGCCCCGGCGCTCCGGCCCCGGAGGCGGGAGAGCTCACCAGCTGGAACGAGTACAAGAAGCACGAGCAGGAGCGCATCGAGCTGGCCTACGTGGACGGACTGGTCAACGAGAGCCGGGGCGAGCTGCGGCGCGCGCTGGAGATCTCCGGCCTCAGCCCCTCGCGCCTGTACGGGCTGCTCTCCAAGCATGGCCGGTCGCTGAGCCAGGGAGGCGGCGGCAAGGGACGCCACCACAAATCGGGCAGCGGTCCGGAAAACGCATGATGACCAGCGGCGATCGCGACGGGAAAATCTCACTCGGACGGTGACCAAGAGCGCCCGGCCAGAGGCAGGGGGAGGTGTGGTGACTTCCCCGACCCTCTCGCAGGCCCATCCTGCTTGCAGGGCGCCATCATCGACCGGAGGCCACAGGGCACACGCCCTGTGGCCTCCCACAAAAATCTCGAACACGGACAATGGCCCGGACAATGAATTAAGACAGAGCCCCAGGCACAGGTTCAGGATGCGACCATGAAAAACCTCTTCTTCAGCTCACTGCGCAACAGCCTGCTCACGCTGGTGCTCCTCGCAGTGCTGCCTGCACTGGGGGTCATCCTGCACTCGAGCCTGGAGAACCGCGAACGGGACATCAAGGACGCCCAGGCCGAGGCCTTGCGCGTGGCCCAGTTCCTGGCCAGCGAGCAGCAGCTCATCACCATGCGCGCGGAGCAGCTGCTCTCGCTTCTGGCCCAGATGCCCCAGGTCAAGGCCCTGGACGCCCAGGCCACCAGCACCATCCTGCGCAGGCTGCGCACCCAGAGTTTCGTCTTCACCAACATCGTGGCTACGGACGCGCAAGGCCAGATCTTCGGCTCGGCCCTGCACCTCGACCGCCCAGTGCGGCTCAAGGCCGGGCAGCACTTCGACACGGCCCTGCAAAGCGGTGAGTTCACCGTGGGCGACTTCAACCTGGGCCTGCCCGGCACCACGTCCGCGCCGCTTCTGCACTTCGCCTACCCCATCACCGGAAACGACGGCCAGGCCCTGGGCCTGCTCGCCACGGCGCTGCGGCCCGACCGCTACGAGCGCATCTTCAACGTGGCCTCCCTGCCGCCGGGGTCGGTCCTGTCCATCGCCGACCACTCGGGCAAGCGCATCTTCCGCTTTCCCGCAGCGACGGAGACCAGCCCCACGGGCCAGAAGATCGCCATGGACCTGTGGAACGAGGTCAGCGGGCCGAACACCCTGGGCACGGCCACGGTGACCTTCGCCGACGGCGTGCGCCGCATCGTGGCCTACACCCAGCTGCGCCTGCGTCCCGAGGCCGAGCCCTACCTCTACATCTCCATCGGCATCCCGGAGCAGCAGGCCCTGACCGGGGCCATCAACACCCTGTACCGCGACCTGTCGTTCCTGGCCGGAGCGGCGTTTTTGGCCATCCTCGTGGCCTGGGTGGTGGGCGGCATCGTCATCAGCCGCCCGGTGGAGCGCCTGGCCGCCGTGGCCCGGCGCCTGGGCAGCGGCGACCTGGACGCGCGCAGCGGCGCGCCCGAGGAGTTCGGCGAGCTGGCGCTGTTGGCCAAGACGCTCGACGACATGGCCGAGGCCCTGTCCGAGGACATCACCGCGCGGGAAGCCGCAGAGGTGGAGGTGCGCAAGAGCGAGGCCCTGCTGCGCATGATCATGGAGGCCCTGCCCGTGGGCGTGTGGATGTCCGACCCGAGCGGCCGCATCCTCTACGCCAACCAGGCCAGCCGCCAGATCTGGGGACCGGCGGGCGAGTCGACGGAGAGCTCGCCGGACCTGGGCGCGGGCTTCCGGGCCTGGCGGCACGACAGCGGAGAGGCCCTGCGCCCCGAAGACTTCGTCCTGGCCAGGGCCATCGCCGGGGAAGACCCCGCGCCCGTCCAGGTGCTCGACATCGAGACCCCAGGCGCGGCCGGGCATGCCGTGGTCCACTGCGCGGCCATCCCCATCCGCGACGAGGACCAGGCCTTGCGCGCGGTCATGGTCGTCATCGAGGACATCACCGAACGCACCCAGCGCGAGCAGGCCAGGGACAGCGTGGAGCACATCATGCGCCACGACCTGCGCAGCCCCCTGGTGGGCTTCGCCAGCCTGCCGCAGCTGCTCCTGCGCGAACCGAACCTCACCGACGAGCAACGCGGCTGGGTCGCCCGGCTGGGGGTCTCGGCCGGGAACATGCTGCGCATCCTCGACGCCTACCTGAAGCTCTCGCGCATCGAGCGCGGCAACCTCACCCTTGAGCCGGTCCAGGCCGACCTTGTGGCCCTGGTGCAGGACGCCCGCGAAAGCCTGGCGCTGCTCCCGTCCCTGAAGGACAAGCACGTGCGGCTGACGCTGAACGGGGCGCCCCCGGCGCCCATTCCGGGGCTGGTCATCTCCTGCGAGGAGACCCTTTGCTCCACCATGCTCTCCAATCTCTTGAAGAACGCCCTGGAGGCCTCGCCCAAGGGCGGCGTTGTTGAGGTTGATCTGGAGGACCTGGGCCATCAGGCACGCATAACCGTGCGCAACAAAGGCGAGGTGCCTCTGTCCATCCGCGATCGTTTCTTCGAAAAGTACGTCACCGCCGACAAGGCCAATGGCACCGGCCTGGGCACCTATTCGGCCCGGCGCATCGCCGAGTTCCACGGCGGACATATCCGCCTGGACGCCTCCGTGCCCGGCCAGACAACCGTGGCCGTGCTGCTGCCCAAGACCCCGCCAGTCAAGGCCGGGCGCTGATGGGGACAGCCTGCTCCATGGCGCGCCGGAAGTCCGCGCCGCAAAGACCTCTGCTGCGCGCTCAGCCGCAGGCCATGCTCTTGGCCCTGCTGCTAACCCTGTGCCTGGTGGCTCCTGCCTTGGCCCAGGTTTCGGCCGAGGACGCGAGAAGCGAGGCGAACGCCACGCAGGCCAACGCCACGCAGGCGAGCGCCGTGGCCCACAAGGCCACCCCCCCGGAGTTCCTGCCCAAGCCGGGCGATCCGCCTGCCGGAGCCACCTGGACCGAGCCCAAGACCGGCATGGTCTTCAACTGGGTGCCGCCAGGCTGCTTCATCATGGGCAGCCCCGCGGACGAGCCCGGCCGCAACCCGGACGAAGGCCCGCAGCACGAAGTCTGCGTCTCCGGCTTCTGGCTGGGCGCAACCGAGGTCACCCAGGGCCAGTGGAAGGCCGTGCTGGGCAAGAACCCCTCGCTCATCGCCAATGGCGACGACTACCCCGTGGACATGATCTCCTGGGACATGGCCAAGGCCTACGCAAAGGCCCTGGGCAAGAAGAGCGGCCAGACCTTCCGCCTGCCCACCGAGGCCGAGTGGGAATACGCCGCACGGGCGGGCACCCTGACCCCCTACGCCTTCGGCGACGCCATCAGCCAGGACCAGGCCAGCTTCGAGAAGCGCTACAGCCTGCCTGCGGAGCGGACCGTGTCCAAGCGCAAGTCGCGCAAGTCGCGCCGCAAGACGGCCAGGCCAAAGGTCCGGACCTGGCCCAACATGCACACAAACGTTGTGGCCAGCTTCCAGCCCAACGCCTTCGGCCTGCACGACATGCACGGCAATCTCTGGGAGTGGTGCGAGGACGTGTACGACGCGCACTACTACGACCGCTCCCCGCGGGAGAACCCGCAGAACGCGAGCGAGGGCGTGTCACGCGTGCTGCGCGGCGGTTCCTGGGTGACCAAGGCCTCGACCCTGCGCTCGGCCAACCGCAGCCGGGGCTGGCCCGACCTGCACACGGCCTTCTATGGCCTGCGCCTGCTGCGCCCAAGGGCGGAATCCAAGGACGGCCCGGCCAAAATCTCCCATCGTTGAGGTTCCGCCCGCCGGCACGAGCGGTTGCCTCATCCCCCGCCGCTGGCGCGCAGCCAGCGAAATCGGCTGCGCGCCAGCGGTTTTCCACACAAAGCGGCATTGTGCACAGACTGTGCACAAAAAATAGAGCACTTTGCCACATCTTCAGGAGTCCGGCGACATTTTGGTCGGCGTTTCTCCCTGCTCAAACCGGGCCGCCGCCCCCCTGAGGAGGGTTCTCAATGTCCATGCTTTCCGATCCGGCCCTTGCACTCCTGCGCGCCTGGGCCTTGACCCTCGGCCTGACCACGGGCCTGGCCCTGGCCGGGCTCGTCGTCCACGCCCTGGCCCTGCGCGCCTTGCGGCTCATGGCCAGACGCCAGGGCGAGGAGTTCTGGAGCCTGGTCCTGGACCTGGTCAAGGGTCCCACCCGCCTGATGGCCGCGCTGCTGGGCCTGGACCTGGCCCTGGCCGGGCTCTCCGCCCAAGGCCTGGACCTGCCCGGCACCCTGGCCGACCTGGCCCACAAGCTCCACGCCCTGTGCTGGATCGCAGCCTTCGCCTGGGCCATGCTGGCCTGCGGCGGCATCCTGGCGCAGTGGCTGCAGCACTCCAACGACCTCCTCTCCGAGGACAACCTGCGCGCGCGCAAGATCATGACCCAGGTGCGCATGTTCCGCCGGGTCTTCTCGGTCATCGTGGCCGTGGTGGCCCTGGCCGCGACGCTCATGGTCTTTGACGTCACGCGCAACATCGGCGCCAGCGTCCTGGCCTCGGCCGGCATCGCCGGGGCCGTGGCCGGCCTGTCGGCCCAGAAGTTTCTGTCCACCATCTTCGCCGGGATGCAGATCGCCATCACCCAGCCCATCCGCCTGGACGACGTGGTGGTGGTGGAGGGTGAATGGGGCCGCGTGGAGGAGATCACCCTGACCTATGTGGTGGTGCGCATCTGGGACCAGCGCCGCCTGGTGGTGCCGGTGCTGTACTTCCTGGAAAAACCCATCCAGAACTGGACGCGTTCCTCAGCCGAGATCCTGGGCAGCGTGTTCCTCAGCGTGGACTACCGCGCCCCGGTGGCGGAGCTGCGCACGGAGTTGGAGCGGCTCTGCCATGAAGAAGCCGGAGAGCTCTGGGACGGCAGGGTCTGCGGCCTGCAGGTCACAGATTCCGGGCCTGCAACGCTGACCCTGCGCGCCCTGGTCAGCTCGGCCGGTTCGTCACGCAATTGGGATCTGCGCTGTCTGGTGCGCGAGCGTTTGGTGTGCTACATTCAGGAAAAGCACCCCGACATCCTGCCCCTGACGCGAATCTCCCTCGACAAGCCGGAGCTGCAAGACCCCAAGGAACTGGAACATGGCTAAACGCGCCGCAGAGACTCTTGATCCCACCTGGTACAAGGACGCCGTGATCTACGAAGTCCATGTGCGGTCCTTTTTCGACACCAGCCAGAACGGACACGGCGACTTCCACGGGCTCAAGAGCAAGCTCGACTACCTGCAGGACCTGGGCGTGAGCGCCCTGTGGCTGTTGCCCTTCTACCCCTCGCCCCTGCGCGACGATGGCTACGACATCGCCGACTACTGCAACATCCACAAGGACTACGGCACCCTGGCCGACTTCCGGGCCCTGTTGCGCGAGGCCCACAGCCGGGGCATCCGGGTCATCACCGAGCTGGTGCTGAACCACACCTCGGACCAGCACGCCTGGTTCAAGCGCGCCCGCCTGGCCAAGCCCGGCACGCCCGAGCGGGACTTCTACGTCTGGAGCGACAGCCCGGACAAGTATTCCGGCACCAGGATCATCTTCAAGGACTTCGAGACCTCCAACTGGAGCTGGGACCCCGTGGCCGGAGCCTACTACTGGCACCGCTTCTACGCCCACCAGCCGGACCTGAACTTCGAGAACCCCCAGGTGGAGGCCGAGCTTTTGCGCGTGGTGGACTTCTGGCTCGGCATGGGCGTGGACGGCCTCAGGCTCGACGCCGTGCCCTACCTCTACGAGACCGAGGGCACCAACTGCGAGAACCTGCCCGAGACCATCGCCGCGCTGAAGCGGCTGCGCGCCCATGTGGACGCCAGGCACCCGGGGCGCATGCTCCTGGCCGAGGCCAACCAGTGGCCCGAGGACGCGGCCCGCTATTTCGGCGAGGGCGACGCCTGCCACATGACCTTCCACTTCCCGCTCATGCCGCGCATGTTCGTGGCGCTGGAGATGGAGGACCGCTCGCCCATCGTGGACATCATGGAGCAGACCCCGGCCATCCCCGAGGCCTGCCAATGGGCAATTTTCCTGCGCAACCACGACGAGCTGACACTCGAGATGGTCTCCGAGGAGGAGCGCGACTTCATGTACCAGGTCTACGCCCACGACCGCCGGGCGCGCATCAACCTGGGCATCCGCCGCCGCCTGGCCCCGCTGTTGCGCAACGACCGCCGCAAGATCGAGCTGATGAACGTCTTGCTCATGACCATGCCCGGCTCGCCAGTCATCTACTACGGCGACGAGATCGGCATGGGCGACAACTACTACCTGGGCGATAGAAATGGCGTGCGCACGCCCATGCAGTGGAGCCCGGACAGAAACGCCGGGTTCTCTCAGGTCAACCCCCAGCAGCTTTACCTGCCCGTGGTCATCGACCCGGAGTACCACTACCAGTCCGTCAACGTGGAGAACCAGCAGCGCAACCCCTCCTCCCTTCTGTGGTGGATGAAGCAGCTCATCGCCCTGCGCAGGCGGCACCTGGCCCTGGGGCGCGGCGGCATGAGCTTTCTGCGCCAGGACACGCCCAAGGTGCTCTCCTACCTGCGCACCATGGGCGATGAATGCCTGCTGGTGGTGGCCAACCTCTCGCGCCACCCCCAGGCCACGCGGCTCGACCTCTCGACCCACGCCGGGCGCACCCCGGTGGAGGTCTTCGGGCGCACGCGCTTTCCCGTCATCACCAGCCAGCCCTATCCGCTGACGCTGGGCCCGCACGGCTACTACATCATGGAGCTGTGCGGCGTGAGCCAGCCCCACGGGCCGGACCTGTCGCACCATCTGCTGCGCAGGCAGGACTCCGGCGGCTGGCGCTTCCTGGACGCCCGGCTCAAGACCGCGCTCCAGGCCGTCATCCTGCCCGAATACCTGCGCCGGACCGCCCGCGTGGCCGGGGTCGGGCCGCAGATCATCTCCACCACCCTGCAGGACGCCCTGCCCGTGGGCTCCCTGCGCGCGCCCTCCTGGCTCAGCGTGCTGGACGTGCGCTTCGCCGGCGGCGGCGGCGAGAGCCGCACCCTGGTTTTGTCCTTCGTTGACGTCGAGCAGGGCCGCCGCGTGGCCCAGGAGGATCCAGACCACTACATCTGCGCCCTGGGCAGCCCGCTGGGCAAGGTCGTGACGGGCCTGTCCCCCGACCCGGACAGCAAGCCTCAGGCCAACGCGGCACCGGACCAGGGCGTCGTGGAAGGCGCCCTGGTGGAGGGCGCCCAGGAGCGCCGCGCCCACGCCGGGTTGCTGCGGCTGTTCACCCAGCGCCGCCGCATCCGGGGCCGCGTGGGCGAGTTCGTGGTCATCCACGGCAGGCGTGGCAAGGACGTCCGCGAGTTGGCGAACAGCCAGCCCGAGTCAGAGCTCTTGCCGGAGGACTCGGCCAACTCGCTCATCGCCTATGGCCGCAAGGTGCTCCTGAAGATCTTCCGGCACACGGCCGAGGGTGGCAACCCGGACCTGGAGGTGGTGCGCTACCTGACGGAGAAGGTCGGCTTCAAGCACACGCCGGAGTTCTACGGCGCGCTGCAGTACCTGCGGACTGGCCACGAGCCCGTGGTGGTGGCCATGCTGCGCGGCTACGTGCAGAGCGAGTCCACGGCCTGGGACATCTGCGCCACGGCGCTCGGCATCTACTTCACCCGGGTGCTGGCCGAGGAGCAGACCATGCCGCCGCCCAGGCTCCGGGCCACGACCCTGGCCAGGGCGGACGCACAGGAGCTTGCGGCGGACACCCCGGACCAGCTCCTGCTGGACGAACCGACCATCGCGGCCATGACGCGCATCGGGCGGCGCACGGCGCAGATGCACCTGGCCCTGGCCCGGGACACGGACGACTTGGCCTTCGCCCCGGAACCCTTTGACGCCACTTACAGGCGCGCGGTGTTCCAGGACATCTACGGCAAGACCCGGCGCATCCTGGACCAGCTGGAGCACGCCCGAGCGTCGCTGCCGCAGGAGGACGACCTGCTGGCGGAGCAGACCCTGTCCGTGCGCGAGCCCCTGGCAGCCCTGCTGCACCGCTTCCGCGACACCCCGGTCCAGGGCCTCAAGACCAGGGTCCACGGCGAATACGACCTGCGGCACCTCTTGTTCACCGGGCGCGACTTCATGGTCGTGGACTTCGAGGGCCGCACCACGCGGTCGCTCTCGGCGCGCAGGCTCAAGCGCTCGCCCCTGCGGGACATCTGCGACCTCTTGAGCTCGCTGGAGCACGTGGCCGAAAACGCCCTGCACACCCACTGCCTGATGCGCCCCGAGGACGCCGCGCGCCTGCGGCCCTGGGCCGAGCATTGGCACACGCGCATGGGCGGCCGCTTCCTGCGCAGCTACCTGGAGACGTCGGGGGAGGCGAGCTTTTTGCCCCACGACGAGGCCGCCCTTGACCTCGTGCTCACCACCTTCCGCCTGGACCAGACTTTCTTCGAACTGGGCCAGACCCTTGAGGCCCGGCGCGACGGGGCCGGGGCGGAACGGGAGAACGCAAGTCTGCGCGGACTCCTGCGGACCATATGCTGGCTCTTGTCGGACACGGCGGGACATACGGAGGACGACAAGCCATGAAGGACTGGACGCAACTACTCAGGTCCCTTGAACTGAGGACCTTTCTCGCCGCCAGGCACAAGCTGTTGATGCTCGACTACGATGGCACCCTGGCCGCCTTCACCGCAGACCGCAACAAGGCCTTCCCCTACCCCGGCGTGCGCAAGCTGCTGAGCGGGCTCTGCCAGAACCCCGGCTGGCGCGTGGTCATCGTCTCCGGCCGGCCCACGGCCGACGTGGCCGCGCTGCTCGGCCTTGAGCAGGGCGTGGAGATCTTCGGCAGCCACGGCGGCGAGCGGCTCAACCCTGCGGGCCTGCTGGCGCGCACGGGCCTTGAGCCCGGGCTGAAAAAGGCCCTGGCCGACGCCCGCTTCTGGGCCGAGGCCAACGGCCTGGGTGAACACCTGGAGGACAAGCACGGCTGCCTGGCGCTGCACGTGCGCGGCATGCCGCCTCCGCGCGCGGCCGAGGTCCTGGCCAAGGCCGGCCACGCCTTCGGGCTCATCGCCAACACGGCCGGTGCGGAGGTTCTGCTCTTCGACGGCGGGGTGGAGATGCGCTCCGGCGCCTTCAACAAGGGCAAGGTTGTGGAACGCCTGCTGGCCGAGGAGACCAAGGCCCATGGCAGCGCCTTCACCTCGGCCTACCTGGGCGACGACCTGACCGACGAGGACGCCTTCCGGGCCTTGGGCAGCGCCGGACTGTCGCTTCTTGTGTCGCGCAAGCGCAAGACGAGCCTGGCCCGGTACCAGCTCAGGCCGCCCGGCGACCTGCTGGAGTTCCTGCACTCGGCCCTCATCTCCAGCGGCCCGCCCCAGGGCGTGGGCAGCCCCCTGCACGATGGCAAGGACGGCGGCAAGGACGGCGGCGGCGAGGAGGAAGGCTCGCACCAGCTGCGCGGACGCCTCATCGTGGTCTCCAACCGCCTGCCCGTTACCCTCAAGCGCGAGGGCGACTGCTGGACCGTCAAGGCCGGGACGGGCGGGCTGATCACGGCCCTGGCCCCGGTGCTGCGCGATCGCGGCGGCCTGTGGGTGGGCTCCTCCGGCCAGACGGGCGAGGGCGACCCCACAGCCAGCTTCGCCCGGTTCTCCAAGGAGGCCGGCTACGACCTTTTGCCCATCGAGCTTTCCGAGGCCGAGCACCGCAACTACTACGAGGGCTTCTCCAACGAGATCATCTGGCCCCTGTTCCACGACTTCCAGTCACGCTGCAACTTCCAGCCCGACTACTGGACCAACTACCTCGACGTGAACCAGAAGTTCGCCCGCACCGTGGCCGAAAACTCGCGCCCGGACGACTACGTCTGGGTCCAGGACTACCACCTCATGCACGTAGCCCAGTTCCTCAAGGAGCAGGAGTCCCACAGGCGCTGCGGCTTCTTCCTGCACATCCCCTTCCCCGCGCCGGACATCTTCCTCAAGCTGCCCTGGCGCAAGGAGGTGCTCCTGGCCCTGCTGGAGTTCGAGCTCGTGGGCTTCCAGACCCTGGCCGACCGCCGCAACTTCGTGCGCTGCCTGCAGGTGCTCTTCCCGCGCACCGAGGTCTGGGGCCGGGGCTCCGTGGTCACCGCCGGGGTCGAGGGCCGCAGCGTGCGCATCGGCTGCTTCCCCATCAGCATCGACTACGCGTCCTTTGCCCGGCTGGCCGCCAGGCGCGAGACAGCCGTGGCCGCGGACGCCATCCGTGCGGCCTTTCCCCAGCGCAAGATCGTGCTCGGCGTGGACCGGCTGGACTATTCCAAGGGCATCCCCCAGCGGCTGGCGGCCTTCCGGCGCGCGCTCATCCGCTACCCGGAGCTGCGCGGGCGGGTCAGCTTCATTCAAGTCCTGGTGCCCAGCCGCGAGGGCGTGGGCGAATACCAGGATTTGAAGAACGAGATCGAGCAGCTGGTGACCCAGATCAACGGGGAGTTCACGGTGCCGGGCTGGGTCCCCATCCACCACCTCTACCGCAACCTGCCCCGGGCCGAGCTGGTGGCCAACTACCTCGCCGCGGACATCGCCATGGTCACCTCCCTGCGCGACGGCATGAACCTCGTGGCCAAGGAGTATTGCGCCAGCAACGTGGCCGAGACCGGCGCGCTGATCTTAAGCGAATTCGCCGGGGCTGCGGCGCAGTTCCAGCGCCTGGGCGCGTTTCTGGTGAACCCCTACGACATCGACGAGGTGGCCGATGCGCTGAATGCCGCTTGCCAGCTGCCGCTTTCCGCACGCAAGATGCGCATGCACAAGCTGCGCGAGAACGTTCGGCGCAACAACATCTCCGTCTGGGTCGACTCCTTCCTGGGTGCCGCCTTCTCCCGGCATCTGGAGGACTTCATGCCCCAGGAGACCGTGCAGTTCCACGAGAAGGAGCCCCTTGCCCCGACATGCTGACATCCATGTACGTGAGCTCCGGGCGCAAGCGCCCGGCAGACCACAGGCCGCCTGACAGGGTCGCTCCCTGGCGGGATTCCCCATCCACCCCGAACACCCCGGAGATTCAACAATGCAACGGACCATGGCCCAGGCCTTTCAGGCCAACCTGCTGGGCAACGCCCCACGCTGGTACAAACTCTCGATCCTCGCCTTCCTCGTCCTAAACCCGATACTGCTCCACACTGCCGGCCCTTTCATCGCGGGCTGGGCGCTGATCGTTGAATTCATCTTCACCCTGGCCATGGCGCTCAAGTGCTACCCCCTGCCCGCAGGCGGCCTGCTGACCCTGGAGGCCGTGGCCCTGGGCATGGCCAGCCCGCAGGCCGTGTACAACGAGACCCTGCACAACTTTCCGGTCATCCTGCTCTTGATGTTCATGGTGGCGGGCATCTATTTCATGCAGGACATGCTGCGCTACGTGTTCACCAAGATCCTGGTGCGCATGCGCTCCAAGGTCCTCATCTCGCTCATGTTCTGCGTGGCCGGGGCCGTGCTCTCGGCCTTCCTCGACGCGCTCACCGTGGTCGCGGTGATCATCACCGTGGCCTACGGGTTCTATGACCTGTACCACCGCCACGTCTCCGGCGCGACCGAGAAGCGCGACCTGCTGGAGGAGGCGGCCTTCAACCAGTCGGCTCGCGACGAGCTCATGAACTTCCGGGGCTTCCTGCGCAACATCATGATGCACGGCGCCGTGGGCACGGCGCTGGGCGGGGTCTGCACCCTTGTGGGCGAGCCCCAGAACCTGCTGGTGGGCAGCGAGATGGGCTGGAGCTTCGCCCAGTTCTTCCTGCACGTGGCCCCGGTGTCCCTGCCGGTGCTGGTGGTGGGCCTGACCACCTGCGTGGTGGTGGAGCGCTTCAAGCTCTTCGGCTACGGCATTGAGATGCCGCTCTCCGTGCGCGTGGTGCTGGTGGACGAGGCCCGCAAGCGCGAGGAGAGCATGGACGCGCGCGGGCGCCTCAGCCTGCTGGTGCAGGCCGTGGCCGGCATCTGGCTGGTGGTGGCCCTGGGCTTCCACCTGGCCGAGGTGGGGCTCATCGGCCTGTCGGTCATCATCCTGCTCACGGCGGTGAACGGCGTGGTCGACGAGCACCGCATCGGCAACGCCTTCAAGGAGGCCCTGCCCTTCACCGCGCTGTTGGTGGTGTTCTTCGGGGTCGTGGCCGTGATCCACGAGCAGCACCTGTTCAAGCCCATCATCGACATGGTGCTGGCGCTGAAGGGCCGCGAGCAGCTGGCGGCCTACTACCTGGCCAACGGCCTGCTCTCCTCCATCAGCGACAACGTGTTCGTGGCCACGGTGTACATCTCCGAGACCAAGAAGGTCTTCGACGCCGGGCTCGCCGGCATGACCCGCGAGCAGTTCGAGCTGCTCGCCGTGGCCATCAACACCGGCACCAACATCCCCAGCGTGGCAACGCCCAACGGTCAGGCGGCCTTCCTGTTCCTCCTGACCTCGGGCCTGGCCCCGGTGATCCGGCTGTCCTACGGACGCATGGTGATGCTGGCCCTGCCCTACACCATCACCATGACCCTGGCCGGGCTCGTGGCCACCTGGTTCATGATCTAGCCTCACAACCTGCTCCCCCGGGCCGCGCATCCGCACAACACGGGTGGCGGTCCGGGGGTTTCTTGCCGCATTGACACCCGCACCGTTCTGGCCGCCAACGCTTCGAAACCGCCAATCTTTCCCGCCACCTTGACGGACACACCCAGGCTGAGTAGAAATCTATAAGGTCCGCAATGTCCCCTTGTTGCGGCTTCCGCTTTTCGTCGAACACGAAGCCAGGAGGGCCCATGCCCCAGCCCCAGTCCCTGCCACAGGCCCAGGCCCAGGCCAAAATCCCCTGCCGCCCGGCCCCGCTCCTGCCCCTTGTGCTGGCGGCGGGGCTGCTCGTTTCCGCCTGCGGCGGCGGCGACAAGGCCCCCCAGGCCAAGAGCGTCAGCGCGCCCACGGTGCGCGCCGCCATGTTCGACGCCCGCGAATGCCGCAGCCTGCCCGCCGAGGTGCGCTCCCGCAACAGCGTGGTGCTCGCCAGCAAGATCTCCGGCACCGTGGTCGAGGTCATGGCCGCTGAAGGCGACGTGGTGGAAAAGGGACAAAGCATTCTGCGCATCGACGACAGCGAGCTCAGGCAGCGCATGCAGGCCGTCCAGTCCACGGCCCAGCAGGCCGGGCTGGAGCGCCAGGCCCTCACCGCGCGCTCGGCCCTGGCCAAGGTCAACATGGAACGCATGCAGAAGCTCTACGCCCAGCAGGCCATCAGCCAGGACGAGCTGGACCGCGCGCGCACGGAATTTCAGACCCTGAAAAAGCAGGAGCAGGCCATGGCCGCCAGCGCCGCCTCCGCCGGGCACCAGGGGGCCGAGGCACGCTCACTCTTGGGCTACAGCCTCGTCACCGCGCCCTTCCGGGGCGTGCTCTCGCGCCGCTTCGTAGACCAGGGGGCCTTTGTCAACGCGGGCGCGCCCCTGGCCTCCGTGGATGAAATGGCCCCCGGAGGCGATGCGCAGGGCGGCTACGAGCTGGAGGCCCAGGCCGACGAGAGCCTTCTGCCGCTGGTCGGCGTGGGCATGCAGGTACTCGGGCTGGTGCCCTCGCTCTCGCCCGCGCCTTTCATCACGCGCCTGACCACCGTGGTTGGACGCGTGGACCCGGCCACGCGCACTTTCAAGGTCCGGGCCGACTACAAGGCCCCGGCGCTTCAGGCCAACGCGACCCAGACAGCCGAGCAGCCCCCCGGCCAGCCTTCCCGCCAGGACAACGCCACCCAGGCCAGCGCGCACGCCAACCGCCCCCGCGCGGGCATGTTCGGGAAAGTCTGCGTGCCCGTGGCCAAGACCCGGAAGCTGCTCATCCCGGCCAGCGCCATCCGCCAGCGCGGCGAGCTGACCACGGCCCTGGTGGTGGACGAGAAGGGCGTGCTGCGCCTGCGCCTGGTCAAGGTCGGCGGGGCCTTTCTCAAGGCCGAGCTGGACGGCCAGAGCTACATCGTCCAGGCCCAGACCGAGGCCCTGACCGAGCCCGGCGTCCTGCTGGAGGTGCTCTCCGGCCTCACCGAGGGCGAGACCGTGGTCAACGGCGGCCCGGAAACCCTGCGCGAGGGCGACCGCCTCGCGGTGAAGCCGTAGGCAGGGGCCATGAGCGACACGCCCCAGACCCCCGGCGGCCCGGAAGCCAACAAATCCGAAACGCCCGTATCCAAGGAACCCGTGTCCGAGGCCTCAGGCCCCGGCAGCCCGGAGCCGAGCATCCCGGCAGAGGGCAACAACACCCATAGATCCCCCGAAGGGGGACCGCGCGATCATGCGCTCATGTCGCGCATCACCGCGAGCTTCGTCAATTCCAAGCTGGTGCCGCTGATCATCCTGGGCTCGCTCTTGCTCGGCGTGTTCGCCGTGCTGCGCACCCCGAGCGAGGAGGAGCCGCAGATCCTCGTGCCCATGATCGACGTCATGGTCGAGATGCCCGGCGCCACCCCCAGGGAGATCGAGACCCGCGTCATCGGCCCCATGGAGAAGATACTGTGGGAGATTCCCGGCGTGGAGTACGTGTATTCCACGGCCGAGGACGGTCGCGCGCTGACCACCGTCCGCTTTCTCGTGGGCCAGGACACCGAGAAGAGCGTGGTCAAGACCTACGCCAAGCTCTACCAGCACCTGGACTGGATTCCGCCCGGCTGCTCCCAGCCCATCTTGAAGCCCCGCAGCATCGACGACGTGCCGGTGCTGGCCGTGAGCTTCCACGGCGACGGCTTTGACGGCCGCAGCTTGCGCCAGGTGGCGGCGGAGGCGGCGGAAGTCGTGCGCACGCTCCCCGGAGTGAGCGAGGTGACCCTCACCGGCGGCCGCACCCGCAGCATCACCGTGGACGTGGATCCGGACCGGCTGCGGGCGCTGGGCCTCGACGCCCTGGACGTGGCCGATGCCCTGCGCGCCCAGAACCAGGCCGCCCAGAGCGGGGGATTCACCACCAATGGTGAGCGCTTCGGGGTGCGCCTGGACAGCTTCCTCAAGACCCCCGGCGATGTGGGCCGCGTTGTGGTGGCCATGCACCAGGGACGCCCCGTGTACCTGGGCGACGTGGCCAGCGTGCGCGACGGCTTTGAGGAGCCCACGGACTATGTGTTCTTCGCGCCCGGGGCCAAGGCCGCGGCCAAGGGCATCAAGGAGTCGCCAGGCCGCGTGCTGCCCTCGGTGACCTTGAGCGTGGCCAAGCGCGCCGGGGTCAACGCCACCACCCTCTGCGAGGACGCGCTAAAGAAGATCGACACCCTGCGCGGCAGCGTCATCCCGGCCGGATTGCACACCACCGTGGTGCGCGACTACGGCAAGACGGCCAAGGACAAGAGCGACGAGCTTTTGCAGCACCTCTTCATCGCAGCCATCTCCGTGGGCTGCATCGTGGCGCTGTTCCTGGGCCTGCGCGCCAGTTTTGTGGTCATGGTGGCCGTGCCGGTGACCCTGGCCGTGACGCTGGCCACCTACTGGTTCCTTGGCTACACGCTGAACCGCGTGACGCTCTTCGCGCTCATTTTCTGCATCGGCATCCTGGTGGACGACCCCATCGTGGACGTGGAGAACATCGTGCGCCACGTGCGCCTGCCCGGCTCCCAGGGGCGCCCCTTCGTGCGCATCATCATCGAGGCCGTGAACGAGGTGCGCGCGCCGCTGGTGCTGGCCACCTTCACGGTCATCGCGGCCATCATGCCCATGGGCTTCGTGGGCGGACTCATGGGGCCGTACATGCGGCCCATGCCCGTGGGCGCCTCCGTGGCCATGCTCTTGTCCATGGCCGTGGCCTTCATCATCACGCCCTGGACCTCGCTGCGCCTGCTCAAGCCCGCGAAGAAAGACGAACACGAGAAGCACGACGACCGCGCCACCCAGCTCTACCGCAAGGTCATGGGCCGGCTCATCAACGAGCCCAGGTACCGCAGGCATTTCCTGCTGGGCGTGGCTGGCCTGCTCGCGGCCGCCATCTCGCTGTTCCCGCTCAAGGCCGTGCTGGTGAAGATGCTGCCCTTTGACAACAAGGGCGAGTTCGAGGTGGTCATCGACATGCCCGACGGCACGCCGCTTGAGGCCACGGCCAGCGCGGCCGAGCAGCTCTCCCGCGTGGTCCTGGACCAGCCCGAGGTCACCGACGCCGAGCTCTACACCGGCACCGCAGCACCCTTCTCCTTCAACGGCCTGGTGCGCCACTACTACCTGCGCCAGGGACCGAACGTGGCCGAGATCCAGGTCAACCTGACCCCGCGCGGCGATCGCAGCGCCTCCAGCCACCAGATCGCCGGGCGCACCCGCCAGGCCATGCTGCCCATCGCCAAAAAGCTCGGGGCGCGCATCAAGGTGGTGGAGGTGCCGCCCGGCCCGCCCGTTTTGCAGACCCTGGTGGCCGAAATCTACGGCCCCAGCCTTGAGGGCCGCGTGCGCGTGGCCCGGCAGATCAAGGAGGTCTTCGCCAGCACCGAGAGCGTTGTCGACGTGGACTGGCTGGTGAACGACCCCAAAACCGAGACGCGCATCAACGTGGAGACCGACAAGGCGCTCAAGAACGGCGTGGACCCGGAGCGCGCCAGGCGCGTCGTCGCGGCCTCCGTGGGCGGGGACAAGGCCGGGCTGCTGCACGACGTGAACTCGCGCGAGGACGTGCCCATCGTGGTGCGCCTGCCCGTGTCGCGCCGGGCCTCGGTGGCGGAGCTTTCGGCCATCCCGGTGCGCGGCACGGACGCCTCCGGCGGCCACGTGGTGTCCCTGGGGCAGCTGGCCACGCTTGAGCAGGCCGTCACGCCCCCGGCCATCTACCACAAGAACATGCTGCCCGTGGTCTATGTCACCGGCGACATGGCCGGGCGCGAGGAAAGCCCGGTCTACGGCATGGCCCGCATCGACGCGGCGCTGGACAAGCTCGCGGGCAAGGGCCAGGGCGCGTGGCAGTCGTCATCATCCGACAAGAGGGAGCTGCCGCGCCTGCGCACCCACCTGCCCTTCTCCAGCAACGACTACAGCATGAAATGGGACGGCGAGTGGCAGATCACCTATGAGGTCTTCCGCGACATGGGCCTGGCCTTCGGCGTGGTCATGATCCTCATCTACATCCTGGTGGTGGGCTGGTTCGGCTCCTACACCACGCCCATCGCCATCATGTCGCCCATCCCGCTCTCGCTCATCGGCATCATCCCGGCGCACGCGCTCTCGGGCTCGTTCTTCACGGCCACCAGCATGATCGGCTTCATCGCCGGGGCGGGCATCGTGGTGCGCAACTCCATCATCCTGGTGGACTTCATCAACCTGCGCCGGGCCGAGGGCCACAGCCTGGAGGACTCGGTCATCGAGGCCGGGGCCGTGCGCTTCCGGCCCATGCTGCTCACCGCCCTGGCCGTGGTGGCAGGGGCGTTCGTCATCCTCTTCGACCCCATCTTCCAGGGCCTGGCCATATCGCTTTTGGCCGGAGAGGTCGCGGCCACGCTGTTCTCGCGCATGGTGGTGCCGGTGATGTACTACCTGGACCAGCGCAGGCACGAGCAGGCCGAGGCGGGAAAAGATGCCTCCGGCGGCCAAAGGGCCTGAGGCCCTTTAGAATCCCCGCAGGGCCTGGGCCGGGGCGGCCAGGGCAGAGGCGCTGGCTGGGCTGGCTCAGGCAATGCGTTCGGATTTTCGAGGGGGGACCCTCGAAAATCCGAACGCGGTTGGCCCCTTTGGGAGAGGGGGGCGGGTGGAAAACCTGAGGCCAAAGCGTGCTCCCAACCCTCTAACCACTGGAGGCAAGCATGAAAGCGAACGTTGGCGGCATCGACAAAGTTTTGCGCATTGTGGGCGGGCTCGTGCTGCTCTCCCTGGTCTACTTCCTGAAAAGCGGAGACGCGCTGTGGTGGTGGGGGCTCCTTGGCATCATCCCGCTGGGCACGGGACTCATGGGCTACTGCATGCTGTACACCCTGCTCGGCATCAACACCTGCCCCACGCGCTGACCGTTCCCCGTTGCGAGAAAGGCTCCTTCCAGCACCAAGCCGCCGGAAGGAGCCTTTTCCGTTCTGCCTGGAAGAACGCCGCGGCACGCAGCAGGGCCGTCTGCAACACACTTTGGGCCACGGCTGCTCCACCCCGACCTGTTTCCTCCATGCCCAGCTTGCCCCCTTCAGCTGCGGGTCGGACCGGCAGCTGGAGACAGGTCTTCCAAGTATCGCACCCCCTTGACCTGTATTACATATCCTTCTATTGCCCTGTGATCCCCCGCAACGATCCCTGGTCCGCACCTCGGCCGTGAGCGGCACACAGCACCTTTCTGGAGGCCCCCGATGAAACCTTCCTTGAGTGCACGGCTCTTTTGCGTTGCCCTGGCTGGAGCCGTTCTGACAGCCGCAGCCTCGCTTTGGGCCTCCCACGCCGCCTGGCCCTGGCTTGCCTGGGTGACTGCCTTGGCCCTGTCGCTTGCGACGGGAGCCGCCGTCTGGGCTGCCTCGCGCGGGCTGCTGACGGATGCGACCGCCCGGATGACCGCCTTTGCCCGGCGCCTGGGGGGGGGAGACCTGGACGCGGTTGTCGGCGAGGACCTGCCCGCGGACATGGCTCCCCTTGGCCGCACGCTGAACGCCATGGCCGCCGAGCTCAAAAAGACCCTGGGCTTTGCCGAGGGCGTCCTGGGCTGCCTGTCCGAGTCGTACCCCTACCTTGCCCTGGACGCCACAGGCCACATCTCCCACATGAGCCCCATACTGATCAGCCTGCTGGACCTGGACGGCAATGAAACCGATTTCGCCGGCAAGACCCCGGGCGAGGTGTTTTTCCATGACGCCAACCGGTCCACCACCTCGCTGGAGGCCCTCAAACAGAACAAGAAGATCGAGCGCGAGACCAAGCTCACGACGGTCAAGAACAACAAGAGGATCTTGCGGGTCAGCGCCAACCCGCTTCGCGACAATGACGGCCAGGTGCTTGGCTCCATGACCATCTACTTCGACCTGACCCAGATCAGGGCGCAGGAGGAGGCCCTGGCCAGCCATGCCCAGACCACCAAACAGCTGGTCCAGGAGTCTCTGGGCATCTCCGCCGAGGTGACCATGGCCTCGGAAGAGCTGGCCGTGCGCATCACCGGCGCCAACGACGACGCCAAGCGCCTCCTGGAGTATGCTGGCGAGTCGGCCACGGCCATGGAGGAGATGAACTCCACGGTGCTGGAGGTGGCGCGCAACTCCACGGAGGCGGCGTCCATGGCCAAGGGCGCCAGCGACAAGGCCACGGAAGGCACGCAGACCCTCGAGAGCCTGGTCGCGCGCATCGCGGCCGTGGACGCGGTCATCGGCGACCTCAAGGCCCGGGTGCACAAGCTCGACTCCCAGGCCGACGACATCGGCAAGATCATTTACGTCATCAACGACATCGCCGACCAGACCAACCTCCTGGCGCTCAACGCCGCCATCGAGGCCGCCCGCGCGGGCGACGCCGGGCGCGGCTTTGCCGTGGTGGCCGACGAGGTGCGCAAGCTGGCCGAAAAGACCATGAGCGCCACCGGAGAGGTGGGCTCGGTCATCTCGGGCATCCAGGAGAGCGTCAAATCCGCCGCCGCAGAAATGGAAGAGGTCTCCAAGGGCATCAGCGAGGTCACCGAACAGGCCAGCGTCTCCGGCTCGTCCCTGACCGGGATCCTGGACCTGGCGGAGCAGACCAGCGGTCAGGTCCATGCCATCGCCGCAGCGGCCGAGGAGCAGTCCGCCGCCGTCTCGCAGATCAACCGGACGGTGGAGGAGACCAACAACATCGCCGTGCACACCACAGCCTCCATGAGCAACGCCGCCTTGTCGATCCTTGCGATGTCCGGCCGGGCCAGCGACCTGCGGCGCCTGATCGAAGGCATCACGGACGATGCCAGCTCCCGGGACCTGACTGCGCTGGGAGCGGAAGCCTCACAGGAGTGCTGGGAATTCAAGCGTTGCGGCAGGGAAAAAGGCGGAGCCAAGGCCGCCGAGATGGGCATCTGCCCGGCCTGGCCGGAGCACGGCAAGGACTGCGCCATTGTCCAGGGGACCCTATGCGGCGGGATCGTCCAGGGCGACTACGCCTCAAAGATCGCCCAGTGCGCCAAGTGCGATTATTTCAAGAGCGAACACCACCGGCGCGATCTCGCCGTGTCCGCAGCCAAGGGGAATGGCAACGGCAACGGCACGGGCAAGACGGCTCCCGCTTCGGGAGGAGCCGGAGCGGGCAGGAAGAAGCCAATGCAGGCGGCCCAGCGCAAGACCTTGCGCCAGTAGTCCCAGGCAACAAAGACAAAGCACGAAGCGGGCATCGGGAGCGGCTGCCCCTGTGCCCGCTTCTCTTTCAGCGCCGCCGCATCCCAAAATTCTCCGGCAGCCCTACTCCTCGCTGTCCGGGGCCTGGGTCAGCTTGTCCAGCCGGGCCATGAGCTCCAGAATCAGCTCATCCTGGTGCACCAGATGCTCCATGATGACCTTGATCTCCTCCTCGGCCGTGACGTTCACCTGATAGTCCTGCTCGGCCATGAGCCGGTCTTTCTCGGCCTGGCGGTTCTGGCTCATCATGACGATGGGGCCGGTGTAGGCGGCCTGGAAGCTCAGCACCAGGTTGAGCAGGATGAACGGGTAGGGGTCCCAGGCCTTGAAATAGCCGGGGTTGGCCGCGGCCTGGTAAAAGAGGAAGCCATTGGCGACCACCCAGGCCAGGATCAGCACGCTCTGGCAGATGATGAACGGCCAGCCGCCCACGATGCGCGCCACGGCGTCGGCCACCCGCTGCCCGGTGGTCAGCCGGCCCCGGAACTCCTGGTTGACGTTGACGATGACGTGCGTGCGGTGGGTATATCCAGCCGCCGGACCTGGACTTCTGCGCCTGGGCATGTTCAGACTCTCCTGCTTGGGCGGCGTCTCCGCCCGTTTCACGCGTGCGACGGTTGATGCGGTGCTAGGCCAGGGCCACCAGGTCGTAGCTCTGGGCCTGCTCGATGTCGGCGAGGACGATCTTGCCGGGGCGCACCTTGGGGCCGCTGACATAGGTCACGCCGTCCACCTCCGGGGCCTGGAACCACACCCGGCCCACGTGCAGTCCGGGCCATTCCGGGCTCGGCTCCTCCACCAGCACCTCCAGGCGCTGCCCCACGAGGCCGGACAGATGCTCGCGGCTGATGCCTTCCTGGAGCTTCATGAGCGCGTTCTTGCGCCGGGTCTTGACGCCCTGGGGCACCTGGCCCGGCAGGCTGGCCGCCGGGGTGCCCTCCTCCTGGTGGTAGGGGAACACGCCCAGGTGCGCGAACCGCGTGCGCTGCACAAAGGCCTTGAGGGCCTTGAAGTGCGCATCGGTTTCGCCGGGATAGCCCACGATGAGGCTGGTGCGCAGGGCCGCGTCCGGGAAGTGCTTGCGCACGCGGTCGATGACCAGCGAGGGGTCGCGGGCAAAGGGCCGGCCCATGGCCGCCAGGATGTCCGGGTGGGCGTGCTGCAGCGGGATGTCGAAATACGGCAGAAGAGGCAGGCCCGGACCAGTCAGGCTCGCCATGTGCTTGAGCAGCCCGTCGGTGAGGCCGGCCGGGTACAGGTACATGAGCCGCAGCCACTTGAGGCCCTTGATGGGCAGGAGCCTGTCCAGCAGGTGCTTGAGCCCGTCCTTGAGGCCCAGGTCGCGGCCATAGGAGGTCACGTCCTGGCCCACGATGACCAGCTCGGACACGCCGCCCTGCGTAACCAGCAGGCGCGCCTCGCGCTCCAGCTCGTCCAGGGGGCGGCTTACAACATGCCTGCCCCGGATGGAGGGAATGGTGCAGAAGGCGCACTTGTGCGAGCAGCCCTCGCTGACCTTGAGGTAGGCGTAGGCCGGGCCGGTGCTCAGGCGGCGCGGGCCCAGGGCTTCGAGGTTTTTCCTGCCCAGGGCCGCGCCCACCAGGGCGGGCCAGGTTTCCAATTCACGCGTGGAGAGCCAGAGGTTCACCTCGGGCAGGTCCGCCGCCAGGTCGGCCTGCCCGTAGCGCGAGACCAGGCATCCGGCCACGGCCAGCACCGGGCGGGGGTCGGCCTCGGCGGCTTCGCGGATGGCCGCGAGGATGGTCTCGATGGATTCCTCCACAGCCGGGCGGATGAACCCGCAGGTGTTGATGAGCACGAGGTCGGAGGCGGCCACGCTGTCGGCCGGGGCAAAATTGCGGCCCAGCGCGCCAAGCAGGCGCTCGGTGTCCACGCGGTTCTTGGGGCAGCCCAGACTGATGGTGTGCACACGGACTTTGGACATTATGAAACCTTTTTCCATCATGATATTACGGTGTTTTCAACTGGCTTCGCGTGAAGTGTTGCGCTTTGCGAAAACTCATGTACGATGCAGGCATGTCTTTGCGGCCAGACCACGCACTGGCCGCAACCCCGGCGGAAGAGGAGCCAAAGGCCATGATCGAATCCCTGCGGGCAGAGAAGCCATACCGCATAGGCATCGTCGGCGACAAGTCGTCCCTGGTGCCTTTCTGGGAGCTGTTCGCCAACCTGGGCAACGAGCGCGTTCTCGGCCAGCTGGGCCTGGTGGCCCTGGCCCTGCACGACAAGGCCCCGGCCGGGGAGGTCTTTTCTGCGGCCCTGGACCTGCCCGTGCACGCCACCTGGGGCGAGATGATCACGGCCCACCCGGAGATCGGCATGGTCATCGAGACCACCGGCCAGCAGGCCCTGATCCATGACCTGCGCCTGGGCCTGCCCCCCGAGGTGGCCCTTGTGGAGCGCGCTGCGGCCAGTTTCTTTTTGCGCCTCTTGTCCTCGGACCAGATGTGGGTGGCCTGCAAGGTGGACCTGATGCAGACCCAGACGCTGCTCAAGAACGTCATAGACCAGCTCAAGGAGGAGATCGTCCTCACCGACAAGGACGGCCTGGTGCTGGACTGCAACAGGGCGCTTCTGGGGCGCCTGGGCGTGCCCAAGGCCGAGGTGGCGGAACGGCACCTGCGCAATTTCTTCCTCCTGCCCGAGACGCCCCTCAACGAGGGCGAGGGCACCAGCGAGGGCGGCGGCATTTCGCCCCTGGAAAAGGCCCTGACCACACACCAGACCGCCGAGGCCACCATGCCCCAGGTGGACCAGGACGGACGCATGCACTACGTGCGCGAGTACATCTACCCCATCCTGGACGACTCGGCCGTGGTGACGAGCCTCTTGTGCATCCGCCGCGACATCACCAGCCGCACCCAGATGGAGCGGCGCCTGCAGCAGTCCGAGCGGCTGGCCTCCATCGGCGAGATGAGCACCTACATCGCGCACGAGATCAGAAACCCGCTCTTCGCCATCAGCGGCTTTGCCAACCAGCTCCTGCGCGAGGCCCAGGACGAAAAGACCAGGGAGAAGCTGGGCATCATCGTGGCCGAGTCGCGCAGGCTCGACGGCATCCTGAAGAGCATCCTGACCTTTGCGCGGCCTGCGGAGTCCGCGCCGGGCCTGGCCGACGTGAACAGCATCGTGCGCGGCACCATGAACCTCATGGGCATGGCCTGCGAGAACCAGGGCATTGAGCCCATCCTGGCCCTGACCACGGACATCCCGCTGGTCAAGGCCGACCCGGAGCTCATCAAGCAGTGCCTCATCAACCTGGTCAAGAACGCGGTGGAGGCCATGCCTGAGGGCGGGCTTCTGACCGTGCGCACGGGCCTGGCCCCGTCCCATGTGTCGCTTGAGGTGGAGGACACCGGCATCGGCATCCTCCCGGAAACGCGCGACAAGGTCTTCAGCCCCTTCTTCAGCACCAAGGGCAAGGGCTCGGGCCTGGGCCTGGCCATGATCAAAAAGATCCTGGACGACCTGGGCGGAACCGTGGACCTGACCAGCATCCCCGGCGAAGGCACCCGCGTGACCCTGCTTCTGCCCCCGCACCTGGCGGTTGCGAAACCGGGGGCAACCGGGTAAACTTCAGGAATGCCAGACGCGACCCCCCCCAAAAAAAGCACCGTTGTCCTGGCCACCCGGAACAAGGGCAAGATCGCCGAGCTTGAGGCCCTGCTGTCCGGGTACGGCCTGCATGTCCTCGGCCTGGAGTCCTTCCCGGACCTTGGCGAGATCGAGGAGACCGGCGCCACCTTTGCCGAGAATGCGGCCCTCAAGGCCCGCACCGTGGCCCAGGCCACCGGGCTCCTGGCCCTGGCCGACGACTCCGGCCTGGCCGTGGACGCGCTCCTTGGCGCGCCCGGCGTGTATTCCGCCCGCTACAGCGGCGAGAACGCCACCGACGCCACCAACAACGCCAAGCTGCTCGACGCCCTGAAGGACGTACCCGAGAATGCACGCGGCTGCCGCTTCCACAGCGTGGTGGCGGCCGTTGCGCCGAACGGGACGGAGATTCTGGCCGAAGGCCGCTGGGAGGGCCGCGTGCTTACAAGCCCGCGCGGCCAAGGCGGCTTCGGCTACGACCCGCTGTTCCTGGACCTGGAGCTGGGCCGGGCCGCGGCCGAGCTCACCCCTGCGGAAAAGAACGCGCGCTCCCACCGGGGACAAGCCCTGCGCGCCCTTTTGCATGACTGGCCCGCCTTCTGGGCCAAGGCCCAAGCCTAAACGAAAAGACGGAGCAAAATAATGTGCGGCATCATCGGCTACTGCGGGCATCGCCCGGCTGTCCCCCTCGTGATGGAGGGCCTGGGCCGCCTTGAGTATCGTGGCTACGACTCCGCCGGGGTCAGCTTCGTCCAGGCGGGCCAGCTCTCGGTGATCCGCGCCGAGGGCAAGCTTGCAAACCTCGCGCAGAAGCTCGCCACCATGAACGTGTTCTCCGCCACCACCGGCATGGGGCACACCCGCTGGGCCACCCACGGCGTGCCCGTGGAGAAGAACGCCCACCCGCACCGCGACCACGAGGGCCGCCTCGCCCTCATCCACAACGGCATCATCGAGAACTACGAGACCATCAAGACCGAGCTTGCGGCCAAGGGCTACGAGTTCCGCTCCGACACCGACTCCGAGGTCCTGGTGAACCTCATCAGCGAGTGCCTCAAGTCCACCGGCGGGGACGTCATGCAGGCCCTGTCCCAGGCGCTGGGCCGGGCCGAGGGCGCCTACGCCATCGTGCTCATGAGCGCCGACCACCCCGGCACCCTCTGGGCCACCCGCGTGGCCAGCCCGCTGGTCATGGGCGTGGGCACGGGCGAGAATTTCCTGGGCTCGGACATCCCGGCCTTTTTGCCCTACACCCGCGACGTGGTCTTCCTGGAAGACGGCGAGCTGGTGCGCCTCACGGCATCGAGCTGGGAGGTCTTCCGCACCGACACGCTCGAGCCTGTGCAGAAAGAAGTCCAGCGCATCAACTGGGACGTGCAGGCGGCCGAAAAGGGCGGCTACAAGCACTTCATGCTGAAAGAGATCTTCGAACAGCCCAAGGTCATCCGCGACTGCCTGCTGGGCCGCATCGACGCCGCCACCAGCCAGGTGCGCCTGCCGGAGCTCGATGCGCTGCCCGTGCCCGAGCGCCTGCACATCGTGGCCTGCGGCACCAGCTATCACGCCGGACTGTGGGGCCTGTACCTGCTGGAAAAGTACGCCAAGATCCCGGTGCAGGCCGAGATCGCCTCGGAGTTCCGCTACCGCGACCCCATCCTGCCCCCAAACGGCGTGGTGCTGGCCATCAGCCAGAGCGGCGAGACCATGGACACCATGGCCGGGATCAAGCTGGCCAGGCAGCGCGGGCTGCCGGTCATCGGCCTGTGCAACGTCGTGGGCTCGAGCATCTCGCGCGAGGCCGACTATGTGGTCTACAGCCAGGCCGGGCCGGAGATCAGCGTGGCCTCGACCAAGGCCATGTGCAGCCAGCTGGCCGCGCTGCTGCTCCTGACCCTGTACTGGGGCCGCCGCAAGGGCACCATGACCGAGGCCGCCTGCGCCGAGATGGTGCGCGAGCTTTTGACCCTGCCCAAGATTCTTGAGGACGCCCTGCCCGGCCTGCGCGCCGAGGCCCTGCGCCTGGCCAAGCACTTCGCCGAAACCACCAGCTTTCTCTTCCTGGGGCGCGGCCCCTGCTTCCCCCTGGCCCTGGAGGGCGCGCTCAAGCTGAAGGAGATCAGCTACATCCACGCCGAGGGCTATGCCGCGGGCGAGATGAAGCACGGCCCCATCGCGCTCATCGACCCGCGCTTCCCCACCTTTGCCATCGCGCTGGACGACGAGTTCTTCCCCAAGGTCAAGAGCAACCTGGTGGAGGTGCAGGCGCGCGCAGGCGAGATCGTGGCCCTGACCAACGAGGGCATGGACCTGCGCGTGGAACACCCCTGGATTCTGCCCCGGGCCACCGGTCCGCTCTCGGCCTTTTTGACCCTGCCCGCGCTGCAGCTTTTCGCCTATGAGATGGCCGACTACCTGGGCAAGGACGTGGATCAGCCGCGCAACCTGGCCAAGAGCGTCACCGTAGAATAATCGACGCAGGCAGGAGACCAGAGTGATCACGACCACGCGCCCCGAGCAAACGGCCATCCCCCAAAAAAACAGACTGCTCGTGGGCCTGAGCCTTCTTTTGTGCGTCGGCTTCTTCAGCACCACGCTCATCAGCTACTACGTCTCGCGCAGCTCCATCCGGGAATCCATCCTGACCCAGGAACTGCCGCTGACCTCGGACAACATCTACTCCGAGATTTTGAAAGACCTGGTGCGCCCGGTGTTCATCTCCTCCATGATGGCCAGCGACACCTTCCTGCGCGACTGGACCCTGCGCGGCGAGCGCGACTCCTCGGAGGTGATACGCTACCTGAAGGAGATCATGACCCGCTACGGGGCCTTCACCAGCTTCTTCGTGTCCGAAAAGACGCGCATCTACTACCATCCCTCGGGCATCCTCAAGACCGTTCGCCAGGACAACCCGCTCGACGACTGGTACTTCCGCGTGCGCCGAATCGTGGAGCCCTACGAGATCAACGTGGACCCGGACCTGGCCAACCGCAACCTCTTGACCATCTTCGTCAACTACAACGTGCGGGACTACAAGGGGAACTTCCTGGGCTCCGCCGGGGTGGGCCTGACCATTGACTCCGTGCGCAGCGCGCTCCGGGACTACCAGAAACGCTTCAGCCGCAGCATCAGCTTTGTGGACACCACGGGCCGCATCGTGCTCTACGGCGACGGCAGCGACATGAAGCCCCAAAACATCAGCGAGGTGGACGGGCTGCGCGACCTGGCCAAAAAGATTTTGACCGAAGGCGCGGGCTCATACCAGTACACGGCGGATGGCGGGACGCACCTCCTGAACGTGCGCTACATCCCGGAACTCAAGTGGTACCTGTTCGTGGACAAGACCGAGGAAGCGGCCCTGGCGGGCATCCGCCGCACGCTGTACGTGAACCTGGGCGTGTGCGCCTTCGTGACCCTCCTGGTGCTGAGCATCACCGGCCTGGCGCTCAGCCGCTACCAGGAGCGCATGGAGGAGCTGGCCACCACGGACAAGCTCACCGGGCTCTTGAACCGCCAGGCCCTGGACCTGCTCCTCCACCAGGCCATGACGCGCTCCCACCGCGCGGGCTCGCCGCTCAGCGTCATCCTGGCGGATGTGGACAACTTCAAGGCCGTCAACGACCAGCACGGCCATCTGGTGGGCGACGAGGTGCTCCGGCGCGTGGCCTTGAACCTGCGCGAGCACCTGCGCGAGTCGGACACGGTGTTCCGCTGGGGCGGGGAGGAATTCCTGATCATCGTGCAGGACTGCGACTCGAGTGCGGCCCTGCTGCTGGCCGAGAAGCTGCGCACGGCCACTGCCGGCGACCTGGCCCTGGCCGAGATGGCCGCAGGGCTGGTGACGATAAGCCTGGGCGTGGCCGAACTACGGCCCCGGGAGCCCGTGGACACCCTGTTGGGCCGGGCCGACGCGGCCATGTACGAGGCCAAGCAGGCCGGAAGAAACTGCGTGCGGATGGGCTGAAAGCCGCCCGTCCCTAGCCCCCCATATCGGCCGCCATCCACCAGCGCACCGAGTTCACCAGCCAGACCTTTTCCGCCCGCAGCACGTCAGAGGGGAACAGCACCTGCTCCCGCACCTTGCCGCTTTGCAGCAGAAGCTCCCGGAACACGCCCGGCAAAAGCCCGCTGGCAAGCGGCGGCGTCACCAGCTCGCCCCCCAGCCGCAGCACCAGGTTGGCCCGCGTGGACTCCGTGACCTCGCCGCGCTCGTTGACCAAAAGCACGTCGTCGCAGCCGGGGCAGGACGCAAGGGCGCGCTCGTACAGCGCCCGGCGCGTGGTCTTGTGCCGCAGAAAATCGTCTAAGGAGTCCACGGCCTCGCGGGCAAAGCCCAGGAGCAGGCCCCCCCTGCTCCCGCCGCCCCGGCTGCGGACAAGGGGCACGGCCTCGGCCCGCAGGGAGCCGTCGCGCCCAACCAGCAGCCGGACCTTGTAGCGCCCAACCGCAGCCAAGCCCTCTGGCGGGCCACCGGGCGAATCTCCCGCCGAACCAGCGGGCGGCCCCTCTTGTGCACCAATGGGCGCATGCCTCCGGGCCACGGCCGCCAGGGTCTTGCGTACCGCCTCCTCATCCAGAACGAAGCCGAAATGCGCGGCCGAGCGCGCCAGCCGCGCCAAGTGCAGCTCCAGCAGCGGATAGCGCCCGCGCAACAGCAGCAGGGACTCCAGCAGTTCGAAGTCCTGCCCAGCAGGGGTCAGAAAGCTCATCTTGGTCAGGCACTCAGCGTACTCCGCGTCCAACCCGGAATCATGCGTCACGCCGCCGCCCACGCCGAAGCGCGCCAGGCCGGTGTCGCGGTCCAGCACAATGGTGCGGATGGGCACGCTGAAGACCATCCGCCCGCCCGCTGACGAGCCGCCGGGCTCCAGCAGGCCGACGGCCCCGCAGTAGAGTCCGCGCGGGTGCGGCTCGACCTCGCGCAGGATCTCCATGGTGCGCACCTTGGGCGCGCCGGTGACCGACCCGCAGGGGAACAGCGCACAGAGCACTTCGGCCAGGCCCACGCCCGGGAGCAGGGTGGCGCGCACGTCCGAGGTCATCTGAAACAGGGTGGGATACTCCTCCACATGGAAGAGCCGGGGCGTGCCCACGCTGCCCGGCACGGCCACGCGGCCCAGGTCGCTGCGCAACAGGTCCACGATCATGATGTTTTCGGCGCGGTCCTTGGGGCTTTGGGCCAGGGCCTCGCGCAGGGTGGCGTCCTCTTCGGGCGTGGCCCCGCGCGGGGCGGTGCCCTTCATGGGCCGGGTCAGAACCTCGCGCCCGTGCAGGTGGAAGAACAGCTCCGGCGACAGCGACAGCGCGCGGTGCCTGCCCATGTCCAGCCAGGCGCAGAAGCCCCCGGCCTGGGCGCGGGCAAGCTCGGCGAACCAGGCGCGGTCGGGGTCCTCTGTGATCCGGTCCGGGGCGGGTGCGAAGCCGCACTCAAAGGGCACGGTGTAGTTGGCCTGGTAGGTCTCGCCGCTGGCGATCTCCTCCTTCAGCCGGACGAAATTCTCCGCATAGCTCTGGGGCGGGACCAGCGCCCGCCAGGGGGAGACGGCATAGGCGCCGGCCCCCTTGTTCCGGCCGGGAGGCAACTCCGGCAGGGGCCACGGCCGTTCGTGGCTGGCGGCCCAGGCCAAAGGCGCGCCCGGCTCCGGCGGATGTGCGGCAAGGGCGGAGTCAAAGGCCGGTGCGGCCTCGTAAGCCAGGGCCAGCACCACCCAGCGGCCCGCGCGACACTGCTGTTCGGCCCAGTCCACCACCCCGAGCACCCCGTCCACGGTCTCGGCCCGGCGCACGGCCACAGGCGCGCCGAACTCCAGGCTCAGGCCCCAGCCGCTGCCGTCCGGGGAAGCGTCGAGGAATATGGCGCGGCCTTCCATGCCCTAGCCCTTCTGCCCGGAAATCTGGTGTTCCGCCAGGATGCGCACCAGCTGGGCCGCGGCGTCCTCCAGCAGCGGCCCGCAGAGGGTGCGCTTCAGCTCCTGCTGGCGATAGGCCTGGAGCCCCTCCGGCGAGCCGAGGTCATGCCCGGTGAGGTCCCGGCAGTTCAGGGACCCGAAACGCTCCAGAAAATACTCCCGGAACTCCTGCGCAGGCCCGAAGGTTTCGTCCAGGTCATCCCGGCCGATGTCGCGCCCAAGGACGAGCCCCAGGGCCATGACCCCGGCGGAGAAGGCGCCGCAGGGCCCGCAGGTGCGGGACAAGCCGCTGCAAAAGCCCGTGGCCAGGCGCGGGATCAACGGCGAAGCAACGCCCAGCCCCGAACTTACGGCCAGGAGCACGGACTCGGCACAGAGAAGCGGCCTTTCCGCTTCCCAAAAGCCGCGCGCCAGTTTGCCCACGGCCAGGGGATCGGCCTGGCTGGCCGGGATGGCGCACAGCGGCCGACGGGCATGGGCGGCAAAGATCGACACCTGGGCCTTTTCCGAGCCGCTGCAGGACTCCGCACAGCAGTTCTGCCCCACGCACTCCACCCGCACGGCCTGGAGCCCGGCGGCCTGAAGCCAGGACTTGACGTCCTCGCGGGGGAAACCGGGCCAGCGGTCGTGGTGCTCGGTGAGCAGGAAGTCATGGCTGTGGCTGTCCAGGTCGGTCACGACAACCTTCCCGCCTGGACGGACGATGCGCGCCATCTCGGCGATGGCCCGGGCCGGGTCGTCCACATGGTGCAGGAACATGTTGGCAAAGACGAAATCCACCGACGCGGCGGGCAGGGGCAGGGCCTCGGCCGCGCCCTCATGGGTGGTGAGGCGGCCGCTTGCGGCATATTTGGCGCGCAGCCGGCCCAGCATCTGCGGCGACTGGTCCACGCAGGCCACGGACAGACCGGCGGCCAGCAGCGCCTCGGTGACGAAGCCCGTGCCAGCGCCAAGGTCGGCGGCGGTCTGGCCCAAACCCGGTCCGGGGCGCACCCCGGCGAGCTTGAGCGCGGCCTCGCGCACGGCCTCGGAAAAGAACCCGGCGCGCAGCCGGTCCCAGTCACCGGCGACCTGGGCGAAATATTCCCTGCTCGACATGAACGACCCTCCTGGCATAGGGCTGGCGAAGCGGGGCTTGGCCGCTGGAACAGCCCGACGCTTCCTTCATGCCAGAGGCGCGGGCCGAGGTCCAATGGCTTGTGCCGAAGGGGCCGTTCAGATATCCTGATGCTTGGTTGGCGCAAAAACGAAAAGAGCCCCGGATTTCTCCAGGGCCCTTTCGCAGGCCAAAGGCCAGATCAATTGATGCTTAAGCGGCGGGAATCACGCGCACGGGGGGCTTGATCACCGCACCGCTGCGGATGCAACGGGTGCAGGCGCGCAGGGCGCGCACTTCGCCGGAAGGCAGCAGGGCGCGGACGCGCTGCAGGTTCGGCAGAAAACGGCGCCGGGTGCGGTTGTTGGCATGGCTGACATTGTTGCCGGAGCTGGGGTGCTTACCGCAGATCTCGCACGTCTGGGACATATGGGAAACCTCCTGAAAGGAACTGTCACTATCATTGCGCGAAAACGCCGCGCTGGGCCATGAAACCGGGCTCCCCGGCATCAAGGAAGAGGACTTGTAGCCCCAGGCGGAGAAAAACGCAAGTGCTTTTTTCTTGACAAACAAAAAGCCATCCGTATAGAGATGCGGCCTGCGAGGCGACATGTTTGAACTCTGGATCGCGCTGAAGGACATCCCGGCCGAGGGCCGGGAATTTCATTTCACGGACCAGTCCTTATGGACCGGCCCGATGGATGAGTATGGCGTTCAGGCCAAGCCCGGAAAGGACTTCGAGGCCCGCATGTTCGTCACCCCGCAGGACGAAGGGTTTCTCGTAGTCGGGAGCTTCTCCGGCTCGGTCATCCTGCCCTGCGACCGCTGCCTGAAAGAGCTTGATCTCCCCGTGTCCGGAGACTTCGAGAGCTTTGAGGAGCCCCGCGCCAAGGACGACGACAGCCTGGAAGTGTGCCGGATCAGGCGTGGCAAGAACGTCCTTGACCTTGATGTGGCGGGCTACCTTTGGGAGCAGTTCATGCTGGCCCTGCCGGTGAATCTTTTGTGTGACGAGGAGTGCAAGGGCCTGTGCCCCAACTGCGGCGTGAACCGCAACCAGGAATCTTGCGCCTGCGCCCAGACCGAGGGCGATCCAAGGCTTGCAGTCCTGCGCAACTTGAAGCTATCATAGCCCGCACGCCGGAGGAGTCCCTCCCCACCGCGCGGCCTGATTAATAAGGAGAGCCTCATGGCCTTACCGAAGAAAAAGACCTCCAAGTCCCGCAAGAACATGCGCCGTTCCCACGACCACGTGGCCACCCCCAACGTTGTGCTTTGCAAATGCGGCGAGCCCGTGCTCTCGCACCGCGCCTGCTCCGCCTGCGGCAACTACAAGGACCGCCAGGCCGTCAGCACCGCGAATGCCTGAGATCCCGCCCCGCATCGCCGTTGATGCCATGGGGGGAGACATTGGCCCCCGCATCAACGTGGCTGCGGCCATCCAGGCCGCCCGCGAAGGCATCCGCATCACCCTGGTGGGAGATGCGGAGGCTTTGCGCGGAGAACTCGCGCGCTTAAACGCCCCGTCCGGCCTGCCCATCGACATCGTCCACGCCTCCCAGGTGGTGGACATGAAAGAGAAGCCGTCCGACGCTTTGCGCCGCAAAAAGGACTCCTCCATCCAGGTGGCTTGCCAGCTGGTGAAGGACGGCCACGCCGACGGCGTGGTCAGCGCGGGCAATTCCGGGGCCTCTGTGGCCTGCGGAATCTTCACCCTCGGCCGCATCAAGGGTGTGGAGCGTCCGGCGCTGGCCAGCATCATGCCCACGGAGAAGGAGCCCATCGTGCTCATCGACGTGGGCGCCAACGTCGACTCCAAGGCTTCGCACCTGGCGCAGTTCGGCATCATGGGCGACGTGCTCGCCCGCGACGTGCTCGGCGTGGACAAGCCTCGCATCGGCCTGCTGTCCATCGGCGAGGAAGAGGGCAAGGGCAACATCATGGTCAAGGAGGCGTACGACCTCCTGAAAAAGACCTCGCTCAACTTCGTGGGCAACGTCGAGGGCCGCGACATTTTCTCCGGCGACCTGGACGTGGCCGTGTGCGACGGGTTTGTGGGCAACGTCTGCCTCAAGCTCTCCGAAGGCCTGGCGAGATCCTTTGGCCGGGTGCTCAAGCGCGAGCTCAAAAGGCACATGCTCTCGCGCATGGGCGCGGCGCTCAGCATGCGTTCACTCAAGAATTTCGCACAGATGCTCGACTACGCCGAGTACGGCGGAGCCCCTCTGCTGGGGCTGAAGAGCATTCTCATCGTCTGCCACGGATCAAGCAATCTCAAGGCCGTGACCAATGCCATCCGCATGGCCGCGACCTATGTGGAGCGCAAGTCCCATGAGCACCTGGCGGCAGAGCTGACCGCCCACACGGAACTCGCGCAGTTCAGCAGGCACAAGGCCTGACGCGCCCCGGCCCGGCCCCAGGCGCAAGCCCTGGCCGGTCCGAGGATAACCGCCGGTAAGCCACGGCAAATACCACACCGAGCGAGCCCCCCATGACTACACCCTGCATCATTCGCGGACTGGGCCATTGTGTGCCGGAGACCAGGCTCACCAACGCTGACCTCGAACGCATGGTCGACACCAACGACGAGTGGATCACCAGCCGCACGGGCATCAAGGAGCGGCGCATCGCCGCCAAGGGCGAGACCACTGTCAGCCTCTCGCACCAGGCGGCCCTGCGCGCCCTGGAGCATGCCGGGATGCAGGCCGAGGAACTGACCCACATCCTGGTGGCCACCTTCACGCCCGACTCCTACATCCCCTCGTCCGCCTGCATGCTGGCCCACCGTCTGGGCCTCCACGGCCGGACGTGCATGGACGTCTCCGCCGCCTGCTCCGGCTTCCTCTTCGCCCTGGAGACGGCGCGGGCCTTCGTGTGCCTGCACCCCGAGGCCAAGGTCCTGGTCACGGCCACGGATGTCGTGTCCTCGCGCGTGGACTACAGCGACCGCGGCATCTGCGTGCTCTTCGGCGACGGCGCGGGCGCGGCCATCATCACCGGCGACACGGGCGTCGCCCCGGCGGGCTGCGGCCGGGTGGTCGACGTGCTGCTGGCCACCGACGGCTCGGTGAGCGACCTCTTGACCGTCAAGGGCGGCGGCTCTGGCTCGCCCTGCAAGCCCGGCGAGACCGTGCGCCGTGACTTTTTTGTGGAGATGAACGGCCGCGAGGTTTACAAGTACGCGGTGCGCGCCATGAGCAGCATCTGCAAGACCATGATGGAGAAGCACGGCCTGACCAAAGAGCAGGTGGACGTGTTCATCCCGCACCAGGCCAACCTGCGCATCATCGACGCCGTTGGTTCGCGCCTGGACATGCCTGCGGAAAAGATCTTCACCAATGTCCATAAATACGGCAACACCTCGGCCGCCTCGGTGATCATCGCGCTCTCCGAGGCCCGGTCCGAAGGCTTCATCAAGGACGGGGACACGGTGCTCCTCAGCACCTTTGGCGGCGGCTTCACCTGGGGCTCGGCCCTGGTCCGCTTCTAGAACCCAGGGCAACGGATATTTGCAGTCCGGCGCGAATTCGGGTAATCTCGTACGATCAACCCGGCGGGATAGCCCGCCGCGAGCGAGGAAAACCATGAGCGATTTACCAAAGGTTGCCCTGGTCACGGGCGGTTCACGCGGCATCGGCCGCGCCTGCGCCGAGCGCCTGGCCAAGGACGGCTTCGAGGTCTACCTGACCTTCGTCAGCCGCCCCGAGGAGGCCGACAAGGCCGTGGCCGCCATCGCCGAAGCTGGCGGCGAGGCCAAGGCCTTCCGTCTGGACGCCTCCAACCGTGAGGCCGTCACGGCCTTCTTTAGTGAAGAGATCAAGGACAAGGTCAGCCTCGAGGTGCTGGTCAACAACGCCGGCATCACCAAGGACGGCCTGCTTATCCGCATGAAGGACGAGGACTGGGACCGGGTCATCCAGGTGAACCTGACCGGCGCCTTCGCCTGCCTGCGCGAGGCCTCCAAGATCATGGTCAAGCAGCGCCGGGGCCGCATCGTCAACATCTCGTCCGTGGTCGGGCAGATGGGCAACGCGGGCCAGGCCAACTACGTGGCTGCAAAGGCGGGCTTGATCGGCCTGACCAAGAGCGCCGCGCGCGAGCTGGCGGGCCGCAACATCACCGTCAACGCCATTGCCCCGGGCTTCATACAGACGGAAATGACCGCCGCGCTGCCCGAGGCCATTGTTTCGAAAATGCTGGAAAACATTCCCCTTGGCCGCCTTGGCGGACCCGAGGACATCGCCGCCGCCGTCTCGTTCCTTGCGGGCGAGGGCGCGGGCTATGTCACGGGCCAGGTCCTGGCTGTCAATGGTGGCATGTACATGTAGTCACCCAAACGTCACGTCAAAAACACCTTTTGGAGGGAATATGTCCGTAGCCGAGAAAGTGAAAGCCATTGTTGTTGAGCAGCTGGGCGTGTCCGCCGACGAAGTCAAGTCCGAGGCCTCCTTTGTCGAGGACCTGGGAGCCGACTCCCTGGACCTGACCGAGCTGATCATGGCCATGGAAGAGTCCTTTGACATCGAGATCGATGACGAAGAGGCCCAGAAGATCGCCAAGGTCAAGGATGCCATCGACTACATTGAGAAGCACACCTAGGACGGTCGCCCAAGGGCCTCTTTTGATTGACTAGTCCGGAGCGCTCCCGGCTCGCATGCCTGCGGAGCGCTCCGTCTTTTCCCGCCAGGGATGAACCCGAACCACGGAATTCCCCCATGAAAAGGGTTGTCGTCACGGCCTTGGCCACCATCACTCCTCTTGGCAACGATCTGGAAACCAGCTGGACCAACCTGCTGGCCGGAAAGAGCGGCATCGCCAAGGTCACCACCTTTGACGCCACCGGGCATGACACGCAGATCGCCGGCGAGGTCAAGGATTTTGATCCCACCAAATTCATGAACCCCAAGGCTGCGCGGCGCATGGAGAAATTCTCCCAGTACGCCGTTTCCGCCTCCAAGATGCTCATGGACCAGGCCGGTTGGGCCATCCCGCCGGAGGAGGCGCACCGCGCCGGGGTCATTATCGGAGTCGGATTAGGCGGACTCGAAGGCATCGAGACCCAGCACAAGAAGCTCATGGAAGCAGGCCCGGGCCGCATCAGCCCGTTCTTCATCCCGCTCATCATCGCCAACATGGCCGCAGGCATGGTCTCCATCGAGCATGGCGCGCGTGGGGCCAACATCTGCACCACCACGGCCTGCGCCTCGGGCACCCACGCCATTGGCTGCGCTTTTTCCGACATCAAGCTCGGCCGCAACGACGTCATGATCTGCGGCGGCGCTGAGAGCACCATCACGCCCCTGGCCTTTGCCGGGTTCAACGCCTCCAAGGCGCTGTCCACCAGGAACGACGACCCGGAGCACGCCTCGCGTCCCTTTGACAAGGACCGCGACGGCTTTGTCATGGGCGAGGGCTGCGGGCTCATGCTGCTGGAGTCGCTCGAGCACGCGAAGGCGCGCGGGGCCAAGATCCTGGCCGAGGTGGTCGGGTTCGGCGCCTCGGGCGACGCCTACCACATGACCGCGCCGCCCGAAGACGGCTCGGGCGCTGCCATCGCCATGCAGAAGGCCGTGGAAGAGGCGGGCATCGAGCCTGTGCGCGTGGAGCACATCAACGCCCACGGCACGAGCACCCACTTGAACGACCTTTGCGAGACCCGGGCCATCAAGAAGGTCTTCGGCGCCCATGCCGGGAAGATCGCCATCTGCAGCAACAAGGGCCAGATCGGCCACCTGCTGGGTGCGGCGGGCGGCGTGGAGGCCGTGTTCAGCGTCATGGCGCTTGCCACCGGCACCATCCCCGGTACCGTGAACCAGCTTTCCCCGGACCCGGAATGCGATCTGGACTACGGCGCGAGCGGCCCCCGCCAGAAGCAGGCCGAGTTCGCGCTCAGTAACTCCTTCGGCTTCGGCGGCACCAACGCCTGCATGCTCTTCAAGCGCTTCGAGGCCTAGGGCCCCCAGCGCACAACGGACTCTACGAGGACAATCGCCATGGAAGAACTGTTCATCCAGGACCCGGAAATCGCCTCCGTCATCGCCGGGGAAATCGACCGCCAGGTGGGCGGGCTTGAGCTCATCGCCTCGGAAAACTTCGTGTCCACGGCCGTGCGCCAGGCCGCTGGCAGCGTGCTGACCAACAAGTACGCCGAAGGCTACCCCGGCAAGCGCTACTACGGCGGCTGCGAGTTCGTGGACCAGGCCGAGGAGCTGGCCATCGACCGCGCCAAGCTGCTGTTTGGCGCGAGCTACGCCAACGTCCAGCCGCACTCCGGCTCCCAGGCCAACATGGCCGTGTACTTCGCCGCCTGCAAGCCCGGCGACACCGTGCTCGGCATGAACCTGGCCCACGGCGGGCATTTGACCCACGGCAGCCCGGTGAACTTCTCCGGCAAGCTCTTCAACATCGTCTCCTACGGCGTGTCCCCGGACACCCAGACCATCGACTACGAGGCCCTGGAGAAGACCGCCAAGGAGTCGCGCCCCAAGATGATCATCGCGGGCGCCAGCGCCTACCCGCGCACCATCGACTTCAAGCGCTTCCGCGCCATCGCCGACGAGGTCGGGGCCGTGCTCATGGTCGACATGGCGCACATCGCGGGCCTCATCGCCGCCGAGCTGCACCCCTCCTGCATCGAACACGCGCACTACACCACCACCACCACGCACAAGACCCTGCGCGGCCCGCGCGGCGGCATGATCCTAGCCAACGAAGACCAGGGCCGCGTGCTCAACTCCAACATCTTCCCCGGCATCCAGGGCGGGCCGCTCATGCACATCATCGCAGCGAAAGCAGTCGCCTTCGGCGAAGCGCTGCAGCCCGGCTTCAAGCAGTACCAGGAGCAGGTGGTCAAGAACGCCGGGGCGCTCGCCGGATACCTGAAGGACGCCGGGTTCGAGCTGGTCTCCGGCGGCACGGACACCCACCTCATGCTGGTGGACCTGCGCAGCAAGAAGATCACCGGCAAGGACGCCCAGGCCACTCTGGAGAAGGCCGGCATCACGGTGAACAAGAACGGCATCCCGTTCGACACCACGCCGCCCACCATCACCTCCGGCATCCGCATCGGCACCCCGGCGCTGACCACGCGCGGCATGGTCGAAGAGGACATGATGGCCGTGGCCGAGGCCATCACCGCTGCGCTGGAGAACATGAACGACGACACTGTGCTGGAGGAGATCCGCCTCGAGGTGGAGGACTTCGCCCGCGAGTTCCCGCTTTACGCCTGGTAGCAAGAAACCCCCGCCGCCCGGACCTGTCTCGCCTGGTCCGGGCGGCGTGAACTTCAAGGCTTCGGGAGGCTTTGGCAGATGAATGACCGCGTCCCCTGGCCCATCTACTTCATGCGCATCGCGCACCTCGTGGCCGAGCGCTCCACCTGCCTGCGCCGCAAAGTGGGCGCCATCGCCGTGCGCGACAAGCGCATGATCGCCACCGGCTACAACGGAACCCCCACCAACGTGGCCCACTGCTTCGAGGTCGGCTGCATCCGCGAGCGCCTGAAGATCCCCTCGGGCCAGCGCCACGAGCTCTGCCGCGGCCTGCACGCCGAACAGAACGTCATCATCCAGTGCGCCCTGCATGGGCTGTCGCTGGCCGGCTCGGAGATCTACTGCACCACCGAGCCCTGCCTCATCTGCACCAAGATGCTCATCAACTGCCAGGTCAAGGCCATCTATTTCGCGGAACAGTATCCGGACGAACTGGCCAACGACATGCTCAAGGAAGCGGGGGTGGAACATGCCTACCTGCCTGGGGACTACCGGCCCTCATGACCGGTTCATGCTGCGCGCGGCCAGACTGGCCCTGCGCGGACGCGGAAACACGGCTCCCAACCCCTGCGTGGGCGCGGTGCTGGTGCAGCACGGCGAGATCAAGGCCGAGGGCTGGCACAAGGCCTATGGCGGCCCCCATGCCGAGGTTGAGTGCCTGAACGACGCGCGCCAGAAGGGCGTGGACCCTGCCGCCTGCACCCTCTACGTGACGCTGGAGCCCTGCAACCACCAGGGCAAGACGCCGCCCTGCACCAAGGCCATTCTGGACGCGGGCCTGCGCCGGGTCGTCATCGGCTGCGCCGACCCCAACCCGCATGTGGGCGGCGGCGGGGCCGAAGTCCTGCGGGCCGCCGGACTTGAGGTCATGCTGGGCGTGCAGGAGGCCCTGTGCCAGGACTTGATCGACGAGTTCCGCATCTGGCAGACCACAGACCGGCCTTACAGCATCCTCAAGATGGCCAGCACGCTGGACGGCAAGATCGCCGCGCGCGGGGGCAGGCCCCAGGCAGTGAGCTGCCCGGAGTCCCAGGCCGACGTGCACAAGCTGCGCGCCCAGGTCCAGGCAGTCATCGTGGGCGGCAACACTTTTTACGGCGACAACCCGCAGCTCACCTGCCGCCTGGACGGGGACGGCGCGCTGAAAGGCTTCTGCCAGCCCCTGGCCGTGGTGGTGACGAGCACTCTGCCCAAGGCTTACTCGACCTTCAACCTGCTGCGCCAGCGCCCAGAGCAGGTGCTCTTCTGGACCAGCGAGTACTCGTCCAAGACCCCGCTGGCTGCGGAACTGCGCGAGCGCGGCACGCTCATCTGGGGCCTGCCGGAGCGATCCGGCGGACGCCAGGGCGGCGGCGAGGGCCTGAGCTTTGCCGAGGCCTTTGCGCGCCTGCGCGCGGACTTCGGCTGCTACCGCACGCTCTGCGAGGGCGGCGGCCAGCTTGCCCTGTCCCTGGCGCGCCAGGAGCTGGTGGACGAGTTCCTGCTGTACCTGGCCCCGCGCGTGCTGGGCGATGCCGAGGGCAAGAGCCTGTTCGCGGGCGACGCCGTGCAGAGCATGGATGACACGCTGAACTTCCGTCTGGCCGTGGCCGATTCCTGTGGCGACGACCTGAAACTGACCTACAAGCCCCGGAGGGCCTAAGCGCATGTTCACCGGATTGATCCAGGGAAAGGGCCGCATTGATGCTGTGGAGGCGCGCGGGGCCGAGACGCGGCTCAAGGTGCGCGCCCTGTTCGACCTGCCCAAAATCGTGCTCGGCGAGTCCATCGCCGTGAACGGGGCCTGCCTGACTGTGGAGACCTTTGGCGAGAACTGGTTCACGGTCTACGCCAGCGCAGAGACGCTGAAGCACACCAGCCTGGGGGCCTTGAAGACCGGCGCCGAGGTCAATCTGGAGCGCGCCCTGGCCCTGGGCGACCGCCTGGGTGGGCACATGGTCAGCGGGCACGTGGACTGCCTGGCCACTGTTGCCGAGATCAAGCCAGCTGGCGAGAGCCGCGTGTACACGCTCTCCTTCCCGGCCGAATACGGCGCGCTGGTGGTGCCCAAGGGCTCGGTGGCGCTCGACGGCATCAGCCTGACCGTCAACGACTGCGGGCCGGAGTTTCTGTCCGTGAACATCATCCCGGCCACCCAGCGCGAGACCACCATCTCCGGCTGGACCCCCGGCACCCGCGTGAACATGGAGACCGACCTCATCGGCAAGTACGTGCGCAACATGCTGGGGCCCTGGCTGTCCTCCATGGGAACGGCCGGAGGGAGCGCGCCCTCCAAGCTCAGCATGGAATTCCTGCGCGAGAACGGGTTCTAGCCTTCGCCATGGAGGCCCTGCCCATGACGCGGCTGTCGGCGATCCTTCTTCTGACCCTGCTCTGCGCGGCCTGCGCGGGCCTGGACTCCATGCGCCCCGTGGGCGGGGCAACGCCCCCGGGCATCACCATGCTCTACCAGCAGAAGCCGGACGTGGTCTATCAGGCGGCGCTGATCGCCCTGCCCCGGGTGGGCCTGCACGTGGCCGAGATCGACCCGGCCAAGCGCTACATCCTGGCCGAGCGCGGCATCAACGCCATGTCCAACGGCGAGAACGTGGGCCTGTACTTCACGCCCTACCAGGGCGGCACCCAGGTGACCGTGGCCAGCCGCCGCAAGATGTCCACCAACGTCACGGCCAAGGACTTCGCCATGCCCGTGCACCTGCAGCTCGGCTCGGTGCTGGGCGGCATGTCCAAACAGCCCTGAGCCGCCGAGCTTCCGCCTGCCTAGGCCCCGGTCTCGGCGCAGGGCCCGGCCTGCTCCCAGCCGGCCATGCACTCGTCCATGCGCGCAAGCGCGCTCTGGTCGGCCTCAAAGGCCAGGACCTCCAACACATCGTGCAGCTTGCGCACCTGGCGAATCATCTGCCCAAGGCGCTCGTCAGAGTTGACCACCAGCCAGATGCAGCTGGTGTCGCCGCCTTGTTGCGGCGTGACCAGGATGCCCTCCACATTGAAGGCGCGCCGGGCGAAGAGCCCGCAGACATGGCTCATGACGCCGGGGTGGTTGTTCACCGTGAGCCGCAGGGCCATGAAGCCGTTCGTGGCGTGGCCGTTGTTTGCCTTCTTCGCGTCGCTGGCCATGGCTATTTCCCTCCCTGGGCGGCGCAGCTCTCCGAGCCGTTTTCGCCGCCGATCATGTCGATATTGGCCGCGCCTGGCGGCACCATGGGGTACACGTTGTCCTCCGCCGCCACGGGCACGCGCACCAGGCACGGGCCTTCGCGCTTGAGCGCCCGCTCCAGGTCGGCCATGGGGTCGCGGCTCTCGTTCAGGTCCAGCGCGCGCACGCCAAAGCCCTCGGCGATCTTCACGAAGTCGATGCGCACCCGGTAGTCCGAGCCGAAGATCCTGCGCCCGTAAAACAGGTCCTGCTGCTGCTGCACCAGGCCCAGCCCGCCGTTGTCGGCCAGCACGATGGTCACGTTGGCGCCGGTCTCGGCCGCGGTGGCCAGCTCCTGGATGTTCATCTGCAAGGACCCGTCGCCGCTGAAGCAGACCACGCGCTTGCCCGGGTTGGCCAGGGCCGCGCCGATGGCCGTGGGCAGGCCGAAGCCCATGGTGCCGAGCCCGCCAGAGGTCAGCCAGGCCCGTGGCTTCAGGTCCGGGTAGGCCTGGGCCGCGCGCATCTGGTGCTGGCCCACGTCCGTGACCACGATGGCGCCTTCACCCAGAAGCTCACCGGTGCAGCGGACAAGGCCGTAGGGGGCCAACGGGTTGTCCAGGCCTGGGAAGGTGTGCGGGTTCTCGGCCTTGCACTGGGCCACCCGCGCCAGCCACTCGCTGCGCTTGCCCGCATCCACCAGGGGCAAAAGCGCCGCAAAGGCCGCGCCCACGTCCGCGGTGATGGCCAGGTGCGCCAGCTTGAGCTTGTCCAGCTCGCTCTGGTCGATGTCGATGTGGATGAGCCTGGCCCCGGCGCAGAAGCGCTCCAGCCGGCCCGTGGCCCGGTCGTCCAGGCGCGCCCCGGCCACGATCAGCAGATCGCACTCCTCCAGCAGGATGTTGGCCGCGCGGGTGCCGTGCATGCCGAGCATGCCAAGGTTCAGGGGGTGGGCGTCGGGCAGGGCGCCCAGGCCCAAAAGCGACATGGTCACGGGCAGGTTCGCGGCCTCGGCCAGCCTGCGCCCTGCCTCCGCAGCGCCCGAGGCGGCCACGCCGCCGCCCAGCATCAGGATGGGGCGCTCGGCCCGGCAAATCAGCTGCGCGGCCTGGCTGATGGCCTGGGAGTCCGGGGCCTCCACCTGGTCGGGCTCGCCGGGCTCGGGCAGCTCGGCCAGGCGGATGCGCGCGGTCTGCACGTCCTTGGGGATGTCGATGAGCACCGGGCCGGGCCTGCCGGACAGGGCGATGCGGAAGGCCTCGGGGATGACGTGCACGAGGTCGCCCACGCTGCGCACCAGGAAGTTGTGCTTGGTCACGGGCAGGCTCATGCCGTAGATGTCCACCTCCTGGAAGGCGTCCGTGCCGATCATGGAGCTGGGCACCTGGCCGGTGATGCAGATGATGGGCACGGAGTCGAGCTTGGCGTCGGCGATGGCGGTGAGGGTGTTGGTGGCGCCCGGCCCGGAGGTGGCGAAGAACACGGCCGGGAGGCCGGTGGTGCGGGCCATGCCCTGGGCCATGAAGCCCGCGCCCTGCTCGTGCCGGGCCAGGATGTGGCGGATGAGGCGGCTGGTGCCCAGGGCGTCGTACAGGGGCAGGTTGGCCCCGCCGGGGATGCCGGGAATGCGCCGGATGCCCTGGCGCTCCAGGAGCCGGACCACAAGTTCCGCGCCGTTTCCTTCAAACATGAGACACCTCCTCGGGTGCCCCGTGCGCTGCTGGTGCGGCCTTGCGCCTCCAGCCCGGAAACGCGAAAACCCCCGCCAGCGCGCGCCGACGGGGGTTTGGGTTGCCTTGTAAAGGACCTGGACCGCTACGACACGCGTTTGCCTACGACTCCTACGACGACCGCTACAATGGCGTCGGCGCGGAGGGCCTGGGATAGGCTCAGAGCGGTGGCGGCGATGCGGTTCATGTCATGGGTCTCGCAGGTTGCGGGTTTGGTTCCTGATTTTTGACTAGCCCCGGAAGCCGGGGTCCGTCAAGCCCCTGACGGGAGAAAAATGCGCGCCTATTGCTGCGCCCTTCTCTTCTCGATGATCTCGCGCACCTGGGTGGTCAGCCCGCCGAACTCAGGCTTGGTGATCTGGGCGTCGGCCCCCACGCTCTGGCCCTTGTGCAAAAGCGAGGGCGAGATGAGCGAGGAGAAGAGCACCACGGGCAGCTTCGAGAGCTCACTGTCGGCCTTGATGTTGCGGGTCAGCGTGTAGCCGTCCATGCGCGGCATCTCCACGTCGGAGATCACGGCGTCGAGCAGGCTGGTGATGGGCGTGCGCTGGAGCTCGGCCTCGGCCTTCAGCTCCACCAGGTGGTTCCAGGCGTCCTCGCCATTGTTGAAGGCCTGGACCTCGAACCCGGCGGTCTCGAAATTCCGCTTGAGCAGGAAGCGCACCGAGGTGGAGTCGTCCACCAGGATGATGCGCAGGGGGTGCTCGGCGTCCTTTTCCACGGCATGGTCGGGCAGGTCCACGTTCACCGCTCCCAGCTCCACCAGGGCGCGCTCCAGGTCGAGCAGCAGGGCGAAGTGATCGCCCAGGCAAACGGTGCCGGTGATGCAGTTGCCCGGCAGCTCGGCCAGCATGCGGCTGGGGGGCTCCACGTCGGCCCAGCCCACGCGGTGGATCATGGTCACGCCGGAGACCAGGAAGCCGGACTTCACGCCGTTGAACTCGGTGACGAGCACGGTCTCGTGCGGGGTGGGGGCGCGGTTCACGCCCAGCCAGATGGACAGGTCCACCACAGGCAGGACCATGTCGCGCAGGGGAATGACCCCAAGAAAGCTCGGATGGGTGGACGAGGCCGAGGGCTCAAGCTGGGCCGGAGCCTCGATGATCTCCAGCACCTTGGCCACGTTGACGCCGAAGTACTGGGGCTCGGGCACGCCTCCCGCTCCGGGCTCAAGCAGGAACATCTCGATGATCTCAAGCTCGTTGGTGCCGCTCTCAAGGAGTATGCTCTTCTGGTCCATGGGCATCGCTCCCTGGATTTGCGGGCGCTTAAAGCCCGGCGCGTTGGGCCTGAACCTACGTGCCTAAATCACGTGGAGGAGGAAGCCGTCTTGGCTCCCGCGCCGCGTGCGCTCAGGGTCTCCCATTGCAGGGGCTCCTCGTGCTTCACGGGGCGCAGCAGCACCGCACCCAGCACCTCGTCCCAGTGCACCGGGGAAATGCCGTCCAGCGGGCTGCGCGTGGTCAGGTCGGCCGACACTAGCACATGTCCGGCGGGCAGGTCACGCGAGAAGACAAGGCACTTGCGAAGCTTCTTGGCCGCGGCCAGCTCCTCGGGGAAGACTTTCTTGCCCTTCTGGACCATGGACTGCTCCACCTCGCGCACCATGCGCACCAGAAGCGCCAGCTCGGCGGGCTCAAGGGAGGCCTGGTGGTCCGTGCCGACCTGGTTCTTGTCCAGGGTGAAGTGGCGCTCGACGACGCAGGCGCCCAGGGCCACGGAGGCCACGCTGGGGGCCAGGCCGCGCTCGTGCCCGGAATAGCCCACGGGCAGCTGGTAGCGCTCGCGAAGGGTGTCCATCACCGGCAGGCCGATCTGCTCTTCGAGGCAAGGATAGGAGCTGTTGCAGTGCAGCAGCACCAGTTCGTTGTGGTAGGTGCGGATGAGCGCCACTGCGGCGTCGATCTCATCCAGGCTGCTCATGCCCGTGGACAGGATGATGGGCAGACGGGTCTCGGCCACGCGGCGCATGAGCGGCACGTTGACCAGGTCCGCAGAGCAGACCTTCAGGATCTCCACGTCGAGCGCGAGCATCTCGTCCAGGCTGACCTCGTCCCAGGCCGAGGCGAAGAACACCAGGCCGAGCGATTCCGCCAGGAGCTTGAGCTCGCCCATCTGCTGCGCGTCAAGCTCCAGGGCCAGCCGGTGCGCGCCATAGGTCGGGCCGAAGCTGTTGACGCCGCAGTAGGGCGCCTCGCGGCCGGTGCGGGTGAGCAGGGACTCCAGGTGCCGCTTCTGGAACTTCACGGCCTGGACCCCGGCACGGGCGGCCTCTTCGACCATGCGCCGGGCATGGTCCATTTCGCCCTGGTGGTTGTTGCCCACCTCCGCCACGATGAAGCAGGGCTGGCCCTGCCCGATGCGCAGACCTGAGCGGGTGGTGATGTAGGAAGAGTACGCCATGCTCACAGCCTCACGATTTCGAACCCGCGCTTCTGGGCCACGGGCTGCAGTTGCTGGTATATTTCATCCTGACGTCCAAAGGAAGTGATGACCACGCACTGGCAGTCGACATGTTCCAGCACCAGGGGAGAGGAAACGACGTAACCGTGGAAGATCGAACCGTGCTTCTCGTGATCGGTGTCAACCACGGCGACCACCACGAAATCGGTGTCGCGCAGGGCCGAGAGCACAACCTCGCAGGTCTCCGAGGCCCCGAACAGGACGATCTTCCTGCGCCCGCGCCGCTCCAGGCTGCGCAGCTTGGAGAGGATGAAGTCCTTGATGTTGGTGTACAGGCGGATGGTCTCGCTGGAATAGTCGGAGAACATCTGCCTGCGGCTCTTCTCGCCGCCGCTGGTGAGGACATAGCGGTAACTTTTGCCGTTCACAGGGCGGTATTCGATGAGATTCTGCTCCTGCAGCAGGCGCAGATACTGGTTGACCATGGCCCCGGAAAGCTTGAGGCGCTTGCCAAGCTCGATCTGCGAGAGCGCGGAGTCCTGGGACAGGGAATTCAGGATGGAGAGCACCCTGGTTTCCTTGCTAGGCTTGATGTATTTTCCGTCGGCGAGCAGCATGTTCGTTCACCCAGTGGTTGATGCGTGCGATGATTGCGGTCCGAAGCGGGCCTGTTAGGGGCGGAAGGGTCTGCCGCCCTGGGCCTTGCGAGGCTTATGCTGCAAACCTCAGGCCAACGACATGCAAACCATTCGCTTGGTCAATGATTTTAAGCCTGTGACCGTGACCAGCATTCATCACTATATACCCGCACAAGGCAATGATTGTCAACATCCTGGCCGTATAACACGACCCTGGGGCACAGGGGTAATAATGTTCAACATCCGCCGAATCATTCATAGGCACAATGAAAGATCGGCAATTTATGTCAATTCTTTACTGCCGCCGCGCCGGGGCTGCGGCTGTTCCGCATTTCTCCTTGCCTCCAAAGCGGCAGGCATCTATGCTGCATAGGCGCCTCACATCCTCGCGCTATCTCCCCCCTCAAGAGGTTGGTTCATGCCCGATATCATGCGCCCCTGGCTGGCCCACTACGATCCGGAAGTGCCGCACAGCCTGACCCCTGCCCCCAAGCCCATGCATTTCCTGCTCGAAGAGGCCGCCAAGCGCTGGCCCGACCGGCCGGCCCTGATCTTCCAGAACCTGAGCATCACCTACGCCCGCCTGAACCGGCTCTCCGCCGTGCTGGCCGCCAACCTGCGCAGGCACGGCCTCAAGCGCGGCGACCGCGTGGCCATCATGCTGCCCAACACCCCCCAGGGCGTCATCGCCTACTGGGGCGTCTTGCGCGCGGGCGGCACCGTGGTCTTCACCAATCCGCTCTATATGGAAAGCGAGATCGTCCATCAGTTCCAGGACTCGCGCGCGCGCTTTCTGATCCTGCTCGACCTGCTCTGGCCCAAGATCGAGCCCCTGCGCGACAAGCTGCCCATCGAGAAGTACTTCATCACCAGCATCAGCGACGGCCTGCGCTTCCCGCTGGACATCCTGTACCGCCTGCGCAACTGGCGCGAGGGCAAGACACCGGACGTGCCGACAGGCGACTCCAAGGTGCTGCCCTGGTCGACCCTGGCGCGCGGCTTTTCCGGGTACACCTGCGACAAGATCATCCCGGAGAAGGACCTGGCGCTCCTGCAGTACACCGGCGGCACCACGGGCCTGGCCAAGGGCTGCATGATCTCCCACGCCAACCTCTGCGCCAACGCCAGCCAGTGCGAGGCCATGCTGCCGGGCCTGGCCGTGGGCCACCAGATATTCCTGGGCGTGCTGCCCTTCTTCCACATCTACGGCCTTACCGTGTGCCTGAACCTGGCCACGGCCAAGGGCGCCACGCAGATTTTGTTCCCGCGCTTCGTGCCCGGCGACCTTTTGAAGGCCATCCAGAAGCACAAGCCCACGGCCTTCCCCGGCGCGCCCTCGGTGTACATCTCGCTCATGCAGCAAAAGAACATCGCCGCCTTTGACCTGTCCTCCATCAAATACTGCGTGTCCGGCTCCGCGCCCATGCCCGTGGACTGGTTCGAGCAGTTCCGCAAGGTCACGGGCGCGCGCATCTGCGAAGGCTACGGTCTTTCCGAGGCCTCGCCGGTGACGCACATCAACCCGGTGGACGGCATGGCCAAGAACGGCTCCATCGGCGTGCCCGTGCCCGGCACCGACGCCAAGATCGTGGACCAGGACCTGGGCGGCCCGCCCCTGCCGCCGGGGAAAATGGGCGAGCTGGTCATCCGCGGCCCCCAGGTCATGGCCGGGTACTTCATGCGCCCCGACGAGACCGCCGACGTCTTGCGCAACGGCTGGCTCTACACTGGCGACATCGCCTACATGGACGAGGACGGCTACTTCTTCATCAAAGACCGCAAGAAGGACCTCATCATCAGCGCCGGGTACAACATCTACCCGCGCGAGATCGACGAGGTGCTGCACCAGCACCCCAAGATCCTGGAGGCCGTGGCCGTGGGCGTGCCCTGCGATGCGCGCGGCGAGGTGGTCAAGGCCTTTGTGGTGCTCAAGGACGGCGAGACCATGACCAAGGCCGAGGTCATCGGCTTCTGCCGCCAGAAGCTGGCCGGGTACAAGGTGCCCCGCCACGTGGAGTTCCGCGAGAGCCTGCCCAAGACCATGGTCGGCAAGGTGCTGCGCCGCGCCCTGCGCGCCGAGGAGGCCGAACGCGCCAGCGCCTGCGGCGTGCCGCACGTGGTCGACGACACCAGCTCCGAAGGCTAGCGCCCGGACGACTTTCTTCAACCATAAACGGTGAGGTCGTCATGCGTATCCTTTCCGCAATGGCTCTGGTCCTCCTTCTTTCATCTTTCGCTCTAGCTGGCGTGACCAGTCCTCTCGTAGATATCCCCCTCATCGCTGGCAAGAATGAAGCGTCCGTAGCCAAGATCTTGGGCAAACCCAAAGGCTCTGAAAAAACCAAGTTTGGGCCGAAGAAGATCTACAAACTATCCCTGGGTGGTAAGGTCGAAGTTGTCTACATTCAGGGCAAAGCGGACTGGATCACCGTGACACCCGGTGTGGGAACTTTGGTTTCTTTTGGGCCGGAGGCCATACGTATGGTTGGCTTGCCGTCGGCCACTCCGTCATTTCACAACAAGGCGACCATCCGGTGGTCGAATGTGAACGGGCTACTCGAAATTTCCATCTTCCCCGCCGGGAAGAATGTCTTCTACTGGTACATCAAGGCACGGACGCAGTAGCAGACGAAAGTGTTTCGAAGCGACAAAAGGCCCCACCTCGCGGTGGGGCCTTTCCTATTCTGAACGCCTGCGCAGTTCCCTTCCCTGCCCGCACTGCGGGCAGCCCTTCGGCTTGGGGACGTAATCCATGATGCTCCCACGGGCATCCAGCTCCAGAGAGCAGCAGTCTTCGACCATCCGCCGGACCAGGATCCGCCCGCGCAGGATCCTGGACTTGACCGCAGACACGGATATGCCTAGTCGCTCCGCCACCTCCCGCTGCTTGACGCCTTTCAGGTCGGCCATGACCAGCGCCACACGGATCTTGTCCGGCAGGGCGTCTATCATTGGCCGCAGGCAGGCGCCCATGTCTTCCATCTGGCCGCTGCCCTGCTCCGGGCCGTGGTCGGCCAGATCTTCTGGGAGTTCGGCCATGGGCCGCTTGCTCCGGAAGTGATCCGTCACGGCGTTGCGCGCCACAGAGAACAGCCAGGCCCGCATGTGGTCCACCCGCTGCACCGAACCCAGGCCTGCAAGCATCTTGAGAAACACGTCATGGAGAATGTCCTCAGCTTCGGCCGTCCCACGCACCCGTTTAAGGATGAAGGACTTGAGCTCGCCCCGGTGCTCCTGCCAGACTGCCTCCAACGTGTGCATCATTCGCCGCGCCCCTATGGCTTGATTGCCTCGATCACCGCCGAGGCCACAACAGCCCCCAGGCCCAGGCCGGGGAACATCTGGTCCATCAATCTGCCGCTTTCCGGGTTCAGGCGGATGGAGACCTGCTGAAACCCAGCCTGGCCCAGCATGTCCTCCAGCGCCTCAACCCGTGCCGCCCCAGCCACGCAGCTGGCGTGGAGCAGGATGTTCGCCCGGATGTCCTCAGGCATGTCCGCCACGGCCACAATGTCCGCTATGGCCAGCCTGCCGCCGCTTTTAAGCACCCGGAAAGCCTCCCGGAACACCTGCGCCTTGTCCGTACTCAAGTTGACCACACAATTGGAAAGCACAACGTCGGCTTCCGCGTTGGCCACGGGCAGATATTCAATCTCGCCCAGGCGAAAGGCGGCATTGGTGCAGCGGGCTGCGAGGGCGTTTCTTCTGGCCTTCTCCACCATCTCCGGCGTCATGTCCACACCGATGACGCGCCCTGTCTCGCCCACCTGACGCGCGGCCAGGAAACAATCGAAGCCGCCGCCGCTGCCCAGGTCCACCACCACCTCGCCATGCCTGAGCGCGGCTATGGCCTGGGGGTTGCCGCAGCCAAGACCCATGTTCGCCCCATCTGGGACGCTTTGCAGCTCCTCTTCGGAATAGCCGACCGACATGGCCAGCGCCGCAGACGTGTCCGCGCTTTGCGGACTGCAGCAGCCGCTGCCGCAACCACAACAGTTTACTCCGGAAAGCGCCGTTTCCGAGTATTTTCTGCGAACCGTCTCCCTGATCTCGCCATCGCTTTTCTTATGCATGGATGTGCCTCTCTGTGCCGTCTCTGCGGCGTGATTTGCAGTGAAGACGGGCGAAGGTCCCAAAGGATGCAGAATCCATCACCCTATTTTCGCCCAAAGCGCAGGCCACGGCCGCGCGAATCGTTGCGGCCGCTTAACCGCGCCGTCACACGGGCCTGCCATACAGGTCTCGCAGGCGGGCGAACCCCTCGCCCCCCGTCAAGCACCGGAGGCCATCGCCATGAACCAGAACAACAAGCCTTCCGACACCGCCCCCGAGTTCCCAAAGGTTCCCCGGTACATCAAAACGCCCCACCACCCCGTGGGCCTGCTGTACACCATGCTGCACCACGGCCGGGGCCTGTCCGCCGGGGAGGCCCAGCGCCGCTGCTTCGAGTTCACAGGCGAACAGCCCGACAAGGCGGCCTAGGACGAAAAAAGGGCGGCCCTCAAAAGGACCGCCCTTGCCTGTCTGGCTCGCTGGCCCATTGCCTGGGCTGAGACCCTGCCGGGCTTGTGCGCCGTCAGGACGTCGGTTCGGGCTATTCGGAGAGCACCACGACCTTCTTGATGAGGATGGGCTTGAGCGGCACGTCGTCGAACATGCCGCGCTTGCCCGTAGCCACGCCCTTGATCTCGTCCACCACGCGCTTGCCGTCCACCACCCGGCCGAACACCGCATAGCCCCAGCCCTCGTCGGTCTTGCCGCGGTGGTCCAGGGAGCGGTTGTCCTTGACGTTGATGTAGAACTGGGCCGAGGCCGAGTGCGGGTCCGAGGTGCGGGCCATGGCAATGGTGTACAGGGAGTTCTTGAGCCCGTTGTCGGCCTCGTTCCTGATGGACGGGCCGGCGGTCTTCTCCTGCATGGTGATGTCAAAGCCGCCGCCCTGGATCATGAAGCTGTTGATGACCCGGTGGAAGATGGTGCCGTCGTAGAACCCGCTCTTGGCGTGCTTGAGAAAGCTGGCCACAGAGAGCGGAGCCTTGTCCTTGTAAAGTTCCAGCACGATGTCGCCCTTGGTGGTCTCCATCTTGACCAGGACCTTGCCGGGCTGCGGGGTGGCCGCCGATGGGCTCTGGGCCAGGGCCAGGCAGGACAGGGAGAAAAGAGCCAGGGTCGTGAACAGGGTCAAACGGAAGAGACGCTGCATCTCGAAAACTCCTTCGGTGGATGGTTCAGGCGGGCGTTCCCGCTGCCGAGGATTTCTACCAGACCTGCGCGGCCAGGGCAACGGGCTGTCTCCGGACCAGCGCGGCACGACGCGGCCTGGCCTGGACTGGATCCGCAACGCGACACATTGTCTTGCTGCCTGAGATGCGGTAACTAAGTGCCAGCATTGACCCCAGGAGGCCGCCATGAACTCTCGCCCCTGCGCCACCCTCTGCACGCCGTACACCCGGAAACGCCCACGCCATCCGGCCATCCGGCCCGCCATCCTTGCCTTTCTGGCGCTGGCGGCGCTGCTGCTTTCGACAACTTCTGGCCTGGCCGCCGCTACCACCGACGACGACGACCGGGGCCTGGCCCCGGGGCCCGCGCGCCATGTCCTCGTCAAGGCCATGGGCCAGGGTGTGGGCCAGGCCGAGGCCGAACAGGACGCCCTGCGCAACGCCCGTCTCATCGCCGCCAAACACTACGCCGCCCTGGGCGGCGCCAATGCCCTGGACCTCTCGCCCCAAGGCATGCGCATCGTCGCCACCCACAGCACCCCGCCCATTGGCCTGTCCACGGTGCGCGCCGTGGCCTTGGTGGAGCTGCGCCTGCGCGGCCTGCCCGAGCCTCCGCCTGTTGCCCTGGCCCTGCCCGTGCTGCGCGTCAGCGTGGACAACGCCTCCCAGGTCACGGTCGAGGCCAACCGCCCCTGCGAGGTCATGGTGGCCGTGGACGCGGACCTTGCCGCCGAGGACGCGATCCTGCCCGGCGGCGGCGGCGCGGCCTACCGCCTGGCCCCAGGCAAGCCCATGCTGCAAGAGCTGCCCAAAACCACCGGCCCCGCCCACTTGCGCGTGCTGGCCTGCACCGGCGGGCTCGCCGCACCGGCCGTGGCCCCCACCCTGGACGAGGCCTTTGCCAAGGCCCGCGCAGGCAAGCCCCGACTCGGCACCCTGCAGGGCGTGGTCTCGGAATGCGTGGAGATCAAGGCGGCCCTGCCCGGCCAGCCTTCCCTGCTCAAGCGCTCCATGCGCCAGAAGGGCACGCAGACGCCGGTGAACATGACCGGCGCGGCCGGGCGCGAGGCCGGGCTGCCCGTGCCCAACACCCCGAACAGAGACCTGCCCTAGGCGGCCCAGGCCATGCCCGGTCCCGCTAGCACTTGGCCCAGGAAAAGGCGCGGCCTGGCCGTGGGCTGCGCCGTGCTGGCGCTCTTCTGCGCCCTGCTTTGGGGCTTCCCCGCCGCCTTCGAGCGGCTGGAGCTGTCCCTGTCCGACCTGCGCTTCCGCATGGCCGCACGCCCCCCGGCCCACCCGGACATCGTGTTCCTGGACATCGACGACGAGTCGGTGCGCCTGCTCGGCAAGTGGCCGCTGCCGCGCTCGGCCCACGCCAAGGTGCTCAACATTCTCACGGACTGCGGCGTGGACCTGGTGGCCTTTGATGTCGTGTTCCACGGCCCGTCCTCCGGAGACAATGGAGAGCGTGAGGACGCCGCCCTGGAAGCGGCCATCGCCAAAAACGGCCGGGTGGTGTTCCCCGTTGGCGTTGGGCTGGTCAAGGAAGGCGAGGTGGTGCGCCTGAGCCCGGAGGCCGACGACCTGCCGCTTTTGCCCTCGATTTTGCCGCCAGGGCAGGTGCAGGTCCCGAACCTGCTGCAGGCCGAAACAACCTTCCTGCCCCTGGCCCGGTTTTCGCGCCACGCCGTTGGCCTGGGCCACGTGGCCGCCACCCCGGACGCTGACGGCGTGTTCCGGCGCATGCCGCTCTGCGTCGGCTACCACGGCCAGCTTTTGCCCTCCCTGGCCCTGACCTCGGTGCTGCGGCATCTGGGCGCCACGGCCGCGGCGCGCCCCGGCCGGCTCGACATCTCCTGGCCGGGGCACAGCATCAGCGTGCCCACGGACAAGGAGGGCCTGCTGCCCGTGAACCTGGCCGCGCCCTGGGGCAAGGGGTTCTGGCACCTGTCCTACGCCGAGGTGCTCGCTGCCGCCAATGACCCGGCGCGCCTGGCCTTCCTGCGGCAAGGTTTGAAGGGCAAACTCGTGCTGGTGGACCTCGCCGCCTCCGGCACCACGGACATCAAGGCCACCCCGCTGTCCTCGGCCGAGCCCCTGGCCACCCTGCACGCGAACCTCATGAACATGCTGCTGAGGGGCTCCTTCCTGCGCCAGGCCCCGGCCTGGCAGTCCGCCCTGCTCACCGCCTGCTTCCTGGCGTGCATCACCCTGCTCTTCCTGCGCCTGCCCATCCGCGCGTTCCTGCCCGTGGGCCTTGGCCTCGCCGCCCTGTGCCCGGCAACCGTCCTCGGCGTCTACCTGGCCTCTGGCCTGGCGCTCAACCTGACAGCCAGCACCCTCTGCTGCTTCCTTTTCGTCCTTGGCCTGCTGGCCGAGGGCCTGGCCCGCACAGCCGAGGAAAGCGCCCGCCAGAAGCGCATGCTCGAGGTCTACTTCTGCCCGGCCATCGCCCGGCAGATCCTGGAGTCCGGCACGGACATCATGGAGGGGCGCAGCGTGGACCTGTCCGTCCTGTTCTCGGACATCGCCGGGTTCACGTCCCTTAGCGACCACATGGAGCCCGCCGAGGTGCAGCGCTTCCTGGGCGAATACCTGGAGGAGATGACCGCCTGCGTCTTCCGGCACGGCGGGGCCGTGGACAAGTTCATGGGCGACGGCATCATGGCCTTCTTCGGCTACCCCGAGGCCCCGGGCGTGGACTCCGTGGAGAACGCGCGGCGCTCGGCCGTGGCCGCAGTCTCCGCCGCCGTGGACATGCAGGCCGCGCTGAAGCGCCTGAACGCCCGCTGGCGCGCCCAGGGCCGCCACGAGATCCAGATCCGCATCGGCGTGAACACCGGCCACTGCATCGTCGGCGACATGGGCTCCAAGACCCGGCGCGAGTTCACCCTGCTCGGCCGCAACGTCAACCTCGCCCAGCGCCTGGAATCCAACGCGCCCAAAGGCGGCGTGCTGCTCTCCGCCCGCACCGCGGCCCTGGTGCGCGACCACTGCACCCTGAACCAGCCCGCCCAGATCAAGGTCAAAGGCTTTGACCAGGAGGTCGAGGTCTGCTCCGTGCACCTGCCCGAGGATGAGACCGAGAAATAGCCTCCGGCGGCTGTGGGGCCTGAGGCCCCCCAGCCCCCCCCATTGCGCCGAAAGGGCTGTTTCAGGAAGAACCTGAAACAGCCCTTTCGGCTTGTGCGGGCGAGGAAAGTCAAGGGAGAGGTCTATTCTCTTCGCCTCTTTCACCAAACCTTCTTAAAAACGGCCAACCGTGCGCGGGGCTTTTCGCCGTCTTCGGCGGAAAACCCGCGCACATTGCTTGGGGCCAGGCCAAGCCGGGCTATAGAACGTGGGTGCGCAGGCCCGCGCCATATGGGGGGTCCGGGGGCCTCAGGCCCACGGCCGCCGGAGGCATCTCCAGCCCCCTTGGCCGCCGGAGGCTATTCGCCTTTCTGCCTGTATTCCAGGGCGGCGCGGACGAAGTTGGGCGCCCAGTGGGGTGTGCCGAGGGCGTGGATGTGGGTGTACGCGGCGAAGGTGTTGCTGGTGACGAGGCCGTCGCGTTTGCCGATCATGCCTTGTCCGCGCAGCATTTTGAAGGCGGTGGGAGGCGCGAGGGTTGGCAGCGCGGGGTCCATGCAGGCGGAGTAGTGGAACTCGTGTCCGGTGATGTGTGCGCCGAGCGGGTGGAAGGGATTTTCGACTTCCACGAGGGCCTCGACGTAGCCCAGGCCCTGGGGCCGGGGGCACAGGCGCGTGGCCAGGGGGAAGACCCCGGCCAGGGGGTGCTCGCAGTGGTCGCCGTTTTGCTCAATGGTCAGGCTGGCGCAGAGGTACATGAAGCCGCCGCATTCGGCGTAGATGGGCAGCCCGGCCTGGGCCAGGGTGCGCACGTGGTTGCGCACGCCTATGTTGGCCGAGAGCGCCTCGGCGTTGGTTTCGGGGAAGCCGCCGCCGAGGTACAGGCCGTGGATTTCCGGCCAGGGGTCGCTTGCGAGCAGGCTCAGGGGCACAAGTTTCGCCCCGGCGCGTTCCAGGGCTTCGAGATTTTCAGGGTAGTAGAACCACAGGGCCGCGTCGAACACGTAGCCGATGACCGGGGCCTGTCCGTTCACGACAGAGGCCGGCCAGGGCACGGGCGGGGCTGCGGCTGGCGCTGGCGCGCTCTTGGCGATGTCGAGGACGCGCTCCACGTCCACGCAGGCCTCGATGGTGTCGGCGATGGAGTCGAGCGCCTGTTCACGGCCCGAGTGCTCCTGGTCGGACACGAGGCCCATGTGCCGTTCGGGGATGGGGTTGTGGACGGACTTGGGCAGCGCGCCGAGCACCGGCACCCCGGCCAGGCCTTCGATGCATTCCTTGAGGATGTTGCGGTGGCGCTCGCCCGCAGTGCGGTTCAGGATGACCCCGGCGAGGTTGAGGCCAGGCTCAAAGGCCTTGCACCCGGCCACGATGGCGGCGGCGGTGCGGGTCATCTTGGTGGCGTCGAGCACGAGGATGACCGGGGCGGAAAGCTGGCGGGCCAGCTCGGCCGTGGAGCAGGTGCCCTCGAAGTCCTTGCCGTCGAACAGGCCGCGGTTGCCTTCGATGATGGAAATGCCTGCGCGCGCGGCCTTTTCCTGGAACAGGGCGGCGATGACGCTTTGGGTGAGCAGGAAGGGGTCGAGGTTGCAGGCCGTGGCCCGGGCCGCAAGGGCGAGCCAGGAGGCGTCGATGTAGTCTGGCCCTTTTTTGAAGGGCATGACAACGAGGCCACGGCGGGTGAAGGCGCGGGCCAGCCCGGCTGAGACAAAGGTCTTGCCCGAGCCGCCGGAGAGTCCGGCCAGGATGATGCGGGGGAAGGCTTTCATGTCGCTTACGCCTGGACGGTCCGGGGCTGTGGCAGAAAACGAGAAAAGCCTTGCCCAGCAACTGGGCAAGGCCCCTCGAACAAAGCGTAAAGTCAGGAGGAGGTTAGTCCTCGCCGTCGGCGTGCTTGCCCGCGCCGGAAAGGCCGTACATGGACGTGCTGCCGCTGGACCAGAACACGAGGGTTTCCTCGTTGATCATCTGGGTCAGGATCTTCTTGACGTCACGGCCTTTCTCGTCGGGGAAAAGGGCGGTGAAGTCGTTGAAGTAGAACTTGCTCTTCATTTTGGCCTTGGACGTGATGAACTCGATAATCTTGGCCTTGGCTTCTTCGAAAACGAGCGCCATGGTGTTGCCCCTTTTGTTGTGAGGGGCGCGAAGGTTGCCCTCCGCGCCCCGTTTTCAGTCGTCGGCTAGAACTTGAACTGCGTGGTCTGGCGCCAGGTGTAGTACGCCGGATCACGGAAGTCGTCGATCAGGTGAGCCGAGAACTCCAGATCACACTTCTCGAAGAAGCGCTCCCAACCGATGCGGTTGGCCCAGTCGCCCAGACGCTCGTACTTGCGGGCATCGGCGGCGTAGGTGTCCAGGATCTTCTTGATGACCTTGGTCATTTTCGGCCAACGCGGGGGCTCGTTGGGGATGAAGGGAACCACGACCTTGGAGAACTTGGGCGTGGTCATGCGGTTGCTGATCTTGCCGCCGACCATGATGGCGACGCCGTCACCGGTCTTGTCGGCAAGGGGCATGGCCGGGCACATGGTGTAGCAGTTGCCGCAGAACATGCAGCGCTCGTTTTTCACGGCAACGGTGTTGACCTGCTTGCCCTGGAACTCGATCTTGGTCGGGCGGATGGCGCCGGTGGGACAGGCTGCGACGGCCAGGGGCACTTCGCAGATGTTGTCCACGCTCTCGTGGTCGATGATCGGAGGCTTGCGGTGGATGCCCAGGATGGCGATGTCGGAGCAGTGCACCGCGCCACACATGTTCAGGCAGCAAGCCATGGAGATGCGCACGGGCGCGGGCAGACGCATGTTCTGGAACTCTTCGAACACCACGTCCATGGTCGCCTTCACGGTGCCGGAGGCGTCCGTGGCGGGCGTGTGGCAGTGGATCCAGCCCTGGGTGTGCACGATGTTGGTGACGCCGGCGCCGGTGCCGCCAACAGGGAACTTGTTGGAGCCACCAGCGAACTTGCGGCCGTTCAGGTCAGCCTTGAGGGCCTTGGCCTCTTCAAGGGTGGGGACCATGAACTCGATGTTGTTGCGGGTGGTGAAGCGCAGGTGACCGCCGCAGTACTTGTCGGCGATGTCGCAGATCTCGCGGATGTGCGTGACGGACATGAGGCGTGCGCCGCCGCAACGGACGGTGTAGACCTTGTCGCCGGAGAGGCCGACGTGCAGCAGCATGCCGGGCTCAATGATCTCGTGGTAGTCCCAGGCGCCTTTGTTCTTGGCCAGGACCGGGGGCAGGAAGTCGGTGAAGTGACGCGGACCGATATCGGTGATGCGTCCCTCCATCGGTTTCGCGGGATTGTATCCGGAAGAAATGAAAGCCATGATGTTTCCTCCTGTCCTACTTATTTCTGGTGTCTGGAGCGGTAATCGGAGATCTCACGCTGCCAGCCGCCTTCCACTTCCTCTTCCTTCCAGAAGATGTAGGGGTTGTGGCGGGGTTCTTTCACGTGGCGCGGATCAGCCTTGGTGCCGGTCACTTCGAGGAGCTTGGCGAAGCCGAGGCGCTTCAGGGTCTCACCGATGCGCTCGCGGTTCTTGCCTTCTTCCATCCACCAGTCCCAGGTGGCTTCGATGAATTCCTTGACGCCAGCGTAGTCGTCGTCGACCTTGATGAAGGGGATGGCGAGCGAACCCATCTGCGGACCGTCGAGGATCGGGGCCTTGGCGCCGACCAGGATGGAGCAGCCGCGATCGTTGCCGATCTTCAGTGCGCGGGGCATGACGCAGATGCAGTGCATGCAGCGCACGCACTCTTTGTTGTTGATCTCCAGCTTGCCGCCTTCGTAGCGGATGCACTGGCTGGGGCAGCGCTCAACGACTTCCTTCTGGATGTCGAACTTGCCCCAGTCGCGACCAGCGTAGGCGCCGGCGTTGGGGGCGATTTCGCCGCCAACGTAAGCAGCAACGGTCTTCTGGTCAACGCGGATCTCGTCGCGCCAGGTGCCGATGAAGCTCATGTCGGAGCGGGCGATGGCGGCCACGCAGCCGAGCGAGCAGCCGTCGAACTTGAACTTGAACTTGTAGGGGAAGGCCGGGCGGTGCAGCTCGTCCTGGTACTCGTTGGTCAGGTTGAAGCACATCTCCTGCGAATCGTAGCAGGCGTACTCGCAGCGGCTCTCGCCGAGGCAGCAGGCCGGGGTGCGCAGGTTGGAGCCCGAGCCGCCCAGGTCGTTGTTCATGTTGTGGGTCACTTCCCAGAAGATCTCTTCCAGCTGGGGAGTGCTGGTGCCCAGCAGCACGATGTCGCCGGTGGCGCCGTGCATGTTGGTCAGGCCGGAGCCGCGCAGTTCCCACAGGTCGCAGAGCTGACGCAGGAAGTCGGTCTTGTAGTACATGCCGGAGGGCTGGTTCAGACGCACGGTGTGGAAATGGGCCACGCCGGGGAACTTCTCGGGCTGGTCGCAGTAGCGACCGATGACGCCGCCGCCGTAGCCGAACACGCCCACGATGCCGCCATGCTTCCAGTGGGTCTCACCTTCGACATAGGACAGCTCCAGGACTCCCAGCAGGTCGTCCGGGCACTCCGCAGGGATCTGGAAGTCGACGCCCTTCGGGTTCGCGTATCTATGTGCTACTTCCTGCTTGATGTCGGACACAAAGCTGGGCCACGGGCCGCTTTCCAGCTGGTCCAACAAGGGGGTTTTGTGTTTCGCCATTCCCTTAACCTCCGTTGTTTGATTTAAGATGTTGCCACACTCCAAAAACCATCCGGCCACTGCCCGCTGGCGCGCGGACTCTGCCGGAGGCCTTTCCTCCATCGTGCGAGACGCCTAGAGAACGAATTGGCGGGATGAACCCCGCCCCGTCCAAGTCCAGCGCATGATTACTGTTCTGTTACGGAAAATCCACAGTCTTTGTCAACATAAATCCGGGAAAACACGGTCCTCCAACACATTATACACCCGCCAGGGGGACCTTCTCCAAGGGCCTCGGCGGGTTGCTTTCCGGCCCGTGCCAGGGTAAGCAGCTGTTCCCGATGACTACGAATTTCATAGCCCAAAACCTTCGTCACAGGCAACCAAAATCTTGAAAAACACAGCCGCCGCCACCCCCACCGTTGATACCGCCAACGACGCCTGCCGCCGCTGCGGCACCTGCTGCCGCAAGGGCGGTCCGGCCCTGCACGTCCCAGACCGGCACCTGTTTCGCGGCCCCGACGCCCTGGACCTGTCCCTGGTGGTGACCCTGCGCACGGGCGAGCTGGCGCTTGACCAGCCAAAGAGCCGCCTGCTGCCGCTCACGGCCGAGGTGCTCAAGCTGCGCGGCCGGGCCGACGCCGCCAACAGCGACCGGATAAACGGCGGCAGCGGCTGGGCCTGCCCCATGCTTGTGCAGCCCGACAACGCCTGTGCGCTCTACGAGCGCCGCCCTGCCGAGTGCCGGGTCCTGTCCTGCCGGGACACCACCGGCCTTACGGCCATGTACGAGGTCGCGCGCCTGACCCGCGCAGACCTCCTGCCCGCCGGGCACGGCCTGCTCGCGGTCATGGCCGAGCACGACGCCCTGGTGCCGCCCGCGCGCATCGCGCCCCTGGCCCAGGCCCTGCACGCAGGCGGCCAGGAGGCCCTGGACGCCCAGGACGAGCTGATGCGCATGGCCCTCACGGACCGCGCCTTCCGCACGGGCCTGGCCGAGCGCGCGGACATCGGGCCGGAGTACCACGACTTTTTCCTTGGCCGCGACGCAGCCACCCTGTTCGCCGCAGCCGGGCTGTGCCTGCGCGCCGACGCCCGCACCGGCCTGCGCGTGCAGGCCGACCCGCTTTGCCAGCCACAGCCAACGCCCCTGTCACCTCATCTGGAGATCTAACCATGAAGGACCAGCTCGGCCTTTACTACTATCCCAATCCGCAGCACACGGAGGCGCGCATGTACGTGCGCCGCTTCGGCGGGCGCATCGAGTTCCGCATGTGGCACCAGGGCGACCAGAGTGTGTGGGACAAGCATAACTGGCTGCCCTATGAGGTCATCGAGCAGGCTGCGGCCATGTTCAAGGCCAGCGGCAAGGAAAGCGACCCCACCGCCCTGTACGACGTCGCCGTGGCCGAGCGCCTGCTGGCCGACGGCTAGCCCGGAGCCACGCAGCTGATGTACAAGAAAGCCCTGCCACTCATCCTGGCCACGCTGGTCACCCTGCCCGGCCTGTGGCTCAAGCTCTCCGGCGCGCACCTGACCCCGCCGCCAGCCGCGCTCCTCTCCGGCCTGGCCATCCTGGGCGCGTCCTTCCTGCTTTTGTGGGCCTGCGACGTGGCCCAGATGGACATCCCGCAGACCCTTGCGCTGGCGGTGGTCGCGCTCATCGCCGTGCTGCCGGAATACGCGGTGGACATGTACTTCACCTGGCAGGCGGGCAAGAACCCAGGCTCGGACTACGCGCACTATGCCATCGCCAACATGACCGGGGCCAACCGCCTGCTCATCGGCGTGGCCTGGACGAGCATCGCTGCCATCCACTGGTTCAAGTCCGGCCGGCGCGTGTTTTTGCACCAGGACCAGCGCACCGAGGTGCTGTTTCTGGGCATGGCCACGGCGTATGCCTTCTTCATTCCCATCAAGGGCAGCCTGGCCTGGTACGACGGGCTGGTGTTCATCGCCATCTACGCCTGGTACATCCGCCTGGCGGCCCAGCGCCCCTGCGAGGACTGCGAGCTGGACGGCCCGGCCGAGCTCATCGGCGCCCTGCCCAAGGCCCGCCGCCGCTGGGCCACGGCGCTGCTGTTCCTGTTCGCCGCCGGGGTCATCCTGGCCAGCGCCGAGCTGTTCAGCGAGAACCTCGTGGCCTCGGGGAAAGTCTTCGGCATCAACGAATTTCTGCTGGTGCAGTGGCTGGCGCCCATCGCCTCCGAGGCCCCGGAGTTCATCGTGGCCATCATGTTCGTGCTGCGCGGCCAGGCCGCCGTGGCCATGGGCAGCCTGCTCTCCAGCAAGCTCAACCAGTGGACGCTGCTCGTGGGCATGATCCCGGGCGTGTACGGCCTGGCCAGCGGCGGCTTCGAGCACCCCCTGCCGCTGGGTCCGTACCAGCTGCACGAGCTCTTCCTGACCGCGGCGCAGTCGCTTTTGGCCGTGGCGCTTCTGGCCTCGCTGTCGCTTGGCCCTGGCGCGGCGGTGCTGCTCTTCCTCATGTTCGCGGGCCAGCTTGTGGGGCCGTATGTGCTGGCGGGCCTGGACATCACCCTGCCCTGGGGCAATGGCACGGACGGCGTGCACCAGGTCTTCAGCGCGGGCTACGTGGTTCTGTTCGTCATCGTGGTCTGGATGAAGCGCCAGGACGTGTGGGACCTGCGCAAGGGCACAGCGGTGGAGCAGAGGATCGTGTAGCCCCTCCGCATCAATGCAACGGGTTTGAACGACAAAGGCCCCGCACCGTCCATGCTGACGCTGCGGGGCCTTTGCCTTCCAATAATCCGGAGTGTTGCCTACTTCGCGCCCTCTGCGGCCACCGTCAGCCGCACCCAGGCCGTGAACAGCGCCAGCCCGAGCAGCATGGCGTCGCGGCCGATGTAGAAGAGCATGGGCGTGGGCTCGGCGCTTGGGTCAGCGGGCTTGGTCGAGAAGCAGCCGCAGTTGACGTCGATGCCGCGCGCCGCGCTCACGATCATCAGCACCCAGAACACAGCGAACAGCCCCGCCGTCAGCGTCACCGCGCCCTCGGACCAATAGCCCGACACCAGGGACAGCCCCAGCAGCAGCTCCAGCCACGGCAGCCAGATGGCCACCGGGTTCACCAGCGCCTCGGGCAGGACGTGGTAACCCGTGACGATGGCCGCGAAGTCCTGCGGGTGCAGGAGCTTGTCCGCGCTGGCGTAGAAGAGCACCAAAGCCAGGGCGAAGCGCAGCACAAAGTCTGCCGCGCGCGCTGGCACGGGCATCAGTTGGTGCAGTCGGTGCACAGCTTCTCCTGGCCCTTGGCCTTGGAGGCGCTGGCCTTGCCCTTCTTGACGGTCTGGGCCGCCTGGGTCGTCTGGACCGCCTGCGGCGCCTGGGTCGTCTGGACCGCCTGCGGCGCCTGGGACGTCTGAGAAATGGGGGCCGCCGCGCCCTTGGCCACGGGCAGCTTCTCGGCCTGCCACAAGCTCCAGCCGTTCACCAGCACGTAGACGTTCTTGACTCCGGCATCGATCAGGTGCTTGGCCAGGGAATGGCTCAGGGGGCAGTCCGGGCCGTCGCAATAGGCGATGACCGCCTCCTTGCCCGCCAGCAGGGGCTTGATGTCCTGGAAGTCCGCAGCGAAATTGCGCGGGGGCAGGGACAGCGCGCCCTGGATGTGGCCCAGCTGGAACTCGAACTGCGAGCGGGCGTCGAGGAACACGGCGCGGCCGGACAAGAACAGCAGGGCCGCGTCCTTGAGCGCGATCTCGCCGCTGGCCTGGGAAAGCTGCACGGCGCTGGGCGCAGGCTTGGCCGCTGCCTGGGCCAGGGGCAGGCCGTCGGGCCGCGCGGCATTGACGGCAAAGGCGAGAACAGCGGACAGGGCCACCAGGCCCAGGGCTTGGCCGAAAATTCTGGGAACAAGGCGCATAGGGGATCTCCGGTGCTGGTCAGGTTCTGCGCGCGGCCCCGAACGTCAGAGGGTGAGGCCGCACAGGCCGCTTCCTACTCCAAGGCCAGGTGGAATGCAATTTCCGAGATCAGCGCAGGCTATGCCCGGCAGGCTACCCCAGCAGGCTCATTGCCGCGCCAGCAGCGCCCGCCGCCAGCACCAGGAGATGCACCCCGGTGTTCCAGCGCCACAGGGCCAGCCCGCAGGCTGCGGCCACGGCCACGGCGAAAGCGTCCACCCCGCCCAGAAGTCCCACGCCCTCCAGCGCCTTGGGCCAGAAGGTGGCCGTGGCGAAGACCACGCCGAGCTTCAAGATCACCCCCACCACCGCCGCCGTGATGCCGGTGAGCATGGCCTGGAGCCGGGGGTTGGCGGTAAGCGCCTCGATGAAGGGCGCGCCCGCAAAGACCAGCAGGAAGCTCGGCAGGAACATGCCGAAGGTGGTGAGCAGGCCGCCCAGGATGCCCGCCGTGAGGGGTGTCAGCGCGCCGGGGTGGTTCCAGGCCGTGAGGAATCCCACGTATTGCGTGACCATGATCAGCGGGCCGGGCGTGGTCTCGGCCAGGCCCAGGCCCAGCACCAGCTGCTCCTGCCCCACCCAGCCCAGGCGCATGGCCATGTCCGAGACGTAGGACAGCACCGCGTAGGCCCCGCCAAAGGTCACGAAGCTGGCCTTGGAGTAAAAGCTGAGGATTTTCGGCAACAGCGAGCCCGGCCCGGCGAGCAGATACACAGGCAGGGCCACGGCCAGCCACAGGCAGGCGGCCACCCCGGCCACGCGGGCCAGGTGGCGCAGGGGACGGGTCGTGGGCGCGGGCACCTCGTCCTCGGGCTCGCAGACCCCTTTGGGGCAAAAGATGTCCGGCCGGACCATCCCCAGCCACAGGCCCATGAGCCCGGCGGCAACCACTATGCCCGGGAACTTGAGCCTGAGCGCATAGCCCATGATGAAACTGGCTGCCGCAAAGCCATACAGTGCCGGGTGCTTCAGGGATTTCCTGCCCATGCGCCAGACCGCCTGGGCCACGATGGCCACCACCGCCCCGGCGATGCCCCGGAACACGCCCGCGATGAGCGGCACCCCGCCGTGGGCTGCGGCCAGCCAGGAGAGCACGAGCATCAAGGCCACCGAGGGCAGCAGGAAGAACAGCCCGGCGACAAGGCCGCCGCCATAGCCGAAAAGCCGCCAGCCCAGGTAAACGGCCAACTGGTGCGCCTCGGGTCCGGGCAGGATCATGCAAAAGTTCAGCGCGCGCAGGAACAGCTTCTCCGGCACCCAGCGCCGAGCGTCCACGAGGTCCTTGTGCATCATGGCGATCTGGCCGGCCGGCCCGCCGAAGTTGATGAACCCGAGCCTTAACCAGTAACGGAAGAACTCGCGGAAGGCGGGGGCCGGAGCGGGGATCGGTGCGGGAGACGGCACGTCCATGGGTTTGGCCTGAATCGGGGCGAAAGCGCGCTAGCCTTTCTTTTCCGTGGCCGCCCAGGCCGCCAGCCCGCCTTCCAGGTAGCGCGCAGTGACCCCGCGCTCCGTGAGCGCCGCCTGCACTTCCTGGCTCACCTGGCCGCCGCGCACGCAGTAGACCACCACGTCGGCCTTGGCCGGGATGCCGCCCGCCCAGTCCTCCAGCAGCACCGGAGCGCGCCAGTCCGCGCCGGGGATGCCCTCCGGGGCGCTGTCGTGGTCGTCCACACGGCGCACATCAATGACCAGGGGCGGCTTGGCCGAGGCCAGCTCAAGGCGCAGCTCGTCGGGGGTCAGGGACTTTTTCATGCTCTCGCTCCCTGTGCGGAAACCGCACGGTCGTTTGATGCGTCCTATCGTAATGGCCCGGCCGAATGACCCGGCGCTGCGGCCCGGCGGGAACACCGGGACCACATCATCAATAGCACAGCCCGCACCGCGAAGGCCAGCCGGAAATCCGACGCAGCCGGAGCCGGGAGGGTCGAACCCCTGACGAAGACGCAGCCGCGCGCAGCGGACCGCTTCCCAGTGCTCCGGCAGGGCAGCACCTTGCACAAATTCCTGCAACATTCTGCACAAACAGGACGATAAGACCCTGAATAGCTAGCATTTCCCAGCCTATTTGTTGGCACGATTCTCGCTAGTGATTGGGATGTGCAGATTGACGGAAAAATAAACAGGACATACAATTAGCATATGCAACAATCAGTATCCAAATCAATCCCCTCCCCGGACATCCGGCGTTGTTCCGAGGCCCTGCTGGCCCTTGCTCCAACGCTCATGCAGTCCCTGCGGGCAGGCATGCGCAATGGACGCGGGCCAGAACTCTCGGTGCCGCAGTTCCGGGTGCTGGTGCACGTCTGCATGCGCCCCGGCGCAACCCTGCGGCACCTGGCGGAACTTTTGGGAGTGTCCACGGCCACGACCTCACGCATGGTGGAGACCCTGGTGCTGCGCGGCCTGCTTGTGCGCAAGCCCGGCGAGGCCGACCGCAGGCAGGTGTCCATCGCCCTGACCAGGGCCGGGCAAGCGATGCTGGACCAGGCGCACATTCTGGCGCGCGCGCAGTTTGAGACGCGGCTTGCGGACCTGGACGCGGCGTCCCTGACCACCCTGTCCACCGCCCTGGAGCTGCTGCACGGCCTTTTCGAAAGCGAGCGCACCCCTTGGACCGCGCTGGACGAACACCCTGAACATGACCCTGAGGAGCGCAGCTGATGCCCACCGCTACCAGTAAGAAAACCTTCAAGATCGCCATGGCGGCCGCCCTGGTCCTGGTGCTGGCGGGCGGGGCCTATCTCTTCTTCCGCAATGGCAAGCAGGCCGAGAGCTATCGCACGGCCAAGCCCACGCGCGGGGAGATCATCTCCACGGTGACCAGCTCCGGCAACATCACCCCGGTGGTCTCGGTGTCTGTTGGCGCAGCGGTTTCCGGCACCATCAAGGAACTCTTCGTGGACTTCAACTCCCCGGTGAAGAAGGGCCAGATCATCGCCCAGATCGACCCGGCCACCTTCCGCGCCCAGGTGGAGCAGAGCAAGGGCAACTACCTGGCCGCCCAGGCCAATATGGAGAAGGCCAAGGTCACCCTGGCCGACACCACCCGCACCATGAACCGCTACAAGGACCTGGTGAAGGACGGCTCCGTCTCCGTGAGCGACTACGACACGTACGCCACCGCCGCCGCCTCGGCCAGGGCCGCCCTCGGGGCCGCCCAGGGCACCGTGGCCCAGGCCAGGGGCAGCTTTGATCAGGCCAAGACAAATCTCGACTACGCCACCATCCGCTCGCCTGTGGACGGCATCGTCATCTCCCGCGCGGTGGACGTGGGCCAGACCGTGGCCGCCAGCTTCACCACGCCCACCCTGTTCACCATCGCCCAGGACCTGACCAAGATGCAAATCTACGCCACGGTGGACGAGTCCGACATCGGCAAGGTCAAGGAGGGCGGCAACGCCACCTTCACCGTGGATGCCTACCCCGAGTCGAACTTCTCGGGCGTGGTGACCCAGGTGCGCAACGCCGCCACCACGGTGTCGAACGTGGTCACCTACACGGTTGTTGTGGGCGTGGACAACTCCGACCTCAAGCTCAAGCCCGGCATGACCGCCAACGTGACCTTCATCACCGCCAAAAAGACCGATGCGCTGAAGATCCCCACCTCGTCCCTGCGCTTCCGGCCCAAGACCACAGAAGCGGCCTCCGACAAAAGCGGAGACAAGGCCTCGGGCAAGAGCAAGGGCGCAGGCGGCAAAAAGATTTACATCCTGAAGGGTGGCAAGGCGGAACCGGTGATCGTGACGCTCGGCATTGGCAACGACAAGGAAACCGAGGTCACCGGAGGCGAACTGCCCGCAGACGCCGAGGTCATCATCGAGGCCGTGTCCAACGCGGGCAAGAACGGCGCGTCCAAGTCCGGCAGCGCAGGCGGCCCGCCCATGGGGCCAAGGCTCTAGCATGAACGATGTCGTGCGCCTTGAGGACATCACCAAGGTCTACCAGATGGGCGAGGAGACCGTGCACGCCCTGCGCGGGGTGAGCCTGACCGTGTCGCGCGGGGAGTTCGTGGCCATCATGGGCTCCAGCGGCTCGGGCAAGTCCACCTGCATGCACATCCTGGGCTGCCTGGACCGGCCGAGCTCCGGCAGCTATGCCCTGGACGGCGAGGTCGTGCACGACCTGAAGAAGGACCAGCTGGCGGACATCCGCAACCGCAAGCTCGGGTTCGTGTTCCAGGGCTTCAACCTGCTCTCGCGCACCAGCGCGCTGGAGAACGTGGAGCTGCCCCTGGTCTACGGCCGGGTTCCAGCGGCGGAAAGACGCACGCGCGCCCTGGAGGCGCTTGCCATGGTCGGCCTGGCCGAGCGCGCCGGACACCTCAGCAACCAGCTCTCCGGCGGCCAGCAGCAACGCGTGGCCATCGCCCGGGCCTTGGCCGGAAAACCGGCGCTCATCCTGGCCGACGAGCCCACGGGCAACCTGGACTCGCACATGAGCGAGGAAATCATGGACATCTTCACGCGGCTGAACGCTCAAGGCATCACCATCATCATGGTCACCCACGAGCCGGACATCGCGGCCTACGCGGGCAGGCGCGTCACCTTCCGCGACGGCCAAATCGTCGACGACACCAGGAACGGCGTCCCGGACGGCACCCACGAGGCGGTGGCTTAGATGGACCTCATCCTCCCCCTCAAGATCGCGTTCCGGGCCCTGCGCGTGAACATGATGCGCTCGTTTCTGACCATGCTCGGCATCATGATCGGCATCGGCGCGGTCATCGTCATGGTGGCCGTGGGCTCCGGCGCGTCAAAGCAGATCGCCGACCAGATCGCCACCATGGGCAGCAACCTCATCTTGGTGCTGCCCGGCTCGACAACCAGCGGCGGCATCCGCGCGGGCGGCGGCTCCGCGCCCACCCTGACCTACGATGACGTCAAGGCCATACGCAACGAGTGCCCGTCGGTGAGCCTGGCCGCGCCCAGCGTGCGCGGCACGGCCCAGGTGATCTACGGCAACATGAACTGGTCCACCGTTATCCAGGGCGCGACCCCGGACATGCTCTGGATCCGCGAGTGGCGCACTGTGCGAGGCCGCGAGATGACCCAAAGCGACTCGGACACTGCCCAGAAAGTCTGCCTGCTGGGCAACACCGTGGCTGAGACGCTCTTTGGAGACGAGGACCCAACAGGCAAGCAGGTGCGCATCAAGGGCGTGCCCTTCACGGTCATCGGCGTGCTGGAGGTCAAGGGCCGCTCGCCCCAGGGCTCGGACCAGGATGACGTGATTTACGTGCCCATCACAACGGCCCAGCGCAAGCTCTTTGGCAGCCCCATCCCCAACACCGTGGGCGTGATCCTGCTGCAGGCCAGGGACCAGAGCCTGCTGCCCCAGGCCGAGAAGGAGGTCAGCGCCCTCTTGGACCAGCGCCATCACGTAGGCCCCACCCGCGTGCGCGACTTCACCGTGCGCAACCTGACCGAGATCCTGGCCGTGTCGCAGCAGTCCTCCCAGGTCATGAGCATGCTGCTTGGCGCGGTGGCCTCCATCTCGCTCATCGTGGGCGGCATCGGCATCATGAACATCATGCTCGTCAGCGTCACCGAGCGCACCCGCGAGATCGGCATCCGCATGGCCATCGGCGCGCGCGAGGGCGACATCCTGCTGCAGTTCCTGGCCGAGGCCGTGTTGTTGACCCTGCTTGGCGGCATCATCGGCATCCTCATGGGAGTGGGCAGCGCGCTCATCATCTCCGCGCTCTTCGACTGGCCCACCCTGATCTCGGCCAACGCCATCGGCATCGCCGTGGCCTTCTCCAGCGCCATCGGCATCTTCTTCGGCTACTACCCGGCGCGCAAGGCTGCGCAGCTCAACCCCATCGACGCCCTGCGCTACGAGTAGACCTGGGCCTGACTGGAATTCAAGGCGGGGGCGACCCCGCCTTTTTTGTGTCCGCCGGGTGCGCGTGCATGAGAGCAAAGTTCTGCCGTCGCAAGCCCGCCAGCGGCAGGGCGCACGGCGGAACAGTCGTGAGGATGGGGTGTGCCCGCGCGGTTGGCCCGGGCAGGCAGAACCGCGCGGAGGAGCTGGTCGGCAGCAAGAGAAGGCGGGCAAAAACAGCCCGGATCAGGCCTAGCTGTCCTTGCCGGGGGAGCCGTTGGGGTCCAGGTCGAGCACTTCCTCGCCCCGGATGTAGTGCATGATGCGCGGGTGGTCCACGGCGTCCAGCAGGTTGGCGATGGCCCCGCGCAGTCGCTCGGCCCCGCCGAGCGCGCAGCCGATGAGCTCGATCTCGCGCGCCAGGTCAAAGGAGGCGCGGAACTCGCGCAGCACCGGCACGGCCCCGGCCTTGATGCCCGCCTCCAGGTCCTCCTTGACCAGCTCCAGGCAGTTCTTGATGACCGACAGGGCATTGTTGCCCACGTGGGCCATGCCGCCCGAGGCCTTGGCCAGGGCGTCGCGGCCCACCTCCAGGCGCGAGCCCACGGTGAGGGACACGATGCGCGAGCAGTCGGCCAGGAACTGGTGGTCGTAGCCGCTGAAGAAGTCCTCCGCGCGCGAGTAGAGCATGATCAGGCCAAAGGGCCGGGTGTCGTGCCCGCGCAGGATGAAGGCCAGGCGCGAGCGGTAGCCCTCCTGAAAGGCGACGCAGTCGTACGATTCGCCGCCGCGCTCGGAACTCATGAGGTTGTTGGAGAGCACATAGCTCCACTTCTTGCTGGCCACGGCCTGCATCACCGGGTGGCCGGGGATGCTCTCCTCCATGGACCGCACCAGAATGGGCGTGCTCGTTCCGTGCTGGGTGTTGGCGGCCACGTTGACCCATTCCTCATACTCGTCGCGCAGGCGGCAGACAAAGAGGTCGGCCTCAAGGAGCTCGATGAGCACCTCGGCGCTCTGCTCCAGCACCTCTTCGGGCGTCTGGAACTCGCCGCCAACGTTGACGAGCGCATAGGTGATCTCGACCATGAGCGACATGCGCTCATGCGCGCGGCGCAAGAGGGTGAACTTCCCGTCCAGACTGGCCAGTTCGGCCTTGGCCTTGCCCCGGCGGCGCAGTCGGGCGGTCACGGGCTTGTCGAGCTTGGCGCGGATGTCGGTCAGCATGGGCAGCAGGTTGCGCCAGTCATAGACGCGGGCCCGGCCGTCGACAAACTTGGGCGTCTGGTTTGCGGCAACGAGCCCGGCCTTGACGGACCCCATGAGATCACCCAGGGCGTGGCGCACCGGGGCCGGGGCCGCGGCCATGATGTCCATCAGCTCCTGGCGGATGGGCTGGGGCCGGGCCGGGCAGGCCTTGGCTGCCTGAGGCGAAATTTTCTTGCTGCGGGGCATGGCGGATATGATTCCTTGCGCTGTGCGCTTGCACGGCGGCGAAAATCGCCGCGCGAGGCCATAACTATAACCCCGCCAGGGGAATTGGCAAGTCTTGTGCGGAAAGGAACGAAGGGGGCTTGCCCCGGTCCAGGTTGCGCGCGGGCTATGGGATGCGCACGAGGCGGAAGCCCAAGGTATAATGTTTGAAGGTCGGAGGGTTGCTGTCCCGGTTGGCGCAACGCGCACGCTCAGGACCATAAAACCAGCTCCCCCCACGATTCACCCGGTTTGGACCGCCCTCGGTGACGACAGGGTTCTGCCGCGAATGCCGACTATAAGCCTGGGCATCATACACATCCTCCACCCATTCCCAGACATTGCCGCTCATGTCGAACAGGCCCAACGCATTGGGGACCTTGGTTCCCACCGGGTGCGTCCCCCCCCCGAATCCCATGACCGACTGCGAGTGCCAAGCCACGAGGTCGGGATCGTTTCCGCCGCCGTACTTCTCTTCCTTCCCGCCACTCCGGCAGGCATACTCCCACTCCGCCTCCGTGGGGAGGCGAAACCTCCCGACTCCAGCCATGTTGATCCGGGCGATAAATGCTTTGGCGTCATTCCAGGATACGCGCTCCAGTGGATAGGTGGGGCCTCCTCCCGCAGACCCTTGCGTGAAGGACGGGTTATTACCCATGACCTTGGCCCACTGTCCCTGAGTCAATTCAAAACGCCCCAGCCAAAACCCGGACAGGCAGACCTCATGTACAGGACTTTCATCGGCCCTGCCCTCAGCTGTTCCCATCTGGAAACACCCTTGTGGCACCCAGACGAACTCCATGCCCGTCGCCGGGTCGGTCCAGGTGTCGCCGGCCTTGTGCTCCTCCGCCGGGGCTGGCGGGGCCTGCTTTGGAGGGGAGGCCATGGCCAACTGCTGCAGGGGCCTGGATCCTGCCCCCTTCAGCCGGATGAGCCGCGCCTTGCCCGTGTTGCCGGACTCGGTCAGGTAGGTCATGGGGATGACGTTCAGGTCGCCCGAGAGGTCGCAGGTATAATCCGTGTACGTGGTGCCCGCGATGCCGAACAGGCCCTTCTTGTAGATGAAGCGGAAGGCCAGCGCGTTTTCGTCCACGCGCACATCGCTGATGCCCACGGGAGAAACACCACCCGTCCAGCCGCTCGGCGTGCCGACCATGTCGTCGCCCTTGAGCGCGAAATCGAAGATCAGGCCGTTCTTGCCCGTGTCGGCCCCGGCCTCCGCGTATTTTCCGGCGAGCCGCTGCCTCAGGTCCAGCTGCGGCGCCAGGGCCGCCTTCGGCGTTTCCTTGGGCGCTGGGGCCAGGGCCTGCTCCGGCGAAGCCGGCGGCGCAGAGGGCGGGGCTGCCGCGACCGCAAGGGCCGGAGCGCCCGCCCCCGGCGAGAAGTAAAAATCCCCGCGCAGGCTGGTGGACTCCCAGGGCACCTGCTTGTCCTTGGTGGCGCGCATGACCTCGTCGCGCACGCGCTTGAACATCTGCTCCACAGGCTGGCCGGGCACGCGCATGGCCCGGAGCAGCTTCTCCGTGTACAGGCCGTTCTTGCCCGCGCCATCGGCCGCCACAGAGTCCGGGGCTGTGGCATAGGCGATGATGGAGCCCTTGGGCGCGTCCATCTTGGCCAGGCCCACATCCGCGCTGCGCCAGGACCGGGCAAAGGGATTGTTGCGGCAGGCATCCAGGATGACGATGTTCAACTCGTTGCCCGCGTTCTCCATGCGCCCCAGAACGAGGCCAGCGTCCATGCACTTGTACTTGGCGTCCTGCTCGGCCGAGAGTTTGGCGTCAACAGGCACCAGGTAGTTGCGGCCGTTCACCTGCAGGCCGTGCCCGGCGAAGTAGAACAGTCCGGCCCCGCCGCGCTTGAGCCGGTCCCAGAACTCTTTCACCGCGCCCTCCATCTGGGCCAGGCTTGCGTTCTCACGCGCGATGACCTCAAAGCCCAGGCCGCGCAAGGCCGCAGCCATGTCGCGGGCGTCGTTGACCGGATTTTTGAGCGGGGCATTGGGGTAGGCCGCGTTGCCGATGACCAGGGCAATGCGTCGCTCGGCACGGGCCTGGGAGACACCGACCAGAAGCAGGACGAGGACGATGGGCAGAAGCAGGGCGAATCGGCGCATGGGTGCCTCCGGTTTCCTAAACGAGTATCAAATACCCGCAAAAGATCAAGGAGCTGGCCTGCGCTGGCGCAATTGCAGAGACAAGGAGGCGGGGCTCAGCCTGCGCCAGCGCCGCAGGCCCGGGCCAGCTCCACCAGCCGCAATCCGGCTGCGCCGCCAGAGCCAAGGGGCGTGCGCGAGGCCTTGGCCGAGGTGGATGCCCCACGCTAGCCGCACGGATTCTTCGGCGCAAAAAAAGGGGGAGCAAAACTCCCCCTCACAATTTCAGCAAACCGACGTTTCCGCCAGGCCATTCCTATCCGCCGAGGTAGGCCTTCTTCACTTCCGGGTCGGCCAAAAGCTCCTCGCTGGAGCCCTGGGCCACGATCTCGCCGGTGTCCAGCACGTAGCCCCGGTGGGCGAAGCGCAGGGCCAGGTTGGCGTTCTGCTCGATGAGCAGGATGGTCATGCCCTCCTGGTTCAGCACCTTGAGCGTGCGGAACATGTCGTACATCAGAAGCGGGGCCAGGCCCATGCTGGGCTCGTCGAGCATGATGAAGCTGCACTTGCTCATGAGCGCGCGGCCCAGGGCCAGCATCTGCTGCTCGCCGCCGGAGAGCGACTCGCTGCGCTGCTTGCGGCGCTCGGCCAGGCGCGGGAACAGCGTGAACACGCGCTCGAAGTCGCGATCAACGGCCTCGCTTCCGTCCGTGCGGGCGTAGGTGGCGAGCTTCAGGTTCTCATCCACCGTGAGGTTGCCGAAGATCCTTCTGCCCTCGGGCACGAGCGCCATGTTCAGGTCGCTGACGATCTTGTGCGGCGGAACATTCAGGATGCTCTGGCCCTTGTACAAAATATCGCCTTCGATGACGCGCGGGGCCTCCGGGGGCGGCAGGCGGCAGATGGACAAAAGCGTGGTGGACTTGCCCGCGCCGTTGGCGCCGATCAAGGTAACGATCTCGCCCTCGTCCACTTTGAAGGAGATGCCGTGCAGGGCCTCGATGTTGCCGTAGCGAACCTTGAGGTTCTTGACTTCAAGCAGCGTGTTCAAATCGTGTCGTCTCCCAGATAGGCTTTGATGACCGCGTGGTTGTTCTGGATCTCTTCAGGGCTGCCGTCGGCGATGGTGGCGCCGAAGTCCACGACCTTGATGCGCGTGCACAGGCTCATGACCACCTTCATCTGGTGCTCGATCATCCAGATGGTCACCGGGAAGGTGTCGTGGATCCAGCGCACCAGCTTGATCAGCCCCTCAACATCGGAGGAGTTCAGGCCAGCAGCGGGCTCGTCGAGCAGCAGCAGCGAGGGCTTGAGGCTCATGGCCCGGGCGATCTCCACGCGGCGCTGCAGACCGTAGGACAGGTTCCTGGGCAGCTCCAGCGCGTACTCCTTGAGATCCATGGCCTCGAGCAGTTCCCAGGCGACGCGCTCGATCTCGGCCTCGCGGCCCATGTACTTCTTGGTGCGCAGAAAGCAGTCCAGCAGGCTGTAGCCGGCGCGGTAATGCTGGGACACGCGGATGTTGTCCAGCACGGTCATCTCGCCCCACAGGCGGATGCCCTGGAAGGTGCGCGCCACGCCCAGGCTGGTCACCTGATGCGGACGCATGCCCTTGGTGTCGCGGCCGTTGATGGTTATCCCGCCCTCACTCGGCTGGTAGAACCCGGAGATGAGGTTGAACACCGTGGTCTTGCCCGCGCCGTTGGGACCGATGAGGGCCACCATCTCGCGCTCGCCAAGCTCGATGTTGAAGTCGTTGACGGCGATGAGGCCGCCGAAGCGTCGGGTGAGTCCTTTGATTTCAAGCAGCGACATGAGCTCTCCAGGGACCTATTTGAACGAGTAGTACTTTTTCAGCTTGGGGAACAGGTCAGACAACTCCTTGTTGCCCATGATGCCCTCGGGCCGGAACTGCATGAGCAGGATCAAGAGCAGCGGAATGACCACCCACTTCCAGATCTCCAGCGGCCGCAGGACCTCCAGCAGCACCGTGAACAGCACGGCCGAGAGCGTGGCCCCCGAGAGCGAGCCCATGCCGCCCAGGTAGACCATGACCATGACCTCGGTGGACTTCATGATGTCAAACGAGTGCGGGTTCACGTAGCCCAGGATGTGCGCGAACAGTCCGCCAGCCAGGCCAGCCAGGCCGGAGGAAAGCATGAAGGCGATGAGCTTCATGCGGTTGGTGTCCACACTCATGATCTCGGCCGCGATCTCGTCCTGGGCGATGGCCGGGACGCCCTTGCCCAGCGTGGAGGTGACGAAGCGCCTGAGCAGCCAGACGGTGAACACCGTGCCGAAGAGCACCCACAGGAGCATCCAGGGGATGTCCAGCAGGCCCTCCATGCCGTGCACCGTGGCGTTCATGCCCATGAAGCCGCGCGGTCCGCCGATGATCTCCATGTTGTCGATGGCCGAGATGACGATGTAGTTGGCTGCGAGCGTGATGATGGCAAGGTAGTCGCCGCGTGTCTTGAACGAGGGGATGGCCACCACCAGCCCGGCCACGGCGGCCACGGCAGCCCCGGCGAACAGCGCCAGGGGGAAGGCGAACAGGGCCAGGGACGGCGGCAGCAGCGGCGCGCCCAGGATGTGGTTCTTGCTGAACAGGAGCACGGTGACCACCGAGGAAACATACGCGCCCACGCACATGAAGCCGCCGTGGCCGCAGGAGAACTCGCCCATGTAGCCGTTGACCAGGTTCAGGCTGGTCGAGAGGATGATGTTCACCCCCATGAGCATGATGACCGACTGCAGGTACTGGTTGATGACGCCGAACTGGGCCAGCGCCGTGAGCACGAAGATGCCCGCGAAAAGCGAGATGGTGAAGGTGTGTTTCTGCATGGCTTATCTACCGCTAGATCTTCGTGGTCTGGGCAACGCCGAAGAGACCGGTGGGCTTGAGCCAGAGGATGCCAAGCAGAACCGAGAAGGCGAACAGGTCGCGCAGGGTGCTGGGGAACACCGCAACCACGCCGATCTCGATGAAGCCGAGCAGGAACCCGCCCACGATGGCGCCCCGGATGTCGCCGATGCCGCCGACAACCGCCGCGATGAAGGCCTTCCAGCCGATGAGCGCGCCCATGTAGGGCTCCAGGATCGGGTAGCTCATGGCGTAGAGGATGCCGGCCAGGCCAGCCATGCTCGAGCCCAGGATAAAGGTGAACACGATGATGGTGTCCAGCGGGATGCCCATGAGAGGAATGGCAAATTTGTCATAACTGATGCCGCGCATGGCCATGCCGATCTTGGTCTTGCTGACGATGAACTCCAGCAGCACGAAGACCACGATGGCGGCCACCACGACGATGACCTTGAGGTTGGTCACGGACACGTTGCCAAAGGTCCAGATGACCTTGTGCAGCAGCTCGGGGAAGCTCTTGCGGCTGGCGCCGAGCAGGGCCAGGTTGCCGTTCTCGAGCATCAGCCCGGCCATGAGCGCGGTGATGACCACGTAGAGCCTGTCCGCGCCCTTGCGCCGAAGCGGGCGGTACATGGTGCGCTCAAGCGTCACGCCCACCAGCGACGTCAGGATCATGGTGGCGGGCACGGTGATGGCCAGGGCCACGCCGGGCGAAACACCCAGGCCGGACATGCCCTCGCCGCCGAGCAGCAGCACGGCCACGAAATAGGCGATGTACGCGCCGACCATGAAGATGTCACCGTGGGCGAAGTTGATCAGGCGCAACACGCCGTACACCAGGGTGTAGCCCAGGGCGATGAGGGCGTAAAAGCTGCCAAACTGCAACGCGTTCAATACATGCTGAAAGAATTCCACCGGGGACACCTTGCCTTGGGGAGTGCTTGAGCGGACCTTGCCCGGCCCCCGGACCGGTCCGGGAAGCCACCATGTTTTGGCCCGCTGAATAAAACAATGCGGGCGGGGACCACCAGGGGTCCCCGCCGCGCACAATAGCTAGCCGTCTACTGGGGGCAGACGGATTCCTTGAACTCGAACTTGCCCTCGGGGCTGATCTGCACAACCACGGCGCACTTGTCGGGGTCGCCGGTGCCATGGAACTTCATGGTGCCAGTGATGCCCGCGAATTCCTTGATGTTGGCCAGGGCGTCACGCACGATCTTGCGCTCGGCCTTGATGTCCTTCTCGACCTTGCCGGCTTCCTGCACGGCCTGGAGCACGAGGCGGGTGGCGTCCCAGGTCAGGGCGGCCACGTCGTCCGGCACGTACTTGTACTTGGTGGTGTAGCGGTCGATGAATTCCTTGGTCGCGCCCTGGGCGCCAGCAGCGGCATAGTGGGTGCTGAAGAACTGGCCGATGCAGTCCTTGCCGCACAGGGTCATGAGCTCAGCAGAGCCCCAGGCGTCGGAACCCATGAAGGGGCCCTTGTAGCCCAGGTCGTGGGCCTGCTTGATGATCAGGGCGACCTGATTGTAGTTGTCGGGAACGAAGATGAAGTCGGGCTTGGCGGCCACGATCTTGGTCAGCTGGGCCGAGAAGTCCTGGTCCTTGGTGCCGTGGGACTCGAAAGCCACCACGGTGCCAGCGCCGCTCTTCTTCTCCCATTCGACCTTGAAGATCTCGGCCAGGCCCTTGGAGTAATCGTTGGCGATGTCAAAGAGCACCGCAGCGGTCTTGGCGCCAAACTGCTTGGCGGCGAAGTTCGCGGCCACCGGACCCTGGAAGGGGTCGAGGAAGGCGGCGCGGAAGACCCAGGGGCGGTCCTTGGTGGTGTCGGGGTTGGTCGACCAGGGGCTGACCATGGGGGTCTGGTTGTCGTTGCAGGCGCCGCCAGCGGGGATGGCCTGCTTGGAGGAGTTGGGGCCGATGATGGCCACGACGTTGTCCTGGGTGATGAGCTTGAGCGCGGCGTTGACGGCGCTGTCAGCCTTGGCCTCGTTGTCCTGGTAGACGAACTCGAGCTTGTACTTCTTGCCGCCCACGTCCAGGCCGCCCTTGGAATTGATGTCTTCCTTGAGCATTTCGGCGGCGAACTTGGAGGCCTCGCCGACCTTCGGGATGTCGCCGGTAAGTTCCAGGTTGAAGCCGATCTTGATCACGTTGCTGTCCGTGCCGCAGCCCATGAGCGCAAAGGCTCCCAGGGCGAGGGCCAGGACCGCCACCAACACTTTGATGGTCATCGCTTTCATCCGTTGATCCTCCAAAATTGTAGAAATTTGTGCAACCCAAGCCTATGTGCGATTGCTTTACCCCAATCACGGCGGGAGTTCAAAGCATTTCTTGCAGACGAACGGTCTGTCTTTAGGTCCGAACATTATTCGGCACCCAGGGCCAGCCAGCCGCGTTGCCTGCGGGCCCGATTCGGTGTATACGCCTCCTGTTTTGCGCAACACCGCCCACCTACCGGAGACCCCCATGTCCGAAAAAGCTATCCGCAAGGTACTGGAACACGCCCGGGAGGGCCTGCGCGTGCGCGAGGCCTTCTTCGAGGAGCACGCCGCCCACCTGGTCGAAATCGCCCGGAGCGTGGCCCTGTGCCTCACCGAAGGCGGCAAGATACTCTTCTGCGGCAACGGCGGCAGCGCCGCCGACTGCCAGCACCTGGCCGCAGAGTTCGTCAACCGCTTCAGGCTGGAGCGCCCGCCCCTGCCGGCCATCGCGCTGACAACGGACAGCTCCATCCTCACCGCCATCGGCAACGACTACGGCTTCGACCTCGTGTTCGTGAAGCAGGTCCAGGCCCTGGGCCAGGCCGGAGACATCCTGGTGGGCCTTTCCACCTCCGGCACCAGCCGCAACGTGCTGGCGGGCCTGCGCGAAGCCAAGGCGCGCGGTCTGACCACCATCGGCATGTGCGGGGCCATGACCGGCGAAATGGAGCCTTTGTGCGACCACCTCATCAGCGTGGGCAGCAAGGACACCGCCCAGGTGCAGGAGGTGCACATCGCGGCCGGGCACATGCTCTGCCACGTGGTGGACCACTTCCTGTTCGAGTCGGTCATGGAGTTGGGCGCGCGGCCCCAGGGCTAGCCCGCTGGCGGCTCACCGCCGCAGGGAACCAAGGCGGACGGCTCATGGGGAGTGAAGATGCTGCGTATCCTGATCGTGGAAGACGAGCCCGTGAACCGGGAGTTTTTGAAGCTCGCCCTGCGCCAGCAGGGCCAGTGCCAGGCCGTGGACTCGGGCGAGGACGCGGTGGCGGCCTTTGGTGATGCCCTGGAGATCGGCCAGCCCTTTGACGTGGTTTTCCTGGACATCATGCTGCCAGGCATGAACGGCCTGCAGGCCCTGGAGCAACTGCGCGCCCTGGAGGGCAGGCACGAAATCCCGCAGGACAGGCAGGTGCCGGTCATCATCACCACCGGCCTGGACGACGACCAGACGGCCTCGCGCGCCTTCATCCAGGGCCAGGCCCTGTCCTACATGACCAAGCCCTTCCGGCCCAGCCAGATCTGCGAAGAACTTGCCAAGCTGGGGCTTATCAAGGGCTGAGCCGCCCTCAAGGCATCTCCCGCCGGATGACGATGGCCAGGCCCTTGGCGCGCAGGCGCTGGGCCAGCTTGCGGGCGCGCTCCAGGGTCGGCAGGGTGGTCAGCACCAGCTGCGCCCGGCGCGACAGGTCCCAGACCCAGACGTTCTCGCCCACCAGGATGCCCGCGCGGCGGACGCGCTCAAGCAAGGCCTCGCGCGCGGCCTCCCGCGCCTCGAAATCATTCTCGTCCAGCGCCCCGCCCTGGGCCAGCACCCACCAGCCCCGCCCGGCCTCCTCCTCGTGTGGGGGCCCGGCTGCGGCGTTGGCGGCGCAGCCGCCTCCGGCGCAGCCACCTGTCGCCCCCCCCTCGGTCGAGCATCCACCTGACGCGCAGCCGCCCTTGGGAAAGCCCTTGGGCGCGGGCTTTGTCCTCGCCAGATCAGCGGCCCCGCGCACCAGCATGGCCATGCTCCGGATGTGCCGGGCGATGTCCCGGGCGCTCCGGGTCTCGGGCTTCCCGCCCCGGCGGCTCACGAGGCGATCCTTTCCCGGCCGGAGGGCAACAGCAGCGAGAGCACGAAGCCCACGCAGGCCACGGCGATGATGGACGCCCCGGAGGTCAGGTCGAGCGCATAGGACAGATACAGCCCGACCACGCAGAACACGGCGCTCAAGGCCGCCGAGAGGAGCATCATGCCCGCAAGGGAGCTTGCGCGGCGCTCGGCCATGAAGGGCGGGATGGTCAGAAGCGCCATGACCAGGATCAGGCCCACCACGCGGATGACCAGAACCACGCACACCGCCACCAGGCCCATGAGCAGGAAATGCAGGAAGCGCACCGGCACCCCGCGCGAACGCGCGAACTCGGCGTCGAAGCTCATGACGAGCAGGCCGCGGGAGAACAGCCCCGCCAGCACCAGCACGGCGGCCGAGAGCCCGGCCATGAGCACGAGGTCGCTCTGCGGCACGGCCAGGATGCTGCCGAACAGGTAGCTCATGAGGTCGGAGTTGTAGCCCGGGGTCAGGTCCAGCAGGATGATGCCGAGCGCCATGCCCGCGGCCCAGAGCACGCCGATGACCGTGTCCGAGCGCTCGCGCGAGTCCAGCGTGACCCAGGCCATGCACAGGGCGGCGCAGGTGGAGAAGGCCGTGGTCACGGGCAGCACCGGCAGGCCCAGGAAAAAGGCCAGCCCCACCCCGCCGTAGGAGGCGTGGGCCACGCCCCCGGCCAGGAACACGGTGCGGTTGACCACCACAAGCGAGCCGATGACCCCGCAGATGACGCTGGCAAGCAGCCCCGCCAGCAAAGCGTTGCGGAAAAACTCGAAGCCGAGGGCGTCCATCATGGCGCGTCCCCCTCGTCCCTCTTTTCATGGCGGTGCGTCCCGCCGCAGCAGTCCGGGTGGTCGTGGTCCAGCAGCACGCGGTGCGGCACGGTCCCGTGCGCCACCAGTTCCACCGGGCAGGTGGCCTTCAGGTCCACGCCTGCGGCCTGGGCGAAGATCGCCGGTGTCAGCCGGCTCTCGGCGTGGTGGTGCAGGCTCCTGTTCACGCAGGCGATGGAGGTCACGCAGCCGTCCACAGTGCTCATGTCGTGGCTGACCATGACGATGGTCATGTCGCGGTTGAGCTCGGACAGAAGCGCCATGAGCTCCTGCCTGCTCTTGCCGTCCACGCTGGCCGTGGGCTCGTCGAGGAGCAGGAGCTCCGGCCCGGACACGATGGCCCGGGCGATGAACACGCGCTGGCGCTGCCCGCCGGACAGGTCCGACAGCCTGCGCCCGGCCTGGTCGGCCAGGCCCACGCGGGAGAGCGCCAGCAGCGCGGCCTCACGCTCGGCGCGGCGCGCGGCCGGGCTCAGCCAGCCGGCCAGGCCGGAAAAGCCAGGCTGCACCAGCCCCAGGGCCACAGCCCCGAGCACGGTGATGGGAAAGTTGGCGGAAACGCTGGTGAACTGCGGCAGGTACCCGATGCGCCCGCCGGTCTGGCCGGGGTCCTGGCCCAGGACCTTGAGCGAGCCGCCGCCGGGCCTGACCAGCCCGAGCAGGAGCCGCAGCAGGGTCGACTTGCCGCCGCCGTTGGGCCCCAGCACGGCCAGAAACTCGCCCGCTGCCAGGGTCAGGTTCACCTGATCCAGCACGCGCGCGCCGCCGTAGGCGAACCAGAGGTTTTCGATTGTTATGGCCGGGTGCTGCACGTGGGTATGTCTCCAAAAAATGGCGCGAGGCGCATCCCAGATGCAATACCCCCACGGGCGGGGGGAAGGCAACGATTTTGGACAGCGCGTTTTTCGCATCCGCAGACCGTGCAGCCGACTGTTGCCCCGGCGGACGGACTCGGCTATCAGGTCGCACGGAGGCGCTGGCCTCCAAACCGCACACCAACAGGCTTCAAGGGGCACGACATGATCCTGGACATCACACTGAACTGGGTGGAATACCTCGGGCTGGCCGCAGGCACGCTGACCACGGCGGCCTACCTGCCGCAGGTCTGGAAGACGTGGCGCACCAAGGCCGTGGGCGACATCTCGCTGTTCATGTACCTGTCCATGTGCCTGGGCGTGCTGCTCTGGCTGGTCTACGGCATCCTCATCAAGGCTCCGGCGGTCATCGCGGCCAACAGCGCCGCCCTGCTCCTGGTGGGCGGCATGCTGCGGATGAAGGTCAAGTACGGCAGGCTCGCCAAGGCCGCCGCAGCCGGCAGCAAGACCCCGACGGACCAGACCTCCTCGGGCCAAGCCGCTCCAAACCAGGAATCGGGCCAGACCTCAAACCAACCTTCCGGCCAACCCTCCGACCAGGCCTCCGGCCCGTCCCTGGCCGCCCAGCTCGGCCGCTCCCTCAGGCAGCTGAAGCCCTATGCCTCGCGGTTCCGGGAACACCAGCACAAGACCTGGGGCAAGGACTAGCCCCCCCCTTCGGGGGCTTCAAGGGTGTTGCGGCCAGGATTCAGGTCGCGCCACGGCTACTTCAGCCTCCCTGCTGTGCTGCCGAGATTTCCCGAAGAGTCTCCTGACCCACCAAAGCCGAAAGGGCTGTTTCAGGTTCCTCCTGAAACAGCCCTTTCGGCGCACTGGGGGTTCCAAGGGGCCTCAGGGCCCTTGGCGGGGTCCAGGGCCAGCGCCCCTGGCCGCCGGAGGCTCAGGTCTTTTGGTGCGCCGCCCGGCAGGCCGCCACGAAACTGCGCGCCGCCGCAGGGTTCGAGCCCAGGTGCGCGTGGAAATATCCGCCCACCACATTGCCCAGTGCGGCGCCGTCGAAAACCGTCTGCCCGTCCGAGGCCGTAAGCGCGAAGGCCGCCTGGCCCTGCTCTCCAGCTGCCAGCCCGGCCTGCTCCAGCTCTGAATAGTGGAACTCGTGCCCGCGCAGCAGCGTGCCTTCCGGTCCCAGCGGACCGGGCGCGAGGGTGCGCGCCTCGCGGTAGCCCAGGGCCGCGCGCCGGGTGCGCATCACGGCCCGGCCAGGGAACACCCCGCACTGCGCGTGCTCCGCGCCGCCTGAATCAACCAGGGCGCGCTGCAGATACATGAACCCGCCGCACTCGGCCCAGACCGGCCTGCCTTTCCCGCCTGGGCCGCAGAAGGCACGCACGGCGGCCAGCATGGGCGCGTTGGCCGATAGCGCTGCGGCGGAGAGCTCCGGGTAGCCGCCGGGCAGGTACAGCCCGTCCAGGTCCTTTGGCAGGGCCGCGTCGCAAAGCGGCGAAAACGGCACAATCTCGGCCCCGGCCTCTTCAAGCAGGCGCAGGTTCTCGGCGTAGACGAAGCAGAAGGCGCGGTCCCGGGCCAGGCCGATGCGGACGCGGCTTCCCCGCGAAACGGCGGGTGAAAGATCCGGCGAAGCATCCGGTGAAACGTGCGGCGCGGGCGCGGAAATTTCGAGCAGGCGCAGCTCCGGCATCCCGGCCAGCAGCGCCGGGATGTCCACGCCCTGCTCCACCCAGTCGGCCAGGGCCTCCAGGCGGGCGTCCAGCTCCGCGACATCCTCCGCCACGACCAGCCCCAGGTGGCGCGAGGCCAGGCCAAGACTCTCGGCGCGCGGCAGGCAGCCGAGCACGGGCACGTCCGGCAGGGTCGCCATGGCCTGGCGCAGGATGGCCTCGTGGCGCGGGCTGGCCACGCGGTTCAGCACCACGCCGGACAGGCGAAGCGCCGGGTCGAACCGCGCGAAGCCGAGGGCCACGGCAGCCACGGAGCGCGCCTGGGCGGCCACGTCCAGGACCAGCAGCACCGGCAGGCCCAGCAGCTTGGCCAGGTGCGCGGTGGAGCCTTCCTCGTCCGCACCGCTGCGGCCGTCAAACAGGCCCATGGCACCTTCGATAAGGACGACATCAGCCTCCCCGGCGAACCGGGCGAAGCACGCACGCAGGGCCTCCGGCGGCATCATCCAGGTGTCGAGGTTGTGGCTGGCGCGGCCAGCGGCACGCGCGTGGAGGCCGGGGTCGATGAAGTCCGGCCCGGCCTTGAAGGGCTGGACCCGCAGGCCCTGGCGGGCAAGGGCTCGCATGAGGCCCAGGGCAACGGAGGTCTTGCCGCAGCCGCTCCTGGTTCCGGCCAGCACAAGGGCTTTGGTCATGGCGGTTCAGGCCCCGGCAGGTGTGGCGCGCTTGAGGAAGACCAGGAACTGCTGGGCCTCATGGTGCCCCGGGTTCGCAGCGAGGCAGTGGGCCAGATGCAGCATGGCCGCCTGGACATCGCCCAGGTCGTAGGAGGCCCGGGCCATGTTGCAGTGCAGGTTCTCGTCGTCCGGGCAGAGCTCCAGGGCCCTGGTGTAGTAGGCCAGGGCCTCGGCATGCATGCCGCTCTTGCGCAAGGCGATGCCGAACTCGTTGAACAGATGCTTGTGCTTGGCCTGGAAGGCCGCCTCCAGTTTCACCAGCCGCGCCAGCACCTCGCGGGCCTTGTCCTGTTCGCCTCGAAGGATGTAGCACTGGCCGATGCCGAAGGTGGCCCGGACGCACTCCTCGTCCAGGTCCAAGGCTTTGCTGTACTCGTACTCGGCGGAATAGGTCTTGCCTTTCTTCAGGAACTTGTCGCCCCTGGCCACGGCCTTCTGGACATCCCTCTGGCGGTCCGCATCTTCTTGCGCGCGGCGCAGAGACATTTCGGGCTCCGCCTGGTAGGTCTCCAGGAACTCGTCGAGGTTGACCCGTATGACCGGGCCAAGGATCACATCTTCCCCCAGAGCCTGCACATCCATAATGCCGTCCTCATGCTCCCGGGCAAAATAGTAGAGCACGGTCTCCATCTTGCGCGCCGTGGCCCCGGTGCCGATGACACTGACCTTGGTTTGGGAGAACATGCCACGAATGGGCTGGCGGTATGGCTGGTTGCTCATGGTCTTGGCCGTCCTGAGATAGCTAGGGAGAATCCATCGTCTCCAGATTCCTGCGAATTACGTGCCTGCCGCCTTCTTGCGCTTGAGGAAATCCACGAACTGGAGGGCCTCCTCGTGCGTGGGATTGAGCGCCAGGCAGGACTTGAGGTACACCCCGGCCAGGCCCTTGTCGCCCTTGTCGTAGGCGGCCCGGGCCATGTTGTAGTGCAGGTTCTCATCCTCGGGCGAGAGGTCGAGCGCGCGGCGGTAGTAGTCCATGGCCTCGGCGTGCATGCCGCTCTTGCGCAAGCTGATGCCGAACTCGTTGAACAGGTGCTTGTGCTCGTCCTCGAAGACCGCGTCGATCTTGACCACGCGCTCGAAGACCTCCCTGGCCTTGTCTGTCTCGCCCCGGGTGATGTAGCACAGGCCGATGCCGAAGTTGGCGCGCACGTTCTTCTCATCCAGAGACAGGGCCTTGCTGTACTCGTACTCGGCGGTAAAATTCTCGCCGCGCTTGCGGAACTTGTCGCCCCGAGCCACGGCCTTCTGGATATCCATCTCCTGCGGGGTCTGGGTCGCATGGCTGCGGGACAGGGTCTTCTGGGGCTCGGGCAGGTAGCTCTCCAGCAACTCCTCGCGGGTGATCTCCGTGACCGGGCCAAAGGGCACGTCGCTGGCCGTGAGGGCCTGCACCAGCACCACCCCGTCCTCGCGCTCCTCCACAAAATAATAGGAAATGACCTCGGTCCTGCGGGCCGTGGTCCCGGTGCCGATCTTGGCCGTCTTTTTCTGGGAGAACACGCCTCTTAAGCGCTCGTGAACGGAACTCTGGCTCATGGTAGGCCCGCCTGGATGAGGGTCTGGGGACATCACTCGCTGCTACAGAACGACCCTACATCAGTTCGGCGTGAGCGCAAAGGGGGGGGGCGCACCGGCCCGGACGGCCACCCCGCACGCGCGGACCAGGCCCGGGCCGTGGGCTACGGACGCTCGTCGTGGAGCAGCAGCAGACACTCGGCGCAGACACGCCCGCCGTACTGGCCGGCGCGCATGAGCATCCTGCCCTTGTCCAGGCACATGTACTGCTCCACCCCTGTGGTCACGGCGGTGGTCGCCATCTGGCACAAGGATTTGGGCAGACAGATGCAGCCCTTGCCCGCGCCGGGCGTGGCCGCGAAGATGTGCGACTCCGCCGGTCCGCCGGTGGGCTTCGGCATGCGCAACGTATACAGGTTCATGGCTTCCTTCTTTTCTGGTTGTTCAGTCTGTTCTGCCTGCGCCAAAGGCTGGGGCGCGGCCCGCCGCCGGGCCTCAGGCCTCGGGCAGGTCCGGGTAGGCGGGCCAGTCCTCGGTGGCGCCCTCGTTGATGAGCCGCAGGGCCTCGGCCTCGGAAAGGGCCGGAGCAAAGAGATAACCCTGGGCGTACTGGCAGCCCAGGCCCGTGAGGTAGGCCAGCTGGGCGCGCGTCTCCACGCCCTCGGCCACGACCTTGAGGTGCAGCCCCGCGCTCAGGGTCACCAGGGTCTTGACGATGGCCTCGCTGCCACCCTCGTCGGACAAGCGGCCCAGCCCGGCCACGAAGTCCCGGTCGATCTTGATGGCGTCCACGCTGAAGCGCTGGATGTAGGAGAGCGAGGAGTAGCCGGTGCCGAAGTCGTCGATGCACAGGCCCAGGCCCAGCTCGCGGATGCGGGCCGCGACCTCCGTGGCGCTGCTGACGTTGTCCAGCAGCACGTTCTCGGTAATCTCAAGCGCAATGCTCCTGGGGTCCACCCCGCAGTTGCGCACGGTCTGCTCCAGGTGGCCCACCAGCATGGGGTTTCGGAAATGCTTGGCCGAGATGTTTACGTTCGTGGCGAAGCCCGCCCGGCTGGCCGAGGGGTGGGCGTCCAGGGCCTGCTCGAACTTCCGGATGGAGCAGCAGGCCTGGGCAAAGACCCAGTAGTCCAGAGGAAAGATGATGCCCGTTTCCTCGGCCAGGGGAATGAACTCGCCGGGCAGCATCACGCGCCCGTCATCGCGCCGCCAGCGCAGCAGCACCTCGAACCCGGCCAGGCGGCGCTGGCGGATGTCCAGGATGGGCTGAAAGAGCAGGACCAGCTCGTCGAGGCCCTGGGTCATGTCCAGGGCCCGGCGCAGGGCCACCTCGGTCTCCATGGTCTCCAGGGCCCTGGTGTGCATCTTCTGGTTGAAGACCTTGAAGCGGCTCTTGCCCTGAGCCTTGGCGTGGTACATGGCCGTGTCCGCATCGCGCAGGAGCGCCTCGGGCCGCTCGTAGTGTTCGGTGCGCAGCACGATGCCCAGGCTGCCGGAGGTCATGACCTCGCGGCCGTCCAGGGCCAGCGGCTTGCTGATGTCCTCCAGGATGCGCCGGGAGAAGCTGATGGCGTCGCGCGGGGCGGTGATGTCCTCGAGCAGGATGGCGAACTCGTCGCCGCCGAAGCGGGCCACGGTGTCCGTGCAGCGCGCGCAGGTCGTCAGCACCGAGGCCACGTGACGCAGCAGTTGATCGCCGATGTCGTGGCCCAGGCTGTCGTTGATGACCTTGAAGCGGTCCAGGTCCATGTACAGCACCGCGAAGCGGAAATCCGGGCGGCGGCGGGCGCGCTCCATGGCCATGCGCAGGTGGTCCATGAACAGCAGGCGGTTGGGCAGGCCGGTCAGGGCGTCGTGGAAGGCCTGGTGCATCAGGCGGTCCTCGGCCTGCTTGCGCAGGGTGATGTCGCTCAAGAAGCCCTCGAAGCAGAGGGTCTGGCCGGTGGAGTCCACGACCTTGCGCGCGTTCTCGGAGATCCAGATCACCGACCCGTCGCGCCTTCGCACCTGGGACTCGAAGTCACGCACCTGGCCGGTCTCCTCCATGGTCGAGAGGAAGACGTCGCGCCGGGACGGCTCCAGGTAGGGGCTCAGCTCCGAGAGCACGCCCATGAGGTCCTCGGACGTATCGTAGCCGAAGATGTTGGCCATGGCCGGGTTGGCCGAAATGTAGCGCCCCTCGGGCGAAATCTGGAAGATGCCCTCCATGGAGTTCTCGAAGATGCCCCGGTACTTGCCCTCGGCCCGGCGCAGGGCGTCGCCCACCACCTTGCGCTCGGCCACCTCGATCTTGAGCTGGGTGTTGGTGCGCGAGAGGTCGCGGGTGCGCTCGGCCACCATGCGCTCCAGGAGCGCACGCGACTGCTCGCGCTCCTGCTCGGCCTTCTTGGCCACGGTGACGTCGCGCAGGATGCAGACCTGGATGGCCCCGCCCGAGAGCGGCACGCTCGACACGGTGATCTCCGCCGGGAACTGCGAGCCGTCGGGCCGGGTGGCCAGCACCTCGTGCAGCACCACCGAGGTCATCTCGGCGGCCTCGCGGGAGCGGGTCACCACCTCGCCGGTCTGCGCGCCAAAGACCTCGTTGCAGACGCGCCCGGTCAGGTCCTGGCCTTCCATGCCGAACATCCTGAGCAGGGCCGGGTTGTGCCGCACGATGATCCCGGCCTCGTCCACCACCAGCAGGCCGTCGGCGATGTTGCCGACAATGGCCGTGAGCGAGCCCAGGCATCCTGCAGCCCGCTGGTGGCCTCGGACACGCTCTGCTCCAGCTGGTTCACGTGCCCGGAGACCTGCCCGGCCATGCTGCGCATGGCCTCGGCCAGGGAGCCGATCTCATCCTTGGAGCGCACCTCGCAGGTGGCCGAAAAGTCGTGCTTGGCCACGCGCTGGGCGTAGGCCGAGAGCTCGCGCAGCGGCCCGGTGATGCCCCGGATGAAGAAGAAGGCCATGGCCACGAAGGCCAAAAACACGCCCAGGATGGGCTGGGCCACATGGATGACCTCGGTGTCCGGGGCCAAAAGCAGGGTGCGGGTATCATGCCCGGCGCCGAAGTGGGCCTTGCCGGGCGCCTCGCGCACGATGGCCATGACCTCCTCGGGCACGACCGGGGTGAAGGTGTGCGCCACCACCTCGCCCTGGGGGTCCACCACGAGGATGTAGGACAAACCGCCCATCTCCTGGTGCAGGTCGATGGCCGCCTGGATGGCCCCGGCGTTGCGGCTGAGCAGGATCTCGGTGTTGCCGTCGGCGATTGAGCGGGCCAGGGCCACGGCCCGGCCCTCGTACTCGCGCACCATGGAGTTGTTCAGCTCCCGGCCGGACAAGAGCGAGGTGGCCGCGGCCATGACGCCGAAGGCCGCGATCATGAACACCAAGAGGCGCAGGAAAAGCCCGTGTCTCCTCATGGCCACCCCTTGGGCAGGGCCTTCACGTTCTCAAACCCCCCGTTGCGGTAGACCACGAGGTACATCCGGCGCAGGCCCTGGTTGCGCCCCGGACCGAAGCTGACCTTCTCGCCGATGCCGATGTCCAGCTTCCGCATGCCCAAAAGCACCGAGGCCAGGCGCGCGCGGGTGGGCGCATCGGCCATGCGGCGTACGGCCTCGGCCAGCACCTGCCCGGCCAGGAAGCCCTCAAAGCTCACGAAGCTGCGGCTGTTCGGGACATACTCCTCGCGCATCAGCTGGGCGGGCAGGGCCACGCGCGCATGGTCCATGGCCTGGCGGTAAAGCCGCGCGGCAGGCAGCCGGGGGTCCGCAAAGCTCGGCACCACCTGGGAAAAGATGAGCCCTGCGGTGTAGTCGCGGCTGGTCACGCGGTTCTGGGCCAGCAGGAACTTCACCAGGTTGTCGGCGTCGGCAAAGGACAGGGTGGCGATGGGCAGGGTTGCGCCCGCGTCCCGTGCATCGCGGATGAAGGCCGCGCAGGCCGGGGCCGTGCCCACTGTGATGACCGCGTCCGGCCGGGCGGCCAGAAGCAGGCCCACCTCGCGGCGAAAATCCTGGGTGTAGACCGCTCCCCGGCGGTAGGTGGCGCTGGCCGCGATGGACAGGCCGTGGGCCTTGAGCGCCCGGCGCACGCCGTCCCAGCCGTTGCGGCCGTAAACGTCGCACTGGTGGAACACGGCGATGCGGCGCTTGCCCGCGGCGATCAGGGCCTCCACCAGGCCACGGGTCTCGTCGAAATAGGAGGCCCGCAAGTTGAACACGAAGGGGTCAAAGGGCCGCTCGCGCAGCAGATCCGCGCCTGTGAAGGGGAAAAGCAGGACCATGTGCTCGGACTCGTAGTGCTTGAGCAGCGGCAGCACCCGCGCCGTGGTGGGCGTGCCCACGTAGCCCAGCAGCGCGAACACGCGCTCCTGCTCCACAAAGCCGATGGTGTTGGAAAGCGCGGGCAGCGGATCGTAGCCGTCGTCGCGCAGGGAGAGCACCAGCCGCCAGCCCCCGGCCCCGCCGTGGGCGTTGGTGTGCTCGAAGCTGGCCATGAGCCCCCGGAAGTACTCCATGCCCAGGCCGCGCGCCGGGCCGCTGAAGGCCGCCGACATGCCGAAGACCAGCTCGTGCTTATCGGCCCGGGCCGCCCCGGGCCAGCCCAGAACCAGGCACAAGGCCAGGGTCAGCACGACGCCCGAGACCCTGCTCGGGACCAAGCACAGGGCCGCGAGGCCGACCCGGAGGGTCTCGCCTGAAGCGTTGGCAGTGCTGGCGCGTAGGGACATGGTGCTCCAGGAGCGTAAGCGAAGAGACGCTCACCGGTTACGTTGTGCCTATTCTTGTCAACCTATTCCCTGCAAAAATCAACATCCCCGGCCTTGCACTTTTCCTGGCACTGCCCGGCCGCTTCCCGGAGCCCGGCCCGTGCGGCGACCCAACGCACCTGACGGCACACGCCCATGAGCAGGTTGAACTCGTTGCGCTTCAGGCGGAAGCGCCCGAAGAAACGGCGCACCGGCAGCATCCAGTAATCCTGGTTCTGGTCCTTCAGGTAGCCGATGTCGGAGAGCGCGGCCTGAAGGTTGTCGAAGAGCGCGTCGCGCTCCTCAAAGGTGGCATCGCGTTCGTTTGGCGGGCCTTTGGGCTCAAAGGGCTCGGCCAGCGAGGCCTGGAAGCACTCGTAAAGCAGGATGAGCACGGCCTGGGAGAGATTGAGCGAGGTGCAGTCCGGATGCGCCGGAATCATCACCAGCTGGTCGCACAGGGTGGTCTGCTCATTGGTCAGGCCGCGGTCCTCGGGCCCGAAGACCAGGGCCACGCGGCCGCCCTCGGCCAGGCGCGGGAACACGTGCCCACCGGCCGCGCCCGCAGGCGAAAGCAGCCCCTTGCGCCAGCCGCCGGTGCGCGCCGTGGTGCCAAGCACAAGGGCCGCGCCGGACAGCGCCTCGCGCAGGGTCGGCAGGACGCGCGCGGTTTCCAGAATGTGCCGGGCGTGGAAGGTGGCCAGGGGCTCGGCCTTGGCCAGGTCGAAGTCCGCCGGGTCCACCAGCACGAGATTTTTGGCGCCCATGTTGAGCATGGCCCGGGCCACGGAGCCGATGTTCTCCGGGTACTTGGGCCGGAACAGGACGATGTCGAGATTGGACAGGGGCATTTTCTCTCCGGCCGAATGGTGTCTGTTCCTTGGCGCGGCCCTTGACGAGGCTCTCTGGGCCAACTAAAGTCCAGATTCATGCCGGTGTCGGCACAACCCCGGAATCCACCTTCTAACAGGAGAACCCGATATGGCGCTGTTCACCAAGGAAGAAGCCCTCAAGTATCACTCAATGAAGCGCAAGGGCAAGCTTGAGGTCGTGTCCATCAAACCCTGCGAGACGCAGCGTGACCTGTCCATGGCCTACACCCCCGGCGTGGCCGACGCCTGCCGGGCCATCCACGCCGACGTGGAGAAGGCTTATGAATACACCAACAAGGGCAACCTCGTGGCCGTGGTTTCCAACGGCACGGCCGTCCTCGGCCTGGGCAACATCGGCCCCGAGGCCGGCAAGCCGGTCATGGAAGGCAAGGGCGTGCTCTTCAAGATCTTCGCCGACATCGACGTCTACGACCTGAACATCCGCCAGCTGGACCCGGACAAGGTCATCGAGTTCTGCAAGATGCTGGAGCCCACCTTCGGCGGCATCAACCTTGAGGACATCAAGGCCCCGGAATGCTTCAAGATCGAGCAGACGCTGATCAAGGAAATGGGCATCCCCGTTTTCCATGACGACCAGCACGGCACGGCCATCATCTCCGGCGCGGGCCTCATGAACGTGCTCGAGATCAGCGGCAAGAACATCAAGAACTTGAAGGTCGTTGTCTCCGGCGCCGGCGCCGCAGCCATCTCCTGCTCGCGCTTCTACGAGGCCATGGGCCTGGACAAGAGCCAGATCTGGATGTTCGACTCCAAGGGCCTGCTGCACACCGGCCGCACGGACATGAACGCCGAAAAGACCTACTACGCCCAGAGCAAGGCCTGCACCATGGCCGAGGCCATGACCGGCGCGGACATGTTCCTGGGCCTGTCCGGCAAGGACGTCATCAACGCCGAGAACGTCAAGTCCATGGCCAAGCACCCCGTGATCTTCGCCTGCGCCAACCCGGACCCGGAGATCGCGTACTCCGTGGCCAAGGGCGCCCGCACCGACCTGATCATGGCCACCGGCCGCTCGGACACGCCCAACCAGATCAACAACGTGCTGGGCTTCCCCTTCATCTTCCGCGGCGCGCTGGACGTCCGCTCCAAGGTCATCAACGAGCAGATGAAGCTGGCCGCTGCCAAGGCCCTGGCCGCCCTGGCCAAGGAGCCCGTGTCGCCCGAGGTCTGCGCCATCTACGGCGTCAAGGAGCTCAAGTTCGGCATTGACTACATCATCCCCAAGGCGCTGGACCCGCGCGTGCTCGAGTGGGTGTCCCCGGCCGTGGCCCAGGCGGCCATGGATTCCGGCGTGGCCACCATCAAGCTGGACATCAAGCAGTACAAGAAGGACCTCGCCACGCGCATGACCGCCTCCAAGGCCCGCACCAAGATGATCGTCGACTCCTTCGGCTACGACCTGTAGCACCGACGACGAGATCGCTGGAACAACAAGGCCCGGGGGAAACTCCGGGCCTTTTACGTGGGCAGGACAGGGAGGAAGGCATGGAGCCATCGACACAGCGGTTTGCAATGGCCCAGGCGGAGATCATGCCAGCCGACCTGGCCGACGCCGAGGCCATCCTGGCCCTGCAGCGCCTGGCCTACCAGTCCGAGGCCAGGCTGTACGACGACTGGGGCATCCCGCCGCTGACCCAAACCCTGGAGGACCTGCGCGCGGAATTTCCCACGCACCTGGTGCTCAAGGCCATGTCCGGCGCTGCTCTCGTGGGCTCTGTCCGGGCGGGCCTGGACAGCGAGCTCTGCCGCATCGGCAGGCTCATGGTCCACCCCGGCCACCAGCGCCAGGGCCTCGGCTCCGCGCTGATGCGCGCGGTTGAGGCCAGCTTTCCAGCCGCCCGGCGCTTCCAGCTTTTCACCGGCCACAAGAGCGCGGGCAATCTCCGCCTGTACCAGCGCCTGGGCTACCTGCCCGTGCGCAGCGAGACCGTCAGCTCCGCGCTCACCCTCATCTTTCTGGAGCGCAACGCCTGACCACCCACGCAGGAAAGGCCGAGAGGGGAAACCCTCCCGGCCTTATTCTTTCCGTAATCGACGAACGCTGCGAGGCTACTTGGCCGGAGCGCTCTTTTGCAGGTCGCCCAGGCCGATGAGCGGGATCGCGCCGGAGCCCGTCACCTGGGGCAGCACGCCGTCCCACTTGTCGATGGCCTTCATGTTGGCCTCGATCTTGCGCAGCTGGAGCAGGTCGGGCGAGATGTTGGCCTTCTGCAAACGCAGTGACTCGGCCTCGGCCTTGGCTGCGGTGATCTTCTGCTCGGCCTCGATCTTGATGCGGTCCAGGTCGCGCCGGGCCTTCAGGGCCAGCTGCTCCGCCGTCTGCTTGGCCTCGATGGCCTCGGTGAAGACCTTGGAGAAGCTGAAGATGACGATGGAGAACGCGTCCACGGCGATGTTGTTGTGGCCCAGGCGCTCCATCAGGGTCACGCGCATGGCCTCGCTCACGGCCGGGCGCTTGGTGATGAGCTCCTCCGCCGTGTACTTGGCCGTGACGGCCTTGACGACCTCAAGAATGGCCGGGTCGATGATGCGCTCCCGGAAGTTGACGCCGATCTTCTGGAAAACCACGTTGGCCTTGTCCGGGATGATGTGGTAGTTCAGGGCCACCCGGGAGCTGACGTCCTGGAGGTCGGCGGAGGCTGCCGCCGCGTCGGTTTCGACCTTCTGAACCTTCACGTCCATGAGCACCACTTCCTGCATCACCGGGATGCGCAGGTGCAGGCCTTCATCCAGGACCTTGTCCTGCACGGCGCCGAAGTTCAAGACGATGCCACGCTGCCCAGCGCCCACCTGGACCCAGGGGGTGAAGAACACCAGCAGGATGATCGCCGCCACCACGACCCCGATGACGCTGGACGGAACCTTCTTCAATATCGACTCAAAAAACTCCTTGGGCCTGTCCTGATACACTTCATTCATGCCTGTGCTCCTCTTTGCTTGCGCTGCCCCCGCTGCACGGGTCACGCAGGTTTGTCATAAAACGCAGGGGCCGCCTTGGCGACTCCCTCCGAAAGCCCCACCCTTAGGGGGGTGCCCTCATTGAGCCTGGCCCCGGCCCGGAGGCCTGGGACAGATTGTCTGTTCGTGTCGTGACATAAAGAGGCGGGCTGGCCGCCACGCCGGGAGGCGTCGGCACGCCCACTCCAGGCGCACATGCGGGGGCCTGGGCGCCGCAAGCTGCTTCAGGTCTAGGATACTTATGAACCATCCTGGGGGAAGTGTCCAGCCGCGCCGAAATTTTCAGAGTTCCGGCAAGAGGAGACAGGCGGCGGCCCTCACTGCACGGATTTTCGTCACCGTGTGCCCGCGCCACACCAGCTGCGCAGGCAATCCCGTGAGCGGACCTGAAGGCTGCGGACGCACCCCTAGGGAATCACCGCTATGCAAGGGGAAGAGGACAACTTCCGGTCCTGTGCCTGTCAATGCTGGCCCCCCCAGTTCAGGGCGACATACTCCGCAAATCCCGGACATCTTCCGTGCTTCCGGTCCACCTCGATGGCCAGCCCAAACGGGATTCCAAAAGCGCGCAGCTTTGGGCACAAGCGTCTGGCCGACATTGCACACAATATCAACATAATCCGCTTGATAGCTAAACCTCTGGGGACAAACTGTATTGCCGCACCCAAATTTCAACTTTATTCTTGACAGTCTTTTATAAGACATAATACACAGGAGTCGCCTGTTGTCCAAATTCTCACACTGGAGGATCATATGTCGATTCAGTTTTTGGTTCATGAGCCCGGCGACTCCGTCGGTGTTGTCGTCGTCGAAGGCGTCAAGGCCGGCCAGGAATTGTCGGGGTGGCAGATGGCCGACGACAAGACGATCAGCGTCAAGGTCCAGGATGACATTCCCATCGGCCACAAGCTCGCCCTGGCGGACCTGAAGCCCGGCGACTCGGTCATCAAGTACGGAACGGACATCGGCAAGGTGGTTGCGCCCATCAAGGCCGGTGAGCATCTCCATGTGCACA
>PHAR01000005.1 GCA_002840405.1 Deltaproteobacteria bacterium HGW-Deltaproteobacteria-8 | reverse complement strand
ACAAGATGCTGGGAGCTGTCACGGTGATGTACAAGAAGAAGGGGTTCAACCCTGAAGCCGGGGACTACATGTGGCTGAAGTATGGGCCGGACATGAAGATCATGGCTCAGGGCAAGGCTGACATGTGCATCCAGTGCCACGGTTCCGCCAAGGCCAACGACTATATCTTTTTGGCTCCACTCAAGAAATAGCAACCCCCATAATATCCAGTAGAATGGCCGCCCTGGGCAAGCCTGGGGCGGTCGTTTTTCCTCAAGTAAGTTATCTGAATGCCGGCGGCGTGCACAACTCAAACTGTGCGAATTAACTTTAGCTTGTGCCACCACTTCCAACCTGTTCCTGATCTCCCAACCCATCACGGCTGCTGTGGACTAAGTTTCTTGTTTGGAATCATCGAGAGCATATCCTCACCTAGCTGGATCTAGAATGGAAGACTTTGCCTTATTCACTTATGGCTAATGGAGTTCTGCTTATGGTAACTCAGGTCACTGTCTATCTTGATAAAGATGGCTATGCACACGCCTTTGGCCTATTTTCTATATTAGGCGTTGTGTCTAAAGATGAATATGGAAATACGAATAGGCATGAGGAGTTGGTCGGTGGTGCGGATTTTCCTTCTAAGGAGTTGCTCAAAGAGTATGTTGCAGTACAGCTTAAAGTTGGACAACATGCTGTTGTAATAGAAGATTAGCGCATAGCAATGCAAACGAATGTTCTGCCAAGCTGTAAATATCGGCAGACTTTTTACGAATAGCCGCAGTGTCATGACGTCAAATTTTAAAAAATAAGGAACATTTCACTTGTCTGTCAACAGACAAGACGTGGTTGACAGCCGCTCAATCGAATGTGGCTGCTCCACATGTTGAGAATGCCTCCGCCTGTGGTTAGACTTGCTGTTATCACAAGCCTTATGCTGTGGAGAAAGTGCCGGGGGCATCGTCTCGGTCGATATCCGCACGCCCAAGGACAATTCTCCGTCAGTGCGCGTCACCTTATCCGAACTTGCTGGCCGCGATGTGATAGTGCGGGTCTTCGGTGATATTGATCTCCACCAGCTTCTTCGCCTTGCCCAAGAGCTCCAGGCTGTCATGGCTCAAGTGGCGCAGGTGCAGACGCTTGCCCAACTTGAGATAGCGGGCCGCTAAGGCATCAATGGCTTCAATTGCCGAATGGTCCATCACACGTGCATTGAGGAATTCGATGATGACTTCGTCCGTGTCTTCATTGGGGGTGAACAGGTTCTGGAACCCGGCCACGGAGGCAAAAAACAGCGTTCCCTCCAACTCATAGATCTTCCAGCCCATTTCGTTCTTGAACGATTTCACGTTGATCTGCTTCGCATGCTGCCAGGCGAAGGCCAGGGCAGAGATGACAACGCCCAGCACCACCGCGATGGCCAAGTCCGTAAAAACGGTGACTACGGTGACGGCGACCACGATCATGGCGTCGGTGCGAGGGATCTTGCGCAGTGCTTGGAGGCTGCCCCATTCAAAAGTCTTCCCGGCAACGACGAACATCACCCCGATGAGCGCGGCCATGGGAATGCGCTCTATGAGGCTGGACCCGAACATAATGAACGACAGCAGGAACAGCGCGGTGGAGATGCCGGACAGACGCATGATTGCGCCGCTGCTCACGTTGATCATACTCTGCCCGATCATGGCGCAACCGCCCATGCCACCAAAGAAGCCCGTGACCACGTTGGCGGCGCCTTGCGCCATGCATTCGCGGTTGGGCTGACCGCGTTTGCCGGTCATCTCGTCGATGAGGTTCAGCGTCAAAAGCGACTCAATGAGGCCGATTGCTGCTAGAATCAGGGAATAGGGAAAGATGATCTGGAGCGTCTCCCAGTTCAGGGGCAGCTGCGGCAGATGGAACATGGGCAGGCCCCCGGCGATGGAACCCAGGTCGCCCACAACCTTCGTCTGCACCCCCAGCACCGCCACCAGCCCGGAAACCGTGAGAATGGCTACCAGTGTCGCCGGCACGGCCTTGGTGACCCTGGGGAGAAGATAGATGATGGCCATTGTTGCCGCAACGAGCCCAAGCATGATCACAAGTGGCGCGCCATGCATCCAGCCCAAGGCCCCGTCCGCACTGATAGTCTTAAAATGGCTGAATTGCGCCACGAAGATGACAATGGCCAAGCCGTTTACGAAGCCGAGCATCACTGGATACGGCACCATGCGGATGATCTTGCCTAGCTTGGCTGCGGCGAAGAGCAGTTGAAATATCCCCATCAAAACAATGGTGGCGAACAGGAATTCCACGCCATGCGTGACGACCAGGGCCACCATGACCACGGCCAGCGCCCCGGTAGCACCGGAGATCATGCCTGGTCGGCCACCAAAGGCGGAGGTGATGAGCGCCATAATGAAGGAGGCGTAAAGCCCTGCCAAGGGGGAGACCTGGGCAACGATGGCGAAGGCTATCGCTTCGGGAACCATGGCCAGGGCAACGGTCAGGCCGCTGAGGATATTGGTCTTGATTTCTGGAAAACTCGCTACGATCAAAAGATGCTCCTGTGTGCTGAATGTCTGCGTAAACGAAAAGAACCGGGTTGCGACGGTGCCTGAAGGAAGGCAACAGTATCACCCTGTCCGCTGAGGTGAGGCAGCGGCGCCATGGGGATTGGGTTTATGACCTGGAGGTAAGTCTGAAAGGCCTGGGCGGTGCGCTAGGGCAAAGACGCAAGGACATCTGACTTGGTCAAAGAAAGGGTTGATACAGCTACAGAGTCGCGATGGCAAGAGGAAAAGACGCTGTCAAACAGAGCCAAAGGGCGGTGTTCCGCACCCTGTTAGACCTGGCACGCGTGGGTGCTACGCGCCTTCGCCTCCCCTTGCACAGGAAATGCACGTCAGCACGCTCGGATCGAAACGCAACCGCTTTTCGGAAATTTCCTCTTCGCAGAGCATGCAGTAGCCGTAGTCGCCGGAGCGCAAAGATTCCAGTGCGTGGAGGACGCGTTGCCGCTCCTGATCCGCGAGCCGCGCGGCGGCCTGGAACATCGCCTGCTGCTGCATGGAGTCCATGCGTGAAAGCCGCCCGACGCAGGTCTGGTCAAGCTCCTTCTGGACCATGTCGCTCTTCAGCTTTTCCCGGTTGTCCGCAAGGGACAGCAGGCGCGCTTCCAGCCTTGTCCTGAAGTAATCCATATCCAGGTCTTGGCGCACGGTTTCTCTCCGAATGGTTTTTGTGGGACCCGTCTGGGAGGGAGGGCGTGCCCTCGGCTTCCAATCTTGCCCGCAGAATCATGCTTGCCGCCCTTGGCAATCGTCTCTATGAAAACTCACAGCACGTTGCGCTCGCGATGCCATACCAGATTGCGCTGTCCGAAGTGAAACTTCCCAGACAACAACGGCAGCCGTCCTCTGCGCAGCCCCTCTAAAAGCATACTTCTTTCGGCCACGGCAGACAAGGCTGCGCGGTCGGCTTGACCCTACCCCGCACAGCCGCTCACCATTCACTGTAAGACCCTCTCGGCCACCTTGGCTCCTACTTCTGACCAAGCGAAAACACCTCCGCACTCACCACTGACCAGGAACGACAGTTTAGGCGGCTGGGCACGGAACCGTGATCAGCAGTAGTGGTGCCGCAAGGCCAGCAGACAGCGGCAGAGCCGTGCGCCAGTCTCTGGACGTGGGTGAGTCCCAGGGCGGTGGTGGGCAAGCGCAACTCCGGCCCCAGTAAGGCACCGTTGGGGTCATTTCCGCTTTCCGTTTCACCCTTCGCTATCCCCGCGCGTGCGGGAAGGGCTTTGTCGGGCTACATCGCCTTTCGCGCCACAAGCCCCCCTCCGCAAGGAGGGGGGCCGCTGTGCATTGCACCGACAGGCCTACAGACCTTTTGCTTCCTTGTGGATGATGGGCTAGAATGCCTCAAACAGAGTCTTTGGGCAAAGATATCCATACATGGGTTCTCCCATTTCATCCCAGATGGAGGCAGCTTAATTACGTACTATGTGTCCCGTACGTGTCCCGAAATGTCAACAGCGACCCAAAGGCCTGCCGACACAACTTGATAAAATAAATCACAATATGTCAGAAAAGATTGGACCCCGCCGGGGGGAATCATTCCCCCCGACGGGGTGCAGGGGCGGAGCCCCTGATTAGGCGCAGGGGCGGAGCCCCTGATTAGGCGCAGGGGCGGAGCCCCTGACAATACAAGACAAAAGGAACCACGTGTCCGAGCCAGCCATCGCACCGCCCAACTTCGCCGCAGCCCAGGCCCGGCGCATGCTTTTTTTCCTGATGGTGCTGACTGCGGCCTCGCAGATCGGCATGCAGGGCTGGATCACGCTGTTCAACAACTTCGCCGTGGAGCGGGCCGGATTCGGCGGCTTCGAGGTGGGCGTGGTGCAGGCCGTGCGCGAGATCCCCGGCTTCTTGTCCCTGCTGGTGGTGTACGTGCTGCTGGTGCTGCCCGAGCACCGCATCGTGGCCCTGGCCATCACCACGCTGGGGCTCGGCGTGGCGCTCACGGGGTTCTTGCCGAGCTTCTGGGGGCTGACCCTGACCACGCTGATCATGAGCTTTGGCTTCCACTATTACGAGACCCTGAACATGTCGCTGACGCTGCAGTACTTCGACCGTTCCGAGGCGCCCCTGGTCTTCGGGCGGCTGCGGAGCGTCACGGGCATGAGCAACATCGCCGTGGGCGTGACGGTGCTTCTGGCCGCGCACTATCTCGACTTCACGGGCATCTACGCCATCCTGGGCGGCGTGGTGGTGCTGGCCGGGCTCTGGGGGCTGACGCAGGACCCCTCGCACGCAGGCGCGCCGGTGCAGCGCAAGAAGATGATCCTGCGCAAAAAGTACACGCTCTACTACATCCTGACCTTCCTGGCCGGGTCCAGGCGCCAGGTGTTTTTGGCCTTCGCCATCTTCCTCCTGGTCAAGAAATTCAACATGGGCCTGACCGAGATCACGGCCCTGTTCATCCTGAACAACGCCATCAACGTCTTCGCCAACCCGCTCATCGGCCGGGCCATCAACCGCTTCGGCGAGCGCACCCTGTTGACGTTCGAGTATGTCATCGTTGCGGCGGTGTGCATGGCCTACGCCTTTTCGGACTCCAAGCTGCTGGTGTGCAGCCTGTACGTGCTGGACCAGCTGGTGATCAATTTCGCCATGTGCATCACCACCTATTTCCAGAAGATCGGCGAGCCCGAGGACATCGCCCCGACCATGGCCGCAGGCTTCACCATCAACCACATCGCCGCCGTGGTCGTGCCCGTCATCGGCGGGGCGCTGTGGCTGTGGGACGCGCGCCTGGTCTTTTTCTGCGGCACGGCCCTGGCATTGTGCTCGCTCACGGCCACGCAGTTCATCCGCACCCCCGAGGCGCAGGAGGTGACCATTGCCAAAGGCTAGAACGGACATTCTGTTCAGCGTGATCACGCCCAGCCGGGGCGACCGCCCCCGCGCGCTCACCCAGGCCATCCAAAGCGTGGAGGCGGCGGCGGGCTTTGCCCAGACCCACGCGGGCCTCGACCCGGCGCGGGTGGAGCTGCTGGTGGGCTTTGACGGCGTGGACGGGGAGCGCCCGGCGAGCACGCTGGCGGGCCTGCGCTTCCTTGTGCTGCCCAGGCCAGAGGGGGCGCAAAGCGGCTTCGGCAACCACATCCGCCATGCGCTGATGCGCGCCGCCCGGGGCCGCTACCTGCTCCTGCTCGACGACGACAACGCGCTGTCCGAAAACGCCCTGGCGAGCTTCCTGGCGCAGGTGGAGGCGGAGCAGGCCCCGGATATGATCATCGGCCGGGTGGACACCAGCCGGGCCTTTGACGTGCCCTTCCTGCCGCGCCCCGCGCCCGACGGGGCGCAAGGGCCGGACGCGGTGGCCGACGCCATCCGCCAGGGCAACATCGACCCGCTGTGCCTGTGCCTCTCGCGCGAGCTGGCCGTAGTGCTCGGCCGGGGCTGGGCCGACGAGGGCGGCTACGAGTCGGACTTCCTGAACATCCGGCGCTACCACCGGCGCTCCCGCCGAGCGGTGCGCATCGACGAGGTGGTGGGCGTGTACGATGCCGGGCGCGGGCTGGACCCAGAGGGCCTGAACCCGCGACAGAAGCGCGCAGAGCAGTCCGGCTTATAGCGACAATCTTGCGCTGTAAGCGCAATCTTTGCGCGTCTGCGCCCCGGCCGGACCAGGCGTTTAAAAAATCACCATCCTAATCAGCATATTACAACTTGGCACGGGCTATGCTCTATTCCTCCCGTTGCCGCAAGGCACACGGCGCGAAAACGCACCGGGGACGCCAAAGGGACTTTCCTTGATAGTCTGCAACCAACCGACAAGGAACTGGATCATGCTGAAGAAATTCGCCGCCGCCACCCTGATGCTTGCCCTGGCCGTGCCCGCCTTTGCCCAGGCTCCCTCGGGCGAGACCCCCGGACTGGACAAACGCGAGGCCCGCATGGAGAGGCGCATCGAGCAGGGCAAAGCCTCCGGCCAGTTGAACGCAAAGGAAGCCGCACGCCTGGAAAAACGCGAGGCCAAGCTCATGAAGGCCGAGGAGCGCGCCAAGGCCGACGGCGTGGTGACCCCCCAGGAGCGCAAGCGCCTGAACAAGAAGGCCGACCGCCTGAGCCGCGACATCAAGCGCGAGAAGCACGACCAGCAGACCGCCCCCCAGCAGCCTTAATTGTGGCCAATGCGGCAGCCCACACTGCCGCTGCAAAGATAACGGAAGCGCACCTCCTTTTCCAAACCCTCAGCTGTACGCAAGGAGTCTCATCATGAAGAAGCTCGTCATCGCCGCCCTGATGCTGTCCCTGGCCATTCCCGCTTTTGCCGCCGCCCCGGCCGCCGATGCCGCCGCCCCGGCCAAGGCCGAGATGAAGGCTGAAAAGGCCGAAGTGAAGGCCGAGAAGAAGGCCGTGAAGGCTGAGAAAAAGGCCGTGAAGGCCAAGAAGGCCGCCAAGAAGGCCGAGAAAGCCGCCGACGAAGCCCCCAAGCAGTAAATTCTGAGTCCATCCCCTCCTCCAGCGGCGCGGTCACCCTCAAAGGGCCGCGCCGCACTTATTTTGCGCATTGCCTGCGCCCGGAGCCTGTGGCAATGTCCGCCCAATTCCCCAAGGATGGCGCCATGCCCAAGAAACTGCTCCTCAACCTGACCAGCCGCTCGGCGATCATGGTCATGAACATCGTGATCATCCTGCTCATGCTCCAGGGCTCCTGGGACATCCTGCGCAAGTTCAGCGCCATCGCCCAAAACCAGCCCGGCATGGAGAACATCCTGCAAGGCCTGAGCACCATCCTGGTGGCCTTTGGCCTGGTGCTGCAGGAGCGCGCGGCGCTTCTGGCCTTCCTCAAGCTCTACCCCCACGGGATCAGCCCGCACCAGTCCCGCGTGGACACGCATTGCAGCGGCTACGGCCTGGCCGTGATCCTGGCGGGCATGTTCGTGAGCGTGGCGGTGTATCTGATCCGCATGCCGGACCTGGACATCGTGAACTTCGACCCGGCGCTCATCGTGCTGGGCGCGCTCTTCTGCCTCGCGGCCGCAGGGCTGCTGGCCCGGCTCAGCTGGCTGCTCTGGCGCGACCCGAAAGAGATCTGAGCAGTGTTGCCCCCGCCCGCCACCTGTGGCAAAATTCGGCCGAATCTCTCCACAAAAGGACTCTCCCATGACCAAAAAGCTGATCCTGGCACTGACCAGCCGCACCGGCCTCATCGCCATGAGCGTCCTGTTTAGCCTACTCATGCTCCAGGGCGCCTGGGACATTTTGGAGGATATCGGGGCCATCGACCAGCACCAGCACGCCATGGAGGAGATCCTGGAGGGTCTGGGCACCATCCTGGTGGCCTACGGCGTGGCCCTTGAGGAGCGCGAGACCCTGCTCAAGTTCCTGGGGGTGTATCCGGACGCCCTGACGCCGCAGCAGGCCCGCGTGGACCACCACTGCCACGGTTACGGGCTGTCGCTGCTCCTGCTGGGCCTGTTCGCGGAGGTCTCAGTGTACCTGATCCGCATGCCGGACATCAACACCGTGGACTTCGACCCGGCGCTCATCGTCTTCGCCACGTTCCTGTGCCTCGTGGCAGCGGCCCACCTGGGCAAGCTGTCCTGGCTGCTCTGGCGCGACCCCGAGCTCGCCAAGACCACGGCCTAGCCTTCGCCCTGGTCATCCAGGCCCGGCAACAGCCGCAGGAGCTCTTCGGCGTCCTCGGCCCGGCCCAGGTCGCGCACGATCACCCCGTCCAGGGCCTCGCCCGCAAGGCCCAGCGCCAGCCTGGTCACGCGTTCCAGAAACGCAAGCTGGTCGCGCACGTCCGGCCCATGCACGTGGGCGAAACGCAGGCCCTGGGACATGAGCGTCTCGTAGTTGCCGCGCCCCAGCGCCTCCTCCATGAACTCCGCCTGACGCAGCTGGCTCAGCAGCGCCTGCCTGCGCGCGGCCAGCTTGCCTCGCAGATCGGGTGGTCGGCCAGGTGCCGAGCCAGAGGAAGAGCCGTGCTCGGCGTCAACGTCCTCCAGAAAGCCCGCGGCCCAGGCCAAAAGCCCCAGCAGGTCGTCCGCGCGGGGCTCGGCGCGCTCTAGCAGGGTGCCGAGGAAGAACACGTGTCCGGGCGTCCAGCCCAGGCGGCAGTGGCGCAGAATGACGCCCAGCTCCGCGCCAAGCTCCGGCGTGAAGCGCCGGGCAATGATGCCCCGCAGCTCCGCCGGGGCCGTTGCCTCTGGCCGCAGGCGGCGCACAAAGGCGCGCAACCCATCGGCCGAGGCGTACAGCTCCGCCCGCGAGCCGTCGGGCAAAAGCGCTGACAGCAGGACCAGCGCCCGCTCCTGGTCCCCGGCAAGGCGCTCCACCACACGTTCCGCCAGCGCCAGGGCCTCGTCCGCGCGGAGGTCCGCCAGAGCCAAGGCAGGCTCCAGCCCGCGCAGCACAGAGGGGCCGGGCGAGAGCAGCAGGGCCGCCAACGAGGCGTGCTCCGAGGCCTCCGGGTCCGCCGCCAGGAGCGCCAGGGCCGCCCGGATGTCCATCTTGCCAGGCTCGTCCGGGTCGCCAAGAGCGGCAAGCACCGTGTCCAGGGTGTCCTGGTCCTGGGGCACCCCGCGCGCCAGGGTGGCGGCGATTGCCTCCGCCAGCGCCCGCAGCGCCTCCCGCCTGTCATTTCCCATGGCCATGCCGCCTCTTTTTCCCACAATTTGAACGCCAAATGGAGCCAGCGCAACCGCCCGCCTGGCAGGCCCAGCATAGCCGGGGCAATCCGCATGGGCAAGGACGCCAGGCGCACTAGCCTCTCGCCGGGCTGTGTGCTAAGGCTCCTTGCATCCACACCAATCAGCGCGGCCCCTTGCGCTTCAGGAGTTCTCATGACCAGAACATTCCCGACCAGACTCGCCGGAACGTCCCTCTGCCTGCTGCTGCTCTCCGCCTGCGCCCCGCAGATCGCCATGCAGACCGTGCCGGTGTCCACCGACCCGGGCGGCGTCAGCGTGGTGGTGGACGGCAAGCCCACCTGCACCGCGCCCTGCCAGGTCAGCCTGGCGCGCAACCAGGACCACATCCTGACCCTGAGCAAGGACGGCTACCGCCAGCAGGACGTGCTCATCAAGCGCCAGTACCAGACCCAGAAGGTGCTGCTGAACGCACTGAACCAGGGCGCGCAGTCCAACAACTTCTTCAAGGACGGCTGGATGGGCGCCAACGCGGGCGTCATGTCCGTCAACAGCCAGGAGGAGACCGGCGAGGCGTACGTGCTCTCGCCCTCCACCGTGAGCATGCGCCTGGTGCCTGTGAACGGCTTCCCGTCCAGGGCCACGGCCGCCCATGTGGAGCAGTCCCAGGCCAACGGCCTGTCCCCGCTGGACGCCATGGACGTAGGCGACCAGCAGATGCTGGAGAACGCGCTCGAAAGCACCCGCAGCGGCCAGACCTCGGCCTGGAGCAACCCCCAGACCGGCGCGTCCTTCTCCGTGGTGCCGGACCCGGCCCACGAAGACGCCGCAGGCAACGTGGTGCGCTGGTTCACCATGGGCGCCAGGCAGAACGGCCGCACGGCCTCGGGCCACTATCCCGCGCACCGCGTGGGCCGGGGCGAGTGGGCCGTGGGCCTGCTGAACCAGCAGGCGACCAACGCATCGAATGGCGGCCCGGACAAGGGCGCAGACGACATCACCCGGGCCGAGACCCGTCAGGCCCTGGGCGAGGCCGCCTGGCCCAGCGTGGGCAAGAACTGGGATGTGGGCTCCTCCGGGTCCAGCCACACCACCAGCAGCACCTCGGCCATCCCTGGCGGCACCTCCACCAGCACCACCACACGGTCCACCAAGACCTCGGTCAGCGCCGGCATGCACGTCGGCCCGGGCGCGTTCGTCAGCGTACTGGACGCGCTCATGGGCGCGGGCGACTAGCAGCCCCGCTCCACCCTCACGCGGACCTTGCGGCTCCGGCCTGGATTCCCGGTTTCACCCCGGCGATCAGGCCGGAGTCGTTCGGTCCGGTGAAGCCCAGCCGACAGACCTTGACCAGCCCCGCCGCCTCAAGCATCCCCCGCACCTCGCCCCCGGAGTAGGCCTGCCCGCCCGGGGTGCCCAGCAGCATGTTCAGCGAGAACAGGGCCGCGAACTCCGGCCCGTCCTGGGTATCATCCTGTGCGTCATTCAGCAGAAACTCGTGCACCAGAAGCACCCCGCCCGGCGCCAGCGCGTCCGCCGCGCGCCGCACCACCGCCGCCGCCGTGGCCGGGTCCTCGCCGTGCAGGATCTGCGACAGCCAGGCCAGGTCGAAGCCGCCGGGCAGCGTTCCGGTGGTGTAGTCACCGGGTTGGAAGCCCACCCGCCCCTGCGGCCCGAAGCCCAGGCCGAAGCGGGCCACCGTGGCCTCGGCCACGGGCGCGGTGGTGGGCTGGTCGAAGATGATGGCCGAGAGCTCCGGGTGCGCCAGGCAGAACTGGATGGCGTAGGTGCCCGGCCCGCCGCCCAGGTCGAGCAGGCGCCTGCGCCCGGCCATGCCCGGCAGGCCAGCCTCCTTGAGCAGGGCGTCCAGTTGTCGGGCCAGCCCGGGCGCGATGCCCATGGCCAGGTTGAACATGCCCAGCAGGAAGTCCTCGCGTGCGGTTTCGCCCTCGCCCACGCCCAGGCGGTTGGCCCGGCCCGAGCGCACGGACTCGTCCATGCGGGCGAAGGACTCCACCAGATGATGGTGGTGGCGGATGATGTGGCAGATGGAGCGGGGGCTGGCGGGCGTCAGGAACAGCCGGGCCTGGGGGGTTGCCTCGTAGGCCGCGCCCTTGCGCGTGAGCAGGCCCATGGCGCACAGGGCGCGCAGCAGCATGGTGAGCGCGCGCGCATCGCAGCCCAGCCGCGAGGCCAGGTCCTGCGGACTGGCCGGGGCCTCGGCAAGGGGCGTGAACACGTCGAGCACCACCCCGGCATGCAGGGTGCACCCGCGCCAGTAGGACCCGGACATGCCCAGCAGCGGGCCGGGCGAGAGGTCGACGGGCGGGTCGGCGGGCAGGGCAACGGTCAGTGCGGCGGACGGAGTTGAAGCAGGCTTGGCAACGGCGCACATGGGGGCCTCCAGAAGTGGGTTTTGGTGGTGCCCGGAGCATACCCCGGCCAACCCGGCAGGGGCAAGCCTTGACCCCTCAAAATAGTTTTCGCGCAACCCGCTGGAATTGATCTCCGGCAAAAAAACTCCTGCCTCGCAAAGCAAATAAATGCTCCTTCCCCCTAGACCCAACCGAGCATTTGAGCTATGCTTGAGACAGCCTCCAATAGTCTATATAGATCGTTCTTCAGTGCTGAACAAAATGCAGTTTCTTCGGGGGACTACCATGAACGCACTGCGCAAGAAAATGTACACCGGCAAGGTTGAACTGCACAACGGCTGGGAGCTGCGGCCCTACGCCTATTTGACCAGCGAAGGCACCTATGTCCCGGAACTGTCCGCGCGCAAACACCACCCCGGCAGCGCCATCGACATAGTCACCATCAATGAGATCTGCGGCAGCAAGGACGACGCCTTTTCCGTGGCCCTGAAACGCGGCATGTGCCTGCTCGCCACCCTGGCCATCGGCACCCGGCTGGGCGCCTAGACGCCTGCCCGTCCGCCCGTCCGACCGTCCGGCGCACTCCCCGGCGCCTGGATCCGGCCAAAACGCCCAACCCAAAGGGCGGCATCTTCTGTTTCGAAGAGGCCGCCCTTCGTTTTTGTCCTTTGCTTCGCCCTTGCCGCCCGCCTGATCAACCGCGCCATTCTGCACCAGGCCAACGCTGGAATGCCCACGCGTCACCAAGCCGTCACCAACCTTTCACCAGCCAGCCACCCTTCCCGTTGCGCACAAGGGTATGCGGAAGTCTCCAGGCGGGACCCCACCCGCCGGAAACTCCCACTCCGGAGCCGCAACACCATGCGCAACCTACCCGTCTGGGCCAAAATCGCCCTGGGACTCGCCACCGCCGCCATCATCACCCTGGCCATCACCGCCGGGGGCTCTCTGGGTCTCTTGCGCACAGAGGCCGCCCTGACCGAAACCGCCAGGCACCACATGCCCGCCCTGGAGGCCCTGGGCAGCCTGCGCAACGCCCTCACCGCCATCCAGCGCGCCGAGCGCACCCTGCTCATCGAGGAGACCTCGGAGAATCCCGCCGAGATCGCACGCCAGAACAAGAACATGGAAAAGTTCAGAGCCCAGGGCCTGGCCGCTTTCGCCGCCTATGAGGCCCTGCCTGCGACCACGAGCCCGGTCAAGGCCCAGGCCAAGGCCGACGCCAAGGCCGATGCCAAAGTCGACGCCAAAGCCGACCCCCAGGCCGCCCCGCAGCAAGGCGATCCGGTCTGGCTGGAGTTGAAGGACGCCTGGGAAGCCTGGCTCAAGCGCCACGACAAGGTGTTGGAGCTTCTGTCCTCGGACATGCGCATGGGGGCCATGGCCCTGTCCATGCGCGAGGCGCGCGAGGCCCAGCAGCGCGTGGAGGCCGCGCTGGACGCCATGCAGAGCCGTGAGCAGGCCGAGGCCCAGGCCTTCGTGGCCCAGGCCCTGCCCCAGGCCCGGAGCGACCGGCTGCTGCTGCTGGCGGCCTCGGCCCTGGCGCTTCTGACCTCGCTGGGATTTGGCCTGTACATCACGCGCAACATCAGCCGCCCGCTGAAGAAGACCCTGGACTTCGCCCAGCGCGTGGCAGCAGGAGACCTCACCGCCGAGCTCACGGTCAAGCGCCGCGACGAGCTGGGGAAAATGGCCGACGCCCTGCGCCTCATGGTCATGGAACTGCAAAAGGAGATCGCCCTGGCCGACGAGCGCGGGGAAGAGGCCAAGAGCGAGGCTGAGCGCGCCCGCCTGGCTGTGGAAGAGGCCAGGCAGGCCGGGCTGCGCGCCGAGCTCTCGCGCCGCGAGGGCATGCGCCACGCGGCCTCGCGCATGGGCATGGTGGTGGAGCGCCTGGGCTCGGCCTCGCAGGAGCTGGCTGCCCAGGTGGAGCAGAGCGCGCGCGGGGCCGAGGAGCAGTCGCGCCTGTCCGACCGCACCAACGCGGACATGGAGCGGCTCATCGCCTCGGTGTCCGGCACCGACGCCGGGGCCGCCAGCGCCGCCGACACCGCCGACGCGGCCCGGGCCAAGGCCCTGTCCGGGGCTGAGGCCGTCAAGCTCGTCACCCGCGACGTGGCCGCCGTGCAGGACCGCGCCAAGGCCCTGCGGGGCAGCATGGACTCCCTGCGCGCCAAGAGCGAGGACATCGGCCGCATCATCTCGGTCATCGACGACATCGCCGACCAGACCAACCTGCTGGCCCTGAACGCCGCCATCGAGGCCGCCCGCGCAGGCGACGCAGGACGGGGTTTCGCTGTTGTCGCTGATGAAGTCCGCAAGCTGGCCGAGAAGACCCAGGCCGCCACCAAGCAGGTGGACGCGGCCATCCGGGGCATCCAGACCGAAACCGTGGGCAGCCTGGAACAGGTGGAGCTGGCGGGCCGGGCCGTGGATGAAGCCACGGAGCAGGCCGGAGCCTCGGCCTCCGCCCTGGCCGAGATCGTGGACCTGGCCTCCCGCGCCGCCAGCGAGGTGCGCGTCATCGCCCAGAACGCCGGGCAGCAGGCCCAGGCCGGGCGCGAGGTCAGCGAGTCCGTGGCCGACATGCGGCGCATCAGCGAGGAGACCAGCCGGGTCATGGAGGAGAGCGCCCGGGCCGTGAGCGAGCTGGCCCAGCAGGCCCACAACCTCTCGGGCATCGTGGACGAGATCCGCCAGGATGCGGGAGACGCCGCCGGGGCGGAGTCCGAAGCCGAGGGGAGAGATCCCCGGCTCCAGGTTCTGCGCTCCGCAGCCTAGCCCACCCACCCCAAAGGCAAACAACGGGCGGCCTCTCCTGACCGGAGGGGCCGCCCGTTGGCGTTGTTTCCGTTGTGTTGGGGCTACTCGTCCTCGCCGTTGTTCACGCGCAGGGAGTTGATGAGCGAGAGAAGCAGGCCCGGCTTGTCGTGCAGGTCGCTGGACTGCAGGAACATGGTGCGCTGGCGGAAGCGGCTGTTGAGGGTCGCCATGTATGCCGCGCGGTTCTCCACGTTGTTCGGGTGGTAGGTGTCGTAGTAGCCGGGCAGGATGGCCTCCACGCTCTCGCGGGTGGGGATCTGCGCGCCGGGCAAGAGGTCCAGCTTCTCCCAGGTCAGCTTGTCCAGCAGCAGCGCGGTCTGGAGCGTGAGCGAGGTCTTGAGCGGGATGGCCCGCAGGTCCACGTCCGAGGACTTCCAGAAGCCGCTGGAGTTGAAGCAGTAGCCTATGGCGCCCTGGTGGAAGACCTTGGTGAAGGCCTGCACGTCGCGCCACAGCTCGTACACCCGGAAGGGGTTGGCATAGGGCACGAACACGAGCTTCTGCAGCTCCTCCTCGGGCACGTTCTCGGCCCGGTTGCGCCGGGTCATCAGGCTCGCGCCCATGGCCACGGCCAGGGCCGGGTCGTCGAAGCGCATCAGCGGCGGCAGGCAGGAGTCCTTCATCAGCCAGCAGATGATGTCCGGGAAGCCGCAGCGGTTCACGTACGCGCCCAGCAGGTCGCGGTCGAACAGGGCGCGGCCGTTGGAGTTGCGCAGGTCCTGGCCCAGCGGCAGCACCTTGCCGTCCACCTCGATGAGCCCGTGGTTCATGACCGAAAGGATGTAGCGCCAGTCCTCGTCGCCCACGGGCCGGGAGTCGGTCTTGTCGAAGAGGGTGGGCTCCCACACGCGGCAGACCTTCTCCTCGCAGTCGATCTGGAAGGCGTCGTCGTGCAGCACGACCTTCTTGAAGCCCGCAGGCAGGGTGCCGCCGTTGGTCGAGCTGTTGGTGTGCGAGCTCTTGCCCGTGCCTGAGAGCCCGAAGAAGGCGATTGAGCGCTTGCCCACGGCCTTGGTGGCCTTGTCCGCGCAGGCGGAGAAGTCGATCTCCTTGATGCCGCCATGGCAGGCGGCCATGCCTAAGCGCATGCCGGAGGTCCAGGCCAGGGTCAGCGTGCCCTTCTTGCGCTCGCCGAAGTAGCGCATGCCGAGGTTGAAGATGACGTTGGCGGTCTCGTCCACCAGGGCCAGCTGCGGGCCGCCGTGGTTGTTGTAGAACGGGTCCGGGTTGTTCCAAAGGTTGTCGCCGATGATCAGGATATCCTGGATGGGCAGCTTGGGGCTCTTGGCGTATTCGTCGGCCAGCTCGTCAAAGGGTGTGAAGTTGGAGAGCCAGTTGAACACGTTCACGGCGTCGTCCACGCCGGACACCAGGGTGGCCCGGATCATCAGGTCGCGGTCCAGGCCCAGGATGGCGTGGGCCTTGATGAGCGGGCGCTTCTGGAAATCGAACAGGGCCTCGCGCACGTCGCCCAGGACCTTCTGCTGCTCGGAGAGCGTCAGCGCGTTGTAGAAGCGCCGGGCATTGGCCGAGCGGCCCACGATGCGGCCGTGGCAGTGGTTCAGCACCTTTGCGCCCTGGGGCAGGCCCAGCCGCTTGGCCGCCGGGGGGTACACGGGCATGTCGGTGACGGCCACGTCGTGCTGGGCCATGGCCAGCTCGTAGGCCTCGGCCGCGTTGACCAGGCGCACGCGGGGGTCGAGGGTGAGTGTCTCGGCGAGGGAGCGCAGGGGGGGCATCTTGGACAGGTCTGGACCGTAGAACTCGTAGCTCGACTGGCTGGACATCCGGTGGGCCTCCAAAAAAGTACCGCGCCAAGCGCGGGAGGGTATGCGGCGGGCGAGTCCCCGCTCCTCTCCAAGCGCTGGGGTGTCCGCCGTCAACTCCTACAATAATTCATGGCAGGGGGGCTGGTCAACGGGAGAGATGAGTCAACGCGTCGATCACCTGATCAGCCTGCCTGCGGCGGCGGCACCCGGAACGCCTTGTCCCATCAGGCCCCGGCAGGCCGGCGCCCCTGCGCCCGCAGCTCGTAATGCGGCGCGCCCCGGCGCTGCACCTGGATGTCCGCAAACCCGGCGTCACGCATGGCCTGGGCCAGGGTCTGGGCGGTGAAGCCCGTGCGGTGGGCCATGAACAGGTTCCCGCGCGCCAGGGACGGCCGGTGCCCGTACAGGATGTCCAGCGGCGCGATGGGCCCGGCCGGAGACTGGTACAGCGGCTCCGTGAGATTGCCCTGGGCGATGTGCGCCGCCACCGACTGGAGGTCCGGGCAAGAGACCAGCGCCTGGCCGCCGGGCTTGAGAACCCGGAGGAATTCCGCCAGGGCGAGGGGCACCTCATGCGGGAGCAGATGCTCCAGGTTGTGGGAGGAATAGACCGCGTCGAAACGGGCCGTTTCCGCAGCGGGCATGGCCTTGATGTCCCCGACGATGTCCGGCGCGACCTTGGGATCTATGTCCAGCCGCACCTCCCGCCACTGAGCCCCCTGGAAGACGGCCGGAATCTTCTTGGGATTCTTCGGCCCAGACCCCACATGGAGAAAGAAGGAGACGGGCTCCATTTCTGTCGCAGCCATGGTGCAGCACCCACCTTGTTTGAGACGTCCGGGCACACAGTTCCCAAAACCGACGCACGCCGTTGCGGAAGAGCCCACGCCCGCGCAGAGAGCCTACGCCCCCCTCACCCCAACCCAAACTCCGGCTCCGCCCACGCCTCCACCCCCAGCCCCAGCCCGGCGTACTCCCCTGCCAATTCATTCCCCTGGCCCAGCACCTCGCCCTGCCAGCGGGCCGGGACAAAGAGCGTGGCAGCGGGTTTGGGCAGGCCCGCCAGCAGGTCGCGCACGTGCAGGAACAGGGCGCGCGCACGTGCCATCTGCCCCAGGGCCGGGTGCCTCGGCCCGGCCAGGACGGCGAGGCCTGCCTGCTCGGCCAGGCCCATGCGCGCGGCCGGAACCCCTGCGGCCCAGAGCACGCGCAGGGCCGCGGCCAGGGCCTCGATGGTCACGGAAAGCGGCCAGGGCGAAAACTCCCCGGCCCGCCAGAGGTCGGCCAGGGGCGTGCCCTCCAGCACCAGGCAGGGGTACAGCCGGACGGATTCGGGCTTGGCTTCGGGCGTGAGGCTGGCGACAACCTCCACATCGCGGGCGAAGTCGTCCGGGCCATGGCCGGGCATTCCGGGCAAAAGCTGGATGCCCAGGCTTAAGGACGCCTCGGCCACCATGCGGCAGGCGGCCAGGGCCACGGCCCCGCCATAGCCGCGCCGGGAAGCCGCCAGCGCCGCGTCCTGAAAGCTCTGCACGCCCAGCTCCACCAGGTCCAGCCCGCGCCCGCGCAGGTCGGCCAGCAGCAAAGGCGTCACGGCGTCGGGCCGGGTGGAGCAGCGCACGCGGGTCACGCGGCCGCTGGCGCGCAGCTCTGTGGCGAGGTCGAGAAAGCGGTGCGGCCAGGGCTCCGGCAGGGCCGTGAAGGTGCCTCCATAAAAGGCCAGCTCCACCGGCTGCGACAGGGCGGAAAGCTCCGCGCGCGCGCGGGTCAGCACGGCCTCAAGGGGCTCCGGGGCCTGGCCGGTCTGGGCGGGCTGGTTGCAGTAGAGGCAGCGGCCGGGGCACCCGGCCAGGGGCAAAAACACCGGGAAGACCCTGGGGCGCGGTGTGGCGCTGGGGCGCGGGGGTTCCGGGTGGGCGAAGCGGAAGGGCATCTGCGGGCAGTATGCGCCCGGAGTGTCCGTGTCAAATGAGAGGGGCAAATGTGCGGCGGCTATGAGCCGGAGTCGGCGATGATCCGGCCATCGGCCAGGCGGATGACACGCCCGGCCTTCCCGGCCACGGCCTCGTCGTGGGTCACGAGCACGATGCTCGTGCCGGTCTCGTTGACCTGGGCGAACAGGCGCATGATCTCCTGGCTTGTGGCGGAGTCCAGCTGGCCCGTGGGCTCGTCGGCCAGGATGAGCTCCGGCTGATTCAGCAGGGCCCGGGCCATGGCCACGCGCTGCTGCTGGCCGCCGGAGAGGTTGGCGGGCTTGAAGTGCACGCGGTCGGCCAGGCCCACGCGGTCCAGCAGCGAAAGCGCGCGCTGGCGCAGCTCGGCCTGGGGGGTGTTGGAATACATGCCCGGCAACAGGACGTTCTCCAGGGCCGTGGCGTAGGGCACCAGGTAGAAACTCTGGAACACGAAGCCCAGCGTGGCGTTGCGCAGGTGCGAGAGATCGTCGTCGGAGAGCCCGGACACATCGCGGCCAAGGAGTTTGTAGGTCCCGGCCGTGGGCCGGTCGAGCAGGCCCAGCAGATGCAGCAGCGTGCTCTTGCCCGAACCCGAGGTGCCCTGCAAGGCCACGAATTCGCCGCGCGCGATGTTCAGGCTGATGTCCGAGAGGACCTCGACGCCGCCCTCCACATCACCGGCAGCCCCGTCTGAAATGCCGCCCCCAGGCTCCGGGACGCCGCCCTGCTCCGCCGGCTTCGCCCCCCCGCGCGAGAACAGCCGCGCCAGCATGCCGCTCCCCTCCTGCGGGGCCAGCACCTGCCGGAAGACCTTGCGGATGCCCGCAAGCTCAATGACGTTGCCCGGCGCGCTCATCCGCCCTTCTTTCCCGATTGGCCCGGCTTGCCGGGCTTGGGGCCAGCGGCCTTGTCCGGAACCGGCGCGGACTCGGCAGGCTTCTCGTTGCCGGAGAGCACGATCTGCGTGGCCACCACGTCGCCCTCCTGCAATCCCTCCAGCACCTCGCTCTGCTCCAGGCCGGGCAGACCGAGCTTGGGCGCCACGGCGCGCACCCCGCCAGGCGCGGCCTTGTCCACCACAAAAACGGTCTGGCCGCCGCCCACCCACTTCAGGGCCTGGTTGGGCACGGTGAGCACGTTCTCGCGGGTGTCCACCACCACGCTGCACTGGGTGGTCATTTCCGGCCGCAGCAGCAGGGCCTGTTCGCGGTCCACGGTCACAAGGGGCTTGTAGTAGACGATGTTGTCGCGGATCTCCGGCTCCGGGTACACGCGGTCAAGGGTGCCGGTGAAGGTCTTGCCCGGCTGGGAGTCCACGCGAAACTCCACGGGCAGGCCGGTCTTCACGCGGCCCACGTCGGTCTCGTCCACGTAGATCCACATCTCCAGGCGCGAGGGGTCGAGCACGGTGACGAGGTTGGCCACCTGCAGGCCGGCCACAATGGTCTCGCCCTCCTGGGCCGTGACCTGGGAGACCACGCCGTCGATGGGGCTGACGATGCGGGTGTAGGAGATGCGCACGTCCAGCGTGGCCAGGGCGGCGCGCGCGGCCGCTGCGTCGGCCCGGGCGACCTTGTAGTTCTGGCGGGTCTCGTCAAGGATGCTCTGGGCCTGCATGCCCTGGCTGGTCAGGGCCTCGTTACGCGGCAGGGTCTGCGCTGCGTACTGGGCCTTGGCCTCGGCCACGCGCAGGCGGGCGGCGGCCTCCTGGCGCTGGGCCTCAAGCTCGCGGGCGTCGATCTCGGCCACGATCTGGCCCTTTTTCACCGGGTCGCCCACGCGCAGATAGATGCGCGAGATGGCGCCCGTGGCGCGCGCGCCGATCTTGACGCTGGCGCCCACCTGGGCCTTGATGATGCCCGTGGCCTCCAGCACGCGCCGGACCTGCCCGCGCGCCACCGTGGCCGTGGCCAGCACCCTGGTCGCGCCCGTGGCGCGGCCCTTCTTGTAATAATAGAAGCCGCCAGCGGCGAGCAACAGCGCAAGGGCTATGTACAACAGTTTCTTTCGCGTCATGATGGTCGCTCTTGCCCGCCTTCTTGTTGTCTGAAGCTACCGCCCTGCGCATAATCAGGGGCTCCGCCCCTGCACCCCGCCGGGGGGAATGATTCCCCCCGGACCCCCGCATATGCTCGCTGCTGTTTCTGCGGCGTTTCCCGCCGCAGAAACAGCAGCCATATGGGGATTCCCAAGGGCCTCAGGCCCTTGGGCGGGGCCAAGGGGCAGCGCCCCTTGGCCATGCGGGTGTCTTCCTATTCTGGTCCCGGCAGCGCGCGGGCCTTGTCCTTGGCCAGGGAGAGAGCGGTCTTGACGCGCGCGATGAAGATCTCCGGGGTGTCCTGGGCCTCGGCCTGGGCAGCGCCCAAGGTCACGCCGATGCGCGCCCCATGGTGGAACTCGTGCCCTGCCACCAGCTCGCCAAGTTTGTCCGCGAAGAGCTGGGCCCTGTCGGCCTCGATGCCTGCCGCCAGGATGAGGAAGCACCCGCTGCGCCAGCGGAACAGGCAGTCGGCCTTGCGGATGTGCTGCTTGAGCAGCTGGGCCAGCTCGTAGAGCACCTGGTCGCCCGCGTCGTAGCCCAGGGAATCGTTCACGGCCCGGAAGCTGTCCACGTCGACCATGATGCCCGAAAAGCCAGCGCCATAGCGCTTGAGGCTCTCCAGATCGCGCACGATCATGTGGTCAAAGGCCATGCGGTTCAGGACCTTGGTCAGCTCGTCGTGGTGGCAGTGCTTGTCCAGGGACTCCTTCAGCCGGGCGATCTCCAGGGAGTTCTCGCGCACGGGCCGGAGCAGCCCGGCGTACACCAGCACGCCCTGGCCCGCCAGCAGGGCAACGCCGAGCAGCATGGCCCCGTAGGTCTCCTTGATGAGCCCGGGGGAGTGGGTGGGGTGGTCGGCCAGGAGCTGGTAGGCCACAAAGAATTCCGCCAGGAGCACCCCGAAGAGGCCCACCAGGGTGGCGGCATAGAGCAGGGCCGTGCCCCTGCCGGGCGTTTGCGCCCGTGGCGCTGCGGGATCTTCAGCCATTGCCGGCCCCCATGCTCAGGTCAGGGTTGGGTCGCGTAGCGCAGCTCACCCAGATTCTCGCGCATGCGCAGATCGATGAAGAAGTTGTTCCAGGTCCAGCCGTAGCGGTCGCCCATCTGGCGGCCCGGCCCGTAGAGCTCGATCAGGTGGTCCTTCAGGAGGAAGAAGTTGTCCTGGCCCTCGAAGATGATGCCCACGCCCGTGAGCTTGCCCTTGGGGAAATAGTAGGCCACGGAGCGGATCTCGGCCTCGCCCAGGCGCAGGGTCTCGTCGGGGCGGAAGAAGGTGCCGGCCAGGGTCACGGGCTTGGTCACCGGGAGCAGCCCCGGAATCCGCTCCAGGTCGCTGCCCCAGGCCAGCCCACGGAACTCGACGGGCGCGGGCTTCACGGCAAAGGTCAGGTCAGGCCGGACCGGCCTATTCCTGGCCACGGGCCGCCTGGTGAAGGCCGGCGGGGTGTCGATGTTGCTAGGGGCCTTGGTCCCGGCCGGGGGCGCGGGGATGGCGGCTGCGGGCTCGGGGAGGGCCGCGGCCTGGGCCGCAAGGGCAGCCTCCTGGGCTGTGGCCTGGGCTGTGGCCTGGGCTTCACTCGCAAGGCAGGTCGTGGCGAGGGCAAGGATGAAACACGCCGTCAGGGCGGGGACGGCCAGGGTGCAACGCATGGAGCCTCCGGGCAAAAAGTGTGTATCTGTGTGGCATCTTGGCCCGAGTGGTCGGGGAAATCAAGACCTGACGACACTTTATTTTCCCGGTCAGCCCCGCGCGTCAGCACGGGTCAGAGATACAGGGCTTCGGCTCCTGCGCAGGCCAGGGCCGCCTCGCGGGTCTCCATGACCATGCGGCCCAGGCGCATGAGCCTGCGTCCGGAGTTGATGTCCTCAATCAGGCACTTCTCGCGCGCCAGGCACAGGGCCAGGCGGTAGGGCCGCTCGTGGAAGGGGTCCGTGGCCTCATAGACGCGGTACATCTCGGTGGGCAGACTGTGTTGGGGCTGGGGTTCAACCAGGGCGTTCATGGCGTCCTCCTTGCTGCCGAAGGAATAGCAACTTCCGCGCCACGTCGAGGATATATCGGCGCAACAGCCGGTTGGCGCCAGGAGCTGGCAACGGGACCCCATGCCGTGCGCAAAAAACCCCCCGGACTGGGCCGGGGGGGCGCTTGGTGTTGCAAGGAGCTGGTTGCTAGGCCTGCGGGGCCAGGCTCTGGATGACCCAGATGACGCGACCGAGGGTGCGCTCGGACATCTCGGCGGCTGGCACGTGCAGGTCGGCGTGGCCCTTGTCCTCAGCCTTGAGCACGAACTGGCCATCCTGGTAGTACACGCGGCGGATGAGCAGCCCCTGGTGGGGGAAGTGCACGGCGCACAGGTCGCCGTCAGGATGCTGGCGCTGGTCCTGGTCCACACCCACAAAGGCGCCGCGCAGGATCACAGGCTCCATGCCCGGGGAGTCCACGCGCAAGACCTGCAGGTTCGGCCGGAAGAAGGTCTCCGGGATGGTCAGGTCCTCAACCGACTGGGGCTGCCAGGCGGCGGAATCAGTGCCGGCTCCGGCCATGGACGAGACCGGGACGACACGGCCGCGCGCATGGGTGCGGCCATAGGCGGCCGGTGCCTCGCGCAGGAGGTTCTCGGCGCTGACGTGGCCCTTGGTCGTGTTCAGGTAAACCGGCTCATGGCCGTCGGACAGCCAGTTGGGGTTCAGGCCGTGGCTGCGGTAGAGCTTGAGGAACCAGTCGGACGGGACGGAGCAGCGCCTTTTGGCGTCGGAGATGCTGGACTGGCGGACCTCCAGAACGTCAGCGAGCTGAACCTGGGTCCGGGCACCAGTGGCTTTCTTGATGCGATCCATGGCCTCCTCGAACCACTGTTCAAGGCGTTCGTCGCACTTCTTCTTAAGTTTGGCCACCGCTAAACCTCCATATTTTTCTTTCGATATAGCTTTATAAAAACAAATGTTCCTATATTGGCTTGCCACGAAGACTCGTTTCTCAGCTAACAATAATTACAACCAATCGCGAACGTCAAGTACAAACGAACCACCAGCCGTTCAAGAGGCCTATTGTTGTTGATGCAGTTCTGACATAGTCGCAGTATGCAAGAGCGTTTAGTACGATCAATGTAGCACTTCTATACAACTATTCAGGTCTGTCAATACGTGGAACACAAAAGTAAGTATGTTGTTTGTGCAGAACGCTTCACAAAACGTGGGGGTGCGTTCGCCACAACTGCACAGGGCATTTCCCTGAAAATGCCGAGAGATGGGGGCCGCCAGCGGGGCCCGGACAGCAGCGAGGCTTCCCTCTCGGCAAGTGGTGTGCTATGCGGATACGTCACCATAAAACTATGCGTGGCACCTGGAGCAGGCGCCACGCACAAATGCCCCGCCGCAAGAGGGCGGGTGCAGCCAGTTGAGAGGATCATGGACCAGAACAGCCTGCGCATTTTTCGCGCCTATGACATCCGGGGAATTGTCGGCCAGGACTTCGACGCCGACTGGGTCGAGGACCTGGGCCGCGCCTGCGGGGCCTACTTCCTGGCGCGCGGCTCGCAGCGCGCCGTGGTCGGCCGCGACTGCCGCCTGACCTCCCCTGGCTTCCAGGAGCGCATGGTGGCCGGGCTGACGAGCACGGGCGTGGACGTGCTGTTCCTGGGCATGGTGCCCACCCCGGTCTGCTATTTCGCCATCCGCCACCTGGGCTACGACGCCGGGGTCATGATCACCGCCAGCCACAACCCCTCCCAGTACAACGGCTTCAAGATCTGGGCGGGCAAGAGCACCATCCACTCCGGCGAGATCCAGGAGGTGGCCCGGCTGCTTGCGGCCAAGGGCTTCCCCCAGGGCCAGGGCCTGGCCACGGCCCACGACATCGTGCCCACCTACCTGGACACCCTGTCCGGCCTGGCGAACGTCACGCGCCGGGTGAAGGTGGTGCTGGACGGCGGCAACGGAGCGGCCGGGCTGGTGACCAAGGCCCTGCTTGAACGCGCCGGGGCCGAAGTCATCCCGCTTTTCTGCGAGCCCGACGGACGCTTCCCCAACCACCACCCGGATCCGGTGGAGGAAAAGAACCTGGTGGCGCTCAAGGCTGCAGTGCTGGAGTCCGGGGCCGAGCTCGGCATCGGGCTCGACGGCGACGGCGACCGCATCGGCGCAGTGGACGAAAAGGCCCAGGTCATCCACGGCGACCGGCTGCTGACCCTCTTCGCCCGCCAGGTCCTGGCGGCAAAGCCGGGCGCGGCCATCATCGGCGACGTAAAATGCTCGCACCTGCTCTTTGCCGACATCGCCAAGCACGGCGGGCGGCCCATCATGTCCGCCACCGGCCACTCCCTCATCAAGGACCGCCTGCTCAAGGAAAACGCGGCCCTGGCCGGAGAGATGAGCGGGCACATGTTCTTCGCCGACCGCTACTTCGGCTTCGACGACGCGCCCTACGCGGCCCTGCGCCTGGTGGAGATCGTGGCCGGGGCCGCTGGCCCGCTTTCCACGCTGCTGTCCGACTGGCCCAGGACCTTCGTCACCCCGGAGCTGCGCGTGGACTGCGCCGAGCATGCCAAGTTCCAGGTGGCCGAGCGCTGCCGCGTGGAGTTCGCCAAGGACTACACCCTGGAGGGCGACGACGGCGCGCGCCTCGTCTTCCCCGACGGCTGGGCGCTGGTGCGCGCGTCCAACACCTCGCCCTCGCTGGTGCTGCGCTTCGAGGCCGAGAGCGAGGCCCGCCTGGCCGAGATCCGCAAGCTGGTCGAGGAGCCCCTGGCCAGATGGATCGCGGAGCTTGGCGGATAGGCCCATGCCCTGTCCCGCAGCCTCAAGCCGCCTGGGCGCACCCCCCTTCATCCCCCTTGACGAGCCCTGTCTGCTTATGTAACACACAGTCTCTTTTTTATGCCGTGCCGCGCCGTTCCTCACGGGATGGCCGGTGCGGAAATGTTTTGCCCAAAGCGCACGCACTGGAGATGAGAACTTGTTCGACAGCCTGACCGACCGCCTCTCAGAAGCCTTCCGCAAGATGCGCGGCCAGGCCCGCCTGGACGAGAAGAACATCCAGGACGGCCTGCGCGAGGTGCGTCTGGCCCTGCTCGAGGCCGACGTCAACTTCAAGGTCGTCAAGGACTTCATCGACCGCGTGCGCGACAAGGCCATGGGCGCGGATGTGCTGAAAAGCCTCACGCCCGGCCAGCAGCTGGTCAAGCTGGTGCACGACGAGTTGGTGGAGCTGCTCGGCGGCGAGCAGAAGGGCCTGGACCTGCGCCAAAAGCCGGTCAAGATCATGCTGGTGGGCCTGCAGGGCTCGGGCAAGACCACCACGGTAGCCAAGCTGGCCAACCTCCTGCGCTCCAAATACAAGCTCAAGCCCTACCTGGTCCCGGCGGACGTGTACCGCCCGGCGGCCATCGAGCAGCTGCACGTGCTGGCCAAGCAGCTCGGCGTGCCCGCCTATCCGTCCACCACGGACATGAACCCGGCGGACATCTGCGCCGACGCCATCAAGAAGGCCGCCGAGGCCGGGTGCGACGCCATCCTGTTCGACACCGCGGGCCGCCTGCACCTGGACGAGCCCCTCATGGAGGAGCTCTCGGCCATCAAGGCCCGGTGCGCGCCGCAGGAAATTTTGTTCGTGGCCGACGCCATGACCGGCCAGGACGCGGTGACCGTGGCCGAGGCCTTCAACGCGCGCCTGGACATCACCGGCGTGGTGCTGACCAAGATGGACGGCGACGCGCGCGGCGGCGCGGCCCTGTCCATCAAGAGCGTCACCGGCAAGAGCCTGAAGTTCGTGGGCATGGGCGAGAAGCTGTCCGACCTGGAGGTCTTCCACCCGGATCGTGCGGCCAGCCGCATCCTGGGCATGGGCGACGTCATGACGCTCATCGAGAAGGCCCAGGGCACCATGGAGCAGGAGGAGGCCGAGAAGCTGGCCTCCAAGATGCAGCAGGCCAAGTTCGACCTCGAGGATTTTTTGACCCAGATGCGCCGCATGCGCAAGATCGGGTCGCTCGAGAGCATCCTCAAGATGGTGCCGGGCATGGGCGGCATGGTCAAGAAGATGGGCGACATGCAGGTCCCGGAGAAGGAGATCGACAAGGCCGAGGCCATCATCAGCTCCATGACCAAGAAGGAGCGCCAGGAGCCCGCGCTCATCAACACCTCGCGCCGGGCGCGCATCGCCAAGGGCTGCGGCATGACCGTGGGCGAGGTCAATGCGCTCTTGAAGAATTTCGAGCAGATGAACAAGATGATGCAGCAGATGCTGGGCGGCGGCGGAAAGCAGCCCAAGATGCCCAGGATCCCCGGCATGCCCGCAGGCTACACCCCGCCGGGCAGCAAGCCCCAGGCCGCAAGGCCGGGCCTGTCAAACGCCATGGGCAACCCCATGGCGGGCATGCCAGGCATGCCGGACATGGGCGACATGGGCGGCGCAGAGGCCAAGAAGGGCCTGTCCAAGAAGACCCTGGCCGAGCGCAAAAAGAAAAAGATGAACAAGAAGCAGCGCAAAAAGCGCTGACTTCATGCCATACAGCGCAGGCGGCGATCCGCTTGCCTTTTGACTTTAAACCGCATATCAACACATTCAGGGGGAAAGACACCATGGCTTTGACTATTAGACTTACCCGCATGGGCTGCAAGAAGCGTCCGTTCTATCGCCTGGTCGTGCTCGAGCGCGCCAGCCGCCGCGACGGCCGTCCGCTGGAATTCCTGGGGCATTACAACCCCATGACCGAGCCCGCTGAGGTCGTCATCAACAAGGAAGCGTACGACAAGTGGATCGGCCTGGGCGCCCTGCCCAGCGACACGGTCCGTTCGCTGGTCTCCAAGCAGACCGCCTAGTAAAACAGGCGCGCGGCTTGGGTTTTCTGCGGCAGGGGTCCCGTTCACGGCTCGTTCTCCCGCTCACATTCATCATGGGAGGCCCGACATGCTCAGAGACATGATCGAGTACATCGCCAGATCGCTCGTGGACAACCCGGACGAGGTGAAGGTCACGGAGATCGAAGGCGAGCAGACCGCTGTGCTGGAACTCAAGGTGGCCAAAGAAGACCTGGGCAAGGTCATCGGCAAGCAGGGACGCACGGCCAGGGCCATGCGGACCCTGCTCGGCGCAGCCTCGGCCAAGGTCAAGCGCCGCGCCGTGCTCGAGATCATCGAATAAACCATGACCGCCAAGCCTGAGCGCGCAGCCGCGCACGGCATGGTGGCTGTGGCACATGTGGCCAAGCCGCACGGCATCCGCGGGGAGCTTTGCATGGACATCCATGCGGGCTCCCCGCTGCTTTTCGCGCCCGGGCGCACCCTGTTCCTGGCCGTGCCGAACCTCAAGGGCGGCGGCCTTGCCAGGCCCAAGCCCTTTGAGATCGCCGCCAGCCGCCAGCACACCGGGCGCATGCTGGTGACGCTGACGGGCGTGCCCGACCGCACGGCGGCGGACCTGCTGCGCGGGGCCGAGGTGTACATCGCCGAGGCCGACCTGCCCCCGCCTGACGAGGGCGAGGAATACCTGTTCCGGCTGCTGGGCTCGAAGGTCTTCCTGCCGGACGTCGGAGAGGCCGCAGGCGCGGAGATCGGGGTGTTCGAGGCCATCCTGGACACCCCCGGCCAGATCACCTGGGTCATCCGGGGGAAGGGCGGCGAGGAGATCCTGTTCCCGGCCGTGCCCCAGTTCATCCTGGGCCTGGACGCAAAGCGCAAAGAGATCGTCATCGACCCGCCGCCGGGGCTGCTCGAACTCTATCTGGCCAAGCCCGAGTAACACGCCCAGCCAAAGCTAGCTTTTCGGAGTCCAACCGTGCGCTTCACCATCCTCACGCTCTTCCCGGAATTCTTCTCCGGCCCCCTCGCCTGCGCACAGCTGGCCAAGGCCGTGGAGTCGGGCGTGGTAAAAGTCGACCTGGTGAACCCGCGCGACTTCGCAGAAGGCCGCCACCGCCCGGTGGACGACCGGCCCTACGGCGGCGGGCCGGGCATGGTCATGATGCCGGGGCCCCTGGCCGCAGCGCTGCAAGGCATCCCACAGCCGGGCCGCAAGCTCGTGCTCGCGCCGTCCGGCGCGCCCCTGACCCAGGAACTGGCGCGCGAGCTGGCTCTGGAGCCCGCCCTGACCATCGTCTGCGGGCGCTACGAGGGCATCGACGAGCGGCTCATCGAGGACCAGGGCCTGGAGAGCGTCAGCGTGGGCGACTTCGTGCTCAACGGCGGCGAGGCCGCAGCCCTGTGCCTGGTGGAGGCCGTGGGGAGGCTGGTGCCGGGGTTCATGGGCAAGGAGGAGTCCGGGGACGAGGAGAGCTTTTCCGGCGGGCTTCTGGAGCACCCGCACTACACCCGGCCCGAGGTCTATGAAAAGCGCGAGGTGCCCGAGGTTTTGCGCGGCGGCTCCCACGCCAAGGTCGCCCTTTGGCGGCGTGAGGAGTCCCTGCGGCGCACCCTGCTCCGCCGCCCGGAGCTGCTGCAGACCGCAGAATTGTCCGGCACGGACATCGATTTTTTGCGCGCCCAGAAACGCCCGGCCGGCCTGGGGCGCGGGCTGACCATCTGTCTTTTGCACCACCCGGTGCTCGATAAATCCGGCAAACCCTCCACGGTTTCTTTGACAAACCTCGACATACACGATATGTGCCGCGTTTCCCGCACTTACGATTTGGCAGGGGTGTGTTTCGTCACCCCGCTCACAGATCAGCGGGAACTTGGCCAGCGGCTTTTGGACCACTGGACCACAGGAGCGGGCGGCCGGGCCAACCCGGATCGGGCCAACGCCCTGAGTCTTGGCCGCATGGCCGAGAGCCTGGACGAGGCCATCGCCCAGGTGACTGAGAGCGCGGGTGCGGCCCCGAAGGTCGTGGCCACCTCGGCGCGGACGAGCTACCGCCCGGCGCGCGGACGAAAAGAGAAGGCCATCGCCTTCAGCCCCTCGGCGCATGTGCGTCGCTGGCTCGCTGAGGGACCTGTGCTGCTGGTGCTGGGCACCGGACACGGGCTGGCCCCGGAAGTGCTCACCAGGGCCGACGCGGTGCTCCAGCCGCTGCGCGGGTTTGCTTTGTACAACCACCTGCCGGTGCGTAGCGCCGCAGCCATCCTGGTGGACAGGCTGCTGGGCGACAGCTGGTAGGACGACCTAAACGTACGTATTTTCCCAGAAAGGAGTCGAGATATGAACATCATCAAGCAGATTGAAAGCGAACACCTGCGCATGGACCTGCCTTCGTTCCGTGCGGGCGACACCGTCAAGGTCCACACCCGCATCATCGAAGGCGACAAAGAGCGCATCCAGGTCTTCCAGGGTGTTGTGCTCTGCGTGAAGCGCGGCACCACCGACGCCACCTTCACCGTGCGCAAGATCTCCGACGGCGTGGGCGTGGAGCGCATCTTCCCGCTGCACACCCCGGCCATCGACCGCGTCGAGGTCATGTCCCAGGGCAAGGTGCGCCGCTCGCGCATCTTCTACCTGCGCAAGCTGGCCGGCAAGGCCGCCCGCGTCAAGTCCCGCAACGCCTGGGACTAACCCCCCAAGCCAAGCTCATGGACCCGCGTCCCCGGCAGCGCCTCATACGAGGAGCTGCCGGGGACTCTGCGCTTCTCGCGGGCCTGCCCAGGCTTCCCTCGTCGAGGCTTTTGAGGCCGTGGCTTTCAGAACCTGGGCCAGCACGCCTCCGGCGTTGCGTCCGGCCTGCGTGGCGTGTAGGCTTGCCCTACCATGACCAAGCGCCACGCCAGCACCCGCCCCTCGCCGGGCCTCCTCGACCTCGGCCAGCATAGCCTGTCCGCCGACCAAGTCGCCGGTATCGACGAGGCCGGACGCGGCTGTCTGGCCGGACCCGTGGTGGCCGCCGCATGCATCCTGCCGGAGTCCTTCGACCTGCCCGGCCTCACCGACTCCAAGGCCCTCACGGCCGCCCGGCGCGACACCCTCGCCGTTGCCATCCGCTCCCAGGCCCTGTGCTGGTCCCTTGGCCTGGCCTGGGCGCCGGAGATCGACCGCATCAACATCCTGCAAGCCACCCTGCGCTCCATGGAACGCGCCGTGGCCCACTTGCGCCTGCGGCCCGCCCTGCTGCTCATCGATGGCAACCAGACCTGCCTCTCGACCATCCCCCAGCGCACCATCGTCGGCGGCGACGCCCTGGTCCCGGCCATCTCCGCCGCCAGCATCCTGGCCAAGACCTTCCGCGACCGCCTCCTGGCCGCCCTGGACCGCCGCCACCCCGGCTACAGCCTGGCCATCCACAAAGGCTACGGCACCGCCCTGCACCTGGAGGCCCTGCGCACCCTCGGCCCCAGCCCCCTCCACCGCCTGACCTTCCGGGGCGTGCGGCCCGAAGCCGCACCTCGCCCCAAACAGGAGCGCCAGTCATGCCTGCCAGGCATCTCGACCTAGGCCGCCAAGGCGAGGAAGCCGCCGCGAAACTCCTCGCGGACAAGGGCCTGCGCATCCTGGAACGCAACCTGCGCCTGGGCCGGCTCGAACTCGACCTCGTCTGCGAAGAGGGCGACACCATCGTCTTCGTGGAAGTCAAAACCCGCGCCGAAGGCTCGCTGGCCACACCAGCCGATGGCCTGACCCGGCAAAAATGTTCGCGGCTCCAGCGCGCAGCCCAGCTCTACCTCTCCCAACACGAACTCTGGCACCGGCCCTGCCGACTCGACCTCGTGGCCGTGCTCTTCCGCGCAGGCACCCTGCACAACATCCAGCACACACCCGACGCCTTCACCGCCGAAACGACTGGCACCTGGCAGCCCTGGTAGGGGCGAGAAAGCCGGGCAGCAAGCGCCTCCGGCGGCCAAGGGGCCTGAGGCCCCTTGGAACCCCCGTATGGCCTGGGCCAGCGCAGCCACGTCCATGTCCCGGCTTGGCTTGGCTCTGGCAATGCGCGCGGGTTTTCCGAGGGGGGGACCCTCGAAAAGCCCCGCGCGCGGTTGGCCCCCTTTAAGAGGATTGGTGAAAGGGCAACGAGAGAGAGGCTCTCCAGTGATTCCCCATGACCCACACAAGCCAAAAGGGCTGTTTCAGGTCCTCCTGAAACAGCCCTTTTGGCGCAATGGGGAGTCCAGGCGTCAGCCGTTATGATGAGCGGTCTTCCGCGAATCTTACGGCTGTCGACAGCATCGATAGGGCCTCAGGCCCTCTGGCGGGGTGCAGGGGCAGCGCCCCTGTCCGCCGGAGGCCATTCGTTCTCCTAGTCCCCGGCGCGTTCCTCGGCGATGGCTTGGCGGCGCAGTTCGCGCCGGCGCAGGGCCTGGCGGTGTCGGCGTTCGGCCACTTCGCCCTGGATGATGAGGGGTGGTGCGGGCCGGGGGCAGCCCAGGCCGTCCAGGGCGACAAAGGTCAGGTAGGCGGAGTTGGTGTGCCGCACCTCGCCGGTGAGCAGGTTTTCGGCCTCCACGCGCACGCCGATCTCCATGCTGGTGCGGCCCACGAGGTTCAGGCTGGCTTTGACGGTGACGAGTTCGCCCACGTACACGGGCTTGAGGAAGTCCATGCGGTCGATGCTGGCGGTGACGGCCCAGCCGCGCACGTGGCGCATGGCCACCACGCCTGCGGCGGTATCGATGTGCTTCAGGATGACGCCACCGTGGACATTGCCTGCGGGGTTGGCGTCCGAGGGCAGCACCTGGTGCGTCATGATGACGGAGGACTCTTCTGGTGTCTTGCCCCCATGCGTTCCGGCGGGCGTGTCCAGACCGGAATCCGGCGGGTTCTGGCAGGTGTTGGCGTCGTCGGTCATGCTCCTCCCTGTGCTGCGCGCGGGCGTGCGGTCTCGGCTGACGGCACGCGTGCAGTCTCCGGGATTCTAGGACGCCAGGGCGTGCGGGTCAAGGGGAGGGGGAAGGTCTTGGGCATGCGAAGGCCCCGCTCAAGCTTTCGCCTGTGCGGGGCCATGTGGTGACGGAGCGGGCCGGTGCGGCCCCGCTCAAGCGGTCCCTCGCTACCCTACCCCCCAGCAGAGAGCGGAGGACGCTTTGTGACGGTGGTCAGTGCGGCGGCGCCCACCAGCAGGCCAGCCGCGATGTAGTAGGCCAGCTGGTAGCTGCCCGTGGCGTCGGCGATGCGTCCGGCCAGGAGCGGCCCGAACATGCCGCCCACGCCCCAGGCCGTGAACAGGATGCCGTAGTTGAGCCCGAAGTTCTTGGCCCCCCAGAAGTCGGCCACGGTGGCCGGGAACAGCGCCAGGCAGGCCCCGTAGCTGAAGCCCACCACGCCGGAGCCCACGAAGAACCCGGCCATGCCGTCCAGGCCCGGAAACACAAGCATGACGCAGGCCTGGCTCAAGAGCACCACGGCCAGGGTGCGGATGCGCCCGAACTTGTCGGACAGAAGTCCGGCCAAAAGCCGACCGGCGGCATTGAACACGGCCATGGAGGCCACGAACATGAAGCCGGTCTGCACCAGGCCGCCGGTCTGCACGGCGATGATCCTGGCCAGGTGGCCGATGATCATGAGCCCGGCCAGGGCCGCGAAGGTGTATTCGATATAGAGCAGGGTGAAGGCGCGCGAGGCGATCATCTCGCGCCAGACCGACCCTTGGGACGAGCTCTGGGACGCGCCCCGAGTCGACCCCTGCGCGGGGATCTGGGACGCGGGGGCGATTCCACCCACGGCCACGGCGGCCACGGCCAGGGGCGGATTCACGATCATGCGGGCGAGCAACAGCGTGACCACGGTGAAGGCCACGCCCAGGATGCGGAAGGCTCCGCCAACGCCATACGCGTCCAGCAGGTGCTTGCCCAGGGGAGCGATATACAGCGGGGCCAGGCCAAAGCCGCTGACCACGATGCCGGTGATGAGGCCCTTCTTCTCCGACGGGAACCACTTGATGGCTGCGGGGGTGGCCGCGGCGTAGCCCAGGCCGAAGCCTGATCCGGCCATGAGCCCGAAGCCCAAGAGCACGGGCAGCATGTTGCCCGGCCCGGCAAAGCTCGACACCACCATCCCGGCCCCGGTGAGCACGGCCCCGGCCGTGGCGGCCACGCGCGGCCCCAGGCGGTCCTGCAGGCGCCCGGCAGGCACCATCATCAACGCGAACACGCCGATGGCCAGCATGTAAGGCAGGCTGGCCTCGGTCTTGGTCAGGCCCCAGCCGCCCAGGTCGATGGCCTCGGTCATCTGCTTGGCGAAAACGCTCCAGGAGTAGAGCACGCCCAGGGCCAGATTCAGGCCCAGGCCGGAAAAGGCGACGATCCAGCCCTTGTTGCCATAGCCCGCATCAACAGCGGCGGCTTCCGGGGCGGGCTGGTGGTGGGCGTGGCCCACGGTCCTGTGCTTCACGTGTGTTCCTCCCGTAAAATCAAGCCGATGCAGGCAGGGTTCTGCGTGCGAGCACTCCCTCGCGGCGCAATATTGCATCAGCCAAGCGTGCATACACCGGCCGAGAGATTTCTGTTCAGCGCAATCGGTGAGTGGCAGGAAATCAGGGGGTCAGCGGCAGGGAACTACGCGGTCTGGCAATGTTGGCAGAAGGTGCTGGTGCGGCCGGCCACGCGCAGGGAGCGCAGCGCAGCGCCGCACGTGAGGCAGGGCTGCCCGGCGCGGCCATAGGCGCGGAAGTGGTTCTGGAAGGACCCGGCGTCGCCATGGGCGTCGCGGTAGTCGCGGATGGAGCTGCCGTTCTCGGCGATGGCCTGGGTGAGCACGGCCTGGATGGCCGCGAAGAGCTTGTCCTGCCTGCGGGCGCTGATGGCCCCGGCCACGGCGTCGGGCCGGATGCCCGCGCGCAGCAGGGCCTCGTCGGCGTAGATGTTGCCGATGCCCGCGATGACGCCCTGGTCGAGGAGCAGGGCCTTGATGCGGGCCTTGCTCTTCTTGCCGCGCGGGGCCAGGCGCTGGCGGAATTCCTCGGCGGTGATGAGCAGCGGCTCCGGGCCGAGGTCGCGGTAGAAGGGCCAGTGGTCGATGCTGTCAGGCCCGCCGCCCGGGGCAAAGGCGAGCATGCGGCCGAAGCGCCGCACATCGGAAAACACGAGCAGCATGGCCCCGCAGCCCCGGTCGGACAGGGTCAGGACCACGCGCGGGCGCACCGGGCTCTCGCCGGGCGGCAGGGCCAGCACGCGGCCGGTCATGCGCAGGTGCACGGCGATCTCGCCGCCGTCCTTGCCGCCAGCGGCCTGCAGATGCAGCAGAAGCAGCTTGCCGCGCCGGTCCACGCGCGCGATGCGCCGCCCCAGCACCCGCTCGCGAAAGGATCCCGGCTCTGGAGCAATGGCGCTCTCGTCCAGCACCTCCACGTCCAGGATCAGGCGGCTCTCCACCTCGCTGGCCAGGGTGCGGGCGATGGTCTCGACCTCGGGCAATTCAGGCATGGCTACTTCCCTTCCTGCTTGCGGGGGCTCTTCACGCCGAGGGGGCCGAGGTCCACGCTGTAGCAGTCCTCGCCGCGCCGGATGACGAAGACCAGGTGCTTCTTCTCGCGGAAGGCGTCGCTGCCCGCCAGGTGCAGCACTGTGAGGGAGCGCATGCGGTAGCCGCCCGCCCTGGTGACCACGTCGCCGGGGCGCAGGCCTGCGGCCTCGGCCTGGGAGCCGCGCTTGACCTGGCTGACCACGTACTCGAAGTTCTCGCCAAAGGGCCTGGACTCCAGGACCATGCCCATGCGGCTCTCGAAGCTCTCCGGGCAGTACACGCGCACGTCGGCGTCGGCCCTGGCGAACCCGTCGCCGCGCCAGGGCGAGATGAGCAGCACCTCTGCGCCGGGGTCGAGCACGCGGATGCGCCGGGCAATGCCCAGGCCGCCCTCCACATGGGCCGCGCCAGCCAGCACGAGAACGGGCCTGCCGGTGGCCTTGCGCGCGCGCACAGCCTGCTCGGCCATGGCGGAATCCCACACGCTCTGGATGAGCAGGAAGCGCGCCTCCCGGCGGGCGTCCACAGTCCCCCCGGCCTTCTGCCCCTTGGCGTTGCCGGGGTGGCTGCCCATGACCTCGTGCAGGAAGGCCAGCTGCTCCGGCGCTGGCTCGATGATGCGCGCGGGCAGCTGGGCGCGGTCCTCGGGCGAAAGCGAGGCCACGGGGTCTGCGGCCGTGGCGTTGGCCAGGGCTGCGGCCGAGAGGCGGCGGATGACTTGCGGCGGCACGTTCAGGCCGAACACCGGCAGCCTCCAGTCGCGGATGGCCTGGAACACGGGCAGGTACTTGGCAAAGGGGTGGCCCCAGTTGGTCTTCCAGTCCAGGCGCTTCTCCAGCTCCTCGGGCGGAAAGCCCCCTGCGCTGAACTCGGCCAGCACCGGGTTCAGGGTCGCCGGGGCCATCTCCAGCCCGACCACGAACGGAGGGGCCGCGAGCGTCTTGGCGTGGGCCAGGAGGGTGATGATGCGGGCCTCGGCCTCGTGGTCGCAGGGGTTGCCGTGGCTCTCGCCCACCAGGATGTAGGCGGCGGTGGCCGCGCGCTGGCGCAGGGCCTCGGGCGCGAGGCGATCACCGGTGTCGGTCAGAAACTCGCCCGCCGAGGGCAAAAAGTTGACCTGCATGGAGGTTTGCGTGGGCGCGGGCCGGGCGCAGGCCGAGAGCAGGAACAACGCCAGCAGGACAAGAAAAAGCGCGCCCCGGCCTCTGCAACAAGCAGGAGCCGGGACGCGCGGAAGGGTCACTGAGGACATGAAGCCTCTGGTGCGGACAAGGCCCGGGCTAGTCCCAGGTGCGCTTGTCCTCGATGGGCCGGATCTGCGGAGGCAGGGTGCCGGGGTTCAGAATCTTCAGCGTGGGACGCAGCTTGATCTTCTCGCGGAAGGCGTGCAGCAGCTCTTCCTCGCGCTTGAAGGCGCCGGACTCGATGGACAAAACCATCTCGTCGATGCCGCCGGGGTTGGTGACCTCGATCTGCCAGCGCTTGATCTCCTCGAACTTGGCCATGACCTGCTCCACCTGGTGCGGGTACACGAACATGCCCTTGATGCGCGCGGTGGTGTCCACGCGGCCCACGATGTTGCCCAGGCGCGGGCTGGTGCGGCCGCAGGCGCAGGGCGCGCGGTCGATGAACCCGAGGTCGCCCGTGGCCAGGCGGATGAGCGGGTAGGTCTTGTTGAAGGCCGTGACCACGATCTCGCCCACTTCGCCGTCCTTGAGCGGGATGCCGGTATCCGGGTGGCAGATCTCCACAAAGGCGCGGTTGCTGAGGTGCAGGCCGCACTTGTGGAAGCACTCGTAGCCGATGCAGCCGACGTCGGCGGTGCCGTAGCCCTGGCGCATGACGCAGTCGAGCTTCTTCTCCAGCGTGGTGCGCATCTTCTCGGAGAATTTCTCGCCGGTGACGAAGGCCACCTCAAGGAACAGGTCCTTGCGCAGGGACAGGCCCAGCTCTTCGGCCTTCTGGGTCAGGTGCAGCAGGTAGCTCGGCGTGCCGATGTACCCGGTGACGCGCAGCTTCTGCATGATGTCCAGCTGCGAACTGGTGTTGCCCGGCCCGGCGGGGATCACCGCGCAGTTCAGGTTCTTCAGCGGCTCCTCGAACATGAGTCCGGCCGGGGCCATGTGGTAAGGCAGGGTGATCTGGGCCACGTCGCCGGGGCGGAAGCCCACGGAGTAGAAGCCTTCGGTCCAGCCCCAGTAGTCGTCCTGGCGATCCTCGGGATCAAAGATGGGGCCGGGCGACAGGAACACGCGCCGCAGCTCGCCCAGGTCCTTGGTCAACAGGCCGCCCAGGCGCGGGCCCATGCTCTGCAAGAAGATGAGTTCCTTCTTCTTCAGGATGGGCACGTGCTTGAGGTCGGAGAGCGCCTTGAACTTGTCCACGTTGAACTGCGAACGGTCAAAGCGCTTCTTCACGTCCTCGGAATAGCGGTAGGCGTAGGACAAGAGGTCTTTCAGCTGGAGCTGGTAATATTGGCGGCGCTCGGAATCGTCGAGCACCTCGCGACGGCTGTAGATGCCCTCGGTGCGATCCTTACGGGTCATGTACGGAGTCCTCCTGAAAAGTTGGCGAAAAAATGACGCTATTCGCCGGATAGCGCAGCATAACCGAAGGGGAGTGGAATTGCAAGGTCAAATGGCGTCCTCAGTTGGGCCAGAAGATCCAGACCAGGGGCGCCAGGGCCACCCGGTACCAGGCGAAGGGCTTGAGCGTGAAGCGCGACAACAGCCCGATGAAGCCCTTCACAGCGGCCCAGCCGGACACGAAGGAGACCGCAAAGCCGATGCCCAGGAACACGAAGTCGCTGGAGTCGAACAGACGCCAATTCTTCAGGAGGTCGTAGCCCACGGCCGCGCACATCACCGGCACCGCAGCCAGGAAGGAGTACTCAGCTGAGGTCTTGCGGTCCACGCCGAGCAGCATGCCTCCCATGATGGTGGCCCCGGTGCGCGAGAAGCCCGGCCACAGGGCCAGGCACTGGAAGAGTCCGATGGACAGCGCCAACTTCGGGGTCACGGCGTCGAGAGAGTCCAACGGGCGCTTGCGGGGCCGCTTCATGCGCGCGGCCCGGGCCTCCACAATGAACATCATGACCGCCCCGACGAGCAGGGCCAGGGCCACGGTGCGCGGGCCGAAAAGATGCGCCTTGATGGCCTTGTGCGCCAGAAAGCCGATGGCCAGGGCCGGCAGCGAGGTCAGGAACAGGAGCCAGACGCCGCGCGGGCCGGAAAAGCTCCGGGCCGGGTCGGTCTTGAGCAGGCCCAGGAAGCGCTCGTGGTAGAGCACCACCACGGCCAGGATCGCGCCGAGCTGGATGGCGATCTCAAAGGTGTCGGCCTTGGGCCCGGTGAAGCTCAAGGCGTGCCCGGCCAGGATGAGATGCCCGGTGCTCGACACGGGCAGAAATTCGGTCAGGCCTTCCACGAGGCCCATGATCACGGCGATGTACCAGGGCGCCATCAGGGGGTGCTCCTTCAAAGTGGGAGGTGTATCGGCAAGCTTGCCCTGAAGGGGGCGGGTACTGGACGGTGCGGGCGGGGGTCAAGGAAAATGTTTGTGCGCCGCTTGCCGGTTCACCCGGCGATCTCCGGTCCGCTGCTTCCAGGGACCCGCGAGCTCTTTGTCACGGCGCACTTTTCTCTCTTGGTGCGAGGGGCGGCTCTATCCGCCATATGTTGAGAGCTTTTTCAGCCAGGCCGGGCTACCCTCCTTTCGCATTGTCGCCGTTATCGTCTGGGACCGGCGGCCTTTCGGCCTCTTTCCCCGTGCAGTCCGCCTCTTGGCCCCTGCTCCGGGCGACCCCCCTTGCGGGTCCTTCGCCCCTGCCGCTCGTCTCCGGGCCTTTGCCCCGCGCTTCGAGCGGACCGGGACTTTACCGGTCCCTTGTAAAGGATAAGGTAAGCACGCCGGACACGATGTAAAGACCCTGGCCCACGATTTTGCGCGTCCATGGAGTCTGTCCCACATGCCCGGGATGCTTTCGTATCCACCGGAACACCTGCCCACCCACCGTGGAGCGCATTGACTTTCAAGCGCAGGCAAAGCACAATTTTCCCCCATGAGCTTCCTGAACCTCGCCTTCATCGAGCGGCTCGCCGAGGAGCGCATCAAGAAAGCCCAGGAAGAGGGCGACTTCGACGCCCTGCCCGGCCGGGGCCGCCCCCTGTGCCTGGACGACGACGCCCACGTGCCCGAGGACCTGCGCATGGCCTGGCGGGTGTTGAAGAACGCAGGCTGCCTGCCCCCGGAGATCGAGGCCCAACGCGAGATCCACACCGCCCGCGAGCTCTTGTCCGGCCTCACCGACGAGGCCGAGCGCTACCGCCAGATGCAGCGCCTGAACCTGATGATCACCAGGCTGAACCTGTTGCGCCGCCGCCCGGTGCAACTGGAGGCCGAGCAGGAATACTACGACAAGGTCGTGGCCCGTGTGCCGGTCAACGACAAGCGCCCGAAATAACGCCACGGCCAAGGACCTTTCCGCAAAGGGGACGCCATGAAACTGTCTCGCTGCTTCACCGGCCCGGACGACGACGCCAACTGCCTGCGCGTGAGCCTGGCCCTGAACACTGGCTGGGAGCTCCACGGCGGCCCCAGCCTTTCCTTCGACCCTGTGCGCGGGTCCGCCATCCTTGCGCAGGCCATGGCCAAGGAAGCGGAGTGCGAGTTCTCGCCGGACCTCGACCTGGCCACCCTGTAGCCCCGCGCCGGACAACCACGAGGTGACCGCCATGCCCAGCAAATATGTGAGCGCCGCCCTGGCCGCCCTGCTCCTCTGCGCCCTGCTCCTGCTCCCGGCCTGCGCCGGGAAGCCCGCCTCGGAGCGCGAGGCCGAGCTGGAGCGCGAGACCGCAGCCCTGCGCGCCCGGGTGGAGCGCCTGGAGCAGGAGTCCGCCGCGGAGCGGGCCAGCCGCGCGGAGGACATGGCCGCCCTGCGCCTGGACCTGCGCGAGCTGCACGCGACCCTGGAGGAGACCTCGCGCGGCCTTGCGGCCTCCCATTTTCAGGGCAGCGCCCAGGACAACGCAGCCGAACCCGGCGCGCCCGCCTCTGCGGAGAAGTCGCCGCGCCAGGCCCTGCGCGACTCCCTGCGCAACATGGTGGAGGCCTCCCGCAAGGCGCTGGAGCGCCTGAGCCGGGAGCTCGACGCGCAGCTGGAAAAGCACAAGAGCAAGCCCAAGGCCGCGCCCCCGGCCCCGGAAGACCCCGCCCGCTAGCCGCCCCGACCCTCGGCCCCAGGTTCTTTCCCCGGCGGCCAAGCCCCTGCGCGGATTCTGCCCGGCCAGGGGCCTGGCCGCTGTTGCCGACAACCGGTCCTGGCATCCCGTTTCGGTTGCTGGCCCCCCTCATCAAGATTGTGGACGGGAGCGCACCCCTTGGGGCATAGTCCCGGCTGACCGCCGCCAGGCGAGTTCCCCCAAGGAGTGCCCATGCGCGCCGTGCCGCCCGCCCCAAAGACCCTGCCCCTGTTGGCCCTGAGCCTCGTGCTCGCCTGTTGCCTGGCTCTGGCCGCCCCCGCACAGGCCCGGGCCGACTCGCCCTACGTGCAGGGCCTGGAGCTGTACCGCCAGGGCAAATACGCAGAGGCCGCCCGCGTGCTGCGCGACGCCCTGCCCGCCCCGACCCCTATCCAGGCCGCCACGCCCCGGCCCAGCCTGACCCCGAGCCTCACGCCCTCGGCGCAGCAGCCCGCTCAGGCCCCGCGGAACGTCGACACTCCCGAGGAGCTGCACACGCGCGCGGTACTGGGATTCGCCCTGCTGCGCCTGGACCAGTTGGCCGAGGCCGAGGAGCAGTTCGATCTGGTGCGCCAGGACGCCGCCCTCCAGCCCGTGGGCCTGCTGGGCTCCGGCTGGGCGGCCTTTTCCCGGGGCCGCACCTCCGCCGCCGTGGAGCTCTATGCCGAGGCCCTGAGCCAGAGCCTCCGCCCGGCCGCCGCCCAGCCGCCCGGCCTGCCGGACATGCTGCGCGAATCCGTCAGCGCCGACGCCCGCCTGGGCCAGGGGCTCATCGCCCTGGGCCGGGGCCGCGCCAGCGAGGCCGCGCGGCTGCTCCAGGCCGCAACCTCCGACCCGGATCTTTTGTCCTCGCCCAAGGAGCTGTTCCTGGCACTGGGCGACGCCCTGGGCCTGGCTGGCGACACCAAGGGCGCACTGGCCGCCTGGGCCGAGGTGCCAAAGCGCTCCTCACACTTCCAGGGCGATGCGCCGCGGGACGAACTGGCGCGGCTCAAGGCCGCCCGTCTCCTGGAGGCCAAAGGCGAACTCGCCCAGGCCCTGTCGGTCTTCGGGAGCCTGACGGGCGGGAAGTTCTACCAGCCCGAGGCCCTGCTGGGCCAGTCCCGGCTGCTGCTGGCCCGGGGCAACGTCACCGAGGCTCTGGCCTCCCTGCGTCGCCTGGTGGTCTTGGAGCCCACGCTGGTCGAGCCGCTCAACGGCGCCATCGCCGCAGACCCGGTCCTGCGGCCCCTGAACAAGGACTGGGGCCTGGCCTATTTCCACCGCGCAGCCTATCTGGAGGCTTTGTCCAAGCTCTCGTCCTATCTGGACGACGTGGACGCCAAGGACTACGCCTGCCTCATGGGCATGGGCTGGAGCCACCTGCGCCTGGGGCAGAGCGCACAGGCCCTGGACGCCTTCAACGATGCCGAAATCGTGCGCGCTGCGGGCGGCTCCGGCTCGCCCAGCGCCGACGCCCTGGCCGGCATGGGCGCGGCCACGCTGTCCCTTGGCCAGACGAGCACGGCGCGCGGCCTGCTGGTCAAGGCCCTGGGTCTGGAGCCGAACAACGCCGTGGCCCTGAACACCCTGGGACACCTGGAGCTGTCGCAAGGCAACCCCGCCAAGGCCCTGGAAAACTTCCGCGCGGCCCTGAGCGCCCGGCCCGACTACGTCGACAGCCGCATGGCCGCAGCCAAGATCCTCTTCGAGCGCGCCGACTATGACGGTGCGGCCGCCGAGTATTTCCGTTTGGCCACCCAGGAGCGGCGCTCCGTGGCGGCCTGGAACGGCCTGGGCTGGGCGCGCTTGCGCCAGGGCCATTACGATGACGCGCTTCAGGCCTTTTCCGAGGCCCGCAGGCTGAACCCGTCCCTGCCCGCCGCCGCCTACGGCCTGGGCATCACCCTGGCCAAGCAGGGCAAGGCCGACAAGGCCAGCCAGAGCCTGGCCGAGGCCATCTTCCTGTACCCGGACTTTGCCGCCACCCCGGAAGTGCTGGAGCTGATGCGCTCCCGGCCGGAATACGGCGAGCTGTTCCTGGAGATGGGCGAGGCCTACGCGCGCAAGCTGTATCCCACGGCCGCCGCGCCCTTCCTTGAGGAATACCTGTACCAGAACCCCAACAGCCGCTCCGGCCGCCGCGCCCTGGCCTGGGCCAGCTTCTGGGCCGGGCAGGAGGACAAGGCCCACGCCCTGTTCCAGACCCTGCTCACCGTGAACAAGGACGACGCGGACGCGCATCTGGGCGACGGCCTGGCCATGCTCTCGCGCAACTACCTGGACCGGGCCGAGCCCCACCTGCGCGACGCCGTGCGCCTGGAGCCCACCAACGCCCAGGCCTGGCGCGCTCTGGTGATCCTGCTTTTCCGTGAGGGCAAGAATCAGGAGGCCGTGGCCGTGCAGGACAGCGCCCCGAAGTCGCGCCTGGAACGCCTGGACCGCATGAGCGCCAGCGGCTTCGCAGCCCTGACCGAAGGCCGCCTGCGCGACGCCGTGCGCGACTTCCGCCGCGCCGTGGCCCGTGACCCCGGCCTGGCCGCCCCGCGCTACGGGCTGGCCTTCGCCCTGGTGGCCCTGGGCGACGCCCGCCTGGCCCGCGAGGAATTGCTCTCCGGCCTGAACCTCGACCCGGCCTACCTGGACGAGCAGGAGCTGGGGCGGCTGCTTTCCCGGCACTTCCAGCTGGGCGGCCTGGACGTGGACCTCGCCTGGAGCCAGCTCTACGCCCTCAATCTGGCCCCGGCCCGGGCCGAGTTCGAGCGCATCCTCGGCGCCAACCCCGCCAACCTGGAGGCCGAGTTCGGCCTTGGAGCCACGGCCTATCTGCAGGCCGACTGGGCCACGGCCGAGAAGTCCTTCGACAAGATCCTGCCGCGCGCGCCCGAAACCGCGCCGTCCTGGGACAAGTGGAGCCACCTCATGGACAAGCTCGGCTGGGCGGCCTTCCACCAGCAGAAGTACGACAAGGCCCTGCACGCCTTTGACTGGCTGCGGACCTACAACACCGAGACGCCCTACGCCGCGCCCATGTCCGGCATGGGCTGGGCGCTGCTGCGCAAGGGACACCCGGGCCAGGCCCAGGACCTGTTCACGCGCTCGTTGACCATCTTCCCGCGCAACCTCACAGCCATGCTCGGCATGACGACCCTCAAGAAGTCCTCGGAATCCTACGAGGAAGACATGGACGACGAGCCTGAACCAGAGCCGCTGCCCAAGGTCAAGTCCAAGCGGTCCAAAAAGAAGATACAGGCCGAGGAACCGGCGCCGACCAAGAAGAAGAGCAAGACCTCAAAGAAGAAGGCTCAGGCCGATGAGCCCGAGCCAACAAAGAAGAAGAGCAAGAAGTCGACGAAGGCCAAGACAGAATAGCCTCCGGCGGCCAGGGGCTCCGCCCCCGGCACCCCCGCCAGAGGGCCTGAGGCCCTCTGGACTCCCCATTGCGCCGAAAGGGCTGTTTCAGGAAGAACCTGAAACAGCCCTTTCGGCTTTCTTTGGGAAAATCACGGGAGCGCGTCTTTCTCTTTGCCTCTCGTCTCCGCTTCAAAAGGGGCCAACCACGCGCGGGGCTTTTCGAGGGTCCCCCCTCGGAAAACCCGCGCGCATGTTTGTGGCTGGGCGAAGCCGGGGCATGAAACGTGGGTGCATTGGCCCAGACCATACGGGGGTTCCAAGGGGCCTCAGGCCCCTTGGCCGCCGGAGGCACTCTCTTCCCATCGCTAGAGCCGCGCCACGCCCAGGAAGGTGGCCGAGAGGGTGGCGATGAGGGTCAGGAAGGTGGCGCGGGCCGCGGCATTGGACAGGCCGGGGAAGTGGTAGTGCATGGAGTCGTGCGGGCAGGCCCCGATGCAGTCGCCGCAGAGGGTGCAGGACAGCGCCGGTGTTCCGGCCTCGATGTCTGCGGCGGAGAGGGCGGAGTAGCGGCAGGCGCGGGAGCAGGACCGGCAGCGCGTGCAGGTGTCGCGGTCGATGCGCACGCGCCAGGGGATGAGCCGCCCGAGCAGGTTGCCGAGGAGCCCGATGGGGCAGAAGGCGGTGCAGTGGGCCATGACGCCCAGCCTGCGCGAGACGAGGAGCATGACGCCGACGCCGACGAGCCCGAACCCGGCGGCCAGCCAGACGGCGGTCAGGGTTTCCACGCCGAGGAGGCGCAGGGCCAGGGCTCCGCCGCAGGTCAGGGCGAGGGTCGTGGCGCGGCCGCAGAGCGTCCAGCGCGCGGGCAGGGGCTCCGGCCGGTTCGGGCCAAGGCGCGAGCAGGCGTCGTCCCAGGCCCCGATGTAGCAGAGGTGGCTGCACCAGGCCGGGCCGACGAAGAGCACGGTGGCCGAGAAGAGGATGGCCATGAACAGCCCGCTGCCCCGGAAGATCGGCCCGGCGGCGATGAGCGCGGGCACGGGCAGGTGCAGCCGCCCGGTCATGAGGAAATCCTGGAGGCCCAGCAGGCCCAGCACAAGCTGGCCGAAGAACACCGCCGAGAACAGCGCCCAGACGCACGGCCGCAGCTTTTTGTGGCGCTCGGGGTCCAGGAAGGCGCCAACCAGCCAGGCGGCATACAGGGAAAGGGCGAGCATCTCCAGCCAGCCAGAGCCCGGCAGGAAGCGGTCGGCCAGGAGCAGCGGCACGCTGGCCTTGGAGCGCGCCATGTAAAGCAGCCCCGCCGTGAGGCCGAAGGCTACGGCCTGGGGGATTTCCTGCGCGCGGCCCCGGCTGAAGAGCATCTGCGCGCGCTGGCCCAGCAGCCACAGGCCGACGCCCAGGCTCAACAGGGTCAGGCTGGCCAGGATCAGGGCCAGGCGCAGCCAGTCCTGGCCCAGGGCCAGGCGCAGGCGCACAAAGCCGAGGCCCGCGTCGACCCAGAGCAGCGCGCCCAGCACCAGCACGCAGGCCGCGATGAGCCGCGCCGCGCCGCGCCGGGTCAGCAGCAGGAGCGGCAGGGCGACCAGCGCCGCGCAGAGCGCCCATTCGCCCCGGCGCAGGGCATGGGCCGCCAGCAGCAGGTGGCCCAGAACGGCCAGGGTCAGCATCAACGTTGTCATGGGCTCTCGCTTTTGGTTGGTCTGCGGGAACATGCCTCCGGCGGCCGGGGGAAATGATTTCCCCCGAACCCCCTCATCTACTCGCCGCGAATTCTTCGGCGGGGACCGCCGCAGAATTCGCGGCCAAATGGGGAGTCCAGAGGGCCTCAGGCCCTTTGGCGGGGTCCAGGGGCGGAGCCCCTGGCGGCCTCGCCTGCCCACGCATCCTGGCAGTTGCCATGTGTGGATTCCATGACTAAAGTCAAGGTCCTGCATGAAATGACGGGAGGAGGCGCAATGGAAAAGGACAAGCTCACGGCCCTTGGCGGGATCAAGCTCTTCGAGGGCCTGCCCCCGGCGCAACTGAAGAGTCTGGCCGAAATCTCCCAGCTGAAAGGCTGCAAGTACGGGGAGATCCTGTTCGAGGCCGGGCAGCCGGGCACGCACTTCTTCGCCGTGGTCTCGGGCAAGGTGCGCGTGTACCGCGCCTCGCTTTCGGGCAAGGAGCAGATCCTCTCGGTGTTCCAGGCGGGCGAAAGTTTTGCCGAGGTGCCGGTGTTCGAGGGCAAGACCTATCCGGCCAGCGCCCAGGCCCTGGAGGACAGCGTGCTGTTGTCCATCCCGCGCCGGGGCCTTGTGGAGCTCTTGCGCCGCGAGCCGGAGCTGGCCCTGAGCGTCATGGCCCTGCTCTCGTCCAGGCTGCGCGCCTTTGTGGGGCAGATCGCCCAGCTGAGCCTGAAGGAGGTGCCGGAGCGCCTGGCGGGCTACCTGCTGCTGCTGCGCGCCGCCCAGGGCCGCGACGAGCTCACCCTGGACCTGCCCAAGGGCCAGATCGCGTCATACCTCGGCACCATCCCCGAGACCCTGTCCAGGGCCATCAAGAAGCTCAGCGAGCAGGGCCTCATCGAGGTGGCGGGCAGCCGCGTCAGCGTGCTGGACCCCGAGGGCCTGGCCGCCCTGGCCGAGTCCGACCGCTAGCCGCACAGCCAGAGCCGGAAGGGGCGCGCGTCCCCTTCAAGGCCTTCAGGGTCCCCATCCAGGCTCCCGTTGCCGGGCGAGGCCCGGCGCGAGGCGCCCTATTCCCAGGAAATGCAGGTTGCCGGGCAGGCGTCGATGGCCGCCTGGATCTCGTCGTCCGAGGCTCCGGTGGGGTTGACGACCTTGGCCTTGCCGGCGTCGGCGTCGAACTGGAACACGCCGGGGCAGAGCTCACAGCAGGTTTCGCAGCCAATGCACTCGTCTTCGTTGATGGTCACTGTGCCAGCCATACTTCCCTCCATTTGACGCGACACTACACCAAGCCAAGGCCCGTTGCCAAGGGGGACCATTGCCAGAGGCGAATGCCGGAGCCGTAGGATTTGGGCCAATGGTGGCGGAAGCGCCCTAAGGCGGGCTAGCGGGCAAAGATGCCCGGGCGCAAGGCCGGATGCGCGCAGACGAGCACCGCGCGCACGCCCGGATGCCCAGCCGTGAGGGGCAGCCCATCAGTGCGCTCCAGGCGGTACTCTTGCGGACTGAGCACCGGGCGCGCAAGGCCGGGCAGAAGGAGCGTCAGGCCCTCGGGCCGGGCCGGGTCAAAGGTGCCCTTCAGCTCCACATCCCAGGCCGGGCCGCTGGCGGTCGTATCCGAGGCCTCGAGCACGCGCAGCAGCGGCAGGCTGCGCTGGGAGGCCAGGTCCAGGCCGGGGATGGTCCGGCGCGGGTCGGCCCCGAAGAGCCCGCTGGTGAGGGGCCGCGTGGCCGCGTGGCGCAGCTCTGCCAGGGCCGCGCGCGGCTGGAAGCTCCCGGCTGCAAGCGAATCCAGGGCAAAGCGCCAGGCGTCGCCCACCACGGCCAGGTAGGCCGAGCTGCGGGTGCGGCCCTCGATTTTCAGGCAGTCCACGCCGAGCTTCGCCAGCCAGCGCGCCTGCCAGATGAGGCAAAGGTCCTGCGGGGCGAAGTATTGCGTCCAGGCCTCGCCGCCTGGGGCCTGGCGATCTCCAGTCCACTGCTCCAGCACCTCCCAGGCGTCCGCGCCCTCGCGCTTGCGCTCCTCGACCACAGAGCGCAGGCGGTACTCGTAGCGGCAGGGATGGGCGCAGGCGCCCATGCAGGCGGTGCGGCCCGGCTCATTCACCGCGCGCCCGGTCATGTGCACCGAGAGCTGGCAGCGCCCGGAAAAGGCCATGCACTGCGCGCCGTGGGCAAAGACCTCCAGCTCGAAGCCAGCCAGCTCGGCATCGCGGGCGGCGCAGAGGGCGGCCACCTCGCGCGCGGCACACTCCCGGGCCAGGTTGGCGCGCCTGGCCCCGAAGTCGCGCCAGAAGGCGAGCCCCTCGGCGTTGCGCGTGTTGGCCTGGGTGCTCACATGGATGGGCAGCGCTGGCGCGTGGCGCACGGCCAGGCGGGCCACGCCGGGGTCCGAGATGATCAGCCCGTCAGCCCCCGCCTCCACAGCCTGGTCCAGGCCCTGGCGCACGAGCGGCAGGTCCTGCTGGCGCGGGGTGGCGTTGACGCAGACGTACACCTTGACCCCGGCAGCATGGGCTGCGGCCACGGCCTGGGCGAGCACGTCCCCGGCAAACCCGGCGGCCCGGGCGCGCAGGTTCGGGCCGTCGGCGCCCAGATACACAGCATCAGCCCCGTAGATCAGGGCCGTGGTCAGGGATTCCATGTCGCCCGCAGGCAGGAGCAGTTCAGGGATGCGCATGGGCGCTGTGGTAGCGCCCTGCGCGCTCCGGGTCAATGTCCCCGGCCAGGGCAATCCTGCGGCGGGCAGCGGGTCTAGACATTTTTTGGAATCTAGGCAAGGATGCCCCTGCCCGGAGCAGCGTCGCAAAAGTGCCGCCAACACAGCCGGGCCGGGGGAGCATGCCGAAAGTAGTACAACGCCGCGCAGCGCGCCATGGATCCGTGTCCGTTTGGACGCTGGCGCTTCTCTGTGCGGCGCTGGCTCTCCTGGCCGTGGCGCCGGGCGTTCAGGCCAGGACAACGCGCGCCTCCAAGCCGGTCCACTCGGCCAAGGCCCAAAAAGTCGACACCACCCCGGCCGACGCGCCCGTGCAACGCTTCATGAGCCTGCTGGCCCGCAAAAACGTCAGCCAGAGCCAGCTGCAGAAGATCGAAGACCAGCTCGAACAGGCCCGGAAGATCCAGCCCGATGGCCTGCAAGGGGCCAAAGCCAGCTTCTTCCTGGCCCGAGTGCGCGAGGAACTGGCCCGCAAGAGCGACCAGAAGGCCGACTGGTCCAAGGCTGCGGAAGCCTTTGGCGAGTATCTGACAAAATTCCCGAAGCATGTCCTGGCGCCCGACGCCCTTGTCCGGCGCGGCACGATCCGCCTCACCCAGCTGGCCAACCCCGAGGGCGCGCAGACCGACTTTCAGACCGTGCTGCGCGACCACCCGCGTTCGTCGCGCGTGGCCACGGCGCGGAAGCTGTCGCGCCAGGCGGCCAAGGCCCTGGTTGCGCCCAAGACCCCGGCCAAGCCCGACAAGCCGGAGCCCGCTGCCGAGCCCGCGCGCCCGCGCGGGGCTGGAGACAAGGCCCTGCTCCTGGACATCCGCCCCAAGAACCACGGGACCGCCTCGCGCGTGGTCCTCGACCTGGACCAGAGCGTACGCTTCAAGTACCAGTTGCTTGAGTCCTCCGCAGGCAAAAACGAGCACAACCGCGTCTACGTGGATCTGCTGGCGACCCGGCTCGGCGCGACCATCGAAGAGGACACGCACCTTGGCGGCGGCCTGCTCAAGTCCATCCGCGCCAGCCAGCGCGGGGCCGATACCGTGCGCGTGGTCTTCGACTTCGCAGACCTGAAGGACTACAAGATCCAGACCCTGGACAATCCCTTCCGCATCGTCCTCGATGCCTTTGCCGGGCCGAACTTCAAGGCCTCGGCCAAGGACCAGGCCAAGGACCAGGCCAAGGCAGCTGAGAAAGCGCCTGAGCCGGTCACCTTTGCCGAACCCTCGGCCAGCCGCAAGCGCATGGCGGCCGACCTGGTGGAACAGCTCGGGCTCTCGGTGCGCACCATCATGATCGACGCCGGGCACGGCGGCAAGGACCCTGGCGCACAGGGCTACGGGCTGCGCGAAAAGGACGTGAACCTGCGCATGGCGCTGACCCTGGGCAAGACCCTCAAGAGCCGCGGGTTCAAGGTCATCTACACGCGCACCACCGACGTGTTCCTGCCCCTGGAGGAGCGCACGGCCCTGGCCAACGCCAAGAAGGCCGACCTGTTCCTCTCCGTGCACTGCAACGCCCACACCGACCCCGGCATGAGCGGCCTGGAGACCTACAGCCTGAACCTGGCACGCACCCCGGACGCCGTACGCGTGGCCGCGCGGGAGAACGCCGTGTCGGACAGGAACATCAGCGACCTGCAGATGATCTTGACCGACCTCATGCTCACCAGCAAGATCAAGGAGAGCGTGGACCTGGCCCACGGGGTGCATCGGAAGGGTCTGGCCAACCTGCGCCGCGTCTGGGCCGTGTCCGATCACGGCAACCGCGAGGCCCCGTTCTACGTGCTCATGGGCGCCAAGATGCCCTCCGCGCTTCTCGAGATCGGCTACATCACCAACAAGACCGAGGCCGCGCGCCTGAACAACGACGCCTACCTGCGCACCCTGTCCCGGGGCATCGCCGATGGCGTGCTGGGCTACAAGGCCCAGATCGAGCGCTTCGCCAGCAAGAGATAGCGCCAAACGCGCCAGCAAAAAGGCCGGGCAGCAGTCTCCCTCCGCCCGGCCCTAATGTTCCTGCATGATCTTGGCGCTAGGCGGCGTCTTTCTGGGCTTCCTTGGCCAGGGCCAGCTCCGCTGCGGAGAAGACCTTGCCGATGTCCAGGATGATCACGAAGTTCTCGTCCTGCTTGCCGATGCCCTTGATGTAGTCGGTGTTGATGGACGTGCCCATGCGCGGCGCGGTCTCGATGTGCTCGGCGGTCAGGTCGAAGACCTCGCGCACCGAGTCCACCTTGCCGCCCATGATGATGCGGTCGCCCTCGAAGTCCACCTCCACGATGATGATGCAGGTGTCCACAGTGGTCTGGGATGCGGGCATGCCGAACTTGAGCCGCATGTCCATGACCGGGACCGCGTGGCCGCGCAGGTTGATGACCCCGCACATGAAGTCCGGGGTACGCGGGATCTTGGTGATCACCGTCAGCTCCAACACCTCGCGCACGCTGGAGATGTCCAGGGCAAAGACTTCCTTGCCCAGGGTGAAGTTCAGGTACTGGCTGCTGCCGGTGGCGTTTGGTTCTGCCATGGCGGACCCCCTAGAACTTCTCGAACTCGCCGTCATCGGCGTCCGAGCTTAGGTCAAGATCGATGCCACCGGTCTTCTTGCCGGCCTTGGAGGCCGGGCCATGGGCCTTGGGGCCGCCCTGGGCCGCCGCATGGGACGGGCCAACCGGCAGGGCCTTGGGCTTCCTGGACCGCTGGGCCTGATGCCCGTCGTCAACGCGGAAGAAGCCCATGGTCTGCTGCAGCTGCTGGGCCTGGCTGGACAGCTCCTCGCTGGTGCTGGCCATCTCTTCCGAGGCCGAGGCGTTCTGCTGGATGACCTGGTCGAGCTGCTGGATGGCCTTGTTGATTTGCTCGGCCCCGCTGTTCTGCTCGCCCGTGGCCGCGTTGATCTCCTGCACCAGCTCCGCCGTGCGCTGGATGTCCGGCACGAGCTTGGTCAGCATCTCGCCGGCCTTCTCGGAGATGCTCACTGTGGAGCTCGACAGCTCGCTGATCTCGCCTGCGGCGTTGCCGCTGCGCTCGGCCAGCTTGCGCACCTCCGCAGCGACAACCGCGAAGCCCTTGCCGTGCTCGCCTGCGCGGGCAGCCTCAATGGCGGCGTTAAGCGCCAGGAGGTTGGTCTGCCGGGCGATCTCCTCGATGATGCCGATCTTCTCGGCAATGTTCTTCATGGCCTCTACAGCCTTGCCCACGGCCACGCCGCCCTCCTGGGCGTCCCTGGAGGCCTGGAGCGCGATCTTCTCGGTCTGCTGGGCGTTGTCGGCGTTCTGCTTGATGTTGGAGGACATCTGCTCCATGGAGGACGAGACTTCCTCGATGGCCGCAGCCTGCTCGGTGGCGCCCTGGGACAGGGACTCGCTTGATGCGGACAGTTCCTCGGACCCGGAGGCCACGTTGTCCGTGGCCCCGCGCACATCGGCCACAACCTGGCGCAGACGCGTCACCATGTCGTTCAGCGCTGCGGCCAGCACGCCGATCTCGTCCTTCTGGTCGATGTTGAGCGTCTTGGTGAAGTCGCCCTCGGCCATGGCCTTGGCAAAAGCCACGCCCTGCATGACGGGCCGCGTGATGCTGCGGGTGAGCACCACGCCCAGGATCACGGCGATGAGCACGCCAATGATCATGCCGCCCAGAGCCACGGACTTGCTCAGCGCCGCGCTGAGGGTGAGCGCCGAACTGGCCCCGTCAGCCACCTTCTTGTGGTGCGCAGCCAGGGCGTCGGCGGCGGCTAGGGCCGCGTTCATCTTTGTCCGCGATTCGCCAAAGAGCTCCTCGGCCATGCTGCCGAAGAGGGTCTGGGCCAGCTTGGCCTCCTGGCTCATCTTGTGAAAGCCGTCAAAAACTTGCTCCGCCGCCGGCTTGGTCATGTCGTTCAGGATGGCTTTGGCCTTTGCCGCGCCACCCTTTTCGCCCATGGCCCTCTTGATCTCGGCCACGGACTTGTGGAAGTCCTGGTGCTGCTTCGTTATGGCCTGCAAGGCATCGTTGATGGGCTTGTTGTTCGTCTTAAACGTGGCGACCCATTTGCCAAAGTTGCAGGCCGTAGGATCTTCGCCTCCGTCAAAGGCCTTGCCGCCCACGGTCAGATCGTAAAGCTTGGCCTCCAGAGCGTAGTGGTCGCCCCGGAAAAGCTGCAATTCGCTCTGCAACGCATCGGGTTTGAGGATATCGACCTCCTCAAGCTTTTTGGCCATTTCCTGGGCCTTGCCGTTGGCCTCGCGGGTGGCGGCGACCTTGGCCTTGAGATCCTGGAACAGGGCCTTGGCCTCGGGGTCCACCGCAAGCTTGGCGTAGGCCTCCATGGACGCGGTCAAACGCTCGCCGGCCTTGTCGATGTTCACGAACTGGCGGTCGCGGTCGGCCTTGGACACCTCGGTGCTCATGAGGGTGCGCAGGGCCTGGCCAATGACAAGCACTTCGCTCTTCAGGGCCAGGGATTCGCGCACGCCGGGAAGATCAACGTTGCTGATGTCGGCGCTCTTCTGGGCCAGGGTTGTGAGCTGGACATAGGCCAGGGTGCCGACAACCAGGGTGATGGCCGCCGTAAGCAGGAAACCGCCAAGCAATTTGACGCGCAGACTCCAGTTCTTCATTCCCGAAACACCTCCTGGGCACGCGGGGACGTCCCAATCATAGAAAGACAGGCCCTGGCCAAAACCTGGCCTGAGCACAACGGGGTCATCAGCTGACGCGATATTCGCCGCTTACACTATCGACGCTGCCGACGACTTCCTTAGAGCAGCAGACCACATAAGACAAAAAAACAGGCAGCGTGGAAGAACTTCCAGAGCGGCCAGAAGGCACACGGAGGGGATCTCTGCTCGGGTGAAAGGGGTGAGGAAAGGCTGACACAAGCACTGCCCCTGATGGGTTCTTGCCTAAACTGCGCATTTCTATGCCTCCTGCCAAGGGCAGCTTCGCTGTGGAAAGACCTTGCCACCCGGTTTCGCCCGCCCTCAAGGTCCACCTGCGCGCTGGTGGTACGCCCAAGAGTCTGCGGGCATGCCGAATGAGGAGGCGATGACCCTGACCGGGACCGCGTGGCCGCGCAGGACAAGAACGGTTTGCGCAAAAGCCAAAACGATTCTCACCTCGCAATACGTATCCCAAATTGTTCGCTGGGGCAAGATGGAAGGCGAAAATAGTCGGCAAATCCGGCAAAGGAATGCGGCCAAAGGGCGCGAGAGAGGGCGGGAAAAAAGCGGCGGGCTAGAGGCCAGGCTTGATGAGTCGTTGCAGGGTGTAGGAGTCGAGGGTCTGGAACATGGCCTCGTTGGCCTCTTCCCAAACGACCTTGGTTGGGCAGGTGTCCTGCCGGGCGCAAGTGTCGCAGGCGTCCTTGCCGAAGCTGCAGCCCTTCAGGACCACCCAGTCCTCAAGCGCGCGCACCACGTCACCCACGGTGATATGGGCCGCAGGCTTGGCCAGGATGTGCCCGCCCTTGGGTCCGCGCTTGGAGAGCACCAGTCCGGCGCGCTTGAGGCGCCTGATGAGCTTCTCCATGTACTTTTCGCTGATGCCCGTGCGCGAGGCGATTTCGGCCACGGACACCGGCCCGTCGTGGTAGTTCTCGGCAATGTCGATGAGCATGCGGGTGCCATAACGGCTTTTGGTGCTCAGACGCATGGACTCTCCGAGGGGTTGCTCAATGATGCGCGCGGGGGAGGGAGGGCGTTCCCCCCTCCCCCGGCGTTGTGCAGCGCTGGATCTATTCTTCTTCTTCCGCAGGCTTCAGGTGCTCTGGCACGATCATCATGCTGATGACCAGGGGCTTGAGGAAGCTCCACTTGATGCCGATTTTGAACTCTTCCTCAAGGTCGCGGATGGCGTCCCAGCAGTTGTGGCAGGGCGCGATGACGAGCTTGCAGCCCGTGGCCAGGATCTGGTCCCGCTTGACCATGAGCGCGCGGTTGCGCTGCGGGCGGAAGATTCCCATGCCGTTGAAGCCGCCACCACCGCCACAGCAGTAGTTGTGCTCCTTGTTGGGGCTCATCTCCACGAAGTAGCCAGGCTCCACCAGATAGCTGATGATCTCGCGCGTGATCTCCTTCAATCCGTAGTTGCGGATGTAGTTGCAGGAGTCCTGCAAGGTCACCGGCTGCTTGATGCGCTTGGCCGGGTCGATCTTGATCTTGCCCAGGCGCAGGGCCTCGGCCAGCCATTCCGTATAGTGCAGGAAGGGCTTGGGCGGCAGGCCGTCGGGCCGTCCGGCCCAATAGGGGCCTTCAACGACGGTGGCGCGATGGGCGTGGCCGCACTCGGTGCCCACGGCCCGCTTGGGGTTCAGGCGGTCAATGGCGGCGTAAACGTGCTCCACCTGCTGCTTGCAGGCCTCCCAGTCACCCGCGAAGAGGGCCAGGCTGGTCTGCTCCCAGCCGGAGCTGGGCACGGTCCAGTTTTCGCCCGCCACATGGAAGAGCACTGCGGCCTCGGAGATGTCCTCGGGGTAGTGCTTGGGCTCGCGGGCATTGACGGTGTACATGATGTCCGCGTCCTGCTTGTCGATGGGGATCTCAAGGCCCGGCCACTCGTCCTGGGCCTCCTCGGCCATCCACTCGCAGGTCTCGGTCCAGTCCTCGTCGGTGACGTTCATCTGGGCCTTGAACACGCGGTGCATGCCCGCGCCGATCTTGAGCTCCCAGGGCACGAAGCCCTGCGAGTACAGAAGTCCGCGCAGGTAGCCGAACATGACGCCCATGTCGATGCCATAGGGGCAGTACTGTCCGCAGCGGTTGCAGCAGGTGCACTGGCTCCAGGCCACTTCCATGGCGTGACGCATGAAGGCGTTGTCAACGTCGCCGTTTCTCTTCACCATCTCGCCCAGGGTGGACTGGATCTTGTAGGCCGGAACCTGCTTGGGGTCGCGGTTGTTGCACAGGTACAGGAAGCAGGAGTCGGCGCAGAGTCCACAATGGGCGCACATCTCCAGCCACGTTCCAGTGCGCGACTTGCAGGTGTTCTTGATGGACGCGGCGAGTTTCGCCGTATCCACTTCCAACTCAAGCATCTCGGCGTAGTATTGCTTTCCACCCTTGTCGCCCAGCACGGCATCGAGGGCCTCCTGGGTGTTTACGGGCGTCTTGTTGCAGAATTTTCCTTCGGGCATTGCTGTATCTCCTTAAGACTGCGCTTTTGGGCTTGGCGGCTTAAAGGCCTACCATGCCATGTTCGTGCCCTTCATGCCACCACGCTTGATGCCGTAGTCCATGCCGAGCTGCCCGCGCGAGAGGAAGAAGCCCACCACGTGGAACAGCTTGGTGAAGGGGACGGCCAGGAGCATGATCTCGCCTGCGATGACGTGCGCCAGCAGCCAGAACTCGTAGTCGCCGCCGATCTGGTGCACGACCATGAAGCCCGTCACAAAGGGCGCCAGGGTGATGGCCAGCAGCAGGTAGTCGTACAGGCTGGTGATGATGCGCACCTCTGGCAGGGCGATGCGCCGGATGATGATGAACACGCCCGCGCAGATCATGGCCACGGTGAGCACGTCGGCCAGGACCATGGGGATGGTGGGCCAGGGCAGGCCGAAGCGCATTTTGAGCACCACGGCGTGTCCGGCCAGGAACAGGGGAACCACCACCAGGCCGATGTGGAAGGTGAAGAACAGGATGGTGAAGATGGGCTTCACCTTCCAGCCCTGGGAGCCGAAGGGCACGATCCAGGCAACGATGCTGCGCACCGCGCCCCTAATACCGTAGGCCGTCTGCGTGCCGTAGGCCACGCGGTCAAGCTTCCAGTCCAGGCCCTTGATGTAGGTATAAATGCGCCAGGCCAGCCCGCCGAAGAAGACGGCGAAGGTCAGCCACAGGAGAGGTCCGGTAACGATCTGGTACATGGCTTACTCCTTGTGGTGCTCTGGCATCTTGTGAATTTCCTCGTCACGCGAGGTCATGAAGGCCCAGAGACCCCAGAAACCAACCACGAACAAGCCCATCAGAACGTAGACGACGGACTTGGTGAACATCATATAGTCGTGATAAACGAAGAATTCCATGTCGCGCCTCCTTCTAGTGGGCGTCTTTGTATTCAGGATGCTCGAAGAAGATGGGCATCCTGGACACGACGAAGCGGTAGATGGTGACGCCCAGGGTGACCACGAACAGCGACAGGCCGATCTCCATCAGGCTGGGGAAATAGCGCTGACTGGACGGAAGCTGCCAGTTGAAGGCCACGATGGACACGTTGAAGCGGTTTAAGATGATGCCCAGCACGGTGAGCGCGCTGGTCCACTTGGCCAGCTTGATGTTCTTCTCACGGCTGGCGATGGCGTAAAGCAGGCTCGGCAGGGCCACGAAGCCCAGGACCTCAAGCAGCCACCAGGCGCCCCAGCCCGTGGCCAGGTAGTGCCAGTTGTTGTCATAGGCCATGGCCACCAGCTTCACGCAGAAGTAAGCGGCCAGGGCCATGGAGGCGCCGCGGGCGAAGCCCAGGATCACGCCGTCGTGCTCATCCTGGTAAGTCTTGTCCATCATGTGGTGCCAGGGCTTGTGGGCAAGCGTGCCCTCGAGGATGACCATGGACAGGCCCGCCGGGATGCTCGACACGAAGAAGAGGATCGCGAGGTAAGGCGAGTACCAGAGCGGGTGGATCTTGCTCGGCACGGCGATGTACAGCGCGCCCAGCGAGCTCTGGTGCAGGGTCGACAGGATGACGCCGAACACTGTCAGGGCCAGGGTCAGCTTGTGGATCTTGTTGCGCAGGTTCTTCATGCCCAGCCACTCGAACAGGGCCGGGGAGAACTCGATGGCCAGCACAGTGACGTACAGGAAGACGCACAGGCCCACTTCGTACAAGAGCGAGGTGGTGCCGGGGCTGACGAAGATGGGGTACACCAGGCGGTAGGGACGGCCCACATCGAAGTGCAGGGCAAAAACCACCAGTGCGTAGCCCAAAAAGGCCGTCAGGATGGCCGGGCGCACCGCCGAGTGGTATTTCTTCATGCCAAAGAGGTAGCAGGCCGAGCTTGCGGTGTAGCCGCCGGCCGCCAGCGCGACGCCGCACAGGAGGTCGAAGCCGATCCAGATGCCCCAGGGATTGTTGTCGTCCAGGTTGGTGACGTAGCCCAGGCCCTTGGTGAACCGGAGCACGGTGATCACCAGGCCGATGGCCAGGAAGATCCCGGAGATGATGTTCACCGGGGTGAACAGGGTCTTTTTTGTTTCAGCAGTCATCTAGGCGCCCTCCTCGTCTTTGTTGGCGGCGGCGGCCTGTTCTTTCTGGGCGGCGGCAGCTTCTTCCAGGGCGCGCTTGACCTCGCGCTCAACGGCCTGGGCCTTGTCCTTCTCGGCCTTCTCCAGCTCCTTGGCAAGCTTGGCGGCGGCCTCGGCCTTGACCTCAGCCTTGGCGGCCCTGACGGCAGCCTTCTGCTCGTCCTCGGCCACCTTCTCCTTGCGCTTGTTCATGGCCCACACGCCGCCGAGCAGCGCCGGCCAGAGGGCCGCGACCATGGGCACCACGGACAGCGGGCCGGCGGTCATGGTGGGCACGCTGACGTTGCCCAGGTCCTCGCGCAGGCCGATATCCTTGAACTCCGCGCCGGAGAGGTACAGCCAGTTGGTGCCGCCCATCTCCTTCTCGCCGTAGATGTGGTCCTGGTAGCGCCCGGGGTTTCTCTTGACGCGCTCGCGGGCGATCTCGATCAGGTCCCCCCGCTTGCCGTAGACCAGGGCCTCCTTGGGGCAGGCGCCCACGCAGCCGGGGGCGGCAAGCTCGCCCTTCTGAATCTGGTCGTGGCACATGGTGCACTTCATGACCCTGGGGGTCAGCGGATCGCTGTACTCGTAAGCCGGGATGTTGAACGGGCAGGCCACCATGCAGTAGCGGCAGCCCACGCAGAGGCTGGCGTCATAGGTCACCGAGCCGTCCGGGTTCTTGACGAAGGCCCGGACAAAGCAGACCGAGGCGCAGGCGGGTTCCTGGCAGTGGTTGCACTGCACCTTGCGGAACACCGGGCCGTTCTTGCCGGGGTACTTGTTCACCACGGTGTAGGACTTGGCGTCGGTGCGGCGCTCCTTGTCCAGAACCTTCAGGTCGTCAAAGGGTTTCGCCGGTGCCGGCAGCTTGTTCACTTTGTTGCATGCGGCCTCGCATTTGCGGCAGCCAATGCAGCGGGTGGAGTCGAACAACACACCCTTTGCATTCGGGTAGCCATCAAAGGTGTGGCCTGATGCGGCTTGCGCTTCGGTGCCCAGGGTGGCCGTGATCCCCGCGGCGCCCAGCAAGCCGAGAAACTGTCTTCTCTTCATGGACGTGCTCCTTATAATGCCGGGGTCCGGCTTACTTCTTCTTTTCCTTGTGGCAGCCCACGCAGTCCGTGTTCAGGGGCTTCTTCAGGTCCATAGCCTTGTGGCAGCTCATGCACTGGCCGTGGTACGCGGCCTTGAGACCCGGACGGTTCGGCTGCTTCTCGTCAAAGGGCTTGCCGTGGCAGTTGCTGCACTTGGGCGGCTTCTTCGTGCCGGCCACGCCGTTGTGGTGGCAGGCCTGGCACACGGTGCCGGGATCAGAGTGGAAGACCCCGCTCATCTTGGAGCCCTTCACATTCTCCATGAGCTTCAGCACGATCTTGCGGTGCGGCATCTCGGATGCCTCGTACTCGTTCACCAGGGACTTGATGGTGACCTTCTCCGGAATGTCGTCGGTGGTGAAGATGTCGGCCTTGTCGGCGCGGCCCTTCAAGAGCTCGCCTGCGGCGGCGGCCTTCTCCTCCGGCTTCATGGCCCAGTAGGCGGGCATCTGGCCGGGCTCGGCGGGCACCTTCAGCGCGCCCTGGATGTGGCACTTCTTGCACTCGGCCTGGGGAGGATTCTTGCGGTCCTTCATCAGGCCGTGGCAGCCGGCGCACTTGGGCTCGGCCTTCTTCTGGTTGTGGCAGCCCACGCAGCTCTGCTTGGCGGTGGCGCGGTGCATGGCCTGCTCGAGCTGGACATAACCGCCTTCCTTGCTGCCAGCCACGGTGTGGCACTTGCTGCAGGCCACGGTTTCCTTGTGGTGGCAGGCGCGGCAGGTGTCGACGTTCTTCTCGTGCAGCTTGTGGTTGAAGGCCACCGGGCTCATGGCCACGGGCTTGGCGCCTTCCACGGGCTTCTCAATGGACACGAGGGTCAGGTCGGGCTGGCCGGCCTTGCGGATGAGGCGGACGTCGTCACCGGCCTTGGCCACGACTTCCTTGTTCTTGGCGGCCGTCTTGGCCTGGGCTTCCTTGCCGTGGCAACCGGCGCAAGAGGTCGGGCCGGTCTCCTTGACGCCCTTGAGCGCCAGGGTGCGGTGGCAGTTCACGCAGGAGTCGTGCGCGGCCTGGGACATGCTGCGCGTGTCCTTGGTGGGCTTGTCCAGGTGGCAGGAGCGGCAGGTGCCTTCCTTGCCCTTGGCGTAGAAAGTCTTCTTGGTGTCCTTGTTGTATTCATGGTGGCAGCGGTCGCAGTTATCCTTGCGCAGCGCGCCCGTGGCCTCGTCCTTCAGGGTCGAGGGCAGCTCCTTGGTGGAGGTGTGGCGGTAGTGCAGGGCGTTGGTGAGACCGGCCTCCAGCTTGGCGGAAGAGACCTTGGGCTTGGCGTTGTGGCAGGAGCGGCAGGCGCCGTCCTGGGGTCCGGTCTTCTGCCCCTTCTTGGCCATGTCGGTATGGCAACCGATGCAGCCCTTGTGGTAGATGACCTTGACCTCGGCCTGGGTGGTGTTCTTCTCGCGCTTGAACTTGGTCACCACCTGGCCGTCCTTCTCAACGTGGCAGGTCTTGCAGTCCTTTTCGCCAGTCTTGAGGGCCAGGGTGTGCTTGTCATGCAAGAACGTCACGGGCGGCAACTCCAGCTTCCCGTAGGTCTTCATGGTGTCGATGGTCACCATGTCCGTACGGATGGCTGCATTTGCCTGCGCCTCCCCGACCCCTTGCGCCTCAAGGCTGAGGATCGAGACCACGGCCAGGACAAACATGGCCCCGGCGCTCAGCAGCAGTACTCTTCCTTTTTCCATGTTGTTGTTCCTTGCCTCATACGTTGAGAGGGTTTGCCCGATCATGGTGAACGCCGAGAAATCGGCGCAGGGAGTCTGCCCAGCCCCTTTTCACCCCAAAGTGGTAGGAAATAATGTCTTACCCGTGAGTACCCAATTCTCGCAAATTCGTCAAGCGCCATTTCTGGAAACTCTCGCTTCAGGAGGATATCTTTTCTTCAGCCCAGCGCAACTTATCAACGGGTTACGATCTATGTGATTCTTGGCACAAGACATTCCCAACCAACTTGGAGGATTTCTTTGTCCTGCCCCATAAGGATGAATTCCGCCTGCATTTTTTTCGAAAATTACCTTTGCCGGACCCCGGGAATGGTGTATGGGCCGAATATGGGAATCTTATGGAGGTGAGCCATGGCCATAGTCTGTTGGGACGGATCGCTCAGGATCGGCATTGACGCTATAGACGCCCAGCATCGCTACCTTTTTGAGATCATCAACGCCATGCAGAGCAAACTTGCCCTGGGCCACGCCCGCGAGGCGTTGCTGGACGGGCTGGACAGCATGCGCACCTATGCGCGTTTCCATTTCGAGACCGAGGAACGCCTGCTCGACGACCACGGCTATCCGGATCGCGAGGCCCACCGCCGGGCCCACCGGGAGTTCCTGGAGGCCCTGGACCGCCTGTCCGGGCAACACCCCAGCCCGGAGCTTGCGCACCAGGCCTTGGGTTTTCTGCTGTCCTGGCTGTCCGGGCACATCCAGGCCGAAGACGGCCGCTACGCCCCCTTCCTGGCCGAGCACGGCGTGAACTGAGGCCGGAAGCCGCCTGCTCTCACCCCGGCCCCCCTGCCGCCGCAACATTGGACAACCGTGCGCCATTCGCATAAGAAGTTCGGTTGGCGCGCGCGTGGGCGCTCATTTTGCCCTGTGCGCGAACACCCTTTTGCGAGGTTTTCATGCTCCGACCAGATTTTGCAAAGTGCGGAGGCCTGGTGCCGGTCATTGCCCAAGAGGCCGGGACCGGCGAAGTGCTCATGCTCGCCTACATGAACGAGGCGGCCTGGGACAAGACCATCGAGACCGGCGAGGTCCACTACTACAGCCGCAGCCGCAACACCTTGTGGCACAAGGGCGGCACCTCCGGCCACGTGCAAAAGGTCCATACCATCCGCCTGGACTGCGACGCCGACACGGTGCTGGTCCAGGTGACCCAAAAGGGCGGGGCGGCCTGTCACACCGGCCGCAAAAGCTGTTTCTACCGCGAAATTTCGGGCGACGACGTACGCGAGTGCTCGCCCATGGTTTTCGACCCCAAGGAGGTCTACGGAAAATGAGCGCCACCAAAAAACTCAAGCTCGGCGTGCCCAAGGGCTCGCTTCAGGACGCCACCATCAAGCTGTTCGAAAAGAGCGGCTGGAAGATCCGCCTGCACTCCCGCAACTATTTCCCGGACATCGACGACGAGGAGATCTCCTGCTCCATGTGCCGGGCCCAGGAGATGAGCATCTACGTCGAGCAGGGCGTGCTCGACTGCGGGCTCACCGGCAAGGACTGGATCCTGGAGAACAACTCCGACGTGGTGGTGGTCAGCGACCTGGTCTACTCCAAGGTCAGCAACCGCCCGGCGCGCTGGGTCCTGGCCGTGGCCGGGGACTCGCCCTACAACAAGCCCGAGGACCTGGCGGGCAAGAAGATCGCCACCGAGCTGGTGCAGTTCACCAAGAGCTACTTCGCCGAGCGCAATATCCCGGTGGAGGTCAGCTTCTCCTGGGGCGCCACCGAGGCCAAGGTGGTCGAGGGCCTGTGCGACGCCATCGTGGAGGTCACCGAGACCGGCACCACCATCCGCGCCCACGGGCTGAAGATCATCGAGGACCTGCTTTTGACCAACACCCGGCTCATCGCCAACAAGAAGGCCTGGGAAGACCCCTTCAAGCGCCGCAAGATCGAGCACATGAACCTGCTCTTGCAGGGCGCGCTCAAGGCCGAGCGCATGGTGGGGCTGAAAATGAACATGCCCAAGGCCAAGATGGACGTGGCCATGACCCTTTTGCCCAGCCTGACCTCGCCCACGGTGTCCGGCCTGTCCAACCCGGACTGGCTGTCCGTTGAGATCGTGGTGGACGAGTCCGTGGTGCGCGAGCTCATCCCGCAGCTCAAGGACCTCGGGGCCGAGGGCATCATCGAGTACCCGCTGAACAAGGTCATCTAGGACAATGGCGGGGCGCTCCACCATCTCGGCGGGGCGCCCCGTTTTCCTTCAGCGCAGCGAGGAGCGGCAGTGATCAGCAAAGCCACCATCCTAATCGCCGTGTGCCTGGTGCTCTTCGGCTACCGCTGGGGCAAGCGCAAGGCGCAGATGAAGAGCGCCCCGCCGCCTGTGCAGCCCGCCGCAGGAACCGCAGCCGAGTCCGCGCCGAAGAAGGAATGGATCTCGGTCAAGGCCCTGCTCGTCATCGTCGCCGTCCTGCTGCTCATCGCCATCCTGTCCAGCCTGGGCGGCAAGATCGGCTAGCCCGACGCCCACAAAAGCAGCAAAGGGCCGGGGAGTTGTCTCCCCGGCCCTTTGCCGTTCATGGTCCCGCCACAAACGCAGCGGCAAGGGCTACCTCTTGAAGCAGTGCTTGCACTCCCGGCAGTTCTTCTTCAGGCGCTTGAGCACGTTTTCGTAGTCGCTGGCGGCATTCACCGGAAAGACCTTGTGCTCCCCGTCACCCATGCGGTCCAGGTTGCAGCTCTCGCTGAGCTTTGAGGCCAGGTGGATCTCCTTGTTGTCCAGGTTGACAATGAAGATGTCTTCCTCGTGGCTGTTGACAAACACATGCGCCTCACTTTCTGCTGTTGTTTCGCCGCGCAACAGCGCGCGGCAGCTTCTCCTCCCGGCCAGAGGGCCGGAAACATGCCCACGCCCGTGCGGTGCGGGACCTGGCAAAGGCCCCTCCGACGTTGGCGCGCGTCTCTCTCGGATGTGCCGGGCAGCATGCCCGGGGACTGGTGGCGGGCTACTTCGCCTGGACCAGCTCGCCCAGCTTCCTGCCCACCACATGCAGGCGGATGCCTTTGGCCTCGCGGATGGAGCCCTCTGCGCGGAAGCCATCGCCCGTGTCCTTGCTGACCGTGAGCTCCAGGTTCACGGCCCCGAGCGGCCCGAAGGTCGGGTACTTCTCGCCATGCAGGTGGCGGATCTCCACGGTCAGGATGGTGGCCCCGCCATTGTCGGCCTGCGCGCCACGAAAGATATGGTTCTCGTTGGCCCCGTGCACGCCGCAGGCGTCAAACACGGCAAGGCCCTCGCCCACGGTGGCCAGGCTGGACTGAAAACTCACGTGAAAGATTCCGTTGAGCATGATGGCCCTCTCCCAATGGATTTCTGGACCATATACAAACATTTTGCGGGCAGGGGAAGTGGGCCGGGCCGCTCTTTATGCCACATCGCCCACCCAGATGAGCGAGACCTGCCGCCCGGTGACGCGCGCGGCGCGGAAGGAATAGAAATCCAGCGGGTTCGACAGCGTGCACAGGTCGATGCCGAAGATGCGCCCGGCTTTGAGCCCGGCGGCTTCAAGCTGATGGCGCGTGAGCCGCCACAGGTCCACGGTCTGGCGCGCAGGGTCGAAGAATTCGCGGAAGCCCGCGCCGAACTCGGCCTCGAAATTGGTGAACTGCGCCGCCTGCGGCCCCAGGCTCGGCCCGCGCACGGCGAACAGCTCGGCAGGTGCGCAGCCGTAGTGCGCGCACAGCCGGGCCACGGCGCTGCCCGGAAGGTTCTGCACATTGCCGCGCCAGCCCACGTGCAGGGCCGCCACAAAGCGTCCGGACTCGTGCGCCAGCAAAACGGGCTGGCAGTCCGCGGTCTTGACGCCCAGGGCCAGGCCCGGAACGCTGGTGGCCAGGGCATCGCCCGCCAGGGTGGCCGGGGCGTCCAGGGCCACGGGCTCGGGCTCGATGTGCAGCACGTCGCCGTGGACCTGCCGGCACTCGCACCAGCGCGAAAGGCCCAGGCCGACAGCCAGCTGGCGGCGGTTGGCGCCCACGGCTGCGGGCTCGTCGCCCACGTCGAAGGACAGGTTGGCCCCGTCAAATGGTGGCTGGCTGGCCCCGCCCCGGCGCGTGGTGAACACGCAGGAGACGTTCGCCAGGCCGGGAAACCGGAAGGGGATCAGCCCTAGCGGAACCATTTGAGCTCGCGCTCGGTGCAGATGCCCTGAACGGGCGCGTCCCATGCGTTTATGGGAAAGGACTCGATGCGCTGGAACTCGTAGCACAGCCCGAGGGTCACGGTGTCGTCCATCTCGGGCCGGGCCATGAGACGGTCGTAGTAGCCGCCGCCAAAGCCCAGGCGAAAGCCGCTGGCGTCGAAGGCCACGGCAGGCACCAGCACCAGATCGGGCACAAAGGGCTCGCCGGAGTCCTCGCGGGTCATGCAGCAGGGCGCGGGCTCCATGATGTTGAAGGAGCCCTCCATGAGATCGTCCTCGCAGGTGCAGGAGCAGATGTCCATGAAGCCCGGCTGGTCCGGGCGGCAACGCGGCAGAAGGGCCATGGCCCCGCGCTCCCAGAGCTCGGCCAACAGCGCGCGCGTGTCGATTTCGTTCTTGATCGGCCAGTACAGCAGGACGCTGTAGGCGTTCTTCCATTCGGACAGAGTGCGCACGCGCTCGGTCACGGCCATGCTGACCCGCTTCACCTCGTCCGGTGAAAGCGCCATGCGCTGCTCCACCATCATCTTGCGAATTCTATCTTTTTCCTGGCTCGCCTCGTTCATCCGCCCCCCCCCAACCTGTCAAATTCGAGCACCCCCATTGCCTTTGCGCCCAAACTTTTGTATGCTATCAATAGGGGTATTGGAAGCGAAAATTACGGGCCTCTCCCGGACGGATCCACATCCGGACCGGAAGGCTGCAAGGCCTCGCCAGACGGCGAGATGCGACAGGAGACGCCTATGTACTGGATAGCAGTGGGCGACGTGCACGAAAGCACCGGAATGTTGAAATCCATCCCTGGCATAGCCAAGGCCGAGGGCCTGATCCTCACCGGCGACCTGACCAACCGGGGCCGCGGGGACAAGGCCCAGAGCGTGCTGGACCAGGCCAGCGAGGCCAACCCCAGCCTGCTGGCCCAGATGGGCAACATGGACTACCCAGAGGTGGGCGAGCTGCTCTCCCGGCGCGGGGAGAACATCCACCGCCAGGCGCGCGTCCTGGCCCCCGGCCTGGTGCTCATGGGCGTCGGGTTCTCCACCCCCACCCCTTTTGGCACCCCGTCCGAAATTCCCGAGGAGACGCTGGAGCTGTGGCTCAAAGAGGCACACCAGCTGGCGCTCGACCTCGCCGCCAAGGATTGCGCCGCCAGGGCCTGCCCAGAGGGCGGCGTCCGGCTGGTGGCCGTCATCCACACCCCGCCCCTGAACACCTCCCTCGACCACACCTCCAGCGGCATCCACGTAGGCAGCCCTGCGGTGCGCGCGTTCATCGAGCAGGCCCAGCCCGAGGTCGTCCTCTGCGGACACATCCACGAGTCCGTGGGCGAGGAGCGCCTGGGCGCCAGCCACGTGCTGAACCCCGGCCTGCTGGCCAGTGGCGGGTACGTGCGCCTGGGCTTCATCGACGGCCAGCTGCGCGCCAGCCTGGAGCGGATCTAGGGCCATGGCGGCGCAACTGTTCTGCCTGTTCGTGGGCAAGGCCCGCGAGGCCTCCCTGCGCGACGCCGCGGACCTCTATGCCCTGAAGCTCTCGCGTCTGGCGCGCTGCGAGGTGGCGCTCATCAAGGACGCGCCCGCCGCGTGCTCCGCCCCGGAGAAATGCCTGCGCGAGGGCCGCGACATCCTCGCCCGCCTGGACCCCCGGCACCTGCCCATCGCCCTGGACGAACGCGGCGACAACTGGTCCAGCCGCGAGCTGGCCACCAAGCTCAAGGCCTGGGAGGACGCGGCGCGCACGCCCTGCTTCATCGTGGGCGGGGCCTTCGGCCTGTCCGACGAGGTGCGCGAACGGGCCAGGGCCAATGGTGCGCTGTTTTCGCTGGGGCGCATCACCCTGCCGCACGAGCTGGCCCGGGTGGTGCTCCTGGAGCAGCTGTACCGGGCCGCCAGCATCAACAAGGGCCTGCCCTACCATCATGACTAAGGGCGGGCGCCACCACTGAAACCCCGCGCCACGGCTGACGACCCAGGGCCGCGCGCACGCAACATACAAGCCACAGCCGCGAGGAACCGCACATGCTCGACCAAGCCCACCTGGACAAGCTCGCCGAATACTTCAGCTCCGGCGACCTGGAGTTCGACTTTGAACACGGCGACGAAGCGCGCCGTCAGATGATTCTGGGGTATCTGGAGAAGCTGATGGATCTGGCCGACCAGGCTGACGAGCTGGCCACCAAGCTCATCTTCAAGGGCGGGATGCTTCAGGCCATGGCCGGGATCAAGGACCAGAAGTAGCGCGTCTTGCCGCCAGCCGGATAATCCTGGCTGGCCTCGACCACGAAGCCAGCGCCTGTCTCGGCCAAGGCCTCGGCAGAGGGTGCGGGCTCGTTGGACAGCACCACCAGCCGCCCCTGCTCGGACAAAAGCTCCGTTGCCAGGGGCAAAAGCTTGGGCCAGGGCATGAAGGCCCGGCTCACGATGAGGTCCGCGCGCGGGCGCAGGCCCAGCAGCTTCAGCTCCGGGGCCACGGCCTCGGCCCGGCCATGGACCACGCGCACGCCCGGCAGGCCACCGGCCAGCTGCAGCTCGGCCACGGCCTGGCGCAGAAACACGGCGCGCTTCTCGCGCAGCTCCACCAGCACATAGTCGCCCACGGGCCAGAGCACCCGCAGCGGGATGCCCGGCAGGCCAGCGCCCGCGCCCAGGTCGAGCGTCAGCGGCGCTTTCGGCAGGGCAAGGGTCGCCAGGAACTCCGCCAGGTGCAGGCTGTCTGCGGTGAGGTCGCGGAAGACCTCGGGCCAGGTGGCGCGGCCCACGAGGTTCATGGCCCGGCTCCACTTGAGCAGGAGCGTGAGGTACTGCGAGAGCAGGCCCGCCTGGGTCTTGGTCAGGGCGAAGCCCGCGCGGCGGGCCTCGGACGCGACCTCGCCAGGGGCGGGCGCGTAGGACTTGGGTGGTTGCTTGGGCGGTTGCGGCATGGGGGGAGTGTACGCGGAGGCGGGGGTGGCGGCAAGGGTGTGGGCAAAAAAGGCGGCGGCGCGCATTTGCCCGCGCCCGCGCCTGCTCGGCCCTACTTCCCGGCCACGGCCAGCCGCCCGGCCAGCTCCTGGATGTCCTCCAGGTACTCGCGGTGCCTGTCGAGGTAGAAGGACAGGGCCTTGGAGAAGTTCTTGCCCACCACGCCGTCCAGGAAGACCTGGCTGATCTCGCGCTCGCGCAGCAGCACGTACTGCGAGAGCAGGAACACCCGTCGCTCCTCCGGCCCCATGTCGCGCAGGTAGCCGGCCATGACCCGCCGCGCGCGGGGCTGGTACATCCAGAAATACAGCAGGTCGAGCGCATTGACGATGATGATGCTCTCCAGGCCCTTGTGCTCGTAGCTCATGGTCAGCATGAACTCCTTGGGCGATTCGAGCAACGCCAGGGTGTCCTCCTGGGGGAAGAGCATCTCCAGCTGCTGGAAGGTGTCGAAGAGCTGGTTCAGCTTGCCCCGGTAGTCCCAGGCGCGCATGCGGATGAACAGGTCGCGGTCGGCCAGGCCCTCGATGACGCCGGCCACGCAGTCGCTGGCCAGCTTGGAGATCACCGCAGCCCAGGGGCTCACCGCAGCCACGGCGTCCGGGTGCCCGGTGGCCGCCACCAGAAGCACGATGATCTCGCTGTAGAGCAGCGCAAGCGGGATGGACACAACCGAGCGGAACAGGTTGGCCACGGCCGCAACCATGGGCAGGCCGCGCAGCACGTTGTGGCTGAAGATGTACAGCCCGTTGGCCACGGCCATCACCGAGTACAGCACCAGCGGGCTCGTGGCCAGGGTGATGCCCAGACCCTTGTTCAGAAGCTCCTGTTTCACCAGGTAATCCAGCAGCGGCACGGAAAAGCCCGTGTACAAGAGCGAGTCCGCCAGCCGGCCCCAGCTCACCAGCCCGCTCCACTGCAACAGCGAGGAGCGCCTGAACCCGCCGCTGCCCAGCACCATCTGGATGACGTTGCGCACGCCGGTGATGCCGAACCAGAGGAACGCGCCGAACCAGGCCAGCACCCACCAGTCCTTGGTCAGGGCGAAGGTCAGGGCCGCCGGGATGAACCCGGCCAGGATCTTCAGCGAATTCTTGAGATGCGAGTTGAGGTAGCGCAGGTGCGGCAGACGCTGGGCCTTGGCCTGCCCCGGCTCGTGCTCCTCCAGGCCCGCCTCGATGCCGTGCTCGCGCTGCACGCCGCCCATGAGCGAAACGTTGCCTGGCTTGCCCGGAGTCAGCCGGTAGTTCTCGGCCAGCCACTCCACGCCGCGGTGACGCGTGAACACGCGCAGGGGCGGACACACGGCGGCCAGGCCGTGCAGCAGGTCGAAGCGTGGCTCGCACTCCTCCTCGGGCAAGTAGGTGATGCGCCTGCGCGCGCTCACGCTGACGTCCAGGCGCTTCTGCTCGGCCCCGGGCGTGGCGGCCAGGGCGCGGCGCGCCCGCGCGGGCAGGGTGTCGACCACGGCCATGCCCATGCCATAGAGGCGGCTGGATTGGCCCGTGGAGTCGGTGCCGATGCAGGAGGCCAGCGGGATCTTCAGGTAGTAGGAGCGCAAGCTTGAAATGTCGTAGAGGATCTCCTCGAGCTTCTCGCGCCGCGTGCGTGAGCCCACGCTCTGGATGATGTCGCGGATGAGCTTCTTGAGCTTGACGACGTTGGCGGTGTTGAGCGCCTCCTGCAGGGCGTTGATGCGCGCGTGGTCGATCTCGCGCCCCAGGGCGCGGTCCTTCATGTTCACGATCTCCAGGTGCGTGATCATGCCCTGGCAGTCGTAGAGGATCTCCAGCACATCCTCCACGCGCAAGGTTCCCAGGCTCAGGGTGATGCGGCCCAGGGCATGGATGCCCAAGAGCCGCGCCGCAAGCTCCTGCGGGCCGAGCTTCAGCATCTCCGGCACCGCTGATGCGCCCTCGTCGACGCTGGGGGGCACGCCCGGATCAACCAGGGTGGGATTCTTGGCGGGCTTGAGGAAGCGCTCGATGATCTCGTCGGTGTCCAGGTCGCGCAGGCGCTTCAAATGCTGGCGGACCTCCTCGCGCTCCGGGCCGGTGGCGGTCAAAAGCCCGTGGCGCAGGAAGGCCGCCTGCTTCTGCATCAGGGGCAGCAGGCGGTCGTGGATGAACTTGCCCAGGTGCTCAAGCGAGGCCTGGCCCGCGCCGACGAAGCGCTTGAACTCGGCCTCGGCCAGGGGGGGGAGCTCCAGGCCCAGCTCCCGCGCCAGCACCAGCCTGTGCGCGACGTTGAACTGGCCAAAGGCTTCCTGCACATAGCGCTGGTGGAACAAGGAGACCAGGCGCGACTCCTCGAAGAAGCGCAGCACCTCGGGCTGGTCCAGAAAGTCCAGGAACTCCGTGGGGCTGGCAAAGCCCTCGGGCATCCAGATGAGCTTCAGGTAGCGGCCCCGGAAGCGCGGCGTGAACTCGATGCCGACGCGCACGTACACATTCATGATGCGCGCGGCCTCCAGCAGCTCGGCGGCGACCTCGGGGGGAACATGATTGTAGTAGATCACGGTGAGGCGGCGGATGCCCTTGATCCAGGCGTCCATGACCAGATGCGTGGAGGACTTGCGGCCCTTGGTGTTGGCGTCATGCACGTGGTCGTCGAAGGTGATCTGGCTGAAGTCCTCGGGCATCTCCAGGAGGTGGAAGCGCTCCAGGTGACGGCGCACGACCCTGGGCTTGCCCGAGCAGGCCTCGCGGAAGTCGTGGGCCAGGGTCAACTGTGCCAGGGGGTCGCCGCTGGTGCGCACCATCTCCTTCATCAGCTGCACGAGCACGCGGGCAGTATTGTAGCGCAGGCCTCCCTGGGCCGTGGACAGCACCTCGGCGTGCAGCCCGCGCAGGGCCGAAAGCCGGTCGTCGGCCTTGCCGGTCTCAAGCGACCCCAGCAGGTGCACCACGGCGTAGGCGATGCGCAGCCCGCGCGTGGCGGCCATTTCCTTGATGCCGTGGGGATGCATGTAGGGGACCAGGAGCTTCTTGTGGGCGGGCGCATCCTCGCGGTTCACCACGTCGCAGACGATGCGCAAAAGATCGTAGTCCTTCTTGTCGAAGAACGCCCGCGAGGGGCGGATGGCCGCGAAAGCCTCCGCTGTCTGCCCGCAATACGAACCGCCTGCTTCCATGCTGCCCCTGTGCACGACGCCGGGTGGGGCCCCCGGCAAAACGTGACACTTTTCACAATCGTCAGGCCGGGGCAAAAAGTCAAGGCCTGGGCTCATTTTCTGACACGGCAATGACATTTTCCCAGGAAGATGAAGAATGCTTTCCTGCCGCGAGCATTGCCGGTGGCTGTGGGGTGTGCTACGCAACCCATACAGATACCCAGACAAGCGAAACATTCCACCAACATCTGGAGGAGTTCCATGAAACGACTGCTGAGCCTTTGCCTTTTCGCTATCCTCGTCTGCTTCGCCGCCACGGCCTTTGCCGCCGATGCCCAGAACCTGGTGGGCACCTGGGAAGGCACGCCGTCCGTACACGGGGCCAAGGCGTACTTCATGGCTTCGAAAAAGAAGGATAAAATAGAAAAGTTCAGCGGCACCATCCGCTCCGACGGCCAGATCTTCATCGCCGACCACGACGAGGGCTATATGCTCGGCGACATGACCAAGAACGGCGAGATGGAGCTGCAGTACGGCCACAGAGGTAAGAACGCCATCGCCGTGTATGTGCTGCTGAAGAAGAAGTAGACCCCGCACAATTCCCGGCCATGGCGGCCCGGCTTTTCCGAAAGGGGGGAGCCGGGCCTATTTTTTCGCCTGCCCAAAACCTGTCAACCGGGAATTTTTGTCTTTTTACCGGCCAAAAACAGGTGATTTTTGTCCGGGCCGGATTTCCAGGTGTATGTTCACGGGAAAAAGAGGGGCACTCATGCGCGAACAAACAGATTCAAGCCGGACAGGCCAGAACCGGGCAGATCAGAACCGGGCAGATCAGAAGCGGGCAGATCAGAAGCGGGCAGATCAGAAGCGGGCAGACCTGCGCCAGGCCTATGCACGCGCCTTTGAGGGCGAGGCCGGGCGGCTGATCCTGGCGGACATTTCCCGCCAGGGCTTCCTGCGCGAGACGAGCTTCAGCCCGGACCCGCAGCGCGCGGCCTTCAATGAGGGCCGCCGCAGCTTGGCGCTGTACATCGGGCGGATGATCGAGGGGACAATGCCACAACGCCAGGCAAGCCGGACGGATCAGACGGATAGACGGCGCTGAGGCCCACGGGAGGCAAAAAAGAAGGGGGGCCTTGCGGCCCCCCTTCGGGTGGTCAGATGCCTTAAGCCTTAGGGCTTCTTGGCTTCGGCCGGCTTGGCGGCTTCAGCGGCGGGAGCGGCGGCCGGGGCAGCGGCGTCAGCGGGCTTCACTTCAGCGGGCTTGGCCTCAGCAGGAGCGGCCGGAGCGGCAGCGGCCGGAGCGGCAGCGGCGGGCTCAGCCTTCTTCTCTTCGGCTTTCTTCTCACCGCAAGCGGAAACGCCAAGGGCCAGGGTAGCAACGATCATGACGGCGAACAGCTTCTTCATGGGAACCTTCCTCTTAATGTGGTGGTGGTGGTGGTGAAACACGAACACGAAATTCCTGCACCTCCGGTTAGGCCCTACTGGGACCTTTCCCCCGGCCGTTTGCCTCAAGGCTGGCGGTCAAGGGAGCCGGAGAGGAGGTGCCGCGACCCTGACACATGCACGCGGATATTCCACGCACACGAGGTGGTCCGTACCTTCACGCGAAGTCATTATACCCGTTGATCTTGGTTGGCAACAGAAAAGTAGGGCAATTTCTCGAACCCGCAAAACGCCACAAACCTTGCGCAGCCAAGGCAATGCAGCAAAATCATTCGGCAATGGAGAACGATTATGTCCATTATCGCGGAAGCAAATGCACATTCCTCTCTTGCCGGGCTTCACGAGCCCTGGCGCATGCGCTTTTACTCCCTGTCCGACAGGTCCGGGCAATACGCCGCAGCCGCCCTGGCCGAGCATCCGGACGCGCTTGAGCTGCACCTCACGGTGCTGCGCTTCGGTCCGGCCACGGTGCGCGCCCTGCGCGCCGACATGGAGGAGCTGAAGCGCATGGCGAGGCAGCTGGGCAAGAAGCGCATCGTGGGCCTGCGCGTGGAGCCGGGGATCGAGGCCGACCCGCGCTGGCCCAAGTTCACGCGCCTGTTCGGCTTCACCAATCAGCGGGTGCTCCAGGCAGCGGAACTGCCCCTGGACTGAAACCCTGTCAAGGGGAAATTTTTGTCCTTTTACCGGCCAAATCTGGGTATTTTTTGTCCCGTGGCAAAAACATGGCGTATACTGGCGCGAGCGCCCGGCCCGGCATGGGGCCGCGCCCGGGCCACTCAGCCACCCCAGACCAAGGAGACCATCATGCCCGATGCCCCCACCCCGGCCCAGAAACGCACCCCGGCCCAGAACCCCGCCCCCGGCGACTGGCGCAACGCCCTGCCCGAGGACCTCACCGCGCCCGGCCGCGACGAGGCGGGCCAGGAGACGCAGATCCCCCTGCGCCGCCACCCGGCCCTGGCCAAGTACGCCTCGGCCGAGGAGGCCCTGAAGGCCCTGGTGCATGCCCAGCGTCTGCTGGGGCGCAAGACCGAGCCCGAGGGGTCGCTCTTGTCTCAAGGATCGTCCCAGGGTTCGGCACAGGGATCTGTCCAGGGCAGCCGCCCGGAATCGCCGGAGGACTACCGGCTGCCCGAGGTCGAGCTGCCCGAGGACTTCCGCGTGGATACGGCCCTGCGCGGCGCGTTCCTGGCCAAGGCCCACGAACTGGACCTTTCCGACGCCCAGGCCGGAGGCCTCTACGCCTGGTTCCTGCCGCTGAACGTGGAGGGCCTGCGCGCCCACACGGACAAGGCCAAGGCCGAGCGCAGCAGGCGCCGTGAGCGCGAGCTCTCGAGCCTGCGCCAGGCCCACGGAGGCGAGGCCCAGAGCGTGCTCGAGTCCGCGCGCAAGGCGGTGCTGGCCCTGGGCGGGGCGGCGCTGATGCAGGCCCTGGAGCAGTCGGGCGCGGCGGACGACGCCTGCGTGGTCCAGGCCTTTGCGCGCATGGCCCCGCTGGTGAGCGAGAGCTCCCTGCGCGGCAAGAACGGCGGGGCGGCCGCCAGCCTGACCCCGCAGCGCCTGCGCGAGATGATGCGCGACCCGCGCTACTTCGACCCCTCGCGCCGCGACACGGCGTTCGTGCGCCAGGTGCAGCAGGGCTTCGAGGCCCTGTACCCCGGCGAAAAGACTCCGGCCCTGCGCGCCTCCTAGCCCCCCTCCCCGGCCAATACGGCAACGGCCCGGTCAGGTTTGCATGCCTGGCCGGGCCGTCTTGCGTCGGAAGTTGTCGCGCTGGGGGATTAAGCGTTGGGTGGTTTGCGTTGGCCCTGGCGCGCGCAGAAATTTGAGCCGAGGGGATCAGGCAGTGGGTGCGGGCGGGTTCGGCTGGGGGGCGGAGTTCGGCTGGGCAGAAGACTCGGCCGGACGAGTCCAGCCGGGTTTGCCGGAGGCGTCCGGCCTGCGTGTTACAGTTCCCGGAGCCTCTGCGCCAGCCGCTCGGCCCGCGCGCCCACCTGGCCTGCCCATTTGGAGCGCAGCATCGCAGCTGCGGCCTCGGCAAAGCGACCGGCCTGCAGCAGCGCCAGGGTCTGCCGGAACCCGAGCAACCCGGCCAGGCCCAGGTTGAAGCACATGTTGACCAGCACCTCCTGCACGGCCTCCGGCGCGGCCAGAACCCAAGGCTGCGCCGCCGCCAGCCGGCCCCAGCAGTCCTTGATGTCGTTGTCCAGCAGCAAGAGCGCCTCGGATTCGGTGATGCCCCGGTCGTCCAGGTTGCGGCCCACGCCGATGGTCAGCCGCCCGGCTGTGCAGCGGTAGGGTTTGAGGCGCAGACCCTCGTCGCGCGGGAGGTCCTCGGCCAGGCGCTGCGCGTTCATTTGCCCGCCCCCTTCACCTTCTCCAAGGTCCGCAAGCCGCCCATGCCGAGCATGCCGAACATCAACTGCCAGAGCATGTCGTCCAGGGCCGGAGGGGGCGGGACAGACGGCCACCAGACCCCGGCCGCCCAGACCCACAGGGGCCGGGCCATGTACTGGAAGGCCAGCGCGCCCGCGCAGACCCAGCCGATGGCTGGCCGCCAGCCGGCCACGAAGAGGGTCGGGTTGGCCGCCTCGGCCTTGTTGATGTCGCGCTGGTCGGCCTCGGATTTGGCCACGATGTCCAGGAGCGCGCGCTGGTAGTCCTCGGCGGCCTTGGCCCGTGCGCCCGGGTCCGGGATCAGGTCGAGCAGCTTCTGGGCCGCCGCGCCGATGAGCGGGATGAAATCGAGCAGCATGGGGGAGCCTCCTGTTTTCTTGGCCGGTTACTGGGCTGTTTGGCCAGGCTATTTCAGCACGGCCCCAAGCACGAAGGGACCGACGAGCTGCAGCACCAGCCCCACGCCCAGGCCCACGTAGACGTGGAAGCGCAGGCGGTTCACCGCGCTCCACAGGTCCGCGCGTTCGGTCAAGTGCTCCTCGCGCGACTGGGCATGGGCCTCGCGGTGCAGGTCCGCCCCGCGCTCCAGGGCCGCGAGGCGTCCCGCCTGCTGGGCGCAGAGCTCGCGCCGGGCCGACTGGGACTCGGCGATGCGCTCCAGGGCCTCCCCGTTGGCGCGCGACTGCACGGCCACGGCCTCGATGCCGACGCGCATCTGGTCCTTCAGGCCCAGGAGCGCATCGCGGATCTGCTCCATGAACTGATCGTGGAAGCCGCAGGGCTGGTGCATGGCTCGTCCTCCTTCCATACAGCAGGCTACACGGCGGGCCGCAGCAGCGCGCGGGCCGCCACCGAGGCCGTGAACGAGGCCACCGCGTCCCAACTTGCGGGCAGGCGCAAGGCCTCCATGTGCGCAGGCACCGTCACCACGGCCATGCCCAGGAACTCGCCCTCCGGGCCAAAGACCGGCCGGTCGTCCGCATAGGCGGGCACGTCCACGACCACTGTGGGAAAGGCCGAGGGCGAAGGGCTGCCCAAGGCCACAGCCTGGGCCAGGTATTCCTCACGCTGGGCGTCACTGGTCCAGTCCACGCAGCCGCAGTTTTCCGGCAGGGCCGAGAGCAGGTCGCGCGAGAGCTTCACTTCTGAATGGTGCAACAAAATCATGTTTTCCTCCTATCTGTTGTCGATGGAATCAACGGTGACAGAGCCAACGCCGCCATAGCCAATTCCGAGCCCCCAAGGGGAGCCATCGCCACCCATGCCGCCGTTGGCCGCCACAGTGCCAGAGTTGGCGTAAGTGCCACCCCGTAGGATGAGAATGTTGCCACCGCCAGAGCAGCCACCAGGCACGCCGCCTGTGACGCCGCCGACACCGTGGGCCTCGATCTTGCCTGACGCCCCGATGCTGACGTTTCCGCTCACGAGGAGAATGAGCAGACCGCCTGTGCCGCTGTTCTGAGCCGTACCGCCGTTGACAGGCGCCCCCCCAGGATTGCCGACTCCGCCACAGGCGCCCGTAGAGCCATTGTTGCCCGCGTTACCGCCAGAGCCTCCCACGTCATTCGCCTGCAAGGCAGGCCCGCCACCGCCGCTGCCCACGCCGCCGGAGAAGCAGGTCCCGTTACCTCCACGACCAGGCACTCCTGAATAGTAGGACGAACCGGAGCCGCCACCGCCTGGGGCAAGCGGCTTCATGCCGCCCGTCTTTCCAGCCGTGCCTGGGCCTCCAGCGCCGCCAACCACGGGCAGAGTCCAGGCCTTGCCGTTGCCCAACACCCTGCCCTGCCTGGCCTCAGCGGCCACAGCGGCGGCGCCGCACCCGTGGAACAGGTTCGAGTCGCTGTTGAAGTCCGTGGCTCCGGCCTTCTTGCGCCGGAGGACGATGCCGCCGACAGGGACCCCGTGCCCATCGGACGGGGCCACAGGGGTGTCCGCAGTGGCCACGGCGTCCAGCGGATTGGCCGCGCACCCCCTGGCCGTCATGCTGATGACCCCATTCACGGTGAGGTCGCCATCGACGTACAGCAGGAGCCTCGGCAGCGGCTCGACACGGTGAGGGTGGCCCCGGCGTTGATGGTCAGACTGGTATACTGCCGCACCACCATGTCGCCGTCCTGGACCGAGGCCAGGGAGGTGCTGGAGGCGATGACCGCAGCGCCGTCCGAGCCGTCCCCGAAGTAGTTGCCGGGAGCCCTGCCGAGAGGGTCGGGAGGCAGGCCCCCGACCCCGCCGGGCCAGGCCCCGCCGCCCTCGTGTGTGGACATGCGCGGGCTCATGCTATTACTTCCCGCCGCGCGCAAAGACCCACATCTTCTTGCCGCTGGTTGGGGCGGCGGCTTCCTGGGCCTTGATGGACCAGCCCGGAGGCAGATTCAGGAACTTGTTGCCCGCCGCGTCCACCTGGACATGGGGGGCCATCTGCGCGCTGGCGAGCAGGTTCACCGGGGCGAGCGCGTTGGTGTTGCCGCTGCTGAGCGGGATCTTGACCGTGGTGGCCTTCCTGCTGGCCGTGCCGTCAAAGAACAGGACGATCAGGTCCTTGTCGGCCGTGTCGTCGGTGCTGACGGCCAGCACGTCCAGCCGGGTGGACTCCGTGGCGTCGCCCGCAAAAACGTCTGCTTCCGTGGTGTCCGAGAGCTCGGTGATCTTGCCGCTGATCGCGCCGACGAAGATGGGTTCCTTGTTCGCTGCCATGCTACATGCCTCCCAGGGCTGTGTGGTTGAGGACGCGGCCAGCCACCATGACGGGCCGCAGGGACAGGTTTGTGGAAAGCTGGTCCGGGCCGGGGCCGAGGTCCGCCGCCAGGCCCAAGCCCGTGCGCAAGAGTCCGCCGCCGGGCGCCACCTGGGCGCGCAGCAGGCCGCCGAGCAGCTCCAGGCCAGAGACTTCCGCCAGGGCGAGGGACAGCCGCAGGGACTCGTCCGCGCCGGGGAAGAGCAGGGTCTCGGCCAGGCCGTCGCCTGCGAGAAGCTTGGCCGACAGGTTGCCGGGCGTGGTATCGCCCGCGCTCACGCGCAGCCCGCCCACGCTGGCCTGGGCCTGGGCGGCGAAATTCCCGGCCAGAGCGGCCTGGGTCTGGGCCTGGGCGGCCAAGGCGCTGGCCTGGGTTTCGGCGGCCAGGGCCTGTTCGCGGGCGCTCTCGCAGGAGCCCAGGAAGGCTGAGCTGTCCCGGATGTCTTGCTGGGGAGTGCTCACGGGATACAGCACGGCGCGGCCGATCTTCTCGTCCAGGGCCTGGCAGATCATGGTCAGCAGATCGAGGGCGGCCTCGTGGGTTTCGGCCGGGAAGGCCGCGTTCTCCACGTAGTCCACCTCCTGCACGATGGCCGGGTCGCGGTAGATGAGCAGGACCTGGCCCGTGGCCGGCGGCTCCACCAGGGTCAGGCTGCCGCCAGAGGAGCTGCCCGCGCCCTCCACGTTGTAGTGCGTGCCGGGCAGAAGCGGCAGCTCCGCGCCGCCCTGGCGCAGCAGGACCTTGATGTCGTCCGGCCGCAGGAAGGGGAAGGGCACGGGGAACACGCAGGTGGCCCCGTTGCCGGTGTAGGTGGTCTTGGAGGTCTGGGTGGACAGGGTCATCGGGGTGGACTCCTTTGCCGCGTGCGGGCGGCTCTCGTGTTTGGCTGTTCGCCGGGGCTATTCGTTGATGGCCAGGGTTGGCGCCACAAGCAGCACGGTCATGGGCAGGGGCTGGTCCTGGACCACGGTGAGCACGCCGTCCGTGCCCCAGCCCTGGGGAAAGCGCACGGACTTGTCGCCGGTGAACAGGGCGGGCGGGCCGTCCATGGGGTCGGCGCTGGTGCGGTAGAGCAGCGGCTCCAGATGCCCGCCGTTTTGCTCGCCACCCGGGCCGACCTTGCCGCCCAGGCTGCGGTGCAGGCGCACCGAGACCTCGGTGATGCGCTTGGTGCGCGTCTGCGAGCTGCCGCGCGCGCCGCTGAATTCCAGGCGCATGGGCTTCAGCGTCGAGGTGTAGCCCAACCCGGCGTGGACCCGGCTGGCCGGGCGCGGCAGGGTGATGGAGCCTGATGCGGACACAATGCGCTCGGGCAGCACCGCGCCGTCGGCCAGCACCTGCACGCTGCGCCCAGCCAGGTGCGCCAGGCCCGTAAGCTCGGCCACCGGCTCGCCCGCGTAGCTCAGGCCCGCGTCCAGGAAGAAGGCCTCGGCAACGCTGGCCGCGTCCTCGGAAAAGGCCGGCTCCAGGGTTTCGATGAACCGCCGGGTGAGCGGCTGGCCGTCCGGATCCGCAGGGTCTGGCACGCTCCTGCGCACCACGAGCCAGAGCTCGTCGCGGCCTTCCGCATCGTTGGAGACCACGCAGGCGGCCTCCACCGCGCCATCGGTGACGATGCGCGAAAAGGCGCAGACGTCCTGGTCCGGCAAATAGGTCATGGCCACGAGCACGCCGTCGGCGCGCACGCAGAAGAGCACCGGGTCGGGCTCCTGGGCAAAGGCCAGCTGGGTCAGGCCCGGCGCGGCCACATGGGCCGAGAGCAGGGTCAGGTCGCGCGAGGTGTAGGCGTCGGACTCGAAGCGGTAGGCCATCTCACGCACCTTGCGGCCCGAGCGCTGCACGTACAGCGTGGCGTGGCCCGCCGGGCAGGCCGCAGCCTGCGCCGCGCCGCTGGTGCCCTGGCGGTCGGCCTTGACCCCGCCGGGGGTCACCGGCGCGCCCAGCGAGCTTCCGGACACGGTCCACTCGCCGCAGGTGGCGCCGATCCACAGCTTGTCGCGCGGGGCCAGGAAGCAGATGCGCCCGCCCTGCTGGGCCGAGAGGGTGATCTCCAGGCCGTCGTCGTCCAGCGGGTCCGAGCCGGGATCGGCATGGATGCGGGCGCCCACCTCGAACTCCTCCCAGAACCCGGCGTTGAGCGCGCCGTCGGCCTTGCGCACGCTCTCTATCTCCGCCGTGGTGGAGGGAGCATCCCTGAAGGTGGCGCGCAGGGAGCCGCTCGAGGCCGTGATGATGCGCTGGCCGGTGTAGCGGTAGTAGCGGGGCGTGGCCTCGCCGTCCTCGTCGTACACGTCGCCGCACAGGGCCGAGTCCTGGCTGAAGCAGTCGCCGCCGAGGAGCAGGAAGGTGTCGCCCGCCCGGCCGTCCGCTCTGGAGTCGCCGGAGCCGTCGGCGATCTCGAAGTCGTCCCAGCCGGTGAGCGGCACCTCCCGCGTGCACAGGCGGAAGTCCCGGTGGCCGGAGGTGCGCGAGAACCACAGGGTGAAGGGCTCGCTCTTTGTCGCGGCGAACACCAGGCGGTCCTCATGCAGGCAGCACATGGCCGGCCAGTTGTCCTGGCCCCAGGTCTCGGGCTGGGCGTCGAGGCTGAGCGCGGCCAGGGCGAAGCCGCCGCCCTCGGTGCGCGAGAGCACCTGCGGCGCCACCAGCGGGTGGGTCAGGATGAGCTCCTGGCGGTCCTGCACGGCGCGCAGCTCTGCCAGGTGTGAGGCCACGTAGGGCGTAGACAACTCCAGCGTCCCGCCCTGAGCATTTTGCACGCGGCCGCCATCGTAGAAGAAGCGCAGCACGCCCTGGCCGTCCGCGCGTTCGCCAAACTCCAGCACCCAGGCCTGGCCCTGGGCATCCTCAAAGGACAGCAGCGCCGAGGGGCTGCCGTGGCTCACGGCGTCGGCCACGTAGCGCATGCCGCTGCGCCGCGTGATGCCGCCGTGCGGATGCACCAGGAAGTTCTCCAGGGTCTGGCAGCCGTTGAAGTACTTGGCCACGTCCACGCGGCCGGAGAGCCGGGGCGAGAGCTCCCCGGAGGTGAAGTTGGTCAGGATCATGGGCACGAGGGACATGGGGACCTCCGCTGGTTAATACTCAAACACGGAACTGCCGCCCCAGCCGTCTGAGCCGCCGTTACTGCCGCGAGGAATTTCGTCCAAGACCCCGCCGCTCCCGCCGAAGCGGCCGCCGTTGAGCACCTGGCCGCCCAGGCCCAGCAGCGAGCCCAGGCCGCCAGTCCCGCGGCTGCGTCGGCCAGACAGGCGGATGCTCTGGGCCTGCTCGGCCCCGGAGGCCAGGATGTCGGCCACGCGGCGGGAGGAATCGCCCAGAAGCTGGCCCAGCTGTTCCTCCTGCTGGTGGTCCAGGCTCTGCAGGTTCAGCAGCGAGGTGCCGGAGAACTCCAGCCCGGACCCGGCCGCGGCCACGCGGGCGCGCGCCCGGCGGTGCTGGTTGTCCTCGCGCAGGGCCTCGGTCTTTTCGCGGGCGCTTCGCTGCTCGGCCTCGGCCTGCCGCTTGGCCTGGGCCTCGGCGGTCTGGGCCCGCTGCTCCGCTATCTCGCTGGTCTTGCTGCCGCCGCTGCTTGCGGCGCCTTGCAGCACGTCCTTCAAGATGCCGGTGCCCATGTTCAGGGCCAGGGGCATGACGGTGCTCACTCCTTCCATGTGCGGAACCTCCCGTAGAGATTGTGTGTTGACTGGTCAGGGCCATAGCCGGGGCACCGGCCCTCCAGGGTGAAGCCGAGGTGCAGGGCGAAACGGTTGGCGCGCGCATCGTCCAGGCGCGCGTGAAGCTGCAGGCGATGGAAGCCGTGCTCCCGGCCCAAGTCTTCCAACACGCGCCGGGCCAGCCGGGCAAAGGCCACGGGCGAGGCGTCCACGGCCGCACCGGCCCAGCACCAGCACTCGCCCACGCCGGGCCAGAAGCGCACCGCCCCGCCGCAGGCGATGGCCGTGTCGCCAGCAAGCACGGTCCAGGCTGGACCAGCGGCGTGGTAGGCCTGGGCGAGTTCCTTAAGCGGCGGCATTCCGGCCAGGGCCAAGACCGCGCCGGGCCTGAGGCGGATGTCCGCCGCATGGGCGGGGTGGAAGGCGATGGCCAGGAAGGGTGCAGGCATGCGTCGCTCGTTGTTGAGGGTTGAAGGACCCGGCGCGGTCCGGCTGAGGCGCAGTATACCCCGTCTTTTGCTACTGGACAAAATTTGACTATATTTGGCCGGCAAAAGGACAAAAATCTCCTCTTGACAGGGTTCAGGCAAGGGTCTGTTTTGTCAGAACCGAAGTGCCTGGCGCAGGTTTTTGCCAGCGGCCTGAGTGCTGGGACAGGTGGGGCGTGCGGTGGGCGACCCCAGAGGCAGGATGGAGAGAGGGGCAGGGAGTTGCGGCTGGATGATGAGGCGGAGAGAGACGGTCGGACGAATCAGCGCTGTGCGGCTCGGCCCGAGAGCCTCTATGCGCAAGTCCTCGCCGCCAGAGGCGCGGCACGCGCGCCAGGAGCTGGCGGGGAGGCCTCTCTGCCCTCAGGCGGTGTTGGGACACTCAGCCGGATGCTGCTCGTGGGTCAAAGACTCGCGTGCGCGGACGGTTTCGCCCATGGGGAGGCGGTCCGCAGGACACGACGCATGCCGCGAAACGCGCGCGCCAGCCCCAAAACGCGCGAAGCCCCCGGCAAGACGTTCTCGTCCTGCCGGGGGCTTCGCCTGCGCTGGTGCGCGGGCTGCGCGCCGGAGCTACTGCACCATCACCGAGCCGTGGCCCAGCAGGAGTTCGGTCTTGCGGGCGTCCGCAGCGTTGGCGTAGGGGCCGACCAGCACGCGGTAGAACTTGCCCTTGCCGTCGAGCCTGGTGGCCACGACCTTCACAGGCAGGCCCTTCTTCTCCAGATGCTGGGCGCGGCGCTCTGCCCGCTGGCGCGACTGGAAGGAGCTCTCCTGAATGGCGTAGGCGCCCTTGGCGGTCCTGCGGTGGATCAGGCTGTTGGCGGTGTTGACGGACCTGGCGTCGTCGACAGAGGCGGCGGGAGCGGCAAAGGCCTCTGCTTCGGCTTCAACTCCGGCAGCGGGCTGCTGGGACTGCGCCACCTTGGTGGCGGCCAGCATCTGGGCGGCCTTCAGGTCTCTGTCCTGGCGCGGAGCGAACTTGGCCAGGGACGCGGGCAGCTTGCCGGATCCCTTCTGCTCGTCCAGGGTGGCGATGCTCTGGCCCTGGCTCAGCTTCTTGAAGGCGATGTCCAAAAGCTGGCGGGTGACGGCGGCGCGGGCTCCGGCGCTGCGGGCGCCAAGCACCACGGCCACCACGCGGGCGTCGCCGCGCTTGGCCGTGACCACGTTGTTGTAGCCCGAGGCCTGCACGTAGCCAGTCTTGAGGCCATCCACGCCCTCATAGGAGGTGAGCAGGCGGTTGGCGTTGTGATGATTGCGGTTGTTGTGCACGTAGGTGGTCATGGAGTGGAAGGTCAGGGCCTGGGGGAAGTGCCGCAGGTAGCTGGCCGAAAGTTTCAGCATGTCGCGCGCGGTGGTCAGCTGGCCCTCGGCGGGCAGGCCGTTGGGGTTCTTGAAGACCGTGCCGGTCATGCCCAGTTCCTTGGCCTTGGCGTTCATGGCCGCCACAAAGGGGTGGACGTCCTCGCTGCCGCAGAGGTGCTGGGCCAGGGCCACGCAGGCGTCGTTGCCGCTGGCCACGGCGATGCCCTTCATGAGTTCGCGCACGATGACCCGCTCTCCGGGGCGGATGTTCATGCGCGAGCCTCCGGTCATGGTGGCCTCGGGCGACACAAGCACGGTGTCGGTAAAGGACAGGCGCCTCTCCTGCACGGCCTCAAAGGCCAGGTACAGTGTCAGCACCTTGGTCAGCGAGGCCGGGGGGATCTGTTCATCGGCATTCTGCTCGTAGACGATGCTCCCTGAGGCCAGGTCCATGGCAATGGCCGCTTTGGCGCGCAGTTCGCCCGTGTGGCTGTGGGCAGCGTGCACGGATCTGGCGCCGATCATCACAAGGAGCATTGTCAGGAAAATGACTTTGCCTTTGGTTCGCATGGCTTCCCGCTGTGTTTCAAGTTCTCGTGGCCTGCGCCGGACCTGTCCGGGCATTACACCTTAGCCTTGGGAAGGGCCGCCTGGCAAGCCCAGGCCAACGCGCATCCCTCACACATCCTTGGCACTGACCTCGACGCGGTTGCGGCCTGCTTCCTTGGCCGCATACATCGCCTGGTCGGCCCTGCGGTAAAACTCATCCGGCGATTCGTTGCCGTCCGTCACGGCCACGCCGAAGCTGGCTGTAATGGGCACATCCCTGTCCAGGGGGCTTTCCGCCACGCGCAGCCGCAGCTTCTCGGCCGTCACCCTGCCCTGTTCAATATCTGTGCCGGGCAGAAGCATGGCGAACTCCTCGCCGCCCAGCCGGTACAAGGTGTCCGACGCGCGCACGGCCTGCCTGAGCCTCTTGGCGAACTCCTGGAGCACGCGGTCGCCGCGCTGGTGCCCATGCTCGTCATTGACGCGCTTGAAATGATCCAGGTCCGTCATCACCAGGCACAGGTTGCTGCCCGCGCGTCTGGCCTTGGAAAACTCGCGCCTTATCTCCACGTCCCAGGTGCGCCGGTTGTAGGCCCCGGTGAGCTTGTCCGTGCTGGCCTGGATCTCCAGGTTGCGGATCAGGCTTTCCAGGTGCTCGCGGTCGCGCACCACCTCGGCCACCATGGGCCGGAACAACAGCAGTCCAGTCAGCAAATATACAGCCAGGGCCGCGCCCAGGAGCACCAGGACCAGGGCGCTTAAGCTCTTCAAGGTGTCCTCGCCCAGCCGCTGCAACCCGTCCATGCGCTTGTCCAGGCGTTCAAGCAGCGCATCGCCCGTCCGGCTGAGCCGGTGCATGGCCGGCCAGACCGCGTCCTCGCCCCTGGCCAGGCTTGTCCGCAGGGCCGTGGCCTGGACGATGTACCCATGATACAGGGCCTCGGCGCCGTCCTCATCCGTCCGCAACACGCTCAAGGCCGGACTGTCCTCGGTCATATCCAGGGCCTTTGCCGGGCCGTGGACCAGAAGCTCATGCCCCTGGGCCAGTTCCTGGAGCGTCTCATCGAGTTCCATCAGCCTGGTCTGGCGCTCGGCCCCGGCCTCGGCCTGGGCGCGCAGGGTCAGGATTTCCACGCGCTGGCTGAGCATCCGCTGTCGCCCGGCCACATTCAGGAGCTTGGCCCCCAGCACATCCGTGTCCACGACGTTGTGCATGAGCCCATAGCTGGCCAGGGTAAGCACGGCCACGATCCCCAGAGCCAGGGTGTAGCGCAGGGTCAGGCGCGTATGCAGGGATATCCCGGCCAGTAGCTTCATGCGCTTTGCCCCCGCCAGCCAAGCGACTTAGTGGTCGCAGGAATTGTTATAGTGATTCTTTAAGAAAAGTCTAGGCATATTTTCTCGTGCCCGTCAAGGGCATGCGCACGAAATGTATGCCGACGTCGCCGCAAACCTGGCAGGAACAGTTCTTGACAAGAAATGCGGCCGCGACATAATGTATTACAGGTGTTTAAACTCTTACAGATCGAGAAGTGTGAAGATGCTCGCCTGCCCCCCTTTGCCTTACGCGCCCCGGGTGCTCATCGTCGAAGATGAACACATCATCGCCATGGCCACGAGCGTGAACCTGAAGCGCATGGGCTGCGAGGTGGTGGCCACTGCCGCCACAGGGGAGCAGGCCGTGGACTACGCCGCGCGCAAGAAGCCCGACGTGGTGCTCATGGACATCATGCTCCAGGGGTCCATGAACGGCATCGAAGCCGCGCGCCAGATCCACGATGCCGCGCCGGGCATGCACATCATCTACTGCACCGCCTACACGGACCCCGGCACCATGGCTCAGGCCGCCAAAACCAACCCCCGGGCCTTCATGGGCAAGCCGCTCAATTACACAGAACTCAAGACCCACATAGACGACCTGGGATGAGCCAAAGCGTGCCCCCGCCAGTACAGACCAAGGCGGTTGCGCCCCAGATCCGCACCCTGGCCCTGGCGCTGGCCCTGGCGTCCCTCTTGCCCTGCGCCTCGGCCCTGGCCATGGGTTCCCTGCCCTGGCAGCTTCCCGACCAGCAGCAGAACGCCAGCGCCGCTGCCAACGCCTCCATCACCGAGGTCCCGGCCTCCGATGCTCCGGGCCCGGCTGCCACGCCGCTGGCCGAACCGGTTATGCCGCCAGCCGCCACGACTTCCGACACTGCGGTTGCCACGCCGCTGGCCGATCCGGCCGTCGAACCGGCCAGCGAACCCGTTGACGCCGAGGGCCAGGCCCAGTTCGCGGTGCTGCGCCAGTATTTCCGCCGCCAGCTGACCCTGGCCGGGGACTTCCCGGAGGTCTTCTCGCGCCGCGTCAAGGACGGCGAGACCCTGGCCTTCCTGTCCATGTGCGAGATGCAGCGCAGGCGGGGCCTGCTTGATCGCTTCCGGTCCGCAGAGGTTGATATTTCTGGGCTCAGGTTCACGCGCGTCACCAGCGACCCGGACCTGGCGCGCATCCGCGTCACCGGCCGGTACAGCTTCACCCTGAGGCCGAGGGCCCCTGCTGCGGATGGCCCGAGGGCCTCTGGTGTGGATGGTTCGAAGGTCCCTGTGCAGGAGGATGCGAAGGCTCCGACAGCAGCGGAAGCCGCAGCCAACGCAACAGCGCAAGCCTCGGTTCACGAGATCCTGGAAGAGGACGCCCTGTTCGTGCTTTTGCCCGAGCAGGGCGAATGGAAGATTTACGAGCGCCGCGAGGGCTGGCGCCCCTAGGCCGCATCCCTCAGGTCAGATGACCGCCCTGTTCTGAACGGCCTTGCGGCCGACGGCTCCCTTGTCCCTGCTTTTGCCCTGGGCCTTGCCCTCGCACTTCCCCTGCAGGCTCTCGCCCAGCGCAACCGCGTCGGACACGTCCGACGCATGCGGGCCGCGCGCACCGGCCAGCACCACGCGGTTGCGGCCGTTGTTCTTGGCCACGTAGAGCGCCTGGTCGGCCAGGAGCACCAGGCTCTCGGACGTGCCGCCAGGTGCCAGCGAGGCCACGCCCACGCTCACCGTGAGGTTCAGGCCCTTTTTTGAAGCGCCGATGCGGAATACGCGCTCGGCCACGCGCTGGCGCAGGCGTTCGGCCAGAAGCGCGGCCTGGTCATGGCTGGTGTGCGGCAGGATGACCACAAATTCTTCCCCGCCATAACGCGCCGGGTAGTCCGAGCTGCGCAGACCCTCGCCCAAAAGCACGGCCATGTCCCGCAGCACCTCGTCCCCGGCCGGATGGCCATGGGTGTCGTTGACCACCTTGAAGTGGTCCAGGTCCACCAGGATCAAGGACAGCGGCAGATCGTAGCGGCCGTGGCGAGCGGCCTCCTCAGCCAGGCGCACCTCGAAGCTGCGGCGGTTGCCGATTTTGGTCAGCCCGTCGTGGTCGGCCTGGATCTTCACCTGGCAGTAAAGCAGCGCGTTGCGCAGGGCCAGGGCCAGATGATTCACGCAGGCGTTCAGGGTCTGCACCTGATCCTTGGCAAGACGCACGCCCTTTTCGGTCATGAGCGCCAGGCAGCCGAAGCTCTCCCCGCCCACGGACAGGGGCAGAAACAAAAGGCGGCCGGCGGACGGTCCGGCAACGGGCTTGTGGTTGCGGCCTGGGGAAAGGCAGATTTGGCGGTACTCGGAGACCTTGGCCCCGGCCTTTTGCTCGGTGGCCTCAATGAGGGTCTGCTGCCACTCGTCGCTATCCTGCGGAGAAAGCAGGCTGGGCATGTACAGCTGGGCCGAGAGGTTCAGGCCGTCCTCAGGCCGGGTCCAGATCACGGCGGAAAGCGCCGTCAAGGGCAGCAGGTAGCGCAGATCGCCACGGGCCTTGGACAGGATGGTGGCCGGGTCCAGCGAGGCCGTGGCCCGCGAGAGCACGCGGTTCAGAAAGCCCAGGTGGTTGCTCTTGCGCACGAGCAGCTCGCGCTCAAGGGCGATCTCCTCGGTCTTGCGGCGCAGGTCGGCGGTGAGGGAATCCATCTCGCGCAGGCGCAGCAGGGCGTCGCGCACCTTGAAGCGCGTGAGCGGGGCGCGCACGGCGGTGACAAAGCCCTCGGCCAGCACCTGCTCGGTCTCCAAAAGCTCGGCCTCCTGATCCAGGAGCAGGATGCGGCGCACGCAGTCGTCCTGGCCGCAGGCCAGGCGACGGTTTTTTGGCAGGTTGGTCCAGACGCTCCAGGGTACCCAGGCGGCCTGGGTCCGGCCTTCAGCGCCGCGCATCCAGGAAACGGCATCGGGCGGCAAATTCCGCAGGGCGTAGCCTGGGCCGGCAGCAGCCTCTATGAAGGTGGCAGAGTCTGGATCAAGTCCAAGACCCCACATGATTTCAGGATGTTCCGCGCTGTGCATAATCTCAAGCCTCCCTGAGGGTGGTCGCATGACCAGGGAACTTGCAAAAAGCGCTCCGCGGCAACATCACCCCCACACAGGCGGCGGTCCAGGTCCCTTGCGGGCGCACCCGGGACCAAGGCTTTGACAAATTCCCCCAAGTGTGGCCTTGTCCAGCAATGAAAAAGCCCGGCGTCTTCGGCACCCTGGACCCCTTCCTGGAGACCGGCCCCGTTCTGGGCCGCAAGGTGGCCAACACCGGTTTCCTGCGTTTTCTGCTGGCGGCGGATCCCTTCGAGAGCTACCACTTCTTCCTGGCCGACAAGCCCCAACGCGACTCCGTGGCCAAGATCCTGGCCGGGCTTGCGCCTGACATCGCGGCACGCGGGGGCTTTGCGCTCATGGACCGGCGCGAGCTGCCCGAGCGCCTCAAAACAACGCCCTACGCCTGCTTCCACCAGTCCGACTGCATCAACTTCCCCACGCATATCGCCCGGCTGCGCAACGCCCATGCCCCGCGCCTGTTCCCGATAACCGGGCCGACCCACTCCCTGTCCTACCCGGACTTTCCCGCAGCCTTCCTGCGCCACCTCTGGGCCGGGGCCACGCCGCAGGACTGCATCATCGCCACCTCGCGCGCCGGGCAGGCGGCGGTGGAGGCATTTTTCACGCACCTGCGGCAGGCATATGCCCTGGCCGACACCCCGGGGCCGAGCCTGCGGCGCATCCCCCTGGGCCTGGACCCCAAGACCGCAAGCGCACCCCTGCCCACGCACGAGGACAGGCTGGCCCTGCGCCGCAAGCTCGGCCTGCCTGAGGAGCGCACCCTGATCCTGGTGCTGGGCCGCATCTCGCACTCCTCCAAGATGGACGTGGTGCCGCTCATCCGCGCCCTTGCGCGCCTGTTCGACGAGGGCCTGCCGCGCGACTCGGTGACGCTGCTGCTGGCGGGCTGGGCCGAGGAGGACGACACCTTCCCGCAGGACCTGGCTGGCATCGGGGCCAAGGTGCGCCTGGACGTGCGCCTGGAAATCAAACCCGACGAAGGCCGCAAGGCCGAGATCCTGGGCGCCTGCGACCTGTTCGTGTCCATCGCCGACAACCCCCAGGAGACCTTCGGCCTGACCCTGCTCGAAGCCCAGGCCGCCGGGCTGCCGGTCATCGCCTCGGACTACGACGGCTACCGCGACCTCGTGGCCCACGGCGCCACGGGCCTGCTCGTGCCCACCCTGGGGCCGGAACCGGCGCAGGAAGAAGATTTCGTGGACCAGTTGGCCCCGCTCCTGTTCGACAACCAGTACCACCTGCTGCTGGCCCAGCGCACCGCCGTGGACGCCCCGGCCCTGGCCGAGGCCCTGCGCACCCTGCTGACCGACCCGGGCTTGCGCACGCGCATGGGCGCGGCCGGTCGCGAGCGCATCGCGGGCGGCTTCCTCTGGCCGCAGGTGGTGGCCCGGCACCTGGAGCTCTGGGACGAACTGGCCGCCCTGCCCGGCCCGGACATCGCGACCCTGCGCCACGTGCCGCACCCGCTGCACCTGCCCTACGCCACGGTCTTCGCCAGCTACCCCACGCGCACCCTTGAGCCCGGCTCACGGCTCACGGCCGGGCGCTCCGGCCAGGCCCTGCTCGCAGGCAAAGAGCACCCCATGCTCTACGCCGGGCTGGACAGCGTGCTGGACCCGGACATCATCCGCAAAACCGTGTTCCTGGCGCGCAACGGCGAAACAGCCGCGCACATCACGCTGCGCCTGCTCGAACTCTGTCCCGGCCTTTCGCAAGACCGCGCCGCCTACCACATCCTCTGGGCCGTGAAGCACGACCTGCTGCAGACGGTCCGGGAGGCCTGATGTCCAAAGCCATCCTTCACCACGCCGCGCTCAAACACCGGGGCGGCGCCGTGCGCGTGGCCCGGCTGCTCCAGGCCGCGCAAATCGCCGAGGGCCTGGACGCGCGCTTCTCCTTTGAGGTGGAGGAGAACGACCCCGAAGGCCTGCCCGCCGCTGCACGGCAAGAGCCCGCCCCCCAGGGTCAGCACACCACCCCGCCGGCCCTGGCCCGACGCGCGGCCGAGCTGCCCGAAGACGGCGTGGTCCACCTGCACACCAGCACTGACTGGCCCGCCGCGCTGGAGGGCCTGCTGGACTCCGGCACCGCCTCCGGGCTCATCGTCACCCTGCACGACGCCACGCCCCTGACCGGCGGCTGCGCCTATCCGCTCGCCTGCCCGCACTTTCCCGCCTGCGCCGACCCCTGCCCGCGCGATTTCCCCCAGGCCCGCATGCGCCAAGCCCACATCAAGCGCCTGCTCCTTCGCCTGAATCCGGTGCTCGTCAGCCCGTCGCGCTGGCTGGCCGGGCTGGCCAAGGCCGCGCTCCCCGGAGCGCAGGTGCGCGTCATCCCCAACGGCGCGCCCTGGCCCGAAACGCTGACCCCGCGCCAGGAAGCCCGCAAGACCCTGGGCCTCGCGCCCGGGGTGCCGGTGGCGCTCTTCGCGGCCCACGGCGGCGCGCGCGCGGCCTACAAGTCCGGCTCAGCCTGGCCTGACCACTTCGCCCGCATCAAGGCCGCCGTGCCCGAATGCCTGGGCTTTGCCGTGGGCGGCGACGAGGCCGCCAGCCACGACGGCCTGACCATCTGGCCGTACCTGGACCGCGCCAAGCTGGCCCTGCTCATGCGCGCCGCCGACTGCCTGGTCTACCCCACCCTGGCCGACAACCACCCCCTGGTGCTCCTCGAAGCCGCAGCCCAGGAACTGCCCGTGGCCAGCTTCAGCGTGGGCGGCGTGCCAGAAATTGTCCGCCATGGGGAGACCGGCCTGCTGGCCGCACCCGGCGACCTGGGCGCGCTCCTCGCCCATGCCGTGAGCCTGCTCACCCAGCCCACCCTGGCCCGCACCCAGGGCCGCGCCGCCCGAAACCACGGCGGCAAGCGCTTCAACGCGGAACGCATGGCTGCGGACTACCGGAAGTTGATGGGAGAGTAATCTCCGGCGGTCAGGGGCGCTGCCCCTGAACCCCGCCGGGGGCCTGAGGCCCCCGGACCCCCCATATGGCTGGGCCAAGGCACCCATGTCCCGTGCTTGGGCTTGACTGGCCCTGGCAATGCGCGCGGGTTTTCCGAGGGGGGACCCTCGAAAAGCCCTGCGCGCGGTTGGCCGCATTTTAGACGAGGGACAGTCTGCAAAAGGTCTTCCCATGACCCGCAAAAGCCGAAAGGGCTGTTTCAGGTTCCTCCTGAAACAGCCCTTTCGGCGCAATGGGGGGGGCTGGGGGCGGCGCCCCTGGGCAACCTAGGGCAGAGCCCCTGGCAACCTCGAGCGCTGCGCCTGGCTCCGAAGCTACAAGCGCTTCAGCAGGGTGCGCGACCACAGGGCCACGCCCAGGCCGAGGAGCGGGATGGTGCACAGCGCATAGCGCAGGGCGTCGTCGGCCGGATGGCGGCGCAGAATGAACAGGGCGAAGCCGAGCGCCCAGAAGGCCGCGGCGGCCAGCCCGGCCAGGGCCAGGTGCGGGGTTGCGCTGCGCACGGGTTGGGCCAGGGGCAGCACAGGGAGCTCGGGCAGGGGCAGCAGGTCACCGCGCTGGCGGCTCAGCGCCCCGACGAACATGAGCAGCACGCCCAGGGCTGACAGGACGTGCAGTTGCCAGATGAGGGGCGAGCTGAAGGTCAGTTCCGCGCGGAAGGGTCCGGCGCGGTCCACCAGCACGGCCTGGAAGGCGTTGTTCGCGCGCAGGAGCGGGGCCTGCCTGCCGTTGACCGTGGCTGTCCAGCGCGGGTCGAAGTTGTTGGTCACCAGCAGCAGCGCAGGGCCTGCCGCCTGGCCGGAGAAGACCAGCCGGTCTGGCGACCAGGAGTCCAAATGCGCCTTGGCTTCGGCAGAATCCGCAGCCTGGCCCTGTGGCTGGCCTGTGCCGGGAGCGGCGGAGAGGGCTGCGGAGGGCGCGTTCAACTGGGCCAGCACCTCGGGCGGCACATCCCCGCGCAGCAGAAAGGCCGTGCGCAGCAGCCCGTCGACTGGTTCCGCGCTCATGCGCCGCAGCAGTTCCTCGGAATCGTCCAGCACCACGGCGCTTTTGGCCAGGAAGCCACGCCCGGCCGGGTTGTTCAGGGCGTAGCCGTAGAGCGGCAGGCTGTACACGCTTTTGAACAGGCCCAGGCCGTAGAGCCCCCCTTCGCGGCCCGGAGAGACCACGGGGAGGGAGGCCAGGCTTTCCATGCCCGCCACGGGCGTGGTCGCGATGAGGTGCGTGACGCCCATCAGGCGCAGCAGCCCGAGGTTGAAGTCCGAGGCGCTCCTCGGCTTGTCCGGCGTCAGAGCCAGGGGCCGCTCGTCGCGGTCCCCCTGGTTGCGGGACAGGTAGGTCTGCCGCCATTCGCGAGCAAAGTCGGCCGCGAGGGACGGATTCTTGAACTGCGGCCGCACGGCCTCTGTGACCACCTGCTTGTAGTGCTTGTCGAAGAGCGCGTTCTTGCCGCCGATGGTGTCCAGACCATCAGCCTGCAGCAGGGCCGGGTGCACGTCCACGGCGGCCACGCGGAAGGGGTGCGTGGTGGACTCGAGCCCCAGGCGGGCCAGGCCGGGGTGGGCCTCATAGCCGCGCGCATAGGGCACGAAGACCCCGGCGGTCATGAACTGCTGGCGTGTGAACATACCCAGGCAGGCCAGGCCCACGGCCAGCAGCAGCGGGGCATGGCGCAGCGGAATAAGACCCCGTCTGGCCTGGAGGTGGCGGCGCAGCAGCGCCAGGAGGCTGACGCAGGCCAAAAGCAGGAACTGGTTGCGCAGCACCACGTGTGAGGAGCCGAAGAGGGTCAGGGCCACTGCGCAGGCCCCGACGGTCTTCCACGACAACGACGACTCGGCCTGGCGGTGGTGCTCCAGGACCAGGGCGGCCAGGACGCAGGCCAGCATGCCCGAGGCCGAGGCAAAGAGGAAGAGGTCCATCTTGGCCAGGATGGTGTTGGCGAACAGGCCCTTCATGTCGCTGGAGAAAAGCCCGGCAATGAGCAGCGTGGCCGCGAACAGGGCCAGCAGGATCTTGACCCTGCGCTGGCGCAAAAGCCCCAGGCTCAGCAGGAGCAGGGGCAGCATGGTCTGGTCCGTGAGCCGCCCGTAAAGATACCGGGCCAGATTCTTCAGGGCGGCAGCAAGGCCGGGGTAGTGGAAGGCCCAGTCGCGCTGGGCCGTGGGGATGTAGAGGAACAGGCTGACGATGGAGGGCGCGAAGAGCAGCACGTAGCCGGTCCAGACCGCGAAGACCATGGCCACCTGGCGCCGGAAGTGGGGCAGTTCCCGGCCCAAAAAGAGCACAAAGGCCAGGTGCAGCACCGGGAAATGCGGCAGGGCCAACACCGGGAAGGAGAACAGCGAGACGGCGAGGATGCCCAGGGCAGCCCCGAGCCGTTTCTTGCGCGGCAGGTCGGGCCGAGCCAGGTCCGTGGTCCAGGCGAAGACGGCCGGGAAGGCGTAGCTGAACACGAAGTGCACGTTGCCGCTGACCCAGGAAAGCGCGAAGACGGCAGCGCAGAACAGACGCACCGGCCGGGACGGATTGACCAGCAGGCGCAGGAGACGCAGCATGCCGTACCCGGCCAGGAACATCTGCCCCATGTTCCAGACGAGCGACAAGAGCCAGATGGGCAGAAGCCCGGACAAAAACACGGCCGGGCTGTAGGGCGGGTGCTGGCCCACAAAGGCGGGCGCCCCCCCGGCGTGGAAGGGGTACCAGCTGAAGAGCCCGAACTCGCGCCAGAGCCGGAACATGTTCTGGAAATGGGCGAAGTGGACCTCCATGGTGTCGTAGAAGTCCACAAAGGCGTAGGGGCCGAGCAGGATCTTATCGAGGTAGCACAGGGCCACCAGAGCCAGCAGCCACCACAACTCGCGGGCATCGCCGCCAGCGCCGTCTGGCTCGTGCTTGAGGACATTGGGGCTCATGGCTGGACCTCGCGGGGGGGGCTGATTGTCTCGGCAGTTGAAACGAGCGCAGAGTAGTCCGCATCCAGGCGGACCGCAAGGGGTGGTGATGACCGGGGCCGCCAACGCCGGGGAATGTCTGATTGACAGCCCCGCGTGACGTTCGGTAAGAAATGGGATTAAAGTCGCAGGAGTCGCCGTGACCAAAGGCATCACCTTTCTTATCCCCACCCATTGCAGGGCAGGGTATCTGCGCAGGGCCCTGGCCTACTACGGAGGGGCGGGCGTGGACATCGCCGTGGCGGATTCCAGCCCGCAAGCGTACTCTGGCCAGATACTCGGACCAGTGCGCTATTTTCATTGTCCAGGCCAGGCCTTCATGGCCAAGCTGGCCAGCGTGGCCGAGCAGATCCGTACCCCCTATGTTCTCTTTTGCGCAGACGATGACTTCACCGTGCCGCGCGCCGTCGAGGCTTGCCTCGCCTTCCTGGAAGAACATCCGGACTATGTCACGGCCCAGGGCGATTTCTACAGCGCCGAGGCCAGGGCTGACGGGGCACACCTGGCGCGCATATACCCTCAGGCGGACCAAGTGTGCGTGGACAGCAATTCGCCCTTGGAGCGCCTGCAGCAGGTCCAAGATCCATACATCCCAAGCTTCTACTCCGTGCAGCGCACAACACTGCTGCGCGACTACGTGCTGCTGGCGGGCAACGGTCTGGAGAACTACAACATGCTGGAATTGTTCTCGGCCATGCTTGCCGCCATCCACGGCAAGCACAAGCAGTTGCCACTTTTCTACGGCGTGCGCGAGGCCGTGCCCAGCCAGGCCCCCAAGGACCCCCGCCGCCGCGACGGCGTGGAGGTGGTCAGCCGCGAATCCCGGTACGCCTCGGAATACTCCCTGGTCGTGGAGCGTGCCGCCGCGCTGTTGACCCGCCTGCACGATGTCCCTCCGGAAACGGCACGGGAAGCGGTGCGGGCCTCGGTGGAGCGCTTTGTGTCCCGCTATTGCATCCACACGCCCCGGCGCACCTTTCTCCAGAAGCTGCCCAAATATGCCCGCCGTCTGACCGGCGCCCTGACCGGCGCGGGCCAAGCCGAGCGCCAGGCAGAGGCCCGGCAGGAAGAACTGGCCATGCAGGTCCATTTTTCCGCCTACGACCAGTCCGCCGCCAGCGAACGCGACGCCATCCTGCGCCTTGTGGCTGCGGGGGTCGCATGAGCCCGCGCGCGCCTGCTCCGCCTCTGGTCATCTGGGGCGCAACGGGCCAGTGCCTGGTGCTGCACGAGTTTCTCTGCCCGGAGCTGTTTCGCCTGATGGCCGTGTTCGACAATGACCCCATGGCGGTCTCGCCGCTCCCGGACGTGCCCATCCACCGCGGTTTGGCCGGGTTGCGGGCCTGGTCGAAGCAGGATATGCTAGCGCAGACGCATTTTCTTGTGGCCATCGGTGGCGCGCGCGGGGCCGACAGGTCCGAGATTTCCCGCATCTTGCTTGACCACGGACTCGTGCCGGCCCAGGCCGCGCATCCGGCGGCCCATGTGGCACGTGATGCCGTGCTGGGCCTGGGCGCGCAGATTCTCTGCCGGGCCGTGGTGGCTAGCCGCGCCGTGCTGGGAGACTGGTGCATCGTGAACACTGCCGCCAGTGTGGACCATGAATGCAGCTTGGCCGAGGGCGTGCATATCGGCCCCGGAGCCACCCTGTGCGGCTTGGTGACAGTGGAGTCCTGCGCCTTTGTGGGTGCGGGCGCAGTGGTGTTGCCACGCATCCGCATCGGCGCGGGCGCCGTTGTGGGCGCAGGCGCAGTGGTCACCCGTGACGTGCCCCCAGGCGCGGTGGTGGCAGGAAATCCGGCACGTGAACTGCCGAGAAAGAGGACCCATGTCTGAGATCAAACGTTTCCAGACCGAGAAGACCGCGAACATCGCTGCCCAGGGCCGCGACCCAAAGATGGTCCAGACTGGCGTAGACTTCGTGGTGGACACGGCGAAGTATAAGTACTCCTACAATTTCAGCTGGATGGGCAGGCCGATCATCCAGTTTCCCCAAGACATGGTAGCCATGCAGGAGCTCATCTGGGCTGTTCGCCCGGAGATCATCGTGGAGACGGGCATCGCCCACGGCGGCAGCCTCATCTACTATGCCTCCCTGCTGGAGCTCATGGGTGGCGACGCCTTTGTCCTGGGCGTGGACATCGACATCCGCGAGCACAACCGCGCCGAGATCGAGAAGCACCCCATGGCAAAACGCATCCAGATGCTCCAGGGCTCGGCCGTGGACGAGGACGTTGCCAGGCAGGTGCGCGAGATCGTGGGCAACCGCAAGGCCCTGGTGGTGCTGGACTCCAACCACACCCACGAGCATGTCCTGCGCGAGCTGGATCTCTACTCCCCGCTGGTCAAGGCTGGCAGCTACCTTGTGGTATTTGACACCGTGGTGGAAGACATGCCCGATGCCTGCTTTGCTGACCGGCCTTGGGGCAAGGGCGACAACCCCAAGACCGCCGTGCGCGAGTTCTTGGCCCGCAACGACCGCTTCGTGGTGGACTTGGAGATCCAGAACAAGCTGCTCATCACCGTGGCCCCTGAGGGCTACCTGAAGTGCATCAAGGACTAGCCGTGGGCAGCAGCGAGGAACGCATTTTTGTCTCCGGCCCCTGGGTGACCGAGCGCGAGGTCAGCTACGTGGCCGAGGCCGCCCGCACCGCCTGGTTCGACAAGGCCGGGGTGTTCAACGCGCGTTTTGAGAAGGCCTTTGCCGACTACGTGGGCGTGCCCTTTGCCGCCAGTCTGCCCTCCTGCACCGCCGGGCTGCATCTGTCCCTGGCGGCCCTTGGCCTGGGCCCCGGCGACGAGGTCATCGTACCTGACCTGACCTGGATCGCCTCGGCCGCGCCCATCAGCTATGTGGGCGCCACCCCAGTCTTCGCCGACGTGGACCCGGACACCTGGTGCCTGGACGCCGCCTCCTTTGCCGCGTGCATCACGCCGCGCACCAAGGCCGTCATCCCTGTGGATCTTTACGGCGGCCTGCCCGACTACGACGCCATCCTGGCCGTGGCCGCTGAGCGGAGCATACCCGTCATCGAGGACGCCGCCGAAGCCCTGGGCAGCCAGTGGCGCGGGTGCATGGCCGGAAGCCTGGGCCGCACCGGAGTTTTCAGCTTCCACGGCTCCAAGACCATGACCACTGGTGAGGGCGGCATGCTCGTCACGGACGACGAGGAACTCTTCAAACGCGTTCAATTTTTGCGGGACCATGGCCGCATCCCCGGCGACGTATCCTTTGTCAACGCCGAGGTGGCCTTCAAGTACAAGATGAGCGCACTCCAGGCGGCCTTTGGCCTGGGCCAGATCGAGCGCATTGACGAGCTCATCGCCAAGAAGCGCCAGATCTTCTCCTGGTATGCCGAACGCCTGGCCGACGTGCCGGGGCTGACGCTCAACGCCGAGCCCGAGGGCGTGCTCAACTCCTACTGGATGGTCACCATTGTCCTGGACCCGGCCCTGAACCTGGCCAAGGCCGAGCTGATGCGCCGCTTCAAGGAAAGAAACATCGACACGCGGCCTTTTTTCAGCCCCCTCTCCTCCATCCCGGCCTACGCGGACACCGAGCAGGGCCGCCAGGCCGCAGAGCGCAACACGGTCTCCTACGCCATCGCGCCCTGGGGCCTGAACCTGCCCTGCGGCCTGGACATGACCGAGGCCAAGGCCGAACGCGTGTGCACAACATTGTTCGACATTCTCCGCGCCCACGGCGGGCGCTGACAGGAACCAGAAGGAACAGCACATGGAAGTCGTCATCCTCTGCGGGGGGCTCGGCACCCGCCTGCGCGAAGAAACCGAGTTTCGGCCCAAGCCCATGGTGGGCATTGGCTCGCGGCCCATCCTCTGGCACATCATGAAGATCTTCGCCACACAAGGACACACGGACTTCACCCTGGCCCTGGGCTATAAGGGCGAGATGATCAAGGACTATTTCCTCAACTACGAGGCCATGAACAACGACATCACCATCGAGTTGGGCAAGCCGCTCAATGCCCAGTTGCATTCCTGCCACGAAGAGTGCGGCTGGAAGATCACCCTGGCCAGCACCGGAGAGAAGGCGTTCAAGGGCGCGCGGCTCAAAAAAGTCGCCAAGTACATCAAGGGCGACACCTTCCTTTTGACTTACGGCGACGGGGTGGCCAACGTCGATCTGGCGAAGCTCGAAGCTTTCCACAAGGCCCACGGCAAGATGGTCACCATCACCGGCGTGAACCCGGCCTCGCGCTTCGGCGAACTCAAGATAGAGGGCGATCGCGTGGCCCGCTTCCACGAGAAGCCCAAAGGCCCCGGCCAGTCCGACTGCTCCGACAAGCTCATCAACGGCGGCTACATGGTGCTGAACCGTGCCATCTTCGAGCGCCTGACCGAGGACGACTCCTGCGACCTGGAATACGGCCCCCTGGAGCGCCTGGCCGAGGAGGGCGAGCTCATGGTCTACCGCCACCCCGGGTTCTGGGCCTGCATGGACACCCTGCGCGACACCGAGTACCTGAACAAGCTCTGGGAAACCGGCCAGGCCGGGTGGAAGATCTGGTAGCCGGGTGGATGATCCGGTAGGAGGGCGCATGCAGGACAACTTCTTCCAGGGCCGCCGGGTTTTCGTCACCGGCCACACGGGCTTCAAGGGCGCGTGGCTCTGCCACCTGCTGGCCCACCTGGGAGCCACAGTCCTTGGCTATTCCCTGGACCCGCCAAGCACTCCCAGCCTCTTCGGGCTCACCGGCCTGGACTCCGGTCCTGAGACTGGCCCGCCAAAGGGCCAGACGAACCTGCACGCCGACATCCTGGACCTGCCGCAGCTGACCCGGGCCGTGGCCGAGTTCGCGCCCGAGATCGTCATCCACATGGCCGCGCAGTCCCTGGTGCGGCCCTCCTACGCCGACCCGGCAGGCACCTTTGCCGTGAACGTACAGGGCACGGTCAACGTGCTGGAAGCCTGCCGCCTGGCTCCCGCGCCCGAGGGCCTGAACCGCGCCATCGTCGTGGTCACCAGCGACAAGTGCTACGAGAACCGCGAGTGGGTGCACGGCTATCGCGAGTGCGACCCCATGGGCGGCCACGACCCCTACTCCGCCAGCAAGGGCTGCGCCGAGCTGGCCGCTGCGGCCTATGCGCGGTCATTTTTCCCGGCCGAGAAGCATGCCGAGCACCGCACGGCCATGGCCACGGCCCGCGCGGGCAACGTCATCGGCGGGGGCGACTTCGCCACCGACCGCCTGGTGCCGGACATGGCCCGGGCCTTTGCCAAGGGTGAGGCCGTGCGCATCCGCCGGCCCGAGGCCGTGCGCCCCTGGCAGCACGTGCTGGAGCCGCTCACCGGCTATCTGCTCCTGGCGCGCAGGCTCCTCGAGGGCGGGCCGGACGCAGCCACATTCGGGGGCGGCTGGAACTTCGGCCCAGGCCCGGACGATGTGCGCAGCGTGGGCCAGGTGGCCGGGCGCTTCGCAACGCTCTGGAGCGACGACGCCCGTCTGGATCTGGACAAGGGGGAACACCCGCACGAGGCCGGACTGCTGGTGCTCGACTGCTCCAAGGCCCGCACCCTCCTCGGCTGGCAGCCGCGCCTTGGGCTGGACGAGGCCCTGCTCTGGACCTGCGGCTGGTACCACGCCTGGGCCAAGGGCGACCACGACCTGCGCGAACTGGTGCGCGCCCGCGTGCGCGAGTTCGTGGACCACAAGAAGGGCGCGTAGGACCGCGCGTGGGCAAGCTGACCCTCCTCCCCCAGCCCCTTTCCGGCCTCGTCGTCATCGAGACCGCGGCCTTCGAGGACCACCGGGGCAGCTTTGCCCGGCTGTTCTGCGCGGCCGAACTGGCTGCCCTCGGCATGCGGCCCATCGCCCAGATCAACCACTCGCTCACCCGCGCCAAGGGCGCCGTGCGCGGCCTGCATTTCCAGCGCCCGCCCAAGGCCGAGGCCAAGCTTGTGCGCTGCCTCAAGGGCCGCGTGCTGGATGTGGCCGTGGACCTGCGCGCGGGCTCGCCCACGTTCCTCACGTGGCACGCGGTGGAGCTTTCCGCCGCAAACCGCCTGGCCCTGTTCCTGCCGCGCGGCTTTGCCCACGGCTTCCAGACCCTCACGGACGACTGCGAGCTTTTGTACCTGCACGACGAATTCTACAGCCCGGACTGCGAAGACGGCCTGCGCCATGACGACCCGGCGCTGGGCATCAATTGGCCCCTGCCCGTGGTCGACCTCTCGGCCCGCGACGCCGCCCACCCCCTTGTCGCCGCCGGCTTCGCACCCTTGGAGATTCCATGAACTGCCGTTTTTGCGCCACTCCCTTGTCCCAAGTCTTCCTCGACCTGGGCGCGGCTCCGCCGTCCAACTCCTTCCTCTCGGCCGAGGACCTGAACGGACCAGAGGTGTACTACCCTCTCAAGCTTTACACCTGTCCGGACTGCAGGCTGGTGCAGGTGGACGAGTACAAGCGCTCCACAGAGATCTTCTCCTCCGGCTACGTCTACTTCTCGTCCTATTCGAGCACCTGGCTGGCCCACGCCAAGGCCTATGTCGAGGAGACCCTCCCGCGCCTGGGCCTGGGGCCGCAGTCCCTGGTCATGGAAATCGCCAGTAACGACGGCTACCTGCTGCAATACGTCAAGGAGAGCGGGGTTCCGGCGCTCGGCATCGAGCCCTCGGGCTCCACGGCCAAGGTGGCGCGGGAAAAGGGCATTGAAACCATCGAGGACTTTTTCGGCGTGCGCCTGGCCACGGAGCTGGGCGGGCAGGGCCGGCAGGCCGACCTGATCATCGGCAACAACGTGCTGGCGCACGTACCGGACCTGAACGACTTCGTGGAAGGCCTCAAGCTCGCCCTCGGCCCCGGCGGGCTCATCAACATGGAGTTCCCGCACCTGTATCGTCTCGTGGAGTCGGCCCAGTTTGACACCGTGTACCACGAGCACTTCTCATATCTGTCGCTGACCACCGTGCGCGGCATTTTCGCGGCCCATGGGCTCGTGGTTTTCGATGTCGAGGAGCTGTCCACCCACGGCGGGAGCCTGCGCATCCACGCCTGCCATCTGGCCCGCTACCAGGCCGACCCGTTGGCCGCTGAGACCGAGCGCCTGCACGCCCTGCTGGCCCTGGAGACAGCCGCAGGCATGCTCACCGACGACTATTACGCGGGCTTTCAGGTCCGGGCAGAACGCATCAAGGCCGAGCTGCTGGGCTTTTTGGCCGAGCAGAAGCTGGCCGGGCGCACCGTGGCCGCCTACGGCGCCGCAGCCAAGGGCAACACCCTGCTCAATTTCTGCGGGGTCAAGCCGGACCAGGTGGCCTTTGTCTGCGATGCCAGCCCGCACAAGCAGGGCCTGTTCCTGCCAGGCAGCCGCATCCCGGTGCTGCCGCCCTCGGCCATTGCCGAGAAGAGGCCCGATTTCGTGCTCATCCTGCCCTGGAACATCAAGGACGAGATCATGGGACAGCTCGATTGCATCCGCGCCTGGGGCGGACGCTTCGTCGTGCCCATCCCCAGCCCCGAAGTACTGTAGGCGCAAGGCCCCAGGACTCCGCCCCTGGCCACCTTGCCATGACCCGCCATGTGCGGGTATACGATGCCAACCCTGCCGTTTCTGGCCGGGCAACGCCCCATGGGAGCGACATTTGAGCGATCAAGAGACATCCGGCATCCAGCATTCCCTGCGCCTGCTGACGCGCACCCTGGGCTATTTCCTGCCCTACAAGAAGAACATCATCCTCGGGCTGGCCGGCATGCTGGTGGTTGCGCCCACCTCTGCGGCCACGGCCTGGCTGGTGAAGCACATCGTTGATGAGGTGCTCATCAACAAGGACTCCACAGCCCTCAAGGTCGCGACCATCGGCATCATCGTGCTCATGTGCCTCAAGGGCCTGTTCCGCTTTTTCCAGAACTACTACATGAACACGGCGGGCCTGCTGGCCATCAACGCCATCCGCAACGAGCTCTACGAGCGCATGCTGGTCCTGCCCATGCGCTATTTCAACGACACCCAGGTGGGCATGCTCATGAGCCGCGTGCTGAACGACGTGGGCCTCATGCGCCAGAGCCTGCCCTCGCTGGTGATGCTCGTGCGCGAGGTCTTCTCCGTCATCGGCCTGACCTTCTACGTGTTCTATCTGGACCTGCAACTGGCCTTCTGGGGCGTGCTGGTGCTGCCTGCCGCGCTCTACCCGTTCATCTACTACAGCAAACGCATGCGCAAGCTGGGCCGCAAGGCGCAGACCAGCGTGTCCGACGTCAGCGTGCTGCTGCAGGAAGGCCTCTCGGGCATCAAGGTCATCAAGGGCTTTGCCACGGAGCAGCGCGAGACCGTGCGCTTCAAGGCCCAGACCAAGACCCTCGTGAGCATGACCATCAAGCAGATGCTGGCCAGCGAGCAGTCCTCGCGGGTCATGGAGTTCATCGGGGCCGTGGCCGCCGGGCTGGTGCTCTGGTACGGCGGAACCCGCGTCATCGAGGGCAGCCTGACCACCGGCGCGCTTTTGTCCTTCCTCACCGCCCTGGCGCTTTTGTACGAGCCCATCAAGCGCATCAACAGCGCCAACATCGACCTGCAGATGGCCCTGACCGGGGCCGAACGCGTGTTCGAGATCATGGACATGACCAAGGTGGTGAGTGAAAAGGGCGGCGTTGTTGAACTGACCGAGCCCTTTCGCGAGCTCGCTTTTGAGAACGTCCGCTTTGCCTACGACAACACCGCCCGCCCGGCCATCGACGGCGTGAGCCTGCTGGTCAAGGCCGGGGAGCGCGTGGCCATAGTGGGCTCCAGCGGCTCGGGCAAGACCACCCTGGCCAACCTCCTGCCACGCTTCTTTGATCCCCAGGAGGGGCGCATCACCCTGAACGGCCGCCCCCTGCGGGATTACGACCTGAAGAGCCTGCGCCGAGCCACGGGCATGGTCGCCCAGGACACCTTCCTGTTCAATGCCACCGTGGCCGAGAACATCGCCTACGGGGCCACGCGCGAGTACAGCCGCGAGGAGATCGAGACCGCGGCCCGCGCCGCCTATGCCGACGAATTCATCCGGGAGCTGCCCCAGGGCTACGAGACCCTGGTGGGTGAACGCGGGGTCAAGCTCTCCGGCGGCCAGAAGCAGCGCCTGACCATCGCCCGGGCCATCCTGAAGAACCCGCCCCTGCTCATCCTGGACGAGGCCACCAGCGCGCTCGACACCGAGAGCGAGCGCATCGTGCAGCTGGCCCTGGAGAACCTCATGCAGTCGCGCACCAGCGTGGTCATCGCCCACCGGCTGTCCACCATCCTCACGGCGGACATGATCGTGGTCATGGAGAACGGGCGCGTCATCGACCAGGGCAAGCACGCGGTGCTGCTCACGCGCTGCGAGACCTACCAGCGCCTCTACGAAATGCAGTACGGCTGCGCCAGCAGCTAGGACGGGCCCATGCCCAGCCCGACCTCCTACCGCATCGAAGGACTCGCGGACCTGAACCCCCGGCGCATCCTCTGCTGCCAGCAGCGCCAGATCGGCGACGTGATCCTGCTCACCCCGACCATCCACATGCTCAAGCAGCGCTTCCCGGACGCCGAGATCGAGGTGCTGACCGAGAAGAAGTGCGCGCCCGTGCTCTTGCACAACCCCGAGGTGGCCCACGTCTGGGAGCTTGACCGCAGTCTCGGCTTCCTCGACAGCTTGAAGTTCTATCGCCGCGTGGGCACGGGCGGAGGGCGCGGCCGCTACGACCTGATCATCGACTTCCAGCAAGTGCCGCGCATCCGCTCGGTGCTTATGCTGTCCGACGCGCCGGTCAAGCTCTCCTACCCGCCGCCCTGGTACAACCGGCCTTTCTACACCCACTGGGCGCCGGTCAGCGGCCCCTACGCGGCCAAGTGCAAGGCCGGCAGCGTCATGCACGCCTTTGGGCTGGAATGGAAGAACGACCCGCCACGCGTCTACCTGACCGCAGCCGAACGCGCCGCAGCCGGAGAGCTGCTCGCCGCCTGGGGCGTGCGGCCGGGCGACACCCTCATCACTGTGGACGCCACCCACCGCCGCGCCACGCGCATCTGGCCGCTGGCGCACTACGCGCAGCTGCTGCACGAGGCCTGGCTGGCACGCCCGGACCTCAAGTTCCTGTTGCTCTACGGCCCCGGCGAAAGGGAAGAGGCCAGGCCGCTCAAAGCCCTGGCCGAGGCGGTCGGCCTGCCTGCGGAGCGCATCCTGCTGGCGCCCCGGCAGACCGAACTGCGCGAGGTTCCCGCCATTCTCACCCACACCCGCCTGCACCTGGGCAACGACTCCTCGCCCCGGCACTTCGCCGTGGCCGTGGGCACGCCCACCCTCGTGGTGCGCGGCGGCGGCAGCAACGCCTGGACCTTCCCCGGACCCGGCCACGAGGACGTGGCCCTGGGCCTGCCCTGCCAGCCCTGCGGCGACAACGACTGCCCCCAGGGACACATGCGCTGCCTGAAGGAGCTGATGCCGGACATGGTGCTGCCGCGCCTGCTGGCCATGCTGGAGAAAGAGAAATAGCCTCCGGCGGCCAAGGGGCCTGAGGCCCCTTGGAACCCCCAGTGCGCCGAAAGGGCTGTTTCAGGAGGAACCTGAAACAGCCCTTCGGCTTGTGTGTGGCAGGGGAGGGTGTCTCTGTCCTTTTGGCAACCCTCTAAAACGGGGCCAACCGCGCGCGGGGCTTTCTGAGGGTCCCCCCTCGGAAAACCAGCGCGCATTGCCAGGGCCAAGCCAAGCCGAGGCTCCTGCCCAAACCACTCCGGCCCAGGCCCTCCGAGGGGGTCCGGGGGGCATCATGCCCCCCGGCCGCCGGAGGCCATTGCCAGAGCTTCGACCATCGGAGCAGCGCCCGGCCTTTGCTCCTGGCCCAGCTTGGCGGTTCTCGCCTCGCCGCGTGCAGCGGCCAGGGGCTTCCCTGGCGTGGTGAGCCGTGCTATGGCTTCGCATCCCGTGAACAGAGGAGCCAACGCCCCATGCGCAGCAAAAGCCTGATGATTTCCGCCGGTCTGGCCGCAACCGTCCTGCTGGCCCTGGCCGGAGCCCTGGCGCTGGACCTGCTTCCGGCCCCCTGGGCGGCTCCGGCTTCCGTTCCGCCTGCGGTCTCGGTTTCGGCCGCACTCCCGGCGTCGGCAGCCCCGGCAGCTTCGGCAGCTTCGGCGGACGCTACGACTTCCGCGGCTTCGGCAATCCGCGTCGAGGCGGCTCCGGTCCCGACTTCCGTTCCAGCGTCCGTTCCAACCCCGGTCGAGGCCCCTGCCCAGACCGCCGCCCAGCCTGTCGCCCAGCCAATCGCTCAGGCCATTGCCCCGGCGCAGACCCCGGCGCACCTCACCGGCAAGGCCCTGGCCGTGGGCGAGGCCCAGGCCGCGCCCGTGCCCGGCGGTGGAGAGGCTGCCGCCTGGTCGCCCGGAGCGCCCTGGAACTACAAGACCTTCCGCGAGGCCATGCGCCAGTCCGGCCGGGCCTCGGAGCTGCCGGAGCAGGAGTTCGCGGAGCTGCAGGCGCGCAAGGTCGTGGCCATGCAGTCCATCGAGCGCTACCTCAAGCGCCGCTTCGGCCAGGCGGACGCCAACGTGCTGCGCGCCTTCCGCGAGCTGCCGCGCGAGTATTACCACTACGACTACCAGCGCAAGCAGGCCTTCGCCAGCAACAGCTACGAGGCCGCGCCCAAGCCCTGGGCCATCGGCTACGGCTCGGCCCTGTCGGACTACCTGGGCCAGGCGTACATGACCCAGCTGTCCCGGCCCAGGCCCGGCGACACCGTGCTGGAGATCGGCACCGGCTCCGGCTTCCAGAGCTCGCTTCTGTCGCGCATCGTCAAGGACGTCTACTCTGTCGAGATCATCCAGCCCCTGGGCACGGGCGTGGCCCGGATCTACAAGCCCCTGGGCCTGGAAAACGTGCGCACCCGCGTGGCCGACGGCTACTACGGCTGGCCCGAGGTCAAGGGCGGCTTCGACATCATCATGGTCACCTGCGTGGCCCGCTACGTCTCCCCGGAGCTCTTGCGCCAGCTCAAGCCTGAGGGCCGGCTCATCGTGCCCATCGGCCAGCCCTTCAAGAGGGGCCAGGTGCTCTACGTGTTCACCAAGGACAAATCGGGCAAGGTCCATTCGCGCAAGGACATGGGCGTGTTCTTCATCCCCATGACCGGCAAGATCCTGCAAGGCAAGTCATAGGCACGCGCATGAGCCCGGTTCCGGCCCAGCGCGCGACTCCGGCCTTGGCCCTGGCCCTGGCGATTGCCCTGGCGCTGACGCTCCCGTTGGTCGCGGCCTCCCCTGCCCTGGCCGCCGAGACCTCCTCGGCCAGGCAGGCCATGGGCGACATCCTGGACTCCCTGACCCACGCGCCGGAACAGCAGCAGACCGCCACGGGCTTCCCCAAGACGCCCGCGCGCTCCAACGCGCCTGGATCAACGCAAACCGGCCCCACCTCCCCCACCCAGCCCAAGGCCCCGGTGGTCAAGGCGCTTTCGTCCCAGCCCGCCGGCTCGCCGCTTTCGACCTCGCCGCAGCCTGCGCCATTGCCCGGCTCGGCCTTTCCAGGCGCGCCCGCACAACCCGCACACAGCCAGGATGCCCCACAGCGCGCCAAGCCGCAGCAGCAGAGTTTGCGGGGAATGGACACGCTGCGGCTGGAGCACGATGGACGCGAACGCCTGGCCCTGGTGCGCCTGCCCAAGGGCCTCGCCCTGAAAAAGGGCCAGGCAGCCCGCACGCTGCCCGTGGTCATATTCCTGCACGGGGCGGGCGGCTCGGCCAGGCAGGCCATGCAGCAGACCGGGCTGGCCGGGCTGGCCGACCGCGCGGGCTTCCTCGCCGTGTTCCCCGAGGGCACGGCCGCACCGCAAGGCCAGGAAAACGCGGGCATCCAGACCTGGAACTCCTGGATGTGCTGCGGCTACGCGCGCGACCAGAAGATCGACGACATGGGCTTTCTCGCCGCGCTCATCAACCGCCTCAAGGCCGACTATCCCGTGGACCCACGGCGCATCTACCTGGCCGGGTTCTCCAACGGGGCCATGCTGGCCAGCCGCTTCGCCCTGGAGCGGCCCGGCGTCGTGGCCGCCATCGCCTCGGTGGCCGGACAGCTGCCCTGTGAACTGGCGCTGCCCAAAGAACCCCTGCCCGTACTCATCATCCACGGCAACCGCGACCGCGTGGCGCGCTTCGGGCCAGCCCAGGGCCAGCCGCGCAGCGGACGCTTCTGCGACGACTTTCCGGCCAAGGCCCAGGTGGATTTCTGGGTGCACGGCCTGGGCCTCAACGCCAAGCCGCAACAGGTGCGGGACGCGCGCAACAGCCGCACCCGCCTGGAGCGCTTTGGCCCGGACAAGAAAACCGGGCGCGCGGCCGTGGAGTTCGCCATCGTCAAGGGCGGAGGCCACGCCTGGCCCGGCGGCGAGGCCGTGCGCTACCGCTACTGCGACCTGCCCACCCCGGACCCTGACGCCACGGCCATGCTCTGGAACTTCTTCAAGCGCCAGGCCAGGGACGGCACGCCCGAAACAGCAGCCACGCCGCGCAAGCCAAGCAAAAAGCCAAGCAGACGATAGGCAAGCCTGGGCGATAGCCTCCGGCGGCCAAGGGGCCTGAGGCCCCTTGGAACCCCCGTATGGCCTGGGCCAGCGCAACCAGGTTTCATGCCCCGGCTGCGCCCAGCCACAAACATGCGCGCGGGTCTTCGAGCGAAGACCCGCGCGCGGTTGGCCCCTTTCGAGAACATTGATAAAAAGCGAAGAGACTCTCCCTGACCCACACAAGCCAAAAGGGCTGTTTCAGGTTCCTCCTGAAACAGCCCTTCGGCGTAAAATGGGGGTCTGGGGGCCGCTGCCCCCAGCGGGATACAGGATACATATAGTATACCCACAAGAAAAAATCAATCATCCTGGGCGCATGTGTGAAGTTTTACCTAAAAGTTGCCCTCAAAACACAATTAATCCTGGTCTCTTCGGTCTTCTTTCTCTATGCTCATTGCCATGAGCAAACAGCCACCCACCGCCCCAGCACCGAAGGCATATGCATATATCCGCCTGTCCAGCACTCCTCAAACCCTCGGCGAGGGCGAACAGCGTCAGCTGCGCGCCTCCAAAAAATTTGCAAAGCGGCATGGCCTCGTCATTGACGAAACGCTTAATGACCTCGGCGTTTCAGCTTACCGGAGCGGCAACTCCCGTAAGGGTGCCCTCGGAACCTTTCTCAAGCTGGTCGAAGACGGTGTCATTGCGCGCGGGTCGATGCTGATCGTTGAATCACTGGACCGACTTACGCGCGACAAGGCCGGTGACGCCCTCAACCTGCTCCTTGCCCTGACAAAGGGCGGCATCCGCATTGGGATTACCGGGCAGAACACGATTCTTGATGAGCTGTCATACAGCGTCATGCATTCTGTTATGGCTGACCTCGCCCGCTCGCACAGCGAGAGCGAGCACAAATCCATGCGCTCCAAGGACAACTGGCAGGTGAAGCGAGAGAAGGCGGCGGATGGCGTGCCGGTTTCGCGCCAGTGCCCGCTTTGGCTTGTGGTCAAGCGTCGCAAGTTCCATTTGTTGGAAGACCGTGCGGCAATCGTCCGCCGAATCTTCGAAATGTATGTTTCCGGTATCGGGCGCTACGTCATCGCCAGCACTCTGCGGGCGGAAGGTATCCCACCATGGAACAAGCGTAAGCCGATTTGGCACGCGAGCTACATCCAGAAGCTCCTGCACAACCGTGCGGTGATCGGGGAATACCTGCCCGAGGTGACGACCGAAGAAGGGCGCAAGCGGACCGAAACCATCCCCAACTACTATCCGCCCATTATCCCACAGGAACTCTTCGACCACGCGCAAAACATCGCGACCACGCGAGCGCGGAAGCAGTCCGGTCGGAAGGGCAAACGGTTTACAAATTTATTTCAGAAACTTGCGAAGTGTTCCGCCTGCGGCGGCCCCATGCGGTATCTCGACCGTACCCGCGACAAGACCCGCAAAGACGGCGTGCGGCCTTGGGCACGTTACCTCGTTTGCAGTAGAGCCCTCGAAGGGCAGGACTGCAAGAACCGACAGTATTACAACTATCTGCTGTTGGAGAACTTCGTACTGGCTGGTGGACTCTCGGACGTTGATGTGGTCGCCGCCGCCGGGGTCCACAGCGAGACGGCCAAGAAGCAGGCGGAGACAATCGAAGCCTTGGGCGCGCAGCTGACAAAAGTCGATGCCGAAATCCAAAATGCGCTGAAGTTTCTCGGCAACCCCGAGCTTGCCGGGCTCGACGAGCTGGAACGGACACTGGTTGACAAACAGAAGAAGCGGAGGGAACTCCAGACGCAGATGGGCACGGCCCGCGCCGATGCCGCCGAGGCTCGGCAGGCGGCGGAAGATTCCATCCAGTTTCGGCACCTGCGCGAGCTTGAGCGGCGGGCGTATGCCGAGACGCTGGAAGGCATCAACATGTCTGACGAGGCGGTCTACGCCCGGCGAGTGCGGATCGCGATGGAGATGAGAAGCGTCATTGAGCGAGTTGAGTGCGAAGCAGAGCACAAAGTCACTATCACCACGCGAAGCGGAACGGCTTACGAACTCGACGGGCGCGAATGGACATTTGTCACCAAAGGCCCCAAAGGGCCGTCCGGCAAACAGAGCGTTGCGCGCGTCTTCGCCGGTCGCGCTGTCACCCGGCTTGAGGTTGAGTGACAGGAAGACCCGCTGCGCGGCGTGCGGAGGGGGCGTCAGCGCTTCGTACACCTTTCTTGGCCTAATATCCTGCGACCCCCATCCGGAAACTGGCAATACGTTTGGGAGCTGTGCCACCCTTGTCTGTTGTTCATCAACCAACAGACAAGGATGGTGCGTCTCATGGGTATTTCCACCCAATATTTCGACGAGTTCAAGACCCATTTCGAAATTCGTCCCGGTCATGTCTTCGTGAAGCCAGCCAAGGACGAGCCGGCTTTTTGCGTCCCGTCTGCCGAGGTCGCGGCGTATCCCTACATCATCCTGAACCCCGGCATGCTCTGCTGGGTCCATGTCGACATCGACCTGCCAAAGATGCCACGCCCCGTCGATGGAGAGACGCAGGCGCTGGCACTCCAGCGCACAGCATTCGACCCTGCGCCTTACGGAGCCTTGAACATCCCGCTTCCTGCTTTCGCGGTCTTGTCCGGCAAGAGCTTCCACTTGCTTTGGCCTCTTCTGCGCCCTTTGCCGCCGCATCCTTCTCCGGTGTCACGTCGGTATTACCATGATGTCAGGCGCAATCTCATGCGGGCTTTGGGCGGCGACATTGCCTGCGGCGTCCACATGATCGGCGCAAAGAATCCGTTTTTCGTCAGGCACACAGCCGTGAAATATCCATCCGGCCCTTGCACGCTCGAAGCGTTGCGCCTTGAGGCCGCTCCGCAGGATGTCCCGCATTGGCGTCAGCTCGACTATGATACTGGCCAGAGAAACTGCGCCAGCTTCCGTGCCGCCCTCGCGTACTTCCACCGTGTCGGTGGCGCGTCGGAAGACGAACTCGCCGCCTTCCTGGCCGACTACCAAGCAGGGGCGAACACCCCACCGCTCCCAGTTGAAGAAAACTGGGACATCGCGAAGTCGATTGTCAGAAACGGAGACATCTACAAGTCGCGGGCAGATCGGAATTATGGCGTCATGGGGTTACCCACCCTCAAAGGCACCGACCTGCCTGCCGAGGAGCGTCGTGCGGCCATCCGCCAGCGGCAGGGCGAAGGCGCGCGTTACAGCGCCGCATGCCGTGCGGCGGAATGTCGCTTGGCCATTGCCGGTGCAGTGGAGGCGTTGAAGCAAGCCGGACAGAAGATTACCGGGGAGGCTGTTGCCCGCGCAGCGGATGTCGATGTCCGAACCGTCCGCCGTCACCTCATCATCCGGGACGGGCAGGTCACATGGAAGGCCGTGGAAAGGCAGGAAGGCGCGTTGCTGGCAGAGGAGTCGGCGCAGTGAGAAGAAGAGAACGGGCGGCAGATGCTCGGCAAGGGGTGCTATGCCTGCTTGACGAGCCCCACAAATCCCTACATGAAATCCGACTGTGCAAAGGAAGGAGCAACCGCGTGGGCAAAAGCGACAATGAAAGGCGTGAGCGGTATCGGGCGACCGCCTTGAAAGCGCATGCCGCGAAAGTGAGCGGGCGTGAAGCCGTCCCCGGCCAGCCGCTGAACGAGCCCCGACTGTTGCCGGACAGCTTGATGCCCCGTCAGCCGTTTCATGATTTGCACTGCCTCTCTCTTTTCTCGGGCGGCGGAGGCCTCGACATCGGATTTGAGCGCGCTGGTTTTCGGCATGTCGCGTGCTACGAGCTGTTGCCAAAAATCGCGGCGTGCTTGTCAATGAACCGCCCGACTTGGACAGTGCGGACTGGTGAAGCCGGAGACGTCCGGACGGCGGCGTGGGAGCCGTTCCGAGGCATCGATGTCATGATTGGCGGTCCGCCGTGCCAGCCATTCTCACAGGCTGGCGACCAGAAAGGGAAGGACGACGAACGGGACATGCTTCCGGCATACGTTCGCGCAATCCGACAGGCCAAGCCAAGGGCGTTCTTGCTTGAGAACGTCGCGACTCTGCTCAATCCGATGTTCGCCGCACACCTCCACGCTGAAGTCATCGCTCCGTTCGCTCAAGAATACCAGCTCCGCCGCTTTACGCTCGACGCCGTGGCGTTCGGTGCCCCACAAGTGCGACGGCGCGCGTTCATCATCGGTTTCCGTTCGGATGCCGACGCCGCCAAGTTCATTGCCCCCCTGCCGACACATCGCCCGTTCGGCGCAGCGGATGGTGCCAGCCTGCTCCCGCTTCTTGGCTTTCCGGGCAGTCTGCCGCAATGCATGGGAACGCGTGAGGCGCTTGGCCTGCCCGACATCGGCTTTGACAGCCTTGCCCCCACCCTGCGTAGTGGGCTCACGAGCCAAAGATACACCACATCAGTCCTCAGCGGACAGGCAAGCGCCAAGAATTGGGCAAAACTGCAAATCTGGCCGAACGGCGTCAGCCGAACCCGCGAAGCCGCACGACAGTTCCCGACTCCCAATGGGCATTTCCGCCTTGCCGTGCCGGACTGCGCCATCCTGCAAGGATTCCCCTCGGGCTGGCAGTTGCCCCCACAGGGCTATCTCGCGCTTGGGGTCCTCGGCAATTCTGTCTGTCCGCCCGTAGCGTATCATCTCGCGGGTGCAATACGAAACGCGCTCTTGGGATAAGCCGCGCACCAGGGTGAGCAGGAAGGGCCGCATGGCCCTTTCCTTCTTGCCGACCTGCGCAGCGGATGCCTGTGGGCACTCGTCCTTCGAACAAATCGCGGCACCAGACGACACGACCTGTAATTACCCGACATGTAAAGTGATCGACGGTTAACAGGAATACACCGGGCACAGGACCAAGGGGGCTGAAGGTTGGATCCAAGGCAAGGGTACATTGTCTTTTGCCTTTCTCTTACTGTCTTTACTCTTTCTCTTACTGCCTTTCTGTCTTTGGAGTTCGGGAGGGGAAATATCAGAGTAGATCCCGTCGAGCCCGCGCCGCCGCCCTCGACCCCAAAAATGGGCACGAGACGAGGGGAAGGGTCGTTTACGGAAGAAGACCCACAAGCGCGAGAGCTCGGGGCGCAGAGACGCGAAGAGGGGCCTTCCCGGCCCCTCTTCTTTTTACATCCGAAATCGTGAGCCAAGATAGCGGGCAACGACATCGTCGCGGTCCGGGCCGTGGCCGAGTTCTGCCTTGATGAGTAGTCGCGCGTCACTGTCCAGTTGCCGCCAGGCCGTGCCTGCGATTTCCATCGCTTCGGCGAGCTTGCCGCCAGCGGATGCGCACTGAAAGCCGGTGATGCTCGCATATCGTTCTTGTGCGTATGCGTGTCGCAGGCCGTGCAGTGACGCGCCGCACACGGCCTGCGAAATACCCGCTGCGCAGGCAAAAGCATACGCGCGCTTTTCCCATTGTCTTTCGTTCATGCCGTCGGGCATCAAGTTGCCGTGACGTGAGACGACACGGTGGGCGTCTTCGATAGCGGTCAGGAAGGCCGGAGACGGCGCGGATATCATCCGCTCGCGTCCGCCTTTGGTCCCATCGCTGATGAAAACACGGCCATCAGCGAGGAGGCACCGGAGTGGGTTGAGCTTGCGTGCTTCTTCGTGTCGAAGGCCGCCGGTGCGCATGAGGCGCAGGTGGATAGCAAATCGTTGTGCGTCTTCCGTGCCGACGCGAAGGACTTCGAGAGCGGCGGCATATACCTTTTCGGGCACAGCGCGGTTGCAGTTGTCCACCCCGATGCGCGGCCCGACGAGAAGCCCGCCGTCGTCGCCCCGGAAGTCGTTCGCCGTCCGTATGGTGTCGTTGCCGTAAGCCCGGGCGACGGCCCGAACCCCAGACAGATATTCTTTGATTGTTGCGTTTCCCAAACCCCGGGCACGCCACCTTTCGATGACAACGGCCACGTGCTTGTTGCTGATGTTTCGCCATGACTGCACCCCGTGACCAGCTGCGCGGAGGTCACACACAAAGCGCGCCGCCTCGGCACGATGCTGGTAGCGCGTCTTCGCACTTCCCTGCATGCGGGCGCGTCCGATTGCGTAAAGAAGGGAGTCTCCCATGTCTGCCCCCAATGCGCACGAGGTGCGCGGTTGATGTTTCTGGCTACTCGCGGGCCTGCTCCGATGAGACAACACGCAAAGCGTAGCCTCGGCAGGAACAAGCCGAAAGGGGGTCAATCCGAGTTGCTCCACGGCATGACAAATCACGCCGCCGCCGAGGGCGGTGCAGGAGCCAGACACGAGCCAAAGGCAGACACGCAGGGTGGCCGTCTATTCGTCTTTCTAGGTAAAAATGATGTGGCTGTAGGTAAAAAAGTCACCGTCTGTTTTCCTTTGCGCAAGGAAAACAGACGGTGTGGTGTGTGGGCGGAAAGCGCGAAAGCGCCTCCGGTGAGACTCATGTCAAACGGCCATAGCTGGTGGCGTTGACGAATCCTCCTTTGTAAAAAAACAAAAAACAAGGGCCTTGGACAAACCATACCACGTGCGGTGAGTGAATTGTCAAGGGCAGAGCGAGAATGCGCGGGACATTTCATTCCGGTCTCGAAACATCAAATCTGATTGCATTGGGATATTGTGTTGATACTCGCTCAGGGCTTGTGCTAAAATATCCCCATGAGATGCAAAGTCCTATATGTGCGGGTGATTTGGCCCAATAATATCCGCTTTCAGGAGCCCGTATGGTTGTAGTTCTTATCCACAACCTCGGGACGATTATAGCGTTGTGCGTTGTCTCAACCTTCATAATGCGCCGGTATGGAAAAGAAACGCTCTCCGGCAAAGCCTTCCAAGGTTTTCTCTTCGGATCTGTAGCCGTCATCGGCATGCTCAATCCGCTTGTCTTCGAACCAGGCTTGATTTTTGATGGCCGGTCAGTGGCTCTCAGTCTGTGTGCCCTGTTCTTCGGGCCTGTCGCGTGCCTGATTTCCAGCTCTATGGCGATTGCCTGCCGGGTGTATCAGGGCGGCGTTGGCATGTGGACCGGGATCACAGTCATCCTTTCCTCCGCCGGGATTGGCCTTCTTTATCATGTTGTGAGAAAGGGCAGGACGGACGTTATCCCGAGTTGGCACATTCTGGGATTCGGTTTCTTGGTCCATCTGGTCATGCTCGCGGCCATGTTCACTCTTCCGTTTGATACTGCGGTCACGGTTGTCAAGACAATCGGCCTGCCCATTCTGGTGGTGTATCCCTTGTCCATGCTTTTGATTGTCAAAATCTTTTCTGACCACGAGGAAAACCTTGCCAACGTGGCCCAGCTGCGCGCCAGTGAAACCCGCTTCCGGCGCGCCATTGAGGAATCCCCGTTCCCGATAATGATCCATGCGGATGGTGGTTTCGTCCTCGCCCTGAGCCGCGCCTGGACGGAAAGCACTGGGTACACACTCGCCGACATCCCAACTATTTACGACTGGACGCAGAGGGCTTACGGCACGCGGAGGGAAGAGGTGCGGGCGTACATTGACACCTTGTACTCGACGGAAGAGCGCAAGGATGAGGGCGAATATCACATCCTTTGCAAGGATGGTTGCCTGAGAACGTGGTCTTTCTTTTCCGTGCCGCTTGGGCCTCTGCTGGATGGTCGCCGCACTGTTTTGAGCATGGCCTTCGACATCACCGACCTCAAGCGTTTGGAGCGCGACCTTCTGCAGGCAAAAGACATCGCCGAGAACGCCAACCGCTCAAAAAGCGAATTTCTGGCCAACATGAGCCACGAAATTCGGACCCCGCTCAACGGCATGCTTGGGATGCTTCAAGTTATCAAGGCAAGCGGTTTGTCCAACGAAGTGGAATGCTATGCCGACATGGCTTTACGCGCAGGGCAGAGACTGACGAGCTTGCTGGGCGACATTCTTGACCTGTCGCGCATTGAGGCGGGGCGTATGCCCATAGCAAGCCAACCCTTCGCTTTGGCAAACATCTTCATAGCCCTTTCCGAGACTTTTTCTCCCTTGAACATGAGCAAGCGGCTGTCCTTTGTCATAAGCGTGGCCCCTGACGTTCCCCCCACCCTTGTCGGTGACGAGATTCGGGTAAGACAGGTCCTTTTCAACCTCGTTGGTAACGCCATAAAGTTCACCGACCAGGGCGAGGTGAAGATTGAGGTCTCTTCACTTCTGCCTCATCCTTCTGGCATGGTCCGACTGCTGTTCATGGTCAGTGATTCGGGTCCAGGCATCCCTGAGGCCAAACTAGACCTGATATGCAAACCATTTGTTCAGGTTTCGGGAGACTTCACCCGGTCGCATCAGGGCGCTGGACTTGGCCTTGCCATCGCCCTCCGTCTTGTCAACGCAATGGGAGGGACGCTGACCTTCGAGAGCACTGAGTCCCGAGGCACCACAGTGTATCTGACACTCCCGTTTGACCTCGCCGCACATGCTGTTGCCGCTCCACAGCCAAGGCCGGAAGGTGAGACACGTGCGCCACTGCGCCTCCTCCTTGTTGAGGACGAAGAAATAAACCGCCTGAGTGCCCGCTTGATTTTGGAGAAGAAGGGGCATCAGGTTGTCACGGCCAACAACGGTGAGGAAGCCTTGAATGCGTTGCGGGGAAGTCCCTACGACTGTGTACTGATGGACGTCCAGATGGACGTCATGGATGGCGTCGAGGCCACCAAGCGAATCAGGAGCGGCAGTTCTGGGGTGCTTGACGCGCAGGTTCCGATAATCGCGATGACCGCCTATGTCCTGACGGGAGACCGTGAGAAGTTCATTGAGGCGGGCATGAATGACTATGTGGCAAAGCCCGTGCAGGTTGAGGAACTCCAACAGACGCTGGCACGGGTTGTGGGCTCGGTCATTTCTGAAAAGCAGTAACCCCAAGCCAGCAGGGTATACTAATAGACACCCGCTGCGGGGTCCAGGGGCGGAGCCCTGGCCGCAGGCGGCTATTCCGGCCTCTCTTCCGGCGCGTTTGCCCCGGGCTCCCGGCGTGTGGGGGCGAGGAGTCCGGCCAGGGCGTAGAGCCCGAGGGAGGCGTAAAAGACCAGGGAGTAGCCGCAGCTCACGGCCAGGATGTTGGCGAGCGGCGTGGCGACCACGGACAAGGCGCCGTTGACGCTCCAGGCCCAGGGGATGAACGGGCTTCTGACGCCCCGGTAGGTGGACAGGGCCAGCGGGAAGGGCATGCCCATGAAGAAGCCCAGCGGCGCGACGATGCCCACGGCCAGGGCCAGCTTGGCCGGGTCGGGCCAGGCCAGGGCCAGGTCCAGCAGGCGCGGCAGGAGCAGCCCGGAGAAGGCGGCGAGGGTGGCGGCCACGGCGCAGGCCAGGCGGATGCCGGCGCGCGGCCGGGGCACGAAGCGGCTGGAGAAGGCGCTGCCCAGCCCCGAGGCGATGAGCATGGCCGAGAGCACCAAGGCAAAGGCCAGGGCCGGGTCGTTGAGAAAGAAGGTGAAGCGTTCGATGAGCACGATCTCCACGAACAGGAAACCCAGGCCCAGGCACATGAAGTAGCCGAACCCGGAGAGCACTTCGCCGTGGCCCAGGCCGCCCATGCCGCGCCGCCGGAGCATGGGCAGCAGGAACACGATGAGGGCGAACAGCGCGGCCTGGGCCAGCACGGCCACGTTGACCAGGTAGCCGATCTCCTGACGCGGCAAGAGCTCGATGCGCGCCAGGGCCGCCGGGATGCGCGACAGCCGGATGATCTCGTGGAAGAAGGGCCGGTCCTGGGTGCTGGGCGCGAGGTTGAAGAAGCGGAAGCTGGACGCGCTGGTGTCGCCGCGTTGCAGGAAGGCCGCCAGATCGTCCATGAGGGCGTCGCGTGCGCGCGGATCCCCGGTTCCTGTGTCGCCAGCCCCTTCCGGCCTGGCGGCTTCCGTGGTGCCGGTCTCGAAGGACACGGGCGGCAGGTCGTTGTAGACCTCCACCTTTGCCGGGTCGATGCCGGGGAAATAGGGCGTGTCGAAGCTGCGCTCCGCGGCAAAGGCCCGGGCCGTGGCGATGTCGCGGGGGCTGAAGGCCTGGCGCGAGACAAGAATGCGCGCGGTGAAGGAGCTGCGCAGCACCAGGATGTGCGCGGCGGGCTCGGCCACGCCCGCAAGCAGCAGGCCTTGGCGCACCGTGGCCACGGCCTTGAGCGCGTAGACCGGCAGCTCGCCGATGCCCATGGGCAGCGAGATGAGCCCGTCCGCTGACAGGGCCTGGAAGAGCCGGGCGACGCCCTCGCTGGTGAGCAGGTACTTGTTGGCCTGGCCCTGGTCCAGGAACTCCGGGGACACGTCCACGAGGCTGTACGGGACCTCGGCTTTCGCCGCCAGCACCAGGGGCGAGCCCAGGCGCGGGGGCGTGGCCTTGCCCGTGGGCGCGTCGTGCCCGGCGGCTTCAGGGGGGAGGTCGGCGGCAGGTCCGGCGGCAGCCTCGGCAGAGGCGTTGTCCTGGGGTTCGGCCACGGCCTCCGCCCCGGCCTCGGTGTCGGGGGCGGCCTCCGACAGCGGCAGACGCAAGGCGAAGCTCGTAGGCGGAGCGGCAGGGGCATGCGCCGCCAGGATGGCCAGGAGCACCGGGTCGCTCTCCACTGTGTCGACAAAGGCCGCGCCGAGCTCCAGGGCCTCGCGCGGGCGGAAGCCGCCGCGCCCTCCAGCCAGGAGCACGCGCCCCTGCGGCCGCAGCAGGTAGGGCAGGGAATCCAGGGCGGCGTTCAGGTAGCCCAGATCCATGGCCCCTGGCCGGGGCAGGGAGACCAGCCGCTCCCCGTCGCGGTACAGGCCGAGCGCCGGGGGCGGGCCGCCGGCGCCGAGCAGTTCGTAGTTGTTGGAGAGGTCCGGGTCGTGGCGCTCCAGGTAGCTCGACAGCAGCTGGTAGTAGCCGCGCGCGGAGCGGATCTCCTTCAGGACGCGGTTGTCCTCCACGTTCATGGCCATGGCCACGGGCTTGTACTGGCTGAAGGCGGCGTTGTTGTGGAACAGCACCACCCAGCCCGCCCCGGCCATGCAGAGCAGCGCCAGCCCGGCCAGTGCGGCGCGGACAGGGGGCCTTGTGCGCGGCAGGCTGGTCAGGGCGGCCAGGGTCAACGGCGGCAGCAGGAACAGCGGCACATGAAAAGGGTGCACGAGGGACATGCAGAAGAGAAGCGCCGCGGCGCCCAGGCCCGCGCCCACCAGGTCGGCCATGTAGACCTTGGGGATGTTCTCCTGGCCCGCCAGAAACGACAGGCCCACGTAGAGCCCGGAGGCGAAGAAGAAGGGGAACAGGGCCAGGTAGTACCGGCCGATGTTCACCAGCTGCCCGGGCCAGAGCACCTCGTTCTGGAGCTCCAGCGGGTTGAAGGGGATGAGCCCGAGGGCGGCGTAGCCGCCGGACAAAAGCAGCAGCATGGCCACGGGCAGGCCGAAGAACAGGGCGCCCGCGTGGCGCTGAAAGGCCGAACCGAAGAGGCAGAGCACCACGCCGCTGACCGAGTATCCGGCCATGGCCATGGAGATGACCCAGTAACCGTACTCCGACCAGCTGGTGATGGCGAAGTGGCGCACGAGGAAAATCTCAAACGCGATGGAGGAGAGACAGACCAGGAAGATGCCGACGTAGCGCATGGACCCCCAGGCCGCGAAGGGCGAAGACGCCTGGTCGCGGCAGCGCAGGAAATATGGGGGTTCCTATCCCATCCGGACCCCGTCCGCAAGGGAGGGCGGGCCGCGTGAGCCTAGGTCGGCTCGGAGACCTCGCCCGTTCCGTCCGCCTTGGTCAGCCCGTTGGGCGGGGTCTGGAAGCTCAGGCAGAGGGAAAAGGCGCTGCCCTCGCCAGGGGCGCTCTGGACCTCCACGTGGCCGCCCATCTTTGCCGACAGTTCGCGCACGATGGCCAGGCCCAGGCCCGTGCCCGGATAGTGCTTGGTCAAAGGGGCCTCGGCCTGCACAAAGGGCTCGAAGAGCCGCTGCATCTGCTCCGGCGCGATGCCGATGCCCGTGTCGCGCACCTGGATGCGCAGGGTGCAGTCGCCCTCGGCCCGGCAGGACAGCGCCGCGTCCAGGGTCACGCCGCCCTGGTGGGTGAACTTCAGCGCATTCTCCAGCAGGTGCCGCAGGACCTGGCCCAGGCGCAGGGGGTCACCCATAAGGATCTGCTCAAGGGCGCATGGGAGTCCATGGACCTCCAGCGTCAGGTCCTTGGCCTCGGCCACGGGGCTCAGCTCCGCCTCAATGGAGGTGAGTACGGTGGCCAGGGTGAAGGGCCTGTGCTCCAGGGTCAGCTGGCCCGAGCCCAGGGCCGCGTAGTCCAGGATGCTGCTGATCAGGTCCGTGAGGTGCTTGGAGGTCTGTTGGGCATATCCCAGGTACTCGCGCTGCTCGGGCGACAGTTCGGCCTGGGCCAGGAGCTGGAGCATGCCCGACAGGCCGTTCAAGGGCGTGCGCAGCTCGTGGCTCATGTTGGTCACAAAGGCGTCCTTGGCCTGGCTGGCGGCCTCGGCCGCGGCCTTGGCGGCCAGGAGCGCGCGCTCGGCGAGCCTGCGCTCGGTGATGTCGCGGGAGAAGCTGGCGATCTGGCACACCGTGCCGTCCTGGCCGAAGAGAGGATACAGGCGGATGGCGTAAGTGCGGCCCTCGCGCTCCTCCTCGAAGCGCAGGGGCTCACGGGTGCGCACCACCTCCTCGAAACGCCCCCGGCGGCACTCGCGCACGTATTTGGGGATGAGGTCCAGGATGTTCTTGCCTATCAGTTCCGGCGCGGAGGCGTTGCGCCGCCGGGCCGCGCTCTCGTTCATGGACAGCACCCGGCCATCCGGCACCAGCAGCAGAAGCCCATCGGCCGAGGCGTTGAACACGGCGCGCAGGCGCTCCTCGCTTTCGAGCAGGGCCTTGCGCGAGATCTCCTGTTCGGCCTGGGCGTGCTCCAGGTCCTCGGCCATGCTGTCAACGGTGCGGGCCAGCTCGCCCAGCTCGCTGGCGCTGCCGGGATCCTTCGGCCCGATGCCCGTGCGCGCCGTGAAGTCGCGCGCCCCCAGCGCCCGCACGGCAGTCATGAGCCGCGTGACCGGCAAGAGGATGTAACGCCTGGCCCCTAGCCGCGTGAGGGTCAGCGCCAGCAGGGCGATGAGCAAGAGCCCCACCGCATGCCGTGCGAGCTTGGCCGTGCTCTCGGCATATACCGCGCTCTTGGGGATGCCCACGCGCACGTAGCAGACCGTTTCGCCGCCGATGTCCAGCCGCCGCAGGACGTAGTAGCGCTCAACCCCGTCCAGACCGGTGTCCCAGCCCGAGGACTGAGGCACCTCCTTGCGGATGAGGCTGGCGTGGTTCTCCGGCAGGCCTTTCCCAGCGTAGCCCGCCGCATCGGGGATGCGCAAGATGATCCGGCCGTTCAGCCCAGCCAGGATCACGCTGGTGCCTTCGGGCATCCCGGCGTTCCGGATGGCCTTGGAGGCCTGTGCCGGCGCCATCTGCGCGGCCAGCACCAGCGCCGTGTCGCCCTTGGCGTCGCGCACGGGTGCGGCGTAAGTCACCACGACATCGCCGGTCCCGCGGGCCCGGTCGTCCTCGGGCCAGTCCACGCCCACGGAAAAGGCCTGCCCGTGCAGGGCATCCATGACGGCCTGGTTGCTCGCGAGGCTGGTCTGGTGCTTCAGGGGCCGGGCCGAGGCCAGGATGGGCTCGCCGGGCCGCACCAGGTGCAGGTTCAGGTATTCCGGGGCCAGCTTGGCGAAACTCGCCAAGGCCCCGGTGCAGTCCGCCGCGTTGCGGGAGTCGGTGCAGGCCCGCACCTCGGGGCTGGCGGCCATGAGCCCCAGGGACAGGCGGATGTAGCGCGTCTCCTGGGCCAGGTCTTCGGCGATCATGCCCGCAGCGTGGGCCGTGCGCTCCACAGCGAGGGCCCGCTCGTGGTCGCGCTCGGACATGTAGCCCCAGAAGGACAGGGCCAGCACAGGCACCAGGGCCAGGGCCACCAGGACCATGAGCATGACGTGCAGGCTGCACAGGGGGCTGGCTGGCCGGTGGCGCGACACCTGCGCACCCGCAGGGTCGGGGGTTGGGGCGTGCCGGCTCAAGAGGGCCTCCCTGCCGGTCGTTCTGCCTGAGGCGGCACTAGTCGGGCAACGGATGCAGAGAAAGGCGTGTGTGCGCTCACTACCACCCTCCGCTCAGCTGCCAGCCTTGAGGTGGACGGAATGGCGAGGCGAAAGCGTTCATGGGGGGCCTCTCGTCAGCCGCTGTTATTGGGGCAGCACACGCCGAGCATCTCCAGGGCGCGGTCCTGGGGCAGGGGCCTGGAGAACAGGTAGCCCTGGCCGTACTCGCAGGAGAGGTCGGCCAGGAAGTCGCGCTGGCGCTCGGTCTCGATGCCCTCGGCGACCACGTCCAGGCCCAGGTTGTGGGCCAGGCTGACGATGGTGCGCACGATGATCAGGTTCTCAAAGGCGTCCATGTCCGAGACGAAGCTGCGGTCGACCTTGAGCGTGTTGATGGGGAAGCGCTGCAGATAGGCCAGGGACGAGTAGCCGGTGCCGAAGTCGTCGATGCTGACCTTGGTGCCCATCTCGCGCAGGCCGCGCAGCTTGTGCACCACGTTCTCCGGGTTCTGCATCACCAATGTCTCGGTGATCTCGACCTTGAGCCGGGCCGGGTCAAGACCCGACTCGTCTAAAGCGCGGGCCAGGTAGCGCACCAGGTCCGGCTGGGCGAACTGCTTGGCCGAGAGGTTCACGGCGATGCTGAAATCCTTTGGCAGGGCGAAGTCGCGCTCCCATCTGGCGGCCTCGCGGCAGGCCTCGGTGAGGGCCCAGGCGCCGATGGGCACGATGAGCCCGGTCTGCTCGGCGTGGGGGATGAAGTCGTTCGGAGACACCAGACGGTCCGCCACCTGCCAGCGGATGAGGGCCTCGAACCCGGCCAGGGTGTTGTCCGCCAGGCTGAAGATGGGCTGGTAGTGCAGGCGGAACTCCTCACGCTCAAGGGCGTTGTGCAGGCTCTGGTGCACGGTGAGGGCGTACTGGGCGCGCTTGCGCATGGGCCACTTGAAGACCTTGATCTTGCCGCCGCCCAGCGCGTGGGCATGCTCCATGGCCAGGGCGGCGTCCTGCAGGAGCTCCTCGGGCTGGGCGTATTCCGCAGGCCCAAGCACCACGCCCATGCTGGCCGTGAAGTGCAGCACGTGTCCGTCCATCTCCAGGGGCTTGGCCAGCTCCTGGCTGATGCGCCGAGCCACGCGCAAGGCCTCGCCCGGGGTCTTCAGCTCCTCCAGGATCAGGCCGAACTCGTCCGGGCCGCAACGCGCCACGGTGTCCAGGCCCCGGGCGATGCTCTGGATGCGCTCGGCCACGGTGCACAGGACCTTGTCGCCCGAGGCGTAGCCCAGGCTGCTGTTGATGGGCTTGAAGCTGTCCAGGTCGAGGAAGAGGACCGCGTACTGGTAGTTGAGCCTGCGGCGCGAACGCTCCATGGCCTGCGCCAGGCGGTTCAAAAACAGCGCCCGGTTGGCCAGCCCCGTCAGGGGGTCCTGGAAGGTGCGCTCGTGCAGCGTCTCCTCGGCCTGGCGCCGGGCGGTGATGTCCTCGGCCACCAGGGCCACCAGGTTCGGTCCGGGCACATAGGCCGAGATGCGCAGCCAGCGCTTCAACTCGCCCATGTAGCCCTCGAACTGGGCAGGCTTGCCCGAGCGCGCCACCTGCGCCACGAAGTCGTGCCAGCATTCCTCAAGAGTCGGCAGCACCTCGCCCATGCTCCTGTTCAGCAACTCTTCGCGCGGGCGCCCGAAGATCTCCTCCATGGCCGGGTTGAGCTCCGCAATGCGCGAGAAATCCAGGCCCGGCTCCGCACCCTCTACGTAGGAGAGCACGGCGAAGCCGTTAAACATGGAGGTGAACAGGCTCTGGAAGCGGGACCGGCTGTCGGAAAGGGCGATGGCCGAAGTCCGGAGTTCGTCCACGGTTCGCTCCAGCGCGGCGCCAGCCTGCTTGAGGGCCATGCGCTGCCGGTGCAGCTCCACGAAAACCTGGACCTTGCTTTTCAGGATGTCGTGCTCAAAGGGCTTGATGAGGTAGTCCACGGCCCCGGTTTCGTAGCCCTTGAAGACGTGGCGCTGCTCTTTGCTGATGGCGGTGACGAAGATGATGGGGATGTGGCGGGTGGTCTCGTCCGCGCGGATGCGCTCGGCGGTGGTGAAGCCGTCCATGCCGGGCATCATCACGTCCATGAGGATGAGGGCGAAGTCGTGCTTGGCCAGAAGCTTCAGAGCATCGAAACCGCTGCGGGCGGTGATGAGGTTGACCCCTTGGCGACGGAGCAGTCCCGACAACAGCAGCAGGTTAACCTGCTCATCGTCCACGGCGAGGACGTCAATCGTCTCCACAACGCACTCTGCTTTGCCCACCATCGCGCTCCTATACCACCAGCAATGTGTCCAAGAAAGGAGGCTCAATTAAAGGGAGTACTCCACGATTGTCATTATGTACAGCAACTTTCTTGTCTCGGACCAATGGGTATGCAAATTCCCGTTGTCTGGTGGGGGCTTTTTCTATATACGTATTTTTACGGGTATGCACCCACAAGCCCTGGAGGTCCACCTACATGTCCAAGTCTCTTGAGGAACCTCTGTCCCGCCCGGCAGGGGCAGACATCGAGAAGGTTCTGACCGACGAGAAGATCGCCGTGTTCTTCCAGCCCGTGGTCAGCGTGCGCGGCAAGTCCATCCTGGGTTTTGAGGCCTTCTCGCGCAGCATCGGCGGCGAGGGCGCGCGCCTGGACGCCCAGGACCTCTTCGCCCAGCCCTGGTCCCCAGCCGTGCGCCTGCGCCTGTGCCGCCTCTGTCGACGCAAGGCCTTGGAGGCCTTTCGCCCCATCGCCGAGCGCCACCCGCACATGCAGATATTCCTGAACGTGGACGCCATCGGCATAACCGCGGCCGAAAATCCCGGCCATCTCGCCGCCATCTGCAAGGCCATGGGGCTGGACGGGCGGCGCGTCATCATCGAGCTGGAGCGGCCCGGGCTGAGCTCCCAGGAGGTCTACCGCTTCGTGCAGTTCTATCGCGAGCGCGGCTTCAAGCTGTCCATCGACGCCATGGACGGGCTTTCCGCTCCCACCGAGGAGCTCTTCTCCCTCAAGCCCGACTACATCAAGCTCGACCGCGCGTCGTACACCGACGTGGAGGGCAAGGAGTTCAAGCGCGAGATGGTGACCGGCCTGTGCCGCATGGCCGAACGGTTGGGCAGCGTGGTGGTGGCCAAGAACGTGGAGACCGAGGAGGAGGCCACGCGCCTGCTCGAATGGGGCGTGAACATCCAGCAGGGCTATTGCTACACCAAGGACAAGGACTGCCAGGAGAAGGACCCCATCCGCGCCTTCCTCATCAAAGTCGAGGAGATCAACCGCAGGTTCCGCGAGCGCGCCCAGGCCGAGGTGGCCGGGAAGCGCAAACGCTTCGAGGACTTCCACAAGATTTTGCGCAAGGTGGGCAGCAAGCTGGGCGAGACCATCCTCCATGACTTTCCCGCCGTCACCGATCGCTACGCCAACGCCGAGGAAAGTCTTTTGTGCGTCTACGTGCTCGACGACAACGGGGTGCAAATCACTCCGCGCGCCTTCAAGAAGAGCCTCGTGGGCGAGACCCCCATGCTCGGCCCGGAGCGCGGCAAGGGCGAGGACATGAGCATCCGCGAGGATGTGTTGCACCTGAAGAGCGGCTTCGACAAGTACGTGTCCCAGCCGTTCATCTCCATCCACGCCCGCGTGCCCGCCTGCACCATCTCCGCGCGCTTCTACAACCGCGAGAACGTGCCCTGCATCCTCTGCCTGGAGTTTCTGAGCGCGTAGCGCCGGCCCCTGAGGCAGGAAAAACGCGCACGGCCCGGCCGCCCCCTTGTGGGGAAGCCGGGCCGTGCGCGTTTTTTGGGCAAGGCGGGCGGCCTCAGGGCCGCCTGTTTCAGGCCGGAGCGCTACTGCCCGCCCTCATTGAAGGTGAAGTAGCCGGTCAGGGACGAGGCCTCCCAGGGCACCTGCTTTTCGCCGGTTTCGCCCAGCACGCCGATGCGCACACGCTTGAACAGCTCCTCGATGCCGATGCCCGGGGTGCGCAGGTGTCGCAAGAGCTGGCCGGTGTAGATGCCGTTCTTGCCCGTGCCGTCCGCCGCCACGGAGTCCGGGGCCGTGGCGTAGGCCACCAGCGAGCCCTTGGGCGCGTCCATCTTGGCCAGCCCCTCCTGCGTGGAGCGGAAGCTGCGCGCAAAGGGATTGTTGCGGCAGGCGTCGAGGATGACGATGTTGAGCTGGTTGCCCGCGTTCTCCATGCGCCCCAGCACCAGCCCGGCGTCCATGCAGCGGTACTTGACGTCCTGCTCGGCCTGGAGCCGCGCGTCCACAGGCACCAGGTAGTTGCGCCCGGCCACCTGCAGTCCGTGCCCGGCGAAGAAGAACAGGCCCGCGCCGCCAGCCCTGAGCCGCTTCCAGAGCTCGTCCACGGCTTCCTCCATCTGCCGCAGGGAGGCGTTCTCGCGCAGGATGACCTCGAAGCCCAGGCCACGCAGGGTGCGGGCCATGTCGCGGGCGTCGTGGACGGGATTCTTCAGCGGCGCGCTGGGGTAGGCCCCGTTGCCGATGACCAGGGCCACGCGGCGCAGGCCAGATTTTGGCGCCGGGGGCTGGTACGCCAGGGCCGCCTCAGGCAGGGGCTCCGGGATTTGGAACTCCGGCATGGAGGCGGCCACGGGCGCGGGCTGGGAGGGCTGGGCAAAGGGCGGTTGGACCTGCGCCGCAGCGGCGGAGCTGGCCTTCTTCTTGGCGCGCGCGCCAGGAGCCTGCTGGACGGGCGGCGCGGCTGGGGCAGCAGGTGGGGCAGCAGAAAGCGCAGCCTGGGCCAAGGCAGGAGCTTGGGGAGCGGCCAGGGCGATAGTCACGTCCATGTAGCCCTCGTTGTCCCAGACGCCTCCGTCATGCTCGTTGATGTGCAGATACAGCGGCCCGTCCGCCGGGGCGGTGAACCGGAGGGACTTGCCCACGGCAAAGGGTGCGCCGGCCTCCCCGATCCTGGCAATGAGCGCCTGGTGGGTCCAGCCCTTGAGAATGGTCCCGCCCAGGTCAAGGCACAGCCCGGTGTACATGCCGAGACCGTCGGCGTCGGTCCATATACAGCCGGGCCAGGCCCGCCAGCGCCCGCTGGACGAGAGGGCGTAGACCGCGCCCTGCTTCACCAGTACCCCGGTATTGCGCCATTCCCCGGCCTGGGCCAGGACCCTGGTGCCCACCCCGTTGGTTGCGCCTGGTTCCGTAAGGTCCACCGAGGTCAGAGGCTGGTCCGTGTATTTGATGCCCACACAGGCCGCAAGCGTGAGCAGGATGACCAGGCTGACCAGGCGAATTGCCGTCGGCAACGTGTGCATGCGCATGGAAGGCCTCCTGGCCCCCGCCCGGCTGACTGCAGGGGCACCTGCTTTAGCGCATAGCAGATATGCCGGCGAAATCAATCCTGGCGCGCTGGTCCTTTGGCTGTTTCCTCCAGGCCCAGGGCCGTGCGCACGCTTTCGATGCCACAGGCCTCCACGAAGCGCGCCGTGCGTTGGCACTTTTTGGCGTTGTCGCGGTAGTGCGCCAGCGCCCGGCCCACCAGCTCCAGCGCCTCGTCCGCCGTCAGCCCGCTGGCCAGCTCGTCGCCCACGCGCGGCCTGCCGCCCGCGTTGCCGCCAAAAATCACGGTCCAGCCGTTCTTGCGGCCCACCAGCCCGATGTCGCGCACATAGGACTCCCCGCAGCACATGGGGCAGCCCGAAATGCCCACCTTGACCTTGCCCGGCAGGTCCAACCCGTTGAACAGCTCCTCCAGCCGCGCGCCCAGGCCCAGGGAATCCTGCTGGCCGTACCCGCAGGCCGCCGTGCCCGGACAGGCCTGCACGTAGTGCACCCCGTGCTTCACCGCGCGGCCCTCGCCCATGCCGAGCCCTGCCCACACGGCAGGCACGTCCGCCGCCTTGATGCCCACCAGGGCGATGCGCTGGCCCGAAGTCAGCTTGGCGATGGGGATCTCGTACTGGCGGATAGCCCTGGCCAAGGCCTCCAGCTGGTCCGCCGTGATGATCCCGGAAGGCAGGCGCGGCACGATGGCGTAGGAGTCCGCCCCGCGCTGGGCAATGGCTCCCTTGACCACCGGCGGTCCGGGGTTCTTCCTGGTGATGCTCATGCGCTGATCCTCCCTGTTGATGGTGACGGCGTCGCGTGGCCAGAGACGATACTGGCACAGGCCACGGAAACGCGCCTTGACTTGCGTCAGGTGCGGGCAAAGAGGAAGAGCCTTCCCCTTGATCTCCCATGACCACCCAAAGCGAAGGGGTCCTGCCGTCGGCGCAAAGCCGCCTTCGACAGGACCCCTTCGCGTCATGGGGAGTCCAGAGGGCCTCAGGCCCTCTGGCGGGGTCCAGGGGCAGAGCCCCTGGCCGCAGGAGGCGTCTCTACCGCCTGCGCGCGCCCAGGCCGATGCCGGTGAGGGTGGCGGCCACGCCGACGAGTTCGGCCAGTCCGGCGGGCCGGGCGAAGATGGTCAGGTCCCAGACGTAGGCCAGCACGGGCTGGAGCAGCAGGATGAGCCCGGCGAGCGACATGCGCGTTTCGCGCAGGCCCCGGCTGATGAGCACCCAGCCGATGAACTGCGAGGAGATGCCGTAGCCTGCCATGAGCACGAGCGGCATGCCGGGGTCGAGGGCCAGGGTCTCGCCGCGCAGCAGGATGATGGGCGCGATGAGCGCTGCGGTCATCAGCGAGTTGGCGGTCATGGCGGCCAGTTGCGAGCCGTCGCCGCACACGGCCAGGGTGCGGTTGAGGGTGATGATGTACCCGGCGTAGAACACGCCGGTCAAAAGGCCGAAGAAGACGCCGAGCTGGAAGTTGTGCCCGGCGCTGGTCCAGGCCGGGGCCACGATGGCGAAGAGTCCGCCCATGGCCAGGAGGATTCCGGCGAAGAAGCGCAGGCCGGGCTTTTCGCGCAGGAGCACGATGCCCCAGGCGGCCAGCAGGAAGACCTGGAAATTGCCGAAGAGCGTGGCCAGGCCGGGGCCGACGTAGAGGATGGACAGGTGCCAGCAGAGCAGGTCCGCGGTGAAGAAGCAAGCGCAGGCCAGCGACCAGAGCAGGCCGCTTCTCGGCATGTTCCAGACCTTGGAGCGCGGTTCGCGGCTGACCAGGCTGGCCAGGAGCAGGCACAGCCCGCCGATGAGCACGCGGTGGAAGGCGGCCAGGTCGCCGGCGATGCCGTAGGGCGCGGCCAGCTTCACGAACACGGGCGAGAAGCTGATGATGGCCGCGCCGAGGAGGAGGTGCATCATGCGGGGGAGGGCTCCTTGGAACGTTCGAGCGCGGCCCAGGCCGGGGCCAGGGGCAAGCGTTCAGCCAGGCTGATCCCTGCGGTGGCGCCCGGTCCGGTGATTGACGCGCGCCAGACCCAGGCCTCGACCCCGGCGGCCAGCGCCACGGCCAGGGCGCTGGCGTAGTCCGGGTCCACGCTCTCGGCCGGGGCGAAGCAGCCGCCGTCGGGCCGCTGGACCAGGAAGAAGAGCGCCGCGCGGCTGCCTTCATGCACCAGCCGGGTCAGCTCCGCAAGGTGTTTGCGGCCACGCTCGCTGGGGGCGTCCGGGAACTGGGCCTGGTCGTCCTCCACCAGGGTCACGTTCTTGCACTCCACGTACAGGGGCGGCAGGCCGCTGCCCTCCTCCGGGGTCAGGAGCGCGTCCAGGCGGCTGGCTCCGGTGGTGGCCTCGCGGACGAGGCGCGCGTAGCCCTGCGCGTCGGGCAACAGTCCCGCGTGGAAGGCGGCCTCCAGCAGCCGGTTGGGGGTCTGGGTGTTCACGCCCACCCATTTCAGGGCCGGGCCGCTGTCGCCAGGAAGAGTCCCTGGCAAGGCCAGGGCCTCCAGCGTCCACCGGAGCTTGCGGTCCGGGTTGAGCGCAGGCGAGAGCAGCGCGGGCGTGCCGGGCTTGAGCAGCCCGAGCATGGAGCCGGTGTTGTTGGTGTGGGCGAGAAGCTCCGCCCCGGTCTGCGGGTCCGTGGCCACAATGGTGAAGCGCTTCTCGCGGCGCACCAGCCGCGCGATGCGGCAGCCAGGCGGAAAAGGCAGGAGCAGGCGCGCGGAGGCGCTACACATGATGCGGTTAGCCGTCCTCGTCCTCGGGCTCCTGGCCCACCAGGCGCAGGCCCTCGCCGGGATAGACGCGGCGATCGGACTCGGGGGTGCGCCGCACGGGGCACGGCCAGATATTCGTGTTGGGCTCCGCGCCCTCCAGCGCCCACAAGGTCGGCCGGGTGTCGGCCATGACCGGGTTTTTGCTCAGATCCACGCCCTTGACCGGCGCGCTGAACTCCACCGGGATGTTGTTGGGATCAAAGGAATACAGCGAGTGGATGAAGCCGTGGTCCACCACCTCGGAGACCCAGAATCCGGCGGCGTCCAGGTTGTCGCGCAGGTCCCAGAGGTCGTCCTCGCACTCCACCCCAAGGGAAAGGTGGTCAAAGGTGAACGGCCCCTTGACCGGCACGCCATGGTCCTTGTCCGGGCCGGGCAGCACGCCGGGCCACTCGAAAAAAGCGATCATGTCGCGCTGCGTGAGCTCGAAAAAATAGTGCCGGTAGCCGGGATGCCCCAGGCCGGCCACCAGCCGCAGGCCCAAGAGGTCGCGCCAGTAGCGGATGGTGCGGTCCATGTCGCCCGTGGCCATGGCCAGGTGATTGATGCCGGTGAAGCGCATGGGGCTCTCCCTGTCGGGGTGGTGCGTTTGTCATGCTCCGCAGGCCAGGGGCGCTCAAGGGGACCGCCGCAGAGTTCGCAGCGAGCAAATGAGGGGGTCCGGGGGAAATCATTTCCCCCGGCCGCCGGAGGCATGCTTATCGTTCTAATCGTTGCAATAAGGCCAAGGCCTCTGCCGAGGGTTCACGCTCGACGCGCCGGTATTCACGGCCGTCTGCGGTCCTGGTCATCATGCCGCTGTCGATGAGCCCACGCCGCAAGAGCGCGTGGTCGCCGAAGCTGTGCAGGGTGTTCAGCACCTCGTTCAGCTGCGTCTCGCTAAAGGTCTGCCGGGCGGGGATGCGCGACCAGATCACCCACAGGCAGGACTCCTCCATGCCGCGCTTGCCGGGCCAACGCAACAGGAGCCCGGCGCGGTCAAAGAGCCGGGCCAGCCGCGTCAGCCGGACCGGGTTCACAGGCTCCGACGCGGGCCGGGCCTGCGTGGCCTGGCCCGCCTGGCCTGTCTGTATGGCGCTGGCGCGCAGATGCTGGAAGTTTTTGTGCCCGCTCGAACGGGCAAGCATGTTCAAGAGTTCGACATGGCCGGGCGTGCGTCCGCAGTCAGCCAGCTGGCTGCCCAAAGAACGCGCGAAAGCGGAGATGTCGTCAACATGCAGGGGCAAAAGAGTCTTCGACATGGCGTATCCTCCACACGTGCCTGATCCCAAGGGGACCGCCGGTGGTCGCCGACTTCCGACTCGGCACGGGAATACGGTGTCGAGAGGAGGAGAAAATGGCAGGTTTAGCTCCCCTTGCGGGGCGGCGACGCCTGGGTGAACTGCCGACCAGCCGCAGAGATACGCCAAGGAAGTTCTGAAGGCAACAGCCCGCGCCTGGGCAAAATTGTCTGGGGCTGCCTGTGGGGGCTCTTCGTCTACGTGCCGAGCAGCCGGCGCAGGCCCGGGCCGCGTTCCGCCGGGGGCATGCGCAGGAGCGCGCGCAGGAGGTCCTGGGCGAAGGCGCACAGGGTGTCGGGCGCGACGCGGGCGGCCTGGGCGGGATTGCTCAGGGCCTCGAACAGGGCCTGGACCTGCTTCTGGTCGCCGTACGTCTGTTGGAAGGCGGGCAGGTTTTCGCTGAACATGTCGGCCAGGGCGTTGTCGGTTCTGGCGGGCAAAGGCGCCACCTGCGGCCTGAGGCTGCTGGAAGCCAGCACCAGGGCCAGGGCGGCGTCGAGTTTGGTACGCACGCTGCCACGCAGGCTGACCAGGGTGGCGGCCTGGATGGGGGTTTGCGAGGCCGGGTGCAGGAGCCCCAGGCAGAGGGTGGCGTCAGAGGCGGAGAGCTGTTTCAGGGCGCCCAGCAGGGCCTCGGCCAGACGTGCGGCGGCCTCGTCCGAGGCGTTGCCCAGGCGTTCGAACCCGGCGCCCAGGGCCAGGCCCGTGGCCTCGTCCAGCAGGCGCTGCTCAACGGCTTTGCGGTCCTCCGCGTCGCCGGTGGCGGCCAGGGCCTTGGTCAGCCGCTGGCGCAGGGACTCGGCCAGGCCGGGCTCGGCTTCGCTCAGGGCGCGCAGCAGGCCCTCGGTGCGGAAGAGGTCCTCGGCCCGGGCGTTGGCGTAGTCACGGCGCATGCTCTGGGTGAGCGGGTCACGCGCCAGGAAGCCGCCAAGGGCGCCCACCAGCAGGAAGGCGGCCACGGCCAGTACGGCGCGGCGTCCGCGCACGAAACGCAAGCGCCCCCACCAGGCAGTAGCCAGGGCGGCCAGGGCGGCAACTGCGGCCAGCGTCGTCCAAATCCAGATGGCCTGGGTCATCATGAGCTCTCCAGGCCCGGTTGTGCCTGATTTCCTGCCGCGTGTGAAGCCGTGGGCGGAGCATGGCGCGGGCGGCGGCCAAAGCCCATTGCTGGAGGAGTGCGCAAATATTACACAGCAAAAATTTCTGCGCACTTCCCAGCAGAATTTATGTGAGTAATTTCAGCAACTTTTTGTTGGCACGCACCTTGCTTTTTACTGGGCAAGCGCGCTTGCGCGGGTGCTGCGAATGAAGTGGTGCGCACAAAAGGTACACTGGTGCCCTGTGCGCTCTGGCCGGAAACGGAAGACGGCTTGCCTGGACCGGTTGGATGCAGTACCGCTCCCCCGCGTGGATAGTAGGGTTGACGGCTGGGTGAACGAAAAGGTTACCGAGTAGGGTCAACGCGCGCCAAGGCGGCCTACCGGGCCGCTGTTTTTGTGGGAAGAGGGAAAAGGATTGTTGCACGGGCCGCGAGGCGGCCGATGGCGGAAGGCGGGAGAGACACCGCGCCGCCGGGACAAAACGAACTTTAGCCGAACGCGCCATCCCTGGAGTTGGCGGCACTATGCGCAAGAACGCACTCATCGTGCTCATCGTCATGGCGGTCAATCTGGGCCTCTGGGCCTTCTTCAACCGTCCGGCCGACCCTCAGCTCGACTTCACCGGCCAGGTCAAGGCCGTTTCCTTCAGCCCGTACCGCGCCGACCAGGACCCCCTGGTCAACAAGTTCCCCACGCCGAAGCAGATTGAGGAGGACATCGTCTTCCTCAAGGGCAAGGCCGGGGCCATCCGCACTTACTCGTCGCTTGACGGCATGGAGCTGATTCCCGGCCTGGCCGAGAAGCACGGCATGCCGGTCATGGCCGGAGCCTGGCTCGACAAGCGCCTCAAGCGCAACGAGCAGGAGATCGCCGGGCTCATCAAGAACCTCCAGGAGCACAAGAACATCACCCGCGTGTTCGTGGGCAACGAGAGCATCCTGCGCGGCGACTTCACCGTGGCCCAGCTCTCGGAATACATCCGCCGCATCAAGGAAGCCGCTCCCGATGTCCAGGTGAGCACCGCCGAGCCCTGGCACGTCTGGATCAACAACCCGAAGCTGGCCGACAGCGTCGACTTCATCTCCATCCACATCCTGCCCTACTGGGAGCGCATCCCCGAGGACAAGGCCATCGAGTGGAGCATGAAGCGCTACCATCAGGTGGTGGAGCGCTTCCCGGACAAGCACGTGCTCGTGGCCGAAATCGGCTGGCCGAGCAACGGCGAGCGCTGGGGCAAGGCCAAGGCCAGCATCGCCAACGAGGCCAAGTTCCTGCGCCAGTTCATGAACCTGGCCGCCCAGCAGAACATCGACTACTGCGTCATGGAGGCCTTTGACCAGCCCTGGAAGCGCCCGCTGGAAGGCGTCGTGGGCGCGCACTGGGGCATCTGGACCGTGGACCGCACCCTCAAGATCCCGCTTGTGGGCACCATCCTCGAGGACACCCTGTGGCCGGTGCAGTACGGCGTGTCGCTGCTGTGCCTCATCCCCATGCTGTTCTTCCTTTACCGCCGCCGCACCCAGCCCTTTTCCGGCCGGTTGTTCTTCTCGCTGCTTTTGCAGACCGTGACCAGCTCGCTCGTCTGGATCGCGTTTACGCCCATCACCATCGAGTTTTTGCCCGCCGAGACTGCGGCCTGGGCCATGCTTTTGCCCATGCAGATCGGCCTCTTGGCCGTGGTGCTGATAAACGGCTACGAGATGAGCGAGATGCTCTGGCCCGAAGGCCTGCGCCGCCGCTTCTTCCCCCTGCGCCACGACCTGGATGCCGGGCTGCCCAAGGTGTCCATCCACGTGGCCTGCTGCAAGGAGCCGCCGGAGATGGTCATCGCCACCATGAACTCGCTGGCCGCGCTGGACTACCCGAGCTTTGAAGTGCTGCTCATCGACAACAACACCACGGACCCCGCGCAGTGGAAGCCCCTTGAGGAGCACTGCGCAAAACTCGGCTCGCGCTTCCGCTTCTTCCACCTGGAGGAATGGCCGGGCTACAAGGCCGGGGCGCTGAACTTCGCCCTGCAGAAGACCGCCAAGGACGCGCGCGTCGTCGCCGTGGTCGACTCCGACTACCAGGTGCGGCCCTCGTGGCTCCGGTCGCTCACGCCGTACTTCGAGAAACCGGACATCGCCATCGTGCAGAGCCCGCAGGACCACCGCGAGTGGGCCGGCGACCCGTACAAGACCGTGTGCGCCTGGGAATACGACGGCTTCTTCCGCATCGGCATGGTGCACAGGAACGAACGCAACGCCATCATCCAGCACGGCACCATGACCATGATCCGCAAGGCCGTGCTCGAGGAAGTGGGCGGCTGGGGCGAGTGGTGCATCTGCGAGGACGCCGAGCTCGGCCTCAAGGTCATCGAACGCGGCTACCAGGCCATCTACGTGCCCGAGAGCTTCGGCCAGGGGCTGACCCCGGACACCTACGCCGGGTTCAAGCGCCAGCGCTTCCGCTGGGCCTACGGCGCGGTGCAGATTTTGAAACGCCACTGGCGCCAGCTGCTGCCCTGGAACAAGACCACCAGCCTGGACCTGGGCCAGAAGTACCACTTCATCGCGGGCTGGCTGCCCTGGTTCGCCGACGCCACGCAGATCGCCGTGCTGGTGGTCAGCCTGGTCTGGAGCCTTGGCATGCTGGTGCTGCCCCGGTACTTCGGCACGCCGCTGTCCATCTTCCTCCTGCCGCCGCTGGGCGCCTTCCTGTTCAAGCTGTTCCACTTCATGTGGCTGTACCAGACCCGCGTGAAATGCGGCTTCTGGGCGCGCATCGGCGCGGCCGTGGCCGGACTTGCGCTGACGCACACCATCGCCAAGGCCATCTTCCAGGGCGTGTTCACCTCCAAGAAGCCCTTCCTGCGCACGCCCAAGTGCGAGGAGCGCTGCGCCGTGGTGCGCGGCCTCTTGATGGCGCGCGAGGAACTGATGATCCTGGCGCTTCTGTGGCTGGCCGCCGCCGGGGTCATCGCCCGCTACGGCACCGAGAACCCGGACATCGTGACCTGGGCCGTGATCCTGCTCGTGCAGTCCACCCCGTACCTGGCGTCCTTGTGCCTGTCGCTCATCTCCGTGGTGCCAGGGATCATTCCTGGCGTGGACGGCAAGCTGGCCTGCAACAACGCCTGCCAGATGGTGGCCGCCACCCCTGGAGCCGCCACGCTGTCCATCCCGGTGGCGCGGGAGCGCAAGGACAAGGTCTAGCTCCCCTCGGCTACCGGTCGACCAAGCCCCGTCAAACAAAACGGCCCGGCTCCCCACTCAAGGGAACCGGGCCGTTCTTTTTGCCTCCCCCGGCCGAGGGAGGGCCAACCGGCAGCGCACACCAAGAGCCTTCCGCCCATGCGCCTTACTCCCCATCCTCCTCCCAAGTGGGCCAACCGCGCGCGGGTTTTCGAGCGTCTTTGCTCGAAAACCCGCGCGCTCTTGCCAGGGCCAAGCCAAACACAAGCGTGGGACGTGGGTGCACTGGCCCAGGCCAATGGGGGGTCCGGGGGCCTGAGGCCCCCGGTGGGGTCCAGGGGCAGCGCCCCTGGCCGCCAGAGGCATATCCCTCCCCTCTCCTCCCGGCCTTCGGCCAAACCCTGTCAAGAGGGAATTCTTGTCCTTTTACCGGCCAAAAATGGTGTTTTTTTGTCCCAGGGCAAAACCCGGGGTATACTGCGCCCCAGCAGGCCCGCTGTGGGCTTGCCCCCGGCCCTGCTTCGCCGCGCGCCGGAGCCCCTGCACAGACGACCTCCATTGTCACCCGGCCACCTCCAGCGGCGCGCGGCGGAGCACATGGGACACCCGGCAATCCTTGTCACCCCGAAACACGGAGGATTGCATGTCCACCAGCATCACCAACAGCTTCATCGCCATGTACGTGGCCGATGTGCACGAGGCCTACCAGCAACGCGGCAGCAAGCTGCGCAACACCGTGCGCCTCAAGACCGGCGTCAACGGCGCCACGGCCGTGTTCCAGAAAAACGGCAAGGGCGCGGCCGGCAAGAAGACCCGCCACGGCAACGTGCCGCTCATGAACGTTGACCACTCCACCGTCACCGCCACGCTTGAGGACTGGTACGGCGCGGACTACGTGGACAAGCTCGACGAGCTGAAGACCAACACCGACGAGCGCCTGGTCGTGGCCAACGCCGGGGCCTACGCCCTTGGCCGCAAGATCGACGAGCTGATCATGGCCAGGCTCGACCAGACCGCCAACGTGGTGGCCGAGGACAGTAAGGGCCTGACCAAGGCCAAGATCCTGGAGGCCTTTGCCCAGCTGAACAGCAAGGATGTGCCTGACGACGGCAACCGCTTCGCCGTGGTCGGCGCGCACCAGTGGAACGAGCTGCTCGACATCAGCGAGTTCAAGAGCGCGGACTTCGCGGGCGACCGCTACCCCTGGCTCAAGGGCACCGAGAGCCGCACCTGGCTCGGCATCACCTGGATGTTCCACACCGCCCTGCCGCTGGTTTCGGGCACGCGCAAGTGCTTCCTGTACCACCGCAGCGCCTTGGGCCTGGCCGAGGGCCAGGAGGTCAAGGTCTTCACCGACTGGGTGCCTGAGAAGGCCGCCCACCTGGTGGACCACCTGCTCTCTGCCGGGGCCGTGCTCATCGACGAGGACGGCGTGGTGGAGATCGACTGCGACGACGACGCCAGCCTGGCGGCCTAGGCCCCGGACCCCTGGCCAAAAACCTCTAGCCCAAGGAGAACCATCGTGAGCTACGACGCTTCCTTCATGCGGCTCATGGGCGGCGTGCCCGGCCAGCAGCTGTTCCTCTACCGCACCAGCGACGCCATCGGCACCGTGGACGACACCGGGTACTTCAACTCCGCCGTGGACGAGTACAACCTGTCCAGCGGCGACATCATCCTGGCCGTCACGAGCTTCGGCGGCGTCCAGGCCCTCGGCGCCCTGGTGGCCGCCGTGAGCAGCGGCCAGGCCTCGGTGACCGCGCTGACCTAGCAGCGCGCCCGCCTCAACCGCTTCCATCCCCAGGCGGTCCACCCGCCTGCCGCTGCCTGTCAGCCCGGCCAGGTCCACCCTGCGCCGGGCCATTTTTCGTCCGCGCCAAGGAAGCGCTCCGTGATCCCTCCGGCGCCCGTACGCTCCTGCTTGCAATTCCCACAAGATCGCGGTTATACTGTAAATGCTGAACAAATAACCAGGCCGGGCCCCCCGCGCCCCACCCGGAGCGACCATGAAGATCACCTGTCTCACCGCGCAGGACGCCTCGGTCCACAACATGTTCCGCCCCTTTGCCCTGAAGATGGAGGAGCGGCGCATCCCGTCCATCGTCATCAACGTGTTCAAGTGCTACTACACGCAGATCATGCAGGGCGCCCAGGGCAGGACCAGCGACGCCGAGATCGACCCCGTGGCCGAGGGCGAGGTGCCGCCCTATGAGTCCCTGGAGCCATACATTGAGGCTGGGCGCGCCGCGCTGAAGCACACCGTGGTCATCAAGCTGAACGGCGGCCTGGGCACCGGCATGGGCCTGGAGCGCGCCAAGAGCCTCATCCCGGTCAAGGACGGCTACACCTTCCTGGACATCATCGTGCGCCAGGCCAAGGTGTTGCGCAAAAAGTACAAGTCGCCACTGCCGCTGGTGTTCATGAACAGCTTCAAGACCCACCGCGACACCATGCTCAAGGTCGAGGGCCTGGACAACGGCGACACGGGCATCCCGTTGGCCTTTGTGCAGCACATGTATCCAAAGATTCTGGAGGACGACCTCACCCCTGCGGACTGGCCCCAGAACCCGGAGCTGGAGTGGAACCCGCCGGGGCACGGCGACGTATACACCGCGCTGGTGACCTCCGGGCTTTTGTCCAAGCTGCTCAGGCGCGGCTACCGCTACGCCTTCATCTCCAATTCCGACAACCTGGGCGCGGTCATGGACTCGCGCCTGCTGGGCTACATGGCCAAGGAACAGCTCCCGTTCCTGATGGAGGTGGCCCAGCGCACCCCCCAGGACCGCAAGGGCGGACACCTGGCCAGGCTCAAGCTCTCCAGTCGGCTTACGCTGCGCGAGCAGGCCCAGTGCCCGGACAACGAAAAGGACAGCTTCGCGGACATCGAGAAGCACCGCTACTTCAACACCAACTCCCTGTGGTTGGACCTGGAGGTGCTGGAGCGCGTGTTCGTGGAGCACCTGATGATGCCGCTGGACCTCATCCTGAACCCCAAGACGCTGGACCCGCGCGATCCGGAATCCCCGGCCGTGCTCCAGGTGGAGACGGCCATGGGCTCGGCCATCAGCGCCTTTGAGGACGCCCGGGCCGTGCTGGTGCCGCGCACCCGCTTCGCGCCCGTAAAGACCACCCAGGACCTGCTCCTGGTCATGAGCGACTGCTTCATCCGCACCAAACTGGAGACCATCGAGCAGAACCCGGAGCGCACAACGCCCCTGCCAGCGGTGGCCCTGGACCAGAATTACTACAAGAAGATCGACATGTTCCAGGAGCGCTTCCCCAAGGGCGCGCCCTCGCTTCTGGCCTGCGAGCGCCTGGAGGTCCAGGGCGACGTGCGCTTTGGCCGGGGCGTCACGTGCGTGGGCAACGTGCGCATCATCAACCGCGCGCGCAAGCAGCTCAAGGTGGCCGACAACACGCGCCTGGAAGGCGAAGTCATCCTGGAGTAGCCGCAGGCTCCGACGCTCCCTCCTCAGAGCTCCGGCAAGCCGGTTCCCCACAAAAAAAAGCGCCCCCTTGCGGGGGCGCTTTCGTTTCAGCGTGAGGCTTGAACTGGTCTAGGCTTCGCTGGAGATCTCGGTCTTCTGGGAAGCGCCGGTCTCCTGCTTCACCTCGGTGGCGATCTTGAACAGGATGGTCACCACCAGGGCGCCCAGGGCGTAGATCATGGCCGAGACGATCAGCTCCTTGCCGGTGGGCCAGTAGGGGGAGATCTCCTCGAAGGGGTTGGGGTTGAAGCCGCCGATCAACAGGCCAAGGCCCTTGTCGATCCAGGTGGCGATGACCAGGATGGCCAGCGACCAGGGCAAGAGCTTCATGTTGTCGCGCAGCTTGGGCGGGATGAGCAGCGCGAGGCTGCCCAGGCCCAGGGCCACGGCCGTCCACATGAAGGGCACCAGCTCGTGGTGTCCGTGCACGCCCTTGAACAGGTAAACCAGGGGCAGCATGTGGCCGGGGATGTTCGAGTAGAAGGCCGTGAACACTTCCAGCAGGAAGAAGAACACGTTCACGCACATGGCGTAGGCGATGATCTTGGCCAGGGTGCTGATGCCCTCGACGTTGGCCTTGAAGGTGGTGACCTTCTCGGTCAGCAGGATGACGAGCAGCAGAATGGCCGGGCCGGAGCAGAAGGCGCTCGCCAGGAAGCGGGCGGCCAGGATGGCGGTGAGCCAGTAGTGGCGGCCCGGCAGGCCCTGGTACAGGAACGCCGTCACGGTGTGGATGGAGAAGGCCCAGATGATGGAAGTGTAGGCGAGCACCTTGGTCCACTTGGGGTGGGGCAGGTGCTGACGGTCGCACTCCAGGCAGGTCCAGCCCACCAGAACGTTCAGGATCAGGTAGCCGTTCAGGACGAGCATGTCCCAGAACAGGATGGAGTTGGGCGTGGGGTACAGGACCACGTTGAGCATGCGCTGGGGCTGGCCGATGTCGACCACGATGAAGCCCAGGCACATGACCACCGCGCCGATGGCCATGAATTCGCCAAAGATCACGAGATCCTTGAACTTCTTGTAGTGGTGGAAGTAGTAGGGCAACACGATCATGACACCACTGGCGGCCACGCCGACCAGATAGGTGAACTGGGCGATGTAAAAGCCCCAGGACACGTCGCGGCTCATGCCGGTGATCGTCAGACCCTGCATCAACTGCATGATGTAGATGCCGGATGCGCCCAGAATGATCAGGACCAGAAACCCGATCCAAGTGTAGTACTTGGGACTTCCTTTAAGTGCTTTCTCGAGCATGTCCGCCCCCTAGATGATGTAGTAGACGCTCGGTTCGGTGCCGAGCGCCGGCTTGCGCCGGATGGTGTAGTGCTCGCGCAGGACCTTGCGCACTTCGCTGGCCGGGTCGGACAGGTCGCCAAAGACCAGCGCGCCCTGGGAGACCTCGACGCAGGCGGGAATCTTGCCCTTGGCCAGGCGCTCCACGCAGAAGTTGCACTTTTCGACCACGCCGCGCATGCGCGTGGGGAACTCCTTGTTCAGCTTGGCCAGATCCAGGTGCAGACGCGGCTCCATGAAGTTGAAGCTGCGCGAGCCGTACGGGCAGGCGGCCATGCAGTAGCGGCAGCCGATGCAGCGATGGTAGTCCATGGCCACGATGCCGTCCGGACGCTGGTAGGTGGCCTGCGTGGGACACACGCGCACACAGGAGGGGCTGGCGCAGTGGTTGCACAAAAGGGCGAACTCACGCTTTTCCAGGCTCTCGTCCATGAAGTTGTTGGGCTGGTCAAAGGCCTCGTCAAAGCCCGCGGCCCAGATCCACTTGACGTTCTGCCTGCCCGGGATGTCCGGCACGTTGTGCGCGGCATGGCAGGCCTTGGCCAGGACGTCGATGGTCTCCTTGGTGCCGACACGCTTGGTGTCGATGACCATGGCCCAGCGTTTGGCCTGGAGCGCCTTCTCACTGGCCTTCTCGGTCGCAGCCGTGGCCGCGGCCATGACGCTCCCGGCGGAAGCCACGCAGAGTCCGGCAGCGGTGAGGCCCGCGAACTTCAGGAAGTTTCTTCTGGTGTGGTTCATTTCTTCAACCCCTCCGGCTGGATGTGGCAATCCCAACAGTAGGGCGTCACCGAAGCGTCAAGGTGACACTTGTCGCAGAACTCCGCCTTGTTGGTGTGGCACTTCATGCAGGTGTTCTGCAGGCTAATTTCGAACTCTTTGCCCTTGCTGTTCACGTAGACGCGCTTGCCGTTGCGCAGGGCCGAGTCGCGCCATTCGTTTAGGAGCTGCATGTGCTTGGTGCGCATGAAGTCCTTGCTCTCGACGCATTCCTTCTCGTTCACCGGCATCTTGAGCTTGGGCTGGGAGTAGGCCGCCTTGCCCGCGTTGTAGGCCAGCGGGGTCAGGAAGAGACCCAGGAAGATCACCAGTCCGGTGATGATTTTGCCGCCGTTGTAGAGTTTCATTCTATTCCTCCTCAAAGCCCGGCAGGGGTTCCTGGCGAAGGTTCATGGTGCGCTCGCCCTCGCCGTCGAGGATCAGCGCATTGCCCACCAGTTCGTGCAGGCCGGTGATCTTGACGCCCGGAGCCCAGTAGTCGGCGAGCGGGATCAGGGTTGCGCGGTCGATGGCGCAGACGCAGGTCATGGTGTTGACCCCGTGCTTTTGCTGCACATAGGAGAGCGCGTTGCCCCTCGGCAGGCCGCCGCGCATGCGGATGTCCATGATCTCGTCGGTGTTCAGGCCGGAGCCGCCAGCGCAGCAGAAGGTCTGCTCGCGGATGGTGCCGATGGGCATCTCGTGGAAGTTGTCGACCACGTTCTTCAGCACGTACCTGGGCTCTTCGAACATGCCCATGGCGCGCGCCGGGTTGCAGGAGTCGTGGAAGGTGGCGATGATGTCCGAGTTGCGGCTGGGGTCGAGGTTCAGCTTGCCGTGCTTGATGAGGTCGGCGGTGAACTCGGCGATGTGCACCATCTTGGTCTGCTTGGCGTTAGAGAACACCGTGCCCGTGATGGGGCTGACCGGGGTCTGCATCTGCGGGCCCTGCAGGGAGCCATTCATGGTGTCCATGTACTGGTTGATGACGCGCCACATGTGGCCGCACTCGCCGCCCAGGATCCACTTGGCGCCCAGGCGGTTGGCCTCGGCGTACATCTTGCCGTTCAGGGCCTTCATGGTGTCGGCGCTGGTGAACAGGCCGAAGTTGCCGCCCTCGCTCGCGTAGGTGGACAGCGTGTAGTCCAGCCCGATGGCGTCGAAGAGCATCAGGTAGCCCATGAAGGTGTAGATGCCCGGATCGGCGAAGACATCGCCTGAGGGGGTGATGAAGATGACCTCGTGGCCCTTCTCGTTCAGCGGGACATTGATGTGCTTGCCGGTGATGGTCTCGATGTCGTCGACCATGAACTCGACGATGTCCTTGAAGGCGTGCGGCTGGATGCCTAAGTGGTTGCCGGTGCGGGTGCAGTTGGCCACCGGCTCCATGATCCAGTTGATGTTGATGCCCACCAGGTGCATGAGCTCACGCGCCATCATGGTCACCTCAGCGGTGTCGATGCCATACGGGCAGTAGAGCGAGCAGCGGCGGCACTCGGTGCACTGGTAGAAGTAGAGGAACCATTCCTTGAGGACGTCCTCTTCCATGACCCGGGCGCCGGTGAGCTTGCCCAGGATCTTGCCGGCCAGGGTGAACTCGCCCCGGTAGATGGAGCGCATGAGCTCGGCGCGCAGCACGGGCATGTTCTTGGGGTCGCCGCCGCCGATGAAGAAGTGGCACTTGTCGGCGCAGGCGCCGCAGCGCACGCAGATGTCCATGAACACCTTGAGCGAGCGGTACTTGTCCAGGCGCTCGCGGAAGCCGTTCACGACGATTTCCTTCCAGTTGCTTGGCAGCTGCCAGTCGTCGTCAGTGGGGTTCCAGGTGCGCGGGTTGCCGAACTGCCCCGGAATCTCGTGGATCAGGTACTCCATCTTGTCCAGCTTGGCCGGATAGGCAAAGCGTCCAGGGCTCAGGTCGTTGGGCGTCTCCATCCAGCCTGTTGCCGGCGGGGTGTAGTTGATGCTCCTGAGCATTTCATCGGGTTTCAGTATCTTCGCCATGTCTTCTCCTCACGGAAAAAGTTTCGTGCTTGTTGGGCCCGTGGGGCGTGCGCCTTGACTAGGCGGCTTCCTCCGGGTTCTTCTCCAGGGGCAGTCCGGCCTCGAACATGGGCTCGCGGAACTCATCCTCGTAAGCCTCATAGCTGTGGGGCTTGATGGCGGGATTGTTCCACGGGTTCTCGTAGTGAAGCATGCGGGTGTCGTTCGGCATGTTGCGCGTGGGCGAGAGGAACACGCCGCCGAGGTGCATCAGCTTGCTGAAGGGGAAGTAGACAAGCAGCGTGCTGACCAGGAACAGGTGCACGTAGAAGCTGACGTCTATGCCCGCCGGGGCCTTGAAGTGGAAGGTGGTGAGGCCCATGACCACTTCCTTGATGGCCATGACGTCGACCTTGGCGATGTAGCGCATGTACATGCCGGAGAGCGCGATGGCCAGGATCAGGATCAGCGGGAAGTAGTCGTTCACAAGCGAGATGTAGCGCAGCTTGGCGTCGAACAGGCGGCGCGCAAGCAGGAAGCCCGCGCCGGCCAGGATGAGCATGTCGGTCTGGTAGAGCACCGGCGCATAGATCTGCAGGATGCCGTCCATGAACTCCAGGGCGTTGATGACCTGGGGCACGGGCTGCAGGAACAGACGCATGTGGCGCACGACGATGATCAGGAAAGAATAGTGGAACAGGAGGGCGAAGAGCCACAGCCACTTGTTCGACACGTAGGCCACGACGGGGTTCTTGCCCTCGTCGTGCTTCAGAACAACCTTGGTATTGCGGAACAGCGACCTGAAGGCGAGCACCTCAAGAAGCATGCGCATGGCCGTCTGCGGGCCGGTGGAGGGGTTGTCCCACTTGTTTTGCACAATCCAGTCCAGCGACTGCTGCTGGCCGCCGGTGGTGGGGATGCGGAAGGGCACCGGGCGCTTGGCCCAGCTGATAATCTTGCACACGAACCCGACCACGAAGATGATAAACGCCGTGCCTGGAACGCAGTACGCGAAGATGGTCTGCATCTTTGCCGCGCCCGCGCCCAGCGTGGCGATCACCACCAGGGCCAGGACCAGAAGGAGTGAATAGATCGCGTTCATCTGCCGTCACCTCGCTTGTTGTTTGGCCGACCCGGACCCCCTGAAGGACCGGCTATCGCACCCACCATGAGAAATCATTCGGCCTTTGGGGCCGTAACATCCTTTTGCATCAGGTTGGCCCGGCGCACTATGTTCGTGTGCGCGCGCTTGACCTCCTCCACGCGCATGCGCTGCACCTGGTCGCGCGCACTCACGTAGAGGTCGAAGGCAATGACCGCCAGGTTGTCCACCCGGGTCTCAAAGGCCAAAAGCTCCTCCAGAGCGCCCTTTGCGGCCAGCTCCTTCATGAACGTCTGGCGCAAGAGCTTCTTGAAGAGAAAGACGAAGGACAGCGCCTGGCTGGGCGCAAAGTCCTGCACCGCGCGGATCTTGACCAGCTTGGTCAGCGCGGCCGCCACGGCGTCGGCGTCGTTCCAGGCCAAAAGCAGGGGGATGAGCTCCGAGGCGGCAGTGCGGATGGCGTGACCAACGGGATTGGAGAAAAGCTCGCGGTTGGATTTCCAAACCGCCTGAGTCTCGGGCGGATAGGTGCCCAGGATGAGGTCGGCCCACTTTCCGGCCAGCTCTTCCGAGCGCTCCGCTATTCTCTGTTCAAGCCCCATTCAGCCCCCGCCGGCATGACCGGAAAAGAGGACGCTCGTCTGGCCCCTTCACCCCGGAAGCAGCCTACCGAACGCCCATGCAAAAGATATTGTGAAAATGCGGACAATGCCCCACGGGTTCTATTCCAGAGTCCCCCTGAAACGTCAAGACGTTTTGCCCACAAAACCGATGCCTCGCGCCCCTCCCGCAGGGCGCAATTTGTGCAATAACCTGCTTGGATGTGCGCAGAGAATTGCACAAGGACACCAGCCAGCGGGCCGGTGCTTTTTGCCAACATCCGGCCGCAAAACGATATTTTGTGATGGCACAGAGATTGCCTATACCATCCCGTGCAGAGAGGGTTTGCACTGCTGGGGACGGGGGGTCTGCTCTTCCACCTCCGTCCCCGGCCTTGCCCTCCGCCACCACACACAAAGGAGACACCCCTCATGCAGCATCGTCACCACGAGTCCCGCCCGGAACTCCGCGCCATAGCCATCGCCAACCCGGCCACGCGCACCACCCCCGGACACCTCCTCATCCTGACGGGCCTGGTGGCCCTGGCGCTGCTGCTGGCCTCCCTGGCCCCGCACGCCAACGCCTTCGGCCTCTTCGGCGGACCCAAAGAGGTCAAGGCCAAGGCCGGAGCAGTGACCCTGCCCTTGTCAGAGGTCTCCGACGGCAAGGCCCATTTCTATACCTTCAAGACCGGCGGCAAGGACGTGCAGTTCTTCGTCATCAAGAGCAAGGACGGCCAGATCCGCACCGCGCTCAACGCCTGCGACGTCTGCTTCCGCGAGAAGAAGGGCTACACCCAGGACGGCGACTACCTGATCTGCAACAACTGCGGCCAGCGCTTCCACTCCAACAAGGTCATGGAGGTCAAGGGCGGCTGCAACCCCTCGCCGCTGGCCCGCACCCTCGACGCCAAGAACGTCACCATCAGCGAAGCCAGCCTCAAGGCCGGAGTCTCGTACTTTTAATGGCACCAGGGGCGCTGCCCCTGGACCCCGCCAAAGGGCCTGAGGCCCTTTGGAATCCCCATTTGCCGCCGCAGAATCCGGCGCGACAAAATGAGGGGGTCTGGGGGGAATCATTCCCCCCAGCGGGGTCAAGGGGCAGCGCCCCTTGCGCCGGAGGCATATTTCATGAACATCCTGACCATCGCCCTGCGCAACGCCCGCAAAAAGTGGGTACGCACACTGCTTCTGCTGCTCGTGTTCACCTTGGGCGTCGTGTCCATCGTGTCGCTCAATTTCGTCTCCCGCGTGGTGGGCGAGGGTCTGGAGAAGAAGCTGGTGAGCTTCGGCGCCAACATCCTTGTCTCGCCGAAGAGCGAGAAGCTCACGGTGAGCTACGGCGGGTTCGCCCTGGGCGACATGCTCTTCGACGTGAGCTACCTGGACGAGGCCGACACCATCGCGCGCATCGACGCCATCGCGCTGCGCCAGAACATCTCGGTCATTGCGCCCAAGCTGGTGGTCATGGACCGCGTGCAGGGCATGGCCGTGGCCATCGTGGGCGTGCGTTTCGCGCAGGAGAAGCTGCTCAAGGGCTACTGGGAGGTGGCGCAGGGCGCGCTGCCCGGCGAGGAGCCCGGCCCGGCCAAAAAGGCTGCGGACGGCATGCACGCTGCTCCGACTCCGGCCTCGGCCCCCGCTCCGGCCCCGATTCCTGCTGAAATCAGCCCCACAGGCCTTGTCCAGGCCGCCATGGCGCCCCTGGGCCTGCCCAAGGACACGTACAACGGCAACGGCGTGCTGGTGGGCAGCGCGGCTGCGGCCAAGCTGAATCTCAAGCTGGGCGACAAGGTCCCCCTGGGCAAGACGCACATGCTGGTGACAGGCATCCTGGCGCCCACGGGCAGCGAGGACGACAACGTGCTCCTGGCGGACATGACCTTTGTGCAGAACGCCGTGGGCCGCCCGGGCAAGGCCAATTTCCTGGAGGTGGCGGCGCTGTGTTCCGGCTGCCCCATCGACGACATCGTGAACCAGCTCGGCGCGGCGCTGCCGAATGTCGAGATCAAGACCCTGCGCAACATCGTTGAGCAGCGCATGTACTCGGTGCTGTTCGTCAAGAAGCTGATCCTGTCGGTGAGCCTGGTGATCCTGCTCACGGGCTGTTCCATGGTCGGCATCTCCATGCTCTCGGCCGTGAACGAGCGCAAGAAGGAGATCGGCATCCTGCGCTCCCTCGGGTTCTCGCGCCGCGCGGTGTTCTCCATCTTCTTCGCCGAGGCCGCCAGCGTGGGCCTGCTGGCCGGGCTCATCGGCTACCTGGCGGGCTACGCGGTAAGCTTCCGCATCCTGCAGGTGCTGGACATGGCCGAGGGCGCGACCCTGTCGTTTGAGCCCCTGCACCTGCTCGCCACCGCAGTGATCCTGGCGCTTTTGACCTCGCTCGCCTCCCTTGTCCCGGCCTGGAAGGCCGCGGCCATCGAACCCAGCGAAGCCCTCGTGACCCTTTAGGAGAACGCAGCCATGAACACAGCCACCACCGCAGTTTCCGCCGGGAACGTTCTCGCCACCCCGCCGCTCGCCACCCCGCTGCTGGACGCCGTCAACGTGACCAAGTCCTTCACCCAGGACGGCACGCCCACCCAGGCCCTGAAGGGCGTGTCCCTGAGCGTCCTGCCGGGCGAGTTCGTGTCCATCGTGGGCCGCTCCGGCTCGGGCAAGAGCACGTTCTTGAGCGTCCTGTCGACCCTGCTTCGGCCCGATTCCGGCCAGCTCACCTACAACGGCTTCGACCTGACAACGGCCAGCGAGGCCGACATCGACGGCCTGCGCCACGGCGACTTCGCGGTGATCTTCCAATTCCACTACCTCCTGCCCTACCTGACGGCCTTGGAGAACACGCTTTTGCCCTTCATGCGCGGGCTTCGCCCGGTTTCCGGGGAACAGCGCAGGCGCGGCCTGGAGTGCCTGGAGCGCGTGGGCCTGGCGGACAAGGGCCACCGCCTGCCGGGGCAGCTCTCCGGCGGGGAACAGCAGCGCGTGGCCATCGCGAGAGCGCTGGTCAAGGACGCGCGGATCCTCTTCGCCGACGAGCCCACAGGCAGCCTGGACTCGGCCACGGGCGCGACAGTCATGGAACTCCTCGACCAGATCCACAAGGACGGCCTGTCCGTGGTCATGGTCACCCACAACGAGCAGTACGCCAGCCTGTCCGACCGCGTGGTCCGCATGGCCGACGGGCTGATGGTGTAGAGCGGAGAAGTATCGGGGGGCGGGGCGAAACTTTTTGGGAAAAAGTTTCGCCCCG
>PHAR01000004.1:284238-517969 GCA_002840405.1 Deltaproteobacteria bacterium HGW-Deltaproteobacteria-8 | reverse complement strand
AGGCCTGGCCCCAGGACTTGCCGTCCTTGCGCAGGGCCTCCACCTGGGTCGGGCTGACGCCCGCCACATGGGCCAGGGCTTCGGCGCGGGTGCGCTCCAGGCGGTCCTCCGAGGCGGCCAGGGATTCGGCAACCTGCCGGGCGGCTTCGCGGTCTGAGCTTTTGCGCAGCTTCCACGACTCCTCGCGCAGCCGCGCGTTCTCCTCCAGCACGGCGTCCATGCGCTTGAGCACCGGGTCGTCGCTCACGGCCAGGGCCGGGGCGGGCAGGGCAAGGGCGGAGCAGGCCAGGACGCCCGCGAGGACGCCTGTCAGAAGAAGGGCTGGGAAGCTTGAGCGTTTGGTCATGTTTTCTCTCCGCAAGGGTCGCGCGGCTGGTCTCCCGGGCCCGGGAGCGCCTACGCGCCCGACGTGTTTTGGGCTTGCGCCGCTGCTTTGGGGGAGTCCTGCCAGGCGCCCGCGCAGGCCAGGGCCAGGACGCCTGCCGTGGCCGGGGTGTGCAGCGCCGGGGTCAGGGCCGCCGCCACAAGGGTGGCGAGCACGAGCCCGAAGCCGAAGCGCCTGCGTCCATGCAGGGCGCAGGCCAGCATCCCCGCCAGCACCAGGGCCGGGCCGCCAGCGCCCCAGCCGGCAAGGAGCCTGAGCCAGGACGAGGGGATGTCGAAGACCGACACGGCCAGCCCGGCGGACTCGGGAGCCCAGTCCAGGCCGCCCAGGTCGGGCATGGCCAGGGCCACGGGCTCGCCCAGGGGCAGGCCCAGCAGCCAGGCGCTTGGTTCCTGCCTCAGCGCCTCCATGACGGCGGTCAGGTGCCAGGCCAGACCCAGGTCCTCGCCGCCGGAGGCGACGCGCGCCAGGGGCAGGGCCAGGGACATCCAGATGCCCAGGGCGCAGGCGCAGAACAGGGCCAGGCGTTCTTGCAGGGGGCCGCGCTCCAGGAACAGGATGATGCACCCTGCGGCCAGCAGCCCGGAGCGCGAAAAAGTGGCCAAGATCCCGGCCAGGATGAGCCAGCGGGCCAGGCCGGAGCGGCGCGCTCCGTCGCCCGGCTGTGGCCCGGATCGGGGTTCGGGCTGGGGGTCGGGTCCGTCAAGGGTGGCCGAGAGCGCGATGCACAGCAGGAAGGCCAGGGTGTCGGAGGAGGCCTGGCTGCCGCCCAGGAGGAGGCCGCCGCCCAGCACCACCTGCCGGGCCATGATGGCCGTGAGCAGGAAGTCCAGGACCAGCAGGCCGCCCAGGATGCCGCCCAGGCGGGCCAGGTCCTTGCGCGGGGGGGGGCCGAAGCTCCAGACCCAGGCCGCAGCGAACAGGACCAGGGCCGGGAGGTGCAGCTCGTCCAGGAGCGGGGCCAGTTGCTGGGCCTGTTCCAGGACCGGTCCCAGCAGGTGCAGGCCGAAATGCACGGCCGTGGCCAGGGCTGCGGCCAGGATCAGGCCGATCCAGGCGAATTTCGGCTGGCCCTTGCGGGCGAGCAGGTCGCGGCCGAGGCAGACAACCAGGGCCAGGCCGGCCAGGGCCAGCCACAGGGTCAGGCCCTGGGGGCCGAAGTGCCGTACGAACAGGGGCCGTCCGGCCAGACGCCCGGCCAGCACGGCCAGGGGCATCAGCACATAGGCCGCGACAAGGGGCAGCCGGGTCAGGAGCGAGTTCCCGCCGGTCATGGCCGCCTTCCGTTGCGGGCTGTGGAGGGGGTCCGGGGGGGGACCGCGCTGATCAAGGCGTTGGGCATGGGGTGGCTCCGGGGAAGTGTCCCCGGCAGAGGGCATAGCGCTTCCGGGGCGCGGGGTAAAGCCCAGGTGCGACCCGAGGGAGATTCAAGGCCCGAATCAGCGGATGTCCCTACAGTTCCACCTGCGCGCCCAGCTCCACCACGCGGCCCGGCGGAATGCCGAAGAAGGTCGTGGCGTTCCAGGCGTTGCGCGACATGAACGCGAACAGGCTCTTGCGCCAGCCCGCCATCTTGGCCTGCCCGCCCGTGAGCAGCGTCTCCCGGCCAAGGTAGAAGCTGGTGCTTTCCATCTCGATGTCCAGGCCGTGGGCGCGGGCCAGCTTCAAAATCTCCGGCACGCTCGGGGTCTGCATGAAGCCGTAGTGGGCGATGACGCGGAAGAAGCCGTGGCCCAGGCTGGCGACCTCCAGCCGCGAACTGCGCGGCACGAAGGGCGAGTCGTCGGAGATGACCGAGAGCAGGATGATGAGCTCGTGCAGCATCTTGTTGTGCTTGTAGTGGTGCAGAAGCGTGATGGGCGTGCCCGTGGCCGACACGGACATGAACACCGCCGTGCCCGGCGTGCGCATGGGCCGGTCCGAGGCCACGAGGCTCTCCAGGAACAGGTTGATGGGCAGGCCCATGGCCGAGAACTTCTCGCCCAGGGCGTGCTTGCCGTCGCGCCAGGTGACGATGGCCAGCATGATGACCCCGGCCACGGTCAGGGTGAACCAGCCGCCGTCCAGGATCTTCAGCAGGTTGGCCCCCAGGTAGGTCACGTCGAAGACCAGGAAAAGGACCACGAGCGGGATGGTCTTCCAGTACGACCAGCGCCACAGGCTGTGCACCACGTAAAAGTAGATGATGGAGGTGATGCCCATGGTGGCCGTGACGGCGATGCCGTAGGCCCCGGCCAGGTTGCTGGAGCTCTTGAAGGCCAGCACCAGGCCCAGGCAGGCCACCATCATGGCGTTGTTTATGCCGGGCAGGTAGATCTGGCCCTTGGTCTCGGCCGAGGTGTTCACGATGTGGATGCGTGGGCAGTAGCCCAACTGCACGGCCTGCTGCGTCAGGGAGAACACGCCGGAGATCATGGCCTGGGAGGCGATGACCGTGGCCATGGTCGCCAGGGCCACCATGGGATACAGCATGGAGTGCGGCACCAGGGCGTAGAAGGGGTTGAAGGCCTTCTCCGGGTGGTTCAGCAGAAGCGCCCCCTGGCCGAAGTAGTTGAGCAGCAGCGAGGGCAGCACCATGACGTACCAGGACAGGCGGATGGGCCTGGCGCCGAAGTGGCCCATGTCGGCGTAGAGGGCCTCGCCGCCGGTGATGCAGAGCACCACCGAGCCCAGCACCACCAGCCCGTGCAGGTGGTTCTCGTGAAAGAAGCGGTAGGCGTGGATGGGGTTCACGGCGGCCAGGATGTCCGGGCGCTCGATGATGGCCATGACCCCCAGGACAGCCAGGACCGTGAACCAGACGATCATGAGCGGGCCGAAGACCTTGCCGATGCGCTCGGTGCCGTGCTTCTGCATGCGGAACAGGAGGATGAGGATCAGGCAGGTGCCGGGCAGGATGAAGGGCGCGGCCTGGTCCGTGGCCACGTCCAGGCCCTCCATGGCCGAGAGCACGGAGATGGCCGGGGTGATGATGCCGTCGCCGTAGAGCAGCGCCGCGCCGAAGATGCCCAGGGTGACGAGCACGGCGTAGCTCCGGCTCTTCTTGTCCTTGGTCCCGGCCTTGATCAGGGCCAGAAGCGCGAAGATGCCGCCCTCGCCCTTGTTGTTGGCGCGCATGATGAACATGACGTACTTGAGGCTGACCACGATCAAAAGCGACCAGACGATGAGCGAGAGCACGCCCATGATGTTTCCGGGCAGAAGTGCGATGGCGTGCTGGCCGTGGAAGCATTCGCGCACGGCGTACAGCGGGCTGGTGCCGATGTCGCCGTAGACAACGCCGAGCGCGGCCAGGGCCAGGGCCAGGTTGCGGCCCGAGTCGGGGTCGCCGTGGCCGCCGCTGTTGGAAGGGGGCGGGAGTTCCGGCGTGTCGCCCTGGCCTGTGGCCTTCTCGCGGTCCCCGGAGGCTTCGCCTGCTGTGGGGGCTTCGAGGCCGACCTGCGCCGGGCTGTCGTCGGGTGCGGTATTCTGGGGCGTGGAATCCTGCGCGTCCGCGCTGGCGAACCACGGCGCGAATCGTTTCGCGAATCGTTTCGCGAACCGTGGGATGGGCAGGGCGGCGAGCCAGGCGGAACAGCTGCGCCAGGGCCGCGTGGCGGCAAGGGAAACGGCGGGCATTAAAAAACCTCCGAAACGGATGCATGAGGGAAGGCCCCGTGTATCGGAGGTCTGCCCCTTCGACGCCTGCGAGGTTAGCTGACGGGCTCGGACCGAAAGGTGTCCTACGCCGAGTTCACGGCGATGCGCCCCAAGGGAGTGGGTCCCCCGCTTCCGGGAGACTCTCCCGAAACTTGGCAGTGCTCCTTGTATGCGGCGGCGTTCCTTCGGGAACCTAGACGCGGATGGGCATGATGACGAAGGGCTGGCCCTCCCGGTAGAGTTGCCGCTGGACCGCGAAGACGATGGAGTTGTGCAGCAGGCGTGTGAGGAAGGTGTCGCTTTGGAACACCAGCTGCCCGCCGAAGAAGATGGCCTTGGGGAAGCGGCGGCGGATGTCCGGGGCCAGCTTGAGCACCTCCTCCACCACGTCCACGCCCACGGAGCTCACGCCTTCGGCGTGCAGGCCACGGCTGCGGATGAAGTGGACGTAGCGGTCGAGGTCGGCCTGGATGTGCGTCTTGAGCGCCTCCATCTCCTCCACGCCCTTGAACACGCCCGCGTCGACCATGCCCACCTGCACGAAGACGAAGTTCTTGAACTCGCCCGTGAACAGCCGCTGGATGCCGAGCAGGGTGTGCATGCCCAGGCCGTTGTAGCCGTTGACCAGGACCACGGCGGTCTTGGCGTTCGGGTCGCAGGCCGGATCGTAACCTGGAGCGGCCGTGTCGCCCTGGGCGCAGACCTCGGCCCCGGGCAGCGGGTCCGTGTCGGCCTCGGCCACGGGAATCAGCTCGTCGAGCTTCTTCAGCATGCCCCAGGCCTTGTCGTAGTGCCGGCGGATGGTCACGGCCAGGGCGGCCACGGCCCCGGTGACGAGCAGGGTGGCCCAGCCGCCGTCGTGGAACTTGATGGCCGTGACCGTGATCAGGATGAAGCTGCACAAAAGCAGCCCCAGCCCGTTCAGGGCCAGTCCTTTCTTTCGGTGCGGCTCGCCCTTGGGGGCTGCCAGCCAGTGCCGCACCATGCCCAGCTGCGAGAGCACGAAGGTGATGAACACGTTGATGGAGTAAAGCACAATCAAAAGCTCCACCGAGCCGTGGGTGAGGACCATGAGCACCAGGGCGGCCGCGCCCATGAGCAGGATGCCCTTCTGGCTGACGAGGCGGTCGGAGAGCATGGCGAAGCGCGTGGGGAACCAGCGGTCCATGGCCATGTTGGCCAGCACGCGCGGGCCGTCGAGGAAGCCCGTCTGTGCGGCCACAAAGAGGATGGCCGCCTCGGAGACGAGGGTCACCAGCACGAACACGTGGCCCGGCGCGCCCCAGCCCTGGGCGATGGCCTCGAAGAGCACGGCGTTGAGCGTTTTGCCGTGCGTCTCGGTCACGCCGTGGAGCAGGAACGCCAGGATCAGGCCCATGACGGTCACCGAAAGTGACACGGCCATGTACGTCATGGTGCGCTTGCCGGTCTGCACCTTGGGCTCGCGCAGGACGGCCAGGCCGTTGCTCACGGCCTCAATCCCGGTGAAGGTGCCAGCGCCCATGCTGTAGGCCCGCAGCACCAGCAGCACCATGCCCATGAGCCCGAGCTGGCTGTGGGCCGTGCTCACGTCCGCGCTGGTGCGCGCGATGACCGCAGGCAGGTTGCCCAGGTGGCTGCCGATGCCCCAGACGATGGCCACGGCGTGGCTGATGATGAAGACCATGAAGATGGGCACCAGGACCGTGACTGACTCCTTGACCCCGCGCAGGTTGAGCACGATCAGCAGCAGCACGCCCACGACCGCGGCGGGCAGCCGGTAGGCCGCCCAGCCGAGCGGCAGGAAGCTGAACAGCGCGTCCGCGCCGCTGGCCACGGACAGGGTGATGGTCAGGACGTAGTCCACCAGGAGCGCGCAGCCCGAGACCATGCCGAGAGTGGGGTTCAAGAGCTTGCTGGCAACGACGTAGCCGCCGCCGCCCGAGGGGAACAGTTCGATGATCTGGGAGTAGCTGGCGCTGATGACGAAGATGGTAAGCACCGAGGCCAGGCCCACAAAGAGCGCGAGGAAGGTGTGCTGGCCCAGGGCCAGATAGGCCTCGGCCGGGCCGTAGCAGGACGAGGACAGCCCGTCGGAGCCAAGGCCGACCCAGGCGAAGAAGGCCACCAGCGAGAGGTTGTGGAAGATGGAGCTGTCTCCAAGGTTCAGGGACTTGCCAAGAAAGAACTCCTTGGTCTTGCGACCAAGGTTCGGTGTGTTGCCCATGGTCGGCCTCTCTAACCGCACACGTGCGGGGAGCGTGGCGGAAGAGCAGGGAACGGGCTGGAAATCGGACGCAATACGTCGAGGGGCCGGGACACGGCCAGGTGAACGGCGGGCATAAAAATACCTCCGGTACGAGTGGATACGGGGGATGGCCCCGTTGTACCGGAGGTCTTCCCCTTCGACGCCTGCGAGGTTAGCTGACGGGCTCGGACCGAAGAGTGTCCTACGCCATTATTGGCGATGCGCCCCAGAGGGAGTGGGTCCCCCGCTCCCGGAAGACACTCCCGGGACTCGGCAAAAACCCCTCTATGCCTGCCCCCGGCGGCTGTCAACAGGGGTGGGGAGGGAGAGTGCGGGCGAGTTGCCAAGGCGGGCGAAAGAGGGATAGGCTTGGCCGAGCGCCGGGACACGGGCAATGTTTGCCCGTGAACCCGTGTATTCTGAGTAAGGTACGCAATTTGCATCGCCCCGGCCGGGGGGAAGCGCTCCCCGGTTGGGCCATTGCCCTGGGAGACCATGTATGTTTGGCACGCAAGAGTGGCTCATCATCGCCGTCATTGGCCTGGTCATGTTCAATTGGCGCAAGCTGCCCGAACTCGGCAAAACCTTCGGGAAGGCTCTGACCAATTTCAAGCGCGGTCTGAGCGAGCCCGAGGAGATCGACGTAAGCGAGAAGAAAAAGGACTCCGGCGAGACCCCGCCAAAGCCCTGACGCCCACGCGGGCCTTCGGGACGGGCGCCTGTCCGCCGCATGAGGGGAGAATATGTTCGTAATCATAGGCATGGTCGTTGTTCTGGCCTGCGTCATCGGCGGGTACCTGTTGGAAGGCGGGAACCTGCACGTGCTCTGGCAGCCGGTGGAGCTGCTCATCATTTTTGGTTCCGGCATCGGTTCGCTGCTCGTCGGCTCGCCCATGAAGGTCAATATGACCATCGGCAAGAACCTGATGACCATTTTCACGGGCAAGCCCAAGGACAAGAAGGACTACCTGGACATCCTCCTGGTGCTCTTCGATCTGCTTTCCCTGGCCCGGCGCGAGGGCGTCATCGCCCTGGAATCCCACGTGAACAAGCCCGATAGCAGCGCCATCTTCACCAACCGCCCCACGGTCTTGAAAAACCACCACGTGCTTGATTTCATCTGCGACAACTTCAAGGCCTACACCGCAGCCAGCATGGAGCCCCACGAATTCGAGGCGCTCATGGATACGGACATCGACTCCCACCACGAGGACGCGCTGCAGGCTCCCAACAACCTGAACCGCGTGGCCGACGCCTTCCCTGCGCTGGGCATCGTGGCCGCGGTCATGGGCGTCGTGCTCACCATGGGCAAGCTCTCCGAGCCGCCCGAGGTTCTGGGCCACTCCATCGGCGCGGCCCTGGTCGGCACCTTCCTGGGCGTGCTCCTGAGCTACGGCTTCTTTGGTCCGCTCGCGGCCATCATGGGCAGTCTGGTCCAGGAGACCAGCACCCAGCTCCAGGTGGTCAAGGCGGCCATGAACGCCTTCGCCATGGGTTGGCCCCCGGCCATGTCGCTGGAATCCGCGCGCCGCGCCATTCCCGCCGCTGTCCGCCCCGGCTTTGACGAGCTGGAAGGCATCCTGCGCGAGAGCAAGAAGGCCGGCAAGGGCTAGCCCGGCGCCCAGGTTTCAGCAGGGAGTGAGAACGCGTGGCTGAGAACAAATCAATCATCATCAAGAAGATCAAGAAGGGCCATGCGGGCGCGCACGGCGGCGCTTGGAAGGTGGCCTACGCCGACTTCATGACCGCCATGATGGCCTTTTTCCTGCTCATGTGGCTGCTTTCCATGGTCGTGCCGGAAAAGCGCGCTGGCGTGGAGCAGTATTTCAAGGAATTCAGTTTGTTCGATAAGCAGAATGCGCTGGATGTGCGCCAGGGCGGAGCCATGATCCCGGACAAGGAGAAGCCTCCGGTGCCCCAGCGCGACGAGCTCACCGGTGCCGCCAAGGAAGGCACCGTGGCCATACAGCCCGTGCAGCCCCTGCAGATCCAGCAGAAGGTCAAGACTGCGGTGAACATCAACCTGCCCGACGTCAAGGACCAGATCCTTGTCGACGTCACAGAAGCCGGGGTTCGCATCCAGCTCGTGTACGACGACAAGAACCCCATGTTCGCCAAGGGCAGCCCCGAGCTCACGGCCAGCGGCCGCAAGGCCCTGCAGATCATCGGCGAGCAGGTGAAGGGCCTGCCGAACAAGATCGTCGTGGAGGGCCACACCGACGCCATCAATTTTTCCGGCGGCAAGTACACCAACTGGGAGCTCTCCACCCAGCGCGCCAGCTCGGCCCGCGTGGCCCTGGAGCAGGGTGGCATGGGCGAGGACCGGTTGGCCCGCGTGTCCGGCTACGCCGCCACCCAGCCCCTGTTCCCGGACAACCCCACGGATGCGCGCAACCGGCGCATCAGCGTGCTCGTGCTGAACTACGTTCCGCCCGAGACCGGCGGCCTGCACGAGGCCCTGGGCGCCGACGGCCAAAGCAAGGGCAAGCAGATCTCCATCGCCGAGGAGCTCAACGCCACCATCGAGCAGATGCTCTCCGCCGAGGGCCGCAATGCCGCGCCCCAAGCGAAGGATGGCAAGGCTGCCGCGAAACCCGTCGCCAAGCCCGCAGACCCGAAGGGAGGACACCAGCCATGAGCGGAGCCGAGCCCTTGAACCTGCCGGACCTGATGAGCTGCCTGAAGCACGGGGAGAAGGTCTTCGTCATCCTGCACAAGGACCCCCTGCGCGAACGCATCGACGTGCGCACCTCCGAGGTGCTGGGCCTGGAGGGCGATGTGCTCTTCCTGGCCCAGACCGAGCCGCCCGTGGGCCGCGAGCAGGTCGGCGACGCCCTGGAGGCGGCCCTGCTGCTGGAAGAGGGCCAGGTCTTGCGCCCGGTGGGCTACGCCGCGCGGTTGCTGGACATCCGTGAGGACTACCCCGGCCCGGACCATACCCAGGTCCAGGCCCTGGCGATCTCCGCGCCCAGGCAGGAGGACTTCTTCGAGACCAGCCTGCGCATGCACTACCGCGTGCCCGTGGACGAGGACATGGGCGTGCTCATCCGCCTGGACGGGCTGGAAGGGCTGGAAGGCCTGGAGGAGCAAGAGGCTCCCGACGGGATGGAAGAGTATGAAGGCCCGGAGCTGCTGGACTTTTCTGCCGGGGGCGCGCGGGTGCGCCTGCCTGGCGCCGCCCAGGTCGAGGTGGGGCAGAGCCTGCCCTTCAAGCTGGTCTTCCTGGGGTCCGGCTTTGCCGACGGCATCGGCATCGTGCGCAGCGTGGAGCGCGCCCCGGACAACAGCGCCGTGCTCCTGGGCCTGTTCTTCACCAATATGGACATCCGCGACATCCGCTACCTGGAGCGCATGGTGGCGCGCATCGTGTCCGCCTGCCGCCAGCGCGAGCGCGACGCCGAATACTCCTAGCCCGGCCCGCCACAGCCCCGGCCACCAGCCAGCGCCATCAGCCGATGCGCGCCAGCCTTTACCGCCAGTCCCCGTCGCTTGCCAGCGCCATTAGCCCGCGCACGCCAGCTTTCGCCACGAGCCTTCGCCGCCAGCCCACGCCGTCAGCCAGCGCATGTCAGTCAGCGCCGCCAGTCCGTGCGCGTCTGCCCCTGGCGGCCGTTCGCGGCTTGCGTGTCATATTGGGCGTGGGTGGAGATCTCGGCAGGGGTCAGGCGAGGCGTCGGCGCGTGTTCAGGAAATGTCTTCCAGCCTTTGGCCCGCGCACAGCTCCACGAGCTCCTGCATGGCCAGGGCGTGCAGAAGCCGCCGGGTGATGGCCGCGCAGGCCGCCTCGTCCCCGGCGAAGCGGTCCAGCTTCTCCTGAAAGCGCTGCCGGATGCCGACGCGCTGCGGGCCGCGCACCAGCTTGTCCGCCAGATAAACCAGCTCCCGTTCCCTTGGCCGCTTCAGGCCAGCCGGGTCGATGTCGCGGTGCACCGCCACGATCTCCGCCGTGCGCGTGAAGCCCAGGTCCGCCAGGATCTGCGCCCCGGCCTGCTCGTGCTGCGGCTGGCCCTTGGCGAGGTCGTGCGCCAGGGCCGCCCCCTCCAGCAGCTCCAGGTCCAGGCCTTGGCCCTGGCTGTTCAGGCTCAGCGCCTGGGCCAGGGCCAGAGCCATGCGGGCCACGCCGCGCCCGTGGGCCAGGCCGCGCTCCCCGGCGTTGTGGATGTCCAGCAGAGCCAGGGCTTCCTGGGGGGAAAGCAGGTCCAGGCGGGCCAGCCGGGCCTCGGCCTCGGCAAAGGCCGCGTCGTCGTCCACGTCGAAAAGTATCTGGGCGTCGGCCACGGGCAGGGACTCGCAGTCGAGGCCCGCCAGCGCCCCGGCCAGCCCGCCCTGTCCGCCCCAGGCCAGGACGTGCGGAATAACGCTGGCGTTCAACAGGGGCGGGTGTCCCGGTTCGCCGCGAAAGGTCGGCAGCAGGACCTGGGCCTGGCCCTGGCGAAAGCCTTCGGCCAGAGCGCGCAGCGTGGCGGGCCGGATGAGCGGGATGTCCACGGGCAGGACGAACACTCCGGCAACACTTGGCGGCAGGGCGGCCAAGCCTGTGCGCACGGAACTGAACATGCCTGTCTCGAAGTCGGGATTGTGCACCGGGCGCAGGCCCAGGGCGCGGGCCTCGGCAGCCACCTCGTCGGCCCTGGCCCCGGTGACGGCGAGAATGTCCTCCACCCCGGCCCGGCGGAACAGGTCTGCGGCGCGGGCCAGCAGGCTTTGGCCGTTGAGCTTTAGCAGGAGTTTGAAGCGCGGCAGGCGCGTGGATTTCCCCGCCGCCAGGATCACTGCGGCCAGCGGCCCGGATCGTGGCAGATCGGTTTGTGGCGAGTCTCTCCGTTGCGGGCGGCTCATGCCGTGTCCCCCAGGCCGTAGGCCGCGGCCCAGCCAGGGGCCAGGGCGCTGGCGGCCAGGTTCACGGCGCGTACGGCCAGCCCCTCCGGCTTCCAGATCAAGACGTTCAGGCAGGCGTAGTCCTGGGGCAGGCGCAGCACTTGCGTCAGCGGCAGGCCCAGGGCCGCGCACAGGATGGCCCGGTTGACCCCGCCGTGGGCCACCACCAGTGCCAGCCTGTCCTCGGCCTCAAGCGTGCGCCTGGCCAGGCCGTCCAGGGCCGGCAGCACGCGGGCCGACAGGTCGGAAAAGCTCTCGCCGCCGGGCGGGCAATAGCCTGCCATGTCCAGGCCCCGGCGCTCCAGCTGGCCGGGGAAGCGCGTGCGCACCTCCTCGCTGCTCAAGCCCTGCCAGTCGCCGAGGCAGATCTCCCGCAGCTCCGGCAGGCGGAGGTGCTCGGGTTTTGCGTCCTGGCCCGCCATGGCGTTGTCCGTGACGTTGTCCATGGCGATTTTCGCCGTGTCCACGGTGCGCTCGAGGTCGCTGGTGAACACGCGGCGCAGGGGCAGGCCCACGCTGCCCAGGTCGGCCAGCGCGCGCCCGACCGCCCTGGCCTGGGCCTTGCCGGTGTCGTCCAGGGGCCGCTCGCTGCTGCCCACGAAGCGCCGGGCTCCGGGGTTCTGGAGGATCTGCCCGTGGCGCAGGAGCAGCAGGATCACGGCCTGGCTCATGACGCTGGCGTCCCTGTCCCGGCCGCGCTCATCTTGGTCCGGCTGGAAATGCGTTCTGCTCGGCTGGAAATGAGTTCGGCGTTGATGCTCACGGCGATTTCCTCTGGCGTTTCGGCCCCGATGTCCAGGCCGATGGGGCAGCGCACCCGGCCCAGGTCCGCTTCGGTGAAGCCCTGGGCGCGCAGGCGCTCGTATAGGGCATCGCGCTTGCGGCGGCTGCCGATCATGCCGATGTACCCGGCGCGGGTGCGCAGGGCCTGGGCCAGCACCTCGGCGTCGTGCACATGCCCGCGCGTGACGATGACCACAAAGGCCTCGGGTCCGCTGGGCAGGCCGTCAAAGCAGGTGTCGTAGGAGTCCAGGACCCTTGGCCGGGCCTGGGGGAAACGTTCGGCGTTGGCGAAGTCCGGGCGGTCGTCCAGCACCGTGACCTGGAAGCCGACGAGCGCCGCCACCTGGGCCGTGGACCGGGACACGTGGCCCGCGCCGAAGATCAGGAGCGGGCTGGCCGCAGCCCAGGGTTCCAGGGCGAACTCCCGTCCGCTGGCCGTAAAGACCACGGGCGCTGTGATGTCCAGGCCCGTGCGCCTGGCTTCCCGGGCCAGTTCCGGGTCCACCTGCGCGCCAAGGTACTCTCCCTCAGGCAGGAGCAGGCTCGCCGGGCCCTGCCCCAGCGGCGTGAGCCGCAGGCAGCGCTGGCCCTGGCCCAGGGCCTGGTCCAGATGGCGAAACAGGGGCAGGTCGCCGGGCTCCAGCCGCTCCAGGAATACGCGCAGCCTCCCGCCGCAGATCATGTCGACCCCGGCGGCCAGCTCGCCCGTGAGCTCGAAGGACTCCACGCAACGCTGGCCGTCGGCCAGGACCTGGGCCGCGCGGCCCATGACCCGGGCCTCTACCAGCCCGCCGCCCACGGTCCCGGCGATGATCCGCACGCCGCCGCCCGCGTCCGGCGCGAGCAGCATGCGGCTGCCTGCCGAGCGCGGGGTGCTGCCCTCGTGGGTCAGGATGGTGGCCTGGGCCAGGCTCGCGCCGCGCTCCAGGTGCGTGAGCAGGGTGTGCAGGATGTCGTTCATGTCCGGCCTTGTCCTTTTTGGGGCTGTTCGGTGTGTGACCGGCTGCGCGTAAACCCTCTGGCGCAAGGCGCCCCTGCACCGGCTTGTCAGCGGGTTGGCTCCCGCGCCAGCAGGCCGGACTCGCGCAGATGATAGCCGCTGTGGCCCGAAGATTCCAGCCCCTAGCCGGAGCCCTCCCCGGACATACAAATGGCCATAGGCTGCGCAGCCTTGAGCGGCAGCACAGCCCTGTTCCTGCGTCTTGGCAAGGCCGGGGCGCGCGCCCTGCGGCCTAGAAGATGTAGTCCGTGGACAGGAAGGTTGACTTGCGCCCGTTCAGGATTGCCGTGAGCATGGCCTTGTTGGCCTCCACGTCGCGCGCGGCCACCAGCGAGCGGATGGAGAAGGCGCGCAGGGCGTCGTGCACGGAGAGCGTGCCCTCGGCCGAGTCCTTGCGCCCGGTGAAGGGGAAGTTGTCTGGCCCGCGCTGGCACTGGCTGTTCAGGTTCACGCGGCCGACCTGGTTCACCAGCGGGTCGATGAGCGCGGCCATCTGGTCCGGGTCGGTGCCGAAGAGGCTGACCTGCTGCCCGTAGCTGGACTCGGAGACGTAACGTAGCGGCTCCTCGATGTCCGTGAAGGAGGCCACGGGCACCACGGGTCCGAACTGCTCCTCGTGGTACACGCGCATGCGCTCGTCCACGGCGTACAGCACGGCCGGGGCGAAGAGCGTCTCCCGCACGGCTCCGCCGCCGGGGTTCACCACCGTCGCGCCCAGGGCCAGGGCGTCCTCCACCAGTCCCTGCAGGTAGGCCGCCTTGCCGGGCTCCGGCAGGGGGGTGATGTCCACGCCCGGCTCCCAGGGCATGCCGACCTTGAGCTTGGCCACGCCCGCGCAGAAGCGCTCCAGGAACTCGTCCGCGCGCGCGCGGGCCACGTGGATCATCTTGATGGCCGTGCAGCGCTGCCCGTTGAAGGCGAGCGAGCCGCGCAGGCACTCGCTCACGGCCTGGGCCATGTCCGCGTCTTCGAGCACGATGGCGGCGTTCTTGGCCTCCAGGCCCAGCACGCAGCGCAGGCGGTGGGGCTTGGGGTGCAGGGAGCGCATGGCGTCGGCCGCGCGGCTGGTGCCGATGAAGGCCAGCACGGTCACCTTGCCCGAGGCCATGATCGGAGTGAGCATGTCCCGGCCGCCGGAGATGATGTTGATGACGCCGGCCGGAAAGGCCGCGCAAAAGCATTCCAGCAGCGGAAAGATGAGCAGCTTGCCGATCTTGGGCGTCTTCATGAGCACGGTGTTGCCCATGATCAGCGCCGGGATGAGGGTGGCGAAGGTCTCGTTCAGGGGGTAGTTGAACGGCCCCATGCATAGCACCACGCCCAGGGGCGAGCGCCGGATCTGGCCCAGGATGTCCGCCTCCATGACAAAGCCCGAGGAGGCGCGGTCCAGCTCCTTCAGGGCGGACACGGTGTCCTGGATGTACTCCACGGTGCGGTCGAATTCCTTGCCGCAGTCGGCCAGGGACTTGCAGATTTCCCAGGACATGAGGCGCACGATCTCTTCGCGCTTGGCAACCATGCGCCGGGCAAAGTCCTCCACGGCCTTGATGCGCCCGCCCACGCTCATGGTGGGCCAGGCCCCGCGTCCGTTGTCGAAGGCCCTGCAGGCGGCGTCCAGGGCCAGCATGCCGGTCTCGCCGTTCAGCACCGGGCAGGAGCCGATAATCTGGGGGTGCATCTCCTGGCCGTGCCGCACGAGGATGGGCGAGTGGATTTCCTGCATGGGCCCGCCCCAGGCGCGCAGTTCGCCACCCATGAGGTACTCTTTGCTGTCGCAGGGCAGCGCGGCGGCGTAGTCGGCGGGGATGGCGGACGCTTCGGGAAACAACTCGGCGAGCCGGTCAGTGGGGACTTGGGGCTTTGGCACGCATCACTCCTTGCGATGGGTCTGAGTCAATGGTGAACGGCAGGGCGCGCATGGTCCGCTCATTCTCGCGTAACTCTGCGGCAGCGCCAAGCTTGTGTGGTGTCTGGTGGTGGAGGCGGGGCGGTGTGGATGCCGGGGCTGGTCAGGACTCCGTCACCGTGTCCGAGAGCTCGCCCGTGTGCGGCGCGCGCGGCGCCAACTGCAGCATGCCGCAATGCGCGGCATGGCTTTTCAGATAGTCCTCCGCGCCCAGGCCGCAGAAGGGCAGGCAGCGGTTCGTCTGGGCATTGGCGGGGCGGGGCGGTTGTCCGCAGGCGGCGCGAGGATCTGTTTTCATGATGGCCTCGTTGTGTTGATGCATTTCCTATGTCGAAAATGACATAACACAACGCGCGCGTCAACACCCGCGGACAAGCCCCCTGCCGAGGCATCCAGAGGTGGCCTCTCGGGTCTAGCCGATGACCATGTCCCGCAGGATCCAGATGCCGGTATAGAGCTGGTACAGGGCCAGGAGCACGAGCAGGGCATTGGCGCAGCCGTGCGCCAGGGGAAGCGCTGTGCGCTTGGCCTTGGTCCGGTCCATGACAAGCCCCGAGGCCAGGGCGAAGAGGATGAGCGGCAGCATGACCAGGGCCACCAGGTAGTGGTGGTGGGTGATGAACACGCTTTTCCAACCCCACCAGGCGGCGGCGAGGCCGATGGCGAAGTCTGCGGCCCAGGTGCAGAGCACCACCTTGCCCAGCAGCACATGCCGTTTCCAGGCGAAGACCACGCCCTTTTTGCCCAGGTGCGCGAAGGCGAAGCGCACCCAGCCCAGATACAGCACGTAGAGTGAGAGGACCAGGGCCAGGGTTTGCAGGACGGGATGTATCCACATGATCATGGGGCGGCTCCTTGAGTGTGGGGGATCAGGCTGCGCCGCGCAGGGCGTCGACAGTGAGGAACACGAGCAGCAGCACGAGGGAGGCGTTGACCAGGGCGAAGCCCAGGCGCTCGCGCGAGACAAGGGGCCAGGCCGCGCCCAGGAGGGCCAGGGCCAGGGCCGTCACCAGCCATTTGGTCGGCTCCGCGCCCACCAGCCCGAAGGCGGGCAAAAGCAGCATCAGCGCACCGTAGCAGACGATCCACAGGGCCAAGGCCCCGTGCGCGCCTGTCCGGCCCACGCCCTGGTGCGGGGCCAGGAAGCCTGCGGCCTTGTAGTCCGCGCTGTGCAGCCGGGCGAAGAGCCAGAAATGCGGCACCTGCCAGGCGTAGAACACGGCGGCCAGCAGCAGGGCGCGGGGCGTGAGGGGGGAGCCTCCGGCGCTCACGCAGCCCAGCACCGGCGGCAGGGCCCCGGCCAGTCCGCCCACCAGCATGGCCAGGCTGGTGCGCTTCTTGAGCGGCGTGTACAGGCCGTTGTACAGGGCCAGGGTGAGCGGGACCAGGGCCGCGGCCGCCCACCCGCCCGGCGTGGCGGCGAGCAGCGCCCCGGCGCAGGCCAGGCAGAGCAGGCCGGCGCAGAGGGCCGCGCGCACGCCCAGGCGCGCCGTGGGCAGGGGCCGGTTCCTGGTGCGGACCATGAGGGCGTCCTCGCGGCGCTCCTGCACCTGGTTGAGAGCGGAAGCGCCGCAGGAAAGCAGCAGGGCTCCGGCGGCAGCGTAGAGCAGACCAGACCCTGTTGCCCCTTCCGGGGGGAGGTGCGTGACGAATCCGGCGCAGGTTCCGGCTGCGGCCAAAAGGCCGATGCGCGGCCTGAGCAGGGCAACGAGGTCGGCCAGGCTGCTGGCTGAAACGGCGGCCGGGGCGGTGGCGACAGCGGCGTCGGGGCTCACTTGTGCGCTCCGGTTGCGGCCTCATGCCCGGCCATTTCCCCGGCCTTGTGCTCCATGCCGGGCACAGCGGCCAGGGACTCTAGGAACAGGAGCAGCTGCTGGCGCTCGGCGTCGGTCAGGTCCGGGTACGCGGGCATGGACGAGGGCCTGCCCAGGCGCGTGGCAGGGTCTTTCAAGAGCGCCTGCACAAAGCCACGGTCCACCGGGGCCTTGTCCTTGGCCGTGCTCGCGGAGCCGAACAGGCCCTTGAAGCTCGGGCCCACGATCTCGCTGCCGTCCGTGGAATGGCAGCCCAGGCAGCCCTGGGCCTCGGCCAGGGCGCGGCCCTGCTCCGGCGTTGCGGTCGGGACCGTAACCCCGCCGACTGCGCCGGGCGCCTCGCCGCTCTTCAGGAAGTCGATGATCTGGGCCAGTTCGTCCGGCGACATCTGGTCCGCGTAGCCCGGCATCACGGGCTCAAAGCCCTTCACGCGCCAGACCCGCTGCTCCATGATGACCTGCTTCAGTCCGGCCTCGTCGAGCTTCAGGCGCTTTTCGCCCTTGTCCTTGCCGCCCGGCACCACGAACACGCCCGTCTTCCCGTACACGCCCTTGAGGCTCGGCCCCACGGACTCGGTGCCGTCCAGGCTGTGGCAGCCCAGGCAGCCCTTGGCGTCCATGAGCGCCTTGCCGGGGTTTCCCGCGCTGGCGGGCTTTTCGGCCAGGAAGCGTTCGAACTCCGCCTGGCTCACGGCCTTGATGGCCGAGAGCATCTTGGCGTGTTGCAGGCCGCAGTAGACCGAGCAGAAGATGACGTACTCGCCCTCCTTGTCGGCCCGGAACCAGGCGTGGCTTGTCATGCCCGGCACGGTGTCGATCTTGAGCCGGAAGGCCGGGGCGAAGAACCCGTGGATAACGTCCTTGCTCGTCAGGGAGAGCTTCACCGGCTTGCCCACGGGCACCACCAGGGTGCCGCTGTGCCGCCCGTCCGGGTACTCGAAGTCCCAGGACCACATGCGCGCCTGGACCTTGATCTCCAGCGCCTCGGCCGGGGCGTCGCGCAGGGCGCGGTAGCTGTGCCAGCCGGACCAGAACATGCCCAGGACCAGCAGCGTGGGCAGCACGATCCAGATGACCTCGGCCCAGAGGTTGCCCGAGAAGTCCGCAGGCACGGGGTTGTTCTTGCGGCTGTAGCGGATGACGAAATAGATCATGGCCGCAGTGATGAGGACCAGCAGCGCCGCCGAGATGCCGAAGATCAAAAGGAAGGTGTTGTCCACCGCCGCGACGACGTTGACCAGGTTGCCGGGATGGGCCGTGGCCACGGCCTGGCCTACTGAGGTGACGGCCTGCTGGGCTGCGAGTTCGGGTGCGCTCATGGCATCGCTCCTAGTACCTGTAGCCCACGTCCACGAACGTGAGCCCTATGGCGATGGCCAGGATGACGAAGGCCGTGAGCACCATGCCCTTGAGCAGCCGGTTCTCGTACTTCAGGTGCATGAAGAAGAAGATCACCAGACAGGCCTTGGCGCTGGCGATGCCGAGCGCCGCCACCACGTTCAGGTAGCCCAGGTCGATCCTGGCGGCGCCGATGGTCAGCGCGGTGAGGCACATGAGCCCCAGCCAGACCAGGGTCAGGAAACGGTAGCTCAGGGCGTGCCCCTGGTCCTTGGAATGCGGTACTTCGTGCGTGTCTGTCATTGCCGCCCCCACGTCAGGAGATGAGGTAGAACAGGGGGAACAGGTAGATCCACACCAGGTCCACGATGTGCCAGTAAAGCCCGGCGTTCTCCAGCACCACGTAGTCCTCGGCCGTGACCTTGCCCTGCCTGATGAGCAGCATGACCCACGCCAGCACCGAGGCCCCGATGATGACATGGATGCCGTGCAGCCCGGTCATGGCGAAATACAGCCCGTAGAAGATGCTCTGGCCCTGGGGCAGCCCAAGCATGTGCTCGGAGCCGGGGATGAGACCGTGGTGGAACTTGGCCATCCACTCGATGGTCTTGTTGACCATGAAGGCGCCTGCGCAGGCGATGGTGAAGCTGAGCAGCCACAGGCAGCGCGTGAGCTCCCCGCGCCGCAGCGCCGTGATGGACAGCGCCACGCTGAGGCTTGAGGTGATGAGCACCACGGTGTTCAGGCCCCCGAGGAACACGTCCAGCGTCTGGCCACCCGCGTGGAAGGCCTGGGGGAACTTGTGCCGGTAGCTGGCGTACAGCAAAAACAGCCCGCCGAAGAGCAGGATCTCGGTGAACAGGAACAGCCACATGCCCATCTTGGCGGCGTGGTAGTCCTTGGGGTGGCCCCCCAGGGGCGTGGCGGCGGCAATGTGCTCAGCCATCAGGATTTATCCCCTTGAAGTCATAGGGCTCGGGCGCTTCCGGGTCGTGGTGGAAGGCCTCAAACGGCAGGGGCGTGGGCAGGGTCCACTCCAGGGTCGCGCCGCCCCAGGGGTTTTTTGTGGCGATGGGGCCAAAGCGGCAGCCCCGGTACAGGTTCCAGAACATCAGCCCCAGCCCCGTGGCCAGGATCCACGAGCCCCAGGTGGAGAGCATCTGCATGGGCGCGTACTGGGGCAGATAGTCGTAGTAGCGCCGGGGCATGCCCTGCATGCCCATGATGAACATGGGGAAGTACAAAACATTCATGCCGATCAGGATGAGCCAGAAGGCCCAGGCCGCGCGGCCATGGTCGTACATGCGGCCGAAGACCTTGGGGAACCAGTAGTGCATGGCCGCGAACATGCCGAGCCCCGTGCCGCCGAAGATGACGTAGTGGAAGTGCGCCACCACGAAGTAGGTGTCGTGCACGTGGATGTCCGCGCCCGCCGCGCCCAGCACAAGGCCCGTCAGCCCGCCGATGGAGAACATCAGGATGAAGCCCAGGGCATAGAGCAGGGGCGGGTCCAGGCTGATGGAGCCCTTGTACATCGTGGACAGCCAGTTGAAGACCTTGATGGCCGAGGGGATGGCCACGATGAAGGTCAGAAACGAGAAGATGAGCACCGCGGTGTCGCTCATGCCGCTGGTGAACATGTGGTGCGCCCAGACCAGCGACCCGGCAAAGGCGATGGCGAGCGAGGAGAAGGCGATCATGCTGTAGCCGAAGATGGGCTTGCGCGAGAAAACCGGGATGATCTCGGAGATGACGCCCATGGCCGGCAGGATCATGATGTACACGGCCGGGTGCGAGTAGATCCAGAACAGGTGCTGGTACAAGAGCGGGTCGCCGCCGCGCGCGGCGTCGAACAGGCCCAGGTGCAGCACGCGCTCGGCGAAGATCAAAAGCGCGGTGATGCCCAGGATGGGCGTGGCCAGCACCTGGATCCAGCCCGTGGCGTAGAGCGACCAGACGAAGAGCGGCAGCTTCCTCCAGGTCATGCCCGGGGTGCGCAGGCGGTGCACGGTGGTGATGAAGTTCAGCCCCGTCAGGATGCTCGAGAAGCCCAGGATGAACACGGCGATGACCGCCAGGCTCACGTTGGTGGTGGTGCGCTCGCTGAAGGGCACGTAAAAGGTCCAGCCCGTGTCCGGCGCGCCTGCGCCGGTGAAGATGCTGGTGACGGCCAGCACCATGCCGGTGACATACAGCCACCAGGAAAAGTTGTTCAGGCGCGGGAAGCTCACGTCGTTGGCCCCGATGTGCAGGGGCAGGAAGATGTTGCCGAAGCTGGCCGGGATGCTCGGGATGACCACCATGAAGACCATGATCACCCCGTGCAGGGTGAACATGGCGTTGTACTGTTGCGGGGAGAGCAGCGTGCTGCCCGGGGTCATGAGTTTGAGCCGCAGGATGAGCCCCAGCACCAGGGCCGTGGTGAACATGAGCCCGATGACGCCCAGGTACAGCAGCCCGATGCGCTTGTGGTCGGTGGAGAAGATCCAGGAGGCCAGGCCCGCGCCTTTTCCACCCGGCCCCTGGGGGCCGAAGAAGGGCCGGCTTGCGCCGCTGCCGCCTGCCTGGACTGGCTGGTCTGTCTGGTCTGTCTGGTCCATGTGCTCTCCTGTGGCGTGGGCGGGCGGGTTTACGCCTTGGGCGGCCCGTCCTTCGGGGAAATGTTGCGCTTCTTGCCGCCAAAGGCCAAAAACAGCCCGAACAGGCCCAGGGCCGCGAGCACGGTGGCGCCCGTCACCTTCACGATGTCGAACACGTACCTGCGGCCCTGCGGGTCGTAGGTGTAGCACATGGCCACAGCGCGCTGGATCGAGAGCCCGGTCTTGCCCCCGGCGGCCTCGGTGGCGGCCATGGCGATGTCGAAGGGCAGGGGTTTGATGCCGTACAGGTAGCGCGTGATCTTGCCCGAGGGCGAGAGCGCCACGAGCACCACGGAGTGCTTGAAGGAGTCGCCCGTGCGCATGAAGCCGAAGCCTATGGAGTCCATGACGCGGCGGATGTTCGTTTCATCCCCTGTGAGGAAACGCCAGGCCTGCGGCGGAAAGTCCTTCATCCCGGTCATGGCCCCGGCGTTGAGGAAATCGCCCTTGCGCTTGGTGGCCGTGGACGGGGTGTCGTGGTCGTCGAAGCTCACGGCCAGAACCTGATAGTCGCGGCCAGGCGTCAGGCCCACCTGGGGCAGCGCGCTCGCCAGTGTTCCCAGCAGCACGTTGCACTCGTTGGGGCAGGAATAATACACCGGCGCGAGGATGGTGGGCATGGTCACCAGGTCGCCCAGGCGCAGCTTCTGGCCGTCCTCGCCCACAAGGATCGCGTCCAGGTCCGCCTGCTGGCCGAGGCGCTCGGCAACGCCCACCTGCGGCACTCCCGTCTGCGCCGCGCCTGCCGGGGCCGCTTTTGAGGCTGCGGTCCCGGCGGGCGCGGCGGAAGGGTCGTGTCGTTGGTGGCTGCTGTTGCCCATGGCCGCACCGGGCATTGTCTCGGCCGCGACAGCCGTCGTCCCGGGCGCGGCGGCCCGGCCTGTTGCCGGCGTCAGCAGCAGGAGGGCGGCGGCAAGGGCGATGCCGTGGGCCAGAGGCCAGGTGCGGTCAGGGCTCGGCATGGGCTTACAGCTTGCTGATGTAGTCGGCCAGGGCCTTCATGTCGGCGTCGGAGAGGGTGGCGGCCTGGCCTTCCATCATGGCCTTCTTGGCGCCGCCGAAGGTCTTGGCCTTGTATCCGGCCAGGGCCTTGGCGATGGTGTCGGCGGAGAGGCCCTTGAGGGCCTTGTTGCCCAGGGCGGTCTTGGCGCCGTCCGCGCCGTGGCAGCCAGCGCACTTCACAAACAGGGCCTTGCCGTCCGCAGCAAAGGCGGCGGCGGCGAGGGTGACTGCCAGGGCAAAGGCCACGGCCAGGGTCAGGGCGAGTTTTTTCACAGGTTCCTCCATGCTTGACGGGTAGTTTGGTGAGGGCCGCCCCGCCTTGAGGCGAAGCGGCCACAGGACTGCATGACGCCGGTCCACGGCGGTTTTCAGGGGCCTTGCGCGCGCGGCGCGTTGCCCGCTGCCGCTACAGCTTGGCGACGAACGCCGCCAGGCCCTTGATGTCGGCGTCGGACAGGGCGGCGGCGGACTTCTCCATGGTGGCCTTCTTGGTGCCGCCATAGGTCTTGGCCTTGTAGCCCATCATCTTCTTGGTGAAGTCCTCGGCCGAAAGGCCCTTGACGGGCTTGCTCAGGATGGTCTTGCTGCCGTCCTTGCCGTGGCAGCTGGCGCATTTCGCGTTGTAGAGCGCTGCGGCGTCGGTGGCGGCGTCTGCGGCCAGGGCCGTGGCGCAAAGGGCCAGGGAAAGGGCCAGGATGAGGGACAGGGTCAGTTTCATGGGTGCCTCCGCGTTGTTGTGGGTTTCACGAATTGTCGTTGTCTATTTCAGGAGCTTGTGGGCGATGCCCGCCAGGTGTTTGGCCTGGTAGCGCACGCCGTCCAGGTCGCGCTGGCTGGGCAAGCGCGAGCCGTCGCCGCCAGCGATGGTGCTGGCCCCGTAGGGGGAGCCGCCCATGACCTCTTCCACGCCCATCTGGCCCTGGAAGGAGTAGGGCAGGCCCACCACCACCATGCCCTGGTGCAGCAGGGTGGGAATGAAGGTCAGGATGGTGGATTCCTGGCCGCCGTGCTGGGTGCCTGAGCTGGCGAACACGCCGCCGGGCTTGCCCACCAGCGCGCCCTTCACCCACAGGCCGCCGGTGGAGTCGAGGAACTGGCGCATCTGGCCGCACATGTTGCCGAAGCGCGTGGGCGTGCCGAAGAGGATGGCATCGGCCCCGGCGAGCACGTCCGGTGTGGCCAGGGGGATGGACGCCATGGACTTGGCCGCGTCCAGCGCGCCCATTTTGCCCAGGACCTCCTCGGGCAGGGTCTCGGGCACGCGGTAGAGTGCCGCGTCGGTTCCGGGCACCTCGCGGGCGGCCTCGGCCGCGGCCTGGGCCATGGCGTGGATGTGGCCGTACATGGAGTAGTAAACAATGGCGAATTTCATGCGTTTCTCCTGATATGCACAGGGTTGGCGGAACAATTCGGGTCGAGTCTCTATTATTTATTAGGAGTATTGGCCGGTGTTGTCCAGTCTGGATATGAACAAGGCAAAAATTGTCGGCAATGCTTTGGAGCTGTTTGAGTGTAGACATGGGCGCAAACTACGTATATCAGATGGTGAATATCGCCTAATGGCGGGCGGTGCCTTCAACCCAAGGAGGGGGAAACATGCCTGGAGCGTACGCGCATATCACGGCGGTCAATGTGGCGTCAGAACGGATGGATGAGGTGCCTGGCTTTCCCGATGAAGGGAAGGCCATTGTCTTGGACTGGCTGAAGTACTGCGAACTGGGGGCGGTGAGCCCGGACTATCCGTACCTGCACTTGGCGGTGGCCAGCAATTCGGGGGACTGGGCCGATGCCATGCACAAGGAGCGCACCAAGGTTCGGCTCATGTCCGGCGTTAATGCTCTGAAGGCAATGCCCAAGAGTCTTGCAAGAGAAAAGAGCTTGGCTTGGTTGCTGGGTTTCACATCGCACGTTATTATGGACGTTAACATCCACCCTGTCGTCAATCGCAAGGTCGGAGAACCCTATGAGCAGCACAAGCAGGCGCACCGTGACTGCGAGATGAACCAGGACACATACATCTTCCATACTCGGATGAATCTTGAAATACCGTATGCCGACCATCTCAAGTATGGCATCTGCACATGTTCAGACTCTGCCGATGAAGACAAGATCGACCCAGATGTCAAATTCATTTGGAACAGAATGTTCCGAGCGGCTGACGGCGTTCTGTACAACAAGGGGTTTGAGCCAGCGATCGATGGCTGGCACGACAGTTTTGAAGACATCGTGCGAAACATCGCTGGGAGCAAGCTTGTCGCCCTGGCCCGGCACGTCCTTCCGGGAGGCTGCGTCTATCCGGATTTCGACAGTATTGACCGCCAGTACATTGAGAACCTCGAGGTCCCTGACGGCCGCCGCCTGCATTATGATGACATATTCAACGCGGCAGTGGACCGCGTGGTCCAGGGATGGGCGGCCGTATCCTCGGACGTGCTTGGCGGTCCAGCCGTAGCGGACCGTTTCCTGGCCAACTGGAATCTTGACAACGGGGCCGTGATGTCCGCCGAAGCTTAATCTTCAGGAGCAGCATATGAAAACACTCCGTAATATTATCCTGGCGTTTGTCGTCTTGTTGCCTGGGTATTCCTGTGCCCAAGGCACGCCTGACAGAGACACTCAGAACATGGCCTCCGCGCTGACCAAAGTCGCCAGCGCGGTGGAGTCCACGGTCCATGTCAAGAAACATGCCGGGACATTGAAAGACATGGATCTCCTAAAGAAGGCAACGGAGCATGATCCCAGCTTGCTGGCCCCATTTGGCGAGTATGAGCTGAAGGCTGAACAGAACGGCAACCATGCCATCGTTGTTGTCTGCCAGGGCGGTAAGATACTGCTCATGGATGCCACGTGCACGCGGAAGGCTGATCAACCACCACCTGAGCTGGAGCCTGGTTCCAGGTGCATAATCGCCCCGCAGCTTATCGACAGACTCTGTCCGTCCCGGCAATAGTTCCATCCAGCCCCCCCCCTACTTCCAGGCCGTCCGTACTTCCCGGACGGCCTTTTTGCTGGACTGCGAAGAAACGGATTGACATGATGAGTATATAGCCATATTGCTATGTCCCGAAGGGCGCGTCGCCCGAAACGAGGAGGAGCCATGCGCGAACTGGTGAATGTCATGAAGGCCCTGTCCGACCCCGGCCGGGTCAAGGTGCTCAAGATGCTGGAGGCGCGCGAGATGTGCGCCTGCGAGATCATCGGGCTGCTCGGCCTGGCCCAGCCCACTGTCTCCAGGCACCTCAAGGTGCTCGTCGACGCCGGGCTCATCAGGGGGCACAAGGTCGGCTCCTGGGTGCATTACCGCCTGGCGTCGCATCCGGATGCGGCCTCGCCCTATGTCCGGGCCATGCTGGCGGCCCTGCCCGCCTGGCTGGAGGACGACCCCGAGATCAAGGCCATGCGCCAGGCCCTGGGGAGCCTTGAGCCGCTGAAACTTTCCGGCGGGCAGACTTCCAACGCCCCGGCCCCGGCCAACCCCTAGCCCCCCCCACACACACAGGCAGAGGCAACACATGGAAAAGGCACGCGTTTTGTTCGTCTGCGGCCAGAACTCCGCCCGCAGCCAGATGGCCGAGGCCCTGCTCGGCCACCTCGCGCCAGAGGACTACGAGGCCCACAGCGCCGGCATCGAGCCCGCGCCCATCAACGAGCTCGCCGTGGCCGTCATGGCCGAGCGCGGCATCGACATTTCGCACAAGCGCACCAAGCTGGTGGCCGAGGCCGTGGCCGAGCTGGCCGCCAAGGGCCAGACCTTCGATGTGGTCATCACCGTGTGCACCAAGGCCGCAGGGGTCTGCCCCTTTGTTCCGGGCGTGCGCGTGACCGAGCGCTGGAGCTTCGACGATCCCGGCGCCATCCTGGCCGAGGCCGGGAGCTCCGACGAGGACAAGCTGGCGCAGGTGCGCGCCGTGCGCGACGACATCGAGAAGGCGATTCTGGACTGGGTTGCCGCCAGAAAGAGCACTGTCCGCAAGAACGATGAGGAGACCGCATGAACCCCCTGAAGCCTTTGCAGCCGCTTGATCTTGGCGCTCCCTGCGCCTGCAGGCAGGCTCACCCGGAACCCGAACCCTCGCCCATGGTTTCCGAAGACCGTGGCCCGCTGGCGCGCAAAATCGGTCTGGCCGTGGCGCTGCTGGCCGCATGGTGGTTCCTGTACGAGAGCCTGGCCGGGCTGGCGCGCTACGCCACCTACCAGATCCTCGGCCTGGTGCAGGGCACCCACCTGGCCGACAGCGTGGAATTCTTCCTCTATGATACTCCCAAGGTGCTTATGCTGCTGGCCCTGGTGGTCTTCGGCGTGGGCATCGTGCGCAGCTTCTTCACACCGGAGCGCACCCGGCGCGTGCTGGCGGGCAAGAGCGAGGCCTTCGGCAACGTGCTGGCCGCGCTGCTCGGCATCGTCACGCCGTTCTGCTCCTGCTCGGCCGTGCCGCTGTTCATCGGCTTTCTCGGCGCCGGGGTGCCGCTGGGCGTCACCTTCTCCTTTCTCATCTCCGCGCCCATGGTGAATGAGATCGCAGTGGTGCTGCTGTACGGCCTGCTGGGCTGGAAGGTGGCGGCCCTGTACATGGGCACCGGCCTGGCCGTGGCCATGGTGGCGGGCTTCGTCATCGGCAAGCTGAACATGGAGCGCCATGTGGAGGGCTGGGTGCTGAACGTGCGCGCCGTAAATGGCGGCGAGGATGTGCCGGAGCTCACCTGGGCCGAACGCGTGGACGCCGGGGTCGTGGCCGTGCGCGACATCGTGGGCAAGGTCTGGCTCTGGGTGGTGGCGGGCATCGCGGTGGGCGCGGGCATCCACGGCTACGTGCCGGAGGGCATCCTGGCCTCGATCATGGGCAAGGAGGCCTGGTGGAGCGTGCCTGCGGCTGTGGTCATCGGCATCCCCATGTACTCCAACGCCGCGGGCATCGTGCCCGTGGTCCAGGCTTTGCTGGAAAAGGGCGCTGCGCTCGGCACCGTCCTGGCCTTCATGATGAGCGTCATCGCGCTCTCCCTGCCGGAGATGGTCATCCTGCGCAAGGTGCTCAAGATGCGTCTGATCCTGGTCTTTGCCGGGGTTGTGGGCGCGGGCATCCTGTTCGTGGGCTTCCTGTTCAACGCCATCCTGTAAGGGGCCGGCATGAAAACCCTCGACATTCTGTGGCAGCGTATGACAGTTGGCGCTGAGACCTGTGTGCGCTGTGGCGACACCGGCCAGAGCGTGCGCAGGGCAATGGAGATCCTGCGAGCCGAGCTGGCCCCGCGTGGCATCCAGGTGGCGCTGACGGAGAAGGTCCTGCTTCCCTACGCGTCCGATGTGCTGGCCGAATCCAACCGGGTGTTCTTCAACGGCGAGTCCCTGGAGGATCTCGTGGGCGCACAGGTGGGCTCAAGCCACTGCCAGTCCTGCTGCGACCTGCTGGGCGGCGGCGTGGACCGGCAGACGGACTGCCGCACCCTCATCGTGGAGGGCCGTGAGTACGAGGCCCTGCCCGAGGAGCTGCTGGTGCGCGCCGGGCGCCTGGCGGCGGAAAAATTGTAACGAAGCTGAGGCTCCCCACGGGGCGGCGAGTAAGGAGAGAAGAATATGGCGAACCAGGCACGGACGTTTGGCAAGGGCGAGCTCATCACAGCGGTGGTCATCGCCCTGGCCGTGGGCTTTTTCGCGGGCACGGTGGTCATGGAGCTGCGGCAGCCCGCAGGGGCCAGGGTCCAGGCCGGGGCCGGGGCGTCGTCCGAGGGCGAGGCGGTATCCCCCGAGACCCAGGCGCACATCACCGAGCTTGAGATCGCCACGGCCACCAAGCCCGGCGATTCGGGCCTGTGGGTGGAGCTGGGCAACCTGTATTTCGACACCCATCAGGCGCAGAAGTCCGTGGCGGCGTACCAGAAGGCCATCGCGCTCGGCACAGCCAGCCCGGACGTCTGGACCGACCTGGGCATCATGCAGCGCGAGGCGGGCCAGCCCCAGCAGGCGCTGGCCAGCTTCGACGCGGCGCTCAAGCTCAACCCGCGCCACGAGAACGCGCTGTACAACAAGGGCGTGGTGTTCCTGCACGACACCGGCGACAAGGCCGGGGCCGCCAAGGCCTGGGGTCGGCTCCTGGAGATCAACCCGGGCGCCAAGACGCCTGACGGGCGCCCGCTTTCGGACATCGTGGCCGAGCTCAAGCGCGGTTAGCCGGCTCATCCCCCAACATCCCCCCAATGCAAAAGGAGAAAGCCATGCAGATCAAGGTTCTGGGGCCGGGCTGCCCCAAGTGTCACGAGACGGAAAAGCTGGTGCACGAAGCCCTGGCCGAGGCCGGGGTCGACGCGGAAGTGGTCAAGGTCAGCGATTTCCAGGAGATGGCCAAGCTCGGCGTGTTCGCCACCCCCGCCGTGGTCATTGACGGCGTGGTGAAGTGCTCCGGCAAGGTGCCGACGAAAAAGGACGTGCTGGCATGGCTCGGCAAGTAGTGCTCCAGGCGGGACGCCGCCCGTTTTTGACCCTGTTCCTGGCCCTGGCCCTGGCGTGCCTGGTTGCCGCCACCGCCCTGGCCGCGCCGGGTGTGCTGCCCGTGCCGAAAGCCGGGCCCGCCGTGTCTGTGCCGGGCATGGTCACGGTGGTGGACCTGGGGGCCAAGACCTGCATCCCCTGCAAGATGATGGTCCCGGTGCTGGACGAGGTGGAGAAGGAGTACAAGGGCCGCGCCGCCGTGGTGTTCATCGATGTGACCAAGTACAGCGAGCTGGCGACGCAGCTGGGCATCCGCGCCATCCCGACCCAGATCTTCTATGACAAGAAGGGCCGCGAGGTGGCCCGGCACGAGGGCTTCATGGACAAGAAGACGCTCTCGGGCAAGCTGGACAAAATGCTGGGAAAATAACGGGGCATTATGTTCGACCAGTTCCTGCTGACCATCAACGGGTGGATGTCCGCAGAGGCGGGCATGTCCTCCGGGGTCTTTGCCCTGGCCCTGACTGGCAGCTTTTTGTGGGGGCTGGTGAGCGTGCTCTTCAGCCCCTGCCACCTGGCCTCCATCCCGCTCATGGTCGGGTATGTGGCCGGGCAGGGCAGGCTGGTTCAGGGCCGCGAGGCTGTGCGCTATGCCGTGGCCTTCTCCCTTGGCCTGTTCGTGACCATCGCCCTGGTGGGCCTGGCCTGCTCGCTCCTGGGCCGCTTGCTGGGCGATGTCGGCCCGTACTGGACCGTGGCCGTGGGCGCGGTGCTGCTCTGGGTGGGCCTGGACATGCTCGGGCTGGTCAAGTGCAATATCACCGGCGGGCTGCTTTCACGTTTCACCCTGCGCGGCCTGTCCGGCGCGCTGGTCCTGGGCCTGGGCTACGGGCTCTTGTCCGGCACCTGCACCTTCGGCTTCCTGGCCCCGCTCCTGGCCGTGGCCAGCGTGCAGGGGCAGGTTCTCACCGGCGCGCTGCTGATCCTGGCCTTTGCCCTGGGGCACTGCCTGCCCATCGTGGTCGCGGGCAGCTCCGCGGCCCTGGCCCAGCGCACCCTGGAGCGCTTTTCCGGGGGCAGTACGTGGGTGCGCCGCGTGGCGGGCGTGCTCGTGAGCCTGCTTGGCGCATACTTCATCGCCAGACCGTTTCTTGAAGCCTGACCGGGCCATTTGTTGAAAACATACGGAGGCACGCCATGTCCGAGTCCGTGACCCGAAAGCTCTCGTTCCTTGACCGCTGGCTGACCCTGTGGATCTTCGCGGCCATGTTCACAGGCATCGGCGCGGGGTTCCTGTTCCCGGGCCTGAAGCAAACCCTGGGCGGCATGCAGAGCGGCACCACCAACCTGCCCATCGCCTGCGGCCTGATCCTCATGATGTACCCGCCGCTGGCCAAGGTGCGCTACGAGCTCATGGGCCAGGTCTTCAAGAACGTGCGCGTGCTGGCGTTGTCCCTGGTGCAGAACTGGGTCATCGGCCCCATCCTCATGTTCGGCCTGGCCGTGACCTTCCTTTCCGGCCAGCACGCCTACATGACCGGGCTGATATTGATCGGCCTGGCGCGCTGCATCGCCATGGTCATCGTCTGGAACGACCTGGCCGGGGGCGACCGCGAGTACTGCGCGGGCCTTGTTGCCTTCAACTCCGTGTTCCAGGTGCTGTTCTTCCCGTTCTACGCCTGGCTCTTCCTCACCGTGCTGCCCGGCTGGCTCGGCATTGAAGGGGCTGTCGTCGACATCTCCGTGGGCCAGATCGCCGAGAGCGTGTTCATCTACCTGGGCATTCCGTTCCTGGCGGGCCTGGCCTCGCGCATCATCGGGCTCAAGGTCATGGGCCGGGAGTGGTACGACACGGTGTTCGCGCCCAAGATCGGCCCCATCACCCTCATCGCGCTGTTGTTCACCATCCTGGTCATGTTCTCCCTCAAGGGCGAGGTCATGGTGGCCCTGCCCTTTGACGTGTTGCGCGTGGCCCTGCCCATGCTCATCTACTTCCTGATCATGTTCCTGGCCTCCTTCTGGCTGTCCAAGAAGGCCGGGGCGCCCTACGCCCAGTCGGCCACCTTGAGCTTCACCGCAGCAAGCAACAACTTCGAGCTGGCCATCGCCGTGGCCGTGGCCGTGTTCGGGCTGGATTCCGGCCAGGCCTTTGCCGCGGTCATCGGGCCGCTGGTGGAGGTGCCGGTGCTCATCGGGCTGGTCAACGTGGCGCTCTGGCTCAAGCCGCGCTGGTTCCCGAACGACCCCGGCACCATCGCCAGCGTCTGCCACGTGGACTGCAAGCCATAATTCAGCCAGGGGGCGCTGCCCCCTGCACCCACAACGAAGCTCTATTAAAAAGTATGTAAATACAAACTATTAATGCCAATGCAACATTACAGCTGTCGCCAGAGGGGTTTTGCACTCGCGTCAGCTTGAATGCCATCCAGGGACGGCCGGCGATATGCAGCGTTATTAATAATTATTTTTTGGCTTGCACGACAAGAATACGACCTTTTCGGGACATTTGTAGTGCGGACTTGTAGTGCAAAGACCAGGCGCAATTATTTTATTCAGGAGGTGGCTTTGCCGAGCCTACGGCACGCGCACCAGCCGCAGGCCTGTGCTGGCGGCCTTGCAGCGGTCGGACATGTAGCAGCGGAACGAGCAGCGCGCGCAGGACACCACGCCACCCCAATACCCGCCGCGCGCCACGCGCCCCCAGCCCGCCGTGTGCAGCGGATTGTAGCGGGCGTGATGGGCGTAAGCCGTCTTCTCGTACATGTCCTCGGTCCACTGGAACACATTGCCGCTCATGTCATACAGGCCCAGGCCGTTGGGAGCCTTCATGCCCACCGGATGCGGCCCGCCGCCGCTGTTCTCCGCGTACCAGCCAAGAGGATCAAGCTTGGCGCCGCCCGCGAACATCTCGGCCTTGCCGCCGCTGCGGCAGGCGTATTCCCATTCGGCCTCGGTGGGCAGTCGGAAACGCGTATCTTCCTTGGACTGGGCGTTCAGCCGGGCCACAAAGGCCTTGGCATCCTGCCAGCTCACGGAGTCCACGGGGTAGTCATCGCCCTTGGGCGACTTGGAGGGGTTGGCGCCCATGACCTGGGTCCACTGCCTCTGAGTCACGGTGAACTTGCCCAGCCAGAAGCCGTCCAAGCAGACCTCGTGCACGGGCTTCTCCTCGGATTCACGGTCGCCAAAGGTATCGCCCATCTGGAAGCAGCCCTTGGGCACCCACACCAACTCCATGCCGGTGACCGGGTCCTGCCACACCTTTCCGGGCGTGTCCGCGAAAACGGGGCTGCACAGCGCAAGTATCACCACTATGGACAGGGAAGGGGCTCTTGACTTCATGTTATTTCCCTCCTGCCTTTTTGGGCTGCATAAACATAATCCCAGTAAGGTTCACGCATCCTTTTCCCGGACATAATTACGTTGACTGCGGCTCCCAACTGTTCCAATATCCTGCTGTATTGCCTGGGCTCAAACCAGGCTCACAGCTCCCCTTCGGGGTTGATTCCAAAGGCTTCCCACTGGGCGCTGGCCTCACCGGCGGCACGCTCGACCTCGTCGTCAGCCCAGGGCTCGATGACCAGGGCCTCGGCCACCACCTGCCATAGGTACTTCACTTCGTACTTGAGATCCTTGTAGTACTTGGGCAGGCGCTTCATGATCTGGTCGCGGCAGTTGGAGCAGCCGACCACCACCACGTCCGCGCCGGTGCGCCGGATCTGCTCGGCCTTGTAGCGCCCGTGAAAGGCCGACTGCTTCTCAAACGGCCCCGGCCAGTTGCCGCCGCCAGCACCGCAGCAGTAATTGGCCTCCCGGGTGGGCGTCATCTCCACGAACTCGTCCACGCACTGGGCGAGTATCCAGCGCGGCTCATCGAAGAACGCCTGTCCGTAGTGCTTCAGCAGTTCGCGTCCGTGCTTACAGGAGTCGTGCCAGGTGAAGCGCTTGCCCGCGTGCACGCTCTTGTCCAGCCGGATGCGGCCCTGCTGAATGATTTCCTGAAGGTATTCGTAGAGGTAGATGAAGTTGACGCGGTTCTCCTCATTCAGCTCCACGCAGGACTTCATGCCCGTGCGGCAGCCGTATGAGCCGCCGCCGCAGTCCGGCATGATCATGCGCTTTATGCCCAAGTGCTTGATGTAATTAATCTTGCGCTCGGCCAGGGCGCGGATGCCGTCGTAGTTGCCGGTGAACAGGGCCCAGTCCACGGCCTCCCAGCCCTCGGAGGGCACGGTCCAGTTCTCGTGGGCGGCGTAGAAGATCTTCCACCACCAGAACTGGTCCTCGAAATCGCCGTAGACTTCCTTGGAGTTGGGGAAAAACAGGATGTCTGCTTCCTTCCGGTCCACGGGCACATAGAAGCCGGGGCAATCCTCATCGGAGAGCTGCTGCCCCAGTTCGGCCATGCCCTGGAGATAGTCGTCCCGGGGGATGGCCATGTTGTTGCCGGACTCCAGGTTGTTGGTTGTGCCCTTTTGCAGCACTCCGGGCACCTGGTCACGCGGGCGCAGGTGCTTCATGTGCAGCATCACCGGCACGATGTCGATGCCCATTGGACAGGCGTAGGCGCAGCGCCCGCAGCCGGTGCAGAGCCAGGGGAAGTTGGAGTTCATGACCTCGTCGACCATGCCGTAGGCCAGCATGCGCAGCACCTTGCGGATGTTCCAGCCCTCGTTGTCCGGAGCGTTGGTGGTGGGGCAGCCGCTGCTGCACGCCCCGCAGGCCATGCAGGCGCTGAAGTTGAACTTGGCTAGGTGTCGCCGGATCTCGTCCGTCAGGCTCGTGGGAATAACGGGCGGCATCACGCCCGGCGTGCTCACTACAGTCTCCATGATGTCCCCCTTGGAAGGCGCGCCGCCTCAGGGGCTAGCCGACGCGCTCCTCTTCCAGCTTCTTCTTGTGCGCCCTGTCGATGATCTCCAGGATCCTCTCGGTCTTGCAGGGCTTGAGAATGTAATCGAATGCCCCGAGTTGGATGAGCTCCACGGCGTCGTCTGTGGAGGCGTGCCCGGTGACCACGATGACCTTGGCCGCCACCTTGGCCTCGCGCAGGCGCTCCAGGGTGCCCTTGCCGGTGAGGCCCGGCAGGCGCATGTCCAGAAGCACGACGTCGTAGTCGTTCCTGCGCAGCTCTTCCAGGGCCTCCTCGCCGCTGTATACCTTCCCGGCGACGAGGCCGTTCACCTCAAGCAGCTTGGCCATGTTGTCGGCGAAGCGCTTCTCATCATCTACCACAAGCACCTTGGTCGGCCCGGACATGGCGTCACCCTCCGGCTCCTGCGGCGGCCTTGTGCGAAGTCTCGACGGCCTCGCCAGTCTGGTCGTACATCAGGCCGCAGCGCAGGTCGAAGTGCCTGTTCACGCTGATGGTCGGACAGGGTGAGTTCAGCGCCACCTGGATCACGGTGGAACCCAGGAAGGCCTTTTCCGGGTCTCGCTCGCGGGTGTGGTGGGCCATGAGGATCAGATTGGCCTCGCGCATCCGGGCGAGCTTGAGGATCTCCATGGCGGGCATCCCTTCCCAGGCCTCGAAGGTGCTGCTCTTGATGCCGCGAAGCTTGTCGCCGTAGCGCTCCTCCAGGTTGGCCTTGCTCTGGGCGATGGCGCGCTTGACCTCGTCATGTCCGAGGGACATGCGGCCGTTCTCACCGCTCAAGTCCACGCAGTGGAATACGGTGAGGCCGGCCTTGTAGTGCCGGGCGATCTGCCCGCCGTAGTGCACCGCGCAGTCGGCCTGGTCAGAGAAGTCCGTGGCCGCCACGATGTTCAGGAAGTTGTGTTCGCCGTACGGAGTGGACTTGGCCACGATCATCACCGGGCAGGCGGCCTTCTGGCTGACCTGCTCCAGGGTGCTGCCGGTCATGCCCCACATGCGCGAGCGCTGTTCGGCGTATTCCTTGGTGTGCGGCCCCATGACCACAAGGTCGGCGTTCATCTTGCGGGCGATGCGCAGGATCTCCACGTGCGGCACGCCGGGCACGACCTTGACCTCGTAGTTTTCCAGCCCCCGCAGCTTTTCCTTGTAATACTCCTCCACCGAGGCCTTGATCTTGGCGACTTCCCCGGAGGACTCCAGGAACTCCATGTCGCCCCAGCCCTGGGCCATGCCGCAGACGTGGACGATGATTAAACGTGACTCGAAGCGCTGCGCGAAGTGAAAGGCTGCTTCAGCAGCGCAGTCGCACAGTTCCGACGGTGTGATGGCGAGAAGAATGTCCTTGAACATGTTCCTACCCTCCGGTTGGATTGTCCTTGCCTGTTAAGCACTGGCGGCTTCGCACGCGCGGAGCTTCCCCTTGAGCGCGTCCGTCATCGCCAGGTTCTTGTCCAAAAGCGTCTGTTCGTCCGAAAGCCCGAAAGCCAGCCCCAGAAGCTGGGGCAGGTACAGGACCGAGATGGTGTCCGCGTGGTGCGCCTGGCTCTGGTACGCCTCCAGGTTCATCTGGCACATGGGGCATACCGTGACGATGACATCGGCCCCGGCGGCGGCGTCCAGGATGGCGGCCACGGAGACCAGGGCCACGTCGCGCCTGGTGGCCATGAGCGAGGCTCCACAACAGCGACCGCCCATGTCCCAGCCGAAAACCGTGGCGCCCAGGGCGCTGATGAGCGGCTCCATGGACCGGGGGTGCTCGGGGTCGTCGAACAAGGCGAAGGGGCGCAGGGCCTGGCAGCCATAATACGGGGCCACGCTGAGTCCCTCCAGGCTGTGGCTGACCTGGGCGGCCACAGCCTTCGGCCCCACATCGCTCGCCAGGACGTCCAGCAGGTGCCGCACCCGGACCTTGCCAGCGTAGCTCAGGCCCTCGGCCCCCAAGGCCTCGTTGATCCGGCCCGGCAGGGCGCGGTCTGTGGCGCACTCGCGGCCCACGCGCAGGTGGTTCAGGTAGCAGGCGCTGCACGGCACAAGCATGTCCAGGCCTGGGCACTCGCGTTCGGTCAGGGCCAGGTTGCGCGCGGGCAGGGCCAGGGTCAAAAGGCGGCTCACTGGCTCCACCGCGCTGGCGCCACAGCAGGTCCAGTCCGGTATCTCGGAGAGCTCCACGCCGAGGCGCTTCAACACCTCGCGGGTGGAGACGTCGTACTCCTCGGCGCTGGTCCCAAGTGAGCACCCAGGGTAGTATGCGTACTTCATGATGCCTCCTCCATGCTGCGGACCTTGGCGAAGAGCGGGCCGAGCCTGCCGCGCTGGGTGCTGTCGCCCAGGTGCAGCTTGCCCTTGGCCAGAAGCTTCAGGCCCAGCGGCCCATATTCCAACGGCAGGAGGGGGTCGTGCATGGCCAGGAAGTAGTGGCACATGAAGCCCATCTCCTGGATGCGCCCGTTCTGCTCCACGTTTTGCATGAACTCCTGGTAGAACAAGGCCTTCTTTCTGTTGACGGCATCGCCCTCGGCCGCCGCCAGGCGCTTGAGCGCGGCCATTGCCGCCGTCAGGGGCAGGCCGCGCGGGCAGCGCAGGGTGCAGGAATAGCAGGACGAGCAGAGCCAGAAAGTGCGACTTTCCAGAACCTCCTGCTTCAGGCCGAAGAGCAGCATCCGCCACATCTGACGCGGGGCCAGGTCCATGGCGAAAGAGTTGGGGCAGGAGGCCGTGCAGGTGCCGCACTGCATGCAGGCCCGGACCATGCTCTGGATTTCTGCCAGCGCCTCGTCCTGAAAGACCAGAGGAGCTGGGGTGAAGGCGATGGGTGTGTGCATGTTTTTCATGGCGATGTCCTCACTGTCAGAGCCTGGCCGCTGCACTCGGCTGCACGGCAAGCGCCGCGTCGATGACGGCCATGACCTGCTCGTCGTGGAAGCCCCGCAGCACGGTGGCGCTGTTGGGGCAGGCGGCCATGCACGAGCCGCAGCCCTGGCACAGAAGCTCATCCACCACGATCTTGTCGCGGTCCAGGTCAAGCGCGCGCGCCCCATATGGGCATACGGAGATGCAGCGGCCGCAGCGCGAGCACAGGGTGTCGCGGACCTCGGCCACCACGTTGCCGCAGGACAGCTGCTTTTCGCTCAAGATGCGCACCACGCGTTGGGCCGCGGCCTTGGCTGAAAGCAGGCTGTCGCGCATGGTGGCGGGTCCCAGGGCCAGGCCGCAGGCGAAGATGCCATGCTTGAGGAAGTCCACGGGCCGCCACTTGCTCTCGGCCTCCTGGAAAAAGCCGTCGGAAGTCAGGCCCACTCCGAAGAGGTCGGCGATCTCGGCGGCGTCACCCGGCTCCACGCCGCTGGAGAGCACCAACAGGTCGGGGTGCAGCTCGATCTGCGCACCCAGCACCGGGTCTAGCGCGGTGATCACCGGCTTGTCGTCCTTGAAGTCCACCTGGGGTCTGCTGTCGGGCGTGTAGCGGATGAAGATGGCCCCGCTGCGACGCGCCTCGGTGTAGTAGTGCTCGGCGAAGCCGGTGGTCATGATGTCACGGTAGAAGACATAGACCGGCAGGCCCGGGTTGCGCTTCTTGAGCATCAGGATGTTCTTGAGCGCACCCTGGCAACAGACCCGGCTGCAGTAATTGCGGGACTCCTCGCGCGAGCGCCAGCACTGGATCATGGCTACGCCCGAGAGGCTGGAGGCGTCCACAGAGCCTGCGGCCAGGCGTTGCTCCAATTCCAGCTGCGTGAGGACGCACTTGCGCACGCGATTGCCATACTCGTAGACCTTGGCCTCGTGGCCACCGGTGGCCAGGATGGTGGCGCCGTGGTGCAGGGTGTGGGCCATTCCCTCGCCCGTGGCCACGACGGTGACGAACCGCCCGGCCTTGCCGCGCGAGAGCACCACCCGCGAGTCCTTGAGCACGCGGATGTTCGGGTTCTTCTCCACCTGCTCCACCAGATCCTCCATGAAGCGCACAGGATCGTCGCCCTCCAGGGTGTAGCGCAGGTTCATGGCCTGGCCACCCAAGTGCTCGGCCTCCTCCACCAGAACCACTTTGAAGCCCTGATCGGCGATGCCCATGGCCGCCGTCATGCCCGCTAGACCGCCGCCCACCACCAGCGCCTGGGGCGAAACCGGCGTGGCCTGCGGCAGGGTCGAAGGGTCTGCGCCCAGGAGCTTGGCCGCGGCCATGGCCAACAGCGAGCCCATCTCATTGGTGCGCGCGCCCTCGCCGCAATCGCAGGCGCCAGCCCCAGTTGCGCAGCTCGCCAGGCAGGCGGCGTGTCCGCCAAAGCTGGTGTCGCGCCCGGAAAAGCTGGCTGTGTGGATGTCCACCACGTCCATGAGAGCCGGGTTGAGCTTCAGGGCCTCGCCCAGCTCGCGCAGCCGGGGCACGTGGACGTAGGGCAGGCACGCGCCGATGAGAACGCGGTTGGGCGCAGCCAGCTCGGCCTCCTGGCGCAGGGCTTCCCAGCCTTCGCGGGTGCAGGCGCGCTGGACATCCACCACTTTGACCACGCCGGGCAGCGTCGCCATGCGTTGGTGCAAAAGCTCAGAGTCCACGTTGCGCTCCAGGGTCGGGCAGGAGGTGCACAGGGCCATGAGCACGCGCGGCACCTGGCGGGACACGTCCGTGTACTCCGGCTCTGCTTCCGGCGTCTCGTCGCGCGGGCCGTGATAGACCCGGATCATGCGCGAGGCGCCCATGGCCGCGGCTCCGGCCTGGATCAGCGAGCCCCGGATGTCGGTCGGCTCGCCAAAGGCCCCGGCGGCAAACACGCCCAGGCGGCTGGTGCGGTTGGGGGAAAGATACTTGGTGGCGCAGAAGCCGGAGTCGTTTACCTCGATGCCTGCGGCCTGGGCCAGGCGTTCCATGGACTTGGGCGGGCGCGCTCCAACGGCCAGAACCAGGGCGTCGAAGACCTCCTCGCGCAGCTCGCCTGCGTAGTCGAAGTACTGGACCAGGATGTCGCCGTCCGGGCCGGGCAGGATGGTGTGCGGCCGTGCGGGCACGAAACGCACCCCGGCCTCGTTCTCGGCCTCGTCGCGGTAGCGCTGGTAGTCGCGGCCATTGGTGCGCATGTCCATGTAGAAGATTGTGGTTTCGGCCTCGTCGTGCGAGCGGCGCTTGGCCAGCAGGGCCTGCTTGATGGAGACCATGCAGCAGAAGGAGGAGCAGAGGTCGGCGTTCTTCTTCACGTCGCGCGAGCCCACGCACTGCAGCCAGGCGATGCGGCGCAGGGGCTTGCCGTCGCCGGGTCGCGTGAGCAGGCCCTGGCTGGGGCCGGTGGGACTGGCCAGACGCTCGAACTCAAGGGAAGTGAGCACGCCGGGATGGCTGCCGTAAAGCAGCAGGTCTGCGCAGCCGCCGGGGCTTGCCGCGGGGTCGTAGCACTCGAAGCCTGCGGCCAGGATCACTGCGCCCACCTCGATGCTGAAGCTCTCGTCCGAGACCAGGCGCATGAACAGCTTGTCCAGCCAAGGCACGGCCTGGGCCTGCCTGAGCGGCTTGGCCAGGACCTCGCGCGCGCCCAGCTTGAGCAGCGCGGCCGCAACCTTGTCCTTGCCCCCGTCCTTGTCCCTTTCCTTGCCTGGCGCAGCCAGCAGCACTACGGCGAGATTGGGGCGCAGTTCAAGCGCCCGGCGCAGGGTGCGCTCCGCCTCGGCCTGCGGCAGGTCCAGGTCCAGCAGCATGAGCCCGCAGTCCAGACCCTCTGCTAGGAGCTTCAAGGCATCCTCGCCGGAGGATGTGGGATGCACCGGGAAGTTCTCGTCCTTGAACCAAAGGGGAAAATCCTGGGCAAGCTGCTCGTCTGGCGTGGCCACGACGATGTGGAAGTCCTTGCGCTGTTCGAACTTGAAGTCGATGGCCTTGGTCGGGCAGGCCTCATAGCAGCGCCAGCAGCGCTGACAGTTGTCCAGGTCCACCACGTAGTGGTTTGGGATGTTGTGTGGCACAGGCAGATACACGGCCGTGCGCTGGGCCAGGCCGGCGTTGAACTCGCTGGGCACCCGCGCCGGGCAGACCTCCGCGCACAGGCCGCAACTCACGCAGCGGGTGGAGTCGATGAAGGTGGAGCGGCGGCTAAGCGTCGCCTGGAACTTGCCGGGGTCGCCTTCCAAGTTGGAGAGTTCTGTGTGCAGGTAGATGTCGATGTTCTTGTGGAACAGGCCCTTGCGCAGGCAGTATTGGCTGGACTGGTCGCGTTGGGTGAGCGGCAGCATCTTGCACATGCCGCAGTGGTCGGAGGGGAACTGGTGGTCCAACTGCGCCAGGATGCCGCCCAGGCTTGGGCGGGCGTCGATGAGGGCCACCTTGAGGCCGGTCTCGGCCAGGTCCAGGGCGGACCTGATGCCGCCGATGCCGGCTCCGACAACCAGTGCTCCGTATTCCTTCTTCATCTGACCCTCCCGCGTTGGGTGCGTCCGCCAGCGACAAGCAGTTCAGTTGGGCGGCGCTGCTAGTCCAATCCTCCGGTAAGCTCTGTGAATTCGTGCTCCCGGAACACGGACAAAGGCGGCGCCTCGCCGGGATCCCTGCCCGCCTCGTAATCGAAGGCCTTCTGCGTGCTGGCGGCGATGGTCTTGAACAGTTCCATCACCGGCACATCGTTGGGGCAGGCGTTGGAGCACTGGCCGCAGCCCACGCAGGCGGTGCTCATGTGGGCCAGCCGCGTGAGGTGAAAGAACACCGTGTCCGTGGGCATCTTGAGTGCGCCGCGCTGGCGTGCCCAGGACATGTACTGCCAGGGCTTGTGCTCAAAAACGTCGGTCAAAAAGACGCACTCCTTGCAGTAGCAAACCGGGCAGGCCGTGCGGCAGTTGTAGCAGTTGACGCAGGCAGAGAGGAACGTGGACAGCCCGGACATATCCGAGGTGGCCGCAGTGGTCTCGGCGAACATCTGCTCCTGCGCCGCTCGCCGCTCGGTCAACAGCACATCAAGGGCCTTTGCGCGCGCGCCGTCGTCCGAGGCCTCGGGCAGGCCCAGGCGGGTCATGAAGCCCTCGCCCCTGGGGGTGTTGGCCATAAGCAGCAGGCCCTTGGCCGGGTCCTGGCCGAACAGACAGATGGACAGGTCCGCCTCCGCGCCTGTGGGGTGCTCGCAGGTGCGGCAGGCTCGGGCGATCTGCATGCCGTCGAAGTCTCCGCGTCCGTCCGCACGCAGGAAGCCGAGCAGGGCCTCGGCGTTGCCCCGGTTGCCGGAAAAGCGGCCTGTGTCTGCGTTGGTGAATGCGCCGGGGCAGTCCAGGCTCACGAGCAGCGTGTTCTCCAGGCTGCCCTGGTTGAGCTTGCACAGCTCGATGAAGGCCCGGACCTCGCAGGGCCGGAGCAACGCGGCCACCAGGCCTCCCTCGTCCGCGCCCCGGGTCAGCCGGGTCAGCATGCGTGCCGCGCTCAGGCGGAAGGACGGGGCCAGGGGGTCCACGTCGTGGAACTGTTCCGGGTCGGCCACCAGGGCGGGCATGGTGCCGCCATTGCCGGGCAGGCGCCTGGGCGCGAGTACGGCGGAGATTTCGCCGTCTGCCAGCAGCCGGGCGCAGAAGCCCTGGAGCGCGGCTACCGGGTTGCCGTCCGTGACCTCGATTCGTGCGATGCTTCCCATGGCGTGCCTCCGCAAAGGCTAAGGTTCAAAGGAGCGGCAAACTCCGGGTGTCGATGGGTCCCAGTTCCTTGATCTCGGCTGCGAAGCGGTTCACCGTGGCGGCGAACTCGTTGCCTTCGCTGGCGCCGACCCAGGTCAGCTTGATCCTGCGCGAATCGATGCCGAAACGCGGCAGGATCTCCATGAGCAGCTTCACGCGTCGCCGGGCCTTGTAGTTGCCGTTGATGTAGTGGCAGTCACCCGGATGGCAACCGGAGATGAGCACGGCGTCGGCCCCGCCGAGCAGGGCCTTGATGATGTACTTGGGGTCCACCATGCCGGTGCACATCATGCGCACCAGCCGGACGTTGGGCGACTGGACCATGCGCGAGGTCCCGGCCAGGTCCGCCGCGGTGTAGGTGCACCAGTTGCAGACAAAGGCCACGATGGCGGGTTCAAAGGCCGCGCCGGGCATCGGCTCGCCTTGCATCTGTGGTGTCATGATGAGCTCTTGCATGTTCTCCTCCCTCGGCGATTGCGTCAGGGTGCGTCCGCTCTGGCTGGCTGCCGGATCGGCGACACGTATTGGGACAGTCCCTCCAGTTCGGCGAAGATCTGCTTCTCGTTGAAATGGCGCACCTGGGCCGCGCCGCTGGGGCAATGCCCGGCGCAGCTGCCGCAGCCCTTGCACATGGCCTCGTTGATGACGCAAACCTTGCGCCGCTCGTCGAACTCGATGGCCGAGTAAGCGCACAGGCCGACGCACATCTTGCAGCCGATGCAGATGTCGGGGTTGATCCAGGACACAGTGGGCGAGATGCTGACCTCGCCGCGCGCAGCCAGGCTGAGTGCTTGGCCCGCCCCGCCCGAGGCGTGGGCCACGGCGTCGGGGATGTCCTTGGGGCCCTGGCAGGTTCCGGCCAGGAAGATGCCGTCTGTCGCGGTGGACACCGGCCCGAGCTTGGGGTGCTCCTCCAGGAAGAAGCCGTCCTGGCCGCAGCTGACGCCGAAGACCCTAGCCACCTCGGAGGCATCGTGACGGGCCTGCATGGCCGTGCAGAGCACCACCATGTCCACGGCCACGCGCACCGGGCGTCCGAGCAAGGTGTCTTCGGCCACGACGATGAGCTTGCCGTCCTCTTCCACGCTGAGGCTCTGGTCCGTGACCTCGGAAGGCCGCCCGCGGATGAAGGTGACGCCCTCTTCCTGAACGCGGCGGTAGAATTCTTCGTAGCCCTTTCCGAAGCAGCGCATGTCGATGTAAAAATTGAACACCCGCGCGTGGTGGCCAATCTTGTCCTTGATCAGGTGGTCGTACTTGAGCGCGTACATGCAGCACACCCGCGAGCAGTATTCGTGGTAGGCCTTGTCACGGCTGCCCACGCAGTGGATGATGGCCACGCTCTCCGGGGCTTGCCCGTTCTTCATGAGGATTTTTCCGCCAGTGGGGCCCACGGCGTTGTTCAGGCGCTCGAACTGCAGGCCCGTGTAGACCTCCGGATATCGACCGAAGCCGTATTGCGAAAGAGGCGTGGGGTCGAGGATGTCAAAGCCGGTGGCCAGAACGATGGTGCCCGCCTGCACGTCCAAAAAACTCTCCTGCTGCTCGAAATCCACGGCCTCCGACGGGCAGTTCTGCTTGCAGGCCCCGCACTTGCCCTTGACGAGATAGATGCAGCTGGCCGGGTCGATGACGGGCGTGTTGGGCACGCTCTGAGGCGAGTTGCGGTGCACGGCCTTGCGCTTGCCCAGGCCTTCCTCGAACTCGCTGGGCACGCTCTTGGGACACTTCTCCATGCACAGGCCGCAGCCGGTGCAACGGTCCTCGTTGATGTAGCGGGGGCGGGTGCGGATGCGCGCCGTGTAGTTGCCCACGTAGCCCTTGACCTCAACCACCTCGCTCATGGTCATGAGGTTGATGTTGGGCTCCTGGGCCACGGCCACCATCTTCGGGGTGGATATGCAGGCCGCGCAGTCCAGCGTGGGGAAGGTCTTGTCGAACTGGGTCATGTGCCCGCCGATGGACGGACCTCGCTCCACAAGGTGCACCTTGTGTCCGGACCGGGCGATGTCGAGCGCCGCCTGGATGCCCGCGATGCCGCCGCCCACCACCAGCACGTCCGGGTGCACGGCCTCCACGCGGGAGTAGAGCTCCTCGTGCTCATTCACGCGCGACACAGCTGCGGCCACCAGGGTCTTGGCCTTGGCCGTGGCCTCTGCCGGATCGGCCACGACCCAGGAGCAGTGCTCGCGGATGCAGGTCATCTGGAACAGGAAGGGGTTCAGGCCGCCGCGTTGGCAAGCCTTCTGAAAGGTCTTCTCATGCAGCCGGGGAGAGCAGGACGCCACCACCACGCGGGTCAGGCCCATCTCCCGGATGTCCTTGATGATCATGTCCTGGCCGGGGTCGGAGCACATGAACTTGTAGTCCCGGGCCACGGCCACGTTCTTGAGCCCGCTGGCATGGCGGGCCACACCTTCCGAGTCCACCCGTCCGGCGATGTTGGTGCCGCAATGACAGACGTACACTCCGATCCTGCTGGGCATGGCGCGGCCTCCCCGGGTCTTTCGCCGCTCCTTGCGGAGGGCGGTTGTCTCCTCCGCGTCAGGATGTACGCGAAGGATCATCTTGCCGCGTCTTACTCAAAAATTGTGCCGCAATTCATCCTTGCGCATTTTGTTTATAATATTAATATAATGTGGAATTGCTATGCGTGAAGTATGGCTTTGCTGCTCTGCATTAAAGTATTGCGACACGAGACATAATCTTGCATAGTAAGATTGGAAATAGTGGCTGCAAACTCGATGTGCAATCGGATGACGTGCAAATGAGGCGGGCTGCATGCGGACTATGCACCGGAAAGCGACTGGCGCTCTGGAGGCAAGGCGATGCGAGGCCGATATGGTCGGCGTCCTGCTGGACGCCTGCCCGGAGCATACCTTGTTGATGCGCCTGGACAGCACCGTGCTCGTCGCCAACGTTTCCATGGCCGGGCTTTTCCGCCTGCAGCCGGAGCATCTGGTCGACGAACGCCTCTACGACTTCTTTCCTTCCGTTGTGGTCAGAACGTGGGCCAAGGCCGTGCAACATGCAGTGGAATCAGGCCAGCCCTCGTGCTTCGAGGAGTCCTTTTTCCCTGGCCGAGAGCTTGAGGTGCGGATGCATCCCGTTCCAGGCGAGGCTGGAGTTGTGGACCGGGTGGCGGTGTTCTGCCGGGACATCACTGCGCAGAAGGCTGCAGAGCGGGAGCGCACCCGCTTGGCCTCGGCCCTGGAGCAGACTGCCGACCCCGTGATCCTGTATGACGAGATGATGCGCGTGGCCTACATCAACCAGGCCTTCGAGGCCATTACCGGCTACCCGCTGCACGAGGTGCGCGGCAAGTCCGTGGCCACGTTTTATCAGGGCCTGGAGCAGCAGGCCTGCTTGAACCAGATATTTGAGACCCTCACCAGTGGCGACGCCTGGACCGGCAAGACCTGCAACACCTGCAAGGACGGCAGCGTCATCTGCTGCCACAAGACGGTCTCGCCCATCCGTGGCAAGGGCGGCTGTATCCTGGGCTACGTCAGCGTTTGGCGTGACATGGCCGCCCTGGAGGCCCTGGAGCGGCAGCTCCGCAAGGCACAGAAGATGGAGGCTCTGGGCACCCTGGCCGGCGGCATCGCCCACGACTTCAACAACATACTCTCGCCTATCATGCTCATGGCCGACATCGGTCTCTCCCAGCTTGCCCAGGGCGACCCCCTGCGCGACTCCTTCAAAAGCATCCTCAAGTCCGCCATGCGCGCCGAAGCCTTGGTACGCCAGATCTTGAGCCTGAGCCGGAGACACGAATCCGAGCAGCCCATCCCCCTGCGCCTCACGGATATCATCCTGGAATGCCTGACCCTCTTGCGGCCCAGCCTGCCCAGCACCATCGATATCTCTCTGGCAACGGATACGGAGCGCGACGTGGTCCTGGCCGACCCCGCCCAGGTACACCAACTGCTCATGAACCTATGCACCAATGCCGCGTGGGCCATGCGCGGCTCCGGCGGAACGCTCAATCTGCGCGTAGGGGAGCGGGACGTGGGAGTCAGGGGCGATGCCGGGTTTCACGATGTGCAGCCGGGGGGCTATGTGCTTTTCAGTGTGCACGACAGCGGGCACGGCATCATCCCGGAGCACATGGAGCGCATCTTTGATCCCTTTTTCACTACCAAAACAGACGGATCGGGCACGGGGCTCGGCCTGGCCGTGGTCATGAACATCGTCACGCGGCTGCGCGGGACTATCCGTGTGAGCAGCGGCGAGGGGCAGGGAACCTGTTTCGAGATCCTGCTGCCGCGCTCGGATCTTCCACCCGTGGGCCAGCAGGCCCAGGCCCAAGAGTCCATCCTGAACCTCAGTGGCACCGGGCATGTGCTCGTGGTGGATGACGAGTCGGACATCCTGGCTGCCTGCGCAACGGGCCTCAAGGCTTTTGGCTACGAGGTCAGCACCTGCCTTCGTGGCGAGGACGCGCTGGAACTGTTCCGCGCGAGCCCCGGGAAGTTCGACGTGGTGCTGAGCGACACGACCATGCCCGGCTTGGCCGGACCGGACCTGGTCCGGGAGCTGCTCAAGATCGATCCCCACCTGCCGGTGATCCTGACCACGGGGCACAGCGACCTGGTCAGCAGGGAGAAAGCGTGGCGCATCGGCGCACTGGAATTCCTCGCCAAGCCCTTCCGCATGGACGAACTGGCCGCCCTGATGCGCAAGCTGCTTCCCGGTAAACGCAGCAGCCCTGCGGCGCAGGAGGACTGAGCCATGCCGCGCGTGCTCATTGTGGACGACGACCCCATGCTCTGCGAGGCCCTTGCCCTTGCCGTGCAGCAGATGGGCTTTGAGGCGGACACGGCCGGAACTCTGAAGGACGGCTTAGGCAAGGCCCGTGCCGGGGACTTTGACGTGGTGGTCCTGGACGTGCGCATGCCAGACGGGAACGGTCTCGACAGCCTGCCGGGCTTTCAGGAATGCCCATCGGCGCCGGAGGTCATCATTCTCACCGGCGCAGGCGACCCGGACGGCGCGGAATTGGCCATCCGCAGCGGCGCCTGGAGCTACATCGCCAAGCCGCCGACCCTGAACACCATCCGCCTGCCCATCCAGCGCGCCATGGAGCACCACCGGGGCAAGCAAAATGTTCTGCCGCTGGGGCTCAAGCGCAGCGGCATCATCGGCGAGAGCCGAGCCATACACGCGTGCATGGACCTCGTGGCCCAGGCTGCGGCTACGGAGGCCAGCGTGCTCATCACCGGCGAGACCGGCACGGGCAAGGAGCTCTTCGCCCGGGCCATCCACGACAACAGCGCCCGGGCCGATGGGCCCTTCGTGGTGGTGGACTGCGCGGCTCTGCCTGAAAAGCTCGTGGAGAGCGAACTGTTCGGCTACGAGCGCGGCGCCTTTACCGGGGCTGACCGCCGTTTCGAGGGGATGGTCCACCAGGCCCACCGGGGGACGCTGTTTCTGGACGAGATCGGGGAGTTGCCCATGGCCGTGCAAAAGGCCTTCCTGCGCGTGCTCCAGGACGGCCGCTACCGGCCGGTGGGCGGGCTCAAGGAGCTGCAGAGCGACTTCCGCCTGCTGGTGGCCACCAACCGCGACCTTGAGGCCCTGGCCGGGGCCGGAGCCTTCCGCCAGGATCTGCTCTTCCGCATCCGGACTATGACCATCGACCTGCCCCGGCTCAAAGAGCGGGGCGGCGACATCGCCCGGCTGTGTCGACATTTCGTGGCCCGGCAATGCCGTCTGAATGCTCTCCCGGCCAAGCGCGTCTCGCCCGATTACCTTGACGCACTGGAAGCGTACAACTGGCCGGGCAATGTGCGCGAGCTCATCCACGCCGTGGAGCATTCCCTGGCTGCGGCCATGAACGATCCGGTGCTCGTGGCCGCCCACTTGCCCACAAACATTCGCGTCAACCTGGCGCGAAACGCCCTGCCTGTCCGGCAGCCACCTCGTGTGGAAGAAGGTCTGCGGGTTGGCCAGCCCCTGCAGCCGTTACGCCAGGTCCGGCTTCAAGCCGTGGCCGAGGTGGAGTCGCGCTATTTGCGGGAACTGCTGGCCGCGTGTGGCGGCGATATCCCGAAAGCCTGCGCCATGTCCGGGTTGTCCCGTGCGCGGCTGTATGCCCTGTTGAAGGCATATGGATTGTCGTAGGCACCCGGATTAGAAGCGCTCCCTCGTGAGTCTATGGGGCGGGCAATTTCTCCGCGATGAAGCTTTGTGTGGACGATGTGCATATTTTGTATTTGAGCTTCCACCTCAGCACCCCAGAGCCTGAGCGGAACACGTCGCTCCCCCTCGCCGTCGCACAGATGCCCTTCACGGCGCGCCAGGGCACGCGGTCACAGGAAGCGCAGGGCGCGACCTTTACCGCGTGACCGCGCGGTATCGTGCCCCTTGGCGGAGGGGGCCTGGGGGAGGCGGAGCCTACCCCAGAAATGCACTGGCCCTTGACTTTCGGGCCGGATGATGGTGCCGGAGGCGGATGCAAAGAGATACCTCACAACCTGTCCGGGGCCGACTGGCCCCCAGCCCCACCGGGCACCTGCACCTGGGCAATGCCTGGGCCTTTTTGCTGGCCTGGCTGGCTTCCAGGGCTGCGGGAGGGGAGGTGGTCCTGCGTCTGGAGGACATCGACCCCGAGCGTTCGCGCCCGGAGTTCGCTGAAGGGATTTTGCGCGACCTGCGCTGGCTGGGCCTGGACTGGGACGAGGGGCCGCATGAGCAGAGCGCGCGGCTGGACGCCTACGCCGAGGCCCTGGCGCGCCTGGAGCAGGCCGGGCATGTCTACCCCTGCTTCTGCACGCGCAAGGAGCTGCGCTCTCTTGCCTCCGCTCCCCATGCGCCCCTTGTGGACGACGGCTCGCCCGCCTATCCCGGCACCTGCCGGAATCTGACCCTTGAACAGCGCGGAGCGCTCCTGCGCCAGGGCCGACGGCCCGCCCTGCGCCTGCGCTGCGCTGACATGGCGGAGTCCTTCCATGACCTCGTGGCCGGGCCGCAGGCCATGACCCTGGCCGACTGCGGCGGCGATTTCGCCCTGCGCCGCTCCGACGGGGTGTTCGCCTACCAGCTGGCCGTGGTCCTGGACGACATCGCCCTGGGCGTGACCCAGGTGGTGCGCGGCAACGACATCCTCACCAGCACCCCGCGCCAGCTCCACCTCTACCGCTTGCTTGGCGCGCCCGTTCCGCAATATGCGCACCTTCCTCTGGTGCTGGATGCCGACGGCGAGCGGCTGGCCAAGCGCCACCAGTCCCTGACCCTGGCCGCGCTGCGCGAGGCTGGCGTTTCGGCTGCGGCCATCACCGGTTACCTGGCTTGGCGCGCCGGGCTTCTTGACGCCCCTTGTCCCGCAACCCCGCAGGAGCTCCTCACGGCCTTCGACTTTGCGCGGCTGCCGCGCGAGCCTGTGCTTCTGCCCGTTGACATCGCCGCTGTGCTGGCGCGGCTGGGGTAGGCTCCGCCTCCCCCAGGCCCCCTCCGCCAAGGGGCACGCCCCTTGGAACCTGCATCCGCCGAAGCGGCGCGGCGAAGCCGCACCGCTTCGGCGGGAACGGGGTCAAGGGGGCTCGTCCCCTTGCGGGGTCCAGGGGTGGAACCCCTGGGGCTGCCTCGGCGCTGATGACAGCGCCCGATGCATGGGCTATATGCCCGGCAGATGAACGCCGAATCCCGCCACATCGCCCGCCGCGCCGCCACTGTTGGCGGGGCCACCCTGATTTCACGGGTGCTGGGTTTCGTGCGCGACCTCATCACCGCCTTCACCCTTGGCGCGGGCCTGTTCGCGGACGCCTTCTTCGTGGCCTTCCGCATTCCGAATCTGTTGCGCAGCCTGTTTGCTGAGGGCTCGCTCACCCTGGCCTTCATTCCGGCGTTCTCGCGCGTGCGGACCGAGGAAGGCGAGGAGCGCGCCCGGGAGATGGCCCGGGCCGTGCTGGCCTGGCTGGTGGCCATCCTGACGGTCATCACGCTTTTGGCCATGTATTTCGCCCCGGAGCTGACGGCCCTCATCGCGCCGGGCTTCGAGCGCAACCCGGAGCTGCTCGCCACCACGGCCAGCCTCTTGCGCATCTGCTTCCCGTACATCATCTTCATCTCCGCCGTTGGTCTGTGCATGGGCATATTGAACGCCCTGGACCACTTTTTCGCCCCGGCCATGGCCCCGTGCATCCTGAACATCGGGTTCATCAGCTTCGCGCTCATCGGCTGGCATTTCGAGCTCAACGTGGCCTATGCCCTGGCCTGGGGCGTCCTGGCCTCGGGCCTGGGGCAGTGGCTGTTCCAGCAGCCCTACCTGCGGCGGATGGGCTTTTCCTGGCGCGGGCCGTGGCGCTGGTTCGACCCGGCGGTGCTGCGCATGGGCAGGCTCATGCTGCCCTCGGTGTTCGGCAGCGCCGTGTACCAGATCAACCTGCTGCTGGGCACGCTTTTGGCCTCGTTCCTGCCTGTGGGCAGCATCTCGTATCTCTACTACGCCGACCGCCTGGTGCAGTTCCCGGTGGGCGTGTTCGGCCTGGCCGTGAGCACGGCGGCCCTGCCCAGCCTCTCGCGCCTGAGCGCCGAGGGGAAGACCGACGAGTTCATGTCCGTGATCCGCTCGTCCCTGCGCCTGTCGCTGACCATCAGCCTTCCGGCCATGGCCGGGCTGCTGGCCCTGGCCACGCCGCTCATTGCGCTGCTGTTCGGGCGCGGGGCCTTCGGTCCGGATGCCATCCACTCCACGGCCGGGGCGCTCATGGCCTACGGCCTGGGCCTGCCCGCCATCGCCCTGGTGCGGCCATTGGTGGGGGCCTTCTACGCCCTGGAGGACACGCGCACCCCGGTGCTGGTGGCCACCCTGTGCGTGGCGGTGAACATCCTGCTCGGCTGGGCGCTCATGCAGCAACTGGCCCACGTGGGTCTGGCCCTGGCGGTCAGCGCGGCCAGCGCGTTGAACGTGGGTCTGCTGTCCTGGCTTTTGCGCCGCCGCCTGGGGTCCTGGCCCATGACCCTGTCCACGTGGCTCAAGTGCGGCGCGCCCAGTCTGGTCATCGGGCTTCTGGCCTGGAGCACCTCGGGCATGCGCGTGGTCTCGCTGCTGCTCATTCCGGCGTGGGCCGTTTTGTACTTCCTGCTTGCCCGTGGCCTGGGCCTGGACGAGGCGCGCATGCTCGTCGACGCCCTGGCCCGCCGCCTGCGCCGCCGCGCATAATGTCATTTTTTCTTGCCTGACCCCCGGACATTCCTTGTCAAACTCCACGTTCCTACATACTACTTAGACATCGAAGGTATTTGTTTTCATCGTCCTTGACCTTGGAGTGGCCGATGCGAGTGAGCGGATGCACCCATGCCGCCGTGGCGCGGTTGATGATGCTGGTCCTGGCTGCGGCGCTTTGCCTGGCCTCGTGCGACCCTGTGCCCAAGAGCTCCCAGGAGGAGATCTTGGTGGCGCTGCTGGTGGCCGAGGGCGGCGACGCCACCGGCCTTGATGTGGAGTACCGCAACGCCGCCGAGCTGGTGCGCCGCGACGTGGCCCGTCAGGGTGGCATCACCACGCCCCGGGGGCAGGCTGCCCTCAGGGTGGAGGTGATTACCCACGGGCCGGGTGTGGAGGACGGCCTGCGCGCCATGCGCCGGGCCCTGGCCTCTGGCGCGGCCGCCATCATTGGCGGGGCCACCTCGTCCCAGGCGCTGCCCATGGCCGCCCTGGCTGAGGAGCTGCGCACGCCCTTCATCAGCCCCGGCGCCACCACCCCGCAACTCACGAGCGGCCGACACTATGTCTACCGCACACCCTATTCCGATGCCTTCCAGGCCCAGGCTCTGGCGCGGCTGTGCCGTGGCCAGCGCGCGGCGCGCGCGGCGGTGCTCTACGACCAGACCATCGTCTATTCCAGCACCCTGGCCACGGATTTCCAGCAGGCCTTCGCGGCTCAGGGCGGCCAGCGCCCGGCTCTGGCGGGGTACCTGGCGGCCGAAAAAGACAGCAAAACGCTGTTGCGCCAGCTCCTGCTCACGCGCCCCCAGGTCTTGTTCCTGCCGGTCTACCATACTGCCGCCCCTCGGCTGGTGCGCCAGGCGCGCGCCCTTGGTTTCCAGGGCCTGCTGGTGGGGCCGGACGGCTGGGACCTGTTGCAGGCCCGGGATCTGGACGGCATGGTCGGCGCGCGCTTCCTCGTGCCCTGGCATCCCGGGGGGCCTCAGTCCGAGGCCTCGCGCGGGTTCATGGAGCGCTATGTTTCGTCCTTCGGCCACCAGCCAAGCTCTGTGGCGGCTCTGGTGTACGACGCCTTTGGCCTCCTGTTTCGCGCCGCCGGGCAGGCCCAGTCCATGGACCCCCAGGCCCTGGCCGCAGCCCTGATGGAGACAAGGGAGTATGCCGGCGTTGCCGGCCTGGGGCGCTATGTCTCGGGCACGCCCGAGCGTGACGCCCAGATCCTGGAGATCACCCACAAGGGCATCCGCTTCGCCGGAACCCTTCGCAGTGCGGTGCCAGGGCGTGCGCCGGGTGTTGGGCCAAAACTTGGGGGGGGGCTGCGGTGACGGGTCGCAGAAGAGCACACGTGCGCGGGGCGTTGTTCTCGCTGGCGGTGTTGTGTGCGTTGGCGTCATGGGCATTATTGGCGTCGCTGGCCGCCTGCTCCAGGGCGGAAGCCCCGGAGGAGGATCTCCGCATCGGGTTTCTGGTGCCGGTTTCCTGCAGCCCCTCCCTGGACATCTCCCGGCGCGCGGCGGAGCTATCCGTTGCGCGCGTCAACGCCGAGGGCGGCCTGGACCTTGGCGGCAGGCGGGTCAAGGTCCGGTTGCTGCTGGAGGACACCGGCGGCCAGGTGGAGGGCATCATGACCGCCGCCGCGCGGCTCATCCACCAGAAGCGGGTGTCGGCCCTGGTGGGGCCGTATTTCAGCCGCGACGCCCTGCCCGTGGCCGACGTGGCCGAGAGCGCCCGGATCCCCCTGGTCAGCCCCTCGGCCAGCAGCCCGCCGCTGACCAAGGGCCGCCGATATGTCTTCCGGGTTTGCCTGGTGGACACGGTGCAGGGCCGGATCATGGCCCAGTTCGCTCGCGAGGACCTGAGCCTGCGCCGGGCGGCGGTGCTCTACGACGAGGCCGACGCCTATCCCAGGGGGCTGGCGCTTCTGTTCAGCGAGTCCTTCACCGGCCTGGGCGGGCAGGTGACGGCTCGGGAAATCTACGCCACCGGGGCGTCAGACTTCGCGGCCCAGCTCGCGCGCATCCGGGCCTCCGGCGCCCAGGCCCTGTTTTTGCCCAATTTCCCGGCGGACCTGAGCCGCCAGATCATCCAGGCCAGGGCCGCAGGCTTTACCGGGGTGTTTCTGGGCGGAGACGCCTGGGCTCTGGACCAGAGCATCCAGGCGCTGCCCCAGGCCGAGGGCTCGTTCTTCAGCTCGGACTATGCACTGGAGTCCATGGCCGGCCCGGCCCGCCAGGAGGTGGAGCGGTACCAGCGGGAGCTGGGTGCGCCGCTGGACAAGAACGCGGCCCTGACCCTGGACGCCCTGGGGGTGGTCCTGGCTGGAGCCAAGGCGGCGGGCAGCGTTGACCCGGTGTTGCTGCGCGAAGGCATCGCCTCGCTGCGCGGGTACGAGGGGCTGACCGGACGGTTGTCTTTCGAGCAGGGGGGCGACGCAGTGCGCGGCGCCCATGTCCTGGCCATCGAGGGCGGGCAGGTCCACAGCCGCAAGACCTCGAAGGCGGCGCCATGAACTGCGAGAGCCGGCGCGCATGAACAACCTCATCCGGAAAAGCCTGGTGGCCCGGCTGGTGAGCACCTCTCTGGTGTTTGCGCTCCTGGGCGTGGCTTGCATGGGTGCGGCCAGCTACCTGACAGGGCGGGCCTTCCTGCGCCAGGCGGCGTTCGCCCGTCTTGACTCCGCCAGTCGCCAGAAGGAGACGGACCTGGCCCTGTGGGTGGAGGAGCGCCTGCGGGACCTGCAGTTCGTTGGCGCCTCGACTGCCTCCCAGTTCTCCACCGGCCATGGGCTGGACCAGCGTGCAGCGCAGCGCCTGCTTGCTCATTTTCGCGACTACATGGCCGCCCAGCCGGATGTGCGCGAGATCCTGGTGCTGGCCCCCACGGGCGGCCGCGTGCTGCTCTCCACGGAGTTGTCCAACATCGGCGGCTACCGGGCCAGGTACAATTTCTACACCCAGGGCCGGCAGGAGCCGACGGTGCAGAGCGTCTACCTCTCGCCGGAATCCCTGCGGCCCATCCTGACGGTGAGCATGCCCGTGAAGGACGAGTCCGGCCAGTTGCTGGCCGTGCTGGCCGTGCACCTGGGGCTGGAGCGCATCGACCAGATCATCCGCTCCCGGGCGGGTCTGGGCGAGACCGGGGAGACCTATCTGGTGGATTCCTCCAACGTCCTGGTGGCCTCGGGCCGCAAGGGCCTCCTGGGCATGGGCCGCCAGGCCCACACTGAGGGCATCCAGCGCGCCCTGGCCGGGGGCAGCGGGCAGGGGCTGTACCTCAATGACGCCGGGGTGCCTGTGGTGGGGGTGTACCGCTGGCTGGGCTCCTACCAGATGGCGCTCTTGGCCGAGATGTCCCAGGCTGAGGCCTTTGCCTCGGCCCGGCAGCTGGCCCTGGTCACCGTGCTGGTGGGGCTGGCCATGGCCGCCTGCCTGGGCCTGGGGGTGTTCGTGTTCTCCCGGCGCGTGGCGCGGCCCATCCTGGCCGTGACCAGGGCCGCCATGGCCGTGGCCGGGGGCGACCTGTCCGTGCGCGCGCAGGTCATGACCGGGGACGAGCTGGGCAACCTGGCCAAGGCTTTCAACGTCATGACCGGCGACCTCGCCGACCTTTACTCGCGCCTGGAGATGGAGGGCCGCGAGCGCGGGGCCATCCTGCAGAGCTCCTTTGACGGCATCGCCTTGGCCGACAAGAACGGCACGCTCATCTACGACAACCCCGGCATGCAGCGCCTGTTCGGCTACTCCGTGCGCGAGGTGCCCTCCCTGGCGGTCCTGGCCGACCGCATCTTCGCCACCGAGGAGGACCGCCAGTCCTTTGTGGTCAACCTCATGAGCGACATGACGCAGGAGGACCCGCCGGAGCGCGTGTTCCCCTTCCTGCACCGCGATGGCGGACAGTGCTGGTGCCGCATGAAGGTCTCGCGCATGCCCGGCGGCCACGTGGTCATAAACGCCCAGGACGTCAGCGCGCTCAAGGTCAGCGAGGAGCGCGTGCGGCACATGGCCCTGCACGACTCGCTCACCGGCCTGCCCAACCGCCAGCTCTTCGTGGACCGCCTGAAGCAGGCCCTGCGCCGCGCCCGGCGCAACAACATCGGCGTGGGCCTCCTGTTCGTGGACCTGGACCACTTCAAGTCCCTGAACGACACCTACGGCCACGCCCACGGCGACAGGGTGCTCATGGAGACCACGCTCCGGCTCAAGGCCTGCGTGCGCGAGTCCGACACCGTGGCCCGTCTGGGCGGCGACGAGTTCGTCATCGTGTTGCCGGACCTGGCCGGAGCCAAGGATGCCGAGGCCGTGGCCGAGAAGGTGCTGGCGGCGTTGTTTGATCCGAAGGTGGCGGACGGGAAGATGTTCCTGGGCGCTTCGGTGGGGCTGGCCTGCTACCCGGAGCATGGCCAGGACCAGGACAGTCTGCTCGGCCGGGCCGACGCGGCCATGTATGCGGCCAAGCGAGCCGGAGGCAACGCCTTCCGCATGGCCGGAACGCTTCCTGCTGCTGGAGTGATCTCTACTGTTTGACCTGCGGGCTGGCCTTGCAGATGAACGTGCGCAGCTTGGCCATGTCCACCGGGTGCGAGAACAGGAAGCCCTGACCGCTCTGGCAGTCCAGCACCTTGAGCATGGACCACTGCTCGCGCATCTCGATGCCCTCGGCCACCACGTCCAGGTCCAGGCTGTGGGCCAGGGAGATCACCGAACGCACGATCTTGCGCTGCTCGGCGCTTGTGTCCATCTTGCCCACAAAGCTCTTGTCCACCTTGATGGTGTCGATGGGGAAGTTCTGCAGGGAGGACAGGGACGAGTAGCCGGTGCCGAAGTCGTCGATGCTGATCTTGACGCCCAGGGCCTTGATGGTGTGCAGGCGCTGGGCAGTGAGCGCCGGGTTTTCCATGGCCATGGTCTCGGTGAGCTCCAGTTTCAGGCGCGTGGGCTCCATGCCGGTCTCGCGCAGCACCTCGGCCACGGTCTCGGCGATGTTGTGCTGGGCCAGCTGCCGGGCGGAGATGTTCACGCTCATGGACAGGTCGGTCAACTCCGGGTGGTCGGCCATGAGGGCCACCATGTCCGCGCAGGCCCGGCGCAGCACCCACTCGCCCAGAGGCACGATGAAGTCCGTGGCCTCGGCCACGGGCAAAAACTCGTCGGGCCGCATGACGCCGTGGCGCGGGTGGTTCCAGCGCAGCAGGGCCTCCACGCTCTTGAGCCGCTTCGTCTCCAGGCAGACGATGGGCTGGTATTCCAGGAAAAATTCGGCGTTCCGCAGGCCCGCGTCCAGGTCGATCTCGATCTCCATCTGCCGCGAGCTCTCGATGAACATGCGCGAGTGGAAGACCTTGTAGCGGTGGTGGGTGTTGGCCTTGGCCCGCCTGAGCGCGATGTTGGCGTTGCGCAGCACGTCCTCGGGCTTGTCGCCTGGCATGGGGCTGACCACGATGCCCGCGCTGGCGGTGATGGTGACCTCGTGCCCGCGCAGGTCGAAGGGCGCGGCCATGAGGGCCTGGATGCGCTTGATGTGCTTGATGACCTCGCGCGGGGACTTGCCGGGGAAGAGCAGGGCGAAGCCGTCGCCGGAGATGCGGCTGGCCGAGTCCGGTGGGGCCATGGTGGCGGCGATGCGCTCGGCGGCCATGCGGATGATCTCGTCGCCGTAGGCCGGCCCGAGAGTGTCGTTGACCTTCTTCAGCCGGTCGATGTCCATCACGGTCACAGAAAAGTAGGTCCCGGGGGCGTGTATTTTCAGCTGCCGCTGGAGGGTCTCCATGCACCAGGCGCGGTTGTACAGGCCGGTGACGGGGTCCCGCAGGCGGGAGGACTTGAGTTCCATGTCCAGGGCCTTGCGGCGGCTGATGTCGCGCAGGGAGGCGCGCAGGAACATCCGCCCGTCAGACGAGGTGACGCGCCGGGCGTGGCAGACCACCCAGCGGCTCAGGCCGTCTTCGGTGACGATGCGCAGCTCCAGGCTCTTGGACATGTTCGTCGGGCCGTTGCGCAGCCCGGTCAGGAACTCGTCCAGCTCGCCCCTGCTGGCGGAGTGCGCCAGGCCCGTCAGGACGTCGGTGCGGCCCAGGAAGTGCTCCGGGCCGAACCCCGTAAGCGCCAGGCACGACGGCGAGCAGTACTCCGTCCGTCCGGCCATGTCCTCCAGGATTTCCCAGTGGTGAGATGTGTCCGCGATGAGCTGATGGAATGAGGGCATGTGAGATCCCATAATATGCTATTACTGTTTGCTATAGTTGGGAAAAATCACCGTTGCAAAGACCTATGCGAAAAAACCGGCCCTGTCCGCTCAGTCGGTGAATATGCGTATACGCATTTTGGGACGTCGACCGTGCAGCCCGCCAGCCCCCGCGCCCGGCTTTACAGCGGGTGCGGACCGGGCTAGGGTTTGCCCCCATGATGGACGACGCCCTCCCACTGCGCCACCGGGGCCGCGCTCCCCGCCTGCTCCTGCTCACCAGCGCCTATTTCCTGTTGGGCGAGCTCAAGGCCGCCTGCCAGCGCCTGGACGTTCCGCACCTGCTGCTGGACTTCGCCTCGCGCAGCGTGGACCGCGACCTCTTCGTCAAGACCATCCGCGAGACCGCCGCCAGCTTCAAGCCCGACGCCATCGTCACGGTGAACCACCTGGGCGTGGACCACGAGGGCGTACTCTACGCCCTGGCCGGGGAGCTACGCTTGCCCCTGGTGTCCTGGTTTGTGGACAACCCGGAGTTCATCCTGCCGCTGTACCAACGGCCCGACCCGCAGAACACGCTCATCCTGACCTGGGACGCGGACAGCCTGGAGGCCGTGCGCGGCTACGGCTTCACAAACGTCTTCTGGCTGCCGCTGGGCGCGGACCCGGAGCGCTTTCGCCCCGGGCGCGAGGGTCGGCCCGAGTGGCGCTCGCGCGTGTCCTTCGTGGGCAACTCCATGGTCGCCAAGACCGTCAGCAGGCTCAACGCGGCCGCGCCCGGCGAGGCGCTGCTTTCGGCCTTCGTGGACCTGGCCCGGGCCTTTGGCCAGTCGGGCGAGCGTTCGGTCGCGGCCTTCCTGGCCGCCGCGCGGCCGGACCTTCTGCCGGAGTTTGACGCGCTGCCGCTCCTGCGGCGGGTGGCCTTTGCCACGGCCCTGGTCTGGCACTCCACCCTGGAATACCGCCTGGGCTGCGTGGCCAAAACCCTGCCCTTCGGCCCGCTCATCGCCGGAGACCCGGGCTGGAGCCAGATCCTGCCCGCAGGCTCGGGCCACCGGCTGCACAAGGAGCTCAGCTATTACGACGACCTGCCGGGCTTCTACCCGGCCAGCGAGGTCAACTTCAACTGCACCAGCCTGCAGATGAAGGGCGCTGTGAACCAGCGCGTGTTCGACGTGCCCGCGTCCGGGGCCTTTCTGCTCACCGACCACCGCAGGCAGATCGAGCGCCTCTTTGAGCCCGATGTCGAGATCGCGCTGTACCGCAACCCCGACGAGATCTCCGGGTTGACGGAGCGCTTCCTGGCCGATGCCGGGGCGCGGGAGCGCATTGCCAGGGCCGGGCGGGCGCGGGTGCTGGCCGAGCACACCTACGAGCACCGCCTAAGCGCGCTCATGGCGGCCATCCAGCAGTCCTTCCCCGGACGGGTGCGCTAGCCGTGGCCATCTCCAACGGGCCGATGCTGGTGCTGCAGATGCAGCGCATGGGCGACCTGGTGCTGACCTTTCCGCTGCTGCTCTGGCTCAAGCGCTGCTTCCCGGCCCGGCAGATCCATGTGGTGGCCGAGGAGAACTTCTTCACCCCGCTGTTGCCCGTGAGCCCCCCCGCAGCCTACATCTCCTGGCCTGAGGCGACCTCCGGCGCGCTGCACGGCAGGGTCTACAGCCTGATCATCAACCTGAGCATTCGCGAGGATGCGGCCCGGCTGGCCGGGGAGCTTTCCGCAGACGAGAAGCTGGGACCCGTGCGCGGGCCGGACGGCGCGCTGCGTGTGCACGGGGCCTGGCAGCTCTTCCGCACAAGCCTGGTGCAGAACAACCGGCACAACCGCTTCCACTGGGCCGACCTGAACGCCCTGGACATCGTGCCCCTGACGATCACGCAGAAGACCCGCTTCGGGCCGCCGCGAGAGCCGCGGGGCCAGGAGGCCAAGAGCGTGGGCGTGTTCTTGGGCGCCAGCGACCCGGCCAAGCGCCCGGACGCGGCCTTCTACGCCGGGCTGGTGCGCGAGCTGCTGGACCGGGGCCTGCGGCCCGTGCTCCTGGGCGGCCCGGACGACGTGCCCGTGGCCCGCGAAGTGCGCGCCCTGTTCGACCATCCGGCGCTGGACCTGGTGGGCAAGCTCTCCCTGGCCGAGCTGGTGTCTGCGGGCCGCACCCTGGGCCTGTTCATCACCCCGGACACCGGGCCCATGCACGTGGCCGCCTGGACCGGGCTTAAGACCCTGAACCTTTCCGTGGGCAACGTGAATCCCTGGGACACCGGCCCGTACCAGCCGGGGCACTTGGTGCTGCGCGCAAGCGCCTCCTGCGCCCGGGGCTGCTGGGCCTGCACCCGCTCCGGCGGGCAGTGCCGCCAGGACTTGACCCCGCGCCGCGTGGCCGCCCTGGCCGCCACCATCCTGCGCGGCCCGGCCGAGCGCCTGGAGCGCCTCAAGATGCCGGGGCTGACCCTGTTCGGCACCGAGCGCACGCCCGAGGGCCTCTTCGGCCTGCGCCGCCTGGGCCTGCCCGAGGCGGGCGGCGCGCCGAGCGCGGACGAGCTGGCCGGGGTGTTCTGGCGCGCGTTCTTCCTCTGGCGGCTGTCCGGGGCGCAGGCCGGACCGGTGCGCGCGGCCTGGCAGGCGCTGTCCGGCGCGCACCCGCGCCTGGCTGTGAACCTGAAGCGCTCCCTGCCCGCCCTGGCCAGCAGCGCGGCCCGTCTGGCGGTCCACGGCCTGGGCTCCCCACGGGCGCTGCTCGCCGGGACCGCGCCCTTCTGGTCGCCCCTGGCCGGGTACATGGAGGCGGCCCTGGAGAACGAGGACGCCTCCGAGGAGTCCACCAGCCGCTGCCTGGAGCATCTGGAGGCCCTGGCGGAAATTCTTTGAATTGGTTGCGCGCCGCTGCCGCCCGCCAGCTTGCGGCGCGGGCAGATGGAAGCCCCGGCCGCCGCACGCAAGGGAAGGAGCAGGCATGAACACCGAGTTTTTCCGCATCCTCCGCAACGGCCTGGCCGGCGAGCTGGCGTGCCTGACCGTTGGCGAGGCCATGGAGCATTTCCGCAACCACCAGGCCAGCTTCCATTTGGACCGGGCCGTGGTGGTGTGCTACCTGAACCATTTCCTGGCGGAACATGAAAAATGTGCCGACCCCGGCCTCTGGCAGCTCATTGAACGCCTGATCACGAAATGCCTGCACCTGTCGCCCTTTGACGTCATCAACATCTCCACGCCGTCCGTGCTGGGCAACCCCGCGTTCCAGGCCAAGATCAGGACGCTGCATGAAAACAACTTCGCCCCGGCTGAACTGGCGCGCATTGATCAGATAGATTTCCTGCGGGACTCCGCCAGGGCGCGGGAAGCCCTGCTGGGCCTGCTCGCGACCCATCCGACCTATGCGCTGGCGGCCGGAAGGCTCCTGGTGGCGGACTTTCTGGAACGCAAGGCGTCTCCGGACTGGCTCCACGCGTTCACCTGCCCGGAGCCGCTCAAGGGCGACTTTGGCGGCATGCTCTTCAACCATTACGCCGCCATGGGCAATGTGGAGGCGGCGGAAGCGCTCTGGGAGTCCTTGTCCCCGGCGGACATCAACGAGGTGCACCTCAACCACGCTGCGGAGCTTGCCCGGATGCGGGGCGACGCCAAGGGGGCTGTGGCGTTCTATGAAAAGTCCCTGGCCCTGGATGGCGACCAGGCGCCCGTGCGCTTCCGCCTGGCGGAACTGCAACGGCCGAGCGTCAAGCGCCCGGAGCTCGTGGCGCAGAAGAAGGTCGCCATTTATCTGTATTCCTTCAACAAGGCCAAGCTGCTTGGGGAAACCCTCACATGCCTTGCGGCAACGGATATCGGCCGGGCCTCGGTCACCGTGCTGCTGAACGGCTGCTCGGACGACAGCCTGGCGGTGGTCGAGTCCGCGCGGGAGCTGTTCCCGGACAACGCGTTCACCATCCTCCCGCTGCCCGTGAACATCGGGGCGCCGGCCGCGCGGAACTGGCTGACAAACCTTCCGTCGACCTGGGAGAACGACTATGTGGCGTTTCTCGATGACGACGTCGAGATGCCCAGGGACTGGCTCCAGTGGTATCTCAGCATCGCCGAGGCGGACCCCAGGATCGGGGTCGTGGGGTGCAAGATCGTCTACCCGGGGCAGCCGGCGAAGCTGCAGTACCTTTACCGCTACGTCAGCATCGCCAAGAACGACCTGCTCCGGCTGAGCCTGTCCGTGGCCCACCACCAGTACGACAACGGGTTCTACGACTGCATCCGCGAGACGCGCTCGGTCATGGGCTGCCTGCACCTGTTCCGGACCGAGGCCCTGCGCCGCGTTCCAAACTTCGACATCCGCTTCTCGCCTTCGCAGATGGACGACATCGACCACGACCTGTGCCTGTGCCTGGAGGGCTTCAAGGTCATGTACTGCGGCCTGGTCGCCTGCATCCACCACCAGTCCTCCGGGCTAGCGGCGCGCACGGAGGTGCGCAACCCAGCCATGGTCGGGAACTGCCTGGGCAATGACGTGAAGGTTTTCTACAAGCACCTTTCGAGGATGTCCGAGCTGCGCTGCCTGGACAACTTGAGCCTGCTCCCGGCGGACTTCACTTAGCCCCGAACCGGGCATCCCACCTGCCTCCCACGGAAAGAATTGCCGGGCATGCCCCTCCTGGGGCCTGGTCCGGGGGTCGTCCGGGCAAAAGAAGAGACCCCGCCCAGTCGGTCAAGCCGGGCGGGGTCATCAGTGGGAAGGGAGGTTCTCTTGAACTTAGCGCTTCATGGCGATAACTTCGCCGAGCATGCTGTCCGCCGTTGTGATGACTTTGGTGTTGGCCTGGAAGCCGCGCTGGGCGGTGATCAGGGAGACGAACTGCGCGCCCATGTCCACGTTGGACTGTTCCAGCGTGCTGGAGGCCACGGTGCCCTTGCCTGGGGTGTTGGCCTCGCCGGTGAGGGCCGGGCCGGACTCGCGGGTTTCGCTGAACAGGTTGCCGCCCTCGCGCCTGAGGCCCCACTGGTTGGTGAAGCTCGTCAGCGTGAGCGAGTACAGGTCCAGCACCTGGCCGTTGGAGTAGCGCCCGGTGAGGATGCCTTCGCGGGAAACCGAGATGCTCTGCAGAAAGCCCGCGGTGTAGCCGTCCTGGCTCTGGAACAGGGTGCTCGAGCCGCCGGTGTCGTACGACTGTGTGGTCATGGCGTCGATGACCGGAGACTTGAAGCCCGGCAGCCAGCCCACGTTGCTGATCGTGTTGCCCACGCCCGCTGCGGTGGGGGTCACGTATCCGCCGCCCTTGCTCTGGCTCCAGCCCACGGAATAGGAGCCCGAACCGTTGCTGGTGAGGTCGGTGTTGCGGATGCCGAAGTTGATGGCGATGGGCGTGGCGTTGGTGGCCGTGGCGATGGAGGCGTTGGAGGCCTGGATGAAGTTCGGGGTGATGAGCGGGTAGCCGCCGGTGGAGAAGTCCGCCAGCTGCCAGGAGTTCAGGTTCTTCATGCCCAGGGCGCCGCCGTTGCTCTTGAGCGTGTACGCGCTCTCGCTGATCAGGGCGCCGGCCCGGAAGGTCATGGTGCCGATCATGAGCACGCCTGCGCCCGAGGTGCCTGCCATGGCCGTCAGCGAGCCGTTTGCGCCGGACAGGATGCGGCCATCCTCGGTGGGGGTGCTGGTGACCATGTATTCCCACACGGTGTTGCCGCCGGCGTTGCTGAGGGTCACCTGGTCGTAGTACACGGTCAGGTTGTGGGCCGCGCCGACCTCGTCGTACACCTTGAGGGTGCTGCTGTACCCGTAGGCCGTGCTGGCCAGCGGCGTGGTGGCTGTGCCGTCCCAGTTGTTGAACATGGCGAAGTACGGGTTTGTGGCGGAGTTGGACTTGCTCTTGTTGTTCGGGTCCAGGTTGGTGATGATGCTCACGTTGCTGGTGGCCTCGGGCGGGGACTGGAAATTGTTGATGCGGATGTCCGTGGGGCTTCCGGTGATGGAGTAGGTGTTGGTGTTCGCGGTGCTGGTGGTGGCGCCGGTGGCGGCGGCGGTGGAGGCCTTGACCATGGCCCAGCCCTGCACCACGTAGCCGTGCGGGTCGGTCAGGTAGCCGTCCTTGTCGAAGCGGAAGTTGCCCGCGCGGGTGTAGTACTGGTTGTCCGTGTTCCGGGCTTTCACGGTGAAGAAGCCGCTCCCGCCGATGGCCAGGTCCGTGGACTCCGTGGTGCTCTCAAAGGAGCCCTGGGCGAAGTCGGAGTAGATGGCGGCAACGCGCACGCCGCGTCCCACCTGGGCCACACCGGCGGAGGTGTAGACATCCTGGCTCATGACGTCCTCAAAGTGCATGTTCGCACCCTTGAAGCCCACGGTGCTGACGTTGGCCAGGTTGTTTCCGATGACGGAAATCTTTTCACTGTGGGCCTGCAAGCCGGTGATGCCCTGGTACAATGATGCGGAGAGCGACATGTTGAACCTCCTATCCCTTCGAAATTTTGTTTAGACTTGAGTCACGTCGTGCCCGGACCGATTTATCAGGACGACGTTGTATCGCTGGTTGACGCTGCCGGCTGCACCACCTCGGAGACGCTGGAGAGGGCCACGGTGCGGCCGTCCGCGAGCTCGAGCATGGTGGCTCCGTTCTGGGTGACCACCCCGGTCACCACGCCGCTGATCTTGGACTGCACGAGCACCGCCGCCCCGGAGGTGTCTGCGGCGACGATGGCCACGCCGTAGGTCCCGTCCGCCATGGCGTTGCCGTCGGCGTCCTTGCCGTCCCAGGTGTACTGGTACTCGCCGGCCTGCTTGGCGCCGATGACATCGGTGCGCACCAGGGTGCCGTCCGTGGCGTAAATGTTCACCTGCATGTCGGACACGCTCTCGCCCAGGCTGTAGTAGACCGTGCTGGTCGCGTCGCCGGACTTGCTCAGGCTGTAGCCGTCGGCCTTGATGCCCTTGCCGATGAAGGCCACGGCGCTGAGTACGGTGTCCTGGCCTTGGGCATCCACCAGGGAAGTGATGCCGGTGTTGATCTTGGTCAGTTCCGCAAGGCTGGAGAACTGCGCCAGCTGGGCGGTCATGTCCTTGTCGTCCATGGGGTTCAGCGGATCCTGGTGCTCCAGCTGGGCCACCAGGAGGGTCAGGAAAGCATCCTGGTCCAGGCTGGTCTTGTGCGTGGTGCTGGTGGTCTGCGCGGCCTCGTACTGGCCGAGGATGTTGCTATTGGCGACGACGCTCATGTGTTGCCTCCGTATTAGGCGATGACGTGCAGACTGTTGTCGGAAAGAATTGCCTGCATGCCAGCATTTTGCATTTCCTGGGCCAGCCCACTGCCCTCGGAGCGGAGCATTCTGAGCCGGGAAAGAAGGTTCGTGAGGTCCTGGCGTTCCTGGGCCTGATTGTGCTGGTCGGCATTGAAGAGCTGCTGGTCCTGGCGCGAGGCCAGGCCGGTCTGCACCTCCAGGTTCTGAACCTTAAGGCCCTGGTCTTCAAACGATTTTTTGATGGTATCAAGTTGGGCCGTAAGCATCCTCGCGGTCTCGGGGTCGTCGGCGCGCAAAACGGCGTTCACTTCCTTGCCCTTGACCTGAAGCATGACCTGCAGCTTGCCCAGGTTGGCCGGGTCAAGTTCCAGGGTCATCTGCTTGCGGCCCTGGCCAATATCCTTGAGCAAGGCTTCCTGGACCTGGCTGAGAAGCTTCGGCGCGGCAACTTTTTCCCAAGCCTTGGCCTGGGCCTGCTGGCTGGTCTCGGCCTTGGCCTGCAGCGCAGTGTTCTGGCCGGTGGCCTTGCCGAGCAGGGTCTCCATGGAGTCCTTGGTGCTTTGGCCGCTGGCGCTGCTGGTCTGGCTTGAGCCGTCCTCGCTCTTCACGCGGGCCAGAAACTCGCGCCAGGAGGTGTCCTCATTGCTGCCCGTGTGCTTCTGCTGCTGTTGCTCATGCTTGTTGAACCACTTGGTGTCGTTGCGGTCCGGTGTTTCGACCTCAACCGTGATGTGCGGCTGGTCGGAGTCCTTGCTTTGCAGCTTGCTGTCGCTGCTTGTGGCCAGTCCGGCCTCGCGGCGGACCTTGTCCATGTCATTCTTCATGACCTTGCCCACGGCGCGAAGCAGGTCCGTGTCCTGTGAATCGCTCAGGGCGCGCTGCTGGAGCATCTCCTGGCCGACCATGTCGAGCGCGCCCTTGAGTCCGGCCACGGTGGTGTCCGAATTGATGAACTGGGCGAGCTTGTTGGCCGTGGCCTCGGGCAGGCCCAAGGCCTTGAACAGGGTGGCCATTTCCTTGCTGTCCAGGCCCAGGGTCTGGCCGTCCGGCATGGTGGAAAGTTTTTGCTGGATCTGGATGAGGACCTTGACGCCGTCGCCCTTGGCCACATCGGCCACCATGCCCTTGGCCGAGTCCGGGGAGAAGCCGAGCTTCTGGAACATCGACTGCAGATCCAGGCTCTGGCTGGAGGAAAGCTCCACGGACTGCTTGGCCCCGCTCATCTTCCCGGCCAGGGTTTGCACCAGCTGGCCCCAGGTGAGCTGCCCGGCCTGGGTGCGCGTGCTCAACTCCTCAACCTGCTTGTCGGACAGGCCGAGGCGGGTCAGGGTTGAGCGCATCTCCTCAAAGGCCTCGCGCGAGACCGGAACGTTCTTGGCGGCGGCAAGGTTCGAGTCCTGGGAGCCCGTCTTGGTCTGGGTGGCGCTCTTGGCCGTCTGCGCAACGGTCTGGGCCGCCGGTGTAGCGGTCTGGGCCGCCTGGGTGGTGGCCTGGGCCACCTGGACCACGGTCTGGGTCGCCTGGACCGGGGCCTCCGCAGCAGGGCGCAGGGTGGCGGCGATCTCCTGGACCACAACCGGGACATCCGGTTTTGAGGCCGCAGTTTCGGTGCGTTGTGCGGTGTCCTGGAGCAGGTTCACGGCTTCCGTCTTTGAGCTGGAGGAGGCATTGTCCGCTGCAGGGCGCGACATGAGGCCCAGGAAGTCGGAGAAGGCGCGGGACTGGGAGGACATGTCCAGCATCGTTGCGGAGCGCAGTTGATCGTATATGTCGTTGGACGTCGCCTTGACGGCGGGAATTTCCTGCATGGCGTGCTCCTTTGCAGCGCCATGTTTCAATACCCGTGCCAAGTGCGTTTGCTGTAATTCAAGGTGGTTGGGTTGGTCGTTTGCGGGTTGGATAGGGAAAATCCTTCCACTTGGCCCAGGTCCAGACCTGGAGGACAGGCCAGGCTGCCTTGACGGGCGGTTGCCCCGCGCATACTTTTCGCACGGCGTTCAAGCCAGAGAAAATGAGGTGTCCCATGTCGTTCAGCGTAAAAGACGTGTTGCGTTTGCAGGTAGCTCCGGCCCTGGGCTGCACCGAGCCTGTGGCCGTGGCCCTGGCTGCGGCCGCTGCGGTCTCGCTTTTGGGGCTCGGCCCGGCGGAGGCCGCCAAGGCCGGTCTTGGGCTTGAGGTCGAGGTCTGGGTGGACCCCAACGTCTACAAGAACGGCCTGGCCGTGACCATCCCCGGCACCGGGGGCCTCTGCGGTCTGGACACCGCCGCCGCCCTGGGCGCGCTGGGAGGCGACCCCACCCTGGGCCTGGAGGTGCTGGACCCGGTGGGCGACGTGGTGGTGGAGGCCGTGAAGGACTTGCTGCGCCAGGGCCGGGTGACCCTGAACCTGCTCTCCGAGCGCCGGGGCCTGCACATCCGCGCCGTGGCCCGCCTGGGCGGGCGTCAGGCCGAGGCCGTGGTGGAGGGCCAGCACGACGCCATCGTGTCCTTGAGCCTGGACGGCGTGGCCGTGACCGACAGCGCGCTGCTCAAGGGCATGGGGCCTGGCGGCAGCGAGGTGGCCGAGCTGGAGGCCTGGCTGCGCGAGCTCTCCTTGTCCGACCTCATCGCCCTGACCGACGAGTTGGACAGCGAGGACATGGCCTTCCTGGAGGAGGGCGTGCGCCACAACCTGCGCCTGGCCGAGCACGGCCTCAAGACCGGCTGCGGCATGGGCGTGGGCAAGACCCTGGAGCGCCTGGCCCGGCAGAAGCTCATGGCGCGCGACATGAGCCTGGCCGCGCGCATGCTGACGAGCGCCGCAGCCGATGCGCGCATGGACGGGGTCAAGCTCCCGGCCATGAGCTCTGCCGGCAGCGGCAACCACGGCCTCACCGCAGTGCTGCCCATCTGGGCGGTGAAGGACTTTCTCACCTGCGGGCACGAGGACGCGCTCCGGGCCATCGGGCTCTCGCACATCGTCACGGCCTCGGTGAAGGCGCACACGGGCAGGCTCTCGGCCGTGTGCGGCTGCTCCGTGGCGGCCGGGGCCGGGGCCACGGCGGGCGTGGCCGCGCTGCTCGGCGGCGACCTGCACCACATCGCCGGGGCCATCAAGATCCTCATCGAGGACCTGGCCGGGGTCATCTGCGACGGGGCCAAGGCCGGGTGCGCGCTGAAGCTGGCCACGGCCGCCGGAACGGCTGTGCAGGCCGCGCTGTTCTCGCTGCACGGCATGCGCATCCGCGCAACCGACGGCATCATCGCCGAGTCGCCGGAGCAGACCATGCGCAACGTGGGCCAGCTCTCCACCCAGGGCATGGTGGAGACGGACCGCACCATCCTGGCCATCATGATCAACAAGAAGCTGGCCGGGTACGTGTAGCCAGCGCGCGGCAAACGAAAAGGCCCGGAGGACTGCACGTTTTCCGGGCCTTTCTGCGTTGGAAGGGAGGAGAGCGGCTGGGGCCGGCTACACCTGCATGGCCTGGCGGCCGAGCAGCAGCGCCAGGTCCAGCACCTCCTCGGCGTCGGCCAGGCCCTCCAGCAAGCGTTTGGGGATGCCCGAGATCCCGCACCTGGCCCCCACCAGGATGCCGGCGAGCATGGCCCGGGACATGTTCTGCCCGCCGCCGTTGATGGCGTGCAGCACCGCGGACTCGAAATCGTCCTCGAAGCGCGCGGCCAGGTAGTAGGCCGCCGGGAGCTGGCAGATGATGCTGCACGGCAGGCCATAGACCAGGCTGGCCTTCCAGGCAGGTTCGATGCGCACGTCCGGGTCCTGCGCGGCGCGCCAGATGTGCGAAGGGAACAGCAGGCCGTCCGGCGCGGTGAGCGCGGCCGAGGTGGGCAGCGGGGTGGCGGGGTAGGCGCCGGTCTTCTCGGCCAGGACCACGTGGGTGTAAGGCAGCTCGCGGCGCTCCACCATGCCGTAGAGCTTGCCGCCGAGCTCCCCGTCCAGGGGCTCGCCGCGCGCGATGGCGGCGGCCACGATGTCGAAGGAAAGGCTCAAGGCCGCCACAAAGGGGTCCACGTGGGTGAGCAGGATGTTTTCGCGCGCCATGAGCGCGCCCTGCATGGGTGAAAGCGCGTAGCGCAGGGCAATGAGCGCCGCGCGTTCAGCGGCCTCGGTGGTGTCGGCGTAGCCCCCGGTCTGGCCCCAGGGTTTGCCCTCGGCCACGCGGGCCTGGTGGGCGTCGCGGAAGCCCTGGTTGGTGTAGCCGCCAGGGCCGGAGTAGGGCGTGCCGTCCATGCGCGCCAGGAACTTCGCGTCCAGGCGCGCGGTGAAGTCCTTCTGGTCGTACTCCCCCCGGGCGGTGAGGGAGCGCAAAAGCTCCAGGGTCACCAGCCCGGTCTGGGAGAGCTCCCCGGCTTTCATGCCCGCGTGGTAGCGGCCGGGCTTGGGCTCGGTGTAGCCCGTGACCCAGGGGCCGTGGTCGCGGCGCAAGGCGTCGAGGTCGTAGTACCAGTGGGTGCCCAGGCCCAGGGCGTCGCCGATGAGCGCCCCGGCGGCCGCACCGGCCACGCGTTCAGTCAGGGAGGGATGCATGGGCATGGGGGCCTCCAGCGGATATTGGGGTGTGGAGCGGAACGTTCCTCGCCTGCGCCGCGCGGCGGGCCTTCCAGTGAGGTGATGCGCCTTGCTCGGGTTGAGGTCAAGAGGAGGGGGGGACGCAACGAAGCAGGGACCATCCGTGCCACGCGGAACGGCCGGGGAGTGTCGAGCCTGTTCGGCCTTATCCCCTGTTATCGCGCCCCTTCACCGCGTATCCCATGTAGGACACGCTGAGGCTGTCGCACTCACGGAGAGCAAGCCGCCGGCCCAGCTCCTTGAAAGTGATCTTGCCCTTCACTCGCTGGCGGAGATCCAACAGGGTCGCGATGGGATTGCGCCGGGGTGAGATCCCGCGCATCTCCCGCTGGTCGAGCCCATGACGATCGAGGAGAGTGACCAGCTCCGCAGGCTTGATGAACCGGTCCCAGACATGCGCGTTCGGCTGGTTGCTGATGGCCGTGGACGGCCAGTCCTGCATGATCTTTATCACCGCCAGCTTGCTCATGAAGGTCCGGTTGACGGTGTCGTACAGGAACAGGCCGCCCGGCCTGAGCACCCGTGAGATTTCGCCGACCACGCGATCGACATCATCGACGTGCTCGAGGACATCGCAACAGGCCACGTGGTCGAAGGATCCGTCTGGATACGGCAGGTGTTCGCCGGAGCCGAGCTCGTACTCAATGGGCAGCCCCGACGTGGACGCATGCGCTCGGGCCGTGTCGATGGTCTCCGGCGCCGGATCGATTCCGGCCACTTCGAACCCGGCGCGCGCGAACTCTTCGGCGAGAAGGCCGCCCCCGCAACCGACGTCCAGGAGCTTCCTCTTCCCACGTTCGAGTACCTTCTCTTGGTCGATCACGCGCTTGAAGTAGCCGAACCTGACAGGGTTCACCCAGAAGCGGAGGGTGCTGAACTCGCCGACGTCATCGTCCCACCACGCGTGCCCCAGGCGCCGGTAAAGATCGTTGTCTACCCGCTGGGTCGTCATCTCAACGCCCCCCATGGAAGGCGTGGCCAACGAACACCAGCAGCGTCAGCGCCACGAATGCGCCAGCGAGCAGCGCCTCGCGACTGATGGCCGGAAGGCCTCCGGCAGCGCTCCTCACGTGGCTCCACAGGGCGCGGCTGTTGAGCAACACGTGCCAGATCGAGAACACCACGAACAGGATGCCGAGGGCGTTGTGGGCGGACATCCACGCGTGACGCTCGAACGTCGGCGGGGAGAACCCGTAGATGTGGTTGGCGATGCCCGTCACGGGCAGGCCGAGACCGCTGAAGCAGATCATCAGGGCCACAAAGGCCCGGGTACTGAACGCCCTTGTCTGTTGCTCAGATTTCATGCTCCGAATCCCCTCCGGTCTCAGTGGCGTTCCTCGAAGAAGGCGCGCAGCTTCACGAGAACTGCAGTCGCTGCGGCCATCTCCTCGGTGTTGATCGCTGATGACAGCGACCGCTCAAGCTCGTGGCTGCGGTCGTGGATCTCCTTGAACAGCTTCAGGCCTTTCGGCGACAGCTTGACGTGGCTGCGACGGCCGTCCTTGGGGTCGGCTCGCCGCCGGATGAGCCCTTCGCCTTCCATTTCCTGCACCTGCCGCGTGACCGCTGCCGCGTTGACGCCGAGCTGACGGGCGAGATCCATGACGCCGACGTCGGCATCGGCGATGGCCAACAGCCGCATCAGCGCCAGCCGCGACGCCGGCATCCCAATCTCCCGCGAGAAGCTGGCCATGAGCACCTGGTAGGTGCGGATAACTTCCCGGAAGAGGTGCGGCTCGTCGCCTCGGTGGTGATTTTTTTCAAATCCAGTGCTGCTGTCGTTCATGGCATTGCTGATAGGGCGCATCGTTGACCTTGTCAATGATCAATGCAATTATTTGTTGTCGCCAGAGTCGGGGCCAGCGGAGGCTCTGGTCGTCAAAACATTCGTCCGGCCAACTCTTGTCGTCGCCCTGGTCGCTCAGGCGTCGGCGTTCGTGAGCTTGGCAGCGACGTCGGTGTGTCGCCCCTTGTGCGGGGGGGGATCTCGAAGGAAGGGGCGCAGGCATGTTCATGCCGCGCCGCCTCTCTCCACCACGATGAATCACAAAATTGGCGCGACAGCAGCGCCCCAGGCCGCGCCACGGAAAAAGGCCCGTAAGACTTGCGTCTTACGTGCCTCTAACTTTTGGCTCCCCGGCACGGACTTGAACCGCGAACCTAGTGGTTAACAGCCACCCGCTCTGCCGATTGAGCTACCGGGGAAAAGCCGCTTCATGCGGCGGAGGCTTCTTTAAGCAAAACTAGAAGGCAGGGTCAAGGATTTTCTCGCCACCAGGCAACGAGTCCGGCAGGCCGGTTGTTGCGCCATCTTTGGCTTTGACTTCGCCTACGCTGGAGAGTATCTCCGCCTTGACTGCCAAGGGCGGATGGCTTAGGCAGACTTCCAGCGCAGACGCTTTGTTTGAGACTTTTTTTAGAGTCCGCACATCCCAGGGAGATACCCGTTTTGGCCGACAACGAAATTCGCAACGGCGGGGCAGGCAGCCGCGCCGTGTCCAGCCACGCCGGACGCTTCAAGCCCCTGGCGGATGCCCTGGCCGCGCGCGATGAACTGAACGACGTGCTCAAGGGCCGCATCGACAAGGCTTGCGCCCTGCTTGATGAGAACGTGTCCCTGTATCCCAACACCTTCCGCAGGGACACCGACCTGGCCGACATCGTCTCCGGGTACACGGACATGGACGAGGAGAGCCTGGCCGCCGTGGGCCGCGTCTTCTCCGTGGCTGGCCGCGTCCGGTCTCTGCGCTCGTTTGGCAAGGTCACCTTCGTCAAGATCCAGGACTCCACCTCGTCCATGCAGATCTTCGTCGCCCGCGACGACATGGGCGTCGAGGCCTACCAGCTTTTCAAGAAGTACGACATCGGCGACATCCTGGGCATCACCGGCGACCTCTTCCGCACCAAGACGGGCGAGCTCACCCTGCGCGCCAAGACCGTCACCCTGGTGACCAAGTCCATGCGGCCCCTGCCGGAGAAGTACCACGGCCTGAAGGACATGGAGACCCGCTACCGCCAGCGCTACGTGGACCTCATCGTCACCCCGCGCACCAGCGAGATCTTCCGCAAGCGCACCATGATCGTGCGCGGCATCCGCAACTATCTCGACGCCAAGGGCTTCCTCGAGGTCGAGACGCCCATGATGCAGCCCATCCCCGGCGGGGCCACGGCCCGGCCCTTTGAGACGCACCACAACGCGCTGGACATGAAGCTGTACATGCGCATCGCGCCTGAGCTGTACCTGAAGCGCCTGCTGGTGGGCGGGTTCGAGAAGGTCTACGAGATCAACCGCAATTTCCGCAACGAGGGCATCAGCACCCGGCACAATCCCGAGTTCACCATGCTCGAGTTCTACTGGGCCTATGCCGACTTCACCGACCTCATGGACCTGACCGAGGACATGCTCGCCATCGTCGCCCGCGACGTTTGCGGCGGCACTGTGGTGACCTACCAGGAGATGGAGATCGACCTGACCCCGGGCAAGTGGACGCGCATGAGCTTCCACGACTCGCTGGAAAAGATCGGTGGCCTGGATCCTGCGGACTACATGGACTACGACCGCTGCGCCCTCTTGGTGAAGCGCAGCGGCGAGAAGGCCGTCAAGGGCGAGAAGCTGGGCAAGCTCCAGGCCAAGCTCTTTGACGCCTTCGTGGAGCCCAAGCTCATTCAGCCGCACTTCATCTACCATTATCCGACGGACATCTCTCCGCTCTCGCGCCGCAACGAACAGAATCCTGACATCACCGACCGCTTCGAGCTGTTCGTGGTGGGCCGGGAGCTGGCCAACGCCTTCAGCGAGCTGAACGACCCCGTGGACCAGCGCAACCGCTTCGAGGAGCAGGTGCAGGAAAAGAACGCGGGCGACGACGAGGCGCATTTCATGGACGAGGATTACGTGCGCGCCCTGGAGTACGGCATGCCCCCGGCGGCTGGGCAGGGCATCGGCATCGACCGCCTGGTCATGCTGCTCACCGACTCCCCGTCCATCCGCGAGGTCATCCTCTTCCCGCTGCTCAGGCTGGAGACCACATCCGGCGGAACCTCAACCGGGCCTGTCGGCCCGGCCACCGGACCTGCATGAACTTCGAACTGTTCATCGCCCTGCGCTACATCTTCGCCCTGCGCAAACAGTCCTTCATCGCCGTCATCTCCTTGTTCGCCGTGTGCGGGGTGGCCCTCGGCGTGGCCGCGCTCATCGTGGTCATCGGGGTCATGAACGGGTTCACCAAGGATCTGCGCGACAAAATCCTGGGCGTCAACGCCCACGTGCTCGTGAGCGCCTTCTCCGGCGGCATCCACCATCCGCAGGAGCTGGAGGAGTTGTGCCGCAAGGTGCCCGGCGTCACCGGCGTCACGCCCTTCGTGTATTCCGAGGTCATGCTGTCGGCCCGGGGCGGGGTCAAGGGCGTGGTCCTGCGCGGCATCGACCCTTCCACCTCCGACCAGGTGTTGAGCCTGAGCAAGGACATGGTTTCGGGCAGCGTCAATGATTTGAAGGACACGGACGACATGCCCGGCGTCATCATCGGCGCGGAGATGGCCAAGCGCCTGGGGCTTGGCGTGGGGGAGCTGGTGAACCTGCTCTCACCCACGGGAACGCCCAGCGCTGCTGGCTTTACGCCGAAAGTGCGGGTGTTCCGCGTGATCGGCATCTTCAAGACGGGCATGTTCGAGTACGACGCCACCCTGGGCTACGTGACCATTGGCGCTGCAAGAAATCTCCTTGGATTCAAGGATGATATCGTGTCAGGGCTGGAGGTGCGGCTGGCGGATGTCTACGCAGCCGGGGCCGTGAGCGACGCGATCCGCGTCAAGCTCCACGACTTTCCTGTTTACGTGCGCAACTGGCAGGAGATGAACGCCAATCTTTTCGCAGCGTTAGAGCTTGAGAAGACGGCCATGTTCATCATCCTGGCCATGATCGTGCTGGTGGGCTCGTTCAGCATCGTGACCATGCTGGTGATGCTGGTGATGCAGAAGACCAAGGACATCGCGGTGCTCATGGCCATGGGGGCCAATGAGAAGAGCATCCGGCGCATCTTCATGTACCAGGGCAGCTTCATCGGCGCGGTGGGCACGGCCCTGGGCTACGGCATCGGGCTGCCGGTGGCGCTGCTGCTCAAGAAGTACCAGTTCATCAAGCTGCCGAGTGATGTCTATCCTGTGGACTATTTGCCCGTCCGCCTTGAGTTTTTTGACATGCTGCTGATCGGCGTGGCGGCCATGGCGCTGTGTTACCTGTCCACGATCTACCCGGCCAGGCGCGCTGCGACGCTTAAGCCCTCGGATGCCTTGCGTTATGAATAAAGAGCCGCTATACCGCCTGATCAAGGTTGGCAAGGAATTTGCTGGGCCAGGGGAGCGCCTGCGGGTGCTTGACGGGATCGATCTGACCGTGACCCCTGGTGAATCCATTGCCATACTTGGCGCCTCGGGTTCCGGGAAGACGACCCTCCTGCACCTTCTGGGATCTCTGGACGCGCCCACGAGTGGAGAAATTTTCTTCTCCGGGGAGAATCTAGCGGTCCTGGACGCCAGGCGCAGGGCCGTGCTTCGCAACAGGGACATGGGATTCGTCTTTCAATTCCACCACCTGCTGCCGGAGTTCACGACCCTGGAGAACGTCGCCATGCCCGGCATCATCGCCGGGAAGCCCAGGGCAGAAGCCCTGGAATTGGCCCGCGAGGCTCTGGTGATGGTGGGAATGCGGCAGCGCATGGAACACGCGGTGACGACCCTGTCCGGCGGAGAACGCCAGCGGGCGGCCATCGCCAGGGCCATTTTGCTCCGCCCGAAGGCCCTTCTGGCCGACGAACCCACCGGAAACCTGGACGAGAAGACGGGCAGAATGGTTGGCGAACTCCTGGTGTCCTTGAACAGGGACTTGGGGATGACATTCGTGGTCGTAACGCATAACATAGAACTGGCCGGCGTCATGGGACGGCGGTTCGAGTTGCGTTCGGGAGTTCTCTATGCCCAGGGGTAGCAGCACAAAATTTTTCCTCGCATTGGCGTTTTTCGCGGTTCTCTGGGCCGTGTGCGCCATGCCCCGGCCCTCTCAGGCCGCAGTGACTTCGCCCCGCGAGGTCACGGTGGTCGTGATGCCGTTTGAGGTGAACGCCGGAGAGGATCTGAAATACCTCCGCCAGGGGCTCTCGGACCTTCTGTCCGACCGCCTGCGCGAAGCGGGCTTCACCATCATCGACAAGGAGGCCGTGGCCAAGGCCCTGGCCTCCAAGGGGCTTTCCGCCTCCGACCCCTCTGCCGCCAAAGAGGCCGCTCTTTTGACCAGGGCCGGCTATGCCGTCACCGGCAGCTTCAGCAAGCTCGGCGAGACCCTGTCCATCGACGCCCGCATCATCGATCCCTTTGGAATCAAGCCCCCGGTGCCCGTTTTCACCTCGCGCGAGGGGTTGATCAATCTGCTCCCCGCCGTGGATGACCTGGTTGCCAAGATGAAGGGCGACCTGCTCGGCCTGGACCGCATCGTGGACATTGACGTTGAGGGAACCAACGCGCTCGACAAGGACGTGGTGCTTTTGCGCCTGGCCACCAAGAAGGGTGAGGTTCTGGACGCCAAGTCCCTAAACTCGGACCTTAAGACCGTGTATGACCTTGGATATTTTGACGATGTGAAGATCGTCCTGCGCGATGTCGCGGGCGGCAAGAAGATGGTCGTCCAGGTGGTGGAGAAGCCGCGCATTCTGGCTTTGGGCGTCAAGGGCGCCAAGGAGAAGTCCTCCGAAGACGTCCTCAAGATCGTCAACTCCAGAAAGGGCGCGGTCCTGAACCCCAAGGTTCTGGCCGAGGACATGACCGCCATCCGCGACCTGTACCGCAAGGATGGCTACTACAACGCCAAGGTCACGCACGAGATCGAGTCCGCAGGCCAGGGCCAGGCGCGCCTCAACTTCGTCATTGACGAGGGCAAGAAGCTCTACATCAAGAAGATCGCCATTGAGGGCGCCAAGCAGATTTCCGAGGGCGACCTCAAGGAAGACATGCTGCTCAAGGAGCGCGGATTGTTCTCCTGGTTCAGCCAGGGTGGCATTCTCAAGGAGGACATGCTGGAGCGCGACACCGCCTCCCTGGCCGCCTTCTACAACAACCGCGGCTTCATGGACGCCAAGGTTGGCAGCCCCGACATCCAGTTCAAGGACGACGGCATCTACATCACCTTCAAGGTGGAGGAGGGCGCGCGCTTCCGTGTGGAGAAGGTCAGCATCGAGGGCGACCTCATCGCCGATGAGGACAAGCTCCTGGGGGTGACCAAGCTCAGCGCGGCCGCCGGCAAGAAGGACTACCTCGACCGTTCCCAGGTGCGCGACGACCTGAAGGCCTTGACCGAGTACTACAACAACTTCGGCTATGCCTACGCCGAGGCCAACGTGCGCATGAACGACCACCCGGAAGAAAAGACCGTGGACGTGATCTTTGTCATGCGCAAGCTGCAGAAGGTCCACATCCGCCGCGTGCTGGTCGAGGGCAACACCAAGACCCGCGACAATGTGATCCTGCGCGAAATGCGCCTGGCCGATGGTTCCCTGTTCAATGGCGAAAAGCTGAAGCGTTCCACTGAGCGCCTGGACAGGATCGGCTACTTCTCCTCCGTGGACATCGAGCCCGTGCCCACGGGCAATCCTGAAGAGATGGACCTCAAGGTCAAGGTCAAGGACAAGGACACCGGCAAGATCGGCGGCGGTGTGGGCTACTCCACCTACGAAGGCGTCTACTTGGCCGCCTCCCTGGACGAGCAGAACATGTTCGGCAAGGGCTGGGGCGCGAGCCTGGCCGGGCAGTGGAGCGGCAAGAAAACGAGCTACACCCTGACCGCCTTCAACCCGCGCTGGGACGACAGCAGTCTGGGGGTCGGCGTCCAGGCCTACAACAGGGACGAGAGCTTCACCGAGTACTCGCGCAACACCATCGGCGCCAAGATCAACTTCGCATATCCCCTCGGCGAGTACACCACCCTGCAGTGGGATTACCACTTGGACCGCTACACGATCTTTGACGTTGCCTCCACGGCTTCGCAGACGATCCTCGACGCCGTGGGCAAGCACATCGCCAGCGTGGCCTCGGTCTCTGTGACCCGCAATACCACCAACGGCGGCGGAACCTCCCTGCCCACAAAGGGTACGGTGAACACCGCCAGCTTCGCCAACGGCGGCGCCATCCTTGGCGGTAGCGACAACTTCATCAAGTTAGGCCATGAGTTCAAGATGTATAATAGCCTCATAGGCGACCTGGTGCTCAAGTCCCGCAGCTGGATCAGTTGGGTCGGCCCGAACTGGGGCAGCAAAATTCCCCTGGGCGAGCGCTTCCAGCTGGGCGGCGCGGGCAGTGTCCGAGGCTACGGGCAATACAGGATCTCGCCCATCGCCGACGCGACAAGCAACGTCGTCGGCGGCGACAAGGCGCTCGTTGGGAATCTTGAGCTGCTTTACCCGTTGCACAAGAAAATGGGCATCATCGGTTCCGTGTTCTTTGACGCAGGCAACTCTTGGAAAGAAGGGGAAATGTTATTTGACACCCCCACCCGCGGCGGTATAACCGCCCCGTCCCTTGGCCTGTACAAGAGCGTCGGCGTCGGCATCCAGTGGTTCTCGCCCATGGGGCCGTTGAAGCTTGAGTTCGGGCATGGCCTGGACAAGTTGTACGACAGCAGCAACAACAAGGTGGAGTTCAGCATGGGGCAGACCTTCTAGGACCCTGCCTGTGCGCTCAGCCTTGCATAGTATCAACAACTGGTGAAAGGAGTATTTGACATGCGTAAGTTTCTGGCCCTCGCCCTCTTTCTTTTCCTGCTTCAGTCCGTGGCTTTTGCCGCTGGCGCGGGACCGGTCAAGATTGCCGCGTTTGACCCCAACGAGGCCGTGAAGAATTCCGAGCCCGGGGCTGAGGCCATCAAGCAGCTTGAGGCCAAGTTGAAGCCGGAGAGCGACAAGATCGAGAGAGAGCGTAAGGAATTCATCAAGCTGCAGGAAAACTTCCAGAAGCAGGCCTTTGGCCTGGCCCCGGATGCCCGCCAGGACAAAGAGCGTGAGCTCCGCCGCAAGGAGTTCGAGCTGACCGAGAACATGCGCCGCTTCCAGAACGCCGCCAATCGCGAGCAGAGCAGCAAGCTCTCCGAGATCGAGCGCGTGCTGGGCGAAGCCGTGCGTGACTACTGCGCCAAGAACGGAGTGACCCTGCTCATCGCCAAGGTTCCGGGCATCACCTACTATGTCGAGCCGTCCAGCGACATCACCAAGATCGTGACCCTGGAGCTGAACAAGGCCTGGCACAAGCGGTCCGCCAAGTAAGAGCCGGAGTCCGACAATGCGTTTGTCCGAAGTGGCCGGAAAGGTCGGATTGACCTTCTCCGGCCACGACGTTGAAATCACTGCGGTGAACACCCTGGCCCTGGCCGGGGCCACTGAGCTCGCCCCCCTGCTGAACCGCAAGCACCTGCCGGAGCTTGCGCTCAGCCAGGCGGGCGCTGTGCTGTGTGAGGAGAAGTTCGCGCCAAAGGGCCGGGCCTGCCTCCTCAGCGCAAACGTCAAGCTCGACTGGGCGCGCGTGGTGGCGCTGTTCGCCAGGCCCCAGGGCTGCCTGACCGGCGTGAGCCCCCAGGCCTTCGTCCACCCCGAGGCAGCGCTTGGCCCGAACGTCACCGTGTACCCTTTCGTTTTCGTGGGCGCGCGGGCAACGGTGGGCCAGGGCACGACGCTCTTCCCCGGCGTCTACGTGGGGGAGGACTGCGTCCTCGGCCAGGACTGCATCCTGTATCCCAACAGCGTGCTCATGGCCGCCACGGTCCTGGGCGACCGCGTCATCGTCCACGCCGGGACCGTGCTCGGCAGCGATGGCTACGGCTTTGCCCAAAGCTCGGCCGGCCACGTGAAGATCCCCCAGGTGGGCAACGTCATCATCGGCAGTGACGTGGAGATCGGGGCCAACAGCGCCATTGACCGCGCCGCCCTGGACGCCACGCGGATCGGCGACGGCACCAAGATCGACAACCTGGCCCAGATCGCCCACAATGTGCAAACCGGCAAGCACTGCCTGATCATCGCCCAGGCGGGCATAGGCGGCAGCACCAAGCTCGGCAACGGCGTTATCCTGGCTGGCCAGGTCGGCCTGCGTGACAACATCAGCCTGGGCGACGGCGTCCAGGTGGCTGCACAGTCCGGCGTGGGCGTGGACCTGCCCCCTGGCGCGCTGGTCGGCGGTTCGCCCAGCATGGACGCCGCAACATATCTCAAGATGTCCCTGACGCTGCCCAAGCTGCCGGACCTGGCGCGCCGCGTGCGCCGGTTGGAAAAAGCTCTGGAGGCGAAACAGGACGATCCCAAGGAGGACAGCCATGAGTAGCGCCCCGGCCCAAGGCACTGCATGCGTTGACGACATCCGCAGCATCATGGAGATGCTGCCGCACCGCTACCCCTTCCTGCTGGTGGACCGCGTGGTCGCCTTCGAGTCCGGGGTGGGTATCACGGCCTATAAGAACGTCACCTTCAACGAGGGCTTCTTCCAGGGGCACTTCCCCAGCCAGCCCATCATGCCCGGCGTGCTCATCCTGGAGGCCCTGGCCCAGGCTGGCGGCATCTTCGTGGTCAAGACCCTTGGGGGCGACAGCACGGACAAGCTGTTCTTGTTCACCGGCATCGACGGGGTCAAGATCCGCCGCCCCGTGGTCCCCGGCGACCGCCTGATGCTTGAGGCCAGCGTGGTCCGCCGCAAGATGAACATCTGGAAGATGCAGGGTCGCGCAACCGTGGACGGCGTGCTCGTGGCTGAGGGCATCTTCACCGCAGCCGTTGTCGACAAGGGGAAGATGTAGTGCCCACAGAGATCCACGCCACAGCAGTGGTCCATTCGGGCGCCCAGCTCGGAAGCGACGTCACAGTCGGGCCGTACTGCGTCATTGAGGAGAAGGTCCAGATCGGCGACGGCTGCATCCTGGACGCCTTTTCCCAGGTCAAGAATTTTACCAGCATGGGGCCGGGCAACCACGTCCACTCCTACGCCTGCATCGGCGACGCCCCCCAGCACCTCGGCTTCAAGGGCGAGGAGACCTGGGTGCGCATCGGCTCGGACAACCATTTCCGCGAGTACGTCACCGTGCACCGGGGCACGCCCCAGGGCCACGGCGAGACCACCATCGGCTCCCATTGCCTGTTCATGGCCTACGCCCACGTGGCCCACGACTGCCGCATCGGCGACCACGTCATCGTGGCCAACGCGGTGAGCATGGCCGGGCACGTGGACATCGGCGACCACTCCATCGTCTCGGGCATGGCCGCTGTGCAGCAGTACGCGCGCATCGGCGAGTATGCCTTCCTGGGCGGGCTCTCCGGCTACAGCAACGACGTGCCGCCCTACATGCTGGCCCAGGGCACCCGGGCCAAGCTCTATGGCCCGAACATGATCGGTCTCAAGCGCAAGGGTTTTTCCAGCGCCACCATCGGTGCCATCAAGAAGGCCTACCGCATCATCTTCCGTTCCGGGCTCATGCGCGAGGAGGCCCTGCAAAAGGCCCTGGCCGAGTTGCCGGATGTGCCCGAGGTGGCGCGGCTGGTGGAGTTCGTGCGCGGCACCGTGCGCGGCATCACCAGCGACGCAGGCAAGAGTTCCAACGGCGACGATTAGCGGCGAAGACCAACGACGAAGAGCAACGGCGACGACGAGCCTGGCGCGCGGCCACATGCCTCACGGCCGCGGCCATGTGGGGAATCAATGAGCGCAGGCCCCAAGGTCATCGGACTCATCAGCGGGGGACGCCAGTTCCCGGTGCTGGTGGCGCGCGGCGTCAAGGCCGCCGGACACACCCTGGTGGTGGCGGGGTTTGCCGGCCACACCAACCCCGAGGTCTACCCCCTGGCCGACGTCTCCCGCGAGCTCAAGCTTGGCCAGGTGACCAAGCTCATCGATTTCTTCAAGCAGAACAAGGTCGAAGAGGCCATGATGGCCGGGGCCATCAACAAGCCGGGGGTCATGGACATCCGGCACCTTGACGCCCGCGCCGTGAAGCTCATCTTTGCCCTCAAGGGCAAGGGCGACGACGCCATTCTGCGCGCCTTCACGACCCTCCTGGAGGGCGAGGGCATCCGCATCGTGCCACCCCAGGCCTATGCTCCCGGGCTCATGGCCCCGGCGGGCGTGCTCACCCGGCGCGCCCCGGACGAGCGCGAGTGGGCCGACCTGCGCTCCGGAGCCCACATGGCCCGCGAGCTGGGGCGGCTGGATATCGGCCAGTGCGTCGTCCTGCGCGAGGGCATCGTGGCCGCCGTGGAGGCGCTGGAGGGCACGGACGCGGCCATCCGGCGCGGCTGCGAGCTGGGCGGGGCAGGGTGCGTGGTGGTCAAGGTGGTCAAGCCCGGCCAGGAGGAGCGCGCGGACCTGCCGAGCGTGGGCCTGGACACGGTGAAGGTCATGGCCAAGGGCCAGGCCACGTGTCTGGGCGTGGAGGCGGGCAGGAGCCTGTTCTTTGATCTGGAGTCCACGGTCGCCTTTGCGGACAAGGCGGGCATCGCCATTGTCGGTCTTGAGGGAGGCGGTCTTGATGGGATGGCTTCCGACGGCAGCGCCCCGGCGTCCTGATCCGGCTTGGCGCATTCCCTGGCTTTTGTCCGGGCGTTCTTGCCGGTGTGGCGCAAACCAGTTATTTCTCTCGTGCGGCAGCCATCCGGTCCGCCAACCGAAAACCTGAGGCACAAGGCGGCCTGAGCCCATGCGCCGAAAACTCCTTCTCACCCTCCTGGCCAGCTCCATTGCGCTGCTCCTCCTTGCCGGAGGCGGAGTGCTGTGGGTCTCTAGCTACATGGGCACCCAGGAGTTCCGCAGCGAGTTCGCCCGGCTCCTGCAGGATGCCACGGGCCAGGAGGTCCGCCTGGACGGTGAGCTGGGGTTCAGCGTGTTTCCCTGGCTTGGGCTCTACGCGCGCGGCATCACCCTGGGCAACGCGTCGGGCTTTGGCCCGGAGCCCATGCTCACGGCCCAGTCCCTGTCGGCGCATATCCGGGTCATCCCGCTGTTGTCGCGCCGCCTGTCCTTTGACCTGGTGGAGTTTGAGGACGCCACCGTGTCCCTGCGCATCGACGCCTCGGGCCTGGGCAACTGGGAGGCCCTGGTCAAGCGCGTGCACGAGGGCGAGAGTGCCTTGGGCGCGCAGGGCACGCATTTCCGCAAGGTCGTCATCCGGGGGGTGCGCATCCTGGGCGGCAAGGCCACCCTGGTGGATGACAAGCGCAACCAGTCCTACGTGCTCTCAAGCCTGACCCTGAACACCGGCCGCATCGAGGGCGGAAAGCCCCTGGCCTTTGCCGTGAGCGGCGCCTTCTACTGGCCCAGGCCGGGCCTGGACAGCCGCCTGGAGGTCACGGGCAAGCTGCAATGGGACGATGCCCAGGGGCGGCTCAAGTTCAGCGAGACCGTGGCCAAGGGCCTGGTGGGCGGCACCTTCCTGCCCGAGAAGGACCACTGGGCGGAGGTCGCGGCCAGCGTGAGCCTGGAGAACGAGGAGCGCAACCTGCACCTGTCCGGGCTGCGCATCAAGGTTCTGGGTGCGGACCTGGCGGGCGAGCTGACCTTTGTCGACTTCCTGGACCGCTTTGAGATGCGCGGACGGATCACGGCCACAAAGGTGAGCCCGCGCAAGGTCATCAACGCCTATTTCCCGGACACAATCCCGCCGGAGCACCAGGGCGTGCTCACCAGCGCCGAAGGCCCGGTGGATCTCTTTGCCAACGAGGACGAGATGCTGTTCCTGAGCGACGGCTTCAAGCTTGACGCCTCGCGCATCAAGGGCAAGCTGCGCCTGGGCTTTGGCGATACGCCGGGCCTGGATTTCGAGTTCAAGGCCGACCGCCTGGACGCGGACGCCTATGCCGGGGCGCTGCACGCCAACGCCACTGCCAATCCCCTGCTGGCAGGCGACCTGCCCCTGACCTACTTGCGCGGGGTGGCGGGCCAGGGCAGCCTCGGCGTCGAGACCTTGAAGCTGGCGGGCGTCACGGCCCAGGGCGCGGAACTCACGTGGGCCGCCTCTGGCGGCAGCCACCGGGCCGTGCTCAAGCCTGCCAAGGCCCAGGGCGGGCAGTTCGCGGCGGAGCTGGCCGCAGTCTTCGCCGGAACCCCGGAGAGCCCGGTGCTGGGCCTGACCGGGTCCCTGCGCCTGGACGGCGCGGATGCGCGCCAGGTGTCCTGGCTCGGCAAGTCGGACAGCGGCCTCTCCGGCCGGACGGACCTGCGCCTGCGGGCCGAGGTGCGCAAGGCGCCCATTGGCCACAAGGAGAAACTTTCGCAGCTGCTGCGCCGGGCCACGGGCGATGCCTTTCTGAACATCGGCCCAGGCAGCCTGGACTGGGGCAAGACTGCGGCCCCGGGCAAGACCGCGCCCAAGGGCAAGAGCATGACCTTCGCTTCGCTCACGGCCCAGGCCAAGCTGAGCCCGCCCTCGGCCGCAAGTGCCGACTGGGCCGTGCAGGCCGATGGCGGCGTTTCGGTGGCGGGCACCAAACCCCATCTGGCCCTGGACGGAAAGTTCTCGGCCCTGGCGCGCCCCGGTCAGAAGGGAGGCGTGGCCCTGGCCTCCCTGAGCCTGTCCGGGCGGCTCAAGGGCTGGTTCTTGCCCAAGCGCGAGAACGAGGCCAGCTTCACGGCCAGGGGCGGCGCGGACTTCTCCACCCAGACCCTGACCCTCACCAGCGCCACGGCCCAGAGCTGCGGCCTGAACCTCGCGGGCAGCCTCGGCGGCACGCAGATCCTGGGCACGGGCTACAGCCTGAGCGGGCACGTGCGCTGCCTGGACGGCGACCCCAAGCGCGTGCTCTCGGCTCTGGAGATCGACCCGCTCAAGCCGTCGGACAAGCGCGTGCTTGCCCGCATCAGCGGCGAGGCAGACCTTTCCCTCAGCGCCAAGGGCGTGCAGCTGACCAACATCAACGCCCAGGTGGACGACACCAGCGTGCGCGGCAGCTACGGCGTGAACAACTTCGACGCGCCCAGGCAGTCCTTTGCCCTGCAGGCGAGCGACCTTGACCTGGACCGCTACCGCGCGACGCCAGAGCCAGTGGCCCGTGGCTCGGCCAAAAGCGAGCAGCGTCCGGCCCCGGAGCAACTGCCCGTGGAGGATGTCCGCGAGCTGGCCCTGGACGGCACCGTGACGTTTCGCAGCTTCAAGTTCCACGGGCTCACCTCGCGCCGGCTCAGGGCCACGCTCTCGGCCCAGGGCGGCGCCTTAAGCATCAAACCCCTGGCCGCGGACTTCTACGGCGGCGAGCTCTCGGGCGAGGTGCTGGCCCAGGCCGGAGCGCGCGACATGAAACTGCGCGTGTCCCTGGCGGCCAAGGGCTTCCAGGCCGGGGGCTTCATGCTCGGCTGGGTGGGCAAGGAGCTGGTCACGGGCAGGACGGACCTGTTCCTGGACCTGGAGGGCACTGGCGCCACGGATACTGAGGTCCTGCGCACCCTGGAGGGCATGGCCGGCTTCAAGATCGTTGACGGCTCCTACGCGCTCTCAGGCAGCACCGAGGGCGCACAGACGAAGCGCGCCGTCCCCCCCGGAGCCACGCCCCAGGCGGGCGCGCCGCGCCGTGTGGGCACGCCCTTCTGGGTCGCCGGCGCAAAGCTCACGGTGGCTGGCGGCGTGTTCAAGAGCAAGGACTTCCGCATGGAAGGCCCGGACAACATCGTCACCGGCCGGGGCAGCTTCTCCGTGGCTGAGGACACCATCAACCTGAACATGAACGCCAACATGCCCGGCGTGCCCGACGTGCCCATCAAGGTCTTTGGCCGTCTCCGGGACCCGGAGATGAACATCCGGGCCGGGATGCTCATCAACAACACCCTCAAGGAAATTTTGGGCATTCCGCTCAAGCCCATAAAATTCTTCAAGGATCTGCTTTTCTAGGCAGCTTCGCAACCGGAGCGGGGGAAGGTAATGGCCAAGGGAAGATTCAGCGCCGTCAAGGGCACCGTGGTGCGCCACTTCCGGCAGGACATCTGGAGCAAGGACCTGGGCGCTCTGGACCAGTGGCGGCGGCGCATCACCATGGCCTCGCGCATGCTGTACATGGTGACCACCGGCTTTCTGGCCGACCACTGCATCATCCGGGCCTCGGCCCTGACCTTCATCACCATCCTGTCCATCGTGCCGCTGCTGGCCGTGGCCTTTTCCATTTCCAAGGGCTTTGGCCTGCAGAACGCCGAGTTCTTCCGCGACTTCCTCATGGGCGTGTCCGCCGGACGCTCCGAGGTGGTGGACAAGATCCTCCAGTACATCGGCAACACCAACGTCAAGACCCTGGGCTGGATGGGCGTGGGCGCGCTTCTGGTCACCGTGTTCACCACCGTTGGCAATGTGGAGCGCGCCTTCAACACCATCTGGGCCGTGAAGAAGGGCCGCACCAGCTGGCGCAAGTTCACGGACTTCTTTTCCATCATCGTCATCTGCCCGCTGGTGGTGCTCGTCGCCGCCAGCTTCACCGTGGCCGTGCAGAAGACGGGCGTGATGCACGCCTTTGTCGTCAATCCGGCCTACGACTGGCTGGAGAAGCTGCTGCTCAAGGGTCTGTCCCTGGCCCTGGTCTGGATGGGCTTCACCTTTGCCTACGCCTTCATCCCCAACACGCGCGTCAAGCTCAAGGCTGCGGCCCTGGGCGGGGTTGTGGCCGGCACCATGTGGCAGGTGGCCCAGTGGGCCTACATCAACTGGCAGATCGGCTTCACCAAGTACAACGCCATCTACGGCAGCTTCGCCCAGCTGCCCCTGTTCCTTGTCTGGCTGTACATTAGCTGGGTGCTGGTGCTCCTGGGCGCGGAGATCTCCTTTGCCGCCCAGCGCCTGCACGTCTACGTGCGCCGGGGGCTTTCTGAGGGGCTCTCCCCGCTCTCGCGCCAGAAGACGGCCGTGCTGGCCCTGGCGCATCTGGCGGGGCGCTTCCAGGCCGGGCTGCCTCCGCAGACCCTGGCCGAGGCCTGCCAGGCCTTGCGTTTGCCCGAGGACGTGCTGGGTGGGGTGCTCGAAATCCTGACCGAGGCGGGCATGACCGTTGAGATCGGCGACGAGGACCTGCGCGGCTACGGCCTGGCGGTGTCCCCGGAGATGATCCGTGTGGCCGATGTGGCGGCGGCCGTGCTGGAGTGCGGGAGTGGGGAAGAGTGCAGCGTGCTCTTGAGCGACGACGGCCGCGTGGACAGCCTGTTCCACGCCTTTGGCCAAGCCCTGCGCGAGAGCGCGGCCAACGTGACCCTGGCGGAGTTCGTGCGCACGGAGGCGGAGGCGTTGCGGGTCGACAGGATGCTGTCTGCGGGCGGGGCCTAGTAGGAGAACGGGTACTTGCGCCCGTCCTTCTCGTAGGTCTTGATCTTGTCGAAGTCGAAGTCCAGAAGCTCCAGGTCGTGCTCCTTCTTCGGCTTGCGCGCCAGGCGGCAGGCCACGAGTCCCAGGGCGACCACAGCGCCCAGCACCCAAAGAGAGAGTTCGATCATGGTGACTTGTTCCTCCGGTTCCTCATCCTGCGACTGCACGGATCAGTACACCCCAGGCGGGGTGGGCTGTCAATGGCCTGCGGGCCGCCGACCTGGAGAAATTGCTGTCCGGGGCGGCATTGACAGCTGGTGCGGGCATTCTCTATGACTTCAAGCATGAGCGCCGCAACACACCAGAGCACCCGGCAGACCCCGCACGAGGTCTTCGCTGGCTATCTCGCGGCCAACCGCCTCAAGATCACCCCGCAGCGCAGGCTCCTTCTGGACATCTTCCTGGCCGAGCCCGGGCATGTGTCCTCCGAGGAGCTCTACGCCAAGGTCAAGCGCCGCGAACCGGCCATCGGCCAGGCCACGGTGTACCGCACGCTCAAGCTCCTGGCAGAGTGCGGGCTGGCCCAGGCCGTGAGCTTCGCCGACGGGCTCACCCGCTACGAGCCGCAGTTTGGTGTGGAGCACCACGACCACCTCATCTGCGAGGCTTGCGGCCGCACCATCGAAATCGTGGATCCAGTCATTGAACGCAGGCAGGAGGAGTTGGCCCAGCGCTATGGCTTCTCGCTGGCGCGGCACAAGATGGACCTCTACGGCCTGTGCCCGGATTGCCGCCAGGACGGGCGGAAGACCTCCCGCTAGGTTCCCTCAGTTCGCCGCTGCCGGGTGCGACCGGAACGGCGTGCCCAGGAAGTGGAAGACGAACTTCGCCACCTCGCTGACCACCGCCCCGGAAGAGCCCTGGTGCTTCCACCACAGCCTGTCGAAGCGCTCGTACGGCGTGGGCGACATGATGAACTCGCGCCCGCGCAGGATGCCGGACAGGATCAGCTTGGCCCGGCGGCAGTGGTAGGGCGAGGTGACCACGAGCAGGGTCTTGGGCTCTGGCCCCAGCGCCAGCTTCAGCTGCTCCGCTTCCTCCACCGTGCTCATCAGGTCGCGTCCATACACCCGTATGGCATCCAGGGGCACGCCCTTGGCGGCCAGCACGCGCAGCATCTGGTCCTCCTGGCGCGGGCAGTCGAAGCCCTGGTCGCACAGGGCCTGCGGGGGCTCATGCAGGGGGCGGCTGACATAGATCACCGGGGCCAGCCCCTGCTTGTACAGGTCGGCGGCAAAGATGGCCCGGCGGGCGTCTCCGGCCAGGATGACGATGGCGTCGGCCTTTTTCGGCGCGTCGTCCATGCGCAGCCACCAGCCCGCAGTGAGCACCAGGCCCGCGCCCAGCGCCAGCCCGAGGAGCGTTAGCGCGCCCACGGCCTGGAGGAACCGCCCCAGAAAACGTTTCATGCGTCCACTCCGGCGTCCGCTCCGGCATCGGCTCCCGGCCGAAAAATGTCGACGTAGCGCTGCTTCAGCGCCGCGAAGCGGCCCTGCTCAATGGCCTCCCGCGCCCGGCGCGCCAGGTCCAGGAAGAAGCTGACGTTGTGCAGGGAGTTCAGCCGGTAGGAGAGCAGCTCCTGGGCCACGTAAAGGTGGCGCAGGTATGCCTTGCTGAAGGTGCGGCAGGTGTAGCAGGAGCAGTCGGGGTCAAGGGGGGAGTCGTCCTCGCGGTACTCGGCCCGGCGGATGTTCACCTTGCCGCGCGAGGTGTAGAGCGTGCCGTTGCGGGCATTGCGCGTGGGCAGCACGCAGTCGAACATGTCCACCCCGGCCTCGATGCCCGTGAGGATGTCCAGCGGAGTGCCCACGCCCATGAGGTAGCGCGGCGTGGCCTCGGGCATCATGGGGGCGATGTGGTGCAGCATGTCGTACATCTCCGGGATGCTCTCGCCCACGGACAGGCCGCCGATGGCGAAGCCGTCGAAGTCGATCTCGGCGAGCTGCGCCAGGCTCTTCTCCCGCAAGTCCTTGAAGAACCCGCCCTGGATGATGCCGAACAGAAGCTGGTTGTTCTTGTGCCTGGGGTGCGCGATGCGGCAGCGTTTGGCCCAGCGCGTGGTCAGCTCCAGCGACGTGGCCGTGTAGTCGTAGTCCGCGCCATAGGCCACGCACTCGTCCAGCACCATCATGATGTCCGAGCCGATGTTGTTCTGGATGCCCATGACCTTCTCGGGCGAGAAGAAGTGGGTGCTGCCGTCGATGTGCGAGCGAAACTCCACGCCCTGTTCGCTGATCTTGCGGATGTCCTTGAGGCTGAAGACCTGGAACCCGCCGCTGTCGGTCAGGATGGGCTTGTCCCAGCCCATGAAGCGGTGCAGGCCGCCGCGCCGGGCGATGAGCTCGTCGCCGGGGCGCAGGTACAGGTGGTAGGTGTTGCCCAGGATGATCTGCGCGCCCGCGTTGTCCAGGTCCTGGGGGCACAGGCTCTTGACGGACCCCTGCGTGCCCACGGGCATGAAGATGGGCGTCTGGACCACGCCGTGGGCCGTGGTCAGCGCGCCGCGCCTGGCCGCCCCGTCCGTGGCCGTGATCTTGAACTGGCCGAGATTCTGAACGTTCTTGGTCATTTGAGTCCTTTGCGCGGGCAGAGGTCGAAGAGCGGGCATTTTCCCCCATCAGGGGGGGCGCATTTCGGTTTGCGCGCGTCGCAGACCTCGCGGCCGAAGTACACGAGGTAGTGGTTGATGTCCGCCCACTGGGAGCGGTCGAAGAGCGGCATCAGGTGGCGCTCGATGATCACGGCGTCGCTGCTCGTGGTCAGGCCCAGGCGGAAGGCCAGGCGCGTCACGTGGGTGTCCACGGCGATGCCCTCGTTGATGTGAAACGCGCTGCCGAGCACGATGTTGGCGGTCTTGCGGGCCACGCCGGGCAGGGTGACGAGCTCGGCCATGGTCTGCGGCACTTGTCCCGCGTAGACCTCCATGACGCGCGTGGCCGCGGCCTTGAGGTTCTTGGCCTTGTTGCGGAAGAAGCCGGTGGAGTGCACCACCTCTTCGATGTCCCCCACCTCGGCGGCCGCCAGATCATTGATCTCTGGCCAGCGGGCGAAGAGCACTGGCGTCACCTGGTTCACGCGGGCGTCGGTGCACTGGGCGGCCAGCACCGTGGCCACAAGCAGGCCCCAGGCGTCGCGAAAGTCCAGGGCGGGCCTGGGCTCGGGGTAGAGCGCGGCCAGGCGAGCGAAGATGGCCTGGCCGCGGTCACGTTCTGTGGGCATGGTGCTGCTCCCTTGGGCGCTTGTTTCTGGCGAGGGGGTAGCATCCGCGTGCGCCGGAGGCAAGAGCGAGGCAAGAGGGCAGGGGCGCGGATTTCCGTTGCCAGCGGGCCGGATATATGGTTGAAAAACCTCACCCGGCGCGGTCCGCCCGTTGCCGGGAGCATTTGTATGAAAACCAGGGAACAGTATGAAAACATTGATGATTGTTGTTGTTGGACTGTACACGTGTCTGCTCCTGGTTTCCCTGGTCTTCGCCGATGCCGGGGCCGCCAAGCTGGCCGCCGCGCGCTGCTCCGGCTGCCACTCCACGGACCGCATCTGCGCGCGGCTGGGAGCCCGCACGGCCGAGGTCTGGGCCCAGACCGTGCAGCGTATGGTCAGCAACGGCGCGAACCTCACGGAGAATGAGGCCAAGACCGTGGCCGAGTACCTGTCCACCGCCAAGCCCGGGGCCAAGCCCCTGTGCCAGTAGACCTGGCTGCAGGGCTCGTGTCCGCCCGCCTGGCCGTCCGTCTGGTGTACGTCACCGCGCCGAGCCTGGCTGAGGCCGAGAGCCTGGCGCGCTTGGCCGTGACGCGGCGGCTGGCGGCCTGCGCCAACATCCTGCCCGGCATGCGCTCGCTGTACTGGTGGCGGGGCAAGCTGGAACAGGCCGACGAGGTGGTGCTGCTGCTCAAGACCACCGAGGTTTTGGCCGGGGAGCTGACCCGTGTCCTGGCCGAGGCCCACAGCTACGACTGCCCGTGCGTGGTGGTGCTGCCCATCGAGGGCGGCCACAGGGACTTCCTGGACTGGATCGTTGCCGAGACCGACCAGACACCCGAGACCGACAAAACCGGCCCGCGCGGCTGACCCTTCACACAACACACCCGGCGGGAAATCCCCGCACGACCTGGAGGCCTCTTCATGCAGCTCTATATTTCCGGTTCCCTGGCCCTTGACCGCATCATGAATTTTCCCGGCAAGTTCGCGGACCACATCCTGCCGGACAAGATCCACATCCTGAACGTCTGCTTCCTGGTGGACGGCATGAGCGAGTATTTCGGCGGCACGGCCGGGAACATCGCCTACAATCTGGCGCTGCTCGGCGAGAAGCCGCTGATCCTGGGCTGCGCTGGCAAGGACTTCGCGGCCTACGGCCAGCGCCTGGACGAGCTGGGCCTGTCCCAGGCGGGCATCCGCATGGTGGCCGACCAGTTCACCGCCGGGGCCTACATCACCACCGACCAGAGCGACAACCAGATCACCGGCTTCAATCCCGGCGCCATGCGCGAGCGCTGCGGCTACAAGTTCCCGCCCAAGCACGACGACGGCGTGCTGGCCATCATCTCGCCGGGCAACGTGGCCGACATGGTGGAGCTGCCCGAGTATTTCAAGAAGGCGGGCATCCCCTACATCTTTGACCCGGGCCAGCAGATCACGGCGCTCACCGGCGAGCAGATGACCCACGCCATCACCGGCTCGATCGCCCTGTGCACCAACGACTACGAGCTGGAGATGGTCATGAAGGCCACCGGGCTTTCCCGCGCCGAACTTTTGCAGCTCACCGGCGCACTGGTGACCACCCTGGGCGAGCAGGGCTCCATCATCGTTGAGGCCACTTCCGAGGGCGTGAAGGAGACCCGGGTGCCCGCCGTCAAGGTGGACAAGGCCCTGGACCCCACGGGCGCGGGCGACGCCTTCCGCGCCGGGCTCATGAAGGGGCTGTGCCTGGGCCAGACTCTGGCCGAGGCCGCGGCCCTGGGCGCCATCTGCGCGGCCTGGTGCGTGGAGAAAAAGGGCACCCAGGAGCACCATTTCACCCTGGGCATGGTGGCCGAGCAGCTGAACGCTCATTTCGGCCGGAGCCTCTAGCCCCGGCCCGGCTGCCTTAGACCGGCCGCGCTTTGCGGCATGCTGCTTCAAGAGGAGCGCCTCAAGGCCATTGCTTCAATTCTGGTTCTTCGAGGAGGTCTCATGATCGACCTGAAGCCGGAGAGTGTTGCGGAGTATCTGCGCCAGGCCTACGGCGACGGCACGGAGCTCCTGGACCTGGGGGCCATCGGCACCCTGGACAAACAGGGCATCAAGCGCTTCGGCTACGGCAAGCCGCTCCTGGTGCGCTTCCGCGTGAACGGAGTGGTGCGCGAGGGCGTGCTCTCGGTCATGCGCGGCGACAAGTATGGCCACCAGTTCTACTGGGACCGCGCGGCCATCCTCATGTTCCAGTACGAGACCAGCGCCCGGCTGCCGCGCCACGTGCGGCCGCTGGGCCTGGGCTATGTGGACGGCCGCAACCGGCTGGTGCCGGTGTTCACGCCCCAGGAATTCTTCATCTTGAACGAAAAGCTTGAGGGCTACGACTACTTCCAGGACCTGGACCGCATCGGCCACGGCGACTTCCGGCCCGGCGACGTGGAGCAGGCGCGCGACTTCGCGAGGTGGCTGGCCGAGGTCCACGCCACCAGGAAGGACGACCCGGACCTCTATTACCGCCACATCCGCAACCTGCTGGGCGCCAGCGAGTGCATCATGGGCCTCATCGACGAGGCCTTCCCGCACCCCTGCGAATTCCTGCCCGCCGCCGCATTCCTGGCGCTCGAAAAGCGGCTCATCGACTGGCGCTGGAAGCTGCGCTCCTTTTCGCACCGTCTGGCCGCGGTCCACGGCGACTTCCACCCCTGGAACATCCTGGTGGACGGCCCTGTGGACCAGCGGGCCGGGTTCTCGGTGCTCGACCGCAGCCGGGGCGAGTGGGGCGAGCCCGCGGGCGACGTGGCCACGCTGGCCGCCAACTACCTGCTCTTCGGGCTGTTGAACGCCGGAGACAGGGCCTGCCTGGAGGGGCCGTTCCTGGACCTCTGGCGCGCCCTCTTTGAGGAATACCTGGAGCGCACCGGCGACGCCGAGATGCTTCGGGTCATGGCCCCGTTCTTCGTGTTCCGGGGGCTGGTCATCGTCTCGCCGGAGTGGTATCCTGAACACCCGCTTCCTGTCAGGAGGGCGCTGGTGCGCTTTTTGACCAGCGTGCTGGAGGATGATGTTTTCGATTGGCGGCACCCCAACAGATACCTGGAGTAAGGCATGGCCAACGGCACTGTGGACGGCGGGTGGGTCCTTTGGTTCACCGGCCTGCCCGGCAGCGGCAAGAGCACCATCGCCCACGCCGTGCACGCGGAGCTCTTGGGCCAGGGCCGCGACGTGGTCCAGCTCGTCATGGACGAGCGCCGCAAGAGCTATTTCCCCAAGCCCGCCTACACCGAGGACGAGCGCAAGGTGGCCTACGAGCGCATCGCCCACGAGGCCGCCGAACTGGCCGCCCAGGGCCGGGGCGTGATCCTGGACGCCACCGGACACCGGTTGTCCGTGCGCCAGGAGGCCCGCGCCCTGATCCCGCGCTTTGCCGAGGTCTACGTCAACTGCCCCCTGCCCGAGGCCATGCGCCGCGAGGCCGTGCGCGACCAGCCGCATCCGCGCGGCTACGCCGTGACCCCTGGCATGTATCAGAAGGCGCTGCTGCGCCGCCGCACAGGAGTGGAGATCCCCGGCCTGGGCGAGGTGGTGGGCGTGGACGTGCCCTTTGAGGAGGACCCGGAGGCCGAGTGCGTGCTCGACGCGCTCAAGCCCGTGCCGGAGAACGTGGCCCAGGTGCTGACCTTTTTGGATGGCTGGCTGCCCGGCTATGCGGGCGGCGCGGCGTGAGCGCTCTCGCCCCGGAGGCCCTGAGTCCGGAGGCCTGGGCCAACGCGGGCTACACCTTTGGCCTGTGGACGGGCTGGGGCGCGCTGCACAGCGTGCTGGCCGCCAAGCGCGTCAAGGCCGCCTTCGAGCTGCTGCTTGGGCCGCGCTACGCCTTCTACCCCACGGCCTACAGCCTTGTCAGCCTGTGGACGTTCTACATCGTCTTCCGGAAGGAGCCGGACCTGCCGCAGCTGCTCTGGGCTGTTGATGGGCTGCCCGCCCTGGGCATGTACGGCGTGCAGCTGGCGGGCCTGGCCCTGCTGTTCTGGGCCGGGGTGTCCATGCACGGGCTCAAGATGCTCGGGGTGACGCAGCTCGTGAGCCTTGTGCGCGGCCGCCTGCCGGACGAGGCGGACATGCACAGGGACTTCACCAGCACCGGGGCCTACGGGCTGGTGCGCCACCCCATGCACCTGGGCGGCATGCTCTTTCTGATCTTCCAGCCGCGCCTGACCCTGGGCGGTTCGGCCTTCGCGCTCTTCGGCTGCCTGTACATGCTCGTCGGCTCATTCTTCGAGGAGCGCCGCCTGACGCGCGAGCTGGGGCCGGTGTGGGCGGGCTATGCGCGCCGCGTGCCCATGTTCATCCCCCGGTTTTGGCCCCGGCGCTGACTTCAGCGCTGGTTCAGCCGCGCAGGCTGAGCCCCCCCCCAAAAAAAATGACGTCAGGGCCAGGCCGTTGACCAAAGCCGCAAAGGGGCATAATTCCCCGCCCGTGGGCAGGCGGATTCCGCAGCCCCTTGTGTCCCAGCGCCGTATTGGCCTTGACCGGCCCTGGCCGGACCAGCTCCGGGCCAGGCCCCGACGGAGACCACCTTGCACATGACCGACAAGACCTTCCACATCGTCACCTTCGGCTGCCAGATGAACGTCGGCGACTCCGACTGGCTGGCCCGCGCCCTGGTCAGCCGGGGCTGGCGGCAGGTGCCGGAAGAGGACGCCTGGCTCTTTGTGGTCAACACCTGCAGCGTGCGCGACAAGCCGGAGCAGAAGGTCTACAGTGAGCTGGGGCGGCTGGTCTCTGCCTACGGCAAGGGCCGCCACAACAAACCCGGCCTCACTGCGGCCGTGGGCGGCTGCGTGGCCCAGCAGATCGGTCGCGGGTTCTTTGAGCGTTTTCCCTTTGTGCGCCTGGTCTTCGGGTCCGACGGCATCGCGTCCGCGCCGGACGCCCTGGACCAGCTGGCCGAGGACCCGGCCGCGCGCATCGCCCTGCTGGATTTCTTAGGCGCCTATCCGGAGCGCGAGGACGTCTTGACCTTGTCCACCCAGGTCCCGGCCCCTGCCTTCGACGCCGACGCGGGCGAGCCGGAAGCCGGTCCTCCAGGCAACCAGGCCCAGGCCTTTGTGAACATCATGCAGGGCTGCGACAATTTCTGCACCTACTGCATCGTGCCCTACACGCGTGGACGCCAGAAGTCGCGCCAGCCCGAAGCCGTGCTGGCCGAGTGCCGCACCCGGGTGGAGCAGGGCGCGCGCGAGATCACCCTGCTCGGCCAGAACGTCAACAGTTATGGCCTCGACGCGGGCGGCACGGGCGTGGGCTTTGCCGAGCTGCTGCGCCAGGTGGCGGCCATCCCCGGCCTCCTGCGCCTGCGCTTCACCACCTCGCACCCCAAGGACATCGACCCGGCCGTGATCCGTGCCTTTGGTGAGATCGAGAACCTCTGCCCGGCCCTGCACCTGCCCTTGCAGGCGGGCAGCGACGAGGTGCTCCGGCGCATGGGCCGCAAGGTGGACCGTGCGCGCTACCTCGGCATCGTTGCGGACCTGCGGCAGGCCCGGCCGGACATCGCCCTGACCACGGACCTCATCGTGGGCTTCCCAGGCGAGAGCGAGGAAGACTTTCTGCAAACCCTCGACATGATGGAGCGCGTGCGCTTCGAGTCGAGCTTCTCCTTCCGCTACTCCGACAGGCCCGGCGTGGCGGCCGCGCGCATGAACCCCAAGGTGCCGGACGAGGTCGGACAGGAGAGGTTGTTGCGCTTGCAGTCTTTGCAAAATGGCATTACTAAAGAAAGTCTAAAAGCGTTGGAAGGCTGCGAAACCGACGTGCTGCTGGAGGCCTTGAGCCGTCGGCAGGACGAAGGCGAGCGCTTCTGGCGCGGGCGCGATCCGGGCGGACGCGTGGTGAACGTGCGCATGAGCCCGGGCCTTGCCGGTCCGGAGCATTCTGGCGCGTCACTTTGCGGGCGCATGGTGCGGGTGCGCATCCTTGAGGCCAAGAATCATTCCCTGTTGGGGGAGCCCTGCTTGGGCAGCCCTGATGAGGGAGTAAGGTAGGCCTGCCATGGTGGAGATGAAGATTTTCGGCCTGGCCATGGACGAGAAGGCCCAGTCTCCGGTGCTCATCCTCAAGGACGAGTCCCGGGACCTGGCCCTGCCCATCTGGATCGGGCCGGTGGAGGCCATGGCCATCTCGCTCGCCTTGAACGCCGTGGAGACGCCCCGGCCCATGACCCACGACCTGCTCGTGCGCCTGGTGTCCGGCCTGGGCGGAATGGTCACGGCGGTGGAGGTCGTGGCCCTGCGCGAGGGCACCTTCTTTGCCGAGATCGTGGTGGCCCAGGGGCCCACGGGTGCGGAAGAGGTCAAGCGCATCGACTGCCGCCCGTCTGACGCCATCGCCCTGGCCGTGCGGGCGAACGTGCCCATCCGCGTGGCCGAAAGCGTGCTGGCCCAGGCCGGGACGCGCTCGCTGGACGGGGCCAAGGCCGAGTTCGGCGGGCCGGAGCGCGACAAGTGGACCGAGGAGCTGGAAAGGCTCTCCACCGACGAGACAAAGTACAAAATGTGAGGCGGCGATGATCGACCTGCACATGCACACCACCTTCAGCGACGGCGAGCTCATCCCCGCCGAGCTCATCCGCAGGGCCAAGGTCGCGGGCTACAAGGCCATGGCCATTACCGACCATGCCGACGCCAGCAACATCAGCTTCATCATCCAGAGCGTGCGCAAGCTCACCGACGCCTACGCCCATTTCTTCGACATGGAGGTCCTGGCCGGGGTCGAGCTGACCCACGTGCCGCCCGCGCTCATGGCCGACTTCGCGCAGATGGCGCGCGACGCCGGGGCGCAGATCGTGGTCGTCCATGGCGAGACAGTCGTTGAGCCGGTTGACCAGGGCACCAACCTCGCGGCCATCGAGGCCCGGGTCGACGTGCTGGCCCATCCGGGGCTCATCACCGAGGTCGAGGTCAAGCTCGCCGCCGAGTACGGCGTGGCGCTGGAGATCACCACCCGGCGCGGCCACAGCTACGCCAACGGCCATGTGGCGGCTCTGGCCCGGCGCTTTGGGGCCAAGCTGGTCATCGACAACGACGCCCACGCCCCCGGCGACCTCTTGAGCGCCGAGATGCGCCAGAAGGTGGCCTATGGCGCGGGCCTGACGTTGGAAGAATATCGCCAGGCCGGGTCCAATGCCTGGGAGATTGTGCAGCGCTGCCGTGTCAGACGCTGAGTCACCATTGTCTGATTGTGAGACTTTCGCCAGGCCCTGACGGGCCGGGCGTACAGGCGGGCCGGCGCTGAGGCTGCCGCCGCACGAGGAGGATCGAACGCATGATTCCTGAAACCGGCATATTGGGCATGATGCTCGGGGCCACCCTGGGGGTGCAGCTGGTGCTGGGCCTTTTGGTGCTCATGTCCCTGTGGAGCTGGACCATCATCTTCACCAAGGTCATCTTGTACAAGCGCACCAGGCGCCAGGTGACCCAGGGCTATACCCTGTTCAACGACGCCCCTGACCTGTCCGAGGGCCTGCAGGCCGTCAGCCGCGACGGCAACACCGCCCTTTCCAGGGTGGGCCTGCTCGCCGTGGGCGAGTTCCGCAAGCTGGAGAAGGCCGAGATCGACCGCGAGCGCAAACGCATGCTGGTCAAGGACACGCTCCGGCGCGTGTTGCGCCAGGGCGTCAACGAAGAGATGAAGCGCCTGTCGAGTTCGCTGTCCTTTCTGGCCACCTGCGCCAACGCCGCGCCCTTCATCGGGCTTTTCGGCACGGTCTGGGGCATCATGAACGCCTTCCACTCCATCGGCCTGTCGCAGTCGGCGGCCCTGGCAACGGTGGCCCCCGGCATCTCCGAGGCCCTGGTCACCACGGCCATCGGGCTCGTGGTCGCGATTCCCGCCACCATCGCCTACAACTACCTGCTGTCCCTGCTGGGCGAGGTGGAGACCGAGCTTGTGAACTACGCCGGAGCCTTCCTCAACCGTGTCGAGCGCGAGGTCTCCTGGGCCTCGAGCTCCAAGGGCTAGGAGGCGCTCGTGGGCGCGGCAGTAGGCAAGGGCCCGCGCGGCTACATGGCCGAGATCAACGTCACGCCCTTTGTGGACGTGATGCTGGTCCTGCTCATCATCTTCATGGTCACCGCACCCATGCTGACCCAGGGCGTGGACGTGGACCTGCCCAAGACCCGCAGCGTGCGCACCCTGCCAGCTGGCAGCGACCATCTGGTGCTGTCGGTGAAGAAGGACGGCTCGATCTTCCTCGACGAGTACAACGTGCCCTTTGAGGACCTGCGCCAGCACCTGCAGAACCTGGTGATCAGCCAGAACAAGCAGCTGTACCTGCGTGCCGACAAGGACGTGGCCTACGGCGTTGTGGTCAAGGTCATGGGCGAGATCAAGAGCGTGGGCATCGAGAAGCTGGGCCTCGTGGCCGAGGCCTCGGACGAACAGAAGGCCGCCGACAAGGCCAAACCCAAGACCCCGGCCAAGTAGACCGCGCGGAGATATTTCGTGCAGGACACCCGGCAGACCACTGGCTTTTTCCTCTCCCTGGCGATGCATATACTGCTCCTCGCCGCCGGGGTCTTTGGCATTGGCAACAGCATGAAGGTGGACATGAACAAGCCCATGTACACCGTTGATCTTGTGTCGCTCAATCCTTCGGAGGACCCGGCGGCAGGAGAAAAGGGCGAAGCCGCCGGCGCGCCGCCCACAGAGACCGCGAGCGAGCAGCAGCCCGATGCCTCGGCTGCGGCCATTCCGCCGCCGCCCAAGGCCGAGAAGGCGAAGCCCGAGCCCCTTGTGCGCGACGACGCCAAAGCCATCAGCGAGAAGAAGGTCGAGGAAAAGAAGAAGCCGGAGAAGAAGGAAGAGAAGAAGGTCGAAACGCCGCCTCCGCCTAAGCCGGTTGAGAAGAAGCTCTCGCGTGAGGAACTGCTCAAGGAAGCCCTCAAGGATGTGAAGCAGGACGTGGCCAAGGACGCCAAGAGCGCTGCGGAGAAGGCCAAGCTCGCCGCGGAGAAGGCCAAGGACGCCAGGAAGAGCCAGGTCTCCGGCGCGCTGGACGCCCTGCGCAAGACCGAGGGCGGCAACATTTTCACCGCTGGCGGCACAGGCCCCGGCGGGGCCGGAGGCGGCAAGGGCACGGGCGCGGGCGGCACCGGCTCGGGGTTGATGAGCGTCTACGGCGACATCGTCAAGCAGATCATCAAGAAGAACTGGCGTTACCCGGCCTTCGGCACAGAGACCAACGTGGCCGTGACGCTGGAGATCAACATCGACCCGCAGGGCAAGATCACCGGCTCGCGCATCGCGACGCCCTCGGGCAACGCTGGTTTCGACGACTCGGCCCTGCGCGCCGTGCACGAGACCGAGAAGCTGCCGTCCCCGCGCACCAGGAATCTGGACACCCTGCGCATCACCTTCAACCTGCAGGAACTGCGGAAATAATTCCCGGTCCGCAAAAAGCTATGAAACTAAAAATCTGGATTCTGACCCTGATGCTGGTGCTGGCCTTCGGCGAGAGCGTTCACGCCGCCGAGACCCTGTCCGTGGACATCTTCGGCCCTGGACAGACCCGGGTGAACATCCTGGTGCTGCCCGCGCGTGGAACCAACGGCCAGGCCGCCACCACCCTTGCCCGCAGCTTCGGCGAGTACGTCTCGGGCGACATCGGCTTCCTGCCGTTTTTGCGCCTGGCCTACCTGACCGAGGTCCTGGGCGGGGACCCGAGCAAGGGCGTCAAGTCGGGCGACATCGACTTCAAGCCCCTGCAGCTCTCGCGCATCGACCTGGTCATGACCATCGGCGGCTCGGGCCAGGACATCGAGGCGCGCGTCTACGAGACCTTCACGCGCAAGCTCCTGGTGGGCAAGGCCTACAGCCAGGTGGACCAGGGCGGCGTGCCCCACGTGGCCGACCGCTTCTGCGCCCAGCTCATGCGCGTGCTCACGGGCAAGAGCGGCTTCTTCGACTCCACCCTGGCATTTTCCAAGAAGGTGAACGGCGGCAAGGAGTTGTTCACTGCCTCGGCGCTGGGCCGGGGCCTGCAGCAGGTCACCCATGACGGCGGCTTCAACGTCAGCCCCTCCTGGTCCAAGGACGGCGGCAAGCTGGCCTACACCAACATCTCCGACCTGGGGCACCGCCTCGGCATCTGGGACCGCTCCTCGCGCGTGTCGCGCCTGCGCAGGTTCCCCGGCAACATCGCCATCAGCCCCACCTTCACCCCGGACGGCCAGATCGCCATCTCGCTCTCGCTGAACGGCCACCCGGACATCTACCTGTTGAACAGCGACTTCAAGGCCTCGCAGCCCCTGGCCCCGAGCTGGGCCATCAGCGTGTCGCCCAGCTTCGACCTCTCGGGCCGCAAGATGGTCTTCTGCTCCGGCCGCCTGGGCGGGCCGCAGATCTTCATCCTCAACCGCGACACCGGCGTGGTCGACCGCGTGACCTACGACGGCACCTACAACACCCGGCCCTCACTCAGCCCTGACGGCCGCTTCGTGGTCTTCGCGCGCATGACCGACTCCGGGCACCGCATCTTCATCCGCGACCTCGTGGTCAACCAGGAGCGGCAGATCAGCTTCGGACCCGGCAGCGACGAGGACCCGAGCTTCGATCCGGACGGCTACTTCGTCTCCTTCGCCTCCTCGCGCGGGGGCGGCACCAAGATCTACGTCACCACACGCTACGGCGATCCGGCCAGGCTCATCCCCACCGGCTCCGGCGACGCCATGGCCCCGGCCTGGGGAGTGGCCAAGGCCCTGGATTGATGCGCGCAACATTGCCCTTGATTTTCCCAAAAAATAGGGGGAAGCTATAGAAAGTAAGCAGCTCACCGTGTTATTGGAAAAAACCTTCGTAGAAAAATACAGCGAACGCGCAAGCGCGATGAAACAAAGGAGGAATTGATGAACGCCAAACGTATTTTCGGCCTCATCCTGATGCTGGGCCTGCTGGTGTCTTTTGGGGCTGGTTGCGCCAAGAAGACCGCCGACTCCATGCCCGCCGGCGCCACCAAGGTGGAGATTTCGGACAAGGACACCGACTGGCAGAAGCCCGCCGCCCCGGAATCCCGCAGCCTGACCGAGGACGAGATCCGCGCCCAGCAGCGTGAGCAGGCCCAGCGCGAGCTCGGCAACATGATCTTCTTCGCCTTTGACTCCTTCGAGCTGACCCCGGAGAGCCGCGACGTGCTCACCTCCAAGGCTGACACCTTGAAGAAGTACGCCCTGTTCAACATCGTCATCGAGGGCCACTGCGACGAGCGCGGCACCAGCGAGTACAACCTCGCCCTGGGCGAGCGCCGCGCCAAGGCCTCCCAGCAGTTCCTGAACCAGCTGGGCATTGCCGACAGCCGCATGACCATCGTCAGCTACGGCAAGGAGCGCCCGCTTGATCCGGGCAAGGGCGAGTCCGCCTGGTCCAAGAACCGCCGCGACGAGTTCAAGATCCAGAACTAGCTTCCCTTCGACGCGACAAGACGACCGCCGTGGCCTTCGGGCTGCGGCGGTTTTTTTGCGCCTGGCGGTCGGGAGCACGGCGACTGGAGCGGGTGCCGGGGAAGGCACAGCCCAGGCGATCAGCCCAGGCGAAAGGCTGCCGTGCGCCGGGTCGATGCGAGGGCTTCCCGGCTGCAGGACAACGAGCGGTGCGGCTACAGGAACAGGCGGATGGGGATGTAAGCTGCGGCGGCGAAGAGCCCGGCCACCAGGTCGTCGAGCATGACGCCCAGGCCGCCCGGCACGCGGCGTTCCACCGCGCGGATGGGCCAGGGCTTCACGATGTCGAAGAGCCGGAACAGGCCGAAGAGGATCACGAGCTCCCAGAGCGTGCCCCCGGTCAGGCTGGACGACCAGCCCGCCAGGTGAAAGGGCGCAAAGGCCGTCCACTGCCCCAGCAGCTCGTCCACCACCACGCAGCCCGGGTCCTCCTCGCCCAGGATATCCTCGGCGCGCGCGGCGGCCCAGGTGCCCACCAGAAGGATGAACGCCAGCACTCCGAGCCGCCAGAGGATGGGCAGGGGATTGAAGACCCAGGGCGCGAGCACCAGCGCCAGCGCCGAGCCCCAGGTGCCGGGGGCCAGGGGCAGCCTGCCCACGGGGCCGAGGGTGGCGATGGCAAGCGCGGCGCGGTCGACGAAGCTGGTCGGGGAAAGGGGCTGCTGGTCCTTGGCGGTCATGCTGGCCTCCGCTCAGAAAATGTTGGTCAGGGCTTGCGCGCGTGCAGCAGGAACTGTGGATAGTGGCGCTGGGCGCCGCTGGCGTCCGCCTTTATGATGGTGTGGTGCTGGAGGGTGCCTTGCACCTCGAAGCCTGCGGCCTGGAACTGCCGCGCCAGTTCGGCCGGATCAAAGCCCTTGTGGACTGCGGCCTCGGCACCATGGAAGCTGCCGTCCTCGGACATGAGGTCGGCCACTATGATGTGGCCTCCTGGCGCGCACAGCCTGTAAAGCTGCGCCAGCACCGGGGGGATGACCGGGATGTGGTGCAGGGCGTTGAGGGAGACCACAAGGTCAAAGGAGGCCTCGGGCAGGGCCAGCCCGGTCAGTTCGGCAATCTCGCCCAGGTGGACGGCCACGTTGGCCAGCCCCTGCGCGGCGATCTTGCCCCGCAGCACCTGGACCATGGCGGGCGAGGTGTCCACCAGGTCCACCCTGCGGGCGATATCCGCAAAGAGCAGCCCCAAGAGCCCGGTGCCGGAGCCGAAGTCCAGCACAAGCCCTTTGGCGGCGGGGCCTGCCAGGGGCAGGACGGCATCAAAGAAGGCCCGGGCCCCGGCCACGCGCACAGGGTTCTGGTCCCAGGCTGCGGCCTTTTCGGCGAATGCGTCGGTCATGGGGTCTCCTGTGCGCGTCGTCGCGAGTTCAGCGTATCCTATCTCGCCGCGATGAGGCCCCTGTCAAGCAGGTGCTGAGCGCACTCGGCCACCGGCAGGCCCACGACGTTGGTGTACGAGCCGTTGATCCGCTCCACGAGAAACCCGCCCAGACCTTGGATGGCGTAGGCCCCGGCCTTGTCCGCGGGCTCGCCCGTGGCGATGTAGGCGCAAAGCTCCTCGCGGCTGCTTGCGCGCATGACCACCTCCGTGACCTCGGCGAAGCAGACGCGCTCGGCCTGACCGGGCAGGGCCAGGCAGCAGCCGGTGATGACCTGGTGCGCGCGGCCCGAGAGCAGGGTCAGCATGCGCAGGGCGTCGGCCTCGTCAACCGGCTTGCCCAGGACCTGCGCGGGCGCGCTGCCCTCGGCAGGCAGGACCACGATGGTGTCCGCGCCGAGCACGGCGCAGTCCGGGTACAGCACGGCCACGTCCAGGGTCTTCAGCAGCGCCATGCGCTTGGCGTAGTCCTTGGGCGCCTCGCCGGGCAGGGGCGGCGGCTCTGGCGCGTTGCTCGGGCAGATTTCCAGGGCCAGGCCAAGGGAGCCCAGCAGGTCGCGGCGGCGCGGCGAGTTGGACGCCAGCACCAGGGCCGACAGGGTGTGGAAGGCGCCCATGGGCGCCTCGGGGAGGTATGCGTTGGTCATGGGGGCGCTTGTGACTGGATTTGCGTTTGGAGTCAACTTCAGCGGACATCGCCTGACATCGCCTGACGTCGCCGGTGTGCGTGCCGCCATCCGCGCCGGAGTTTTGGCGCGCCCCCATCTGGGGGTCCTGGTTGAACATCAATGTGCTGTCAATGCAGTGCGTTGCAACTTTGGCAGGCAATTTGCTTTGGTTGCAGCGCAGCCCCCTGGAAGGTCCGGGGGGCTGGGTTCAACGTGAGGTGCATTATGGGCAGACGGGACAGGCAGCACGCACATCGTCCGGACAGGAGCGGAATCCTGACCGCTGGCGGAAATTTCGCCGAGTGGTCGGTGCCCTGGGCGGACCTGATGATGATCATGTTCGTGCTCTTCGCCGTGTTGTTCATCTACAGCCGCTCGCACACGGACAAGGTCGCGCCGCAGGCCCCACGGGCCGCCGCCACCCTTGCCCCCACCGACCCCATGCAGGCCTTCCTGGGCCAGCTCGAAGATCCCGTGCACGGGGGCAAGGCCTTTCAGGACATTGTGGGCCAGGCCAAGCGCGAAACCTATTTCCAGTCCGACAACCTGGGTATCTCCGTGGTGCGCGAGACCGACCGCCAGGTGCGGGTGTTTCTGCGCGGGGACCTGTTTTTCAGGCCCGGCGGGGCCGATCTGGCGCAGAACAGCGCGCCGTACCTGGCGCGCATTGCCGAGATTCTGCGCGTGAGCACGGGCGCGGTGCTCGTGGTGGGCCACGCGGCCGAGGGCGAGGCCAAGACCGAGGCGGAGAGCTTTGGGCTCTCGGCCCGGCGCGCCGCCAGCGTGGCCGAATATTTCATCAGCACGGCGAAACTTGATGCCAAGCGCTTCCTCATCACCGGGCGCGGCTCGTTCCAGCCTGAGGTTCCGGCCTCGGTGGAGGATGCGGCCAGGCGTAACCGGCGGGTGGAAGTGCTCGTCTTGACTGACATGTAAGGGGGACAGAAAATGAGCAAGCGGAACATGCTGGGCGTGGTGCTGTGCACAGCCGTCTTTATCGGCGGTTTCTGGATGAGCGGCGGGCTGGCCCTGTACTGGAACCTGGCCGCCTTCATCATCGTGGTGGCGGGGCTGTTCGCCTCCCTGTTCATGAGCTACCCCTTCGCGCGCATCCGGACGGCATTTCTGCTCTGCCGCAGCGTGTACACCAAAAAGCAGCCCACGCCGGACGACATCGTGCGCGTGCTTCTTGAGCTGTCGGTGAAGTCGCGGGTGGAGGGCGTGTTGTCCCTGGAGGCCATCCGTCAGAAGATTGGCGACGAGTTCCTGCGCGGGGCCGTGGCCTTCCTGGTGGACAACTACAAGGAGCGCGACATCCGCGAGTTTTTGAACACCGAGATGAGCTTCTTCCAGGACCGCCGCCAGCAGAGCGAGCGCGTGTTCCAGACCATGGCCAAGGCCGCCCCGGCGTTCGGCGTGGCGGGTAGCGTCATCGGGCTCATCGGCATGCTCTCGGGCATCAACGACACCCAGGCCCTGCTCTCGAGCATCCCCGTGGCCTTCATCTCCACCCTGTACGGCGTGGTCATCAGCAACCTCATCCTGGCGCCCATCGCCGAGAGCATCAACTTCAACACCAACGCCGAGATGCTGAACCAGAAGCTGATCATGGAAGGCATCATCGCCATCGCCAAGGAGCAGAACTCGCACCGCCTGGAGAAGAAGCTCACCAGCTTCCTCTCGCCCGACGAGCGCGTGGGCAAGACCGAGCTTCTGCGGGCCATCACCAAGAAGTACATCACCCGACGGCGCGTGGCCAACGAGCGTGTGGCGCAGCAGCATACAGAGGCGGGCGAGCCCAAGCCGTTCAACGACTCCGTGCCCATGCCCCAGCCCATGGAGATGCCCTCGCCCGGACATCTGCGCATGTCGCCCCTGGCGAGCGCGCTGTAGCCCGCAGGAATTCCGCACAAAAAATCGGGGGGAGCATGACTCCCCCCTTTGTTTTTTGTCCGGGTCTCTGGTAGTCTTATGCTTGGCTCAATGCTGGCGCTTCAGCCAGCAGGCCCAGGCGGAGGCTCATGCAACGGATTCTTGCAGCGGACATCGGCGGCACTACGAGCCGTTTCGGGTTCTTTGAGCTCCATGGCGAGGCGGACGAACCGCATCTGCTGAGCATCGTCCGTCTGCCGACGCAGGGCTCCGACTCCCTGGTCGCCCTGTTGGAGCTGCTCTTCTCCGAGCAGCGGCCCTTCGCCGTCTCCTCCTGCGATTTGGCCGTGTTGGCCGTGCCCGGACCGGTGCAGGGCCGTTTCTGCCGCCCCCCGAACATCAAGTGGAACATCGACCTCTACGACATCACCAAGGTCGGGCTGTCGCGAGGGGCGTTGCTGAACGATTTCGCGGCCCAGGCCTTTGCCAGCCGCAGCCGGGCCGTGCGCGACGCCCACGTGCTTCAGGCCAGCCGCGCCGACACCCAGGTCACTGCGGGCGGCACCGTGGCGGTTCTGGGCGCGGGCACGGGGCTGGGGCACTGCGCCCTGGTGCCCGATGGCCGGGGCGGGCACCTGGCCGTGCCTTCCGAGGCCGGGCACGTGGCCTTCCCCTTTGTGGGCGACACCGAGCACGCTTACGGCGAGTATGTCCGCCGGATCACCGGCCTGGCCTACTGCCACGGCGACGCCGTGGTCTCCGGCTCCGGGCTCTCGCGCCTGCACGCCTTTCTGACCGGCGAGGTGCTGACCCCGTCGGTGCTTTCCCCGCGCCTGGCCAACTTCCCGCATACCGTGGAGTGGTTCGCGCGGTTCTATGGCCGGGCGGCCCGCAACTACGCCCTGGCCGTGCTGGCCCTGGGCGGGGTCTACGTGTGCGGCGGGGTGGCGGCCAAGAACCCGATGCTGGTGACGCACCCGGCCTTCCTGGAGGAGTTTCGCCTCTCGCCCTCGCACCACGCCCTGTTGTCCGGGCTGCCGGTGCTGCACAACACCAACGAGGACTCCGGCGTGTTCGGCGCGGCCCTGTTCGGCGCGCAGCGCCTGCGCCGCCGGGCCTAGAGCCCCGGCGCCCGCCGTGACGTCGGCTGGCTGCGCCCCAAACAGGGCTCGCCCTGCCAAAATTTGTGAATATAACCCTGGCATTTGAGCAGGGGCGTGTGCGGAGCACAAAGCGTAGGGCAAAATCTCTCCCGTTTTCTGGGAGCGGCTGCGAGGAGCGCATATTTGGGGGGGCCGGGGTTCGCTCCGGCGGTTGGACACGGAACCTGCGTCCGGAGAACCGGGAGCGCGAAAGCAAAGGGGGAAGCATTATGAAGAAATGTATGTGGGCCATCGGCTCCCTGGCGCTCATCAGCGTCCTGGCCCTGGCTGGCTGTGAAAAGGCCCCTGAGAAGGCTGCTACTCCGGCTGTGCCCCCGGCTGTGGCCCCGACTGCGGACGGTCCCAAAACCGGCGAGCTCAAGGTCGGCTTTGTTTACGCCACGCCCGTGGCAGATGCGGGCTACTCCTGGTCCCATGACCAGGGCCGAAAGGCCATCGAGAAGCTGCCGAACGTCAAGACCTCCTACGTCGAGGTCTTGAAAGAGGGCGCCGAGTCTGAACGCGCCATCGAGGATATGGCCCGCAACGGCTATGACCTGATTTTCACCACCAGCATCGGTTTCATGGACCCGACCATGAAGGCGGCCAAGGACTTCCCCAAGGTGAAGTTCATGCACTGCTCCGGCACCAAGATGAGTGAGAATGTCAGCAATTATTTCGGCCGCCTCTACCAGGCCCGGTACCTTACCGGCATGGTGGCCGGCTCGATGACCAAGAGCAATGTCATCGGCTTCGTGGCCGCATATCCCATCCCCGCAGTCATTCGCGGCGTCAACGCCTTCACCCTGGGCGTGCGCAGCGTGAATCCCAAGGCCCAGGTGCGCGTTGCCTGGACCAAGACTTGGTTCGATCCGGCCCTGGAGAAGACCGCCGCCATAAGCCTGCTGGATGCGGGCGCGGACGTCATTGGCCAGCACCAGGATTCCCCAGGTGTTCAGGAAGTTGCCCAGCAGCGCGGCAAGTACTCCATCGGCGACAACTCCGATATGTCCCGCTTCGCGCCCAAGGCGCAGCTCACCGCCGCAGTGTGGAACTGGGCTCCGCTGTACGAGGCCATCGTGAAGGAAGTGCGCGAGGGCACCTGGAAGGGCAACCGATCCATCTGGTGGGGCATGGACAAGGGCGTGGTCGACATCGCCCCCTTCGGCCCCATGGTGCCCAAGGCCGTTGCCGACAAGGTCCTGGCCCAAAAGGCCGAGTTCGTCAAAGGCGCGGACAAGGTCTTTGTCGGTCCCATCAAGGACCAGAGCGGCCAGGTGAAGATCGCCGCCGGGGTCAAGGCCGAGGACAAGGAACTGGTAGGCATGAACTGGCTCGTGGAAGGCGTCGTCGGGAGCGTGCAGTAGAAACGGGGGGGGACGGCTCTGGCTGTTCCCCAATCGTTATGTCACATCGGGCCGGGGCGCACGGGTGGTTTTCCGGTGTGCCCCGGCTCTCTCTTTTCAAATGGAGATCTGGAACATCGGGGCCGGGTCATGGGCCTGTTTCCGACTTCGGACGCTCCCGGCGGTCGACGGGGTTGTCTCCCGCCGATATCCCTGGATTCTCATTTGTCCGCGCCCCGCGAGCCCTACTTGCGCTGCTGCTCCAGCCTGTCCAGGTCGGCCCGGGTGGTCTTGAGGCGCGCCAGCGCGGCGGCGATCTCCGGCACGGGCTGCTGCGCGCGCTGCTCGGCCTGGGCATAGAAGCCCTCGGCCTGATCGAGATTGTCCTCCAGCTCTGCGCAGACCCCGGAAAGGTACGGCAGGACGAAGCCGGCCGCGTGCTTGGCGGCCGCGCTGCGCCAGACCTTGCAGGCCTTGTCCGTCTGTCCGGCCTTGGCGAAATCCACGCCGCCGGCGACAAGGACCTTGACCTGGGCGTTCATGCCGGAGTCGTCCTCGGTCAAGAGCGGGATATCCAGGGTGACGACATGCGGGGCCACGTGGTCGCGGAACCGCGCGATGGCCTTGTCCCGCGCCGCAGCCAGCAGGGAGTTGCCGCTGGCGGGCGAGCCGTTGTCCGGGCAGGCGCTGCTCTGGCGGGACTCTGAAAACTCTTGGGCCAGCAGCACCTCGCCGGTGTCCTTGGCCACCACCCTGGGCGTGAAGCTGAACTGGGCCACGCGCCGGGTGCAGGTGATGGAGGAGTTGCCCCAGAGCCGGCAGCGGCCCTTGTCGTCCTCGACCACGCATTCCTTGCGCCGTTCGAAGTAGTGCTCGTTGCGCCAGCCGTCCTGGCCCACGCTGCCCTGCACGGTGCCTTCCGCGCCGTAGCGGATGGGCTGAACCTTGGGCCTGCTGGAGTCGATCCACTGCATGGGCTTGCCCAGGCCGCCCGTGGGCGCGCTGGCCCCGACCACGGTGAAGTAGGGCCTGCCGTCCACGACCACGGAGGCCAGGGCGCTCTCCACGGCGGCGCGGACCTGGCCCGTGTCGTCGTTGTCGAAGGCGGTGACCTTGAGGCGGGTGAGCCGGGCGACCTCTGCGGCCGGGGCCGGGACAAGCACCTGCTTGCTGACCACCGGAGCGGCGCAGGCCGGGAGCAGGAACAGGCAGCACAAGGCCAGGGCAAGTCGGCGCATGGTCAATCCTCCCTGGGAGCGTGGCTGTGCTGGCATTCGTGCGAAGCCCTGCGGGGCATGGGCGCAGCCCCGGCTAGATCATGTAGGCCCGGGCCACGCGGAACACATCGTCGTAGGAGAGCCCGGCCTTGATGGCCAGACACAGCTGCGTGGCCATGTCCATCTTGCGGCGCGTGGCCAAAAGCGCGGCATCGCGGATGGCCGCCAGGTGCTGGGCCACGAAATCCGGTTCAAACCCGTCGGCGCAGAGAGACAGGCCCTCGGCGAAGAACCCGGCGCTCAGGTGCGGCAGGCATTCGTTCAGCGCCTGCTTGCCGTTGCGCCGCGTGCTGATGGCGTAGAACAACAGCTTGACCACCAGCCGGTCCTCCTTGAGCTTGTGGTCCACGCAGAGCAGCGTGGGCCGGTCTGCGTCCTTCTGGGCTACGGCGGCCATGAGCGCCGAGGCCAGCTCGAAGGTGCGCGGCTCGTGGAAGGGCGAGGAGCCGACCAGGGCGTTCAGGCCCAGCAGCGTGAGGCGCGGATTCTCGGATGCGGCCAGCCCGGTCAGGGCGCGGCGCATCATCTCCAGGCGGCGGCGGAACACCGTAAGCAGCGCCCCGCGCTTGGCCTTGGCCAGGGTCAGCGCCAGCTCCGGGTCGAATTTCGTCTGGGCGGTGTCGAGCAGGTGGCGCACAAAGGGCTCGGAGGTGTTCTCGGCCTCCACGGCCAGAAGCGAGAGGTCCTTCTTGGCGTCCAGGAGCTTCTTGATGGACAGCCAGTAGGCCGCCAGGGCCTCCACGGGCATTTCCAGGATGTCCAGTTCCTTGTTCGCGTCCATGCTGCTTCTCCGTGGTGGTTCCGGGCCTTTTTTCCGAGCCTTTCTTTCGAGCCTGTCTTCTAGGTTGACGCGGGCCGCAAAAAGTCAGAGGCTCCCGGCTGTCCGAGCGCGATCCTAGCGCATTTTCCCGCAGGAAACAAACACGCCTGGCCTGTCCGCCCCAGCAGGACAGGCACACCGGCCGATCCCGCCCGACGGGCCCCTTTTTGAGGAGTCACAGCCATGCTCGAATATCCGGTCATCAATCCCATCGCCCTGCAGATCGGCCCGCTGGCGGCCCGCTGGTATGGCATCATGTACGCCGTGGGCTTCTCCGCCGCCTGGTTCCTGGCACGCCGCCGCGCGGCCCGGCCCGGCTCCGGCTGGTCGGCCGTGCAGGTGGACGACCTCATCACCTGGGCCGTGGCGGGTGTGGTGCTGGGCGGGCGGCTAGGCTACGTGCTATTCTACGATTTCTCCTACTACATGTCCAACCCCGTGCAGATATTGTCCATCTGGCGCGGGGGCATGAGCTTCCACGGCGGGGTGGCGGGCGTGATCCTGGTGGCCTGGCTGTACGGCCGGCACATTGGCAAGTCCCTGCTTGAGGTGGGCGACTTCATCGCGCCGCTGGTGCCGCCGGGCCTGCTGGCCGGGCGGCTGGGCAACTTCATCAACGGCGAGCTCTGGGGCCGCGTCACCGACGCGCCCTGGGCCATGATCTTCCCCACGGGCGGGCCGCTGCCCCGTCATCCCTCGCAGCTCTACGAGGCCGCCCTGGAGGGCCTGGCCCTGTTCGTCATCCTGTGGGTCTACTCGGCCGGGCCGAGGGCGCGCGGGGCCGTGGGCGGTCTGTTCCTCATCGGCTACGGGGCCTTCCGCTTTTTTGTGGAGTTCTTCCGCCAGCCGGACGCCCAGCTGGGCTTCGTGGCCTTTGACTGGATGAGCATGGGCCAGGTGCTCTGCCTGCCCATGATCGCCCTGGGGCTGTTTTTGATGCTGCGCAAGAGTCCCAAGGCGGCCTGATCCCGGAAATCCCTGCCGACCAGACCTGCCGACTGGACCTGCCGGACCGGCATTGCCAGGGGCATGCCCTGGCGAATGCTCTGAGGCCGCGCGGGCCGCGATGCTGTGGCGTTGTGTCTCGGCGTGGTGCTGGGCGCCCGGATCTGGTGCGCCGGGAAAAGGGCAGGGGTGGGCGTCGGGCGAGGCCGGGGCTACTGCCAGCCGCCGCCGTGCTTGGAGCTGTAGATGATGCGGTTGGCTTTCTCGGAAACGGGCTGGAAGTTTCCCCTGCGGCAGGCCTCCGGGGCCTGGGCCACGCTCTCCAGAATGTGCTCCTTGTAGAGCACGCTGCCCACGAAATAGTTGGGGTTGCTTTGGGATCGGCGCACCTGGCAGACGATGCCCTCCACGTCGATGGCCTTGTAGCTGGCCCGGTACAGGCCATTGCCATGCTTCTGCACCTGCATGCTGTTCTTGCCGCCGATGATGTTGGCGTTCATCCGGTGCATCTGCTCGATGGCGAACTGGGTGAAGCGCTCGTGCTCCCGGGCCAGGGCCTGGTCCATGTACACCGGGGCGCTGGCCTGGTTGGCCTGGAGCGGCAGGGTGGTGGACGCGTCCATGAGCGGCAGGGTGCTCGCCGCCTGCTGCTGGCCTGGCTGCGAAAGCGGCTCCACGGCCAGGGCCGGGACTGCAAGGGTCCCGGACAGGGCCAGGGCCAGCAGGAAAAGGGCGGCGGGGAAAAAAGCGGTTCGGCGCATCTGGGACTCCGAAAAGCCGCCCTGCGGGCTGCGGGAACTTGGCGTCCCGCAGCCCGAGGACGTTTGGGGTGCTAGTTGCTGCGGATCTCGACGCGGCGGTTCAGGTGACGGCCTTCAGCGGTCTTGTTGTCGAACTTGGGCGCCAGCTTGCCCATGCCCTTGGCGACCAGCTTCCCGGCGGCCAGACCCTTGCCCGTGAGCCACTTGACCACGGAATTGGCGCGGCGCTCGGAGAGCTTCTGGTTGTAAGCCACGGTGCCGACGCTGTCGGTGTGGCCCTCAACGACGAACTGCTTGCAGGAGGAGTCCTTCAGCACGGCCAGGGCCTGCTCCAGGGCGGGCTCCATGTCCGGGGTGATGGCGAACTTGTCGAAGCCGAAGTTCATGTTGCCCAGGGTGATGGACTCGCAGGCGGCCGGGGCAGGAGCCATGGAGCGGGCCGGGGCGTCGGCGGCGACGTCGTAGAACACGTCATGCACGTACTGCTTCATGGCGGCCTTGTCGGCCAGGGCATTGGGATCGCCCACCACGGTGCAGCGGCTCAGCGCGCGGATCTCGTCCACGACCATCTTGCCGCGGGCGTTGTCGGCGTAGCTGACCACATGGATGCACAGGCGGTCCTGGTACTTGGTGTACAGGGCCTTGGCCTCGGCCACGGGGTCCTTGCCGTAGTTGGAGTCGCCGTCGGTGAAGATGATCAGCGCGGTTTTGCCGTTCATCTTGGCCAGCACGGCGTCAAGATCGCTCAGGCCCATGCCCATGGGGGTGTTGCGGCCGTAGATCTCGTAGTTGGTGTCGATCTTGGCCAGGGCGCCAGCCACTGCGGTGGTGCTGTACTTGGTGGGAGCCAGCTGCGTGCCGTAGGGGGCGAAGGTGTTCACGCCGCTGGTGTAGCCCAGCTCAGGGATCTCGGCGTTCATTTTGGTGGCGAGTTCCTTGGCCAGCTTGATCTTGACGCCCTTGAAGGCTTCGCTGGTCATGGCCATGGAGCCGGAGTGGTCCACGAAGAGGATGAAGTTGTCGACCTTGGGCTTCATGGTCTCGGCCGGGGCTTGGACGGCAAGCATCAGGACAGCCATGGCGGCCAGCACGGCGACGGCGAGAAGGCGTTTGCGTATGCTCATTGACAAGTCTCCTTGGTATTTCAGTGTTATACAGAGATGGCCGCGTGGGAGAGGATTTACGACCAGTGCAACTATAGGAAAGATTCTCTGCCATTGCAATATAAAGCGCAAAAGAAATTTACCCCAGGGCAGGCCCGGTCGGGCCTGTTGCCATCCAGGGCGGCTCCAGGTAAAGTTTACGGTTCAAACGTACGGTTCGGCCCGGCCTGGCAGGCCTGTGGACCATAAACAGCGAAGGGGAGACGCCGCATGTACATAGTCACCGGAGGCGCGGGCTTCATTGGCAGCGCCATGATCTGGAAGCTCAACCGGATGGGCATCGACGACATCCTGGTGGTGGACGACCTGGCCTCCACGGACAAGTGGAAGAACTTGGTGAACCTCAAGTTTTCCGACTACCTGCATAAGGACCAGTTCCTCAAGTTCATGGCCGAGGGCGACGACCCCTTCGGCACCCAGGCCGTCATCCACATGGGGGCCTGCTCCAGCACCACCGAGCTCGACGCCGACTACCTCATGGAGAACAACCTGCGCTACACCCAGGTGCTCTGCCGGTTCGCCCTCAAGAACTCCGTGCGCTTCCTCAACGCCTCCAGCGCGGCAACGTACGGCAACGGTGAGCAGGGCTTTTCCGACGACCACGCGGGCCTGGAGCGCCTGAAGCCGCTCAACATGTACGGCTACTCCAAGCACCTCTTCGACCTCTGGGCCGCTCGCGCCGGGGTGCTGAACAGCATCGCCTGCCTCAAGTTCTTCAACGTCTTCGGCCCCAACGAGTACCACAAGGCTGACATGATGAGCGTCATCTGCAAGGCCCACAAGCAGATCGGCCAGACCGGGGGCATGCGCCTGTTCAAGTCCTACCGGCCGCAGTACCCGGACGGCGGGCAGATGCGCGATTTCGTCTACATCAAGGACTGTGTGGACATCCTCTGGTGGCTCCTGGAGAATCCCCAGGTGAACGGGGTTTTCAATGTTGGCACCGGAATTGCTCGTACCTGGAATGACCTGGCGCTGTCGGTGTTCTCGGCCATGGGGAAGACCCCGGATATCAGCTACATCGAGATGCCCGAGGCCATCCGAGACAAGTATCAGTACCGGACCCAGGCCGACATGAGCAAGCTGTGCGCCGCGGGATACACGGCGCCTCTCACCAGCTTGGAGGACGCGGCCCGGGACTACGTGACCGGCTACCTCGACAAGGACGACCCCTACCTGGATTCCAGGAACGTGTAGAAAAGAAAAGGATGACAACGGGTTGAATCGCAAACGGTACGTGCTCTTCCTGGCCCTGGGCCTGCTCCACTGCCTGCTGGCGGGGCCGACCTTTGCGGTCATCGGCACCGCCGCTGACGGGCCGGAAGTGCGCCTGCCGGTGACGCCTCCGCCTGCGCTGACCCCGTCCGTCCGCCAGATCCTCCTCAACGCGTTGCCGGGGCCGCATGTTCCGCCGCCGCCCACCATCACCACAAGCGTCGAGATTCCGACACCCTCCCGCACAGAGCCGCCGGTGTTCGCCGAGAGCCAGATCCAGGGCCAGTTGGGGCCGGGCATGGCCGTCAGCGGCAAGGACGTGCGCATGGGCGTCACTCCTCCGGGGGCGGATCTCTCGCTTTTGCCGCCTCCTCCGCCGTCCTTCCCCATGGCCACGGAGCTTGGCCCGGACCAGTGGAAGCTCTCCGCCGACCGCATCGAAGGCCAGCATGACAGCGAGTACGTGCAGGCCACGGGCAACGCGGTGCTGGTAAAGGGGCTGAACACGCTCCGGGCTGATTTCGTGCGCTACTACCAGGCCAGCCGCTGGGTGGTGCTCAAGGGCAACGTGCGCGTGACCTGGGAGGGTGACATCCTTGAGGCCGAGGAGGCCGAGTTCGACCTTGCGAGCATGCTGGGTTGGCTCAAGAACGGCAAAGTCTTTGTGGGCAAGTCCCACATCTATTTGCAGAGCGATACCATCCGCAAGTACGGCGCCTCGAGCTACCGCTTCAAGAACGCCAAGGTCACCGGCTGCGACGGCGACACGCCCGCCTGGGCCGTGACGGCGGAAGAGGGTGACATCAACATCGACGGCCGCACCAAGCTTTGGCATACGCGCTTCAACGTGAAGGACACCCCCGTGGCCTACCTGCCGTTTTTGTCGCTGCCGGGCGGGGCCAGGCGGCAGAGCGGTTTCCTCGTGCCGGAGATCTCCTACAGCAGCAAGCGCGGCTTCGGGGTGAACCAGCCCTATTACCAGGTCATCGACGACGAACGCGACCTGACCTTCTTCGAGAACGCCATGAGCCGCCGGGGCCTCATGCAGGGCCTGGAGTATCGCCATGTTGAGAACCCGGATACCAAGGGCGACTGGCGTTTCGATTTCCTGAATGACCGCAAGACCGCGGCGAAAACGTCCCAGGAGGAGCTCTACCTCCAGAGCGACGGCCTGACGCGCCCGAACTCCAACCGCTGGTGGCTGCGCAGCAAGTTCAACGGGTTCATCAAGGACCCGGCCTGGCAGGTCAAGCTGGACCTGGACATGGTCAGCGACCAGAACTACCTGCGCGAGTTCGGCGGCAGTTCCTCGGGATACACCGCCAGCCGCACGTCCTTCCTCAAGGAGTTTGGCCGCGACATCGACGTGGCCGACTCGCTCACCCGCACCAGCACGGCCTACCTCTCCCGCAGCTGGGACCGGTACGGCATGGTGGCCAAGCTGGCCTGGACCCAGAACCTGGCCTACTTGAACGGCAACAATCCGGCTGGCGCCAACCCCACCACCCAGACCCTGCCCGAGGCCCACCTCTACGCCTTCAAGGACTCCATCCCCGGCACGCCGCTGGAGTGGGAGGCTGCGGGCAGCTTCGACTACTTCTGGCGCCAGTATGGCACCCGCGGCTTCCGCACGGACCTGCATCCCATCTTGAGCCTGCCCCTGACCCTGGGGCCGGTGACGGTGATCCCGAGCGCCGGGCTGCGCACCACCTCCTACGGGGTGGGTGGGTACACCAACGAGCCTTCCACCACCACCAGCAACAAGTCCCCGCACCGGACCTTCCCGGAGCTCGGGTTCTCGGCCTTCACGGAGATGAGCCGGGTCTTCGCCCTGGGCGCCCCCCTGGAGGCCAAGACAGAGAACGTGGGCAAGAGCGAGTGGGGCGCGGTGCGCCACAGCGTGGCCCCGAGACTGGATTTCTCCTACATTCCGGCGCCGCAGTCCCAGAACCGGCTGCCGTCGTTTGACGCCCTGGACCGCATCCAGCGCAAGAACGTCATCACCTACTCCCTGACCAATGTGCTGGACCGCAAGCGCACCAGCGTAGTGGCCGCGCCAAAGGGGAACTCCACCATCCCGGTGTCCGCCACGGACTACCTGGACTTCTTCCGCCTGCGCGTGGAGCAGTCCTTTGACCGCGACGAGGCCGCGCGCACCGACCTGCTGGGCAAGTACAACCGCAGGCCCCTCTCTGACATCATGGTGGAGTCCTCGGTGACGCCGCAGAAGTATGTCACCCTGACTTCCAGGACCTATTACTCACCCTACCTGGGCCGCCCCACCGAGCACGAGAACATGCTGACCCTGACCAAGGAGAAGCTGGGTGAGGTGCGCTTCGGATATGACTACCTGTACCCGCTGGACGAGTACAAGCGGCAGCGCACCAAGGACGTCCAGGCCCTGCGACTGGGGCTTGATGTGCAGCTCACGGACAAGGTCAAGTTCATCTCGGACTACCGTCTGGACATTGCCGGGCACGCGGACCTGGAGAAGACGGCCGGGCTTGTCTGGACCGACCAGTGCTACAACGTGCAGCTCATCTTCAGCCGCAAGCCCAGCGACCAGAGCCTGGAACTGCGCTTCAACCTGCTTGATTTCGGCAAGCCCTAGGGGCATGCTGGCGCCATGACGCGCCGAGCCATCACCCTTCTCCCTGAAATTTTGTGCAACCAGATCGCCGCCGGCGAGGTGGTGGAGCGCCCCTCCAGCGTGCTGAAGGAGCTGGTGGAGAACAGCCTGGACGCAGGCGCCGCGCGCATTGACGTGACCCTTGAGGGCGGCGGCGTGGCGCGGATGGTGGTGCAGGACGACGGCGCGGGCATCCCACCCGGCGAGCTCGGCCTGGCCGTCACCCGCCATGCCACGAGCAAGCTTTCCAGCGTGGCTGACCTCTTCTCCGTCACCAGCTTTGGCTTCCGGGGCGAGGCCCTGCCGAGCATCGCCTCGGTGTCGCACCTGACGCTCACCTCCCGCGTGCGCCAAGAGGCCGAGGCCGCGCGCATCGACGTGGACTGCGGCCAGGTTCTGGCCGAGGGCCCGGCCGCCCTGGCCTCCGGCACCCGCGTGGAGATGCGCAGGCTCTTCGCCGGCACTCCGGCCCGGCTCAAGTTTTTGCGCACCGAGGCCACCGAGGCCAAGCGCTGCCAGGAGGCCCTCACGCGCATGGCCCTGGCCCGCCCGGACGTGGCCTTCTCGCTCACCCTTGGCGGCCGGGAGATCTTTCGCCTGCCCGCCGGGCAGACCCTTGCCGCGCGGCTGGCCCAGTTCTGGCCCCTGGCTGTGCTGGAGGGGCTGATGGAGTTCAGCCGCGAGCACGGCGAATTCAAGGCCCACGGCCTGGCCGGGCGGCCCTCCCACGCCCAGAACCGCGCCGACCGCATGCTCTTCTACGTCAACGGCCGCCCGGTGCAGGACCGCCTGCTCCAACGCGCCGCGCGCGACGCCTACAAGGGCCGCATCCTCTCCGGCGAGTACCCGCAGGTGCTCCTGTTCCTCGACCTGCCGCCCGAGGAGGTGGACGTGAACGTGCACCCGGCCAAGCTGGAGGTGCGTTTCCGCGACGAGGGCCAGGTATTCGCCCTGGTGCGTCTGGCCCTGGCCCCGGCCGCCGGGGGCGAGGTGCTGTCCGAGCAGGGCGCGGTCTACAGCTCTTCTGCAGGTTCTGCGGGCGGCTTTGCCGGCGGTTCCTCCGGCCCGGTCTCGGCCTCGGCCTGGCCCCCGCCTGCGCAGGGCGGCTCCCCGGCCGCGCGTGGCTCCTGGCCCGTTGGCGACAAGCCGGGTATGCAGCGCGGCTGGCAGTCCTTCCAGAACCCGCAGCCCGCCCGCGAGGTGCCCCTGCCCCTGGGACCGCGGCAGACCGCTGTGGGCGAGGCTGGGCAAGCGTCCGGGCCATTCTCTCAGCACTCGCCAGAATATTTTTCTGTTTCAGCTGGTTCCGAGCCCAGACCCCTGTCCCAGGGTGGGCTTGAGTACTTGGGTCAGATCGCGAATACGTACCTGGTGTTGCGCCAGGGAGGCGAGAAGCTGGTGCTGGTGGACCAGCACGCGGCGCACGAGCGGGTGATCCTGGAGAACATGCGCCGGGCGCGCAGCAGCGGGGACTCCCAGCCTCTGGCCCTGCCCGTGGAGCTCAGCCTGCACCCGGCCGAGGCCGCGCGCGCAAGTGAGCTCTGGGCCGAGCTGCGGTCCTGCGGCTTCCTGCTCGAAATGTCCGGCGCGGACAAGCTCCTGGTGCGCGGCGTGCCGCCCAGCCTGCCTGCGGGCAAGGCTGCGGAGTTCCTGCGCGACGCCCTGGCCGACCGCACCGGCGGGCTCGCCGAGCTGTGGACCATGCTGTCCTGCAAGTCGGCCATCAAGGCCGGGCAGCCCCTGGCCCAGGACGAGGCCATGAGCCTGCTGGAGACCTGGCTGGACACCCCGGAGCGCGACTTCTGCCCGCACGGCAGGCCCGTGGCCGTGGCCTTTGGGGCCGGTGACCTGGAGCGCCTGTTCAAGCGCAAATGAATTACGTATTTTTGTGCCGTACCGTGGAGAGGGCGTCTACGCATCTTGCGCGGGAGCCAAAACTCTGCCAAAGATCGCTCGGCGCTTCCTCATCCCTCTGAGATCCACGCGTTCAGGAGTCTTTTGTCCCATGACCATAGCTTTCAACAAACTTGAGGTCCGAATCCGCCTGACAGCGATCCGAGCCAACTACCGCCTTTTGTGCGGCCGCGGCAGCCGCATCATCGGCGTTATCAAGGCCGATGCATACGGCCACGGACTGACCGAGGTCGCCAGCGCCCTGGCCAAGGAAGGCTGCGACACCTTCGCCGTGGGAACCGTGGCCGAGGGCGCGGCCCTGCGCCAGCACCTCACCGCCAAGGGCCTGAACAGCCGCATCATCGTGCTCCTCGGCCCCATCGACCCCGACGATTATCCGCCCCTTTGGGAGTACTCGCTGATCCCCTTCATCGGCAGCTTCCGGCAGCTGGAGGCCCTGGCCCGCCAGGCAGCGCGCGTGGGCAAGGGGCTCGAGATGAGCCTCAAGTTCGACACCGGCATGGCCCGCCTGGGCTTCTGCATGGAGGACCTGCCCCGGCTGCTGGACCGCCTGCGCGAGGCCCCGCTGGTGCGCCCGGTCATGGCCAGCTCGCACCTGGCCACCGCCGACCAGCCCGAGTCCGTGGACTACCTCATGGGCCAGGCCGAGTGTTTCACCTCCATCCTGTCCGCCCTGACCGAAGCGGGCTACGCGGTGGAGGCCAATCTGGCCAACTCCGCAGGCATCCTGGGACACCCTTCGGTGCACCACCAGAGCCAGCGCGCGGGCATCGCCCTCTACGGGGCCAACCCCTTCGCGGGCACCGCCTGGGATCATCTCGGGCGCGGCCTGGCCCCGGCCATGACCGTGCGCACGCGCATCGTCTCGGTGCATTCCTTGCCAAAGGGCGGCTGCATCAGCTACGGTTGCACCTTCACCGCCGACCGCGACATGCGCGTGGCCATCGTCGCCGTGGGCTATGCCGACGCGTACAGCCGCTGTCTGACCGGCAAGAGCGCGCAGATGCTCATCGCGGGCCGCCGCGCGCCGGTGGTGGGCCGGGTCTGCATGCAGCTCACCGCCTGCGACGTCACGGACATCCCTGACGCCCGGCCCGGCGAGTGGGCCACGCTCCTGGGTGGAGACGGCCCGCTGGCCATCAGCCCCGAGGAATTGGCCTCGTGGTGGGACACCATTTCCTATGAAGTATTCTGCCTGCTGGGCATGAACCGGCGGGTGTACATCTAGTTCAGGGAGGCTACTGATGAGCGATGAGTGGATCCAAGCCGAGAGCCTTCCCGTGGACGAGACCGATCCCAAGGCCCTGCTGCGCAAGTGGGCCAACGTGGCCGAGGACATGGCGCTGGTCCCGGAGCTCAACGTGCGCATGCGCGTTGAGGCGGGCATGTTCGTGGTCGAGGTCAGCCCCGAGCTGTACGACGTCTTCCGCTAGGTCCAGCCTCTTTCTTTCCCCTGATTTCCCCCCAGGTTTGACAACCCTGGCGCGGGCCACGTATCCTGTGGGCAGTCCTGACAAAGTGGGAGCTGTTCATGGGTGATGTGGTCGTGTGGTCTGGTGTTGCGCTCCTGGTGGTCCTGGGCGTCCTGGGCGGTTTCGCGCTGGGCCGGTATGCCCGGTCGCCGCGCCCTGCCCGCGTTGTCCCGGCCGCGACCCCGGAGGCGCTCATGGCTGGCCTCATCCGCCACGCCGCACCCCTGGACCTTTTGCCCGGCCCCTCAGGCGAGCCCCTGGCCCGCTGCCTGCCCGTCAGCGCCGGGCCGGAGGGCCTGGTCTGCGAGCTTTTGGACAGCTCCACGTCCCAGGAGCTGCGCCCTGGCCGGGCCGTGACCGCCTTCTTCGCCCCGGTGCGCCAGGGCGGGCGCAAGGTCAACTCCTTTGAGACCGAGATCAAGGCTCAGCACAGTGCGCTGGAGCCGCCCCAGGTGGTGCTGCGGCCCCCGCAGGAGCTTCGGTCCGTGCCGCGCCGCAGGCACGCCCGCAAGCGCGTCAGCGACCCGCGCTTCGTGCACGTGCGCCTCTGGACCGCCGACGCCGAGACCAGCCGCCTGTTCTTTCCCGAGGCCGCCCCGGACATCTGGATCAACGCCTACGACGGCCGGAACGGCGGGGAGAACGCCGTCACCGACATCTCCCCCGGCGGCCTGGCCATGGAGGTGCGCGCCGCGCTGGTGCCGCCCGGCCTTGAGTCCGGCAGCCCGGTGGTACTCAAGTGCTCGCTTTTCCAGTTCAAGGAGAAACAGTTTAAGCCCTACTGGTACGCCGGTCTGGTGCGGGGCGTCAGCGCCCCGGGCGACAAGCTCCGGCGCATCGCCATAAGCTTCACCGCCGTGGGCGCCCTGGACGGGAACGCCCCGCAGGGCGTGCGGTGGACCGAACGCATCACGAACGAAATGTAAGGGAGGCAGCGCATGAAGGTCCTGGCAATCAACGGCAGTGCGAGGCTTAACGGCAACACCGCCATCATGCTGAACACGGCCCTGGATGAGCTGAAGCTCCACGGCATCGAGACCGAGCTGGTGCAGCTCGGACCCAAGGGCCTGCAGGGCTGCATCGCCTGCTACAAGTGCTTCGAGAACAAGGACAAGGCCTGCGCCGTGGATGACGACAGGTTGAACGGCTACATCGAGAAGATGCTCGCGGCCGACGGCATCCTGCTGGGTTCGCCCACCTATTTCGCTGATGTGACCACCAACATGAAAGCCCTCATGGACCGCTCGGGCATGGTCTCCCGCGCCAACGCCGACATGTTCCAGCGCAAGGTCGGGGCCGCCGTGGTCACGGCTCGCCGGGGCGGGGCCATCCATACCTTCGACACCCTGAACCACTTCTTCTTCATCGGCCAGATGATCGTGCCCGGCTCCAGCTACTGGAACATGGGCTACGGTCGCGAGCCCGGCCAGGTCTCCGGCGACGAGGAGGCCCTGGCCACCATGCGCACCCTGGGCCAGAACATGGCCTGGCTCATGAAGAAGATCGCGGACTAGGCCGTGGACATCGCGATGCTCCCGGCCCTCCTCGCAGGCCTTGTTCTGGGCGCTGTCCTGGTCTTTGTCCTGCTGCGCGCCCGCGCCGCCGCAGACTGCGCCGCCCTGCGCGCCGAGGCCGAGGCCGCCCTGTCCCAGGCCCGCACCAACGAGGCCGGGCTCATTGAGCGCCTGCGCGGGGCCGAGGAGCGCCTGGCGTCCCTGGCCTGCGACCTGGACGCCGCCCAGGGCGAGGCCAGGGGCTTGCGCGACGAATTGCGCTTCGAGACCGGCCGCCGCGCCAAGGCCGAAGAATCCGCCGCGCGCGTGCCCGGCCTGGAGGAGCGCCTCCTCGCCCTGGGCGGGGAGCTTTCGGCCCTCAAGGTGCGCGAGGGCGACCTCGCCGCGCGCATGGAGGAGGAGCGCAAGTCCGCCCTGGAGAAGCAGGCCCTGCTGGAGGACCTGCAGGCCAAGCTTCAGGACACCTTCAAGGCCCTGTCCGCCAATGCGCTGAAGGACAACAACGCAAACTTCGTGGAACTGGCCAAGGCGCACCTGGGGAGTTTCCAGGAGGCCGCCAAGGGCGACCTGGAGCTGCGTCAGAAGAACATCGAGGGCCTGGTCAAACCCATCAAGGACTCGCTGACCCAGGTTGACGCGCGCATCCAGGAGATGGAGAAGAGCCGCCAGAACGCCTATGTGGAGCTGACCCAGCAGGTGAAGTTCCTGGCCTCGGATCAGGTTGACCTGAAAAAGGAGACCAAGAAGCTCGTGGACGCCCTGCGCCGGCCCACGGTGCGCGGCCGTTGGGGCGAGATGCAGCTCAGGCGCGTGGTCGAGCTGGCGGGCATGATCAACTACTGCGACTTTACCGAGCAGACCTCCGTGACCACCGAGGACGGGCGCCTGCGGCCTGACATGATCGTGCGCCTGCCCGGCGGCAAGAACGTCGTGGTCGACGCCAAGGCCCCGCTGGAGGCCTACCTCAACGCCTACGAGTCCCAGGACGAGGACGCGCGCAAGCAGAACATGCTGTCCCATGCCCGGCAGATCCGCGACCACATGACCAAGCTCGGCCAGAAAAGCTACTGGGATCACCTGAAGCCCACGCCGGAGTTCGTGGTCATGTTCCTGCCCGGCGAGATCTTCTTCAGCTCCGCCCTCGAACACGACCCCGCCCTCATCGAGGAGGGCGTCAAGCAGAAGGTCATCGTGGCCTCGCCGACCACGCTCATCGCGCTCCTGCGCGCTGTGTACTACGGCTGGCAGCAGGAAAAGATCGCCGAGAACGCCCAGCAGATCAACGAACTGGGCCGTGAGCTCTACAAGCGCATCGTGACCCTGGCCGAGCACTTCGCCCGCGTGGGAAAGGGCCTGTCTGGCGCGGTGGACGCTTACAACAAGACCGTCAGCTCGCTGGAATCGCGCGTGCTCGTGCAGGCCCGGCGCTTCAAGGAGCTGGCCGCCTCGCCCGAAAAGGACCTGCCCGTGCTCGACCCGCTTGAGGTCACCGCGCGCGAGATCCAGGCGAGCGAAGAGTAGGGGAGCCTCCGGCGGCCGGGGGGGATGATCCCCCCCGAACCCCCTCATATCAAGCCAAAGGCCGGGTTCATGCGTAGCGTGAACCCGGCCTTTGGCTTGGGTGGGTGTCAGAGCCCGGCCTAGGCTTTCCATGGCTCACCAAAGCCGAAAGAGTTGCTTCAGGAGGAACCTGAAGCAACTCTTTCGGCGTACTGGGGATTCCAAAGGGCCTCAGGCCCTTTGGCGGGGGTGCCGGGGGCGGAGCCCCTGGCAAGGAGAGTGCAGGGGCAGCGCCCCTGGCTCCCCGGCTATCTGGTGGGCGTGGCCGAGGCCAAAAACGTGCCGCTCAGCAGGTCGGGCTTGTTCACGGCCAGGCGCTCTCCGGGGTGGCCGTCCGCGAGGGACACCACGCTGCCGCCCGCGCCTTCGAGCACGGCCTGCCCGGCGGCTGTGTCCCACTCGCGCATGCCGACGCTCAGGCGCGGGTACAGGTCGGCCTTGCCCTCGGCCACCAGGCAGAACTTGAGTGCGCTGCCTGCGGTGATGCGCTCGGCCACGCGCTTGTCCGCGAGGAAGGCCTCGGTTTCCGGCGAGGGGTGCGAGCGGCTGGCCAGGACGGTCAACGCTGTCTCGTCCGGCTGGCGCACGGCGATGGCCTGCCACGCGCCGCTCTTGTCGTCGCCGTTCTCCCGGCGGAACGCGCCCAGGCCCAGGCCGCCCACGTAGGTCTTGCCCCACGCGGGCACGTGCACCGCGCCGAGGGCCGGGAAGCCGTCCTTGGCCAGGGCGATGCACACGCAAAACTCCCCTAATTCCTTGACGAATTCCTTGGTGCCGTCCAGCGGGTCCACGATGAACAGCCGTTTCCAGAGGCGGCGGGTTTCCACAGGGATGTCCGCGCCCTCTTCGGAAAGCACCGGCACCCCGGGAAAGCGCTCGGCCAGGCCGCGCAGGATGGTTTCGTTGGAGGCCAGGTCGGCGCGGGTGAGCGGCGAGGTGTCGTCCTTGTACTGCACGGTGAAGCCGGTGCGCCGCACCTCCATGATGGCCGCGCCTGCGGCCTCGGCGATGTCCGCCAGGGTGATGAGGTCAGGGTGCGGGGCTTCTGCGGCCAGGGGCTCGGCGGTCAGGCGCAGGGTTCCTTCCTGGCCCGAAAGCGCGGCGACGAGCCCGGCGTGGTCGATTCCTTGGCCGTCCAGGCGGAAGGAGGCCCCTGCCAGGGCTTCGGGGTCGGCCTTGAGCAGCTCCGCCAGTCTGCCTGCGCGCAGCTCCACGCCCTGTTCGAGCACCGATGTCAGGCATTCCAGGGCCACGGAGTTGAACAGCTTGAGGGTTACGGCCAGGGGTTCGCTCGGGGCGCTTTGCGCGGCCTCGGCGTGCCCGGTGTCATGGGTGATGCCTTCGCGGAACACGCCCACCGGGCTGCCCCGGCGCATGGCGATGCCCGCCACGCCGGGCAGGGCTCCGGCCAGGGCCAGAGTGCAGCCGGGGCTGGCGCTGTCGGCGTCGATGTCGTCCACGGGAGAGCCGTCAAGGAACACGGTCTGCACGCGCTCTTCCACGCATTCCGGGCAGAAGCCCAGGTCCTGGATCATGGTCTGGCGCAGGGACAGGCCGGGGCGCAGGCTCACGGCCACGCCCTCGCGCAGCAGCGGCGTCAGGCCCAGCAGGGCCTCGGGGCGGGCGGTAACAATCAAAATCTGTGTCCGGGGCATCAGGGCTCCCTCCGTGTGTCGGGCTTGATATATGTCACACAAGACATAACAACCAAATATATTTGACTTTAAATTTTCAGGACGTATCCTCATCTTAACATCACACAGAGTCAAGGCCGCGTGCCTGGGCAACAATAAACAAGGAGCGACGAGATGTCTAAGATACTGCGCATCAACACCCGCACCAAGGAATTCCACTTCGAGGAGTTGGGCAAGTACCTCGGCCTGGGCGGCCGCGCCCTGACTTCGCGCATCGTGCTGGACGAGGTCCCGGCCACGGCCCACGCCTTGTCCGCCGCCAACAAGCTGGTGGCCGCCGCAGGCGTGCTCACGGGCACCATCGTGGCCAACTCCGGCCGCGTCTCCCTCGGCGCCAAGTCGCCCTTGACCGGCACCATCAAGGAGAGCAACTCCGGCGGCCAGTTCGCGCAGAAGCTCGCCAAGCTGGGCATCCTGGCCATCGTGCTGGAGGACAAGCCCGAGGCTGACGCGCCCTTCACCAACATCATCATCACCAAGGACGGCGTGAAGTTCGAGGCCGCGGACGAGCTCATCGGCCTGGGCACCTACGCCAGCATGGACAAGATCCTGGCCAAGTACGGCCCCAAGACCGGCACCATGCTCATCGGCCCGGCCGGCGAGACCTGCCGCATGGCCGCCTCGGTGCAGTTCTCCGACCCCGAGGGCCGTCCGTCCCGCGCGGCCGGGCGCGGCGGCCTGGGCGCGGTCATGGGCTCCAAGAAGGTCAAGGCCATCGTCCTGGATGATGCGGGCTGCGGCATGCTCCCCGCCGCAGATCCGGAGAAGTTCAAGGCCGCAGCCAAGCGCTGGGCGCAGATCCTGCTGGGCCACCCGGTCACGGGCCAGGGCCTGCCAGCCTTTGGCACCGCCATCCTGGTGAACATCATCAACGAGGCGGGCGCGCTGCCCACCAAGAACTTCCGCGAGGGCCGCTTCGAGCATGCCGCCGCAATCTCTGGCGAGGCCATCGCCGAGACCATCACCAAGCGCGGCGGCAAGGTCAAGCACGGCTGCCACACCGGCTGCGTCATCCAGTGCTCCCAGGAGTATGTGGACAAGCAGGGCAAGTACCTGACCAGCGGGTTTGAGTATGAGACCGTGTGGGCCTTCGGCGCGGACACGCTGATCAAGGACCTGGACGACATCGCCATGCTCGACCGCACCTGCGACGACATGGGCATGGACACCATCGACCTGGGCAACGCCCTGGCCATGGCCATGGAGGCGGGCATCGTGCCCTGGGGCGACGGCAAGGCCGCTGTGAAGCTTCTGCAGCGCGTGGGCGACAAGAACGACTCCCTGGGCCGCATCATGGGCAACGGCACCGGGTTTGCCGCCCAGGCCTTCGGCGTGGACCGCGTGCCCGTGGTCAAGAACCAGGCCCTGCCTGCCTACGACCCGCGCAGCGTCAAGGGCATCGGCGTGACCTACTGCACCACCACCCAGGGCGCGGACCACACCGCTGGCTACGCCGTGTGCCAGAACATCCTGAAGGTCGGCGGCGACGTGTCGCCCACCGGCAAGGAAGGCCAGATCGAGATCAGCAAGAACCTGCAGATCGCCACGGCGGCGGTGGACTCGCTGGGCCTGTGTCTGTTCGTGGCCTTTGCCGTGCTGGACAACGCCGACGGCGTGCCCTGCATCGCCGACCTGGTGGCCGCCCTCACCGGCAAGCCTTACACCGTGGACGACGTGGTGGCGCTGGGCGTGGCCTGCCTGAAGGACGAGATCGCCTTCAACACGGCTGCCGGGTTCACGGCCAAGGACGACCAGCTGCCGGACTTCTTCCGCACCGAGAAGCTCATGCCCCACGGCACCACATGGGACTTCACCGCTGAGGAGATGCAGGCCGCCAAGGTCAGCTAGATCCGCAACCGTTTGAGGCAATGACAAAGGCCGGGGTTCCGCAGGGGGCTCCGGCCTTTTTGTTGGACCGCCGTCCTTGACTCGGACTGCCCGTCAAAGCGCTACGCCAGAGTCACCGGCGCGCGGGCGCGGGAGAGGTCGTAGGTGGATTGGGCAAATGCGGTCGCCGGGACCAGCAGCAGGAGGAGGAAGCAGAGTGATTTCATCCGTCGACTACTCCCACTGACCGTCTTCGAGCACCTTGGCGGGCACCAGCGTCGGGCACACCGCCCGCGCCGCGTCGAAAGCGTCCTGCTCTCGGATGATGGCGATGTCGATCCCTTGATCCGAAAAACCTGTCATTGCCGGGGTGTCATTCCTGAGAGACCCACCATTTGCAGTAATGGTTAGATTTTCTTTTCTTAAGTTCATCCCATTGTACTGGAAGTGTGTCATGGGTGCTGTCTTGAGCCGTTTTCCAAACCCTTGAGCCGCATCCGGTGTCAGGTCTAGGGCGAGTATATGAAAGTAACCCTGTGGGGCATCTATTTGCCAACCAGCGGCCTTGAGGCGAAAAATACGTATCCTGGCCACGTTGCCGCAGGAGAGGTCGTAGGTCGCCTGGGCGCACACTACGGTGGGGACCAGCAGCAAGAGGAGAAAGCAGAGTACCTTCATTGGTCGGCTACTCCCACTTGCCGACCTTGATTATTTCGCCGGGCACCAGCGCCGGGCAAACCGAACGTGCGGCGGCGAGGGCATCCTCTTCGAGGAGGATGAATGTGCAAACCTTTGTCCCGCTATATCCACGGATCTCCAGTATGTCGTTCTGCAGCGATTCGCCATTTGCTGTAATGGAGAGAGATACATAGGGATGCGCTCCTTCGGCATCGCGAGAACGTTGGGATTGCCGGGACGCATCGACGAACTTCTGGAATGCGTCCCTGGCAAGTGGATTCAGAAAAAAAGTTACGATATGAACAAACCCCTGTGGGGTGTGTTGTTTTAAATACTGGTCAGTATCCCGAATTATAAGAATGTTCGTGACGTTTTTACAAGAGATGTCGTACGTCTGTCCAGCAAGTGCTGATGTCGGGACCAGCAACATCAGGAAGATAAGGATGCGTTTCATTCTAGTTACCCTCGGACTTTATATTCAATAGTCGAACCGTCTAGCCCTTGGTAGAGGAGGAAAAGTTTCCACGTCAAAGGGGTGTCCCCGAACTTTGAGAATTCGAAAGACTCTGGTAGCCCAGGCACCAGTTTGCCCGATAACTTCTCCTCCGCCTGGTCAACACGCATATACACACCAGCTGGGAATGGTCCCAAATTCAGAAATGTGATGGTGATTTTCTGCCCTGCTTCGAATCTGTGTGTCTCGTTGTCTCCAAACCCTTGCAACCGCCCGGACTCCACAACCCTCGGCTGCCTCTCCGGCGGGGGCACCCGTATGACCTCACACGCGCAGTTCGGATGAACCGGGACAGGATTTTTCTCGAACCGCATTCCCCGAAGCGACTTGCATAAAGCGCAGGCGCTCTCGCCCGGAACGATTTCCCAATACGTGTTTTCGCCATCTCCGGCAACAGCCTCCATGTGCTTCGGCAGGCCGAAAACGAGCTGGTCCTCCCCGATATGTTGAATCCCATCGTTACTCATGGCGCAGCTCTCCTGGTTGTAGGTTTCCGGACTGTCCCGGCGTTGGCCGGGTTTTGCCGGAGAGCATAGCATGGGTTTGGGACGCCGACTGAGAATGGTTGAGAATGGCCGAAATCGGGCAAAATTGGCCGGTAAAAGGCAGGTGGAAAATGCTTGACAGGATTTTGAAAGGTCATGTCGGAGGAGGCAGAACGGAGGGAGCTGTGAGTGAAGCGGTTGATGCTGCCAGGCGCACCTGCCCTTGCAGGATTCTCTGCGCGATGCCCTGCGCTCTGGACGGAATCGGATGAGTCTTGAGTTTCTTTAGAGTGAGAGTGGCGCGCGCGACTTGAGCGCCAGGGCGGGTGCCTGGACGGGAAGGACGAGAACTTGGGCTGCCAGGTGCGGGGCGGGGCGCGCGGGGCAGGGCAGGAGGCGAAGGAGCCGGGGAATCGCGCAGTCGCGCAGGTTGATGGCGCTGCGCGTTGCACCATTTCTGCGCTAGTCCGCCTCCCGCGCCTCCAAGACCTTGAGTTCGTTGGTCAAGGGATCGATGCGGCCGAACAGGATGGTCACCGCCATGCCGGGATGCGCCTTGTCGCCGAGCATGTTGCGCGGCAGGCGCACCTGGAGCTGCATGTCCGGCAGGGCCAGGGTGGGGTAGGGGCCTTGGTCGTCCACCAGCACGGCCGGGAAGGGTTCGCGCTTGTGCTGGAGAAGGTACACGAGCTTCCAGTAGCGCGGCCGGAAGCGCTGGATCTGCCCCACCTCCTGGATGCGGGCCGAGAGGGTCGGGATCAGGGCCTCCAGCCCGGCCAGGTCCAGGCGCGGCGCGCCCGTGGCCAGGTATTCCTGCACCTGGGCCATGTTCAGGAAGTCGACGTAGCGTCGGATGGGCGAGGTGCACGTGGCGTAGGCCTCGCAGGCCAGGGCCGCGTGGCGGCGCGGGGTGCATTCCAGCGCGGGCGGGGCCAAGAGCTTGACCACGCGGGCGATGTCCAGGGGGTCGCGGAACACGCCGGTGGCGCTGGGCGGCAGGGCGATGTTCTGCGTGCGGTGCAGCAGCGGCACACCGGCCTCGCTGGCCCAGCGCGCCAGGCCGCAGTTGGCCAGGATCATGAACTCGCTGACCAGCAGCTCCGCGTCCGGGGAGGCCTCGCGGGTCTCGATGCGCACGCGCAGGTCGTTTGGTTCGCCTTCCAGTTCCACCACGGGCTCGGGCCGGTCGATGACCACGGCCCCATGCTCCAGGCGGCGCTCCAGGAGCAGGCGCGAAAGAGCCAGGGCCAGGCTCAGGTGCGGGTCGGAATCGGCGTTCAGGGCGGCCTGGGCGTCGGGGTAGGCGATGTTGCGGGTAATCGTGACCCAGGCCAGGCGCGGCGCGGCGCTGACAACCTCGCCCCGGCCGTCGAGCAGGAACTCGGCCACCAGGGCGGGCTTGGCCTGGCCTTGGGTCAGGCTGAACAGGCCGGTGCCCAGGCGCTCGGGCATCATGTGGCCGGAGCCCTCGGGCAGGTACAGGCTGGTGACGCGGCCCATGACCTCGCGGTCGAGCCTGCCGCCGAAGTCCCAGGCCAGGGTGGGCCGGGCCAGGGCGATGGCGCAGCGGAAGCCTTGGCTCCCGTCCGGCAGCTCGGCCGGGCCGACGAAGAAGGCGTCGTCGATGTCGCGGGTGGTGGCCGCGTCGATGCTCACAAAGGGTGTGGGGTCGAACTCGCCGTTTTTCTCAGCCAGGGCTGCCAGCTCGTCGAAGCGCGCCAGCTGGGCGTCGATCTCGGCGAAGAAGTCTGCGGACCAGCCGTCGCCCCAGGCGTACCCGGCCTCGTCGAGCAGGTAGTTGTGGTGCGGGGGCAGGATTCCCCAAGCCTGGGCCAGCTGCAGGGCCAGGTGCGGCACGTCGGGCAGGGATTTCTTGAGGCTCTCCCAGAACTTGGCCAGCGCGTCGAACTCGCCGCCGGAGCCGGAGCGGCCCGCCACCTGGGCCAGGAGCACCTCATGCAGGCGCTCCAGCACCTCGTCGTCCGGGATGCGGGCCTCGGGCAGGTCCCTCGTGCCCGGGGGCATGGGCGGCTGGCCGGACTTCACGCGGTTCCACAGGGCCACGAACAGGGCGTGCCCGGCGTTGACCACGCCCTCGCGCTCCTTGGCCTCGCGGTCCTTGGACAGCCTGGCCTCGACCTTGTCCGCCGGGTGGATCTCGAAATCAGGAGGCTGAAACTTGAAGTGCGTCTTTGCGGCAATGAGCGCCCGGCCAAGGGCGGCCAGCTCGTTGACGCCCGGCTCCTGCCAGAGGAGCGTGGCGAACCACTCGATGGGCGCGCGCTCCACCTCGCCCTGGGCCATGTCCCAGAGCTCCAGCGGGTTCACCTCGGCCATGATCTCTCGCCGCCGGGTCTCCAGGGCCTCCAACCGGTGGCCGATCTCCTCGCGGGTGGCGCCCGCCGGGTAGTCCGGGCCGGACCAGGGCAAGAGGCGCGAGTCCGGCAGCTTGACCTCGCGGCGTGTGCGGGTGAGCAGGCGCAGGCGTCCGGCGGACTCCTCCAGGACCCAGGCGATGTGCGCCTCGTTGTCCTGGAGGAATTCAACGACCGAGCCCGGCTTGAGGAAGCCGGAAAGCTTGGGGGATTTCGTCATGAGGGCCTAGTGCTTGAAGGAGCGCTGGCCGGTGAAGACCATGGCCGCCTGCGGACTGGCCTCGTTCACCGCGCGGATGACTTCAAAGTCGCGCATGGAGCCGCCAGGCTGGGCGATGGCCGTGACGCCCTGGGCCAGGCACAGGTCCACGCCGTCGCGGAAGGGGAAGAAGCCGTCGCTGACCAGCGCCGAGCCGGGCAGGCCGCCACGGGCCGAGTCCGAGCGCTGGCGGATGTCGGCCAGAATCTCGGCCTTGGTCGTGTCGGCGCGGGCGGCCAGCATGAGTTCGTAGATGGAGCAGCCCTGCTCCTTGAACGCGAGCAGGTCGGCGTACTTGGTGCGGGCCTTGGTGATGGTCAAATCCACGCAGCCCACGCGGTCCTGCTCGCCGGTGCCGATGGCCGTGGTGGCCCCGTCGCGCACGAAGATCACCGAGTTGGAGCTGACCCCGGCCTCGATGGACCAGGCGAAGATGAGGTCCTGCATCTCCTTGGCGTTGGGCTTGCGCGCGGTATAGGTCACGCCGTCCTTTTCCGCCGTGGCGGGCAGGAAGTCGGCCTCGCTGCGGATGCGGCTCTGAAACGAGCTCTGCAGCACCAGGCCGCCGTCGAACAGGCTCTTGATGTCCAGATACGGCGCAAGGGCGAGTTCATCCAGCCTGGCGATGCCGGGGATCTTCAGGATGCGCAGGTTCTTGCGGGCCTTGAGGATGTCCACCACGCCGGGCTCGAACTCGGGCGCGGCAACCACCTCGAAATAGAAGGAGTTGATGAGCTCGGCGGCGTCCTTGTTCAGCGGCCGGTTGACCACGATGGCCCCGCCAAAGGCCGCGATGCGGTCGGACCAGAAGGCGCGGGAAACGGCCTCGGCGATGCCAAGGTCGGTCCAGGCGGCGCCGCAGGGGTTGTTGTGCTTGAGGATCACGGCGGCCGGGCGTGCGCTTAAGTACTGGAGGATGTTCAGCGCGTTGTCCACGTCGGTCAGGTTGGTCTTGCCGGGGTGCTTGCCGGCCTGCAGCATGTGCTCCTCGGTCAGGGCCGAGACCAGGCCCTGGCCCGGCGCGCGGAAGGCCACCCCGTCCAGGATGAGCTCGCCGCCCACCTGCTCGTATAGGGCCGCGGGCTGGTCCGGGTTCTCGCCGTAGCGCAGGCCGCGCACCTCGCCGCCGATATTCCAGGTGCGCTTCTTGTAGACCAGCTCCTGGGTGCCGAGCTGCAGGCGCAGGTCGTCCGGGAAGTGGTCACGCAACAGGGTGGTGTACATCTTTTTCAGTTCGCTCATGGCCGCATCCTTGTTGTGAAAAGTCTTGCGCGCTCTGGCGCATCCTGCGTGGTTCTGGATAGCACAGCCTCTCCCGGCGGGCAATGAGCCTGGGCGGGCAATGAGCCATTGGCGGCCGCGCGGAATTCTGATAGCACCCGTCCAGACGCCGCCCCAAGCGGCCTACGGAGGTTCCTATTCATGCCCGAGTCCTATCTGGAAAACGCCCTGGTCAAGCTGGCCCGGCAGGTCGTCGCCTTTGACGAAGCCTCGCTCATGGATCTGTGGGAAAAATACGCGGAGGTGGTGCGCCGGTTCGAACCCACCAGGCGCTGGGAGGAAGCCGCGCTGATCTTCGGCCTCATCCAGTCCGTGCGCATGAAGAACCAGCTCTTCAACTACAATCTATCGGCCTCGCGTTCGGGCGTGCCGGGTCCGGGCCTGGGCCTGGATCTGCTGAACCTCTCCGCGCCGGAACCCCGGTCCCGGCCCGCCGGAGCGGAACCCGCGCCGGAGCCTGCTCCGGCCGCTGCCAAGCCTGCGGGGCGCGGATCAGCGCGCCAGGGCAAGCCGAAGGCCGGAAAGCTCATCCCGCTGCGCCCCGGTAAGGACTAGACCCTTGATGGCGTAGGCGAAGTAGCGCACCTTATCCACGAAATCCACGGCCTCAAAGCCCCGGCACAGGCCGTGCTTGGTGTCCTTGGCCACTTCCTCTTGTGCCAGGGTGGGCAGCACACGGCGCACCACCGTCCAGCTGGGCAGGCTGGTCCGTCCGCGTTTCGCCAGCTCAATGGCGTCCTCCACATGTCCCTGGCCCACGTTGAAGGCAGCCAGCCCCAGCAGCATGGCGTCGTCCCGGCCGTAGCCCTGCTCCATGAAATGCGCGCGCAGCATGTTCAGGTAGTGCGCCCCGGCGGTGATGACCTCGACGTCGTTGCCAGGGTCCTGCACGCCCAGGCGTTCCAGGGTGTCGCCGGTGAGCTGCATGAGGCCGCGCACGCCCGTGGAGCTCACCGCGCCGGGGTCGAAGTGCGATTCCTGGTGGATCACCGCGGTCAGCAGCATGGGGTCCAGCCGCCAGCGGCGGGAGGCCTTGGCGATGGTGCCCACGTGGGGCGGAACATAGAGCGCCAGGGTGCGGCGCAGCATCTCCATCTCAAAGGGGTCCGGGTCTCCGGGCAGAAAGCCCATGGTGCTCTCGCGCAGGGCAGGCAGGGTGCCGTCCTTGGCCAGCTGCTTCCAGAAGCTGCGCATGGCCTTGTCCAGCCTGGGCACATCGGTGCGCCAGACGAAGCGGTAACCGGCCTCGCGGCCCGTGGGGGCCACGTCGCGCACCTCGGGCAAAAAGGGCAGCAGCAGGTGCAAGGCGTCCAGCGGCAGGGCCGGGGCCAGCACCGGGTCCTGGGAAAAGGACGCAGCCACGCGCAGCAGCTCGTCCATGGCGGGACGGACGTGCCCCAGTGGCAGGAAGCCTTCGTCCCAGTCAACCGTGTAGATGGGCTGGCGGTCGTATTCCGGGCCAAAGGCCATGCGTGGCCGTTTGCCCGCATCGGCGTTCTCCAGCCGGTCGGCCTCGGTGGGGGCCACGCCCAGGGCCAGGCCGATCTGGGCCTTGCCTTGCTCCACCATCTCCAGGACTTCCTCGGGGGTCCGGGTGAGCACCAGGCGCACCTCGACCCCGCTGTTGAGCTTGCGGAAACGTTCCAGCAGCTCCTGCTCCGGGCTTAGGCCGGAGGTATCGGACATGCGCGCCTGGAGCGGGGCAGCAACCACCAGGACCTGCGGCAGGGGCAGCGTCCTTATATAGTTGAAGACCAGCCCGAACAGGGCGATGGACAACAGGCCCATGATGATGTGCTCGCGCCTGAATTGGCGCGCCCATCTCAGGGCTTTGCCCGGGGCAATTGTTGACATGTGTTCATTCCTCTTTTACGAAAATCATCCGCTTGCCGCAAAACAATCGTTCTGCGTGGACGGGGCAAGTAGTCATAAGGAGCCTTCATGTCAAATATCGTAGTCTTCGGGTCCCAGTGGGGCGACGAAGGCAAAGGCAAGATCGTGGATATGCTGGCTGCGGATTCCGCAGCAATAGTGCGCTTCCAGGGCGGCAACAACGCCGGGCACACCCTCGTGGTGGGCGGAGAGAAGTGCGTTCTTCACCTCATCCCCTCGGGCATCCTGCACCCGGGGAAAATCTGCCTCATCGGCAACGGAGTGGTGCTGGACCCCGAGGTCTTCCTGCGCGAGATCGACACGTTGGCGGCCAAGGGCCTGGACGTTTCCCCGGCCCGGCTCATGGTCAGCAAGAAGACCCATGTGATCATGTCTTACCATCGGGCGCTGGATTCGGCAAGAGAGGGCTCGCGTTCTCAGGGCTCTAAGATCGGCACCACGGGCCGGGGCATCGGCCCCTGCTACGAGGACAAGATGCATCGCTGCGGCATCCGCGCCTGCGATCTGGCCGATCCGGAGCTCCTGCGCGAGAAGATCAAGAGCGCCCTGGAAGAGAAGAATGTTCTGCTCACCAAGCTCTACGGCTGCGAGGCCATGGACCCGGAGCGGGTGTTCCAGGAGCTTCTGCCCTTTGCCGAGCGCATGCGCCCCTACCTGGGCGACGTGTCCACAGCCATTGAAGAGGCCGTTGCCAAGGGCGGCACCGTGCTCTTCGAGGGCGCCCAGGGCACGCACCTGGACATCGACCACGGCACCTACCCCTTTGTCACCTCGTCCACCACGGTGTCGGGCAACGCGGCCTCGGGCTCGGGCTGTTCGCCCCGGATGCTTGAGCGCATCATCGCCATCGTCAAGGCCTACACCACGCGCGTGGGCGGCGGGCCTTTCGCCACGGAGCTGAACGACCCCACCGGCGACTACCTGCAGGAAAAGGGCGGAGAGTTCGGCGCAACCACGGGCCGCAAGCGCCGCTGCGGCTGGCTGGACATGGTGGTGCTGCGCGAGAGCGCGCGCTTGAATGGCCCCACCGAGCTGGCCGTGACCAAGCTCGACGTGCTCTCCGGGCTGCCGGAGCTGAAGATTTGCGTGGAGTACGAGTACCGGGGCTCTCGCATCAAGTATCCGCCCCAGGAGCAGAACGGCATGGCTTACGTCACCCCGGTGTACGAGACCCTGCCAGGCTGGACCGAGGACATTACCCAGGTGACCTCCTGGGCCGGGCTGCCCAAGGCCGCCCAGGACTACCTGGCGCGGATGGAGGAGCTTTCCGGCGTGCCCGTGGGCCTGGTCTCCGTCGGCCCGGACCGCAGCCAGACCTTCGGCAAGTAAGCCCGGCCCCGGCCTGTCGGCGCTGGGGCGTTGCCGGGGTCCTACTGCACGAGGCCGAGGTGGGGCTTGATGCCCCAGCAGTCTGCCGGGATGGGCAGGCAGACGCTTTTGTCCGAGAGGTCCGCGCACAGGATGAGCCCGCCTGTGGCCTCGTTCCAGAACACGTGGTCCAGGAACAGGGCCAGGGCGCGGGACAGGGGCAGGTCCTCGGCTGCCATGCCGCTGAGGCGGCGCAATACGGCGGCCGCGGCCTGGCGCACCAGGGCGAGCCCCGCTGCGGAGAGGGCGACGTCCTCGTAGTCCAGCTCATGCAGGCTGTCCTTTGTCTGGCCCAGGGCCTCAAGTACCTGTTCGCGCACCGGCTGTCTGCTTGCCATCGGCATAGCGGCCTCCTTCAAGCCCTGTTGCGGGCTTCCTGGCCGAAAATCTTGCACCTTGCGTGCCAGGGGAATTTTCCCCCGCCGCGCGCGCCTCTTCCGCTGAACCCCGGTTGCGTGTAGCATGGCGCCAAACGGCGCGCAGGCAACCACCTGCAACGCCCAAGGAGGCTCCATGCGGCGAACCAGCGGCGTGCTTCTGCACCTGACCTCACTGCCCTCGCGCTTCGGCATCGGCGACCTGGGGCCAGAGGCCCTGCGCTTTGCGGAATTTTTGACAATGGCCGGGCAGAGCCGCTGGCAGATGCTGCCCATCACGCCCACGGCCTCCTGCCTGGGCAACTCGCCCTATTCCAGCTTCTCGGCCTTTGCGGGCAACACCCTGTGCATCAGCCCGGAGGGCTTGTGCGACGATGGCCTGTTGACGCGCCAGGAACTCTCGTCCTTTGTCCTGCCCGAGAAAGACCTGGTGGATTTCCAGGCCGTGGAGCGCAGCAAGGGCGCCATGCTGCGCCAGGTCTTTGAGCGGCGCATGGGGGCAGGCGATCTGGAGGACGAATCCGGCTTCGCGGAGTTCCGGGCCCACAACGGCTCCTGGCTGCCGGACTATGCCCTGTTCATGGCCCTGAAGGACTATTTCGGCGGCGTGGCCTGGCCCAGCTGGCCCCAGGACATCCGCCTGCGCCTTGATTCGGCCCTGCAAGGCTACGGCACCCTGCTGCACCGCGAGATCCTGTTCCAGGAGTTCTGCCAGTGGCTGTTCTTCCGCCAGTGGGGCCGCCTGCGCTGGGAGCTGGCCAGGCTCGACGTGGAGCTCGTGGGCGACGTGCCCATCTACGTGACCCTTGATTCGGCCGATGTCTGGGCCAACACGCACCTGTTCAAGCTGGACGAAGACGGCCAGCCCCTCTTCGTGGCCGGAGTGCCGCCGGACTATTTCAGCAAGACCGGCCAGCGCTGGGGCAACCCGGTGTTCCACTGGGAGGCCTGCAGGGCCGAGGGCTTCGCCTGGTGGATCAGGCGCATGCGCCACAGCTTCGGCCTGTTCGACCTGGTGCGCCTGGACCATTTCCGGGGCTTTGCCGGGTACTGGGAGATCCCGGTGGAGGAGAAGACGGCCATCAACGGCGAGTGGGTTCCGGCCCTGGGCCTGGAGATGCTGACCGCGCTCCAAGAGGCCCACGGGCACCTGCCGCTCATCGCCGAGGACCTGGGCGTCATCACCGAGGACGTGGTGGCCTTAAAGGAGCACTTCGGCCTGCCGGGCATGAAGATCCTGCAGTTCGGCTTTGGCCTGCACACCCCCACCTGCCCGGACGCCCCCCACAACCACGAGCAGAACTGCGTGGTCTACACCGGCACCCACGATAACAACACCACGCGCGGCTGGTTCGAGTCCGGCGAGGCCGGGCCAGGCATGCGCCGGGTGCTGGCGCGCTACCTGGGCCGCAAGGTCACCGCAGACAACGTTGTGCGTGAGTTCATCCGCATGGCGCTCGCAAGCCCGGGCAGGGACGCCGTGCTCCCGGCCCAGGACCTGCTGGACCTGGACGCCAGCCATCGCATGAACACCCCCGGCACCTCCAAGGGCAACTGGGGTTGGCGGCTGCCCCAGGACCAGCTCTGCGTGTGCGGAGCGGGCCGCGCCCGGGCCGAGGGCCTGCGCGGCCTGTGCGAGCTGTTCGGCCGCACGCCCCAGGATGACGAGAGCGACCCGGCGCCGGACTAGGCCGTTTTTTTCACCGCGCACGTGTTGACAGCGCGGCTGTGGTGGTTATCTTCCCCATGCCTGAAACGCCCCGCGCCAAGTGCGGGGCGCTATTGAGTCAACAGGCGCCCGTCCGCCGGACTTCGGCGCACGCTGGCGCACAACACACACCATACCCCTGTGGAGGAACGAAGCGATGAAGTTGAAGCCCCTGAATGACCGTGTTCTGGTGAAACGCCTGGAGTCCGAGGAAGTGACCGCCGGCGGCATCATCATCCCCGACAGCGCCAAAGAGAAGCCCCAGCGCGGCAAGGTCATCGCCGCCGGTCCCGGCAAGCTCGACGACAAGGGCTCCCTCGTGAAGATGGCCGTGAAGGCGGGCGACATGGTGCTGTTCACCAAGTACGCGGGCACGGAGATCAAGATCGACGGCGACGAGCACCTGGTGCTGCGCGAGGAAGACATCCTCGCCATCGTCGAGAAGTAGAGACCCTCCGGGTCCTAAGCGGGCTTCTGCCTGTAGCTCTACAACAACGCCGCAAGGCATAAAATTTCTGCAAGGAGTCTGATCATGGCCAAAGAAATCATTTTTGACGCCAAGGCGCGCGAGAAACTGAAGATCGGCGTGGACAAGCTGTCCAACGCCGTGAAGGTCACCCTGGGGCCCAAGGGTCGCAACGTGGTCATCGACCGCAGCTTCGGTTCGCCCCTGATCACCAAGGACGGCGTCACCGTGGCCAAGGAGATCGACCTTGAGGACAAGTTCGAGAACATGGGCGCCCAGATGGTCAAGGAAGTCGCTTCCAAGACCTCGGACGTGGCGGGCGACGGCACCACCACCGCCACCATCCTGGCCCAGGGCATCTTCTCCGAGGGCGTGAAGCTTGTGGCCGCCGGCCGCAACCCCATGGCCATCAAGCGCGGCATCGACAAGGCTGTTGAGGCCGTTGTCGCCGAGCTGGAGAAGCTGACCAAGCCCACCCGCGACCAGAAAGAGATCGCCCAGGTCGGCACCATCTCCGCCAACAACGACCCCACCATCGGCAACATCATCGCCGAGGCCATGAACAAGGTCGGCAAGGAAGGCGTCATCACGGTCGAGGAGGCCAAGGGCCTGGAGACCGCGCTGGACGTCGTGGAAGGCATGCAGTTCGACCGCGGCTACCTGTCCCCCTACTTCGTCACCAACCCGGACAAGATGACCTGCGAAGTCGAAGACGCGCTGATCCTCATCGTGGAGAAGAAAATCTCCTCCATGAAGGACATGCTGCCCGTGCTCGAGCAGGTGGCCAAGCTCTCCAAGCCGCTGGTCATCATCGCTGAGGACATCGAGGGCGAGGCTCTGGCCACCCTGGTCGTCAACAAGCTGCGCGGCACCCTGAACGTCACCGCGGTCAAGGCCCCCGGCTTTGGCGACCGCCGCAAGGCCATGCTCCAGGACATCGCCGTCCTCACCGGCGGCACCTGCGTGTCCGAGGACATGGGAGTGCGTCTGGAGTCCATCACCGTCAACGAGCTGGGCCAGGCCAAGCGCGTTGTCATCGACAAGGAATCCACCACCATCGTGGACGGCAAGGGCAAAAAGGCCGACATCACCGCCCGCGTGAAGCAGATCCGCAACGAGATCGCCGAGACCAGCTCCAGCTATGACCAGGAGAAGCTCCAGGAGCGCCTGGCCAAGATCGTGGGCGGCGTCGCCGTCATTCATGTCGGCGCCTCCACCGAGACCGAGATGAAGGAGAAGAAGGCCCGCGTCGAGGACGCCCTGAACGCCACCCGCGCGGCTGTCGAAGAGGGCATTGTCCCCGGCGGCGGCGTGGCCCTGGTGCGCACCCAGAAGGTGCTCGACAAGGTCAAGGTCGTTGACGACGACGAGCTGGCTGGCGTGAACATCATCCGCCGCGCCATCGAGGTGCCCCTGCGCGCCATCGCCGCCAATGCCGGCTTCGAGGGCTCCATCGTGGTCGAGAAGGTCAAGGCCGGCAAGGACGGCTTCGGCTTCAACGCCGGCACCGGCGTCTACGAGGACCTGATCAAGGCCGGCGTCATCGATCCCAAGAAGGTGACCCGCATCGCCCTGCAGAACGCCGCCTCCGTGGCGGGCCTGCTCTTGACCACCGAGTGCGCCATCGCCGACAAGCCCGAGCCCAAGGGCTCCGCTCCGGCCATGGGTGGCGGCGGCGGCATGGGCGGCATGGGCGGCATGGGTGGCATGGGCGGCATGTACTAGCCCCCAGACGCCAAGCCTCCAGAGAAACGACAAGGCCGGAGTCCGCAAGGACTCCGGCCTTTTTCATGCGCGGGGGGGGATCGGCCTGCCGGTCTTGGCGGCGGCGGGCCGTGGCCCTGTCGGCTTAAAAGTCGAGCTTGATCTCCTGGGATTTGACGCTGGCTTGGGGGTTCTCGCGCAGATAGGCCTGGGGGTCGCCGTAGATGCGCTGGCTGGCCTCTGCGGCCAGGCGCCGGCCCTCCTGGTTCGTGGCGTTCAGCTTGAGCACCTCCTGGGCGTTGAGCAGGGCATCGGCCCATTTCTTGCGCTCCAGGGCGCCCTTGGCCAGGCGCAGGTTCAGGGCCTCCATGGGGCCAAAGCGCCGCAAGGCCGCTTTCAGGACCTCTTCAGCCTTGTCGGGCTCGCCCAGAGAGTCGTAGCATTGGGCCAGGGCAGGGTAGGCGCGCAGGTCGGCCGGGGCCACCTCGATGTTCTTCTGCAGGTACTCCACGGCCTCGGCCAGGAGCCCGGCCAGCAGGAAGCGGTTGCCGATGTCCGCGTACAGCCCTGGCTCGTCGCCGCAGATCTCGGACGCGCGGCGGAAATGTTTGCGCGCTTCCAGGGGTTGGCCCTGGTCCAGCCCGGCCTGTCCAGCTATGATGGCTTCGTCCAGCTCCACCAGCTGCTTGCGGCGCTCCTCTTTCTTGGCCCGGCCAAGCACCAGCTCCAGCGCGTTGGCCACGCGGTTGATGGTGGCCGAAAGCTCGCGCTCCTTGCCCTTCTTGTGGGCCAGCCCTGCGGGGAAGACTGCCTTGAGCCCCTCCTGCTCCATGAGCAGGCGCACGGCCTCCTCCAGGAGGATGTCGATCTCGATGCGCTCACGCCCAAAGATCTGCCCGGAGGCCAAAAGCTCCAGCGCGAGGCCCAGGGACTTGAGGCTTTTCAGCAAGTCCTTGCGCTGTAGGAAGAATTTGGAGCGGGCGATGTGCTCCCGGACGTTTTTGGGGCTGGTGTCCATGCGCTCCTCTTGGTTTTTCCTGGCTGTGCGCCTTGGCGCGGCGTGTTTCTCGGGGCTTTCCCGCCCTCCGCAATACCCCAGCTATTGCACTTGATCAAGGGTGGTGAGCCAATGTGGGCAAGAACCGGTTGCCCGCGCGCCGGCAGGAGGGTAATCCTGCCGCAGGGGCCTGTTCGCTTGCCCGTGGCAAAAGATTCAGGCATCTTGCATGGAAGAACCTTCCAGCGAGGTGGCTATGATGAAGGAACACGAGTTCGACCCGACCAATGCCGAGACCCTGGACCAGTTCCGGAAGATCCCGGCTTTCTCCTCACTGGAGGAGAAGATGATCAAGGAAGTCGTGAGCATGAGCCGCATGCGCAAGTACGAGCCGGGTGAGTTCGTCATCCGCGAGGGCGACTTTGACGCCATGGTCTTCTTCCTGGTCAAGGGCGACCTCAAGATCACCCACCAGGGCGTGGAGGTGGGCATCATCCGCCGTCTTGGCGACGTCTTCGGCGAGATGGGCATCATCGATGGCAGCCCGCGCTCGGCCAGCATCCAGGCTTTGAGCCCGACCCTGTGCGTGGCCGTGGACGCCTCCCTCTTCGACCGCCAGACCGCCAAGGACACCTTCACGGTCCAGGCCATCCTCTACCGCGTCTTTTGCGAGGTGCTGGCCGTGCGTCTGCGCGAAATGGACAAAAAGCTTTCCGAACTTACCACCAGAAAGGGCTGAGGCCCTGGCATAGCCATACGGAGGCAGCATGGCCGTTCATCCGCTGGCGGGGAAACCCGCGCCCAAAGAGATTCTCGCCGACATTCCGCGCCTGCTGGCGGACTACCAGGACCGCTCGCCTGACCCGGATAATCCGGCGCAAATGGTCAGCTTCGGCACCTCGGGCCACCGGGGCTGCAGCACGGACGGCAGCTTCAACGAGGCCCACATCGTCGCCATCAGCCAGGCCATCGTGGAGCACCGCGCCGTGGCGGGCATTCGCGGCCCGCTGTTCATGGGCATGGACACCCACGCACTCAGCGCTCCGGCCCTGGCCACGGCGCTCACGGTCTTCGCGGCCCACGGCGTGGACGTGATGATCCAGGCGGGCGGCGGGTTCACGCCCACGCCGGTGATCTCCCACGCCATCCTCTGCCACAACAGGAACCCCCAAAACCGGCGGGCCGACGGCGTGGTGGTGACGCCCTCGCACAACCCGCCCGAGGCTGGGGGCATCAAGTACAACCCGCCCGAGGGCGGCCCTGCGGACACGGGCACCACCAAGGCCATCCAGGACCGGGCCAACGCGCTGTTGCGCTCCGGCCTGGCCGGGGTGCGGCGCATGCCCCTTGAGCAGGCGCTGAAGGCCGAAACCACGCACCTGATCGATTACATCGCGCCCTACGTGGAAGACCTCGGCAACGTCGTCGACATGCAGAGCATCAAGGACTCGGGCATCTCCATCGGGGCCGATCCCCTGGGCGGCTCGGGCGTCGGCTTTCTCGCGCCCATCGCCGAGCGCTGGGGCATCAACCTGACCGTGGTCAACAAGACCGTGGATCCGACCTTCTCCTTCATGACCGTGGACAAGGACGGCAAGATCCGCATGGACTGCTCCTCGCCTTACGCCATGCAGGGGCTCATCGCGCACAAGGACGCCTTTGACGTGGCCTTTGGCAACGACCCGGACTTCGACCGCCACGGCATCGTCACCAGGAGCGCCGGGCTCATGAACCCCAACCACTACCTTTCCGTGGCCGTGGACTACCTGTTCCGCAACCGGCCCGGCTGGCGCGCGGACGCCGCCGTGGGCAAGACCCTGGTCTCCAGCTCCATGCTCGACCGCGTGGCGCTGAGCCTTGGCCGCAGGCTGTCCGAGGTGCCCGTGGGCTTCAAGTGGTTTGTGGACGGGCTGCTGGACGGTTCCTACGGTTTCGGCGGCGAGGAGAGCGCCGGGGCCAGCTTCCTGCGCCAGGACGGTTCGGTCTGGACCACGGACAAGGACGGCATCATCATGGGCCTCTTGGCGGCGGAGATCACCGCGCGCACGGGCAAGGACCCCGGCCTGTACTACAAGGAGCTTGAGGCGCGCTTCGGCAGCCCGGTGTACGAGCGCATGGACGCGCCCGCCACCCCGGCCCAAAAGGCGGCCTTCAAGAAGCTCACGCCGGAGATGGTCCAGGCCACCAGCCTGGCCGGAGAGCCCATCCTGGCCAAGCTCACGCGCGCGCCGGGCAATGGCGCGGACATCGGCGGGCTCAAGGTGGTGGCCGCAAACGGCTGGTTCGCCGCAAGGCCCTCGGGCACGGAGGATATTTACAAGATCTACGCCGAGAGCTTTCTGGGCCGCGAGCACTTGGCGCGGCTCCAAGCCGAGGCGCAAGGCATCGTGAACGCGGCATTCGAGGCCGCAGGGGCCTAAGTCTCGACAAGCACTGTTTGCGCCAGGCGCGGGGCCGGGGCGGAGGAATCCTCCCCGGTTTTTTTGTTTGGTCCGGCGTTCTTTGCGCGCGCAAAAAAAGCGGCCCCGCGTGAGCAGGGCCGCTTGGGCGTGATCGGGGGATATCCAGCTAGCACCGGTAGCGCAGGCCGAGCAGGGCCTCGTGGGAGCTGAGGAGATGCGTATTTCCCATGGTTGCTTCCGGTTACATGTTTAGCTGGTGCGAGGGAGCACCTACTTTACAATAGTCTTATTAAAAATGTATCCCTGTTAATCGGCTGTGCCAATACGGGATCGACAACAATGTCACGACTCAGGGCCTGCGCGCGGGACTCGACTCACCCGCCAATCCGCTATATAGCTATGGGATGAGTATGTCTGCTGTTGAAATCGCGGTTGCGCTCAGGCGGTTTGTCCGCACTGAGAACGCGGATGCGCTCAAGGTGCTGCCCGGACTTCTGGCGAACCTTGCGGAGCTCCCCGCAGCCCAGGGCGACACCCCGCAGGACTTGGCAGCGGCGGGGGAGATCGCCTGCCTGCTGTTCACCATCGTGCGCTCCCTGCGCGACATGGCCCTCATGTCGCGCGTGCTGCATGCCCTGGCCTCCCTAAGCCGGTTTGGCCGTTGCCTGGCCATGCTGCACATCCAGGGCCGCGCCGTCCCCCTGCCGCAGATCACGCCGATCCTCACGGCCCTGCCGGGCCGGGAATACCTGGCCCTTGTGAACGAGATGTTTCTGGCCCCCCTGGCCGACGACAAGCAGTACATGGCCTGGCTCAAGGGCCTGCTGCCCGTGCCCGGCCGCTGCGATCCCGGCGAGGCGATGCTGTTTTTGAGCGCCCTGGCCGACGAGGGGGCGCCCCTGTCCCGGCCCCTGCGCGACGCCCTGCTCGCGTCCTGCATGTCCGAGACCCTGCCCAAGGCCTTTGCGGGCAAGCCCGATGCGGCCACGGCCGAGGCCCTGCTCAATTCCTCCGAGAGCCTGTCCAGCCCGGCCATCCAGCCAGAGGCCCTGGGCTACGCCCTGCGCGCCTCCGGCGTGGTGGGGCCGAGCCGCCTGGCTCCGCTTCTTGCCGCAGCGCCTGACCTGGCCGTGCGCGAGCCCGCTCTGCTGAGCGAGATGCGTCGCCTGGCCGCATTGCCTGAGGCCCCGGTGCTGCTGCTTCCGGCCGCCCAGGCCGAACCGGAGCTCCTGGGACTTGTCCTGGCCGACATGCTGCGCCAGGGCGGAGAGCTGCGGGAGTGCGCCCTCAGGCTCACGCCGCTTCTGCCCCGGCTGGGGCTTGTGCCCCTGCTGGCGGACACGCCGGAGGCCGAGCGCGGAGCCGTTCTCGCCCGGATCTTCCTCGCCCTGGTCCGCCACGACCCGGACTTTATGCGCCGCGCGGCCAAGGCCATGCAGGGCATGCTGGACACGTCCTCGCTGCAGGCCCTGGCAGGGATGCTGGCCGCGCAACTGGCCACGGACGAGACCGAGCGCGCCGAGCTTTTGACCCCGCCCGCAGGCCTGGCTCCGGCCAAGGCCGTCAAACCTCGCCGTCCCTCCCTGGCCGAGGCCTTGAAGGACGCCCTGAGCCCCCTGAAGGACCAGGACTACTCGCATTCGAGCTTGAGCGGTGAGAGTCTGGAAGGCTCCACCCTCGCTTCCGTGAACCTTTCGGCGAGCCAGTTCTCATCTGTCACCTTCCTCAGGGTCCGTCTGAGCGCTTGCACCCTGCAGGGCAGCACGTTCGAGGGCTGCACCTTCCAGGGCTGCACCTTTGCGGGCGTGGATCTCTGCGACGCGGTTTTTCAGGGCTGCCGTTTCGAGGGCTGCACGTTCGAGCGTTGCGACGCCGCGCGTCTGCACCTGGCCTCCTGCGTACTCACCGGGTGCGCCGTGGCCGAGTCCAGCCTGGCCGGAGCGTACCTGTCCCGGGTGCGCCTGGACCGCCTCATGGCCAGATCCAGCGCTTTTTCCGGTATGCGCGCTCTGGAGACCGCCTTGATGCACTGCTCCTTCACGCGCTGCGACCTGTCCGGCTCGGTGCTGGAGCGCTCGGCCTGCCGCGGCTCGGAGTTCGTGGACTGCACACTGGCCCTGGCCCGGCTGCGCCATTGCGATGTCCTGGGGGTGGTGTTTACGCGCTGTTCGTTGCCTGGGCTTGCCATGCTGGGCGGCCACACGGACAATCCGCAGCTGTCCAAGGCGCGGGTGGCCACCCTGGCAGCCCAGCTGGCCCGGCCCGGCGGAGCGCTGACCGTGCTGCCCCAGGGCCTGCAAGGCGACACAGGCGCGGCCTTTGTGGCGGCCTGCGTGGGTCGGCACGTGCGCCTGGACGAGGCCCGCCGAACCCTGGCGGCCATGCGCGGGCAGAACCAGCGCCGCACGGAGCTGGCCCTGGAGCGTTTGACCGAGCAGCAGGGCGTGTTCCTGAAGCTTCTGCCGCAGCTTCTGGTCACGGATGTGTTCGAGAAGGCCCAGGGGCTCAAGGGCGTTCCGGCCTGCTCCCTGGGAGGGGCAGGGGTCCGGGTGGACCTGGCCCTGCTGGAGAAGTTTTTTCCGGGCCAGGCCCCCTCGGCCGTGGATCCCGCAGGCCAGGTAGCGCCGGCCCTGGGCATTGAGGCCCTGTACGCCATCGGCAGCCTGGGCTCCGTGGCCCAGAGGCCCTCTTCGGACATTGACTGCTGGGTCTGCCACACCGAGCCCGAGGGCCCGGTCCAGGCCATCCGCGAGGGCCTGCAGCGCAAGCTCGCTGCCCTGGAGGTCTGGGCTGACGAGCAGTTCGGCCTGGAGGTGCATTTCTTCGCCATGACGATCGACGAGGTGCGCACCAACTCCTTCGGCATGAGCGACAAGGAGAGTTCCGGCTCGGCCCAGGCGGCCCTGCTCAAGGAGGAGTTCTACCGCACGGCGCTGAAATTGGCGGGCAAGGACCTGCTCTGGTGGGCCGTGCCGCCGGGCGCGGACGCCGCCGCCGCGCAGTCGCTCTTGACCGACATCAGCGCCCTGGACCCGCGCCTGGCGGGCGAGCTGGTGGATCTGGGCCAGCCCGAGCCCATCCCGGCCAGCGAGTATTTCGGGGCCTGCCTGTGGCAGATGGTCAAGGCCCTGCACAGCCCCTACAAGTCGGTGATGAAGCTCGGCCTGCTCGAGAAGTACGCGGACAAGGGCGAGACCATGCGCCTGCTCTGTGACCGCATCAAGGAGGCGGTGCTGCGCGGGCGGTCCCGGCCGGAATGGGTGGACCCGTACCTGGCGCTTTTCGCCTCCATCCGCTCGCACTACGCGCGCCTGGGCGACGAGGGCTCCCTGAGCCTGCTGGCCGAGTGCCTGCGCCTCAAGGCCGATGTCGCGCCGGAAGACCTGCCGCCGGAGTTCGGCCAGGTGGCGCAGGCCGCGCGCACGAGCGGCACCTTCGCCCACTCCCTGCGCCTGGGCGGGTTGGTGAACCAGTTCATGATCGCGGGCTACCGCCGCATCCAGGGCGGCATCAAGGCCGACCGCGCGGCCGCGAGCATCACCCCGCAGGACCTGACGCGCCTGGGCCGGCGCATCGCCGCGAACTTCTCCCAGCATGAGCACAAGGTGAGCCTCGTCCCCTTCCTGTCAGAGGACGTGGCCTTCACCGAACTGTATTTCTACGCCGAAAAGGCCCCGGGCAAGCGCACGGTCTGGGCTGTCAAGGGCAAGGAGAAGGCCACGGGCAAGGCCGCAGTGGAGTCCCTCGCGCCCATCTCTTCCCCAAACGCGAGATTCTGGACCCGGACATGGAGGAGTATCTGCAGGATGAGCGCGTGACCAGGGCCTACGTGATATTGAACCTGCCGGTGCCGCCGGACAAGAACAAGATCATCCAGGCATCGGTGATCTACGCCACCAACTGGGGCGAGCTGTTCTGCCAGGGCTTCGACAATCCGCCCCAGCTATTGTCGGTCTCACCCCTGACCTTCCTGCGCGAGAACCTGTCCAGGGCCGTGCCGCCCCGGCCGGAGGTCAAGATTTTCGTCCCCAAGCGGTCCGCCTGCCCCAGGATCAAGGTCTTCTAGACCCCGCCACGCGTGCGGGACCTGCACCCGCGCGTTTTCCAGCCGCCTCTCGTCCGCAAGTTTGCCCACTCGTTTGCCCGCCTGTCAGGTAGCCCGGCAGACCGCCCGCCTCGCGCCGTGTGCCTGGGATGGCCCTGGCCTGCGCAAAGCCTGGCCTGAAGCACAACCGCCGCCTGTTTGCCCTGCGCGTCAATGGCGAGGCCGAGCGGCTCACCCAGGTGGCGCTTAGCGGGTGGGCCTGCGTCGCCGCCGCCGCATTCAAACGAAAGAGCCAGCGAGTTGCCACGCTGGCCCTGTGTGCGGAATGATCTTCTGGAAAACAGGTGGTTACGTTGGCGGAGGTCCAGAAGCAGGGTCGGCGGAGCAGGGGACAAGGTCCTGCCGCTTCACGCCGAGCCTTTGGCGATCATGGCCGTGGCGATCCAGTCCAGCACCAGCGCGGGCATTACCGTTGGCTGGTTCAGGGCCTCCTGGGCCTGGCCCAGCACCAGGTCGAAGCGCCGCAGGCCCGCAGGGCCCAGCCGCGCCAGCCGCTTGGCAGCGGGAGAGTGCTGGGTGTTCCCGGCCACGGCCAGGGTCAGCTCACGCTGGCAGGCCGAGAGCAGCCGCAGGGCCAGGGCGCGGTCCGCCGAGCCCTTGGTCCCGGTGCGCTCGAACCAGCCCTGTCCGGTGTCCCAGAAATGGAGCAGCGCGGCCAGCCACTCGGCCACGTCGGGCTCTGCGGCCTTGGGCTCGGGCCAGGGCAGGGTGAGCACGAAGCTGCGCGAGACCAGCGTCTGGAGCAGGCGCTCGCGCTGGGGGGCCAGGAGCACGAAGACGTTGCCGGGCCGGGGCTCCTCCAGGGTCTTGAGGAGCAGGTTGGCCACGGCCGGGTGGAACTCGTGCGCGCCGAGGAAGATGCTCACGCGCCGACCATTGCCGCGCGGGGGCTGGCCCCATTCGGGCAGGGCCTCGCGCACCTCGTCGGTGCTGATCTTGCTCTCACCGCCAAAGACCTTGAGGTCCAGGAACACGCCCTGGGCGATCTGCACGCAGGGCGCGCATTGGCAGCAGGGGCGCGCTTCTGGCTGGCCGGTGCAGTTGAGGGTGGCGGCCCAGGCCAGGGCCGCAGTGGTGCGGTCGGCCTCGGTGCCGCCCTCGATGACCAGGCTCTGGGGCGCGTGGGCCGAGAGCGTGCGCAGGCGCGACAGAACCTGCCTGGCCCCGGCAAAGGCGCAGAGGTCCGTGGTTGAGCACGCCGTCCCGGTCATGGGCGGTTCCCCTGCATCCTTGCGGGCTGTGCGGCGTGCGGCGTGCTTCTTTTACTGTGTGGCGTCATGATTGCCTGGGCTTACCGCAGAAGCGCGCCGGAGGGCAAGGGCGCTTTGGCTAGAGCACGACCACGGAGTTGTCGGCGTCGGCAAAGGCGTTGTAAACGTAGCAGTCGGCCTCGGTGTCATTGAGCCAGACGCCCGCGTCGGTGACGTAGCGGTACTGGTAGGGCGCGTCGGCGGGCAGCTCCAGGCTGACGCTGAACAGGCCCTTGGCCTTGCGCATGGGCAGCTTCGTCGGTTCCCAGTCGTTGAACTCCCCGGCCAGGAATATTTTCTTGGCCCCGCCTGCGGCGTCCACGGGCAGGGAAAAGGCGACCGTGCACGTGCTCTTGTCCTTGGAATACTTCTTGGTCAGCGGCATGATGCATCCCCCTTCATCGCAGCCTCCCCGGACCGCGTGACACGGTTGGCTAAACCCGCGCGCCCAGGGAGCGGTACAACTCGATGTACCGGGCGGCGGAGCTTTCCCAGCTGAAATCCTGATCCATGGCGCGCTCGACCATGCCGCGCCAGTAGGCCTTCTTGTTTTTCCAGAGATCCACGGCCTCGAGGATGGTCTGGTAGAAGGTCTCGGGATTGGGGTCGGAAAAGGTGAAGCCCGTGGCCTGCGGGTGCGGATAGGGCACGATGGTGTCGCGCAGGCCGCCCACGTCCGTGGCCACCGGCGGGGTGCCGAAGCGCAGGGCGTACATCTGCGTCAGGCCGCAGGGCTCGTAGCGCGAGGGCATGAGGAAGATGTCCGACCCGGCCTGGATGCGGTGGGCCAGGTCCTCGGAGTAGCCAACGATGACGCAGAGCCTGTCGTGGTGCTCCTCGGCCAGTTCCTGCAACCTCGCCTCGTGCTCCAGCTTGCCCTCGCCCAGGACGATGAGTCCGATCTCGTGCTCCATGAGCTTGGGGATGATGTCGATCAGAAGGTCCACGCCCTTCTGCCCCCGGAAGCGGCCGATGAAGCTCAGGACCGGCTTGTCCTCCAACTGGTCGGGAAGGCACATCTCCTTCAGCAGGGCGCGTTTGCAGTCCAGCTTTCCCTCTGGGCTGCCGGAGCGGTAGATGCAGGGCAAAAACTTGTCGTCGCGTGGGTCCCACACGGAGTAGTCCGCACCGTTCAGGATGCCGCGAAGCGCGCCCCGGCGGCGGCGCAGCATGCCCTCCAGCCCGCAGCCGAACTCCGGGGTCAGGATCTCCTCGGCGTAGGCCGGGCTCACGGTGGTCACGGCGTCGGCGTAGGCGATGCCCGTCTTGAGCAGGTTGAAGTCGCCGAAGAATTCGGCCCCGTCCATGTTCCAGGCCTCGGCGGGCAGGCCGGAATCAAAGAACAGGCGCGAGGCGAAGCGGCCCTGGAAGGCCAGGTTGTGGATGGTCAAGACCGTCTTGGTGTCCTTCCAGTAGGGATCTGTGCGCCGCCAGAAGTGCAGGTAGGCGGGCACCAGCGCGCTCTGCCAGTCGTGGGCGTGGATGACCGCCGGAGCCCAGTCGAGCCTGCGCGCCCACTCCAGGGTGGCCCGGCAGAAGAAGTTGAAGCGCTCGCAGTTGTCGAAATAGTCGCCCGCGTGGGTGTTGTAGAGGAAGCGGCGGTCGAAGTATTCGCCCCGGCCCACGAAGTACACGGGCATGCCGTAGTAGTCGGCCTGGTAGATCTCGGCGGTGATGGGCGCCCAGGGGTAGCCCACGGGGCAGCGCTCGGTGAGCAGGCGCAGGTTGAACCCGGAGGTGGCGAAGCGGCCGTACATGGGCGTGACCACGGCGGTGTTGACGCCCATGCGGTGCAGGGTAAGGGGCAGCGCGCCGAGCACGTCGGCCAGGCCGCCGGTCTTGGAGAAGGGGTACATCTCCGAGGTCATGAACAGGACAAGAGGCTTGGCCATTGGCTCCTCTCACATGAGGTCGGGGCCGGGGCGCCCGGACCGGATCAGGCTGTCGCGTCCCCGCCGGGAGGGCGGAGGCTGGCCAGCCGGGTGACATAGTCGCGCACAATCTGTCCGTGGTCAAATGCCAAGGGCGGCAGGGCCTCCAGCGGGAACACGGCCGCGTTGGCCGCGTCGTCCCCGGCCTTGAGCCGGGACGGGTCCAGGGCCTGGGCGATGTACACGGCGCTGGCCGTGTGCCCGCGCGGGTCACGCGCCGGGTCGGAGTACACGCCGAGCAGCGCGGTCAGCTCCACGTCCAGGCCGGTCTCCTCGCGCATCTCGCGCCGAGCGGCCGCCTCGCAGCTTTCGCCCACATCCACGAAGCCGCCGGGCAAGGCCCAGCCAAGAGGCGGGTTCCTGCGCTCCACCAGCACGATGCCGCGCCCGGGCAGGTGCACCAGCACGTCCACGGTCAAAAGCGGGGTTTGCGGGCGCTGGCCTGATCCGGACATTGGACGCCTCCAAGGGTGCGGGCAAAGCTATGGATGTGGCCCGTCAATGATTCGAATAGAGGAACACGCATCATATGACAAGCATATTCGTGTTACGGTGATGCAAAAAATCGCATTGGCCGCAGGGGGATGCGCGCAAGATCCGGCTGGGTGGCCGTGCGAATTTGTCCAGGCCGGGCCTGGGATCGGGCGGGGCGCGCTGGCGCAAGTGGGGGAAGGGGAGAGGGGGCTGGAGCTTGAAATGAAAGCGGCTTCCCGTGGGACCACCCCAGGGAAGCCGATTTCTGCAAAAGAAGGAAGGATACTTTGAGTAGAGCAATATGCGGGCCAAGTGGTCGCGTGGCGCGGAATTAAAATTAATTCTGTTTTATTCCAGCATGTTGCCGTTTCGCTTTTGTCGCTGCCAGCCGCCCCAAAGCCCCGCAGGCCCTGAAAACGGTCGAAAAATTTGAACTCGGGACCCGCCCAGGCCGGGGTTTTCGCGGGCGGGGTTCAAAAATCTAAACCGAGAAAGCCAGGGCGAAGTGGTCCGTGAGGGCGAGGGTAGGCACTGCCCCGGCGCGCAGCACGGCCAGGCGTCCGTGCCCCAGCAGGCGCACCAGGGTGGACGGCGCGCCGCCAGCGGGCCAGGGCTGGTCCAGGACCGCTCCGGCCGAGCCTGCTACCAGGGCCGGGTCCAGTTCGCGCGGGTCGGCCGTGGCGGGCATGCCGCTGGCGTTGGCGCTGGTGGCCACGATGGCCCCGCCTGCCAGGCGGCAGAGCTCCCTGGCCAGGGGGTGGGGGCTGATGCGCACCGAGGTCAGGCCCTGGGTGTCGCGCACCAGGGAGGGCAGATTGGGCCGGGTGGGCAGGAGCACCGAGAGCGGGCCGGGCCAGAAGCGTGTGGCCACCAGGGCCAGATCGATCTCCAGGGCCTGGGGCAGGGGGGCCAGGAGTTCGCGCAGGCCCGCCATGTCGGCCACGATGAGCGGGAAGGGCTTGCTCTGCGGGCGGTTCTTCAGGGCGGCCACCAGGGCGCAGGCCTCGGCGTTGTCTGCCGAGCAGCCCAGGGCATAGAGTGTTTCCGTGGGGTAGATGACCACTCCGCCGGAGCGGACGGCATCTGCCGCAGCCTGAATGTCCATGTCGCTCCTTTCGCTGTTCGTCATCAAGTCCGGGCCTGAGGCCGCAGCCCCATGAAACGGCCGAAGGCCAATAAACCGGCCGAAGGCCGCGCGCTTTTCATCTGCGCCCACATCAAGTAAGCATCACCGAGAATCGCCAAGTAGCGGACAATCAAGGAGGACCCATGGCCCGCCCGCTCCCGCCCGGCTTCCCGACCCTCTCCATAGCCCCCCCGGCCCTGGCTGACAAGCTTATGCTGGCCCTGCCGCAGTGGTGCCTGGGGCTGGAGGAGCCCGGCCTAGCCCGGCACCTGGCCGCCCGGGCGCTGTTGTCCGGCGACGCGGACCTGTTTGCCAGCGGCGCTGGCCTGGCCCTTTGGTCTTGGCAGCGCGCACCGCTGGAGCCCGGGCGCATCGTGCTGCTGCTGGAGGCCCTGGCCGCCTTCAGCCCGTCCTCCCCTCCGCCCGGCTCCCTGGCCGATTTTTTGAACCGGCTGCAGTCCAGCCTGGCGGGCCAGCCCGAGCCCGACGAGGTGGCCGGGCTGCTGGCCACGGGCGACACCGCCCTGGCTGTGCGCCTGCTCTTGCCGCGCCTGCGCGACCCGTCCCAGGGCGTGGCCTGGCTGGCCTCGGCCTGGGACGGCATGCTGCGCCTGGGCAGCCCGGACCTTTGCGCCGCCGCGCTTTCGGCCTGCCCCTGGCCCGAGGCGCTTGTGCCCCTGCGCGCGCGCCTGGCCGCAGAGCTGTCCTTCCATTTCGACGCGCCCGAGACCGCGCTCCTCGCCCTCGACGAGGTGGACGCCGGTGCAGGCGAGAACCTGTTCGGTGCCTGGGCCGCCTACCTGCGGGCCGAGCTGCTGCTGCGCCTGGGCCGGGCTGAGACTGGGCGAGCGCTTCTGGCCGGGGTCTTTGCCTCGCTGCCCTGGCACACGCACCTGGGGCTCAAGCTGCACGCCCTGAGCTCTCCGCCGCCTATGGCCCGGCCCGGAGCCGCGGCAGACGCCGCCATCCTCCTTTATTCCTGGAACAAGGCCGATCTCGTGCGCCAGACGCTGGAGAGCCTGGCTGGCACGGACATCGCCGGGGCGCGAATCTGGGCCCTGGACAACGGATCGACTGATGGCACGGGCGAGGCCATGGAGGCTGCCAAGGCCCTGTTCCCGCCGGACGTTTTGAACGTGGTGCGGGTGCCGGTGAATATCGGCGCGCCCGCCGCGCGCAACTGGCTTTTGTCCCTGCCCGAGGTGCGCGCGCGCGCCTGGGCCGTGTTCCTGGACGACGACGTGCTCCTGCCGCAGGCCTGGCTGTCGCGCCTCTTGGGCGCTGGCATGGCCGACGACCTGTCGGGTGGGCGCTGCGGGGCCGTGGGCTGCCGCATCGTCTCGGCCAGCTTGCCCACGGGCCTGCAGTCCGCCGACTACCAGCTCTTCCCCCCTGGCCGGGGCGCGCGGACCTTCGAGGACCGGCCGGACCTGGTCAACGTCTTCGACAACTGCTCGGGCGGGCTGGACGTCGGGCTGTTTTCCTACACGCGCCCGGCCGTGCACGTGTCCGGCTGCTGCCATGCCCTGCGCACCAGCGTCCTGGCCGAGCTGGGCGGCTTCGACATCGCCTTCTCGCCCACCCAGTTCGACGACCTGGAGCGCGACCTGCGCTCCGCCGTGGCCGGGCGCGGGGCCGTGTACTGCGGCGACGTGGCCGTGGCCCATGTGCAGCACTCCAGTCTGGCCAAGGCCAAGGGCCCGGCGGCCATCGGCCAGGTCATGGGCAACAAGCTGAAGCTGGAGGGCAAGTTCGCCCAGGCGGAGCTCGCGGCCGTGTCCGGGGCCGGGTTGGCGGCGCTGTGGGCGGACATGGCCGCCAAGTGGGCGGAGCTGGCTGGAGGCTGAGGCAGGCCCGCAACTCCGGAAGGGCTTTGCATCCACAGGCGGTTGTGCTAGGGCTGGAACCATGGAAAAGGAACTTCGCACAGCCGTTTCGCCAGCGGGCCTGAATCTCCGGAGGCTCCTGCCCCTGGCGGCTCTTGCGCTGGTGGCGCTGGTACTCTGGTCCTGCGCCCCGGTGCAGCAGACCGTGGGCCACATGCGTCGCGACGCCTGGTCGCTGGAGGAGCCGCACTCCCTGATCGTGAAGTTCATGCGCTTCGACTATCAGATCCAGCCGGTGGGCGACGTGGCCGGGGTCAAGGGCTGGGCCTATCTGGACACCAGCAAGGTTCCGGCCTGGGCCAGGTGGGTCGACTCGCTGGTGCTGACGGTCTACTTGAGCGACCCCGAGGGCCAGGTGATGGCCCAGGATACGCGCAGCTTCCTGCCCCGCGAGGCCAGCGCCGACGAGGGTGTGGCCTTTGAGTTCTCCCTGCGGCCGGAGCAGTGGGGTCAAAGGCCCCTGTTCGTCACCTTCGGCTACCGGGTTGTTCTGACCGAAGGCCGGGACGTGAAGGGTGGCAAGGAAACGTTTTTCGCCAGCGAAGACGCTATCACGAGGTGAGCAATGCCCCTTCCCGGTGGTCAAGACACGGTCGTCATGAAGCGCGTGAGCCAGGGCTCGTTCCTGCAGCGCACGGTGCTCAAGCATAACGTCATCTTCACCGAGGGCAGCAAGGGCGAGGAGGCCTACCTGCTCGTGGACGGCAAGGTGGAGATCTCCGGCGCCGTGGACGGCCGCAAGAAGGTCTTCGCGGTGCTCCAGCCCGTGTCCATGTTCGGGGAGATGGCGCTGTTCCTGGAAGACCACGGCCGCACGGCCACGGCCATCGCGCTGGAGGACTGCAAGGTCGTGGTCCTGAACCGCGACGATCTGCAGGGCTTCATCGAGGCCGCCCCGCCCGCCATTTCGGCCATGCTGAACACCATGGTCGCCCGGCTGAAAAGCACCACCAGGAAGGCCCTGCGCGCGCCCAACGTGCCCATGAGCATCGTGCGCATCCTGGACCTGTTCGAGTCCAACGGCATCACTGAGATCGGCTACGACCAGGCCGTGCGGCAGATGTCGGACATCTTCGTGTGCAGCCCGCAGACCATCGAGGCCTATCTCCAGGGGTTGGCGACCAAGGGCCACATCAGCGTGGACACCAGCGGCGCCAGCGGCCCGGCCACGAGCGGGCGGCGCGTGCTGCACATCCTGACCCCGCAGCTGCTGCACGTGGTCATCAACACCCCCAAGCCCGAGAAAGCCTAACCGCTGACTAGCCTTCCAGAGCCACCAGCTCCATCTTGCCCCAGACCCCGAGCTTGCCCCCGGCCTGGGCGAACACGCCCTCCAGGCCGAGCGGCGCCATCTTGCGCGCGCTTTTGAGCACCAGGTCCAGGTCGTCGCCGGTGTCGATCAGGTTGGCCAGGGCCGTGGCTGCGGCGTCGGCAAAGGCGCCGCTTTTGGAGCGCACCACCACCAGCTCGCCCTGGCCCAGCGACAGGGATGGCCCGATGGTGGCCGAGGATGCGCACAGGCTCACCGGGAAATCGCCCTTCTTCAGGCGCAGGCCGAGCCGCGCGCCGCTTGCCGGGTCGCCCAGCAGGGCCACCAGGCGCTCGCGGGTGGAGTGTATGGTGATGTCGCCGCCGTTCTCCACGATGATGTTGGGGCTTATCTGCGCGAAATGGTCGGCCACGAGCTGGGCGAAGGTCCCGGCCACGGCGGCCATGGGTCCGACGTTGACCAGTTCGGCGGCGCGCGCCATCTCCCGCGCGATCCTCGGGGCCGTGTCCGGCGCGGGCACGGGGCGCAGGCTCTCGCGGAAGCCGGGGGTCAGGAGCATGAAGCTCTTGAGCTCGCCGCGCAAGCCGTGCACCAGGTCGATCATGGGCTGCGAGAGGTCGCGCTCGGCGGTGACGAAGAGGTCCGTCTGTTCCACCACCACCTGGAACGTGACCTCGCCCTGCTGCGGGGTGATGGCCTCGCGGTAGCTGCGATGAGCCGAAAGGAAGGCTTGCTTCGTCATGCGTTAGAGGGTACCAGAACGAAACGGCGGCGAAAAGGGACATCTCGTGCCGTCACCTGAACCGGGCTGACCGCCGGGGGCTTGACGACTGCCGTCGACCCGGCTATAGGGCTTGGTTCCGCGTTGGCGGAAAAAAAAGACCGACACTCCCAGGAGAAAACATATGAGCAAGCGTACCTACCAGCCCAGCAAGATCAGAAGGAAGCGCACCCACGGATTCCTCGTCCGTTCCCGCACCAAGGGCGGCCAGGCGATGATTCGCCGTCGCCGTCAGAAGGGGCGCAAGAGATTAGCCCTCTAAGCTGGCCAAGAAGCCGCCGCCTGCTCGCCAGCTCCCGGTTCACGGCCTGCTACGAGCAGGGCCGGAAGTTTTACACCCGGCATTTCGTCCTCTTTGTCCTGTCCCGCGTAGACGCGGGCGAGGGCTTGAGGCTTGGGCTCACCGTGAGCCGGAAGGTTGGGCGGGCGGTACGGCGCAACCGCATTCGACGCGTGTTGCGCGAGTTTTTCAGGCTGCACCAGGAAGATATCGACAGGCCTTTTGACATTGTCGTTGTCCCGAAACGTAATCTGGACCCGAAGACCGTCGATCTGGCCCTGGTGGAACAGGAGTTCCCCCCCGTGCTCTCCCGCGTACTGCGGGAGGCCCCGGCGGCGGCGCACCACGAGAGGCCCTGATGCGCAAAGACCTGCGCTCATTATTGCGCGATCCGGCGCGATCCGTCTTGCTGGCGCTCATCTGGCTGTACCAGCGGCTGCTCTCCCCCCTGTTCGCGGGCTCCTGTCGCTTTGAGCCCTCCTGCTCCGAATACGCCCGGCAGGCTGTGCTGATGCACGGCGCGGTCAAGGGCGGCCTGCTGGCTGCGTGGCGCCTTTTGCGCTGCCAGCCCCTGTGCCGGTGCGGGTATGATCCCGTGCCCCCGCACATCGTCCACAACATCCCCGACCCCCACGCGAGTTGACACCATGGATACCAAACGCCTGATCGTTGCCCTTTCCCTTTCGCTCATCGTGCTCTTCGGCTGGAGCTACCTCTTCCCGCCTGTGGAGCAGCCCGTGGCTCCGCCCGCCGCCCAGGGCCAGCCCGCCGCCAATCTTGAGCCCGGCGCCAGCGCCCAGACCAAGGCCGCCGAGGCCGCCGAGGCCATCCCGCCCGCCAGCAAGGCGCGCAAAATTTCCATCAAGACCCCGCTGTTCCTCGCCCGCTTCAGCAGCCAGGGCGGCGTGCTTGAGCGCTTCGACCTCCTCAAGTACCACCAGACCATCGACCCCCAGTCCCCGGCCATCGACATGATCGGCGACAAGGCCCGCGACCGCTCCGCCCTGGGCGTGGTGCTGCGGCCCACCGGCCAGGAGATCCACACCTGGAACAGCCCCAACTGGGTCTCCGACGGGCAGGATACGGAGCTTGCGGCCGGGCAGAAGAAGACCCTGACCTTCACCGGCGAGGTCGGCGGACTGCGCCTGGAGCGCCGCCTGACCCTGAGCGCCGACTCCTACCTGATCACTGAGGAACTGCTGGTGACCAACCCCGGCAAGGCCGCGGTCACCGGGTACGTCGCCTTCACCGCCGCCTCCGAGACCCTCTCGGCCAGCGGCGACGACAAGTACAATCCCACGCGCATCGCTTACGGCGCGGCCAAGGTCGGGTTCGAGGAAGTGACCAGCCTGAGCGATCTGGAGAAGAAGGGCATCAACTCCAAGGACAAGGGCGCGGTCAACTGGGGCGCCATTGAGAGCAACTATTTCCTCTTCGCCATCCTGCCTGGTCCTGGCAACGCCGAGCTGAGCGGCCTGTACAAGTCCGAGGTCTTCAACATGGCCGTGGCCCAGGAGGCCAACATCGCCCCCGGCCAGACCCAGACCCTCAAGTGTTCGTACTACATGGGCCCGGCGGACCGCGCCATCCTGGCCGACATGCCGAACAAGCTGGCCGATGCCGTTGACTTCGGCTGGTTCCACATCATCGCCGTGCCGCTCCTCAAGCTGCTCAACTGGTTCTACAAGTACGTGCACAACTACGGCGTGGCCATCGTCCTCTTGACCGTGCTCATCAAGCTCATCTTCTGGCCCCTGTCGCAGAAGAGCTACAAGTCCATGGACCAGATGAAGCGGCTGCAGCCCATGCTGACCAAGCTGCGCGAGAAGTATGCCGACGACAAGGAGCGCCTGAACCAGGAAGTCATGGCCCTCTACAAGACCTACAAGGTGAATCCGGCCGGCGGCTGCCTGCCCATGGTCGTGCAGATTCCCGTGTTTTTCGGTCTGTACAAGGCCCTGCTCGGCTCCATCGAGCTCCGGCACGCTGCGTTCATCAGCCACGTGCCGTTCACGGACCTTGTCTGGCTTGCTGACCTGTCGGTGAAGGACCCCTACTATGTCACCCCCCTGATCATGGGGGCCACCATGTTTGTCCAGCAGAAGATGACGCCCACCGGAGGCGACAACATGCAGGCCAAGATCATGCTGCTCATGCCAGTGGTCTTCACCTTCATGTTCCTGAACTTCCCGGCTGGCCTGGTCGTCTACTGGCTGGTGAACAACGTCCTCTCCATCGGCCAGCAGTGGTGGATGATGCGGAAGGCCTAACATGGCGGCCAAGAACGACCTGCTGGGAGGACAATTGTGAGCGACGCCAAAGAATTCCAGGGTAAGAACCTGGACGAGGCCATTGAGGCCGCATGCAAGCATTATGATCTGAAACGCGACAAGCTGGAGATCGAGATTCTCTCCGGCGGCTCCTCGGGCATCTTCGGCCTGGTGGGCGTCAAGAAGGCCACCGTGCGCGCCAAGCCGCGCGGCAGCCTGAAGTCCCTGGTGGAAGACCAGCCCGCAGCAGAGGCCAAGCCCGCGCGCCAGGCTGAAAAGCCCCGCCGCGAGGACAGGCCGCGTCAGGAAGAACGTCCGCGTCAGGAAGAACGTCCGCGCCGCGAGCCGGAAGCCAAGCCTGCGCAGGCGCAGGCCGAGGCCGCCCAGCCGGGCCAGTCTGCCACGCAGGGCGAGGCAGGCGAAGGCCAGGAGGCCCGCCGCAGCGAACGCGGCCGCCGTGGCCGTGGCCGTGGCCGTGGCGAACGCCAGCCCGGCCAGCCCGAGCGTGGCGAACGTCAGCCCGACCGCCAGCCCGGTCAGCCCGAGCGCGGCGACCGCCAGCCTGAGCGCGACGGCAACCGCCCGCCCGAGGACCGGCCAGAACCCAACGGCAACCGCATCCCCGAGGTGCGCCCCCTGCCGCCCGACCGCGACGGCAATCGCGACCCCGGCCGCGATTCCGGCCGCGATTCCGGCCGTGCCCCCAACCGTTCCGGCGAAAGCCGCTCCGACTCCGGCCGTGGCCGCGGCCGTGGCCGCGACCGTGACAACGACCGCCCCCGCCGCGACTCCGGCGACACCCGGCCCCCGCGCCGCGACGCCCAGCCCGGTGACTTCGGTTCCGAGGATGAGAACGGCGCGCCCCAGGGCATCGGCCATCTGGACCAGGTGCTGCTTGAGCAGGTTGCCCTTGAGGTGACCCGGAAGCTGATCCTGCCCCTGGTGGAGAACGCCCAGGTCACCGTGACCCTGCAGAGCGACCGCGTCAGCATTCGCATCGAGGACCCCGAGAATTCCGGCCTGCTCATCGGCCGCGAGGGCCAGACCCTGGCCAGCATCCAGTACTTGGTGAACCGGCTGGTCAGCAAACGCATGGACGCCTCCGTGCGCGTGCAGATCGACGCCGGGGACTACCGCGAGAACCAGGATGAGCGGCTGCGCCAGATCGCCCGGCACCTGGCGGACAAGGCCATGAGCACCGGCCGCACCCAGAGCACCCGGCCCATGAGTTCGTACCACCGCCGCGTGGTGCACCTGACCCTGCAGGAGGACGAGCACGTCTTTACCCGCAGCAAGGGCGAGGGCTCCATGAAGCGCGTGCTCATCATGACCAAGCGCAAGGGCAAGGACGGCGAGTACCTTGAGGACGCGCCCGTGGACAACAACGACCAGCTGGGCCAGCCTGAACAGCTGGGCCAGGACAAGCTGGACCAGGTCTACAAGGACCTGAGCGAACCCGCCGCGGAATAGCCCCGGCCAGAGACCCGACACCGCCGCCGGGGCAGGGGACGTTTATTGCGTTCCCGCCCCGGCGTTCTCTTTGGAGGCCCGCGTGAGCATCAACGCCTCGGACATCGCCCCTGGCACTACGCCCGACACCGCCCCTGGCACTGTCTTCGGCACCATCGTCGCCATCGCCACGGCCGCAGGCCCCGGCGCGGTGGGCATCGTGCGCCTGAGCGGGCCAGAGGCCCCGGCCCTGGCCCAGGCCCTGTTCCGCTCCCCGCACCCCGGCTTCGTCGGCCTCAAGCCCCGCCGCCTGCACCACGGCAGCCTTGTGGACGCCGCAGGCCGCGTACTGGACGAGGTGCTCGTCGCCTTCATGCCTGGCCCCGGCTCCTTCACCGGGGAGGACGTGGTGGAGCTTTTCTGCCACGGCGGCCCGGCCGTGCTGCGTGCCGTGCTGGAGGAGCTGCTCACGCGTGGCGCGCGGCTGGCCACCCCCGGCGAGTTCACCCTGCGCGCCTTCCTGAACGGCAGGCTCGACCTGACCCAGGCCGAGGCCGTGGCCGAGATGATCGCCGCGCCCACCCGCGCGGCCCTGCATCTTGCCCAGATGAAGCTCTCCGGCGCGCTCTCGCAGCGCATAGCCGCCCTGCGCAAGGCGTTGGAGTCCCTGCGCGCGCGCCTCTGCCTGGCCGTGGATTTCCCGGACGAGGATGTGGAGTGCCTGCCCTTGCCGCAGTTGCGCCAGGAGGCCCTGGCTGCGGCGGCAGGCGTGGAGCGCCTGCTGGCCGGGGTGGAGCGGGCGCGGGCCTGGCGCGAGGGCGTGCTGGCCGTGCTGGCGGGCCGGGTCAACGCGGGCAAGTCGAGTCTTATGAACGCGCTTGTGGGCCGCAGGCGGGCGCTCGTGTCCGCCACGCCGGGCACCACGCGCGACTATCTGGAGGAGCAGCTGGACCTCTCGGGCCTGCTGGTGCGCCTGGTGGACACGGCTGGCTTGCGCGGCCCTGCCGGGGACTTGGGGCTCATGGCCGCGCCCCCGGTGGAAGGCCTTGCCAGGGCGAAAACGCCCGATTCGCCAGAACCTCTCGATTCAGTCCAATCACTCGACCCGGTGGAAAGAGAAGGCCAGGACCTGAGCCGCGAATTCATGGGCCGGGCCGAGGCCGTGCTCTACGTGCTCGACGCCTCAGCGCCCCTGCACCTCGTCGACCGCATGGCCCTTGAGGGGCTTCCGCCCACGCGCACCCTGGTGCTGCTGAACAAGTCCGACCTCGCCGCCAGCCGAGAACTTTCCGCCGAGGCGCTCGGCGTTGCCCGCGGCCTGGGGCTGGAGTGCGTGGCGGTGTCGGCCAAGACCGGCGAGGGGCTGGAGGAGCTGTGCGCGCGCTTGCGCGAACGGTTGCTGGGCACCTGCGCCGAGCCGGGCGTGGACGAGGTCGCGCCCAACGCGCGCCAGGCTGCGGTGCTGCGCCAGGCCCGGGCCGAACTGGTCGCCCTGGCCGACGACGCCGAGGCCGGGATGCCCTACGACATCCTGGGCGTGCGCCTGGAGGCGGCCTGCCGCCTGCTCTCGGAACTCACCGGCGAGATCACGCCGGACGGGGTGCTGGAAGACATCTTCTCAAAGTTCTGCCTCGGAAAATAGCCGGGCTCCATGAGCCGCCAAGCCCACCGAAACGGTGGGGACTGTCCATCGCAGTAATGCGAGTCGGGACGAAACAATGGTCCGCGCTCCGCGACTGGGCTTGAAGTCATCCCCCTCAAGTGTCGGTGAATTCAGTATCTCGTTGCCATAACACTATTTTTTAGATATTCGAGGCGAACTGCTGTCGGTGATGAGCTGATTGCATGCGCTCGGCAATGTTGAAATCCGACACGCCTTGGCTTGGGTGAACGGGTAATGACCTTGAACTATCTACAACCATTGGGGATTGCATGCGAAAGATTGTGTTGCTCCTGGCCCTAGGCTTTTCTCTGTCAGCTTGCATTCCTCCGGCCCCAGTCGACCATTCTGACTATAATAGTGAGCGGTACCGGCGGGAAGAGCGTCTGCGCGAAGAAGCCAGAAGAGAGGAGCGCGAGCGCTACGAACGCATGAGGGACGAGCACGAGCGTGAAGAGCTTGCGTGGCAAGAACGCATGAAGAGAGAGCGCATGAGCGCGGCGCAAATGCGCAGAGAACGGGAGCAGCATGAACGCATGAAGCAAGAACGCGAGCGCGAAGAGCATGCGTGGAAGGAGCGCCTGGACAAGGCCTCCAAGAGCGAACAGCAGATGCGCGAAGAGCGTCTCAGGAGCGAACGCGAGAAGAAAGTGCATGAAGGCAATGAGGCCAAGATGCGCCAGGCCAAGGAAATGCGCGAGCGCGAAGAGCGCGCCAAGGGCGCAAGCATGAGGCCTGACCACAAGAGAGAAGACGTCAAGCAAGAAGAGCACAGCGGCGAAAACGCGAAAAGAGATGAGCGCCAGGGCGAGGACATAAAGAAAGCTGAGCAGCAGAAAGCTGCGCCCAACAAATACGAACGCAAGAGATACGATCGCAAGAAGGACGAGGCCAAGAAGGAAGAGGTCAAGAAAGACGAGGCCAAGAAGGACGACGCGCAAGGTGCGGACAGCAAGGGCGACGACGACAGCGACGGCCGCCACCGCAGCGGGTACCGAAGGTAGACGGTTTCAGCTCATCCAGCCCCCTTCGCCGGGGGCTTTTCTTTTGGCTGGCCCGAGCAGCATGCGCGCCGCAACTGCTCCCCGCCCGCCGGGTGACGTCTCGTTGTCGGCCCCCGCGAGGGCTACTTGCCCTTCTTCAGCCGGATCTTGTCGTCGAGGATCAGCATGCCCTTTTCCAGCTTCCAGTGCATGGAGTGCGGCGCAGCGCCCACAATGTCCCAGATCATGACGTCATCGTTCAACGTGTAGGTTCCCTTCTGCGCGGCGATGACCGGATTCATGGAGCCTTTGGGGATATGCTTCAGGGCTTCGGGCGTGAGCCGTGAATTGAAGTCAAAGGTGCCATTCTTGTTCAGGACAACGGTGTACAGGGCCTGGGGCAGCCCGTCGTGGAAGCCCTTCCAGGTTCCGACCAGGGCGGGGACGAGGACGCTCTTGCGGACGATGGGGGCTTCCGTCTTGACGCCCTTGGACTCCAGGAGCGCGGTGTTGTCCTTGTTGCCGGAGCGCTTGGCGTAGCTCATCACCGTTTCGCCCGCGCCGTTCTTCTTGTTCACGTCCGCGCCCTTCTCGATGAGCAGCTTGACGAGCTTTTCGTTGCCTGCGCCCGCCGCCAGCATGAGCGCGGTCTCGCCCTTGTCGTTGGTCTGGTCGAGCTTGGCGCCCTTGTCGATGAGCAGGGACGCCCGGTCGTAGCCGTCGGAATGGTCTGGCTTCCGGGCAGCGGCAATGAGCGGGGTGGTGCCGTTGGAGGACGGGAAGTTGATGTCGCCCTTGTGGCTCAGCAGGTACTTGATGATGGCGACGTTCTTTCTGTGCTCAAGAGGATTGGGATTGCCGGCGGCAAAGACCATGGGCGTCACAAGAGGGTTCACGGTTGCTTTGACGTTGACTGCGGCGCCTGCGTCCACCAGCACCTCCACCATGTCCGGGTCCATGCGCAAGGCGGCGGTCAGGAGCGGGGTGGAGCCGAACTTGTCGACGATCTCCAGGTTGGCCTTGCGCTTGATGAGCATCTTGGCGAAGTCGATCTGGTTGGCGCTGGCAGCGGTGTGCAGCGGCGTGCCGCCGGTGAGCAGGCTCTTGATGTCAAGGGTGGCGCCGCTGTCCAGCAGGAGCTTGCCGATGTCCACAAGCCCGAAGCGCGCGGCCAGGTGCATGGCGGAAAAGCCGCCGTCGCCCTTGAGCTGCTCAAAGTCCAGCTTGGGCTTGTGGGTGAGGAACTTCTCCACCCATTTGTAGGTCTCCTTCGGTTTATTGCTGCCGTAAGGGACGGCCTGCATCAGCGGCGACTGGCCGTTATTGTCCGACATGTTGATGTCCGCGCCATTGGCGAGGAGATACTCCAGCACCTCGAACTTCTTGTGCAGCACCGTGCCCAGGAGCATGGAGGCACCTGTGTTGTTCTGGTGGTTGATCCTCGCGCCGTGGCGGTGCAGGAGCTTCACCGCCTCCAGATCCTCCGCCTCAACGACCAGGGAGAGCGGGGTCTGGCCGTCCTTGGTCTGCGCATCGACGGTGATGCCTTTGCCCTGGGTGACGAGCACCCGGATGACTTCCGTATGATCTCGTTGCGCGGCCTTGATGAGCGCGGTATTTCCGCGCGGCTCGGGTGTGCTGTCCGTCCGGTCGCGCGCGTTCACTTTGGCGCCGCGCTGCAGCATCAGGGCCACGGTGTCTGCCTGGCCCATGTGCGAGGCCAAAATCAGCGGTGTGCGTTCCCACTCACCGAAGGAGTCGTACAAGACGCCGCGCTTGTTGACGTCCAGCCGGGGCGACTGGAGCAGCAGCTTGGTGATCTCCTGGTTCTTGTTGCGCAGGGCCCAACAGAGCATGGTGTCCCGGTCGTACACGCCGTTCACGTCGCCGCCGCCATCAATGGCGGCCCGTGCGCGGTCAAGGTCCCCTTTGTCGATGGCCTTGAAGAGCTCGGGCATGGGCTGGCTGGTATCTCGCGCCCAGGCGGCGTAAAGCGGGGAAAACGCCCCGCATGCGAGCAGCAGCGTGAGGGCGATTCCAAGCGCGCGCATTGCCTTCAGGTGGCGATTCATGGCAGTCGAGTCGACGTTTGCGTTCATTGGAGCCATTCCTGTTGTGTCTGCACAAGGCCAGCCGCGTGCTGTCCATTATCGCCCAAAATCGCGAAACAAATTCTGGTGATACTGTACGTGAGCGTGGCCGGGATGGGAAGGGGGAAGCGGTATGGAGGGGGGGCTGGGCGCCGCCTGCCCCAAAAGAAAGCGGCCCGCCGAGGCGGGCCGCTTGAAAGGCTGCAGCGTTGCGGAGGACTACTCCCCCTTCAACTCCCGGCTCATCAGGTCGCGCACGGCCTGGGACGGGTCCTTGTCCTCGTAGAGGATGCGGTAGACCTGCTCGGTGAGCGGCAGCTCCACGCCCAGGTTGCGGGCCAGGAAGTGCACGGACTCGGTGGTGCGCACGCCCTCGGCCACGGTCTTGGTCTCGGCCAGGATGTCTTTGAGCTTGCGGCCTTGGCCGAGCTTCATGCCCACCTGGCGGTTGCGCGAGAGGTCCCCGGTGCAGGTCAGCACCAGGTCGCCCATGCCGGACAGGCCCATGAAGGTCTTGGGCTTGGCGCCCATGACCTTGCCCAGGCGGCTCATCTCGGCCAGGCCGCGGGTGATGAGCGCGGCGCGGGCGTCGTGCCCGAAGCCCAGGCCGTCGGAGATGCCTGCGGCGATGGCCATGACGTTTTTGAGCGCCCCGCCCAGTTCCACACCCAGGAAGTCCTCATTGGTGTAGACCCGGAAGGAGTCGGTGGAGAACAGGGCCTGCAATTCCTTGCCGAGCTTCTTGTCCGCGCAGCCCAGGCTCACGGTGGTGGGCAGCCCCATGGACACTTCCTTGGCGAAGCTGGGGCCGGAGAGCACGGCGAAGCGGGGACCAAGCGGCTCCAGGGCCTCGGCCACCACCTGGGACATGGGGGCGAGGGTGCCGTTCTCGATGCCCTTGCTGGCGCAGACCACGATGGGCTTCTTGGGCAGGATGTCGCGGAAGCTGACCAGGGTGGAGCGCAGAAACTGGCTGGGAACCACCAGCAGAAAGACTTTGCACCCGGCAAAGGCCCGGGCCGGGTTGGCGTGCAGGGCCAGGTCCGGGGACAGGGGCTGGTCGGGCAGGAACCAGGTGTTGCGGCCCTTTTCTTTCATCTCGGCCAAGAGCTCGGGCTCACGCACCCAGAGGGTGGTGTCCACGCCCTTGCGGGCCAGCATGTCGGCCAGGGTGGTGCCCCAGGCACCGGCGCCGACGACTGCGATCTTCATTCAGTTGCTCCTTGGCGGGTTTGCCGTCCTGGGTGCGCCGGGCGCGTGGACGGTTACGGCATATTAGCTCTTCCGGGGCCTGGGGCGCAAGCCCCTGAATTGACGTACCCGGAGCGGGGTGCGGCCATACCGCCCGACGAGTTGCAAGCGCCCGCGCTTGCGGGTACAAGTACGCGTCTTTGCCTGGCGAAACGGCCTGAAACGACTTGAACAAGCGAGCGCCACCTTCCATGAGCCACACAGCAGCCAAGAAATCCGCGCCTACCTTCAGCGAAACCGAGCAGCGCATCCTGGCCCTGGCCGGGGCCGACCTCCCGGACGGGCCCGCGCCCTTCGCCGCCATCGCCGAGCAGGCCGGCTGCTCCGAGGCCGAGGTGCTGGAGCTGCTCACGCGGCTCAAGGACGAGGGCGTCATCCGCCGCTTCGGGGCCACCCTGCGCCACCAGAAGGCTGGCTACGGCCACAACGCCATGGTCGCCTGGCGCGTGGACGACCCCGCCGAGGCCCAGCGCGTGGGCAAAATCATGGCCGACCGCCCGGAGATCAGCCACTGCTACATCCGCCGCACCTATCCGCAGTGGAGGTACAACCTCTACACCATGATCCACGGCAAGAACCCCGGCGACTGCATGGAGGTGGTGGGAGCCATCTCCGAGGGCACCGGGGTGACCGACTACCAGATCCTGCAAAGCGTCCGGGAGCTCAAGAAGATCTCCATGCGCTACTTCTAACCGCCAAACGTCGGAGAACCAGCACATGCCCAGCAAGTCCGAAGCATTGTTCCAGCGTGCCGCAAACATCCTGCCCGGCGGCGTCAACAGCCCGGTGCGCGCCTGCAAGAGCGTGGGCTGCGAGCCCGTGTTCATCGACCGCGCGGAGGGTTCCCGCATGTGGACCGTGGACGGCGACGAGCTCATTGACTTTGTCATGAGCTGGGGGCCGATGCTGCTCGGCCACGCCGACAAAAGCGTGCGTGACGCCGCGCTCGCCGCCATGGACAAGGGCGCCAGCTTCGGCGCTCCCTGCCCGGCCGAGGTCGAGCTGGGCGAACTCATCCGCCAGATCATGCCGAGCATGGAGATGGTGCGCATGGTCAGCTCCGGCACCGAGGCCACCATGAGCGCCGTGCGCCTGGCGCGCGGCTATACGGGGCGCGACAAGGTGCTCAAGTTCGACGGCTGCTACCACGGCCACAGCGACGGCTTCCTGGTCAACGCCGGGTCCGGCGTGGCCACCCTCTGCATCCCCGGCACTCCGGGCGTACCCGAGGCCATCGCCAGCCTGACCCTGCTGGCCCCGTACAACGATTTGGCGGCCGTGGAGGCCCAGTTCGCGGCGTTTGGCGCGGACATCGCCTGCGTCATCATCGAGGCCGTGGCCGGCAACGTCGGTCTCATCCCGCCCGCCAAGGGCTTCCTGGAAGGTCTGCGCGCGCTCTGCACCAAGAACGGCGCGCTGCTCATCTTTGACGAGGTCATCACGGGTTTTCGCGTGGCGCTGGGCGGCGCCCAGGCGTGCTTCGGCGTGACGCCCGACCTGACCACGCTGGGGAAAATCATCGGCGGCGGCTTCCCTGTGGGCTGCTACGGCGGACGCCGCGAGATCATGGAGCACATCGCGCCCTGCGGCCCGGTGTACCAGGCGGGCACGCTCTCCGGGAACCCGGTGGCCATGGCTGCGGGCATCGCCACACTCAAGGGCCTCATGGCCAGCGACTACGCCGCTCTCGAAGCCCGCACCAAGGCCTTTGCCGAGGAAATGGCCGCGATCCTGCGCGCCAAGGGCCAGGCCGTGACCCTGAACCACATGGCCTCCATGTTCACGCTCTTCTTCACAGCCACCCCGGTGACGGACTACGAGACCGCCAAGACCTCCAACTCCGCCACCTACGGCGAGTTCTACCGCCAGATGCGGGCGCTTGGCGTGAACCTCGCGCCCTCGGGCTTCGAGTGCGGCTTCACCTCCTTCGCCCACACGGACGCGGACCTGAGGAAGACCCTGGACGCCGCGCGCCAGGTCAAGCTGTAGGGGGCAACAGGCATGGAGTGGAGCAGGGACGAGTATATCGTCACGGATGACCGCTCTGCCCTGGACGCGGAGGCCGTGTTCGGGTTCCTGCGTGAGTCCTACTGGGCCAAGGGCATCTCGCGTGAGACCTGCCTGCGGTCGCTTGAAAACTCGCTCTGCTTCTCCCTGATGCATAAAGGCCGGCAGGCGGGCTTCAGCCGGGCCGTCACTGACCGCGCGACCTTCGCCTACCTGGGCGATGTGTTCGTGCTGCCGGAGCACCGGGGCCAGGGGCTGGCCAAATGGATGCTCGGCTGCGCGCTGGCGCACCCGGACCTGCAGGGCCTGCGGCGCATGATGCTGGCCACGGCGGACGCGCACGGCCTGTACCGCCCGCTCGGCTTTGCTCCGCTGGCGCAGCCGGAAGCCTTCCTGGAGATCCACCAGCCCTACGCCGCGCCGGCCGCCATCGGCATGGATGAGGGCGGGGATGGCGACGGCGACGGGATCTCGGCCTGACCTGGCTGGGCGGCACCACCGTGCGGCCCTTCATCACGCCTGAAACGAAAGGCCCGGGGCAATGTTGCTCCGGGCCTTTTCATGTCTGGGCTGCAAGGGCTATTGGCCTTGGGCGGCGCGGATGGCCTTGAGCGTGTCCTGGAACGCAGGGCGGGCCGGGGCCAGGGTCACGGCCTTAACAGCCAGCGCCTCGGCTTCAGCCAGGTCGGACTTGCGGGTGTAGAGCAGCCAAGCCAGGTTGTTCAGCGCTTCGGGGTTGTCCGGCAGGCCCTTCACGGCTGCGCGGTATTCCGTTTCGGCATCATCCAGCTGTCCCTGCCCGAACAAAACGTTGCCCAGATAGAGCCGGGCCAGGGGCTCCTTGCGCGCTGCCAGCCGATACTCGGCAGCGGCCCGCTCGGGTTCCCCGCCGGATTCGTAGGCCATGCCCAGCTTGAGGTGCTCCCCTGCGGAAAGCGGGTCATCGTGGACCACGATGCGCGGCAAGGCACAGCCTGAGGCCAGGGCCGTCAGCGTCGTCAGCAGCAGGGCCAGCGACAGAAGCCGCAGGGCGCATGGGGTCTGGATGGCTCTTGGGTTCGTCATCTGGTTTCCTTGGGCTCGACCAGCAGGGTCCAACGGTCGGCCCCGCTCCAGCCGGAGAGGAATTCACGCCAGGGGATGCTTTGGCCCCGTCGTCGGCCGGAGTTGACCAGCACGCCCTCGGGCTCGTAGCCCACGACCACCATGTAATGAAAGACGCGGATTCCCCCCAGCCCCTCGTCAACCATGACCACCGGGGGATTGCCGGTGTCCACGGCCGTGACGATGTCTGCGACCGTGCCGCGGAAGAAGCGGGTGGCGAAGCCGCGCCCGCGCGGGTACAGCGCCAGGTCCAGGCTCACCGTGCCCCGCAGGTCCTTGCGGAAGATCGCCTGGGCGATGTCCTCGGGTGTCACCATGTCTCCATGGTGGTTGAGGACCATGGCCAGGACTGCAGGGCCGCACTGGTGGTCCTCCTGGGCGTGAAAGGGCACCCCGGCCACAACGGCCCGCCCCTGCGGCGGGGAGAAGTCCCGTGGCAGGTGTGCGGCGCAGGCCGTCAGCCAGAGACAGAAAAGGCCGGAGAGAATAGCCCAGGCCAGGTGATGGGCCTGGCTCAGGCGGCTCTCTCCGGGAGCGCGCACGTCGGTCAATGTATGCTGACGGTCTTGTCGCTGACCTTGAGGATGACCACCACAAGCAAGACGATGACCAGGAGGACCACGATCAGGCCCAGCCCGTCACCACCAGCGTCCAGGGCGTTCAGCTGCGAGGCCAGGCCGTGCAGCTCCTGGCCCGAGAGCTGGGACAGCTTGCCCGAGATTTCGCTGTCCGTGTAGCCCAGGGCAGACAGCCGGGCCTTGACTGCTTTGTTCTCCAGCACGTTCTGGACCGAGGCCAGGTCCTGGGCGTGGATGCCGGAACTGTCGGACAGGGACGTGGGGACCATCCCGGCCTCGACCCGGGGCACAAACGCGAGCGTGGTCATCAGCATGATCAGCAGCATGGCAGTGTGGCGCATGAGCGCCGAGCTGGTGGATGTCAGCATCTCATTCTCCTTGTAAAATTGCAGGTTGAAAAGACATTCTTGCGGCGGGTGCGGTTGACGTCTGTGCGCCAGCTCTCCGCAGGCCATACCCACTCCGTTCCGAGGCTACTCCACCAAAAGACACAGCGCAACAGGGAAGTGAATTATTCCGGTTCATCATTCAAGATAAGGGAGAGGAACCAAGAAACCGTTCTTGCCTGTTGCAGCTGCTGTGCTGGCAGGCCTTGTTGCTGGGCCCTTGCTCCTTGCCCACGACTACAGCCTGCGCACGGGCCAGACGTGGAACTCCGCGCCGGGCTTGAAGCCCACGCCCACAGCGCCTTTCTGGACATAGAGCACAAAGGCCCAGTCCGGGTCGAAGCCGCTGCTGGTGCTGGACCAGAGGCCTTCGGCCGAGAGGGCCGACAGGGCCAGGGTCGCGGTCAGCTCCAGGGGCAGGGCCGGGTTGGCGCGGCCGGAGTCCACCAGGGACTCCAGTTCGTTGATGTCCGGCAGCCGCCAGGGAGGGCTATTTGCGTTGTCGGGTCCGGAATTGAAGGAGGCGGCGAAGTCCACGGCCTCGCGCCAGGTGGTGATCTGGTCGAGCAGGCGTTCGGGCTCAAGCCAACACAGGCCGGTGAGGCGGTCCCGCATTCCCATGCCGGTGCGCTCGAAGCGCGGTTCGGGCCAGGGCAGGCCTTGGCGCAGGTCGGCGTCCTGGCCGGTGCCGTGGCAGGGGACCGGCTCTCCTGTGGCGTCAAAGCAGGCGTTCTGGCCGGTCTGCGGCAGGGTGGGGCTTTCGCCGCGCACGGGCCAGACCAGCCGGAACTCGTCCTTGCGGCTGTAGAACATGCGCCCGCCTTCCAGGTGCACGTTCCAGGCGTAGGCGGTCTGCCCGGCCTTGGTGGTGGAACTCCAGACCCAGCCCAGGAACACGTCGCGGAAGGGGTGGCCTGGGGGCAGGGCGGGCTGCTTCGCGGGGTGGCAGATCAGCGAGCGCAGCTCGTGGCGGTTGGGCAAGCGCCAGTCGCGCGCGCCGAGGAAGCCGTCGCGGTTCATTTGAGCCACGGCGCTGAGCGCGTCGGGCCAGGATAGCGGATAGCCCAGCGGGTTGGCCGAGCGCGACCAGACGAGCCCGGTCAGGGAGTCCTCCACCACCTCGCCCCGCGCCAGGAAGCGCGGTCCGGCCGGGGCTTGGCCCTGGCTGTCGGCGCAGTCGTCGGGGTCGGGGATGCGGATGGTCATGGGCCCTCGCTGCGTTGGGTGCGGGACCATCCTAATCCCAGGCGGGGATTTCGCGCAAGGGCGGGAAGCGCCATATGGCGGCCAGTCAGGACCTTCAGCCTCATTGTCTTGACCGGAGCCGTGGAGTTCCTCCCACACGCGCAGTGTTCTGACGGTCTGCCAAAATGATCCATGAATGATTCCTGCCGGGAAAGTTGGGGTGGACACCTTGGCGATTCAAGACGCCTGCGGAAACGAGCCTGCTTGCCGTGACTTCGGCCAAGAGCTCGTCAAATGTGCGGCAAGGCCTAGCCATAACCACAGACCTATGCTAACAGCAAATGCAGATTCATTGTTTTCGTTGTTCCACACATTCAAGCAAGGAGTCTGACAATGAAATTCTGCAAGTATATCCTTTGCGTGTCTTTCGCTGCGGTGCTGCTGCTTGGTTTAAGCGGCCTGTCCAGCGCCCAGATGTATGGGCCGGGCATGATGGGCGGTTATGGCTGGGGGGGCGGTGGCGACACGGGCATAAGCCAGGAGAAGTTCGCGGCCATGCAGAAGCTCTACAACGAGCACTACCAGGCCACGGCCCAGCTCCGGCAGCAGCTTTTTGCCAAGCATTCGGAGTTGAACGCCCAGCTCTACAGCGGCAAGACCGACGACAAGCGGGTCGAGACCCTGACCAAGGAGATCGCTGACCTCAACGCCAAGCTTTTTGCGGACCAGGTGAACTTGCGCAAGCAGTTGGTCAAGCAGGGGCTCCCCGTTGGCGGGATGGGCAACGGCGGCATGGGCTACGGTGGCGGTGGCTACGGCGGCATGATGAACGGCGGCTATGGCGGCGGCGGTGGCTGGGGCGGCATGGGCTACGGCGGCATGATGAACGGCGGCTACTAGTCCCTCTCGCTGAGGCCTCAGTCTGAAACGGAAAGGGGGAGCGTTTGCTCCCCCTTTTGTTGTTGTGGTTACGCGGCTGGCCTCAGCCTGCCAGCGCTTCTTTGCGCACGGCCTGGGCGAACTGCTCCACCTCGGCCTCGGTGGTGGCGAAGCTGGTCATCCAGCGCACCACGCTCTGCTCAACGTCCCACACATAGAAGGCGAAACGCTGCTGCAACCGGGCGATGACCGCCGGGGCGAGCTGCGCGAACACGGCGTTGGTCTGCGGCTGCTGGGTGATGGTGACGCCCGGGATCTCCGCCACGCGCTCGGCCAGAAGCCGGGCCATGGCGTTGGCTTGGGCAGCGTTTTTGCGCCACAGGCCGCCTTTGCCGCCTTCGCCATCGTCGTGGAGCAGCGCCAGGAACTGGGCGGCGATGAAGCGCATCTTGGAGCAGAGCTGCATGCCCTGCTTGCGGAGGTAGGGAAAGTCCTGCGCCAACTCAGGGCGAAAGAAGACGACAGCCTCGCCGAACATGAGCCCGTTCTTGGTGCCGCCAAAGCTGAGCGCGTCCACGCCCGCGTCATTGGTCATGTCGCGCAGTTCGCAGCCCAGGGCCACGGCCGCGTTGCCCAGGCGCGAGCCGTCCATGTGCAGCAGCAGGCCGTGATTGTGGGCGAAGCTGGCAAGGCTGCGGATCTCGTCGATGCTGTAAACGGTGCCGAGCTCCGTGGCCTGGGCTATGGAAATCACGCGCGGCTGGTTGTGGTGCTCGTTGCCCAGGTGGTGCAGGAAGGGCCGCAGCAGCTCCGGCGAGAGCTTGCCCTCGGGCGTGTGCACGCACAAAAGCTTGCAGCCGAGGTGCCGCTCCGGCGCGCCGCACTCGTCCACGTTGATGTGCGCGGTATTGGCGCAAAGCACGGCGTGGTGCGGCCTGGTCATGGCCTGGAGGCAGAGCACGTTGGCCGCGGTGCCCAGGAACACGAAGAAGACCTCGGCGCTCTCGCCGAGCACTTCCTTGAAGCGCGCGCGCGCGGCCTGGGTCAGCTTGTCCGCCCCGTAGGCCGGGGCCGGGCCGTCATTGGCCGTTGCCAGCGCGGCCATGACAAGGGGATGCACGCCCGCGTAGTTGTCGCTGGCGAAGCAGGGTGCGTGGGTCATTTGCAGCGCCCCGGCTTACAGGCTCAAAGCCCGCTTGATGCGCGCCAAAGACTCGGCACGGCCGAGCACGGCCATGGTCTCGAACAGGCCGGGGCTGGCGGTCTTGCCGGTGAGGGCCACGCGCAGGGGTTGGGCCACGGCCTTGAACTTCAGCTCGCGCGCGTCCAGGAAGGCCTGGGTGGCGGCTTCGAGCGCCTTGTGGTCAGAGTAGTCGCCAGCAGCCTCGTAGATGGGCAGCAGCGCGGCCAGCAGCTCGCGGGATTCCGGCTTGAGCTGGTCGGCCACGGCCTTCTCGTCGTATACGAGCTTGTCCGTGGGCAGGAGGAAGAAGCGGGCCATGTCGGCCATCTCCACCAGCGTCTTGGCGCGCGGCTGGAGCAGGGGCATGATGCTCGCCAGGTAGGCCGGGTCGAGGTTCAGGCCCTCTGTGTCGCCCGCATCGGCCAGGTACTCCGGCAACAGCGCGGCCAGGCGCTCGGGGGTGGATTCCTTGATGTAGTGGGCGTTCAGCCACTCCAGCTTTTTGATGTCGAACACCGAGGGCGAGTTGCCCAGGTTGCCCGCAGGGAAGAGCTTCACCAGCTCCTCGCGGCTGAAGATCTCCTGGTCGCCGCAGGCCCAGCCCAGGCGCGCCAGATAGTTCACCAGGGCCTCGGGCAGGTAGCCGAGCTTCTTGTACTCCATCACCGAGAGCGCGCCGTGGCGCTTGGAAAGCTTGGCCTTGTCCGGGCCGAGGATCATGGGCACGTGGCCGAACTTCGGCACGTCCCAGCCAAAGGCCTGGTACAGCAGGATCTGGCGCGGGGTGTTGGCCACGTGGTCGTCGCCGCGCAAAACGTCCGTCACGCCCATGGCGTGGTCGTCCACCACCACGGCCAGATTGTAGGTGGGCGCGCCGTCGCTGCGGCGCAGGATCATGTCGTCCATTTCGGCGTTCTGCACGGCCGTGGGGCCTTTCACCATGTCGTGAAAGGCGGTGACGCCGTCCTGCGGAGTCTTGAAACGCACCACGCGCCCAGCGCCGGGCCCGAGGCCCAGCTCGCGGCAGCGGCCGTCGTACTTGGGCTTCTTGCCTTCGGCCCGGGCCTTCTCGCGCATGGCCTCGACCTCTTCCGGCGTACAGGAGCACCAGTAGGCGCGGCCAGCGGCCAGCAACTGGTCGATGTGGCTGTTGTACAGGTCGAAGCGCTCGCTCTGGAACACGGCGGTGCCTTCGGCGGCCAGGTCCAGCCAGGCCATGGCCTCGATGATGGCGTCCGTGGCCTGCTTGGTGCTGCGCTCGCGGTCGGTGTCCTCCACGCGCAACAGGAACGTGCCGCCCTTGCTCTTGGCCAAAATCCAGCTGAACAGCGCGGTGCGCGCGCCGCCGATGTGCAGGTAGCCGGTGGGGCTGGGCGCGAAGCGGGTGACGGTGGTCATGTGGATATGTCTCCTGAAGCTGTGGTGATTGGGGAAATCGGCGGGATGGCGCGGGGTTGCGGGGCTTTATGCCTCTTCCACGGCCTCGACGGCCTTGATGCCGCGCACTTCGCGCAGGACGATGCGCTCCACGCTGTTGCGCAAAGTCTGCTGGGACATGGGGCAGGTCTTGCACCGGCCAGTGAGGCGCACGCGGACGATGCCCCTGTCCGTGACCTCCACCAGCTCGACGTCGCCGCCATCGGCCTGGAGCATGGGCCGCACCTTGGCCAGGGCGGCTTCGACCTTCTCGCGCATGGGCTTTTTCCCCCTCAAATGATGCGCGCAGAAGTACGGCCTTTGAGCAAGGCTGTCAACGAAGGGCCAGGGGCTCCGCCCCCGACACCCCCGCCAGGGGCTCCGCCCCTGGACCCCGCCGGGGGAAATGATTTCCCCCGGACCCCTCATCAGCCGAAAGGGCTGTGTCAGGCGAAGCCTGACACAGCCCTTTCGGCGTAATGGGGATTCCAAAGGGCCTCAGGCCCTTTGGCCGCCGGAGGCACTGCCTTGGCTCGGCCTAGTGGCCTTCGCCATGGTGGCACTCGTGGTCGGCGCCGTGCGCCACGCACACGATCTGCTTGTCCGCGAGCTTGCCGTCCACCCAGGCCTGCAGGGCCGCGTCCACCGGGCCGGAGGCGCCGCGGATGACCTTGATGCCCGCCTGGCCGAGGCGCTGCACCGCGCCCTCGCCCATGTTCCCGGCGATGAGCAGGCTGATGCCCATGTCCACCAGGGTGGGGATGAGGTTGGATTTGCAGCCGCAGGCCGGGGGCGGGGTGAAGCTTTCCTGGCTGGCCACGGACTTGTCCTGGTTCAGGCTGTAGATGGTGAAGGACTCGCAGTGCCCGAAGTGTTCGTCGACGGTTCCGCTACGGGTGGGGATGGCGATCTTGAGCATGGGGTTCTTCCTTTGGTTTCAGGCGTTGGGTTTGGTTGGCGTTGTGTGGCAGGAGGAGGGGCCAAGGCAGCCGCTGCGTTGAAAATTGGCGCTGCCGCAGGCCGGGCAGGCGTCGGGTCGGCCAGAGCCGAAGGGCTCGGCCCAGGAATGCGCGCACCCGGAGCAGGCAAAGTGCCGCAGCTTGGGCAGCAGCGCTGCCTCGTTTTCAGGGACCTCGATGCGCAGGACAAGTCCCAGCACCAGGGCGCGGGCGACTTTCCTGCGCGCTGCCCCGATGGTCCGGCCAAAGGTCTGGCGCGAGACGCCCATGCGTCCGGCGGCCTCTTCCTGGTACAGGCCCTCGAAGTCCGCCAGGCGGATGGCCTCGTACTCGTCGAGGCTGAGCACCGTCGCTTCGAGGGAGGACGCGGGCACGCCCATGGGCTTGAACAGTTTGCAGGCAGGCGCGCCGGAGACCTTCCGGCAGCATTTTGGTCGCGGCATGAGAGCCCTCCGTGGGAGGAGAAGTTATGGGCATATGCCCATAATGTCAACGGGCCAGATTCGCTGGAATGGAGGCGCTGGCGGGTGGGGCTAGCGTTTTGTCAGGCCGTACTTTTTGAGCTTGTACTGCAGGGTGCGGCGGCTGATGCCCAGCGCGTCGGCGGTCTTTTCGCGGTGCCCGGCAAAGGTGTCCAGGGCGCGCACGAGGGTCTCGCGCTCGGCGTCGTCCATGGCGCTTTCAAGGGCGTGGGGGGCCGTCTCGGCCAGCCCGTTTTGGAGGTCGCCGGGGATGGCGCAGGAGGCGCTGCTGACCAGGGCGGCCAGCTGCGGGGGCAAAAGGTCCGGGCCGAAGGTGTCGGCGCGGGCCAGGATGAGCGCGCGTTCCAGGACGTTTTCCAGCTCACGAACGTTGCCGGGCCAGGTGTGGCGGGTCAGGGCCTCCAGGAAGGCCGGGCTCACGGCGCGGATCTCCTTGTGGTTCTTCTGGCCGAGCTTGCGCAGCAAAAAACCGGTCAGAAGCGGCAGGTCTTCCAGGCGGTCGCGCAGGGGCGGGATGGGGATCTCCAGCACGGCCAGGCGGTAGAACAGGTCCTCGCGGAAGCGGCCGCTGGCCACATCGGCGCGCAGGTCGCGGTTGGTGGCGGCCAGCACGCGCACGTCGGTCTCAACAGGCTTGACCGAGCCGAGCGGCTCCACGATCTTTTCCTGCAGCGCGCGCAAAAGCTTGGCCTGGAGATGGCTCGGCATGTCGCCGATCTCGTCCAGGAACAGGGTGCCGCCGCTGGCCAGCTGGAAGCGGCCGGGTTTGTCCTTCACCGCGCCGGTGAAGGCGCCTTTCATGTAGCCGAACAGTTCGCTTTCCAGCAGGTCCGCGGGCAGGGCCGCGCAGTTGACCTTGATGAGCGGCTTGCGCGAGCGCTGGCTGGCGCGGTGCAGGCCGTCGGCCACCAGCTCCTTGCCCGTGCCGCTCTCGCCCAGGATGAGCACCGTGGCCTCGCTCGGCCCGGCCTGCTCGATGAGCTCACGCACCCGGGCGATGGCCGGGCTGGCGCCGATGATGCCGCCGCCCAGGTCCGGGCGCTCGGAGCGCAGGCGGGCGTTCTCCTCAATGAGCCGGCGGTATTCGTAGCTCTTCTCGAGCACGGCCTTGAGCTCTTCGTTGTCGGCGGGCTTGGTCAGGTAGTCAAACGCGCCCTGCTTCATGGCGTCGACTGCGGAACCGACGCTGCCGAAGGCGGTGAGCAGCACCACGGGCAGGCCGGGCATGCGGGCGTGCAGCTCGCGCATGAGCGTCAGGCCGTCCATGCCCGGCATCTTCATGTCCACCAGGGCCACGTGGGGCTGGGTCTTGCCGATGAGCGCCAGGGCCTTGTCGCCGCTGGCGGCGTCGGCCACGGTCCAGCCTTCGTCCTCCAGCACGGCGCGTACCATGAGCCGGTGTGCGGGCTCGTCGTCGACAACAAGCACTGTGCGTTCGTCGGTCCTGGTCATGCCACGTCACCTCCGGCGTCGGGCCCGCTGATCTCGCGGGCGTTGTCTTCAGCGTTTTTTCCCGCGCTTTCGCTGGCGGTTTCAAGACAGTCCGGGAAAAAGAGGTGCACGGTCGTGCCCTGGCCCGGCGTGGAGTCGATCAGCGCGCGGCCCTTGTGGGCGCGCATGATGCCCTGGACAATGGCCAGGCCCAGGCCCGTGCCCTGGCGCTTGGCAGTGAAGAAGGGCTCGAAGGCCTGTCTGCGCACCTCCTCGTCCATGCCTTGGCCGGTGTCGGCCACGCTGACCCAGACGCCGCTGTCGCCGCCATCCGCCGGAGAGGAGGACCGGGAGGACAGGGTGATGGCGCCGCCGCCCCCGTCGGGCAGGGCGTCCAGGGCGTTGACCATGAGGTTCAACAGCGCCTGCTTGAGGCCGTCCTCGTCGGCGCAGAGGTGCGTCTCGGCCAGCTCGAGTTTGGGCGTCACGCCCTTGGCCTCCAGGTCGAAGCGCAGCAATCCTTGCAGGCTCTCCACCACCTGGACCAGGTCCACCGGGTCCGGGGTCAGCTCGCGCGGGCGGGCCAGGTACAAAAGGTCCGTGACCACGCGGTTCAGGCGGTCAGCCTCCTGGACCATGGTGCAGGCGTACGAGGACAGGGGCTCCTGTCCCTTGAGCTTGGTGGCAAAGAGCTGGGCGAAGCCGCGCAGGGAGGAGAGCGGGTTTCTGATCTCGTGCGCCACGCCTGCCGCCAGCGAGCCGATGGCCGCCAGGCGCTTGGCCTCGGCCAGGTCGTCCTCCAGGCTCTTCATGCGGGTGCGGTCGCGCAGGAGCACGAGCTTCTCCTCGGCCTGTTCCGCCGGGACCTCGGAGTTGCCCTCGGCCTGCAGGGGCAGGCAGAGCACCTCCAGGATGCGGCCGTCGTGTTCGTACTGCCGCCATTCGTCCGGGCGCGAGCCGTCCGTGGCGGCCATCTCGGCAAAGGGGAATTCGCGGAAGCTGCGGCCCGTGAGGTCCGCCTCGCCGTCCCCGTTTCGCTTGTCGTTGTCTTTGTCGGCGCTCTTGTCACCCATGAGCAGACGCGCGGCCGAGCCGTTGGCCGAGAGGATCAGGCCGCCAGGCCCAAGGGTCAGCAGGCCGTCGGGCATGTTGTCCAAAAGCTTGGAGTGGAAGCGCTCCAGGCGCGCGGCCTTCAACGCCTGGTTGCGGCGGCTCAAGTAGGCCAGGGCCAGGAACCAGAGCACGGCGGCGGCGCCGAGCACGTAGCCGGTCTGGAGCAGGGCCGCCCGGCGATAGGCGTCGAACTGGGCCAGGTGCTTGGCCGGGCTCAAGGCCGCCACCAGGAACATGGAGGGCACGTCGGGCGGGCGCGCCGGGCCGGCTTCGTCCGGCGGCGGGGCCATCATGCCCCGACCCATGCCAGGGCCCATGCCCGCGCCCATGCCTGTTCTGGGGTCGGCGCCCTGGCCAAAGCCCAGGCCGCGCCCCTGGCCGCGGCCTAGGCCTCGGCCTGAACCGGAACCGCGAGGCCGCAGCTCCTGGGGAAGGATGGGCACGCCCTGGACCACATCGGAGCAGATGCGCGAGAGGCTGGGCCGGGCGCGCAGGGCGGCGAACAGCGCGGTCTTGCCCTGGTATTGCAGGGGGCCTTCCCAGTGGCCATTGGTCTCCAACTCGGCCACGATCTCTTCGGGCAGGGCGATGGCCACGGGAGTGTCCCCCTTGGCCGAGGACACGACCAGGGAGCCGTCTTCGCCGAACACGCCGAGGAACACGATGTCGCCTGAGGCGGTGATCTCCTGGAAAAATTCCTTGATGGTCGGGAACAGGCGGTTGGCGAGGTCCGGGGAGCGCCCCATGCCGTGCATGATGCGCATGAGGTTGGCCTCGACTCCGTGCAGCACGGCCCCGGCGGAGAGCAGCAGATGCTGGTCCACCAGTTCTCGCTGGCGGCGGATGTTCTGCCAGGTGAGGAACACGCTGCCCGCGCCCAGGATCAGCAGCGCGACCACTGCCGCCAGGAGCGGGGCTTTGTCTTTGTTGAAGGAGCGCAGTTCCATGTTCCTGTTTCCGATGCTTTGCTGCGGGTTTTGGCTGGCAGAACTCGTCCCGGTTCGAAAGTGCATGGCTGCTTCGGGCGCGGCTGTCAACAACTCTGGGCGGTTAATGGGAAGGGCGGCCCGGCTGGGGGAAGGAACCAGCCGGACCGCCGTTGCGTGGGATCGTTGTAGGGATGTGCGGAAGGGGCCTAGTAGGCGCCGCCCATCATGCCGCCGTGGCCACCGTAGCCCATGCCGCTGCCGGGGCCGTAGCCCATGCCGCTGCCGCCGCCGATGCCGGGGCAGCCTTCGCCAGCGCCGTAGCCCATGCCCGCTCCGCCGCCGTAGCCGCCGCCGCGATGAAAGCCGCGTCCAAAGGCCTTGATGCCGGTTTCCTTCTCGATCTCGGTGCGCATGGCGTCACGTTCCGTGTTCATGGTGGTGCGCAGCTTGGAGATGTCACCGATGAGGGACTGGATGTCCGACTTCTCGGCCTTGCCGGAGCGGCTCAGGGCCTGCAACTCGGTCTGCTTGGCCCAGATCTGCTCGCGCAGCTCGACGAGCTTGACGTGGTGCTGGTCCACGATCTTCTCGACCGCAGCCTGCTTCTCCGGGGTCAGGGTGGGCTCGTAGTTGCGGGCGCGGGTGCCCTTGCCAGCGGCCATGGCGAAGGCCGACATGGAAACCAGGGCCAAAACGGTGAAGGTGATGACGATGCGCTTGTTCATGGGATGCTCCTCAATATTGTTTTTGCTCTTCTGGAGGTGAGCGGACCTTTCCAAGCGGCGTTTCGCTCGGTGTTGCGTACATATAAGCATGCACCGTGCCAAAATTTATAATCAATATTATCAATGTTTTGGTGTGTGCGCTCCGTAGCGATTGTGCACCGTGTTGCACAATCGTTGCACAAGTATTTGTGCGCAGAGGCTGCACAAGGGGGGGGCAGGAGCAGGGTTGCCAAGCCTGGCGGATGGGCCTGTTCGCCCTGGAGTGCGGCGAATAGGCGGCCCATATTTCAGGGCCTGGCTGCGGGCAGTGCGGAGAGCTGTTCGGGGTGTGCGAGTGTTCGGCTGCGGAGCTTCGAAGCGAATCGGGGCAAGGCGGGGTCGTCCTGGTGTTTAGGCTTCCGGCTCCCGCTGGAGCCCCAGGCCTTTAGCCTTTGATCTTCAGTCCTTGGCCTTCAGCCACTTGTCCATGCCGCAGATGCCGCAGTCCTCGCAGCCGCCCTTGGGGCAGCCCGGGGTGGCCAGCGAACGCGCGGCCCGGGTCCATTCGCGCCACAGGCTGGCGCGGGCCACGCCCGTGTCGATGACCTCCCAGGGGAAGGCCTCGTGCTCGCCGCGTTCGCGGTCCAGAATCTGCGTGGCCTGGTCCGCCCAGAGGCGCATGGCCTTTTTCCAGCCGCCATGGGCTGCGGCCAGCTGCACCAGCTCAAAGGCCTCCTCGCCCCCGCGCGAGAGCACGCCCTGGAGACGGGCCTGAAAGGGGGCGTCCACCTGCAGGGCCACGCCGCGAAGGTTTTTCGTCATGTCGCGCAGGCGCTTCTGGCCCTGGATGAGGGCCTCCTCCGAGGCCATGGGCGCCCACTGCATGGGGGTCCAGGGCTTGGGCACCAGCGAACTCGCGCCCAGGGTGATGCGCATGAACTCCTTGGTCTTCTTACCGTGCCCCTGGTCGCGGGCCTGGAGGATGCGGCCCAGGAAGCCCTCCAGCTCGTCATAGTCCTCAGGCCCTTCCCAGGGCCAGCCCAGGATGAGGTACACGCGCAGGTGGTTGACCCCCAGGCGCGCGGCGCGCTCCACAGCGGCCAGAAAGACCTCGGCGTCGAGCTTCTTGTTGGCGGCGTGGCGCAGGCGCTCGCTTGCGCCCTCCAGGGCCAGGGTCACGGTGCGGATGCCGCACTCGCGCAGGAAGCCCAGCAGCTCCTCGGTCAGGCCATCGGCCCTCAGTGACGAAAGGGAAAATTTGGTCTTGCGGGCGTTCAGCCAGCGCAGGAAGGGGAGCAGGTCCGGCCAGTCCGTGAGGGCCGTGCCCACCAGCCCAACCTTGGGCGGCTGGGCCTCCTCCACGATGGCCTGGAGCGACTCGATGCTGGCGTGGCGCGGGGGGCGGTAAACGAACCCGGCGGCGCAGAAGCGGCAGGCATGGGGGCAGCCCCGGTTGACCTCAAGCAGCAGGGAGTCCGGGAAGGCGGCCTGGGGGCCGGTGAAGCAGGAGTAGGCCGGGGTGCTGAGGAGCCCGCAGCTGTCCGGGCTCATGTCCACCACGCGGCGCACCGGGGTCTTGGACAGCCCCGGCACGTAGATGCCGGGCATGTCCTTGGCGGAGTGGAGGAAGTCCTGCTTGCTCACGCCGTCGAACACGGCGGTTTTCAGCTTCAGGCAGAAGTCCACGAGCCCGGCCTCGGCCTCGCCCACGAAGAAGGCGTCGGCCAGGGGGGCCAGGGGCGCGGGATTGAGAAAGGCGATGGGTCCGCCCACGAGCACCAGCGGATAGTCCGGGCGTTCCGTCCGGGTGGACGGAACGCCCGCTGCGGCGAGCGCCCTGAGGAAGGGGAGGAAGTCCTCCTCAAAAGAGACGCTCGCCGCCATCAAGGGGAAGAGTCCGAGATCTCTCTGACTGTCCGCTGAGACGGGCGCATCGAAGCCCTTGCCGAGGAAGAAGCGTTCCACGGCTATCTCTGGCCTGTCCGAGAGCAGGCGGTACACCGCCTGCCAACCCAGGGCCGAGAGGCCCATGCCCTCATCGCCGGTGATCACCAGGGCCGCAGGGAGACGGCCGCCGTGGTCCGGTGGCGCAGGCATGGACTTTCCGGGACGGGTTTCGGGTCCACGCCTGCGCTGGCGCTTCTCCCCCGCCCCGGAAGGGCGTCTCATGAGCGCTCCTAGTCCGCGTTCTTGCGGATGTAAGCCGGGGTATCCAGCTCGTCATCCTCAAACAGGAAGTCCTCTTCGCCGGGCGCGCCCATGGCCCGAAGCGCCGCACGCGGGCTCTGGGCCTGGCCTTCGGCCGGGGTTGCTGCGGCGCCGAAGCGCATGAAGGCCGGGACCTCGCGGTTGTTTCCGGCGATGACGCTGCTGATGGTGTTGCGGCGGCCAGGACGCAGCGGGGTCTGCAGCGGGGTCAGGATGGGCCGCAGGCCGCCGAGGGTCTCCGGCTTGGGCGCGACCTCGCGCTGCTCGATGCTGGTGGCGATGACCGTGACGCAGAGCTCGTCGCCCAGGCTGTCGTCGGCCACCACGCCGAACACGATGTTGGCCTGATCGTGGGCTTCCTTGGCGATGAGGTCGCTGACCTCCTGGATCTCGTCGGTGCCGAGGTCGGCTCCGGCGGTGATGTTGTACAGAACGCCGCGCGCGCCGGCGATGGACACGTCTTCCAGCAGCGGGCTGGTGATGGCCTTGAGCGCGGCCTCGCGGGCGCGGTTCTCGCCGGAGGCGATGCCGGTGCCCATCAGCGCCATGCCCGAGCCGGTCATGATGGCCTTGACGTCGGCGAAGTCCAGGTTGATCAGGCCGTGCACGGTGATGAGGTCGGAGATGCCCTTGACGGCGTAGAACAGGACCTCGTCGGCTTTTTTCAGCATGTCGGCGAAGCCGGCCTTCTTGGCCGCCATCTGGAGCAGGCGGTCGTTGGGGATGGTGATGATGGAGTCGACCACCTGCTTCAGTTCGGCGATGCCTTTCTCGGCCTGCTGCATGCGGCGCTTGCCCTCGAAGTAGAAGGGCTTGGTGACCACGGCCACGGTGAGCGCTCCGGCCTCGCGGGCGGCCTGGGCGATGACCGGCGCTGCGCCGGTGCCCGTTCCGCCGCCCATGCCTGCGGTGATGAAGACCATGTCGGTGTTGGCGAGAATGTCGCGGATCTGGTCGATGCTCTCCAAGGCGGCGTTGCGGCCCACCTCGGGGTTGGCGCCAGCGCCCAGGCCCTTGGTCAGCTTGCCGCCCAGCTGGATGGTGTGGTCGGCCAGCGACTTCTCGATGTCCTGGGCGTCGGTGTTGGCGGCGATGAAGCTGACGCCGGTCAACTGGGACTGGATCATGTTGTTGATGGCGTTGCCGCCGCCGCCACCGCAGCCGATGACCTTGATTTTCGCGCTCATGTCGCTGTCGATTTCAAAATGTGCCATGACTTCCTCCTCCCTGATCAGTGATGATGCTTGGACCTTCCCCTATGAAACACACCGCGCTTAGGCGATGTCCACGAACCACTTCTTCATCCGTCCGAGAATGCGGTTGAACACATTGTCGTCGCGGATGCGGAAATCCCCGCCGCCGCTCTTCACCTGGCGGTTCTCCGCTCCGAAGAGCAGCAGGCCCACGGCGGTGGCGTACTTGGGGTTGTTGACCATGTCGTACAGGCCGCCCACGTACTCGGGGTAGCCGATGCGCACGGGCAGGTCGAAGACCTGTTCGGCCAGGTCCTGCATGCCGTGGATGAGCGAGGTTCCGCCGGTCAAGACCACGCCTGCGGCGATCTGGCTCTTGTAGCCGCTCTTGATGAGCTCCTGGTCCACCAGGGCCAGGATCTCCTCGCACCGCGGCTCGCAGATCTCGGCCAGCACGCGCTTGCTCATGGCCCGGGAATCACGGCCGCCCACGCTCGGCACTTCGATGACCTCGTCCACCTTGACCATCTCGGCCAGGGCGCAACCGTGGTCGATCTTGATTTTTTCGGCGGCGGTCATGGGCGTGCGCAGGCCAAACGCGATGTCGTTGGTCAGGTTGTTGCCGCCCAGGGCCAGCACGGCAGTGTGCTTGATGGAGTCCTTGGAGAAGATGGCGATGTCCGTGGTGCCGCCGCCCAGGTCCACCAGGCACACGCCGATCTCACGCTCCTCGGCGGAGAGAACGGCTTTGCTGGAGGCCAGGGACTCGAGCACGATGTCGGCCACGTCGAGCCCCGAGCGGTGGCACGAGCGCACGATGTTCTGGGCCGAGGTCACAGCACCCGTGACGATGTGGACCTTCACCTCCAGGCGCACGCCGGCCATGCCCAGCGGATCGGCGATGCCGCGCTGGTCGTCGACGATGAATTCCTGGGGCAGGGTGTGGATCACCTCGCGGTCCAGCGGGATGGCCACGGCCTTGGCGGCCTCGATGACGCGGTCCACGTCCTTCTGGGTGACCTCGCCGCCCTTGACGGCGATGACCCCGTGGCTGTTGAAGCCCTTGATGTGGCTGCCCGCGATGCCCGCGTAAACCGAATGGATCTCGCACCCGGCCATCAGCTCGGCCTCTTCCAGGGCCTTTTTGATGGATTGAACCGTCTGCTCGATGTTCACCACCACGCCGCGGCGCAGACCCGTAGACGGGCTTGTGCCGATGCCGATGATGTCCACCACTCCGTCATCCTTGGCTTCGCCCACCACGGCGCAAATCTTCGTGGTGCCGATGTCCAGGCCGACGATGATGTCGCTCTTGGCCATGTTTTCCTCCCTTGTTTACTCGCCAAAGGGCTGGGTCTTCCCTATTCTTCCCCGTCAGGAAGCCCCGCGCTTCTGCCTCTTCTCAACCCAAACCTTGCCGCCGCTGGCCTCGATGGCCGCAACCTGCCCGGTCTCCCCGCGCAGCTTGAGGTCCCGCCAGACGGTCTCAATGCGACTGAAGTGTGTGTCCCAGTCCGAAAGTTCTGCCCGCACCCGGATGTGCAGGGCGTCCAGGTACAACTCCACCTGGCCGGAATCCGTGAACTTCACCCAGGCCATCTGGCCCAGGGCAAAGGGCAGGTCCTGTTTGTTCATGCGCGCCACCATGGCCTCCACCACCTGCTGCTGGTCCGCCAGCTCGGGGGAGATCTCCAGGAGCGGCAGCGAGGCCGAGTCGCCGGGGGACAGCTGCGTGATGACGGCGCCCTTGGCGTCGGCGAAGTACAGCGCGCCGTCCTTGCGCACCCAGAACGAGGGCTGGCGCTCGACCATGGTGATGAAGAGCTTGTCCGGCAGCTCGCGGCGCACGGTGACGAACTCCACCCAGGGGTTGCGCGAGAGCGAGGACTCGACCCGGCTCACGTTGACGCCCAGGCTGTTCTGGCCCAGGTGCAGGCCCGCAATCTCCAGCACCTGGCCGTAGGTCAGGCGCATGTTGCCACTCACGGCGATCTCGGTCAGTCCCAGGGCCGGGGTGGTGGTGACGAAGCGGTAACCGTAGATCAGCGAGGCCCCCAGGCTGCCAAGCAGCAGCAGGGCGGCGAAGAAGAGCAGGGCGTTTTTCACGGCCACGGCCGTGTCCATGACCAGGCCGCCGCCTGAGTCCTTGCGCTGCCTGTTCAGGCGCACCGGTGGCTTGCGCGTCTCGCGCGGCTTGCGCTGCATCCCGCCGGAACGCATCATGGCAGCACCTTCACTTCGGTTTCCAGGTCCAGGCCGAAACGGTCAAAGACCGCGGCCCGGCCGTATTCCAAAAGCTCCAGGGCCTCGGCTGCGGTGCCGCCGCCCTCGTTGACCAGAAAATTCGCGTGCACCGTGGAGAAGGCCATGCCGCCCAGGCGTTTGCCCTTGACCCCGGCCTCGTCCAGCAGCCGCCCGGCGCCCATTCCTGCGGGCGCTCCTTCCGGGTTCTTGAACACGCAGCCCGCGCTTTTGGCCGTGACGGGCTGGCTGGTCTTCTTCTTCTCGTAGACCGTCTCCATGCGCTGGCGCACAGCGGTGGGCGTCTCCGCGCTCAGGGCGAACTCCGCCTCCCAGACGAGCCAGAACCCGGCCGTGACCTCCGGGTTGAAATGCCGATAGCCGAAGGCGCAGTCCGTCGCCTCGCGCCAGACGAGCCCGCCTTCCGGGGTCCACACGCGCACCCGGGTCAGGAGCGCGCCCAGCTCCACGCCGTAGGAGCCCGCGTTCATGGCCACGCTGCCGCCGATGCTGCCCGGAACGCCGGTGAGGCTCTCCAGGCCGGTCAGGCCCGCGTGCTGGCAGAGGCCCAGCAGCCTCGGCAGGCGCAGGCCCGCGCCTGCGCGCACCAGGATGGTCTTGCCGTCAGGGCCGCCGGGCTGCGCGGAAACATCCGGCTCGGCGTCATTGGCCGCGCGCACCAGCACCAGCTTGTGGGGGCCGTCTCCGGCCAGGATGTTGCTCCCCGCGCCCAGCGCCAGGGGGAGACCACCCAGGCCGGGCAGGGCGCGCGCCAGCTCGTCCAGACCCGCCTCGCACGTGACCACGGCCTCGGCCAGGGCAGGGCCGCCCAGCCGGAGGGTGGTGCGCTCCTTCAGGAGCACGTCGCGCGTGAGGGTCAGGGGCATCGCTTCTATACCTCGAGGGTCATGGTTGTTTCGTCGTCAGGCTCGTTCAGCCAGTGCTCGCCCACGGTCCAGATGCTCCCGGCCCCCAGGGTCAAAAGCAGGTCGCCAGGCTTCAAGATTTCCTTCAGCTGGCGCTCGATGCTCGCGAAATCCGGGAAGAAGCGCACCTTGGTCTTGCTCACCTGCTTGATGCCCTGGGCCAGGGACAGGCCGTTGACGCCGGGGATCGGGGCCTCGCTGGCCGGGTAGATCTCGGTCAACAGCAGCAGGTCGGCCTGGGTGAACACGGTGCAGAAGTCCCCGAACAGGGCCTGGGTGCGCGAGAAGCGGTGCGGCTGGAAGGCCACGATGAGCCTGCGGTCCGGGTAGCAGGCGCGGGCGGTCTCCAGCGTGGCCTTGATCTCGGCCGGGTGGTGGCCGTAGTCGTCGACCACGAGCACGCCATGGCGTTCGCCCTTGCGCTCGAAGCGGCGGCCCACGCCTCCGAAATTGGCCAGTCCCTGCAGGATGGCGTCCTTGGGCAGACCGGCCTCGATGGCCACGCCGATGGCTCCCAGCGAGTTCAGCACGTTGTGCAGGCCCGGATGCGCCAGGGTCACCTGGGCCCAGGGCTCGCCGTCCAGGGTCACCTCGAAGATGCTGCGCAGGGCCGTGGCCACGATCTCGCCGCGCAGGCGGTTCTTCTTGCCCAGGCCGTACGTCAGGCAGGGGCGCTTGATGAGCGGCAAAAGGCGCGTCACGCCGGGGTCGTCGCCGCAGACCACGTTGACCCCGTAGAAGGGGATGCCGTTCATGAAAGTGGTGAAGGCGTGGTCGATGGCCTCCATGTCGGCGTAGAAGTCCATGTGGTCGCGGTCCACGTTGGTGACCACGGTCATGATGGGCGAGAGGCAGAGGAAGGAACCGTCGCTCTCGTCGGCCTCGGCGATCAAAAACTCGCCCTCGCCCAGGCGCGCGTTGCTGCCGTAGGTGTTCAGCCGTCCGCCGATGATGACCGTGGGGTCCAGGCCGGCCTCGGTGAAGATGGTCGCCAGAAGCGAGGTGGTGGTGGTCTTGCCGTGGGTTCCGGCCACGGCGATGCCGGTGCGCATGCGCATGAGCTCGGCCAGCATCTCCGCCCGGGGGATGATGGGGATGCTCATCTCGCGGGCGCGGACGAGTTCAGGGTTCTGGTCCTGGATGGCCGTGGACTTGACCACAACGTCGGCCTTGCCCACGTTGTTGGCCCCGTGGCCGATGAAGACCGTGGCGCCGAGCTTCTTTAGCCGGTGCACGGCGCTGCCTGCGGCCATGTCCGAGCCGGTGACGGTGAAGCCCATGTTCAAGAGCACCTCGGCGATGCCGCTCATGCCCGCGCCGCCGATGCCGACCATGTGCACGGTGGAGACGCGGCTGTACATGGCCGGGCTGGCGCTCATGCCGGGGATCGCGATTTTCGTCGTCTCTGTCATGTCCGTGCCCTCATGGTCTTCGTCATCGTCTTCATCGTTCAGGCCGCCTGGCGGCAGAGTTCTTCCAGGGCGTCCACGATGCGCGCCGCAGCGTCTGGCCGGGCGAACTCCCTGGCCGCGCGGCCCATGGAGCCGAGCCTTGCCGTGTCGCCCAAAAGTCCAAGCACGATGTCCGCCAGGCTTGCCCCGTCCTGGTCTTTCTGGTCGGCCAGGATGGCTGCGCCCAGGGCTTCCAGGGCCTTGGCGTTGACGCGCTGGTGGTCGTGGGCGGCAAAGGGGAAGGGCACCAGCACCGACGGGGTGCCTGTGGCCGCCAGCTCGAAAATCGTCGAGGCCCCGGCCCGGCACAGGGCCAGATCGGCCCAGGCGTAGGCTCCGGCCATGTCCTCCACGAAGCCGTGAACGCAGGCGTCATCGGCTCCGGCCACGCGGTAGGCGGCCTTGATGCGCTCCACGTCGGCCCGGCCCGCCTGGTGCAGGATGTTCACCCGCGCGCTTTGCAGCTGCGGCAGGGCGGCCACCACGAGGTCGCTCAAGGCCTTGGCGCCCTGGCTTCCGCCCAGCACCAGCAGGTTGCGGCTTTTGCCCGGCGTGCGGTCCACGCAGGCGATCTCCGCGCGCACGGGGTTGCCGGTGCGCAGGGTCTTGGCCGGGGGGAAATGTTTGCGGTTGTCCTCAAAGGACACGAACACGCGGCGCACCAGCTTGCCCAGGATGCGGTTGGTCACGCCGGGCACGGAGTTCTGCTCGTGCACGGCCGTGGGGATGCCGAGCAGCGCGGCGGCCAGCACCGGGCAGAAGCCCGCGTATCCGCCGAAGCCGATGACAGCCTCGGGCTTGAAGCGCCTGAGCGCGCGCGTGGCCAGGATCACGCTGCGGCCCACCCAGACCGTGGCCAGCAGGGCCTTGAGGCCCTTGCCCAGCACGCCGCTGGCAGGCAGCGCCTCGAAAGCCAGCCCGGCCTTGCGCGCCAGCTCGCCCTCGGGGCCGCTTCCGCCCAGGAAGAGCACCCGGGCCTCGGGGTCGCGGCGGCGCGCCTCCGCAGCCACGGCCAGAGCCGGGAAGATGTGCCCCCCGGTGCCTCCGGTGGTGACCACCAGGCGTGAAATACGCTGCGCCGCGCTCATGTCCGGTTCCTCGAAAGGTTGAGGAGGATGCCCACACAGATGAAGGACACGATGAGCGAGCTGCCGCCGTAGCTGATGAAGGGCATGGGCACGCCCTTGGGCGGCACGGTGCCGAGCACCACGGCCAGGTTCATGCAGGCGCCGAGAGCCAGCACGATGGTCATGCCGAAGGCCGTGAGCCGGTCCATGAGGTCCTCCTGGAGGAAGGCCACGCGGAAGGCCCGCAGGAACAGGAAGCCCATGAGCAGCAGCACCAGGGACAGGCCCAGGAAGCCAAGCTCCTCGCCCACCACGGCCATGATGAAGTCGTTGTGCGCCTCGGGCAGGAAGAGCAACTTCTGCTTGCCCGCGCCCAAGCCCGCGCCGAAGAACCGGCCGGAGCCGAAGGCGTAGAGCGACTGCACCAACTGGTAGCCCGTGGTCTGGGCCGTGGCGAAGGGGTCCAGGAAGGCGGTCCAGCGCTTGAGGCGATAGGGCGAGGAGGCGATGAGCAGCCAGCCGCCCCAGCCGCCCGCGAGCGCCGCGCCCAGCAGGTAGATGATGCGCGTGCCCCCGGCCAGGCACATGAACATGAGCAGGATGGCCAGCAGCATGGCCCCGCCGAAGTCCGGCTGCATGAGCAGGAGCAGGCTCATGACGCCCGTGGCCGCAAAGGGCGGGATGAAGCCCACGCTGAAGGTCTTGACCTGCATGATCTCCTGCTTCCTGGCGAAGAAATAGGCCAGGTAGAGCACCAGTGCGGGCTTGGCGAACTCCAGCGGCTGGAGCGAGAACGGCCCCATGTGTATCCAGCGCCGCGCGCCGCCTGCCGTGGTGCCGATGACCAGGCACAGGCCCAGCAGCATGATGGCCACGAACATCCACACGTAGGTCAGGTCGTAGAAGAACTTGCGGTTCACCCGCGCGCAGAAGATCATGGCCGCGATGCCGACCACGCTGAACATCGCCTGCTTTTTGAAGAACAGGTACTTGTCGTGGTAGAACCGCTCGGCCATCATGCCCGAACTCGAAAAGACCATGATCAGCCCGATGCCCGCCAGCAGGATGGCGGCGAACAGGAGCCAGTAGTCCATGGGATAGTACTGGGTGCTCCGGCGCTGGTTCATGTCGCCACCTCCGGAGCCGTCTCACCCGACAGGGCCTTGGCCACGCGCGCGAAGTCGCGGCCGCGCTCGGCATAGCCGGAGTAGGCGTCGAAGCTGGCCGTGGCCGGGGAAAGCAGGATCATCTCGCCGGGCCTGGCCTGGCTGAACTGGCGGCGCACGGCGGCCTCCAGGGTCTGGTCCCAGGCCACGGGGAAGTGCGCTCTGAGCGCGGGCTCGAAGACCTCGCGGCTGGCGCCGAACAGGCCCACGGACACGACGCGCCCCTTGAGCGCGGGCAGGATGTCCTCGACCACGCCGCCCTTGAACACACCGCCCAGCAGCAGGCGCACGGGCCTCTCGAAGCTTTTCACGGCTGCGGCCACGGAGTCCAGCGTGGTGGCCTTGGAGTCGTTGACGAAGAGCACGCCGGCAACTTCGCCCACGGGCTCGATGCGGTGGGGCAGGGCGTGGAAGGCTTGGATCGCCGCGCGCGCCTGGGCCTCGCTGACGCCGAAGGGCCGCACCATGCGCCAGGCCGCGGCGATGTTCTCGCGGTTGTGCGCGCCCGGCAGGCCGGGGCAATCGAAATCCGTGTCTGCGGTGAAGGCGTCGACGCGGGCGCGGGTGAAGTTCCTGGCCGCGAGCTCCGCGCGCATGGCCTGGGGGATGACGGCGGTGCTGCCGTGGTCCTGGCGGGCGAAGAGGTTCAGCTTGGCCGAGAGGTACTCCTCCATGTCCAGGTGGTAGTCCAGGTGGTTGGCGGAGAAGTTGAGCAGGGCCGCGACCCTCGGGGCGAAGGTGCGGCAGTTCTGGAGCTGGAAGCTCGAAATTTCGATGACCAGCACGTCGGCCGGGGAATCGCCCATCAGGTAGTCGCACAGGGGCGTGCCGATGTTGCCGCCCAGGAAGGGAGTCAGGCCCGCGTGCTTGAGGATGTGGCCGACCAGCGTCGTGGTGGTGGTCTTGCCGTTGGTGCCGGTGATGGCGATGACCGGCTCGTCCAGGAACCAGGAGGCGAACTCCATCTCGGCCACCACGCGCCAGGGCGCGACACCCGCCAGCACGCCCGCGAGCTTCTTCACCGGCACGCCGGGGGAGAGCACCACCAGGTGCGCGTCGTTGAACTGGGCGGGCGTGTGCGGCCCGGTTTCCAGGGTCAGGTCTGCGGCGGCGGGATTTTCGGTGACCTTCAGGAGCACGTCCTGGGACAGGTCGGCCTTGGCGTCCACCAGGCGCACGGTGGCCCCCAGGGACAGCAGGTAGCGGCAGGCGGCCAGCCCGGAAACGCCTGCGCCGACCACGACGACGAGGCGGTTCTCGAAAATCTTTAGACTTTTCAAGAGGTCACGTTTTCTGTTCATGCCCGCCACCTACCGCAACTTCAGCGTGCTCAGGGCCATGAGGGCCATGAGAATGGAAAGGATCCAGAAACGGATGATGATCTTGGACTCGGGGATGCCCTTGAGCTCGAAGTGGTGGTGCAGCGGGGCCATGCGGAAGATGCGCTTGCCGCCGCTCATCTTGAAGTAGCCCACCTGGAGGATCACCGAGAGGGTTTCGAACACGAACACGCCGCCCACCAGCACCAGCACCAGCTCCTGCTTGGCCAGCACGGCGATGAACCCCAGCGTGCCGCCAAGGGAAAGCGAGCCCACGTCGCCCATGAACACCTGGGCCGGGTAGGCGTTGAACCAGAGGAAGCCCAGGCCCGCGCCCACCAGCGCCCCGCAGAACACCGTCACCTCGCCCACGCCGGGCACGGGGGTGATGCTCAGGTACGAGGAGATCACCGCGTTGCCTGCGGCGTAAATGAAGATGGCGAAACAGGCGGCGGAGACCACCAGCGGGCCGATGGCCAAGCCGTCCAGCCCGTCGGTGAGGTTCACGGCGTTGCTTGAGCCCACCAGCACCAGCACGGCGAAGGGCAGATAGAACAGCCCCAGGTCCGGGTGGATGTGCTTGAAGAAGGGCACGGCGAGTTGCGTGGAGTAGGCGGGCTGGAAGATCAACAGCGCGATGGCCGACCCGGCCACGAAGATTTGCCCGGCCAGCTTGGCGCGCGGGGAGATGCCCTTGTTCTGCTTCTTGACCACCTTGGTGTAGTCGTCCCAGAAGCCGATGACCCCGAAGCCCACGAAGACGTACAGCGTGAGCCAGATGTAGACGTTGGTCAGATCGCCCCAGAGCAGCACGCTCGTGACCAGGGACACGCCGATGAGCAGGCCGCCCATGGTCGGGGTGCCTTCCTTGGCCTGGTGGCAGGCCACTTCTTCCAGGATGTGCTGGCGGCAGCGCAGGGCTTTCAGCCACTCGATGAGCTTCGGGCCGAGCAGGATGGAGATCACCAGCGCGGTCAACAGCGCATAGACGCTGCGGAAGGTGATGTAGCGCAGGACGTTGAACAGCGAGATCTTGGCCGCAAGCGGGTAGAGCAGATGATAGATCATGCGCAGCTCCCTTTCGCGGGATCGCTGTCCTTGAGCCCAGCCAGAAGCGCCTGGGCGTAGAGTTCCATGCGGCAGGAGCGCGAGCCCTTGACCAGGACCACGCCGGCCTTCATGGCATGAAGCGCGCCCAGCACAATGGCGGGCTCGGAAACTTCGGTGATGGCGGTGCCGTTCCCGGCGCCACGCGCCACGGCGGCGGCGAACTCGCCCTGGAAGAACACGGCCACGGGCTTGAGCCCCGGCAGCAGCGTGCCCATCTCCTCGTGGGCCTTGGCCGCGCCTGCGCCCAGCTCCTTCATGTCGCCCAAGACCAGCACCAGGGGCGCGTCACCGGCCAGAAGCCGCGCGGCCTCCAGGCTGCGGCGCATGGACAGCGGGTTGGCGTTGTAGGAGTCGTCCACCACGCGCCAGCCGCCAGCCTCGGCGCAGCAGAAGCGCTGGCCCGGCAGCTCGGCCTTGGCCAGGCCGTCGGCGATCTGGTCGGGCGTCAGGCCCAGCAGATGGCAGGCCCCGGCTACGGCGGCTGCGTTCTCTGCGAAGTGCGCGCCGCAGGCCGGCAGCTCGGCCCAGAAGGCCTGGCCGTCAGTGATGATTTCGTACAGGCCGCGCCCGCCGGGCAGGGCCTCCTCGAAGCGCGCGTAGTATTTTGCGAAGCTGTCGACGGCGGAGAAGCCGACCACGCCGGGCAACACGGCCTGCGCCTCGGCCCAGAGTTCGGGGTAGTCCATGCTGCACAGGCCCAGGCCGCCCGGACGCAGGTGCGCGAGCAGCGCGGCCTTGGCCTTGGCCACGCCTTGGATGCTGCCCAGGCCTTCCAGGTGCGCGGGTCCGATGTTCAGCACCAGTGCCAGGTCCGGGGCGATGATGACGCCCAGTTCGGCCATGTCGTGGGCTTTGCTGATGCCCACCTCCATGACCCAGGCTTCTTCCTGGCCGCTGGCCGCGAGCATGGACAGGGGCAGGCCCACCTGGTTGTTGAAATTCTTGTGGTTCTTGGCCACGTTCATGCTGTTGGCCAGGGTCTGGGCCAGCAGCTCCTTCACCGTGGTCTTGCCCGCGCTGCCGGTGAGGGCCAGCACCTTGGCCGAGGTCGCATCACGCCAGGCGCGGGCCAGCCGACCGAGCGCGGTGAGCGTGTCGTCCACCAGCAGGACCGGGCAGGAAATTCCTTCCAGCGGGCGCGAGGCCACGATGGCTGCGGCTCCGGCCTCCAAAACTTGGACAGCGAAGCTGTGGGCGTCGAAGCGCTCGCCCTTGAGGCAGACGAAGAGGTCGCCGGGCTGGACTTCACGAGAGTCGGTGCGCACGTTCGTGATCACGCGGGAACCTTCCGGCTCCGGCAGGCCCGCTCCTGTCAGGGCGAGGGCGATGGCGCCAAGCTTCATGTTCATGAATGCACCTCGCCATGCACTTCGCGGATGGCGCGGCCCACGGCCTCGACATCGGAGAAGGGGTGCTTGACGTCGCCGATCTGCTGGTAGCTCTCATGCCCCTTGCCCGCCACGAGCAGGGCGTCGCCGGGACGCATGAGGCCAAGGGCCTTGCACAAGGCCTTGTAGCGGTCCGGCTCCTCGATGACGGTCAGTCCCGCAGGGCCGTTCACAAGGCCCGGACGCACGTCGGCCATGATCTCAAGGGGCGTCTCGTGGCGCGGGTTGTCGCTGGTCAGCACGGCCACGTCCGAGTTCTCGGCCACGGCGCGGCCCATGAGCGGGCGCTTGGTGCGGTCGCGGTCGCCACCGCAGCCGAACACGGTGATGACGCGGGAGAAGTCCAGCGCGCGCAGGGCGCCGAGCACGTTCTTGAGCGCGTCCGGGGTGTGCGCGTAGTCCACGAAGATGTCGAGATTCCGGTCGTTCGCCACGCGCTCCAGTCGGCCGGGCACGCCGGTGAAGGGCGCGAGCGCCTGCATGTCCGCCGGGCCGAGGCCCAGGCCCAGCCCCACGGCCTGGGCGGCCATGAGGTTGGAGGCGTTGTGCGCGCCCACCAGCCCGGAATCAAGCGTCCAGCATTTGCCCTCGAACTCCATGCGCAGGGACACGCCCTTGCCGGTGCAGGAGGTCATGGTTCCGCGCAGCATGCGGTTTCCGGGGCTCTTGGCATCCGCCAAAGTAAAGCCCACGGCGTCGGTCAGCTCGGAGAGCAGGCGCAGGCCGTAGGGGTCGTCGGCGTTGGCGGCCTTGAACTTGTCCGTGCGCGGAAAGCTGGTGAACAGGAGCTTCTTGGCCTGGTAGTAGTCTTCGAAATTGCCGTGGTAGTCCAGGTGGTCCTGGGTCAGGTTGATGAGCACGGCCGCGTCGAACTCCAGGCCTGCCACGCGCTTCTGGTGCAGGGCGTGGGAGCTGGCCTCCATGACAACGGTGTCGATGCCGTCCTTGGACATCCGGGCGAAGAGCTCGTGCAGGCGCCAGCAGCCGGGCGTGGTCAGGCTGGCGTCGATGCTGGTGCCGGGCCAGCGGTAGCTGACGGTGCCCAGCACGCCGACCTTGCGGCCCGCCGCCGCGAGCAGGCCTTCCAGCAGGTAGGTGATGGTGGTCTTGCCGTTGGTGCCGGTGACGGCCACCACCTGCATGGCCTGCTGGTGGGTGTGGAAATATTTGGCGGCCAAAAGGCCCAGGGCGTCGGGCACGTCGGCCACGGCCATGAGCCTTGCTGTGGCGTCCTGCGGCAGGGTCACGTCCGGTCCGGCAACGATCCAGGCCGCGCCCTTGGACAGGGCCTGGGCCAGGAACGCGGAACTGTTCCCGCCCGCAGCGGGCATGAGGGCAAAGGCCTCGCCCGGGCGAACCTCGCGCGAGTCCGTGCGGACCATGAGCCCGCGGCCCACCAGGGCCATCAATTCGTTCCAGCGCTTGCGTGTGGCGGGCATCACTTTGTCCCCTCCTGCAGCCAGAGGACGAATCCGCCATCCTTGCTGGTGCTCTTGGCCTCGGGCCAGGCTTCGCCCGGCAGCGGCTTCTGGCGTGAGATGACCATGCCGGAGCCCTTGATCTCGGGCACGATGCCGCGCTTGCCCAGGACCTCCAGCGCCCGGCGCACGGGCAGGCCCGTGAGGTCCGGCACGTTCGCCCCGGCCGTGGCCGAGGGGGCGCGGGTGGCCTTGGCCTGCATGGACGACTCCGAGGGCTCGGGCTGGGTCGAGGCTTTGGCCTCGGGCAGGCGGTTGTAGTACGACAGGGTCTTGATGGCGATGTCGCGCACGGCCGGCGCGCAGACGATGCCGCCGAAGGCCACGGGCGAGGGTTCGTCCACGATGACCATGATGAGATACTCGGGCTTGTCGCCGGGGTAGAGGCCCACGAACGAGGCCACGTTGCCCTCGCCGTAGCCCTTGCCGGTGGCCGCCGCCTTCTGCGCGGTGCCGGTCTTGCCAGCTCCCAGCACGCCGGGGATGCGCGCCAGCTTGCCTGTGCCGTCCTCTTCCACAACTTCGCGCATCATTGAGAGCACGGTTTCCACGGTCTGCTCGCTGAACACGCGGTTGGCCGGAGGCTGGGGCGTCGGGGCCGGGTCGAGGACCAGCTTAAGCGGCTTGGGCACGCCCTTGTTGGCCAGGACCATATAGGCCCGGGCCATCTGCAGGCCGGTGACGCCGATGCCCTGGCCAAAGGAGATGGTGGCCAGGTCGAACTCGCCCCATTCCTTGGGCTGGCGCAGCAGGCCAGCGGATTCGGAGGGGATGTCCAGGCCGGAGCGCTCGCCGAAGCCCAGCTTGCGCAGGGCGCTGTAGTAGGGCTGTGCGCCCAGGGCCAGGCCGATCTTGGCAGTGCCGATGTTGCTTGAGTAGCGCAGGATGCGGTTGGCCGAGAGCCAGCGGTAGGGGTGCGTGTCGCGGATGGTCTTGCCGCGCAGGACCCACTTGCCGTTCTCGCAGTCGAAAATTTTGCTCTGGTCGATGACCTTCTGCTCGAGCGCGGCCGCGAAGACGAAGGGCTTCATGATGGAGCCCGGCTCGAACATGTCGAGCGCGGCGCGGAAACGGCGCGCCGAGGGCCTGGACAGGCTCGCGGCGTTGGGGTTCAGGAAGGGGAAGTGGGCCAGGGCCAGTATCTCGCCGGTGTCGACCTTGACCACAATGGCCATGCCCGAGCGGCCGTTATACTTGGTCACGGCCTCGGCCAGGGACTGTTCGGCGGCATCCTGGATCACGGTGTCCAGCGTCAGCTTGACGTCGGCCCCCCGGATGTCCATCTCGCGGCCCTGGTCGTCCAAGTACAGCCTGCGCCCGGTGGCGTCGCGCTGGACCACGTATTTGGCCTGGCGGCCGGCCATGCGGGTCTCGAAACGCTTCTCCATGCCCTCCAGGCCCAAGCCGTCCACGCCGACAAAGCCGAGCACCTGCCCGGCGGAATGGTGGTTGGGGAACATGCGGCGGTATTCGTTGGTCAGGAACACGCCCGGCAGCTTCTCGGCCTCAAGAGCCTGAGCCTCGCGGTCGCCGATCTGGCGCTTAATCCAGACAAAGCCTTTCTTCGAGGCCAGATCGTGCTCCACGCTCTTTTTGGGAACGTCGAGGATTTGGGCCAGAATTTGGGCGGTCTGGGCCGCGTTGTCGACCTTGATGGGCGAAACGTACACGGACTTGCTCTCCACGCTTGTGGCCAATATGGAGCCGTTTCTGTCGTAGATGCGGCCCCGTTCTCCCAATTCAAACCCGGTGGCCAGGCTCTGTTTCTCGGCGCCCTTCTTGAGTTCCGGGCCGAGGTAGAGCTGGACGTAAGCGGCCCGGCCCCAGAGCGCCACCCAGATGGCGGCGAAGATGAGGCCCACCAGCAACAGCTTGAGCTTGCCGAGGTCTGTCTTGGGCCTGGCCGGAGCCCCGCCCCGGCTGCGCTGCACTCGTTTCGTCATGGCCGCCCCTGCCGACTACTTCCCCTGATCCTGCCCGGTCATCAGGCGCATCTGCCCCGGCCCCACAGGCCCAAGCCCGTACGTGGCCGCCAGGCGCTTGAGACGATATGGCGAGATCAGGTTGTTGCGCTCCAGTTCGAGCTTGGAGGCCAGCGCGGTGCGGCTGCCCAGCTCCTTCTCCAGCTTGCTCAAGTCGTAGGCCAGGTCCATGCGCTCAATGTTCAGCCAGACCGAGGACAGGCTTAAGAGCAGCACGCCGCTGATGGTGCAGAAATACATGAGCAGCGACCCCTTGGAGGCGCTCATGGCCGTGCTCCGGCCGCTGGCGGCCCCAGGCGCTCGGCTACGCGCAGCTTGGCGCTGCGGCTGCGCGGGTTGCGGTCCATCTCCAGCTGCGTGGGCAGCTGGGGCTTCTTGGTCAGGATGCGCGCCAGGGGGGTGCGGTCGCAGGTGCAGATCTGCTGCTCAAGCGGGCAGCGGCAGCCCTTGGCCCAATGGCGAAAGGCCTCCTTCACCTCGCGGTCCTCCGCGGAGTGAAACGAGATGACGGCCAGCCGGGCCCCTGGTTTCAGATATCGCACGATGCGCTCCAGAAATTCTTTGATCTCGCCGATCTCGTTGTTTACGGCCATGCGCAGGGCCATGAAAGTGCGTGTGGCCGGGTGATTGCGGGCCTCGCGGCGGCGGTCGGGGGGATACGCCTTGGCCACGATCTCCGCAAGTCTTGACGTGGTGCGAATTTCTTCCTGCTCACGTATGCGCACGATGGCGCGAGCGATTTTTCCGCCCAGGGGCTCGTCGCCCAGGTCGCGGATGATCTGCTTCAGGTCGTCGAAGTGCGCCCTGTTCACCAGCACGCGGGCCGAGTCCATGCCGCTGGTGGCGTCCATGCGCATGTCCAGGGGGCCGTCGGCCATGAAGCTGAACCCGCGCCCGGGCTCGTCCAACTGGAGCGAGGACACGCCCAGGTCGAGCACCGCGCCGTCGAGACCGTCCCATCCGGCCTCTTCCAGGGCCTCCTCGAAATCGCTGAAGGCCAGGTGGAAGGTGTGCGCCTGGCCCGGAAATTCCTTCAAACGCTCGCGCGCCAGGGCCAGCGCCTGCTCGTCGCGGTCCAGGCAGATGAGCTCGGCCTTGCCGCCCGCGGCCCGCAAGAGCCCGAGGCTGTGCCCGGCCAGGCCCAGGGTGCCGTCGAGGTAGCGGCCGCCGGCCTTGGGGCCGAGGTACTCCACAATCTCCTTCAGCATCACCGGGATGTGGGGGACCTCCTGCGCATCGCTCATGGTCATTCCCGCCAGCTAGAAGGGTAGAGCGATGTTCGCCCTGGCCATTTCTTCGGAGACATCCGCGTGGCTCTGCTCCAGCAGGGCCTCGAAGCGGTCCTTGTCCCAGATCTCAAAACGCCTGCCCACGCCGGCCAGGACGATGTCCCGGTCGATGCGGCCGCTCTTGCGCAGGTGCGTGGGCAGCTGGATGCGGCCCTGCTTGTCCAGCACGACCTCCGCGTAGCAGAAGTGGGCCTTGCGGCGCACATCCTGGAGCGTGGCCGAAGGAACGCTGATCTTGTCCAGCTCGGACAAGAACGTCTCCCACTGGGCGGGGGTGATCCCGATGATCTGGCCCTCGAACATGGTCAGCACCACCTTGCCCTCCGGCGATTCCGCCAGGAGCTGGTCGCGGAACTCCGGGGTCAGCATGAGCCGTCCCTTCGGATCCAGACTGCGATGGGCATGACCAAGTAAGCGCACTTTTTCCCCTCTCCCTACCACTTATTCCCACGTTTTTCCACTTCGCCCCACTTTTTTACGAATTCCAGGGGAAAGTCAACACAAAAAACATTTTCATCTTTCGGAAATGAGGGTAGTGCTCATGCCTGCATTCCCCTCACCCCGGGGGTTGTTTGGAACAGTGAGCGATGCATGGCGGTTACAAGCCCGGCAGGCGAGGCCGGGCGGTTTGGGCAGGGCGAAGAAAAACAGGGCCTCCGGCCCGGGCGCACCTTATGGCGGCCTAGGCCAAGGCGGGCGAGAGGCCCGCCAGGGGCCTCAAGGTGGGAAAGGGACAGGCATGGCAGAGAAAAAGAAGGTCGACATCCCGAATGCCCTGGATGAGCAATACTACCAGATCAACATGGATATTCTGGAGAGCTTCAGCAAGTACCGCCCGCCGCTGGACCTGTTCCGGTTCCAGGAGGACGTGGCGCGCATCGTCCTGTTCTGCAAGGGCGGGGAGCGGCTCTCCAACGAGCAGGTGGAACAGCTGGCCCAGATGGTGAACGAGGGGGTGGTCTTCGTCTCCCGCGCCGACCATCCCATCTACGTCAAGCACATCAGCTACCAGCTGGATCTGGTGCTGGTGGACAAGAACCTGCACGAGACCGAGATCGCCGACATCTTCACCCAGGCCCTGACCCGGCGCCTGGCCGAGTTCTTCGACCAGCCCGTGCCCCTGGTGCTGGCCAGGCTCTGGACCGACGTCATGGTCCTGACCGAGTACCTGTACCACGACATCCACCGCATCCGGGCCCTGACCCGGCGCCTGCACCCGGTCCACAGCCTGGAGAACCATTCCTTCAACTCGGGCATCATGGGCCTGGCCATCCACTCCAAGGTCAAGGCCGCGCAGTACGAGGCCGGGGACATCAAGCGCAAGGTCTTCGACCATCTGACTGTGGGGCTCTTCCTGCACGACCTGGGCATGAGCAAGGTCCCGAACTTCATCCGCGAGAAGGGCAAGCAGCTGACCCCGGACGAACGCGGCAAGGTCCAGCGCCACACCCAGACCGGCTACGAGATGCTGGCCAAGCTCGACCTCAAGTTTCCGGAGGTCGAGGAGTGCGTCACCGACCACCACGAGCGCGTCACCGGCACCGGCTATCCGCAGAAGAAGCTGGGTGGCTCCGTGGGCGATGTGGGCAGGCTCTGCGCCCTGGCCGATTCCTATTGCGCCATGACCACCAAGCGGGTCTACGCCGAGGCCATGGAGCCCATGAAGGCCGCAGGCGTCCTGGTCCAGGACCCCGGCTACGACTCCGAGCTCTCGCGCAACCTCCAGGCCATGCTGGTGACCATGGGCAAGCTCAAGTAGGTATTGGCGCGCGCGGCGCTTCTGGAATGATGCGCGGCAGCCTGCCCGCAGGCCAAAGCCCCCAACCCCTGGAGCCCCGGCCCATGAACGCACCCTTTCGTGTCCTGATCCTCGCGTTTTGCCTGTTCCTCTTGCCCGCCGCAGCCACCTGCCTGTCCGCAGGGGAAAAGCCCCTGACCTTCGGCTCCGGCCCGCTGCAAAGCGGCCTCTGGACCCCGGCCGAGTTGGCCGGGAGCGCTGCTGACCGCGTCATCGGCGCGGTCAGCGCACCCGACCCGTCCCTGCCGCCGTATCTTCCGGCAGACCTGCCGCCCGATCTGCTGGCGTCCCTCGCCCTGCCGCCGGTGCCGCCGGAACTGCGCGGGGTCATCCGGCGGGTGAACGTGCGGGGTGGCCGCAAGGTGGTGGCCGTGACCTTTGACCTGTGCGAGCGCGCCAACAACGTGGCCGGGTACGAGAACCGGATCATCAACCTGTTGCGCGCACACAAGCTCAAGGCCACGTTCTTCGCAGGCGGCAAGTGGATGCGTTCGCACCCGGAAAAGACCCTGCAGCTCATGGCCGACCCGCGCTTCGAGCTGGGCAGCCACACCTGGACCCACGGCAACCTGGCCCTCATGGACCAGGCGCAGATCCGCGCCCAGATGCAGCCGACCCAGGTCCAGTACGCGCTCTTGCGCCAGGAGCTTGTCCGCCGGGCCGAGGCTCGCGGCCTGGGCGCGCGTGTGGCCCGGGTGCCCCAGGCCCTGCGCGTCATGCGCCTGCCCTATGGCCGCAGCTCGAAGCTGGCCCTGGAGGAGCTGGCGAGAGCGGGATATCCGGTGATCCAGTGGGACGTGGAGGGAGAGCGCGACGAGGAGGTGCATTCCCCGGCGACCATTGCGCGCACCGATCTGGCCCTCATCCGGCCGGGGTCCATCGTGCTCATGCACGCCAACGCCGTGCCGGAGAAGACCTTCGAGGTGCTGACCAGGGTGCTCAAGGGCCTGCGCAAGCGCGGCTATGAGCTGGTGACGTTGAGCGAGCTGTTGCGGATGGGCAAGGCGGAGACTGTGGCCGACGGGTATTTCAGCGAGCCGGGCGACAACCTGCAGTACGACGCCATCTTTCCGGGCAAGGGCACGCTGAAGCCCGACCCGACACGGCCCTACACCACGGTCCCGGTGCCCTGACGGGCCAGGGCTCTAGCCCGCCGGGAACTCCTGCCCGACCTTGACCAGGTGCGCCGAGAGCGGCGAGATGGGCTCGTTCACGGCGCGCACCAGGTTCACCGGGCTCATGTATTCCTTGGACCAGTCAAAGGTCAGGCGCACGGCGTCCGGGCCTTCCAGGCTCACCTCGGCCAGCAGGGCGCGCACGTCCGTGGGCTTGGGGCCGTTCTTGCTCTTGCGCTCCACCACGTAGGTCTCTTTTGTGAGCAGCTCGGTCCAGTGGCCCAGCCAGCGCGCGATGTCTTCCGCGCCGCCGCTGTAGCGTACCAGGAACTTTTCGCGCACGGCCTGCTTGGTCCGTTCCAGCACGCCCATGGGCTCGATGCGGATGGGGGTGAGCCCGTCTGGCATCTGCGCGGCCAGGGTGTCCAGCACGAACTCCGGGGGCAGGTTCTCGCGCAGGGTCAGGGTGAACCACTCGGCCATGCTCTCCACGCCCACGGGCAGCGCGCGGCCAAAGGAGATGCGCGGCATGGGGTGGTAGCCCGCGCTGAAGGACAGCGGGAACCGCGCGCGCCTAAGCGCCCGCTCCAGGATGCTCTGCAGCTCCAGCTGGCTCAGGTACGCGGCCTCGTCCAGCTTCTCGTACCAGATGCGGTACTGGGCCTGGCGCTCGGAGAGGGTCAGCTTGGTGGCGGCGCTGGCTGCGACAAGGGCGGCATTGTCGGCCGCAGTGTTGGCGGCGGTGTCGGCCGCCTTGGCTTCCGCAGCCGCCTGAATTTCTTCCGGCGTGTCAGTCCGGCCGCCCTGATTGTTGTCCACGGGGGCGGCCGCAGCCTCATCCTGGTCGCGACTGGCAAAGACCAGGCGCGGGCGGATTCCGCCCGATGCCGCCTGGCCCTCGGCCTGTTTCGTCAGGCGCGACACGCGGCCGTCATGGCTGCAGACCCCGCAGTTGCGGCAGGCCCCGTAGCGGCAGTCCTCGGTGAGCTTGGCCTCCAGGGCGCGCCTGCGCTCGGTCAGCAGAAACTCCTTGCTCACCCCGCAGCCCAGGTGGTCCCAGGGCAGGGGCGCGTCCACGTCGCGCGGGGCCTGGAACTCCTCGGCCGTGAGGCCGTGCTCGGCCAGGGCCTCCATGTAGGGCTCCAGCTTCAAATGGTCGCGCCAGCTGGAGAACAGCGCGCCCTTCCTGTAGGCGCTCTCGATGACCGGGCCGAGGCGGCGGTCCCCGCGCGAGAACACGCCTTCGAGGTAGCTCATCTCCGGCTGGTGGTACTTGAGGGTGATGCGCTTGTAGGGCTTGAGCGCGTCCTTGATGCGGTAGATGCGGCGGCGGATCTCGTCCATGCCGATCTGGCCGTCCCACTGGAAGGGGGTGTGCGTCTTGGGCACAAAGGGCGACACCGCGGCCGTGACCTGCAGGCGCTTGACGTGGCGCCCGGCAGCGTCGCGCACCTTGACGCAAAGGTCGGCGATGGCGTCCAGGTCCTCGTCGGTCTCGGTGGGCAGGCCGATCATGAAGTAGAGCTTCACCTGCTGCCAGCCGTGCTCGAAGAGGATGCGCACGTGCTCGATGAGCCCCTCCTCAGTGACGCCCTTGTTGATGACGTCGCGCAGGCGCTGGCTGCCCGCCTCTGGAGCGATGGTGGCCCCGGTGCGGCGGATGCTGGCGATGCGGCCCATGACGTGCTCGGACAGGGAGCCCACGCGCAGGGAGGGCAGGGAGATGGTCACCTGCTCGGCCGCGCAGCGCGAAAAGGTGGTGTCGAAAAGCGCTTCCAGGGCCGAGTAGTCGCCCGTGGACAGGGAGAGCATGGACACTTCCTCGAAGCCGGTGGCGCTGATGGCCTCTATGAGCTGGGCGTCCAGCTGCTCCGGGCTCTTCTCACGCACCGGGCGGTAGACCATGCCCGCGTGGCAGAAGCGGCAGCCGCGCGTGCAGCCGCGCGCCAGCTCCAGGGTGTAGCGGTCGTGGATGGCCTGGCCAAAGGGCACGGCCGGGGACACCGGGAAGCTCGCGCCCTCGATGTCGGCCACCAGGGCCTTTTCCACGCGCTCGTAGCCCGGCAGAAGCGGGCGCACGGCCGTTCCCGGCCCGTCCCAGGCGAACAGGCTCGGCACGTACACGCCGGGCAGGGTGGTGAGCTGGCGCAAGAGTTCGGCCCTGGGCGTTTTCGCCGCGCGCGCATCGGCCACGCGCTGCAAAATCTCCGGCAGCACCATCTCGCCGTCGCCCAGGACCATAAGGTCCAGGAATTCGGCCAGGGGCTCGGGATCGAAGCAGGCCCCGCCGCCGGCCATGACCAGCGGCCAGTCGCCGCCATCCTCTTTGCCGGCGAGGCGGTCAGAAGCATGGAGGGGGATCTGCGCCAGGTCGAGCATGTACAGGACGTTGGTGTAGCAGAGTTCGTGGGTCAGGCTGAAGGCCACGGCGTCCATCTGGGCCAGCGGCGTGTCGGTCTCCATGGTGGCGAGCGGCGCTGCGTGCTCGCGCAGGATGGCGGCCGTGTCCTGGCAGGGGGCGTAGACGCGCTCGGCCTGCAGGCCCTCGCGCTCGTTGACGGCCTGGAGCAGGATCTTCTGGCCGAGGTAGCTCATGCCCACCTCGTAGAGGTCCGGGAAGGCCAGGGCCACGCGGGCGCGTAAGGTCGCCGGGTCCTTGCGCACGGTCCCCCACTCGTTGCCGAGGTAGCGGCTGGGGCGGGGCAGCAGAGGCAAGAGTTCCTTCACGCGTAGGCTCCTTGGACTGTAAAGATGGTTTTCGGGAAGACGGGAAACGGGGCGGCAGGACTGTTTGGCCCACCGCCCCGGTCATCGCTGAGAAGGGCTCCAGGCGGGGCGAAGCCCGCTATTTTTTGAGCAGCTGGGAGATGTTGCCGCCGCCGGGGGCGGAGAGCGTCAGGTTGCTCGAGGCTTCCAGGTACTTGGTCTTCAGCTCCTCCGGGGCCTTCTTGTACTCGTAGAGCACGTGGGCCGTGGAGATTTCGCCGGTGATCTCCTGCTCAAAGGGGTAGCCGAAGGGCAGGAGCATCATCTGCACGCCCTGCTGGCTGGGCACGGTCTGGAGCACGGCGGGATCGGTGATGGTCTTGCCGTCGTCGCTCCATTTGCCGATGACGGATTCCCCGTTGATGAGCTTCACGAGCCGGATATCGTAGGGCATGGAATCACTCCTTGGTTTTGGTGAGGCGGAAGGTAGGGGCTCGGGCCTGCCCTGTCAAGGGACGCGCCCTTGCCAGGACGCCGCGACGCAGGGTAGGGTGCGTGCATGTCTCGTCCGGGAACCCACACCACGCCCCGCCTGCTCCTGCTGGGCCTCCTCGTGCTGCTCGTTTTGCCGCTCCTGCAGGGCTGCTGGACGCTTGAGAGCTACGTGGTGCGCGTGCGCATCGCGGCAGACGGCAGCTATACCTATTTCGTGGACGGCTCGGCCGCGCACGCGGAGACGGTGTACGCCGTGCGGCGTGCGGACTATGAGGCCAGGACCGGCAAGCTCAAGCCCGAGGACGTTCAAAAGATGAAGGACGCCGCTGAGGCGACCCTGTCCAAGGACCTGGAGGCCGCGCGCAAGGACCCGCGCGTACAGAACGTCAAGGCCGTTGGCGGCGGGCGCGTGCGTTTCACCATTGCGGGCAAGGGCAGCATCGGTGGCGGCGCGGTCATTTTCCAGGAGCGTGAGGTGCCCCTGGCCTATGCGCAGGGGCCGGACGGCAGCTTGAGCATCTGGCTCAAGGACGCGGTGGTCGGCCGCAACGCCGAGGCACTCGGGATCCATGTCGACGGGGACGTGTCGATCAAGCTGGCCGAGGGCATCCAGGTCCTGAGCCACAACGCCTGGAAAACGCCCGCTGTGCCCGGCGGGGCCTACCGCTGGCGTGTGGAGAACCTGTCGCAGCCTCCGCCGCGTTTGGTGATCCGCTTGCCGAAGCAGTGACCCGTAGCTCAGCTGGGAGAGCGATGCGTTCGCAACGCATAGGCCAGGGGTTCAATCCCCCTCGTCTCCACCAAAGAAAACAATGGTTTACGGCAAAATGCTGTAAACCATTTTTTCATTTTCCTAACGTATTCCTAACGGGACGTGGGATGCTCGTACACGGTGGCATGGGACATGAGACGGGGGGCTTCGTGTACGCCGCCTGCGCCAACGGTCAGCAGGTGAAGTATTTGACTCTCGTTGATGCGTTCACCCGCAAAAAATTGGTCATCGACGTTGCCGGGAGCATCCGGGCTGTCCTGAAGTGGCTGGGCTTCAACCCGCTAATGCAGCGTTTTGAGAAAATCAATCAGATCAGCCAGATCTTCGTTACTGATATTCCAGCGCGGCATGTCTCTTTTCAACTGTGTGCCATCGGGATCCTGACCTTTCACAACAGCCAGCCGGAATTTTTCAGCATTAAATTCGGGTTGCAGGGTTGACCAGCGAATATCCTTGGAATTCATCACCTGCATCATCATCCTGTGTATGCCGCCCTGTCCAGTGGGGCCGTGACATGAAACACATGCCATACGCCCTCCCATCATCATCCAGCCATTCGATCGAGGTCCGTATGTGTAGGAAATTTCCGTACCGCGATCACTTGTGGCAGTGAAATAGATTCGTTCTCCGTTCGAGCGAAAGACCTCCGTTCCCCATGCGGTTCCAACGTTTCCCATCATGCCATTATTCATTTGAGCATGTGCCTTAAATGAAGAACTAAAGGTAATGCCAAAAGCGATAACCAAAATTGTAGCAACAATGGCTTTCTTCATCGTACCCCCCGTTGTTTACTCCTATGTTAGCAGTGGTCTGAAAATGGCGCGAGGCATAGGGCGTTGATATTCAGTCCTTGAGGTCCTGCTTCATGCGCTCGAAGTCTTCCTTTGTGATCTCGCCCTTGGCGTAACGCTTCTTGAGGGTGTCGAGCGCCGACTCTGCCTGTCCGCCACCGGAGCGGGAGAGCCTGTAGAAAAGGAAAAAGACCACGGCCAGAAGTACGATCATCATCAGTCCGCCGCCATAGGAGGACATCATGTTATATCCGCCGTACATTCCATAGCCGGGGCCGTAACCAGGCCCATTCTGGCACAGAAAACGAAGGGAATCCAAAGCGACGAACTGCATGTTCTGCTCCTTGTGGTATGTGTATGGGGGTGGCCGGAGCCACCCCCGATGCGAGACGTCAGCGGGCAGAGGGAGAGGCTATTTGGCTCCCTTCTTCAGGTCCAGGCCCATCTGCTTCCTGCCTTCCTGCATCTTGGCATAGCCGTCCTGCATCAGTTTCTTGCCATCCATCATCATTTTTTCGCCATCCATCATCATGGTCTGGCCGCTGCCCATGGCACCACCGGTTCCCATCAGCTTCTGGCCTTCGGTCATCATCTTCTCACCGGCGGACATACGCTTTGCGTCCATCATCACGGTGCCGCCTTTCATCATCATGTCACCGCCCTTTGTCATCATGGTGCCTTGCTGGGAGCCCGACATCATGGCCTGACCAGCGCCCATGGCGGTCTGGCCAGTGCCCATCATGCTGCCGGGGGTCTGCTCGGCGGCCAGCAGCAGGGACGGAGCCAGGGCCAGGGCGGCGACGGTGGCCACGGTCAGCACAAGCGATTTGCCGGAACCAAAGAACTTTTTCATGACGCGACTCCTGTTGGTGGATGTTGTTCCCGAAAAATTCCCCAGAAGAATTCGGCAGAACCAGAATCGTTACCGCTTCAGGAAATTGCCATAACTAATTGCGTTTATACTCCGTCTGCGATGAATGGCAAAGATTTTTTCAGAGAATTGTCACGCATTTTTGAGCGTGCGAGCTCACTCCCAAAAGGTGCTGGCGAAATCCCCCCTCAATATTTGAGTTCCCTTCCGTCCTCTTGCTTGTTCCGGTGAAATGGGCGTAACGATGAAGCATGGTGGAAGAGTGGCCTCGTGCCGCCAACGCCACCGAGCAGGAAGAGCTCACCCGTTAGGCGGGAGCGCGCTGTCGCTTCCAGGAGGTTTTTCCAATGACCCAGAGCCGTAGAGAATTTATGTCCCTTTCCGCCAAGGCCGCCTTGCTGGCCCTTGGCATGAACGCCGGGCTTCCCACCGGCCTTTTTGCCGCAGCCAAAACCACCGGGTTTGACTCCCCCCTGCCTTTGCCGGGCGGGTCCGGGCTATACGGGCTCTTGGCGCCGAAGGGCAATGTCGCCCTCATGGCCACGAAGGTGCCTGGGCTGCTCCCGGCCACTGGTGCGCCCATGCTGGCCTACGCAGCAACGCAGGGCGGCAAGACCTTCCAGAACCCGGTGCTGGTGTTGCGCAAGGGCCAGCAGTTTAACGCCACTCTGGTCAACATGTTGCCCGAGCCGACCATCATCCACTGGCACGGCGTGGACGGGCCCTGGCGTCAGGCCGGGCACCCCTCCTATGCCGTGGGGCCGGGGGAGAGCTACGACTACTCGTTCCCCGTCACCAACCGGGCCGGTACCTACTGGTACCACCCGCACCCGCACGGCCTCACGGCCAAGCAGTCCTACTACGGCCTGTCGTCTTTCTTCATCGTTCGCGATGCCGAGGAGGAGGCCTTCGCCAAGGAACTCGACCTGCGCCTGGGCGTGAACGACATCCCCGTGGTGCTCCAGGACAAGCGTTTCACCCCTGACGGCCAGCTGGACTACTCACCCTCCATGGAGGATCTGCTCATGGGCTACCTGGGCGGCTCGGTGCTGGCCAACGGCGCCCTCAGGCCGACCATGAAGGTGGCTACGCGGCTGTATCGCTTCCGCGTGCTCAACGGCTCCACAGCACGCCTCTACAACCTGGCCTTTGTGCAGGGCGGAAAGGCCCTGCCCTTTGTCCTCGTCGGCAATGACGGGGGCTTTTTGCCCGCGCCGCAACGCCTCACCGAGGTGTTCCTGGCACCGGGCGAGCGCGTGGACGTGCTGCTCGACCTGCGCGCCCTGGCGCCCGGCCAGGAGGTCTTCCTCCAGAACCTGCCCTTTGACCCCATGCACAATGAGATGGGTGGCATGATGGGAGGAATGATGGGGGGCGGCATGGGCGGTGGCACGGGCGGCGGGCATGAATCTGGCGGCCACGGCGCGCTGGGCGAGGGCGACAGCTACCCGATCGCGCGGTTGCTGGTGGAACGCAAGCAGACCTACGACAGAAAGATTCCGGCCAAGCTGCCCGCCCTGGCGCAGCCCGCCTCTGGCGGCCCGGTGCGGCCCATCGCCCTGGCCATGCGGCACATGGGGGGCTGGACCATCAACGGCCTGACCTACGCCATGGGGGAAGCGCCCATTGTGGTGAAGAAGCGTGGCCTGGAGACCTGGCAGATCCACAACCCCGAGGCCAGCATGCCGCACCCCATGCACCTGCACGGGTATTTCTACCGGGTGCTGGAGCGGCGCGGCAGCCCGGCCCAGGTCCGCAGCCGGGCCGTGGACGGCCAGGGCCGCCTGGCCACGGACCTTGGTTTCAAGGATACGGTACTCGTCTGGCCGGGGGAGACCGTCTCGCTTAGCATCGACTTCCGCACCCCGAATTATCCCGGCGAGCAACTTTTCCTGTTCCACTGCCACAACCTGGAGCACGAGGACCAGGGCATGATGCTCAACGTGCGGGTTCTGTAAGTCTGAAGATGGACACGCGGCTACAGCGCTCCTGCACCTGCTTGCACAGAGAGGTGCAGGAGCGCGTGCAGCCCTTCGCACATATCCGCCGAGTTTGGTATGATAAAATGCATAACGCCATGAAATAATGCAACTACTCGTCTTGGCATGGGTTCTGCTCTAAGGCAGTCATCGTGGGCACGCCCAGATTGCGAAGCGGCGGCCCGAAACCTCTCAAGACGGAGTAACATCATGAACAGACGCTTCACCACCACCGTTGTCGCCGCCGCGCTGGCGCTGGCCCTTTCCGCTTCCCTCGCCCTCGCTGCCGATGCCACCAAAACCAACGACCAGGCGAAGGTAGCTTCCACCTGGCAGATGGGCCGGGGCATGGGCCAGGGCCACATGGGGCAAGGCCAGATGGGACATGGCATGATGGGCCAGGGCATGAACACGGCCAACATGCCCATGTACCAGGCCATGGCCGAGGGCAAAATGGGTCCCGCCGCTATGAACACGGCCAACATGCCCATGAACCAGGGCTATGGTCATAAGGTCCAGACGGCGAAATAGGCTCGCGCTGCTAAAGCACGAACGGGTGGGCGGCTGCGTATGGTCGTCCACCATTTTCCATTCTTGGATCAGTCAATCAGGATGACCGTGGAGCGCATGCGGAGAGGGACATTTCGATGAAGTCACGCCTGAAGACCTACACTCCGGTGCTGCTGTCCCTGGCCCTGGGGACGATGATCGTTGTGCTTGTGTTGCGCATCGTGAGCTTCAGCGACGCGGTCACTTCCTACTACACGCCGACCATCCTGAATTTTGAGAACCTCATGGAGGGCAGCCAGCACCTGAAGACCGTTGCCGAGGGGGAAAAGCGGCATCAGGTGCGTGACAACATCGCCGCCAGACACTTCACCTATGCCTTGGACAAGCTCTCCGCGCAGGTGAACACGGCTTGGCCCAGGGCGCGCAGCCAGAGCCTCCTGGAGATTTTGGCCGAGGCCGGGCAGGTTCGCACAGCCTTGGAGCAGGGGGACTACACTGGAGTGGAAACGGGTTTGACCAAGCTTATGCCGATCCTCGCCGCGCACACTCAGGAACACCGCGACGAGTTGCACAACGCCCAAAGGAACATCCGCGCTTTGACCATCGGCGTCGGCCTGCTGAGCATCCTGCTCATTGTTTTGGGGTATGTGGCGACCATCCGCGAGCGCAAGGTGGCCGAGCTTGAGACCAGGGAAAAGCAGACAACGGCGGCGCTGACCTCTCTCATCACCGCGTTGGAAGCCCGCGAACCATACACCAAGGGCCATTCCGTGCGCGTGGCCCAATACTCGCTACAGATCGCCAAGGGCCTTGACCTGGACGAGCCGACGCAGCACAGGCTGTCCATGGCCGCGTTGCTGCACGACATCGGAAAGATCGGCGTGCCTGACAACATTCTGCTCAAGGAGGCCCGGCTTTCGGATGAGGAGTTCGCCATTATGAAGCGCCATCCGGAGATCGGCGCTCGCATGCTCTCCAACGTCGAGTCCCTTGCGGACATCCTGCCGGTCATACGCCATCACCACGAGCGCCACGACGGCAAGGGCTACCCCGACGGTCTCGCCGGTGAGAGCATTCCGTTGTTGTCTCGGATCATTGCCGTGGCCGACTCGTACGATGCCATGACCTCCACTCGGCCCTACCGGAAGGCTCTTGATTCGGACGAAGCCTGCAAGGAGTTGCGGGCCTGGCGCGACAGGCAGTGGAGCGGGGACGTGGTCGACGCGTTTCTCTCCAGCCGTGATCAGGACGGTGCGCCACGCTGCGAGATGGCGGAGTAGTCTGGGGCAGCGGGGCCAGGTTCAACGCTTGGCGGTTGGGAGGTTCCCTTCTTGTCGATGCAATGCCGTGAAAGGCGGCAGCAGAGCGGTCTCCGATAGACGAGGGCAATCAAGGCGTTGACGTAGGAATTGTAACCCTTGATGTTGTCATTGCGCCGGGGGAAAGGTATATTGAAGCCCTTTGGCGCATCAGGACACAAGCGTGTTGGCCGCAATCGGCGTTCTCAAACCGGAAAAGGAGACTACGATGAAACGGGTACATGCCAAAGCCATTCTGGTGGCGATGCTCCTTCTTGTCGCGATTGTCGGGCTTACTGCCGCATCCGAGAGCTTCGCGGCAGGCAAGACCTACGCTGGTCTACAGAAGATTTCCGACAGCCAGCGTGGCGTCACTGTCGAGGTCGGCCCCAAGGACATCGTCCCTAACAAGGCGGTCCGCTTTGACGTGACTTTGAGCACGCACAGCGTCGAGCTTGGCTTCGATCTGACCAAGATAGCCACCCTTGAAGATGGCAAGGGAAACGTGCTCACGCCCACGGGCTGGGAAGGCTCCCCTCCGGGCGGGCACCATCGTACAGGCGTTTTGAGCTTTCCTCCCCTGGGCGACGGCGTAACCACGATCACGCTGCGCCTCAAGGGGATTGCGGACGTTCCGGAAAGGGTGTTCGCCTGGCAACTGAAATAGATATTGCCGCATGAGCAAGGCGCAGGAGACTGGGGGGACGCACTTGAGAGGCTCTCCCAAAGGAGGATGCCATGAGCGAGCACGACCACGGACACCAGCATGCCCATAGTCACGCCGGAGGCGCCAGCCAGATGGCCAAGGACCCCGTATGCGGCATGGATGTGCCGGTGGATGGCGGCACGCTCAAGACTGATCACGAAGGCGTGACATATCATTTTTGCAGCAAGGGCTGTCAGGTGAAATTCGCTGCAGACCCGGAGCGGTATGCCCACAACGGACATGATGTTCCAGTCTCCGCTTCGGTCCGCGCAGCAGAGAGTGCGCCAGGCAAATACACCTGCCCCATGCACCCCGAGGTGGTGCAAGATGGCCCAGGCACCTGCCCCAAGTGCGGCATGGCGCTGGAGCCGGTGATGCCTGCCCCCTCGCGGCAGAGCGACGAATATACCTGTCCCATGCACCCCGAAGTCGTCCAGCTGGGCCCGGGCACCTGTCCCAAGTGCGGCATGGCGCTGGAGCCGCGCGCTGGCGGTTCGGAAGAGGACAGCAATCCCGAATATGACGACATGCGTAGGCGTTTCATCGTAGCCTCAGCCTTGTCCCTGCCGGTGCTTGTCAGCGCCATGCGCGGCATGATTCCCGGCCGCCCCCTGGACGGCCTGCTGAGTCCGGCTGGATTCATCTGGCTTGAATTCCTGCTCGCCACGCCGGTGGTGCTCTGGGCCGGATGGCCGTTCTTCGTCCGGGCCGTGCAGTCGGTCATGAACAAGAGTTTGAACATGTTCACCCTCATCGGCCTTGGCGTGGCCGCCGCCTACGGCTATAGCATCGTCGCCTTGTTCCTGCCGGGGATATTCCCGGAAGCAATGCGGATAAACGGCCTTGTCGAGGTATACTTTGAGGCCGGGGCCGTCATCATCGCCCTGGTACTGCTCGGCCAGGTTCTGGAGTTGCGGGCGCGTAGCCGCACCGGCGCGGCCATTAAGGCCTTGCTTGGGCTGGCGCCCAAAACCGCCCGGCGCATCAACCCCGACGGGTCGGAAGAGGATGTGCCTCTTGAGACCGTGCACGCCGGGGACACGCTCCGGGTGCGCCCGGGCGAGAAAATTCCGGTGGACGCCGTTGTTCTGGACGGCTCAAGCAACGTCGATGAGTCGATGATCACCGGCGAGCCCTTGCCCGTTGCCAAGGCCGAGGGCGACAAGGTGGTGGGCGCCACGGTGAACGGCGTTGGCTCCATGCGCATCCGCGCCGAAAAGGTCGGCTCGGACACCCTGCTGGCGCAAATCGTGCGGATGGTGGGCGATGCCCAGCGCAGCCGCGCCCCTATCCAAAAGCTCGCGGATCTTGTGGCCGGGTATTTCGTGCCAGCGGTCATCGGCTCCGCCTTGCTCGCCTTTGCCGCATGGATGATCTATGGGCCGGAGCCCCGCCTCGCGCATGCGCTGGTGGCAGCGGTGTCGGTGCTCATCATCGCCTGTCCGTGCGCCCTGGGCCTGGCGACCCCTGTGTCCATCATGGTGGCCACGGGCCGTGGGGCGACGCTCGGCGTGCTGTTTAAGAACGCGGAAGCCATTGAGACCATGCGCAAGGTCGACACCCTGGTGGTGGACAAGACCGGCACCCTGACCGAGGGCAAGCCGAAGCTCATCGAGGTCGTCGCGGCCGAGGGCTATGACGAGACCAGCCTGCTCACGCTTGTTGGAAGCCTGGAACGGGGCAGCGAGCACCCCCTGGCCGAGGCCCTTGTGCGGGGCGCGACGGAACGCGGCGCGGTTCTGGTTGCGGTGGCGGACTTCCAGTCCCACACTGGGCGCGGCGTTTCCGGCACGGTGGAAGGCAAGGCCGTTGCCCTGGGCAACCGGAAGTTGCTGGACGAGCTGAAGGTGGACCCGAAGGGCCTTGACGCCAAGGCTGACGCGCTGCGGAAGCTGGGCCAGACCGCCATGTTCGTGGCTGTGGACGGGGTAATCGCCGGGCTGGTCAGCGTGGCCGACCCCATCAAGCCGACCACAAGGGAGGCCATCGCCAGGCTGCACGAGGAGAACATCCGCATCATCATGCTCACCGGGGACAGCAAGGCCACAGCCGAAGCCGTGGCCGGAGCCCTTGGCATCGACGAGATCGTGGCCGAGGTCCTGCCCGAGGGCAAGCTCGAAAAGGTCATGGCTCTTCAGAGCGAAGGCCGCATTGTCGCCATGGCCGGGGACGGCATCAACGATGCTCCGGCCCTGGCTCGCGCCCAGGTCGGCATCGCCATGGGCGCCGGGACGGACGTCGCCATGGAGAGCGCAGGCATTACCCTGGTCAAGGGCGACCTCCTTGGGATCATCCGGGCCCGACGGCTCAGCAGGGCCACCATGCGCAACATCAAGGAGAATTTGTTCTTCGCCTTTGTCTACAACGCCCTTGGCGTGCCCCTGGCCGCCGGGGTGCTGTACCCGGCCTTCGGCCTGCTGCTCAGTCCCATGATTGCGGCCGCCGCCATGAGCTTCAGCTCCGTGTCGGTACTGACCAACGCTCTGCGCTTGCGCTCGGTGAAGCTTTGACATGCACTGAGAGCTACGGCATTTGGTTGGCCTTGTCGGCGCTTGATGTTGCGCTGAATAGGCCGACAGGGGTATGAGCGACGTTCCCGCAACACATCTTCTGAAATCATTCCCGCCATGGGACTAAGGAACACGCATGTCCACTGACTATGAAATTACCGAGGCCGCGACCGCGCCGCTCCTTGCCGAGAAGACCGTCATCAACGGCAAGTGGGAGATCCTCGGGCACATCGCCACCGGGGGCAAGGGCGAGGTCTACCTGGCCAATCAGGTGAACCTGGAGCGCAAGGTGGCGCTCAAGATCATGTCCAAAGCCTTTGTGGAGAGCCTACACGGCGACAAGGAGGAGCTTAAGTCAGAGTTGGACCGCTTCCGCCGTGAGGTCATGGTCATGGCCCGGCTTCGTCACCCCAACGTGATCCAGGTCTTTGACTTCGATCAGGTGCAGATCGACGGGCAGAGTCTCGACTACATCGCTATGGAATACGTGCCCGGTTCGACGCTCAAGCTGACCATGCCCGAGGAAGGCTTTGGCGACGACGAGGAGCGCATCAAGGAGTGGGTCCGCAAGTTCTTCTTGCCGGTTCTCGACGGCGTGGAAGCCATCCATGCGGCCGGAATCATCCACCGCGATCTTAAGCCCGCCAATGTATTGATCAGCGACGGAGTCCCCAAAATTGCCGACTTTGGTCTGGCCGGTGGCGATTTCACGGACGACGTCACCAAGTCCCACCATATCCTCGGCACCGTGCCCTACATGCCAGAGGAACAGTTCCTGGGGCTCGCCATGGCGGACGGGCGCGCGGACATTTATGCCCTCGGGAAGATCCTGTACGCTGCGGTGATCGGCAAGCTGAACAAGGAAAACAGCCAGCCCTTCAAGACTGCCGCCCTCCCGGCGCCGCAGACGCCGTTCATGAAGCGCCTCGACGGGATCATCCAGCAGGCCACGGCGCGGGATAGGAACGAGCGGACGCCCTCTGTCAAAGACCTGCGGGAAAGCCTGCGCGGTCTCATCGGTGATGGAGTCCAGGCGGCGGTCACAAAGGCGACCAGACGCACCTGGGTTGTAGCGGCAGTCGTGGTTGTGCTCCTCTTGGGCGTCGGGCTCTGGTATCATTTCTCAAACGACGAACCGCTTTCCAGAAACGAACTTCAGGTGCTTTCCGGCGAGGTGGCGGAGCTTGAGTCGCGCGGGGGCGGCAAGGCCACCCTGTTCCCGACGGCGCGCCCGCTTCCTGAAAGCATCATCGGCAAGGACGGGGCCACCCTGCGACTCGTCCCTGGGCAAGCCCAAAATCATGGTTCAACGTCAGCCGCCGTGGCTCCCTTCTACCTCGGTGAAACGCTCGTCACCAATCACCAGTTCGTTGGATTTTTACGAAGCGTTCCCGGCGTTAAGGTGCAGGACGGCACGGTTATGGGGAATGGGGAAATCTGGCTGATCCTGGGAGAAGTGACGGAAGGCTATGAGCCGATCCTTTACCAGAACGGCGCGTTCGTGTTGCCTCCGACCTTCGCCTTGAACCCGGTGGTGCGAGTGACTGCCTTAGGCGCACAGGCCTATGCCCGACATTACGGGCTGACGCTGCCGACCAAGGGGCATTGGAATCATGCGGAGGAAATGGGCGGTGCGGTGACTACTGCCCCTAGCGCCAAGCCTCAGGCAACAATTACGGCACCGGACGACCCTGCTGCGGCCAACAGGCTGCTGCCCGTTATCATGTCACCTCCCAACGCGCTTGGGGTCCGGGGGCTTGGCAAGAACGTCCGGGAATGGGTGCGTGTGCCAGGGCAGGGAGACAGCACGGAATTTCATGTCGTCGGGGGTATGGTCAAAGACCAGGGACCGGAATCGCATCTGCGGCGCCAGCCTTGGGAAGCGTTCTTTGATGTCGGTTTCCGCACGGCCCTGACGTCCCCGTAACCACGCGATCAATGCCTGAAAGCAACAAAGGATACAGCGTGGAAGTCTTTGCAGCCACAGACATCGGCCCAAAGCGCAAGCGCAACGAGGACCGCTCCCTTGTGCGGGAGCTGGACTGCGGTGGTCTTTTGGCCGCGGTTGCCGATGGCATGGGCGGCGCTGCGGGCGGAGACGTGGCGGCGCAGATCTCGGTGGATGTGCTTGCGGCGCATAACTTCCCGGGTGTCCCAAGTGCGGCGGCCCTTGCCGCAGCCATCAAAGAGGCTGACCAAGCCATCACCAAGCAGGCGGCCAAGATCCCCACGCTTGACGGCATGGGCACCACGACGACCGCCGTCGCTGTTTGCGGCTCCAAGGCATACTGGGCCCATGTGGGCGACAGCCGCCTGTACCATCTACGCGGCGGCCTTCTCCGGCAGGTCAGTGTGGACCACAGTTTTCTCCAGACCTTTCTTGACGACGGCAGCATGACGCCGGAAGAAGCAACAAAGCACCCGTTCCGCCATGTCCTCGACCAGTGTGTCGGTTGCTCGGTGTGTGCCCCGGACTCGGGAGTGCTGGAACTGTTGCCTGGGGATGTCCTTCTGCTCGCCACCGATGGCCTGCACAAGGTGCTCGGCGACGAGGCGATTGCTGAGCGCCTGCGCCCTGAACTCTCCATCGAGTCTGGCGTCGTAAAGCTTATTGCCGCAGCGCTTGAAGGCGGCGGCACGGACAACGTCACCGTGGTGGCACTGCGTATCTGAATCGCTCTGGATGTGTTGCGTTCTGGTTGGCCTGAGCCTGGGCACACCGCAGGGTGCATGGAACTTCAATGGCAGCAGCTGGCGAGATGCCCAACGCCAAGAACTTTTGCGAACTCGAAGTATAGGTACAGTCCACGCCTTCGCAACGCATAGGCCAGGGGTTCAGTCCCTCGTCTCCACCAAAGAAAACAAGGGTTTACGGCAAAATGCTGTAAACCCTTGTTTCATTTTCCTAACCTATTCCTAACAGCGCCTGGACGCGACCATAATTTAGGACTCACCCCAAAGCCCGAACAAGGGCTACGGGGTATGGTTCGCAGATTGCACAGCCCGCGCCGGAAAGCGAAGGCTGCTTGCTGGCGTCTGGCGGGTGCGCTCACCATCATTTTGCGGCAATCTCCTTCATCTCCTCGATTTCAAGGTCGCGCTCAGTCAGAAGCTTCTTCAGGCGTGAATTCTCTTGCTCCAGCTGCCGCAGACGCTTCACCTCATCGGCGTTCGCCGCAGAAACGTTGGCATCAAGTGTAAATCGTCTGTTCACGGATGCCGAGCTTCTTGGCGACCTGGGACACCGGCTCGCGGTCGGCCTTCCTCATGGCTCCCCCTTGCTTCTCTGGGGGCCACTCTCTCAAGTTTCAACTGGTCCGAAAAGGGGCAGGCAGGTCAAAACCACCTGCTGATATCGATACTATTGTGTATTGGCATATTGTCAGGGGAGGCAAGGTCCGATAGAAAAACCAAAGCAAGACAAACTGGGCCCTGGGATTGCCCCGAGCTGCAAACTTTCACTTCTTTGAAAGGTTTAGGTGCGCCCAAAAATGGAGCGAGACTTTAGGGCGGAGGAGATGAGGCTCAATAGTGGGGCTGGAGTTTCTCCTTTGGCGTATTAGCTCTAAACACATTGCTGCGCCAATTTTCTAAATATGGGGATAGGTGACAGTCATGATCACGCAGATCTCTATAGCTCACATGATATGGTATCTTGTGCCAGGGCTCTGTACTGTCGCATATATCCTATTTCCAGTGGCTTTTCTTTCGCCTCGGGTTGGAAAAGAGATTGTCACAACATTAACACCTCTAGGCTTGCTTGTCCTGGGCGTCCTGTTTGGGTTTGTTATAGATGGACTCAGAATGTACAGGTTGAGGCATGATTACGACAAGTGCAAATCTGAATTTTTCAGAAAACTTCAGAGCAATATTGGAACTGTACTTGACCCATATTATATTTTGTCGGCAATCAATGACATGGCAATTAAAGAAGATAATGGAAGCATAAGTCTTCATCATGCTATTTGGATAATGCACGGTAATCTGGCTGCTTTGTCATATGCAATGTCTTTGGTGTGGATCGCCATTTCGTGTTACATTGGGATATCTTATGATAACGGTGAGACTGTTGAATTTTTTCTTGTGAGGTCAAACTACTATGTTGGTTTTTCGACTGCATTGTTGCTTGCGGCATGTTTTTACTTTTTAGGCCATAGGATGATGAGAATTTCAGCTGAGGATCAAAACACTACTAATAATATGTTTCTGGGGTTTGCCACGACGCACCGAGTAAAGATTAGGGAAATTCTATCACTTTTGTGAAAAACTAGTCTCAGGGGATAAGTATGAAAAAAGGCCAAGGTGCTGACAACTTAGTGTTAAGTTCTGTAGGATTTAAGCTTACTGGGGCATGCGAATACCATTGCCCATTTTGCTGCGAACCAGATAGAAGTCAAAAAGTATACCCAGTAGTTAATTTTACAAAGATTTCTGAGATGCTCTGGAGGCACGGTACAAAGAGGCTATGCTTTACCGGAGGTGACCCACTGCTCTACAAAGAATTGTATGAAGTGTTGTCATATACAACAAGGTTGGGGTTCAAGAATGTGCTGCTAACAGCAAATGGACGACTGCTAAAGAAAAACATTAAGGCAGTGGGTGGAAATGTCGATGCTGTCCGTTTCAGTGTTCATGGGATTCGTGAGAAGCATGACAAGGTTGTGGATTGCGTGGGTTCGTTTGAAGAGATGGAATCTGCAATCGCCATCTTAAGAGACTTAAGAGTATCAATTTATGCTGCGACAGTTGTCACGAACGAATCGGTAGATGACTTGTGTGAGATTCTGAAATGGTGTGCTGCTGAGCAGATTAGTCACTTGTTTCTGTTCGAGTTGATGAAAAGTGGAGCAGGCAAAGAATATGTTGATAATAAAGGAACTGTAGATGACGATGCTTTGCGTTCATTATTAGAACGCCTTCGTCAAAGTGACGATGCTGCGAAAGTTGAGATAATTCACTATGATTACAAGAGTAAAGGTGATTGTGTTTTGATTTATGGAAACGGTGCCATTTGTATTGATCCTTACCCCGGTAGTGAAAATTTCCAATTGTATGTCGGCAACATTTTTGATGAAGGGCTAGAAAAAATTATTGAGCGAATTTCTGCTGACCCAGAAAATGTTAATGGATATGTTGAGCATCATAAAAAGTACTCATTGTGAACCTTGCTGACGCATACGCGTATCGGAATACCATATGAGATACTTTGGTTCTAAGGTTACAGCAAATGAAGTTATCTATGAGATTGTCAAGACACATGCAGGTTCTGGGCTAGTCTGTGATCCTTTCGGTGGAATTGGTTCAGTAGGAACATATTTGAGATCAAAGGGTTACAACGTTTGGAGCGGTGATCTGCTTACATTTGCGCACTATTTCCAGATATCGAAAATTAAATTTCCTAATGAAGCAAATTTTTCTACATTATTTACAAAGATAGGGGTTAATTCTCTCGAAGGTATTAACAGCATTCTAAACAGCGTTGAACCAAAGAATGGTTGGTTCGTTGAGGAATATAGCGATCGGCGCGGATTTTTTACTAGAACGAACGCGATGAAGATTGAAGCATGTCGAGAGTTGATAAGCGGTTGGACTCGTGAAGGCCTTTTGAATGCGGATGAGAAGGCAATGCTCCTTGCTGGTTTAATAAGTGGAATGGACAATGTTGCAAATACAGCGGGTACCTACTACGCTTATTTAAAAAATTGGCATCGAAAAGCTTTAAATCCATTTAGATTTAATTTAGTCGTACCGTCTGCTCGTGGTGGACACGGACAGTGCTTTCATGAATCTGCTGATTTGTTGACAGCGCGTAATCGCTACAATGTTTTATATTTAGATCCACCATACAACGAAAGGTCGTATTCACGATACTACCATCTGCCAGAAACGATCGCAAAATGTGAATGCCCAGAAGTTAAAGGAATGTCCGGTATTCCAGTGACAGGGCATGTTGTCTCTGGGTATAACAGTCGAGCTTCAGCGTGTGAATCGTTGTATAAAATGTTGTCTAAGGCTAAATTCAATACATTGCTTTTCCATTATACTGACAACGGTCTGATCAAGCCTAAAATACTTATTGATATCCTTTCAGAGCATGGCAAAATGTCAACGTTTACTTTCGACGCAAAAGGTTACACAACCAGGACTACGGCGACAAGGACTCCTCACAAAATATACGTGGTGCAGAATGTCTGACAGGCAATTACCATCTCACAAGTCTCCTTTCCCTAATGAAATCTTATCGCAGTTTGCGAGGATACGTCTAATCGCAATGGATTTAGACGGCACATTGCTATTGTCCAATAAGTCAAGCTTGCCTTTTAACGTTTCTTCACTCGCAGCAAAGCTAAACCGCCCTAAGTATGATGTTCGGACGATCATAGCAACCGGGCGAACTCTTAACGGCTCAAATACATTAATCGATAAGCTTGTACAAGGGAAAGATACCCCGGTTATTTTGTATAATGGTGCTGTAATAATGGCTAAGAATGGGGAAATTTTATCTAGGAAATTGCTTAGTAGGGAAGCTTTGTGCGTTCTGGCGACAATGCCTGCTCGATACCCGGTTAAGGTCATTGCATACGCTATTGCTTCAGATAAGGTTAGCCCTATCGAGTATGCATATGGATGGTCATCAATAGATAGGCCACGTTTAGATTATAATGATATGAAAATTAGTTGGTTGCAGCAAAATGATTTTGATGTATTTGTGCAGCCATCTGTTGTTGTTTTACATTACAATAATCCTGCTATTGTCCCGCATATTTGTAAGATTCTCGATTTGCTAGCCGGTGTTGTTTATACATTTGGCTCAAATTACATAGAAATTTGCCCGCGTGAAGCTACAAAAGGACGAGCGCTTGAGTTCGTCGCGAATGCTTTGCGGTTGGATAGATCTCAAGTGTTGGCTATGGGTGATAATAACAATGACGTTACTATGCTTAAATGGGCTGGGATTGGAGTGGCAGTCGGAAATGCTAGTTTAAAGGCAAAATCATCCAGTGATTATATTGCAAATTTCAGTGTAGAAGTTGGCGCTATGGAAGTCTTGCTTCTTGTGCGTGAGGCCATTGATTTGTCCAGTAAAAGCGTTTCCAATATGAAAACGCATAACGAGTTGGCTGGAAGCGATCATACATCTACGGCTTTCCCATTTATTTTGAGCCATCATACTACACATCACTTGCTAACTTATGAAGATGTCATGTCATCTATCAGTGCCGAATCTAGGTACTGCCTCGATCCAGATACCTTAGCTCTTGCATCACAGTTTGGGCTGTTGCCAAAATACTGCGACTCAAGCGGGACTGAGTACTTCTTGAACGATGACTACTTTAGGCTTTCAGGAATTGGTCTTTCTATTTCAAAAACTGTTGATAGGGATAAGGTCTGGTACAGTATCAGGTTCGGAAATGGTCATACTATCACGGGGGTATCTAGGGATTGCTTCAAGGTCCCAGCTTTTATTCCTTCTCTTGTTAATCTTATGAGCTATTCTTCAATAATTTCAGATTATTCCGGAGAATCCAGCCTTACGTTTGAGTTCTTGTGCAATTCAACTTTGCATACCCATAGTTTGGACTTGCTTCATTTTGCTTTTCGACAGGCTAATAGGATCAATATGTCCGACGCTGAGCAATTAAACGCTTATCTCAATCCGCCTCAATATATGGGGTCAAAAAGGGCGCTGTGCAGCTTTCTTGTTGAGTCTATTTCTTCCATCTTATCATCAGATGGCATAATAGTTGATTTGATGTGTGGGTCAGGTGTCGCATCTAATGCTTTTTCTAAGTTTTGGACAACATATGCATCTGATGCTCAAGAATTCTGTCAATATTTAGCATCAATACAAGGTTCTGGATTCGACTCTGCTAGTGCAGATGGCGCACTGACAACAATTATGCGTTGTTTTTATCTGCATTTCGAGACATTAAAGTCTTTGATTCCTGCTTCTATTGATGAAGAAACAGAAATCCTTTGCTCAGAGGCTAATGATATCCTTCGAACTCGGTATGACCTTTTCATTAAGGATTTTCCTACAATTGCTAATAATCTAGCTAGTAACGATTGGAATCCAGCTTCTGAGGTTGAGAATAGAGTTTTTGCTCAAAATAGATATCCATATTGTTTGTTTACATCATATTTTTCAAATTCATATTTTGGTGTAAGGCAATCTCTTGAAATTGATAGTCTCCGTTTTGCAATTGATCAATTAGATAATGCTTATGTTAAAAAGTGGGCATTAGGTGCTTTGGTTTCGTCTGTTAGTTGTAATGGTACAACTTATGGTGGTCACTTTGCACAGCCGAAGGTTAAGAATGTCCGGTCAATTAGCAAGAAGGCATTGTCTGATTTATTGGTCACACGCTCTCGCTCAATAGTGCACGATTTTGTTTCTAGGTTTTTAAGTATTTCTGCATCCAGTGAGTCAAAGTCATTACCAGTGCATACGGTTGATGGTCCTTGGGAAAATTCACTTAATTTGTTAGGTAACGTTTTGCCTAGTTCGAATGTCGTAGTGTATTTAGACCCACCATATACGAGAGAAGAATATAGTAGGTATTACCATGTGCTCGAGACTCTTGTTAAATATAATTATCCTTCATGCTCTGGCAGTGGGCTAACACCTCATCCTATAGAGCGCTTCAGTTCAAAGTTTTTTACAAGGGATAGCAATGCTGTTTGTAATGTGTTGCATGATATTATCTCCCGTGTTCTAAGTCTTGGATGGTCATGCGCTTGGAGCTACTCAAACACTGCTTCAGCAAATATCGTCAATGTGATAAAGTCAGTTTCAAGTCAGCACTCGTGCAACATTAAATCTTTTAGTACACCAGCAGTCCATAAGTCTCATGGTGGAGCTAAGCATAAAGATGTAGTCGAGTTTTTGGTCATTTTTGTACCTTCAGAGTAGCATTGACCTGCCGGCTTTCTCCGGGCCGCTCAATTCCTGAAGGAGGCCTCCGGTCATGGTCCTCCAAGACAAATCGTCCCATATGCTGGGGGTGCCAGGTTAAACCCAAAGTGCAACCCGGTTTGATTCTTGGCACAATCTTCATCTCTCCAGCCCAGGCCCGTCTCGCCTCTGGCTTCTTCCCCTCCTTATCACCTTCCGACCAGCCCGCTCAAGCGCTGCAATTGCCGCTCGGATTCGTGCAGGGGTCTCGTTAGGGGCTCGATGGCTTGATTCTTCGCTGCCAACTACCTGGCCACACAGCTCTCCCACTTGGCCAGGGCGTCCCTTAGATGCAATTCCAGTTCGTTCATTGCTCACTCCAGGCGCAGGGCCGGACGCTTGTCCCTGGTCTCGTAAGGCTGCACCTTTGTTCCTGTCTCGGCAGGACGATGTAGCGCCCGCTCCTGTCTACCATCAGCACGATCCCCCCAGGTCTTGCGCTCCAGGGCCGTGGTCTGCGCCTTGAGCGCGTTCCGCTGTGCCTTCCACTACCCAGCCCCTGCCTGAAGGCTCTCCAAGCGCCAAGAAAGAGCCGTCATCAGGCCCTGCACAGACGGCCGACAGGTTTTGGGTGGATAGCGAAGTCTCAGGCCTTGAGACGCCTAAGGGCACGATTAAGAGGCGAGCAGTCGTTGTTGCCGCCCGCTGTCCTTTGCATGGTTATCCCCACACGCTATTACTTCTCTATCGAAGCCAATAAGGAGCATCCAGCTTGGCACGAAGACGGCGGAGGCGAGCTATACCGCGGGTACCTGAGGGAACATCGATTAACATGTAACCTAAGCCAGGAGAATGCCATGTCGAAGAATTCTGGATCCCCCAAACCCATGACCCAGACCGATGCCTCTCGTATCCAGAGTGCTGAAGCCAGAGCCAATGGTGGGAAAGTGGCGTCGGGTTCTTTTGCCGCACGTGCTCAGGGCACTGCGGCCAGGAACGAAACGCCGAAGAAGTAGATGAAGGGAAAGAGGGGGGGAGCGTTTTGCTCCCTCCTCGAATAGGTAGTGGAGCAATGAGCCAAGTGATTACGGCCATCCCCAAAATTGGCGAAACCCTGTATGGCTATAGAACAAACACGGAGGAATAAATTATGCCCGACACTTCAAACATGAGCCAAGAAGAGCTGGACTTGTGGTCCGACATTAATAACCCAAACAACGACGCTGACATGGACGACTGGGCAGACGCTCACAATCCAAACAATGAGGACTATATTGACGAGTAGCCCAGTCCGTGGCGAGGGGTTTGCCCTAGCCCCTCGCCACGCTCCATTTTGCGAAACCTATCTTGTGGCATTCCTGCCACACCGTGTACTCTTGGAAGACTTCAACGAGGATCTCTTCGTCAGAGAAAACTGCCGGGATTTGGAGTTTGCAGTCATTCAACAAGACTTGTAAAAGTCGAGCCGCTCCATACATAATGAATATCCAGTCATCTACTCCATGAAATCTGTCACGAATAACGCCTATGTATTCCCAACTTGGCAGTGAATTTCCAGACATCCAGCGTGCGATTTGCCTTCTCTGACTTTGTATATCCCTATCACTTTGCGAAGTTGTTAAGGAAGGAAGCTGTTTTGCAAACTCAGTAAGAGTGTTGATACCTAGCCGTTCCATAATGTCTTCAAAAAACTTTCGCATTGGATCGACAAGCTCTTTTGCTCTGTAGTACGGCATTCTCCGGTGAACCCACGCACAAATGTTTGGGGAAACTAAACTAGAATGAATTAAGGACACTTCAAGCGCAGCCAACACATAAAGCCAGGCTCTTAGACAAACCTTAAAGGACTCAACTGGTATAAAATGCTCGTTCGCCTTCGTCTTTCTTAGCGTTGCGAACCGTGCCAATTTTTCCAAATAGTGGTCAGGTATCACTTCAACCGGGAGTCCTGACCTTTTGAACTGGTCCACCCAACGAGCATCTCCCTTAGCTTTGGCAGTAAACGCATCGAACTGTGCATTCTCAATCTGAAGGATAACTTCTGCTGCATAGCCAAACGATTTGGGGAATGATTCTCCGCACCCTGCCTTGTATACTCCAATGATATCTTTCCACGACCCCTTGAATTGCAAAGCCGAGCGCACCACCTCCTCTCCCAAGTCAGGGGCTAACCTTAGGATATCCGACACCAGAGCATCCGTGGTCTTCCGTCGCGGCGGCGAACCGGTTGTGAGACTTCTTAGCGTTCGCTTCGGAACAGAGGGGAACAAGCCATAGCAGAATGATTTGAACTCAACAGAGCCAACAGCGAGCGTAATGTATTCGATTTGTATCAGAAAGCACATGCGTGTGCGCTCCATGCTTACGGTTAAACGAGATGTCAAAAGCTATGTGAATGCCGTGCGACGGGCAACAAAAATCAATGACACAAATGTCTAGTTACTATCTGCCGGGTGTTCATTCACTTCCTCTCTCCAGGCCTGGTCCATTCCGACTTGTCACACTCCTCACACCCCCCCGACCCACGCCTTTTATAGCCATTTGCTGTGTATTTTCAGTATGTTTTGTTGTTATTCGTCTACAGTTCGCGATTCGCAGACGAAAACACTTTCAACTCACTATCGTTGCAGCACAAAGCACAATATTATCCCTCTTGACTCCTCGCTCTTTTCCGAATAGCGGTAACTCATGATGCTCAAACCCCAAGACGTGTGCCTCATGCTCAAGCTGTTTGTTGCGGAGCCCGGTGCGACGCCGTACCTGGTCGCCGTTGAACTCGGCATGAGCAGGGCTGAAGCCTACGCAGGTGTCAAGCGGGCGACCATCGCCAAGCTCTACGACGCGAACCGGAATAGGCCCAAGGCGGCGGCCCTGGAGGAGTTCCTCATCCACGGGGTCAAATACGCCTTCCCAGCCGAGCCCGGCACGGTCACGCGTGGCGTTCCAACGGGGTTCAGCGCTCCTGTCCTCGCCGGTCACTTTGAAATCGGTTCCAATGGGCACACGGTATGGCCGTCTGCCGTGGGAGACCAGCGAGGAGTGGCCATCGACCCGCTTTACAAGTCCATGCCTGAGGCCTGCCTGAAGGACGCAAAGCTCTACGAGGCGTTGGCCCTCGTTGATGCGCTGCGCATCGGACGCGCTCGGGAGAAGAACCTCGCCCAAGACCTCCTGACGCAGCTCTTGAGGAAGAAGTGAGACCCCGCTGGCGCGGCAACGTCGAGAATCTCGTGACTGCGGCCCGCCTCCTGGGTGAGTTGGCAGCTGAGGTCGTTTTCGTCGGTGGAGCCGCGACAGGATTGTTGCTGACGGACCCTGCCGCTCCAGATGTCCGCCCCACGCTCGACGTTGACGTCGTGGTCGAGGTGGCGTCGCGAACGGGATACTACCGATTCGTGGACCGCTTGCGGGAGCATGGGTTCTTTGAGGCGTCGGAAGAAGAGGTCATCTGCCGCTGGAAGCACCGCACCGCCAAGATTATCCTCGACGTCATGCCCACAGATGAGAGTATTCTCGGCTTCACCAACCCCTGGTACCTGCCTGCCATGCGCCATGCTCAGAGCTTGGAAGTCGAAGGCGTCTCCCTTCGGGTCATCTCCGCGCCGTTCTTCTTGGGGACGAAGGTCGTGGCGTTCAATTCCCCGGGCCGCAAGGGCAGGGGTGACTTCATGGCCAGCCACGACCTGGAGGACCTCGTCACGGTCCTAGACGGGCGGCCCGAAGTGGTCGACGAGGTGCGGCAGGCTCCTGAGGACCTTCGCACGTTCCTGGCCTCCACCTGCGCGGCCTGGATCGACCTCGACGACTTTCTGGACGGCCTGCCGGGCCTCCTGCATCCAGACCCAGGCAGTCAGGCCCGCGTGCCTGTCATACTCGGCCGGATGCAAAGCATCGCTTCAATCGCCCCCCAGAGATAGCCAAAAAGTTCGCAAGGATGCCCCAGGAGCGCGCCCGAACACAAGGGCCGGGCGATTCGCGTGTTAGAAAAGCTTCTACACCGCCTTTTGGCATTTCTACACCGCAATTTGCCTTTCCTACACCGCCAACCACGTTTCCTACACCGCTTTTGAGCTTTCCTACACCGTTAATGGCGCTTCCTACACCGCAAGGGATTTGCGCCAGAGGTCTTATTTTATCGCCAGTGAACGGTATTTTTAGTGCGTTGCGGTAGAAATAGTGCCTGATTATCGCTTGCCAGGAATGGCGTCTATGTATGCGAAGCCTACAGCGTGAATGATTTCGTAGCGTATACCTCCCTCATCTCTGCGCCTTCATCTCCCACCATTAACGACTTCTGCGCCTTCAATGTCGCCACCTCCCATTACACTGTGCTTCAATAGGCTTCATCGCCATTTGTCCTGCGCCAGGGCATAGATAGGACGTGCGAAAGGCAAATGTGGACTCACTCCACAATTGCTCCGCAATTGTTCTGTTCGCCCGCTTCGCGGGGCATGCCTCCGGCATGGAGATTTTAACCTGTAGGAAATGGAGGACGCATGAGAGCTTTTACCTATGACCAGGCCGTGGAGTTGGGACTTGAGCCCCGTGACTATGCCTATGAACCCGTCATCGGAGAGTTTGAGGCAGTGCTTGATTTCAAGGTCTGGGGCAAGAGCATTAACCTACAATGCTTTTTCACCGTCCCCGAGACGGGCGAGCGTTTCCGCGTGAGTGCGTTCCGTGAGGATGGCAAGCACTACACCCCGAAAGACGGGGAAATTGATTTCTCAGAAGAAGGGCTCGAAGGGGGCCTCTACCGCCTCACGATTGGGAAGAACAAGAAGGGGCGGGCGGCTTGGTTGGCGGCTGAGTTCCTCAGAAATCCCATGTAGCCATGCCAGCTTACACAGTCCTGCGCATCGCTAAGCTCAAATCATGGGGAGCAATAGGCGGAGCGGGTGAGCACAATTCCCGCAAGCGCGAGACCCCAAATGCCGACCCGGAGCGGCTGAAAGCAAACCGCTTCGTGGTCGGCGAGCCGGGACTCGACTTGGCCCAGGCCGTCAGGGAACGCATTGGCGAGCAGACCATTCGCAAGAATGCCGTCCTTGCTGTTGAAGGCATTCTGTCTGCCAGCCCCGAGTACTTTCGGCCAGGCAGGGTCCATGAGCCGGGAGTCTACGACCCAATGCGCCTTGAGGATTGGGCGGAAGTATCCAGGCAATGGCTTGAGCGGAAATACGGCGACCGGGTTGTCAGCGCAGTCTTGCACCTCGACGAGGCCACCCCGCATATCCAGTTCGTGCTTGTGCCCTTGAACGATACCGGCAAGCTCAATTGCCGCGCCCTGTTCGGCGGAACCCGCCGAACCTTGTCAGAGCTTCAAACTGACTATGCCAATGCCGTGGCTCCGTTGGGTATCCAACGGGGCTTGGAGGGCTCCCGCGCCAAGCACCAAGAGGTTTCCAAATTCTATGCCCTTACCCAGGGCGAGAACGCACCGGAGTTACCCAAACTGACGGGCGTTGATCTGCCGGAAATGCCCGGAAAGCTCGTCCGTATCTCTGACTCCAAGCTCCAAGACTATGCAATCGCCACGGCGGAGACTGCCGCCAAGGCCCAGCGGGAAATGGCCGTGCCCGTTGTGCAAGCCCTGGCCAAAGAGAATGCCATGCTCAAGAAACAGTCCGAGGAATTACGTCAAGCCAACTCCGCCCTAAGCAAGGAGCGCGACGAGCTGCGCAGACAGGCCGACAAAATGCGCGGCATCGACCCGTGCGAGGTGCTGAAGCGCATGTATGGGGGGCAGGAGGCACCAGACAGCAAACCGAATTACAAGAGCCGCAAGTTCATACTGCCAGATGGCATGAATATCGGCGTGACAGACTCGCTTTGGGTGGACAACTCCACCGGCAAGGGCAGCAAGGGGCCAATCAACCTCGTCATGTACCTTTCGGACTACAAGCAGGATGAGTTCAAGCTCGCCGTGCGAGACCTGGCCGAGGTGTTTGGCGAGGGGGAGGCTTCCAGCAGCTTGGCGGAAGACTTTGTGAGGTTTGCACCACAGCGTGCCGCAAAAATCACTGAGGCTGCGGTTCATGAGCCATTTCGCATGCCCGAAGCTGTGGAGCATACTTGGGAGCGTGCGCGGCACTATCTCTGCGAGGTGCGCAAGATTCCCGCCCGCATCGTGGACGGGGCACATGAGCAAGGGCTCGTGTTCAGCGACAATCGGAGCAACTGCGTCTTTGCGCGTGACAAGGGCTCTGGTGTGTTCAAGCGAGGAACCGGGGAACAACCGTTCAAGCAGACCTTGGGACAAGGGGGATTGCCCTTTGTCCTGCCGGGCACTGACAACAAGGTATATGTGACAGAAGGGCCGATTGATGCCCTCAGCCTGAAGCTGTGGCTGCCGGAGAGCACAATTCTGGCAACGGGCGGTAATATGCCCGTGGAGCGCCTTAAGACTTATCTGGACGGCAAAGAAGTGAAGCTCGCGCATGATAAAGATGCCGCAGGCGATGAACAGGCAAGGCGCATCTGGCAGCAGTACCCGGAAGCCAGACGTGCGACGCCGGATGAGGGGAAGGATTGGAACGAGCGGCTGCGGCTACGCCTTGAGCGGAAGGCCACGACACGGAAAGCAGAGCTTCCAGAGCCCGTCAGAGGCAGAAGCCGGGGAAGAGGGAGAGGAATGTAACCTTTGTAACCGATGTAACTCATGATTGCTCTAGCCTTAAGCGGTTACAGAACTTGTAGGAAAGAAGTAACCAAGTAACCTCCATCGTCGGTTTTGTTACACGGTTACTTCCTTCCTACAGGCTTCTTCATCTAAAAGCCTTGCGCTCGTGCATGGTTACGTGGTTACACGAGTTCTTGCTCCACTTTACAGGTGAGGTCGTCAAAATCATCTGCGAAGATCGAGGCCTTGATTGTGAAAAAGCGAGTGGTCGTTCCCTCCTGTTGGAGATTATGACCTTTGGCCAGGTTGCCATTTTCGCCGGGGATTAGGTGTCTCCGCTCCAACAGATATTGCGCAATAGCCAAATGATCCCCTCCCGCGCAAAGCTCATTTTTGAAAGGACCGTTATACACAAGGTATTCGACGGATTCCCCCTTTTGGCGTCGATATCCCGCACGGTTTGCGATGCGTTCGCCGTTCGATTTGTCCCAGCTTTCAAAACGGCTTGAGCCATTTGCAGCAAGGAAGTCTCGGACCCTGGCGAGAGCAGCAAATTTCTCCGCCGCACCCAGGCCACCGCGAGATGTCACCCAGTCTTGAAAACAACGTTTGGCAGCCCAGAGCGCACAGCCAGACTGCCACGGGAGTATGCCCATTTCGGTCGCGAGTTCGCCAGCTGCGGCAAGGAGACCGAAACGATTCGCAACGCGTTTGACCTGGCCATCAGCATGGGGCGGGCACGCCTCGGCCTCAAAGCGACGGAGCCACACGCTTGCTTTTTCCTTGAAGTGATCTCGGTCGGTCGTGAGCAGTTCAAGGTATCGCCGAAAGGGGAGCCCATAGTAGGCCAACGCTGCCCGGTTGAGATGTTCGGAGAACGCCTTGCCGTCTCTAAAACCGTGAAGGTTTTCGAAAGCGCCTATTCTTGCCCCGGCATCGGCGGGGATGTCTACCACGCGAACGGATTGTCCTGCCATGAACCGCTGGTTCTTTTCCTCTCGTACCTTCTGCTCAAACTTGAGTTCCCCCGTGCTGAGGAAAATGACCCGCCAAGAGTGCATAAGGCGTGAAGATCCATCCTTCCGTGCCCGCCCTTTGCCCTGGCCGTTGGCAAGCATGTAGGCAATACCTGCCGCTGCGCTCGGGGCCACCTGCCCGATTTCATCAAGGCAAAGGAGCGCATCGTTGTGCGCCGGTGCGACAGCCTCCAGTGAATTATCTGTGGTTCGCCAGGTCCGAACAAAGCCGGATTGACCACCCCCGCCGCATACGCTTCCAGCGACCATCAATAGCGTGCTTTTTCCTACACTCGAATTGCCCGTGAAGTGGAATCCGCCTGATTCATGGCCAAACAGGTGGAGGAGTGGGCCTGCAAAGGCTGCGGACACGGCGAGCGCCAGCCGGGAGTTGCCTTCGCATAAGCGGCCAATCTGATCTTGCCACCCTTCGAGTGACCCTTGAGTGCGGAAGGGGGTTTCGGATGATGAGCCTTGAATGATGATCTCTTCGCCGACTTGGGGGCCATACGTGATGTCTGGCAAAACGAAGCGCCCATCATGCCAGCCAGTGCTGGAGACACAGCGCATCAATCGCTCGGGGGAGGCGGACATGAGATATTCGTACAGCCTCTTGTTTCCATTGTACCCAAGTCTGAGGCCCATTCGCAGAAGCTCTTCTCTGTAGGCTGTCCCGTTTCCCCCCATCATGCTCCTGGGCATTGCCCATTGGTGGGTCTCTCCAAGTGGGTCTTGCACGGCCAAGTAGAGGCCCCATCCGCCGGAAGCGTCTCGTGTCTGCGCGACCACTTGCAATGGCGAGCACAGCCAAACCGGAGTCCGCTCGTCACCATTTTTGCTCGGTTCACGGTAGTAGACGCCGTCAGGCCGTGAAAGGAACAAGTTACTTCCAGGGACAACCACGGGGGGCTGGGTTGATTGGTTCTCGTTACATTCAGCTTCATTGCCTTCTTCGAGAGCCGGGGCTATCTGTCTATTTGGTGAATCGCTTTGGTTTTGGCCCTGCGAGGTGTCTGGCAACACCTCCAGGGCCGTTTCATTTTCTTTCATAATACTCCCTCAGCGAGACGTTGAACGCCCTGCTCAACGTACGCCAACAGGACGCTCAGCCGGTATCTGATTGAGCATGTGCCCGGTAGTCGAACATAGTCAGGGGGGAGGCGCATATAACGCCTTTGCTGCAAGGTGCGGACGGTGAAACCGACAATGGGGGCCGCTTGTTTTTCGGTAAGAAGTTTGTCGTGGGGTTCCGAAGGTGAAAGGGCCGGAATGGTGGACGTGGGTATCTTGACCTTCTTGGATTTAGCGCGATTCTGCTTCACTTTGATCCGCCCCCGCGACCAGAGTTGGAGGCCATTGCGGATTTCGCAAGGCTGGGGCAGGTGTCCGAAGTCAATACGGTACAATCACGTGCAAATTCAATGAGATCGGCAAAATCGTACAAGACCCTCCGTCCTCCAATTTTTTGGAACTTGGGTCCGCGCCCGTGGCACCGCCAGGCCTCAAGTGTACAAGGCTGAAGGCGGAGATAAGCAGCAGCTTCTTTGGTGGTGAGCTTTTGGGAAGACATATGTCCCTCCATTTGGTAAAGGTTGACGTGCTAGCACTAGATTGTTTGCAGTGAGATCACGTTATATTTGGGGGTAGGCGAAATAGTCTATTGGCTGCTCTGGGCCGCTTAATAGAAAACCTCCCTCCCCTGATGCAGGGGAGGGAGGTTTTCTGAAAAAGATTTGCGATTACAGTCTGATCGCGACGTCTACGTTAGCGACAAATTAGATGTTTTGGGGATCAGACCCACACGGTTGTTTGGGCGCTCCACTGGTGTTTACCATCTCGCTAGGCAACCCATCCCGTACACGTTTAGCAAAAGCTTTGGACTCAGCCTCTGCCGATTCCCTCAACCCAACAAACTCATCATCACGATTAAGAGTATTGGCAATCATTACCCTGACTTGTGTCTTTGTAAGTTTTATTCCTTTTGAATGGTTCATTCCAAGTCTTGCAGCTACACATACTGCAAGTTGAAACAATTTCAAGTCAATACTTTTCCTCTCCCTAGCTGTATCTTCACGATTTTTAGCCAAACAATGAAGCCGTTTTTCTTCTTTAAGTTCAGATGAGATCTTTGCGTTATCTAGTATGAGCGCATTATTGTTATCTCTTATAGCGTCAATATCTTTAGAAACATTACTTGAATATTCCTGTGGGATATTCTGATAAGCTGCTGTTGCAAATTCAAAATCTGACTTCTTAAAAAATACACGGTTCTTGCTAATATACTTAAGAATATAATCTTTACTCTGCATAATTTCATAAAATAAGTGGTTATATTTCCCCTTTACGTTTGTTAGAAATTCCGATTCTAGTTCATCTCTTGATATGTAAATCCCAATTTTATGCTTTTGAATTAATGAAAGCATATCATCTGTTGATGTTATATTCAAAAGTTTCACGCCTGCATCGAATCTAATACCAAAGTCAACATCTGAGTATATCGTAATCGCAAGGCGAAACACATTGACTGAAATATATTTTGCAAAAGCTAACCCAGCGACTATGAACATTAAAGGAATGCTGAATATTTCTTTCGTACTTGCACCATTTTTTAATGCGATCTGCATTATATACGTACAAGCCAAAGAAAAAATAAACATAACAGATATAGCGATGGTCACTGCGAACGCTTCTTGAATCCTTCCCAGCCTTAATTGCTGCAGTAGCCATTCGTATGCACGTTTCATTTGGCGCCTCGCTAGTCCGAAGTATTTAACAAATACATATGCATTGGTATCAAGCTGTCTCAAGTTCAGCAACCTCTGGTAGTTCGGCCATAATCAACTCCGCCGCCAAATCTCCCGCCTTCTTCAGGGTACCCGGCAGGAACTGGCCATACCGCTTGGTCATGGCCATGCTCTTGTGTGTCAGAAGCTCACCAATCATGTCCAGGGGCACCTTGCCGGAGTTGGCCAGGGTCACGGCAAAGTGGTGCCGCAGGCCGTGGAAGATGCGGAAGCTCTCGGGCAGGCCAGCGGCTTCCTTGATGCGGTCGACCACGTTGCAGTCGGTGCGCTGCCTGCCGCCCCTGCCGGGGAAGATTTGCGTGCTGTCCGGCCACTGTACGTTACGGCGCTCGATCTGTGCTTCAAGTATCTCCCGCGCCACCTGGTTCATGGGAATCGAGGCGGTCTTGCCACCCTTGGGGGCGCGCAGGGTGATAAAGCCTACGCGAAAGTCCAGGTCGCGATCCTGGAGCTTGAAAATCTCGCCCCGGCGCATGCCTGTGAACATGGCCAGCTTAAGCATGCGAGGCGCGTCTTGCGTGGGCCATTCGTCCAGCACTCGCATGAGCCGTGCGGCGTCTTCCGGGGCCAGATATTCCACGACCTCGTTGTCCTTCTTGGGCATCTCAATGACAAAGGCCAAGCGCGGACACATGCCCACCTTGGCCCCGTAGTTCACCACGCGCCGCAGTATCTCCAGAGCGCCCCAGATGGACGCAGCGGACAGCCCCTTCATGTTTTGTTTCACCCTGGCCACATCCAGGCTACAGAGCGTCCTGACGCTCTTCTGGCCCAGCAGAGGCGAGATGTGCTTCTTGTAGCGGTTCTCGTCGATGTTCCGCCAGCGTTCGCCCTTCTTGGCCTCAAAGTAGGCCGTGGCGATGTCGTCAATGCTCTGGTTGGCCTGGCGCTTGTCTTGCTGGATTTCCTTGGAGGTCTTGACCTCCTCGCCGTGGCGAATCTGCTTCATGCGGTCGGCGCGAATTTCTGCTGCCACCTGGGGCGTGTAGCCCTCGGATTTCCAGCCGACCTTTTCCCAGCGCAGCTTGCGGTCCAGCCGGTAGGCAACGACATAGCAGACGTCAGTCTTGCCCTGGAAACGCCGCTCAGAGCTTTCGTAGCTGTACACGCCGGGCCAGCGCCCGGAGTCCACCACGTGGTATTTTGTTGCCATTTCCGCCTCCCTGAGGTGTCGCGTTTGCCTGTTTGCGTAAGCTACGCATAGGCTTCCAGCGTTCCAAATTCCTAACCTATTCCTAACACGCAGGTCAAATTCAGTCAAATTTGAACAAACAGCCTATGGGTTGAAGACACTTTAACTCTCTAGATTAGCATGCGTAATCATAGAGCATAAAGCGTTATCAAGCTTGTTAGGATTCAGTCAGGAATGCTAGGCAGAAGGGTTCGCAACGCATAGGCCAGGGGTTCAATCCCCCTCGTCTCCACCAAAGAAAACAAGGGTTTACTGCAAAATGCTGTAAA
>PHAR01000004.1:235035-284217 GCA_002840405.1 Deltaproteobacteria bacterium HGW-Deltaproteobacteria-8 | reverse complement strand
CTTTGCCCGTGAAGCAGCGTTAGCTTGTGGGATAGACCGTGAGGTGTTGATCATCCACCGGGGCAGATCGTCTTGTCGGAATTGGTACCAGTGTCCACGGAGGTAGCAAGACCCCTCGTCGGGTTCTCACGCCGGTAACGGGGGTTCGCCCCCCCCTGGGGGCACCAGCGTCAAAAGAGAATTATTCCGATTGGATACCCAGGAACCGCGCAAGGCGGTTTCTGGGTTTTTGCATCTTGAATACAGCTCATTGTCAAAGAGCGTTGCATCAAGTCCTCAACCTTGGCACAATGAGAGAAAATCCTCTCCAGGAGGTCCGATGGACAAGCCCCAACCGGACACATCCAGCTCGACCTTGCTCAAATCATTCGAAGCCTTTTTCAAAATCGAGGTCGCGGGCGGCATCATTCTGCTCGTCTGCACGATTGTTGCCCTCGTCTGGGCCAATTCCCCTTGGGCCGCAAATTATCACGCCCTCTGGCAGACCCCCATAACAATAGGAATCGGCCCATATACTCTCTCCAAAGGTGCATTCCTTTGGATCAATGACGGCTTGATGGCTATCTTCTTCTTCGTGGTAGGCTTGGAGATCAAGCGAGAATTCCTCGTCGTAGGCCTTTCCACCCCGAGTGAGGCAGTCATGCCCATAGCCGCAGCCTTGGGCGGAATGGTCGTCCCGGCAATCCTCTTCGCGGTCATCAATACTGGAGAACCCACCAGCAAAGGCTGGGGCATTCCCATGGCCACGGACATCGCCTTTGCCCTGGGTGTCCTCTCCTTGCTTGGCAAGCGCGCATCCACCGGCTTGAAGCTATTTCTCACTGCTGTTGCCATCGTCGACGATATTGGTGCCATTCTGGTCATCGCCCTGTTCTATACGGCCAAGCTCAATCTGACGGTCTTGGCCGTAGGCGTCGGTGCTCTCGCGATCATGGCACTGCTCAACACGCGATGGGGAGTGCGCTCCTCCCTGCCCTATCTCCTGCTGGGCATCGTCGTCTGGTTGGCCTTCCTCAAGTCCGGCATCCACGCGACCATGGCCGGAGTTTTGGCTGCCATGACCATTCCTGCCAGCACCAAGATGGACTGTTCCAGCTTTGTTGAGGAACTGCGGAATACGGCCATTGTCTTTGAAAATGCCATCACTCCTGGGAAGACCGTGCTCACGAACAAGGAGCAGCATGCAGCCCTCCATGCGTTGGAAGACGCGCATGCGGCGGCGACCACTCCTTTGCAGAACATCGAACACGCCCTGCATCCGTGGGTGTCCTTTTGCATCATGCCGCTGTTTGCCCTGGCAAACGCCGGAGTCGCCATACCAGGAGGCATTGCCGCTCGGGTGCTCCATCCCGAAGCACTCGGAATCATTACAGGATTGATCATTGGCAAACAGGTCGGCATCACGGGAATATGCTGGCTTGTCAACCGGTTGGGTTGGGCCTCCTTCCCGAGTAAAACTGGTATCATACAACTGTACGGCGCGAGTTGTCTCGCAGGAATCGGCTTCACCATGTCCATCTTCATTGCCAACCTGGCCTTCGGAAACGAACCCCAACACCTAGAACTGGCCAAAGTCGCGGTTCTCATAGCCTCAGTTGTGGCAGGCGTATTCGGATATCTTGTTTTGCGCATGGCTGCAGATGCATCTTCAAGACGACGCAATCACTGACGGAAAGACCGAACCCAAAGCACTTATCCCCCGGACGTAAACTGGGACGTAAAAAACTCCGCATCCTGCTACGACGACCTGCGCCGAAGCGCAGTGAAATGCGGGTTAAGACGGGAAGTGCGCTTGGTTCCGTGTCCTCTCACGCCGGTAACGGGGGTTCGCCCACCCCTGGGGACGCCAAGAGAATACAGGCGGTTAGGAGAAATCCTGACCGCCTTTTTCTTTGGCCTCTAGGCCGTCCCCAGACTCTTCCCCACGAGCCCAGAGCAAAACGCCACTGGCGCCCACCCGCATATCCGTGCTCGGCAGGCCCCCCCGTGTGGGGGGCTCAATTCTCTCCCTCGCCACCTGAAAGATCAGCCCCTTACGATGGAAGTCGTAAGGGGCTTTTCGTTGTGGGTGGGATTTGTGCACCCCTGTGCCGCCTCCCTTTGCCTATGGCGGGACTCCCCCAAAGAAAAAAGCCCCCTGCGGTTGATTTTCGCAGGAGGCTATTCTTGGCAGAGAGCAGGGCGCAGGCCCTGGTGCCTATTCTTCTTCTTTCTCTTCTTCCTTTTCTGCCGCCGCTTCGCCCTCTTCGGCGCAGTTCACGCACAACCCCACGCCGAGGAGGGCTTTGAGCCGGGCCTCGGGGATGGGCTCCTCGCAGTTCGCGCAGCAGACCTGGCCGTCGATGACGAGCGGCTCCGGCCCGGTGGCGTTCTTGGTGCGCGCAAGGGAGGCGGCGCGGAAAGTCTCCTCGTGGATCTGGGCGCGGTCTGCTTCGTTGGCCATGGCTGGAACTCCGGTGGGTGGACGGCGTCTCGCGCCGCTTCGCCACTGTTTGTGCGCCTGGGGGTGCGCGTCTGGGGTCGCCCTCTGGAAGAGCGCGGTGTTTCATTCCGGGCCAGGGGCGCCGGGCTTCAAGTATTACCCATACAGCTTTGGGGGGGCTGCGGCAAGGCCGTCCACGAGACGACCCCGGGGAGGCCCCGCCCTGGCCCGCGCGCTATTCGAGCCCGTAGCTCTTGAGCTTGCGCCAGAGGGTGGTCCGGGGCACGTCGAGGATCTGGGCCGTGAGCCCCTTGTTGAAGCGGGTCTTTTCCAGCACCTTGGCGATGTAGCGCTTCTCCAGCTCTTCCAGGGTCAGCAGGGCCTCGCCCTTCATGGTGTCGAACTCCAGCTCCTGCAGGTCCTGGGGCAGGTCCTGGGGCCGGATCTGGTCGCCCTCGGCCAGGGCCACGGCGCGCTCGATGATGTTCTCCAGCTCGCGCACGTTGCCGGGATAGCTGTAGTTGTTCAGTATCTGCATGGCCTGGTGGTGGATTCCGGCCACGGCCTTGCGGAAGGCCAGGCCGTACTTCTCCAGGAAGTGCCGGGCCAGAAGCGGGATGTCCTCGCGGTGGTCGCACAGGGGCGGCAGGGCGATGGTGACCACGTTCAGGCGGAAGTAGAGGTCCTCGCGGAAGGCCCCCTGGGCCACCTCGTGCTTCAGGTCCTTGTTGGTGGCGGCGATGATGCGGATGTCCAGGTCGATGGGCCGGGTGCCGCCGACACGCAGGATGCGCTTCTCCTGGATCACGTGCAAAAGCTTGACCTGCATGGACAGCGGCATCTCGCCGATCTCGTCCAGGAACACCGTGCCGCCGGTGGCCGACTCGAACAGGCCGATCTTGGTGGCCGTGGCTCCGGTGAATGCGCCGCGCTCGTGGCCGAAGAGTTCGCTGCCGATAAGCTCCTCGGTGAACCCGCCGCAGTTGAAGCAGACAAAGGGCCGCTCGACCCTGGGGCTGGACTGGTGGATGGCCCGCGCGGCCAGGGCCTTGCCCGTGCCGCTGGCGCCCTGGATGAGCACGTTGCAGTCCACGGGGGCGACCTTGCGGATGAGCGAGAAGACCTGTTGCAGGGCCGGGCTGGTGCCGATGAAGGCGGACAGCCCGCCGCCGCCCTTGAGTGCCTCGCGCAGACGCAGGTTCTCCAGGCGCATGGAGACCTTCTCCAGCGCGCCCTTGGCCAGCACGCGGATCTCGGAGAGCTTCACCGGCTTGTTCACGTAGTGGTAGGCGCCCTCCTTGATGGCCTCGATGGCCGTGTCGATGGCGCCATGGCCGGTGACGATGATGACCTCGGTCTCGCTGCGCAGGGCTTTCACCTTGGGCAGCACCGCGAGCCCGTCCATGTCCGGCAGGCGCAGGTCCAGGAACACGATGTCAAAGGGCTGCACGTGCATGCGCTCCAGGAAGGCGCGGGCCGTGGTGAAGGCCTCAACCTCGTACCCGTCCCTGGCCAGCATCTGGCTCAGGCGGCGGCAGACCACCGTCTCGTCGTCCACCACCGCGAGTCTTGCCTGCTTCATCAAAGCTCTCCCTTATGGACTCTGGTCCTTGTCCTGGGCCGTGGCCTTGGGCAGGTACACGCTGAACACGCTGCCCTGGCCCGGTTCGCTCTTCACGTCGATGCGGCCGTTGTGCCGCTTGATGATGGCGTAGGTGACGGCCAGGCCCAGGCCCGTGCCCCGGCCCACCTCCTTGGTGGTGAAGAAGGGCTCGAAGATGTGCTGCAGGGCCCCCTGCGGGATGCCGGAGCCGGTGTCGCGCACCTCGAAGCGGACGAAGTCGCCCGGTGCGTTGGCGGCCCGCAGGCTGATGACGCCCTCGGGCGGGGTGGCCTGCATGGCGTTCAGCAACAGGTTCATGAACACCTGCTGCAGCGTGCGCAGGTCGCCCATGATGGCGGGCAGGCCGTCGGGGATCTGCATCTCCAGGCGCACCCCGGAGAGCATGACCTGGTTGCGCACCAGGGCCACCGTGCTCCGGGCGATGTCCTCCGGGGCCAGGGGGCTGAAGGTCGGGTGCTCCGTGCGCGAGAAGTCCAGCAGGTTCTTGACGATCTCGCTGGCGCGCTCGGCCTGGGCCATGATGTCGTCGATCATCTCTGCGCCGTCGGCGTCGAGCTCCTCGCCGTGGACCTCCATGAAGGCCTCGCCGGTGAGGGAGATGTTGTTCAGCGGGTTGTTCAGCTCATGCGCGATGCCCGCAGTGAAGGTGCCGAGCGCGGCGATCTTGCGGGCCTGGAGCAGGTCCTCCTGGTTGGCCTCCAGCTCGTGCGCCATGCGGTTGAAGGCGCCCACCAGCCCGGCGATCTCGCCCAGCTGGCCGGGGCTCGGCGGGATGGGGCTGAAGTCGCCCCGGGCCACGCGCTCGGTGGTCACGCGGATGACGTCCAGCGGGCGCAGCATGCCGCGCGAGATGAGCTTGATGATGACCACCATGAGCAGCAGGAACACGCCCAGGTAGGCAAAGGGCAGCACCGAGGCCCGGGCCAGGGTGCGGTGGATGCGCGTGCGCTTGGTCTGGATGATCTTCTGGGCGAAATCCACAAGCGCCTTCCCGCGTGAGCGCACCTCCTCGCGGTTGGGCCGGGTTCCGGCGGCAAAGGAGCGCACCGAGGCCTCGTAGGCCCGCAGCGCCTCCTGGAACGACTGAAGACCCTGCTGCCCGGCCACGTCCGCGATGTCCGGGGCCAGCTCGGCCACCAGCTCGCCCACGCGTTTCAGGTAGCTGTTGCCCTCCTCGATGCTTGCGCCGTCGCCGTAAAGCAGGAAGTTCTTCTCGAAGCGCCGCACCTCCAGGATGTTCTCCAGGAGGTACTCGTAGCGCTCGCCCATGAGCAGGCGGCTCTTCACCGTGTCCATGGTCCAGAGGTTCAGCGCGGTCAAAAGCCCGGCCGAGAGGAAGGTCAGGGCGAAGACCAGGAACATCTTGCCCTTGATGGAGCGGAAGAAGTTTAGCAGCGAGCCTTCCCGGGACGGGGCCGTGGCGGACTGCGGGTGCGTGTGGCCGGTCATTGTCAATCGTTCTCCTGCTCGGGTTGCGGCGCGCGGGAAGCCGCGCCTGCGAGGCTTGAGCAAGCATCGTTCCACTGGCGGCCCTGGCAAACAGCCGTCTCCGGGCTGCCTTTCCTATACTCCTGTTTCAAATCGGCACAAGGCCCGGATGGGGTGACCAGGCGTGTTTCGATCTGGAACGCCACCGGCCCCTTCCAGGCGCGCCAGGCCCCATGACGATTTAGAAAATACCGATATTGCGGGAAGTTGCACTGCATGGCACCGCCGTTGCTTTAGACCCTGCATTCGACAGGGGAGACACATGGAACGGATTCTTGTCTGCATGGACGGCGCGCACGGGGGCTGGGAGGCCTTGTCCCGGTCCATTGCCCTGGCCGGGCGCATCGGCGCCCAGGTCTCGGTGCTGCGGGTGCTGCCGCCCCAGCTTGTGGGCGCTGCGGCCTTTAGCGAGGACGCCGTGAAGAACCGCCTGGAGCTGCGCATCGAGGCCGCCAAGGCCGAGGGGGTGCGCATCCAGCACTTCGTGGCCGAGGGCGGCTTTGTGGAAGAGGTCATCCGTTTTGTGGAGCATGACCGGACCACATTGCTTGTGGTCGAGGCCATGGATGGGGACGGTCGGGGGGACGGCCGGTCTCAGGATGCGGAGTCGTCCTGGTTGCAGAGGATACGCCACCGCGTTTCCTGCCGAGTGGAAGTGGTTTCCCCGAAAAAGAACGTGAACCTTCAGACGCACAAGGGGTAATTGATGGCCATACCGCTGCATCTCTACCTTCCCATCGCTGGCAACAGCGTCAACGTGGCCGCAGTCCTGGGCCTGGGCGTCGCGGTAGGCCTGCTCTCCGGCATCTTCGGTGTCGGCGGAGGCTTTCTGATGACGCCGCTTCTGATCATGATGGGCATCCCGCCCACCGTGGCTGCGGCCTCGGACTCCAACCAGATCGTGGGCGCGTCCACCTCGGGCACGCTGGCGCATTTCCGCATGGGCAACGTGGACTTCAAGATGGGCCTGCTGCTGCTTGTGGGCGGCGTGCTGGGCGGCACCCTTGGCGTCCAGGTCATCAAGGTCTTGCGGGCCATGGGCAACGCGGATTTTCTGATCAACATCACCTATGTGCTCATGCTGGGCTTTGTGGGCGGCTACATGTTCCTGGAGAGCCTGCAGGCCATGCGCAAGAACAAGAAGCCGGCCCAGTCCTCCCAGGAAGCCGGCGCCGAGCCGCAAAAGCCGAAGAAAGAGTCGGCCTATGCGCGCTGCATCAAGGCCATGCCCTGGCAGATGGACTTCCCGCGCTCCGGCATCCGCCTGTCCGTGCTCATGCCCCTGGTGCTGGGCGTGCTGGTCGGCGTGCTGTCGGCCATCATGGGCGTGGGCGGCGGCTTCATCATGGTCCCGGTCATGGTCTACCTGCTGCGCATGCCCATGCATGTGGTGGTCGGCACCAGCCTGTTCCAGATCCTGTTCACCTGCGTCAACGTGACCATCATGCAGTCTGTGGAGAACCACACCGTGGACTTTGTCCTGGCCCTGATCCTGCTCCTGGGCTCGTCCTTCGGCGCGCAGATCGGCGCCAAGGTCGGCAAGCGCCTGCACGGCGAACAACTGAAGATTCTGCTGGCCTCGCTGGTGCTGGTGGTCATGGGCAAGATGCTCTACGGCCTGCTGGCCACGCCAAGCGTTCTGCTGGCCTACGTGGGAGGACACTAGCCATGCGCGGATTGAAGATAAGCCTCATCACCCTGTTCGCCGTCCTGCTGGTTCTTCCGGCGGCGGCCCTGGCCGCGAACTTCGCTCCGGGCGGCCTGGACCTCGTCGTGAGCCCGCCCTCGGTGAAGATCGGCGCCACCTATGATGGCACCACGCTCACGGTCACGGGCAAGGCCCCGGCCGGCAGCGACGTGGTGGTGCGCTTTGTGGGCGCGCGCACCGAGTTGCACATGAAGGAGAAGGGCCGCGCCCTGGGCCTGCTCTGGATGAACCTGGCTTCCCTGACCATCGACGAGGTGCCCTCGGTGTATCTGGTCACGGCCTCCAAGGATCTGGACGCCTTGGGCGCAGCTGCGGCCCCGTATCGCCTGGAGCAGGTGTCCCAGGACATCGTCATCACCCCGGCAGACAAGGACACCCCGGTCAATCGCCTGGAGCTGCTCAAGCTGCGGCGCGAGGAAGGCCTGTACCGCGAGGTGCGGGGCGGCGTGACCTTGAGCCCTGCGGACGGCGCGAGCCAGGAGTTCCGCGCGGTCATGCCCGTGCCCTCGAAGCTCCTGCCCGGCGAGTACAGCGTCGAGGTGCTGGCGCTGAAGGATGGCAAGCTTGCCGCCAGCGGCAAGACCGGCGTGCCGGTGGAGCTGGTGGGCATCCCGGCCAAGCTGGCCGACGTGGCCTTCAACCATTCGCTTGTCTATGGCATCCTGGCCACCATCGTGGCATTGTTGAGCGGCCTGGCCATCGGGCTGGTGTTCCAGAGCAAGGGAGCACACTAGGACGCGGTTATGTTGAGTCTCTCCGGCATCCGGGACATGTTCGCCTTCTGGCGGCCCAAGAGGCCGCCGGTCCCCTTTGCCGTGCAGTTCAAGAAGTTCGAGATGATCCTGACGCGCAACAACGCCATCCTGGAGCTCATGGCCGACATGGGCGACAAGCTGAGCGGCGAGTACGTCTTTGACGGGCAGTACATTGTCTCGGCCTGCGAGCGCCTGGGCGACCTGGTGTTCAAGCTGATCTCGGACTTGAGCGTGTTGACCCAGCGCAAGAACGTGGACCTGTTCCTGGCCTTTGAGAGCATTCAGCACCAGATCGAAGAGGAGCTGGCCGGACGGCATTCGTTTCCCAACACCAGCCTGACCATGCCGCTGGAGGACCTGAACCGCGACGTGAGCGAGGAGGCCGGCAACAAGCTGGCCCACCTGGGCGACGTGCGCAACCTCCTGGGCCTTCCCACGCCGGACGGCTTCGTCATCACCAGCAAGGCCTTCTTCGACTTCATGGCGCACAACGATGTGACGCGCCGGGTCGAGGAGGGCCTTGCCCGTCTGGACCAGGGGCCGCTTTCAGGCTCGGAGGCCGACGAGGGCGCCCTGGACGCGCTGTCCCTGGACATCCGCACGCGCATCCTGGAGGGCGAGGTGCCCCGGCCCGTGGCCCAGCAGATCGCTGCCATGCTCGACGTGCTGGCCGCCCGCCACGGCGGCAAGGCCACGCTCTTCGCGGTGCGCAGCAGCGCCTGGGGCGAGGACGCCGAGTTCAGCTTCGCCGGGCAGTACGAGAGCGTGCTGGCCGTGCCTGCGGACAAGGTGCTCTCGGCCTACAAGCGCGTGCTGGCCGGGGCCTATTCGCCGGAGGTCTGGCGCTACCGCCTGCACCGGAACTACAAGGAGAACGAGACGGCCATGGCCGTGGGCTGCCAGGCCATGGTCGAGGCCGAGGTCAGCGGCGCGCTGTACACCTACGCGCCCCTGGCGCGCGAGGAGGACGCCATGGTCATCTCCGCCACCTGGGGCCTGGGCGCGCCCGTGGTGGACGGCACGGCCGAGACCGACACCTATTTCATCGACCGCACCCCGACGCACGCGGTGCGCTCCGCCGAGATCGCGCACAAGCCGCTGCGGCTGACGGCCCTGGCCGGGGGCGGCACGGGCCTTGCGGACGTGGAGCCCGCGCTGCGCGACATGCCCTGCCTCTCGCCCGCGCGCATCCAGCGCCTGGCCCAGACGGCCATGACCATCGAGCGGTTCTACAAGCGGCCCCAGGACGTGGAGTGGTCCTTCGACGCCCAGGACGTTTTGTACATCCTTCAGGCCCGGCCGCTGAACATGCAGCCGCGCCAGGCCCTGTCCTGCCCGGACCCGTCCATGAGCGTGGTCGACGCCACGCGCAACGCCGAGGTCATCTTTTCCGGCAAGGGCACCGTGGTCCAGCACGGCGTGGCCGTGGGCAAGGTCTTTGTGGCCCGCAACGATGCGGACCTGGCGCATTTCCCCAACGGGGCCATCCTGGTCACCCACCACACCTCGCCGCGCTTTTCGCGCGTCATGCGCGCGGCCCAGGGCATCATCACCGACGTGGGCTCGGCCACCGGGCACATGTCGGCCCTGGCGCGGGAGTACCGGGTGCCTGCCGTGGTCAACACCGGCGTGGCCACCAGCCTGCTCAAGACCGGCGACGAGATCACGCTGGACACCACCCGGAACGCGGTGTTCCGCGGGGCCGTGCAGGAGCTCTGCAGGTTTGAGCTGACCAGCGAGGAGTCCTTCGAGGAGTCCGCCGAGTACCGGCTGCTGCGGCGGCTTTTGAAGCGCATCGTGCCCCTGAACCTGGTGGACCCGCACAGCGAGCAGTTCAAGGCCTCGGCCTGCCGCACCTTCCACGACATCACCCGCTGGATCCACGAGAAGGCCGTGGAGGAGCTCATCGAGGTGAGCGAGCGCCACTGGCACCGCAGCGGGGCCACGCAGAGGCGCCTGACCTCGGCGCAACCCCTGGGGCTCATGGTCATCGATCTGGACTCCGGCCCCGTGCCCTCGCCCGAGGACCGCGACGTGCGCCAGGACGAGCTGGACTCGGTGCCGCTGGGCGCGTTGCTCGACGGCCTCACCCAGTCCGGCATGTGGTCCACCGAGCCCATGAGCGTGGACCTCGGCAGCTTCATGTCGAGCTTCACCCGGACCTTCAGCTCGGCCTCGGCCGCGCCCGGCAAGATCGGCCGCAACCTGGCCGTGGTGTCGCACGAGTACATGAACCTGCACCTGCGCCTGGGCTATCACTTCAACATCATCGACGCCTACATCGGCGAGCGCGTCAACGACAACTACATCTACTTCCGCTTCCTCGGCGGGGTCACGGACTTCATGCGCCGGTCCCGCCGGGCGCGCTGCATCGCCCTGATCCTGGAGCGTCTGGACTTCCGGGTGGAGGTCCACGGCGACCTGGTGGTGGGCCGCATCAAGAAGCTCCCGCCAGACCGCATGCGGGAGAAGATGCTGGTCCTGGGCGGGCTCATCGGCTACACTCGGCAACTGGACGTGTGCCTGCGCGAGGACGAGGACATCGGCCGCCACGCCGAGGAATTTCTCAAACGCATCACGCCCCTTCTGGAGGTGCGCAATGACTGACGACATCAAGCCGGGTGGCAAGACCCGCATCCTGATCCTGGACGATGAGCCCATCGTCTGCAAGCGCCTCAAGCCCTCCTTCCAGAAGGCCGGGTACGAGGTGGAGACCTTCACGGACAGCGCCAGCGCCCTCTCACGCGTGGAGGAGACGCGCTTTGACATCGTCATCACCGACCTCAAGATGGAGGGCGTGGACGGCATGCGCTTCCTGACCCGGGTCAAGGAGCTTTCGCCGGACACCGGGGTGGTGGTCATCACCGGCTTCGCCACGCTGGACACGGCCAAGGAGTCCTTCCGCAAGGGCGCGTTCGACTTCGTGGCCAAACCGTTCAAGCTCTCGGACATTCTGGACACGGTGCGGCGCATCGAGGACAAGCAGCGCCTGGACAAGGGGTTGCGGGCCGGTTGAGGCCGGACTGAAGGAGGGCTGCTGCTGGGGCCTTCCGGCGCAGCGGATGTTTCAAAACGAAAAGGCGGATGACCCACCGCAGGGGCCGCCGCAAGGGATCGCATGGGAAAGCTCTTCTCCAAGCCCGGTCAGGACCGCACAAAGCGGCCCACGTCCGTGGCCATGCGCTCCCTGTTCCACAACTTCCGCCTGATCCTGGAGCACAACACCGACGCCCTGGAGCTCATGGCCGGGCTCGAGCGCGCCCTGGGCGGCGAGTACATCTTCGACCGCGCCTTTCTCGAAAAATCCGTGCGCGACCTGGGCCTGCTTGTGCAGCGCGTGGTCTACCGCCTGAACAACCTGACCGGCGACCGTTATGTCGAGCTCTTCGACCGCTACCAGGCCCTGCGCACCCTGCTGGACGACATCCTGGCTGGCGGGCCGGATCCCGCAGCCCTGCCTCCGGTGCTGTCCTTCACCGACATCGGCTGGGAGACCGAGCAGGCCGTGGGCGCGGGCGTGGCCAGCCTGGCCGAGCTCAAGCACCGCTTCGGCCTGCCCATGCAGGACGGCTTCGCCCTCACGGCCGCGGGCGTGCGCCAGCTGCTGGCCCACAAGACCTGCCCCCCGGAGCTGAAGGAGAGCCTGCAGCGCGAGGCCGCAGCCCTGCGCCGCCGCTGCGGCCGGGCCTGCCCCCTGGCCGTGGCCGTGCACCGGCTCGGCGCGGCGGACCTGCCCGGCGAGCCCCTGGCCCTGGCCCGGCACCTCGACGACCTGCCCCTGGTCATCCGCCTCGCCCTCACGCGCCATATTTCTAGCGCCACGGGCGCGCGGGCCGACGCGGAGCTGTCCGTCAGCGTGCGCGAGGCTCCGGAACCGGCCCTGCGCGGGGTGGTGCGGACCCTGGACCACACCTGGTCCAAGCGTGACGCCCTGTCCGTCAGCGTGTCCCAGCCTGGAACAGCCAAGCCCGGGCAGTCCGTGGAAGGCGACGCGGGCGGCGGCAGCGCCCCCGGCAAAGGCGTGGAGCGCCACCTGGTGCGGCGCAGCTATCCCTTTCGGGCCATGCGCTCGGAGATTTTGGCCAAGCCCGGCAACTTCGACCACCCGGACGGCGGCTCCCCCTTGTCGCTGCTGAAGAACGGGCTGCTGCGCGGCACGGCGCTCTTGTCCACCAAGACCCTGGCCGACCTGGCCGAGGCCTGCATGGCCGTGGAGCGGGTGCTGGGCGCGCCCCAGGAGCTCGGCTGGATCTTGACCCCCAGGGGGCGGCTCCTGCTCACGTCCACGCGGCCCCTGGCCCGCATGGAGGAGGCCCCGGAGGAGCTGGACGAGATCCTGGCCGGGGCGGTGGTGCTGGCCTGCGGCGGCAGCGTCGCCCAGGCGGGTGTGGGGGCCGGGCGCGTGGTGCACGTGCGCGCGGGCGACGACCCCGAGGACTTTCCCCTGGGCGCGGTGGCCGTGGCCCATGTGGCCGCGCCGCGCCTAAGCCCGGTGCTGCGCCGGGCCAGCGCCCTGGTCACCGAGGTCGGGACCACGGTGGGGCACCTGGCCACCATCGCGCGCGAGTACCGCGTTCCGGCCCTGTTCGGTTTGCCGGGCGCGCTCACGCTGCTGCCCATGGGCGCGGACGTCACGGTGGACGCCTCGGCCGACGCCCAGAGCGGCACGGTCTACCAGGGTGTGCTGGAGCCGCTGCTGCGGCTGCGCTCCTTTGGCCCGGAGCTCGACCCCGGCGACCAGGAGTACGCGCTTTTGCGGCGCATCCTGCGGCTGATCCAGCCGCTCAACCTGCTGGACCCGGAGGCGGCGGACTTCACCCCGGCGGGCTGCCGCAGCTTCCACGACCTCATCCATTTCGCCCACGAGAAGGCCGTGGAGGAGCTGGCCGAGATCCACGCCCGCCAGCCCGGCCTGGACGGGGCCGACGCCCGCAGGCTCAAGCTGGGCGTGCCCATGGACATCCGCGTGCTGGACATCGGCGAGGGCCTGGGCGAGGGCGTGGCCGAGAGCGCCGGACACGAGATCACCGTGGACCAGCTGGCCTGCGCGCCGCTGGTGGCCTTTCTGCGCGGCCTGTGCAGCAAAAGCGCCTGGCGCACCGACCCGGCAGCCTTGAGTGCCGGGGATGTGCTGGGCGGCCTGCGCAAGACTTACGAGCTGATGAACGACCCCACGGGCGCGGCTGGCCAGAACCTGGCCATCGTGGCCCGGGGCTACATGAACTTGAGCCTGCGCCTGGGCTACCACTTCAGCGTGGTCGACGCGCACCTGGGCGACAACCCGAACCAGAACGCCATCTATTTCCGCTTCGTGGGCGGCCTGGCCGACGAGAGCCGCCGGGAGCGCCGGGCCAAGCTCATCCGCATCATCCTGGAGGGCCTGGGCTTCCAGGTGGTGGTGAACCAGGACCTGGTGGTGGGCAAGTTCAAGGTGGCCGACCGCCCGGACATGGAGGCCGTGCTTGCGCGCCTGGGCGAGCTCACCGCCTTCACCCGGCAGCTCGACACGGACCTCTCCTCGGACCAGGCCGTGGCCAGCCAGGCCAGCGCCTTCCTGGGCCTGCCGGATCAGATGCAAGCCCGCGTGGACGGGCAGGGGGGTGGGCAATGACTTTCGTGAGCCGCTGGTTCAACAAGGCGCTGGGCGCCTGGCGCGACCTGCGCAACGCCCGGGCCAGCGAGGCGCTGGGGCGGCTCAAGGCCCGCTACCACGCCTTCCGCGTGCTTCTGGCCGACAACGAGCTGGCCCTGGAGCGCCTGGCCCTTGTGGAGCGCGCCCTGGCCAGCCGCGACCGCTCCGACCTGTCCGAGGCCGCGACCCGGCTCATGGACACGACCTTCGACCTGGTGGACGGCCTGAACCGCATCACCGGGGGGGGCCACATGGGGCTCTTCGAGCGTCAGGACCGCCTGGCCCAGGCCGTGCGCCGGTCCCTGGCGGCCATCGCCCCGAGTGAGGACCAGACCCCCACCTGCCTGGCCCTGGCCGACATCGACGCCGACCAGCGCCGGTTCTGCGGCGGCAAGGCCGCCACCCTGGCCCAGCTGCGGCGCTCCGGCCTGCCCGTGCCCGACGGCTTCGTGGCCACCACCAAGGCCTGCCGCCGCTTCCTGTCGGCCTCCGGGCTGGAGGCCAAGATCAGGCGCAGCCTGGGCGCGGTGGAACTGGGCAAGGCCGTGGAGGCCGCCACCCAGGAGATCCGGCGCGAGATCCTGGCCGCCCCGGTGCCAGGCGATCTGGCCGCCGAGCTGGTGGCCGCGTGGGAGCGCCTTGGAGGCGGAGCAGGAGCCGGGCCGGCCGTGTCCGTGCGCAGCAGCGCCCTGGTGGAGGACAAGGCCGAGCACTCCTTTGCCGGGCAGTTCCACACCGAGCTCAACGTGACCACGGCCAAGGATCTGCTGGAGGCCTTCCGTGAGGTCGTGGCCGGGAATTTCGGGCCAAGCCCCACAAGCTACCGCCGCCAGGCCGGGCTGCCGCTGGTGGACTTCGACATGGCCGTGCTCTGCCAGGTCATGGTCCCGGCCCGCTGCGCCGGGGTGCTCTTCACCGTGGACCCGGCGGCCCCGGAGAGCGGGCGCATGCTGCTCACCGCGGTGCACGGCCTGGGCACCAGCGCCGTGGGCGGAGACGCCCCGGTGGACGTGTTCCACCCGGCCCGTGACGCCAGCCCAGCAGAAGAAGCCGCCATGCCCGCCGAGATCGCGGACAAGGACTTCCGCGACGAGCTCTTGCCGGGCGGCGGGCTGCGCCGCGTGGCCGTGTCCGAGGCCGAGCGCCGGGTTCCGGTCCTCGACGCCGACGAGCTGCGCCGGCTGGTGCGCTACGCGCGCATGATCGAGAGCCTGGCCGGGCAGCCCCAGGACATCGAGTGGGCCATGACCCCGGACAACCATTTCCGCATCCTCCAGGCCCGGCCGGTGCGCCTGGCCGGACGCGCCAGGGCCTCGGCCAGGCTGGCGCGCGGGGCCGTGCTGCTCGATTCCGGCGTCACCGCCTCGCCGGGACGCGCCGTGGGCCAGGCCCACCCGGCGCGCTCGGCCCGCGAGGCCGACCCCGAGCACGCGCCGCAGGGCCTGCGCATTCTCGTCCTGCGCCACAGCATGGTCGAGGCGGCCCAGGTGCTTCCGGAATACGACGGGGTGGTGGTGGAGCTGGGCAACCCGGCCGACCACCTGTCCTGCGTGGCGCGTGAGCTTTCCATCCCCATGCTCACCGGGGTGGCCGGGGCCATGGACGCGCTGCGCGACGGCCAGTGGATCATCCTGGACGCCGACCAGGGCGAGGTGCTGGAAGCGCCGGAAGAGGCCTGGTCTTGCCAGGCTGAGGCTGGCGAGGCCGGGGCCGCTCCTGTCGCGCACGGCCAGACTGGCGGCGATCCGCAGGCCTGCCGCCGCAGGACGTCCGCGCCCGCCCCGGCCCCGCTGCCGCCGGACCTGGCCGCGCTGCACGACCTGCTGGTGCCCCTGAACCTCACCGACGCCTATGGCCCGACCTTCTCGCCTGTGGAGTGCAAGACCGCCCACGACCTGGTGCGCTATGTCCACGAGATGGCCGTGCTGGCCATGTTCGACGCCGGGGACGCCGTGCTCGAGGACGCGGGCGTGCTGCTCCGTCGGCTGAACGAGAGCCCGATCCCGTTCCTGCTCATCGACTTCGGCGGCGGCCTGGCCGCGCAGCATTCCCATCGGAACATCACCCTGGCAGACGTGCGCTCGGTGCCGCTTTTGGCCCTGTGCGAGGGCATGGCCACCCCTGGCCTGCGCTGGCGCGAGGCCCCGCCCGTGGGCAACGTCGGCGGGGTCCTGTCGCGCGCCCTGCTCGATGGGCGCAGCGCCCGGCCCGTGGGCAACTTCAACTACGCCCTGGTGGCCCGCGACTACCTGAACGTCAACGCCCGCGTGGAGTTCCATTTCGCCATGGTCGACGCGGTCTGCGGGCCGGAACAGGGCGAGAACTACGTGCGCTTCCGCTTCAAGGGCGGCGGCACGGCCAGGGAGCAGCGTGAGCGCCGCGTCCAGGCCGTGTCCGAGATCCTGAAGGCTCATGGCTTCTTCACCGACCGCCGGGGCGACATGGTCACGGCCACGCTCTCCGAGCCCACCCTGGCCGAGGCCCGGGAGCGGCTGGTCATGCTTGGCAGGCTGCTTGGCTTCACCCGTCTGCTGGACGCGGCCATGGTCGACGACGAGATGCCCGGCAAGGTTGCGCGGGCCTTTCTGGAGGGCGACTACGCCCTGGAGGGGATTTCTGCGGAGCAGGGCGTGACGCCCCAGGCCTGACGCGTTGAACCTGAAGCGCCGGATGTGAAGCGCCGGATGTGAAACGTTGGACGTGATGTCCCGAAAATTTCGGCCTCAAGCGTGGTGGAACACCAGCGCCGGGAGCTCCAGGGCGGTGAGCAGGTTGCCCTGCCAGGCCCCGGTGTCCACCCCGATCTTTCCCGGAGCCACAAAGGGCGTGTCAAAACCCGTGTGCCCGAAGACCACGGTTTCCGGCCCGCCGGGCGCGCAGGACAAGAACATGCCGCGCACGGTGAGCGACTCCCCGGCCGGGCAGTCCGGGGCCAGGTCGCCTTTCGGATTCACCCCCGCATGCACGAAGAGATAGCCCCCGGCGCGATAGTGCGGCTCCAGGCGCAGCAGAAACTCCACGTGCTCGCGCGGCATGAAGCTCAAGTCGCGCAGGGTGTCGGGCAGGGCAGCGCCGTAGCTCTTGAGCGTGGCCTCCACGCCCATGGAGCGCAGCAGGGGCAAGAGGTCCATGTCGCCGGTGCGGGCGTAGCCCAGCAGGGTCTCCTCGTGGTTGCCCTGAAGGAACACCGTGTCCGGCCGATTTTCTCCCAGCTCCAGCAGCAGGTCCAGCACGGCGCGGGTGTCCGGGCCTCGGTTGATGTAGTCGCCGAGGAACACCAGCTGGTCGCCCTCGGGCTCCAGGGGCAGGGCCTCCAGCAGGCGCGCGAGCTTGGCGTGGCAGCCGTGGATGTCGCCCACGGCGAAGATGCGGCGGACGACGCGCGGCTCGGCGGTCGTGCCTTCACGCCTGTCTAGAGGCACGTCTACAGGCGAGCTGTCAGGCGGCATTCCGGTGCGTCCTGGTGCGGGGTGGGGCTGCGTTCAGCATGGGACCTTTGTAGTTTGGCCAGCAGGCAGCGTCAATCTCAGTTGCGGGCTCAGTTGCGGGCTCGGCTGCGGGCGGCGCTCAGTCCTTGAGCTCCTGCTTCATGCGCTCGAACTCCTCGCGGGTGATCTCGCCCCTGGCGTAGCGCTTCTTCAGGATGTCCAGCGCCGACTCCTGCACGCCGCTGGACTTGCGCGTGACCCTGGTCAGCACCACGAAGACCAGCGCCAGGAACAGCACCAGGAACAGGCCGCCGCCCAGGGGGGACATCATGTGGAAACCGCCGTACGGGCCGTAGCCGGGGCCGTAGCCTGTGCCGTAGCCAGGGCCGTTCTGGCACAGGAAACCAAAGGATCCAAGGGCGCTGATGTACATTTCAGACTCCTCGCGGGTGGTGTGGGGGCGGCCGCAGCCAGCCCGAATTTACAGGGGGAGCGCTGGCAAAGGCGGTGCCGCCTTGGGCCAGTGTCCACGCCCATCTTCGGCCCCAGCATACTCCGATTGTGCGGAAAGACCATGCCTGTTTGAGAGGAATCAAACCTACCCTGCCCGGAAAATCGCCTTGCGGGGTGGGGTGCCCAGCGGCTGCTTCGCAGTGCATGCCGTGGGAACCGTTGCTGAGCTTTCAGCTCAACGGATGCTGGCGCGGGCGCGGATGATTGATTCTTGCGGGCAGCCCAACGCCGGGCGCGTCGGCGCGAAAGCCTGAGCCGTCGGCGCCGAAGTTGGTTGCGGCAGCTCTAGCGCGGGATCCAGATGCGGAAGGTCGAGCCCTGGCCGGGCTCGGAGACGGCCCCGAGGCGGCCGCCGTGCTGGTCCACGGCCTTCTTGGCGATGAACAGGCCAAGCCCTGTGCCGCGCGAGCCCTTGGTGGAGAAGAACACCGAGAACAGGCGCGCGAGGGTTTCCGGCTGCATGCCGATGCCGTTGTCCTGGATCTCGAAGAACACGCCGTTGGCGTCGGGCCGGGCGCGGAACACGACCTCGTGTTTTTCCTTGGCGTGGTCTTCCAGGCAGGCGTCCACGGCGTTCTCCAGCATGTTCACCAGGGCGGCCGAGAGCACCACGCTGTCCACGGCGAAGCTGCCCAGGTTCGGGTCCAGCTCGCTGACAAAGGTGACGCCCAGCTGCTCGGCCTTGGGGGCCACGGTCTCGCACACCTGGGCGGCCAGTTCCGCGGCCGCGACCTGGCGCAGCTGCAGCTCGCGCTTCTTGGCGTAGAACAGGATGTCCAGCACCATGCCCTTGATGCGGCCGATGAGTTCCGTGACTTTGCCCCAGCCCACCTGGACCATCTGCTGGTCGTCTGCGCGGAAGCCCGCGTTGACCTTGTACACGCCGCCGTCCAGCGCCGTTAAAAGGCCCTTGATGCCGTGGGACAGCGAGGCGATGAGCATGCCGAGGCTCGCCAGGTGGTCCTGCATGCGCGCAAGCTCGGTGATGTCCGTGGCCATTTCCATGACCGCCTCGATCTCGCCCGCCTCGTTCTTGATGGGCGCGGTCCAGACCACCACGTTCACGGGGTCGCCGTCCTTGCCGCGCACGGTGAGCTCGATCTGGTGCGGCTGGCCGTCCTCGAAGGTCTTGAGGGTGGGGCAGCCGAAGCAGGGCCGCCCGGTGCCGCAGAAGGCCGCGTAGCACAGTCCGCCGACAGGGTCGCCGAACTCCGCCCGGAAGCGGCGGTTGGCGGCCTGGATGCGCAGGTGCCGGTCCTGCACGGTGATGAAGCAGGGGGCTTCGTCGAAAAGCTGCTGGTAGCGCTGCCGGGTGGCGCGCAGTTCGTCCTGCAGGCGCTGCACCTCGCCCGCGTCCACGGCCAGCTCCAGCACCAGGTCCACCGTGCCGTCCGCGCCCAGGATGGGCGCCGTGTGCACCATGACCGTGTACTGGGTCTTGTCCGGCCCGATGATGCTCTCGCGGCTCTTCTGGCCCAGGCCGGTGGCGAGGGTGCGGCCCACGGGGCTGCCGGCCTCGGTGCCCGAAGCATCGGCGTAGATCTCGTAGCCCGGCAGGCCCGCGCGGTCGCCCAGGCGCTCGCGGTAGAGCTGGTTTGCGGACACGATGCGCTGGTAGCCGTCCTGAATGGACACCAGGCAGGACAGGCCGTTGAAGATGCCGAGCCCGCCTTCCACATCGCCGGTCACGCCGCCGATGAGCTGGGTCAGGCCCTCCACCGCGCCCTTGACCGCGCACTGGCATTCCACGTCCACCAGATGTTCGGCTTGCTGGTTGACCATCACTTCGAGATTTTCGGTGTAGTTCCTCAGGCGCTCGCGCATGATGATCTTGTCGCCAGCGCGCTTGAGCGAGATCTCCAGCACCTCTGGCCCGACGGGCTTGGCGATGAAGTCGCAGGCGTCGAGCTTGAGCCCGGCCACGGCCATGTCCAGGTCGCCATGGCCAGTGACCAGGATGACCTCGGTGTCCGGGCTCTGGGCCTTGATGCGGCGCAACAGCTCCAGGCCGTCCATGCCGGGCATGCGGATGTCGGTGAGGATGATCGGGGGATGCACGCGCTCGAAGACAGCCAGCGCTTCGTCGCCGCTGGCCGCCTCGAACACGTTGTAGCCCATGTCGGCCAAGGTGATGCCGACCACCTTGCGGATTCCGGCCTCGTCATCCACAAGAAGCACATTCATCGTCATTGAGCCTGCCCCTGGCGCCGCCCGCAACGTATCGTTCCGGACCGCGCCTGTGTCCTGGCGCAAAGCCTACTGCAAGTTCCTACGGAAAGGAAATGGTTCCATGGCGTCCGCTAGGGCGCGCCGATGGCCCCTTCCACGATGGCCAGCACCTGGGCCGGTTCAAAGGGCTTGTTCACCGTTGCGATGGCCTTGCGGATGGCCAGGTGAATGCCCGCCAGGCCGCTGATGACCACCACGGGCAGTTCCTTGAACTCGGGCTTCTGGCTGAACTTGCGGTAGAACCGGGGGCCCCATTCGTCGGGCATTTCCAGGTCCAGGGTCAAGAGGTCCGGCTTTTCGCGCTCCAGGACCGCCATGGCGGCCTCTCCGCCCGGGGCCGAGCAGGTGGCGTAGCCGCGTTCCTTGAAGATGGACACAAGGTATTCCACGATTTCCGGATCGTCGTCCACCACCATGATCTTCTTCGCCATCTTACGCCTCCTTCATGTTCTGCGTCGATGTTCTCGCCAAAGTCCTTCGTCAGAGTCCTGCGTCAACGTCTTGCGCCAACGTCCCCTCGGCCTGGGCGCCTCGGGCTTCCAAAATCCGCGCGGCCTCGCGCAGCAGCGCCTCCGGGGCGGGGGGCTTCTCCACATAGCCGTCCACATCGGGCAAAAGTCCGCCGCTTCCCGTGCGCACAAGCGAAAGCGAGTGCCGGAAAGCCTCCCCCCCGATGGCCGAGACCACGAGCACCCCGGCCCGCTTCAGCTCTTCGTCGGCCTTGAGCCGCTGGAAGAGCCGGATGCCGCCCTGGTTCGGCATCATCAAGTCCAGGCTGACGAGGTCGGGCTTCCACTCGCTCGCCTTGCGGAAGCCCTCGTCCCCGTCGCGGGCCATGGCCGTTTCATAGCCTGCGGTCTCAAACACCGCCGCGATGTACAGCCTGAGGTGCATCTCGTCGTCCACGACAAGCACCCGGCCACGTCCTGGCGTGTGGCCCGTATCGTGGCCCGCGCCCGCCTTCATGGCCCTACTCCGCGCGCGGCACCCCGTAGGGGCTCACGTCCACCTTGTCGGGGTGGTTCACGCTGAGCACTGGGCAGGCCGAGCGCAGCACGACCTGCTCGATGGTGCTGCCGAGCATGGCCTGCTCCGGGTCCACGTCCTTGGTGTGGTGGGCCATGACGATGAGGTCGGCCTTGGCCTCACGCGCGTACTTGAGCACCTCCACGTGCGGGGTGCCTTCGCGCAGGGCGATGACGTAGTTGTCGAAGTCGCCCATGTTGGCCACGTACTTGTCCTGGATCTTCTTCTCGGCCACGGCGAGCTGCTGCTCGATGTAGGCCTGGGTGGCGCTGCTCTGCTGTCCCTCGGGGCCGATGTCCACGCAGTGGAACACGTGCAGCCTGCAGCCGATCTCCTTGGCCACGTTGCGCGCGAACTGGAAGGCGTAGTCCGAGGGCTTGCTGAAGTCCGTGGCGACCACGATGTTGGCGAAGTAGGACCAGCAGGTGACGCAGGGGCGGCTGACGATGAGCACCGGGCAGCGGGCGCTCTTGGCCACCTTCTGCATGGTCGTGCCAGCGATGGCGCGGTGGCGCATGGCGCCGATGTCTTCCTCGCGGTTGTGCGCGCCCATGATGATCAGGCTGGCATCGTCTTTTCTGGCCTTGCGCAAAATCTCGGTATGCGGCTCGCCGGTGGTGGTCTCGTACACGCAGTCCGGGTGGTCCTTTCCGAGCTTCTCGTAGTACTGGGCCATCTCTTCCTTGACCAGGCTCACCAGGTTCTCGTCCACGTTCTCGGCTTCGCCGGTGCGCACATCGCGGTAGGTAAGGCTGAAGCCCCGGCCGGGCAGGCCGAAGACATGGTACACGAAGAGCTTGGAGCGGTTCTTGCGCGAGAGTTCAAAGGCCACGTGCGCGGCGTCATCGCAGGTGGAAGAGGCCGACGTGGCGAACAGGATCTTCTCAAACATAACTACCTCCTTAGTGCGCATTCCACGGGAGCTCCGTGGAATGCGAGTTGCCAACCGATGCCTTCCTGAAACTCGAACAGGTTGCAGACGGTCTCGAAACGGAACTCGTCCATCCTGTCGCCAAAGACCACATGCCGCAAGCGGCCCAGGCTCAGAGGCAGGTCAAGCAGAGTCTCCACCGGATAGGGCTTGACCTCGATGTCCTGGCCGTCCGCGCCCACTCCGCGCAGGACGTGGTATATCTCCAGCCTGGGCGGCGCGGGGTGCCCGATGATCTCAACCGTCTTGCACAACTCAAGGCGCTCGACGCCCCCAGGCACGCAGCCCGAGGCAGGCCAGCCCGCAAGCCCGCCGGCCAGGTCCTGGGCGAACGGGCTCAGGCGTTGGAGCAGCGGGTTCTGGCAGAGCATCAGGACGAAGCTGCGTAAACTGAACTCTTTCGCCAGCACAACGCGTGCTCCAAGAGCGCGCAGAGGGTCCGTCTCTTGCGTTCCGTCGTGCCGAAGCAGAAATCCATTTGCGGCCAGTGTGACTTCGTCCATATTGCACATTCCAAGTGTATGCAATCGCTCTAGCGAGATGAGCTTGGTACAATTTCACTGTATTTCATAATGATGTCGGAGTCAACGTTGAGAAGAATATTTCTATGCAAAAATGACATGTTTTCATCTAGACAATTCACCCCTGCCTGGTATGACTATGCTGAACGTTGTTCCAGTGCCGTTTGCACTTGCCACTGCAATGCTTCCGCCGTGCGCTTCCACAATCTTTTTGGTGGTCATGAGGCCCAGGCCAGAACCGCCTTCGCCCTTGGTGCTGAAAAAAGCCGTGAACAGCCGGGACTTGGCTTCCTCAGTCAGGCCGCAGCCGTTGTCCGAGACGCTGTAGCGCACGCCGCCGCCCGGCTGGGGCTCAACCGTGAGCCGTGCACGCCCGCCCGGAGTTTCCGGGCCGAACCCGGCGGCCTGGCAGGCGTCAAGGGCATTGCCCACCAGGTTCATCAGGCAGCGGTGCAGGACCTCGGCGTCGAGCACGACCGGCGCCATGTTCTCCGGCGCGGCGAGGCTCAACTCCACGCCCGCGGCCTTGGCCTTGAGCTGCAAAAGCTCGGTCACCTCGCGCGCGGGCAGGGCCGGGTCGCAGGGTGCGGGCTTGAGGTCCTCGGGCTTGGCGAAGCGCAGCATCTCCAGCGACAGGTTCTTGATCTTTTCCACGTTGGCCTTGAGCATCTCCCAGCCCTGCTCCAGGTAGGTCCGGCGGTCCAGCTCCAGGCCCTTGCCCAAAAGGAAGATGCTGCCCTCCAGCCCGCTGGCCAGGTTCTTGATGGCGTGGGACAGCCCGGCCACGGTCTGGCCCACTGCGGCCAGGCGCTCGGCGGCCAGCAGCTCGCGGGTCTTCTGCTCCACCAGGCGTTCCAGCCCCTGGGTGTGCTCGCGGATGGCCCGGCGCATGTCCAGGCGCTCCTTGGCGCGCGCAAGGGCGATGTCCAGGGCGTCGTCGCTGATGGGCTTGGTCACGAAGTCCGTGGCGTCGAGCTTGATGCCCTGGATGGCCAGGCCGATGTCGCCGTGGCCGGTGATGAGGATGACCTCGGCGTCGTGGTCGCCGGAGGAGCGGATCTCGGCCTTGATGGTCCGCAGCAGCTCAAGGCCGTCCATGCCGGGCATCTTGATGTCGGTGAGCACGATGGGCGGCTTGAGCTCCCGGAACAGGGCCAGGGCCTTCTCCGCGTTTTCGGCCGTGTGCACCTTAAAGCCCCGGTCGGCCAGGCTCAGCCCCAGCACCTTGCGGATGCCTTCCTCGTCGTCGACCAGCAGGATTCTCGGAAGCGCGCTCATTTCTGGCCCTCCGCCCCGGCCAGGTCGGTGTCCTTCTCGATGGGCAGGGAGATGGCGAAGCTCGTGCCCTCGCCAGGGGTGGAGTAGGCGTGGATGTCGCCGCCGCAGTCCTTGATGATGCCGTAGCTGATGGACAGGCCCAGGCCCGTGCCCTTGCCTACCTTCTTGGTGGTGAAGAAGGGCTGGAAGATCTTCTCCAGCAGGCCCGTGGGGATGCCGCAGCCCGTGTCGGCGATGAACACCACCACAAAATTGCCGCTTCTGCTGGCGGAGAGCGTGATGCGCTTGGCTCCGGCGGGCTTGTCCAGCTTTTCAGGGTCCCCCCACTTCTCCTCGATGGCGTCGCGGGCGTTGATGAGCATGTTGATGAACACCTGCTCCAGGCGTCCGGCGTCGGCCAGCACCATGGGCAGGTCCGGGTCCACATCGAGGGCCACCTCGATCTCGCGCAGCTTGAGCTGCTGGCTGAAGATCTCCAGCGAGCGGGTCAGGATGGCCCCGGCGTCCACGGCCTCAAGCTTCATCTCGGGCTTGCGGCCGAACTCCCGCAGGTGGTTGATGATGCGCGAGGCGCGGTCCACGTGGGCGTCGATCTCGCGGGCCATCTCGGTCAGGATGTCCTGGGCCAGCGGCTCCTGGCGGGTGATCTTGCGCACGATGAAGCTGGCTGCGGTCTTGATCACCGACAGGGGCTGGTTCAGCTCATGGGCCATGCCTGTGGCCATCTCGCCCAGGGTGGCCATCTTGGAGGCCTGGATGAGCTGCTGCTCGGTCTCCAGGCGCTTGGTCATGTCGCTGGTGGTGACGAGCAGCACCTTCTGTCCGGAGAACTCTGTCGGCGAGACGCGCACCGTGACGAACAGCCTGCGCCCGTCCTTGGTCATGTGCACCGAGCGGTCGTGCAGGTCGGTCTGGGCCAGGCGCTTCTTGAAGCGGTCGCGGTCCTCCTCGGGGTACAGGTCCTGGAACGAGCGGCCAATGATCTCGAAGGGCTCGAAGCCGTAGACCATGGGCACGGACTCGTTGCAGTCCAGGATGCGCAGGGTCGCGGCGTCGAGCACGAACACGGGGTTGGGGATGTTGCGGAAGATGGCCTGGTACTTGTGCTCGCTCTTCTCCAGCTCCTCTTCGAGCTGCTTGCGGCTGGTGATGTCCAGGCACATCTCCATGGCCGAGACGATCTCGCCCTCGGAGTTGGTGATGGGCGCGGTGGTCACCATCCAGTGCCGGATGGTGCCGTCGGCGTCATAGCCGGTCTCCTCGCTGCAGTGGCTCTTGCCGGTCTTGAAGGTCAGCTCCACCGGACAGTTGGGGCACTTCTCGCTTCTGCCCTTGTAGGCGTGATAGCAGAAGTCGCCGGGGCGGGGGCGGAACTTCTCGCGGAATTCCTGGTTGTAGCGCAAGAGCCGGAAATTCTTGTCCTGCACGGTGATGATGCAGGGCACCTGGGAGAACAGCGACTGGTACTCGTCGCGCTGGCGGTTCAGCTCGATCTGCTTCTCGCTGATGCTCTTGCCCATGCGCTCGATGGCTGTGACCAGGGTGCCCATCTCGTCGCGCTGGGAGATGTCGATGCCCGCGCACTGGCCGCCCTCGGCGATGAGCTTGGCGCCTCGGATGAGCTTGCGGATGGGCCGCAGGACGAAGCGCATCATGAACAGGAAGATGGACAGGCCGAGCGCCAGCAGCACGATGACCGTGAAGCCGATGATGCGCGTCTTGGCCGTGCTGGTCTCGCGGTCCGTGGCGGCCAGCGAGAGCACCACGTCGATGGCGCCCAGAACCTTTTTGTCCTTCGGGTGGAAGTGGCAGTTCTCCGAGCATCCGGGCTCGTTGTGGATGGGGCTGATGATGCCGAGCGCACGGTGGCCGTCCGGCCCTTCGAAGATGCGGGTGCGCTGCTCCAGCGGCACATCGGCCATGGGCGGGTTGGACTGGTGGCAGACGTAGCAGGCCTGGCTCTTGATGTCCGTGACCGAGTCGACCTCGCTCGGGATGTTGGAGAACTTGATCTGGCCTTCCTTGTTGTACACGCGGATGGCCAGGATGCCTTCCTGTTTGCCCACATTGGAGATGATCTGGTTCAGGTCCTCACGCGCGTTGAGCATCATGGCGTAGCGCGTGCCGAGCTTGATGGTGTTGCCCAGGCGGTCGGCCTCGGCCACCACATAGGTCATCAGGATGTCCTCCTGGTGACTGATGGCCAGGTACGACAGGGCGGAGACGCACACCACGAGAGACGTCCCCGCAGCCACGATGAGCTTGGAGATGAGGCTTCCCTGGATGGCGTTCCACAGCTTGCGCATGGCTCACTCCCCGGGCCTGTCAACACTGCCGACACGCCGGGAGGTCATGGGGCGGACCTCCCGGCGTGTCGGACAATGGACGTTCTTCAGCGCTTGTGGCACTGCCCGCAAGCCACGGGACCCTTGCCCTTGGTCCGGTGGCAGTCGATGCACTGCTTGTGGTAGGCGCGCTGGAGGCTTGTGGCCTTGCCGGCGGGCTTCACCTTGTGGCACTCGGAGCACGGCGTGCCCTCGGTGGAGGCCGTGCGGTCGATGACTCCGTCCTTGCCGCCGTGGTGGCAGACGACGCAGTCTTCGAGCTTGGCCTTTTCGTTGTGTTTGTCGTGGACGAACACGGCCGCGGGCCGCGTCAGCTTGCCAAAGGCCTCGGGGGCCAGTTTGGTGATGGCGTCCTGGGCCATGACGGTCTGGACCGCCACCAGGGCCGACACGCAGACCAGTCCGGCCAGGATGAGAAGGGGAAGTATGCGCTTCATGTCTGCCTCCTCTAGGCCTCTGGCTTTTCCATGCATTCGTAGATGATGTCGCTCAAGAACTTGAGATCCATGCCCAACTTGTGGTGGTGGATGATGTCATGCAACCCGCCGTGGCAGTTGTGGCACGGGGTGATGACCGTCTTGACGCCGGTGGCCCGGAGCTGCTCGGCCTTGACCGTGTTGCCGTCGACGCGCACGTTCTTGAACGGCGGGCCGCAGTTGATGACGCCGCCGCCAGCCGCACAGCAGAAGTTGTGCTCGCGGTTGGGGTGCATCTCGATGATGTCTCCGTCCACCAGGAAGCGGGTGACCTCGCGCAGCTTCTCCTGCAGGCCGCGTCCGCGCACGATGTTGCAGGGGTCCTGGATGGTGACCGGGCCGGGGAACTTCTTGGCCAGCTTGATCCTGCCTTCCTGGATGAGCTCCCAGTAGAACTCCACGGCGTGGATCACCGGCACCGGGTGGTGGCGCCAGCCAAGCCAGCGGTTGCCCGTGTCGTACACGGAGCGGAAGGCGTGGCCGCATTCGCCCATGACGATGCGCTTGACCTTGAGCTTCTGGGCGCTCTCGAAGTGCTGGCGCTTGAGCCGCCCCATCATCTCGAAGTCGCCGGAGAACATGCACATGTCGGAGTTGTCCCAGCCGGTGCTGGCGGGCATGGTCCAGTCCACGCCGGCCATGTGCATGATGGCGGCGGCCTGATAGATGAGCTGGGTGCGGAACTTGGGCTCCGGCGCGATGACCGAGTAGTAGATGTCCGAACCTTCCTTATCCAGCGGGATGCGCAGGCCGGGGAACTCTTCCCGCGCCTCGTCCTCCTGCCAGATCAGCGAGTCCGTCCACTCGTCGTCCTTGACCCACATCTGGTTGAAGGTCGACGCGTGGCTGTGGGCGGTGTCCTGCATGTACTGCGGGGTCACTCCCAGCTTGTGGCAGATGCGCCGGACCGTGCTCATGATGTAGGCGGTGTCGATGCCGATGGGGCAGAGGTGCACGCAGCGGCGGCAGAGGTTGCATTCGGTGTAGGCCAGCTGGGCCATGCCGTACACGAAGTCCGGGTCCACCCGGCCCTTCTTGTCGAGCAGCACGCTCATGGTCTGGTGCACCTTGCCCGCCGGGGTGTAGCTCGGGTCGTCGGGGTGCGAGAGTGCGAAGTGGCAGGCCTCGGCGCACAGGCCGCAGCGCATGCAGGTCTCGGCGTATGTTTTGAGCCGGGCGCCGGTTTCGCCTTTCAGCACGGCGTTGACGATCTTTTCGATCTTCTCCGGGGTCAGCCGCGAGACCCCGCGCCGAATCCCCACATCCTCAATGAGTCGTTCAGTGATGCCCATGTGTGGTTCCTCCTTGGGACCTTACCAGTCTCTCGCATGGCGCACGCCGCCGAACTCCGAGCCCATGTAGGCGCGAGTGAAGGCGGCGAAGACCATGTGCGAGAGGCGGGTGAAGGGGATGGCTGCGAGCATGATCTCTCCGGCCACGATGTGGGCGATGATCATGACCTGGTAGTCGAAGATCTGGTGGTAGGCCAGAAATCCGGTCAGGAAGGGCAGGGTCACGATGACAAGCGCCAGCCAGTCCTTGCCTGTGGTGATGTAGGCCACTTCCTTCTGGGTCAGCCTGCGGCCGGCGAAGATGAGGCAGGCCGCCAGCACCACCAGGGTCATGGCGTCGGCCACGCTGTCGGGCAGGGTCGCGTAGGAGATGCCGAAGAACTCGGTCCACAGGACCACGTGGGCCACGAGGAACACGGGCACGAGGATGAGGCAGATGTGGAAGGCGAAGGTGGCCACGGTCATGACCGGGCTCTTGCGCCAGCCCAGGGCGTTGAAGGGAATGAGCCAGTTCACGATGGACCGAAGCGAGAAGCCCAGGTCCATGAAGGCCCAGGACGAGGCGTCTTTTTTCTTGGCCAGTTGATACATGGAGTAAAGCCGCCAGGCCGCGCCCAGGATGAAGATCCCCCAGGCGAACCAGGCCAAGGGGCCGGTGACGAATTCGTATGCAGCATTCATGGTCGTCCTCCTTCCCGCGCTAGGCGCGGCCTACCTCTGCGACGATGCGCAGGAAGGCGTCCTTGTCCAAGGCCCGGATGAGCATCTTGGTTCCGTCGGGGCTGAAGGTGGGCTCCCAGACCTTGGTGAACTCGCGCGGGTAGACCCGGCCGTTGACCACCAGGGTCTGGCGTCCGGCCTTCTCCACCTTCACGGCCACGTGTCCGCCGTTGGCGCTGATGACCGGCTGCCAGGCCATGTCCCAGGACCCGTCCCAGAATTTCCCGTCGACCATGATGCGCCAGTCGCGGTTGTCGGTGTTGCCCAGGGCGGCGACGACCTCGCCCTGGCGACCGATGACCAGGTCCGTGACCACGGGCAGGGTGATTCCCCAGGGCTTGCCGTTCACGGCCACGGTGAAGGTTCCGAACTGCGGGGCCACGATGGCCGCGATGTTTTTGCCGTCCTGGCTGATGACCTGCTGCCAGCACTGGGCGAACTTGGGCTCCCAGATGATCTGGTCGTCCTGGGCCAGGCCCCAGGCCCCGGCCACGCGCACCGGCGCCACCACCGAGCCTGAGGCCGGGTTGAAGCGCGGCTCCCAGACGCAGCCGTAGTCGTTGGCCCATTTCTGGCCGTCCACGGCGATGGAGTAGTCGTACAGGGTGGTGCGCACCTGCGCGGCCACGCGCTTGCCTGCCGGGTCGAAGGTCGGGGTCCAGACGTTCAGGAAATTGGCGTCCCAGGCCTGGCCGTCAACGGCCACGCCGAACACGCCGGCGGCGAAGCCGTCGAGGTCTGCGGGCTTGAGCGAGGCGAGCTGCACCACTGCGGCCGAGGACTGCCCGTCGGCCGAGAGCGTGGGCTGGTTGGCGTTCTCGAAAAGGGTCTCCCAGGGCGTGCCCTCAAGGCACAGGCCGTACTCGCCGCCGTTTTGGATGCAGGCCGCGATGACGTCGCCCTCGGTGGAAAACTGCGTGCCCCAGAGGTAGTCGTAGCTTTCCTCCCAGGCCTCGCCGTCCACGGCCAGGGTCCACATGCCGTCCTGCTGGACGACGGCCGTCAGCCGACCGTCCGGGCTGAAGCGCAGGTGCCAGCCCTTCTCAAAGGTGTTCTCCCACGGCTCGCCGTTGACCAGCGCCGTGCAGCCGCCCTCCGTCAGGGTGGTCAAAGCCGCCAGGCTCTCTCCGTCGGGCGAGGCGTACGGCTCTTCGACCCAGGCGCTGGCCTCCGGGGCTTTCATCGAAGAAAGTATGACCCGTTGGCCCGGCTCCCAATTCCACAAGGTTGGTGGATGCATGTCTCCCTCCCCCGCACGCATGAGCGTGCGCTACGTATTGACCGCAGAGTGCTCCGCTAGGAATACCTCAAAAACTCGCCACGTTAATGTGCTATGAAAACAGGTTGCAATTGATGCGAAAGCGCTTTGTGATGTACATACAAGCAATGTTGCCACAATTCTCCCTTTCTGGGAAGTACTTTTTCGGAAATAATGTTTACATACGACTAAAGTATGTTTATGAACTTAAAGCATACAGGCTGAGTGTGAGTTGCAAAGTCTTTGTGCAGTGTATATGAATACCATCGAGATCGTTTGTGGTCTGACCTGGCGGCCGGGATCAAAACCAAGGCCGGGGCGATGAGCGGAAGGGGCACAAGGGGGATGAGATGCGGCTGACGACCAAGGGAAGATACGGGATGCGGCTCGTGTTGGACATCGCCCAGCACGAAGAGAAAGGCCCGGTATCCATGGCCGAGACCTCGCTTCGGCAGGATGTCTCGGTCAAGTATCTGGAGCGCCTGGTGGGAGAGCTTCAGCGGGCCGGGTTCGTGCGCAGCGTGCGCGGTCGCGAGGGCGGCCACCTGCTGGCCATGGCTCCGGAGCGCATCACAGTGGGCGACGTGGTGCGCGCGCTTGAGGGCGACTCGGCCGTGCTGGCCTGCAGCAACAACCGCCTGGCCTGCCCGCGCTCGGTGCACTGCCTCACGCGCACCATCTGGGTCGCCGCCGACCAGGCCATGCTCGAAAAGCTCGACTCCGTCACCGTGCGCGACATCCTGAACGACGGGCAGAACTGCATCGCCCGCAAGGACAATGAGCGGACCAAGGCCTTGAAGCCCCTGAAGCTGCCTGGGACCAAGGCGGAGGCGGCGGTCCAGTCCGAGCCGGTGCTGCGCAAGAAGCTCGCGCGGCGCATCTTCAGGCATCGCCTGGCCCAGACTCTCCACGGCCGTCCGGTGCGGTCCGAGGGCGCGCCCAAGAAGATCATGGTCGTGGACGACGACCCGGACATCGTGGACTACCTGGTGACCGTGCTGCGCGAGCGCGGCTACGACACGTGCAGCGCCTCGGACGGCGACGTGGCCATGGAGGTCCTGGTGAGCGAATTTCCCGATCTCGTCACCCTGGACTTGGAGATGCCCAACGAGTGGGGGCCGAAGTTCTTCCGCAAGTTCTCGCGCATCCCGGAGTTCCGCGAGCTGCCGGTCATCGTCATCAGCGGCCTGCCGGGCATCCACCTGGCCATCCGCAAGGCCGTGGGCACCGTGCGCAAGCCTTTTGATCCCGAAGAGGTGCTGCGCATCGTCGAGGGGGCCATCGGCGCGCCCTAGCAGGCTGTTGAAAAACGGTATTCTGCTGCGTTGCCACAAAAAGTTCAAACCCTCACGCACTGGAAGTGTGCTTCAGCCTTGAACCTTTTTGCGCCTTGCCTCTCACCACTTCTGGGCAGCCTGTGTTTTTGCTTTCTCAACGGTCTGCCAGGCCGCCATCGGGTTTTCTCCGCCTGCGGGGGCGCCCTTTGTGCGCCGCACGGGGGGGCAATGCCCCAACTCCATGTATTCTATCCGTCAAGGCTGTTGACGCTGCTTTCACGTTGGGCATATGCATGGGCGAGCCGCAGGCCGCTGCGGCCATGGTCCCTTGAGGAGTCCCCGTGCCGCTGAACAAGCCCTTCCTGCACATGAACATCCGCCGCCGCGTTCTTTTGGGAATGCTGCTCTCGGTCCTGGCCGTGGGGCTCATCGGCACCTTCTCCTACCATTCCCTGGCGCAGATCGAGCGCAAGATGGGCTTCATCGAGATCATCGACGACCTGAGCAACACCATCCTGGAGATCCGCCGCTACGAGAAGAACTACATGCTCTACGGCCACCAGGAGGACTACGACGAGAGCCGCGCCTACGCGGTCAAGGCGCGCGATATCCTGGTGAAGCTGGAGGGGAACGCCGCGGAGTTCGGGCTTTCCCAGGAGCACGCCTCCCTCAAGAGCACGCTCACGGCCTACGAGGCCGAGTCAGAATGGCTCTACGTGAAGCAGAGCAATGGCTCGGGCACGCCCCCGGCCGAGCTGGAGCGCCTGCGCGACTCCGGCAAGCACCTGGTCGACCTTTCCCAGAGCCTGGTGCTCCACGAACGCGCGCGCATGCTGACCATCGTCCACTCCCTCAAGCGCCAGCTCCTGCTCTCTGTGGTGGTGTTCCTGGCCCTGGGCGGCGGGTTCCTCTTCGTGCTGGGGCACAAGACCATCCTGGCCCTGCGCCGCATCGAGGAGGCCACCCGCGAGATCGCCAAGGGCCGCTTCACGCTTTTGGCCCCTTCCGGCTCGGACGACGAGGTGGAGCGCGTGGTCGGGGCCTTCAACCACATGACCGCAGAACTGCAGAAGCGCCAGGACCAACTGGTGCGCGAGAAGAAGCTGTCCTCCATCGGCGTGCTGACAAGCGGCGTGGCCCACCAGTTGAACAACCCGCTGAACAACATCAGCACCTCCTGCCAGATCCTCATGGAGGAGGGCGGCGAGTGCGACCCGGTCTTCAGCAGGCGGCTGCTCGGCAACATCGACCAGGAGGTCGCCCGCGCCCGCGACATCGTCAAGGGCCTGCTGGAGTTCTCCCGGGCCAAGGAGTTCGAGCGCAAGCCCACGGCGCTCGCCGAGGTGGTGGAGCGCTCCGTGCGCCTGGTCTCCAGCCAGGTCCCGGCCGGGGTGGAGCTGGTGCGCGATGTGCCGCCGGAGCTGGTGCTGCCCATGGACGCCCAGCGCATGCAGGAGGTCTTCATCAACCTGTTCATCAACGCCCTGCACGCCATCAAGGACCCTGCCGGGCACATTCTGGTCAGCGCCCGGCCCGACCCGGAGCGCGGCCAGGCCGTCATCACCGTGTCCGACTCCGGCATCGGCATCGAGCCGGAGGACCAGGCGCGCATCTTCGACCCCTTCTTCACCACCAAGGAGGTCGGCAAGGGCACGGGGCTCGGCCTGTCCATCGTCTTCGGCATCGTGGAGCAGCACCAGGGCGAGATCACGGTGGAGAGCACGCCGGGCAAGGGCGCCAGCTTCATTATGCGCCTGCCTCTGGCGGTCCCGCCAGTTGTCGATGACCATGCCGATGACTGGGGCGACGCATGAACGCTGGCCGCGTTCTCGTGGTGGACGATGAGCCCATCGCCCGGGAGAACCTCGTCCACGCCCTGGTCCGCGCGGGCTACGAGGCCGAGCATGCCGGCGACTCCCGCGCCGCCCTGGCCGAGCTGGACCGCGCCCGCTACGACCTGCTTTTGACCGACCTGCGCCTGGGCGAGCAGAGCGAGCTGGACGGCATCGGGCTCATGGAGCGCGCGCGCAAGCTGCACCCCGGCCTGGAGGTGGTGGTCATGACTGGCTACGCCACCGTGCCCGGAGCCGTGGCCGCCATGAACCGCGGGGCATACTCCTACCTCGCCAAACCGCTGAATCTCGACGAGGTGCGCGCCCTCTCGGCCAAGGCCGTGGAATCAAGCCGCCTGCGCCGCGAGGTGCTGGACCTGCGCCAGCGCCTCAAGGACCGTGACGCCCCGCCCATGCTGGTGGGCAAGAGCCCGGCCATGGCCGCGTTGTTAAAGACCATCGGCCAGGTGGCGCCCACGGCCTCCACCGTGCTCCTCCTGGGCGAGACCGGCACCGGCAAGGAGCTCGTGGCCCGGGCCATCCACCACGCCAGCGCGCGCTCGGACAAGCGCTTTCTGGCCGTGAACTGCGGGGCCTTCAGCGAGGAGCTCCTGGCCAGCGAACTTTTCGGCCACGAGAAGGGCTCCTACACCGGCGCGAGCGAGCGCAAGGCCGGGCTCTTCGAGGCTGCGCACGGCGGCACCCTGTTTCTGGACGAGGTGGGCGAGATGACGCCGTCCATGCAGGTGCGCCTCTTGCGCGTGCTCCAGGAGCGCAAGCTCTTGCGCGTGGGCGGCACCACGGACATCCCGGTGGACGTGCGCGTCATCGCCGCCACCAACAAGGACCTGGCCGTGGAGGCCGAGACCGGGGCCTTCCGCCTGGACCTCTACTACCGCCTGAACGTCATCACCCTGCGTTTGCCCGCCCTGGCCGAACGGCGCGAGGACATCCCGCTTCTGGCCCGGCACTTCCTGCTCAAATACTCCGAGCTGCTGGGCCGCGAGGTTCGCGAACTCTCGCCCGACGTGCTGGACATCCTGGCCGCCTACCCCTTCCCCGGCAACATCCGCGAGTTGGAGAACCTCATGGAGCGCGCCGTGGTCCTGGCCGAGGGCGATACCGTGGAGGCCCGGCACCTGCCCCCGGACCTGCAGATGGACAGCCCGCGCCTCAAGTCCTCGCGCCACGGCGCCATGCCCACCCTGGAGGAGAACGAGCGCCAGCACATCCTCTGGGTGCTCGAACACACGGGCAACAACAAGTCCCGCGCCGCCGAGATCCTCGGCATCGACCGCGCGTCCCTCTGGCGCAAGCTCAAGCGCGCCGGGGGCGGGTAGGCAAGGGACTATGCTCCGCAGGCCGGAAGGGCCGTGAGGCCCCCCGGTCCCCCCCCATTCCAAGCAGAAAGGGCCGGTCGAACTTCGCTCTTCCCGGCCCTTTCAATTTGGTGCGAGGTGACGCGGTCTCCTCGGTTGGTTTCCCCCCTCGGTTGGCTTCAAGGGCGTTGCGTCGAGAGCTTGTCTGCGTGTCACGGCCACGTGCACTCCCTCATGTTTCATCATGATCCTCACAAGCCGAAAGGGCTGTTTCAGGTTCCTCCTGAAGCAGCCCTTTCGGCGCAATGGGGAGTCCAGAGGGCCTCAGGCCCTCTGGCGGGGTCCAGGGGCGGAGCCCCTGGCTTTTCCACTCCTCTCACGTGCCGCAGAAGGTCTTGTAGCCGGGGATGGGCGCGGGCGGTGTGCGGTAGGCTGCCTGGTCAGGCCCGTCCTCAAAGGGCTGGGACACGGCCTTGAGCAGCAGCGTGAGCGGGGCGTAATCGTCGTTTTCCACGGCGGCCTTGAGCGCCTCTTCCACAAAGGTGTTGCGTGGGATGACCACGGGGTTGCGCTCGCGCATCAGGGCGCAGGCGTCCTGTCTGGACTGCGGTTGCCGCGCCAGCCGCGCCTGCCAGCGCTCGTGCCACTGCGCGCAGTCGGCGTCCGCGAACACCGGGGCCTCGGCCAGGGCGGCTGTCGCCAGGTCGCGGAAAGTGCCCGTGTAGTCCGCGTGGATGGCCTGCAGGCAGGTGAGCAGGCCCTGCGCCAGCTCCAGGTCCCCGTCCTCCTGCGTGAACAGGCCCAGCTTGCCACACATGCCGGAGAGCCAGAAGCGCCGGAAGGTGTCCGCAAAGGACAGCAAACTCTCCTCGGCCAGGGCGATGGCCTGCTTCTCGTCCGCGTGCAGCAGGGGTAGCAGCGTTTCGGCGAAGCGGGCGAGGTCCCATTGCGCCATGTGCGGCTGGTTGCCGTAGGCGTAGCGCCCGCCCTGGTCGATGGAGCTGAACACCGTGTCCGGGGCGTAGGTGTCCAGGAACGCGCAGGGGCCGTAGTCGATGGTCTCGCCGCACAGGGACATGTTGTCCGTGTTCATGACCCCGTGGATGAAGCCCACGTGCAGCCAGCTGGCCACCAGCGAGGCCTGCCGTTCCATGACCGCGTGCAGCAGCGCCAGGTAGGGGTTCCCGGCCTCGGCCAGCTCGGGGTAGTGCCGCTTGATGGTGTAGTCCGCAAGCGCCCGGAGGGCTTGGCCATCGCCGCGCGAGGCGGCGTACTGGAAGGTTCCGACGCGGATGTGGCTGGCCGCCACGCGGGTGAGGATGGCTCCGGGCAGGGAGTCCTCGCGGTACACCGCCTCGCCGGTGGAGACCACGGCCAGGCTGCGGGTGGTGGGGATGCCGAGCGCGTGCATGGCCTCGCTGACGAGGTACTCCCGCAGCATGGGGCCAAGCGCTGCGCGGCCGTCGCCCAGGCGGGAGAAGGCTGTCTGGCCCGAGCCCTTGAGCTGGATGTCGAAGCGCTCCCCGGCGGGGGTGACGTGCTCGCCCAGCAGGATGGCGCGGCCGTCGCCGAGCATGGTGAAGTGGCCGAACTGGTGCCCGGCGTAGGCCTGGGCCAGGGGCTCCGCGCCTTCGGGCAGCCGGTTGCCCGCGAAGACGGCGCCCCCCGCCTCTCCGTCCATCTCCTGCGGGTCCAGGCCCAGGGCCTCGGCCAGCGGGCGGTTGAACAGGACCAGCTTCGGCGCGCGCACCGGCACCGGGTTCATGCGCACATGCAGCGACTCGGGCAGGCGGGCGTAGGTGTTGTCGAAGTTCCAGCCCTGGCTCGGGGTCGTCTTGGCGGGGTGGGGATGCATGGGCCTCCATGTGGTCGAAGGATTGATCGCCTGCGCAATGAGGGGGTCCGGGGGGACAGCATGCCCCCCGGCCGCCGGAGGCATATTCTCTTGCTTACGCTTTCGCCTCCAGCACCACGTCCACCAGCTCGTCGGCGTCGGTGGCGAGGATGATGGTCAGCTGCGCGCGGATGTCGGCCTCCAGGCCGTCGGCCTCGGGCTTATTGCCCATGGGCAGGGCCACGGTATGCACGCCGCCGCGTAGCGCCGCCAGGATCTTCTCGCGGATGCCGGCCACGGGCAGCAGCACGCCGCCCAGCGACATCTCCCCGGTGAGCGCCACGCCGGGCTTGGCGGCCCGTCCGGTCAACAGCGAGAGCAGGGACATGAGGATGGTGACGCCTGCTGAGGGTCCGTCCTTGGGGATGGCCCCGGCCGGGATGTGGATGTGCAGGTCCTGCTCGGCGAAGAAGTTCGGGTCCAGCCCGTATTTCTCGGCATTGCCCCGGATGTAGCTGAGCGCTGTCTGGGCGGATTCCTTGAGCACTGCGCCGAGGTTGCCGGTGAGCAGGAGCTGGCCGGTGCCGCGCATCTTGGCGGCCTCCACCAGCACGATCTCGCCGCCGGAGTCGCTCCAGACCAGGCCGTTGACCACGCCGGGGCGCAGCACGGGCCGCGCGGACTCATGCGTGTGGCGCCGGGGCCCCAGCAGGCTGGTGACCAGGGCGGCGTCGACGATGGCCGGGTAGGTCCCCTGGCCCACGGTCGCAAGCTCGGGGCTGTCCTTCATGGCAAGGCGAGCCATCTTGCGGCACACGCTGCCGATCTCGCGGTCCAGGTTGCGCACGCCGGCCTCGCGCGTGTAGTCGCTGATGATGGTGCGCACAGCCTCGGGCATGAAGGTCGGGTAGGGGTGCGTCAGGCCGTGCTCGGCGCACTGGCGCGGCACCATGTGCTTGAGCGCGATCTGCACCTTTTCGGGCTCGGTGTAGCCGGGGAAGTGCACCACCTCCAGGCGGTCCTGCAGGGGCGCGTCCAGGCGCGAGAGGTCGTTGGCCGTGGCGATGAACATCACCTGGGACAGGTCAAAGGGCACGTCCACGTAGAGGTCCATGAACGAGCGGTTCTGCTCGGGGTCGAGCACCTCCAGGAACACGGCGCCGGGGTCGCCCCGGAAGTCCTGGCCGACCTTGTCGATCTCGTCGAGCATGAGCACAGGGTTGTTCACCCCCAGGCGGCGGATGGCCTGGATGATCTTGCCCGGCATGGCCCCGACGTAGGTGCGGCGGTGGCCGCGCAGTTCGGCCTCGTCGCGCATCCCGGCCATGGACATGCGGTGGAACTTGCGGCCCAGGGCCTCGGCGATGGCCATGCCGATGGAGGTCTTGCCCGTGCCCGGGGGGCCGGTGAAGCAGAGCACCGGTCCGCGCGCCGGTGCCAGCTTCTTGCGTTGGCCCAGCACCTCGCGCACGCTCTCGCGCAGGGCGTCCAGGCTGATGGGCTTGGTCAGGTAGTGGGCTGCGCCGGTGCGCATGGCCTCCACGGCGGAATTGACCGTGGCGTAGCCGGTGACGATGATGATCTGCGTGGAGGGCGAGAGCCGCCTGGCCTCGGCCAGGAGCGTCATGCCGTCCATCTTGTCCATCTTGAGGTCGGTGACGATGAGGTCGAAGCTCCAGGAGCGCAGCAGCTCCAGGGCCTCCAGGCCGTTGGCCGCGGTCTGCACGGCGTAGCCCTCTTTTTTGAGGACGTGCTCCAGGTTGCTCCGCGCGATCTCCTCGTCGTCGACCACGAGCAGGTGCGGCGGCGCGCTGGCGGCCAGCGTGCGCCCCGCCAGGTACTCCAGCAGGCGTTCCTTGACGTGGTCCAGGCCGAAGTGGCGGTCGCTCAAAATGCGCTCCACGCGCGCGAAGTCCAGGCAGTCTTCGGTGGCGGTGGTCCAGGGCAGGCTGCTCAGCCAGTCGATGTAGTTGAGCCCGATGGAGTACTCGGCCACCGAGGGATCGGTCTTGTCCAGGCGGCTCATTTCCTTGGCCACGATGGCCGCCACAGACTCCGGCAGGGCCGCGCTCTTCACCTGTCCGCGCAGTTCATCCAGGCCCTTGCCGGTGGTAGGCGACTGCTCTTCTTCGGGTTTTCGAAAAAATATCATCCGAGGTCCTCCCGCGCCGTGGGACGGCGCTGTTCGCGGCCAGTTCTGCCCTGCTTACGCCCGCATTTCCCTTTGTGTCAAAGGCCGTTGTTGGCCCGTGTCCGCTCCGATTTTACCTTGTGTTGCAATCGGCAACAGTTTGACCGAAAGAGTGTTGCACAGGTACACGCCAATGATTTCAGTATGTTGCGAAGTTCAACCGTTCTTGCTGTTGCGATCTGCAACGCTCTTCCATCGCCCCACTCTCCCGCATGATCGTGCATACACTGCAATTCTAAGGTGTTATGTATAATCTGGCCCGCGGCACATACCTTGAAAGAAGTGGGCCAACAGCAACTTCAACCCGAGGAGTCGCCATGAGCACTCTGCGTGACACGATCGAAACGACTTTTGCCGCCGCCGCCTTTGCCGAGAGCAACCTGGAGCAGGAGGCGCTGACCGTCCTGGGCAAGGACATGAAGGATCAGCCCAAGGCCGATGCCGCCCGTCCCGACACCAAGGCCCGCCGTCCGCGCCCCACCCTGAAGGCCTAGCCGTCCGTTTCCGGGAGCAACCATGCGCAAGTCGATGAACACGATCCGCGAGAGCCTGTCCCTGGGCGCCAAGCAGCCGGGAATCTCCCTGCAGCAGCGGGGCGGCCTGCGCGAGGCCATGGAGGCCTATGGCGAGGCCCTCTCCATGGCCGAAGTGGGGGAGCTCGACATCGCCCGGGAGATCATGGGCGAGTTCCACGCCGAGCACCGCAAGATCCTGGTGTTGGCGGAGGGAGACGGCGTGCCCGAGGCCATGGTTGTCTACGCGGTGAACCTGGCCGAGCGCCTGGGCTTCGACCTGGTGCTCCTGAGCGTGGACGACGGTTCCCACAGTGGCGTGCGCTTCGAGGACCGTGCGCGCGCTGCGGGGCAGCCCCTGCTGGACGAGGCCGCCCGGCGCGGCGTGTCCTGCGCGCATCTGCTGCGCAGGGGCCTGCGCGACGAGCTCCTGAACACCGTGAGCGTGGAGCTGCGGCGGGTGGAGTTCGTCATCACCCGCAGGGCCGAGGCCGAGAGACGCCACGCTGCCCTGACCGTGCCGGAATTTTCGCTGAAGTGCTGAAGGCCCGCCTTTTCCGGGGCGGCACTGAACAAGGTCCATACGACGGCGGGGAGCCGTCAAATACATACAGCTGGAGGATACAATGGCTCATGAGATGACGAAGAAGCAGGCAGTGATGCGGATGATAGGTTTTGGCGCGGCCAGCGCCGCCGTGTTCGGGGCGATATTCCATTTCGCCAACCCCATCACCGAGATCTTCTCGCGCGGGGGATTCTACGCGGCCCTGCCCATCGCCACGGTCTTCCTGGTCTCCTACGTGCACGGCAGCTTTGCTTCCAATCTTTGGACCGCGCTCGGCATCAACGCCAAGCAGCCGGCCAAGACGTTGCAGCCCACCGCGGCCAAGCGCCCCGAAGTGCGCGCCACCCTGAACGCCTAGCCCGCACGCAAGCCTGAAAGGAGATTCCAATGGATGTCGCTCTCGACTCTTTGAGATTCATTGACCTGTCCACTTCCTCGATCATCTTTCTGTTCATCGTCGGCTTCATCGGCGGTCTGGTGAGCGGCTTCATCGGTTCGGGCGGCGCCTTCGTGCTCACTCCGGGCATGATGAGCCTGGGCGTGCCCGGCACCGTGGCCGTGGCCAGCAACATGTGCCACAAGTTCCCCAAGGCCCTTGTCGGCGCCATCAAGCGCTTCCGCTACGGCCAGGTGGACATCAAGCTCGGCCTGGTCATGGCCGTCAGCGCCGGTGTGGGCGTGCAGTTCGGCATCAAGCTGCAGCGCATCATCCTGGAGAAGTGGGGCCAGTCCGGCTCCAACCTGTACGTGAGCCTGTCCTTCGTGGCCGTGCTGATCCTCGTCGGCGGCTACGTGTTCTACGACGCCATGACCGCCGACAAGAGCGGCAAGCCCAAGCCCGGCGTCTCCCTGGCCCAGCGCCTGCAGAAGATCGAGCTCTGGCCCATGATGACCTTCAAGACCGCTGGCGTGCGCATCTCCATGTGGTTCACCATCCCGGTCGGCCTGGCCACCGGCATGCTGGCCGCCACCATCGCCGTGGGCGGTTTCGTGGGCGTGCCCGGCATGATCTACATCATCGGCTGCAGCGGGCTCGTGGCCTCGGCCACGGAGCTGGTCATCGCCTTTGTCATGGGCCTGGGCGGCACGGTCAACTGGGCCATGCACGGCATGGTCGACATCCGCCTCACGGTCATCATCCTGGCCGGTTCGCTCCTGGGCGTGCAGCTCGGCGCCATCGGCACCACCATCGTCAAGGAATCCCTCATCAAGTTCGTCATGGGCTCGATCATGCTCATCGTCGCGGTGAGCCGCGGCCTGGCCGTGCCCAAGTACCTCGCCGAGCTCGGGCTCATGGATGTGGATCCGGGCACCGTGTCCATCATGGACAAGGCCAGCTTCCTCATCATGTGCGCCGCGCTGACCTTTGGCGCGCTGATCATCCTGGGCAGCATGTACAAGGCCCGCAAGGCCAACGCCGCCGAAGAGGAACGCGAAGCCATCGTCCGGGTCTAGGCCCAGACGCAAGACGCAAGGACCGAGGCGGTCAGGGTTTGCCCTGGCCGCCTTTTTCGTGCGCCCGCTTTCATGAGTGGGGGACTTGGCCTTGGCCAGAGAGTTCCGCTAGGAGCGCGGCGGCAAAGACTTGCCGCACCGGATGAAGACCACAGGCGGAAGCCCTGCGGGAAGGGCGCGGGCGTGGGCTGTGGACCAGGCGGAAGCGAGAGGCGGAGGCGAGAAGTGGCGTGAGAAGTGAAAAAGCGGAGGGGGGCTATTTGGCGGCCAGCAGCGAAACGAAGTTGCGCACGCTGGTGGCTCCGGCGTCGTGGGCGCTGTCGTCAAGGCGTTGGCGCTCGGCGGTGGTGTGCACGCTGCCCAGGAGCACGGCATTGCCCTCCACCACCTGCACGCGCACCTCGCGGGTGCGCACCCCGGACATGCGCAGGATGTTGTCGCGCAGTTCGCCGTCGGTGACGTACTGCCTGCCCGACCCGGCCGGGAACAGGCACAGGGTCAGCTCGCGCACGCCCTTGACGCTGCTGGTGGCGTTGCGCACGCGGTCGAGCTCCCTGGGGCTTGCGTAGGTGCCGACGATATAGGCGCGGCCCTGGGTGACGTGGGGAGTGGCCTGGGCCGCCAGGCCGCCCAGGGATTGCAGCCGGGCGCGCAGCCGGGCCTCGGCCTGGGCGTCGTCGCTGGTGTCCTGGATCAGGCTCTGGCGCGAGTTGAGGCCAGCGGCCATGTCAAAGCCCGTCTTCCCGGCCTCGGCCATGGAAAGCACATCGCCCATGGCGAGAATGGGCCAGGCCGAGCATCCGCCGGTGCAGAGCGCGAGCAGGCAGAGAAGGGCGGTGAGGCAGAGCTTTCGCACCAAAGACCCCCGGCGAAGAATGCGCAGGTGCTTGGGGGCGGACCATGAGAAGGACGCCCCAGGCGCTCTGATGCTTCTTCACTCATACGCCTATCAACTGGGTATAGCGATAGGTGAAGGGGCAAATGCAAGGATCGGGCCTAGGGCGACGGCGGCAAGTTCTGCTCGGGCGGCGGGCTGCCGTCCTTGCGGCTCACGATGACGTAGTAAGGCTGTCCGGCCAGCCACTGCTCGAGCACGATGGTCAGGTTCTTGGGCCGGGTGTCCCACTTCTCCCAGTGCTTCTTCTTGATGGCCAGCACCACGTCCTGGTCGGCCACCAGCTGGTCCAGGATGTTGAAGCCTGCGGTCTCGCGCACGACTCCGCCGAGATAATACGAGTAGATGCCCTGGTAGATGTCGTGGGCCACGGGCAGGTAGCCTTTGTCGGCGTAAGCCTTCAGCATGTCGGCCTGGGGCTTGGGGCTCATGAGGGCGTCCAGCTCCGGGGACAGGACCTGGGCCGCTGGTTGCACCCACAGGGCGCTCAGCAGGGCCAGGGCCGTGAGCACACGCCGGGGGTTCTGCCTGCGCAGGCCCAGGAGCCCCGCACCGCAGGCGGCGAAGCCACCGGCCACGGCCCAGGTGCCGGGCAAGGACATCTGCACGGGCAGGAAGCGCTCAAGCTGGGTGGTCACAATGGCGAGCCCAAGGAACAGCAGGCCTGAAGCCGTCCAGAGGCGCTGCCAGGGCCGGGGCGCGGCGTCGTCCAACAGGGCCAGGGACAGCAGCAGGGCCAGGGGCGCCAGCTGCGGCAGGATGTAGACCACCACCTTGCCGCTTAGGAGCGACAGCAGCCCCAGTCCGCTCAAAAAGGAGAACCACAGCCAGGCCTTGGCGTCGCCCAGCGGGGAGGAAACCGTGCGGCCAGCCCAGAGCCCGCGCCAGAAGGCCCCGTCAAACAAACGCCGCACCGGCAGGGCGAAGAGCGCGAAGGTCCAGGGCAGCCAGCAGGGCGGGAAGGCCACGAGGTAGAAATAGAAGGGCTCGGCGTGGTGGAAGGTCTTGGTGGCGCGCTGGAAGATCTGCTCGTAGAAGATCTTGTGCAGGAAGCCGGGGCCTTCCACGAAGTAGGCGGCCGCGATCCAGGAGAACACGAGCACGATGAGCGCGGCCAGGCCCGGCAGCATGGACCTGCGGAAGAACTCCCGCGTGCGCCCGCGCCAGGCCAGATAGAGCAGGGTGGTCAGCACCGGGAACAGCAGGCCCAGCGGCCCCTTGGTCAGGGTGGCCAGTCCGGCCAGCACCAGGGCCAGGGTGTTCAGCCGCGTGCGCCGGTTTTCCTTGCCCGGCGTAAACGCCAAGCAGAAGGCCGCCTGGGAGGCGATGATGAGCGCCGCGAACAAGAGGTCCATGCGCGAGTAGTGCAAGAGCCCGGCAAAGAAGACCGTGGTCAGCAGGAGCAGCCCGGCCAATATCCCGGCCTCGTCGCGCAGGCCCAGCACCCGCGCCCAGACGAGGGTGGCGTAGAGTATGAACAGGCCGCTTAGGGCAGCGCCCAGGAAGAATACCGCAGGGTCGCTTATGCCCGGCAGGGCGTCGAGCAGGCGCAAGAACCAGAAGTACAGGGGCGGCTTGTCCGGGTAGGCCACGCCGTTTAGGGACAGCACCAGCCAGCGCCCGCGCAGCAGCCCGGCGTAGGCGTCGGCGTAGCGCACCTCATCGGAGAACCACAGCGCGCGGCTTTGCAGGGCAAAGGCCGTCTGCGTGGCCACAAGCGCGGCCAGGGAGAGCCAGGGGTGTCGGCGGATGAGGCCCCACAGGCGGTCGAGCCCTGTTTTTCCCGTTGTCTCGCCCGCCATCTTCTCTGTCATTATGTCCATCTCCTTGCCAGGCGCAGCGCCAGATAGCCGCCCAGGCTGCCGAGCAGCCAGCCCGCCAGGACGTCCGAGGGGTGGTGCCAGCCGAGCGCGATGCGGCTTGCGGCCATGAGGCCCGCCACGAGGCTCAAACAGAGCGGCACAAGCCATGTCCTGGCTCGCGCGGCCAGGGGCAGGGTCTGGACCATGATCTCCGTGGTGTGGCCCGAGGGCAGGGAATGGTGGCCGGAATCAAGGGACCAGGGCACGAAGGGGCCGCCCACGTCCGGCCGGGGCCGGCCGATGGAGATCTTGAGGATGCGCTCGATCGCCACGGAAACGATGAGCTGCGCCGCCAGGTAGCCGAGTACGAGCATGGTGAGCTCGCGGCGGCGCGCCTTCAGCCCCTTGAGGAGGATGCCCGCGTAGACCAGGTACAGGGCCGGGTTGCCCCAGTTGGTGTAGAGCTTGAGCGCGGCCACAACCTCCGGGTGCTCCGGCCGCCAGGCGTCGAAATGCGCGATGATGGCGTCCTCCGTGCCGAGGAGGCCGTAGCAGGCTCCCATGGCCAGAAGCAGCGGCAGGGAGAGGACGGCCCAGGCGGCCAGGGGCCTTGCAGCCAATGGCGCAGGGGTCAGGGGCGGGCAGGCCAGGGGTTTGGAAGTCATTGGCGGCATGCGGCCTTATAGGGCGAATCCGGTGCGCATGCAACCGGCACCCCCCTCTGGCAATCGCAACAGCGCCCGCCGGAAGAGGTCCCGGCGGGCGCGGCGTCGTGTTTTCAGGGGCGGCTGTCAGGCGGCGCGGTGGCTGCCCAGGCCCGCCACGCAGCGGTCGACTTCGCGCACCTTGGACAAGATGTTCTTGCCGATGCGCTTGAACTCCATCATGTCCTTGGGCTCGTAGCTGCGCCGCGTCTTGGCCAGGCCGGCCAGGTCCAGGGTCTCGTTGAACAGGTAGGGCAGGTACAGCGGGTCCTGGCGTACGAAGAACAGGGCCTGCTCCAGGGTGTTGTGGATGTCTTCCTGGTTGGCGTCGTTGTGCTTGAACAGCTTGCCCAGGCGCTTCTCGACGTTCCGGATCGAGCTGGTCCAGATGTGGCTGCGCGGCTCGAAGCAGATGTCCCGGCTGGGGGTGCGGGCGCGGGCCAGCCGGTCCAGGAAGCGGTCCTTGCTGCCCGGCGCGGAGGACAGGCAGCCCTCTTTCACGGCCTCGTCCAGGGTCAGCGCGGGCGCGCCCTCTATGACCACGCCGCCGCCATAAAGGTTGTAGATGCGGAACGGAGATCTCTTGATGTCGTTCTCCAGGTCGCGCTTGCTGGTCAAATACTGGACGCTGGAGTAGATCTCCTCGCCCCAGAGGTTCTTCAAAATCTGGTGCATCTGGGGGTTGAACTGCATGGGGGCCGAGGCGTGGTGCCCGTCGGCGTGGGTGCTCCCGCCCTGCCAGGAGAAGTCCTGGCCCGCCAGCAGGATGCTGCCGATGCCCATCCAGCGCAGCAGGCGCACCAGGGTCACGGAGACGTTGCCGCCGGCGTCCAGCACGAGCTCGCGGTCCTTGAACGCGAAGGTGGCCAGCCCGCCCAGGGTCCACAGGGGCAGGGTGGGGCCGGGATAGCGCCGCACCACCTCGGGGTTGACCTTGGTGGAGTAGATGAGCGGGATGTCACGGGCCCAGTCCATGTCCAGGCGGTCGTAGAGCGAGAGCATGCTGTCGTCGTAGTCAAGGGCCAGGCAGAAGTCGGGCTTGAGGTCATAGGGCCTGAGCGCCGGCAGGGTTTGCAGGGCCGCGGTGTACAGGGCGTAGCCACGGTTTCGGGCCAGCTCCGGGGCGAACTTGGCGAGCGACGGGCCGGCGCCAAGGACCACGGCCCCGACGCCTGCGGCGCTGTCCTTCAGGACCTTCATGCTGCCGTCGTCCAGGGCGCGGCGGAAGTTCTTGAGTTCGTTGCTGACCATGACGTCCTGGCGCAGGCGCAGGGTGACCATCTCCACGCTGAAGTTTTCCAGCCGGTTCTTGACGGTGTTCATCCACTGCGCGTACTCCGGGCCTATCTGGCGGCTGGGCAGGTCGGCGCGTAGGAATATCTTGCCATATACGTACTGCAGATCCAGGCTCTTCACGACCTCCATGAGGTAGTCTTCCGAGGGCACAAGGAAGTGGAGCTTCTTGTTGGCGAAAAAGGGGCGGTAGTCGGTTTGGCCCAGGCAGGCCAGGAGCACGGCGGGATTGGGCTCAAGCACGAGCACCTTGTGGGTGTCCGGCGTGTTGACGAGGACATGGTTCAGGCCGTAGCCAATGTTGGTGCCCACGATGACCGTGGCCGAGAGGTCGGCCTTCTCGATGTCGACCCATTCGTGGTACAGCCGGACGGGCGCCACGGCGTCGAAGATGCCGTTGCCGCAGGGCATGCGCCAGTCGATGAGCCCCCATTGGTTGACAAAGACGTTCGTTTTCAGGGATTCTTCGTCGAAGGAGCTGTTGGAGAGCCAGGCGTGCAGCGCCGGGTTGGCGCTCTGAAGAGCTGTGATGTTTTCTTTCAGATGCGGATATGCAGTCATCAGGCCGACCCCTTGTGTTTGGGATCGAGAATGCAATTCGCGGGCCAGCGTCCCTGACCGGATCGCATGCCCGCAACCTAAGGATAAGTCATGCAGCGCACGGACATTTTGAGGCTTGTGGGCAACACGCCCCTGGTGGAAATCCGCCGCCTGAACCCGCACGCCAACGTCAAAATCATGGCGAAGATCGAGTTCATGAACCCAGGCGGGTCCATCAAGGACCGCGTGGCCGTGGCCATGATCGAGGCGGCGGAGAAGAGCGGCGAACTCACTCCCGGCAAGACCATCATCGAGGCCACCAGCGGCAACACCGGCGTGGGCCTGGCCATGGTGGCCGCGGTCAAGGGCTACAAGATGCTCCTGCTCATGCCCGACTCGGCCAGCGAGGAGCGCAAGCGCATCATGTGCGGCTTCGGCGCAGAGATCCGCCTGACGCCCGGCCGCCTGGGCACGGACGGGGCCATTGAGCTGGCCTACCGCCTGGCCCGCACCGAGCCCGACACGTATGTGCTCATGGACCAGTTCAACAACCCCGCCAGCATCGAGGCCCACTACAACGGCACGGGCCTGGAGATCTGGGAGCAGACCGGCGGAGAGGTGACCCACGTGGTGGCCACGCTCGGCACCTCGGGCACGGCCATGGGCCTGGCCAAGCGCCTGCACGAGTATCCCGGCGTCAAGGTCGTGGCCGTGGAGCCCTTTGCCGGGCACAAGATCCAGGGCCTCAAGAACATGCACGAGTCCTATCCGCCGGGCATCTACAACAAGAAGGCCCTGGACCAGATCCTCCATGTGGAGGACGAGGAGGCCTTCTCCATGTGCCGCCAGCTGGCCCAGCAGGAGGGCCTGTTCGTGGGCATGAGCTCCGGCGCGGCCATGGCCGGGGCGCTCAAGCTGGCTGCCAGCATCGAGTCCGAGGGCCTTGTTGAAGGCCAGAGCGCCTATATCGTGGTCATCTTTCCGGACAGCGGCGAGCGCTACCTGTCCACCCCGCTCTTCGCGCCCAAGGCCCTGGAGGGCCTGCGCCTGATGAACCTGGCCACAGGCGGGAAGGCCGTGGTGGACGCCACAGGCAGCCTGAACATCTACACCATCGGCCCCAGCCTGGACGAGCCCGACGACCCGGACGCCTGGCGGCGGCTGGTGCTGTCCGATGTGCTGGCCCGGCACCTCGTCAAGAGCGGGGCGCAGGTGAAGGTGGCTGTTGGCCTGGCCGACCTGGACGACCGCACCCTTTCTTCCGCCCGCGCGGCCGGGCTGTCCCGCGCGGACTACGTGGCCGGGGTCGTCCAGCGCATCACGAAGCGGGCCCAGTCCCTGCGCCTGTTGCCGGAGACCATCTTCGAGCCCGCCTCGGCCTCGGTGCCCAAGGCGCTGGACATCTGCCGCAAGCTCTTGGGCAAGGGCCAGGCCTACGAGAAGCTGCGCAGCGTGTACTTCGACGTGCGCCGCGACAAGCGCTACGGCAACATGCACCTGATGGACATGGACAAGCTCTCCGTGGGCAAGACCGTGGACCTGGACGACTACGTCAAGGACAACCCGCTGGACTTCACCCTGCTCAAGCGCGCCACTCTGCAGGACCTGAAGCTCGGCGACGTCATCGAGACCGAGTGGGGCAACGTGCGGCCCAGCTGGTTCGTGCAGATCGCCGTGGCGGGCCTCTCGGCGCTCGGCCGGGTCGACGTGCTCGTGGCGGGCGAGGACCACCAGTTCCCGCACCTGGAGAACCTGCGCGTGGTCTGGAGCGCGGCGGGCGTGGAGCCCAAGGCCTGGCTGGCGGACCGCAAGCTGGCCCGCGAGGAGGGCGTCACGCTCGACCTGGACACGTTGATTTCCCAGACCGGCGGCAATGCGGACAGCCAGACAGGGGGGGCGGGCGGGCTGCGCCTGTGGCTGCTCTCCGCCGCCTACCGCAAGCCGCTGTCGGCCTCCACGCAGAGCCTGTCCATGTGGGCGCGCAACTGGCACAAGGTCCAGGAGACCGCCTGCGGTCTGCGTCTGGCCCTGGGGGCTGGTGGTGGCAAGGACGTGCCTGAGGACGTGGCCCAGGCCGTGTTCGACCTCAAGGCCGGGCTGGCTGCGGCCCTGGAGGACGACCTGTCCCTGCACCGCTACTGGCCCAAGCTCTTCACCTTCGTGAAGCTGGTCAATGGTTGGCTCTCGGCCGGGAATTTCCCTGGCGTGGCGGCCAGCCTGTGCCTGCAGCAGTTGGAGGCGGCGGACGCGGTGCTGGGCATCCTTGACCTCTCCCAGATGCCCGTGGCTTGCGACTGCCTGCCAGCGGACGTCCGCGCCCTGGTGGAGGAGCGCGAGGCCGCGCGCAAGGCCAAGGACTTCGCGGCCTCGGACAGCCTGCGCGAGAAGCTGTCCGGCTGCGGCTTCCGCGTGGAGGACACGGCGCAAGGTCCGCGCGTTTACTCGCTGTAATGCCCATGTTCTGGCTCTACGCGACGCTGGCCTGGTTCCTCTTCGCTGCGCTGGCCGTGGGCCTGGGCACGCTGCGGGTGCTGTTCCTGCAGCCGCTCGTGGGCGAGGCCGCAGCCCATGTGCTCGGCACCCTCGTCGGCTGCGCGCTGTTTCTGGCCCTCATCTTCCGCTTTGTGCGCTGGACGGATGCGCACACGCCGAGCCCGCGCCGCAAGAACCGCCTCGTGACCCTGGGTCTGTTCTGGACCCTTGCCACCATGGCCTTCGAGTTCGGCTTCGGCCACTACGTCATGGGCCACGCCTGGGCGCGTCTGCTGGCCGACTACAACCTCCTGGCCGGGCGCGTCTGGGTGCTGGTGCTGCTGACCCTGTACGCCGGGCCGCGCCTTGCCGCCTGGGTGATCGCCCGCCAAAAGAGGTAATGCACGCCGCGCTCAGGGCCGACGACTCCTGCCATTTCTTTGAACCCCTCGGCGGGCTGCACAAGACCGGCCCGACCATGACCAACGTCTGCGACCTGCACCTGCTGCGGGAGAGTAAAGGGGCGCCCGCCTCTTGCCTGGAGCTTGGCCTTTCTGGTAACGCATCTTCATCCTTGGAGGTGCTCATGCGCCGCATCCTCTCCCTCGTTCTCCTCGCCTGTCTCGTCTTTGGCCTTGCTGCGGCCGCCCTTGCGACCCCGCAACAAGAGCGGCGCGTGGCGCTGGTCATCGGCAACGGCGCGTACAAAAGCGCTCCGCTGAAAAATCCCGCCAACGACGCCCGCGACATGGCGGCCGCGTTGCGCAGCGTGGGCTTCGAGGTCATCCTGCGCGAGAACGCGGGCCTGCGTCAGATGAACGAGGCCATCGACCAGTTCTGGGGCA
>PHAR01000004.1:139935-234976 GCA_002840405.1 Deltaproteobacteria bacterium HGW-Deltaproteobacteria-8 | reverse complement strand
AGGTGCTGGGCCGCATGGAGGACGCGGGCAACGGCCTGAACATCGTCATCCTCGACGCCTGCCGCAACAACCCCTTTGCCCGCAGCTTCCGGAGCGAGTCGCGCGGGCTGGCAAAGATGGACGCGCCCACGGGCTCCCTTGTGGCCTTTGCCACCGCCCCGGGCGACGTGGCCGCCGATGGGGCTGGCAAGAACGGCCTGTATACCAGCCACCTGCTCCGCAATCTGCGCACTCCAGGGCTCAAGATCGAGGATGTGCTGAAGCAGACGCGCATCGGCGTGGCAGCGGACTCGGCCAAGATGGGCAAGCGGCAAACGCCCTGGGAGTCGTCGAGCCTCATGGGTGATTTCTATTTCAAGCCAGGGGTGGGGCAGGCCGCACCGGCCCCATTCGCAGTGGCGTTCCCATCCGCCGCGCCTCAAGCTCCCCCGCAAGTGGCCATGGCCCCCGCGCCCAAGGAGCCCCCGGCCCCGGCTGCTGAACCCAAAGTGGGCGACACCTGGACAGAGCCGACCACGGGCATGGAGTTCGTCTGGGTGCCGGGCGGCACGTATGAGATGGGCTGCGGGCCGTGGGCCGGGGTCTCTGGTTTTGGCGTATTTGGCGAGTGCCAGAGTCATGAAAAGCCAGTGCATGCTGTGCGTCTGGATGGATTTTGGCTGGGCAAATATGAGGTGACGCAGAGCCAGTGGGAAACACTCATGCGCTCCAACCCCTCAAAGTCCAGCAGGGGAGCCAAGTATCCGGTGGAAAACGTCTCCTGGTACGACGCCAAGGAGTTCCTCTCCCAGTTGAATACGCAGGGGGCTGGGCGCTTCCGGCTGCCCACCGAGGCCGAGTGGGAGTATGCGGCGCGCAGCGGCGGCAAGCCGGAAAAGTACGCCGGCGGCGACGATGTTGCCCGGGTGGCTTGGTATGGCAGCAACAGTGACGCCTCGCATGAGGTCGGAAGAAAGGCGCCCAATGGCCTTGGCCTGTTTGATATGAGCGGCAATGTCTGGGAATGGTGCGAGGACGTGTACGACGAGGACGCTTACGCCTCCCATGCGCGCGAGAACCCACTGATTTCCGGTGGCGGTCGCGAACGTGTGTACCGTGGCGGGGGTTGGTATTCGATGTATGCGAAGACCGTGCGCACAGGCAACCGCTTCCACGGCTCCCCGGATAGGCGGGCCCAGGACCACGGCCTGCGTCTCGTGGGCGTGCCCTTTTCTCTTCCCCAGGCCGCCGCGCCCGCGCCTGCTGCAGTATCGCAGCCCGCCGCGCTTCAGGATCTGGCCAGCCGCTTTGCAGGCCGGTACGCCGTGGCTCCGGGGCCGAGCAAAACGCCAGGTCCCCTTGTTCTCGAGTTCCAGGTCAAGGACGGGCAGCTTGTGGGCACTCCGAGCGGAGGGGGGAGCGCCACCCGCCCCGTGGGCATCACCAATATCCGGCTCCAGGGAAAGAGAATGAGCTTTCGGTACGCCTACAAGCTCGTGGTGTTCGGCGTCGCCAGCGATGGCTATACCGATTTCACCGGCGAGTTGGGAGGAGACCTGTCGGCCATCCCCTTCAGGTTTGCCACGCACGATGGCAACCTACGCGATGGCTGGCTGGTGCGCGCGCCCGAGTAAGCCCTCTACGCCCCCCGCCGCACCAAGAGCAGCGAGAAATAGCTCGGCTTGTCCGGCACGTTGGAAAGCCCGGTTATGACTTCTTCGCCCTCGTGCCCCAGGCGGGTGACAAACACGCACGAGTCGGCCAGACCCAGCTTGGCCAGCACCCGGCGGATGGTCGGCATGTTCTTGTAGGCCTTCAGGATCACGGCGGAATCAGCGGCGGAGAGAATCCGCTCCAGCTCCTCTTCCTCGGCCACGCCCGAGACCACGGCCAGGTTCTCTCCGCTCTCGGCCAGCACCCGGCCCGTATGCGCCGCTGCAGCCTGGTAGCTGGTGATGCCGGGGATGACCACCACCGGAATCTCTGACAGCAGGCCGTTGAGGGTGCGCAGCAGGTAGCCGAAGGTGCTGTAAGTCAGCGGGTCGCCCAGCGTCAGGAAGGCGGCGTCCTTTTCTTGCGCCAGGTGCGCGGCCACGAGGTCGGCGTTGGCGCGCCAGGCCTTTTCCAGCACCTCCAGGTCGCGGGTCATGGGAAAGTCCAGGCGCACGATCTCGGCGTTGCCGCGCACGTGCGGGCTGGCGATGGAAAGCGCGAGAGAGGCCTCGTTCTTGGTGGAGGCTGCGGCAAAGACCACATCGACCTTGCGCAGCCGGTTCACGGCCTTGAGGGTGATGAGTTCCGGGTCGCCGGGGCCGACGCCGATGCCGAAGAGGGTGCCGTAGCGGGTCATTGTTTGTCCTTGTGCTTCGCTTGCGTCTTGTTTGTTGCGCGCCCGGTGGGCGGGCTCTTGATTTCAGGATGCAGCAGGCCAGCCAGCTCTTCCACTGCGTCCACATTGCGCGGGCCGGGCCGCGAGTACTTCTGCTCGTCCACGAACCAGGCCCGGCCGGTTGCGGCTGCGGGGATGGCGCGCAGGCGCGGGCGCTGGGTGAGCGGCAGGGGCGCCGGGTTCATTGGCCCGCGCTGGATGAGGTAGGCCGCAGGGGCCAGGCGGATGACCTCCTCCTCGCTCAGGCGCGCGAACTTGGCCGTGTCCGCCACGCAGTTGACGCCCCCGGCGCGGCGGATGATCTCGGCCACCAGCCCGGCCTGCCCGGCCGCCAGCATGTTGGGCGAGCGCACCTCGAAGAACACGCTCGGCCGCTCGGGCAGGGCGGAGAGCCTGCTGTCGACCATGGCCAGCCGCGCCTCCAGGCCGCGCACCATGGCCTCGGCCTGGGGCTCGGAGCCGGTGAGCACGCCCACGCGGCGGATGACGCTGAACAGCTCGGCAAAGGTCGACGCGTGGAACACGGCCACCGTGAGCCCGTGCTTGCGCAGGGCCTCCACCGGCAGCGAGGCCTCCTTGCGGCCCGCCAGCTGGAGCACCAGGTCCGGCCTCTGGGCCAGCACGGCCTCGATGTTCGGCCGCATGTGCGTGCCGATGACCGGCAGTTGCGCGATGCCCGGCGGCAGCCTGTCGGCGTCCGTGCGGGCCTTGATGAGCCCGGCGCGGCCCAGGCCGTCCAGGATCTCGTTGAAGGCACCGTACAGCGCGATGACGCGCTGCGCAGGGCGTTCCAGGGCGATGGTCCGGCCCTGGTCGTCGACGACGCTGATGGCCGTCCCGGTGTTGGCCGTCTGCGGACTGGCTGCCAGGGCCGGGTCAGCCCAGAGCAGCAGCAACAGCGCCAGGCACCAGATGCGCCTGGGGCGCGCCTGTGACCGGGTGTGCGGCCACGCGGATGTCCGTCTCATAGATGTCCTTCAGGTTCGATTCCGTAAAAATGTCCGTGGTCGGCCCGTCCAGGGCGATCAGCCCGGCCTTCAAAAACACCAGGCGCGGGCAGTACAGCGCGGCCAGGTTCAGGTCGTGCAGGGCCGAGAGGATGGTGCCGCCGTTCTTGTTCAGCGTGGCCAGGAGGTCGTAGGCCTCCACCCGCCGGGCCATGTCCAGGGCAGAGACGGCCTCGTCCAGCAGCAGGACCTCGCGGCCCTGGGCCAGGGCGCGGGCCAGCAGCACCCTCTGGATTTCGCCGCCGGAGAGTTCTGCGGCCTGGCGCTCGGCCAGATTGTCCGCCCGGGCGTCCCTGAGCGCGGCCTCGACGGCGGCGTGGTCCTCCGGCCCATAATCGGAAAGGAAGCCGGTGAGCAGCCCGGTGTGCGCGAAGCGTCCCATGAGCACCAGCTCGCGCACGCTGAAGCCAGCCGGGACCTCGGTGCGCTGCGGCACGCAGGACAGGCGAAGCGCCCGCTCCCGGTGCGAAAGCGTCGCGATGTCCGCCCCGTTGATCTCGATCGTTCCGGAGGCGGCGGACAAGAGCCCGGCCAGGGCCTTGATGAGCGTGGTCTTGCCAGAGCCGTTGGGGCCGCACAGGCCCACCAGCTCGCCGCGCGCCACGTGCAGGTCCACGCCGCGCAGCGCCTCACGGCGGCCGTAATTCACGCGCAGGCTGGCGACGCGGATCATGCGCCCCCCCCGCCTGCCCGCAAGCCCATCCGGCCGGAGCGGCCGAGCAGCAGGCAGAAGAACGGCCCGCCGATGAGCGCCGTGACCACGCCCACGGGCAGCTCCGCGCCGCCGGGCAGGATGCTGCGCGCCAGCACGTCGCTCCAGAGCAGCAACAGCCCGCCGAGCAGGGCCGAGGCCGGGAGCAAAGCACGGTGCCCCGCGCCGATGACCATCCGCAAAAGGTGTGGCACCACCAGCCCCACGAAGCCGATGACCCCGGAGACGGCCACGGCCGCGCCGGAGAGCAGGCTCGCGCCGATGAGCAGCCACAGCCGCGAGCGCCCGGCGTCCAGGCCGAGCAGCCGGGCCTGGCCCTCGCCCAGGGCCAGCAGGTCCAGCTCCCGCGCGCGCCAGAGCACCAGGATGAGGCCCACGGCCATGTAGGGCAGGGCCAGGCGCACGTGCTCGAAGCCGCGGCCTTGGAAGCTGCCCATGATCCAGAAGACGATGCTGGCCACGCTCTCCTCGTCCAGGCTCTTCAAGAGCGAGATCAGCGCGGACAGGAAGGTGGAGACCACAATGCCCGCCAGGACCAGGGTCTCGCGGCGCATGGCCCCGCCCAGTCCGCCGCCCGCCCGGCCCAGGGCCAGCACAGCGGCCAGGGCTAAAAGCGCCCCGGCCAGGGCGAACAGGGGCAGGAGCCCGGTGCTGCCGCCCAGGCCGCTTATGGCAGCGCTGCCTGCCAAACCAGAGAGGATGGCCACGCTGGCGCCAAAGGCCGCGCCGCCGGACACGCCCAGGGTGAAGGCGTCGGCCAGGGGATTGCGCAGCACGCCCTGGAACACGCACCCGGCAACGGCCAGGGACGCGCCCGTGAGCCAGGCCAAGGCCACCCGCGCCAGGCGGATGTCCACCACGACCACGGACAGCGCCGGGTCCACCGGCTGGCCCCCGTTCAGACCGACATTCAGGCCCAGGGCCTGAAGCAGGGCGTTCAGGGTCTCGGCCGGGCTGGAAGGGAAGCTGCCCAGGCCGCAGGCGATGAGTCCCGAGGCCAGGGTGGCCGCGCAGATGCAGGCGATCCAGAGGCTGGCGCCCCTGCCCGTGCGCCCGTTTGCGCACCCGCTTGCGCGGTTCTCCCCGGCCCCGGTGGTCATGCTAGTGGTCCAGTTCCTTCACCGCGTCGCGCAGGTGGTCTATCCACAGCCCGGCCACGGCCGGGCGGCTGCCCAGACCCACCAGCACGGCCTCGCTCTTGATGCCTGCGGCCGTCAGTTTGGAGGCCCAGGAGTCGTTCTCCTTGCCTGCCATGTCGTTGCGGGCGTGGTCTCCGGCAACGCTCATCAGCGGCACGAGGAACACCTTGCGGATTCCCTGGCGCTTCAGCTCCGGGAGCACGTCGTCCAGGCCGGGGGTGTCCTCCACCGTGGCGATGAAGACGCTCTTGTCGCGCTTCCACAGGGCCAGCTGCAGAGCGGCGTAGGCGGCGTTGGCCGGGTGGCTCGTGCCGTGGCCCATGAGCAGCACGGCCTCGCCCTTCTTGTGCTTGGGCAGAGACTTCAGCACCGCCTCGGCGGCCTTGGTGATGTCCTCAAAGGAGTAGAGCAGGGGGCGGCCCACGCTGATATTGCGGATGCCCTTGGGCATGGTCTGGAAGGCCTCGGCCGTGGCCTTGATGTCGGAATACTCGCGGCCGGGGATGGCTTGCAGGGACTGCACCGCGACCTCGGTGAAGCCCTCGGCGGCCATGTCGGCCAGGGCCTGGGCAGGCGAGCTCTTGACCACGCCTTCCTTGGCGATCTTGTCGCGGATGATCTTGGATGAATAGGCCAGGCGTACGGGGATGCCAGGAAAGGCGGCCTCGGCCTGGCTCTTCAGGGCGTCGATGGCGCGCACGGCCTCGGGCACGCTGGTGCCGAAGGCCACCACCAGGATGCCGCGCTTGGCCGGGGCCTTGGACCCGTGCCCGGCCTGGGCCGCGCCGGGCAGGGCAAAGGGCAGGGCCAGGGCGATGGTGAGGGCCAGGCAGGCCGACAGGACGAGACGCAGTATGTTGGATGACGCAGTGAAACGCATGAACGACCTCCAATGCGGAGGGGCTGGTGCGGGGGCGCAAAAAAATCCCTTCCCGCACTGCTGGCGGAAAGGGATGCCCGTATTCGTCCCCGATATGTCCCGTCGGACAAAAGCCCTCGTTGCCGACGAGAAGCAATGATACAACATCCGGCAGGTCTTCCGACTCACCCCATCGACCCCGGCCTTCCCAGGATTTTTCCCAGTGGCACACGCGGGGGCCGACTTTTTGCGGGGCTCACGGCGGCGGGTCCGCTCCCGAATTTCACGGGATTCCCTCTTCGCCCTTTCGGGCACCGAACGAGAAGAGGAGTAGTCCGGCCGGGCAGGGGTGTCAAGCAAGGAGCGCTGGCGTCGATCGGGCCAGCGCCGGAGGGAGACCTCCGGCAGGGCTCATCTGGCGGGTCGAATTCGGCGGGCGAATCTGGCGGATCAACTTTCCCCGATCAGGACAGGCGGGTCAGGACCCCTCCGGTTGGGCTGAAAGACTGCCCAGCAGCTTCTCGATGTCCAGCACCATGGCGTCGCTCTCGCCCATCATGCCGAAGCCCAGGATGGGCAGGCCGTAAATCTCCTGCACAGGCACGGTGAAGCCCGTGACCACCACCTGCTGCTGGCGCAGCACCTCGTCCACCAAAAGCGCCGCGCTCACCGGCCCCATGCGCACGGTGACAATGAGCCCGCGCGTGACGTCCGCGCAGGTCTCTTCCAGGCCCAGGTGGCGGCCCAGGCGCAGCAGGTGGAAGATCTGCCCGCGTACGCTGACGGTCTCCCCGCCGTCGGGCAGGCTCACTACATCCGCCTTCTGGGGCGCGAAAATCTCCAGCACGTCGCGCGAGGGCAAGATCAGGGTCTCCGGTCCCACGCGGCAGACCAGCGCATCCACGATGCCCTCATTCACCGAGCGCGACAGCGGGATGGACAGGGTGAAGGCCGAGCCGCCGCCGGGCAGGTTGGCGATGAGGATGTCTCCGCCCAGGGTGGCGCGCACGGCGTTGGCCACGGCGTCCATGCCCACGCCCCGGCCCGAGACGTCGGTGACCTTCTCGGCTGTGCTGAAGCCGGAGTGCAGGATGAACTGGATGGTCTCTGCCTCGGAGAGTTCCGCGCCGGGCTCCACCAGCCCGCGCTCCTCGGCCTTGGCGCGCACGCGCGCGGCGCTGATGCCCCGGCCGTCGTCGCGCACCTCCACAAAGGCCGTGTCGCCCTTGCGCCAGGCCGTAAGGTTCACGCTGCCGGTCTCGTCCTTGCCTGCGGCGGCGCGCTCCTCCGGGGCCTCCAGGCCGTGGTCCAGGGCGTTGCGCAAGAGATGCACCAGCGGCTCGTTCAGGCACTCCACGATGGTCTTGTCCAACGCCAGCTCGTCGCCGCTGATGGTGAAGCGCACCTTCTTCTGCATCTTCTGGCCGAGGCTCTGCACCAGGCGGTTCATGGGCAGGAAGATCTGGCGCAGGGGCACCAGGCGGATGGCGTCCACCTGGGTCTGCAGGCCGGTGATGGTCGTGTCCAGCTCGGACAGGGTGGAGGCCGAGAGGGTGGCCCCGCGCGTGCCGCTCTGCGAGAGCACGGCGAAGGTGACCATGAGCTTGCCCACCAGCTCGATGAGGTTGTCCAGGCGCTCGGTGGGCACGCGGATGCTGGTGATGCCCTGCTTGCTGGCGTGGACGGCCTGTTCGGCCTGCTTGTCTGCGTCCTCTGGCGTGCCCGGGCCAGCGGGTTCCGGGTCGTCCAGGGGCGTGCCCGCCGAACCGGCCGCCTGCGCAGCCACGGGCTGCGGCACGGGCTGGAGTCCAGGCTGGTCTTCAGCCACGGTCGGCGGGGCCGGGGCGGCCGCGCGGGGCTGGTCGAGGACTCCGGCCAGGGTCAGCAGGAACTTCCGGTGGGCCTCGCAGATGCGCAACAGCGCCGTGACCAGGCCCTCGCTGATTGGGGTGATGCCGTCGGCGAACATGTCGAGCAGGGCCGTGACCTGGGCCGAGGCCAGCTTCAGGTGGGTCACGCCCAGGATGTCCAGGGCCTCGCGCACGGCCTCGGGGCCGGGCCTGCCCTCCTCGAGCAGGAGGACCTTGTCCTCCATGGGCTCAACGCATTGGTCGACGATTTCTTTCACGAAGTCTTTCCGGTCTCGGCTTCCGCCGGCAGCAGGGCCAAAAGCACGTCCATGCCGCCTGCGTGGAAGGTCTCTCGCGCGGCCCCGGAAAGACCGCGCACGCTGATGCTCCAATGCCCTGCCAGGGCCGAGACGTCCTCCCAGGCCCTGGAGCCGAAGGTTCTGACCCCGGTCAAGTCCAGGACCACGGGGGTCTCCTGGGGCTGGCTGATGATGGCGCCCACGATCTGGTCGCGCTGGTGCTTGCGGTGGATGCGCGGAGCCGTGACGCGCAGCAGGGCGCGCCCCTGCTGCTGCTCGACTGCGAGGCAGCTTGCGCCCGCCGGACCGGCAGCCGCGTCGCCTTTGCCGCTGGCTGCGGCCAGCACCTCGCATACGGCGTCCATTTCGCCCTGGTCGGGCGCGCCCAGGTCGCGGATCTGCTCGATGACCGCGAAGATGGAGTTCACGCCGTGGGCGGCCAGCGAGATGTTGTCCGCGCTGTGGGGCAGGGAGCCTGCCTGGAGCTTCTTGAGGAAGCTCTCCACGCTGTGGGTGAAGGTGCTGGCGGACTCGAAGCCGGGCATGAACCCGGTGACGCCTTTGATGGTGTGCAGGGGCCGGGACAAGATCTCGATGCCGCCGGCCACATCGCCAGCGCCAAGATGCTCCAGGCCTTCCAGCACCTGGGGGTAGTACTTGTCGCTGACTTCAGCGAAGAATTCCTCTGTCAGGGCATCGCTCAAGAAGACTCCGGGCGGGGGTTATTCCGTGATGAAGCCGAGCTTCTGGAGTTCGGCGAGGAGCTTCTCCTTGCGCACGGGCTTGACGATGTAGCCTGCGGCCTCCCCGTCGTGGAAGGAGCGGATGACGGTCTTGGCGTCGTCCAGCGCCGTGGTCATGAGCACCTTGACCTGGGGCCGGATCTTCTTCTCCTGCTCTGTTGCCCGGATGATCGTCAAAGCCTCCAGCCCGTCCATTTCCGGCATCATGATGTCCATGAGTATCAGGTCGTAGGGCTTGCCCTCGGCATGGGCGAGATCAAACGCCGTGACCGCCTCCTTGCCGTTGACGGCCACATCGACCTCGAACAGGGTGTTCAGGAATGCCGAGAGTACCTTGCGACCAAGAAATTCGTCTTCGGCGATGAGTGCGCGCATACATATCCTCCGCAGCAGTGGATGTTCCTACTATTATTTAAAATCTCACATTTCCACCGCAAGTCAACAGAATCTTCGCAAGCAGGTGTGTGCTTGCGCAGGCGGCTGGTTCCCGTTAGAACCCCGCCCATGCGAGGATTCATCACCCCTGAGCGCGCAGAGCGCATCAAAAGCGTATTGGCCAAGCGGCAGCGCGACTTCACCCTGGTCATGGACAACATCTGGGACCCGCACAACGTCTCGGCCATTCTGCGCAGTTGTGACGCTTTCGGTCTCTTCCGCGTCCATCTTTACTACACCACCGAGAAATGGCCGGAACTGGGCAAGAAATCTTCGGCCTCGGCCAAGAAGTGGGTGGAGCGCGTGGGCCACGACAACGGCCCGGACATGCTGGCGCAGTTCGCGCAGGCCGGGGTCCAGGTCATCCGCACGGGCTTCTCCGCCGCGGCCCGGCCGCTCTACGACTTTGACTTCACCAAGCCCACGGCCGTGATCTTGTCCAACGAGCACCGGGGCGCCTCAAAGGAGCTGGTCGAGGGCGTGGCGAGCGAGCTGTACATTCCCATGCAGGGCATGGTGCAGAGCCTGAACGTCTCCGTGGCCGCTGCGGTGATTCTCTACGAGGCCTTTTCCCAGCGCCGTCGCGCGGGCCTGCTGGATTCCCCGGCCTTCCCGCCTGAGGAGCTGGCGGCCCTGGAGCAGGAGTGGGCCGACAGGTAGGCGTGAAGCGCAGCGAGCCTTTTGCACTGGACGCATTCGCGGAGCCAACGGGGTAACCCGTTGGCTCTTTTGTTTGCATGCGGTCGGTTGTGAGGGGAGCGGAGCGTGGCCGGGCGGACAAAAAAAGGCTGACCGGATCGCGCGGGGCGACCCGGACAGCCTTTTCGATTCGCAAAAGTCAGGCCGGAAGAGGCTCCCGGCGCCCGGCCACATCGTGGCCGAGTGATGCTAGTGGTGGCCTTCGGCCTTGCCCTGCTTGATGCGGATCATGGCCACGATGATGATCCAGGCCAGGTACATGAAGATCAGGGAAACACCGACGGTGCCCTGGGTGGTGCTGTGAGCCATGTCTTTCAAGAGTTCGCCGAGCATGTGTTGAGTCCTCCGTGCATTCTTTGCCGGGCCTGATGAGCCGAGGCGGCTTCATTTCACCGGAATGCCGCAAAATGTCAAGGGGGTCTGGCTCCGGCATGGACAGCAGAGCGTGCTTTTCCGGCCCCTTGTCAGCCCCGGCGCCAGCGATGTAGAAGCACCCAGGCGCCACTTGCGCCGCAAGGAGGCTCAACATGACCGCAAGACCGCGTCTGGTGGTGCTGGATGGCTACACCATGGGCCAGGATATCTCCTGGCAGGCCCTGGCCGATCAAGGCCCGCTGACCGTCTTTGACCGCACCGCCCCCGGACAGGTCCTTGAGCGGGCTGCTGGCGCGGATGTGCTGCTGACCAACAAGACCGTGCTCGACGCGGCCACCATACACGCCCTGCCGGACCTGAAGTGCATCCTGGTGCTGGCCACGGGCTACAACGTGGTGGACATCGCCGCCGCAGCCAAGCGCGGCATCCCGGTCTGCAACGTGCCTGGCTACTCGCCGCCCTCGGTGGCGCAGCATGTCCTGTCCGTGGTGCTGGAGATGTTCAGCCACACCTCGCACCACGCCCGCGCCGTGTCCGAGGGCCGCTGGAGCGCCCAGCCGGACTTCTGCTTCTGGGACGCGCCCGTGGTGGAGCTGGCGGGCAAGACCTTCGGGGTGGTGGGCTTTGGCGCCATCGGCCAGCGGGTGGCCGAGCTGGCCCACGCCTTCGGCATGCACGTGCTGGCGTTTGCCCCGCGCCCCAAGCCAGCGCCTGCCTACCAGCCCTTTGCCTTTGCCGGGCTGGACGAGCTCTTCGCCGCGTCCGACGTGATCAGCCTGCACTGCCCGCTGACGGCGGACAACGAGAATTTGGTCGATGCGCGCCTGCTCGGGCTCATGAAGCCCACGGCGCGGCTGGTGAACACCGCGCGCGGGCAGCTGGTGGACGAGGCCGCGCTTGCGGCCGCGCTCACTGCGGGCCGTTTGGGCGGGGCCGCGCTCGATGTGGTGCGCGTGGAGCCCATCCAGCCGGGCAACCCGCTCTTGTCCGCGCCGAACTGCCTCCTCACCCCGCACGTGGCCTGGGCCTCGCAGGAGGCGCGCACCCGGCTCATGGCAGGCGTGGCCGCGAATCTTGCGGGCTTCCTGGCCGGCCAGCCGCAGAATGTCGTCAATAAGATCTCGTAGCTTCGTGCCGTAGCTTCAGCTATTCGCGCAGCCCTTTACATCTTCCGTGGTGTTGTGTCATTTGTGGCATGTGTCTTTTGTGGCATATGCCAGTTTTGACCAACCCGGAGGAGCCGCCATGCGTCGTTTTGTTTCCCTGTTTGTCTTGTTGTCCATGCTCGCCTGCGCCACTGTTGTGCAGGCTGCCCCGAAAATCAGCGAATCCTATGGCCCCGGCCCGAGCGAATTCACCCTGGCCACGGGCAGTCCCGGTGAGCTGGGCCTGCTCAAGGTGCTGGGCGAGGCTTTCGGTAAAAAGGAAAAAGCCAAGCTGAACTGGGTCAAGGCTGGTTCGGGCGCCTCGCTCGACCTGCTCAAGGCCAAGGAAGTGGACATGATCATGGTCCACGCGCCCAAGGCCGAGAAGGCCGCCCTGGAGGAAGGCTGGGCCACCAACCATTCGCTCATCGGGTCCAACGAGTTCTACATCGTGGGCCCCAAGAAAGACCCGGCCAAGATCGCCAAGGCCAAGAGCGCGGCCGAGGCCTACGCCCTGATCGCGGGGGCCCAGGCCAAATTCTACTCGCGCGGTGACAACTCCGGCACGCACAAGAAGGAGCTGGCCATCTGGAAGACCGCCGAGGTCACCCCGGCGGGCGACTGGTACATCATCTCCAAGGGCTTCATGACGGCCACGCTTCTGCGCGCCGACGCCGAGCAGGGCTACTTCATGACCGACAGCAGCACCTGGGCGGCCGCGAAGAAGGACGTCAAGGGCCTGAAGATCCTGTTCCGGGGCGACAAGTTCCTCATCAACACCTACCACACCCTGTGCCAGCCCGAGGGCGCGACGCCGGGCGCGGCCATGGCCGCGAAGTTCATCACGTTTGTGGGCTCCCCGGCTGGCCAGAAGCTCATCCGCAGCTTCGGCAAGAAGGAGCACGGCGCGCCGCTCTACAACGACGCGGCCTACGCCAAGCAGTACGAATAGTCCCCCCGCTTTTTGTGAAACCCTCATCACGTGCATAAGGAGAAGCCCATGCGTAAACTCATCCTCCACATGACCCTGGCCCTGGTTCTGGCGTTCGCTTGCGCCAGCGTGGCCTTTGCCGCAGAAGACATCAAGGTCGGCACCACCACCAGCACCGCCGACACCGGCCTGCTGGACTACCTCGCGCCCATGGTCCTGAAGGACACGGGCCTCACGATGCGCTGGATCGCCGTGGGCACGGGCAAGGCGCTCGAGCACGGCAAGAACTGCGACGTGGACGTGCTCATGGTCCACGCCCCCGGTGCCGAGAAGAAATTCATCGCCGAGGGCAATGGCGTTTCCCGCGCGGAGTTCATGTACAACGACTTCGTGCTGGTGGGCCCGGTCAAGGACCCCGCCAAGATCAAGGGCAAGGGCGTGGCTGATTCGCTGAAGGCCGTCGCGGCCGCCAAGGCACCTTTCGCCAGCCGTGGCGACGACTCCGGCACCCACAAGATGGAGAAGAACCTCTGGAAGGCCGCCTCCCTGCCCGTTCCGGACAAGGACTCCTGGTACATCGGCGTGGGCCAGGGCATGCTGGCCACCCTGCGCATCGCCGCCGAACGCGGGGCCTACACCCTGACCGACCGTGGCACCTGGATCAAGTACGAGGCCAAGGACCAGGGCAAATCCGGCCTGACCATCCTCTCCGAGGGTGACAAGGCTCTGCTCAACCAGTACAGCGTTATCCAGCTCGCGCCCAAGTGCACCAACATCAAGCACGCGGCCGCCAAGAAGCTGGAGGCCTGGTTCGTGTCCCCGGTGGGCCAGAAGGCCATCGCGGCTTTCAAGCTCGAGGGCAAGCAGCTGTTCTTCCCCAACGCCGGCAAATAGCGGCAGACCGCCCCTTGGCGGAGGACCATGGACTACTTCAGTGAAGGCCTGACCAAGGCCGTGGCGCTTCTGCTGGCGCTGGACCCCGAGACCTTCTCGGCGGTCGGCGCAACCGCGAGCGTCACGGCCCTGGCCCTGGCCGTCAGTCTGCTTCTGGGATTGCCCTTGGGGTTCGCCCTGGGGCATTTCCGTTTTCCCGGCAAGCGCGGCGCGCGCCTGTTCGTGGACTGGATGCTCTCGCTGCCCACCGTGGTCATCGGGCTCATCGTGTACGCCTTTTTGACCGCGCGCGGCCCGCTGGGCGAGTGGGGCCTGCTCTTCACCGTGCCGGGCATGGCCGTGGGCCTCACGCTGCTCGGCCTGCCCATCATCATTTCCATGACCGCCACGGCTGTGGAGTCCACGGACTCGCGCCTGACCGACACCGTACTCTCCCTTGGCGCGGACCGCTGGCAGCTGCTCCTGGCCACCCTGTCCGAGGCGCGCTTCGCCATGGCCCTGGCCGCTGCCACGGCCTTCGGCCGCATCGTGTCCGAGGTCGGCATCGCCATGATGGTCGGCGGCAACATCAAGTGGCAGACGCGCACCATCACCACGGCCATCGCGCTGGAGACCGGCCGGGGCGAGTTCGCCACGGGCATTGCGCTGGGCATCGTGCTGATGATCGTGGCCCTGGTGGTGAATCTGCTGGTGGGGCTTTTGCGCGGCCGGTCCAGCGAAACGGGCAGGAGACGGGCATGAGCGCGCCGCTGTACCAGTTGCGCGGGGTGGAGGCCGGGTACGGGGAAGCCTCTGGCCTGGTTTCCGTGCTGCACGTGCCGGAGCTGACCATCGAACGCGGGAGCATCCTGGGGCTGGTGGGCCACAACGGCAGCGGCAAGAGCACCCTGCTCAAGCTGCTGGGTTTTCTGCTCTCGGCCCGCGTGGGCGAGATGTTCTTCGACGGAGGTCTGGTGGATGCCGCCGCCCTGCGCGCCGGGCACCTGCTGCGCCGCCGGGCCGTGCTGCTGGGCCAGGACACCTGTTTGCTCAAGCGCTCGGTGGCCTCCAACGTGGCTTTTGGCCTCAAGCTGCGCGGCCAGGACGCCCCGCAGGAGCTGCTGGCCGAGGCCCTGGGGCTGGTGGGGCTGGATTACAAGGACTTCGGTCCGCGCTCCTGGCGCGAGCTCTCCGGCGGCGAGGCCCGGCGCGTGGCCCTGGCCGCGCGGCTGGTGCTGAAGCCCGAGGCCCTGCTTCTGGACGAACCCACGAGCGGCCTGGACCGCGCCAGCATCGGGCATGTGCAGCGCGCCGTGCTGGCCGCCCGCGAGTCGCGCGGGGCCACCCTGGTCATCAGCAGCCACGATGTGGACTGGCTCAAGTCCTGCGCCGACCGGGTCCTGCTGGTGGACGAGGGGCGCATTACCGGCTCACTTTAGGGCCTGCCTCAAAAAGTGTCTTTTCCCCCCTGGGCGTTGTCGAGACCCGATTTTGGTCCAGGGCTGTACCGCAAGAGTACTAGCCCTGGCCCCAAATCGGTTCTCTCCTTGCCAGGAAACAAAATCCATCTCTTTAAGACAGGCCCAAGAGCGCCTTTCGCAAACAGCGCTTCAGCCCGGCTTGATGAAATCGTACCTGCCCAGGCCCTGCACCAGCAGAAACGAGCAGGGGTCGTTGCCCGCGTTGACCACGCGGTGCATGGTGCCCGGCTCAATCCGGCAGGGCGCGCCGGGGAACAGCTCGCGCCGTTCCACCCGCCCCGCCTCCGCAACACCGTCCGCATCGGTCTCGATCTCCACGCGCACCGCCCCGGTGAGGGCGAAGGTGGTGTCCGTGATCTTGGTGTGGTGGTGCCAGGGCGTGGCCTCGCCTGGGGCGAGCGTCATGAGCACCACGCGCAGGTTTTCCGTCTCGGCGATGACCTCGCGCTTGGCGATGGAATAGGGGGGCTGGTCCATGGGCGTTCTCCTGCGGCTGTGAGGGGGAGTCGGGCTCGCTAGAGTTGCAGGAACATTTTGCTGTTGCAGCTGGGGCAGCAGTCCTTGTCGGTCTTGAAGCCGCATCTCTCGCAGGTTTTCAGCACAGGCAGCGCCGGGTTGTGCTCGCCGCACATGCGGCAGTGGGTGAAATCCGGGGTGTTGTCAGCCTTGCACTTGGGGCAGTTCCACTTGGTTGCCTCGGTCATGACGTCCTCCTGCTCTGGGGTGTTTGGGGAGCCCACTGGGACTCGTCCATTTTCCATATATAGGACAGGCTGGTAAGGGATGCAAGGGCGTTTGGGCGCAAGGACGCAAGCGTGGCGTAAATCAGGCAGACACAGGAATCCTGGCCCAAATGATAACCGCCCTCACAGCAGCCACAGGCCCAGGCTCACCCCGCAGATCACCACCCAGATGGGGTCCACGCGCTTCCACAGGGCGATGGTCGCCACCACGCAGAAGACGACCTTGAGCCACGACCAGTCCATGGTCCGGCCAAGCTGGATGCCCACGGCCAGGATCAGCCCGCCCAGCGTGGAGAGCACGCCCGCAAGCGCGCGCCGAAAGGGCTGCCAGCCCAGCAGCCGGTTGGCGCTGGGCACGGTCAGCATGAGGATGAAGAAGGACGGCGTGAAGATCCAGATGCCGGCGGTGAGCGCGCCGAGCAGCCCCGCGATGTGGTAGCCCACGAAGCAGGCCCCGAGCATGAATGGGCCGGGCGTCACCTGGGCCAGGGCCATGCCGTCCATGAAGGTGGCCGCGCTCATCCACTGGTTGAGGTCCACGGCCTCGTGGTACAGGGCCGGGAACACGCCGTAGCCGCCAAAGGCCATGAGGTCGGCCTTGGCCATGGACAGGGACAGCTTGAGCAGCAGCGGGGACAGGGCGTAGGCCGTTCCAAGCCAGGCCAGGCCAAGGGCCGTCAGCACCAGCATGCCGCGCACCTCCACCCGGGTCTCGGGCAGGCTCACGGGCGGGGCCGTCTCGTAGCGGAAGACAACCGGGCCGATGAGCGCCGCGCCCAGGATGATCCAGGCCGGGCTGACGCCGGACAAGAACAGGGCGCAGGCCAGCATGGTCATGACCACGCGGCGCGGGCCGCGCGCATACTTCAGCCAGAAATCGTACACAGCCAGGGCGATGATGCCGATCACCACGCAGGACAGGCCCGCCATGGCCGAGGTGGTGAGGGCCATGCCCTGCATGGCGTGGTACAGGGCCGAGAGCGCGGTGATGAGCAGGCAGGCGGGCACGCCGAAGCCCACGAAGCCCGCCAGCGCGCCGGGCAGGCCGCGCAGCACCAGGCCCACGTAGGCGGCCATCTGCATCAGCGTGCCGCCGGGAATGCCCTGGCAGACCGCGAGGCCGACCTTGAAGCCCTCGTCGTTAAGCCAGCCGCGCTTCAGGATATGGTCGCGCATGAGCGGCATCATGGCCGGGCCGCCGTAGGCCGTGGCGCCTACGCGCAGAAAGCAGCGGAAGATGTCCAGCAGGCTGACTTGGGCCGGGGGCGTGTCCGTCGCCGCGTCCGGGGCCAGGTCTGCGGCCAGGGCAGCAGGAGGGGAAGGCTGGGGCAGGGTGCTCACGGGAGCAGCAGTTCCGCGCGGACTTTGACCACCACCTTGCGCAGATCTTGCGGGGCCGGGGTGGTCTTGCACTGGGAGAGGTGCGCGTCGCTCGGAAGGTACAGGGCGAACTGGCCGGGGTGCAGCGTGAACAGGGCGTTGAAGCGGTCCGGGTGGTGGAAGCAGACCGCGTCCCTGACCGCGTCGTAGGGGGCCTTCTCCTGAAGCTCCTCCAGGGCGAAGCGGGCGTGGACCTCGGGGCCGCCGGTGGGCACGGGCAGCGGCACGTGGATGTCCGCGTAGACGCGGTGGGCCTCAAGGGTGGTGTCCAGCAGGTTCTTGGTCTGAAAGTCGAAGACCACGGCGTAGAGGTCGCGGCTGCCGTCTTCGCTGATGACATGCTCGCCCAGGACCGTGTCCGTGGTCAGGGTCTGCAGCCAGGCAAAGGCCTGCATCCATGCGGGCCGGTCGGAATACAGCCGCCAGTTGGCCAGGGCGTCGAGGATCATGGGGGGCTCCCTGAAGGATGCCGCCGCTATTGCAGCGAGGCGGGGTTTTTGGTCGTCATGAGCCGGGTGCTCCGGCTGGTCTTGGCGGTTTTGGCGCCGGTCTGGAGGCTGTTCTTGCTGACGGTGGTCTTGCTGCCTGGCTTGGCGGTGGCTGTGATCTTGTCGCGCGAAGAAGGCACCGGAGGTTTGGGGAACATCTCGCTGCCCAGAACAACGGCAGGCAGGGCCACAGCGAGGGCCGCGAGGAGCAGTGCGGCGCAGAGTCGTTTCATGGGGCCTCCCAAGGGGTGCAAAACGTTGCTGGCGAATCTGTCTTGTAGGGAGCCCGCCCAGCGGCGTCAAGGCAGGAAACCGCCTATTGGCGGTCATTTTCGCTTCGGCCACGGCGAAGGCCCGGCGACGCAACGGGCGGGGAAGTGGTCATCTCATATGGCTTGGCCTCTGCCGAAGATTTGGATATGGTCCCGCCAGAGGTACAGCCCGGATGGATAAACTCGTCTGCCACTGCTTTGGCTACACCGCCAAGGACATCGAACAAGACCTCGTTGAGCATGGCCGGTCCACCCTCATCGAGCGTATTCACGCCACCATGAAGGCCGGTGCGAGCCAGTGCACCACGAAGAACCCCAGCGGCAGGTGATGCCTCGCCGAGGTCCGCCAGGTGGTGGGCAGGGTGTCGGAAGCGCAGCTGGTCGTTCTGGCGCTTGAACCTGATCCTTTGGACCCTTGCTGCTAGTCTTTCCTTTTGCCCTGCTTGCCTCCCTGTCCGGCTTTCCTTTTTGTCGGCCCGTTCCTTTGTCCCCGCCTGTTGGCCTCTGTCTGCTGACCTCCGCCCGTTTCGACCCAGCCAATTCGGCCTAGCCAATTGGGCCTAGCCCATTTGGTCCGTCCGTTCCGGCCCCTTCGCCCCGACCCAAAAATAACAGCGCCCGCCTGGCCATGAAGCCGGACGGGCGCTGTGCTGTTTCGACGGGGCTGGGGCTATTCGGCAGTCTTGTCGTCAGTCTTGGCCGTGTCAGGGGTCTCGGACTTGCCGGGGGTCTCGGCCTTGTCGGGCATGGCGTGCCTGACGGGGCGCTCGGGCATCTTGCCGCGCAGGGTGATGACCGAGCGCTCCACGGCCACGGGCCGGTGGCTGGTCTTCTGGGACAGGCAGCTCACGGGGCAGACGTCCACGCACACCCCGCAGCCCACGCAGGCGAAGAACTCCAGCGTCCAGACGCCCTCGGTCTTGTCCCGCTCCACGGTGAGGCACTGGGACGGGCACTTGCGCGAGCAGGTGCCGCAGAAGATGCAGCGGTCGATGTCGTTTATGAGCTCGCCGCGCGCGTGCTCGAAGTTCTCGCGCACGAAGAACGGGTAGTTCCGCGTGGCGGTTTTGCTGAACAGGTTGGTGAGGACGGTTGGCAGCATTTTCATGTCTCTACCTCTCCGTGCAGCTGATGCAGGGGTCGATGGACAGGACCACCACCGGCACGTCAGCGAAGTCGAGCCCCGGCAGGATGGCGGCCAGGGGCGGGATGTTGGCGAAGGTGGGCGTGCGGATGCGCACGCGCTCCAGGTTGTTGGTGCCGTTGCCCTTCAGGTAGTACAGGCACTCGCCCCGGGGCTGCTCCACGCGGGTGATGACCTCGCCCTCGGGCTTGCCCTTGACCTTCACGGCCAGGTCGCCGGGCTCCAGCTTGTCGAGCGCCTGGCGCACCAGGTCGATGGACTGGAGCGACTCGCGGAAGCGCACGGTGCTGCGCGCCCAGCAGTCGCCAGCGGTCTCGACCACGGGCTCGAAGTTGAGCTCGTCGAAGCCCGCGTACTTGAGCTGGCGCATGTCCTGGGCTACGCCGCTGCCGCGCAGCATGGGGCCGGCCGCGCCCAGGTCATAGGCGGCCTGCTGGGTCAGCACGCCGATGCCGCGGGTGCGCTTGCACACGGTGGCGTCGTTCATGATGGTGGATTGCAGGCTTCGGATGGACGCCTCCACCTCAATGAGCGTGTCCTTGATCCAGCGGATCTGGGCCTCGTCGAGGTCCGCGCGCACGCCGCCGATGACGTTCACCGAGACGATGACGCGGTTGCCGGTGGTGGACTCGTTCACGTCCATGATGCGCTCGCGGATCTTCCAGAGCTGCATGAACAGGCTCTCGAAGCCGAAGCTGTCGGCGAAGAGGCCCAGCCACAAGAGGTGGCTGTGCAGGCGGTGCAGCTCGCTCCAGACCACGCGCAGCATGCGGGCGCGGCGGGGGGCCTGGATGCCCATCATCTCCTCGATGCCCTGGCAGTAGCACAGGGAGTGGATCATGGAGCAGATGCCGCAGACGCGCTCCACGATCTGGATCATCTGGTTGTAGTCGCGCTTGACGGCGAGCATCTCCAGGCCGCGGTGCACGTAGCCGAGCGTGGGCAGGGCCTCCACGACCTTTTCGTCCTCGACCACCAGCGACAGGTGGATGGGCTCGGGCAGCACCGGGTGCTGCGGTCCGAAGGGAATGACGGTGCGGGCCATCTACTTGCCCTCCTGATTACTGGTCTGGGAATCGGGCGCAGGGCTGGGCTCGGCCTTGACGTGGTACTTGCAGAAGGGCGAGCTGGCGGCCGTCTGCGCGGTCTCGCTGTAGAGCTTGCCCTGGTAGTCCAGCACCAGGCCGTCGAAGGTGATGGCGAACTGGTCGCGGATCTCGTTCTCCACCAGAAAGGCCCCGAAGAGCAGGCCGGAGAGGGAGGGCAGCTTTCCGCCCTTTTCCACCGGCACGCGCAGGTTCGTGAGCACCAGATCGCGGTCGAAGTGGTACAGGATCTCCATGTTCGTCTGGTCCAGCTCCACGCTGGACATGGTCACGAACCGGAAACCCTCATTTTTCAGCCGGGTCGCCTCGGCCAGCAGCTGGGCCGGGGCGATGGTCGTTGCGTTGATGGTCATTTGCTTGCCTCCAGGATTCCCTTGAGCTTGGCCAGGCCTGTGACCACGGCGTCCATGATGGCCTCGGGCTTGGCCGGGCAGCCCGGCACGTACACGTCCACCGGGATGACCTTGTCGATGCCGCCCAGGACGTTTGGGGCCTCGCGGAACACGCCGCCGGAGCAGCCGCAGGCGCCCACGGCGATGACCAGCTTGGGGCTGGGCATCTGGTCGTACAGGTTTTTCAAAATCACGGCGTTGCGCTGGTTCACCGTGCCGGTGACCACGAGCACGTCGGCGTGGCGCGGGTTGCCCACGTTGATGATGCCGAAGCGCTCCACGTCGTACACCGGGGTCAGGCAGGCCAGGGTCTCGATGTCGCAGCCGTTGCACGAGCCGCAGTCGAAGTGCAGGAGCCAGGGGCTCTTGACCTGGGATGTTTTGAGGAATGATCCGAACATGGGCTTACTCCAGATACAGCCAGACGAGGTTCGCCGTGGCCAGGATCAATGTGAGGGGCGCGACGGTCTTGAGCATGGTGCGCCAGGTCAGGCGCGCGCTGATGTTGTCGATGATGAGCGCCGCGAAGAGGAAGACCAGGCCGGTTGCGAGCATCTGCAAGGGGCCGGTGGCCCACAGAAACGAGCAGATCCACAGCACCACGGTCACATCCGCCCAGTGGGCGATCTCAAGCAGCGCGAAGTCGCGCCCGGCGTAGTCGGTGTACACGCCGCGCACCACTTCCTGGTGCATGTGGTGGCTGGCCGCGATGTCGAACGGGCTCTTGCGCAGCTTCACCAGCACCGCGAACAAGAGGCCGGGCACGATGAGCGGCAGCTTGAACAGCAGGGGCTGGCCCTGGGCGGCCATGATGCTGAAGGCGTCGAAGCCGCCCGCAGCCTTGGCCATGCAGAGGATGCCGACCATGAACACGGGCTCGTAGGCGAGCAGCTGGAACAGCTCGCGCTGGGCGCCGAGCTTGCCGTACGGCGAGTTGCCGCAGAATGCGCCGAGCGCCACGAAGCTTGCGCTGGCGGCCTGGACGAAGAAGCACATCAGCACGTCGCCGCCAGCGGCCAGGACCACGTCCGAGGCCAGGGACGCCACCAGCGCCCAGCGCACGAACAGGCCCTGCCAGTGGCTGGCGGGTGCGATGACCTTGGACCAGAGCTTGCCGACGTCATAGAAGGGCTGGAACAGGGGCGGCCCCATGCGCGACTGCAGCTTGGCAGTGACCACGCGGTCCACGCCGGCAACCAGCCCGCCGAGCAGCGGCGCCAGGACGAGTCCGGCAACCGCGAGATAAAGCGTATTCAGATTCATAGGAGCGCACCTCCCACCAGGGCGAGCAGCAGGACGCTGGCCAGGACTCCGGCGATTTTGGTCAGTTTCGCTTCGCCGAAGAGCTCCGTGGCGTACTCGTTGCCCTCAGACAGGGTCCAGTTGCGCCCCAGGGCGCCGACAAAGCTGCCCGGAGCAGCCGAAGGCAGCCCACCGAGGTACGGCGTTGCCAGCTTGGCCGCGCTCTGGCGGCCCAGCACCTTCATGCCGAGGATCCAGGCCAGCATGGCCGTGATGAACAGCGGCGGCAGAAGCGCCCAGCCATCAGGCAGCATGATGGCCTGCCCGACGGGCAGGAGCATGGCGTTGAGCCAGGGGGCGGCCATGCCCAGGCCCACGACCCCGGCCAGCATGGTCAGCACCGGGCCGGTGGACAGGGAAGACGTGGGCGCCGGATTCACCGCCACGGCCACGCCACTCATGAGGGTGCCGGTGAAGCGCACCCAGCAGACAACGGCCAGCGCGCTGCCCACGGCCATCATGACCATGGACATGGGGCTGGCGCTGGCGGCCTCCAGGGTGGCCCACTTGCCCGCCAGCATGCCCAGCGGCGGCAGGATCATGGCCATGGACCCGGCTGCTGCGGCGAGCGCCGTCACCGGGGTCCTGGCGATCATGCCGCGCAGGTCTTCCAGGTCGCGGCTGCCGATGGCCTGCTCCATGTCGCCCACGCAGAGGAACAAAAGCCCCTTGGTGGCGGCGTGGACGACCATGAGCACCACGCCTGCGGCGATGGCCACGGGCGTGCCGATGCCCGCGCAGGCGATGATCAGGCCCAGGTTGGCGGCGGTGGAGTAGGCCAGGATCTTCTTGGCGTTGCTCTGTCCGAGCGCCAGGGCGCTGGCGCCGAGGAAGGTGAAGGCTCCGGCCAGGGTCAGGACGCGGCCCGTGGTGGTGCCTTCCAGCACAGGGGCCAGGCGCAGGCACAAGAACACGCCCACCTTGACCATGGTGCTGGAGTGCAAAAGCGCGGAGACAGGCGTGGGCGCGACCATGGCGCCGAGGAGCCAGGCCTGGAAGGGCAGCTGGGCGGCCTTGACGCAGGCGGCCACGGCCAGGAGCGCAATGGGCAGCAGCGACAGGCCGGTCCACAGGGCCGGGTCCACCAGGGCCTGGATGTCGGCCAGGCCATGCTGCTTCTGGATGAGCAGGATGCCCGCGTGCAGGAACACGCCGCCCATGCTGTTCATCCACAGGGCGCGCAGGCCGCTCTTCTTGGCCTCGGCCGTCTGGTCGTGGCCGAGGAGCAGGAAGGAGCACAGCGTTGTGGCCTCGTAGAAGGCCGAGAAAACGTGCAGGTCGTTGGCCAGGGCCAGGCCGTTCATGAAGCCCAGGAAGGCCAGCAGGATCATGAAGAACTGCGGCTGGCGCGAGGTCTTGAGGTGCAGGTGCTCCTCGTGGTGGCGCATGTAGGGCAGGGCGAAGACGCTGATGAGCGTGCCCACCAGGGACACCACCAGCACCAGCGCCAGGGAAAGGCCGTCGCAGACCACTGCGGTCTGGACTAAAGCCGGGGCTGGCAGCCCGAATTCGCCGAAGGCGGCCAGGCCCAGTTGCAGCAGGGCAAAGCCGATGACCAGTGCGTGTTTTTCCTTCAGGCCGACAAACAGGAAGTAGGCCGGGAAGAGGAAGGACGCCCCCTTTGCCGCGTGCAGCGCGGTGGCCGAGGACAGAAAGGCCGGACTGGCCGTGAGCGGCGCCTGGGTGGCGAGCCCCACGGCGGCCGCAGCCAGAACCGCAGCGGTGCCCAGGACCAGCGCGGAGCGGGCAGCCTGGCCGCGAAGTCCCAGGCAGGCGAGCCCGGCTGCCACTGGCCAGAGAACCAGAAGCCCGATGTACGCATCAATCATGTAATGAACCCCCCATGTGATGAAACCCCCTCAAAAACATGATGAACTTATGAAACGCAGCCCTTTACCCGAATACGGATTTCAAGGGAAGGGGGAAGAGGGCCGTTTGGGCGAAATGGCGTAGTTATGTGGTTGGGAAAAAAATGAAAACACGCGTTGGCGCGAAAGCGTCAACGACACATACAAGAGATCAGGGGAAATGGAAATCAGCGGGCTTGGACCAGCCGGGCCAGGGCGCCGGGGCGCACCTGTACGCCGCCCTGCATCGCCGCGACGATGTTCTCGCCGGAGACCTCAAGCACTTCGGCCATGCCGAGGACGGCCTTGGCGCGCTCGTCGAGCACCTCCACCAGGCTGCCTGGCGCAAGCGCGTGGGCCGCACCTGGGCAGAAGGAGATGCGCTGGCCGCCGGGCGCGTGTGTGGCTGCGTCGTCACCGGTGTCTGGCGGTGCGTCGTCTGCCACATCGTCGGCTGGGACTGGGGGGGAGCTTTTGGGGGCGGCCATGGCGCGGAAGATCTCGGCCATGTGCTCCTGGCGCAGGGCCTGCCCGATCTTGCGCGAGAGCACGAAGCTGGCGCCCATGGGCACCAGCTCAAGGCCCAGCAGGCACAGGGCGAGGAGGAAGGGCGAGAAGCCGAAAGTGCGGGTGACGACCGAGCCCGAGGCGGCCAGGATGGCGCGCTGGTCCGGGTGCGCGTGGATGGTGAAGGCCTGGTTTGGCCCGGCTGCGGTGCCGTTGGCGTGATACAGGGCCGCTTCGTACACGCCCGTGGGGGCGTCCTGGGCCAGGCGGCCCTCGGCGCGCCAGATGGTGCCGCCAAGCCAGAAGCCGGAGTAGGTCTCCTTCAGCCGCACCGAGAGCCTGGGGTCTGTTGCGCGCAGCACGACGTCCTCCAGGGATTGCGCGCCGCGCGGCAGCTGTTCGCTGAGGCTGAAGTCCTGCCCCGGCAGGACGTCGAGGCGGTTGGGGTCCTTGAGGCCCCCGGCGATCATGCCGTCCACCAGGGACGCCAGGATCAGGAACATGACCGCGCAGCCGAGCAGGCCTGCGAGCCTGCGCTGGGCGGCCAGGGAGGCGAAGCTCATCCGCGGGCGCCCTGGGGGCGGTCGCGCAGCCTGCGGAAGCCGTAGAAGCCGGCGAGGATGGTGGGGATGAACAGGGTGAAGAACGTCTTCATGAAGGCCGGGGTGAAGGTGTCGGGGCTGGCCGTGGCGCTGGCCATGGCCACGCACAGCTCCACGATGATGACGAAATCAAGGGCCAGGATGAATAGCTTCTGGCGACCGTTCATGCTGATTTTCGGGACATCGTTGTCATCGCGGAGAATCATGGCCGGGCTCCTTTGCGCTTTGGTGTGGCGGGCCGGGAGAGCCCCGGCTCGCCGTGCCTGTGTGGCCTACTTCTTGAAGATGTTGGTCTTGCTGATGTTCATGAAGCGCAGGGCCTTGCCCTCTTCCTTGTAGTACACGCGGGCTTCGTCGCCGGCGTCCCAGGTGTTGTCGGGCAGGGCGAAGTACTCCTCGGGCAGTTGGATGACCGAGAGGGTCTTCTGGCGGCCGGAGTAAATGGACACGGTCTTCTTGTCCTTGTCAACCACGGGGAACTTCTTGGCCTTGCCAGCGTCCTTGTCGTACACAAGGGGGTGTTCCTTGTCGATGTTCTCCCGGAAGTCGACCATGATGAAGTCGATGGTCTTCAGGTTCTGCGTGGTCGGGTCGAAGATGATGATCTGGTTCTTCTTGTTGTCGATCTTCATGCGGCCGCCGGCCTTGGGCTCCGGTCCGTTCTCGTCGGGGTTGGACGAAAGCGTGTAGGTGATGGGCGGCAGGTAGGAGTAGTCGGGGTTCTGCGTGTCATTGGCCTTGTCCCGGATGAAGACCATGGTCTTTGTCGCGGGATCATACTTGATCACCCGGCCCTGGTCGACCTTGCCGTAGTCTGTGCAGCCCAGGAGCAGCACCAGAGGCAGGGCCACGAGGAGGGTGCGCCACATGCTTTTGCCGGTCATATCGAGTCTCCTTCGTTTGTTCAGAGTAGCGATGTGTGTACAGGGCGCGGTATGTGCGCCCTAGCCCTTGGCCGCCGCAATCATCGCGACTTCCTTCTTGCAGCCCTGGACGAACCGCACAAAGATGTACAGCGACAGCGCCGACACAACACTCAGGACGAAGAAGGTCGAGACATCGTCCAGGAAAGGCATGCTGAACTGCTTGGCCGCGAGCTTCAGGATGATGGAGACCATGCAGCCGACGACAGCCAGGCCGAAGGCGTAGCGGATGCCGTAGCCCTTGATGTACTTGGTGGCCACAGCGCCCACCTGCGCGCCCATGGAGGCGCCAACGAGCATGATGACGGCGGCCACGAGTTCGGTGCGGCCCTTGTACGTATAGGTGCCAGCGCCGTAGAGGCCGGAGATGGCGACTTCGAAGAGGTCGGTGCCGACGGCCACGTGGGTCGGGCAGCCGACGATGTAGATGAGCGAAGGCATGCGGATGAGACCGCCGCCGATGCCCAGGATGCCGGCCAGCGCGCCGGTGGCGAAGCTGACGGCCACGGGCAGCCACATGGAGCAGTAGATGCCGGCTTCGTTGAAGTGCATCATGGGCGGGATCTTGATGGCGTGGAAGGTCTTGTGCCATTCGATGCCGGTGGCCAGCGGGTCGATGCCCTTGCCAGCGGCGGCGTAGGCGGCGGCCTTGCGCTTCTTCACGTTGATGTCGTGGAAGACCATCCAGGCGATGCAGGCCAAAAGGACGACGTACAGGTAGCGCACGACTTTTTCGACGCTGCCTAGCCGTTCCAGGTACATGACGGTCTGGGCCCCGATCTCGAAGCCCACCACCGTGCCGATGAGCATGACGATGCCCAGCTTGTAGTCCACGTTTCCGAACTTGCCGTGGCGCATGGTGGAGATGAGGCTCTTGCCCGCCATGTGGGCGATGTCCGTGCCGATGGCGAATGCCATGGGGAAGCCCAAAATATTGAGGCCGGGGGTCACCATCCACGCGCCGCCCATGCCGAAGAACCCGCCGATGATGCCCACGCCCACGCCCAGGATGATCAGGCCGGGCCAGAAGATTTTCACGCCCGCGATGGGCATGAGAACGTACAACCATTCCATATCGCACTCTCCTCTTGTTTGGCTGTGTTTAGTGTTCCGCCAGCTCGCGGCTCTTCAGGTCGATGCCGATGAAGCCCATGAGGAAATCGGCAAAGGTGCCGAAGAGCACGCCGATGGTGGGAATCAGCGCCATGGTCAGCAGTGCGAAGTACAAGTGGCTTTCATTGTACAGGTTGGTCCACCAGGCTTCCCAGCCGGTGAACTTGCGCGTGTCGGCCACGATGACGATGTTGGCCACCTTGGCCGCAGCGGCCGAGGCAAGCTCAGGCACCGCAAGGCTCACGAACAAGCACCATGTGAACAGCTTGACGAAACGAGCTTTCATTAAGGTTCCTCCTCTCAAAAATTCCTCTCCGATTGACCCCTGCCACTGTTCCGGCCATTGTGGTGCGGACTTGAACCATCCTGGCCGGCTTGATCCGTCTTTCGTGATTCTTTCTTGAGCAAGGCCCGTGCCACGCGAAAAAACTTGACGGGATCATTGGAGATGTCGTAATCGTGCAAGCACCGCGCTGCGTGATTGCGCGGATTGCGCAAGTGATTTCGAGGGGGTGGAAGCCCCACGGTTGCGCGAATGGGGCCTGTCTGACCTGGAGGATGGTGCGATGGTCTGGAATCCTTATCGTGCGAAGGCTGTGCATGAGGCCAGGCAGCATTATTTCGCCACCTGGAGCGTGCAGAAAAAGCTCCTGGTGTCCCTCATCCCGTCCATCGCCCTGATCCTGGCGTTCACCGGCTATGCCACCAACCTGTACTCCACCAAGTACCTGAACCAGTCGTTGCATCGCACGGCGCAGACCCAGAACCTGGCCCAGGCCAGGGACATCGAGACCCTGTTGGACTTCTTCCGCAAGGGGCTGCTGGTGGTGGCCGAGTCCGGGCAGGTGGGCCGGGAGCCCCTGCTGGCGGCCAAGCGCCAGTGGAGCGTGTTCCACGATGGCGTCATCTTCGAGCTGGCCTTTGTCGGTCTGAACGAGTCGGACACGTTGCTGCTCGTGACCGCGGGCGACGCCATGGCCGAGATCAGGCGGGACCAGTACCAGTACATCAAGAACAGCCCCGTCGCCCTGGCCCAGAAGGTCCACGAGCTGCGCCCGGGCGCGACGCACCTGTCCGGGCTGACAGAAGTGGCCTATCCGGCCTCGGCATTTCCGGACGCCCCGCGGGCCCGCAGCCTGGCCGTTTTCCGCATGCTCACCCCTGTCTACGACGCCCAGTCGCACCTGCGCGGGCACTTGGTCCTGGGCCTGGACTCAACGGCCTTGCGCAACATTCTGTCCCTGTACAACTCCCCGAAATCCCCCCTCTATTCCTTTGCGCGAACCAGCGAGAACCGCTTCAGCTTCTTCTTCGACGACCAGGGCTGGATGCTCTTCCAGTCCGAGAACAATGAGGAGCCCGGCAAGGCCTTGTCCGTGGAGATCGCGCGGCTGGGCATGAACGGCGACTACGGGATGCCGGACTACCAGAACGCCTTCCGGCCCTCTACCATCCATGAGTCCTTCTGGCGCATGGTCGTGCAGGTCCAGGCCGGGCAGCAGGGACTGCTGGAGGCCGAGTCCTTCCCCACAGCGGCGGGCATCCTGAGCGACCAGCACTTCCTGGTCTATACCCCGGTGCGCTTCCGCTCCCAGCAGGGCAAGGACGCCGAGGTCATCGGCGGCCTGGCCTACGTGGACCGCAGCCGCCTGGCAGATGCCGCCGAGTTCCGGCACATGGACGTCATGGCCGTGATCACCCTGGTTGTGGTGGCGCTCGTCGTGCTTCTGGTGGTCTTCATCAGCCGGGTGATAACAAGGCCCGTGCTGACCCTCGCCGCAGAGATCAGCGCCATCTTTGAGGAGAATGCTCTGCGCCCGGTGAGCCTGGGGAGCTATGACCGCGAGTCTACGGTGCTGAAAGACGCCCTGAACAAGATGATCTCGGCCATCCAGGATAAGCAGGAGCAGATCCGGCAGCGCGACGAGCACATCCAGATGGTCTCCCGGCGCCAGAAGGTGTCCTTTGACCAGGATATTCCGGCCAGCCTGGGCTGGAAACTGGTGGGCGAGATCCCGGACCTCATCGGCCAGAGCCAGCTCATGGTTTCGCTGCAGAGCATGATCCGCAAAGCCGCCGGGTCCGAGGCTGATGTCCTGGTGGTGGGCGAGACCGGCACGGGCAAGGAACTCACGGCCGAGGGCGTGCACAAGTTCAGCTCCCGTTCCACCAAGCCCTTCATCTCCATCAATTGCGGCGGGCTGGATGAGAACCTCCTCCTCGACACCCTGTTCGGGCACCTCAAGGGCGCCTTCTCCGAGGCCCACAGCGACCGCAAGGGCGCATTCCTGGCGGCCGACTCGGGCACCCTGTTCCTGGACGAGATCGGCACAGCGTCAAGCAAGGTCCAGAAGGCGCTCCTCCGGGCCTTGTCTGTGCGCCGCATCCGGCCCCTGGGCAGCGACATGGAGATCGGCTTCAACGTGCGCGTCATCGCGGCCACCAACGTGGACCTCATGGAACTGGTTCAGCGCGGCGAGTTCCGCGACGACCTTTACTACCGCCTCAAGGTCATCACCATTCAGACCCCGGCGCTGCGCCAACGCAAAGAGGACATCCCCCTCCTTGCAAGCCATTTCCTCAAGGAATCCGGGTTGAAACCCGGTCGGTCGTCGGTTGACCTGTCGCGCGGGGCGCTGGAGAAGCTCATGGGCCACAACTGGCCCGGCAACGTGCGTGAGCTCAAGAACTGCATCACCCGGGCCATGGCCTTTGCCGAGGGCGAGATGATCTATGCCGAGGACCTGCTCTTTGACGACGCCATGCTCTCTCCGCAAGCGCACCGCGATGCGGGCGAGGTCACGGCCTACGCGTCCCGGATGCCGGAGGGACCGACGCAGGATGTTTCGCCAGGACATGCGCACGAGCGTGCGCCAGGGCTCCCGCAGGATCCCCGGCCCGGTGCCGCGCCGCTGCCGAAGAGCGGCAACCCGCGCCACGACATCGCCCTCGGCCTGGCCAGGGCAGGGGGCAGCTTCACCCGCCTGGACTACCAGAACGCGCTGGGCGCGGATGTCTCACAGCGCACGGCGCAGTATGATCTCCAGGCCCTGGTCAAGGCCGGGCTGCTGCGCAAGACTGGCAAAGGCCCGGCCACACAGTATTCTTTGGCCGAGACGACAAATGTGCGCGCCTAAGCTTGCGCGAATGCGTTGCGCAATTATTGTGCAACGACTGCGCGATTGCGCGTTGCACGAATGCGCCATTGATGTCTGCACGATATTTGTGTTTGTACGGGGAGTGCGCCATGAAAAGTGAGATCTTGGAGAGCCTGGGCAAGCTGTTCCGGTTCTTGTTCGGCAAGGCTCCGGCCAGTGCTGACGACCTCGCCATCCAGGAGATGTTCAGAAAGAAATACAAGCACTTCCAGGAGCTCCTGGAGTCCAACGCCGAGCTCTTGAAGATCGTCTCGGACCTGGAAATAAAGCTTCAGGGCGGGCAGCTCTTCGGCATGACCTATGTGCGTTCCCAGGCCACCCGCGCCGTGTTCCACGCCCTGCGCCTGGCCGGGAGCTTCGAGAGCCTCTCGGGTGAGCCCAACCCGAACCTGCGGGCCAAGGTGGAGGAGATCCAGGAGCGCATCAAGGCCGAGCTGGAGTCCCGCCTGGACACCCTGGCCCAGGAGCGCATCCTCGAATACTCCAGGGTCACCAGGGAGATGGTGGACGCCGTGGGCGGCAAGAGCGCCAACCTGGGCGAGGTGCTAAATCGCGTCGGGCTGCCCGTGCCGCGCGGGTTCGCCATCACCACCAGCGCCTTCCGGCACTTTTTCGAGCAGGCCGGGCTGTGGGACGAGATCAAGCGCATCAAGCGCAACATTATCCTCGACGTGCCGGACTCCATGGAGGAGGCCAGCGAGGACATCCAGCGGGCCATCCTGAGCGCGGCCATGCCGGACGACCTGGAGCTGGAGATCCTGGAGGCCCAGGCCAGGCTGGCCAAGGACTGCGGCGTTGAGCCGGAAGCCCTGCGCGTGGCCCTGCGCTCAAGCGCGCTGGGCGAGGACAGCGAGCTCTCCTTTGCCGGGCAGTACCTTTCCGTGCTCAACGTGCAGCGGCCCCGGCTGCTGACCAACTACCGCTACGTGCTGGCAAGCCTGTACACCCCGCGCGCCATCTCCTACCGCCTGCTCAAGGGCATCGTGGACGAGGACATGGCCATGAGCGTGGCCTGCCTGGAGATGATCGACTCCGTTGCCAGCGGGGTCATGTACACGCGCCACCCCTTTGTCGCCTCGGACGACCGCATCCTCATCAACGCGGTCTGGGGCCTTGGCCCCTACGCCGTGGACGGGGTGGTGACCCCGGACACCCTGTCCGTGGCCCGCGAGGACAGGGCCGTCATGGACTGGCGCGTGGCGGAGAAGCCGGTGCGCCTGGTCTGCGCGCCTGGTGGCACGCTGGTGGAGGAGAAGGTCCCGCAGGCCCAGCAGGGGCAGCCCTGCCTGACCGGCGAGCAGGTTGATATCCTGGCCGGGTATGCCCTGCGGCTGGAGAAACACTACGGTGTGGCCCAGGACATCGAGTGGGCGCTGACTCCGGGTGGCGAGCTTTTGGTGTTGCAGTCCCGTCCGCTGGGGGTGGTGCCCGGCTCCCAGGGCGTCCCGGCGGGCATGCCGACAGTCGAGGGCCGCGAGATCCTGGCCCAGGGCGGCGAGGTGGCCCAGCCTGGCGTTGGCTCCGGCCCGGCATTCGTGGTGGTCAGCGAGGACGACCTGAGCGGCTTCCCCGAGGGCGGCGTGCTGGTGGCGGCGCACTCCTCGCCCAAGTTCATGGTGGTCATGCAGAAGGCCCAGGCCATCCTCACGGACCTGGGCAGCATCACCGGGCACATGGCCTCGCTCTCGCGCGAGTTCGGGGTGCCCACCATCCTGGGGCTGGGCAGCGTCACCCGGGACATCCAAACCGGGGCCATGGTCACGGTCGACGCGTACTCAGGCAAGGTCTATGCCGGAATCGTGGAGGAACTGCTGGCCTTCAAGGCCGAAAAGGTCACCCTCATGGCCGGGACGCCCGTGTTTGACGTGCTCTCCCGCGTGGCCCGGCACATCGTGCCCCTGCGCCTCACCGACCCCAAGTCACCGGATTTCCGGGTGCGCGGCTGCGCCACCCTGCACGATCTCATGCGCTTGCTGCATGAGCGCTCCTACACCGAGATGTTCACCTTGAGCGACATGGCCTCGGGCGAGTCCGGGCTGGCCATGCGTCTGCGCGCCCAGACCGGGCTCGACCTGTACGTCATCGACCTGGGCGGCGGGGTGGACCCCGAGGCGCTCAAGGGCAACGTGCTGCGGCCCGAGAACGTGATCTCCAAGCCCTTTGCCGCGCTGCTCGGCGGGCTGGTGCTGGACCAGGACCAGCTGACAACGCCAAGGCCCGTGCAGATGCGCGGCCTGCTCTCGGTCATGGGCCAGCAGATGGTCAACAACCCCAGCTCCGATGGCCAGCGTTTCGGCGACCGCAGCTACGCCATCATCTCCGACAAGTACCTGAACTTCAGCTCGCGCGTGGGCTACCACTACGGCGTGCTGGACTGCTACTGCGGCCGCACCGAGAGCAAGAACTACATCACCTTTTCCTTCAAGGGCGGCGCAGCCAGCGACGTGAAGCGCGAGCGCCGGGCGCGGGCCATCGGGCTCATCCTGGAGGGGCTCGGGTTCTTTGTGGAGGTCACCGGCGACCGCGTGGTGGGGCGCCTGCACAAGCGCGACACCAAGGAGACGCTGGAGAAGCTCTGGCTCATGGGCAAGCTGCTGCAGTTCACCCGCCAGACGGACATGCTCATGGTGAGCGAGAAGAGCGTGCGCGCCATGGCCGACTGCTTCCTGTCCGGGCGCTACGTCCTGGACGGCTCCTGCCCGATGGACGCGGAGGCCGCCAAGGGCAAGCCCGCAGTCAAGGACGAGGCCGCCGAATAGCCTGCCACGGCCTGTCCCAGAGTGTCTCGAATTGCGCAGAATCGCCCGGAATCGCTTCCAGACGTTCCTCTGGCGGGCGTGCCGCCGCAGACCTCGGAACTGTGGGTTGCCCCAAAGGCTACGGTCCGGTCCAGAGGCTGTGGGAGGTCAGGGGCTACGGGACGAGGGGCTTGGACCCGGCGGAGCGCTCCAGGGTTTGGAAGAGCCTGGCTGCCACCTCGTCGGGCTCGATGGACGTGAGACATTCGCGGCCGCGGCTGCAGGTGGTGCTGCCGTGCAGCGAGCATGGACGGCAGCTCAGCTGCTGCTCCATGACGGTGTCGAACTGCCCGCTGGGGTGGAAGCCCCAGACCTTTGAGGTCGGCCCGAACAGTGCCACCACGGGCGTGCCCACGGCCGTGGCCAGGTGCATGGGGCCGGAGTCTGCCGTGACGAGGGCCTGGGCCTGGGCCAGAAGCGCGCAGGTTTCGCGCAGGGCCGTGCGGCCGGTCAGGTTGCGCGGGTCGTCCAGGGCGTCCAGGTGGTCCGGGTTCTTGCCCACGATGATCCAGTCCAGCCCCTGCCTTTCAATGAGCGGGATGAGGGAAAGCCAGTAGCCCATGGGCCAGGCCTTGTCCGGGTGCGTGGCAAAGGGGTGCAGGGCCACGAAGGGCCGGGAGAGACCGATGTGCGACAGATGCGCCCGCGCGCCCAGCATCTCTGCCTCGAACAGGTGGATGACCGGCCGCACCTCCTCCACCGGGGGCGGGGTGGCGTCCAGGGCCAGGGCATAGCGCTGCGGCACGTTAAGCGCGCTCAAGCGGCGCTCCAGAAAGCCCACGGGGAAGCGGCGATACAGGCGCCGGGTCAGGCCGAACTTGGGGTAGTCCCTGGTCTGGCCTTCCCAGTGCAGGTTGAGCGCCATGGAGCGCAGGGAGCGGTGCAGGTCGATGTAGCCCATGCCCGAGCAGTCCGCAGCGATGCGCCGGGCCTTGCGCCACCAGTCGTGCCCGTCGATCTCGTCCAGGGCCACGGAGATGACTTCGTCCACGGCGGGGTGCCCGGCCAAGAGCGGCGCCAGGGCGCTTCTGGTGATGAAGGTGAAGCGAAGGCCCTGGGTGCGATGCCACCAGTCCAGCACGCCCGTGGTCAGGGTGACGTCACCCAGGGCGCTGGCGCGGAACACTGCCCATCTGTCCGGAAAATCCCTGCCCATTCGCGAAAACTCCAGTCAAAACCGAGGATGGGCACAGCGCCCTAATTAAAAATCATGGCCGCGAACGCATGCCAAGTCAAGAAGTATGGCTGTTGCGCTGTTGCTGGGAAGCTGGTAGGAATTGATCAGGCCGACCAAGGGCACATCTGCCTGGAGCGGTCACAAAAACTATGTTCGAACTCATCCTCGCGGTTGCGCTGGCCACAGCGGTGTCCTTTCTCTGCTCCATCACCGAGGCCGCCTTCTATTCCATCCCCTTGAGCCGCATCGAGCGCATGCGCAAGGAGGGCAGGAAGGCTGGCGAAATTCTCTACGCCCTGCGCATGGACGTGGAGAAGCCCATCACGGCCATCCTGACGCTGAACACCATCGCCGCCACAGCGGGCGCCGCCGTGGCTGGCGCTGCTGCCGTGCGCGTCTTCGGCGACCAGCACCTGGTGCTGTTCACGGCGGGCTTCACCCTGCTCATTTTGCTGGTGGGCGAGATCGTGCCCAAGACCACGGGCGTGGCCTACGCCCGGCAGTTGGCCCCGGCCCTGGCCAAGCCGCTCTTGGCCATGGTCTTTGTCAGCCTGCCTGTGATCTGGCTTTTCGGCCGCCTGGTGCGGCTCATCCGCAGCCGCCAGACAGAGCCCGACGCCGACGAGGACGACATCCGCGCGCTGGTGACCCTGACCCGCCGCCAGGGCATCCTCAAGCCCTACGAGGAGTCGGCCATCCGCAACATCCTGGCGTTGGACGACAAGCGCGTGGACCAGATAATGACCCCGCGCACCGTGGTCTTCTCGCTGCCCTCAAGCATGACCGTGGGCGCGGCCCTGGAGCTCACCAAGACCTGGCCGCACACGCGCATCCCGGTCTTCGAGGGCGAGGACGCGGAGGAGATCGTGGGCGTGGTCTACCGCAGGCAGGTCTTCGAGGCCGCGGCCAACGACCACCTGGAGCTGCGCCTGTCGGACCTCATGCGGCCGGTGCGCTTCGTCCTGGAGAACCTGACGCTCGACCGGCTGCTGCGCAAATTTTTGGAGAGCCGCATGCACCTCTTTGTGGTGCTCGACGAATACGGCGGCATGGCCGGGGTGGTGAGCCTGGAGGATGTGCTCGAGGAGATGCTCGGCAGCGAGATCGTGGACGAGACCGACCAGGTGGTGGACATGCGCGAGCTGGCCCGGATGCGCCGCAGCGAGCTGGTGCCCGGCGCGCGGCCGAGCCCCGCCGACAGTCCGGCCGGGAGCCCTGCTGATGGCCCGACAAGCGGTTCGGGTGGACAATCCGGGCGGTAACACGTAAGAGTCTCTGGCCGTTGTCCGGAAGTGAAGAGCCAACAACGCAAGAGAAACGGGAAGAATATGGCCACCAAAGGTGGAAAAGGCATCTACATCGCAGCCCTTGTGCTGTTTCTGGCCGGGGTGGGCTACCTCGTGGCCTCCGGCGTGACCAAGGACAGCGTCTATTTCCTCAATGTGGGCGAGGCGCTGACCACTGACGCCAGCCAGCTCAAGCAGGCCCGCCTGTTCGGAAACGTCGCGGCCGAGGACATCGAGTTCGTGAAGCCCGGTCCCGGCGTGAGCTTCGTGCTCCTGGACAAGGAGGCCCCCGGCAAGACCCTGCGCGTAAGTTATCGCGGCGCGGTGCCCGACACCTTCAAGGCCGGGTCCGAGGTCATTGTCGAGGGCGGGATGGACGCGGCCAGCGGAGTGTTCCAGGCCAGCACGCTCATCACAAAGTGTCCCTCCAAGTACCAGAAGCAGAACAGGGGCTAGGCTGACGGGCAGGGGGACAGCTCCCGACCCGCCGCCGCACGCCGCCTTTACCGGAGTATCGCGCCATGCACATGACCGCCTACATTACTATGCTTTTTGCCCTCATCGGCACCCTTTTCCTGGGGGGCTGGACGGCCGCCGCGCTGCTCACCGGACGCCGGGAGCGCCTCGTGTTCTCCGAACGCGGCCAGTTGGCCATCACCGCGCTCCTGCTCTTCGCCTGCGGCATCCTGCTGCGGGCGCTGGTCCTGCGCGACTACAGCTTCTATTATGTCATGAGCCACGTGGACAGCACCCTGGAGATGGCCTACGTGCTCACGGCCTTCTGGGCCGGCAGCGAGGGCTCGCTGCTGTTCTGGGAGGCGGTCATGGCGCTCTCGGCGGTCATCTTCATGTTCACGCCGGGCTACAAGTCTTTGAGCGAGCGCACCCGGACCTGGTTCTGGATTGTGTTCTTTGTCATCCAGGCCTTCTTCCTGCTCATGCTCACCTGCTGGGTGAACCCCTTTGTGCAGGCCATCCCCGCGCCCCTGGACGGCAAGGGCATGAACCCGCTCTTGCGCAACCCCGGCATGATCTTCCATCCGCCGCTTTTGCTGCTCGGCTACGCCGTGTACGTCATCCCGGCCTGTGCGGCCCTGGGCGCGGCGTTCTCGGGCGAGACCCCGGAATGGATAAAGGCGACGCGCAACTGGAGCATCCTGGCCTGGGTCTTTTTGACCTCGGGCATCATCCTGGGCGGCTGGTGGTCTTACATGGAACTCGGCTGGGGCGGCTACTGGGCCTGGGACCCGGTTGAGAACGCCTCCCTCATCCCCTGGTGCACGGGCACGGCCTTCGTGCACACGGCCATCGTGGGCGCGCGCAGAAACGCCCTGGCCAAGAGCAACATCCTGATCATGGCGCTGACCTTCGTGCTCTGCGTGTTCGGCACGTACCTCGTGCGCAGCGGCGTGGTGGAGTCCCTGCACGCCTTTGGCGAGGGCGGGGTGGCCGCGCCGCTTCTGTCCTTCATCCTGTTCCTCACGGCCATCTCCGTGGCCGCAGCATATCTCGCCAACACCCGCGAACAGCGCAGCCTGGGCGGGCTGGTCAGCCGCGAGGGCATGCTCGTCGTGGCCGCCTGGACGCTTCTGGCGCTGGGCTTCGTGGTCGGCCTGGGCACCATGTGGCCGGTCATAAGCAAGCTCTGGAGCGTCAAGTCCGTGGGCCTGGACGCCCACTTCTACAACCGCGTGTGCCTGCCGCTTTTCGTGCTTTTGGCGCTTCTGTTCTCGGCCTGCCCCTGGCTCGGCTGGAAAGAGGGCGTGCGTGACAAGCGCGGCCTGGCCGCCGCCCTGGCGGCCTTCGTGCTCTCGGCCGGGGCCTTCGCGGCCCTGGGCTACCAGTTGCCCCTGGCGCTCATCGGCGCGGCGGGCGCGGTGTCCTGCATGACCACGGCGCTTCTGGCCATCGGGCTTCTGCCCGAGATGCGCACGCGCCAGTCCATCGGCGCTTCGGCCATCCACCTGGGCCTGGGCCTCATGGTCCTGGGCGTGGCCTTTTCCGGCCCCTACCAGGTGGGCGTTGAGCGCGACGTGGCCGTGGGCCAGTCCTTTGAGGTCGGCGGCTACACCCTGACCCTGAAGGACGTGCACGAGAAGAGCTCGAAGAACATGGCCCAGCTCATCGCCGAGCTGGAGGTCAAGAAGGGCGGCAAGGTCCTGGGCACCATCGTGCCGGAACGACGGCTGTATCGCGGCTACGAGCAGCCCTTTGCCGAGGTGGCGGTGCTGCCCGGCCTGGGCGATGAGATCTTCAGCGTCCTGCTGGGCTTGAACAACGACGGCGGGGCCTCGCTCAAGGTCAACGTCAATCCGCTGGTGAACTGGGTCTGGATCGGCGGCATCGTCATCAGCCTCGCGCCCCTGTTCATCCTGCGCAGGCGCAAGGTCCGGGACAAGGAGTAGGCTTGGTGAGCGCCAGCGCCAGCAGAGTCGCCAGCGATGTCCCCGGCGGCGGGGACGCCCCCCGGCAGGCCGGGTTGCGGGCGGACGTCCGCCACGTGGGCAAGTTCTTTGGCTCCAGGCTGGTGCTGCGCGATGTCTCGGCCCAGGTTCGCGCAGGCGAGGCCCTGCTCGTGGTGGGCGGCAACGGCGCGGGCAAGACCACCCTGCTCAAGATCATGGCGGGCCTGTGCCTGCCCACGGCGGGCGAGGTCGACCTGCGCGTGGCCCCCGAGGACTGCGCCTACCTGGGGCACGCCACCTTTCTCTATCCGCGCCTGAGCGCGTGCGCCAACCTGACCTTCTGGGGCCGCATGTATGGGCAGTCGCCATCGCGTGAGGACCTTGAGGCGGTGCTGGAACGGGTGGGTCTTTCCCGCGTCATCGATGAACCCGCCGGGACCTTCTCGCGCGGTATGGCCCAGCGCCTGAACCTGGCCCGGGTGTTTCTCATCAACCCCAAGCTGGTATTCCTGGACGAGCCGGGCACGGGCCTGGACCCAGCGTCGCAGGAACTCTTGCGCCGCGAAATTGAAACCCTGAAAGGGGCTGGCGCGGGCGTGGTCTGGGTAAGCCACCACTTGGCGGCGGACCTGCCCTTTGCCGAGAGCGTGCTCTTTTTGAAGGACGCGGGCGTGGCCTATTTCGGCCCGGCCAGCGGGTTCGACCCCGGCTCCAATGGGGGGCTGACGTGCTGAGGCGCGCCGGGCACATCGCGGCCAAGGACCTGCGGCTTTCCGTGGGCGGCGGCCAGGGCCTGGTGCAGGCCATGCTGCTGGGCCTGCTGCTGATTTTCCTCTTTTCCCTTTCGCGGCCCACGGGCGAGCTGGTCTCGGGCCAGGCTGCCGGGGCCATCTTCTGGCTGGCCTCGGCCTTTGGGCTGGTGCTGGTGTTCAACGACCTGTTCAGCCTGGAGGAACACCAGGGCTGCCGCCTGGGCTTGCTGTCCTCGCCCGTGCCGGAACACTCCGTGTGGCTGGGCAAGGGCCTGGCCGGGTTCGCGCTGCTGCTGCTGTCCCAGGCAGTTTTCCTGCCCGCCGCCGCAGTATTTCTGGGACAGGACATAAAAGGCTCCTGGGGCGTGCTGGTGCTTGCGCTCATCGGCGTGGACTGGGGCCTGGCGGCCCTGGGCGCGCTCTTGGGCGCGCTGGCCCAGGGGCAGGGCGCGCGGGAGTCGCTGTTCTCCGTGATCCTGTTCCCGCTGCTTCTGCCGGTGCTGCTGGGCGGCATCCGCATCTTCGCCGGGGTCTTTTCCGGCGACGTGGCCCAGGACCAGAACCTGTGGGCGGGCATCATCGTGGCTTTCGACGCGGTTTTCACCGCTGCGGGTGCGTTTCTCTTTCCTTTCCTGTACACGGGTGAAGAGTAGCGGCTGACAAGGCCGCGTGGAGAGTGAGCATGTCGAGCAACCGGAATCTGTCGATCCTGGCCCTGGCGGCCCTGATCGCCCTGATCGCGGGCCAGTGGTTCATCTGGGTCTACGCGCCCATCGAGGAGACCATGGGCCTGGTGCAGAAAATTTTCTACATCCACATGCCGCTCGCCTGGTGGGCGCTTGTGAGCTTTTTCGTGGTTTTCTGCGCCAGCATCCGCCACCTCATGACGCGCAGCTCGGGCTCGGACATCCTGGCAGGCTCTGCCGCAGAGCTGGGCGTGCTGTTCTCCGGCCTGGCGCTGATCTCCGGCTCGGTCTGGGGACGGGCTGCCTGGAACGTCTGGTGGACCTGGGACCCACGGCTGACCACCACGCTGATCATGTGGTTCGTCTACGCCGGGTACCTGGTGCTGCGCGGGGCGAACATGGGCGGCGAACGCCGGGCCATGGTCTGCGCGGTGCTGGGCGTGGTGGCCTTTCTCGACGTGCCGCTGGTGTTCTACTCCGCGCGCATCTGGCGCAGCGTGCACCCGGCGGTTTTGGCCAGCCAGGGCGGCGGCATGGAGCCGGAGATGTGGCACACGGTCTTGGTGAATCTGCTGGCCTTCGGCCTCTTGTGGCTGACGCTGCTCGTGCTGCGCTTTGGCGTGGGCCGGGCCGAGGAGCGTGCCCGGGCGCTGATGCTGCAAGGTCGGGAGGGTTAGCGTATGAATGGATATCTTGTGGCGGCCAATGTCGCCGTGTGGTTTTCCCTGGCGGCTTACGGGACCTGGCTGGTCCTGCGCGGCCAGGCTCTTGAGAGACGCCTCAAACAATTGGAGATGCTTAAGTGAGCGCGACAACTGATCATTCCCTGCCCCTTGGCGGCGGTAGAAAACTGGTGCTGGTGGCCCTGCTTGCGGCGCTGCTGGCCATGTTCGCGGGCTCCTTCGCCTACCGTATGATGGGTGGCGGTCTGGCCGTGGAGATTAAGCCGGAGCGTGGCGGCATGGGCGCTGGCGGTCCGGGCGGCCCAGGCGGTCCGATGGGGGGCGCCATGGGTGGCATCGACATGACGCACCTGCGCGAGCTCATGACCACCATCGAGAAAAACCCCAACGATCCCAAAGTGCTTTTTGAGCTGGGCAACACCTTCATGATGATGCAGGCCTGGGACAAGGCCCTGGAGTATCTGGACAAGGCCGCGAAGCTGAGCCCGGAGGACCTCCAGGTGCAGCGGGCGCTGGGCATGGTGCGCTTTGAGCGCAAGGAGTACCCGCTGGCCCGCAAGTCCTTCGAGCGCGTGCTCAAGAAGGAGCCCGGCGACGTGCTGGCCCATTACAACATGGGCATCCTGCTCAAACATTACATGAAGCTGCCTGCCGAGGGCGATGTGCACTTCCGCAAGGTGGTTCAGCTGGGCGGCTCTAGCGATCCGGAGATCCTCAAGAGCGCCGAGGAGGAGCTGGTGCCCGGCGGCAAGAAGTAGGCAATCAGGGCGTGGGCGGCTCTGCCTTGACATGGCCGGATATCTCTCTAAAATACCCGGCTTCAAGGTTCTTGTGACGGGGAAAGACGCAGCCTTTGCGCAGTTGTCATATGTGGCGAATGTTGTTGACAGAACTCAGCTGGAGGGACTCGCAATGAAGTCGAAATGGATCGTGACGGTTCTGGGTGTCGCCCTGGCGGGAATGCTCGCCGTGGGTTGCGGCGGCGAGAAAAAGGACGACAAGAAGGCCGAAGCCCCCAAGCAGGAGGCCGCTGCTCCCGCCAAGAAGCTGGTGCTCGGCGTGGCCGGCGCCCAGTCGGGCGACCTGGCCTCCTACGGCCTGCCCTCTGTCAACGCCGCCAAGCTGGTGGCCAAGGAATGGAACGCCAAGGGCGGCGTCAACGGCATGCAGGTCGAAGTGCTGCCCATGGACGACCAGTGCAAGCCTGAGCTGGCCACCAACGCCGCCACCAAGCTCGTGAGTGAGAAGGTCTCCATCGTCATCGGCCACATCTGTTCCGGCGCCACCAAGGCCGCCCTGCCTATCTACAAGGACGCCAAGGTCGTGGTCATGTCGCCCTCTGCCACCAGCACCGAGCTGACCCAGAACGGCGAGTACTCCAACTTTTTCCGCACCATTTCCTATGACCTGATCCAGGGCAAGGCCGCCGCCGAGTTCGCCACGGGCGCGCTGAAGGTCAAGAAGGTCGCCGTCATCCATGACAAGGGCGACTACGGCAAGGGCTTTGCCGAGAGCGCCAAGAAGGCCATCGAGGACGGCAAGGTCGCCAAGGTCGCGATGTTTGAAGGCATCACCCCGGCTGGCGTGGATTACTCCGCCGTCATCCAGAAGATCAAGGCCTCTGGCGCGGATTGCGTGCTCTTCGGCGGCTACTACCCCGAAGCCTCCAAGATCGTCGTGCAGATGCACAAGAAGGGCCTCAAGATCGCCTTCATCACCGACGACGGCGTGAAGGACGACACCTTCATCAAGCTCGCCGGCGTTGACGCCGAGGGCGTGTACGCCACCGGCCCGCAGATCCTGGCCGACAATCCGGTCTTCAAGAAGGCCGTGGCCGACCATGTGAAGGAGTTCGGCTCCGAGCCCGGCTCGTTCTTCTCCCAGGGCTATGCCGCTGCCCAGACCCTGCTGAACGCCGTGGCCAAGGCCGGCGGCACCGACTACGACAAGATCGTGGCCGCCCTGCACAGCGAGTATGTCGAGACCCCGGTCGGCAAGATCAAGTTCGACGCCAAGGGCGACGCCGAGGGCGTAAGCTTCTCCGTCTACCAGGTGAAAGACGGCAAGTACGTACTGGTGAAGTAGCCTCCGCCGCCCGGCTGCCGGGCGTGCGATAATTTGCCAGGGGGCGGGGGCGTTTCATGCGCCCGTCCCCTGGTTCTGTAAGGCCGATCCTGGAGTAATCCCGATTGGCCGGGTGGTTTGATAATGGAATATTTTCTCCAGCTGTTTTTCGGGGGCCTAAGCCGTGGCAGCGTGTACGCCCTCATCGCGCTGGGCTACACCATGGTCTACGGCATCATCGAGCTCATCAATTTTGCCCACGGCGAGATCTACATGATCGGCGCCTTCATGGGCCTCATCGTGGCCGGGTTGCTCACCTCGCTCGGCTGGCCCGCGCTGTCCGTCCTGGCCATCGCGCTGGTCATTTCGGTGCTCTATTCCGCAGCCTACGGCTACACGGTGGAGAAGATCGCCTACAAGCCCCTGCGCAACGCCCCGCGCCTGGCCCCGCTCATCTCGGCCATCGGCATGTCGATCCTGCTCCAGAACTACATCATGCTCGCCCAGACCCCGGACTTTCTGCCCTTCCCGCGCCTCATCCCGGAGCTGGCCTTCATGGAGCGGTTCAGCAACTACCTGGGCACCTCGGACATGTTCATCATCGTCACCTCGTTTGTGGTCATGGTGGCCCTGACCCTGTTCATCAAGTTCACGCGCATGGGCAAGGCCATGCGCGCCACCGCCCAGAACAGGAAGATGGCCATGCTTGTCGGCGTCAACGTTGACCAGGTCATCAGCGTCACCTTCATCATCGGCTCGAGCCTGGCGGCCGTGGGCGGGGTGCTCATCGGTGCGCACGTCGGGCAGATCAATTTCGCCATCGGCTTTCTGGCGGGCATCAAGGCCTTCACTGCCGCTGTCCTGGGCGGCATCGGCAGCATCCCCGGCGCCATGCTGGGCGGCCTGGTCCTGGGCTGGGCCGAGAGCTTCGCCACAGGGTACATCTCCAGCGACTACGAGGACGTCTTCGCCTTCCTGCTGCTCGTGGTCATTCTGATTTTCCGGCCCGCCGGGCTGCTTGGCAAGCAGCGGGCGCAAAAGGTGTAGCCCCATGTCACGTGCGAACATCCTCCGATATCTCAAGCAGGCGCTGGTGGCCTCCCTCTGGCTGTCGTTCCTGACCCTGCCCATCATGGTCATCCGCGTGGACACGGTGGAGCAGACCGTGACCTGGCGCTGGATGCACCTGGCCTACATGGCCGGGGGCAGCTTCGTGCTCGCCCTGATCTGGTACATCATGATGGAGCGCCGGGACCTCAGCCAGGCCAAGAGGGAACTGGAGACCGTGGAGCGCGACTCGGCCCTGATGCGCTTCTTGTCCGACCCGCGCTTCGCCCGGCCGCTCATGGCCTTCGGCCTGCTGGTGGCCGTGGCCTTCCCCTGGTTCTTCTCGCTCTACCAGACGAACATTCTGATCAGCGCCCTGATCTACGTGGTGCTGGGCCTGGGGCTCAACATCACGGTGGGCCTGGCCGGCCTGCTCGATCTGGGCTACGTGGCCTTCTACGCCGTTGGCGCTTACACCTACGCGCTTTTGAACCACCACTTCCACCTGGGCTTCTGGGCCGTGCTGCCCCTGGGCGCGGTCATGGGCGCGTTCTTCGGCATCCTGCTCGGCTTCCCGGTGCTGCGCCTGCGCGGAGACTACCTGGCCATCGTGACGCTCGGCTTTGGGCAGATCGTTCGCCTGGTGCTGGAGAACTGGGGCAGCTTCTCCTACGGCCCCAGCGGCATCTCCAACATCGACCGGCCGGGGCTCTTCGGCATCAGCTACTCGGTGGAGCAGGCCACCACCTACATGTACTACATTATGGTGGTGCTGGTGCTCCTGACCATCTTCGTCACGGCCCGGCTCAAGGACTCGCGCATCGGGCGGGCCTGGCTGGCCCTGCGCGAGGACGAGATCGCCTGCCAGGCCATGGGCATCGACAACACCCGGGCCAAGCTCATGGCCTTCTCCCTTGGCGCGACGCTGGCCGCCCTCATGGGCGTGGTCTTCGCGGCCAAGACGACCTTCATCAACCCGGCCAGCTTCACCTTCATGGAGTCGGCCATGATCCTGGCCATTGTGGTGCTGGGCGGCATGGGCTCGGTGCTCGGCGTCATCCTGGGCGCGTTTCTGCTCATGCTGCTGCCCGAATACCTGCGCGCCTTCTCGGAGTATCGCATGCTCATCTTCGGGGCCACCATGGTCCTGGTCATGGTCTTCCGGCCCGAGGGCCTGGTGCGCGCCAAGCGCAAGGTCTACAAAATCAACGTGGAAGCGGCGGGCTAGGGCATGGCGCAGGAAATGACCAACCAGAACGCGGCCCAGGCCGTGCAGCCGGTGCTCTCCGTGCGCAACGTGGGCATGAACTTCGGCGGCCTGCGCGCGCTCTCCGAGGTGAACCTGGACGTGCTGCCCGGCGAGGTTGTGGCCTTGATCGGCCCCAACGGCGCGGGCAAGACCACCTTCTTCAACTGCATCACCGGCATCTACACCCCGAGCGAGGGCGAGGTGACGGCCTACCCCAAGAACGGCAAGCCGAAACGTATCAACGGCATGCGCACCAACCTCGTGTGCGAGCTGGGCATGGCCCGGACCTTCCAGAACATCCGGCTCTTTCCGTCCATGACGGCGCTTGAGAACGTCATGATCGGGCGGCACTGCCGCACCAAGACCGGCATTCTGGGCGCGGTGCTGCGCGGCCCGGGAACGCGGCGCGAGGAGCAGGAGGTGGTGGACAAGAGCTTTGAGATGCTGACCAAGGTTGGCCTGGAGAAGCTGGCCAACGAGTACTCGCGCAACCTGCCCTACGGCGCGCAGCGCAGGCTGGAGATCGCCCGCGCGCTGGCCACCGAGCCTTTCCTGCTGCTGCTGGACGAGCCCGCGGCGGGCATGAACCCGCAGGAGACCGAGGAACTCAAGCAGATGGTCATCCGCATCCGCGAGGAGTTCAAGGTGTCCGTGCTCCTGATCGAGCACGACATGAAGATGGTCATGAGCCTGTCCGACCGCATCTACGTCATGGAGTACGGGCGCATCATCTCGACAGGAACCCCGAAGGAAGTGAGCGAAGACCCGCAGGTCATCCGGGCCTACCTGGGCGAGGACAGCGATGCTTGAGCTGAAAAATATCGACGCCTACTACGGCAACATCCAGGCCCTGCGGGATGTGAACATCACCATCGGCCGGGGCGAGATCATCACCCTCATCGGGGCCAATGGCGCGGGCAAGACCACCACGCTCATGACCATTTGCGGCGTGGTGCCCCCCCGGCGCGGCGAGGTGCTCTTCCAGGGCCAGAGCTTGAAGGGCGTCTCCCCGGACAAGGTCGTGGCGCGCGGCATCTGCCAGGTGCCCGAGGGCCGGCTCATCTTCCCGGACCTGACCGTGCAGGAGAACCTGGACATGGGCGCGTTTCTGCGCTCGGACAAGGCCGGCATCAGGACAGACCTGGACCAGGTCTTCGAGCTGTTCCCGATCCTGTTGGAGCGGCGCGGCCAGCTCGGCGGCACCCTCTCCGGCGGGGAGCAGCAGATGCTGGCCATCAGCCGCGCGCTCATGGCCCGGCCCACGCTGCTTTTGCTCGACGAGCCGTCCTTGGGCCTTGCCCCGCTCATCATCCGGCAGATTTTCGACATCATCAAGCAGATCAACAAAGAGTCCAACACCACGATCTTTCTCGTGGAGCAGAACGCCAACCAGGCGCTCAAGGTGGCGCATCGGGGCTATGTCATGGAGAACGGGCGCATAACGCTCGAAGACGCCTGCGACAAGCTCCTTGCCAATGACGAGGTCAAGAAGGCATATCTGGGTCTCTAGATGAGCCCAGGGCCGTATTCGCAACCCGGCGACAGGGCCGTAAAACGGGAGATGACGAACATGCAGGACAAAATCATCGGCAAGGCGCTCACTTTCGACGACGTGCTGCTCATGCCGGACTATTCGGAGGTCCTGCCGGACGCTGTGGACGTTGGCACCATGCTCACGCCTTCCATCCGGCTGAACATCCCGCTTCTGTCCGCTGCCATGGATACCGTCACCGAGTCGCGCATGGCCATCAGCATGGCCCGGCACGGCGGGGTGGGCGTCATCCACAAGAACATGAGCATCCGCGACCAGGTGCGCGAGGTGGACAAGGTCAAGAAGAGCGAGTCGGGCATGATCACCGATCCGGTGACCGTGCACCCGGACGACAACGTGGGCAAGGTCCTCGACCTCATGGGCGAGTACCGCATCTCGGGCCTGCCCGTGGTTCGCGGCGACAAGCTCGTGGGCATCGTCACCAACCGCGACGTGCGCTTCGTCACCGACCCCAATACCCCGGTGTCCGAGGTCATGACCAGCCGCAACCTCATCACCGTGCCCGTGGGCATAAACGACGAGGACGCCAAGCGCCACCTGCACCAGAACCGCATCGAGAAGCTCCTGGTGGTGGACGAAGACGACAAGCTCATGGGGCTCATCACCATCAAGGATATCGAGAAGGTCAAGAAGTATCCCAACGCCTGCAAGGACGAGCTGGGCCGCCTGCGCGTGGGCGCGGCCGTGGGCGTGGGCCAGGACGGCATCGCCCGGGCCGAGGCGCTGCTGCGCGCCGGGTGCGACTTTTTGGTGCTCGACTCGGCCCACGGACATTCCAAGGGCATCCTGGACGCCGCGCGCATCCTGCGCGAGACCTTCCCCGAGGCCCAGCTCATCGGCGGCAACGTGGCCACCTACGAGGGCGCCAAGGCCCTCATCGCCTCCGGCGTGGACACGGTCAAGGTCGGCATCGGGCCGGGCTCCATCTGCACCACGCGCATCGTGGCCGGGGTTGGCGTGCCGCAGATCACGGCCATCCTGGAGGCGGGAAGAGCCTGCCGCGAGGCCGGCAAGTGCATCATTGCCGACGGCGGCATCAAGTTCTCCGGCGACGTGGTGAAAGCCCTGGCCGCCGGGGCCGACACCTGCATGATGGGCTCGCTGTTCGCGGGCACCGAGGAAAGCCCCGGTGAGACCATCCTGTACCAGGGCCGCACCTACAAGATCTATCGCGGCATGGGCTCGCTCGACGCCATGAGCAAGGGCAGCGCGGACCGCTATTTCCAGGACAAGACCAGCAAGCTCGTGCCCGAGGGCATCGTCGGCCGCGTGCCCTTCCGGGGCCAGGTCACGGAGAGCATCCACCAGCTGGTGGGCGGCCTGCGCTCCGGCATGGGCTACCTCGGCTGCGGCACCATCGACGAGCTCAAGGTCAAGGCCCGGTTCATGCAGATCTCTTCCGCCGGCCTGCGCGAGAGCCATGTGCACGACGTCATCATCACCAAGGAAGCACCCAACTACCGCGTGGAATCCTAGAGCCGCGGCAGAGAGACCCCCATGCAGCACGAAGAAAAAGTCATCATCATCGACTTCGGGTCCCAGGTCACCCAGCTCATCGCGAGAAGAATCCGCGAGGCCGGCGTGTATTCGGAGATCCACCCCTGCACCAGCGATCCTGCGGTCATCAAGGCCCTGAACCCCAAGGCCCTGGTGCTCTCCGGCGGGCCGTCCAGCGTGCATGACGTGGGCGCGCCCCCGCTGCCCAAGGAGTACCTGGAGTGGGGCCTGCCCATCCTCGGCATCTGCTACGGCATGCAGATTTTGGCGCACACGCTTGACGGCGAGGTGACCCGCTCACAGGACCGCGAGTACGGCCGGGCCGAGTTCGAGGCCGTGGGCGACAGCCCGCTCTTCGCTGACGTGGAGGGCAAGGAGAAGCTCACGGTCTGGATGAGCCACGGCGACCACGTGGGCAAGCTGCCCACGGGCTTCACCCGCATGGGCAAGACCGGAAGCCTGGAAAACGCCGCCATGTGCGACCCGGCGCGCAAGATCTACGCTGTGCAATTCCACCCCGAGGTGGCCCACACCGAACAGGGCGAGCGCATCCTCGCAAACTTCCTGTTCAAGGTGGCGGGCTGCCACCCCAGCTGGACCATGGCCTCCTTCGTGGACTCCAGCATCAAGATCATGAGCGACCAGGTGGGCGAGGGCAAGGTGGTCCTCGGCCTGTCCGGCGGCATTGATTCCACCGTGGCGGCGGTGCTGCTGCACCGGGCCATCGGCAAGCGCCTGTACTGCATCTTCGTGGACAACGGCCTCTTGCGCATGGGCGAGCGCCAGGAGGTCATCGGCTTTCTGGAGGAGCACTTCGACCTGAACGTCAAGTGCGTGGACGCCCGCCGCGAGTTCCTGGACAAGCTCAAGGGCGTCGAAGACCCCGAGCAGAAGCGCAAGATCATCGGCTACACCTTCATCGACGTGTTCGACCGCGAGGCCAAGGCCATAGAGGACGTGAAGTTCCTGGCCCAGGGCACGCTCTACCCGGATGTCATCGAGTCCGTGTCCTTCAAGGGCCCCAGCGCGGTCATCAAGAGCCACCACAACGTGGGCGGCCTGCCGGAGAAGATGAACCTGAAGCTGGTGGAGCCCCTGCGCGAGCTGTTCAAGGATGAGGTCCGCAAGGTCGCCTACGAGCTCGGCATGCCCGAGAACATCATCTGGCGCCAGCCCTTCCCGGGTCCGGGCCTGGCCATCCGCATCCTGGGCGAGGTCACCGATGAGCGCCTGGAGATCCTGCGCCAGGCGGACAAGATCGTGCAGCACGAACTGGTGGCCTCCGGCTGGTACCGCAAGGTCTGGCAGGGCTTCGCCGTGCTGCTGCCGCTCAAGACCGTGGGCGTCATGGGCGACGACCGCACGTACGAGCATGTCATCGCCCTGCGCATCGTGGACAGCCTGGATGCCATGACCGCAGACTGGTCGCGCCTGCCCACCGAGATCCTGGCGCGCATGAGCAACCGCATCATCAATGAGGTCAAGGGCGTCAACCGCGTGGTGCTGGACATCTCCAGCAAGCCGCCCAGCACGATTGAATGGGAATAGCTGCGTGACGAATACGCGCTTATACTAAGGGAACCAAGGGTATGCTCGGAACCACGGAATTGCTTGTCGTCGCCATTGTGGGGCTCATTGTTGTGGACCCCAAGAAGCTGCCGGACCTGATGAAGGGCCTGGGCAGGGCCTTGGCGGAGTTCAAGCAGATGAGCGGCGACGTCAAGCGCACCTTTGAGCGCGAAACCGAGATGGCCGACTTCGAGAAGCGCAAGGCCGAGGCCCACGAGCAGCTCTACGGCGAGAAGTCGGCCCAGGCCGAGGACGAGTCGCCCATCGAGACCATGGAGCCGCCGACTGAGGCCGAGGAGGCCCTGGCCGCCGAAACCGAGCCTGACGCCGAAGTCGTGACCGAGCCTGGCGCCGAAGCCGTTGTCGCGGCCGAGCCGGACGCTGAAAGCCTTGCCGAGCCCGCTGCCGAATCCGTGGTCGAGCCCGTCTCTGAATCTGCCGCTGCAGCCGAACCCGCAGTTAAACCCGCAGCCGGGCCGGGCGCTGGAAGCGTCGAGCCTGACGCCGCTGTTGTCGCTGGGCCTGTCGCCGAAGCTGCTGCCGAACCCGTCGCCGAGGCCGCCCCTGTGCCCGCGCCGGTGGAGCCTGCCCCTGTGCCTGCACCGGTGACCGAGGCCGGGCCGCCCGCAGAGTTCGAGCCCGCGCAGGCCCCTGCCGAGGCCGCGCCGCCTCCGCCGCCTCCGCCGCCTGCGGGCGACGACGCCGTGGGCGAGGGGCAGAGCGGCCGCATGACCCTCATCGGGCACCTGCAGGACCTGCGCAAAGGCGTGACCCGCAGCCTGTTGGCCATCCTGGTGGGCTTCCTGGTGTGCTACGCCTTTGCCGGGCAGATGCTCAAGATCCTGATGATGCCCATGCTTCATGTGCTCAAGCAGAGCCACTTCATCTACACCCTGCCCACCGAGGCCTTCTTCGCTGAGATGTGGATAGCCTTTGTGGCCGGCATGTTCCTGGCCAGCCCGTACATTTTCTTCCAGATCTGGGGCTTCGTCACGCCGGGGCTGTATTCCCACGAGCGGCGCTGGATCATCCCCATCGCCATCTGCTCGGCCCTGTTCTTCGTCTTTGGCGCGCTGTTCGGCTACTTCGTGGTCTTCCCCTTCGGGTTTGAGTTCTTCGCCAGCTACGCCAGCGACATCCTGTTCTTCACGCCCAAGCTCGACGAGTACCTGGGCTTTGTGCTCAAGTTGCTGTTCGCCTTTGGCATCGTGTTCGAGCTGCCGCTGTTCATGTTCTTCCTGGCCAGGCTTGGCATTGTGAGCCACGTGGGCCTGCGCGCCAAGCGCAAGTACGCGGTGCTCGGGGCCTTCATCGTCTCCGCAGCGCTGACCCCGCCGGACGCCATCAGCCAGACCATGATGGCCCTGCCCCTGTGCCTGTTGTATGAGGTGGGCATCTGGGGCGCGTACTTCTTCGGCAAAAAGAAGAAGGAAGCTCCGGCTGACGAGTCCGCGACGCCGCCGGGCGAGGCTGCTGCCTAAGGGAATGCTGGAAGCGCCCGGCCCCGGTCGGGAAGCAGTCCCCGCAGGGCGGGCCGCTGACCGGCCGCTGACGGCTGTAGAGAGGCCGGTGAGAGGGTCTTGGGCGGGAGAGCGGAACGGCGGAACGAGGTTGGAGAACGGCGCGCTGCGTCTTGACAACAGACGCCGCCTCTGGTCTTGGGTGTGGAGCGCCGCAACCTTCTGAAATGCATGACGGCTATTTGCGGCGCAAAGGAGATTCACCCGTGGCACAACGCGCGTCCAGCCTTTCGCGGACGACCAGGGAAACCGACATCCGGGTGGCCATCGCCCTGGATGGCGCTGGCGTCTGCGACATCCAGACCGGCATCGGCTTTGCCGACCACATGCTGACCCTCATGGCCTTCTGGGCCGGTTTCGACCTGACGGTCTCCTGCAAGGGCGACCTGCACATCGACGCCCACCACAGCCTGGAGGACATCGGGCTCACGCTCGGCCAGGCCCTGGCCGAGGCCCTGGGCGACAAGGCGGGCATAGCGCGGGTGGCCGACGCCAAGGTTCCCATGGACGAGGCCCTGGCCTCGGTGGTGTTGGACCTCTCCGGGCGGCCCTATCTGGTGTATTGCGACGACCTGCTTCCGGCCCTCATCGCGGGCGAGGAAAAGGACGTCTGGCGCGAGTTTTTCAAGTCCCTGGCGCAGCGGGCCGGGATGAATCTGCACATTCGCTATGAATACGGACAAAATGGCCACCATCTGCTGGAGGCCGCCTTCAAGGCCCTGGGTCTGGCGCTGCGCCAGGCCGTTCAGGTCTGCCGATCGGGCGCGCCGAGCACCAAGGGGAGCGTCGACTGATGCATAAGCGCACTGTTTTGAATGTCCTTGCGATCCTCTGCGTCTTGGCCCTTGGCGCCTGCGCGCCCAAGGCCATTGCCCCGCAGCCGAGGCCGCTGGGCAACATCGCCGTGGCCGCCTTCACTGCGCCCAAGCACAACTGGGAGCTTCTGGCCGGATACCTGCCCGAGGAGGGCAAGGGCGTGAAGCCGGAGATCCTGGCCAGGCTGGATTCCGACCTGGACCAGACCCTGCGCAGCCACGGGGTCAAGGTCGCCTCTTCTCCCGCAGCCACGCGCCAGTGCCAGGAGATCGTGGTCTTCGAGCGCGCTGGCAAGTCCCGCGAGTCGGCCTGGGCCTACTGGCTGAACGTGGGCAAGTGCCTGCCTGCGGACTTCATCCTGGTGCCCCAGGTACTCTACTGGAAGGAGCTTGGGGGCGGCGGCAACCCGGCCTCGGTGGTCATGGACCTGTTCCTGCTGGACGTGAAGGCCGAGCGCGTGGTCAACCGCTATCATTTCGACGAGACCCAGAAGGCGCTGACGGACAACCTGCTGGACATGGGCAAGTTCATGCGCCGCAAGGGCGAGTGGATCAGCGCGGACGCGTTGGCCAAGGAAGGCATCGAGGCGGGCCTGCGGGAGATGGGTTTGTGATCCTATTCCCGGCTGTCGACATCAAGGACGGGCGCTGCGTGCGCCTGGAACAGGGCCGCGCCGACGCCGTCACGGTGTTCGGCGAGGACCCGGCGGCCAGCGCCATGCACTGGGTGGCCCTTGGCGCGGAATGGCTGCACATCGTGGACCTGAACGGGGCCTTCAGCGGCACGGCGCACAATTTCGACCTGGTGGGGCGCATCTGCGCAGAGGCCGGGGTTCCGGTGCAGCTGGGCGGCGGCGTGCGCGACCTGGCCACGGCCAGGGCCTACATCAAAGCCGGGGTGACCCGGCTGATCATCGGCACCATCGCCCTCGAGCAGCCGGAGCTCTTTGCCGAGCTTTGCGCCGCGCTGCCGGGCAAGGTCGGCGTCTCGCTTGATGCGGTGGACGGGCAGCTCAAGAGCCGGGGCTGGGTGGCGGACGCCGGCCTGACCGTGTTCGACGTGCTGCCGCGCGTCGAGGCCGCCGGAGCCGCCTTCATCATCTACACGGACATTTCCCGCGACGGCATGCAGAGCGGGGTGAACATTCCGGCGCTGACCACGCTGTGCGAGGCGACTTCGCTGCCTGTGGTGGCGGCTGGCGGCGTGACCAACCTGCAGGACCTGAAGAACCTCGCGCCGCTGTGCGCCAAGGGCCTTGAAGGGGCCATCACGGGCCGGGCCATCTACGCGGGTACGCTCAATTTCATCGACGGCCTGGCCTTCACCAAGGAGTGCCGCGCGGCGTAAACACACGACGAATACCTTGTTGATAACGAAGGGGGCCGCGCAGGCCCCTTTTTTTTCGTTCTGCCCTGCCGTGGCGCATGGCCGGGGCTGGCGAAACAATTCCTCCTCGTTTGGCGCGAAATATCTAAAATTCTTTCTTGACACACCCCCCTGCTGTGGACAACATGCGCACCCGGTCGTGAATACCCGGCCGCATCCTGCATTGTCCCGCCGTTGCGCACCGCGTCCGGCAGAGGAGAGCGCTAAATGATCGCCTGGATAGAGGCCAAACAGGCCGGACTTTTCAACAGCAAGAACATCACCAACAACATCCTCTCCGGCTTCGTGGTCGGCATCGTGGCCATTCCCCTGGCCATGGCCTTTGCCATAGCCTCCGGGGCCAAGCCGGAGATGGGCCTGTACACAGCCATCGTGTCCGGCGTGGCCGTGGCCGTCTTCGGCGGCTGCCGCCTGCAGATCGCCGGGCCCACAGGCGCCTTCATCGTCATCCTGGCCGCCATCACGGCCAAGTTCGGCATCAGCGGGCTCATGGTCTCCACCCTCATGGCCGGCGTCATCCTGGTGCTGCTCGGCGTCATGCGCCTGGGCGCGGTGCTCAAGTTCATCCCCAGGCCGGTCATCGTCGGCTTCACCAGCGGCATCGCGGTGATCATCTGGGTGGGCCAGTGGAAGGACTTCTTCGGCCTGCCCGCGCCGCACGGCGAGCTCTTCCACGAGAAGTTTCTGGCCCTGGTCTCTTCCTTTGGCCAGCTGAGCCCGTACACGACCATGCTGGGCCTGCTGAGCCTGTTCGTGCTGCTGGCAAGCCCCAAGGTGTTCAAGCGCATCCCCTCGCCCCTGGTGGCCATGGTGCTGGTCACGGCGCTGCAGGCGGCCTTTCACTTCGAGGGCGTGGCCACCATCGGCACGGCCTTCGGCGGCATCCCCTCCACGCTGCCCATGCCCAGCCTGCCCAGCACCAGCATGCACCAGGTGGTCCAGCTCATCGGCCCGGCCTTCACCATCGCCTTTCTCGGGGCCATCGAGTCCCTGCTCTCGGCTGTGGTGGCCGACGGCATGGCCGGAACCCGCCACAACTCCAACCAGGAGCTCATCGGCCAGGGCATCGCCAACATCCTCTGCCCGTTCTTCGGCGGCTTCGCGGCCACCGGGGCCATCGCCCGCACGGCCACGAACATCAAGAACGGCGCCACCAGCCCCCTGTCCGGCATCGTGCACTCGGCCGTGGTGCTGCTGACCGTGGTGGCCCTGGCGCCCCTGGCCTCGAACATCCCGCTCTGCGCGCTGGCGGCCATTCTCTTCGTGGTCTCGTACAACATGTGCGAGGCCCGGCATTTCATTGACCTGGTGCGCACCGGCCCCAAGGCCGACATCTTCATCCTGCTCATGACCTTTGGGCTCACCGTGTTCACGGACCTGGTGGTGGCGGTGAACGTGGGCGTGGGCATGGCCTCGCTCATCTTCATGGGCCGCATGGCCAACAGCGTGCATGTGGAGGAGGACGACGCCGCCACGCGCATCATCTACGGGGTGGACGAGAGCAAGGCGCAGGCCAACGGCTACGTGCACACGCCTGAGCAGATCGCCGCGTTCGACACCTGCTGCGAGACTGACGTCATGGTCTACACCATCAGCGGGCCGTTCTTCTTCGGCGCGGCAGAGCGCATCGAGAGCATCATCACGTCCATCAACGTGCCCTTCACCACGGTGGTGCTGCGTTTCGGCAACGTGCCCTTTGTGGACGCCACGGGCGTCAACGTCTTCCGCAACATCATCAAGAGCCTGGAGAAGAACGGCAAGCGCGTGGTCCTGTGCAACATGCAGCCCTACGTGTTCGACAAGTTCAACAAGGGCGGCATCCTGGACCTGGTGGGCCGGGAGAACATCATCGCCAACGTCCGCGACCTGTGGACCATCTGCCCCTCCTGCAAGTCGCCTCCGGCCGCAGCCTAGGCCGTCCGGCCGCGCATCGGAAAGCAGAAAGGGGGGCAAAAGCCCCCCTTTTTACGTCGAGCGCCCGGCGCTCCATCGCGAAAAATCATCGCGAAAGATCATCGCGAAAAACCATTGCAAAGGGCCATCACGAAAGGCCCGGTCAGGCTTCGCGTGCCTTGGGTGTGCTTCCAGGAACCTGCCGGGTTTCGGCGGCCTGGTTCCCCGTCCTGGCCGCTCGCCTCTAGCACTCGCCGTCGAGCAGGATGGCCAGGGCCTTGCCCGCGCGGGTGGCCTTGAACTCGATGATCTCGCATTTGGCCGCGCCCTGCTGGACAAAGGGGTCCTGCTCCAGGATTCCGAGCAACTCCTCGCGGCTGCCGCAGCGGGCCAGGATGATCCCGCCGTCGCGCGGCTCGCGCGGGCCGGAGACGAGGAAGATCCCGTCGCGGTAGTAGGCCTCCAGGAATTTCCGGTGGGCGGGCAGCAGTTCGTCGATGACGGACATGGGCTTCACGTAGTTCACGAGCACGATGTACATTCAAGTCTCCTTGGGGCTTTACTGCGTCGCAAGAGTGCGTTGCGGCGCAGGCAGTTTCGTTTTCAGCTTTTGGATGCGCGCGCAGGACTGGGCGATGCGCTCCGGGCTCACCGAGCCCTCGGCCACCAGCTCCATGAGCGCGTCGAGGGTCTTCTCCGCGATGTCCGGGTCAAAGTCCAGGTTGTTGCCGATGAGCAGCACGTCCGCCCCGGCATTGACGATGCGCCGCACCGCCTCCTTGAGCCCATAGCGTCCGGCCACGGCGCGCATCTGCAGGTCGTCGGTCACCACCACCCCCGCAAAGCCCAGCCGCCCGCGCAGGATGCCGTCGATGACCTTCTTCGACAGGGTGGCCGGATAGTCCGGGTCCAGTCGCGCGTCGAACACGTGCGCGGTCATGACCATGTCCGCCAGGCCTGCGCGCGTCAGCTCGCGGAAGGGGAGGAGCTCGGTCTCGGTCCAGGTGGCCGTGACGTCGGTGAAGCCCAGGTGGCTGTCCGTGGTGCTTGAGCCGTGGCCGGGGAAATGCTTGGCCGCCGTGAGCACGCTGTTGGCGTGCAGGCCCTGGGCAAAGGCCCCGGCGCAGGCGGCCGCCTGTTGCGGGTCACTGGAGAAGCTGCGCCCCAGCGCGCCGATGACCGGGTTCTGCGGGTTCACGTTGACGTCGGCCACGGGCGCGAAATCCAGGTTGATGCCCACGCCCGCCAGGGTCCGGCCCACGGTTTCGCCAGCGGCAAAGGCTGGCGCCAAGTCTGGCGTGGGCGAGCCGCCGGGGCACAGGTCGGCGGCGGCGGGCGTCTCGGCAAAGCCGCGCGCGGCCTTGAGGCGTTGCACGCGCCCCCCCTCCTGGTCCACGGCGATGAACAGCGGCGGCGATCCGGCGGCGTGAGCCGCTGTCTGCAGCGCGGTGGTGAGCCGGAGCAGCTGCGCCGGGCTCTCGATGTTGCGGTCCTGGCTGCCCAGCGCCACGTCGCGGTCGAAGAGAATGACCCCGCCCAGGTTCAGGGCCGCTATCTGGCCCAGAATGGGCAGGTCCGGCGCGGGCTCCGCGCCCCGGAAGCCCACCAGCAGCATCTGCCCGGCCATGCGCTTGAGCTCCGGCGTGGGCTCGTGCGGGCGCAGGCCCGCGCAGCCGCCCAGCAGGAGCAGTCCGCTGAGCAGGCAGGCGGACAGGGCCGACAGCAGGCAGTTCCGGGCGTCTCCAAGGGGGGACGTCCGGCGCAGGGTGTGCGCGAGGATGGGCATGGCCTTGGTCCGCTAGGCCCCTTCCGCGCCGAGGGAGAAGGTGCTCTCCATGTCGTAGCTGGAGATGACCCGGTAGGAGATCAGCGTCTCCGAGCTGGTGATGCCCAGGATCTTGAGCATGTGTTCGGTGACGATGGAGGCCAGGTCGTCGTTGTCGCGGGCGCGGATGATGGCCACCAGGTCGAAGCGTCCGCCCACGGAATGGACTTCGCTGATGCCCCGGATCTCGACGAGCTTCTGGGCCACCACGTTGATGGCGTCGGGCTGAACGTGCAGCAGTACGATTGCGTTGGTCATGGTAGCCTCCGTTGTTCATGTCTTTACCCGTTTGCCGGACGCTGGTCAAAGGGAGCGAGGCACAAAAAAGCCCCCGGACCGAAATCCGGGGGCCGTGTGATCGCTGAACGGGGTTGGGGCTATTCTTCGGCCAGGGCGACCACGGTCATGCCGTACTCGTCCTTCTGGGTGGTCTTGATGGCCAGGAGTTCACGCCAGCGCATGAACGCGCCAGCGAAGACAATCACCATGAGGATCATGATGATGACCGCCAGGGTGGCCAGGAGGTAGTTCTCCTTGCCGGGCTTGAGGTAGCCGTTCGTCAGTTGCAGGTAGCCCGCGTACATGGTGATGAAGGCCATGATGATGCCGGGCACTGCGGTCAGCCAGGCGTACTTGGCCTTGTTCATGCGGATGAGCATGGTGGTGCCGATGATCAGCCCGCTGGCGGCGAGCAGCTGGTTGCTCATGCCGAACAGCGGCCAGATGGAGCGGATGTCTCCGGTGTAGACCAGGTAGCCCCAGGAGGCCGTGAAGATGCCGCTGGTGATGATGACGCCGGGCCACCAGCGCTTGTCGTCGAACTTGGGAATGAATGCGCCGATCATCTCCTGCAGGAAGAAGCGGCCCACGCGGGTGCCGGTGTCGACTGCGGTCAGGATGAACACGGCCTCGAACATGATGGCGAAGTGGTACCAGTAGCCCATGAGCCCCTTCATGAAGGGCACTGCCGAGAAGATGTAGGCCATGCCCACGGCGAGGCTCACCGCGCCGCCGGGACGGCCCTGGATGTTCTCCTGCACCTGGGTGGCCAGGTCGGGCAGGTTGACCACCGGCATGTTCAGGCTGGCGAACACGGCCGGGGCGGAGTTGATGGCGTAGTAGTCGGCCGGGACGAGCACGCAGGCGGCGATGAGGGCCATGATGGCCACGAAGCCTTCCACGAGCATGGCCCCGTAGCCCACGAAGAGCACGTCGCGTTCGTTGCCGATCATCTTGGGCGTGGTGCCCGTGCCGATGATGGCGTGGAAGCCCGAGATGGCTCCGCAGGCGATGGTGATGAAGATGAAGGGGAACACGGGGCCGGCGATGACCGGGCCGCCGCCGGCGATGAACTTGGTGACGGGCTCCATGAGCAGTGTGGGCTGCACAAAGAGGATGCCCGCCGCCAGCATGGCGATGGTGCCGATCTTGAGGTAGGTGGACAGGTAGTCGCGCGGGCAGAGCAGCAGCCACACCGGCAGCACCGAGGCGATGAAGCCGTAAACCGGGATGGTCAGGGCGACGGTGTTCTTGCTCATCTTGAACAGGGGGCCCAGGGTCGGGTCGGCCACCACGTAGGGACCGGCGATGACGGCCAGGAACAGCAGCACCACGCCGATGATGCTCGCGCCCTTGACGTCGCCGTCGCGCCAGACGTGCAGGTACACGCCCATGAGCAGCGCGATGGGGATGGTGGCGAAGACGGTGAAGGTGCCCCAGGCGCTTTCGGCCATGGCGTTGACCACAGCGATGGACAGGCCAGCCAGCGTCAGGATGAGGATGAACAGCACCGCCCAGGAGGCCACGTGCCCCACGGTCTTGCCGATCTCGCTCTCGGCGATCTTGCCCAGGCTGTGCCCCTTGTGGCGCACGGAGGCGAAGAGCACCACCATGTCGTGCACGGCCCCGGCCAGCACGCAGCCGATGATGATCCACAGGGCGCCCGGCAGGTAGCCGAACTGCGCGGCCAGCACCGGCCCGAGCAACGGCCCGGCCGCGGCGATGGCCGCGAAGTGGTGGCCAAAGAGCACGAACTTGTTGGTCTTGACGTAGTCGCGGCCGTCGGCCAGCTTCACGGCCGGGGTGATGCGTTCGGACTTGAGTTCAAGAACCTTGTCAGCCAGAAAAAGACCGTAGAAGCGGTAGGCGATGGCAAAGACGCAGAGTGAGACGAATACCAGGGTCAACGCGTTCATGCAGTCCTCCTATGCGTTAGGAATGATGAACACTTCTAGCTATAATTATGTCCTGGGTGCAATGCCCGCCGCGCGAAAAGGCGGATAAGGGGGGCGAAGCGACGTATCCGTGGGGCGAAATGCCGCCTCGGACGAACAGGGTCTCCTCATCTTGGGACGGGGCTTTTTCTATTGCGGGATGCGCAGGGTGATGCTCGTGCCCTCTCCGGGCGCGCTGGACACCTTGAGTCCGTAGTCCGGGCCGAAGAGCTGCACCAGGCGCTGGTTGGAGTTGCGCGCGCCGATGCCCTCGGTGAGCGACTCCAGCTCCACGGAGGAGTTGATGGCCCTGACCTGATCCGGGAGCATGCCCACGCCGTCGTCGTGGATCTCCACCAGCAGATGGTTGCTTTCGCGCCAGGCGGTAAGCCGCACCAGGCCGCCCTCGGGCTTGGGCAGGATGCCGTGGCGCACGGCGTTTTCCACCAGGGGTTGAATGATCAGCGGCGGGGTGATGCAGTTTCCCACGTCCGGCCCCATATCCAGCTCGGTGCTGATGCGTTTGCCGAAGCGGGCCTGTTCGATAGCCAGGTAGGCGCTTGTCTGGTCAATCTCGTCGGAGAAGCGGATGAGGCCCCGGCTGGAGTCCAGGTTGCGGCGCATGTAGCGCGAGAGGTCCAGGATCAGCACTCTGGCCTGGGCCGGGGCGGTGCGGCAGAAACTGGCGATGGTGTTCAGCGAGTTGAACAGGAAGTGCGGGTTGATCTGGGCCTGCAGGCGCCTGATCTCGGCGTGGGCCAGGAGCTGGTTCTTGATGCCGATGTTCTCCAACTCGAGCTGCGTGGCAAAGAGGTCGGCCAGGCCCTTGGCCAGCTCGAACAGGGTCTCGTCCAGGTGGCGGCGGCGGGTGCCGTAAAGCTTCAGGCAGCCGAGGATGGTGTCGCCCTTGCGCAGGGGCACGATGATGGCCTCGGTCAGCGGGCAGCCCGGCTCCGGGCAGGAGATGTCGAGCCTGTCGCGCACGAACAGGGGCTCGCCGGATTCGATGACGCGCTGGGTGGCCCTGGTGAGCACCTCGCCGCCGCTGATGTGGTGCTCCTCCCCGGCGCCCAGGTGGGCCAGGATGGTCTGGCCGCTGGTCACGGCCACCGCCGCGACCTGGGCCTCGCGCATGATGATGGCGGCCGTGGCCCGGGCCGAGGTGGCGGTGAGCCCGGCGCGCAGGTGCGCCAGGGTCTGGTTGGCGATGGACAGGATCTGCCGGGCCAGATCGCGGTTGTGTGCCTGGCGGAAGCTCGTCTGCAGGCTCAGGGCCTTGACGAAGAGCCCCGCGCCCAGGGAGTTGAACACGATCATGGGCAGGGCGATGACCTCCACCAGGGCCAGGGCCTCGGCATAGGAATGGGAGAGCACCAGCACCAGCCCCTGGTGCAGGGTCTCCCCCACAAGGCACAGGCCCATGGCCAGTCGCCAGTCCAGGCTGTTGCCGGCAAAGCGCCGGGCCACCAGGCCGGCCGCAGTGCCCTCCAGCAGGGTGGCCAGGGCGCAGGGCAGGGCCGAGAACCCGCCGATGTCGATAAGGTAGCGGTGGCCCCCGGCGATGAGCCCGACCCCGAAGCCCACCACCGGGCCGCCGAACAGCCCAGCGGTGATGACCACCATGCCGCGCAGGTTGGCGTAGGATTTGAAGACTACGTTGCCCGTATAGGTGCCGAGCGCCCCGAACAGCCCGAACATGATCACCAGCAGCGCCGTGGCCCAGAGCGGGCGGTCGCGGCGGGTCCCGAGCTTGTCGATGGAGGTGAAGGTCATGATGGCGAAGCCGCCCGCCAGGAGCAGGCCGAAGCGCTGGGAGAGGTTCAGGAAAAGTTCCGGGACCTGGGGGTTCAGGAAGTTGTTCATATGCCGAGCCGCTCCTTGAACGCGCGGGCCCGGTTGCGGCTCACGGTGACCTCGGTGCGGCCCTCGTCGGCCATGACCACGCAGTACTTGCCGCCAAACCAGGGCGCGAATTCGCTGATGCGCTCCAGGTTGATGAGCTGGGAGCGGTTGGCCTGGAAGAACGGCAGCCCGGCCAGGCGGTCGCAGGCCTTGGACAGGGTGGACAGGCCATGGCAGGTCAGCCTGCCGGTGTCGGTGACGGCCATGACGTGTTTCTCGTCGGCCTCGATGAGCACCACACTGGCGGTGGGGATGAGGGCTATGCGCCCGCCTTGCTCCACGGCCAGCCGACACAGCGGTCTTGCGCCGGCCTGGCCCACCGAGGAGAGCAGCCGCTCGATGGCGCTGTTCAATTGCGGCTCGTCCGCTCTGGGCGGCTCGGCCAGCAGTCGGCGGACCCGCTCCAGGCTCTTGGCCAGCCGGTCCGGTGAGACGGGCTTGAGCAGGTAGTCGGTGGCGTTTTCTTCGAAGGCGCGGATGGCATGGGTGTCAAAGGCGGTGACGAAGACGAAGAGCGGGGCGTGCTCCACTTGCTGCGCCTCGGCCAGGACATGGAAGCCGTCCTCGCCCGGCATCTGGATGTCCTGGAAGACGAGGTTGACGTGTCCAAGGGCGATATGGTCCAGGGCCTCATCAGCTGTGGCCGCCTGGATGGCGTCGACATCCCGGTGTGCCTGGAGCAGGTAGGCCAGTTCATCCCTGGCCGGGGCTTCGTCGTCCACGATGAGCGCGCGTATGGACATGGCAGTCCCTGGGCCCGGTCTGGAAGGCAGTGCGGACAGTCGGGCGGTATCCGTACTGGGATCGTCAGGCTGAAGAACTACACGCGCCTAAAACGCCTGTCAACGCGCGCGGAACCGGGCGGTTAGCGCAGCGCCGGCTCTGCCTCGCCATTGTCCTTGGGCTGCCGCCTGGAGCCGGAGTACATCTCATATTCCAGCAGGCGGCACTCGATCTTGGCGTTGTAGAAGGGGGTGCGCCGCCTGGGCTTGAGGCCCACGCGCTTGGCCAGTTCGCTGTTGCCCGTGAAGACATAGCCGCGCCAGCCGGACAGGCGCTTTTTAAAGAAGTCGCCGATGGCCGCGTAGGTGCCGGGCAATTCGTCATTGTCGCCCATGCGCTCGCCGTATTCCGGGTTCAGCACGCAGACCCCCGTCTCTTCTGATCCCTCCGGCCCCTCGGGCACTTCCGTCTCGCGGAAGTCGGCCACGGAGAACTCGATGTGGTCCTCGACCCCGGCGGTGCGGGCGTTCTGGCGCGCGGCCTCCACGGCCTCGGGGTCGTTGTCGCTGGCCAGGATGCGCCGGGGCAGGGTCTTCCTGGCCTGGGCGTGCAGCTCTCGGCGCAGGGCCTCGTAGGCCGCCTCGTCGAAGTCGATGAGGTGCCGGAAGGCGAAGTCCGAGCGCAGCAGCCCCGGTGCGCGGCCAAGGCCCAGGAGCGCGGCCTCGATGGCCAGGGTGCCGCTGCCGCACATGGGCGAGAGGAAGTGCTCGGTCGCCGCGTCAAAGCGCGTGGCCAGGATGATACCGGCGGCCAGGGTTTCCTGCAGGGGGGCCTTGTGCGGCATCTTGCGGTAGCCCCGGCGGGGCAGGGGCGCGCCGGTGGTGTCGATGTACACGGTGACGTCCGGCCCGCGCCAGTGCAGGAACACGCACGCGCCGGTGGCCTCCGGGCCGGAGTTGGGCCGGCGGCCCTCCTGCTCCAGGATGCGGTCCACGATGGCGTCCTTGGCCTTCTGGTTGGCGAAGCGGCCATCGCGCACGAAGTCGTTCTGCACCGAGGAGTCCACGGTCAGGTATCCGTCCACCGGGATGATGTCCTCCCAGGGCAGCCGGAACAGCTCCCGGCCCAGGGCCAGGGGATCGTCGGCGCGCAGGCGCGCCAGTTCGAGCAGAACGCGGTGCCCGGTGCGCAGGCATAAGTTCAGGCGCATGCAGGTGGCCATGTTGCCAAGGGTCTCGACTCCGGCGGTGAGCTCGCGGGCGGGCAGGCCCAGGCCCTCCAGTTCGGCGCGCAAAAAGGGCGGCAGGGCCTTGGGGCAGGTGACGAGGATGGGGCGCTGTTCGGCTGGATTATGCATGGGCGAGGTGAATCACGCCTGGGGAGTTGCGTCAAGTCTGGCGAAGGGGTCCGGCGACAGAAGCAGCCTGGTCATCTCCTCCGTGGGCACCGGGGGGCTGAAATAGTAGCCCTGGAACTCCCGGCAGCCCAGGTTGGTCAGGAACCAGAGCTGCCCGGCGGTCTCCACGCCCTCGGCCACCACGCGCAGCTCCAGGCTCCGGGCCATGGTCAGGATGCTCTGGACGATGGCCGCGTCGTCCTCATCGTTGGGCAGGTCGCTGACGAAGGAGCGGTCGATCTTGATGGCCTGGATGGGCATCTTCTTGATGTAGCCCAGCGATGAGTACTCCTTGCCGAAGTCGTCGAGCACGATGGCTGCGCCCATGCCGACCAGGGCTTTGAGCGTCTCCATGGTCTCCGGCTGGTTGTTCATGAGGGTGCTTTCGGTGATTTCGAACTCAAGGGCGTCCGCTGGCAGTCCGGTCTCCTCGACGATGGCCCGGATGCGCGCGGCGAGGTCCGGGTGCTGGAACTGACGCGGGGAGAGGTTCACGGCCAGGGTGAAGTTCTTGCGCCCGGCCTGCCGCCAGGCCTGGGCCTGGGTGCACGCGATGCGCAGCACGATGTCCGACAGGGGCATGATGAGCCCGGTGTCCTCGGCCACGGAGATGAACTGGTCCGGCTGGACCAGGGTCCCGTCCTCGCGCCGCCAGCGCACCAGCGCCTCGGCCCCTGTGATGCGGCGGCCCGGCTCCATAATCTTGGGCTGGTAGAATACCTCGATGCCGTCTGAGGCCAGGGCGCGGCGCAAGCCCGTGGCCACCATGAGCCTGTGCACCACCTGGTCGTTCAGCTCGTCGGTGAAGAAGTCGAAGGTGTTGCGGCCGCGCTCCTTGGCCCGGTACATGGCCAGGTCGACGTTTTTCAGCAGGACCTCGGGGGTGTCGCCGTGGGCCGGGAACATGGCCAGGCCGATGGACAGGCCCATGTGCAGGCTGTGGTTCTCCAGCACGAAGGGCTCGGCGAAGGTGTCCAGGATGTGCCCGGCCACGCGGGCCACGGCCTCGGCGCTGGTGGGGCCGTCCATGACCACCACGAACTCGTCGCCGCCCAGGCGGGCCACGGTGTCGCTGCGGCGCACCACGCTGTTCAGGCGCTGGGCCACCATCTGCAGCAGCTTGTCGCCCATGGAGTGGCCCAGGGTGTCGTTGACATCCTTGAAGCGGTCCAGGTCCATGAGCAGCACGCCGATCTCGACCCCCTCGCGCCGGGCGGACTCCAGCGAGCGCTCCATGCGGTCGTGCAGCAGCAGGCGGTTGGGCAGGCCAGTGAGAGCATCGTGGAAGGCCTGGTGGCGCAGTTGCTCCTCGGCCTGCTTCTGCTCGGTAATGTCCTCCAGGGCGGCCACGCTGGTGGTGGTGCCAGGCAGCATGGCCACGGTGAGGCGCACGAGCCGGCGTTCGCCTGCGGCGTTGATGAACTCGGCCTCGTAGTTGCGCGGGGCCAGCTCCGGGGAGACGCGGCGCTTCACATGGTGGCGCAGCATGCCCTCCACTATCTCGGACGAGAAGAACTCGGTCCAGCTCATGCGGCCCTCGACCTGCTCGCGCGGGAGGCCGGAGAGCTTCTCAAACTCCTGGTTCACAAGCGAGATGGTGGTGTCCTCCTTGATGAGGATGGTGGCCGTGCCGGTGTTCATGAACAGGGTGCGGTAGGTCTCCTCCGAGCGGGCCAGGGCCTCCTGGGCCTTGAGCAGGTCGTCCACGTCGATGAAGGTCTCAAGCAGGATGGGCTTGCCGCCGCGATCGATGCGCGAGACGCTTTTCAGGATGGAGCGGGTGCTGCCGTCGGCGCGCATGAGCTTGCGCACGGCCTGCTCCCCCTCCTGCTCAAGGTCCAGGACTGGGCACTGGCCCTGGGCGCTGGGGCAGACGAAGCCGTGGCACATGCTGCCGATGATCTCCTCGCGTGTGCGTCCGGCCAGAGTGGCGGCAAAGGCGTTGACCTCCATGATGCGCCGGGTCTCCGGGTCCACCAGCATGACCCCGGCCTGGATGGAGTCGAGGATGCGCTGGAGGTACTGCTCCTGAGCCTCGGTGGCCGCGTACTGGACGGCCAGGCTCTGGCGGGAGCGCTGCAGCTCGTTCAGCATGGAGTTGATGCGCCCGGCCAGGGTCGAGAGCTCGTCGGTGCCGGGCATGTCCACCTGGCCCAGCTCCGCTCCGCTGACGTTGACGGCCTCCACCTGCCCGCTTAAGCGCAGCACGCGCGAGAGCACGCGGCGCTCCAGGAAGGCGAACAGGGCGGCCAGGAACAAGAGACCGCAGGCGATCAGCCATAGCTGGCTCTGCCGCAAGGCCTGGTTGCCCTGGGCCATGATCTCGCGCTGCTGGCGCACGACGAGCCGCAGGGCGGGCTGGCCCCAGATGTCCGACATGACGGCGGCCCCGGCCACGATATCCTGGTTCAGCGGCTGCACGCGGGTCTGGCCCAGGGCGAGGCGGCCGTGGCCCGCCAGGTCGGTCGGCAGCGGGCTGTCGGCGGGCTCCAGGGTCAGCGGCAGGAGGATGCGCTCGGAGATGGCGGCAGCCTCCCGGCTGCCCAGCGGGCGCACCATGACCATCGTTCCTGCAGACAGGCCGGTGGCCTCGCTGGAGAGGATGGGGCAGGAGGCCATGAGCACGACCTCGTGGGTAAGCTGGACCAGGCCCTTGAGCCGGTCCTCGGCCTGCCGCGCGACCAAAAGCGAGGAGCCGGGCTGGAGGCGGTCCAGCAGCCCCTCGGGCAGGGGAGCCCTGGTGCCCTTGCCCGGGTCCACACCCAGGGCCAGCACCACGCGCCCCCTGGTGTCCAGGAAGACGATGGCCGAGAGGCGCAGGGAGGCCAGGGTGCGGTCGTTCAGGTTGGAGCTGGCATAGCTCTTGTCCTTGCCGTGCATGAACAGCACCGTGTCATCCCACACGGCCCAGTCCACCAGCAACTCGTCGAGCTTCTGCAGTTCGTCATTGACCGCGTTCTTGGCGCGCTCCACGTTCCTGCGTGTCTGCGCCTGCTCCAGGATCAGGAAGCTGGTGTCGATGATGGAGTGTGTGGACAGATACAGCACCGCAAGCAAGGCCAGGGTTCCAAACCCTGTAAGGAGTAGCGTTGCCTTGCGCAGTGTCATGGGGCCTCGCGTGCAGCAAATTGGCCCCGCCGAAAAGCGGAGGGGGACTGTCGTGTAGCTCTCCTACCAAATTGGGAAGGGTATGAACAGAAAAAATACTCCATCCAGGTTTGCAATACATGTCGGAAAGTAAAGGCTTGCTCGGTCACGGCGCCGGGCCATGTCCCTGGCTAGCTGCGGCGGGGGTCCGGGGTGCGCAGGCGGTCCTTCTCCACCGGCGCATGCACGGGGTACACGGGGTTGGCCCGGGTCCACCAGCCGGGCACGGCCTCGGCCGTGAACTCCACGCGGTGGACGAACTTGATGCTCTTGTAGGCCAGGTCAAAGGGGCTGACCACACGGGCTGGAGCGCCGCGCTTGTCCGGCAGGGGCGCCCCCTCCAGGTCCAGGGCCAGCAGGGCGGAAAGCTTCGGGTCCAGCAGGTCGGCCAGGGGCAGGGACTCCACGTAGTGCGTGAGCCCGCCCGCGTCGTCCGTACGGCCCAGGGAGTGGAACACGGCGTGCCTGGCCTCGGGTAGAATCGACACCTTGGCGAAGAGCTCGCGGAACTCCACGCCGCCCCAGGGCGCATCCGTGACGCTCCAGCCCTCCACGCAATGAAAGTCCAGCGTGCGCCGGACCTGGGGCAGGGCGCGCAGGTCCGGGTAGCTCAGGGACACCGGCTCCTTGACCAGTCCGTCCAGGGTCAGGGCGTAGGCCTCGCGTCGGCCGTCGGCCCAGACCACCTCGCCGCGAGCCGGGTCGAAGCGGAACTCCGGCAGTTCCACGGTGCGCGTGGGGAAGCGAGTGGCAAAGGCGGCACGGGCGCGCGCGGGCAGAAGCCCCCAGGCAGAGGTCCCGGCGGTGACGGCCAGGGCGGCCAGAACGCCGAGAAAGCCGCGCCGGGTCAGGCGCGTGCGCGGCTCGGTCGTGGGGGCTGGGGGGATGGGTGCTCTGGGCATGGCGGACTCCTTGGGCTGCTTCTTGAAGCATAAGTCCGGCGCTGGTTCTTGTGAAGGGGCGTGCGCGGCCGGACGAGGTTGCGGGTCAGGCTTCGGGCAGGCTCGGGGGGGGCTGGCCGCGAGGTCTTGCCATGCGGGCGCGGCGCGGCTACTCTGCCCGCGGAAACACCCGCAGAATCACCCCGGAGGCCATCTTCATGCACATCGAATCGTTCAACCTGGGTCCGCTGGAGACCAACTGCCATGTGCTCTCGCACCTGGGGCAGGCCGTGGTGGTGGACCCCGGCGGCGAGCCCTCCGAGGTGCTGGAGCACCTGCGCGCCCAAAAGCTCACCTGCACGCACATCCTGGTGACGCACCTGCACTTCGACCACATCTACGGCTGCGCAGCCCTGGCCCGCGCCACCGGCGCGCCCGTGCTCACCCCGGCGGGAGACGCCGCCCTCATGCGCAGCGAACTGGGCGCAGGCGGCATGTTCGGCTTCCCCAGGGTGGAGCCCTTTGAGAGCTCCCCCGCGCCCGAAGGCCCGGCCACCTTTGCCGGGTTGGAGTGCCTGTGCCTGGCCACGCCCGGCCATTCGCCGGGCAGCGTGAGCTACTACTTCCCCCAGGCCAACGCGGCCTTTGTGGGCGACCTCATCTTCTACCGCTCCGTGGGCCGCACGGATTTCCCCGGCGGCAGCTCGGCCACGCTGAAAAGGTCCGTGGAGGAGAAGATCTTCACCCTGCCGGGCGAAACCGTGCTCTATTCCGGCCACGGCCTGGAGACCTCCGTGGACTCCGAGCGCACCCACAATCCGTTCTTTCTGCACGAGATGCTGTAGCCAGGGCCGCGTCTTCCTCTTTGTAGACCGTGGACCACCAGACTGGCCTGCCTTTCGCAGAACCGGGCGCGGGCGGCCCTGCTGGAGAACGGTCGGGCCGGCGGCCCCGTGCTCCTGCGAAGCGTCCAGGTCGCGCCTGAAGGATCTGGAAGAGGGCGGGCTGGAGTGCTTGCCATGGCGCAGCCGCCCGAAAGAGCGTGAGCAAAAACAAAAGCCCCGGTTCAGGCCGGGGCTTTTGTTTTTGCGTCGGAAGGTCTGTTGATTACGGCAGGCGGACGAGGCGCAGGCCCGTGCTGGCGGCCTTGCAGCGGTCCGAAACGTAGCAGCGGAAGGTGCAGCGGGCACAGGTGGCCCCCCCGCCCCAGTGGCCGCCGCGCGCCACGCGGCCCCAGCCCGCAGTGTGCAGCGGGTTGTTGCGGGTGTGGTTGGCGTAGGCCGTCTTCTCGTACACGTCCTCGGTCCACTGGAACACGTTGCCGCTCATGTCGTAGAGCCCCAGGCCGTTGGGGGCCTTCTGGCCCACGGCGTGCGAGCCGCCTCCGCTGTTGTCGGCATACCAGCCCAGGCGCTCCAGGTCGGCCCCGCCGGCGAACATCTCGGCCTTGCCCCCGCTGCGGCAGGCGTATTCCCACTCGGCCTCGGTGGGCAGGCGGTAGCGCACGCCCTCCTTGTTCAGGGAATTCAGCCGGGCTGCAAAGGCCTTGGCCTGCTGCCAGCTGATGGAGTCCACAGGAAAGTCGCCGCCCTTGGGGGGCTTGGACGGGTTTGTGCCCATGACCTGGGTCCACTGCTTCTGGGTCACGGCGAACTTGCCCAGCCAGAAGCCGTCCACGCAGGCCTCGTGCACCGGCTTCTCGTCGGGGTTGCTGTCGCCGAAGGTGTCGCCCATCTGAAAGCAGCCGCCAGGGACCCACAGGAAGTCCATGCTCGTCACCGGGTCGCTCCAGTCCTTGCCCGGAGCGCCCGCCAGCGCGGGGATGCTCAACGCCAACAGCGCCAGGACACACAACGAAACCGTCACAGTTTTCATGCGCTTGTCCTCCTGTTCATGGTCCTGCGCGCGGGCGATCCCGCCGCAGACGGCCCCCGCCGCGAGATGCCCTGCTCCTACACCTCCACTCCTGCGGCCAGCACGGCGGTCATGCCGCCCTCCACGCTGACCACGTCCCCGAATCCGGCATGGGCCAGGGTGATGAAGGCTTCATACGAGCGCGCGCCGGTGTTGCAGACCAGCACCACGCCCGTGTCGCGGGGGATTTCGGCCAGACGCTCGCGCAGCTGGCCCTGGGGAATATTGTGCCAGTGGCCGGGGTGCTTCTGCAGCAGCTCCTCCACGTTGGCGTGCTCGCGGCAGTCCAGGATGTACGGCTCCTGGGCGGTGCGCCCGGCCCAGAGCTTGGCGAACTCGTCCACCTGGATGCCCTTGTTGCGGCCGGACAAAATGTTCTCCGTGGCGTTGCCCAGCACGTTCAGGATGTCGAGCGCAGCGGCAAAGGGCGGGGAATAGGCCATTTCGAGCCCGCTTAGGTCCTCCACCGTGGGGCTGGAGTGCAGCAGCGCCGCCACCACGTCCACCTTGCCCACCAGGGCGTCGCCCATGACGGCCAGGCCCTGCATGCCGAGCACCCGGCCGCTTTTGCGCTCCACCACCAGCTCCAGGCTCATGAGCCCCTTGTCCGGGTAGAAGTGCGCGCGGTCCAGCTGGCTCACGTGGACGTTCAGGGCGTCGAAGCCTGCCGCCTTTGCCGCCGCAAGGGTCAGGCCCGTGCCAGCGGCGGAAAGATCGAAGAGCTTAACGCACCAGGAGCCCACCGCGCCCGCGAAGGTGCTCGCGCCGCCCGCCAGGTTGGTGCCGATGACCCGGCCCTGGCGGTTGGCCAGGGAGCCCAGGGGCAGGTAGGCCACGCCGCCGGTGATGAGGTGCTTGAGCTCCACGCAGTCGCCCCCGGCATAGATGTCCGGGTCCGAGGTGCGCAGCTGGTCGTCCACCTTGATGCCGCCGCGTTCGGAGACGTCCAGCCCGGCGCCGCGCGCCAGCCCGGAGTTGGGCCGCACGCCGATGGCCACGATGACCAGGTCGGCCTCAAGCTCAGCCTTGTCCGTGACCACGCGCGCCACCTGGCCTTCGTCGATGCCGCCATCGGCGTTGGCAAAGGTGCGCACCTGCTCGCCCAGGCGGAACACGACGCCCTTCTCCTCCATGTGCTTCTGCGCCATGCGCGCCAGGTTGCCGCCGATGACGCCGGGCAGGATCTGGTCGCGGAACTCGACCACGGTGGTCTCCACGCCCCACATGTCGGCCAGGGCCACGGCCAGTTCCAGGCCGATGAAGCCCGCGCCGACCACAACCGCGCGCGAAACCTTGCCGCCGGAGACCAGGGCGCGGATGCGCTGGGCCGCGTCCAGGCCGTTGACGGCGTGGATGCCCCCCAACTGCGCGCCCGGAACGGGCAGGGCGCTGGGCGTGCTGCCCGTGGCCAGCACCAGCTTGTCGTACGTGAGCGTCTCCTCGCGGCCCGTGGGCAGGTGGCGCACGGTAACGGTCTTGGCCGCGCGGTCGATGGCCACGGCCTCGGTCTCGGTGCGCACGTCCACGCCCTTGGTGGCGCGGAAGAACTCCACGTCGCGCACCATGTGGAAGGCGGTCTTCTGGAGCTCCACGGCGTCGCTCACGTCGCCGGAGACGAAATAGGGGATGCCGCAGCCGCCGTAGGAGATGAGCTTCTCCCGGTCGATCATGGTCACGCGGCTGTCCGGCTCCAGGCGTTTGAAGCGGGCGGCGGCTTTGGGGCCAAGGGCCACGGCCCCGATGATGACGACATGTTTCTGCATTGCGGGTATCCTCTGCTGTGGCTCGGGGTTGGGGGGTATTCGCAGGTCAAGGCCTGCTCCCCACGCATAGCACCGGACGGCGCGCGCAGTCCAGCATCATGCGCCGCGCCGGGTATTCCGACCACAATGGTCATGCTCCACGGCCGGAATCCAGGCCTGCTCCGCCCAGGAGCGTGTTTGCGGAAAGCCGCCGTCGGCCTGTCGATGTCGGGCCTGCCGCCTGGGGCTACTCCGCGCCGCTTGGCTTGGTCGGCTGCGCGCCGGGGTTTTGGCCCTGGCCCTGGCGATTACGGTTGCGGTTGCCGCCGCCGCCCTGGCCGCCGCCACCACCCTGACCGCCGCCGCCGCCACCCTGGCCGCCGCCCTGTCCACATTGACCGCGCCCCTTGCCCTGGCCACCTTGGCCTCTGCCCTGGCCCTTTGGCCCTGTTCCGTCCTGATTCGGCATGATCGACTCCTTTGCCGCCTGCGCGGATTTGCCCTGAGAATAGCATCTTGCGTGCCGAATGGAAATGTCCTGCATATCCAGGGTGGTTGACATTCCTGACAGGCGGCGTAGATCTTCTTGAGGGCGTGTTTCGCGCCCACAATCCGGAAGAGGGCGCATTTCGCGCCCGGAGCCGACGGACGAGGGGCAAGCATGAGCTTCCTGCGTGACATCTCTTGCGAACATATCATGGACAGTCTGGCCGACGGCGTGTTCACCGTGGACCTGGACTGGAATATCACCTTTTTCAACCGCGCGGCCAGCGCAATCACCGGGGTGCCGCGCGCCGAGGCCCTGGGCCGCAAGTGCTGGGAGGTCTTCCGCTCCAGCATCTGCGACGGGGCCTGCGCGCTCAAGGCCGCGCTTAAGGCGGGGGAGAGCCGCAGCAACCGCTCGCTCTTCTTCGTCAAGCCCGACGGCAGCAAGGTGCCCATCAGCATCAGCGCTGCGCCCCTGCGCGACCGGCGCGGCAAGATCCTGGGCGGGGTGGAGACCTTTCGTGACCTTTCGGCCCTGATGCTGATGCAGAAGAGGCTCGACGGCCTGTACCGCGTGGAGGACATCCTGAGCAAGAGCCCGGTGTTCCAGCGCACCCTGGGCATCCTGCCGCAGATCGCGGCCAGCGGCTCAACCGTGCTCATCCTGGGCGAGAGCGGCACGGGCAAGGAGCTGGTGGCCCGGGCCATCCACAACTTAAGCCCGCGCAGCGGCAAGCCCTTTGTGGCCGTGAACTGCGGGGCCCTGCCCGAGAATCTGCTGGAGAGCGAGCTCTTCGGCCACAAGGCCGGGGCCTTCACCGACGCCAAGAAGGACAAGCCTGGCCGCTTTCAGGCGGCAGATGGCGGCACGCTTTTCCTCGACGAGATCGGCGACATGCCCCTGCCCCTGCAGGTCAAGATCCTGCGCGTCCTGCAGGAGCGGGTCATCGAGCCGCTCGGCGCGGTGGCCGGGGTGCCGGTGAACGTGCGCGTCATCGCCGCCACCAACCGCGAGCTGGAGGGCATGGTGGCCCAGCAGACCTTCCGCAGCGACCTCTATTATAGGCTGAACGTGGTGCGCCTGGCCCTGCCCGCCCTGCGCGAGCGGCCAGAGGACATCCCGCTCCTGGCCGAGCACTTCGTGGCCCGGCAGAACGCCCAGCACGGCAAGGACATCCTGGGCCTGGCCCCGGAGGTGCTGCAGCGGCTCATGCGCCACAGCTTCCCCGGCAACGTGCGCGAGCTGGAGAACATCATCGAGTACGCCTTCATCCTCTGTCCCGGTGGGTTCATCCGGCCGGAGCACCTGCCCGAGAACCTGGCCCCGCAGGAAGACGCAGCCCAGGCCGCGCCCCTGTGCGGCAGTCTGGACGAGATCAAGCGCCGCGCCGCAGCCGACGCCCTGGCCCGCAACAACGGGCGCGCCATGGCCGCCTGCCGCGAGCTCGGCGTGTCCAAGGACACCCTGCGGCGCATCCTGGGCAAGGGCCGTCAGACACAGCAGGACTAGCCGCTCTCCTCCCCGCCTCGGCCCCTCTCTGCCTCACGCGTCGGCCATGGACTGGGCGCAAAACGCGCCCACCTCCTCCACGGCTCCTGGCCACAAAATCACAACTCTTCGGAATTGCAGTGCTTCCATTTGTGGCACGCTTCCTGCGAAGCAAAGGGCTGGGTACGTCTGTGCGCGCCCTGCGGCAACAACTGGAGGAAAGAGACGATGCTCATCTGCCTGGCCTGCTACGGTGACCGCCTGGCGACGCTGATGGAGAGCGCGACGGAACTGCGCTTCTATGGCGTGGAGCAGAACGTCCCGGTCCCCAGCGGCACCACCCCCGCTCCCGGCACTGGCGTGGTCGCCATGATCGACCTGCTCGCGGGCCTGGGCATCGACGTCCTCATCTGCGGCGGGCTGAGCGGCTGCACCCTGGCGGCCCTGCAGCAGTCCGGGGTGCCTGTGGTGCCCTGGATCGGCGGCACGGCGGAAGAGGTGGCCACGGCCTGGGCTGCTGGCGGCGCGGAGGCCGTGAACCGGCTGCGCCTGCCGGGCTGCGCCCTGAGGGGCTGCGGCCGCGGCCGCGCCGGCCACGGCCACCGCTGTTCACCGACGCGGGCAGCGCTGCGCACACCAATGCAAACAGCGAAAGTGGAGAAATCCTCATGACTGGATCGACAGATTTCGGCCGCGACCCCGAGGCCCAGAAACAGGCGGAAGACGCGCTCTTGAACAGCCGCATGGCGCGCATCGGACAGAAGATCGTGGTGCTCTCCGGCAAGGGCGGCGTAGGCAAAAGCACGGTTTCGGCCGCCCTGGCCGTGGCCCTGGCCAGGGCCGGGAATACGGTGGGGCTCATGGACGTGGACGTCCACGGGCCAAGCATTCCCCGTCTGCTGGGACTCGACGGCAAGACCCCGGACATGGACCTCGGCGTCATGCTGCCCGTGCCCTGGAGCGACACCCTCAAGGTCATGTCCCTGGGCTTTCTGCTCAACGACAAGTACGCCGCCACCATCTGGCGCGGCCCGGCCAAGGCCGGGGTCATCCGGCAGTTTCTGCAGGATGTGGAGTGGGGCGCCTTGGACTATCTGGTGGTGGACTGCCCCCCGGGCACGGGCGACGAGCCCTTGTCTGTCATGCAGCTCCTCGGTCCGGACGCGGCTGCGGTCATCGTGACCTCGCCCCAGGCCGTGGCCATCGACGACGTGCGCCGCTCCGTGGGGTTCTGCACGACCCTGGGCAACCCTGTGCTCGGGCTCGTGGAGAACATGAGCGGGTTCACCTGCCCCACGTGCAGCACGGTGAGCGATGTTTTCGGCAGCGGCGGGGGCGAGGCCCTGGCCGCCGAGGTGGGCATCCCCTTTTTGGGGCGCATCCCCCTGGCCCAGGAGGTCATGGCCTCGGGCGAGGCGGGCGCGGCCCTGGCCGACCTGCCCCCGGAGCATCCGGTGGCGCGGGCCCTTGCGCACATGGTGGAGCGCACCCGCCTGTATTCCGGCGGCCTGGCCCTGCAGAACAGGCCGGCGCGGCCCGCGTAACGCAACAGACAACGCAAGGAGCACAATCATGCCTGGCATGAATGGAAAAGGACCAAGGGGCGCAGGCCCCATGTCCGGCGGCGGCCGTGGGCGTTGCACCCAGGGTGACGGGACCGGAACAGGAACCGGCGGCGGAGGTCGCGGCATGGGCGGCGGAGGTCGCGGCATGGGCGGCGGTGGCCGTGGCATGGGCGGCGGTGGCCGTGGCATGGGCCAGGGCGCGCAGCCCCCAGTTACAGGAACGAGCGAAAGCAATGCACCAGCATCAGGAGTGGACATGACAGGAATCATCGCGGTGACCAGCGAAAGTCCGGGAATGGAGAGCATGGTCGACCCGCGCTTCGGCCGGGCCGCAGGGTTCGTGGTGGTCGATCTGGCGACGATGGAAATCAGCTACGTGGACAACGGCGGCTCCCAGGCCATGGCCCAGGGCGCGGGCATCCAGGCGGCGGAGAACGTCGCCAGGGCGGGCGCGGGCGTGGTCCTGAGCGGCTTTGTCGGCCCCAAGGCCTTCCAGGCCCTCGCCGCCGGGGACATCCGGGTCATCCAGGACGTGGAGGGCATGACCGTGGGCCAGGCCGTGGACAAGTACAAGCGCGGCGAGCTCACCATAGCCGACGCGCCCAACGCGCCCGCCGGAGGACATCCGGGGGGCGGGAGCAAGGGCTAGCGCGCATGATCTACGCCATCGCCAGCGGCAAGGGCGGCACAGGCAAGACCACGGTGACGGCCTCGCTCGCCGCCCTGTGGGACCGGCCCGTCATGGCCGTGGACCTGGACGTGGAGGAGCCGAACCTGCACCTGTTCCTGCACCCGGAGCTGACAGGCGAGGAGCCCGCGCTCATGGAGGTCCCGGAGGTGGACACCACGCGCTGCACCCTCTGCGGCCAGTGCGCGGCCTTTTGCCAGTTCAAGGCGCTCTCGGTCATGGGCAAGAAATTGCTCATCTTCCCGGAGATGTGCCACGGCTGCGGCGGCTGCCTGCTCCTGTGCCCGGAAAAGGCACTCAGTCCGGGCGGGCGGGAGCTGGGGCAGATCGTCTCCGGCAGTTTCCGGACGGATCATTTGAGCTCTGGGCGCCCGGAGGACGCACCGTTTCTCATGGGCCGCCTGCGCGTGGGCGAGGCCATGAGCCCGCCGCTCATGCGCCAGGTCAAGGCCCGGCTGCCCGAGTCCGGCGCCACCGACATCCTCATCGACTCCCCCCCGGGGGTGAGCTGCCCGGCCGTGAACGCGGTCATGGACGCGGACGTCATCGTCCTCGTCACCGAGCCGACTCCCTTTGGCCTGCACGACTTCCGGCTGGCTGTGGAGGCCTTCCGGCCCCTGGGCAAGCCGCTGGGCGCGGTGATCAACCGCGCGGACATCAACCGGCGCGCGGGCATCAGCGACACCGGCGTGCAGGACTTCTGCCGCGCCGAGGGCATCCCGGTCTGGGCGGAGATCCCTTTCAACCGCGCCGTGGCCGAGGCCTACTCGCGCGGCGAGGTGGTGGCCCGCGCCGTGCCGGAACTGCGCGCCGTGATACTGGCGCTCATGGCGCACATGCAGGGCGCGGCCGCCGCCTCCAAACCGGAGGAGGCAGACCATGCGTGAGATCGTCGTCATCAGCGGCAAGGGTGGCACGGGCAAGACCAGCATCACCGCGGCCTTTGCGCACTTGGCGCAGAACGCCATGCTCTGCGACCTGGACGTGGATGCCCCGGACCTGCACCTGCTGCTTCGGCCAGAGCACCTCGAGGAGCACGAGTTCCACTCCGGCTTCGAGGCCGTCATCGACCAGGAGACCTGCGTGGCCTGCAGCATGTGCGTCGACCTCTGCCGCTACGGCGCGGTGCGCAAGCCCTCGTGGGACGACTTCGCGGGCTACAGCGTCGACCCCCTGCGCTGCGAGGGCTGCAAGGTCTGCGTGCAGTTCTGCCCGGCCGGGGCCATCGGCTTCACGGAGAAGCACTGCGGCCAGTGGTACGCGTCGAGCACGCGCTTCGGGCCCATGATCCACGCCCAGCTCTTCCCCGGCGAGGAGAACTCCGGGCGGCTGGTGGCCCTGCTGAAAAAGGAGGCGCGCACCCGGGCCAAGGCCCAGGGGCTCCCGCTCATCCTCTGCGACGGCGCGCCGGGCATCGGCTGTCCGGTCATCAGCTCGCTCTCGGGCGCCAGCCAGGCAGCCATCGTCACCGAGCCCACACCCTCGGGCCGCCACGACCTGGAGCGCGTGGCCGATTTGTGCCGCCATTTCCGCATCCCGGTGGCGGTCATCATCAACAAGTTCGACCTGAACCTGCAGAACAGCGCGGACATCCAACGCTACTGCCTTGACCAGGGCCACACCGTGCTCGGCCTCTTGCCCCACGACGAGGTGGTGGTGCGGGCCATGGTCCAGGCCAAGTGCGTCACCGAACTGCCGGACACCCCGTTTTCCCAGGCCCTGTGCTTAATCTGGGAGCAGCTCGCCAGCCTTGAGCCCAGGGCCGCCCGTCCTGCGCTTTTTCAACCAACACCATCAGCATAGGAGACAAGCCTCATGGAAAAGATCATCATCGCTATCCCCTCCGAAAATCCCGGCGGCCTGGACGTGGCCCTGGGCCAGCACTTCGGCCACTGCGACATCTACACCATCGTGGAGGCCCAGGATGGCAAGGTTCTGGAAGTTCGCACCCTGCCCAACGTGCCGCACCAGCAGGGCGGCTGCATGGCCCCGGTGAACCACCTGGCCAGCAACGGCGTGCAGGTGCTCATCGCCGGAGGCATGGGCATGCGGCCGCTCATGGGCTTCCAGCAGGTGGGCGTGCAGGTGTACCACGGCTCGAACGCGCCCACGGTGGGCCACGCGGTGCAGGCCTTCCTCATGGGCTCGCTGCCCGCCTTCAGCACGGAGTTCACCTGCGGCGGCGGCAAGTAGCCCCGCCCCCCAGGAGGAACGGATGCACATACTCATCGTCACCCGGCGCGCGCCGGAGCTCGCCCCCTTTGCCGACGCCCTGGGCAAGGGCACCGGGGCGCAGCTGCGTTTCACCAATGGCTGGGTCAACGCCAAGGCCACGCTGAAGACCCTGCCTCCGGCCTTTGTGGTGCTGGATGAGGGCCTGAACGGCGGGCCGCCGCTGAAGCTGGCCAAGGAGCTCATCCAGGTCAACGCCATGGTCAACATCGCCGTGGTCAGCCCGCTGCCGCACGAGGCCTTCCACGAGGCCAGCGAGGGCCTGGGCATCCTGGCCCAGGTGCCCGTCAACCCGGCGGAGGCCGACGGCCAGGCCCTGGCCGAAGTGTTCCGGAGGTTCATGTAGCCGCAAGGGCGCGGCAGCCGTCAGGCAACCGCGCCGTCTTGCCTGGAGAGGAGAGACGCATGCAGCAAGAAACATCGCACAAAGTGGTGCTCTTCGCCTTCCGCGACGACCAGACCTGTTTCGTCCACGTGCTGCTCACCGCGCTGGACATGAAGGCCAAGGGCCTTGAGACAGGCATCGTGCTGGAGGGCGCGGCCACCAGGCTCATCACCGTGCTGGCGCAGCCCGACCATCCCCTGCGCCAATTGTACGCCAAGGCCAGCGAGCAGGGACTGATCCTCGGCGCATGCAAGGCCTGCTCGGCAAAGATGGGCGAGCTGGAAGCTGTGCAGGCCGCCGGGCTGCCCCTGCTGGACGACATGAACGGGCACCCCGGCATGGCCGCTTACATCGAGCGCGGCTACACGGTGCTGACCTTCTGATCGGTCGGGCCGGGCGGCCTGGCCGTCTGCATCCGGCGTGAGCCCCGGCCGGGCCGCTTCGCAAGGCCTTGCGGCGGAACGCGGACCTGGGATATGGTCGAGACGACCAGGGCCGTGGGCCATGCGCCCGCGCCGCAGCGCCGGCACGTTCAATAAACGCGATGAGGCCAGCTGTCCGCGCCGGGCAAAAAGGGCGGCGCTCCGGGCCAACGGCGCCACAAGGATATCCATGACGACCATTGATCTGCGCGACAAGTGTTGAGGGTTGGGCATGGAGGTCGGGTGGCACCTCCGCTTGAGCCGCGAGAACGAGCTGGTGTTCCTGGTGCGCGCGGGCCTTGCGCCCAATGTGGAGGACGCGGTGTTCATCAGCGGGGACTGGCTGCTGGCCTGGGAGCCCGACCCGGAGAATCCGAAAAACCCGGAGCATGCCGCGGCGCGGGTGTCGCGCAAACAGCCAAGGGCCTGAGCCCAAGGGAGGGCAGCCATGCCTGAGTTGAGCGAGTCTGTGCTGGTGTTTGCGTGCAGCCACCGCGCGGGCGGCAATTCCGACGCTGCGGCGGAGCTTGTGACGCGCGGCGTGCGCGAGGCCGGGGGTACGGCCCGGGTGGTGGCCCTGCGCGACTACAACGTGCTGGCCTGCCTGGCCTGCCGGTCCTGCGCCAAGGACGTAAACTCGGCCTGCGTGCTGCGCAAAAAGGACCAGGCCGAGGAGCTCTTCTCCCTGCTCCTGGCCGCGCCCAGTGTGGTCTTCTGCTCACCCATCTACTTTTACGCCCTGCCGTCCCTGTGCAAGACCTGGATCGACCGCTCCCAGCGCTTCTGGGAGGCCCGGCGCAAGGGCGACGCCTGGCTGCTGGAGTACCCGGAGCGCCAGGGCTTCGCCTGCCTGGTGGGCGGGCAGACCTCGGGCCAGAAGCTCTTTGACGGCGCGCGCCTGACCCTCAAATATTTCCTGGTGAACTTCGGCATGTCCCTGGCCGAACCCGTGGGCCTGCGCGGCAAGGACGAGCGCGGCGACCTCCTGGCCGACCCCCTGGCCGTGGACCGCGCCCTGGCCCTGGGGCGCGAGGCCTGGGCAGCGGCGCAGGGCGTTTTGAAATGATCCGCCGGGGCCTTGCGCTGCTGGCAGGGCTGGCGCGGCCGCTGGGGCTTGGCGAGGCCCGCTGCCCAGGCTGCGGGCGCGTGGTCCAGGCCGCGTCGAGCCAGGGCTCCAGCCTTTGCCCGGACTGCCGCCTGGCCCTGGCCCCGCAGGAGGTCACAGCCTGCCCCGGTTGCGGCCAGGCCCTCGGAAGGCAGCCGGATATTCCGGCGGATGTCCTGCCGCCTGATCTGCCTCCTTCCGCTTTTCCGCCGCCGCTCTGCGCGAGCTGCCAGGCCTCGCCGCGCCCCTGGGGGCGGCTGGTGTCCTTCGGGCCGTACGAGGGCCGCCTGCGCGAGCTGATCCTGGCCTACAAGTTCGAGGCCCGGCTGGGCCTGGGCCGCCAGCTTCAGGAATGCCTGGCCGCGGCCTTCGAGCGTTCGGCCCTGGCCCTGCCGGAGCTTGCCGCCTGCGATCTGGTGGTGCCGGTGCCCCTGCACCCCCGGCGGCTCTCCTGGCGCGGCTTCAACCAGAGCCGGGAGCTGGCGCGGCTTCTGGCGCGGCGCAGGGGCCTGCCCATCCGCCAGGAGGCGCTTTTGCGCGTGCGGCGCACAGTGCCGCAGATGGAGCTGGACCGGGCCGAGCGCGCGGAGAACATCCGGGGGGCCTTTGCGGCCAGCCGCGAGCTTCTGGCCGGGCGCACGGCGCTTTTGGTGGACGACATCATGACAACGGGCTCGACATTGGAAGAATGTTCGCGCATGATGCGCGCCGCTGGTGCCGCACAGGTGCATGTGCTGGTTCTGGCCAGGGCTTGAGGCCCGTTTGCGGGGGTGAAAAATATTCACCACTCGTCGCTTGACTATTCCCAGTCTTGGAGCTAAGACATCCCCTCTTACGCGATGGAGGTATTCGCAATGTTCGCAATCATCGAGACCGGCGGTAAGCAGTACCGCGTGGAACAGGGACTCGAGTTCAAGGTGGAGTTGCTCCAGGCTGAGGCCGGTAGCGAATTGGCCCTGGACAAGGTCCTGCTAGTGTCCGCCGACGGCGCCACCAAGATTGGCGCCCCCTATTTGGAAGGCGCCACAGTGTCCTGTGAAGTCCTTGGCCATGGCCGCGGCGAGAAGATCTTCGTGTTCAAGAAGAAGCGCCGCAACGACTTTCACAAGAAGACCGGCCACCGTCAGGACTACACCAGCCTGAAGGTCAAAACCATCCAGGCTTAAGGCCCCGAAGGAGAACTGATATGGCTCACAAGAAAGCGGGCGGCAGCTCCAGAAACGGCCGCGACAGCGCCGGCCAGCGCCGGGGCGTCAAGCGTTACGGTGGTCAGAAGGTCCTGGCCGGCAACATTCTCGTCCGCCAGGTCGGCAGCTCGATCCATGCTGGCAAGAACGTCGGCCTGGGCAAGGACTTCACTCTGTTCGCCCTGGTGGACGGAGAGGTCAAGTACGAGAAGTACATGCGCAAGAACAGGGTCAAGACCCGGGTGCATATTCTGCCCGTGAGCGCCTAGACAAATAGGCTCTCGGCACCCAATCCTTTAAGATCCGGACGGCGGGCAGGAGCGGCACCATGCGGCTCCTGCCCGTTTTTCTTCGGTCCAGGCGGTTAACCAGCCCATGCGATTCGTTGATGAAGCCAATATCATCGTGCGCTCCGGCAAGGGCGGCAACGGCAGCGCCTCCCTGAAGCGCGCCAAGAATTTGCCCAAGGGCGGGCCTGACGGCGGCGATGGCGGAAAGGGCGGCGACGTCATTTTCCGCGCCAGCACGCGCCTCTTGACCCTGTACGACTTCCGCGTGCGCAGCATGTTCGAGGCCGAGAACGGCGTGAACGGCAAGGGCCAGGACAAGTACGGCCGCAACGGCGAGGACTTGGTCATCGAGGTGCCCGTGGGCACCATGCTGCTCGACGTGACGGACCGCTCCGCCGATCCTGACGACGCGGACGACCCTGTGCTCCTGGCCGACCTTTCCCGCGCGGACCAGGAATACGTGGTCTGTCCCGGAGGCATCGGCGGGCGCGGCAACCTGCATTTCAAGACCTCCACCAACCGCGCGCCCAAGCATGCCGAGACCGGCAAGCCCGCCACGGAGAAGCGCCTGATGCTCCGGCTCAAGGTTTTGGCCGACGCCGGGCTGCTTGGCCTGCCCAACGCGGGCAAGTCCACCTTTCTGACCGCCGTGTCCGCCGCGCGCCCCAAGATCGCGGCCTATCCCTTCACCACGCTGGTGCCTCACCTGGGCGTGGTGGAGAACGCAAACGGCCGCCGCCTGGTCATCGCCGACATCCCCGGCCTCATCGAGGGCGCCAGCCAGGGCCTGGGCCTGGGCTACCAGTTCTTGAAGCACGTGGAGCGCACGCGCTTTTTGGTGCACATCCTCTCCGGCCAGGACGCCGACCCGGAGAACCCCGAGGCCGGGTACGCCATGCTGAACGAAGAGCTGCGCGTCTTTGACACCGAGCTGGCGGCCAAGCCCCAGATCCGCGTCATCAACAAGATCGACATCCTGGAGCCGGAGCGCCTGGCCGCCCTGCGCCAAAATGCGCCGGGGGATATCCTTTTCGTCTCGGCCCTGACCGGCGAGGGGCTGGACGCGCTGCTCACCGAGATGTGGCGGCGCTTCGACGAGTTGACCCCGGCTGAAGAGCCCGAGGGTGAAGCGCCCGACTGGACGGGGGAGACCGAGGCATGACCGGAGGGGCCGGACAGCTCGACGCTGGCGCCCTGCGCCGCGAGATCCTTGGCCGCACCAAGAGTGTGGTGGTCAAGGTCGGCAGCGCGGTTTTGACCTCGGACAAGGGCCTGGACGCCCGCGCCGTGGGGCGGCTGGTGGATCAGCTCTCCGCCCTGCACGACCAGGGCCTGGAGGTGGTGCTCGTGAGCTCCGGGGCCGTGACCGCCGGGCGCATGCGCATCCACCAGAACCTGCCGGAAGCCCACCGCATCGATTTCGCCGAGCTGCCCTCGCGCCAGGCCGCCTCGGCCATCGGCCAGAGCCGCCTGATGCACGAGTACGACGAGGCCTTCAGCCGCTTCGGCAAGACCACGGCCCAGATTCTGCTCACCCGCGAGGACCTGCGCAGCCGCGCGCGCTTCCGCAACGCCCGCAACACCATCCGCAGGCTGCTGGACTGGGGTGTCATCCCCATCGTCAACGAGAACGACACCGTGGCCGTGGCCGAACTCAAGTTCGGCGACAACGACACGCTGGCGAGCCTCATCGTGGACCTGGTGGGCGCGGACCTGTTCGTGAATTTGACCAGCGCCGACGGGGTGTTCGACAAGAACCCGGACAAGAACCCTGGCGCGGTCTGCGTACCCATGATCGAGGACATCGAGAGCCTGGACATCGAGGCCATGTGCGACGGCAAGACTTCGGTCGGCTCCGGCGGCATGTACTCCAAGCTCCGGGCCGCGCGCCGCGCCGCCCAGCTCGGCGTGCCCACGCTCATCGTTTCCGGCAAGGGCCAGCTGGCCCTGGAGCGCATCTTCGCCGGGGAGGTGCTGGGCACCCTGGTGCTGCCCTGCGGGCGGCTGGTGTCGCACCGCAAGTTCTGGCTGGCCTATCACGACGACCCGGCCGGCACCGTGAGCGTGGACGCCGGGGCCGCGAAAGCCCTGCGCGAGAACGGCAAGAGCCTGCTGCCTGCGGGCATCCGCAAGGTCGAGGGCCGGTTCGAGCGCGGCGCGCTGGTGCGCATCTGGCCGAGGTGCTGGGCGAGGCCCCGTACCCCGAGGCCGTGCACCGCGACAACCTCCTCCTCGACGCCGCCCTGTAGCAGGGCCTGTCTCCAAAAGCGTCTTTTGCCCCCTGGGCATCGTCGCAGTCCGGTCTGGGGCCAGGGCTGTACCGCAGGAGTACTATCCCCGGCCCCAGACCTGCCCGCTCCTCGCCAGGAACCAAAATCCATCTGTTGGAAACAGGCCCCAACCCCGATGCTGTCCCGGATGCTTTTCCTGCATCCCCACTCAATCCAAAAGGGCTGTTTCAGGTTCCTCCTGAAACAGCCCTTTTGGCGTAAAATGGGGGTCCGGGGACCGCTGCCCCCGGCGGGGTCCAGGGGCGGAGCCCCTGGGCGCGCCTTTCCTAGTACATCGGATATACCCCGCCCACGGCGGCGCGGATGTGGTGGCTGCTGTCCAGGCCCGGCAACACGCGGTCGCGCACGTAGCGGGCGATGAGTTCGCAGCCCTTGGCGTTGGGGTGGCCGATGCGCGAGTTCTGGGGGTAGATGCGGCTGCCCACGAAGTGCCGCAGGTAGCCGGACAGGTCAAAGCAGGGCAGGTCCAGGTCCGCGCAGGCCAGGCGCAGTTCGCCCAGCATGGTGGCCTCGGCCGCGCCGAGCTGCTCCAGCGTCTCGCGGTCGCGCACCTCGGCCTCGTGCAGGCGGGTGGAGACCAGGAACTCGCGGGTGGGGATGAGCATGACGCCTAGCGCGAAGCCGTAGTTCAGGGACAGGTCGCGCAAATGGCCCAGCACCTTGCGGGTGATCATGAGCCCGGCGGCGATGGCCGGGTGCGAGAGGTCCTGCACGGCGTGGCGGAAATGCTCGGCCAGGTAGAAGCGGCTGGACTCGATGGCGCAGGGGTTCACGTCGATCTCGCCGCGCAGGCCCAGCTCGGCCAGGATCTCCTCGGGGCCCAGGTCCGGGCGTTCGGCCGCCAGCCGGGCCACGGCGCGCTCGGCGCGGTCCTTGGCCGAGAGGTCGGCCAGGGGCAGGGCGGCCCAGTCCGGGTTCCAGAAACTTTTGGCCAGGGGCGAGGTGCTGGCCCGGGCGCACTGGAAGGCCTCGGCAATGTCGTTGCCTGTGTGCAGGCAGACCACGACGCGGCGCGGGGCAAGGCTGAGCAGTTCCTCCAGGCCCACGGCGTACTGCACACTGCCCCAGCCTTCGACCCCGGCGTTGTAGACCACAGCGCCGGACTCCGCCTCGAGGCGGCGGGGCCAGCACTGGTCCGCAGAAACGCAGGAGCCGTAGACCTGGGAATCGCCGAGGATGATGAGCTCGGCCTGGGCAGGCACCTCGGGGTTGCGCATGCCCAGCGCGTCGTGCTCCGGGTGGTCCGGATTGCCGCGCAGCAGCATCACCGGGTCGTGGAGGCTGCGCGGGATGTCCTGCGGCGACTGGCTGCAGGCGGCCCTGCCCAGGCAGCCCTGGAGCAGTTCGAATTGACGGATCGTGGTCATGACCTGTGCGCGCATGAAGCCCCCCCCTGAACGTGAACGTGGCGCGGCAATTTCTTCCCGCGCCACTGAATGTGCAAGGGGTGTGCCGGGGGAAGCGCCTGGTCTGCATGGATGTCCTTCAACTCTCCAACCCCCCAACGCGGCTGCGAAAGCAAGGGGCGGCTGTCGAAAACGCCGCACGCGCGAGGCCCCGGAAAAACTTCTAAACCCACTCTAGAAAATATTGAGAATATACCCGCTAAATTAATATGCAGCAGTTGTTGAAAACGAGAAAGTTATACAAATTTTCGCCTGTAATCGCCTGTAACAGCCGAAAATGATGGATGGTGTGTCTTGCCGTGTCCGGGCGACCTGTACAGAAGTTGACTGAAGGTGTAGCTTCCAAACCTGAGGCTCCGGGGTGTTTCGGAGCCGCCAAGGGGGCCGTTCCGGTCCGATGCCACACTTTTTGTCACCAGGGAGCAGCACGCGACGTGAATCCGGAAAACGCCTGGCGACACCTGCGGGGACTGACCCCCCTAAGCCTCTGCGACTGGCCCGGGCGGCCCTGCTGCGTGGTCTTTCTGGGCGGCTGCAACCTGCGCTGCCCCACCTGCCACAACGCCAGCCTGGCCTGGGACATGGAGTCCGAGCCGCTGCTGCCGCAGGCCCGCCTGAAAGCCTTCCTGTCCAGCCGCGCGCGCTGGCTGTCCGGGGTCACGGTGACCGGCGGCGAGCCCACGGCGGTCCCCGGCATCGGCATGATCCTGCACGAGATCGCGGCCAGCGGCCTGGCCATCAAGGTCGACACCAACGCCATGCTGCCGGATGTGGTCGAGGCGCTGCTGGCCGAGGGTCTGGCGCAGCAGTTTTCCGTGGATGTCAAAGGCCCGTTCGACCAGTACCCGAGCCTGACCGGAGGGGCGGTGACCGAGGCAGGCGCGCGGCGCAGCCTCTCGCGCGTCTTCGCCCTGGCCGAGGCCCGGCCCGAGGCCTTTTTGTTCCGCACCACCCTGGTGCCCCAGCTTTCCGAGACGGATATGACGACCGTGCGCGGCATGCTGCCCGCAGGGTTCACCCTTGCCACCCAGGACTACAAGCCCCCAAGGAGGCCCCATGCCCTCGCAGATTCTGAAGCGCGACGGACGGCTGGAAACATGGTCTAACGACCGCATTGCCCAGGCCATCTTCAAGGCGCTCTCCGCCAGCGGCATCAAGGATCCGCTTCTTGGGCGCCGCCTGGCGCTGAAGGTCGAGGCCAAGCTCAAGGATGTGGACATCCCGGAGCAGGAGCACGTGCAGGACATGGTCGAGCTGGTGCTCATGGAGATGCGCCAGTTCAGCGTGGCCAGGAAGTACATCCTGTACCGCGAGAAGCGCCGGGCCCTGCGCAACCAGCGCGAGGCCTTCCTGGACATCACCGAGACCATCGACGACTACCTGGACAAGAGCGACTGGCGCGTGGCCGAGAACTCCAACATGAGCCACAGCTTCCAGGGGCTCATGCTGCACCTCTCGGGCACGGTCCAGGCGCGCTACGCCCTGGAGAAGTACCCGGAGGAGGTCCGCCTGGCCCACGAGCACGGCTACTTCCACATCCACGACCTGTCCTTCGGCCTGGCGGGGTACTGCGCGGGCTGGAGCCTGCGCGACCTGCTGCTCGAAGGCTTCAACCTGGAGGGCCGCTCCTGCGCTGGCCCGGCCCGGCACTTTGACTCCGCCCTGGGCCAGATGGTGAATTTCCTGGGCACCCTGCAGAACGAGTGGGCCGGCGCCCAGGCCTTCAACAACGTGGACACGTACCTCGCGCCCTTCATCCGCCACGACAACCTGCCCTACAAGAAGGTGCGCCAGGCGGTGCAGAAGTTCGTGTTCAACCTGAACACCACCAGCCGCTGGGGCGGGCAGAGCCCCTTCACCAACCTGACCTTTGACCTGACCCCGCCCAAGCACATCGCCGGGGAGGCCATCATCATCGGTGGCAAGCTGCTGGATTCCACCTACGGCGAGTATGCGGCCGAGATGGAGATGTTCAACCGGGCCTTTCTGGAGGTCATGCTGGACGGGGACTACGCCGGGCAGATCTTCTCCTTTCCCATCCCCACCTACAACGTCACCGAGGACTTCCCCTGGGAGTCGGAGATCGGCGAGATTCTGCTCAAGCTCACGGCCAAGTATGGCGCGCCCTACTTCCAGAACTTCATCAACTCCGACCTTTCTCCGGAAGACGTGCGCAGCATGTGCTGCCGCCTGCAGATGGACCTGCGCCAGCTGCGCAACAAGGTCGGCGGGCTGTTTGGCGCAGGCGACCTCACGGGCTCCATCGGCGTGGTCACCCTGAACCTGCCCAAGCTGGCGTACCTGTCCCAGGGCGAGGACGAGTTCCTGGGCCTGGTGGAGGAATACGCCACCATGGCCAAGGACTGCCTGGAGTTCAAACGCAAGTTCATCACCGAGAACCTGGAGCGCGGCATGTTCCCCTGGACCAAGCGCTACCTGAAGAACGGCTTCCGCGGCCATTTCTCCACCATCGGCCTGCTCGGCGGGCACGAGGCCTGCCTGAACCTCATCGGCAAGGGCATCGAGACCGAGAACGGCATGCGCCTCATGCGCCGCGTGCTCAACCGCCTGCGCGACATCACCGCGAAGTTCCAGGAGGAGACCGGCACCCTGTACAACCTGGAGGCCACCCCGGCCGAGGGCACCAGCTACCGCCTGGCCAAGATCGACAAGAACCTCTATTCCGACATCATCACTTCCGGCAACGGCACTCCGTACTACACCAACTCCACCTGCCTGCCCGTGGGGCATTCGGAGGACGTGGTGGCCTGCCTGGAGCACCAGAATCAGCTCCAGCCCCTGTACACCGGCGGCACCGTGTTCCACACCTTCCTGGGCGAGAGCGTGGCCGACCTGGCGAGCTTGCGCGAGTTCATCATCAAGAGCTTCCGCAACACCAAGCTGCCGTTCCTGTCCATCACGCCGACCTTCTCGGTGTGCAAGGACCACGGCTACATCCACGGCGAGCACGAGACCTGTCCCACCTGCGGCGCGGACACCGAGGTCTACACGCGCATCGTGGGCTACTACCGGCCCGTGTCGCGCTGGAACAAGGGCAAGCAGGCCGAGTACGTGGATCGCAAGGTCTATGCCGGGATCTGCGACTGCGACCACTAGGGGCAAGGCGCCAGGGGCTCTGCCCCTGGACCCCGCCGGGGGAAATGATTTCCCCCGGGCCCCCTCGATTCAAGCGAAAGGGCTGGGACGCGCGACGCGCGTCCCAGCCCTTTCGCTTGATATGGGGAGTCCAGAGGGCCTCAGGCCCTTTGGCGGGATCTGGGGATGTATTAAATTAATATCTTTATGTGCAACCAACAGTATGAAATAATTCATCTTGCCGTTTAACCGTTTCTATTTTGGCACCCTAAAAATATTCCTGGCTACCCGCCGCGTCAGGCGCTATAATGCGCAGCATGAAGAAACCCACCGCGCCCGCACCAGACCCTCGGCCCATGGCCAAGGCGTATGCATACATCCGCCTCTCCTCACAAGCGCAAGCCGCCGGCGACGGGCAACGTCGGCAGCGCGATACTGCGCAACAGTTCGCCGCGCAGCACGGGTATGAGATCGTCGACTACGTGCAGGACATCGGCAAATCCGCGTTCCGCAGCACCAACTCCTTACAAGGCGAATTGGCCGAGTTCCTCAAAATGGCGCAGAAAGGCGCGTTTGCGGATGGAACGCTCTTGATCGTGGAGTCCGTTGACAGGCTGTCGCGAGATGAGCTGCAACCAGCCGTTCGTCTTCTGCTCAACATCTTCGACTATGGGCTTTTGCTCGGCATCATCTCAGAAGAAAAAATCTTCAGCCAGATCAACTTCGATGACTTTCTTCAGCTGCTCAATGACATGTCGCGTTCGAACAAAGAAAGCGCAATGAAGTCTACACGATCCATTGAAAATTGGAAAACCAAGCATTCGAAGGCGAAAGTTGGAAAACCCGTCAGCAAGCAATGTCCAAATTGGATGAAGTTGAAAGGCGGCAAGTTCAAGCTGATTCCCGAGCGGGTCGAGATCGTCAAACGGATTTTCGACTGGTACTCCGAAGGCAAGGGGCAGGGAAAGATCGCTGACATGCTGGCGGAACAAGGCGTCCCGGCATGGAACAAGCGCAAGCCGGTATGGCACCAGAGCTACATCTTCAAGCTGCTGCATAACCATGCGGTAATTGGCGAATATCACCCGGAGGTGACCGTCAGTGGCAAAAGGACTTCAGCCGGTATCATTGAAAATTACTACCCAGAGATCATCGACAAAGACACGTTCAAACTGATCCAAGACAAGACTCGGCTTCGGCGAGAAAACCATGCGGGGCGGAAGGGCAAGAAATACTCAAACCTTTTTCAGGGCATGACTCGCTGTGCAGTTTGCGGTGCCCGGATGCGGTATCTCAGCCACACTAAAGACTCTACCCGAAAAAATGGCCTGCGCCCTTGGGCTATCTACTTGGCTTGCTCAAGTTCGCTCAAAAAGGGCGGGTGCAGGAACAAGCAGTACTACAGCTACCTGCACATGGAGAACTTCATCCTGTCTGGCGTCATGTCCGACATCGACATCGTCGAAGCCGCCGGAGTGCATGACGAGCGGCAGAAGCAGCATCTGGAGCGTGTGCAGGACCTGGACGCGCAGCTGACCAGAGAAAAGGCGATCCTCTCGCGCTATCTCGATGCTATGGAGAATCAGAATCTCTCGAACATGCCTGAACTTATCAGCAAGCTGGAGAAGACCAACACGAGGCGTACCTTGATTGAAAAGCAGCTTTCCGCAGCGCGTGCAGGCGCGGCTGAAGCCCGCGAGGCCGCGCAGTCCGCGGTCCTGTTCCGCCTTGTCGAAGAAGCCTATAGCGAGCAGCTACCAGAGAACATCGACATGTCCGACGAAGCCATCTACTCCCGCCGCTTGCGCATCGCGAACCAGATGCGTGCGGTTATCGAGGACGTGGCGTTCCATGAGGACCACCTGATCCGCATCAAGACGCGCGCGGGCACGGCGTATGAGCTCGTGAACCGGGAATGGACGCGCATCGAGAAGAACAAGCGTATCGGCGCCAAGGGCACACTGACGGCTCGGACCTACGTCGGTCGCGCAACTATGCAGCTCGGAGCCGAAGAGGACGAGGAGGAGTAGCGGCTGGCTGACGAACTGACGCGGGCATCTCTTGACTCGGAGAGCAAATCTTCCGGCCCCTCGTGGGCGAAAGGGATGGAGCCCTCTCGCCCACGTCTCATTGTCAAGTCGGATAAATCTAGAGTTCTCCAGATGTGATCCCTTCGCCGATCAGCTTGAGCCTCCTCTGTCTTTTTTGGTCCAACGTCTCGTCTGAAGTGATGAAGAGCTTGTTCACCGCCCAATTATCGGCCGAAAGACATACGCCCGAACGCGTTCGACCGTTGTGCCAAATCATGCGCGCAGCGCGGGAGGTCGGCGCATAGTCATGCCGCAAATCCCCAATGTCCTCCAGCGGCGGCTGCTCAAGGGCGCTGCGCAGCATGTCATGCGTCAGGGGGGTGTGTCGGCGCGGCTTGCACTGCCGCACGATGTCTGCGGCAACCTTTTTTGCCTCTTCCGAAATTTCGCCCGGCGCCCACGTCTCTCCCCATGTTTGCACGTTACGCACAATGACCCTCGCCGCCAGTTCAAGCGGGTATCGGGCTGCGAACATCACGCCCGGCGCCCTGATAAAAGATACAATTTCTGAGCCGGAAGGCCTGGCGAAGTCGCCATGTGGCCAGAGGTGCCCAATCTGCCGGAACGGCGGTATGATTGAGTCTGTCACTGGAATCAAGAGGCCGCACACGGGCAGCATCTGCGCTGTGATGTCGCCGTGCTGTGACGGCCAGGCGCCAATGAGTTCGACCGAGTCTTGCGTGCCGAGGGAACAGTAGGCATAGGGCGTTGCGCCAGCGTCGTAGTGGAACGCGGCCGGAGCAAGCGCCTCAAGGGTTTGGATAACCCTGCCGCCTCTGGGTAGTTCCTCTGCGTGGGCGATCAGGCACTTTTGGACGGCGATGATGTCGCGAACTGCGACGCGAAAGACTTCGCCGCGAGGGTCGAGGCAGCCAACAAGGCTGATTGCCTCGGCATGGTCGCAGGCGAGGATCAACTGCCGGGTCGAAACGATGCGGCACGGCTCCCCGGTGCGCCGTGACAGGCCGGGGAGGACAATGCTGCTGGAAAGGGTAGTGAGGACATAAACGATCGGCATGAAAGCTCCTTTGGTTGTGGTCTCGGAGAAAGACCGGAGCCGATTAGCATGCCTGGTTCACTTTGAGAGCCCCCCTTAGAGCGTCTCAGGATATTTTGTTCCAATGGGCCGTCGATATGATCGCGAGCCAATTTCCAGCATAGCCCAGCCTTCCTTGTTTCCTTCCGCCCAGCTTCCTTCCGCCCAGCTTCCTTCCGCCCAGCTTCCTTCCGCCCAGCTTCCTTCCGCCCAGTTTCGCCCAGTTTCCTTCCGCCCAGTTTCCTTCCGCCCAGTTTCCTTCCGCCCAGTTTCCTTCCGCCCAGTTTCCTTCCGCCAACCATCGCTATCCGCAGGGTAGCACGAGCGCGGCACGCCGCAAGGCGACCCCTTCCGGGGGCGGCTACGCCGCGCCTTGCGGCGTGCCGCTTGCTCGCGCTGGCTGTTCGCTGCGGGCGACGGTCGGAGATGTTTTCGGGGGGCTCCGGTCATAGATAGCTGATAGGTCGCTATGTCGACAGAATGCGGTGCAAAAGGGAGAAGCCAATGGCTTCCTATGCGGTACCTCCAAAACCTTGCGGGGTGCCTCCACATATACCAACCCGGTCCAACTCCACCGGGGCAAATGGCATGGGCATCTCAAGCACCTCCCTAAAAACTACCGCCCAAGTAGCCACACACTACCAGAAAGATATTCAACATGCCTAAATTGATCACTTTGTCCTGGGCTCTTTTGCCTATTTCTGCTATATTGGCAGCAGGTCAAAAGGAACAAACCAGGAGAAGAACATGGCCGGAATCATCATCAGCGCGATCATTTTTGCGGCAATTGCCTGGTACCTGCGCACCCGAGAGAAGACCGAAGAGACTGTGATCTCCGAGGACCGTGCCTGCATGGAGGAGGAGGACTGGGACTTGGACAGTGGCAGCAGCGCCTATGGCTTTGGCATAGGTATGTGCGGCATATCGATGCTGACGAGCATGCTCACAGACATCACCTACGCCTACCTTCCATACAACATCTACCACGACATGTTTGACTCCAGCCTTGATGACAACTCGTGGCTATCCAACGACGACGATGATTCCTTCAGTGCCTGCGACGACAGCTGGTCTAGCAGTTTCGACGACGACTAGCCCACCGCTAAAGGCCCCTTCCCTCTGGCTGCAGGGGTATTCACGGGTCTGCTGCCGCCAAAGCGCAATAGCGGGTGCCGCATGACGGGGGGGGCTTCCTGCCCCCCCGTCCCCACCCTAGCGGGACGCTTCAAAATCAGCTCACCATCCACACAACGCACGAGATAAGTTAACCTTTTCTTTTGGCTAGACCTTGCGCCGCTGTTTTTCCGTGTGGCAGGATTGGCTCCTCATCAACCTCAACAAGGACAATACAACATGTACATCCTCGCAACTTTGAGGCACGGCATTGAGCTCCCTGCTCTCAGCCACAGAACTGGACGCCCTTGCCGCGCAGTCAAGACAAGGGAATTGGTCCTGGACGCCAGCAAGGGCTTCAGCGTAGCCGGTATGCTGGACCGGAGCGGCAGAGCACATCTCTCTGCCCTGCGCGATGTCATCTCCGTGCAGCGCGGGATGATCGCTTGCGCAAGTGGGGTCCCGTTCACGTCCCCGATCCTGTGGGCATTGCGCAAGCTGCCCTGCGCCGTGGACTACAACACTGACGGCAGCCGCTTCGCCTACTACTCAATGGGAGTGGAAGACGATCAGCTTACGACAGTGGGCGCTTGGGCGGATACGCAGGGCAACATCATCGCACAGATGCAGCAAGTCTGTGGCCTGCTTGTCCCCGCTGGAGACCCCGTGATTGCGCCGTTCCGCGTGGCCGGGCACTTGTGGTCCAATGGCCAGTTCGCGCGATCGGCTTCCGACGAGGTTGTATCCTTTGTTAAAGGACGCGGGGTCGTCTTCGTGGCACAGGTTCCGCAGAGCATCTCGGATCATGTGCTCGAGCACTTTGCGCGCGGGTGGGGAGAGTCATGGATGCCGGGACCGATCGACCAAAGGAGCATCAACCACGCGCGGGACATTGAGAGGGCATGCAGGATACGGCACAAGGCGCAGGACCCTTTTAACGCTAAGCTCATCAAGCAAGCGTCGACCAAGGAAAGTGTTGACCTGAGAGCCTGGCATGTGGACGTGCCGCGGCTCAAATCCGCCCAACACATCTGGCGCAATGGCGTCAGCCGTGACGGGACCCGTGTTGATGAAAACACGCCATTCAACCACTTGTTCGTGGCAGCCGACCCAGACAGTCATGCACACTCGGCCAACAGATAGCCCGCGCCAAGAAGTTCAAGGCCTCGCCTAGAGGCAACTCATCATGACCATCGGCTAGAGCCCCCCACGGGCTCTAGCATTGTTTAAGAGGCCAGTGCTATGCGCTGTTCCTATGTCCGCCACTGTTTGGTGACGGAACGCCTACACCCATGACAGTATAGGATTCTGACCTGCACGTTTCCTTCTTTCCTTTGCGGCCACGGTGGGGCCGCTTTCCTTTTTCCTTCTTTCCTTTTTCCTGGGCATGAGAAATATGCAAGCGCCCATAAATCCGGCAGCACTTAGGTTCTTTGTTGCTCTGGGGACGGCGGATCATGACTCCGTGCAGGTCAATACCGCACGCTGATTGGAAATCTCTTAGGCAGCTGCTTTTGCTGCAGAAATGTGTTGACAAAGTTCTGCGACCTGGGATACATATTTGGGGTGAGAGGGATTTACCTCCGCCCTCTGGGCGGCTGAAAAGAAGTATGAGTAGAAACAAGAGTTCGCTCACGTTTCAGGACTCAACAGCAAGACTCTCTTTCATTTTCCGCCCTATGGGCGGCTGCAAGAAGGCCTTCCCTCGGGAAGGCCTTCTCCTTTACCCCTTCACAACCATTCCCTCTCTTCGCAACTTGACACAGCATGACAATGTCTTTCTGGACAACACAACCAGTATCGGCAATGGCAGGTAGCCCCATGACCTCACCGCATCTGCCCGAGAGAGGACCATGACCTTGCCACGACCAAGGACATTGCTCGGCGCCTCTGTATCAAATACAAATTTCTTGTCAAATCTTTAATAAAATTAAACTGATCCTCTTGACTTAAAGAAATGAGGCATGGTTTGCTTAATGCAAACAGCCCGTTCTATAGACAAGGAGGAACATGAAGCAACGCACAAGAACACTCAAGACGACTGCGACCGTGGCAATTGCCTCAGCCGCAAAACGCAGGCTCGCGATGAGCAAAGGAAAATCAGCATGAGATACGTTGCACTGCTCAAGTGCGCCAATGGCAAGAACGTGCAGGCCATCTACCCGGCGCCGTCTCAGACCAAGGATCTCGAGGAACTCGAGTACCTTATGGACTACAAGCAGGCCGAGGAAGGTGAGCTGCGGGACGAATACGGCGAACTCGTGGGCTCGCAAAAGCGTGACAGCAAGGAGGGAACAATAGACATGCCCCGGTAGTATTCTACATTTCCCTGGTTGCGGGAATGAATCTGCCGCAGTTGGCGGCAACATGAAAAAGGCTCCCTTCGGGGAGCCTTTCATAATTTGTGTGCGAAGAGGGCGACCCCTTCCGGCTGCGTATTGGCTTTCGGGAGGCTCTTCAGCCACGTAAAGCTTGATGCCGGGGCCGCCCGATGTCAGCCCAAATGGTGAGATCGACCGCGAGAAATCGGCAGCTCGCCCAAAACGACCAAAATTAAGAGGGGCCTTGCGGCCCCTCTCTTCGTTTCCCTATTGCCAAATTTCTCAAAATCACTGCCTTGACCTACCTGGCATCCTTCGTCCGGGCGCATTTCCTCGCCCCATCTGTCCTTCGCTAACGGATTGGTAGCCAGCCAATACCTGCCACAAGCTCTTTACTTGTGGTCGGACGCAGACGTTGCCCTTGCGGGAGATTACTACGATGCCTCTGTGTCCTGCGGGCTTGGTAGCCCACAGGTTTCATCCTCGATTCCGTCGAAATGGCACTTGCTCGTCCAGCCAATACCGGGCTGCTAACGTTGCAGTACGCCACCGTGGGCTTTTACCCCACATGCCGTTTTCATCCGCCTTAGGCGCTATCTGTGCTCATGCTTTCACCACCAAGGCACTGCTCTTGGTATTCGCTCTTTTCAGACCCCGAGGTGTCACAGCGGGTCGTTACTCCAGGGCTAGCGCATGAGTTTTAAATCGATAGTTCCTCTCGTCGCCATAGCGGTACAGGTCGGGCTTTCACCCTTTAACGCAATTGCTCTAACCGCATCGTGCTTATCTCCAGCGACCAAGCTGGTTTCGTCACGCGCGGCCACTGCGTCCCTTCCACGTCACGACCCATGCCCGTTAGGGTGCAGGTATCGTCCCGTGACCCCGGTTTCCGGGGTTTGCGGCATTCAACGTATCCAAGCGCACCACCATCAAAACGAATGGACTCAATTACACTTCACACCTCAGGCTTCCGCCAGAGTAGCTGATGCAACTGGTCCCCGAACCGTGCAGGCGAGTTTCCTTCGCACACGGCTCTCCAGTACGGGCAACATGAAACATCCGAGCTGGCTAGGCGTTGGATACCGGCTGGCTACCGGTCATTGCCCTAGGTCAAAACAGGCAGTTCAAAGATTCTGATCCATTTGGGGAGACGGGCCTCCAATCCTGATTCTGCTGCGGCATGCGGCGGCGAGCCCAAGGCTCACCACAAACCAAATGCTCAAGCAGCAGCCCAAGAATTTCCGGGGGGCGCACCTCAAGACACATTCATCCTCCTTTGTACGGGTTCTGCGCATCCCTTCCTGCGGCACGTTGTGACGTCACGGCGGCCGTGTCGATTTGGAGGTCGACGTCACAGAGAGCGGGGTTGCCTTCAGCATACACCTCGGCGCCATGCTGGAGTCAAGGCGGCGGGAGGAGAAAGGCGTCTCAGTCAGTCCACCTCAAATATGGACATGACTTCTCCCGTCCTGACAGCAGGTTCGGCTCAGACGAATGCGCTAGCCGTCACCTCATGAAAACAAGTTGAAGAATATTGTGCTGACCCTCTTGAAAAATTTGCTTTTGCCTCCAGCGCGATCGTAGCCTTCTTGGGAATCGGGCCGCGCCCGCAACCATCAACAGGAGTAAAGTCATGGGAATTATTCGTAAAACCGGGCGGTTGGAGAAGCAGGTCAACATTAAGGTCAGCGAGGAGGTATACAACAAGTATAAGGGAGTCCGGGAAGCTTGCACGGCAAAAGGGTGGGAGTTTTCCCTGCAGCCGGAGTTTACCGAATGGCTGACCGGGATGCTTGTCAAGGCTGAGAAGGAACTCGACAAGA
>PHAR01000004.1:132445-139828 GCA_002840405.1 Deltaproteobacteria bacterium HGW-Deltaproteobacteria-8 | reverse complement strand
TCCGCGACCTCTACACGATGTGGCTCGTGCTGGCGCCTCTGTCCAACCAGGCGAGAGGCTACTGGCGCCCGTGGTGGGGACCGGGCGTGGCGATGAGTTGGCTGCGTACGGAGATCAACCGCTTCCAGCGTACCTACCTTGGCCGCATTCCGTTTGATTGGGCCTCCGCGCAGGTGGCGCCAGGCGCTGCGGCAGCCAAAATTACGGACGATGCGTTCCTTGCACATGCGGAAGCGCTGCTCGGCCACGCGTTGGGCGATACCCTGCGCGCCAACTTCACACGCTACGTCTTGGGTGGACTGGTCTGGCGCGCGGATGCCGAGCTGGCGCTTGCGGTAGCGCGTGAGCACCAGGCTGGGCTGATGTGGCATGAGGATGGACTGTGGTTGCTGGCGCGGAAGCCGTTTGCAGCAGATGGCGTGGTCTGGGCCGACCTGCGAGAGGGAACGGCGGATATACTCCAATGGTCGGTCAAGGTAGCCGAGGGCAAGCTCCAGGCATGGGTGTCAGAGCCCACGGTGCAGCGACTCAAGGAGAGCGTCAGGGGGACCTTGGCATCAGACGTTTCGCCTGAGCACAAGCTACGGCAAGTGAACGCTGCGGTGAAAACGTGTCATCACTGGGCGCAATATGCCTTCGATGCGCGCCAGCAGGCGACGGAGCTAGGGCCGTGGGTTTGGCGCCGAGTGAGTCGGCATATTCTACAGCACTCCCCAAAGCTACGCGGTCAGTATTTCGACCTGAAGACCGCACAATGGGATGCCCGCCTGCACTTTGGCAGGTCCTCGTATCTCCTGGATAGGGCCGTGACGGACCAAGACTGGCTGAACATATGGAACCCCAGGCGGTAGTTGGGGAGTGAGGGAACAATGAGCATCATCTATGACAAAGACGGCTTCAAACTATCCATCACCGCAGGCGTGGCGGACGAGGCCAAGGGCAAGAGGCGCTGGACGCATGTGGAAGCGAGCTACCTTGGGTATTCGTGCTCAAACCTTGAGCCGCTGGCCGGCCTGAAGGCAGTGTTCGACTGCTTCCTGCGCGGGCGTCTTCCAAGCGGCGAGCCCGGCATCGTCCTGGGAACAGAGCACGATGGACTACGCGTGACCGTGCGGCAGAAGGACAAGGTTCAGTTTCTTCAAGTTAGCCGAGTGGGGCGGGGGAACAACGAGGCGGAGCGGTTCCTGTCCTATTTTGAGGTTTCGCGGCTCAACATCGCCGTCTCAAAAGCTCTCCAGGCATTGGCGCCAAAGACGGCATGGAGCGTGGAGCCTCAAACCACCACCGCCGGAGCGAGCGCCTGAAAGGTCGAGGACTACCGGTTGCCCAAGTCACAACTGCTTGACACGACGGGCAATTAATGGTCGCTTTGTGCTGCGATATCAATTAGTTATTGACATAGGGGCAACGTCGTTGCAAGGAAGATGTGTGGCGAAGAATTCAGGCAAAGGCGCATACCGCAGGGCTGTCTCAGGACAACAACATGTAACCAGTCTTCTGGCTCCAGCCCAGCCAGACGACGGAATGAACAAAAGCCACCCTGGGGGACTGAATATGTGCAAAAGCAAAATCGTCGACATCAACGACTCGGCAACAGAGTTCAGACCTGGCCGCTACGTGCTCATCCCGGAAGCGGCCACCCGAATCGGCTTGACGGAAAGAGCCATCAGGGGCTGGCGCGAAAAGTGCGTGTTTGACGTGGAGATGGCTAAGCTCTTTGCCAAGGCCGGCAAGTTCGTATTCTTCGATCTTGACGCGTGGGCACGCTATCTTGACCGGGAACAACAGAAGGGTGTCGAAGCCGCACGAGCCTGGCAAAACCGCTTCCGCGTGGTCCCTCTCCTCCAAGTCACGATGGCGGCCGCCCTTGCCACTTTGCTGCTCCAGGGGGCCGGCAGGTTCTAGCCGAAGCGTTTCCCTCTTTCCTTTGCGGCCCCGAACGGGGCCGCTTTCCTTTTGTTTTCCTAGTTCCTTCTTTCCTTTTGATTCCTTTTCCTTCTTCCTTTGAAGTTTTAGGGTATCCTTAGTGAAGTGGTACCCCCTGCACTCCGGGCAGCGAACTCCACTGGCGGCATGTCCCCGAGGGACTTATGGGGCCGTTCTTCATTGTACTCGCGGATGAATTCCTCTGTCATATCTCGAACCTCGGTCAAGCTGTTGAACACATAAAGGTCCAGCACCTCAGTTCTGTAGGTCCGGTTGAACCGTTCGACATAGGAATTTTGCGTTGGCTTCCCCGGCTGGATAAACTCCAAAGCCACTCCATGCGCTTCCGACCAGGCGGCCATGGTCGAGCCAATGAACTCGGGTCCGTTATCCATCCTCAGCTTCTCCGGGTAATGTCCACGCTCCTCGGCAATGCGGTCGAGCACCCGGACCACCCGGCCTGCGGGCAGGCTGGTGTCCACCTCCACGGCCAGGATTTCACGGTTATAGTCATCCACGGCGTTGAACGTCCTGAACGTCCGCCCGCTGTAGAGCGTGTCCCGCATGAAATCTATCGACCAGCAAAAGTTCGGGGCCAGAGGCTGGGCCAGGACCTTCCGCGTGGTGCGCGGCAAGCGTTTCTTGCCCTTGCGCTTCAGGTTCATCTTCAACAGGCAGTAGACCCTCCAGACCCGTTTGTGGTTCCAAAGATGGCCGTGCCGCCGGAGCACGCAGAACAGCTTGCTGAAGCCCCAGGTGGGCTTTTTCTCGGCCAGCTCAATCAGTGCGGCCACGACCTCGCTGTCATCACGAGGTGTCGGGCGGTAGGCATAGTAGCTCCGGCTCACGCCAAACGCCGCACAGGCCTTGCGGAGGCTCATGGCGTGCACGCTGGCGGCGTGCAGCACGAGTGCCTTCCGTTGAGCTGGCCTCAGAGTTTTTTTTCGATGACATCCTTGAGCACCATGTTCTCGAGGCTCAGCTCGGCGAACATCTGCTTGAGCTTGGCGTTCTCGGCCTCAAGCTCCTTCATCCGTTGGATGTCCGAAGCCTCCATGCCGCCATACTTGGACTTCCACTTGTAGTACGTGGCGCTGCTCACCCCGTGCTCGCGGCAGATGTCCGTGACGGCCCGACCGCCCTCAGCGGCCTTCAGAATCTTAACGATTTGGAACTCGGTGAATCTGGTTTTGCGCATACGAAACTCCTGCTCCCTGTTTGGACCAGAAGTCTCTACTTGGCAATGGACCTATTTTACGGAACCTTTACATACCATCAACATCAAAGACCTGAGCGGGGGCACTGGTGACTGAGAACTGCAAGCACAACGGTTTGCGAATGTAAGAAAAATGTAAGGTTCATATGGCAAGAGAGTTTGAAGTTAAGAACCTTGTGACCCGAATTGAAAAATCTCATGTTTTCAGAAAACTATCTCCTGATCGGCAAAATACTCGCCGACCATCACCTTCGGCTGACCAGCATAGCCTGAATACTGTCACTTAGGGAGAAACCATGCGAATACTCATCACACTCGAACTCGTTGTCATGTTCACCTTACTTGCATTGCAAACGGCATTTTGCGGGGAGTTTCACATTCTCAAGGCAGTGAAGTTCTACCCTTGCAACCCAGCGACGGTGAGCCTGAAAGACGGCTACACAGGGCGACATGTTATTGCTACACCAGTGAATAGAACGTCAAACAACCACAATTACATGGCGTTCGAATATGACGATAACGATTTGGAGTTTCGAGGAAGGCTATGCAAGCTTTGCGTGACTGTGGAGGAACTTGGCACCAATTGTCAGGAGACGTATCGCGGAGTCGCATCCCAGCCTATATTCTTTCCGTAGTGTTGCATATTGCTTGTTGTCGTTTTTGTATTTGTGAGTGACAAATGATGTCATGAGTTGTTTGGTGGAATACTCAAACAGCTCAAAACATGGAGTTAGTATGAAGATTAGCAAGATTTCACTATGCGCTGCAGTTGCTTTAATCGTCATTTCCAGCACATTGGCACGTGCGGGAAACCTTGAGCCTTCGAGCGAATATCCCGGCATCTTCACAATAACTCAGAATGGCGAGGTTGTTGGTTTCGCGGAAGTAGGCCCCGTGGATAGCGGCGCGGCGGTCGCTGTGGTGAACACAACGGGAGTGAGAAGGCGCGTATCTGCAACATGCGCATTGGCCAATGGCTCGAAAGGATCTGAGCAGTTTGTCAACCCAGGAACGATTATACATGATGAGCGTCATGGTTTTGTAGTGAGTAACCCAGCGATGTTCACGTTTGGCCATGAATTTTGTGGCTATGGGAATATAACAATCGTGTTTAAGTAAATTGCTCATTGCTCGCAGTAAACAAGGCAAGTTAGAGAGTTCTGTAGTCATGCTTCACGAGCGTAGTGCTCATAACATTAACAGATGCAAGCAACAAAATGGAGTGTTGATGAAAAATGTACTTGTAATAATTCTGACAATTATTTCACTTTCAACAATCGCCCATGCCGAAATGAAGATTGCTGCATGCGGCAATGGTAGTGCTGTTGTTACGTGGGCAAACGCAAAAGGAAAATGGATTGGATTTTCTGCACTTACAAACAGTGGTAAAATTATTGATGTAGCACCAGTAAAAATGCCGAACTTTGGCATTGGCGGCAGCAAATCATTCAGCTTTAGAGGTGCAGGCGTGACTGAAGTAAGGTCATCAACTTGGAAAGACTTCAAAAAAGGACTTATGGTTGATCGTCTTGATGACACAGGGTGGGTAAGGTGCAAATAGCGCTGGCAATTTTCTTGCCAGCACCGGCTTTGCACTCACCACACTAACAATATGGAGGAAACATGAAAACAATAACTTGTATTTTGATGATCGCTTTCGCATTTGGCTTCGCTGGTTGTGCTGAGATGGGAGACATAATGAAAAACTATGCCGAAACTGACAGAATGATGCAAGAAAGGGCAAACGGATCCCGATCAAGCACCGTAGCGGAGAAATATTATTACTATGTACTGTCCCTTGACGATGGATCGTCCGTATGCAAGCGCCACAATGGAAGATTTGACCCGAGAACTTTGGTCGGCGGATATGTTGGCAATAAACGTATCGTTAACGTTCAAGACGGGCTGGGGTCTTGCAACTAGAGATCTACACTACACCGTGTGTATAAATACCCAGTCGGCAATTTTTGAATATCTACTATTCAGAAAATCAGATTGGTGATTTCCCTGGAGGAATATCACAGGAGCGCCGACTGGGTATACTAACTTTCTAGTTCCATTACGTTTATTTTTTGGCTTCATATTTGCTGTTAGGGTGATGCTTGTTTTCTACGTTTGCGAGGGTTTAACCAATGAGCTCAAGTGATCGAAACATTATTCTATGCACAAAATTGTCCTTATGTGCACATAGTTGTAGACTTACGGCATCCTGTGCGCGCGGTTTGATACACATAGATATATTTACTGCATATGCGGCCAAAGCGACTTACTTTTTAAAGCTAATTACCATTGCACTCTTAATGTCTTTTACGTCACTACCCTGCAATTCTGACGCCGCATGCATATCCGGTGACTGTGACGGGGGCTATGGCTCGTACGTTCTTGAGACAGGGAATAAGTATTCTGGATACTGGACAAACGGCCGTCCCAATGGACTTGGAAAGTATATTTTCCGCAATGGCCAAAATTACACAGGTGATTTTGTAAAAGGGAAATTTTCCGGGTTTGGATCATACGTTTGGCCATCCGGCGAAACGTATATCGGAAGATTCGCAAATGGACGGCCAAAAGGTCTTGGCATCCGCTACTTCGGCAACGGCACGGCACGATGTGGGGTATGGGATGGCAAACGCCTTGTTAAACCAATGACTAGAGTAAATTATATCAAAGCAGGCGGCATTGTAACTCCCCCCATCGTTGAGGCTCAACCTGCGGTTCAGGTCAACCATAACGAATTAATCCTAGCTGAGCGTCAGCGGTTGGCAGCTGAACGGCAAAGAATTGAGAAGGATACCGCTAGTCTGAATCATCAGAAAGTGGATTTGGAGCGCAAGGGGAAGACTATTGCTGACGCGAATGAAGCGCTCGCTGCCATAGAGCGTGAACGCCAGCAACTAATAGTCGATCGTCAACGCCTGGACGAGGATCGTTTGGCCAGTGTTGTACCCGTTCAAAGTTTTACCAGCGTCCATGCCCCCAGGATCGCGCTCATCATCGGAAATGGCGCCTATACTCCATCCGGCGCGCTTAAGAATCCCCCAAACGACGCTGTGACCATCAGCAAGGCCTTGAAGAAGGTTGGGTTCGAAGTCGAGACATTGACCAACGTGGATCGGCGCAGGATGATCACGGCGTTGCAAGGATTCAGCCGCCGTGCACACGGGACAATAGCTTTGTTTTTCTACTCTGGCCATGGCGTTCAGGTCAAAGGAGAGAACTACCTCATTCCGATTAACGCTAAGATCAACTCAGAGGCTGATGTAGAGCACGAGGCATTACCTGTGCAGCGAATCTTTGACGAGTTGCAAAACGCAAAGAGCCGCCTCAACATAGTATTCTTTGACGCCTGCCGGAACAACCCCTTTGGCCGCAGCTACCGGTCCCAGACTGCCGGGCTTGCCAGTATGAGCGCGCCGCAGGGCTCAATTATTGGCTTTTCTACGGCCCCAGGCAAGGTAGCCTCCGACGGGGCTGGCGGTAACAGTCCGTATGTCAACGGTTTCATTAAAAACATAGGGAGGAACGTCAGCGTCGAGGCCTTTCTTAAGGATGTAGCGCGGACAGTTATCAGCGAGTCCAGGGATGAACAGCGTCCCTGGTACTCTTCGAATTTTGTTGAGGAATTTTCGTTCGTCGCACGGCAGTAATTGGCTGCTCTTTGACTTTACACTGCAATACAACCAACAACATTAGAGCTTCTGTGAGGTTACTTAAGTTGCTGTGAAGCATGGCTGGTTGCATACGCAAGAGGAGGGAAGACGATGAAATATATTGTGCGAGTCATCGCTGTGGTAATGATGGCGTTTATGCTCACATCCCCGGCCTATGCAGGAAACAGTGGGCAGGGCAGTTCGCGTGGTAATAACCAACAAGAAGACCGTGAGCGCCAGCTCCGGGATGAGGAACAACGCAAGGCCCAGCAGCAGGCCCAGCAGCAGGCACAGCAAAGAGCTCAGCAGCAGGCTCAGCAGCAGGCTCAGCAGCAGGCCCAGCAGCAGGCCCAGCAGCAGGCACAGCAAAGAGCTCAGCAGCAGGCTCAGCAGCAGGCCCAGCAGCAGGCCCAGCAGCAGGCACAGCAAAGAGCTCAGCAGCAGGCTAACGAGCTTCAGCGCCGTGAGGCCGATATGCGCCGCAAGCAAGACAAAGTACGTGAGATGTATGAGCAGCAAGCCCAGAAGCGCCAGCACGACGAGGCGCAGAAGCAAGCCCTGCAGCAAGCCCAGAAGCGCCAGCACGACGAG
>PHAR01000004.1:0-132376 GCA_002840405.1 Deltaproteobacteria bacterium HGW-Deltaproteobacteria-8 | reverse complement strand
CAGCAAGCCCAGAAGCGCCAGCACGACGAGGCGCAGAAGCAAGCCCTTCAGCAAGCTCAAAAGCGCCAGCACGACGAGGCGCAGAAGCAAGCCCTGCAGCAAGCTCAAAAGCGCCAGCACGACGAGGCGCAGAAGCGTCAGGTTGAGCAGGAGCGCCAGCGCCAAATAGCCCAACGGCAGCAACTCATACGCCAGCGGCAAGTGGCGGAGCAGCAGGCCAGACAGCAGGTCGAGGTTCGGGCCAAAGAGCACGCCGCCCATGAGCAGCGGTCTAAGGGCGAGGCCATGCGGTCCATTCGCCAAAACAATGAGGAGGCGGCCCGGTTGGAGGCTGCGCGGACCAGGGCGGAAGCGGTCAAGCACGGACAGAAGGCGTCCGAGCAGTGGAACAAGAAGGAGGCTGTCGAGCGCGAGAGGCAGAAGCGTGCTGCATTTGAGCGGGCCAGGGCTGAGGCTGAGGCGCGCAAGGATCGCCTCGCTCGTGAGCAAGCCGCGGAGCGCTATGCTCAGACACGAGCCAAGTGGCAAAGAATGCGTGAAGAAACGGCGGAGATCCGGGATGAGAAACAGCGCCTGAACGCTGAGCGCGAAATGGCCGAGGTACGACGGAACGCCGCACGCACCCGCTGGTCGCTGCGACACGACAACGCCTTGGCTCAGCTTGCCCAGGCGCGCGCGGAGACCGCCGCGCTCCAGTCGGCGCAGGCGGACGCTGCCTTCAGACTTGAAGCGCTACGTCAGCAGTCGGCCCTGTACGATGCCTCGACCATGGCTGAGGCCCGGACAGAGGCCACACGCAAAGCCGAAGAGACAGAAAGCATGATTCAGAGCTTGCAGTCACAAGTGCAGACGGCGCTTGATCAGCAGCAGACGTTGCAAGAGGCCGTTCAGGCGTCCAGCACAACCCCGACGGACGAGGCGCTGCTCTTTGATGATTTTGAGGGTGCAGGAACGACCTTGTCTGTTACCCAAGCCAGCGCTGAAGCAGGGGACGTTCTCGTCGCTTCGAACCAGCAGGCCGTACCCATGACCTTTGATACTTCCTCGGAAGCACCGGGACGGGGTCTTACTTCGGGGGGGAACGCTCCCGCAACGGTGGTCGCCAACACGGCCGCCAAAACGGGCACCAAAAGTGGCTCGGCGCTGCCTGGGGTTGCGTCCAGGCCAGAGGTCTTGTTCGGCCTCGACGCAGCATACTAAGACGGATGTGGTGCGGCTAAAGCGAGTGAGCTAGGACAGCCCCATGCTAATACAAAATTATGGCGGGAGCACGAAATGAGCAAGAAGAAAATCATCGTCTTCGCGTGCCTTGTGACAGGATTTATCCTAGTCAGCGGACTTACCTACTATAGCCTGTCGCATGAAGACCCTTGTGCCCAGGCGATTAAGTCGAAAGATCTCATCGCCAAGGTGGAGCTGTGCACTCAATGCATACAGTCAAACAAACTTAAAGGCGATGAACTCTCCAATGCATACGTTATGCGGGGCATGACCTACGGCAAGCTTGGCCATGACGACCAGGCTTTGCAGGACTTCGCGGAGGCGCTCCAGCTCAATCCCAAGTCTGCGGAGGCCTTGAGCAACAGAGGGCTGGCCTATGGCAAACTTGGTCTCTATGCGCGCGCCATCCAGGATCATGACCAGGCGATCGAGCTCGCGCCCAGCCTTACAAAAGCTTACACGCGCCGCGGCGTCGCTTACGGCAAGCTAGGCAAATTCCAGCTTGCCCTGCAGGACTTTGACCAGGCCCTTAAACTCGACGCAACCAACGCGGAAGCCCTTTGTAACCGTGGCTATCTCTATTTCGCTGAATTCTCCGATCCAAAGCGCGCCATCCAAGATTTTGATCAGGCTTGCAAGGGGACGTCCCAGGATTGCCGACCCTATTTTTGCCGAGGCATTGTGTACGGATATCTTGGTCAATACCAAAAGGCTGTGGACGACTTCGGGCGGATGATCGACATCAACCCGATAAGCCCCATAGCCTACAGCAAGCGTGCCCTAGCTTTCAAGGCCCTGGGCCAGCGCGACAAGGCCTTGGCCGATATCCAAAAAGCGCGCAAGCTCAACCCAACTGCGTCAGTCCCAGACATATGAATCGCACCTCCTACCGCCTGTCGTTAGGGAGTGAGAGTAATTGGTGCAACATATTCACGTCGTGCTCAAATTAGCACAATAGCATTGGCGTGCATATAACAGTATCGGTATTGCGTATTTTGGTTACTACAAAGCTGCAATGAGTAGAAACAACAGGCTCACAAATATATTTCTCGTAACGCGTTTCGTGGGCAAAGGCGAGCAGCATCGTTGTGGATTCTTAACTTATCAGTGAGGATAGCTATGCGTACATTTCTTATTCTACTGGCTGTCGTATTCTTGAATACAGCATATTCTTTCGCTTTTGGTGGAATGACATGGGGGTGCATAAATACACTTGAAGATGGAAGTAGGCATTGTTTTGAAGTATCATCTTCCAGTAGTTGCGAAGGCAATGGTGGTACATACGGAGGATTGCGAATTGTCGATACTGAGGCAGCTGATCTGAAAACATACCCGAGGACACGTAATCGGTACTGCGTTGGGAGAAACAGCGGCGATACTGTTGATTACAACTCACGTGGAAGCTCACAGCAAAATGTCAGGAATTCAGGAGGAAAATCTTGCGTATGTGTCTCAGAAAAGAGGAATGGAGAACACTTATCTTTACGTTACGGGCCTCAATTTGTGACGGAAGACGACTGTTTTACTTTTTGCCAAAAAAAGGAAGGAAGTAGATTCGTAGATGGATATGAAGAATAATTTCCTACTTGGATAGGATCACTATTAGAATAGGCTGGCTTCGTGTGATCCATAAACTGGCAAGACGTAACGCAAGCAATCATTATGAGTTCATATAATCATGATACTGCTGACCTCTAACCACAACATGAGAAATTCCTCAGATTAAGCAGTATCGTTGTAAAACTGAAATTGAGCTTAGACAATGGCGACAACGCAGATTGTTCTGCATTAACACTTAAAAGGATGGATGTTCACATGAGGTGTCGCATCACTGCCCTGGTAATCATGTTAACGATATTTTCTGGAACATCACTGGCAATGGCACAGCAAAAAGGCAAAACGCCAGCCTGGAAAAAGTACACACCGTATGGGTGGGGCTACCAAGCTGGCGAAAAAGCAGCCAAGGCACTGAACAACCGTGGGAAAAGTAAATCTACCATGGACAAGGTGATCGATTACTCTGAGGTTAACGCCAAGAAGCAGACAGGCGGATATGTCAACATGAGGGAAGGACAAGCCGGAAATCGATATCCAAAGTAGCCGTTTTGTCTCAGATTCCCTGCACATTCTGAAATTGCGGAAGAGCTATCTATTCAGACAAGCAGAGCGGTCAGACCCAAGACAAACAGAGGGTAGTCTCGCCGGGGAAAGGTTATAACGTCACCACCATCGCCCAAAAGGGGAACATGCGGCTCACATCCATGGTTTGTGGCATTATAGCCATTTCCATCACAATTTCTCACCCCGCTCAGGCGCAGCCCACTGATTCCCTGGTGAGCCTCATGGTGTCGGACAGGGTCTCAAGCTCAGGAGCTAATCCAGGCACAAATGTTGATAGCTCTAAGGAAGGCGGGAGCAGCGGGGAACTCTGCGCGCAAACAAACGCCACGGAGGATCAGGCCAATGCCTCGAAGAGCGGTTCACGAAAGATTGTACCATTTGACCCTGAGAAGAATCGCGGCACAGGAACGTTTCTGAAGTCCTTCATCCAAGGACTGCTCAACATCCTCTTCAACATTCTGTGACCGGCAAGCGGATGTTTGAATGATACGGCGCGATAGATACTGCAGAAACAGTTTCGCCTTGACCTTAGGCTGACCCACACTCTTAAGAGTGGTTTTTAACGAGGAGCTGTGGATAAAGTTTTTCCAGAGTATTCCTCTGCTTGCAAGCTGCAGCAAGGGGCCGAGAATGCCAGACGGAATGGTTGACCAAACGGGTTGCGGGGAGTAATTCTTATTGCCATAGATTAAAAGGATTGGCCCAGAGTTCGTTGTAGCTCTTGATGTACTCCATGATTTTGGCGACGAGTTGCTGCTTCGAACACCAGACGCCATCCTTGAGGACATCGCGTGCAAAGATGTTGAACCAGTTTTCCATCTGATTCAGCCATGAGGAGTAGGTCAGCGTGAAGTGCAGCGTTATGCGACGCTTGCTGCCAGCAGGCAGTCCCCGACACCATCATCCTCAACTTGCTCGTCCAAGAGCTTGAATGCCTCAAGCGTAACAACGTACAGCTCCTATGGTCAGCTTCAGTCACTGCATAGATTAGGTGAATTCGAATTAGGCAGCGACTAATAACGGAGGGCTAGCAATGAACAAAAGCAAATACAAAAATCACATTACTGCAATGTCAATTTTGCTTGGCACTGCTGTAATTTTACAATTATTCTGTGTCAATGCACATGCTGGATTTAAAGATTTTATTAACAAAACTAGAGAGTCCGTAGGCAATGCCAGAGAATCGGTTGGCAACACAAGAGAAGCGGTATCGTCAAGAATTGATGAGTACAAAAGCAGAACAAAAGAATCAATTTCTAATAGCCAACAGAAATTGGAAGAAAATAACCAAATCATACGGGAAAGGATTTCTGATAAAGTAAATAAAATTCAAAGAAAAGTTGAAACCGTGAATGGACGTATCGATAAAGAAAATTTTTCTGACAAAGTAGATTCCGTACGGCAAAGTGCTGTCGAAAAAAGCCAGTCGGTTAAAGACTGGAGTAATGATCTACGCCAGCGGGCACATAGTTCCGGAAGTGGAATTATTGAGAACACAGGTGCACTTATCAAAGAAAAAAAATTGGCCTTATTGAGCTTAACACAAAAATCCGACTATTCATATTTCAATCGTAATACAATAAACAGACTCAATGAAGCATTTAGCAAAAGAAAGGAGTCAGGAAAAGCTAAACTCTATGCGCTTAAAAAGAGAATTATTTCTATCAAAGACATGGCCAATTCATTATCTCCTTCTACAAGAGAGTTGCTGAAATCGCGGATCAGTGTCTTTGGTGATACTACACAGACTGTAGCAGAAGCTGTCACAAGTAGATATGGTAGCAATGCTGCTACGGTCATTAATCGCTCGGCTTCAATATTAAATAGTGATTTTATTAGAAGTTTGGATGATGATCGGCAGCAAAGAATCGTATATGGGATATTGACTGCAGCAGGAACTGGATATGCCTTATACAACAAAAGAGACGCTGTCGCATACGCTGTTATTGATAGGGCTCTCAGTGACACACCAGTAAAGACTGGAAAAGGAAATGCAAGCATTAAGACTCTTTATGGTGATATGGCTGTGTCCCTCTGCCCAGCGCTTAAAGGATCATCCATCGCCACTGACCCTGCTCAGTCTCTTGCAATGGTTTTAACAGGAGCGTCTAAAGAAGAAATTCTCACAAAGATGGCGATTATTCCTGAAGGCGACGGTCACTATACTTCTATCGCTGAAAAAATCAATCAAGTTGACGGTGGGGATCAGGCTATCGCACTGCTTAGCCTTTCAGGGAGTCTCGAAGACGCTGCCCTATCGACCACCGCAAGTGGAAGGCTTGGCCCCCAGGCAGAGGCTTTTTCCGTCGCGTACCAGTCGACTGTCAATGATATAGACGATGCCAAGCATTAGTCGCATCCACGACGGAGGATTTATGGGCAAGATTAAAGATTTCCTCAGGTCCTTAGCCAGCTATTTGCTTAGAAAGGAGGCTAGACACAATTGGGAGATGTACTCTTTTGGGATGTGGTTGTTATTTTTAACCGTATGGCTCGCCATTAGAGCCCTTAGCCTATCATCCACTACGGCGTCTTTTTTTTATTTGGGATCGGGGACATATATCGTAGGGATCTCTGCATTGCTATTCTGTTCCATGACCTTTTTGCTTACCGTCTCACGAACACTTCACATGTTGCTAGTCGGCCCCAAGCAGTCACGCCACGTATTTGCCCGCATTTTAACACTATTATCAATTTGCTATTTGGCGATATCCTATCCGGGTGCGCAAATTTTCAGAATATCATTTGTGTCTGGCCTGATTGGCCTTGATGCGACATCAACCATGGCACTAGTAAATTTTTCTAAGTTTTACCCTCTTCACAGCCTACACTTTGCAAGTTACATATTCGCTTATATACTTGATTTGCCAACATCCCCTTCGCTTCTGTCAAACGCTTTTGCGCTTGTGATTTCCATTATTGGCTTAGTCTTAGGTTGCTTCACATTGACCTATGCCTACGCAAGAAAAATTGTGTTAGTTCCAGCCGTGTCTTTTTACGCAACTGTCTCGCTTTTGTCACTGCTATGTCTACAAAGACAAGTAGATGGCCAGTTCATTGCCATACAAAATAGTTTTTCTGGGATTCTCGGTATAACACTTTTGATTTCGATATATGAACTATATCGGTGCATTGAGATCAAGGCTTATAATAATTATAATTATTTAAAGTTTAGACGTGCGTTGTATGGTGCGGACAGATTTTTAATTTGCGTTTTTCTTTTACCGATTATGTCTGACATTAATAGCAGCTTTTTTTTTGAATTGGCGCATCGTAAGGCAGTACAAAAAACATGTGTTTCTGATCTTGCTACGTCCGGAGGTCCAGTGATGGTAGTCAACACTGCGCGACTTTCATACAGAGATGGTCCTAGCGCATCGTCTACTGCACTAGGATCTTTTTCACGCGGCCAAAACCTTGTTATCCTCGAAGAACGTGATGGATGGGCAAGAATAGGCAATGAACTTTGGGTTTCAAAAAAGTACTTAGATAAAGTATATGATGAGTAAGGTGTTGCCATGCAAGGTGTCGGACCGAGGGTGGCCGGGGCGTCCCGGAACCCTGCCGCGAGTATGGGATGAGCAGTGCCACCATTTAAAACTGGAATGCGTTCTACGGGGGCATGGAGGCTTCGGACATCCGGCGGATGAAGGAGCTGGGTCCGCGAACGTCAAACTAAATCAAATGGTTGCAGAACTGAGCCTCGGAAATGTGGTGATCAGCTTGAGGACGTCATCAAAAAATCTCTGAGTCCAGCTCAACTTATGGCGCAGCGTGCTGCAGACAACCAGCATGCACTCCATGAGCCTCAGAAGGATACGAACATGAAGAACACAGCTTCACTGCTTGTCTGTCTCGCTACCTTTCTTTCCCTCGCCATCCATGCGCGCGCCGGGGTTCTCAACAACTGGCAGAAGTTCGGTGCTGACATAGTCGCAAGAAAGACCCTTGAATCGCAAGGCGTCGATCCGCAATCCAAGGAGGGAAGGCTGATTCGGACCATCGCGGTCGAAGGGGTCTATGGCGACACGCAGAAGATGCTGGATGCGGCGAAGGAGATCGCCGAGACATCAGTGGGCGGTGCGCAGGGCGGTTCGGCTGGCGGTGTTTCGGCAATCAGGACGGTTCCGCGAATCTCGAAACTTGCGGGCCAGGCCGACGCGGGATCGGTGCAGTCCATGAAACTCCTGGGCGGCATACTGTACTACGCGAGCAAAGGTGACTCCAGCATTCTGGACCTATCGTTCAAGTACTTCAAGATGGCCTCGGATAAGGGCGACATGGAGGCGACCGCTCAGACGGGGCATCACTATTTCTATGGCATCGGCACGGCAGCAAATAAGGCTGTCGGGTTCAAGATGTTGAACAATGCTGCAGAGAAAGGCGACAGGGACGCCCAGGTGTATCTTGCCGTGGTCCATGCCACCGACTCGAAGTATCTCGATTACAAAAAGGCGCTCTACTGGGCTGAACGCCAGAAGAGCGGCAACCCGCAGTCCATTAAGGTGTACAAGGCCATCAAGAGCCATACGGAGCTTCTCGGCATGGAAGAAGCGCATGTCGTCCAACCGGAGCAGTCTTTCACTATCGACTTTGAGCGGTTCGGCAAGGCCAGATTCGAGTTCGTCTCCAACGAGAAATTCGGCGGTCCGTATTATCGGTTGCCGCGATTTCGTCTGCACACGGACAAATGCGACTACTATATGACCCCGCAGTGGGAAGGCCCCTATTCCTACAAGATTGTTGCCGTGTCGTTTGCCGATCTCAACAACGACGGCATGAAGGATATAACGGTGATTGTCGACGTGCTCTACTCTCGTCCGGGAGAGATACTCACTTGGCCGAACACCGAGATATGGCTCGCAACGGAATCCGGGCAGTTCTATACCTGTGGAGCGCTCAACGAAATGTTCGCCAAGTGCGGAACCATCAAAAAGGTCAGAACGCTTGCCAAGTCGTTGCCCACCAATGCCTGCAGTGCGGACAAGATCGTGTACGGCACCCAACGTGATCCGCATGGGAATGTCACTGTACGCTACGCCCGGTGAGTTGGTGCAATCAACAAAGAGTGTTAATCCAGCCATGGCCTCTAACCGCATGTAGCGGTGCTGGATCTGCCACTCGTCGTTCTGCTCCAACAGCACCTCCTCCCGATGCGCCGGATGATGGACGCTTCGTTAGGGAAGATGCCCCCTGCCTCGTAAGGAAAATGTAAGATGTGTTTGCTAGGGGTTTCGTACTGAAATCTATTTGGCGACTACCCTGCTACCAACTCGCAATCTGAGGGGTTCTGAAATGTTGAAAAAACGATGCGCTTTTATCCTTATTGTCCTGAGTCTGGCCATATCCCCGACGCTGGCCTCTGCTGAGGGTGGTCGCATTGAGTTAGGGGCCGGCTCTCAATATTTGGACCGTAAGGTGTTAAAAAATAACGGCACGCCAGTGTCCGGGGGAGACTACGGAGTTCTTCCCGGTATCATTGCTTCTTATTCAAAAGCTTTTGATAATAAGATTTGGTTGAGAGGGGGCGTCGACTTGGCTATAGGCGACCTAAAAGAATCGGATGGCCACAGAAGGCATAGCGTATACCTAACGGACATTAGCCTTCATCTTGGGAGGCCGTTTGATGTCTCCTCAGGTATTATGATTACCCCTTACTCTGGTTTTGGGGTCAACAATTACCATGCAGAGTACCTGCCTACAGTCACAGAAAATGAGACGGATTACTACGTCCCATTGGGTGTACTTATAAAGCTCACGACGAAAGATGATAGCTATGGGATTGACATCCGGTATGATTATGCATTTTACAGAGACATTAATGTGACTGGTGAGGAACATGAGGGGCACAACTCACAGTTTAGTGGAGATTATAACTTTTCAGTCGCCATGTTCTATGAGTATAATCTAGACGGATACTCAATCGGTGTGAAGCCTTACTATATGCGACAATATCGCTACAGCAATTCCTATTCGAAGAGCAATCAATTAGTGGATACAAATATTGTTGGTGCAAAGCTCTACGTTGCGTTTTAATCACGTGAGCAAAGCGAATATTCTTTTGGCACTACAGTCCCTGGTGGAGGAGGGATATGCGAACTGGAGTTACCCCAGGGGTGGCGGAGTGGACCTTTAAGCACTCGTGCCCAATGACCACCTTCGCCGATTCGCCCAGGGGGAGATGGATATCCCTCTCCCCCTGGGCAACGTCAGAATTTACACCACGTTCGTGGAGCATGGACTAACTAACACAAGAGGTCGTACAACTTTTGGGGGCAGGTCATCTGGGGAGCCTTTGTGTTTCTGGGCGACCCCGGTCCCCTGGACACTCACTCGGTCAACAGCACATCGACAATCTCTTCGATTTCAGATTCGCTGAAGCCTTCCTCAGTCAGGCACCGGCGGTAGTCCCTGAGTGCCGCGCCAGCCTCGGCTGGGCGCTTGAGAATCGTAAGCAGATTGTAGCGCATGCGCTGCAACCGGTCATTAATGGGGTCCAGAGACAAGGCGTGCTGCGCCACAACGAGCGCATCCTGAAACCGGGCGCCAATTTTCAGAATCTTAACCCACTGTACTGCGGCTTCCATGATGGTCGGCATGAGATGTGTTGGCAACACCAGCCCTGGGCGGCAGAGGCCGCCCCCAGGCGTAGCGCCTAAAACCACGCTCATGCGCACAAAGGCGCAATGGGCCTGAAAGTGACGACTGAGGGCCGACAGCCGCAGCCCCTCTTGTGCCTCATTCATGGCGTCTGCCACATCGCTGCTGCAGTGATGGAGCGAGACGGTTCCAGCCCTGACGACCAGATACATTTTCGTGAACTCAGGGCCGAAGGTGTCTGACAGAACCTTACGTAATCTGGAGAGCATGGTGTCAAGTTTGGACCGGCAGGACTCTTCGGATTGACTTGGCCACAGTTCTTGCTGGATCTGTTCGAGTGACCGGGAGTAACTCGGCGCCATGGCAAGGAGACCAAGTGTCTTTGCCTGCAGTGGGGTGAAATCTTGCGGCAAGAGCACTTCTTCTTTCCCGTCCAGGATCAACTCTGTTCCGAAAAACGTTGAAACCCGCAGTACGGGGATGCACTGACAATCCGGTAGGATACAGGTGCCAAGGCGCTTTTGGGCCAGCATACGCGCAGTGCCTGGGTGGATGCCTTGAGCTGAAGCAAAGCCCAAGACCGACTTCATGAGATGCGGCGTCCAACCGAAGAAATGCCTGTTCCCGTAGATCCTCATGGTGTCGAACATGGCCTGAGTATCGGCCTTTGCTTCTGCCCCCTGCCCAAGACGAAGACGAAGGGCAGCCCGGTAGGCCAAGGCCGTCGCGCCTGCATAGTGCTCGCCTATGGCATGGCTTTCCCGGATCACCCTTGTCAGTATACGCTCGGCGGTCTGTGTGTGCTTGCCCAGAGATAGAGCTCCCCCCAGCATGGCGTGGTTGAGCGTTACAAAATACCTGCCTCCCGCATTGGCTCGCACTCGCAAGGACTTGCGGACCACAGGCAGCACCTCATCTTCACGACCGAGATATGCCAATGCCAAGGCCTGGTAATGCAGAAATTGGCTGACGAGGTGCGAGTTGTCGGCATAAGCCGGATTTCCGAGAACACGCTCCGCTAGGTTCAGGGCTCCGGCATAACGGCCCTGCGCCATCAGCATGTCCATATCCCAAACGTGCAGGAACGGTCCAAGGTGGGATTGCTCCAACTCGTTTGAGAACTGGGCTTGCAAGTGGGCCTTGCTTTCACGGTAGTTGTCTTCCAGCCCCTGCATCTCCAAATAATTTGCTTGAATGATCTGCATGAAAAACTTGGAAAGAGGATTTGCTCCAGAGTAATTGGCGTGATGGTAAAGCATATCCATTTCATTGATTGCAGCCTGAATGTTGCCGCGCATTCCGTGTGACAAGAGTGATGCGATTGCCAGCTCCATATATGAGGTGGGTGTGCCAATGGATCGCTGGATCTGTTGCGCGATCTTGAGATACTTGTCTGCGGTAGGGTAGTCCGCGAGGTAATAGAGGCATGTTGTGGCTAGTGCCTGAGTGAGGTGCATAGAGGTCATCGGATCCAACGATTCGGCAAGAGCATTAAACAGAGCGCCAGCTCGATGGACGAGTCGGCGCTTTTTACCATAGGTGATATCGTAGCTGAGATGGAAATAAAGAAGGGCTCCCAGAGTTAGTAATTCCCCCAATTCGTCATCATGACAATTAAAAATAGATATGGCCCGGCGCAACGTGTCTTCTGCACCGACCTCGGCATGCGCAACTTGAATCGATCCCTTGAAGTAGCAGAACCACCCGTTTGCGTTGACGAGCTCGCACGGAATGAGATCTATCACGCGCTGGAGGGTACTGTGTCGGTTGTGAACAAGCAGATCCTGACCATGAGCACGGATAACTTCCTCAAGCCGTTTCCAATCTTCGGCCTGGGCAAAGTCAGTGAGAGCAGCAGCCACCTCACCCCCGCCTAGCCGCCATTCCCCGGCGGATCGCCGAATGCTTTGGCGGTCACCCAATGCGCAGCTCTTTTCCGCTAGGCGTTGCAGAAATCCCTGGAACAAGTGGTGAAAGCGTATGACCTTCTGCCCATCGACAGTTTCAACTCGCGTAAAGAGGTTCTGCGCAGCCATTGTTTCAAGCCATTTCAGGGCATCCGCAGAGTTGTTCTCCGACAACAAACCCCACGGCATCTCTTGCAAGAGTGAAAGGAGAAGGATTTCATAGCGTAGATTTCCAGCCACATCGCCGAAACAATACCGTAAAAAGTATGGATCCAAGTTCTCTATGTTCTGATCTCTTAAAAACACAGAGTTTTCCTCAGATTCAAAGCGTAGCAAAAGCAGGCCGGCCACCCAGCCGTCGGTGGCATCATGAAGGCGGGAAACCGCAGAAGTCGAGCGAGGGATGCCTAAGACTACATTGAACAGGGTAGAAATTTCTGCCTTCTTAAAAGCCAGCAGATCGTTGTCGATGGTCAAGCTGCATTTACTCGGGATGATCCTCTCCCCTTGAAGCGATAGCGGACGCCTAGTGAGGATTATGAACCGAACATCCCGAGGCATGGAATCAACCATGTCGCGAAGTAAGGAAAGACTCGCATTGGAAGATTCCAGCAAGTGAGCGTCGTCAAGGACTATGAGCACTGGCGCGACCAAGCACATTGCGAGAGTCTCTGTCAGACTCGTCAGCGCAAGTCGGAGCAATATCTCGGGCGGGCCCTTCTGGGAAAGGGTCTGGAAGAATATTTGGGAAGAGAAGCATTGCAGTTGGCGCTGTAGTTCCTGAACGATGCCTTCAAGGAAATGAACCGGGTCGGCGTCAGAAATATCACACGTATGCCAGACCCACGGGCAACCGACGCGATCAATGAACTGCCGAGCCAAAACCGTCTTGCCTTGCCCCGCCTTGGCCTCGACAAACAACACATACAGCTCAGATTCCAAAAGAAATTGGCAATGTTTAAGGCATTCTTCGCGGATCACTGTTTTCATCTGCACCCCAGACTAACATTGTAATGTCCCCCGTTTTAGGGCCAGCTAGGAGTAGAGACTCTGGGTTGGACATCGATGTGCTATTGGTAATACGTATGTGTGAAGGATGGCAACTGCCGGCTGCTCACCTAATGCCTGGACCAAAAATCGGGTGAAGCTCAGAAGCTGCGGAGCCAAGCTTGTTCGGCGGAAGTGAAGAGGGCCAGCGAGGTAGATCATGGAGAAGGAATCGCAGGGAACCAAGGTCATTGGAACCATGGGTTGGGCTGCCCAACCCCGGGCGATGCCCTGTGTAAAATATCTAACGGCGCTACTAATGGCGCTACTAAGTCAGTAAGGCCCCGAGGCAAAAGCCTCGGGGCCTTACTGATTGATGGTCGGGGCGACATGATTTGAACATGCGACATCCTGCTCCCAAAGCAGGCGGTTGCTTGCCCGTTGATAGGACGCAGGGGGCGGTGTCTTGCGCCAACTGGCTTGCTGGCCTTTTGCCTCCTTTCGAAGGATAGGTTAGAATGCTTCAACAGGGTCTTTGAGCAAAGATGTCCAGGCATGGATTCTCCCGTTTCATCCCAGCTCGAGGCAACTTAATAACGGCCTATGTGTCCCGTGTGTGTCCCGAAAGGCGGATGACAATCCGCAGAATCAAGACACAACTATCAAAAATAAAAAAACAATACAACAAGAGCAACTGGTCAAGGGAGGGGGAAATCATTTCTCTCCATGCTCTCATTATGCAAAATGAAGCGGCTCAAAAGAGCCGCCTCACTGACATCATCCTCTTTGGCCCTTCTTGGGCTAGTCCTGGTGGTCACCGGTCATGGAAAAGATGAACTCCGCTTCGTCAGCCGGGATCACCCTGGGGGCGAACAGCAGAAACGGGAGGCGCTTCGCTCCAAAGCGTGCTTGCTGTGCTTCTGCGCGAAGCTTGCGCGCGAGTTCAATACGCGCGCTGAAGCTGTCAAACCCTTCGGAGCAAGCGGCCAGCAGGATGTGGATGTCTGCTTCGTCTTGGGCCGGGTAGACGTCCTGCGCGCCAAGCGGGAGGTCCCCACGCAAGAACACCGGCGTAAAGAGGTCCGCCAGACCGGACCGGAGCACCCCATCGTCAGGAGCATGCTTGCTGGCCAGCCTCCACCAGTGCCCGCCAATGTGTTCCGCCTGGATTCCGTCAGCCCCCGCCAACTCAATCTGCCTAAGCAGACGGAGCCTGACGGCTTCGATGTCCGATGCGTCCTTTGCTGCGAAAAAAACTCGTTCTTCTGGGGTCATGCTCATTCCTCGTGGTGTTTGTACCCGTCCAACCAACATCACGTGGCAGCTGAGAACACAGCCACGCGGAAGACCCTTCCCGGGTAGTAGAACATCTTCTAATGTTGGAATGGATGACCACGAGAGTGTTCACGGTAATTTGTGTGCGCATATGAAAAATCGTATAGCAAAAGTGTTCACGAATGTCAATTAACTTTTTAACTTGCCTCATCAAATCAAAAACAGCAAGAGATTTTTCATGGGCGCTGCATAATGCCTTTCCTTGAACCTTGGCGTAATAGTCGCAAAATTTGTGAGCTCAATAATACTTCTTCATCCTAATATTACAGACTTTTTATTAAATCCTCTGAGCGGGGTTTAAGGGGCGGAGCCCCTGGTTCTGGTTACAGCCAGCTCACTTTGGCCGGGTTCCTCGGCGGCACCAGGGAGTACTTGTACTTGGGCACGCCGAGCATGAGCGCGCCGCAGATGCTTTTGCCCGCAGGCACGCCGATGGACGCCGCCAGCTCCGGGTTGTTCGCCAGGGCCCGCTGCAGCAGCCCGGCCCAGCACACGCCCAGGCCGTGGGCGGCCGCGGCCAGCTCCAGGTAACTCAGGGCGATGGCCGCGTCGGTCAGGCCCCAATCGTTGCTCGCGTCGCCCAGGGCCACCACCACATGGGGCGCGCCGCGCAGGATGCGGTCCTGGCCGCGATCCCATTCCTCGACGAAGCGGGTGAAGTAGGGCCTCTTGGAGATGTTGGCGCGCATCCACTCGGCCACGCCGTCAACCAGGCCCCTGGTCTTGTCCGGGTCCAGGGTCACGATGTAGCTGATCTGTTGCGTGTTCACTGCCGTGGGCGCGAACCGGGCGATGTCCAGCAGCTCGGCCAGGGTCTCGCGCGGCACGGCCTGGTCCTTGAAGGTGCGCACGGACCGCCGGAACTTCATGAGCCCGGCCACAGCCGGGAGGTCGGCGCGCTCGCGTGAAGGGGGCGTGAAGCCGGCCATGGGCACGCGGCTGTTCTCCAGCGCGCCGTGCGGGCAGATGGCCACGCAGTGGCCGCAGCCGATGCAGGCGGCTTCGTTGGCCGGAATCGGATAGCCCTCGTCGTCGGCTTTGATGCAGCCGGTGGGGCAGGCGGCCATGCAGATGCCGTCGCGCCTGCACATCTCCTTGTCCACTGTGATCAGTTCCATTGCGGGTCTCCTTGGTTTCGTAGGGGGGAGTCGTCAGTTGCCTCTTGCCTTTTGGTGGAGTATGGTCATTTGCGCAAGTAGGCACCATTTTGTGGGGTAGTACCTGAAAGGAAACCATTGGGCTTGCGGAACGCCTGGGCATGTCCCGGCTGGTTCGCAATCCTCTGAGGGGAGTGACATGACCAAGGCAACGGAGACGACCGGATGCACGCAGCGCTGCTGCGCGGGCAAGCACTATTTCTGCTCCGTGGAGCTGGCCTTGCAGGTCATCGGCGGCAAGTGGAAGCCCATCATCCTGTGGCACCTGCGCACGGGCGAGCGCCAGCGCTTCGGCGAACTCAAGCGGCACATGCCCAACGTGACGCAGAAGATGCTGACCCAGCAGTTGCGCGAGCTGGAGGCCGACGGCATGGTCCTGCGCGAGATCTACGCCCAGATTCCGCCCAGGGTCGAGTATTCGTTGACGGACCTGGGCCGAAGCGTCTTGCCGATCCTGGACCAGTTGAGCCGCTGGGGCACGCTGTTCGAGGCGGAGTTCGTGGAACGCGCGGTCTGAGCCGGGGCAGGGCAGGGCGCGCAGGCGAGTCCGCAAAACGTTCCGGAACAGCCGGTACAGGCCCGCACCCGCATTGACAGGCTGCGGGAAGTGTGGAATTGAGCACTCACCCTGGAGAGCCATGTGGCGCTTTGCGGGTGAGTACTCATTTTCCACCACTCAGCATACGAGGCATACCCATGAAAATGGCGCGCGCTGCCGCAATCGTCCTGGCTCTTTTCACCTTCCTGGGCTGCTCGAAAGAGTCCGACTCCTTCAAGATCGGCGCGGTGCTCTCGGTCACCGGCCCGGCGTCCTTTTTGGGCGAGCCCGAGAAGAACACCCTGCTCATGCTTCAGGATGAGCTGAACGCCAAGGGCGGGGTGGAGGGCCGCAAGGTCCAGATCGTCATCTACGATGACGAGTCCGATGTGAACAAGTGTGTCATGGCCGCCAAGAAGCTCATCGAGAATGACAAGGTGGCCGTGGTCATCGGCCCCAGCATCTCCGGCAACACCCTGGCCATTGCCAAGTTCTTCGCCCCGGCCAAGATCCCGCTGGTCTCCTGTTCCGCGGCCGAGAAGATCGTCAAGCCCGTGGACCCCTGGGTCTTCAATACCCCGCAGCTGGACCGCCACGCCGTGGGCAAGATCCTCATGGACGCCAAGAAGAAGGGCTACGCTAAGCTGGCGATCCTCACCGTGTCCGACGGCTTCGGCCAGGCCGGGCGCGCCGTGCTGCAGGAGCTCATCCCGGCCCAGGGCCTGGCCCTGGTGGCCGACGAGGTCTTCGGCCCCAAGGACACGGACATGTCCGCCCAGCTGACCAAGATCAAGGGCGCCGCGCCTGACGCCATCATCTGCTGGGGCACCAACCCCGGCCCGGCCGTTGTGGCGCGCAACCGCGCCCAGCTGGGCATCACCACCCCGCTGTACATGAGCCATGGCGTGGCCTCCAAGAAGTTCATCGAACTGGCTGGCGTCAGCGCCGAGGGCCTGATCCTGCCTGCGGGCCGCCTGGTGGCCGTGAGCCAGGTGCCGGACGGCAACCCCCAGAAGGCGCTTTTGACCAAGTACGTGGCCGACTACACCAAGAAGTTCGGCACCGCGCCCTCCACCTTCGGCGGCCACGCCTACGACGCGCTGATGCTCGTGACCGAGGCGGTCAAGATGGGCAAGTCCTTCAAGCCCCAGGACATCCGCGACAACCTGGAGAAGATCAAGGCCATGCCCGGAACTGCGGGCGTGTACACCATGACCCCGGAGAACCACAACGGCCTGGACGAGAGCGCCTTTGTCATGGTGACCATCGAGAAGGGTGAGTGGAAGGTCGTCGACTAGCCTGACGTTCAAACACGCAACGCGGTCGGCGGGCCTTCCGGGTCCGTCGGCCGTCTTGTCTTTGGAAGCCCATGGACCAAGCCAGCCTGCTGCAATATCTCATCACCGGATTGACCGTGGGCGCCACCTACGGCCTCACGGCGCTGGGCTTCACCATCATCTTCAACACCACCGGCATCATCAACTTTGCCCAGGGCGAGTTCGTTATGCTCGGCGGCATGATGAGCGTGTTCTTCATGCGCGCCCTCGGCCTGCCCGAGCCCCTCGCCATCGTCCTGGCCGTGGCCGGAACCACGCTCATCGGCGCGCTGGTGGAGCGCCTGGCCATCCGCCCGGTGCGCGACTGCCCGGCCATCAACCTGGTCATCATCACCATCGGAGTAAGCATCCTCATCCGGGGCGCGGCCATGCTCCTCTGGGGCAAGGACACCTTCGCCCTGCCCGCGTTCTCCGGAGCCGCGCCCGTGGCGTTCTTCGGTGCGGCGCTGATGCCCCAGACCCTGTGGGTGCTGGCCATCAGCCTGCTCATCCTGGCCGGGCTCAAGATGTTCTTTTCGCGCAGCATCCACGGCAAGGCCATGCTGGCCTGCTCGTTTGACCCCAAGGCCGCGGCTCTGGTGGGCATCGGGGTGGACCGCATGGTGCTTTTGTCCTTCATGATCTCGGCCCTGGTGGGGGCTGTGGGCGGGGCCATCCTGGCGCCCATCACCCTGACCTCCTTTGACGTGGGCGTGATGCTGGGCTTGAAGGGCTTCGCCGCCTGCATCCTGGGCGGCCTGGGCAATCCCTTTGGCGCGGCCGCCGGTGGGCTGATCCTCGGCGTGCTGGAGTCTTTGGGCGCGGGCCTTATTTCCTCGGCCTACAAGGACGCGTTGGCCTTTGTCATTCTTCTGGCCCTTCTGTTCGTGCGGCCCTCCGGGCTCTTCGGGCAGAAGGACGGCAAGCGGGTGTGAGCGTGGGCTACCGTCGCGACATGCGCTGGCTGGGCGGCTTTCTGGTGGTGCTGCTGCTCGCGCCGCCGCTTCTGGGCAACAACTACTACCTGACCGTACTGACCATGTGCTGCCTGAACGCCATGATCGCCGTGGGCTTGAGCCTGCTGGTGGGGCACGCCGGGCAGATCTCCCTTGGCCACGCCGGGTTCTACGGCCTGGGGGCCTACACCACGGCCGCCCTGTCCACCACCCTGGGCGTGCCCGTGGGCCTGTCCATGCTGGCCGGGGTGGGCGCGACCTCCGGCGTGGCCGCGCTCGTCGGCCTGCCCGCGCTCAAGCTCAAGGGCCACTACCTGGCCATGGCCACCCTGGGCTTCGGCGTCATCCTGTCCATTCTGTTCAACGAGACCGTGGGCGTCACGGGCGGACCGTCCGGGTTCACGGGCATCCCGCGCCTGTCCCTGTTCGGGGTGGAGTTCTCAAGCGACCTGTCGGTGTACTACTTCATCCTCGCCCTCCTGGGGCTGGTGATCTGGGTGGCCTTCAACATCCTGCACTCGCGCGTGGGCCGCGCCCTGCGCGCCCTGCACACCTCGGAGAAGGCGGCCCAGGCCATGGGCATCGACATCGCGCGCTACAAGCTGTTCATCTTCGTGGTCTCGGCGGCCTTCGCGGGCCTGGCCGGGGTGCTCTACGCCCATTACCTGACCTTCATCGCCCCGGCGTCCTTCGGCTTTCTGTTCTCGGTGCAGCTCATCGTCATGGTCGTGCTGGGCGGCATGACCAGCGTTCCGGGCACCATCGCGGGCGCGTTCTTCCTCACGGTGCTGCCGGAGTTTTTGCGCGCCTTTGAGAACGTCGAGATCCTGCTCTTCGGGGCCATCCTGGTTTTGTGCATGATGTACCTGCCCGACGGCCTGGCCGGGGGCTCCTCTCGCTTGTGGCGCCTTGTGTGGCGCAAGATGTTCGTGCGGGCTGAAAAGGACCCGATGGAGGGGGGCGGCAATGGCTGAGCCTCTGCTTCGCTGCACGGACGTGGGCGTGCGCTTCGGCGGGCTGCAGGCCCTCGCCGGCGTGGATCTGAGCGCCTTGCCGGGCGAGATCACGGCCGTCATCGGCCCCAACGGCGCGGGCAAGACCACGCTGATCAACGCCATCTCCGGCATGGTCCAGGCCCAGCGCGGCACCTTCCGCCTGGGCGCGGACGACATCACCTTCGCCCCTGCGCATGAGCGCAGCCGCCTGGGCCTGGTGCGCACCTTCCAGAACCTGGAGATCTTCTCCAACATGACGGTGCTGGAGAACGTCATGACCGGCTGCCACGCGCGCCTGCGCGTTCCGGCCTGGGCCAGCCTGCTGCGCACCCGCGCCTCCCGTGCCATGGAGAAGACCATCCGCGACGAGGCCCTGGAGGTGCTCGACTTCGTGGGCCTGTTCGAGCTGGCCAAGTACCAGGCCAAGGATCTGCCCTTTGGCAAGCAGCGCCTGCTGGAGCTGGCCCGGGCCCTGGGCGCGCGGCCCCGGCTGCTGTTGCTCGACGAGCCCGCCGCCGGGCTCAACATGAGCGAGACCCAGGTCCTGGCCGACCTGATCCTGGCCGTGCGCGAGCATTTCCGTCTGGGCATCGTGTTGGTGGAGCACGACATGGACCTGGTCATGCGCATCAGCGACCAGGTCATGGTGCTCTGCTTCGGCCAGGTCATCAGCCGGGGCACCCCGGCCCAGGTCCAGCGCGACCCGGAAGTCATCGCCGCCTACCTGGGCGACGACGAGGACTAGGGCCTGTATCGAAAAGCGTCTTTTGCCCCCTGGACGTCGTCATGAGTCGATTTGGCGCCAGGGCTGTACCGCAGGAGTACTCTCCCTGGCCCCAAATCGCCTCTTTCCTCGCCAGGGAAACAAAATCCATCTTTTGGAAACAGGCCCTGAAGCAGAGAGAGACATGAATGCGCCACTGCTCGAAATAACCAATCTGGACGTGTTCTACGGCAAGATCCACGCCCTGCGTAACGTCAGCCTGAACGTGCGTCCCGGCGAGATCGTCTCGCTCATCGGCGGCAACGGCGCGGGCAAGACCACGCTTCTGTGCACCATCTCCGGGCTCATCCGCGCCAGCAGCGGGGCGATCACCTTCGCGGGCGAGGACATCTCGCGCCGCGCGCCGGAAAAGATCGTGCAGGAGGGCTGCTCCCACGTGCCCGAGGGCCGACTCGTGTTCAGTCCGCTTTCCGTGGCCGACAACCTGCGCCTGGGCGCCTACGGCCGCAGGGGAGCCGGTCCCCGCGCGGAGACGCGCGAGCAGGCGACGGAAGACCTGGAGCGGATTCTGACCATGTTCCCGGTGCTGCGTGAACGACGCAAGCAGGCCGCTGGCACACTGTCGGGCGGGGAGCAGCAGATGCTGGCCATCGGCCGCGCGCTCATGGCCCGGCCCCGGCTGCTGCTGCTGGACGAGCCGGGCATGGGCCTGGCCCCGTTGGTGACGCGCGAGATCTTCCGGCACATCGTGACCCTGCGTGACAGCCTGGGGCTCACCGTGCTTTTGGTAGAGCAGAACGCCCGGCGCGCGCTCAAGATCGCGGACCGGGGCTATGTGCTGGAGACTGGCCGCGTGACCCTGGAAGGCCCCAGCCGCGAACTTCTGGCCAACCGCGACGTGCAGCACGCCTACCTGGGCCGTGACATCGACGGATAAATGAGACGGCTAGGCGTCCGCCTGGTTTCCGCCTTTCCACCGCTTTTGAAACGCCTTCCGCCCCTCTTCATGGGGCGCTCTCGCCCGCGCTATTTGCCGAAGGCGCACTTGGGGAACACGCAGGTGCGGCAGTTCAGGCAGAAGCCGCCCTCGGCCATCTGCGCCAGGTCGCGCCGCGTGAACTCCACCCCGGCCAGCACGCGCGGCAGGAGGATGTCCAGGCTCGTGGCCTTGTGGAACAGGGCGCAGGCGGGCACGCCCATGACCTTCGCCGTTCCCGTGGGCGAGGGGATGCGGCCGAGCAGCGTCATGGCTCCGGGCAGGATGGGCGCGCCGTAGAGCATGTCCGTCAGCCCTGCGGCCAAAAGCCCCTTGCGGGTCACGTCGTCCGGGTCCACGGAGAGCCCGGCCGTGGTGATGATGAGGTCTGCGCCCTGGGCCAGCAGCTCGCCCACGGCCGCCGCGATCCTGTCCGTGTCGTCGGGCACGATGACCTCGGCCACCACCTCGGAGCCCAATCGTTCCACCTTCTCGCGGATGACGGGCGCGAACTTGTCCTCGATGAGCCCCTGGAAGACCTCGCTGCCGGTGACCAGCACGCCCACGCGCATGGCCCGGAGCGGGAGCACGCGGAACAGCGGGCCTGCGGCCAGCACGGCCTGGGCCTTGCGGAAGTTCTCGGCCGAGAGGTAGAGCGGAATGGCCCGCGCCCCGGCCAGGCCCTTGCCTTCCTCGGCCAGCACGCCATGGTGGCGGCAGGCGGCCATGACGTCCGGGATCAGATTGAAGGCCTCCAGGCGCTCCCGGTCCACCTCGAACACCCCGGTCACGGCGGCGTGGAAGTTGATCTTGCCCTCGCGCGGGGTCTCGTCAAAGACCACGTTGTCACCCGCCATGAGCTTGGCAAAGGCCAGCGCTGCCTCGTTCTCGTGCACGAAGCCATTGGGCGTGTCCTGCTCAAGGTACACGTGGGCGCGGCCCATGTGCTGCAACCGGCAGACATCGCCGCCGGAGAAGGTCTGCCCGGCCTGGAACTCCACCCCTTTGCTCTCGCCGGGCACGATGCGCGTCATGTCGTGCAGGGCGCGCTGTCCCACGGCCTCGGCCACGGGTACGGCGGTGAGGCCGGGCTCGGCGCTGGCCACGGGCGCGCAGAGGTACGGGGACTCGCCCTGGCAGCCCCGGCAGATGGCCCCGTCCGGCGCGGGATAGGGCTCGGTGCAGATGGGGCACAGGGCCACGCGGCCCATGCCCTTGTGCTTGCGCGCGTGGTCGGCCATCTGGATGGGCGCGATGGAGCAGATGTTCTCGCCTGCGGCCTTGATCTCGGCGAACAGGCGGTCCGTGTCCTGGTCGGCCTTGGCCTTGAGCTTGAGGAACCAGGAGCTGATCTCGCCGTAGGGAGCCATCTTGTCCACGTCGAGCCAGACACGGAAGCCCGCGCCCGTGAACTTGTCGTACAGCGCCACGGCGTAGCGGCCCAGGTTCAGCACGCGCACCCAGCCGTTGCCGATGGTGCAGGGGGTCAGGATCTGCACGGCGTCGGGCAGGCACTTGGGCGTCTCCACCACGGCCTCGAAGAGCGTGCCCTCGGGCAGGCCCCGCCGCGCCAGCTCCACCATGTACCCGCCGATCAAGAGGCCTGGGGCTGGGTAGCCGTGGAAGGCCGCAGCCTTGTCCTTGAATTCCTCGAAGGTGTAAGGGCCGATGTTCATGAACGCCTCGCGCGCACCGCGCAGGGTGCTGGTTTGTGTTGTCCGCCTCCGGTCTGGTCCGGTTTTGCAACACGGAAACCTTCAATATAGTGTCAGGGGGCGCAGGGTCAACCGGGCCGGGGCCGCAGGAAGGGCTTGTCCCAGGCCCGCCGGGTGCGTTATAGAGGCGCGGCATGCGTTGACTGCCCGGCCTCAGGCCCAACCCGCAAATTGCCGCCGACTCATGCCGCCAACCCACGCCAACCTTTGCAGGAGGAGTCCCGTGACATTCAGGAAACCTTGTGCCGCACTTTTGGCCCTGTGCCTTTTCTTCGTTCTTGCGCTCCCGGCCCAGGCCGCAGCCCCTGGCGCAGGCAAAAAAATCCGCGCCGCCTTCGTGCTGCTGGAGACCATCAACGACCAGGGCTGGACCACGGCCCACCACGACGGCATTGAGTATATGAAGAAGCAGCTGGGCGACCAGGTCGAGGTCTCCTACACCGAGAACGTGCACTCCCCGGCCGACGCCGAGCGCGTCATCCGCAACTATGCGCGCCAGGGCTTTGATGTCATCTTCGGCACCACCTTTACCTACATGGAGGCCATGTACAAGGTGGCGGGCGAGTTCCCCCAGGTCACGTTCATGCACTGCTCGGGCTTCAAGACCCGGCCCAACATGGGCACCTACATGGTGCGCGTGGAGCAGGGCGAGTACCTGGCGGGCTATCTGGCCGGGCTCATGGGCTACAAGAATGTCGGCACCGTGGCCACCCAGCCCATCCCCGAGGTGGTGCGCGGCATCGACGCCTTTACCCTGGGCCTTTTGCGCGGGCTTAAGGAATCAAAAACCCCCTACGACGCCGACAAGGTCAACACCGTGGTCTGGCTCAAGTCCTGGCGCGACGCGGTGAACGAGACCACCCTGGCTGAGGTGCTCATCGGCAGGAAGCATGACTTGATCCGCCAGATGGCCGACACCTCCGACTCCTCCAAGGCCGCCTGCATGAAGGGCGTGGCCGCCATCGGCTACGGCACCGACGCCGCCAAGTACGGCGCGGCCTGCGCGCTGACCTCCACCACCTTCCAGTGGGGGCCGCTGTACACCGACATCGTCCGCAAGATCATGGGTGGCGTGTGGAAGAATGACCAGATGTTCGTGGGCTTCGAGGGTGACGGCGTGGGCCTGTCTCCCTTTGGCAAGGCTGTGCCAAAGGCTGTGCGGGCCAAGGTCCTGTCGCTCAAGGCCAAAATGGGCAAGGGCGACGACATGAGCTTTGCCGGACCCATCGTGGACCAGGCCGGAGCCGTGCGCGTGAAGCAGGGCGAGAAGGCCCCGGACAAGGAGCTTCTGTCCATGCGCTGGTTCGTGCGGGGCGTGTCCGGCAAGCTGCCGGAGTAGCCCGCGTCCATTTCAAACAGTCGGCATTGAACGGTTGCTGACAGGGGGACCGCGGCGGCCCGGTCCCTCACGTTTTTTCAAGGCCCAGGCCCTTACCTTGAGCCGACGCTCTGCACCGAGGCACGCCCATGCGCTCCAGCGAAACCCCGCCCCTGTTGTCCTGCCACGGCCTGAGCAAGCGCTTTGGCGCGTCTGTTGGCGCCGGTGGCGTCTTGGCCAACGACGCCGTGGACCTGGACCTCTACGCGGGCTGCATCCACGCTCTGCTCGGTGAGAACGGCGCGGGCAAGAGCACGCTCATGTCCATGCTCTCCGGCTGGCTGACCCCCGACTCGGGCGAGATGAGGCTCTCCGGCGCGCCGCTTGTGTTGCGCTCCCCGGCGGCGGCCCTGCGCGCGGGCATCGGCATGGTGCACCAGCGCTTTTCGCTGGTTGAGGCCCTCAGTGTGGCCGAGAACCTGGCCCTCGCCGCAGGCGGGGCCCCGGACCCCAAGGCTGCGGCGGAACTGGCCCAGCGCTTTGGCCTGGCCCTGGACCCGCGCCGACGCGTGGCCGAGCTTTGCATGGGCGAGCGCCAGCGCCTGGAGATTCTGAAGATGCTGGCCCTGGGCGCGCGCATTCTGATTCTTGACGAGCCCACCAGCGTGCTCGCGCCGTCCGAGATCGGCACGCTCTATGCCAATCTGCGCCGCCTGGCCGGCGAGGGCCGGGCCGTGGTGCTCATCACCCACAAGCTGCCGGAGATCGCCGGGGCGGCGGACGAGGTCTCGGTGCTGCGCCGGGGCCGCATGGTGGCGCGCAACCTCCCGCGCGACCCCGCGCTGCCGGACGGCTGGAACATGGCCGCGCTGTCGGGGCTGATGGTCGGCCGCGAGCTGCCCGGTGAGAGCGCCGCGCCCCGGCGAAAGCCCGGCGAGGCGGTGCTGCGCGTGCGCGGCCTGTGCGGGCAGGGCCAGCCGCCGGTATTTTCCGACATTGATTTCGAGGTGGCGCGCGGGGAGACCTTCGCCATTGTGGGCGTGGCGGGCAACGGCCAGGAGGCCTTGACCGCCACCCTGGGCGGCATGGAGCGTCCAGCGAGCGGGAGCGTCGAGGTGTTGGGCCGACCCATCGGGCCGCGCACGGGCCGCGATCTGGTGGCCTACGTGCCCGAGGACCGACACGGCGCGGCCACGGTGCCGGACCTGACCCTGGCCGAGAACCTGCTGCTCTCCACCACCGGCAGCCGGGGCGCGTTCTTCTCGCGCCGGGCCGGGGCACGGGCTGCGGCTGCGGCCATCAAGGCCCTGGACGTCACCGCCTCGGGACCGGAGGCCTTGGCGCGCGAGCTCTCCGGCGGCAACCTGCAGAAGTTCATCCTGGCGCGGGAGCTGGCCAAGGCCGCGCCGCTCCTGCTGGTGGAGCAGCCCACCCAGGGACTCGACGTGCTGGCCGTGTCCGAGGTTCACGCGGCCATCCGGCACGCCGCCGAGTCCGCAGCAGTGCTTCTCGTCACCGGCGATCCGCTGGAGGCCTTGGCCCTGGCCGGGCGCGTGGCGGTGCTCTTCCGGGGGCGCATTGCGGGCGTGGTGGACGCGACCGCGCCAGACGCTTTTGACCGCGTGGGGAGGCTCATGGCAGGCCTGGGCGCTGGCGGCCCGGACATGGGCCTCGCCGCCGCAGGAGGCGGACACTGATGCCCCTGCGCCTCGTGCTGGAGCCCCGCCAGGCCACGGCCCCGCTGCGGGCGCTGATTTCCCTTGCCACGACCTTGGGCTTGGCCTGGGCTTTCGGCTCCCTGGTCTTCGCCCTGGCTGGCGCGGACGGAGTTTCCGGCATCGGCGCGGCCTGGCGGGCCATGCTCCAGGGGGCCCTGGGCAGCGCCCTGGCCTCGTGCTGGGTGGCATTGTTTATGGCACCGGGTCTGCCGCCGCGACTGCTGCTGCCCGTGGCGCTGGCTGCCGGGGCGGCCGGTGGCGCGGCCTGGGCCTTTGCCCCGGCTCTGCTCAAGGCGCGCCTCGGGGTCAACGAGATCCTTTCCACGTTGCTGCTCAACTACGTGGCCGTGCTGTTCATGGAGCACCTGTACTACGGCCCTTGGCGCGACCCGGCGGGCCTGGGCTTCCCCGGCACGGCGGAGCTGCCCGAGGCCGTCTGGCTGCCCACGTTCTTCGAGACGCGGGTGCATCTGGGCCTGCCCCTGGCCATCGCCCTGGCCGGGGCCCTGTGGTGGCTCCTGGCGCGCACGCGCTGGGGCTTCCGGGCGCGGGTGCTGGGCTTAAGCCCCAAGGCCGCCGCCTACGCCGGGTTCCGCTCGGCGCGCATCACGGTGACGGCCATGTGTCTGTCCGGCGCGCTGGCCGGGCTGGCCGGGACCGGGGAGCTTCTGGGCGTGCAGCACCGCGTCCAGGACGGGCTGGCCTCGGGCCTGGGCTTTGCGGGCATCGTCGTGGCCTTCCTGGCCCGGCTGAACCTCCTGGCCGTGCCCCTGGCCGCGCTGTTCCTGGGGGCGCTCTTGGTGGGCGCGGACCAGTTGCAGACCGAGCTGCGTCTGCCCGGCACGGCGGTGCTGGCCCTGGAAGGCGCGCTCCTTTTTGGCGCGCTGCTGGGCGAGTTCCTGGCCGCCAACCGCCTGCGCCTGGTGCGCAGGGGCAGAAAGGAGCCTGGTCATGTCGGCTGATGTTTTCGGGGGCCTGGACTTGCAAAACCTGGCGTCGCTGGGGCAGATCGCGGTGAAGTCCTCCACGGCGGTGCTTCTGGCCGCCTACGGCGAGATCGTGGCCGAGCGGGCCGGGGTGCTCAACCTGGGCCTTGAGGGCATGTTGCTGCTTGGCGCGCTGGCGGGCTTCGCCGCAGGCGCGGCCACAGGCGATCCGCTCCTGGCCCTGGGGGCTGCGGCCTGCGCCGGAGCGTTGGCGGCCCTGCTGCACGCCTTCTTCGCCGTCACTCTGGGCGTTAACCAGGTGCTCTCTGGTCTTGCGCTGTCGCTTCTCGGCGCGGGGCTCACCGGCGTGCTGGGGCGCGATTTGCTGGGCGCGCCGGGGCTGGTGCTCGGCTCCCTGCCCATTGCCGCGCTGGCGGACCTCCCGGTGCTGGGCCAAGCCTTGTTCAACCAGCCGCTGCTGACCTATCTGGCGCTCTTGCTGGCCCCTGTCTTGAGTTGGGCGTTCGCATCGACGCGCCTGGGGCTGGTGGTGCGCGCCTGCGGCGAGAACGCCTCCGCCGCCTATGCCTCGGGCGTGCCGGTGCGGCTGGTGCGCTTCGGCTGCACCTGCTTCGGCGGCGCGCTGGCGGGCCTGGGCGGGGCGTTTTTGTCACTGTCGTATACGCCGGGCTGGAAAGAGGGCTTAAGCGCGGGTCAGGGCTGGATCGCCATCGCCATGGTCATCTTCGCCACCTGGCGTCCGTTGCGCGCCCTGTGTGGCGGGCTTCTGTTCGGCGCGCTCACCGCCGCGCAGTTTTCGTTCCAGACCCAGGGCGCGGAGTTGGTGCCGGTGTGGGGGCTGCGCGCGGCGCCGTACCTTTTGACCATCGCCGTGCTGACCCTGGTGCAGGCCAGCGCGCGGCTGCGGCGCTACTCCGGCCCGCCCGCCAACTTGGGCCGTTTCTTCCATCCCGAAGGCTAGCGCTCCAGCACGCCGGGCCAGTTGCGGTCGGCCTGCTTGATGTAGCTCTGTGCGTCCTTGAGCCAGATCTCGCGCACGGACTTGGAGTTGTTGAGGTACAGCCGCCCCTCAATGATGCTCCAGGCCCTTGGGTCGATGCTGGCGCTGTCGCTGGCGACGGAACCCTGGGCCACGGCATAGGCGCAATACCCGCCATACTGCGGCGCGTACTTCTCCGGATTCTCCTTGAACAGGCGCAGGTTCTCGGCCGAGGAAAAGCGCCAGTCCGCGCCGTTCCAGGGCAGGGAGAACTCCCAGGTCCCCTCCACGTGCTTGCCCTGGGTGAAGTAGGCCACCATATCCGCGCCCTCCACGGCCACATCGCCGACGAACCCGGTGTTCACGGCGCTCTTTTCGGCCAGTGCCGGGCTGGCCGCCAGGCAGAGCAAAAGCAGGATCAGAAACACGGAGCGAAGCTTCATGTGCGGCCTCCTGTTATGAATCAATGTTTGCACCGCGCCAGTTCACGCAAAGGGCATGCGCAACATCCGCCAGAGGCGCGCCTCGGTCGGTGCGCGGAAGATGGCGAGGCCGATGGTCATGCCCTGGTGGCCCAGTGCCGGCTGGTCCTGGTAGCTGGCGAAGAGCCGGTCCCACCAGGGAAAGCAGAACCCGAAGTTGGTGTTGGCCTCGCGCATGTCTGTGCTGTGGTGCACGCGGTGCATGTCCGGGGTGACGAGCACCCGGCGCAGCGCCCGGTCCAGGGGCAGCGGCAGGCCCACGTTGGCATGGTTGAAAAGCGGCAGGGCGTTCAGCAGAATCTCAAAGGCCAGCACGGCCCAGGCCGGCGGGCCGAGGACGAGCACCAGCGCCAGCTTGTAGGTCAGGGAGAGCAGCATCTCCAGCGGGTGGAAGCGCACGGCCGTGGTCAGGTCGAGCACCGTGTCCGCGTGGTGCACCCGGTGCAGGCGCCAGAACCAGCGCCAGCGGTGCGAGGCCACGTGCTGCCAGTAGATGGCGCAGTCCAGCAGCAGGATGGCGCAGAGCCCGGCGGCCCACGGCGGCGCTGCCAGGGCGTTCATGAGGCCCCAGCCCCTGGCCTGGGCCAGGGCGGCCAGGCCCACGGGCAGGATGGGGAACACGAGCCGGATGAGCAGGGTGGACACAACAACCAGCCCCAGGTTGCCGGGCCAGCGCAAACGCCGCTCGGCCGGGCGCGGCAGGCGCGGGACCAGGACCTCCCAGAGCGCCAGGGCCAGCACCACGCACAGAAAGACCGTCAGCCGGAGCAGGGCCTCCTGGTTCATTGCGCGCCCCCTGTTTGACCTGCGTCGTCGAGCAGATGCGCCGCCTCCGGGTGGGCATCCAGGTAGTCGTCGAGGCTGGGCTTGTCGTCGATGTCGCGCCAGGGCGGCAGCATGTACGCCGTGCGCCCTACCGCGCGCAGGGCGTCCAGGGTCTGGGCCAGCACTCTGGGCGTGCCCCAGGCGATGCCGCCCGGCTCCTTGGAGCCAAAGGCCTCTGGCGCGAAGCTCCCGCGCCGCATGGCGATGAGATGGTAGCCGCCGTCGAGCGCCGGGCCGAGGACCACGTCATGCTCGTCCAGGTGCGTCAGGGCCTCCTCCAGAAATTCCGTTGGCCGGTCCGGGGCGTCGGTGCCCACCAGCACGGCGCGCTCCGCTCCCCGGGCAAAGGCGTCGGCAAAGGCGTGGCGCATGCGCTCACCCAGGTTGGCCCCGCGCTGGGGCACGTAGTCGTAGCCTGTGCCCAGCCAGGCCGAGAACTCCGGCCCGCGCCTGGCCGGGGCGAAGCACACGGTGACGGGCAGGCCAGTGGCGACTGCCGCAGCCAGGGTCTGCTCCGCGAAGTGCCGGGCCAGCCGCGCCGCCGCCGCCGCGCCAACCGCTGCCGCCAGCCGCGTCTTGACCTCGCCGGGCTCCGGGTACTTGAGGAACACGATGACCCGCTTCATGGGTAGAGCCTCGCTAAACGTTGCGGGCTCACGCCCAGGTGGTACAGGGCGCGCAGCAGGATATTGCGCCCGGTGCAGCGCAACAGCCCTTCGCGCTCCCAGCGCCGGGCCGAGGTAACCACCTTGGCACTCAGAAGGGTTATGGGCAGGCCCCGGCGACGCAGGCGCGTCATGAATTCCAGGTCTTCCATGAGCGGGATGTCTGGAAAACCGCCAAGGGGCACGAAACAGTCCCGGCGCATAAAAATGGCCTGGTCGCCGAAGGGGGCGCGCGTGAGCCGGGCGCGCAGGTTGGCCGCCCAGGCGATGAACCGCAGGCCAGGGCCGGGCTGGCCGCCGTCTTCGGGGAGGATGCGCAGGGCAAAGGCCCCGCCGCAGCTCTCCGCCTTGCCGGGCTCGGGGAAAAGCGCGTGCTCGATGCGCGCAAAGGCATCAAGCGGCAGGCGCGTGTCCGCGTGCAGGAAGAGCAGGACCTCCCCCTGGGCGGAGGCGGCCCCGGTGTTCATCTGGCGGGCGCGGCCCCTTTCCGAGGGCAGCTTGATGAGCGTTTGGCTGAGGGCGTCTTGGGAAATCGCGGCCAGGGTGCGCCGCTTTGGGTCGCCGTCCACCACGATGATCTCGACACGACCCGTTCCCGACGCCCTCATCTCCAGATCGCCAGGGGCCGGGATGGCCGCAAGGTGCGCGAGCAGATCGTTTATGTGCGCCTCTTCCCGATGCACGGGGATGATCACGGAGAGGGCGACGGAAGGCGTGGGTCGGTTCATTCCCCATCCTAGCAGGAGCGCGGCGAAAACGAAAGGCTTGGGCGCGTTGCGGCTGGAGTGGGATTGGGCTAAGGCTTTTCAGATGGAGCAGACACAGCCTCCCAAAAACACAGGCGGAAACGCCTCCAAGTTCGCCCTGGCCGCCTGCATCGTGCTGGCTGCGGCGGCCTTCTTCGGCCTGGGTCTGGACAAACACCTGACCCTGGCCGCGCTCAAGGCCTCCCTGGGCGAGCTGCGCCAGTGGGCGGAGCAGCGGCCCTGGGCCTCGGGCGCGGGGTTCTTCGCGGCTTACGTGGCCGTCACCGGCCTGGGCCTGCCCGGCGCGGCGGTCATGACCATCGCGGGCGGCGCGCTGTACGGCTTTGTGGAGGGCGTTGTGCTGGCCTCCTTTGCCAGCACCTGCGGCGCGGTGCTCTCCTGCCTGTCGGCGCGCCACATCCTGCGCGACTGGGTCCAGGCCCGCTTCGGCTCCCGGCTGGCCGCGGTCAACGCGGGCATCGAGCGCGAGGGCGCGTTCTACCTGTTCACCATGCGCCTCATCCCGGCCCTGCCGTTCTGGGCCATCAACCTGCTCATGGGGCTCACGCCCATGCCGGTGCGCACGTATGCCTGGGTCTCGCAGCTGGGCATGCTCCCGGCCTCCATGGTCTTTGTCTACGCGGGCACGCGCATCGCCCTGGTGGAGTCTTTGTCCGACGTGCTCTCGCCCGGTCTGATCGTGGCCTTTGCCCTGCTCGGGCTGTTCCCCATTGCCGCGCGCAAGCTGGTGGCCTGGCTGCGCGCCAGAAACGCAAACAGGCAGGCCTGATTTTTCGCCCCCAAAGGAGGCTCCCATGGCGGCATACGATTACGACATCGCGATCATCGGCGGCGGCGCGGGCGGCTTGTCCGTGGCCGCAGGCGCGGCCCAGCTGGGCGCGCGCACCCTGCTCATCGAGCGCGAGGCGCACCTCGGCGGGGACTGCCTGTTCTACGGCTGCGTGCCCAGCAAGACCCTCATCGCAACGGCCCACGCGCGCCACCTCATGGCCAATGCCGAGCGCTTCGGCCTGCCCAGGGTGGACCTGCCGCCCGTGGACTTCGCTCTGGTGCGCGCACGCATCCAGAGCGTCATCATGGGCATCCGCGGGCACGACTCCATCGAGCGCTTCTGCGGCCTGGGGGCCGAGGTGCGCTTCGGGGCCGCGCGCTTCGTCAATGAGCACGAGGCCGAGATTGGTGAAGGAACAGGCGGCAAGCGCGTGAGCGCGGCCAAGTGGGTCATCGCCACGGGCTCCCGCGCGCAGATTCCGGCCATTCCCGGCCTGGCCGACACGCCGCACCTGACCAACCACGAGGTCTTCTCGCTGGACCGCCTGCCGGAGCGCCTGGTGATCCTCGGCGGCGGCCCCATCGCCGTGGAGCTGGCCCAGGCCTTCCAGCGCCTGGGCTCGCAGGTGGACGTGATCCAGCGCTCGGCGCGCATCCTGACCCGCGACGACGTGGACATGGCTGCCGAGGTCCAGCAGGCCCTGGAGGCCGAGGGCGTGCGCTTCCACCTGGGCGCAGCGCTCACCGGAGTTCAGGCCGTTGGCGGGCAAAAGGTCGTCAGCTTCACCCTGGATGGGCAGGCCCGCAGCGTCTCCGGCGACGCCCTGCTGGTGGCCCTGGGCCGCACGCCCAACGTCGAGGGCCTGGGCCTGGATGCGGCCGGGGTGGACTACAGCGCCAAGGGCATCAACGTGGACGCGCGGCTGCGCACCAGCCGGAAACACATCTACGCCTGCGGCGACGTGACCGGGGCCTGGCAGTTCACCCACGCCGCAGGCTATGAGGCGGGCGTGGTGGTGGCCAACGCCATCTTCCGCCTGCCGCGCATGGCTGATTACACGTGGATGCCCTGGTGCACGTACACCGAGCCGGGCCTGGGCGGCATCGGCCTGAACGAGGCCATGGCCAAGCGGGCCGGGCTCAAGCCTGGCGTGGACTACCGGGTGGTCACGGAGCGCTTCGCGGACAACGACCGCGCCCGGGCCGAGGCCGAGAACGGGGGCTGCGTCAAGCTGCTGCTGGATTCCGGCGGCAAGCCGCTGGGCGTGCAGATCGTGGGCGCGGGTGCGGGCGACCTGCTGGGCGAGTGGGCGGCGGTGCTGGCGGGCAAGGTCTCGCTGACCACCCTGGCGGGCATCACCCACCCGTACCCCACGCGGGCGGAGTCGGCCAAGGCCGTGGCCGGCCGTGTCATCGGCGAGAAATTGTTCTCGCCCACGGTCAAGAAGGCCCTGCACTACGTGTTCGGGCTCAAGGGCCGGGCCTGTGTGCCGAACGAACCGCAATAGCCTGGAGCGCAAGGACATGACGGACGGTATGAACGAATTCGAGCGGCTGGCCGGGGGGCATATCCAGGCTCTGGGCGTGGACATCATGCAGGTCAACCTCGGGCTGCGCTGCAACCAGTCCTGCACGCACTGCCATGTGCAGGCCGGGCCGGAGCGCACGGAGCTCATGGACGAGGCGACCATGGCGCTGGTGCTTGGCGCGGCCCAGGCCCTGCGCCCCAGGCTGGTGGACATCACCGGAGGCGCGCCGGAGCTGTGCCCAGTGCTGCGGCCCCTGCTGGACGGCCTGTTCCACGCGGGGCTCGCGGCCCAGGTGCGCACCAACCTCACGGCCCTGTTCGAGCCCGGCCAGGAGGACATGTTCGAGTTCTACCGCGCGCGCAAGGTCGGCCTTGTGGCCTCGCTGCCCTGCTATCTGGAGGAGAACGTGCGGGCCATGCGCGGCTCCGGGGTTTACGAGCGCAGCGTGGCGGCCCTGCGGCGGCTGAACGAGCTGGGCTATGGCCAGGCCGGCAGAGGAGATGACGCGCTGACAATCGATCTTGTCTACAATCCCGGCGGAGCATTTCTGCCGCCAGGGCAATGCGCCCTTGAGGCCGACTACCGGCGCGAACTTCTGGCCCGGCACGGCCTGGTGTTCAACCGCCTGCTGACCATCGCCAACATGCCGCTCGGCCGCTTTGGCGAGGGCCTGCGCCGCTCCGGCCAGGAGGCCGGGTACCGGGAGCTGCTGCGCCAGTCCTTCAACCCGGCCACCCTGGACGGGCTCATGTGCCGCCGCCAGATCAACGTGGGCTATGACGGGGCGCTCTACGACTGCGACTTCAACATGGTCCTGGGCCTGCGCGTGAACCACGCCGCGCCGGGGCATATCCGCGACTTCGACGCGGACCTCCTGCGTGGCCGTCTGGTCATGACCGGGCCGCACTGCCTGGCCTGCACCGCTGGCGGCGGGTCGTCCTGCGGCGGGGAGCTTGTGGCCGTGCAGCCCACGGCAGAGTAGCCGGACCTACTTGAACAGGCCCGCGTACTTGCCGTAGCCGTCCTTTTCCAGGTTCTCCTTGGGAACGAAACGCAACGCCGCCGAGTTCATGCAGTAGCGCAGGCCCGTGGGCTTGGGGCCGTCCGGGAACACGTGGCCCAGGTGGCTGTCGGCCAGCTTGCTGCGGACCTCGGTGCGCGTGGAGAAGAGCGTGTTGTCCGGGCGCTCCACGATGTTGCCGGGCTCCAGCGGCCGGGTGAAGCTCGGCCAGCCGGTGCCGGAGTCGAACTTGTCGCGCGAGCTGAACAGCGCCTCGCCGGACACGATGTCCACGTAGATGCCCTCGCGCTTATTGCCGTCGTACTCGTTCTTGAAGGGCGGCTCGGTGCCTTCTTCCTGGGTGACCTTGAACTGCATGGGGGTCAGCCGGGCCTTGAGCTGTTCGCGGGTGGGCTTGCGCCAGCCCGTTGCGGCCTCGGCCGCATAGGACGAGAAGGGCTTGTCGGCCTCTGCCCCCCACAGGGCGCGGATGGTGTTGTCGCGGCCGCAGCTGTAGCGGTAGTACTTGTAGCGCAGCGGGTTCTTCTCGAAGTAGCGCTGGTGGTAGTCCTCGGCCGGGTAGAAGGTCGTGTAGTCGAGGATGGGCGTGACCACCAGGCCCTTCAGCGCATGGGAATCCACCAGGCGCTTCTTGGACGCCTCGGCCTCGCGCTTTTGCTCGGGCGTGTGCACGAAGATGGCCGGCCGGTACTGGTTGCCCCGGTCGCAGAACTGGCCGCCGTTGTCGGTCGGGTCATGGTGCCGCCAGAACCACTCCAGCAGCAGGGGATAGCTGACCTTGGCCGGATCGTAGCGCAGCTGCACGGCCTCCAGGTGGCCGGTCTGCCCGGCGGAGACCTGCTCGTAGGTGGGGTTCTTCTCCTTGCCCCCGGCAAAGCCGGAGGTCACCTGCACCACGCCGGGGATGTGTATGAAGTCCGACTCAACGCACCAGAAGCAGCCGCCCGCAAAGGTGGCCGTGCCGAGTTTGTCCGTGGTCATGGGGGCTCCTTTCGGTTCCTGCGATTTTGGGGGCGCGGCCGTTGCGGCAGAGGCAGAGACGGCCAGCGCGAAGAACGACGTGAAGGTGAGCGCGAGGGCTATGGGCAGCGCCAGGAAGGCGGATGTTTTTTTCATGTTCGATGCTCCGGCTGAAGGTGTCCAAGCCAAACAGGAATGTATGCTGTTTTGCTGAGGAGTCAATGACCTTGGCCGCTTGCTTGCGCAATTCGTGCGTCTCGATTAGTTGAAGGGTGGAGAAGGAAATCCCGCAACGCTTCAGTCTGGAGGCCGCCATGCGCGCGCTTGTGTACTCTTTGCTTACGGCAACCCTGGTCGCGTTTTACGGCGCGCGGGTGTGCCCGGTTATCGAGGCTGCCTCGCGCGTCCATTGGCTCATCGCCCTGTTCCTGATTTTTGCCGCAATGTGGGGGCTGCGGGCCGCGCTGCTCCCGGTGCTGGTCACCTCCCGCTCCGGCGATGTCCAGTCCCTGCGTCAGCTTGGCCTGGACCTGGGGCTCTTCCTGCTGGCCGCGATCGCCTCCGGGGTCTATCCGTTGCTGGCCTTCGGCTCTCCCGAGGCCAACGGGGTGAAGGTCTTTGTGGGGGCCGTGGCCCTGGGCTTCTATTTCTCGCTGGAGCTGGCCCTGCAGCGCGAACGCGTGGTGGTGCTCGACGCCCGGCGGCGCGGCATCGACTGGCGGCTGACGAGCCCCTATCTGCCTGTCACCCGGAAGTTCGGTTTTCTTGCCGGGGCCTGCGTCATCTTCACCACCTTGATCGTGGCCGCAGTGGTCATCAAGGACGTGCACGAGAACTTCCACCTGGCGCCTGGCGCGGATTACTGGGCCGTGGCCATGGTCTGGGTCGCCAAGGACCTGCTTTTCGTCATGGCCTGCCTCACCGGCGCGGCCACGCTGGTCATCACCTCCTTCGCAACCAACCTGCGTCTGTTCTTCGGCTTCCAGTCTGAGGCCATGGACGCGGTGTCCCAGGGCGACCTGCGCGCCCGCGTGCCGGTGGTCACCAACGACGAGTTCGGCCTCATCGCCAGGCGCACCAACAGCATGATCGCCGCCCTGGAGCAGCGCACCAGCGAGTTGGCCCTGGCCCAGCTCGCTGAGGAGAAAAGCAAGCTGCTGGCGGGGCTTTCGGCCAGCCTGTCCAAGTACCTCTCGCCCCAGATCGTGCAGTCGCTCCTGACCGGGGAGAAGGGCACGGACCTGGTCACCCAGCGCAAGAAGCTCACGGTCTTCTTCAGCGACATCAAGGACTTCACCAAGACCACCGAGGACATGCAGCCCGAGGATCTCTCGTACCTGCTGAACAGCTACTTCACCGAGATGTCGAAGATCGCCCTGCACTACGGGGCCACCATCGACAAGTTCATCGGCGACGCCATGCTCATGTTCTTCGGCGACCCGGGGACGCGCGGCGTGCGGGAGGACGCCGAGGCCTGCGTGCGCATGGCCGTGGCCATGCAGCGGCGCATGAAGAAGCTCCAGGAGATCTGGCGCGGCCAAGGCTACAACAACCCCTTCCACATGCGCATCGGCGTCAACACCGGGTTCTGCAACGTCGGCAACTTCGGCAGCGAGGACCGCATGGACTACACCATCATCGGCGGCGAAGTGAACCTGGCCGCGCGGCTCGAGGTCCAGGCCGAGCCCGATGGCATCCTCATCTCCGCCGACACCTATGCCCTGGTGCGGGACATCGTGGAGGCCGAGGAGCGGCCAAAGCTCACGGCCAAGGGCATCGAGCGCGAGGTCATCCCGTACGCCATCACCAACATCTACGACGAGGGGCTCGGCAGCTCGGACCTCATCCGCAAGGAGTTCAAGGGCCTGCGCATCATCGCGGATCTGGAGCAGGTCAGCGCCGAGGACAAGGGGGCCATCCTCGAGAGTATGGAGGAGCTGATGGCCCGCCTGCGCGAGAAGCCCGCAGCAGGGCCGGAATAGATGGCCCGGCGCCCGCGCGCGACACAATCAGCCGAAGGAGCCTGGCCCATGCCGACCGCCTCGCAACATTTCCGCCCGAGACTCTGCGCCGCCCTGACGCTCGCCATCGCCTTCTGCTTGCTCACGGCCTGCGCGCGGCCCGTGCAGCGCCAGGAGTCCGGGCCGTTCACCCTGACCATCGCCCATGTCAATGACACGCACTCCAACCTGGAGCCCGTGGACACCGGCTTGACCCTGGCGGGCGTGAAGGTCACGGGACAGCTGGGCGGGTTCGCGCGGCTCAAGACGGCGCTCGACGAGGTCCGCGCCAGCGAGGAGCATGTGCTGGCGCTGCACGCCGGGGACGCGGTGCAGGGCACGCTGTTCTTCAATGTCTTCCAGGGCAAGGCGGACTTCGACTTCCTGAACCAGCTGGGCCTGGACGCCATGACGCTGGGCAACCACGAGTTTGACAAAGGGCCGGCCCTTACCGGCTCCCTGGTGGACCAGGCCAGGTTCCCGGTGGTCTCGGCCAACCTCGACGTCTCGGGCGAGCCTGCCCTGGCGGGCAAGCTCCGGCCCTACGTGGTCCGGGTGTACGGGGGAGAGCGCGTGGGCATCATCGGCGCCACCACGCCCAGCACCCCGAAGATCACCAGCGACGTGGGCGGGGTGAAGTTCAACCCGGCCGCCCCGGCCGTGGCCGCAGCAGTCAAGGCTCTGCTCCGCGTCGGCGTGGACAGGATCGTGGTGCTCTCCCACCTGGGCTACGCCCAGGACATCGCCCTGGCCAAGGCCGTGCCCGGCATCGACGTCATCGTGGGCGGGCATTCCCACACGCTCTTGGGCGACCCGGCCAAGCTGGCGGCCCTCGGCCTGACCCCGGCCGGCCCGTATCCCACCGAGGTGCGCGGCCCGGACAACGGCAGGGTGCTCGTGGTCCAGGCCTGGCGCTGGGGCGTGGAGCTCGGGCTTTTGCGGGTCACCTTTGACGCGGCGGGCGGCGTGGCGGGCTACTCGGCCCGGCCCATGCTCCTGGCCGGGGATGACTTCCGGCAGGGCGACAAGGTGGTGCCCAAGGACTCGCCGGAGCAGGCGCGGCTTGTGTCCGCGCTCACAGCCTCGGGCGCGGCGCGCGTGGTGGCCGAGGACCCGGCCCTGGCCGAGCGCCTGGAGCCCTACGCCCGGCAGCTGGACACCTTTCGCAACGCGCTGATCGGGGCTCGCGCCGTGGTTGACCTCGTGCGCGGCACGGCTACCGACCCCGGCCCCATCGTGGCCGACGCCTACCTGGCCAAGGCGCCGGGCGCGCAGCTGGCCCTGCTCATGCCCGGCGGCCTGCGCCAGGACCTTTTCCAGGGCGAGCTCACCCAGGGCATGGTCATGAGCGTGCTGCCCTTTGGCAATACCCTGGTCACCCTGGACCTCAGCGGGGCCGATTTCAAAAACGCCCTGGAGGACGCCGCCGAGTTCCGGCTCAAGGTCCATCCTCCAGATGGCGACAACGGGCGCAAGGTCCAGGTGTTCCACGCCGCCGGGTTCACCTGCGTGGTCGACCCGGCCCGGCCCAAGGGCGGCCGCATCCTGGACCTGCGCGTGCGCGGGGCTGGCGATGGCTTTGTGCAGATCGACCCGGCGGCCACGTACCGGCTGGTGACCAACAGCTACCTGGCGGGCGGGGGCGACGGCCTGGCCACGCTCAAGAACGCCAAGGGCGCGCGCCTGGACACCGGCTACCTGGAACACGACGCCTTGGCCGAGCACCTGAAGGCCCTGGGCGTGGTGAAGGCCCCGGCAGGGCGGCGGGTGGTGGTGCGGTCCGGCGGGGCGCAGCAGGCTCCGGCCTTGGGACCGGTGTCGCGGCTGCCGGTTCGCCTGGGCGGAGTCGGCAGGGCGGCCTGAGCGCTGGCCGCATAGCCTGTCCGTTCCGGCTGTCCGTGCCCGCTGGCCCTGGCCGCTGCCCAGGAATTCTGGCCCTGATCGCCAAGCCGGTGCGCTGGCTTTGGTTGCTGGATCTGAGTACTGGCTCAACCCAGGAATTTTTCCTGCCGCGCACGGCCGCCATTGACAAAATTCCCCAAGTATCCTTTACTTTGATGAGTCGATATTCTCCATTTTCTTTGGCCTGCATTTCGACCCGAACAGGACGACCATGGCCCACACGCCCATCTCCGCTGATGAACTCAGCGCGCTGCACGCCGAAAACCGCCACCTCAAGGACAGCATTGTGGCCCTGCGCCAGTCCCTGGAGGTCCTGGTGCTGGACAAGAACGCCGCCGTGCAGCAGGCCGTGGCCGCCTCCCAGGGCGAGATCGAGGACATGAAGGCCGCTGTGGTGGCCCTGCGCGACGCGCTGGAGACCCTGCGCAATGAGCGCGACCGCCAGGTCCAGGAGGCCGTGGCCCAGGGCAAGGCCGAGAATCGCGAGCTGCAGACGGCCATCCAGGCCCTGCGCGAGCGCATGGAGCAGGCCGTGCTGGACGAGCGCGACCGCTCCAGGCTGGAGCGCCGGAGCCTGGAGGACGAGCTGGCGCAGCTGCGCCAGACCGTGGTGGTGCTGCGCGAGGCCCTTGAGGCCGGAGGGCGGAAGTGATGGCCGGAAAAGCCAAGGCCCTGACCCGTTCCAAGACCGGACCTGCGACCCGCCCCAAGGGCCCCAGGATCGTGGCCATGGCCAAGGGCCTGCCGCAGGAGCGCTCCGAGATGCTGCTCGGCGTGTCCCACCGCCTGGCCGCACTGGACACCCTGGACGAGATGCTTCAGGCCCTGCTGGAGATGACCACCTGGGAGCTGGGGGCCGAGCGCGGCTCGCTCTTCCTGAACGACCCCGAGACCGGGGAGCTTTACTCCATCGTGGCCCAGGGCAACCAGCACCGGCGCATCCGCATCCTGAACAGCACGGGCGTGGCGGGCCGCGTGTTCACCACGGGCCGGGGCATGGTCGTGGCCGATGCCTACAAGAACAAGTATTTCAACAAGGAAGTGGACCTGCAGACCGGGTACGTGACGCGCAACATCGTCTGCGCGCCCATCCGCACGGTCAAGGGCGAGGTCATCGGCGTGGCCCAGGTGCTGAACAGGAAGGACGGGGCCTTTGGCCGCGACGACCTGAAGCTCCTTGAGGCCATCGCCATGCAGGCGGCCATCGCCCTGTCCGGGGCGCAGTTCGTGGAGAAGATGCAGGCCTCGCGCGCCAAGGAGCTGGAGTTCCTGAACGTCGTGGCCGACGTGACCTCTGAGATCGAGCTGGGCACGCTCTTGCGCAAGGTCATGGGCGAGTGCACCAAGATGCTCGCCGCCGAGCGCTCCACCCTGTTCCTGAACGACGAGAAGACAAGCGAGCTCTGGTCCATGGTGGGCGAGGGCATCTCCGCCACCCAGATCCGCTTCCCCAACCACCTGGGCATCGCCGGCGCGGTGTTCACCAGCGGCCGGTCCGTGAACATCCCCCACGCCTACGCGGACCTGCGCTTCAACCCGGGCTTCGACAAGAAGACGGGGTTCTTCACGCGCTCCATTTTGTGCACCCCGGTGGTCACCAAGGAAGGCAAGGTCATCGGCGTGACCCAGGTGCTGAACCGGCGCGGCGGTCCTTTCACGGCCGAGGACGAGTCCCGGCTCAAGGCCTTCACCGCCCAGATCTCCATCGCGCTGGAGAACGCCAAGCTCTTCAGCGACGTGCAGAGCATGAAGAACTACAACGAGAGCATGCTCCAGAGCATGAGCAACGGCGTCATCACCCTCGACGAGGACGGCCGCATCAAGACCTGCAACGCGGCGGGCTTGCGCATCCTGTCGATTGACGGGACTGGCGGGGGGGACGGTCTGCTGGGCCAGAATTTCGCCGAGTTCTTCACCGGGCCCAACGCCTGGCTGGCGGACAAGGTGGCCGAGGTGGAGGCCTCCCAGGCCTCGGACGTGCTCATGGACGCCGAGCTGGTCCTGGCCGACCGCAGTGTTTCGGTGAACGCCTCCGTGCTGCCGCTTTTGAGCGGGGAGGAGAAGAAGCTCGGCACCATGGTCATGCTTGAGGACATCTCCAGCGAGAAGCGCATGAAGTCCACCATGAGCCGCTACATGGACCCCAAGCTGGCCGACCAGCTCATGGCCGGGGGCGACGACATCCTGGGCGGCAAGGTGGTGGACGTCACGGTGCTGTTCTCAGACATCCGCAGCTTCACCACGCTCACCGAGAGCCTGGGCGCCCAGGGCACCGTGAGCTTTTTGAATGACTACTTCACCCTCATGGTCGACTGCCTCCAGGCCGAGGGCGGCATGCTCGACAAGTTCATCGGCGACGCCATCATGGCCGTGTTCGGCATCCCGCTGGCCCACGGGGACGACGAGGACCGGGCCCTGCGCTGCGCCATAGGCATGATCCGCGCCCTGACCGGATTCAACGCCCAGCGCGCGGCCGTTGGCAGCAAGCCCATCGACATCGGCATCGGCCTGAACTCGGCCCAGGTGGTCTCGGGCAACATCGGCTCGCCCAAGCGCATGGACTACACCATCATCGGCGACGGGGTGAACCTGGCCGCGCGGCTGGAGAGCGCCTGCAAGCAGTACAGCGCGCGCATCCTCATCAGCGAGTTCACCCACGACAGGCTCAAGGGCATCTACCGCGCCAGGGATGTGGACGACGTTGTGGTCAAGGGCAAGACCGAGCCCGTGCGGATTTTTGAGGTGTTGGACTACCACACCGAGGAGAGCTTCCCCAACCTCATGGAGGCCACGGGGCACTTCCAGGCCGGGCGCACGGCCTACCGCGCCGGGGACTTCGCCAAGGCCACCCGCTCCTTTGCCGAGGCCCTGCGCCTGAACCCTTCGGACAAGCTCTCCTCGACCTACATCGAACGTTGCGACACCCTGTCCAGCGCCCCCCCCAAGGATTGGCGCGGGGTGTGGACCATGACCTCGAAATGACCCAGCCAAAGGAAACGGAGCGCCCGTGAACACATCCGGCCCACCCCAGAGCCCTCCCTCTGGCCCTGACCACAGAGGCCACGCCCGCAAGACGGTGCTCGTGGCCGGGCGGCTCTTGAACGAAGGGGTCTGGGAGGCCTGCGAGGTGGTCAACGTCTCTGTGGGCGGGGCCAAGCTCAGGGTCTGGGGCATCTTCTGCGCGGGCCAGGAGCTGAGCCTGGAGATCAAGGCCTGCGGCCAGTTCCCAGGCAAGGTCGCCTGGGTGCGCGGGGACGAGCTGGGGCTCACCTTCACCTGTGACCCGGCCGAGATGGCCGAGGCCCTCATCTCTCTGGCCGCCCACGGCTAGCGGGCGGCTGCCGGATCCCTTCGCCCCGGCCATCCTGGACGCGCAGATGCCGCTCATGAACGGCTACGAGCTGGCCTTGCGGACGCGGCTTGCGCCTCAGGCCTTGTCTGCGCCGCGCGCGGCGACACGGGCCAGGACTTCCCGCAGCTCCTGCGCCTGCACGGGCTTGCTGATGTAATCGTTCAGCCCGACGGCCATGAACTTCTCGCGGTCTCCGGTGAGGGCATAGGCGGTCAGGGCGATGATCCATACCCCAGCCCCGCCGGGGAGCGCGCGGATATGCTCCGTGGCCTCCACGCCGTTCATCTCCGGCATCTGGATGTCCATGAGCACGCAGTCGAAGCGGCCCTGGCGCACCGCCTCCACGGCCTTGCGCCCGTTGTCCACGCAGACGACCTCATGGCCCATGCGCGCCAGCAGCATCCGGATGGCGAATTGGCTCACCTCCTCGTCTTCGGCTACGAGGATGGAGAGCCGGCGTTCCTTGTCGCCGATGTCCAGGCTGGGCGGGGCTTCCACCACGGTCATCTCCGGCACGGCGGCCATGGGCAGGTGCAGGTAGATCGTGGTGCCCATCCCAAGGGTGCTGTCCACGGCGATGTTGCCGCCCATGACCTGGGTCAGCCGCTTGACGATGGCCAGGCCGAGCCCGGCCCCCTCGTACTGGCGGGTGTAGGAGGCGTCGGTCTGGGTGAAGCGCTGGAAGACGTGGTCCACCTTGTCGTCCGGGATGCCGATGCCTGTGTCGCTGACGCTGATGTACAGGTGCAGCTTGCCCTTGCCCTTCCCGAAGGGGCGGGACCAGGCCTCCACGCGAACGGACCCGGCAGGGGTGAATTTGATGGAGTTGCCCACGAGGTTGAACAAAATCTGGCGCACGCGGGCCTCGTCGCCCAGGAGTCTCTGGGGCGTGCCCGGCGCGATGTTGAAGGTCAGCTCCAGTTGCTTGGCCCTGCTGGCCAGCTGGAACACGTTGCCCACGGCGTTGAAGATGTCGTTTAGAAGGAACGGCGCGCTGTCGAGGGTGACGCGCCCGGCCTCCAGGCGCGAGAAGTCCAGGATGTCGTTGAGCAGGGACAGCAGCCTGCTCGCAGCGTCATGGGCCATGTTGGAGTAGGTGATCTGCTCCGCAGGCGTGGCGCCCTCCTTGAGCAGGTGCAGCATGCCCAGCACCCCGTTGAGCGGCGTGCGTATCTCGTGGCTCATGTTGGCCAAAAATTCGCTCTTGGCCATGTTGGCGGCCTCGGCGGCCTCCTTTGCGGCCAGGCTGAACAGCTCGGCCCGCTTGCGGTCCGTGATGTCCATGCCGTAGACATTGACGTAGTCCTGGCCAGCCACCGGGGTGAAGCTCATGTCCAGGGCCCTGTCGCCCAGGAGCACCTCGGTGTGCGTGGCCCGGCCGGTGCGCCGGGCCGTCTCGACATGAACCGCCAGGGACGCGGGGAAGGCCTGACCCACGGGGGATGCGTACTCGTCCCGGAAGGCCTGGCTGGCCCTGTTGGCGTGGGTGATGCGCAGGTCCGGGCCGATGCGCATGATCGGGTAGGGGTTCTCTTCCGGGAACTTGGCCCAGCTTTGGGCTTCCAGTTCGGCCGTCTTGCGGTCCGTAATGTCGCGGTTGCTGATGCGCCGCCCCAGGGACACACCGCTGGGGGCCACCAGGTCCACGCAGTGGTGGCTGATCCAGACCACCTCGCCGCTGCGGTGGAGGATGCGGAAGTCCAGGCTGGCCGATTTGTGCAGGCCTGCCTCCGTCTCCCGCAGATGCTGCGCGTACAATTCCTGATCGTCGGGGTGGATGATGCGCTGGATGAGCTTGGGGTCGGCCTTGAACTCCTCGGCCGCGTAGCCCGTCACGCGCGCGCAGGACGGCGAGACCCAGACCATCCTGCGGTCTGGCGTGCGCCAGTATTCCCAGTCGAAAGTATAGTCCGCCACGGTGCGGAACTTGGCCTCGCTCTCGCGCAGGGCGGCCTCGGACTTCCTGCGCTCGGTGACGTCCACGACGATGCCCAGGTACCTGCGCACCCGGCCCTTTTCGTCGCGCTGGGGCTGCCCGCGCGAGTAGAGCCAGCGCTCACCGCCGTCGTGGGTGTTCATGCGGTATTCCACGGAGATGGGCGCCCCGGCCTGCGCCGCGTCCTGCACGGCGGCGGAGGTGGCCTCGCGGTCTTCGGGGTGTATGGACTCAAGCCAAGCCTCGTGGGAGGCGGGGTGCTCGGCGGGGTCCAGGCCATAGAGCCGGTACAGTTCGTCGGACCAGATGCTCCCATTGGTCGCAAGGTCCCACTCCCAGGTGCCTGCGTTGGCGGCGTTCAGCGCCAGCTTGAGCCGGTCGTGGGTGCACAGCAGCTCCTCCTCGGCCCGCTTGCGGTCGCTGATGTCCAGAGCGTAGGCCACCCGCGTCACGGCCTTGCCCGCGTCGTCTTTCAGGACCGTCAGGTCCAGGAGCACGGGGAAGGTGCTGCCGTCCTTGCGCATGTGCAGGGACTCGAAGGTGCCGTGGCCAAGCCCCTCCAGAGCGGCGTGGCGCTTCAGCAGGTCTGCGCGTGCTTCCGGTGGGAACAGGCTGTCCACGGGCTTGCCCACGAGCTCCTCCGGCTCGTAGCCGCGCTGGCGGGCAAAGGCTGGGTTCACGGACTGCAGGGTGTTGTCCGTTACGCGGGAGATGGACATGCCGAACTCCGCGTGCCCGAACACGTGCTGCCAGCGGGCGGCCTCCTCGCGTGCGCGCTTGGACTCCGTGATGTCCAGGCAGTAGGCTATCCGCGTTACGGCCTGCCCGGCCTCGTCCTTGAGCACCGTGATCTCGACCAGCACCGGGAAGGTGCTGCCGTCCTTGCGCCTGTGCAGCGACTCGAAAAAACCGTGCCCGGTCACGTCCAGGCTCTTGATGTTCTTGCTCAGCTCTTCCCGCATCTCTTCAGGGTAAACGGTGCTGACTGGACGTCCGGCGAGTTCCTCCGGCTCATAGCCGCGCTGGTGGGCAAAGGAGGGGTTGACGGAAAGCAGGGTGTTGTCCGCCACGCGGGAGATGGCAAGGCCGAAGTCCGCCCTTGCGAACACCTGCTGCCAGCGGGCAGCCTCTTCGCTGGCGCGCTTGGATTCCGTGATGTCCAGGAAAACGCCCACCGCCCCGGAGACCTTGCCCAGGAAATTGCGCAGGGGCGTGGCGTTGCCCATCATGGTGCGGACCTGGCCATCGGCGAAGACGAGGTCGATCTCCTGGCCCACCACGATCTCGCCCCGCGCCGCCCGCTGCATGGGCAGCTCGGCGGGGGGCAGTTCACGCCCGCCGTGCATGGTCCTGTAGGGCACGTCTTCAATGGCCTTGCTCACGTTGGAGCCCGGGGCCATGCGCAGCAGCCGGTAGCTGGCTTGGTTGCCGATGATGGAGCTGGCCTCGGTGTCGCGGGTGATCCACACCGCAGCCGGGGTCTGCTCCATGATGGCCTCCATTTCAGACGCCCGGTGTTCGGAGTCCTTGCGCGCCAGGTCGAGCTGGCTTGTGCGCTCGGCCACCAGAGCCTCCAGCTCCTCGTTGCTGCGCCGCAGCACCTCCTCCGCGGCCTTGAGCTTGGTGATCTCGGCGTAGGTCAGCACCACGCCCTCCACCTCCATGCGGGGGTTGCGGTACGGGAACACCCGCTTGATGAAGCTGCGGCCGCTCTTGTCATGCACTTCGCGCTCGACCTCGGCGCTGTCGCGCAGCGCGTGTTCGGCGTCGGCCAGCAGGGAGTCGTCCCGCACCCGAGCCTTCACCTCGGCCAGTGCCCGCCCCTGGTCCGACACTGCCAGATGGAAGATCTCCGTGGCCTGCGGCGTGGAGCGCATGACGCGCAGCCTCTTGTCCAGGAAGATGGCCGGAACGTTGGTGCTGCGCAGCAGGTTCTCCACAAAGCTGTGGGACTGGGCCAGCTCCTCCACCTTGACGGTGAGCTCTTCGTTGAGGGACTGCAGCTCCTCGCGCGAGGCGTCCATCTCCTCGTTGGAGGACTGCAGCTCCTCGTTCATGCTGGTGAGCTCCTCGTTCGAGGCGCGCAGCTCCTCGTTCAGGCGCTCGTACTCCTCCACGGCCTTCTGCAGCTGCTCCTGGGTCAGCTGCAGCTCGTCCTCATAGCGTTGCACCAGGCCGCTTTCGGTGAGACGCTCGGCATTGGTGAAGCCCTTGCCCTTGAGGGCTGTGGCGCTTTGCTTGAACACCACCAGAAACGCGGAGAGCTGGCCGCGGCTGTCCAGCACCGGATCAACGCAGAGGTCAACTTGACGCCTCGGCTCGCCGGGCAGGCGCACATTGCGGGTCTGGTTCGGCTTGAGCGAGGCCGCAACGGCCGCAAGGGCGGAGCGCAGGTGCGGGCGCAGCTCCATGCGCACCAGCTTGAGCAATTGCAGGCTGGGTTCGCCGGAGCTGAGCGACACGTAAGGCTGGGTGTCGCCGCTCAAGTGCAGCACGTTGAACTCCGGGCTCACCAGGGCGGCGGCCGGGTTGAAGTGGCGCAGCAGGGCCTCGGCGGCCATGATCGAGGGGCTCTTGACCCGCGCCTGTTCCTGGGGCTCCGGCGCCTCGGGCAGGGCCAGGGACTGGCGCAGGGCCGTGGCGCGGCGCAGGCCGGGCCGTTCCTCGTTTGCGCGGCTGCGGTACAGTCGCCACTTCTTGTCGAGGGCCTCCAGGTGCAGGGCCGCGACGTCCACGCTCTCTGCGGAGCCGAGGAACAGATAGCCGCCGGGGTCCAGGGCCGCCGTAAGCAGGCCCAGCGCCCTGTCCTGGAGGGGCGGGGTGAGGTAGATGAGCAGGTTGCGGCAGAGCACCAGGTCCATGTGCAGGAACGGCGGCTCCTGCAGCAGGTTGTGGTGCACGAACACGATGCGCTCGCGCAGCTGGGGCAGCACGGCGCATTCCCTGTTGGTGCAGCGGAAGTGGCGTTTCAGCCGTTCCGGGGAGACGCTTTTCATCGCGCGCAGCGGGTACGCGCCCTTGCGTGCGGCTTCCACCGCTGCGAAATCGATGTCCGTGGCGAAGATCTTGAAGCCGCAACCTGCGCCGGAGGCCTTCATCTGCTCGTCCAGGAGCATGGTGATGGAATAGGCCTCCTCGCCGGTGGAGCAGCCCGCCACCCAGACCCGGACTGGCTCGTCTCCGGCGCGGTTGGCAAGGATCTCGGGCAGGATCTTGTCGCCCAGCAGGGCGAAGGCCTCGGCATCGCGGAAAAACGAGGTCACCCCGATGAACAGGGATTTGAAGAGCTGCAGCCGCTCCTCGGGATTGGTCTCCAGCTCCTTGATGTAGGTGCCCAGGCGCGTGTGCCCGGTCAAGAATCTGCGCTTGTTGATGCGCCGGGTGATGGTGCTTGGCCTGTAGCCGGTGAGGTCCTGGCCGGTCTGCTGCCGCAGCAGGTCCAGCACCTTCTGGGTCAGGGAAGCGCGCACGGGCCTGTTCAGGGTTGTGGCCGTGGTGAGCTGGGAGAGCCGGGCGCCCATTTCCTCCATGGACAGCACCGCGTCGGCCACGCCGGATTCCAGGGCGCTTTCGGGCATGCTGGAATGCTGGGCGCTCGAGGGCTCCTGCACGAGCACCAGCCCCCCGGCCTTGGCTATCTGCACGGCGCCGTTTGCGCCGTCGGAACCGGACCCGGAAAGGATGGCGCAGGCGGCGTTCGCGCCCTGGTCGCTGGCCAGGCTGATCAGGAAACGGTCGATGATCCGGTGGGTCAGGTCGTGGCTCGGCTGGACCAGCCGCAGCACGCCCCCTTCGATGAGCACGTCGTGGCCGGAGGGTACCGTGAAGATGGCCCCGGGCTGCAGCGGGGTGATCTCGTCCAGTTCGCGCACGGGCAGGGGGGTGTACCGGGCGAGCACCTCGGCCATGCGGCTCTTCTTGTCGGCGGGAAGATGCGTGATCACCACCAGGGACGCCTGGAGCGGCTCCGTGAGGTTCTGGAGCAGGGCGCGGAGAGCCTCCAGCCCGCCAGCCGAGGCCCCCAGGGCCACAACCGGGAAGGGCAGCGGGCTGCCGGTTTTTGGCGGTCCAGGGGGTGGGGCCGTGCCTTTTGTAGACGTGCTGGCGGACCGGCGGGCGCTCATGAAGTGTCTCCTGGCCTGCTTGGTTGCCCAAGGTCTCCTGGCACCGTTGAACCAGGAGAGGGTGATGAGCCTCTTAGGCTGTTACATTACATGCCGTGGATGTTCAACCTGTAAAGCTTCTTTTTTGAATCGTCCTGGAGGAACTGGTGCTCTTTGCGCGGTGCCGCGAGCCCGCCGGGTTGCGGGCCATGTGCTCTGCGGCATTTACTTGGGACCAGGAATAATGTATCAGTTTTGCTGGCGTAAGGAACGGATTTTTCCATGATCGAAGTCAGTCCGGCAGTGTCCTTCCACATCGGCAGCAACTTTTACCCCAACAACAATGACTGACCCAACGCCAGCCCCCCCACTGGCCGCCCTTCCCGGCGGCGCCACCGTACCTCGGAAACGTTTTCTTCGGCAGGTGCTGCGCCTTGTCGGCCCCTACTGGAACTGCGAACGGCGGGCCAAGGTCCGGGGCGCAACCCTGCTTTTGCTGCTGCTGACCATGGCCCAGGTCGGGCTGGCCGTGTGGGGCAACTACTGGAACAGGGCGCTCTACGATGCGCTTGAGCAGCGCTCCGTGCGCGGGGTGCTCATCCAGGTGGCCGTGTTCGCGACGATCCTGGCGTCCTCCCTCGTGGTCACGGCCTCGCACCTCATGGTCAAACGCTGGCTGCAGATCGACTGGCGCGCCTGGCTGACCGAGCAGCTGGTCGGCAGCTGGATGGGTGACGGCCACCACTACCGGCTGCTCTTCGCCGCAGGCGAGCACGACAACCCGGACCAGCGCATCGCCGAGGACATCCGCATCGCCACGGAAAGCGCCATCGGGCTGGCCCACTCCCTGACCTTCAGCCTGATGATCCTCGGCCTGTTCATCAACATCCTGTGGGCCGTGTCCGGGTCGGTCGACGTGCCGGGCTTCAACATCCACGTGCCGGGCTACATGGTGCCGCTGGCCTTCCTGTACGCGATCATGGGCAGCGCCGTGGGCTGGGTGGTCGGCCTGCCGCTGATCAAGACGACAAACGCCCTGCAGACTGCGGAGGCCACCTTCCGCTTTGGCCTGTCACGGGCGCGGGAGCACACGGAATCCATCGCGCTCATGCGGGGCGAGCCCCGGGAGCGCGCCGGGTCGTCCCTGCGCTTCAGCCAGATCATGCACGACTGGCACAAGCAGTCCCTCGCGTACATGGGGCTGATCTCCTTCGGCACGGTCTATGGCGGGCTGCTTCCGGTGCTGCCGATCCTGATCGCCGCGCCCCAGTATATTGCCGGGGTGATGTCCCTTGGCGCGCTCATGCAGTCCGCGCAGGCTTTCCAGCAGCTGACCTCCTCGCTCTCCTGGCCGGTGGACAGCATCGGAGAGATCGCGCGCTGCCGCGCTTCGGCCGACCGCGTGCTTGCGCTCTACGAGGACCTGCAGGACCTGGACGACAAGACGCTGGCGCAGGACATTCCGCAAATCGTTGTGGAGCGGTCCGAGCAGGCCGGCCTGGTCATCGAGGACCTCTGCATCGCCGAGTCCTCGGGCCGCATCCTCATCGAGCATTTGAACGCTGACATCCGCCGTGGCGAACGGGTGCTCATCACCGGGGACCCGGCGGTGACCGGGGGCCTGTTCAAGGTCATCGGCGGGATCTGGCCCTGGGGCAGCGGACGGGTGCTGTTGCCCACCGACGGCGAAATGTTCTTCATCGCCCAGCGTACCTTCCTGCCCGAGGGCACGCTGCGCGAAGCCATCAGCTACCCGCGCCCGCCAGAGACCTTTGCCGACCCCGCCATCCTGCATGCGCTGGAATGCGTGGGCCTGACGCGGCTTGCCCCGCGCCTGGACGAGCAGGACAACTGGGAGCAGGCCCTTCCGCAGCGGGCTCAGCAGCAGCTCGGCTTTGCCCGGGTTTTGCTGCAGCAGCCGGCCTGGATCTTCATGGAGGAGGCCACCGACGCCTTTGAGCCCGAGGGCGAGCGGCTGATCCTGGAGATGCTCCAGCGCGAGCTGCCGGACGCGACCCTGCTGAACATCAGCTTCCACCCGGGCCTCTCGGACCTGCACACCAGCACGCTGAGCCTGAGCCGGGCCAGCGAGGGCAAGGTGCTGTTCGGCACGCGGCGCGGGAATAACGGCACGCACTAAGGCCGGGCACGCACTAGAAGCGCGGCGGCAGCCAGCCCCGCTTGACGCACTCGCGGAAGCACCACTCCGGCGTGGTCTCGGTGCGGTAGCTCCAGAAAAACCAGCCCCGGTACAGCTCATAGGTGAGCAGCTGCGCCGCGCCATAGGCCCGGTACGAGACATCCCGCTGAAAGTCCCCCATGTTCGTCAGGGCGTAGTCGTACGGCCCCTCGGCCCAGAGGGAGACGACCTCCAGGTTCAGCCCCAGGCTCCATTCGCCGCAGATGGCGGGCAGCTTGAGCTCGGCCTCGATGTCGCGGGCCTCCTGTCCCCATTCGACCCCGGCCTTGCGCAGGTGACCAAAGATGTCCATGTCCAGGTCCTCGCGGCTGAAGCACTGGTAGCGGTGGATGTCGAAGACCACGTTCTGGTGCAGCGGGGCCTGCATGAAGCCCAGGTACTCCTTGTGCGAGCGGAAGCCGTCGTGGAAGACGACGGCCACGCGCTCGGGCGGGCAAAAGGCGCGAACCGCGTCGTAGGCGCGCAGGTAGAAGCCCTTGAGCAGGTCCGTGGGCACGTCCCAGCGCGGCTCGTTCAAGAGCTCGATGCCGTACAGCATGGGCTCGGCGTGGTAGCGCTCGGCCAGGCGGCCCAGCACGGCGACGGAGTGCGCCAGGTACTCCTCCCTGGTGTGCCATTCCACCACGTCCATGATGCCGCCGTTGTCAAAGCCGTTCTGGCAGCCGGGCGCGGCGTGCAGGTCGAGGATGACGCGCAGCCCGAACTCCGTTGCCCACCGAAACGCCCGGTCCAGCACGTCGATGCCGCCCGTGACAAAGGGATGCGGGTTCACGCCGTACTTCTCGTGGTAGGGGTAGGGCGGGCCGAAAATCCAGTGCCCGAGCGGGATGCGCACCGCGTTGACGCCGACGCCCGCCAGCCAGGCGAAGTCCTCGCGCGTGATGAAGCGCTCCCAGTGGGCGCGCAGGTTCTCCGGGGCCTTTGGGCCGAGCTCCGCGCACCAGGTGGTCTCGTCCGTGGCCGCAAGCCCCTCGAACAGGCTTGGGGTCATCCACTTTTCCAGCACCAGCCAGCCGCCAAGATTGACGCCGCGCAGGTGGGCAGGGTGGGGGGGGGGCAGGGTTGACTCGGGCATGGTGGCCTCTCGCGGTTCATCGGCGGGGTTGCGGGCTCTTGCGGGTCCCGTCGATGGGTTAAGACCTGCCTGCCCCTGGGGAGTTGCTTGCGTGCCATGATAGCCTGTGTCGCCTTCCCGGCGCAAGGGGCGGGGCGGGTGGACGGACCCTGGCCAGGCCTGTTGCGCCTCGCTGGGCAAGGGGATATCTGTCAGTGGAGTTTTGAGGGATGTACTGCAAATCCGTGGGGAGGGCGCAGTGGAAAAGGCGGCTCAAGCAAAACGGCGGATCTCTGCCCAGGGCGACCTGGACGGCGCGTGCTTCCTGTACAGCATCGTCAACGCCTTCGTGGCCCTGACGCACAGGGAGCCGGGCTTTGACGCGGTCTGCCGGGCCTTTGGCCAGGTGGACTTCCCGGCGGACTTCCTGAATGGGGAGGTGGGCACCACCGGGCGGTACGACGGCGATTACGCGCTGCAGGCCGACAACATGCGGCGCATCCTCGCGGCCCTTGGCGCGGAGCCTTTTGAGATCAAGCGCCTGGAAGGCCCCCTTTCCCTGCCGCTGCTGGCCGCCAGTATCCATGCACAGAGCGTGGTCGTGGTCCGCTACAAGGGCGATTCGCAGCACGCCCAGGGCGTTGACCACTGGGTCTGCGCTGTCGGGGCCGACAGCTCGGCCGCCAACTCGGCCGACAGTTCGGCCGTGACCCTGCATGTCGCCTGCTCCATCCGCCTGCACAAGGCCTGCGGCGACGGGGCGGGCTATGCCGAGCGCCACCACCGCGAGCTCGACAGGTGGTCCAACGACGCGCTGTCACAGGAATATCCGCACACCCTCGTCCCAGGCGAGGCCTTCCAGATCGTGCTGCCCGGCTAGCGCCCCAGCCGCCTTGGCGCGGACGCAGGCCCTCCGGCCCGGCGCAGCGACGGGACAGGGGAATGACATGGTCCGCCTGCGCGGGCCTGGGGGGGCGATCCTCGGGGTGGCTCAGTACTTGGGCAGCTCCTTGCTCAGTGGGTTTGCAGTTCCAGAAAGGCTTCAACGCGGGTGCGCAGTTGCTCCATGTCGGACTCGGTGTAGTCCGTCTCGACCTTGAGGAAGGGCAGCTCCAGGCTGTCCTCCACGTGGCGGCGCAGGTCAAAGGACTCCACGCTGTAGGTGTGGCAGGCCTGCCAGACCAGATCCACCACCCCGGTGGGCGCGAACTGCCGGACCAGGTCGTCGATGAGGTCGAGCCTGCCCTGGTTGGGGCTCATGCACGAGCAGGGCGTGTCCAGGTAGCGCTTGGCCAGGGCTTCCATGGGGTCGGCGTTCTCGTCCACCAGGCCGACCACGCCCTTGATCCCTGTGCAGTTTTCCAGGACCACCACCACGGCCCCGGCGTCCTCCAGCAGGCGCAAGACCTTCTCCGAGCCCCGGCCCACCGGGGTGCCGGTGAGCAGGATGCGCGGGGCTCCAGCCTTGTAGGGCGAAACGCCCTGGTCGCGCAGGGCTTCCAGCTCGCCGCGCAGGGCCAAAAGGTCGGCCAGGTAGGCTTCCTGGTCCAGCACGAAGGTGCGCGACTCGCACACCCCCATCAGGTCCAGGCTGGAGATGGGGGGCCGCGCTTCGGACATGAAGGCGGCGACATCCAGCAGCGCGCGGCGGATCTTGTTCTGCAGGGCGATCTCGCGGCGCAGGGCCTTGTCCGTCACGGCCGTGCCGGTGCGCCCGCCCAGAAATTCCGCCAGGCGGTGCATCCCCGCCAGCCACAGGGCCTGGGCCTCGGGGCTTTTGTCCGTGGGCAGGCGCATCATGTGCACGGGCTTGATGCGGTTCATCAGCTCGAACATCTTCTTTTTGCCGTCGCAGGTGGTCTCGGCCAGGATGAAGTCCGTGGCGTTGAAATACGGGCAGGTGGCCGTGGCGGCATAGCCGTAGCTCGACTTGATGAGCGGGCAGAGGTTGGCGGGCAGCACGCGCTCGGCCTCGGGGATGGGGCCCTGCTTCTTGCCGCACAGGCCGACCGAAACGGCCCCGGCGGCGCGCACCAGCTCCACCGGAGCGAAGACGCAGTATATTCCGGCAAGCTTTACGCCCGCCTCCTTCAGAGGCTCAAGTTCCAGGTGGAAGCGGTCCACCGGGCTGGCGAACTTGGCGAGAGTCGCCGCGCGTGGCGCGGCCGTCGACGTTGGGTCAGACATGGTGTTTCTCCAGAAGGTTTTGGCCGTGCAGGCACGCGCCCAGCGCGCCCACCAGGTCCGGGTCAATGGGGATGAGGCACTCGATTTCGGTGAGTTCGCGCAGCAGGGCCACGGCGCAGGGGTTGCGCGCCACCCCGCCGGCAAAGACCAGCGGCCCGGCGAGGCCCACCCGCTTCAGCATGGAGGCGATGCGCTGCATGATGGCCAGGTGGATGCCCAGCGCGATGTTCTGGGCCTTTTCCCCCCGCGCCATGAGGGAGGTGGCCTCGCTCTCGGCGAAGACCGTGCACATGCTGTTGATGCTGATGCGGCGGTCGGCCGCCTGGGCAAAGGCCCCGAAGTCCTCCAGGGGGATTTGCAGGGACAGGGCCATGATCTCCAGGAACTTGCCCGTGCCCGCCGCGCAGCGGTCGTTCATCTCGAAACGCAGCACGCGTCCGCCCTGGCCCAGGGTGATGACCTTGGAGTCCTGGCCGCCGATGTCGAGGATGGTGCGCGCCTGGGGGAAGAGCCGGGCCGCGCCCAGGGCGTAGGCCTGGATCTCTGTGATGTCGGCCACGGGCGGGAGCTTGGCGTCGCCGCCGAAGGCCTCGACAAAGAGCTTGCGGCCGTAGCCCGTGGCCACGAGGGTTTCGGCCGCGACGCCGTCCATGAGCGCGCGGCACTGGCCGATGGGGTCGAAGGTGGTGGGGGCCTTGGCCGAGTGCACGACCTTGGCCCCGCGCAGGACCACCAGCTCGATGGTTCGGGAGCCGATGTCGATGCCTGCGATATGGGTGTCGGCGATGTGGCTGCCTGTGATGTCGGCCTCGGCTGTATCTCCTGCAATGCTCATGGGGCGGGACTCTCCTTGAACGTGGTGCCAAACCGCTACATGCCCGGACGGCTGGCTCAGGGCGGGGGTGGGGCTCGCACGGTCGGTGCCCTCCCTATATGCGAGAAATAAGCAATACGTCAAATAGGAATTGTCAATTTCTGCTTAATCTTTATGCCTGCAATTACATGCTAAATTTAGCTCAATAACCGGTTCTGACAATCGCTGCGAGACAGCCTCTGCCGGATCAAGGGGCGCGCTGCAGGCCCCGGCCTGTGCGCCCGCCTTGCGCCGAGTTTTGCGCCAAGCTCTGCGCCATGCTGGCGTGCTTCGCCGGCCTGAGCCACGGGTCGCCCTGGGCCGGCTGCCGAGTGCCAAAGCTTGCGCAATCTGCCTGCGTTTGACTGCCTGATGGGGCCAGCCAACGGGCGCGCAGGACAAATACGGGCCAATCCGGTTGCGTCATGCCTCGAAAAGGTATAGTCAGCATCAATCTGTCGCATTTGCGATCGTCGCAATTTCGGTCCGGGGCGCGGGCCGGTTTGAACACCTCAAGCCAAGGAGATGGAGCACATGCACAAGGTGCGCACTGGTCTTATCCTGTCGATGCTGACCCTTGCCCTGGTCGTTTGCGCGGGCCTGGCCCAGGCCTCGGACCTGGGCGTCTTTGCCGGAAAGTCCGGCAAGATCGACATCGCGGGCGGCACGGCCCACATCCCGGTGATGAAGGAGGCGGCCAAGCGCATCATGCAGACCAGCCCGGCCATCCGCATCACCGTGGCTGGCGGCGGCTCCGGCGTCGGCGTGCAGAAGGTCGGCGAGGGTCTGGTGGACATCGGCAACACCGGCCGGGCGCTCAGCCCCGCCGAGATCGCCAAGTACGGGCTCAAGTCCTTTGCCTTCGCCATCGACGGCGTGGCCGTCGTGGTGCACCCCAAGAACTCCGTGGCGAACCTGACCCACGCCCAGGTGCAGGACATCTTCGCGGGCAAGATCACCAACTGGAAGGCCGTGGGCGGCCATGACGCCGCCATCCACCTGTACACCCGCGACGAGGCCAGCGGCACCCGCGAGGTGTTCTGGGGCATCATGCTGAAGAAGGGCAAGATCGCCGAGTCGGCCAACGTGGTGGCCTCCAACGGGGCCATGAAGACCGCCCTGGCCGGCGACGCCGACGGCATCGGCTACGTGTCCATCGGGCACATCGACGCCACCATCAAGGCCCCCACCCTGGACGGCGTGGTGCCGGACCAGGACAACGCCAAGAGCGGCAAGTACCCGGTGACCCGCAAGCTATACATGAACGCCAAGGGCGAGCCCAAGGGCCTGGTGGCCGACTTCATCGCCTACATCCAGAGCCCGGAGGGCGCGCAGATCACCAGCGCCAGCGGCTACATCCCCACCCGCTAGGGTCGGGGCGGGCGGCCATGGCTGGAACCGGGCAGACCCCCAGCAGGCAAGGCGCGGGCCGTGGCGACCAGATCGTCACGGCCCTGCTCTTCACTGCGGCCGCAGTGTCCGTGCTGTGCGTGGCGGCCATCTTCGGCTTCCTGGTGTATTTCTCCCTGCCGCTTCTGGGCGGGGACCAGCTCGGCATGGTGCTTTCCTGGCACTGGCGGCCAACGTCCGGACAGTTCGGCATCCTGCCCATGGTGGTGGGCTCGCTCCTGCTGGGCTCCACGGCCATGCTCCTGGCCTATCCCCTGGGCGTCCTGGTGTGCTGCTTCGCCCACGGGCTGGGTCCGGCCCGGCTGGCGGCTCCGCTCATGGCGGTCATCCGGCTCATGACCAGCGTGCCCACAGTCGTCTATGGGCTGGTCTCGGTGTTTCTGCTGGTGCCGCTCATCCGGGACGGCTTTTCCGGCTCCGGGTTTTCCTGGCTGGCGGCGCTGCTGGTCCTGGCGCTCCTGGTGCTGCCGACCATCGTGCTGGTGCTGGACAGCCAGCTGCGCCTGGTCGGGCCGCCGCTACGCCTCACAGCCGCCGCCCTGGGCCTGACCCGCGCGCAGGAGCTCCTGCACCTGACCCTGCCCCTGTCCGCGCGCGGGCTCAAGGCTGCGGCCGTGCTGGGCTTCGGCCGGGCCGTGGGCGACACGCTGATCCCGCTGATGCTGGCCGGAAACGCCGCGCAGGTGCCGCACAGCTTGCTTTCCGCCCTGCGCACCTTGACCGCGCACATCGCCCTGGTGGTGGCCACGGACAGCCAGAGCGCGGCCTACAACTCGCTCTTCGCCTGCGGGGTCATCCTGTTCCTGATCACCCTGGCCGTGAACCTGGGCCTGCGCCGCATCCGGTCGGAAAACGGGCCAGCGGGCCTGCGTGGGGGTGGTCATGCCTAGGCTGCTGGCCAGACTGGTTGAGCGCGCGCTGCCGCCCCTGGCTTGGGCCGCCGCCCTCAGCGTGCCCGCCGCGTTCTTCGGGCTCCTGGCCTTTCTGCTCTGGCGCGGCCTGCCCAGCCTGAGCCTGGCGCTCTTCTTCGGCGACACGCCGCCGCTTGCCGCCCTGCTGCACGGCGCGCCGGTGTTCGACGGCCTGTGGCCCGCCTGCCTGGGCACCCTGTACCTGGTGCTGCTCTCCTGCTGCCTGGCCATCCCCCTGGGCATCGCCAGCGGGATATGCCTGGCCCGTTACGCCACCGGGCGCGCCAAGGCCCTGCTGGACTTCTGCGTGGACCTGCTGGCGGGCATCCCGTCCATCCTCATGGGCCTGTTCGGCTTCGCCCTGATCCTGCTGCTGCGCAAGACCCTGTGGCCCGGGGCCAACACCTGCCTGCTGCTTTCGGCCCTGTGCCTGGCCCTGCTGGTGCTGCCGTACCTCATCAGCTCCACGCGTTCCTGCCTGGAGGGACTGCCGCCGGAGCTGCGGCTCACGGGCGCGAGCCTGGGCCTGTCGCCCTGGCAGATCACCGCGCGTATTCTCCTGCCCGCAGCCAGCCAGGGCATTTTGAGCGGCGTGATCCTGGCCGTGGGCCGCGCGGCCGAGGACACGGCGGTGATTCTGCTCACGGGCGTGGTGGCCAATGCCGGAGCGCCCGGACTTTTGACCGACAAGTACGAGGCTTTGCCGTTCCACATCTACTACCTGGCGGCCGAGTACCAGACCCCGCAGGAGCTGAGCCAGGCCTTTGGCGCGGCCCTGGTGCTGCTCTGCCTCACCGCCGCCCTGTTCGCGGCCTCGCGCAGGCTCCAGGCGGGGCTGGAGCGGCGCTGGAAGAGCGGGCGCAATAACAGAAACGGGAGCATACGCGCATGAACAGCGCCATCCTTGTGGAAGACCTGAGCGTGTCCTTTGCGGGCCAAGAGGTCCTGCGCGGCCTGAACCTGGAGATCCAGGCGGGCGGGCCCACGGTCCTGGTGGGGCGCTCCGGCTTGGGCAAGACCACGCTGCTGCGCGCCGTGAACCGGCTGAACGAGTGCCTGCCGGACTGCGTCACCACGGGCCGGGTGCGCCTGCGTCTGGGTGGGGAGTGGGTAGAGGCCTACGGCCCTGCCACCGTGGTGGAGGACCTGCGCAAGCGCGTGGGCATGGTCTTCCAGACGCCCAACGTGCTGCCCGTGAGCGTGGAGCGCAACATCGCCCTGCCGCTCCGGCTGGCTTTGGGTCTGTCCGCGGCGGAGATCGAAGCCCGCCAGGAGCAGGCCCTGCGCGAGGCGCGCCTCTGGGACGAGGTCAAGGACCGCCTGGCCGCCCCGGCCCAGACCCTTTCCGGCGGGCAGCAGCAGCGCCTGTGCCTGGCACGGGCCCTGGCCTTCGCGCCGGACATCCTGCTGCTCGACGAGCCCACGTCCTCGCTGGACTACAAGGCCGCACGGGGCATCGAGGACTTGCTTCTGGAGCTGGCCTCTCGCTATACCCTGCTCGTGGTCTCCCACAGCCTGAATCAGGCCCGCCGCCTGGCGCGGTTCATGTTCGTGCTGCGCGAGGACGGGCAGGTCGAGGCCGTTGACAAGGAGGCCCTGGGCGACAAGGAACGGCTGCTCACCCTCATGGACGAGCTGTTCTAGGTCCGCTTTTGGCCCACTGGTTTGAAGGCTGCGCAGGGCCCAGGTCCGGGCCGCATGATCCGAAACCAAAGGAGCAGTCCATGAAGTACGGCGCGCGCAACAAGCTGAAGGCCAAGGTCACGAGCGTGAAGAAGGGCGACATCATGTCCCTGGTCAAGTTTCAGGTGACGGAGCCGGGGGAGATGGCCTCTGTGCTGACCACCGAGTCCGTGGAGGAGCTCGGCCTCAAGCCGGGCGATGAGATCCTGGTCTTCATCAAGGCCATCCACGTGCTGCCGGTGAAGGAGTAGTCCGCCGCAGGAAATAGATACAGCCCGCTTCAGACCAACATTCCCGGCAGCGGGTCGATCTGCCCGGCTGCCCGGCGTTATGGGTTCTCGGAAAGCGATTCGGCCCGCAGCGCGAGGAATGCCGCGTACCCGCGCTCCAGGTGGAGCGTGGAAAACAGGTACACGGCCCCTGTGGGCGCGGTGGTGAAGGAGATGTCCTGGTAGCCTGGGTCTGCGGCCATGGCGTGCAGGACGTGCCCAATCTCCTCTGGAGCAAGAGCGAAGGGGGGCGCTTCGAAGAGTTCCACAGGCACGGGCCGGGGATAGTCGCGGGAGTTGGCCCGGATCTCCTCGGCCATGAGCAGAAGGGGCGAGCCCTTGCGGTCCAGGATGCGGGCAAAGGTCCGGCTGAGCAGGTCCGGGGCGTGGTACACCGTCTCGCCGGACAGGCCCTCGAAAGAGGCCAGCCCTGGATGTCCCGCCAGAATGCCCGCCAGGGCAATGGCGGCCTCTTCCTCGGTCGGCGTCTGTCGGGCGTTGTCCGTGTCGACGTGGCCCGCTGCCTGGTGGAAATAGCCGTCCGCAACCAGCGCTTCAAGCACGTCCTTCCGTGACGTCAGCCGCCCCTCCCGGCTGGCCTGGAGCACCACCTCTGTGGCGGCCTCGGTGAGCCGAGCCTGTTCTTCAGGGCTCATGCCGCGTCTCCGGGCATGAGCTTTTGAGCGTGCATGGCTTTCCCCACTTCCTTGAGCCCCAGCCGGGCATACGCCTCTGCCGTGGGCGCGCCCGTGGCCTTGTCCCAGCCCATGACCTCGTAGAACAGGTCCATGGCCCGGCTGATGTCGTCCCGGTCCATGCGGATGGTGCCCTTGGTGAAGGGGGCCGCGCCGTTCTGGTCTTTAAAGACCCAGGCCGGCGCGAGGTCGTGGTGCGCGCGCATGTCCAGCTGGCCCATGTCGCGCATGGTCAGGGCCCGGTGCAGGGTGAAGATCCGCTCGCCCATGCGGTCCAGCCCCTCGCGGTCCAGCTTCCGGCCCGTGGCCAGGCTGTAGAACCGCGACTCCAGGCTGTCGTCGCCCCGGTAGCCCCGTTCCTTCAGGGGCGAGGCCACCCAGGGCCCCATCCAGTTGCACAGCCCCAGGCTGTCGTGCAGCTCCTTGCGCACCAAAGACCACCGCGCCCGCCTGGCCTTGTGCAGGTTCATGGGGGTGTAGTCGCCGGCCCCGTCCACAGCGTCCGGCGAGCCCCAGATCTCGGCGGCCAGCCTCTTCTGCACGCTGAGCGGCAGCCCGTTGCGCACGAAGTTCGTGTGGGAGTGGCACTGGGCGTCGCGGTTGTACTGGGTGTTGATGATCACCCCGCACTGGCCGTCATCCTCGCTGGAGTGATGCTTGGGGTGGCCCATCTTCCAGTAGCGCGCGGCGTGGTCCCTGCCCCAGTCGTCCTCCTGCATGGACCAGTGCCTGAACAGGCCGGCCGTGCCCTGGCTGAGCACCTGTCCCAGCTCGCCCCGGCGCTCGCCGATGCGCGGCAGGATGTCGAAGAGGAAGGTTGGGTCGCCGCTTTCGAACTTGTCCCAGGCAATGGAGGCGTACTCGGTTGCGCCAAGCTTGGCCTTGAGCAACCCCTCTCGCTGGAGCTTCAGGAAGTCGCGCTGCAGCTGGCCGTAATTGCACCACAGGCCCAGGTCGTCGGCCAGGTGCATGCCCACCATGCAGGCCTCCAGGGCGGTCGGCCCCTTGAATCCGCCGGGCAGGGCCTTGAAGAAGGCGCGCCCGAAGTTCAGACCCGAGCAGGTGTTCTGGGCGGTCTCGTGGATGCCGTACTTGGCGGCCACGGACGGGACCTTGATCACCGTGTGGCAGCGGATGGGGCAGGCCGTGCAGCCGTTGCCGCGCACCGTATGCTTCCAGGCCCCCTCGCCGAGGAAAAAGGCCGCGCTGTTGGTGCGGTAGGCGATGCGGTTCAGGTCAAAAATGTTGCCGGTGATTTCCACGGGCGGTTCGGCGGCGCCCCAGCGCCTGCCTGGCTCGCCCACCCAGCGGGAGGCGGGATTGTAGTACTCGGACTGGGGGGTGGGGAAGCTGGGCACCACGTGCTGGTTGTTTCCGCCCAGGATGGACAGGTGGAACTTGATGAGCTTCTCCCACTCGCCCTTGTCCCCGGCGATGCGCACGGCCCCGCTGCCTTGCACGCCCACGGCCTTGAGGTTCTTTGAGCCCATGACCCCGCCCACACCCCCTGCGGAGTGGGACAGGGAATTGGCCACTATGGCCATGGGCGCGAGCCTTTCCCCGGCCTGGCCTATGGCCGCCACCGAGCAGTCCGCGCCCATCTCCTGGCTGATCTCCAGGTTGGTGCGGCGGATGCCTGAGCCCCACAGGTGCGAGGCGTCGCGCAGCTCCACCCGCGCATCGCGGATGAACAGCCACACCGGGCGGTCAGCCCGGCCCTCCACGATGAGGGCGTCATAGCCCGCATACTTGAGCTTGGCCGCGAAGTTTCCGCCCATGTGCCCGGAGCCCACCAGAGGCTTGGGCCAGCAGGTGGGAAAGATGGTGGTCACTGCCGTGCGGCCGTTGCAGGGTACGCCCGTGCCAGCCAGCACGCCGGTGGCGAAGACGAGCTTGTTGGCGGAATCGAAGGGGCCGGTGCCCGGAGGGACCTCCTCCCAGAGCACCTGGTAGCCCAGTCCCGTGCCCCCGAGCACGTCCCCATACTTCTCTCGGGTGTCCTGGGTGCTGATCTTTCCGGTGGACAGGTCCACCCGCAGCACCTTTCCGGCAAAGCCACCTGTGGTCGCAGCCATGTTTCTCTCCTTGCGGGGATGCTAGCGGGCGGAAGACTTCTTGCGGGACGGGGTGTGGCATTCCACGCAGGCCCTGGCCTTGGCCGCCGGAAGGGCGGACAACACCGGACCGCCGGCGCGGCCTTCGCGGGTGATGTCGCGCCAGGGCACGAAGCGCAGGGCACCGGATGGGCAGGCCTCCACGCATTTGGGCTTGCCGTTGCACAGGAAGCATTTGGAGGCCTTCTGGCGGTCCTCGTCGAAGGTGATCATGTCCCAGGGGCAGGCCCGCTGGCACAGGCGGCAGCCCACGCAACGCCTGGCGTCCACCACCCGGGCCCCGGTCTTGGGGTCGGCCTGGATGGCGTTTTCCGGGCAGGCCGTGGCGCAGAGCACAGGGTGCGGGCACTGGCGGCACACGCTTTGAACCACCAGGCCGTTGCCCCAGGTTCCTTGCATGGCCGGGCCGCCGGTGGGGCCTTCAGGGCCGAAGTTCATGGCCCGGCCGATCTTGATGCGTGACAGGGAAGGCTGGGCGCGGCCGTCGTTGAACTCCGTGCAGGCCAGCTCGCAACGCTGGCAGCCCACGCAACGGGAGGGGTCGGCCAGGATCATGCCCCGGGCGTTGTCCAGAATCACCAGCGGCGCGCCCGCCCCAAGGGCCTCGCACAGGCCCAGGGCCGTGAGGCTGGACACGGCGCAGGCCGAAAGCATGAGGAAGCCCCGTCGCGACAGGGTGGCGTCCATTCCCGCAGCACTCGCCGCGAGTTTGATCAACTCGGGGAACTTTCCGGGCTTCATATGCCCTCCTGTCCGGTGGGTCGGGCTTGGCTTCCTGCTGCTGGCGAGTGCATGCGGATCAAAAATACGCACAGGCGTCCTGTGCGTCAATCGTCCAGGCCATTGTCCGCTCCCGCCAGCGCCCCTGGTTCAGGCGCTGGCGGGATGCTCAGGAAGGTGCGCCTGCGGCGAGGCTATCGCAGCGAAAAGTCCACCCGGCCGCCAGCCTTGACGCCCTTGGGCGCATCGCTGTCCACGCGCGGCCCCAGCAGGAACACGCGGGCCTGCTCAATGCCGCCCTTTTCCACCAGCCAGGCCTGCACCGCGATGCCCCGGTCCTGGGCCAGGCGTTCCATGTCCTCCGGGCGCACCGGCGTGTTCTGCAGCAGCAGGGCCTCCATCTGCTCCACGGGCAGGCCCTTGGCCAGGCCGATCAGGTTGCGCGGCTTCTTGAAGTCTGCGGCCTTGTAGACCCGCTCCAGGTAGCGCGGGTACTCCTCGGCCGTCAGGTCCAACTGGTCCACGCTGCCACTGGCCTTGCCCCGGCGCGCCAGCTCCGTGGCCTTCTGGGCCTTTACCCGGTGTTCCAGGGACGCGCGCCTGAGGCCCTCGGCCTCCACCTGGGGATCGGTGTGTCCGGCCAGCTCCAGCTTGAGCCCCGGCCTGTCGCGCAGGGCCTTGGACAGGGTCTGCAGGGCCTGCTCGGACTCTGCCGTGATCTCGGCCCGGCCCGGCTCAAAGACCAGGTAGGACAGCTCCTCGCCCCCCCCGCTGAAGAGCGAGGCCAGCAGCTTGAAGGGAGAGGTGGCGGCCTTCACCAGCAGGTTCATGATGACCTTGACGATGATGCCGCCCAGGCTGAACTGCGGGTCGTCCAGGGAGCCCTCGATGGGCAGGTTGATGTCGATCTGCCCGTTGGAGTCGGACAAAAGGGCCACCACCAGGCCCAGGGGAATGTTCATGGCGTCCTTGCTGTCCACCTTCTTGCCGATGGTCAGCTGGTCCAGGAACACCTGATTCTCGGCCTTGAGCAGGCCCTTGTCCACATGGTAGCGCACATCCACGGAGAGCTTGCCCTTCTCGATGGCGTAGCCCACGTAGCGGCCCGTATAGGGGCTGAAGTTCGACATCTCGATGCCCGTGGCCTTGGCCCGGATGTCCAGGCTGAGCGGCTTGGCCAGGGGGTCCATCTTGCCGGTGATCTCCAGCGGTGCTGTGCGGTCCACCTTGCCCCGGATGGCCACCTCGGTCTGCGCGCCGGGCCGAATCGGCCCGATGCTTCCGGCCAGGTCCGTCAGGTTGGCCGTGTAGTTCGGCTTGATGAAGTGGTCGGTGAAGACGATGTTGCCGCCGCTCAAACTGACCCGGCCGATGTTGATCTGCGGGGCCGGGCCGCTCTTTTCGGCCGCTGCGGGCGCGGACTTCCCGGTCAGCGCGACTCCGGGCGCGGCCTGGGCCTTGGCCTGTTGCGGGGGCTGGACGTTCTGTCCGCCCGCCTGCTTGGCCGCGTCCTCCCGCTTGACCACGTCCTGCAGGTTGAGCCGACCCTCGGGCGTGAGCAGCACCCTGGCGTAGAAGCTCGACAGGGCGATCTCACCGGCGCCGAAGCGCAGCGGCGAGGAGCCCGCGTTCAGCGCCGTGAGCCGCAGGCTGCGCCAGCGCAGCAGGTCCGAGGCGTTGAGCTTGTCCAGCACGTTCAGGTCGATGAGGGCGACATCCCCGGCAAAGGAGGCGTCCTGTCCGGCCAGCTTGAGCCGCCCCTTGACCGAGACCTCGCCCCGGGTGAGCACGGCGTTGAGGTTCTGGGTGGCCCAGCCCTGCAAGGCCACCAGATCCACATGCGCCAGCGCCACATCAAGGTCCGCTCCCAGCGGGGCCAGGCGCAGGCCGCCCTTTACAGCGATGCTGCCCCGCTCGTTGACGCGGGTGGAGAAGTCCATCTTGACGCCGGTGCCCGGCGCGGAGGACAGGCCCTCCAGGGTCAGGGCCAGCTCCTGGGAGGAGAACTGCCGCGCCCGCTTGCCCAGGGTCTCATCTGCAAAGTGCAGACTGCCGCCCGTGACCGCCACCCGGCCCACGCTCCAGGACCATGGCTTGGCCGGGAACTTGTCCGGGGCCTTGGTCTGGGCCTTGGCCGGGAGCTTGGCGTCGGCCTTCGGCTTGGCCGCCTGTGCGGGGCCAGTCGCCTTGGCGGGCGTCGCCTTGGGGACAGCTACCTTGGGGACGGCAGGCGCGGTGAAGTCCTCGGCCAGCTTCTGCGCGTCCAGGCTGCCATCGGCCAGGTGCCGCACCGCTCCAAAGGGGCTGGAGAGCAGCACCTCGGCCACGGCGGCCTTGCGTTCGGCCAGGGCCAGGGTCACGCCCTTGGCCTCCAGCGCGGCGAAGCCCAGGAGCGGCTTCCCGCCGCCGCGCGCCACGGAGAAATCCGTCAGGACCAGGCCCGCGCGCAGCGCACCGGCCAGGGTGGCCTCGTCCAGGGTCAGCTCGGCCTTCTTCAGCCGCACCACGGAGCCGCCCTGGGCCTTGCCCTTGGCTCCGCCACCCGTTGACGCGCTGGCCAGGGCCAGATCGCACAGGGCTGCCTTGCCGTTCACGCGGACCTGGGCCTCCTTGCCCTGGGGCTGGGCAAAGCTCACCCGCAGGTCCGCGTCCAGCCGGGCGGACGTAAGCTTCGCCGGCAGGCCTGGCGGCAGGTACCTGGCCAGGCGCATGAGGTCGAAATCGGCGACGTTCAGTTCAATGGCGGCGTCCTGGCCCGGGGCAAAGGGCCGGGCCTTGCCCTCCAGGGTCAGCAGCGCGCCGTTGACCTTGGCCGAGAAGCTTGGCTGCACGTAGCTTTCCACCGTGCCCGGCGTGTTGGCGATGAAGGGCACGCCCAGGCTGATCTCCGTCACGGCCTGGGCGGAGTCGGCCAGCTGGTCCTCGAAGACAACGCTGCCGCCGGAGAGGGTGATGTTGGCCACGGAGAATTGCGGCGTGGGTCCGGCCGGTTTTTCCGGCTGCTCGACCGGGGCGGCGACGAGCTTGTCCAGGATGTCTGAGAAATTGTAGCGGCCATCGGCCTGGCGCACCACACGCACCCTCGGGCCGGTCAGGCGCACCTCACTGACCACCGGCACGCGCCGGAACAGCGTGGCCGAGGACAGGTTCACGAAAAGTCTATCGAAGCCCACGAACTCCTGTTCCGTGCCGTTCTGCGACAGCTCGCCGATGGAGAAGCCGCTGACTTGCACGGACAGGGCGTAGGGCGAGATCTCGATGCGCTCAATGTGCACAGGCCGGGCCAGCTGTTCGGACAGCAGGACCTCCAGTTTGGCCTTGGCAAAGCCCGGCAGCCAGAAATAGCCCAGCGCGCCGAAGAGCAGGACCAGGGCCGTTAAGACGCCCAGGGTCCAGCGCACTGCGCGCCGCTGAAAGAAGGCCATACCGTGCCCCATGAACTTTTTGAATGCCGTGTGCGTTTCCATTTCAATCCAGCTGTTGATGTTTCCGTGGTGCTGCGCAGGGTCGTGGCGAAGCGGGCTGGTTGTGGAGACACAGCCCTGGAGCTTTTGACCTTACGTATTCTTTTGGGGCTTGAGGAGAGCAGAGTCAAGAATAAGGTTGAATTGATGTGAAGATGCGCAGTCAGGGCCTGAAGCCGTTCGGTGCTGCCGGGGCCTTCTTGGCCCGTGCCCCAACGGGCGAGCGGCCTGGTCGCTGGACGTAAGGCGATGAATTCTAGCATCTTGGGACGGGAGTGGGCACCCTCGGAGGGGGGCGGGAATCCGCTCTACGTGGCTGTGTGAAAGAGGTGTTTGTCGGCATGCATTTGTTGATGTCCCGACGGTCGCTCCCTTCCTTTCTGGGGGTGGCGTTCGCTCAGGTTGCAGCTGGTCCGAAAAGAGGCAGGCAGGGCAAACGGGCTAGCCCAGGTAGGCCTTCCGCACCCGCTCGTCGCCCGCCAGGGCCTTGGCGTCGCCCTGGGCCACGATGAGGCCGGCTTCCAGCACATAGGCCCGGTGGGCGGTCCGCATGGCCATGTGGGCGTTCTGCTCCACCAGCAGGATGGTCATGCCCTGTTGGTTCAGGTTCGCGATGATGTGGAAGATCTCCTGGGCGATGATGGGCGCGAGCCCCAGGCTTGGCTCATCCAGGAGCAGGAGCCTGGGTCGGCACATGAGCGCGCGACCGATGGCCAGCATCTGCTGCTCCCCTCCGGACAGGGTGCCCGCCAGTTGCGCTGCGCGCTCCCGCAGGCGCGGAAACAGCCCGAAGACCATGTCCAGGTCCTGGCGGATGCCCGCCGTGTCCGAGCGGATGTAGGCGCCCAGCTCCAGGTTGTCGCGCACGCTCTGGAGGGCCAGCACCTGCCTGCCCTCGGGGCAGTGGGCCAGCCCGAGGCGCACGACCTTGTCCGGGGAAAGCCCGGTGATGTCCCGTCCCTCGAAGGTGATGGCGCCGGACTTCGGCTTGATGAGCCGCGACACGGCGCGCAGGATGGTGGTCTTGCCCGCCCCGTTGGCCCCGATGAGGGTGACGATCTCGCCCTGGGCCACGCGCAGGGTGGCTTCGTGCACGGCCGTGACCGGACCGTAGGCCAGGGTGACGCCCTTGAGCTCAAGCATTGTTCACCCCGCCGCCGATCGCCACCTCGTCGTCCGCCCCTCTGGCGTCCGCCACCCCCAGATAGGCTTCGATGACCGCCGGGTCGGCCTGGACGTCCTCGGGCGCGCCCTTGGCGATGAGCTGGCCGAAATTGAGCACCGCCACGGACCGGCAAAGCCCCATGACCATGGGCACGTTGTGCTCGATCAGGAGCACGGTCAGGCCGAAGCGGTCCCGGATGACCCGGATGAAGTTGGAAAGATCCTGCTTTTCCGCCTGGTTCATGCCCGCTGCGGGCTCGTCCAGCAAAAGCACCTTCGGGGACAGGGCCAGGGCGCGGGCGATCTCCAGACGGCGGCGGTCGCCATAGGGCAGGCTGGCGGCAGGGGCGTGCATCCGCGCGCCCAGGCCCACCATCTCCACCAGTTCGTGCGCCAGGTCCAGGGCCTCGCGTTCGCGCCGCCTCGACCGGGACGTGCCGAACACGCCGCCCCAAAGGCTCGCCTTGTCCAGGGCGTGCCTGGGCACCCGCACGTTGTCCAGCACGCTCATGGCGCCGAACAGCCGGATGTTCTGGAAGGTGCGGGCCATGCCCAGGCGGGCGATGGCGGCAGGGGACTTGCCGGAGAGGTCCTGGCCGAGGAGATGGATCGTTCCCGTGGTGGGCTTGCTCAGGCCGGTGAGCATGTTGAAGAGCGTGGTCTTGCCCGCGCCGTTGGGGCCGATGAGGCCGAAGATCTCCCCCTCCTGCACCTCGAAGTCTACGTCCGTGAGGGCCATGAGTCCGCCGAAGGCCTTGGACAGGCCCTCCACCGAGAGAACGGGGCTCATGCCTTCCTCCGGGCGAAGAGGCCGGCGATGCCCTGCGGCATGTAGATGCAGGCCAGCACCAGGACCACGCCGTTCAGGATCATGCGCGAGTTCTGGAGCGGGCGCAGGAGCTCGGGCAGGCTCACCAGCAGCGCCGCGCCGAGCAGCGCGCCCCATTTGGAGCGCCTCCCGCCGATGAGCACGTAAGCCAGGCAGGCCACGGCGGCGTCGAAGGTGCCCTGGCGCGCGTTCCAGGTGTTCAAGAGCGGCGCGCTCATGGCGCCCACGACCCCGGCCAGGGCGCAGCCGAGGACAAAGGCCTGGACCTTGCGGGCGGTGACGTTCACGCCCATGGCCCCTGCGGCGAGCTCGTCCTCGCGGATGGAGAAGAACAGCCGCCCGGTTCCGCTGCGCTCCAGCCGCCACAGGAAGAGCAGCGTCAGCACCAGCAGCGGCCCGAAGAACCAGACGTAGGCCAGCCTGTTCTCAAAGGGCTGGGGGATGCCGAAGATGCCGATGGCCCCGCCCGCGATGGGCATGTTCAGGACGACCACGCCAAAGACCTGCACAAAGGCGATGGTGGCCAGGGCCAGGTAGATGCCCCGCAGCCGGAGCGCGGGATAGCCCAGCGCGGCTCCCAGGATTGTCGAGGCCGCAAGCGCCACCAGCCACTCCAGCGGGTACACGTAAAAGCCCAGGGCGTCCCGCAGGGGGGCCAGCGCCGGGTGCGTGCCCATAATCGCCGCCACATAGCCGCCCAGGGAGTAGAAGCCGATGCTGGCCAGGGAGAGCTGGCCCGCCATGAGTGGAAGGTAGAGGCTCAGGCCCAGCAGGGCCTGCTGCAGGATGGTGACGAACAAGAAGCCGTAGCGCGCGAGGAAGTCTTCCACGGGCTACACCTTCTCTTCCGCGTTTTTGCCCAGCAGGCCCTGGGGGCGCACCAGCAGGACGATGAACAGCAGCGCATAGGGCACGGCCTCCTTGAAGGAGGACATGTCCGGCGGCAGGAAGGCCTCGGCCAGGCCGATGACCAGCCCGCCGAGCACCGCGCCCGGGATGGAGCCCAGGCCGCCCAGGACGATGACGGCCAGGGCCTTTAGGCCATAGGCCACGCCGAAGTACGGCCCGGAAAGCCCGAAGCTGACCCCGATGAGCGTGCCGGACAGGCCGCCCAGCAGCCCGGAAATGAAGAAGGTGCCCAGGATGAACGCATCCACGCTGATGCCCAGCAGGCTCGCGGTGTCCGGGTTCTCCGCCACGGCCCGCAGCGCCTTGCCTTGTTTGGTGAACTGGATGAACCAGGCCAGCCCGATGAGCAGCAGCAGGCTCACGCCGAACAGCACCACCTGGATGGTGCGCATGGCCACCAGGCCCTCGCCCACATGGAGGATCACGGCCGGCGGGAGCGTTCCCAGGACATCGGACGGGAAGGAGTAGATCTCTGCGCCGAAGAGGTACTGGATCAGGTTCACCAGGATGAGCGCCACGCCCAGGCTGGACACCAGGGCCAGCAGGGCGTCCGCCCCGCGCTTGCGCAGCGGCCGGAAGGCCAGATGCTCCACGGCCACGCCGGCCAGGCCGGAGAGCAGCGCGCCCGCGAGCAGCGCCAGCGCAAAGGGCAGCTTGAAGGGCAGCGTCATTCCGGCCAGCAGGCCGTTTAAGCCGAACTCGCCCACGGCCAGCACATAGGTGAGGTAGGCCCCAAGGGTGAACACTGCGCCATGGGCGAAGTTGAGGATGCCGAGCACCGAGAACACCAGGGTGTAGCCCAGCGCGAACACCGCATACACGCTGCCGATGGAGAGCCCGTTGACGAGATTTTGCAGAAACCAGGCTAGGGACATGCCGCCATCTTTGAAACCGGAAGGGTTTTGCTGTGGGTTGCGGGCCAGGGAGCTGAAAAAAGGGGGGAAACTCCCCCCCCTCGCGATGGATTACTTCGTCAGGACAAAGGCCCCGGTCTTGCCGCCGGGATTCATCCGGATGGTTGAAACGTAGAACTGCTTCTGATTCACCTCGCCCTTGGGGTCAAGGCTGATCTCGCCCAGGGGGGTGTGGAGGAGCATGCCGGAGAGCAGCGCCTTGTTGACGGCCTGGCGCGCGGCGGCCAGGTCCATGGCGGTGATCTTCTTCTTCGTGTCCTTTTCCACCTTGCGCAGGGCCTCGACAATGGCCTGGACCGCAGCGAAGGCCTGGGCCGAGAACTGGGCCGGGGACTTCTTGTAGACCGCCTCGAAGCGCTTGACGAACTCCTTGTTCACCGGGAGGTCCGCCTGGGGGCTGTAGGCCTGGGCCACCAGGATGCCTTCGCACAGGGCGCCGCACACCGGGAACATGTTCGGCGAGTTCAGCCCGTTGCCTCCGACGATGGGGCCCTTGTAGCCGAACTGGCGGAGCTGTTTGACCAGGTTTCCGGAATCGGCGGCCAGGCCGGAGACGACCACGAGATCGGCGGCCGAGCCCAGCACGGCCGTGACCTGGGTGGTGAAGTCGGTGTCCGTGGTCTGGAACTTCTGGAGCGAGACGATCTTGAGGTTCAGGGTCTTGATCGCTTCCTGAAAAACGCTGGTTTCAGAGGTCGAGAAGGCGTCGTTCTGGGCGTACAGCACGGCGACCTTCCTGATGCCGGGATTGAGAGCCAGGGCCTTCTGCAGCGATTTCGGGGCGACCACGGTCATGGGCGCGGAGATGCGGCTGATGTAGTCGCCGATTTGCGGGATGCCCTTGGCCGTGTTCGACGGCGCGACCACCGGCACCTTGGCGCTGTTGGCCAGGGGGTCGGCGGCAAAGGCCTGCTGGGACAGCGTGGGGCCCACGATGCCCACGACCTTGGCCGTGGTGATCAGGCTCTGGAAGGCGTTGACGGCTCCGGCCTCGTCCCCGGCGGTGTCCTGGAAGACCAGCTTGATGGGCGTGCCGTTCACGCCGCCCTGGGCGTTGAAGTAGGCCTCCGCGATCTTGGCGCCGTTGACCTGCTCCTGGCCGAAGAGGGCGATGTTGCTGGTGGTGGCCACGGCGACGCCGATGGGGATGGGCTTGGCCACGGGCTCCGCCATGGCGGGCATGGCGAGGACGAGGCTCAGGGCCACGCTCAGAAAGACTCTGGTCATTATATCCTCCGGACACTTGTTGGTTTGAGGCAGAAACAAATTCTGCGTGAGCGCCCGCTTTGTCAAGCAGCAAGAGCGGAATGTGTGGATGGCGCGCGCGTATGCTTGAGCGCAGTCACTGCCGCGAAGTCTGTCGACTTTGGCGGCCCATGGTCTGTAGCCGTTGGGCGCTGCAGGGGACTGCTTTGGCCTGTGCCCCGAATGCGCCCGGCTGAAGGACAGCCTGGTCTCTGGGCGTGGTCGGCGATGCTGGACGTCTTCACGAGGGGGAGTCGAGTCGTCTTGTGCTCTGCGTTGCTGTTGTGAGTGTCGCGCGCTGCCGGGCGGTATCGATTCCTCCGGCTCCCCCCTGTTCCTCCAGGGCATTCCTTGGGCGAGGCCAAGCACCGGAGGCCGGGATGGCTTCCGGTTGCAAGGCGCCGGGGCAGGGGGGGCTGCGTTCCTCCCGTCTAGGTGATGAGCACCATGTGCAGGTCGCAGACGTTGGTCATGGTCGGGCCGGTTTTGAGCAGCTGTCCGAGCTTCTCGAAGAAGTGGTAGGAGTCGTTGTCCCGCAGGCAGGCGTCGATGTTCAGTCCCGCCAGGCGTGCCTGGCCCAGGATCGCGGCGGAGGCAAAGGCCCCGGCCGCGTCCGTGGGGCCGTCGCTGCCATCGGTGGAGGCGGACAGGAAGGTTATGCTCGCGCCCCGGCCTTCTTCCTTGGCCATCTCGGCCAGGAAGGCCAGGGCCATCTCCTGGTTGCGGCCGCCCTTGCCCAGGCCGCTGAGGGTGACCACGGTTTCTCCGCCAGCGATGACGCAGGCCGGCTTTTTCACCAGCATTTCGCTTTTGCGCACGTCGCGTGCGATGCCGAACAGGAACTTGGCCGCCTCGCGCGATTCGCCCGTGAGCGCGCAGGTCAGGGCCGCTGTGTTGTAGCCCAAGGCGCGGGCCTTCTCGCAGGCGGCCAAGAGCGCTGCCTGGTTGGTGCCGATGAGGATGTTGGTGGCGAGCGTTGTGGCCGGGTCCCCGGGCTTGGGGGTCTCCCGGATGTGGCCCTGCACGCCGAGGTTCAGGGCCCGGAGCACCTCGGACGGGGCCTTGTCCTCAAGCCGGTACTTCTCGATGATGCCGAGCGCGTCCTGGAAGGTGGTCTCGTCAGCGCTGGTCAGGCCCGAGGCGATGGTGTCCAGCCTGTCGCCCACCACGTCGGAGAGGATGAAGTTCAGGCTGCGGGCCGGGGCCATGAGCTCCAGCAGGCGTCCGCCCTTGACCCCGGAGATGTGCTTGCGGATGCAGTTGATCTCCCCGATGTCGGCCCCGCAGGCCAGCAGGCAGCGCGTCATGTCCTGCTTGTTGGCCAGGGTCAGGTGCACGGCGGTGCCGTTCTCGTTGTACACCAGGGGGCAGGGCAGCAGGGCCGAGCCCCCGCCGGACACCAGGTTCAGGATCAGGGTTTGCTCGTCGGCCGTGCGCACCAGTTCGGCCATGCGCAGGGCGGCGGTGGCCCCGTTCTCATCGGGAGTGGGGTGGCCGGACTCCACAATCTCCACATGGGACAAGACCTCGGCGTGGCCGTACTTCACCGAGACCAGGCCCTGGGATATGCGCGCGCCCAGGATGTCCTCCACGGCCTTGGCCATGCGCGCCGAGGCCTTGCCCGCGCCGAGCACGAGCACCCGGTTGAAGCCGGTCAGGTCCACCGCATGCCGCTCGCCGTCAAAGGCCACCACCAGGGTCTCCCCCTCCAGCCGGATGTGGTCGACCATCATCTGGTAGGGGTCGATGCGGTTCAGGGCTGCCTGGAAGATCTCTCGCAGATGGTCAAGTTCGCGCATGCAATCCTCATTGTCCCGGCTGGAGCAGTGCCAAGCCGGGGAGTGTCGTTACGTCGCCAGTCCTGTGGGCCGCAAAGAGCGCGGCCTGCTCAGGCGCTTGTCCGGTCTTGCCGGTCACGAGGCCTTTTCCTTGAGCCGGGCCTTGGCCCGGTCCAGATTGATCTTGAGCACGGGCAGCTTCTGCATGGCCAGGGCCTGGGAAAAGGCCTTGGCCGCGCCGGCGGGGTCGTCCTTCTGGTTCAGCAGGATGCCGCCGATGTTGTTCAGGGCGATGAAATCCGTGGGGTCGGCGGCCAGGGCGCGTCGGAAGAGGGCCAGCGCCTTGTCCACCTCCTTGGCCGCGAGCAGGGCATTGGCCTGGGCGAACTCCTGCTTGCCGCGCATGGCCCGGGCGTGGGCTGCGGCGTCTGCGCAGATGTCGGCGCGCTGCTGGAACAGTTCGCGGGCCGTGCAGCCGGGGTCGGCCAGGGCCTCTTGCAGGCGCTGCCTGGCCTTGACCCGGTCGCCGGAAAGATAGGCCACATCGGCCAGGGCCTGGAGCCGGTCCGGGGCAGGGCCGAAGGCTTCCACCTCGCGCGCGAAATAGGCCTCGGCCGCGGCCAGGTCGCCCTGGGCCATGCGGATCAGGCCCAGGTTGCGCAGCACGCGCTGGGTCTCGCCCTCACGCGCGCGCAGGGCTGAAAACAGTTGTTCGGCCTTGGCGTAATCGCCCACGGTGTAGGCGTTGAGCGCCCGGCGCTCGGTGAAGCGTGAGATGAGCGTCTTGAGCATGGGGCCTCACTTCGCGGCGCGGCAAACGCCGCGCCGCGAAGAACAGAGGTTTAGAGGAACAGGCCTATGGCGTAGCAGACCGCGAAGCCCACAACGCCTTCCATGAGCGTGGCCGTGGTGTATATCTTGTACGCCACGTTCACCGGCATGTTGGAGAACTGGGACACCACCCAGAAGTAGGAGTCGTTGGCGTGGGACACGACCATGGCGCCCGCGCCGATGACCACCACGGTGAGCGCCGGGTCCAGGCCAGCCACACCCATCATGGGGGCCATGATGGCCGCCGTGGTGATGATGGCCACCGTGGACGAGCCCTGGGCGGTCTTGAGCGCGGCGGAGATCATGAAGGGCAAAAACAGGCCCAGGTTCATGGTGGACATGCTGGCGCCGATGAAGTCCTTCATGGGCGATGCGGCCAGCACCTTGCCGAACGAGCCGCCAGCGCCGGTGATGGCCAGGATGATGGCCGCGTCCTTGATGCCGTGGCCCATCCACTTGTCGATGGCCTCGCCGAAGTCCTTGCGCGGCACCAGGAACAGGCTGCACACCACGCCGAGCATCAGCGCGGAGACCGGGTCGCCGATGAAGTCCATGGTCTTGGCCAGAGCTTCGGTGCCGAAGGGCTTGGTGGGGAAGTCGGCCACGGACTTGAGCAGGATGAGCACGATGGGCAGGATGATGGGCAGAAAGCTCATGAAGGTGCTGGGCAGCTTGCCGTACTTCTGGATGAGGTCGCTGTAGCTTTCCTCAACATCGGGCCTGATGTCGTACTTCTGGCCGAAGTGGATGGCCCAGAAGTAACCGGCCAGGGAGGCGGGCACCGCAGCGATGAGGCCGTAGACGATGACCATGCCCAGGTCGGCATTAAGAGCAGCGGCTGCGGCCAGCGGGCCGGGCGTGGGCGGCACCATGGTGTGCGTGGCGTACAGGCCGGTGGCCAGGGCCACGGCCATCACGGCCATGGACTTGCCGGACTCCGAGGCCAGGGCCTTGTTCAGCGGGGTCAGGACGACGTAGCCCGAGTCGCAGAAGACCGGGATGGAGACCACATAGCCCGCGATGTTCATGGCGAGCGGCGCGCGGTTCTGGCCCACCAGGCCCAGAATGGCCCGGGTCATGACCAGGGCCGCGCCGGTTTTCTCCAGGATGTAGCCCATGATGGTTCCGGCCACGATGACGATGCCGATGTAGGTCAGCGTGCCGCCGAAGCCCACGCGCACCGCCTTGACCACCTCCAGCGGCGGCATGCCGATGGACAGGCCGTAGAGAAATGCGACGACGATGAGCACGAAGAAGGCGTTGACCTTCCATTTGCCCGTGGCCACCACGATCAGAATGACTGCGAAGAGCAGGAAGACCAAAGCCGTTGCGCCTGAAACCATACACCCCTCCTTTTGTTGCTGTTGACGACGCGCGCCACGCCCCCCACTCGGGAGGACTACGGAATCGGAACGCCGCGTGCGGTCAAATCAAACCCCACACTCCCTTAAATTGTTAATTGTCTACAGGCGAAGCTCCAAGGAACGCAACTGGAAAGGTGGACAAAAAGGAAGGGGGGAGGTAGGTGGTTTTCGTCATAATGCACAAACATTGAAAATGAGGGGGCACCCGTGATCATCCCCGACATCCTGGCCCAGCGCATCGTGGACACGGCCACCTGTCTGGTCCACTGCAACGTGAACATCATGGACCGGGAGGGCGTCATCATCGGCACCGCCCAGCCCGACCGGCGGCGAACCTTCCACAAGGGCGCCCTGGACGTGGTGGAGAGCGGCTTTGCCGTGGAGATCTACCCCGGCGAGGTGCCCCTGTATCCGGGAGCGCGCGAGGGGGTGAACCTGCCCATCATCCTGGACGGCCAGACCGTCGGCGTCATCGGCGTCACCGGGGATCCGGACAAGGTGCGCAGCATCGCGCGGCTGACCAAGATGATCACGGAGCTCATCCTGGAGCGCGAACTGCTGCACCAGGAGACCCAGAGCCGCCTGCGCCTGGCCGAGCACCTGGTGGAGCTGCTGCTTTGGGGGGGACCGGCTCCAGCCAAGGGCCGGATTCTGCGCACGGCCAAGGCGCTGGGCCTGGACCTGGATCTGCCCAGGATCGTGGCCGTGGCCGACATTTCCGCGCACATCGCGGGGTTCAAGTCCCAGTATGGAGCTTCGGAGCTGGTGCTGGATCGCTCATCCGAGGCCATCCTGGCCGGTCTGGCCGGGAGCGGGGCCCTCGCAGGGCAGGACGTGGCCGTTGTTCTCGACGAACGGCTCATCGTGCTCAAGCACCTGCCCCTGGACGGCGCCGCAGACGCGGCGCGGCAGTGGGGCCGACAGGCTGTGGACTGCCTGGGACGCCTCGGGGAGGGCAAGGCCTGCTTTGGACTCGGTGGTCTGGCCTTGAGCCTTGCCGAGTACCCGCCCTCGTACAGTCAGGCCATATACAGCCTCAAGGCCAGGGGGCAAGGCCTGGGACAAGAGCCTGACCTGCGTTCCATCTACGATCCGGCCCTGTCAGTGGGCTATCTCTTGCGGGAGTTGGGGGCAGGAGCCGGGGGCATGATCCTGCGTCCCCTGGCGGCAAGCCTGGGCCGGTGCCTTCCCCGCAAGCCCGAGCTCAAGGCCACCATTCAGGCGTTGTTCGACAATCGCTTCGAGCTCGAGACCACAGCCTACGCGCTTGGCATCCACCGCAACACTCTGGCCTACCGCCTGGGGCGGCTCAAAGACTTGACCGGCCTTGATCCTGTCCGCCGCCATGATGACGCCACTCTGCTGCGTGCGGTCATGGAGCTTCGACCGTCCAAGGTCGTCCAAGCTGTGGAAGCGAGAGGGACCGCTGGGAAATAGGGGCGGTTCCTGCCAACGGCACTGGCGGAAAACGCCCCTTGGCGTGGCTGTGACGCGTCGGGCGCCCTGGGATATATATTGAACGGCAGCAGACGCTATTGGGCTGTATTGAGGGCGTCCTCTCAACCGATGTATGTTCCAGAACTCCTTGGGTGCCATTCAGCGGTGCGCCATGAATTGTGTGTTATTGATGCTGGTTATGTGCTTGGCTTCCAGGCGGGCGATCGCTTGGGGGGACCTTTTCCGCGTCTGCTTGCAGTGCCAAGGCCCAAGCGGGGGGAACCAAGCCGACACCGCTTGCGCGGAGACCTCAATGATTGGACTTGTCATTCGCCGGGACCAAGCGTAGCGCACTTTACAGCTGCTGGAACATCATAATCCAGAGCGCGGGTGACGATCTGGCCAGCGCAAATGCGCTGGGCCAAGGAGCCCGGACGCAGAGGCCGTAGACGGGTCCAGGCCCTCCTGGAATACATCCGAAACCACAGGATCGTAAGAACATGGAAGCATGCAGACTGGGCGCAGACGAGTCTGAACCTCCGGACAGCGGGGCGTGCGGGATCAAGTCCGCACAGGACCCCGAAGAGCCCCCCTCCCATTCGCTATCCATTCCCTCCGCAAGCCCCCTGACGGTCCGCAACGAGTACCGCCCCCTGCCTCTGACCGAGTTCCTTCACCAATATTTCCCCGGCGCCACCGAGCGCGACTGGCGCGACTGGCGCTGGCAGCTCAAGCATCGCATCACCGATCTTGAGTCCGCCAGCCGGTTGCTCGACCTTTCCGAAACGGAAGGCCGTGCCATCAGCCTGGCCAAATCCACTCTGCCGCTGGCGGTGACGCCCTATTACGCACGTCTGCTCGATCCGAAAGACCCAGACCAGCCCTTGAGGCGCATGGTGCTGCCCTCCTGTTGGGAGACCGTGCGCGCCCCGGGCGAGGCCGACGACCCGCTGGGCGAGGACCACAACACACCGGTTCCCGGCCTGGTGCACCGCTACCCCAACCGCGTGCTCTTCCTGGTCACGGACTTCTGCTCCACCTACTGCCGCTACTGCACGCGCTCGCGCGGCATGGGCGGCGCAGGCCAGGCCGGACGCCTGCGCGCGCGCTGGGAGCTGGGCCTGGACTACATCGCCCGCACCCCGGAGGTGCAGGATGTGCTCCTCTCCGGGGGCGATCCCCTCACCCTGCCGAGCGAGGCCCTGGACTGGCTGCTCACGCGGCTTCGGGCCATCCCGCACGTCCAGATCGTGCGCATCGGCACCAAGGTGCCTGCGGTGCTGCCCCAGCGCGTCACCCCGGAACTCACGCGCATGCTCAAGAAACACCACCCCCTGTGGATGAGCCTGCACTTTGCCCACCCGGCCGAGCTCACCGAGGAGTCGCGCCAAGCCTGTTCGCGTCTGGCCGACGCGGGCATCCCGCTGGGGAGCCAGACCGTGCTGCTGGCCGGGGTCAACGACGAGCCGGCGGTCATGGGGCGGCTCTTCCAGGGCCTGCTGGCCTTCCGGGTGCGGCCTTACTATCTGTACCAGTGCGACCCCATCAGCGGTTCCGGGCACTTCCGCACGCCCGTGTCCTGCGGGGTGGAGATCCTGCGCGCTCTGCGCGGCCGGCTTTCGGGCTACGCCATGCCGACCTTCGTCATCGACGCGCCCGGCGGCGGCGGAAAGATCCCCCTGGCCCCGGACTACACGCAGGGGCATGATGGCGAGGGGTTGCGGCTGCTGAACTATGCGGGCGGCCTGTACCACTACCCGGACAACCACTACCCGGACAACGCCGGGGCCGGGGCCGCGCAGCTGAAAACCGCAAGGCGCAAGGTGGCCGTATGATTGTCGGGCTGGTCTATGACCTGCGGTCCGAATACCTGGCCCAGGGCTACAGCGAGGAGCAGACCGCAGAGTTCGACAAGGAGGACACCATCGAAGCCCTGGCCCTGGCCTTGACCGGCCTGGGCCTGGAAGTGGAGCGCGTGGGCTCGGCCAAGTCCCTGGTCTGCGCCCTGGCCGGGGGCCGCCGCTGGGACCTGGTGTTCAACATCGCCGAAGGCCTGTTCGGCCCTGGCCGCGAGGCCCTGGTGCCGGCCCTGCTTGACGCCTATGAGATTCCCTACACCTTCTCCGACCCGCTGGTCATGGCCTTGTGCCTGGACAAGGCCGCGTGCAAGCGCTTCGTGCGCGACGCGGGCCTGCCCACCCCGGACTTCGCCCTGGTGCGCACGGAAAAGGATATCGCGCAGGTGCGCCTGCCGTACCCCGTGTTCGCAAAGCCCGTGGCCGAGGGTACGGGCAAGGGCGTCAGCGCGGCCTCCCGCGCGGGCGACCGCAAGCAGCTCATGGCCATCTGCCGGGCGCTCCTCAAGCGCTTCCAGCAGCCCGTGCTTGTGGAGCAGTATCTTCCGGGGCGCGAGTTCACCGTGGGCATCGTGGGCACGGGTGAGCTGGCCCGGGCCGTGGGCATCATGGAGGTGGCGCTTTCGGGCGCGGCGGAGCTCGGGGCCTATTCCTACACCAACAAGGCCAACTTCGAAGAGGTCGTGGAATACCTGCCTGCGGATGACGAGGCCGCCATCGAAGCCCAGGACCTGGCGCTGGCGGTGTGGCGGTGTCTGGGCTGCCGCGACGGCGGCCGGGTGGACATCCGTCTGGACGCTGCGGGCAAGGCCAGCTTCATGGAGGTCAACCCGCTGGCTGGCCTGAACCCCATGATCTCGGACCTGCCCATAGTGTGCCGCATGAATGGCATCCAGTACCAGGACCTGCTGCGCATGATCATGCAGTCGGCCCTGGAGCGCCTGCCGCTGGCCTTGGACAAGGAGCGCAAGGTGCGGCCATGAACCCGGCCGTGACTCCGGCCCTGAGCATCGCGGTGCTGCATGACCCACTCGGACCGGATGCTCCGCCTGACCGCCTGGACAGCCTGGTCCAGGCCGAGGCCGTGGCCGGAGCGCTTGCGCGCCTGGGGCACAGGCCCCGGCTGGTGCCCTTCGTGCCGGACCTCTTAACCATGCGCTCGGAGTTCACGCGCTTACGGCCGGATGTGGCCTTCAATCTGGCGGAGAACGTGGCCGGGCTGGACCGCCTGGCCTTTGCCGCCCCGGCCCTGCTGGAGGCCCTCGGCATCCCGTGCACCGGCAGCCCGGCTGCGGCGCTCCTGGCCACTGCGGGCAAGAGCATGGTCAAACGCCGCCTGCGTCAGGCCGGGCTGCCGACGCCCCCCTGGCTGGCGGGTGCGCTTTTGCCCGGCGATGCCGCGCCCGGGGCCGGAGCGTACATCCTCAAGCCCGAGTTCGAGCACGGTTCCGTGGGCATTGCCGAGGACGCGGTGGTGCAGGCCGACAGCACCGCACACCTGGCCGAATTGCTGCGCGCGCGCGCGGACGCCCTGGGTTTTCCCTTCCTGGCCGAGGCCTACCTGCCGGGCCGCGAGTTCGCCGTGTCCCTGCTGGACGGACCAGGCGGGCCCGAGACCCTGCCACCGGCGGAGATGCTCTTTCCGGAGCATTGGCAACAGGACTCCCGCGTGCTCACCTATGCCTCAAAATGGATCGAGGAGAGCTCCGCCGCACGGGAGACCACGCGGTCTTTCCCGCTGGACGAGCCTCAGCTCGTCGCCCGTCTGGCCGACATTGCCCTGGCCGCGTGGCGGGTCTTCGGGCTCTCCGGCTACGCCCGCGTGGACTTTCGCCTTGACGCCTCGTCCCAGCCGCAGATCATCGACGTGAACGCCAACCCCTGCCTGGCCCCGGACGCTGGCTTCGTGGCCGCAGGGCAGCAGGCCGGGCTCGATTTCGACGCGCTGGTGGCGCGTATTGTCCAGGCGGCCCAGGCGGGCGCCCAACCCCGGCAGGTTCCCTGCGGGGCCGCGCCTTTTGTGGCTGGGCCTGCTGCAGACGGAGAGTCTTTGCGCTGGCGCGGCGCGGTGGCGCCCGGCGATGCCGAGGCCGTGCGGCGGCTCACCGGGGCCACGGGCTTCTTCAACGCCGAAGAGGTGATCGTGGCTGGGGAGCTGGTTCAGGAGCATCTCGCCAAAGGGGAGGCGAGCGGGTATTTCTTCATTTTTGCCGACGGCCGCGAGGGCCTGGCCGGGTACGCCTGCTTTGGTCCGGTGCCCGGCACGGCGGACAGCTTCGACCTGTACTGGATCGCCGTGGCCCCGCACTGCCAGGGCCAGGGCCTGGGCGGGCGGGTGCTGGAGCAGGCCGAGGCGGACATGGCCGCGCGCGGCGCGCGCAGCATCTATGCCGAGACGTCCTCACGCGAGCAGTACCAGCCCACCCGGCGGTTCTACGAGAAGCACGGCTACGTCGCCTGCGCCCGGCTGGCCGGATTCTATGCGGTGGACGACGACAAGGTCATCTACCGCAAGGGCGTGGGCAAGGCGCAGGCTGCGCGAACCTAGGCAAGACGGATCGGATTTCCTGACGCCTCGGGCTCTTTCAAAGCGCTCGTCCAGGGGATGCCCCCAGGATTTTCACCAACGACTTCAGCTGTCCTGGACAACCATGGACAGTCCTTGCCCAATAATCCCCACACGGGGAGTGTCATCCTGGCCATCCCTGTCAGCTTGAATGCAGCCCAGTAATACGGTGGGCATATTCCCGCTTGGCCTCGAGCTGTGCTCCCCTGGGGGGCCACCTCTGGACTCGAGTAGGGAGTCCAGACAACGCAATGAGTGGTACAACTCGTGGGGGCAGGTCACCCCGCTGTTCGTTTCTGGGGAGAGCAAGGGGTTGGTCTGGGATTTTCGCCCAGACCTCAAGATTCGCACACAAGTGCCCGTGGGGTGCGATTCTATTCAGGTGTGTCCAGGTCGATGAGACCCATGCGCGCGGCGTAGCGCACCAAGGCCACGGGGCTTTTGATGTCGAGCTTGTGGAGGATGTTGGTGCGGTGGTTCTCCACGGTCTTGCGGGAGATGAACAGCCGCTCGGCAATGGCCGCCGGAGCTTGCCCTTCGGCGAGAAGCCGCAATATCTGCTGCTCACGCCGTGAGAGCCTGCCGTAGGAGGCATCCGCCATGTGTGTTTCCGAGTTTGTGCGCACGAGCAACTCGCTGACCACCTTGGGCGAGAGGGAGCCATCCAGGTACTGCTTACCAGCCACCACCGCGTCCAGGGCTTGCAGGAGCTGGTCCCGGCTGGAATCCTTGGCCAGATAGGCCGAGACCCCAGCCTGGAAGGCCGTGGAAATGAATTCCACCTTGGTGTGCATGCTGAGCATGAGCACCTTGACCTGAGGCGTGCAGGCGAGGATGTCGCGCGCAAGGTCGATGCCATTGCCGTCGGGCAGGGAGATGTCCACGATGACAAGGTCGGGCTGGAGGCTCCGTGCCAGGGAGAGCCCCTCGGCGCAGGTCCCGGCCTCGGCGATGATGTCATAGGCCGGGTTGGCCCGGACGATGGTCTTCACCCCATCACGGAACATGGGGTGGTCGTCTATGACCAGCAGCTTGTGTTTACGCACCATTGTTCATGTTCTCCAGGGGTATTTCGATGTGGATGCGCATGCCCTGGCCTGGGCGAGAGCGCAGGGTGATGCGTCCACCCAGGAGCCTGGCCCGTTCGCGCATGCCCCAGATGCCCATCTTCTTGGCCTGATAAAATTCGTCCTGGCGGGGCTCCAAGTCAACGCCCTGGCCATCGTCCTCGATGCGCACGATGATGCTCGGATACGAACGGATGATGCGCACCGTGGCCTGGCCAGCCTGGGCGTGCTTTCGCACGTTGGTCAGGGATTCCTGGACCAGCCGGTAGATGTTGATCTGGGTCTCGAAGCCCAGGCGCACACCCTCCATGCCATCGGCGAAGAAGTCCACCACAAGCCCGCTGCGGTTGGCGAAGTCCGCGCAGTAGCGCGCCAGGGTGCGCACGAGGCCCAGATCCTCCAAGCCGGGTGGGAGCAGGTCATAGGCCAGATCGCGTATGGAGGTTATGGCCTTGGAGAGCCCCTCTGTCAGCTCTGCCAGACGTTGTTGCATGGGCGGGCCGGGGGGTGGGGGCTGCTCCATGAGCTCCCCCAGGTCGAGCTTGAGCGCTGCCAGGTCCTGGGCCAGATGGTCGTGCAGCTCCGTGGCGATGCGCAGGCGCTCGTTTTCCTGAGCCTTGATGAGTTCTCGTGAGAGGACGCGCATGTGGGCTTCGGTGCGGCTGGCCTGCACCAGGCGGCCCAGCTTGTGGGCCACGGCGTCGATGAGGTTGCGCTCCTCGCGCAGGAACGGTCCCTCGTCACTCTCCGGGCGCTTTTCCAGGTAAAGGACCTCGATCTCGCCAAGGCGTTCCTCTTGGATGGATATGGGGCTGGACTGGCTCCAGGCGCTGGGGCGATAGTTTCGGGTGGTGCTGTCTTGAGACTCGATGCGGATGCGGGCACAGGTTATCTCTGGGTACTGCCAGGAGGCGCAGACCAGTTCCCCAACCTGCCGGATCATCTCATCCAGGGGCAGGTCCCGGTTTTGCGCCAGGTGCGAGATGCCATACAGGCAATTCAGCTCCTTTACGCGCTCGCGCATGGCGCGTTCGACGCGCTCGTGTTCCCTGGCAAGGGCGTCCGTGTGCGCCTCTCTGTGGCGGAGCCGTTGGAGTTCCTCGATGAGTTGAGCCTTGGTTCTGCGCATGTCGTGCATAAGCTCCGCCTGATGCCCTGATCCATTCCGGGATACGTGCAGACACTAGCATGCCCATCGTGCCGAGCCAAGCTGGGTGGAGGCCCCTTCCCACTCACCAGATGAGGAAGGGGCCTCTTTCGGGTCAGGACTCCAGGATCTTCCTGGCAGTCTCGTCCTGCACAGTGGTAATGAACGGAATGCCCGTCTCGTGCGCGGTCTCGCGGTTGGCGGAGGCGATGTCGTTGCGGCACAGTTCGGACAGGGAGAACCTGCGCGCTCCGGCCAGGAGTTGCTGCAGCCCGCAGGAGAGCTTGTCGGCCAGGGTGTAGAAGGCGATGGCCCCGTAGGGAATGTTCTTGATCTCCTTGGCCCCGACCTTTTTCTTCACGTCCTCGTAGCAAGCAAAGATCTGATCCGGAGAGGTGCCAAGGTCGCTCACGGTCTTGGGGATGATGTCCCAGTTGCCGAAGACCTGGGCCTTGCGCTCGGGATGGAGCGCACCCTCGATGTTGGCACCGACAAAGCCGGGGATCATGATGGCCCGGCCCATGCAAATGAGCTTGGTGAACGGCGCGCCCAGGGCCATGGCCTTGAAGATATGGTCCTCGCGGGCAAAGCCGCCGGCAAAGGACATATCCACCACCTTGCGTCCGCGCGCGGCCAGCAGGGCGGCGTATTCATGGGCCTTGGAGTGCAGCAGGATGCTCGGCACGCCCCAGGTCTCCATCATGTTCCAGGGGCTCATGCCCGTGCCGCCGCCGGAGCCGTCGATGGTCAGCAGGTCGAGGTTGGCGTCGCTGGCGTACTTGATGGACATGGCCAGGGCTTCCATGCCGTAGGAGCCGGTCTTGAGCGAGATGCGCTTGTAGCCCAGCTTGCGCAGGTAGGCCACGGACTGCATGAAGTTCTCGCGCACCTGGGCCTCGGAGGAGAGGTCGGTGTAGCCCAAGCGGCTGTGACGGGCGAAGCCGCGGATTGCGCCGCTCTTGAAGGCATGCTGGACCTTGGGGTCCTCTGGGTCCGGGTCCACCAGGTAGCCGCGGTCCTTCAGGAACAGGGCATAATCCAGGCTGTCCACCTCGATCTCGCCGCCGATGTTCTTGGCGCCTTGGCCCCACTTCAGCTCAATGCAGACCTTGTCGCCGTACTTATTGATGACATACTCGGCCACGCCGTTGCGGGTGTCCTCCACGTTCATCTGCACGATGATGGCGCCATACCCGTCGTGATAGCGCAGGTAGGTCTCTACGCGGCGGTCCAGTTCCGGGGCCTTGGTGATCTTCTTGCTTGAGAGCTTGGACTGACGATCCACGCCAACGACGTTCTCGCCCACGACCACGGGGATGCCCACAAGGGAGCCGCCGATGGCGAAGGAGTCCCAGTACTTGGCGGCGATGAAGGTGGAGCCCAGTGCGCCCGTCATGAGGGGCAGGCGGCATTTGACCGGATCCTCGTTGCCGAAGCTCGTCTCCAGGTTGACTTTGGTGAACAGGCAGTTGTCTGGAGAGGTGGACATGTTCTGGGCGAGGCCGTCCGCACCGTAGTTGTAGCCTTGGATGCGTAGGGAGTTGTAGCTGACGCCGACATGGCAGGTGTTGTTGCTGCCCGCAGTGACGGTGCCGAAATCGCGGGGGTAGAGCAGGCTGCGGCCCTTGAGGCTGGAGAGCCAGGTCTCGCACTTGCCGGAGCAGTCGGCGCGGCACAGGGTGCACAGGCCGGATTCACAGGGGTTGCCCCGGTTAACAGTGTTCAGAACGTCGTTGTTTTTGGACCACTGAGACATACTTCCTCCCGTTACAATGATACCGTCAGATAATCTTGCCCTTGGCACGTGCTCCTGTGTTCTTCCGAGCAATGCCCCCCTAGACCTAGTGCACCTCGAGTGCTCTTCAGCTCACATTCTGCTCTCAGGAAAATCCGCGCTTGTTCTCCCCAATGACCCTTCTCGTTGTCAGCTCAGTTGAGAGGCTGGAAACCTTTTCCTCCAGGGCTTTCAGCTTGCTACGCAATGCGCGCAGTTCGTTGTCTACCTGTTCGCTTTTGGCTCTCTCGGCCTTTGCCGCACGGAATTGCTTCTGCGCGTATTCGGCATCGCGTGACATACAGACCCCTCCAAGGACCGCATCCTCGCCAATCAGCAGAGGGAAGATGCAACCGTGTCGTTAGGTGAGATTCCCATGATGGTGTCGTGTATGCATGGGGTCCTGTCTGGTAAATAGGGAGATGCACTGATTTGCCATGGAGAATGGCGTGCATTGTCTGGGCAAATTTCCCGAGAACGGGAATAGCTCCCGAATATGGATGGCGTTCGAGGCCATGACATTGGGTTGCGAGCGGCGTACCGAATAAGCGCGTATTTTCATATGGCACTAATTTCAGTTTGAAATTAGGATGAGTTTATGTCGAAACATCTGACCGTTCCTGCCCCTCATGCTCCTCAAGTGATTCCCCCGAATGTGTGTGCAACGATGCTGTTTGACAACCGACGTACCTCGGCCGCCATAATCGTAAAGGTACACACCAGTGAATAAGCTGTATTTTCCTCGCATCGCCGGGGAGCTGTCCCTGTCTGCTTCCCAGGTGGCGGCCGTGGCCAAGCTGGTGGAGGAGGGGGCCACGGTTCCTTTTATCGCCCGCTACCGCAAAGAGGCCACAGGCTCGCTTGACGAGGTGGCCGTCGCCGCCATCCGCGACCGTTTGGAAGAACTGGCCGAGTTGGATAAACGTCGTGATGCCATGCTGGCCTCCCTGGAAGAGCGTGGTTTGCTCACAGCGGAGCTGAAAGCGGACCTGGAGAAAGCCCAGGATAAGGCCCGGCTGGAGGACGTCTATCTGCCATTTCGGCCCAAGCGGCGTACCAGAGCGTCCATGGCCCGGGAGAAAGGGCTGGAGCCGCTGGCCCTGGCGCTCATGGCCCAGCTGGGGCGCGATCCAAAGGTGCTTGCCCGGCCCTTTGTGGATGCGGCCAAGGGCGTTCCGGACCTTGAGTCCGCCCTTGCCGGGGCCCGGGATATACTGGCCGAAGACATGGCCGAGGACCCACGACTGCGGGCCACTGTGCGCGAACTGTTTACCCGCCGCGGCCGGTTCCAGTCCAAGGTGGTCAAAGGCAAGCAGGAGGCTGGAGCCACGTTCCGCGATTGGTTCGTCTGGGATGAGCCGCTCCGGTCCATCCCAGGACACCGCGCTTTGGCGATGTTCCGTGGGGAGGCTGAGGGTTTCTTGTCCCTGTGTCTGCGGCCGCCGGAAGAGGAGATTTTGGAGTTGGCCAAGCGAGCCTTCTTGCGTGGTCGAGGATCGGACGCACAAGAGGTGGAGGCCGCCCTTGCCGATGGCTGCAAGCGTTTGCTGGCTCCGTCCTTAGAGAGTGAGGCCAGAGCCGGGGTGAAGGCTCGGGCAGACGCTGAGGCCATCAGGGTGTTCGCCACCAACTTGCGTGGACTGCTCATGGCGCCGCCTTTGGGACAGAAACGGGTGCTGGCCCTGGATCCCGGCTTCCGTACTGGGGCCAAGCTGACAGTGCTGGATGCCCAGGGCACGCTTTTGCACCACGCCACCATATATCCGACCACTTCACCCGGCCAGCGGGAGGCCTCGGCCAACGAGGTCAAGGCGCTGTGTTCCAGGTTCCAGGTAGAGACCATCGCCATTGGCAACGGAACTGCCGGCCGTGAAACGGAAGCCTTTGTGCGCGAACTCGGGCTGGGGCTGCCCATTGTCCTGGTAAACGAGGCCGGAGCCTCGATCTACTCGGCGTCTGAAATCGCCCGGCGGGAATTCCCGGACCTGGACCTGACCGTACGTGGTTCCGTGAGCATTGGTCGCAGGCTCATGGATCCCCTGGCCGAACTGGTCAAGTTGGACCCCAAATCCATAGGCGTGGGTCAGTACCAGCACGATGTGGATCAAGCTGGGCTGCGCAAGTCGCTCGACGACGTGGTGATGAGCTGCGTCAACGCTGTGGGCGTGGATGTGAACACGGCCAGCCAGGAGCTGCTGACCTTCGTGTCCGGACTGGGCCCGGCCCTTGCCAAAGCCGTTGTGGCGCATCGTGACGAACAGGGTCCTTTCAAGACTCGGGACGCCCTGCGCAAGGTCAAGCGCTTAGGGCCCAAGGCCTATGAGCAGGCCGCCGGTTTTCTGCGCGTGCGTGGTGAAGAGCCTCTGGACGCAAGCGCCGTGCACCCCGAACGCTACGCCCTGGTGAAGCGCATGGCCCGTGACGCCAAATGCCCTGTGCGGGAGCTTCTCTCCGACGCCTCCGCGAGAGCCAGAGTGAGCCTTGATGATTACGTCGCCGAAGACATTGGCTTGCCGACCCTAACGGACATCATGGCCGAGTTGGAAAAACCTGGCCGCGACCCAAGGGCTGGGTTTAGCGCTTTTGCCTTTGCCGAGGGCGTGAACCGCATCGAGGATTTGACCCCTGGCCTGGAACTCCCTGGCATCGTCACCAACGTCACCAAATTCGGCGCCTTTGTGGACATCGGAGTGCATCGAGACGGCATGGTGCATGTGAGCCAGTTGGCGGACCGCTTCGTGGCGGACCCCGCAGAAGTGGTGTCAGTGGGCCGGGAGGTGTTGGTGCGCGTCGTAGACGTTGATTTGCCGCGCGGCCGTATTGGGTTGAGCATGCGCGGGCTGTCCACCAGCCGAACGCCGACATGAGCGCAATGGGCACCATCCCGCGACATCACACCAATATTCCGAACTATGTATGGGGCCAATTGTTAAAAACCACGTATCTAGGGCAGAGGGTGGGGCCGAATCTTTAACATGGCAAGCCAATGGCATGGCTCATATATTGATGTGAAAAAGTGCATGCCCCAGGTTTTTCCAAGATCCCCCTGGATGTAACGGACCTCTTTGGAGAACCAGCACCCAAGTCCCATCTGCCTGCAGCTCTCCGTTTTCCAGCCATTTCAAGCCTTGAGCGGGTGAAGCCCAATCCATTTGTTGTCGGTCCGGATTTTTAGGGGCAGGTTAGGGGCAGGACAGTCCAGGGGGCCTGAAGGACTTACACGATGCTCTTGATTTTGGGGGCGCCCCTATCCTCCATGTCATACGCTCGTCGGGGGAGGCCTTCCAGATCGCGCTGTACGGCGATTGCCTGAGATACCCTGGCGTGGAGGAATGCCAACCCGGCTGGCGAGCACGCTGTTTTGTAACGAGAGACAGGGGTCTGGAAACGCTCCAGGCCCCTGTCCATTGGTTCGCGGGTGCGGTGCTAGCCGTTGTGCGGGTCCATGAGGGCGAAGTGGGCGTCGCCGTCCTTCATGATGTTCTCCACCAGGCCGAATTCCCAGTCAAAGTAGCCCATCATGGCCTCGGGCTTGGCGTTGACGTCTGTATAGGGCTTGTACCAGATGTCGTCCTCGGTGCAGAGGGCCAGGGGCATGCCCTCGGCCAGGGGCAGTTCGGCCTTGGCCCAGGCGGGCGTGCCACCCCGGAAGCGGAGCACCTTGGCTCCGGGCCACAGCGCGGTTGCATCGCGGGCGGCCAGGGCGGCGTGGAGGCAGCTGTCCGAGGTGACGACGATGTGCTTGGCGTCAGGGTAGGCGGCCACGGCCCGCTCCAGGTATCCCCGCGTCACCCAGGCCGCGCCGGGGATGTGCCCCTGCCGGTGGACCCGGCTGACGCCCACGTTGATGACCAGTGGGGGCGTGGGGCCTTCGCGCAGGGCCTTGAGCTCCAGGGCGGTGACGCCCGGAATGTCCGGAGCCTTCACCACGCAGGGGGCCGCAGGCCCTCTTTCCAGCCCCTGGCTGCCAAGGCCAGATCCGCCAAGGCCCCCGCGTAGCACGTAGACCTCGGGCAGGCCCAGCTGCTTGAGCCAATGGGCCGTCATGACGGCGCGCACCTCGGTGTCGTCCACCAGCACGTAGCGGCCGTTGCGGACCGCGGCGTACTCGTCGGTGGCCTGCACCAGCTGCCCGCCCGGGGCGTTGCGCGAGCCCGGCAGGTGTCCGGCCTCGAATTCCTCGGGCTGACGCACGTCAAAGACGTACAGGGTCTGCGCCTCTGCCTGCCTCTGCCAGTCGCCCAGGGTCGCGGCGTCGACAAAGGCGATCTTGCAGCGTTCGGCCACCATGGCGCTGCGCTCGCGGGCGAAGTCCAGGGCCTTGGCCGAGGGCGGGGCCGTGCGGCGGGGCGTCCCGTACTCCAGGTTGAACCCCGCCAACTGCCAGTTCATGGTGCCGCCCTTGAGGGCCACCACCTTGTTGGGAACGCCCGCGTTGCGCAGGGTCTGGGTGCCGATGATGCTGCGGGTGCGCCCGGCGCAGTTGATCACGACTGTGGCCTGGGGGTCGGGCGCAAGGTCGGCGAATCGGTAGAGCACCTCGCAGCCAGGCGCGTTCATGCCGGTGGGGATGTTCATGTTGGCGTATTCTTCGCGTGGGCGCACGTCGATGACGGCGAATTTTTCGCCGGAATCCATCAGGGCCTTGATGACCAGGGGCTCATAGCGCGGGGTGTGGAGCTTCTCCTCCACATATTCGCCAAAGCCCTTGCTCAGCGCGCCAACCCCTGTGAACTCGATGAAGCCCGCCTGCTTCCAGGCCTGCATTCCTCCTTCGAGCACCATCGGGTTCGTGTAGCCCAGAGCCAGCAGGACGTCGTAGGCGCGTCCAGCGCGCGAGGGGCCGGTCTCCTGCCCGCTGTCCGCCAGGAGCACCGGGGTTTGTTTGCAGGGTACGAGGTCCTGAACCAGGAGCTCCAGACGGCTCAAGGGGGCGCAGCTGGCCAGGAGCATGTGGCTGCGGGAGAACTCCTCCTGCTCGCGCACGTCCAGGACAGCAAACTCTCCCTGTCTGGCAAAGAGCGCCTTGGCCAGTGCCGCCGTCATTGATGTCGATGCTATCATGTGGTTTTCCTTTATTTCCGTTGCCATTGACTCGGGCGGCCTACCACAGGCCCAGGAGCTTCCACCAGAGGGGGCCGGTGCCAGCCCATATCACGATATGCAGCAGCGAGGTGAGGAAGCCGATCCGCCACCAGGTGGGCAGCGGTACGAAGCCCGCGTTGTAGAAGATCGGTCCGGGGCCGGAGCTGTAGTGGGTGAGCGAGTAGCAGAGGCAGCCGGAGTAGGCCAGAAGCAGGGCCGACAGATAGCCGGGTGCGCCCAGGCTGACGGCCACGGCCAGGAATGCCGCGTACATGGCCGCAACGTGGGCGGTCATGCTGGCGAACCCATACTGCGAGTAAATGTAGATCACCATGAGCAGGCTCAGGGCCAGGGGCCAGCCCATGCCGGACATGGACACGGCCACGGTCTGGGCGAACCAGGGGATGAAGCCCTTGGAGGACAGCTGCCCGGCCATGCCCACCAGCACGCCCATCCAGATCAGCGTGTCCCAGGCCCCGGTTTCGTTCAAAACGTCCTTCCAGTCGATGACCTTGCCGATGAGCATGATGCACACAGCGATGAGGCCCACCACGGTCGGGTTCATGTGGGTCACTGGGCCGCTGCACCAGAGCAGCAGGGCCAGGATGAACACGCCGAGCAGGATCATCTCCGTGAGCGTGATGGGGCCGAGCTCCACCAGCTTGTCTGCGGCCAGCTTCTTCACTTCCGGGGAGCGCTTAATCTCCGGCGGGTAGATGAGGTAGACGAACAGCGGCACGCAGATGATGCCGATGACGCCCGGCACCAGGGCGGCCAGGGCCCACATGCCCCAGGACAGCTCGATGCCGGCGGTCTTCTTGGCCAGTTCCACGGCCAGAGGGTTGCCGGTCATGGCGGTCATGAACATGGCCGAGAGCACCGCGTCTACCTGATAGTAGCTCATGATGAGGAAGGCGCCGACGCGGCGGGCCTTGGGTCCCGGCTCGGAGCCGAGGACCGAGATCACGCTGCGCAGGATGGGGTAGATGATTCCGCCTGCCCTGGCCGTGGACGACGGCGTGGCCGGGGCCACCACCAGACCGCTCAAGGTGAAGGCGTAGGCCACCTTGAGGGTGCTGTCGCCGATGGCCCGCAGCAGCAGATAGGCGATGCGGCTGCCAAGGCCGGTCTTGATGAAGCCGCGGGAGAACAGGAACGCCGCGACGATGAGCCAGATGGAGCCGGAGGCGAAGCCGGAGAGGCCTTCCTTGATGTTCAGGGTGTTGGTCAAAACGGTGATGGTCAGGCCGATGAAGGCAACTGCGCCGATGGGGAGCGGGGCGGAGATGAATCCGGCGATGATGGCCACCATCAGGGCGAACAGGTGCCAGGCCTGGACGGAAAGTCCCGTTGGAACGGGAAGGAACCAGAGGAGCAATCCTAGGCCGATTGGGATGGCCGCTCGCTTCAGGGCTTGCATGATGCCTCCTGCGCTGATCTTCCGGTTGCGCCGTGTGTCCCTCGTTGCCTGGAGGAGACGGTGGCGATGCTGGGCATGCGGTCCAGGCCACAGGCCAAGCCGCTGATACTTTTACAAAAGCAGGAAGCGTGCCAACTATAGTTGCACGGCAACATCAGCTATTCCAGTGTGTTGCGAGCGTTGACAACGGCTGCGCTGGGGGCTACTTTCAAAATTGAAATGCAATTGCGAAATTGAAATAAAGATCCCCGATGCATTCCGTGACACGCGGATTTCCGCTGTCACGGTATACGGACAATCGCAGGGATCGGCATCTGAGCCCCTGTGATGCCGCGTGTATGAAAGGAAGGCGCCATGCTCGACACCCCCCGGTTCCGCTTCGCCCTTGTGGCCCACTCCGCAGAGATCGTCGAGTGCGTCCGCCGCGTGGCGCGCGATGAGGACTACGACCTGGAGTGCCAGGTGGCAACCTTCGAGACCGTGGTCCCGGCCGCCCGGAAGTTCCTGGACGAGGGTCGCGAGGTTGTCTTGTGTCATGGCGGCACCGGGAAAAGCATCACCCGGGCCATCGGTCATTCAGTGGCCGCCATCGAGCGCACCGACATGGACGTCATCCGGTCCCTGCGCATGGCCGGACGCCTGTCCAGCCACATCGCCCTGGCCGCGTTCCTGGAGGAGCATCACGACCTTGAGATGATGCAGGAGCTGCTGGGCGTCAAGATCCACCACATCACCTACGCCAGCTGGGAGGAGATGTTCGTCAAGATCAGGGCGGCCTACGACCGAGGCGTCCGCGTCCTGGTGGGCGGCGGGGTCAGTAAGCACTACATGGAGAGCCTGGGCGGCGTGGGCTTCGTCATCGAGCCCAACGCGCACAGCATCCGAAACGCCCTGGAGGACGCCCGGGCCATTGCCCGTCGCAAGCGCGTCGAGGACGCCCGGCGCGCCGACCTCATGACCATCTTCAAGCATGTCCAGGACGGGGTGGTGTGCATCGACAACGAGCGCAACCTGATCTTCTCCAACAGCAAGGCGGCCACCCTCCTGCACCTCCCGGGGGACTCCCAAGCCGACATCCTACCCGGTTTCTACGACAAGCTGTTGCTTGTGGACGTGCTGGAGGACAGAGTCTCGCGCCACGACGCCATCGTGGAGATCGCCGGGGAGCAGTTCGTGGTCACCGCCTTTCCGCTTCTGGTGCACTCCAAGGCCCCCGGAGCCGTGGCCTTTTTTCGCGATGTGCCCTCCCTGCAGAGCATCAACCGCAAGATCAGCGAGAAGCTCTATGACAGGGGCTTTGTGGCCCGTAGCGGCCTGGACGACATCCGCGGGGCCAGCTTGCCCATCCGCGAACTGAAGAGGAAGATCCTGCGCTTCGGCCCCACCAACGCCACGGTGCTCATCACCGGGGAGACCGGCACTGGCAAGGAACTGGTCGCCCACGCCCTGCACACCGAGAGCGGCCGCCGCAACAAGGCCTTTGTGGCCGTGAACTGCGCGGCCATTCCCCCGTCGCTCATGGAGAGCGAGCTCTTCGGCTATGACGACGGGGCCTTCACAGGGGCCAAGCGCGGCGGCAAGATGGGCCTGTTCGAGATGGCCGACGGCGGCACCATCTTCCTCGACGAGGTGGGCGAGGTGAGTCACGAGATGCAGCTACGTCTGTTGCGCGTCCTGGAGGCCAGGGAGATCATGCGCGTGGGTGGCACCTGCATCCGGTCTGTGGACGTGCGCGTCATCAACGCCTCGCACCGGCCGCTAAAAGAACTGGCCAGCGCAGGCAGGTTCCGCATGGACCTCTACTACTGCCTGGCCATGCTGAGCATTGCGGTGCCGCCGTTGCGCGAGCGCCAGGAGGACATCCCGCTCCTGCTGGACCGGGTCCTGGGCCAGTACGGAAAGCCCGGCCGAGTCCTCTCCCCGAAGATGCTGAAGGCGTTGGGCCGCCATTCCTGGCCGGGAAACGTCCGCGAGCTGCTGTCCCTGATCGAGTCCTACCTCGTGCTTCTGGAAGGGCAGGAGGCTGACGAATCCCTGTTTTCGGAGCTTTTCCGGGAGGCCGTGGCAGCCGCCGGGGCCCGGCCGCCGGAGGAGTGCAGGCCGGAGGAATCTTGGGCGGACAGCGGCCTGACCTTGAAGCAGAGCCTGGACCGCTCGCGGCTCTCCCTCATCCGCCAGATGGTGGGCCAGTGCGGCGGGGACAAGCACGAGGCGGCCGGGCGTTTGGGCGTCAGCTACACCACGGTGTGGCGCGCCCTGCACGAGCAGGGCCTGGGCTAGCGGTTCACGCGCAGGGGGACGACCCCCGCCCCCGCCCTCTGCATTTTCTGACGTACCGGAGGTCGCCATGCAGAAGGAGTTCACGTCAGGCCCGGGGGCGCGGTAGGATCGCTTCGGGCCGCTGGTAGTCAACGGGAGAACCTATGCCTGGACGATGGACCAGCTTGTCTTAACCGCATGAATTGTTGAATGAAAATGGCGGAGAGGGTGGGATTCGAACCCACGTACGGATTATTAGTCCGTAACCCGATTTCGAGTCGGGCGCGTTACGGCCGCTTCGCTACCTCTCCGCACTTGAGAAGGCGGGCTGATGCCGTTTCGAGAGCGCGTGTATACATTGTGGCAGGCCCGCTGGCAAGGGCTTGTCAGGGCACGGGGTCAGCGTTCCAGGCCTTCCCAGTTCATCTGCGTGTCCCAGGCGACCTTGCCCTGGCTTTTGCGGATCTTGCGCAGCAGAACGTACAGCGCGCCGGTGCCGCCGTCGCGCGGCTGGGCCGTGCAGAAGGCCAGAACGATGCGCCGCAACGGCTCGCGCGTGAGCCAGCTTTGAATCTCCGCGCGCAGGATGCTTAAGCCCCCCGGCGAGTTCTTGCCCCGGCCAGGGATCACCAGCACCACGCGCCGACCGGCCAGATAGCTCTCGCGCATGAAGAACATCAGCGCGTCGCGCGCCTGGTCCGCGTTCTGGCCGTGCAGGTCCAGGTGGCCTTCCACGGAGAGGCTGCCGGCCTTGAGCTGCTGGAAGATCTTGGAGTCCAGCCCGCGCACGAACCCGCGCATGTACTCGTCGGAGAGCTCCAGGTCGAACTCGATGGCGCCTTGCACGGCCTGGCGCATGAGCTTGCCGTCCGCGTCCTCGTCGTCCTCGGGGTCGAGGGCGGGCGCGGGAGGCGGGGGCGGCTGGATCTGCCGGCCGCTGCCGGCAACGGGCGCAACGCCCTGCATGGCGCTGAAGAACAGGGAGTCCTCGGCAGCGTCGTCGGCGGGAGTGGGCTGCGCGGCCTTGGGGCCGGGCTTGGCCTGGACCTTGGGCTTGGATGGGACAGCGCCGCCCTTCATGGCGATCCGCGCCAGGTCCAGTGGGGTGACCTTGCCGCCGGGCAGCTTCAGGTCCTTCAGATCATCCAGGGATGTCAGTTTCTTCGCCATGGGGTGCCTCGCTTTTGCGAGTGTACAGCAAAGCGTCCGGGGAGCAAAGGGCGCGGGCGGGGAGTTCGCAGCGGCGGCAACTGGACTTCGTCCGCCAAAATCGGTAGGAAACAGCCCGCGACCGCTGGCCCCGCGAGGGACCGAAACCAGGCGGCCACAGGCGAGGCTTCCATGCTCAAGATCGAGGATCTGCGCGTCAGCATTGGCGAACGTGAGGTGCTGCGCGGCATCGACCTGCACATCAAGGAAGGCGAGACCTTCATCCTTTTCGGCCCCAACGGTTCGGGCAAGACCTCCCTGCTGATGACGCTCATGGGCTTTTCCGGCTACACCGTCACCGGCGGAAAGATCACCTTCCGCGGCCAGGACATCACGCACATGCCCATGTTCGAGCGCGCGCGCTTAGGCATCGGCATGAGCTTCCAGCGCCCGCCCACCATCCACGGGCTCAAGACCCGGCACCTGGTGCAGATGTGCGCGCGCGGCCGCGAGATCGACCCCGAAGCCATGGCCGCCAGGGTCAACTTCGTGGACTTCCTGGAGCGCGACATCAACTCCGGCTTCTCCGGCGGCGAGATCAAGCGCTCGGAGCTCCTGCAGCTCATGGCCCAGAAGCCCAGCTTTGTGCTCTTCGACGAGCCGGAGAGCGGCGTGGATTTGGAGAACATGCAGCTCATCGGCAAGGTGGTGCGCCGTCTGCTGGACGGCGAGGTGGACCTGCCTCCGGGCGCGTGCGCCAAGCCGCTCAAGTGCAAGCTGCGCACGAGCGGGCTCATCATCACCCACACCGGCTACATCCTGGACTACATCAACGCCGACCGCGGCCAGGTGCTCTACGAGGGCCACCTCTGCTGCGAGGCCCGGCCCCGCGACATCCTGGAGCACATCCGCAGCTTCGGCTACCAGGAGTGCATCAAGTGCCTGAACGAGCCCTCGGGGCTCACGCCTCTCGACGTGACAAGGACCGCATCATGAAAGACGTCAACCTGAAAGACTTCGCCTTCACCGGCATCGAGCGCGGCGAGATAGCCGACCTGCGCACCCTGGACGCCAACGACAAGCACCGCATCCTGCACGCGGGGGTGGACGTGGACTCCGCCAACGCCAGCGCCGTGTTCATGCACATGGACCAGTCGACCGTGCACTGCAAGTCCCGCGACCCGGGCCTGGAGCTGCTCGACTTCAACGTGGCCATGAAGCGCTACGACAATCTGCCCGAGTACGCCTGGAAGCTCATTGACCGCGACAAGGACGAGTTCACCAAGAACGTTGCCGGGAACACCCACGGCGGCTATTTCATCCGCACCAAGCCTGGCGCGAAGATCGCAAAGCCCGTGCAGTCCTGTCTGTTCCTCAAGGCCGACAACGCGGGCCAGAACGTGCACAACATCGTTGTGGTGGAAGAGGGCAGCGAGGTGCACATAATGACCGGCTGCTCCACGGCCCACGGCAGTACCCACGCCGCGCACCTGGGCATCACCGAATTCTACGTCAAGAAGGGTGGCAAGCTGACCTTCACCATGGTCCACAACTGGGGCGAGAACGCCACGGTGCGTCCGCGCTCGGTGGGCGTGGTGGAGGAGGGCGGCGTGTTCCAGAGCAACTACGTGCTCATGAACGCCGTGGGCACCCTGCAGATGTACCCGGCCATTTACCTGAACGGTCGCGGGGCCATCGCCCGGTTCAATTCCATCATCGTGACGCCCAAGGGCTCCCACGTGGACACCGGCAGCCGCGTCATCATGAACGCGCCCGACACCCGCTGCGAGATCATCGCGCGCACCATCACCACCGGCGGCACGAACATCGCGCGCGGGCACATCGCTGGCCATGCAGTGCCCTGCCGGGGGCACCTGGAGTGCAAGGGGCTCATCCTGGGCGGCGGGCAGATGCTCGCCATCCCGGAGCTCGACGCCACGGTCGAGGGCGTGGATTTGTCGCACGAAGCGGCGGTGGGCAAGATTGCCCAGGACGAGATCGAGTACCTGATGGCGCGCGGCATGGACGAGGCCGAGGCCACGTCCACCATCGTGCGCGGCTTCCTCAACGTCGACATCATGGGCCTGGACGGGCCTCTTGCCAAAGCCATCCAGGAGCAGGTGGAGCAGATCGACTCAGGCGCCATGTAGGGGCGGCTCCATGAGCTCCCAGCCGGACGCAAACCAATGCGCCCCCGCGAGTCCTTGAGACTGGCGGGGGCGCTTTCGTTTATGGCGGTTTTTTGCTCCGCCTCTCCCGTCCGCTTGACTTAAGTCAAGTCATCCGGCAGAGAATAGAGTAAGGTGCAAAAATGTAGGCGCTGTTGCAGGGTGCAATGATTCTAGTTGGTTGTGCCATGTGCCTGCGGGGAGAGCCGTTCAGGGTGGCCTGGGCGGGACGTTTAGCCTTAAAAGGGGTGGGGGAATGAGTGACGAGAAACGTCGCGGCTTGCGGATGGTTCTTCTGGCGGGCGCGGTGGTCCTGGCCGTGGCGCTGTTCCTGGCTTTGGGGCCGCCGCAGCTCCTGGCCAAATCGGAAACCCCGGACTTCTGCGCCTCCTGCCACATCCACGAGTCCCACTACGAGGCCTGGTTCCACCAGGGCGCGCACCGGCGCAAGGCCTGCGTGGACTGCCACCTGCCCAATGACAGCCTGCCCGCGCACTACGTCTGGAAGTCCATCGACGGCATGAAGGACCTGGTGCTGTTCAACGCCGGGCGCGTGCCCGACGACATCCGCATCACCGAGCACGGCCGCAAGGTGGTGCAAGCCAACTGCATCCGCTGCCATGCGGAGGCCGTGGACATGATCGACCAGGAGCGCAGCTGCACCGACTGCCACCGCCGCATCATGCACAAGCGCAGCGGCGCGCTGGAGACGCAGTAGCCGTTGCCGGGGCAGCAGGACCTGACGAACACAAATTTCTCCGTTGCAGGGGAATAACGATTTACGGGAGGAGGAGCGACATGGCTTTGAGGAAGAAGGGAACCCTGTTCATCGTCGGAGTTGCGCTGGCGCTGGCGTATCTGGTCATCCCGTACGGCTGCGCGCCGAGCAAGCCGGAGATGGTCAAGACCGTCGTCATCCCGGACAACGAGATCGACCCGGAGGTTTGGGGCAAGGCCTATCCCGAGGAATATGAGACCTGGAAGAAGACCAACGACCCCGAGCCCGCAGGCAAGAGCAAATACAAGCGCGGTTTCGACGCCGACCACCTGACCTACGACAAGCTGGCCGAGTACCCGTACATGGCGCTGTTGTTCAACGGCTGGGGCTTTGGCGTGGAGTACAACGAGCCCAAGGGCCACTCGCGCATGATCCGCGACCAGCTGGACATCGACGCCTCGCGCCTCAAGAGCGGCGGCGTGTGCCTGTCGTGCAAGACGCCCTACGCCCCGCAGCTCCAGAAGCAGATGGGCGCGGACTACTACTCCAAGCCCTACAAGGAAGTTCTGGCCATGATCCCGGAGAAGAACCGGGAGCTGGGCGTGGCCTGCATCGACTGCCACGACAACAAGGACATGGGGCTCAAGCTCTCGCGCGGGTTCACGCTGGGCGCGGCGCTGGACGCCATGAAGGTGGACCAGAAGAAGCTCACCCGCCAGGAGAAGCGCAGCCTGGTGTGCGGCCAGTGCCACGTGACCTACAACGTGCCCAAGGACAAGGACATGAAGTCTGTGGGCCTGTTCTTCCCCTGGGCTGGCAGCAAGTGGGGCGAGATCACCATTGAGAACATCATCAAGGTCATCCGCTCGGACGACGCCAACCGCGAGTGGAAGCAGAGCGTCACCGGCTACAAGATGGCCTTCTTGCGCCACCCCGAGTTTGAGCTGTTCAGCAACAAGAGCGTGCACTGGAAGGCCGGGGCCGCCTGCGCCGACTGCCACATGCCGTACACCAAGCAGGGCGTGCACAAGTTCAGCGACCACCGCGTCATGAGCCCTCTCAAGAACGACATGAAGGCCTGCATGCAGTGCCACACCGAGACGGCGGCCTGGCTCAAGGAGCAGGTGACGACCATTCAGGACCGCACCGCGTCCATGCAGATCCGCGCGGGGTATGCCACGGCCACGGTGGCCAAGCTCATCGAGACCGCGCACAAGGCCCAGGCCGAGGGCAAGGTCATCGACAAGGCCTTGTACGACAAGGCGCGCGACTACTACGAGGAGGCCTTCTACCGCTCGCTGTTCATCGGCGCGGAGAACTCTGTGGGCTTCCACAACCCGACTGAGGCGCAGCGCGTGCTGGGCGACTCCACGGCCTTTGCCACCAAGGCCGAGGGGTATCTGCGCCAGGCGCTGATGAAGGCTGGCGTGGACGTGCCCATCAAGGTCGACCTGGAGCTGGCCAAGTACCTGGACAACCGCGGCACCAAGAAGATCATGTGGGACAAGTCCGTGGAGTTCAAGGACCCCTCGGGCGTGCAGGACCAGTTCTAGGCTGGCGGATTAGAAACTGCTGAATGATGAGGCCCGTCGCGCAAGCGGCGGGCCTTTTTATGGGGGGTTGCGAACGGATGTTGTTATGGTATCGTTTAGTAACTGCACGGTCTTTTGGGCTGAGCAATTCAGGGGGGCTGATGGCAATTAACCAATGGTTGTCGGAATACAAAGAAGATATGTCGCGAAGTCTTCAGGCTGGTGAAACTGTGGCTGAGATAATTCGTGCATACGCCCTCGCAGTAGAGCAAAGAGCAACTTCTGGGTATTCATATCTTGACACGAGTTTGTTGCCTTATCCAAAAGATGTAATTAAATCTTCTTTTATATTCGCGTTGAAACACACGCATGATGATGTAATTAAAAACAATTTAAAGGTTTGTTTGCTATGTTTGCCAGACTGGCAAGACGGTGTAGAGGATGGCGTTAAAAATCCAAGCATAGGAATGGATCTATCTACAGCGACACCGGCACAGCTGGATAGAACACTACAGTTGCTGCGTGAGCATGCAAGATGGGGCAAGGTCGCGTTGGCAGAAGCAAACAAAATTAAGGATGAACTTGCAGCACAGGGATTGTGGTAATTGTAAGTTTCACCCCTTAGTCTCCGGCAGTTTCAACCTCAAACCGCGCAAGGAGCCACGCATGACCTGGATCGGCGACCTGTCCCTGGACCCAGAGAACCAGACGCTTGTGAACCTGGCCCAGGTCCGCTTCATCACGACGAAGGACGTGGACGATGACCGCGTGCTCGTCACGCTCACCATGGGCGCGGGGCAGACGGTTGAGCTGAACATGCCGCGTGAGCGCTACTCCGACCTCGTGCGCAAGCTCGAAGTCATGGACATCGCCTGAGGCCAGCCGCGTGCCCCGCCCCTCTCGCGGTTGACAAACCCCGGCCCACGGGCGATGTCACGCCATCCCAGTCCACCCAATCACGTTCTAGCCCCAAGGTGCCCCCATGGTCATGAGCAAGACAGACAATACCGAGGCGCTGAAGCTGCGGCGGAAGGTGCTTGGCACCCGCATCCAGGACTTTGAAAAGAGGATCAAGCACCTGACCAGAGAGATCGCCGACGAGAAGGCCAAGCCCGCCTTCAAGACCAGCAAGGACCCCCGCCACACCAAATTTCAGGATCTCGCCCGGCGCAATGTGGCCAAGCTGCAGGACAAGCTCGACGAAGTCACGGAGCTGCGCGCCAAGGCGCTCAAAGAGCTGAACAAGTGCAACCTGGTGCTCAAGGGGCAGGCCGTCTGAGCAGGAGTCGAGCTGCCCATCCCAAGAAGCAAAAGTCCACAGGAGACATACGTGAAGCCCATTGATATGGAAACATGGGGCAGGCGAGATCAGTACAATTACTTCAGCAAAATGCAGTACCCCTATTGGGCTTTGACCTGTGAGCTTGATGTTACATTGGCAAGACGTTTCATGACGGACTGTGCAATCCCGTCATACGTCGGCATGATCTACCTTGTCACCAAGGCAGCCAACAGCGTTCCAGAACTCAGGCTGAGAATTGTAGACGATGTCGTGTGTATGTGCGATGTTGTTCATCCGTCCTTCACCGTCCTCAACAGCCGTGGGCAGCTGAACTTCTGCTCGGCCCGTTACACCGAGGACCCGAACACCTTCATCGCCCGCACCCGCGAGGTCATGGAGCAGGTGAAGAACGCGCAGGAGTCTTCGCTGGAATCGACAGAACAGGACATGCTGTACCTCAGTTGCCTTCCCTGGGTTCACTTCACTTCCGTCAGCCATCCCATGAGCTTCTCCCCGCCGGATGCCATCCCCCGCATCGTGTGGGGGCGTTTTGAGCCGAGAGACGACAGAACGCTCCTCGCGGTCAGCCTTCAGGTGCACCACGGCCTGGCGGACGGCGCGCACGTTTCACAATTCATGCAGGCGCTGAGTGCGCTTTGCGCAGCTCCCGAGGCGGCTTTCGCGGGGCTTTCCCGCCCCTAGCCTCAATTTTGTCCACGCGCTGTTGGCCTCGAATCTGCATGCGTCAAGGAGACTGCACCTGTTGCCGGGTGCTGCCCCCCCCAAGCCTCCACACGAAGGACGCATATGCCTGCTTTGCCCCAGCTGAAGGAAAAAAATCGTGCCCAGATCTCGCACGAAATGCTCCACAACGTCGGCCAGGCGGAGTCTTTCCCGTCCCTTGTGACCATCACGGCCCTGGAGCGTTGCAACTACCGCTGCGTCATGTGCAACCAGGCGCACAAGTCCTCGGCGCAGATCAGCGCGGCGGCGCTGGAGCAGATCGGCCGCGCGCTGCCCTACGCGGACAATGTCTGCATCACCGGCGGCGAACCCTTCCTGTACGACCACATCGACCATTTCTTCCACCTGTGCCACCAGAGCCAGTGCTCGCCCATCGTGCAGACCAACGGCTCCCTGCTGCTGGAGCGGCAGCGCCGCATGCTCCTGAAGAACGGCGTGGGCATCGTGAAGATCAGTTGCGACGGGGGCAGGGCGGAAACCTACAACCGCATCCGCCAGGGCGGCGACTTCAACGCCCTGATCAAGAACATCCGGCTGCTGACCGAGCTGAAGGCGGCGCGGATGGTGCGCAGGCCCGTGCTGGAGTTCAATTTTGTGGCCATGCGCTCGAACATCGAGGAACTGGCCACCCTGGTCCATCTGGCGGGCGGCATCGGCGTTGCGGCCATCACCGTGTTCCTGCTCCGGGCCGACACCGAGGACATGGCGCGGGAATCCCTGTATTTCTTCCCGGAGCTGGCGGACCAGGAGTTCCAGCGCGCGGTGGCGGCGGGCGACCGGCACGGGGTGGCGGTGCGCATTCCCCCCCTGTTTGCCGAGAAGCCGGTGTTCGCCCAGTCGGCCGGCCAGACGCACCGCTGCATCGTGCCCTGGCAGGCCCTGACCGTGAACGTGGACGGCTCCGCAGCCATCTGCTGCGGCGGAGCGGGCCTGGCCGGGAACCTCAACACCGACAGCTTCGAAGAGGTCTGGAACCACCCCCTGCGGCGCAAGGTGCGCGAGACCGTGAACACGGAAAACGAGCTGCCCTGCTGCCGCAATTGCCGCCAGGGCCGCCCCGTGGTCGACCAGGTGGCCATGCACATCCCCGACCCGGAACTGGCCCGGATGACCAAGGCCCATTTCGCGAGCCTCGTGGGCAGCCCTCAGGCTTGAAGCCCGCAAGGCCGGACGTCGCGGCCGCGCCTCACCTCACGCTCTTCACCTCTCCCCGCCCCGCGCCGCCCGGCGCACAGGCCACAGCACATGCTGGCCGAATCCGGCAATGTTCGCTGGAGCACCGACTGCGCGTGGATGCCCAGCGTAGGCTCATGACGATTGGAGTTCCCTGTGGAACCCACACATCGTAACGAGCAGGAGGTTTGGCGTGGGAAATTTCATGCAGATCAGCGTCGCGGCGACGGATGTCATCGGGAAGGCCTTGCAGGATATCGACAGGGCGAGGAAGCCGGACTATCAGGTATTTTTTGAGGACAATTGGGTCCTGGTCCTGGTCGTTCTGGTTGTTGTCGCCGCAGTCGTGGTCACGAGACTGCTCAAGAGATAGCCGTCTTTTCAGCCCACGTTCTTCATGTCCACCACCGGGGTGCCGTCGATGGCCTCCAGCGGGAACACCCGCAGCCGCGCCGGTTCCACGATCTCCCTGATTTCGACCTCATGCAGGCCCAGCGGGTTGGGCCGGTCTGGCGAGCGCGTGGCGAAAACCCCGCGCAGGGGCCGGTTTCGGTCGGCGCGCGGGTGGCATTGCAGGGTCGTGCGGTCGCCCTGGTGCAGCCAGGTGACGATGAGGACGCGGCTGCCCACCGTGAGGCCCAAGAGCGCCGGGGCGTAGGACGGGTCCAGCTCGATCCAGGCCTCGGGCGCGCCCTCGTCGCCGGATTTCGGCGCGCCCTCCCGGTCCTTGAGGCTGGAGCGCACGTACCCCAGAACAGTCAGGGTGGCGTTGATCGGGGGCCGGGGGGAGACGGGCGCTGTCTTGGCCATTGGTGCAAACCTCCTAGCCGAAATGGTCGAACCCGGCGCGGGTGAAGGCCTCGCCGCCCACGCGCAGCCCAGGCACGGCCGAGACCGTGCCAAGGTGCCGGGCCGAGGGCATGGCCGCCAGCACCAGCGCCAGCCCGGACGGGTCGACGCCCGCCAGGAGCGCGTAGTCCTCCCCGCCAAGCACAAAGGCCTCCACGGGCGATTGGCCGAGGGTCTGGGCGCGCGCGGTGAAGAACAGCAGCGCTTCCGGGTGCAGCAGGCTCTCGTCGATGGTCAGGTCCGCGCCCAAGGCCTTGCCGCCGCCTTGGCTGAGATTTGTGCCCAGGCCGAGCAGGCGCGGGATGTCGCGGGCCAGGCCGTCGGACACGTCCATGAGCGCGCGCACCCCCGGCAGCCCCGCCAAAAGTTGCCCCTCGTTCAGGCGTGGCTCGGGTCGCAGGTGCGCGGCTGTGGCGGCGGGGAAGCGCTCCAGGGCGTCGCGGCCGGACTCTTCCAGTGCGTAAAGTCCGGCCCTGGCCAGACCGGCGTCGCCCACCAGCACCAGCTCGTCGCCGGGGCGCAGGGTTCCGCGCCGCAGCAGCGCCCCGGCCGGGCCGGGCCGTCCGAACACGGCCAGGTCCAGGATCAGCGCCGGGCCACGGCTCAAATCCCCCCCGCAGAGCGGCAGGCCCAGGCGACGGGACAGCGCGGCCATGCCTGCGAGCAGCTCGTCCAGGAAGGCGTCGTCGATGTCATCCGGAAGCACCAGCGACAGCGCGCAGGCTACCGGGGCCGCGCCCATGGCCGCGAGGTCGCTGGCGGCGGCGGCGAGCGCCTTGTGTCCGATGTCCGCCGGGGTGAAGTACGAGCGCCGGAAGTGCGCGCCCTCGACAAACAGGTCCGTGCTCACGCACAGGGGGCCCAGCACGTCGAGGATGGCGCAGTCGTCGCCCCGGCCGAGGAGCACGCCATCCGCGCGCACCGGAAAGTGGCGGTCGATCATGTTGAGGAAGTCTTGTTCCGAGGTGAGCATGGGGATCCTTTTTTCAAATGCTTGCCAGATTCCGCCCGTTTCGTCGAGTTCGGGCGGGCTTCAGCCGTCGTTTTGGCGGAAGTCCGGGGTGAAGCTGCTGCTTGAGCCCACCTGCTGCACAAAGCCGTTCTCAAAGCCGAGCCGCTCCATGTGGCGGCGCAGGGCCGCGTACTCGATGGGCTTGAGGCCGCGGTCAATCTCCGGGAACTCGCGCGTGCGGTGGGCTGGGTAGTACTGACCCATGAGGCTGATGGCCGTGCCTGTACCCAGGTTTCCGGCGATCCAGTCCAGCGCGAGGTCCACGCGGCCCGCGTTTCCCGGCAGCGCCAGGAGGCGGATGAGCAGCCCGCGCCGGGCCAATTGCCCCTCTGGGCCGACCTCCACCACGAGTTGGCCCACTTGCCGGTGCATCTCCTTGATGGCCGCCATCGCGACCTCGGGATAGTCCGGCGCGGCCGAGTAGCGGGCTGCGGCTTGGCTGTCCATGTAGCGCAGGTCAGGCAGATAGATGTCCACCAGGCCCTCCAAGGTGCGCAGGGTATCGACCGTCTCGTAGGCGCTGGAGTTCCAGACCACGGGGACCCTGAGGCCGTTGGCCCTGGCCAGCACAAGGGCCTGGCGCACCAGGGGCGTGAAGTGCGTGGGCGTGACCAGGTTCACGTTGTGCGCGCCGGAGCGCTGCAGTTCCAGCATCAGGGCCGTGAGGTCGTCCACGCTCAGGTCGTGTCCCAGGCCGACGCCCTCGGGCCTGCCCATGCTGATGTCGTGGTTCTGGCAGTATACGCAGCGCAAGGAGCAACCGGAGAAGAAGATGGTGCCGCTGCCTCCAGCTTCGGGGCTGGTGCCGCTTAGGCAGGGTTCTTCGCCGTAATGCAGCTGGGCCAGGGCCACGCGCAGGGTCGCGCCCATGCCGCACAGGCCGGGCTTCACCTTCCGGTCCACGCCGCAGGCGCGCGGGCAGAGGGTGCAGGCGCTCAGGGCGTTTGTGTCGCGGGTGTTCATGCGCAGGGGCATGCGGCCCCTGCCTGTTCGGCACCGGGTTGCGCCAGCAGCAAGGCCAGCTTATTGTCGCGCGGGCGTTTCTTCACGGCCAGCTCCAGGCGCAGGGCCGCGCCCTTGTCCGCGCTGGGGGCGCTGGCCACAAGCGCCACGGGCAGGCGCGCGCGGGTGTACTTGCTGGCTGTTCCGGCGTTATGCTCAGCCAGGCGGCGTGCGAGGTCCGTGGTCACGCCGCAGTAGAGCGTGCCATCGGCGCAGGAGAGCAGGTACACGGACCAGTCGGGCATGGCGCGAGCATAGCCTTGGTGGGCCGAATTGCCAAGCCGGACCGCCAGGCCGAGCCGCCAGGCAGTGGGAGCCCGGACAGGCGCTTGCCCCGTCAGCTCTTGCCCCGGCTCTTGCAACGGCGCCGCAGGCGATATATCAGCACCTCGCCGCCCGCTTCCATGGGCGTGCAACCGGAGGCCCACGCTTTGTCCAAGATCACTGTCCAGAACATCGGGAAATCCTACGGGGGCGAAGAACTCTTCAGCGCCCTGTCCTTCGAGGCCCTGCCGGGCATGCGCCTGGCCGTGGCCGGACCCAACGGCTCGGGCAAGTCCACCCTGCTCAAGATCCTGGCCGGCCGCACCGAGCCTGATTCCGGAAGCGTGGTGCTGACCAAGGCCGCGCGCATCGGCTACGTGGCCCAGGAGCTCTCCAAGGTCGACCTGCTGGAGCCGCTGCTGGGCTGGGTGCTGGCCGCGCTGCCCAACTGGGGCGACTTCTGGCGCGAGTGGGAGCACGCGGTTGCGGAGCGCGACGAGGCCAAGCTGCGCAAGCTGGGCGAGCGTCAGGCCCGGCTGGAGCAGCAGTTCGGCTACCACCCGGAGCACAAGGCCCGGGCCATCCTCTCGGGCCTCGGGTTCTCCGACGACGACCTCTCGCGCAAGCTGGAGTGGCTGTCCGGCGGCTGGCGTGAGCGCGCCAAGCTGGCCCGGGTGCTCCTGCAGGGCGCGGACATCCTGCTCTTGGACGAGCCCACCAACCACCTCGACCTGGAGGCCGTGGAGTGGCTGGAGGACTACCTCCTGAACTTCAAGGGCACGCTCATCTACGTGGCCCACGACCGCATCTTCCTGGAACGCGTGGGCACGCACGTGCTCGTGCTGGGCACGGCCAAGCCCGTGCTGCGCGCCGGGTCCTTCAGTGAATTTCTGGCCTGGATGGCCGAGAACGCGGAGCAGCGCGTGCGCGAGGCCGCCAACCTGTCCACGCGCATCGAGCACGAGCAGGAGTTCATCCGCCGCTTCCGGGTCAAGGCGCGCAAGGCCGCCCAGGCCCAGAGCAAGATCAAGCGCGTGGAGAAGATGCAGGACGAGCTTTCGCGCATCAAGGGCGACCAGCTGGCCGCCCGGCCGGGCCACAGGCTGTCCTTCCGCCTGCCCGAGCCCACGCGCGGCGACAAGGTGCCGGTCAACGTGGTGGACCTGGAGTTCGCCTACGCCGAGCGTCCGGGCAAGCGCATCTGGCCGCGCCTGAGCTTCCAGGTCTTCCGGGGCCGCAAGATCGCCCTGGTGGCGCCCAACGGCGCGGGCAAGTCGACCTTGCTCAAGGTGCTCACCGGTGAGCTGGCCGCCAGCCACGGCTACGCCAAGCTCGGCAACAGCACCACTCTCGGCTACTTCAGCCAGCACCAGACCGAGATTTTGCGGCCCACGAGCACGGTCATTGCGGAGATGCGCCGCCTCTCGGACCCCAAGTGCACTGAGGAGCAGCTCATGGGCGTGCTCGGTCTGTTCCTCCTGGGCGAGGGCTATTTCGAGCGGCCCGTGGCCGCGCTTTCCGGCGGCGAGAAGTCCCGCCTGGTGCTGGCCAGCCTGTTTTTGGGCCGGGCCAACCTGCTCATCCTGGACGAGCCCACCAACCACCTGGACCTGGAGAGCCGCGAGGGCCTGGTGGCCGCGCTCAAGGACTACGAGGGCACCATCCTCATGGTCGCCCACGACCGCTACCTCATGGGCGAGGTGGCCGAGGAGATCTGGACCCTGGGGCCGGAGGGCGTCAGCCAGCACCACGAGGGCTTTGAGGAGTTCGACGCCAAGCGCCGCGCCGCGCTTTTGGAGGCCCGGCTTGAGTCCCGGCGCGATGCCAAGAAGTCCGACAGCAAGTCCGACAGCGCGCCAGCCCCCGTCGTTTCCGGTCTCGAAGCCGAGGACGGGCAGGGCGGCAAGCGCCTGTCCAAGGAGGACAAGCGCCGCCAGGCCGAGCTGCGCAACGTCTTCTCGCGCAAGCTCAAGCCCCTGCGCGAGGAGTACGCCAAGTGCGAGCATGATCTGGAGCGCGTGCTGCTGGAGCAGGGCGAGCTGGAGGCCAAGATGAACGACCCGGCCACCTACGGGAGCGGCGGGGAGGCCATCGCGGTGAACAACCAGTACCGCGAGGTCAGCGACTGGGCCGAGAAGCTCATGGAACGCATGGCCGAGCTTGAGGTCGGCATGGCCGCGCTCCAGGCCGAGCTGGAGACCGGGATGGAGGCCTTTGGTGAGTAGCGCGCCGATCTCCGGGGCAACATCCGTCCCCGACCTTCAGGTCGTGGCGGGGGTGGTCTGGCGGGATGGCCGGTTCCTGGCCGTGGAGCGGCCCGAGGGCAAGGCCCACGCAGGCTGGTGGGAGTTTCCCGGCGGCAAGGTGGAGGCCGGCGAGACCCTGGCCGAGGCGCTCATCCGCGAGCTTGAGGAGGAGCTGTCCTTCACCTCCACCGAGCTCGTCTTCTGGCGCGAGAAGCGCTTCGTGTATCCGCAGGGGCCGGTGCGCCTGCATTTCTTCCATGTCACGGCGTTTTCCGGCGAGGTCATCCCGCTGGAGGGCCAGCGCTTCGCCTGGTTCGCTCCGGGCGCGGCCGACGTGTCCATCTTCCTTCCCGCCAACGCGGACATCGTGCCCGCGCTGTGCTGGCCGCTGGCGTAAGAGCCGCCTTTGGCGGCCAAAGGCCCTGAGGCCCTCTGGACGCCCCGTTTGTTCGCGTCGAATGCCAGGGGCAGCGTCCCTGTCGCAGCGCTGTCGGTCCGAACATTGTGAAACCATGCGCAGACGTTGCGGGCCGGGCCAAGAAAGGATACACGCCTACTTTCTGCGCCCACCCCGGATGACCGAACCCTGTCCTTCACGGCGCTGCAACAACCAAGGAGCCCTGACGCGTGCGCATCGCGGACCTGATACCAACTCGCAAGCCCTTCCTCTCGCTGGAATTTTTCCCGCCGAAGGAGCGCGACACCTGGCCCAAGTTTTTTGAGGAGGTCGAGAAGCTCAAGGTGCTCGACCCGCTCTTCGTCTCCGTGACCTATGGCGCGGGCGGCGGCACCCAGGCCAACACCCTCGACATCGTCACGCACATGAAGAACGACCTGGGGCTCGAACCCATGGCGCACCTGACCTGCGTGGGCGCATCAAGCGACGCCCTGCACGGGTTCCTCAAGGCCATCACCGAGGCGGGCATCCAGAACGTGCTGGCCCTGCGCGGCGACCCGCCGAGGAACGTGGAGAACTTCTCCTTCGAGGGCCAGGAGTTCCAGCACGCCTCGGACCTGGTGCGCTTCATCCGCAGGCACTACCCGGACATGGGCATCGGCGTGGCGGGCATTCCCACCGTGCACCCGGAATCGGCCTCGCCCGAGGAAGACCTCAAGTGGCTGAAGCACAAGGTGGACGCGGGCGGGCAGTTCGTGGTCACCCAGCTGTTCTTTGAGAACGAACTGTACCTTGGCTATGTGCAGCGTCTGCGCGCCCTTGGCGTCAGCGTGCCCATCGTGCCGGGCATCATGCCCATTTTGAGCATGAAGTCTGCCGAGTTCATCGCGGGGCTGAATGGCCGGGCGGTGTTCGGCGGTTTTTTCGAGACGCTGGAGGCGACTTTCGCCAAAGGCGGCGACGTGGCCGTGCGCGAGCTGGGGCTTGCCCATGCCACGGCCCAGGTCCAGGGGCTGCTCGACGCGGGCGTGCCGGGCGTGCACTTGTACACGCTCAACCGCGCCGAGGCCTGCTTGTCCATCATGAACAACATCATCATCCGCTAACGGGGGAAACGAAATGAGCGCACAGAATCCGAAAGTTGCAGTGGTCGGCGCCACGGGCGCCGTTGGCCGTGAGATGCTCGAAGTGCTGGCCCAGCGCCTGTTCCCGGCCTCCGAGGTCGTGCCCTTCGCCTCGGAGCGCAGTGCCGGAGCCAAGGTCGAGTTTGCCGGGGGCGAGCTCACCGTGCGCGAGCTGAAGGAAGACTCCTTTGCCGGGTTCGACCTGGCCCTGTTCTCCGCTGGCGGCTCCATATCCGAAAAGTTCGCGCCGTTGGCCGCCAAGGCTGGCTGCGTGGTTGTCGACAATTCCAGCGCCTGGCGCATGGACCCCAAGTGCCCGCTGGTGGTGCCCGAGGTCAATCCGCACGACCTGGAGTGGCACCAGGGCATCATCGCCAACCCCAACTGCTCCACCATTCAGATGGTGGTGGCCCTGAAGCCCCTGCACGACGAGGCCAAGATCAAGCGCATCGTGGTCAGCACCTACCAGGCTGTTTCCGGCACGGGGCAGAAGGCCATCGTGGAGCTGGAGACCCAGACCGCCCGGCTCATGAACGGCCAGGAGGTCATCCCCCAGGTGTATCCCTACCAGATCGCGTTCAACTGCCTGCCGCAGATCGACGTGTTCATGGACAACGGCTACACCAAGGAAGAGATGAAGATGGTCAACGAGACCAAGAAGATCATGGGCGACGACTCCATCCGCGTCACCGCGACCACGGTGCGCGTGCCCGTGTTCTACAGCCACTCCGAGTCCGTGAACATCGAGACCGAGGAGAAGCTCACGGTCGAGGACGTGCGCAGGATACTCTCCCAGGCCCCGGGCATCGTGGTGGCCGACTTCCCGGAGAAGAAGATCTACCCCATGCCCATCGACGCCGCAGGCCAGGACGACGTGTTCGTGGGCCGCATCCGCGAGGACGAGTCCATCGACAACGGCATCAACCTCTGGATCGTGTCCGACAACATCCGCAAGGGCGCGGCGCTCAATGCCGTGCAGATCGGCGAGGAGCTGATCCGCCGCAACCTGCTGCGCGTGCCGAAGTAGTTTAACAAAAGGAGCACGCCATGCGCGTCGCCACATCAAAGGAATACCTGGAGGCCATGCTCGAGGCCATCCGGCCCGGCACCGAGGAGGTGCTGGCCTTCTACGACCACCGCATCGGGGTCATCGGCACGGACCCGCTGCTCATGCTCATGCCCTGGGACGACCACCTGGTGCACCGGGGCGACGGCGTGTTCGAGACCATCAAGTACGTGGGCCGCAAGCTGTACCAGCTCGACCCGCACCTGCGGCGCATGAAGCTCTCCTGCCAGGCCATCCACCTGGAGCCGCCGTGCTCCTGGGCGGAGCTCAAGCAGGCCCTCATCGAGGTGGCCAGCGCGGGCAACGAGCCCGACGGCCTCATCCGCATCCTGCTGGGGCGCGGGCCGGGCGGCTTCGGCATCGACCCCTTCGAGAGCCCGGTGCAGAGCCTGTACCTGGTGGCCTACCGCATGCACATCAAGCCGGAAGCGTACTTCGAAAAGGGCGTCACGGCCTTCCGCACGTCCATTCCGGCCAAGCAGGCCTGGATGGCGACGGTCAAGACCACCAACTACCTGCCCAACGTGCTCATGAAGCGCGAGGCCATCAAGGGCGGTTTCGACTTCCCCTTCTGCTTCGACGACAAGGGCTTTTTGGCCGAGGGTGCGACAGAGAACATCTGCCTGGTGGACGAGGCCGGGCGGCTGGTGATCCCGGAGTTCACCAACTCCCTTGCCGGCACCACCCTCATGCGCGCCGTGGACCTGGTGAAGGACGAGCTTGGCATCCTCTTCAAGGGCATCACCGAGGACGAGATCTTCACCGCCCGCGAGGTCATGATGGTGGGCACCAGCTTCGACTGCGTGTCCGTGGTGCGCTACAACGGCAAGCCCATCCATGATGCCAAGCCCGGCCCGGTGAGCAGGCGCATCCGCGCGCTGATCATGGCCGACCTGGCCCAGAACGGCACGGCCTTCTAGGCTTCCGACATTCCGCCGCAAACGAGAGCGCCCGGCCCCCTGTTCAAGGAGGCCGGGCGCTTATTCGTTGTGTTCATGATGAGCCGGACTCAGCTGGCCACGCTGCGCAGGCTCAGCAGGCTCCTGCTGTTCTGCTCCCGGCGCAGCCTGCGCCAGCGGAACACCGCCACCACGGACCACACCGCCTCCACCAGCCCGAAGGGCCAGGCCCCCTGCAGGAACCCGTAGACCGAGCCCAGGGCGCAGGAGCCGGCGAAAGCCAGCACGAACCAGGGGCTCCTGTCCTCCAGGGCGTAGCACGCCAGCATCAGGCTGACGGCCGCCAGGCCGAAGAGCGTCAACGAATCCATCATTGGCTCAGCAGCCGTCGCCCGTGCCGCAGCAGGACTTGCCCACGCCGCCGCGCCGCGCCTTCAGGGCCTCCAGCCGGGCCACGCCGTCCTCGCCGAAGGCCAGGGCCAGGGCGTCCTCGATGAACCCGGAGCAGGCTGCGGGCAGGGTGCCGCGCTCGGTCAGAATCTTGCGCGGGGTGTCGCCCAGGGCGCTCACCAGCACGGCCCGGCAGTCGGACAACAGCTTGGCCAGGTCCTCCCAGCGCGAGGGGCCGCAGCCCGCGGACGGGGCCTGGCGTTCTTCCACCAGGCGGAAGGCACCGCCTTCAGCAAGGCCCCAGATCTGGAAGCGCTTGGCCTCGCCCAGGTGCAGGTTCACCAAGAGGCCCTCGCGGGTGGCAATGGCCACGTAGGGCCGGTCGTTCTGGGCCTGCGGGGCCATCTTGCTGCACGCGGCCAAGACGCCGCCAAGCTCGGTGGAGCGGTCGTTGCAAAGCAGGCCCACGGCGTCGGCCCGGCAGCGGCGGCAGTGGGTCATCTGGGCCACCAGCGGCCCGGCTTCGGCGCGCAGGGCTTCTATGGCATCCTTGCCCGGCTCCTTGAGGTTCCCGAACGGGGTTCCCTCGGTGGGGAACATGGGCATGAGGTTCATGAGGTCCACGCCAAGCTCATGGGCCTTCTCGGCCACGGCCTGGATGTGGGTGTCGTTCACGCCCGGAATGACGATGGTGTTGACCTTCACGGCCAGCCCGCGCGCCTTGAGGCCTGCGATGGCTGCAAGCTGGCGCTCCAGGATGAGCTCGGCGGCGTCCTGGCCCCGGTAGACCACATTGCCGTCGCGCACCCAGGAGTAGATCTTGGCGCCGATGGCCGGGTCAACGGTGTTCAGCGTCACCGTGGCGTGGGTCACGCCCAGCTCGGCCAGGTCGTCCAGGTACTCGGGCATGGCCAGGCCGTTACTCGACAGGCAGAAGAGCATGTGCGGGTATTCCGTGCGGATGAGGCGCATGGTCTCCAGCGTCTCCGCCGGGTTGGCCATGGGGTCGCCCGGCCCGGCGATGCCGATGACCGTGATGCGCGGCTCGCGGTCCAGCACCTGCCGGGTGTATTCCAGGGCCTGGAAGGGCTTCAGGATGCCGCTGGTGACGCCCGGGCGCGACTCGTTCACGCAGTCGTACTTGCGGTTGCAGTAATTGCACTGGATATTGCACTTGGGCGCCACGGGCAGGTGCACGCGGCCGCAGGTGCCAGACGACTCCTTGTTGAAGCAGGGGTGCTTGACGGACTTCGGGTCGACAGGAGTAGTGATGATGGTCTGCATGTTCGGCTCCTTTTCCAGTGACGAGAGCTAGAGGTATCCGTAGCCGATGTCGGAATCGTTCTGCTTCTTTTCCAGGACGAGATTCACCAGGCGGTCGAAGAGGCTCTGCGCGCCCCGGTAGCCCAGGTGCAGCAGGCGCTGCCCGCCGAAGCGGTCGTGGATGGGGAAGCCCACCCGCAGAAGGGGGATGTTCCACTCGCGCGCGGCCCGCTGGCCCTTGCTGTGGCCCACCAGCAGGTCGGGCGAAAGCGTCTTGGCCTCTTCCACGATGTCAAAGAAGTCCGCGCCCTCGCGCACGATGGGCTGATGCCGCAGCACGGAGCCGCAGGCCGCCTCGATGTGCGCGGCCAGGTTGCGGTTCTTGGCGCCCGTGGCCACCAGCACCGGCGTGACGCCGATCTCGGCCAGGAAGCTGGTGAGCCCGATGCACAGGTCCTCCTCGCCGTAGATGACGGCCTTCAGGCCCGACACGTACTTGTGGCCGTCCACCAGGGCGTCCACGTAGCGGCCGCGCTCAAGGGCCAGCTCGCGCGGGGTCTCCACCCCGGTGATGGACTTGAGCGCCGCGAACAGGCTGTCGGTCTCGCGGATGCCCATGGGCAGGCCCAGGCGGAACAGGGGCACGCCGAAGCGCCCGCTCAGCGAGGTGCCGGCGGTCTCTTGCGCGCTGATGGCGCGGCCCAGCTCGATGGAGGCGCGCGCGCCGGACATGCTCCGCAGGTCGGAGAGCGGGGTGCCGCCCGAGGGGATGTTTTCGTATTCCAGCAGCGCCGGGCCATCGAGCGTCTCGGAGTAGTCCGGCAGGATGATGGGCTCGATGCCGAACGCGCGGCAGATCTCCTTCAGGTGGCGGATGTCGGCCGGGGAGACCATGCCGGAGAACAGGTTCACGCGGGAATTGGCCGGGGCCTTCTCCACGCACAGCTGGTCGGCCATGGCCTTGACCGCGCCGTGGAAGCCGTCCATGTGCGTGCCGGAGTAACTCGGCGTGGATACGTGCACCAGCTCGGCCAGGGGCAGGTCCTTGAACTCCTCGCGGAACTCGATGAGCAGTCGGGCCACATCGTCGCCGATGGTCTCGGTGAGGCAGGTGGTGGCCACGCCGATGACGCCCGCGCCGTACTTCTGCATGGCGTTCAAGAGGCCCTTCTTGAGGTTCGGCCCGCCGCCGTAGATGGCGTTCTTCTCGCCCAGCGCGCTGGACGCGATGTCCATGGGCTCGCGGAAGTGGCTGATGATGTAGCGGCGCATGTAGGTGGCGCAGCCCTGGGAGCCGTGCAGGAAGCTCACCGCGCCCTCCACGCCCTTGAAGGCCAGGGTGGCGCCCAGCGGCGTGCAGAGCTTGCAGGCGTTGGTGGTGGAGACGTTGGACGGACCATTGTATTGGCCCTTGTACTCGTTGCCCGGGCTGTCGATGACGGGGTTGTCGGCGACGGGGTTCAGGACGGCTGTGTCGTTCATGGCCTACGCCTCCTCGCCTGCGTTGAGGGCGGGCTTGCTGTTCTGGAGCTCGCGGCGGGGCACGAAGTTCCAGATGGGACTCATGACCGAGGCGTGCACTTCGCGGGCGAAGTTGAGCATGCCGATGAAGCCTTCCAGGGCGATCTTGCGCTCGTGGTTGTGGTCGCAGAAGCCCACGCCCAGCTTGAAGGCGATGGGCCGCTCCTTCACGCCGCCGACAAAGACGTCCACGTCCTTCTCCTTGATGAAGGCGGCCAGCTCCAGCGGGTTGGCGTCGTCGACCACGATGGTGCCGGGCGCGCAGATGGCGGCCAGCTCGCGGTAGTCCTCCTCGGTGCCGGTCTGGGAGCCCACGATGACCACCTCCATGCCGAGGTGCCGGAAGGCCTTGACCAGGGAGAAGGCCTTGAAGCTGCCGCCCACGTACACCGCGGCCTTCTTGCCCTCGAGGTCGCGGCGGTATTCCTTGATCTGCGGCATGAGCGCGGCCAGCTCGTCGCGGACAAGGGCGGCCGTGCGCTCCACCATGTTTCCGGCCAGCTCGGGCCGGGTCAGCTCGAAATGCTCGGCGATGGCGTACAGGCTCTCGGCCACGTCCTCGATGCCGATCCAGGACACGCGCAAAAACGGGATGCCGAAATCGTCGCGCATCATCTTGGCAAGGTCCTGGGTGGAGCCGGAGCACTGCACGATGTTCAGGCCGGCCCCGTGCGCCCGGCGCAAGTCGTCCACCCGGCCGTCGCCCGTGATCCCGGCCACCACCTCCACGCCCATGCGGTTCAGGTAGTCCGTGATGATCCAGGTCTCGCCCGCCAGGTTGAAGTCGCCCATGATATTCACAGACAGGGGAGAGATGTCCGAGATGTCGCCGGTGCCGACCAGCGTGCGCATGGCCTTGCACGCGGCCAGGTAACCCTCGCGCTTGTTGCCCTTGAAGCCCTCGCTCTGCACCGGAATCACCGGGATGCCGTGGCGTTCGCTGGCCGCCTTGCAGACAGCGGCCAGGTCGTCGCCGATGAGGCCCACGATGCAGGTGGAGTAGACAAAGGCGGCCTTGGGCTCGTAGCGCGGGATGAGCTCGTCCAGAGCCTTGGCCAGCTTCTTCTCGCCGCCGAAGACCACATCCAGTTCCTGCAGGTCCGTGGAGAAGGACAGCCGGTGCAGTTCCGGGCCGCTGGAGAGCGCGCCGCGGATGTCCCAGGTGTAGGCCGCGCAGCCGATGGGCCCGTGCACCAGGTGCAGGGCGTCGGCGATGGGGTACAGCACCACGCGCGAGCCGCAGAACACGCAGGCGCGCTGGCTTACGGCCCCGGCGAGCGAGTCGCGGTTGCAGGCCATGGAGAATGCGCCCTCGCCGATGCGGTGGATCTGGTCCTTGCGCTCGTCGAATATGGCGACACGCTCCACAGGGATGGCCACGCTCTCGTCGGGGCAGGCGATGATTTCCGGTGTGATGGCCTTGGCTGTCTCGGTCATGGTGGACTCACTTTCCCGTTGCCCTAGGGCAGGGTGCGCCGCAGGCAGACGAGGTTTGTGGTGTGAAAGCCGCAGGCGCGGTAAAAGTCGAAGGCCGGGGCGTTGTCCTTGTCGGCCAGCAGTTGCAGGCGCGTGGCGCCCAGGTCCGCGCCCCAGGCTTCGATCCGCTTGAGCAGGGCTCGGCCGATGCCCTGGCCGCGCGATTCGGGCCGGACCACCACGTCCTCCACCAGGAGGGCCGGGCCGCCCTCGGCCGTGGAGACCCCCACCTGGGCCGTGGCCATGCCGACGACAAGGCCGTCGGCATCGGCCACGAGCACCAGGCGCTGGCGGCCCTGGAGCAGCAGCGTGAGGCCCCTCTTCTGCCGCTGCGTGTCCGTCGCGCAGGCCGCGAAGTCCGCCTCCAGGGCGAAGAGCAGGCCCAGCAGCCCGGCCAGGGCGTCCAGGTCGCTCGTGCGGGCTTCGCGGATGATGCAGGCGGCGGTCATGTGCGGCTCCTCGTGTCTATTCTTCGCAAGCTAGGACAGCAGGTACTCGGCAGCGGGCTCGCCCGACTCCAGGCCGTCCAGGATGGCGTCGATGGCCTCTTCGCTGTTCACGCCTTTGAACCAGAGGTTGTCGGGCTGGATGACCAGGACAGGGCCTTTCTCACACTGCTTGAGGCAGCCGGTGGTGGCCACCTGCACGTCCAGGCCGCGGTCCAGGATGCCTTCCTCGATGTATTGCAGCAGGCCGTCGGTCCCCTTGTGGCAGATGCCCTTGGGCTCCTTGCCGAGGCGGAAGCTCTGACAGACCAGGATGAGTTTTTCGGGCAGTGCCATGATGATGCTCCTTCTCAAGTATGTGTGTTGATGGATTCTTGGCTTCAACAATCCGGATTAATTTGCTTTGATTCTCTTTTTGCAGCCCTTCTTGCCGCCGCCGAAGAGCGCGTCCACCGCGCCCTGGATCTCGGCCTCGCCGGTGAGCACGGTGATGCCCTTGGTGGCCAGGAACTCGCGCGGGGGCGCCCCGGCGCTGGCGGCCAGGATGGCGAAGCAGTCGTACAGGGTCTCGGCCAGGGCCTCCCAGCGGGTGTTGGTCCCGGCGGGGGAGCCGCTGGAGATGGGCTCCGGGGCCTCGCGGGTGCCCAGCAGGCTCGGCAGCCCGTCGCTTTCGCGCGGGCCGAAGATGAGGAAGCGGATGGCCTGGCCCAGATGCAGGTCCACGTCCAGGCCGCTGGCGCTGGCCACGGCCACGTTGACGCGCGCGCCCGAAGGCATGGGCAGGGTCGGGGTCAGGAACAGATCAGGGCTGGCGTTCTCCAGGCCGACGATGTTCTGGCCGCAGGAGTCGAAGGCGGGCATCATGGCGATGAACCGGCCCGCCAGTGCGCGCAGCTCGTCCATGCGCTCGGGGGAGGGCGCCTTGGGGCTGCTTTCCGCTTCCTGTGCCGGGTCGCAGCAGGCCGGGCCGCAGCAGGCCGGGGCAAAGGGCGTCAGGGCCAGCATGTCCGCGCCAAGGGCGGCCACGGCGTTGGCCACGTCGACCACGTGTTCCTCGTTCAGGCCCGCGTACACGGTCATGTTCACCTTGACGAAGAGCCCGGCCTCGCGCAGGGCGCGGATGGCCTTGGCCTGGGCGTCCACCAGCAGGCGCGAGGCCTCGGGCAGGGGCAGGGTGCGCAGGCCCGGGCGGATCCAGGCGTAAAGCTGTTCCACCAGGCCGGGGTCCACGGCGTCCACCAGCACGGTGACGTGGGACAGGCCGAGGCTGGCAAGCTCGCCCGCGTGCTCGGCGGCGGCGAGGCCGTTGGTGGCCAGGGTCAGGGCCAGCTCGGGGTGCGCCGCGCGAACGGCACGCAGGGTCTCAAAGGTCGGGCCGGGATCTGCCAAAGGCTCGCCAGGGCCGGTGATGCCGACCATGGAGATGCTCACGCCGCCCTCCTTGCCCTCACCCGCTGCATTGGCCGCCGTGCCTGCCAGCACGCGGTCCAGCCACAGCAGCACTTCCTTGGGCGACAGCGTGCGGCCGGGGGTCTCGGGTTCGCCGAAGCGGCGGCGGATGTTGCTGCGCGTGGCCACGGGCAGGTGGATGCGCCCGGCATGCGCCCGCGCCCCGGCTGCGAAGCAGGGGTGGGAGGTGAAGCGGGAGGGGCTGGCGGCGTCTGGCATGTGAGGCTCCTGTTCGTGCGGTAACGATGTTCCGCGAAGGTTTGTCCCGCCCCCGGCCCGGACCAGAGAGATCCGGACCAGGGGACAGGGGAGGTTACAGGGTCAGCTCGAACTGGATCTCGGAGTCGTCGCGGTCCTTGCGGTCAAGGATCAGGCCCAGGATCTTCTCCAGCAGGCGCAGGCCGCCCTTGTAGCCGACGGTGGGGAAGTACTGGTGCCCGACGCGGTCCAGGATGGGGAAGCCCCAGCGCAGGAAGGGGATGTCCTCGTCGCGGGCGATGTACTTGCCATACGAGTTGCCGATGAGCAGATCCACGGGCTCGTTCTTGATCCACTGGTGCAGCAGGAACATGTCCCCGCCGGTCTTGACGTTGACCTCATAGGGCAGGTGCGCGGTCAGTTCCCGGATGCGCTTCTCGAACTTCTTGCCCGGGGTTCCGGTGACGATGTGCATGGGCCACATGTCGATGGACACCAGGAACTCGGTCATACTGATGAGCTGGTCCGGGTCGCCGAAGAGCGCCACCTTCTTCTGGAAGAAGTACTGGTGGGAGTCGCTGATCATGTCCACCAGCTGGCCGCGCTCGCGGTTGATCTCCTCGGGCACGCTCGTGCCTGCGATGGTGCGCAGGGCGTCGATGAAGCGGTCCGTGGCCTTGAGGCCAAAGGCCATGTCCAGCACCTTGCAGGGCACCTTGCAGCGGGTGTCCAGGCTGCGCGCGGCGTCCGCGCTGCACCATTCGCCCAGGGCCAGGGTGCCGACGGCGTCGCCGGACTCCTTCAGCTCCTTCATGGTCACGCCACCCTCGGGGAACATCTTGAACTCGCCGGAGAGCGGTCCGTTCAGGACGCCGGAGGTGTCCGGGAACATGGTGATGGGCACGTTCAGCAGTGCGGCCAGGCGCTTGAGCTCCTCCATGTCCGAGGGTTCGACCCAGCCGGGGATGAGGTTGACCTTGCCGTTCTTCTTGCCCGTGTTCTCGGCGAACTCGGTCATGCCCTTGACCATGTTGGAGAAGCCCGTGACATGCGAGCCGATGTACGAGGGCGTGTTGCAGAAGATGACATGCTTGCCCTTGGGCACCGTGCCGGACTTCTCAGCCTTGTCGCGGATCTGCTTGATGTCGTCGCCGATGGTCTCCGACAGGCAGGTGGTGTGCACGGCGATGACTTCCGGCTCGTAGACCGTGAAGATGTTCTCGATGGCCTGGAGCAGGTTGGCCTGCCCGCCGAACACGCTGGCGCCCTCGGTGAAGGAGCTGGTGGCGGCGTTGATGGGCTCCTTGTAGTGCTTGGTAAGCGCACTTCTGTGGTAGGCGCAGCAGCCCTGGGAGCCGTGGCTGTGCGGCAGGCAGCCGTGGATGCCGAGTGCTGCGTACATGGCCCCGATGGGCTGGCAGGTCTTGGCCGGGTTGATGACCAGGGCGCTGCGATCAACGATTTCCTTGGGTGTGTGTCTGAGCAACATAGTGTGATCCTCGCTATTCCCAGACGTACGTGGCCGAGAGTTCGGGGTTCTCCTGCCAAGGGGCCTTCATGTAGCCCCAAACCTTGCTGTTCACGAGGCGGTCGATCTCCTTGTAGAAGTTCACTGCGCCCTTGAATCCCGCGTAGGGTCCGCCGTAGTCGTAGCTGTGCAACTGCTTCATGGGGATGCCGAGCTTCTGGATGGAGTACTTCTCCTTGATGCCCGCGCAGAAGAGGTCGGGCTTGATCAGCTCGACGAGCTTCTCGGCCTCGTACTGGTTGAGGTCGTCGATGACGAGGGTGCCCTTCTCCATGTCCGGGATCAGCCCCTTGTAGTCCTTGAACTCGAAACCGCCGTCTTCCAGAGCCTTCAGCTCCTCTGCGTTCTTGCGCGGGGCGAAGCGCTCGGGATCGGCCTCGACCTCGATCTCCTCGATGTTGCGGGAGTCGGCGTCGACCTTGAGGTTCGGGATGACCTCGCGGCCCTCGTAGTCGTCGCGGTGGCCGAACTCGTAGCCCGTGCTCACGGTCTTCATGCCCAGCTCGTTAAAGAGCTCCATGTAGTGGTGGGCGCGGCTTCCGCCCACGAAGAGCATGGCCGTCTTGCCCTGGGTGCGGGGCTTGATGATGTCGATGGCGGCCTTGACCGCAGGCATCTCGGCATTGATGACGGACTCGATGCGGTCGATCAGGACCTTGTCGCCGAAGTACTGGCCGATCTTGCGCAGGCTCTTGGCCGTGGCCTCGGCGCCGATGAAGTTCACCTTGATCCAGGGGATGCCGAACTTGGTCTCCAGCATGTCGGCCACGTAGTTGATGGACCGGTGGCACATGACGCAGGACAGGTCGGCCGTGTGCGCGCTGGCGAACTGGTCGTAGCTCGAGTTGCCGGAGAAGGTGGCGATGTTGCTGATGCCGCAGAGCTTGAGCACGCGGTCGATCTCGAACCCGTCGCCGCCGATGTTGTACTCGCCGAGCAGGTTGATCTTGTACTCGCCGGGCTTCTTCTCGTCGTTCAGGCCCACCAGGTGCTTGAAGACCTGATTGTTGGCGATGTGGTGGCCGGCGGACTGGCTTACTCCCTTGTAGCCCTCGCAGGAGAAGGCGAAGACGTTGCAGTCGCCGAACTTCTCCTTCATCTCCTTGGCCACGGCGTGGATGTCGTCGCCGATGAGGCCCACCGGGCAGGTGGCGAACACCGCGATGCCCTTGGGATGGAAGAGGTCGTAGGCCTCCTGGATGGCGGCCTTGAGCTTCTTCTCGCCGCCGAAGATGATGTCCGAGTCCTGCATGTCTGTGCTGAAGCAGTAGGGCATGTAGTTCTCGCCGTTCTCGCCCGCGTCGGTCTGGTTTCTGCGGGTCAGCCAGGCGTAAAAGCTGCAGCCGATGGGGCCGTGCACCAGGTTCACGATGTCCCGGGTGGGGCCCATGATGACGCCCTTGCAGCCGGCGTACGTGCACCCGCGCATGGTGATGATGCCGGGGATAGTGCGCACGTTGGCCTGGATCTCCGGCGTGGTGTTGGACAAAGCCTCATTGATGAGGATGGACGAGGCGCGCTTGCGGGCCACCTTGGGGGGATACTTCCTCAGCATCTCCTCCTTGACCTCGGCTGGGGTCCACTGCGCGGACTTGTTCTGTATGGCCATTATATCGGCTCCTTACCCTTGATGATGACGGGCCGTTAGATGATGGACTTTTCGCCGATTTCTGCGGTGCGCACGCGCACGGCGTCGCTGACTGGCAGAACGAAGATCTTGCCGTCACCGGGCTTGCCGGTCTTGTTCACTTCGATGATGGTCTTGACCACGGTCTTCACGGCCTTGTCCGGCACCACCACGGTGACCATGCGCTTGGGGTACAGCTTGCCTTTCTCGCCCAGGAGCGCGACAGCCTCCTCGTAGCCGCTGGCGGCTCCCTGGAGCACGTGGGGGTTGGTCAGGCCGACGCCCCGGCCCAGCACCTCGTTGGCGAAGAAACCGTCGATTCCGGCGTCGGTGAGGGCCTGCTTGGTGCGGTTCATCATGTTCATGCGCACCACCGCGATGACTTCCTTCATAAGGGCTACGCCTCCTCGGGTGTGGCCGTTTCGCAGATGCCGGAGCTGACGGTGTAGACCTCGTCCACCGGGCTGATGAAGATCTTGCCGTCGCCGAAGGCGCCCTTCTTGCCGGAGCGGGCTGCGGCCATGATGATCTCGATGACGAAGTCGCGGTCGGTGTTCTTGACCACGCTCATGAGCATGGTCTTGGGGATCTCGTCGTAGGTCACTTCGCCAATCTTGATGCCGCGCTGCTTGCCGCGTCCGGCCACGGAGAACTTGGTCACTGCGGGGAATCCGGCGTCCATGAGGGCTGCCAGGACGTCGTCGGCTTTCTCGGGACGGACGATTGCTCTCACCATGATCATATTCGCTTCCTCCTCGGTCTTTTCGTTGGGGTTAGACGGCTTCCATGAGACCGAAGTCCATGAGCAGCTTTTCCAGGGCGTCCATCTCCAGCGGCTTGGGGATGACGTAGTTGTCGTTCTCGTCGATGGCCTTGGCCAGGCTGCGGTAGTGGTCGGCCTGGCCTGCGGTCGGGTCGAACTCGATGACGGTCTTGCGGTTGATCTCCGCGCGCTGGACCATGTTGTCGCGGGGGACGAAGTAGATCATCTGAGTGCCGATCTGGCTGGCCAGCTGCTCGATCATCTCCTTCTCGTTGCCCACGTTGCGGCTGTTGCAGATGAGCCCGCCCAGGCGCACGGTGCCGCTCTGCGCGTACTTCATGATGCCCTTGCAGATGTTGTTGGCCGCATACATGGCCATCATCTCGCCGGAGCAGACGATGTAGATCTCCTCGGCCTTGCCGTCGCGGATGGGCATGGCGAAGCCGCCGCAGACAACGTCGCCCAGGACGTCGTAGAAGGCGTAGTCCAGGTCCTCGGACTCGTGGTAGGCGCCGAGGCTCTCCAGCATGTTGATGGAGGTGATGATGCCGCGGCCTGCGCAGCCGACTCCGGGCTCGGGGCCGCCGGACTCCACGCACCAGACGTCGCCGAAGCCGCGCTTGCGGATGTTCTCGAGCTCAACGTCCTCGCCCTCGTCGCGCAGGGTGTCGAGCACGGACTTCTGGGCCAGGCCGCCCAGCAGCAGGCGGGTGGAGTCGGCCTTGGGATCGCAGCCCACGACCATGACCTTGCGCCCCATTTCAGCCAGACCGGCCACGGTGTTCTGCGTGGTGGTGGACTTGCCGATGCCGCCCTTGCCGTAAATGGCCACCTTTCTCATTTTCTTCATGATGAACTCCTCTCAAAATGGGTTATGGAACATGACCCCTAGGGCAAGGGTCGTGCCAGGACTCACGCGTTTTTGTAACAGCGTGATATCAACAGATTTTTCTCGCCACAGAGGTAGATATCGGCTAGTATGCCGACACTGACCTACACGCCAATTTTGTAGGAACTACACTTTTGTAGGCGGAAAGGGAGCTGTGCTTGTCCAGGGGCAACAGACTGAAATTCCATGCCTTTGCCAACGCCAGAGGGGGATGGCACCAAGGGTGCAATCCCCCTCTCCAAGACAAGGGAGGGGCCATGCTCATCGACAGCACGCTCAGGGAAGGGGCTCAGGCCTATGGCGTCTATTTCACGCCGGGCGCCAGGCGCCGCATGGCCATGATTCTGGCCGCGGCGTGCGTGGACGAGATCGAGTGCGGCTGGCTCGGCCAGGACGGCTTGGCCGAGTTCCTGGGCTGGGCCAGGGCCACTCTGCCCCGGCCGGAGCAGGGCGGACCGGCCCTGTCCCTGTGGTGCCCCTGCCGCGAGGCTGACGTGCGCGAGGCCGCCAGCCTGGACGTGGACCGCCTGAGCATCGGCGCGCCGTCCTCGGCCGCGCACCGGCAGAAGCGCCTGGGGCTGACCCTGGACGAGATGTGCGCGCGCGTGCGCACCGTGGTCGCCACGGCCAGGGCCGGGAAGATCCCCTACATTTCCGTGGGGCTGGAAGACGCCTCCCGGGCCGCCCTGCCCGAGGCCCTGGCCGTGGCCCGCGCGGCCCTGGGGGCCGGGGCGGCGCGCATCCGCGTATCAGACACCGTGGGCGTGCTCACGCCCCTGTCCACGGCCCGGCTGGTGGAGGTCTTTGTGCGTGAGCTGGACGTTCCGGTGGCCTTCCACGGCCACAACGACCTGGGCATGGCCACGGCCAATGCGGTGACGGCCCTGGAGAGCGGCGCAAGTTTTGTCGACGTCTCGGCCCTGGGCCTGGGCGAGCGGGCGGGCATCGCGGCCCTGGAAGAGGTGGCCGCCTGGCTGGCCCTGCGCACTTGCGCCAGCCCCGGCCCCGTACCTGCCCCCGTATCTGCCTACGATGTTCCGGCCCTGCGGGAGCTGTGCCGCGTGGCGGCCCAGGCCGCGCGGGTGCCCCTGGCGCGCAACAAGGCCGTGGCCGGGGAGGACGTGTTCGCGGCCGAGTCGGGTCTGCACGTGCACGGCCTGCTGCGCGACCCGGCCCTGTTCGAGCCCTTTGCCCCGGAGGCAGTGGGCGCCACCCGGCGCATGGCCGTGGGAGCCAAGAGCGGCGGCGCGGCGGTGGAGGCCGCCATCGGGTCGGCGCTGGTCCGGCTGCGCAGGCTGCCCGGTGAAGATTGCCGGTGCGATTCCGGCCTCATGGAGCGCGTGCGCGGGCTGGCTGGCCGCCTGGGCCGCCCGCTGACGGATTCGGAACTGTTGGGAGTCCTGTAACGCGCCTGAACTGGCGGAAGGAATGCATCATGAGCCTCGCAACGGTTTATAGACACATCACGGATGCCCTGTGGGCCTTGGGGGGCATCGGGGCTGCGGCAGAGCTCGGCCTGGACGACTTCGGGCCAGGGGCCCTTGGCCTGGGCTGGGGCCAGGCCTGTCCTGACCCGGTTTCTTGCGAGACGCTTCCCAAGGAGGGCGAGCCATGCCGGAGTTCCTGTCCGACCTGCTCCTCCCAGCCCTTGTCCCGCTAGGGCTGACCCTCAAGGTTTCGCTGACGGCAACGGCCGGGGCCTGCTTCTTCGGCATCGGGGCTGGGTTCGCCCTGTCGCGCCGCAACATGCCCGGCCGCGAGTTCCTGGACGCCCTGTGCACCCTGCCTTTGGTGCTGCCGCCCACGGTCATTGGCTACTATCTGCTGGTGCTCTTCGGGCGGCGCGGGGTGTTCGGCGTGTGGCTGCAGGAAACCTTTGGCGTGAGCCTGGTCTTCACCTGGCAGGGCGCGGCCCTGGCCGCCTGCGTGGTGGCCTTTCCGCTGGTCTGCAAGGCGGCGCGCACGGCCTTTGAGGGCGTGGACCAGAACCTGGAGCACGCCGCGCGCAGCCTGGGCGCCTGCGAGGGCAGCGTGTTCCTGCGTGTGAGTCTGCCCCTGGCCTGGCGCGGGGTGCTCTCCGGCACCATGCTGGCCCTGGCCCGGGCCATGGGCGAGTTCGGGGCTACCCTGATGATCGCCGGGAACCTGCCGGGCCGAACCCAGACCCTCTCCCTGGCCATCTACGACGCGGCCCAGGCCGGGCGCGACAATGAGGCCATGTTCCTGGTGGTGCTGACCTCCCTGGTGTGCATCCTGCTGCTGCTGGCCTCGGGCAAATTTCTCAAGCTCTCCCCCCAAACCTGAACCAAAGGAGATCGACATGCGGAAAATGAGATGTGTTCTGGGAGCCCTGGCCCTGACGCTGATCCTCGTTGTCCCTGCCCATGCCGAGGACATCATCGTCTCCGCAGCAGCCAGCCTGACCAACGCGTTCAACGCGGTGAAGACGAGCTTTGAGGCCGCGCACCCCGGCGTGACCGTGGTGACCAACTACGCCGCCTCCGGAGCCCTGCTCAAGCAGATGGAGAGCGGCGCGCCGGTGGACGTGTTCGCCAGCGCGGACCAGAAGACCATGGACCAGGCTGCGGAAAAGGGTCTGGTGGACAAGGCCACGCGTCGCGACTTCGTGCGCAACTCCGTGGTGCTGGTGGTCCCGGCGGACTCGAAGCTGGGCCTGAAGAGCGCGGCCGACCTGGCCCTGCCGAGCGTGGCGCGCATCTCCCTGGGCAACCCGGAGATCGTGCCCGCCGGGCGCTACGCCAAGGAATTTCTGGAGATGTCCGGCCAGTGGCCGGTGCTGACGAAAAAGTACATCTTTGGCAACAACGTCCGTCAGGTGCTGGACTACGTCACGCGCGGCGAAGTGGACGCGGCCTTTGTCTTCGCCACCGACGCCATCAAGGCTGGACCCAAGGTGCATGTGGTGCAGGCCGCCGACGGCAAAACCCCGGCCCTGTACCCGGTGGCCATCGGCGCCAACAGCAAGAAGGCCGGGGCCAAGGCCTTCACGGACTACCTGCTCAGCGCCGAAGGCCAGCGCATCCTCGGCACCTTCGGCTTCAAGAAGCCCTAAAGGAACTCACGTGGCGCTCCGCCTGGAAATCAGAAAAACGCTCCGGTCCGAGGCCCAAGAGTTCGAACTGTCCGTGTCCTTCGAATCAGAGGGGCGGTCCATCGTGCTCTTCGGGCCTTCGGGCTCGGGCAAGACCCTCACCCTGCGCGCCGTGGCCGGGCTCATGGCCCCGGACGCCGGGCGCATCGAGCTGGACGGGCGCTGCCTGTTCGACGCCGAGCGCGGGCTGGATGTCCCGGCCCGCGAGCGCGGCGTGGGGCTCATGTTCCAGGACTACGCGCTGTTCCCGCACCTGTCCGTGGCCCACAACGTGGGCTTCGGGCTGGGCCGGGGCCTTTTGGGTCGCCTGGACGCCGCTGCGCGCGCCCGCGTGGCCGAGCTGCTCGACCTGGCCGGGCTGACCGACCTGGCCGAGGCCTCTCCGAACCGGCTCTCCGGCGGCCAGCGCCAGCGCGTGGCGCTCCTGCGCGCCCTGGCCCGCAGCCCGCACGCCCTGCTGCTGGACGAGCCCTTCTCAGCCCTGGACCCGCTCTTGCGCGCCCGCATGCGCCGCGAGGTGCGCACCATGTGCCAGGCCCTGGGAACGCCCACGCTGCTCATCACCCACGACCCCGAGGACGTGGCCGAGTTCGGCGGCACGGTGGTGCTCTACGACCAGGGCCGGGTGCGCCGGGTGGAGGCCTTTGCCGATGGTCCCGAAGGCGGGGCCGACGCGCGCGAGCTGGTCCTGGGCGAGCGCTTCAGCGCCTATGGCTGAGGCGGCGCGGGATTCTTCAATTCTGTGAGACGAAGACATGGCGGGCGGGCTGTATTTTCAAAATTGTCATTACGCCTTTTTTGAAGATTCCTCGCGCAATGTGAATTGCCAAGCTATTCCAGGGTAGTGTGCGAATCTCTGGGTGCAATTGCCTGCGGCATTGATATTGCTTGTGTCAGAGCATGACACTCATGCTTGGCAATCTCAAACTGCAGGTGCTCTCGTCCATCTGTCAGATCATCGATACGGCCCTAGACCTTGAGCGCGCCCTGTCCGAGGTCCTGCGCATCCTGTCCGAGACGCTCAGCATGGAGCGCGCCACCATCACGCTCATGGACCCGGAGAACGAGCTCCTGGTCATCAGCGCGTCGCACGGGTTGACCGAAGAGGAGCGCGTGCGCGGCGTGTACGAGCTGGACGAGGGCGTCACCGGCCTCATCTTCCAGACCGCCAAGCCTTACGTGGTGCCCGACATCCGCCACGAGCCCCTGTTCCTGGACAAGACCGGCTCGCGCCACCTGGAGAAGGGCAGGGTGTCCTTCATCGGCGTGCCCATCTCCTCCCACGGGCGCTGCCTGGGCGTGCTCAACGTGGACCGGCTCTTCGGAGACGAGGTGAGCTGCGACGAGGACTTAAGCTTCCTCACCGTGGTGGCCACGCTCATCGGCCAGTTCCTGTCCCTGAACGAGAAGATCAAGGCCAGAGAGCAGGCCCTGGTGCGCGAGAACGTGTCCCTGCGCTCGCAGATCACCCGCGAGCGGCGCGGGCCGTACATCGTCGGCAAGTGCATGGCCATGCAGGAGGTCGAGCGGCAGATCCTCAAGGTCGCGCCCACCCGCGCCAGCGTGCTGCTCCTGGGCGAGTCCGGCACGGGCAAGACCTTGATCGCCAAGATCATCCACGAGTATTCCGAGCGCAAGGACCACCCCTTCATCAAGGTCAACTGCGCCTCCATCCCCGAGAACCTGCTGGAGAGCGAGCTCTTCGGCTACGAGAAGGGCGCCTTCACCGGGGCCACGGGCTCCAAGCCCGGCCGCTTCGAGGACGCGCACAACGGCACCATCTTCCTGGACGAGATCGGCGAGCTGCCGCTGGGCATCCAGGCCAAGCTGCTGCGGGTGCTGCAGGAGAAGGAGTTCGAGCGCCTGGGGGCCAACCTGACGCGCAAGGTTGACGTGCGCGTGGTGGCCGCCACCAACCGCGACCTGGGCGAGCTGGCCGAGCGCGGCGGCTTCCGGGCCGACCTGTTCTACCGCCTGTCCGTGTTTCCCATCCAGGTGCCGCCGCTGCGCCAGCGCAAGGGCGACATCCCGGCCCTGCTCAACCACTTCATCGACATGGTCTCGCGCGAGTACGGCCGCATCCTGTCCTTCACGCCCAGGGCGCTCTCGGACCTGACCATGTACGACTGGCCGGGCAACGTGCGCGAGATGGAGAACCTGATCGAGCGGCTGGTCATCATGAGCGATGGCGAGCGGGTGGACGCGGTGTTCCTCAAGCCCTACCTGAACCCGGCGGGCATGCAGAGCCACGTCCAGCAGGAGCGCGGCCAGGCCGCGCATGCCGCGAGCGGCACGCCGCTGCGGACCATGGAGCGCAACGAGGTCATCGCGGCGCTGCGGCGCAACGGCTGGGTGCAGTACAAGGCCGCCGAGGAACTGGGCATCACCCCGCGCCAGATCGGCTACCGCATCAAGAAGTACGGGCTGTCCTCGATCATCGAGAAGCAGTCCGCGCACTCGCCGGGCGGCCGCTAGGGCCTTCTCCCCCGACCCTGGCCCGCGCAGGGGCCACAAAGCCAGGCATCCCGCAGTGCTGGAACGCAAAAAGGCCGCCGCCACGGAGCAACGTGACGGCGGCCGGCTTGCTGGGGGCGCGCTGGCTAGCCCAGGATGCTCTTCACCGGCTTGGCGAGCTTGGCGAAGAGCTCCTGCCGGGTGTATCCACGCGGGCCGCGCACGTCGGACGCGTCGGCAATGAGGTTCGGGGCGTACAGCTTGGGGTCAAAGGCCGCGAGGAAGATGACCCGGACCGTCTCCGCATCCACCAGTTGGGCCTGGGGGAACTCCTTCTTGGCCTCTGCCAGCCGCTCGGCGGCCAGCTTGAGCATGGCGTCGCGGTCGCCGAAGTTCATGGTCCCCGTGGGACAGGCCTTGACGCAGGCGGGCAGCTTGCCCGCGTGCACGCGGTCGTTGCACATGTCGCACTTGACCACGACCTTGGTCTTGGGGTTCTGCCTGGGCACGTTGTAGGGGCAGGCGCCGCGCATCATGTCGAAGGGCTCCTTGGCCGTGCGGTCGTTGTAGACCACTGCCCCGGTCTCGGTGTCGTGCAGCACGGACAGGGGGTCGTTGGTGGCCGCCTTGCAGGGCGGGTCGATGCAGTGGCGGCACTGGTCAGGGGTGAAGAGCCAGCGCAGCTTGCCGTCCGGCACCTGCTCGCTGTAGCGCACGGTGCGCAGGGTCTGATACGAGAAGTCCGGCGGATTTTGGTGGCTGCCGGTATTTTTCGTCTCTTCACCGGGAAGCTTTTTCCACTGTTTGCAAGCGATCTGGCAGCCGCGGCAACCGATGCATCGGGTCAGATCGACGAGGAAGCTCTTGTCACTCATGGCGCGCCTCCTTTAGGCCTTGCTGACGTTGACCATGAAGGCCTTCGTCTCGGGGATGCCGGTGTTCGGGTCGCCCACGGACGGCGACAGCAGGTTGGCGGCGTCGCCGCCGTTCTTGGGAGCATTCCAGCCGAACTGCCAGGGCAGGCCCACCTGGTGCACGGTCTTGCCCTGCACCTGCATGGGCTTCATGCGCTTGGTGACCATGGCGATGGCCCAGACCTTGCCGCGTATGCTCTCCACCCAGATCTTCTCGCCGTTCTTGATGCCGCGCTCCGCAGCCAGCTCTTCGCTCAGCTCACAGAACATCTGCGGCTCGGCCTCCACCAGCCAGGCCATGCGGCGCGTCACGGCGCCGGTCTGCCAGTGCTCGGTGACGCGGTAGGTGGAGCAGACCAGCGGGAAGCGGGGGTCGGCCTGGGCGTATTTCTCCCCGTCGAACTTGAGCACGCAGGGAGTGTTCAGCACGCTGGAGAACACCTGTGAGGTCACCGGGCAGTCCATGGGCTCGTAGTGCTCGGGGAAGGGGCCGTCCTTCAGGCCGGGGGTGTAGATCTGCCCCATGCCGTGGGTGTTCATGATGAACGGATGGACGCTGCCGGGTGCGCCGCCGCCGTCCACCACGTCGATGCTCCAGGCCTTGCCGTCCCAGGCCAGCACGGGCTTCTGCGGGGCATAGGCCTTGCCAGCCATGTCCACACTTGCGCGGTTGTACATGATGCGTCGGTTCACCGGCCAGGCCCAGGTCCAGTTGGGGAACAGGGCGATCTTGGCCTGCTCAGGCGTCTGGTTGCGGTCGTGGCGCATGCCCAGGTTGCCGGTCTTGGGGTCGGTGGTGATGTAGGAGCCGCAATAGATCCAGTTGCCGCTGGAGGTGGAGCCATCGTCGCGCAGCGCGGCGAAGCTCTGCACCTGGGTCCCGGCCTTGAAGGTCTTCTCCGTGCCGTCGGGGTTCTTCACGGTCACGTCGCGGGTGTAGGCGCCGTTGATAAGCCGGGCCGTGGCCTGGGCGCTGTATGCGCCCTTCTCGGTCATGCCCGCCCAGTTCAGGCCCATGAGGGCGTCGGGGAAGGGGCCGCCCTCCTTCTTGTAGAGCTCCTGGAGCTTTTGGGCCAGCTGGTACATGATCTCGCCGTCGGGCTTGCTCTCGCCTAGGGGCTGCGGACCGGGCACGCGCCACTGCAGCCAGCGGCCGGAGTTGGTCACTGAGCCTTCCTTCTCGATGGAGGTGGCGCAGGGCAGCAGGAAGACCTCGGTCTTGACCTTGGCCGGATCGACCCCGGGGCCCCGCCAGAAGGACGAGGACTCGTTGTCGAAGAGGTTCACGGCCACCATCCAGTCGAGCTTGCCCAGGGCCTGCCTGGTCTTGCCAGCGTTGGCGCTGCCCACGGCCGGGTTCATGCCCCAGACGAAGCAGCCCTTGAAGCGGCCCTTGAGCATCTCGTCGAAGAGCACCAGCCACGAGCCGTCCTGCCCGGGCTCCAGCTTGGGCAGCATGGCGTAGGCCTTCTCGGGCTCGGCGTCCATGTACATGGCCTTCAGGAAGCTGGCCACGTATTTGGGACGGTTTTTCCACCAGTTCATGCTCTTGGGGTCGTGGGAAACCGGCGTGGTCCCCTTCAGATAGTCGGCCAGGGTGGCGTCGGTGGTCGTGGGTACGGAGAGGTAGCCGGGCAGGCTGTTGTAGAGCAGGGCATGGTCCGTGGCGCCCTGGACGTTGGACTCGCCTCGCAGGGCGTTGACCCCGCCACCGGCCACGCCGATGTTGCCGAGCAGCAGCTGGACCATGGCCATGGCGCGGATGTTCTGCACGCCTACGGTGTGCTGGGTCCAGCCCATGGCGTACATGACCGTGCCGGACTTATCCGGCTTGCCCGTGGCGCTGTAGACCTTGTACACCTCCAGCAGCTTGTCCAGGGGCGTGCCCGTGGTGTCGGAGACGTCCTTGGCCGTGTAGCGGCTGTAGTGCTTTTTCAAAAGCTGGTACACCGAGCGCGGGTTGGTCAGCGTGTTGTCGCGCTGGGGCACGCCCTTGTCGTCCAGCGCGAAGGCCCACTTGGACCTGTCGTAGCTGCGGGTGGCCGCGTCGAAGCCGCTGAACAGGCCGTCCTTGAAGTCGTAGCCTGGGCCCACGATGAAGGAGGCGTTGGTGTAGTTGACCACGTACTCCTTGAAGATCAGGTCGTTCTCCAGGATGTAGTTGATCATGCCGCCCAGAAACGCGATGTCCGTGCCGGAGCGCAGGGGCGCGTAAAGGTCGACCTTGGCGCTGGTGCGGGAGAAACGCGGGTCCACGTGGATCAGCGTGCCCCCGGCCACCTTGCACCGGGTGACGTGCTTGAAGGAGATGGGGTGGTTCTCGGCCGGGTTGCTGCCCATCATCAGGATCACGTCGCTGTTCTTCAGGTCCAGCCAGTGGTTGGTCATGCAGCCGCGGCCGAAGCTCTCGGCCAGGGCGGGCACGGTGGAGCTGTGGCAGATGCGCGCCTGGTGCTCGATGTAGGTCAGCCCCAGGGAGCGCATGAAGGCCTGCAGGGCCCAGGCCTCCTCGTTGTCCAGGGCGGCGGAGCCGACGTGCGCGATGGACTCGCAGCGGTTCACCACCTGGCCCTTGGCGTTCTTGGTCTCAAAGGCTGCGTCGCGGTCACGCTTCACGCGCTTGGCGATCTGTGTCAGCGCCCAGTCCCAGGACTTGGGCTCGAACTTGGTGCCGCCGGGCTTGCGGTACATGACTTTCTGAATTCGCGGGGTGCTCTCGGCCAGTTGCCAGATGCTGCCGCCCTTGGGGCAGAGGGCGCCCTCGTTGGTGGGGTGCTCCGGGTCGCCCTCGACGTTCAGGGCGCGCTTGGTGCCGGAAAGCGCGGTGTTGACGATGAGCCCGCAGCCCACGGCGCAGAAGCAGCACACGCTGGTGGTCTCTCGGCTCCACTCAGGCTTGAGTTGGGCGATGCGGTCGACGGCGGTCTTGGCTGCCTGGGGCTTGGCCGCCAGGCCAAGTCCGCCGAAAGCGGTGGTGAGGGCTGCTGCGGCGGAGAGTTTGAGGAACCCTCTGCGGGAAAGGTTCATAGTGCCTCCTTGATTAAGTGCAGGTCAACTGCCCAGCGTTTCACGGTTGAGCCTGAGAAGAAGGCCGTAGCCGTAAAGCATTGGGTGGGGGGCGTCCCAAGTCTGAACGAAGACGGTTCCTGTTCTGGGAACCTCCTGAAGCATCAGGCCGGAGACCTTGCGCCGTACCTTGGCCGTGTCCAGCCCAAGTCCTGCGAAGGGCAGCGACAAGTCGCCTGGACTTAAGGGGTGAAGGGAAGGGGGATGCGATCTCATGACATGCCTCCAATAATACCAATTCTAGATCACCATCCTGTCAAAACGTCAAGGGCTGTCCGCCTTGGTGCGAACACAAAACAGGAATAATTTCTAAGAGTGCCTGCTCCAGTAATGGTGGCGCTGGGCTGGAGCGTTGCCAGGGACCTTCTGAAGGCCTTGGCCGAGGCAAAGGCCGTTGGCCCGGTTCTCCTCGTTGAGCACCGCACTGGAGTTCATATCAGTGGAGCGGCCGCAGGCTGGCACCAGATCGTTGCCCCCATGAACAGGAATTCTACGCCTGTCTCCTTGACACCACCCCCTGCCTGCGGCTAGACATTCACACCCAACGACGTGGGGCTGTAGCTCAGTTGGGAGAGCGCTTGAATGGCATTCAAGAGGCCGTGGGTTCAATTCCCTCCAGCTCCACCA
>PHAR01000003.1:65945-374331 GCA_002840405.1 Deltaproteobacteria bacterium HGW-Deltaproteobacteria-8 | reverse complement strand
GGGTCTTGACCTTGATCTGGGCCATGTTGGTGCGCAGGGTGGCGACCATGGTGTTGAGCGCGGTCTCCAGACGCGAGGTTTCGTCCCTTCCGGCCACGGTCAGGCTCACGTCCAGGTCGCCTCCGGCCACGTCCTGGGCGGCCTTGGTGGCCGCGTTCAGGGGCAGGATGATGCTGCGGAAGATGAGCACGGACAGGGGCAGCACGACCAGGAGGAGCAGGGCCAGGACAATGCCCGCGATGGTCAGCGTGGCGGTCTTGACCATGCCGGAGATGGCTCCGTCGATCCTGGCCTTTTCCACGTCGATGTTGTCAAGGTACACGCCTGTCCCGATCCAGAAGTTGGTGCCGGGGATCATGGTGGCGTAGCTGAGCTTCGGGGTCAGGCCCTTGCCGGGCTTGTCGAAGATGTACGTGACGAACCCGCCGCCCTTGTGGGCCGCCTCGTCCAGGGCCTTGATCATGAACAGGCCGTTGGCGTCCTTCAGTTCTCCCAAATCCTTGCCCTGGTTCTTCAGGTTGACCGGGAAGGAGACGTTCACCGTGCCCTCGTAGACGAAGATGTAGCCGGATTCATCCGCCTCAAAACGGATGGGGCTGGTGATCTTGCGGACGGTGTCAACGATGATAGCCTTGTCCGCCGGCTGGCCCTTGAGGTCCTCGGCGATTTCCACAGCCAGGGCGTTCACGAGCACAGAGAGCTTGTCCTTCTGGCCCTCCAGCATCACGTTCTGGGTCTGGGTGATGGAGTACTTCCTGAGCTCCTGCAGCTGGTAGTAGAACCCGCCGCCCACCAGGGCCGCGAAAGCTACGGCGATGGAAATGAGCAGGATGATTCGTGCGCGGATGGTCAGGTTTCTCATGGTGTACCTCGCGATGGTTCTGTTGCCAGACTGCCCGGGGACGCAAGAACTGGCGCCAAGGATGCTATTCAAGACCTTAATAGCATATTTGGAATTATTGTAAATGGGGCAAGCGAAAACAATTGTGTATCATTCCCGGCATAGGAGCGCCGCTCGTCCTTGTGGCCGATGTCCGCGCAGAGGGTGCAGGCCCGGCCACCCTGGTCCTTGCACAGGGCCGGGATGGTGCTGCGGCGGTTGCCAAAGGCCAGAGAGAGATACGGCTGGGTGGTGTATTTCGGCAGGCCGGTGCGCAGGAACGGGATGTACTTGAGCGGGCCGCTCTTGTTTGCCCTTTCCGGCAGAGGAGCGGCGCTAGTCCTTGTGGTCGATGTCCGCGCAGAGGATGCAGGCCCGGCCGTCCTGGTCCTTGCACAGGGCCGAGAGGGTGATGCAGCGGTTGCCGGAGGCCAGGGAGATGTAGGGCTGGGTGGTGAATTTCGGCAGTCCGGCGCGCAGGGGCAGGAAGTATTCCTTGAGCGAGTGGTCCGCACCCAGGCGCGCGGGCTCGTAGATGAAGCGCTTGCGTTTGCGCAGCTTGGCCGGGTTGCACACGGTGTCCGAGATCTGCACGCCGCGGGCGTTGAGCACGTAGAGGCACTCGATGTTGTCGCACTCATCGATGAAGCCGGTGAGCAAGCTGTCCATGCCCACCGTGCCCACGGCCGTGAGCCTCTTGCACAGCCCCAGCACCAGGGCGTCGTGCCTGGCGTAGAGCTCCTTCTGGGCGGCAAAGCGCTCCGTGGCGCTCTCCTTGAACTTGGCCGCGAGATAGTCGATGCGTTCGCTCACCACCTCGGCCTTGGCCATGCGCATGGCCGGGCGGCCGAAATAGTAGCCCTGGAACACGTCCACGCCGACCTCCAGGAGCCGCAGGATGTCCTCCTGGCGCTCCACGCCCTCGGCCAGGGCCAGCGAGCCCAGGCGCGAGGCCATCTGCACGAAGCTCTTGACCACCTCCAGCCGGGTCATGTGCCCGGCCACCCCGGAAACCAGGGAGCGGTCCAGCTTCAACACGTCGGGCTTGAGCAGCGGGATGCGGTCCAGGTTGGAGTGCCCGGTCCCGATGTCGTCCAGGGCGATCAAAAAGCCGTTCTTGCGATAGGTGCTGACGAACTCCTCCAGAGCCTTGGAGTCCTTGGCGCTGGACTCCACGATCTCGATGAGCACGTTGTTGGGGCTGATGCCCAGGGACTTGACCTGATGGATGAGGTTGCCGGAGCCCACCACGTCGGCATCGATGGCGTGCCCGTCGACGTTGATGGACACGATGAGGCCCCGGTTCTCGGCGTAGATGGGCGCAAAGGCCTCCAGGGCCTTCCTGCGGCACATGCGGTCCAGTTCCAGCAGCCGGTTCGACTCGCCCGCCATGCGGAACATCTCCAGGGGCGGGATGTCCTCGCCAGGAGCCGTGCAGCGGGCCAGCGCCTCCACCCCGAGCAGGGCCTTGCGCTTGATGGAGATCAGGGGCTGGAAGGCGGTGGATACCCACTCGTTCTCCAGGATCTCCTCGATGGTGATGGCTTCGGCTGTTTCCAACAGGGTTCCTCTGGGCGCTGGCCTGGGCGCGCGCCCGCTGAATCCCTTCCTGAAGCAAGACCTGGGCCAGACCGACAACAGCCTGAATTACAACAACATCAGATGCCGCAGTGCGGCCACGTATTACGTTTCTCTACAGGATTGTTCACCATTCACGCACAAGATGTACGGAAATGTGAATATCGAAGCGGCCCCCAGGTATTTCAAAAAAACCGTTGACAAGCACAAGGGCCGCGGGTAGATGCTCACGCTATGAACCTACTCGCCGCCAACAATACCTCCTTTTGCCAGTACTGGTATTATTGGTTTAGCTGCGCTTGCGGCCGGGGAGAGGTTTGTTGACGACCAAGCGTTAACCAAAGCCTCTTCAGGAAGGGCCGCAGGCGAAAGCCGGCGGCCCTTCTTTTTGTTTCCACCGCCGGAAGATCGCCCCAAAGCCGCCAAGAGGCGCAACCGACTCACGCAGGAGGACGCCATGCATCTCGGAAAAGCCATCAGGCTCGAACGCATCTTCAACCGGAACACCAAACGCACCATCATCGTACCCATGGACCACGGCACCACTGTCGGCCCCATCCCAGGCATCGTGGACATGCGCGAGGCCGTGGGCGCGGTGGTCGAGGGCGGGGCCAACGCAGTGCTCATGCACAAGGGCCTGGTCAGATGCGGACACCGCACCCAGGGCAAGGACATCGGGCTCATCGTCCACCTCTCCGCCAGCACCACCCTCTCCCCCTTCCCCAACGCCAAGACCCTCGTCGGCACTGTTGAAGACGCCATCCGCCTCGGCGCGGACGCGGTGAGCGTGCACATCAACCTGGGCGACGAGAGCGAGGCCAAGATGCTCACCGATTTCGGCCAGGTGACGAGCACCGCCCAGAGCTGGGGCATCCCGGTGCTGGCCATGGTCTACGCCCGCGGTCCCAAGGTCAAAAGCGAGTTCGATCCGGACATCGTGGCCCACTGCGCCCGCGTGGGCGTGGAGCTTGGCGCGGACGTGGTCAAGGTCCCCTACACCGGCGACGTGGACACCTTCGGCCATGTGGTGGACTCCTGCTGCGTGCCCGTGGTCATCGCCGGCGGGCCCAAGCTCGACAGCACCAAGGCCTTTCTGCAGATGGTGCACGACTCCATCCTGGCGGGCGGCTCGGGCCTGTCCGTGGGGCGCAACGTCTTCCAGCACAAGAACCCGGCCCTGTTGACCCAGGCCCTGGCCAAGGTCGTGCACGAGGACATGGATGTGGACGAGGTTCTGGAAATGCTCAAGGGCAAGGAATAGGCGAGAGGCGTCATGAAACAGATCATCTTCAAGGCCATCCCCTTCCAGAAAAAGCTCGTGACGCTGGCTCTGGAGTCCGGGGTGGACGCCATCCTGACCGAGGCGGCAAAGGCCGACGACGTGCGCGCGCTGGGCCGCGTCACCGTGCTGACCCCGGAGGACCTGCCCACCCTGCCCCTTGACTCCAAGGCCGACGAGGAGGCCGCCACGGCGCGCCTCAAGGCCGGGGGGCAGGTCTCCCTGGCCAAGGGCTGGGAGATCATCCCGGTGGAGAACATCCTGGCCCAGGCTTCCGGCCTCGGCCTGGAATGCGAGAGCTTCGACCGCGCCGTGCTGGCCGCCGGCATCCTGGAGCGCGGGGCGGACATGATCGTCGTGCTGCCCGAGGCCGCAGGGGACCTGAAAGCCATCGTGGCCGAGCTCAAGCTCTCCCAGGGCAAGATCGACCTCGAGCGCGCCGTGGTCACGGCCATCGAGCCTGCGGGCCTGGGCCACCGCGTCTGCGTGGACACCATCTCCATGCTCCGGCGCGGCCAGGGCATGCTGGTGGGCAACTCCAGCGCCTTCACCTTCCTGGTCCACGCCGAGACCGAATCCAACCCCTACGTTGCCGCCCGGCCCTTCCGGGTCAACGCCGGGGCCGTGCACGCCTACGCCGTGCTGCCTGGCGACAAGACCTGCTACCTGGAGGAGCTTTCCGCCGGGCGCGAGGTCCTCGTGGTCGCGGCCGACGGCCAGACCAGCCTAGCCACCGTGGGCCGCGTCAAGATCGAGGTCCGGCCCATGCTCAAGATCACGGCCGAGGTCACCGCGCCTGACGGCTGCAAGGCCTCGGGCCAGGTGTTTCTGCAAAACGCCGAGACCATCCGCGTCACCGGAACCGACGGCACGCCCATCAGCGTGGTCAACCTGAAGCCCGGCGATGAGATACTCTGCCGCACGGATGTGGCCGGCCGACACTTCGGCATGCGCATCTGCGAGGACATCAAGGAGGGATGAGCGTGGCGGAGAACGACAACAACCAGCTGGACCTGACCGCCCTGCGGTCCGAGATCGACGCCCTGGACGACGGCATCGTCGACCTCCTCAACCGCCGCGCCGCCATCAGCATCGGCGTGGGCCGCACCAAGCAGGGCTCGCCGGACACGGTGTTCAAGCCCTTCCGCGAGAAGGAGGTCATGGACCGCCTGGCCAAAAGGAACCCCGGCCCCCTGCCGGAGAGCCACCTGCAGGCCATCTACCGCGAGATAATGAGCTCCTCGCGCCGGTTGCAGCGCCCGGAGCGAGTGGTCTACCTGGGGCCGGAGGGCACCTTCAGCTACTTCGCGGGCCTGGAGTACATGGGCCGCTCTGCTGAGCTGACCCCCAAGGCCAACTTCGAGGAGATCTTCCGCGCCGTGGCCGACGGCGAGGCCGAGCTTGGCGTCATCCCGCTGGAGAACTCGCTCCAGGGCACGGTGGGGCAGGTGGTGGACCTGTTCATGCTCTTCCCGGTGCACATCCACGCCGAGCTCTTCAGCCGCATCACCCACTTCCTCATGGGCAAGGCCGGCTCCATGGCCGAGGTGCGCGAGATCCACTCGCACCCGCAGCCGCTCGACCAGTGCTCCGGCTGGCTGCGGAACAACATGCCCGGCCGCACCCTGGTGCCCGAGAGCAGCACCGCAGCAGCGGCGGAGATCGCGGCGGCGCGCGGCCCCGAGGTGGCCACCGTGGGGCATGTCCGCCTGGCCGAACGCTACGGCCTGAACGTCCTGGCCGCGCACATCGAGGACCTGCCCGACAACTGGACGCGCTTTCTGGTCATCGGGCCGCGCCCTGGCACCGAGAAGTCGCGTGACAAGACCTCCATCCTGTTCACCGTGCCGGACAAGCCCGGCGCCCTGGCCGAGGTGCTGGACTCGTTTGCCGGCCGGGCCATCAACCTGACCAAGCTGGAGAGCCGCCCCCTGCGCGGCGAGAAGTGGAAGTACGTCTTCTTCGCGGACCTGGAATGCGACCTCGCGCGCACGGAGTACGAGAGCTTCCTGGCCAGCCTGCGCGAGCGCTGCCACACCCTGCGCATCCTGGGCTCCTACCCCACTGGCCCGCACCTCTCGGCCGGGGGCAGGTCATGAGCGCCACCTCGGCCCACGTCCTGATCCAGGCCCCGGCCTCCAAGTCCATGTCCCACCGGGCGCTCATCGGCGCGGCCCTGGCCCCGGGCGAAAGCCGCCTCTCCGGCGTGCTGGAGAGCCAGGACACCACGCACACCATGGGCTGCCTCGCGGCCTGCGGCGCGCGCTTCGCCCGTCTCAATGGGGGAGAGTATCTGGTCCAGGGGATGCGCCACGGCCCAGCAAGCGGTGAAAGCGTTGCCGACCTCGACGTGGGCGAGAGCGGCACCACCTGCCGCCTGCTGGCCGGGGTCGTGGCGGGCGGACGCGGGCGCTTCCGCATCCACGGCGCGCCGCGCATGCATGAGCGGCCCCTGGGCGAGCCCGCACGGGCGCTGGCGTCCCAGGGCGTGGTCTTCCACTGGGAGGAAAAGCCCGGCTACCCGCCCGTGGTCATCGAGACCCCCTCCAAAACCGGCCTGCCCGGCGGCGAGATCGACGTGCGCCTGGAGGACAGCAGCCAGTACCTGTCCGGCATCCTGCTGGCCGCGCCCCTGGCCAAGACCGCCCTGACCATCGCCATTTCCGGGACCAAGGCCGTGTCCTGGCCGTATGTGTCCCTGACGCTCCAGACCATGCGCGACTTCGGCGTGCCGGTGGTGGTGGAGACCCTTGTGGACGGCCGCTTCGCGCCCGTGGAGCACGAGAGCGTCACACGGGCCGAACCCGGCAAGCTGCGCTTCATCGTCCAGCCCGGCCTGTACCAGCCGCGCTCCCTGTGCGTGGAGGGCGACTGGAGCAACGCCTCCTACTTTTTGGCCGCCGGGGCCGTGGGCAGCCGCCCGGTCACGGTGCGCGGCCTCTCGCGTGATTCCCTCCAGGGCGACCGCGCCATCCTGGACATCCTGGCGGCCATGGGCGCGCGCATCGCCTGGACCAGCGGCTCGCACAGCCACGAGTCCGGAAAGGACGGCGGCGACGAGGTCACCGTGCTCGCGCCCCTGAACGGTCAGCTGCGCGGCGCCCTGCATGGGGTTGACGTGGACATGGGCGCCTGCCCGGACCTGGTGCCCACCGTGGCCGTGGCCGCGTGCTTCGCCAAGGGCCCCACCACCATCCGCAACGTGGCGCACCTGCGCATCAAGGAATGCGACCGCCTGGAGACCCTGGCCACCGAGATCGCCAAGACCGGCTGCCTTGCTTCCATGACCCATGACACCCTGACCATCACGCCCGCGCCCCTGCCCAAAGGCAAGCGCATCCTCTTCGAGTCGCGCGGGGACCACCGCATGGTCATGGGACCGGCCCTGTTCGGCCTGGGCGGCATCGACGCGCAGTTCGACAACCCCGGCTGCGTGGCCAAGAGCTTCCCGGAATTCTGGGACCGCTTCGCGGCCGTGCTCGCGGGCGCGGGACAGGCATAGGAGCAATGATGAAGCCGGGCCAGGACATAACGCAAGTCGCCATCGTGGGCGCGCGGGGCCAGATGGGGGCGCTCTTTTCGCGCGCCTTCCACAAGGCCGGGCTCCTGGTGACCACCCTGGACCGGCCCTACGACCCCGACGGCACGGGCGAAGCCCTGCGCGCCGCCCTGGCCGGGGCCGAGCTGGTCATTTTGTCCGTGCCGGTGACGGCCATGCGCGCCGTGGCCGAGACCGTGGCCCCGCATATGAAGCCCGGCTGCATCCTGGCCGACGTCTGCTCGGTCAAGGTGCACCCCGTAAGCCAGATGCTCGGCGCGTACGCAGGCCCGGTGGTGGGCACGCATCCTCTTTTCGGGCCGGTGATCCCCGAGGGCTTCGAGCCGCGCGTGGCCGTGACCCCTGGCCGTGAAACTCCCGGCGCTGACAGAAGCGAGGGGAGCGCAGCCGAGGCCGTGGCGCGCCTGCTTGCGCGCGCTGGCTTCTCGCCCTTCGCCAGCACGGCCGAGGAGCACGACCGGGCCATGGCCACGGTGCAGGGCCTGAATTTCATCACCACCGTGGCCTACCTGGCCGCCGCGCGCCAGACTCCGGGCATCGAGAAGTTCCTCACCCCGTCCTTCGGGCGCAGGCTGGAGGCCGCGCGGAAAATGCTCACCCAGGACCGCGAGCTGTTCCAGGTCATCAGCGAGGACAACCCCTTCATGCAGGAGACCGTGCGCCAGTTCGCCGCCTACCTGGACATCGCCGCCGGGGGCGATCTGGACCTGCTCTCCGCCAGGGCCTCCTGGTGGTGGCGCGACAAGGCATAGGGACGCGGCTTTCGCCCAGGGGCGAAGTTTGACGAAGTGTTTGCCGCGTCCCGCACAGGGTCGCGGCTTTTTTTTCAAGAAACGGAGGGTCTCATGGATATTCGCCTGAAGCATTACGGGAAATGGCTCCCAGCCGACGTGCAGACGCCCATCAGCCTGTACCTGGGCCTGGTGGGAGACGCCCCCGGCATTCTGCTCGAAAGCGCCGAGGTCGACGGGCGGCTCGGCCGCTACAGCCTCATCGCCTGGGACTTCCGCCTCCTGGCAGAGCCCGAGGGCGGCAAGCTCAAGCTCGACATCCGCGACCCGCGCCTGGAGCCCTTGCGCGCCCTTGAGGGCAAGGACTACATGGAGGGCCTGCGCGAACTCTTGAAGAGCATCGAGATCGACCAGCCCGCGCTGAAGGAGCCCCTGCCCGCCATCACCCGCTCGGTCCTGGGCTACCTGGGCTTCAGCGTGGGCGGCATGCTGGAGCCCAAGCTGGCCACCTGCATGCCCCCGGAAAAGGCCGAGGCGCGCCTTGTGCTGCCCGGCCAGGTGGTGCTCTACGACCACCTGCGCGCGCGCTGCTGCTACCTCTCCCTGGACGAGAAAGGCGGCGACGGCAGGGGCGGCCCCGCCCCAGCCAAGCCAGGCACTGCCGGCTCCTTTGAGCTGGAGACGCAGGAGCCCAGCGCCACGCCAGGGCGCGAGGTCTACATGGAGCAGGTGCGCGAGGCCAAGCGCCTGATCACCGAGGGCGAGGGCATCCAGCTCGTGTTCTCGGTGCGCTTCGCCACCCCCTTCTCCGGCGAGCCTTTCGGGGTCTACCGGCGGCTCAAGCAGGCCAACCCCTCGCCGTTCATGTTCTTCATGCGCTTCGAGAACGAGACCCTCGTGGGCAGCTCGCCGGAGATGATGGTGAAGTGCGAGGCGGGCAGGCTGGAAGTCCGGCCCATCGCGGGCACCCGCCCGCGCGGCGCCACCGAGGCCCAGGACGCGGTCTTCGAGAAGGAGCTTTTGGCCGATCCCAAGGAACGCGCCGAGCACGTCATGCTGGTGGACCTGGGCCGCAACGACCTGGGCCGCATCGCCACGCCCGGCAGCGTGGAGGTGGTCAAGTTCATGTGCGTGGAGCGCTTCTCCCACGTCATGCACCTCACGAGCTACGTGGAGGCCGACCTGAAGGACGGCCTGGACGCCATCGACGTGCTCCAGTCCACCTTCCCGGCGGGCACCGTGGCCGGCGCGCCCAAGATCTGGGCCATGGAGACCATCGCCCGGGTGGAGCAGCGCGAGCGCGGCCCCTACGCCGGGGCCATGGGCTGGCTGGGCGTGGGCAAGGGCCCGGTGAACGTTGGCACGGGCATCACCATCCGCAGCATGTGGATGCGCGACGGCGTGTGCAGCTGGCAGGCCGGAGCCGGGTTGGTCTACGACTCCGACCCGGAAAAGGAATGGCTGGAATGCAACAACAAGGCCCGCATCATCCGCGAGATTCTTTCCTCCAAGGGGGTTGGCGATGTTTTTGCTGATCGATAACTTCGACTCCTTCACCTTCAATCTGGTGCAGGCCTTCCAGCAGCTCGGGGCAAACCCGGTGGTCTATCGCAACGACCGCCCGGAACTGCTGGACCCGGCCTTTGTGGCGGGCCTCTCGCGCGTGTGCCTCTCGCCCGGGCCCAGCCGCCCGGAGAACGCGGGCAACTCCCTGAAGTTCCTGGCCCTGCTGGAACAGACCGGCATGGCCGTGCCCACCCTGGGCGTGTGCCTGGGCCACCAGACCCTGGGCCACTTCGCCGGGGCATCCGTTGTCCGGGCCGAGCGCATCATGCACGGCAAGACCTCGCCCGTGCTGCACGACGGCACGGATGTCTTCGAGGGCCTGGACAATCCCTTTGAGGTCTGCCGCTACCACTCGCTCCTGGTGCTGGCGCACGAGGCGCCGGACAAGCTGCGCGTCACGGCCAAGACGGCCGAGGGCGAGGTCATGGGCATGTGCTTTACCGACCGCCCCTGGAGCGGCGTGCAGTTCCACCCGGAGTCCATCCTGACCCCGGACGGCCCGAAGCTCTTGGCCAACTTCCTCAAACGCAGCAGACAGGCCGCTTAAGGCCGGGGGGACGAGATGAGCTACTCCATGCGCGACATCCTGGACGCCCTGGGCAACGGCGTCGACCTGACCCCGGAGCAGGCGGCCTTCGCCTTCCGCGAACTCTTCGAGGGCGACCTCTCCCCTGCCCAGGCCGGAGCCCTGCTCATGGGCCTGCGGGCCAAGGGCGAAACGGCCCTGGAACTGGCGGCGGCCGCCCGCGCAGGCCTGGAACGGTCCCGGCTGGTCACCGGCCTGCCCCAGGACCGGCCCATCCTCGACATCGTGGGCACCGGCGGCGACCTCTCCAACAGCTTCAACTGCTCCACGGCTGTGTCGCTGTACCTGGCGGCCCTGGGCCACCGGGTGGTCAAGCACGGCAACCGCGCCGTGTCCTCGTCCTCGGGCAGCGCCGACGCGCTGGAAGGCCTGGGCATCCGGCTCGACACCGGTCCGGACGAGGTGAAGGCCGAGCTGGCCAAGACGGGCTTCGTGTTCCTCTTCGCGCCGAACTACCACCCGGCCTTTGCGCACATCGCGCCCGTGCGCCGGGAAATGGGCGTGCGCACCCTGTTCAACCTCATGGGGCCGCTTTTGAACCCAGCCCGGCCCTCGCACCAGCTCTTGGGCGTGGGCCAGGAGCGCGCGCTCGAGCTCATGGCCGACACCCTGGCCCTCACCGCGCCGGACCTGACGGCCTTCGTCATCCACGGCACGGTCGGGTATGGCGAGGAGGTCGGCAAGGGCGGCTTTGACGAGCTGACGCCCTTTGGCCCGGCAGTGGGCTTTGCCCTGGACCGGGGCAAGATCACCCCGCTCAACATTGACCCGCGCGAATACGGCATCCCGGCCCACGACCCGGACGAGGTCCGCGTGGCCGACAAGGCCGCCGCACTCTCGGCCATCCGGGACGTGCTCACGGGCAAGGCCAATGCCGCCATGCAGGACATGACCGCGCTGAACCTGGGCGCGGCCCTGCACCTCGCCACCGGCAAGGCCCTGGCCGACTGCCTGCGCGAGGCCAGGCAGGCCGTGGCCGACGGCGCGGCAAGCCGGTTCGCCGGGGAGGACCGCCGGTGAGCAACATGCTCGACCGCTTCCGGGCCGCCCAGGCCGGGTCCATCGCGCACCTGCGCAGGCTGGCCGAGGAAGGCCAGCTGCCCGCGCCCTGGAACTTCTCGGAGATCAACGCGCGGCCGGGCTTTGCCGCAGCCCTGCGCGCAGCCGGAGCACCAGCGGTCATTGCCGAGTACAAGCGCGCCTCGCCCTCGCGCGGGGTCATCAACCTGGACCTGACGCCTGCGGACGTGGCCCGCATGTATGCCGAGAACGGGGCCGCCTGCTTCTCCGTGCTCACGGAAGCCGCGCACTTCCAGGGCGACCTGCGCTTCCTCACGCAGATGGCCTTTGCTGGCAGGCCCATGCTGCGCAAGGACTTCCTGCTGGACCCGCTGCAGGTGGTGGAGACCGCCGCCACCCCGGCCTCGGCGCTCTTGCTCATCATGCGCATGCTGGGCGGCGCGGGTGCGGTGCGCGAGATGCTCGACGCCTGCCGCCTGTACGGGCTGGAGGCCGTGTGCGAGGTCTTCGACGAGGCCGACCTTGAGGTAGCCCGCGCGGCCGGGGCCGAGATCATCCAGGTCAACAACCGCGACCTGGACACGCTCGCCACGGACCTGGGCGTCTCGCGCCGTTTGGCCACGCGCAAGGGGGAAGGCGAGCTGTGGATCAGCGCCTCTGGCCTGGACGCGCCGGAACAACTTGCAGAGATGGCCGACCTGGGCTTTGACGCCGTGCTCATCGGCACCTCGCTCATGTGCCAGGCCGATCCAGGCGCGGCGCTAAAAAAACTCGCCTCCGTGGCCAAAACAAGGAGCACTCGATGACGAACGGAATGCTGGTCAAGGTCTGCGGCCTGACCCGCGAAGAGGACGCCCTGCTCTGCGCAGAGCTGGGCGCGGACCTGCTGGGCTTCATCTTCCATCCGGGCAGCCCGCGCAACACCACGCCGGAGTTCCCGGCGAGGCTCGACTTCCCGCGCATGGGGCTGCCGGGCGTGCGCAAGGTCGGCCTGTTCGTGGACCAGAAGCCCATGGAGGCGCTTGGCCTCATGGCCGCCGGGCGGCTGGACCTGGCGCAGCTCCACGGCGGCCAGACCGAGTCCTTCTGCGCGGTCCTGGCCGAGCGCATGGGGCCTTCGCGCATCATCAAGGTCTTCTGGCCGGAGAAGGCGTCGAGCCTCGAGTCCTTCCAGGCCGAGCTGGACCGCTACGCGCCCTACTGCGGCATGATGCTCGTGGACGCGGGCTCAGGCGGCGGCGGGCACGGCCGGGGCATCGAAAACAAGGCTGCGGAGATCCTGGCTGGCGCCAAGTTCCCGCGACCCTGGCTTCTGGCCGGGGGCCTCAATCCCGAGAACCTCCCCGGCCTGATTTCCCGGTACCGCTCGCTTGGCCTCCCTTCTCAAGGCAAGGGGCCGGACGGCGTGGACCTCAACTCGGGCGTGGAAAAAACACCCGGCCTCAAGGACGAAACACTGCTGCGCGCGGCCTTTGCTGCAATCAAGGCGACCGGCGCGGCTCAAACGCAAGGGGTGACCCCGTGAAGAAAGGTTATTTCGGCGCATTCGGCGGGCAGTTCGTGCCCGAGCTGCTCATGCCCCCGCTCCTGGAGCTGGAGGAGGCCATGGAACGCATCCTGCCCTCCAAGGAGTTCCAGGACGAGCTCGCAAGCGAGCTCAGACACTTCGTGGGCCGGCCCACGGCCCTCACCTTCTGCCCCAACCTGTCCCGCGATTTGGGCGTCAAGCTCTGGCTCAAACGCGAGGACCTGGCCCACGGCGGCGCGCACAAGGTCAACAACACCATCGGCCAGGCGCTTTTGACCAAGAAGCTCGGCAAGACGAAGCTTTTGGCCGAGACCGGCGCGGGCCAGCACGGCGTGGCCACAGCCCTGGCCGCCGCGCGCTTCGGGCTTCAGTGCGTCATCTACATGGGCGCGTTGGACGTGGAGCGCCAAAGCCTCAACGTGCGCCGCATGAAGCTCTTCGGCGCGGAAGTGGTGCCCGTGGAGTCCGGGACCAAAACCCTGAAGGACGCCATCAACGCCGCCCTGCGCGCCTGGATAGCCGAGCAGGAGACCACCCACTACTGCTTCGGCACGGCTGCCGGGCCGCACCCCTTCCCGCTCTTGGTGCGCGAGCTGCAGGCCGTGATCAGCCGCGAGGCGCGCATACAGATGCTCGACCAGGCCGGGAAGCTGCCCGACTACGTGGTGGCCTGCGTGGGCGGCGGCAGCAACGCCATCGGCGCGTTCCACGAGTTCGTGCCCGACGCCTCCGTCAAGCTCATCGGCGTGGAGGCCGCAGGCTCGGGCAAGCCCGGCGACTGGCACTCGGCCCCGCTCTCCCTTGCTGGTTCGCCTGGCGTGCTGCACGGCATGCACACCCAGCTCATCCAGACGCCCGAGGGCCAGATCCTGCCCTCGCACTCCATCGCGCCGGGGCTGGACTATCCCGGCGTGGGCCCGGAGCACGCCGCCTACCAGGCCTCGGGCCGGGCGCAGTACGTGTCCGTCACCGACGACGTGGCGCTCGACGCCTTTGTGACCCTGTCGCGCAACGAGGGCATCATGCCCGCGCTGGAGAGCTCCCACGCGCTGGGCTGGGTGCTGAAAAACGCCAAGGACATGCAGCCCGGCAGCGATGTCGTGGTCTGCCTGTCCGGCCGGGGCGACAAGGACCTGGACATCGTCAACGACTACCTCGCCGGCAAGGCCTAGGGGGCGCACGTGAGCACCAATATCCTGACCAAACGCATCAGTGACGCCCGGGCCAAGGGCCGCCTGGGCCTGATCCCCTTCCTGCCCGCGGGCTACCCGGACAAGGCCCGCTTCTGGGCCGAGATCGACCAGCTGGACGAGGCCGGGGCCGACATCATCGAGATCGGCATGCCCTTCTCCGACCCCGTGGCCGACGGGCCCGTGGTCGAGCACGCCTCGCTCAAGTGCCTGGACGCGGGCGTGAACCTCGCCTGGATCCTGGGCGAGCTGGCCTCGCGCAAGGGCCGCTACAAGGCCGGGCTGGTGCTCATGGGCTACCTGAACCCGGTGCTGCAGTACGGCCTTGACCGCTTCGCACGCGACGCCTCCTCGGCCGGGGTGCACGGCATCATCCTGGCCGACGTGCCCTTCGAGGAATCCGGCCCCATCCGCACGGCCTTTGACCCGCAGGGCCTGGTGCTGATCCCCCTCGTCGGCCTGAACACAACGCCGGTGCGCATGGACCTCTATGCCAAGGACGGCCGGGGCTTCGCCTACTTCGTGTCCGTGCTGGGCACCACGGGCGTGCAGTCGGGCTTCGACACCGGGCTGCCCGCGACCATCCGCGCCGGGCTGGCCCAGGCCAAGGCCGCCTTCAGCATCCCCGTGGCCCTGGGCTTCGGGCTCAAGCACCCGGACCAGCTGAAGGCCCTGGACGGGCTGGTGGACGCCGCCGTGTTCGGAAGCGCGCTCATCCGGCACATCGACGCGGGCGGCGACAGCAAGGGCTTCATGCAGGTGTGGAAGTAGAGAGAAGCGGGGGAGGCGCTGCCTCCCCCGCACCACGGCCGTCAAAGGAAACGCTTTCCATTTGAAGCACGGCATGGCACAAATAAAAGTCAAGATTGCGTGGGCATCCAGAACCTTGCCTTGCCGCATGGGCTGCGATGCGGCCCATACGTTCGCACACCGAGGACAAGACGAAGAAACTCCCAGTGCGCATGCAAGGACAGGGATGGGCCCAAAAAGATCTCGGATAGTGGTTAGGTGGGGCGCGCAAAAAAGATGGCCGCAACTGAAGGATACGTTCCAGTGACATGGATCAAGAACACTCCCACCCCCCTTCTCCTGATCACGACATTTTCCGTGGCAACCACCCTGGCCCTTTGCTCCGTCTCCCCCGACATCCAGCCAGACACAGCATCCTATCTGAGGTTCAGTCCAGAACGTGGCATCCTCTACCCACTGCTTTTGGACCTCTTCCGCCTCACAACGCCGCCGGATAGCACTCTCGCCTGGGTCGCTCGGTTCCAGGGCGCATGCATAGCCGCCGCCGCCGCCTTTTTCGCTTTTCGAGTCGGGCGCCTCCTCAGCCTGGGCAAAACCTGGTATCATCTGCTATACTTGCTGATAGCCTTGCCAGGCGTGGCGTTTGCTGGAAACATTCTCACCGAGCCCCTAACCTACGCCGGGGTCATCCTTTTTTGGGTGCTCAACCTGCAATATTACCTTGCCCCAGGAATCTGGCGCGCCCTGTGTTTGGCCCTGCTCAGCGCCCTGCTCGTTATTCACCGCCCACACATGCTTCCCCTCGTTGCCTTTTCCGGGCTGGTCCAACTCTGGGGTTTTGCGCGACATCGGCGCCTTATTCATGCCAAAGCGCTAGTGCTCCTCGTACTCTCTCTCGTTGCGGCCAACACAACTCAAAACCATGTGCGGGTGATGCTCACTGGCGATCCCCACATAGCCTCCACGGTTGGCAGCCATATTTTGGCAAACATGATATACGTGGCCCACCCGGAAGACTCTGCCCTGTTTAGCGATGAAGGCCAGCGCAGAGTCTTCCAGAAAGCGATCCGGCTAGCCGACGTAAAAGGCTACACCCGACAAAAATGGGACAAAACCGCCTCACACATCCCCACAAGCATTCATCGACTTTTCTACGAGGCAGTACTGCCCTTGTGCAACGAGGAGATCCTCCTCAACGGAAACGGCGGGGATTCAGCAGACTTGCTTGCCCTTAAGATGGGCCTGACCCTACTGGGCAAGCGCTGGCCGGAGTACCTCAGCCTCCTGCTCAGAAAGACATACGACTCCCAACCTTTTTTCTACGCTCTCACCGTCGTGCTCATGGCTCTGGGCTTGGCCCACGCCAAAAGAACAGGCGCCTGGCAGGGCCGGTTCCTGGCCATCGTGGTAATTGGGACAGCCTTAAGTGTCCTGCCCTACCTGCTGTTGATTACCCTGGATAAACGTTTCGTCTTCCCAGTGGAGTATCCGATTCTAATATGGGTGACTGCTCTGGGAGCCAGCCTTCTGGGTCAAACCCGGACGAGGTTGGACAAATAAGGGATATTTTACGGTGTGCTTGTGAGGCTGGGGCCCCAGGAGCAGGGATCCCCAGCAGAGGCACCACGACCAGGGGCAACCTGTTGCCATCCGCCACAACCCAGTGTCATGGGTATGTTTAAGCTTGCCCCCATACTGACAGGCAGAATCCTCATCACGAGCAATAATTCAACGCAACACGGGACAAGGAGTGCACACTCCCCGCCCCGTCGACGTTTTTGGCTGGAAATCTTGCGATCAGCGCCTACGCGTCACCCAGAGAATCGAGCACCCGCCCAGCACCATGACCACGGCGATGGACAAAAAGCTCATGACGTGGCTGCCCGTGGCATCGCGCACATAGCCCACCAGCGTCGGGCCGACGAAGCCGCCGGAGTTGCCCACGGAGTTGATGAGCGCCACCCCGCCAGCAGCGGCAGCGCCGGACAGAAAGCCCGTGGGGATGGTCCAGAACGGCCCCAGCATGCCCCACAGCCCGATGGTGGCGAGGGTGAAGCAGCCAAGGCTCCACCATGGGCCGGTCAATGCAGCGCCGCCCGGCCAGAGCGCCAGCACGAACCCCGCAGCGCTGACGAACAGCGGCCCGGCCGTGTGCCAGCGCCGCTCGCCTGTGCGGTCGGAGTGCCGCCCGATGAGCACCATGCCCACGACCCCGCCCAGGTAGGGGATGGCCGAGAGCAGGCCGACCTTCTCAGGACTCGCACCTGGCCCCAGGATCTCGCCGATGAGCGTGGGCATCCACATGACCAGCCCGTACATGCCCACGCACAGCGCGAAATAGCCCAGGCTGAGCAGCCAGATGCGGCTGTCGCGCGCCAGGGTGACCAGCACGGTCCACAGGCCGTGGGGCGCGCCCTCCGCAGCATCGCCCGCAGCGTGCTCCGCCGCAAGCTCGGCAGCCAGCACCTCCCGCTCGGCAGGGTCGAGCCAGGGGGCGTGGGCCGGGCCGTCCGCCAGATACCGCAACACGGAAAAGCCCAGCAGCACAGCCGGAACGCCCTCCAGCAAAAACAGCCAGCGCCAGCCGGACAGGCCGAGCGCGCCGTGCATCTCCAGGAGCAAACCGGAGACAGGCCCGCCCACGATGCCCGCCACCGGGGTTGCGGCCATGAACAGGGCCACGGCCCGGGCGCGCCTGGGCGCCGGGTACCACAGGGTCAGGTAGTAGATGATGCCGGGCAGAAAGCCCGCCTCGGCCACGCCGAGCAGGAAGCGCAACACGTGGAAGGACCAGGGCGCGTGCACAAGCGCCATGGCGCAGGCGGTTATCCCCCAGGTGACCATGATCCGGGCGATCCACAGCCGCGCGCCCACCCGGCGCAGGATGAGGTTGCTCGGCACCTCGCAGAGCACGTAGCCCGCGAAGAACATGCCCGCGCCCAGGCCGAACACGGAGCTCGAAAAGCCCAGCTCGAGGCTCAAACTTGGCGCGGCAAAGCTCACGTTGACGCGGTCCAGGTAGGCCACCACGTAGAGCAGGAACAGGTAGGGCAAGAGGTGCAGGTCGACCTTGCGGTACAGGGCGGTGAGGGGCGTTTTCAGCGGGATGTCGGATGCCGTCATGGGGCTGGTTTAGCGCAGGTGGGGGGCAATGAAAAGACCAGCGGCGCCGCCCCTGGACCCCGCCAAGGAGGCTTGCCTCCGGCGGCCAAAGGGCCTGAGGCCCTTTGGAATCCCCATAGCGCCGAAAGGGCTGTTTCAGGAGGAACCTGAAACAGCCCTTTCGCCTTTGGCGGGACCACTGAAACGAAACCCGTCTCCCGGCCCTGCCCCCCAAAAGCGAGCTGGCCGCCGCGACGAAGACGTCGCAGCGGCCAGCTCGCGTACTGAGGGGGTCCGGGGGAAATCATTTCCCCCGGCAAACCCTCTTCTCTTAGATCTTGCAGGCCGTCTTGAGGTCGGCGGCGGCGTCGGTGGCTTCCCAGGTGAACTCGGGCAGCTCGCGGCCAAAGTGGCCGTAGTTGGTGGTCAGCTTGTAGATGGGGCGGCGCAGGTTCAGGCGCTTCAGGATGAAGTAGGGCCTGAGGTCGAACACTTCGCGCACGGCCTTGGTCAGCACATCGTCTTCAACCTTGCCGGTGCCGTGGGTGGTGCAGACAACGGACACGGGCTCGGCTACGCCGATGGCGTAGGCGATCTGGACCTCGGCGATGTCGCCCAGGCCTGCGGCCACGATGTTCTTGGCCACATAGCGCGCCATGTACGCTCCCGAGCGGTCCACCTTGGAGGGATCCTTGCCGGAGAACGCGCCGCCGCCGTGGGCACCGGCTCCGCCGTAGGTGTCCTGGATGATCTTGCGGCCGGTGAGGCCGCAGTCGCCCACGGGTCCGCCGATGACAAAGCGGCCGGTGGGGTTCACGTAGATCTTCAGCTTGTCGTCGATAAGGTTCTGCGGCAGCGTGTGGTAGATGACCTCTTTCTTGATGGCCTCGACCAGGTCGGCGTGATTGATGCTCTCGTCGTGCTGGGCGGAGCAGACCACGTTGTCGATGCGCACGGGCTTGCCCTTTTCGTATTCCACGGCCACCTGGGTCTTGCCGTCGGGGCGCAGGAACTTCAGGATGCCCTGCTTGCGGACGTAGGTCAGGCGCTGGGAGAGCTGGTGCGCGTAGTAGATGGGCGCGGGCATCAGCGTGGGGGTTTCGTTGCTGGCGAACCCGAACATCATGCCCTGGTCGCCGGCGCCCTGGTCCTCAGGCTTCACGCGGTCCACGCCCTGGGCGATGTCGGCGCTCTGCTTATCGATGGAGGACATGACCGCGCAGGTGGCGTAGTCGTAGCCCATCTCGGAGCTGTTGTAGCCGATTTCCTTCACGGTCTCGCGCACGATGGTCGGCAGGTCGGCATAGGCCTTGGTGGTGATCTCGCCGGCGATGAAGGCCATGCCGGTGGTGACCAAGGTTTCGCAGGCCACGCGCGAGGTGGGGTCAGGCCCGATGAGGGCGTCGAGCACGGCGTCGGAGATGGCGTCGGCCACCTTGTCCGGGTGTCCCTCGGTCACGGACTCGGACGTGAACATGTAACGGCTTTTCGGTGAAATCATGCAAGTCCTCCAGTATATCAGGTAAGATTTGAATCAGCGGGCCGCCTCGGGCCTGTTGGCGGCATCCACACGTATCACCCTGGGCCTGTGTCCGGGTATTTCCTCGGGTTCAAGCTCCAGGTATGTCGCTAATATAACCTTCTGGCCGACCTTGCCCTTGTGGGCGGCCGCGCCGTTCAGGCAGATTTCTCCGGGTCCTCCGGGAATGGCGTAGGTGGTCAGCCGCTCCCCGTTGGCCAGGTTGTAGACGTCGATGCGCTCAAAGGGCAGGATTCCCACCGCTTCGAGCAGGGCCGTGTCCACGGAGATGCTGCCCTCGTAGTCCAGATTCGCCGAAGTGAGGGTGGCGCCGTGGATCTTGGCGCTCAAAAAAGTACGTCTGGGCAAGAGTTCTTATACCTCCAGCAGAATGTTGTCTATGAGGCGCACGCGTCCCAAGAACACGGCCACGGCAAAGAGCGTCGGTCCCTCCACGCGGACCACGGGGCTCATGGATTCCGGGTGCACGAAGTCGGCGTAGTCGACGCTCGCGCTGGTCAGCTTTTCGGCCAGGTGCGCGCGGAACATAAGGGCCAGCTTCGCGGCGTCACGCTCGCCTGCACGCACTGCGGCCTGCACGACGAGAAGCCCCTGGCGGATGGCCGGGGCTTTTTCGCGCTCTTCGGGCGTCAGGTTGACATTGCGGGAGCTCATGGCCAGGCCGTCGGGCTCGCGGAAGATGGGCCGCCCCACGACCTCAACGCCCAACTCCAGGTCGCGGCTCATGCGCTTGAGGATGGCCAGCTGCTGCCAGTCCTTCTGGCCGAACACGGCCACGTCCGGCCGGACGAGCCCGAAGAGCTTGGTCACCACAGTGCACACGCCCCGGAAATGCACGGGCCGCGAGGCCCCGCAAAGCCCCTTGGCCAGCTCCGGCACCTCCACCCAGGTGGCGTGGTCGGAAAAGTACATGGCCTGGGGCTCGGGCGCGAAGACCAGGTCCACGCCATGGGCGGCAGCCAGCTCCAGGTCGCGGGGCAGGTCGCGCGGGTAGCGGTCCAGGTCCTCGTTCGGCCCGAACTGGGTGGGGTTGACGAAGACGCTCACCACCAGCCTGTCGGCGCGGGTGCGGGCGTAATCCATAAGGGAGAGATGCCCGGCGTGCAGGAAGCCCATGGTCGGCACCAGGGCGATGCTGAGCCCTTGGGTGCGCCACGCCTGGCAGTGCTGTCGAAGGGGGATAAGGTCTGCGAGGAGGTCCATATGGTTCTCGATCTCGTTTTGGAAGTTCGGAATGGCACGATCCAGAAGCGCTGTCCACAGATATTTCCGGCAGGGACCAGGCAAACTCTTGTGCTGCGCCCCGGCTCGGGGTAGACAAACGCGCATGCGCTCGCCAGCTGATATTTTCGCCGCCAACACCGCCGACAGGGCCGTCAACCTGACCAGGCAGGACCTGATCGACCTGGAGCACGCCCTCAAGGACGGGATCTTCGAGTTTTTGCCCTTTGCGTCGTACTCGCTCTTCTTCCCGCGCCAGGGCGACCCCTGCCCGGAGCTGTGCTACGACCACAAGGCCCGCGAGCTCGTGCTGCCGCTCGCCCTGCACGGCGAGACGCTCGGCGTGTTCGTGGCGCGCGGAGTGCGCCTGAGCGCGCCCAAGGCCCTGCCGCCCCTGCTCCAGCATTTGGCCACCTGCGTACTGGAGAAGCTTCTGCTCTACAAGCGCAGCGTCACCGACGCCCTGACCGGCCTGTCCAGCCGCGACCATTTCCTCGGCAGCCTGGCCCAGGAGATCGACCTCATCCAGCACAGCCTGGGGGCCACCACCGGCGGCCGCTCCGACCCGGAGCTGCACGGCTTCAGCGCGTCGCTGGGCGTCATCCTGCTCGACCTCGACTCCTTCCAGTGGATCAACGAGCGTTACGGCTACCTCGTGGGCGACAGCATCAACGCCCAGGTGGGCCGGGCCATCGCCGCCACCTGCCCGCGCCACATCACCAGCGCGCGCATCCACAACGACACCTTCGCCCTGCTCGTGCCCGACGCCAGCCCCAAGACCTGCTTCCAGCTGGCCGAGCTGGTGCGCCAGGCCATCGGGGCCCTCTGCTTCCGGGACGAGGTCACGGGCGACAACATCGGCGTCTCGGCCAGCCTGGGCTACGCCAACTATCCCCAGAGCCTGCGCGGACGCCAGTTCCAGCGCACCCCGCGCGAGCAGGCGCGCATCCTCCTGCGCGCGGCGGGCAAGGCCGTGGCCACCAGCAAGGACCACGGCCGCAACCGGGTCTTCAACTTCGGCGACATCGTCAAGGCCGGCGGGCGCATCCTGGAAGTGCTGCCCATGCAGCGCCTGGCCGTGGGCCTGGGCCGCAGCGTGGGCGCCCAGGAGGGCCTGCGCTACCTGGTCTGGTCGCCCCGGTTCCAGCAGCGCACCATCGAGGCCCACCTGTCCGAGGACGAACGCCTGCTGGGCCGCTCGCCCACCCTGTACAAGGGCGAGATCGTGCTCTCCGAGGTGCAGGAGGACATGTCCTTCGCCGAGGTGCTCCACGCGGGCGACCCGGCCTGGACCCCGGAGCCCGGCGACCGGCTGATGCTGATCCAGGAGCGCGACAGCTTCTTCGCCGCCGAGGCCGCAAGCGACGGCACCGCCGCGCCACGCCGCGACATGCTCACCGGGCTTTACGGCTACCGCGACTTTCTCTCCTTCTTCACCAGGGCGCGGGGGCGCTCGGAAAAGTTCTGCGTGGCGCTCACGCGGATCATCCTGCAGCATGGGCCGCAGCATGGGCCACAGCATGGGCAGCCGCAGGCAGATTTCCAGGCCGACCCCCACACGGAACTCCACGCCGAGTACAGGGCCGAGGCCCCCGGCTCGCGCCCGGGCGGACTCCAGCAGCGCCTGGACGCGGCCGTGGCCCAGGTGGCGGCCCTGGCCGAGCGCATTTTCCTGCCGGGCCTGGACACCGAGCCCGCCCGGCCGGGCGACAAGCCCACGCGCGCCGCTGGCGGCCGCTTCGGCCTGAGCGGACTGGTGCACTTCCTGCCGGGCGCCGACCCGGCGGAGATGGAACAGCGCGCCCAGGAGCTTTGCCGCCAGGCCTCGGCCGAGCATGGCCTGGATCTGGCCGTGGGCCTGTCCCGGCACCCCTTCCTGCACCTGGCCAAGGCCGACGCCCTGGACTGCGCGCGCAAGGGCCTGGAACACGCCCTGCTCCTGCCCGCCCCGCGCGTGGCCATGTTCGACAGCCTGTCCCTCAACGTCTCCGCCGACCGCCTGTTCGTGGAGGGCGACCTCTACGGCGCCGTTGAGGAATTCAAGCTGGCCCTGCTGGCCGATCCCGGGAACATGCTGGCGCGCAACTCGCTCGGCATCTGCTACGCCCAGATGGGCAAGGCCGACCTGGCCCGGCGCGAGTTCGAGCAGGTGGTGGCGGCCGAACCGGACAACGTCATGGCCTACTACAACCTGGGCTGGGCCTGCCAGCGTCTGAACGAAATATCCTGCGCCCGCGCGGCCTACGAGCGCTGCCTCAGCCTCGACCCCGGCCACGGCTTCAGCCTCGTGCGCCTGGGCTCCCTGGCCGAGGGCACGGGCGACCTGTCCTCGGCCGAGGACCTCTACCAGAAGGCGCTGGACATGCCCGGCACCGAGGCCGCGGCCCTGCGCCCCATGGCCCGCGTGGCCCTGGCCCAGGGCGACCCGGCGCGCGCGCGCGAATGCCTGCACCTGGCGCTCTCGGCCAACCACAACGACGCGTTCTCCCTGCACATGCTGGCGCGGCTGTATCTGGACAGCGGCGAAGACCCCCAGATCGCCGAGGTGCTGGCCCGCCAGGCAGCCGCGCTCATGCCCGACCGCCAGGAATTCTGGGACACCCTGGTGCTGGCCCTGAATCTCCAGGGTCGCCACGAAGACGCCCTCAAGGCCGAGGCGCGCAGCCGCGCCTAACGCCGGCACGCTCCCCCCGCGCCGCCAAGGAGACCCCATGCCCGATGTCGTATCCGTGCCGCTGTCCACACAGCTTATCTCCTTCGCCGTGCTCATGCAGGTCCTGGCCATCATGGGCGTGCTCTGGCGCGGGCTGCTCGGCATGCCGCAGCTCAGCACGCGCCGGCCGCGCTGGCCCTTCATCCCGCTGATCCTGGGCTGCGGGGCGGGCGTCTGGTACGCCTACATCGAGATGGACCTGGTCTTCGGCGTGGCCCAGGGTTTGGCCCTGTTCCTGGGCTACTGCCTCATCACCAGCACGCGCGGGGAACAGCCCGACCCGTCCCTGGCGGGCCTGACCCGGCGCGAACGGCGCGCGGCCGAACGCGACGCCAAGCGCAAAACCCCCTCTGATGGCTAATCCCAGCGGGCTCAAACCCGTGCTCAAGGGCCTGGCCATGCTGGCCGTGTTCGGCGGGCTCATCTTCCTGGCGCGCAGCCTGGGCCTGGAAAACCACATCACCGACCGCCAGTGGATTCTGGCCCAGGTGCAGGGCCATGGCGCGGCAGGCGTGCTCTTCTTCCTCGGGATCACCGGCCTGGCCACCGGGCTCGGCGTGCCCCGGCAGCTCACGGCCTTTCTCGGCGGCTACGCCTTCGGCTGGTTCTGGGGCACGCTTCTGGCCACCCTGGGCACGGCCCTGGGCTGCACCCTGGACTTCACCGTGTCGCGCTACCTCGGCCGCGACTTCGTGCTGGCGCGCTTCGGCAAACGCGCGGCCAAGCTCGACGCCTTCCTGCGCACCGGGCCCTTCCGCACCTCGCTCGCCATCCGGCTGCTGCCCGTGGGCCACAACCTGCTCACCAGCATCGCCGCCGGTGTCACCAGCATCCCGGCATTCTACTTCATCCTGGGCTCGACCGTGGGCTACATGCCGCAAAACCTGGTCTTCGCCATCTTCGGCGGCGGCTTGGGCTCGGAATCGACCCTGGGCCGCGCCCTGTCCATCGGCGTCAGCGTCACCCTCCTTGCCGCCTCGGCCTGGCTCGGCGTGTCCGTCTACCGCGCCTACAAGCGCCAAGGCCTGGACCTGGAAGAAGCGGAAAAAGAATAGCCCCCGGCGGCCAAGGGGCCTGAGGCCCCTTGGAACCCCCAGTACGCGAAGGGTTCCTGTCGACGCAAAGCCGTTGACAGGAACCCTTCGCTTTGGATGGTCAGGGGATATTCAGGGGAAAGACAAGACACGTCATGAGGGAAGGCAGGACAGGCAAAGGGACTGCCTAAACAACAAGCGCAACACCCTTTGCAACACCGAGGGGAGCCTCTCGCCCTCACGCACTTCGGATGGGAAACTGCCTGGGTGGAAGGACAGTCCGCTCCCAAAGACAGGCTCGGCCATCCGCGCACACCAAATCACTCCCGCCCTGGGCGCGGCCCAAAGTGCCCGTGAGGGTCTGCCCACACGGACCGTGCGCCTTGCACCTCCGAAGCCGGGCATTTCTGTCCAGGTCCGGCTTCCCGCCCGGTCCTGTCCGGCCTGCTTTCGCCTGGACCGAAGTCTGGCCCAAGATATTCCATAAGCACAGCAGGTTGACGCACCACACGGCAGGGACATACCTTGTGACTGAATTCACATGTTGCATCGCTGAAGAGCTGCATGCGAACAGGAACACGCCACACGGAGACAGCCATGCAACAAACATACGCCCAGTACGCAATGTTTGCAGGCGCCATGATCGCCCTCGTGAGCGAGGTGTTGGCGTTTCTCTCTCTCAAAGACCTCAAGCGGCTAACGGCCTACTCCGCATGTGCCCAGTTCGGGTATGCGCTCGTCGGCTTTGGTTCGGGGGAACAGGTTGGAGCGGTAGGCGCCGCCCTGCAGCTGCTCTACCAGGCAGCGGCCAGGTTCGTGTGGTTCCTGTGCCTGCGCCGCCTGGCCACGGAGCAAGGCGGCTTTTCACTTTCGGCGTTGGCCGGGGCGGGAGCTCGTCGTCCGGGGCTTGCGCTGCTGCTGGGCTTCTCCATGTTCACGGCCATGGGCCTGACTCCTTTCACCGCGCCTCCGGGCAAGGAGTTTCTGCTCCTTGCCGCAGTGCAGGGCGGCAACCTCACCATCGCCCTTGCTCTGGCCGTGGCCGGAATTTTCGCCGCACTGTACACGGTGCGCGTCGTTCATGAGGTATGCCTCAAGAGGGGAGAAGAGCCGGAGCGTAAGCCCGCATATTTCGCCGGTGTCGGCGCTGGCAGCCTGATCTTGGCGGGGGCGCTGGCCCTGGCCTGCCTTTTCTCTGGGCCGCTCGCCGGACTGATGACGAAGTTGCTTCACGGATGGTTGGCGGGCTCCGTTGAAACCACAGGCCACGCGGCCGGGCTGGGAGCTTGGCCCCTTCCGGTGCTGATCGCCTACCTGGGCGCGTTCGCCATGTTCGCCATCGTCCGTTTCGCCCCGAAGCTGCGCAGCCTTGCCGCACTGGCCCTGGCCGCCGCAACGCTCGGAGCGGTCCTGGCCGCGCCAGTGGCCGGGTCTGTAATCGACCCGCTGCGCCAGCTCTTCACCCTGCTCTTCGCCCTGGGCGGCGGCCTGATCGTGGTCTACTCCATCGGCTACATGGCTGGCCACGAAGGCGAGGACCGCTATTTCTTCTTCCTGTTCCTCATGCTCGCTTCGCTCATCGGCCTGGCCTCGGCCACGGATGTGGCCGCCTTCTACAGCTGCTTCGAGATCATGACCTTCTCCTCCTACATGCTCGTGGTGCACAAGCACACGGGTGAGGCCCTCGCGGCCGGCGCGAAGTACCTGGTGATGTGCGTGGGCGGCGCGGGCGTCATGCAGGTCGGCCTGCTGGCACTAAGCGTCACCGGCACTCCCGATGTGCTGGGGGACATGGCCGGAGCCCTTGCGGCCTACAGCCCGGCTGCCGCCGCAGGGGTGGCGCTCATGCTGCTGGCGGGCTTTACGGTGAAGGCAGGCTTTTTCCCGCTGCACTCCTGGCTTCCCGCCGCGCACCCGGTGGCGCCGTCCTCCATCTCGGCCCCGCTGTCCGGCCTGCTGACCAAGGTCGGCGTGTTCGGCGTGGCCCTGGTGGTGTCGGCGCTGGCCAGCACCCCGCTTGCGGGCGGATACGGCCAGTGGGTGCTGTGGCTCTTGACCGGCATGGCGGCGGCGACCTTCATCCTCGGCGAGGTGATGGCCCTGATGCAGCAGGACATCAAGCGCATGCTCGCCTATTCCACCCTGGCCCAGATCGGTGAGATTGGCCTTGTCCTGAGCCTGGGCACCTTTGCCGCCACGGCAGGCGCGCTCACGCACGTGCTGAACCACGCGGTGATGAAGGACCTGCTCTTCCTCGCGGCGGGCGGCCTCATCCTGCGCGCGGGCAGCCAGCGCCTTGGCGACCTCGCAGGCATGGGCAAGGCCATGCCCTTCACCGGGGCCTGCATGGCCATCGGTTTGGTGTCCATCATGGGGCTGCCGCCCATGGGCGGCTTCTTCAGCAAGTTCCTCATGCTCAAGGCCGCCCTGGACGCCGGGCAGCCCTGGATGGCCGCGCTGATCCTGGTCGGCGGCCTCATGGGCTGCATCTACTATGGCCGGATCATCAAGGTCTTGTTCTTCACCAGGTACGAGGGCGCTCCCGTGGCCCCGCTGCCGGTGACCATGGGCCTCGCCCTCGGCACCCTGGCGGCGCTGGCGCTGTGTTCGGGCCTGTTCTCGTCCCAGTGGGTGGCGCTCATCCTGCCCGCTGCCAACGCTCTTTTCCCCGCCGGGGGCACCCTGCCCGACATCGCCATCCATTGGCCGCTCGCGACTGTCTTCCCGCTGCTGGGCGCGGTGCTGGCCATCGTGCAGCGCCGCAACCTGAAGCTGTGCGGCGCTGCGGCCACCTTGAGCCTTGTGCTGGCCCTGGGCTGGGCCATTGCCGGGACCGGGTTCCCGACGCAGCTGCAACGCTACTTCGCCCTGCTGGTGCTGGGCCTGGGCGTGCTGAACGTGGCCTACTCCACCGGCTACATGTCGCACAGCCACAGCCCCTGGCGCTTCTTCGCGGTCTTTTTGACCATGATCAGCGGCCTGGTGGGCATGACCACGGTCAGTTCGCTGGTGGCCTTCTTCTGCTTCTGGGAGATCATGAGCAGCTGGCCGCTGTTCTTCGCCATCATCCACGAGGAAACGCCCTCGGCCCTCAAGGAAGGCACCAAGTACTTCCTGTTCAACATCGCAGGCGCGTCGTTCCTGTTCCTGGGCGTGCTGCTCCTTGGGCACGCCTGCGGCGGCTACGACTTTGACGCCGTGGCAAGGACCATCGCGTCCTCGCCCTCAGGCCAGTGGCTGCCTGGCATCTGCCTGATGGGCATCGGCATGCTCATGAAGGCGGCCATGCTGCCGTTGCGCATCGATTGGCAGATGCACCCGGCCACCGCGCCCACTCCGGTCAGCGGCTACATCTCGGCCATGCTGCTGAAGAGCGGCCCCTTCGGCATCCTGCTGCTGCGCTTTGTCCTGGCCCAGGGCGCCAGCGGCGACGCGGCCCAGGCCCTGGACATGGCCATGTACGTGGGCGCCTGGATCGGCGGCATCACCATCCTGTATGCGGGCGTTCAGGCGCTGTTGCAGACCGGCATCAAGGAGATGCTCATCTACTCCACCGTCAGCCAGCTCGGCTACGTGGTGCTCGGCATCTGCCTGGGCACCTCGCTCGGCGTTGCCGGAGGCCTGCTGCACCTGTTCAACCACATGCTCTTCAAGGATCTGGCGTTCTTGTGCGCTGGCGCGCTCATGTTCGCCAGCCACGCCCACAACCTGGAGGAGCTCGGCGGCATGGGCCGCAAGATGCCGGTCACCTTCCTGTGCTTCAGCGCGGCCCTGTTCTCGGCCGTGGGCATGCCGCCCTTCAACGGGTTCACTTCCAAGCTGATCATCTACTACTCCCTGATCGAACGTGGCGAACTCGTGCTGGCCCTCATCGCCATCCTCTCGAGCGTCATCACCCTGGCCTACTTCCTCAAGTTCATGCACGGGGCGTTCTTCGGCCAGCTGACGCCCGCCGCGGAGCGCGCGAGCGAAGTCGGCCTGGCCATGCGGCTGCCGATCATGCTCCTGGCCGGGCTGTGCCTGCTCACCGGCGTATTTCCGGGCCTGGCGCTCATTCCCATCGCCGGGTTGGAGCAGAGCCTGGGCCTCACGCCGCCGCAGGTCGGGCTCTCGGGCATCGTCTCTGGATACGGCGCCTGCAACATGGCGCTCCTGAGCTTCATGCTCTTCGCCGTGGGCGGGGGCGTATGGCTGGGCGTCTCGCGCCTCACCGCCAGGCGGGTGCGGCGCACGGCCATCCACACCTGCGGCGAGACCAGCGTGGACCAGCTCCTCACCCGCATCGGCGCCGGAGACCTCTACGCCGCCCCGATCAAGCTGCTGGCCGGCATGTCCAAGGGGTACTTCTCTCTCAAGCGCCTGGGAGGACAGCATGACTGAGATCCTGACTGACAGCCTGCAAGCGGTTTTCGCCATCCTGATCTTCCCCGGCGGACTCTTTGTCCTGGCCCTGGGGCTTTTCCTCAAGGGCGTGGACCGAAAGGTGCTGGCCCGACTGCAGCGGCGCGTCGGCCCGCCCCTGTACCAGCCCGTGCTCGACCTCATCAAGCTCGCGACCAAGGAGACGCTCATTCCGAACACGGCCAACGAGGGGGCCTTCCGGCTGGCGCCGGTGCTGGGTTTGACCGGCATGCTGGTGACTGCGGCGCTGATGCCCATCGGCGGCGTGTGGAGCGGCGTGAGCGGCCTGGGCGACCTGCTTGTCCTGCTCTACCTGCTGCCCATTCCCGCCATGGGGCTGATGCTCGCCGGCGGCTCCTCCAGCTCACCTTACGGCGCGCTCGGCTTCTCGCGCGAGATGTGCATGATGTTCGCCTACGAGATGCCGCTCATCGCCTCATTTTTGGCGGTGGCGGTGCGCGTGGGCGGCTCCGACGGCACCGGCGGCTCGCTTTTGTCCCTGCCCGCCATCATGGATTACCAGTTCCAGCACGGGCCGCTGCTCTTCGACCCGGTGATGCTGCCAGCGGCCCTGGCGCTGATCCTCTTCATCCCCGGCACCATGGGCCACGGACTGTTCGACATCCCCGAGGCCGAGTCCGAGGTCCTCGAAGGACCGTTGCTCGAATACTCGGGCCCGCTGCTTGCGGTGTTCCACCTCATGAGCGCGGTGAAGCTGGTGGTGGTGCTGGAGTTGGGCGTTGCCCTCCTGTGCCCGAATCCCCTTGTGGCCACCGGAGGGGGCGGGGTGCTGGTGAACCTTCTCTGGCACATATGCAAGTGTCTGGTGCTGCTCATGGTTTCGGTGACGTGTTTCCGGGCTGCCACTGGCCGGCTGCGTCTGGACCAGGGCTTCTCGTTCTTCGTGAAGTACACCTCACCGCTGGCGCTCGTCAGTCTGGGGCTGGCGTTCCTGCTGCGTTAAGGAAGGGTGCTTGATGCTTCAATTGCTCTGCAAACTCGCCTCGCGCTCCCCCTGGATCTACCGGATCAACGCGGGGTCCTGCAACGGCTGCGATGTGGAGATGGCCACCACCGCGCTCATTCCGCGCTATGACGTGGAGCGCCTGGGCTGCAAGTATTGCGGCAGCCCGCGGCATGCGGACGTGGTGCTCATTTCCGGTCCGCTTACCCTGCGCGTGCGCGACAAGGTGCTCCGGGTCTACAACGAGATCCCGCATCCCAAGGTCACGGTGGCGGTGGGCGTGTGCCCGGTTTCCGGCGGCTGCTTCCGCGACGGCTATACCGTGGGCGCGGACATCGACCATTACATCCCGCTGGACGTCATTGTCCCCGGCTGTCCACCAAGGCCGCAAGCCATCATGGAAGGCATACTGAAGGCCGTAGAGGTCTGGCGCGCCAGGCTTGAGGAGAGCGTATGCTGCCATTCCTGAAGATCATGCTGCGCAATCTGGTTCTCGGGCCATCCACGGACCCGTTTCCCTTTGCGCCAGCCAAAACCCACGAGAATTTCCGAGGCTGCGCCGTGCACGATCCGGAGAAGTGCATTCTCTGCGGCATCTGCCGCCACGTGTGTGCTGCGGGCGCCATCCAGATCCGCGCAAGCCAGGACGGCTCGGGAATGCAGTACAGCCTGTGGCACAACTCCTGCGTTTTCTGCGGGATGTGCGCCCACTACTGCCCCACCGGCGCGCTGACCATGTCCAACAACTGGCACCTTGCCCATACGGGCGCGGAGATGTTTTCGAACTGCATTTCAAACCTCATCCACTTCGGCGAATGCGCCCAGTGCGGCGCCAAGATCCAGCCGCGGCCGCAGGCCATCATCGACACGCTCGGCGTGCGCAGTCCCGACCGTTTTCTGCTCTGCCCCAAGTGCAAGCGCCAGAGCATTGGCAGGAACGTCGCGCAGCCCCGCTCCATTCACAGGCAGGAGAACCTATGAACGAAATAGCGAAGAAGTCCATCGAGCTGGCGGTATCCAAGGTTCTTGGCACAGGGTCTCTGAGCTGGACCTCGGATGTGAATGGCAATTGTTTCGGGTGGGTGACCCTTTGCGCCCCGGAGAGCCTGCTTTCCATCGCGCCCCTGCTGGCCGAGTGCGGTGCCCGCCTCATGACCGCCACCGCCTACCGCAACGACAAGTTCGGCCGCATGGAGTTGGATGGGCACGAGATCGCCTACCATTTCGACCTGGAAGGCGTGGTGGTGACCGTGTCGGTCTGCCTGCCCGACACACCGCCCAGGGTTCCCTCAATCACCCCATGGTTCAAGAACGCGGACTGGAACGAACGCGAGTTCGCAGAGCTCTACGGGATTGTTCTGGAAGGCCACCCGAACCCGCGCCGCCTGTTCCTCGACAAGGGCCTCGACGCGGCCATACTCAACCGCTTGGTTCCGCTCTCCACCATGATGAACGGCGCCTCGACCACCACCCTGTGGGAAAAGGTGTATGCGGGAAAGCAGTTGCCTGAATGGGCCAAGGGAGGAAGCAACTGATGTCCTCCACCACGTATACCCTGCCGATCGGCCCGCTGCACGTGGCCCTTGAAGAGCCCATGTACTTCGACATCCAGGTCGAGGGCGAAACGGTGCGCTCCGTGGAGCTTGCCGCCGGCCATGTGCACCGCGGCATGGAAGCCCTGGCCATGCAGCGCAACTACTTCCAGAACGTCACGCTGGTCGAGCGGGTCTGCTCGCTGTGCTCCAACAGCCACCCGGCCACCTACTGCATGGCCGTGGAGAACTTAAGCGGACTCATCGTTCCCGAGCGGGCCATGTATTTGCGGGTCATCGCCGACGAGGTGAAGCGCATCGCGTCGCACCTCTTCAACGTCGGCATCATGGCCCACCTCACCGGGTTCGACTCCTTGTTCATGCACGCGATGGAAGTTCGGGAAATCATGCAGGACGCCAAGGAAGGCGTTTACGGCAACCGCATGAACCTGGGCCAGTGCATCATCGGCGGCTGCCGCCGCGACATCGACGACTCCACCGCCCCCTTCCTTCTTGGCCAGCTCGAACTGCTTAAGCCCCAGCTCGACGAGCTCTATGGGGTCTTTGAGCGCGACCCGCTCATCCGCACCAGAACCCAGGGCATCGGCCTCCTGTCCTTTGAAGAAGCCAAGCGCCACGCCGTTGTCGGCCCCGTGGCCAGAGCTTCCGGCGTGGCCTACGACCTGCGCCGCAAGGCGCCGTATGCGGCCTACGCAGATCTCGACTTCAAGGTGCAGACCGACACCAAGGGGGACGTGCACTCCCGGGCGCTGCTGCGCCTGCGCGAGGCGGTCCAGTCGGTGAAGATCGTTGAGCAATGCCTGCGCCAACTCCCCGGCGGACCGATCAACACCAGGGAAGTTCCGGTGATCCCGCCTGGGGAGGCCGTGGCGCGAAGCGAAGCCCCCAGAGGCGAGGTCTTCTACTATCTGCGCTCGGACGGCACGGACACCCCCCAGCGCTTGAAGTGGCGTGTTCCCACCTACATGAACTGGGAAGCGCTGCAGGTCATGCTGGCAAGCTGCCAGGTTGCAGACATCGCGCTGATCGTCAACAGCATCGACCCGTGCATTTCCTGCACTGAGCGCTAGAAGGCATAGATTTCTGGACATTCTGCGGAGGAGCGGACCGGCAAGCATTTAAGTACCATTGTTCGAACGCTGTCTTGCTGAGAAAACTTATCAGTACACAGCGCATGGCTATCAGGATGTGTGTGGAAAAGGTCCAGGACAGTTGAAATGCATGAGTCTTCGATGGCGATAAGCATTCAAGGCATTGTGGCCGACGAGGCGCAAAAGGCGCACGTGAGCGCAGTGACTTCGGTGTGCCTCTGCATCGGGGACTTGGCCGGGGTGGAAGCGACGACCCTTACGGCCTGCTTTGAGATGCTGTCCGAAGGGACCATCACGGACAAGGCGCAACTGATCATCAAGCGCATCCCGGCCACCGGGACGTGCACGGTTTGTGGAACTGCGGCCATCGGGCGAGGCAGGATGCTGAGGTGCCCCTCGTGCAAGACGGGCTCTGTGAAGCTTGCCACCGGGCGAGAGTTCTACGTGGAAAGCATTGAAGTCGAAAAACTCGAAAAAGGTGACGAACATGTCGAAAGTTACCCATAACTACATCGTTCACGCCAACCCGGACAAGTGCATCGGCTGCAAGAAGTGCGAAATGGCCTGCGTGAGCGCCCATATCAACATGCCGTACAAGGAGGCCAAGAAGCGTGGGCTGCCGCTCATGCCCCGCATCAAGGTCATTAAGGTCGGCAACCTCAAGTTTCCGACCCAGTGCCACCACTGCATCGACGCCCCCTGCGCCAGCGCGTGTCAATTCGGGCTCATTCATCACGTCGATGGCGTGGTCAGGGTCAACGAGGAGATGTGCGTGGGGTGCAAGATGTGCGTCATGGCCTGCCCCTTCGGCGCCATCGAGGTTGGCATGGAGGGCGAGACGGCCTTCTGCGGCCGCAAGAACCAGGCCTCGGCCAAGAAGTGCGACCTGTGCCAAGAGTGGCGCGCCGAAAACGGCAAGGACGTTTGCGCTTGCGTCGAGGCCTGCCCGAAGAATGCGCTGGAAATCGTGGACATCTCTTCGCCCTATGTCGAGCTTGCCACCAAAATGAGCGCCATCCAGCTGTTCCGGCTACGCCAGGCTCGGCGGGAGCAGACCATGCCCCCGGTGCCGCTGGTCAAGGACTTGGGCGCAACCGAGCTCGGATAAGCCGGAGCGGACGCGCGGGTGGTCTGCCTGTGAGCAGGACCGCTCCCAAGAACCTGGGCCATTCAAGATGAGCACACTCCGACTGCAAACGGCCCAAGAAAGAAAACGACTCAGGAATGCTGGAGACTGGCCTGAACCCGGACCTGAATTCGGGTGAAGCTCAAGTACCGCCCCCCACCCCAACCAGAGCTCCAGGAGGATTTCATGGAATTGTGTATGACCATTACCGGCTGCTGCTGTGACCTTGCTCTGCACCCCGTGTCCTCTTCCACCGCAGAGAAGGTTCGGGAGGAAGGTCGTGGCATCTACAAGACAAAATACCTGGAGTGGTGGCGCAAGGGCAACACCTGCACCTGCGGCATGAAGCTCGGCGACGACTCCATGGTGGAGGTGACCCTGGACGGCGAGCAAGTGCCCTTCGACCCCAAGGGCATCAAGGACGCGGCGGTGCTGCTGCGTCGGCGCATGTACCTGGACAGCAAGGCCCGTTATCTCACCCTCATGGGCTATGTGGACGAGGTCTGCTCGCTCACTTGGCGCTGGGAGAACGTGACCGGATTCGATCCGCAGAAGTTCGACTTCTTCGTGCACCGTTGGGACCGCCTCATGCTCGAGGACGGGTTCTACATCGTGGACGATGCGCGCTACGATGGCCATTTCGCCACGGAGAACATCTGGGGCGAGCGCGGGGGGCACAGCATGATCGCCCCCGTGGTCATCGACCTGGAGGACGTGCGTCGGGAGATCCAGGGCGGCCAGGTGCACGTCGCCTAACAGGCGCCCCTGCCTCCCGAAGCTCCCCCCCCCAAAAAAAAGGGCCAACCGCGCGCGGGTTTTTCGAGGGTCTCCCCTTGAAAAAACCCGCGCGCATGTTCGTGGCTGGGCACAGCCGGGCATGGGACGTGGCTGCGCTGGCCCAGACGCAACGGGGGGGGGGTCCAGGGGGCCTCAGGCCCCTTGGCCGCCGGAGGCAGCTCCAGCCTCCGGCCGCCGGAGGCAGCTCCAGACTCCGGCCGCCGGAGGCTACTGCCTGAGGCTATTCTTGTGCCGGTTCCGCGCGCAGTTGCAGGCACAAGCGTTTCGCCACGACACGCCACAGCCGCCAGAACAGCCAGCCCACCAACAGGCCGAGCAGCCAGCCGCCGAGGACATCGGTGGGGAAGTGCTTGCCGAGGTACACGCGCGACCAGCCGACGAGCAGCGGCAGCGCCCAGATTCCTTTGCGCAGGCGCGGCCAGAGCATGGCGGCCATGAGCGCCAGGGCGGCGGAGTTGGCGGCGTGGGCCGAGGGAAAGCTGGTGCCGCGTTCGCGGTCCGGCTTCATGTCAACGGGCAGGCGTTGCCACTGCTCGGACTGCTGGTGGTAGGTGCCCCCCACGAGATTTTCCGGGCGCAGGCGGCCCACGGCATGCTTGACCAGGTTGGTGCTCAGGTCGGCCAGGCCCATGGCCAGCACGAGCAGGATGAAGAACAGGGTCTGGCCTTTGCCGTGCTTCCTGCAGCGCCAGACCATCAGCACCGAGAGGATGGCGAAGAGCAGCGAGCGCATGGAGAACACCGGCAGCAGCAGGTCGAGCACGGGCGCGCGCCAGTCCTGGTTCAGCAGAAGGAGCAGGGCATGGTCAGCCGGGAGGGTCGGGAACATGGGGTGGCTCCTTCAGGGGATCGTGCTGGGGGTGCCTGATGGCCGAACGCCTAGGCTATGCCCCAGCCCTGTGCGGCTTGTCAAAGGCGGGGATTTCGTTCAAGACTGCGGCCACCCCGTTTTCAGGAGACAATGACCGATGCCGCAGGCCCGAATCGCCCTGACCATGCCCCGCCTGGGCCTCTACGGAGGCGCCGAGGGCTTTGGCTGGCGCCTGGCCGAGGCGCTGGCTGCGGAAGGGTTTGCCGTGGATTTTCTGTGCGGCTGCGTCGAGGGCGAGCCCCCTGCCGGGGTGCGCCCGGTGGAGCTGGGCCGCCCGCCCTTTGGCCGCGCGCTGAAGAACCTCTGGTTCGCCTGGGCCGTGGACAAGCGCCTGGCGCGCGAGGGCTACGACGTGGTCATCGGCCTGGGCCGCACCTGGAGCCAGGACATCCTGCGCGTGGGCGGCGGGCCGCAGGTTGTGTTCAACCGCCTGACCGAGGCGGCCCACGGCGCTGGTCCGGCGCGGCTGTGGAAACGCCTGCGCCGCGCGGTTTTGCCCTCCTCCGCAGTCATTTCCCGGCTGGAATCCCGGCAGTTCGACGCCCCGGAGAGCCTGGGCCAGCGAATCGTCTGCGTGTCCGACCTGGTGCGCGACTGGCTGCTCGAGGCGCACCCGGCCCTTGATCCGGCGCGGGTCGGCGTGGTCTACAACCGCCCGGACCTGGAGCGCTTCCAGCCGCTCTCGCCCATGCGCCGCGCCGAGCTGCGCGCAGCCCAGGGCCTCGCGGATTCGGATGTCGTGGTCTGCACCGCAGGCACGAATTTCGCCTTGAAAGGCGTGGGCACGCTGATCCGCGCCCTGGCGCTGCTGCCACCAAGGTTCCGGCTGGCCGTGGCCGGGGGACGCGGGCCGGAGCGCTGGCTGGCCCTGGCGCGGGAGCTCGGCGTGGAAAGCCGTGTGCGCTTCGCGGGCAGGGTCGACGACATGCCCGGCTTCTACGGCGCGGCCGACGTCTTCGCCCTGCCGACCTTTTACGACGCCTGCTCCAACGCCGTGCTGGAGGCGCTCGCTTGCGGCCTGCCGAGCATATCGAGCTCGCGCAACGGCAGCGCCGTGTTCGTGCCGCCCCGCCACATCCTGCACGACCCGGCCGACGCCGAGGGCCTGGCCCGGCTCATTGAAAACGCCGCGGCAGAGCCGACCCAGGAGCAAGGCCGCCCGGCCTTTGCCTGGCCCGACGACCGGCCCTGCGGGCTTGCGCCCTACCTCGACATGGTGCGCGATCTGCTGGCCGCCAAGGGAGTGCGTTCATGAGCGGGCAGCCCGGCATCCTCGACGTGCTTTTCCTCACGCCCTCGGGCGAGACCCTGCCCAGCGTGCGCTTCCGCGTGCTGCCCTTTGTGGAGGCGGGCCGAGCCGCAGGCATGGCAATGGACTGGCGGCGCGCGCCCAAGGCCATCCACAAGCGCCTGCTGTTCCTGCTCACCCTGCCCCGCGCCCGCGTCATCGTCATCCAGCAGAAGCTCTTCGCGCCGTTTGAACTCGCGCTCATCCGCCGCCGCTGCCAGCGCCTGGCCTACGACGTGGACGACGCGCTCTGGGCCTTGCACCCGGCCGAAGTCGGCCAACCCGGCATGGCCGAGAAATCGGCCAAGATCGCCCGGCGCTTCGCCGAGACCTGCCAGCGCATGGACCTGGTCATCGCCGGAAATACCTACCTCGCCGAGCACGCCAGCAAGCACCAGCACAACATCTTCATCCTGCCCACGCTCATCGACACCCGCAAATACACCCCGGCACCGCCCGACGCCGCCGCCGTGCCCCCCTTTCGCGTGGGCTGGATGGGCACCTCCGGCAACCTCTGGTTCCTGCCCGAGGTCCTGCGCCAGCTTGCCCCACATCGGGAGCGCCTGGACATCCGCGTGGTGGCCGACAAGCCCTACGAGGGCGAACTGGAGGAGCTGGTGCGCTTCGAACGCTGGAGCCCCACCCTGGAGCCGGACCAGCTGCGCGGCTTCCAGTGCGGGCTCATGCCGCTCACCGACGACGAGTACACGCGCGGCAAGTGCGGCTTCAAGATCCTGCAGTACATGGCCTCGGGCGTGGTGCCCATCGCATCAAGCGTGGGCTTCAACCGCGAAATCATCCACCACGGCATGGACGGCTTCCTGGTGCGCCAGCCCGGCGACTGGGCCAAGTACGCCCTGCGCCTGGCCGAGGACCCGGACCTGCTGGAACGGATGGCCTGGGCCGCACGCAAAACCGCCGAGGACCGCTTCAGCCTCGCGGCCCAAACCCCGAAGCTGTGGCAGGCACTGGGCGTGGGGCAAGAGGACGAGAAAGAGCAGAAATAGCCTCCGGCGGCCAGGGGCGCTGCCCCTGGACCCCGCCAAAGGGCCTTAAGGCCCTTTGGAATCCCCATTGCGCCGAAAGGGCTGTTTCAGGAGGAACATGAAACAGCCCTTTCGGCTTTCTTTGGGGAAATCACGGGAGCGCGTCTTTCTCTTGGTTTCTTTACCAACCCTCTCAAAAGGGGCCAACCGTGCGCGAGTTTTTGAGCGTCTGCGCTCAAAAACTCGCGCACATTGCCAGGGCCAAGCCAAGCCGACACCTCTGCCCACACCACCCTGGTTCGCCCCAATGGGGGGTCCGGGGGCCTCAGACCCCCGGCCTGCGGAGCACTCCCAGGCCCCGGCGAGGGGCCAGGAGCAGCGCCCCTGGTTATCGGCTTTTTTCCAGCATGGCCAGGAGGCGCGGCAGCACGACTTCGGGTCTGAGGTCGGTGAGGCATTTGCGGTCGAGCTGGCAGGCGGATTCGTTGCAGGGCTGGCAGGGCAGACCCAGGCTCACGTCTTCGTGTCCGGGGCCGGGATAGGTCCAGGCGTTGCTGGTAGAGCCGCGCACGGTGAGGGTTGGCGTGCCCACGGCCAGGGCGAAGTGCCGGGGCGAGGAGCAGTTGCCCAAGTGCAGATGCGCGCACGACTGCACGGCGGCCATTTCGCGCAGGGAGAGCATGTGTTCGGGCAGGATCAGGCGTGCGGGATCCAGGCCGGAGGCCAAGGCCAGTTGGCGCACCTCGGCCACGAGGTCTTGCTCGCCGGGTCCGAAGAGCAGCAGGAACATGAGGTCCGGGCGGATGTTTGCGGCCAGGGCCATGAGCCGGGCGTAGTGCGCGGCGGGCCAGAGGCGCGTGGCCCGGCGGTGGGTGGCGTCCACGGTGACGAGGGTGTGCTCCGGGCGGATGCCGAAGTTGTGCAGCAGGGCGGCGGCGGCGGTTCTCTCGGTATCGGTGAGGTACAGGCGCGGCGGGTCGTTCTGCCAGGGGATGTCGAAGGCGTGCATGACCACTCCGGCCTTGCACTTTGCGGCGTAGGGGCCGGAGACGGGCGCCCAGTGGGTGTAGAAGGGCAGGTTGTACCAGGGCGGCGGGTAGGAGAGCTTCACCGGCGCGTCGGACAGGGCCAGCATCCAACGGATGCGCGGCAGCTGCTGGAAATCGATGATCAGGTCGTAGCGGCCGCGGCCTCCGCCGGTGCCCACGCGGCGGTAGAACCGCAGGCTGTCCAGGAGGCCCAGCTTGCGATCAAGCGCCCAGACGTGGGCGACTTCGGGGTTGTTCTCCAGCACGGGCGCGCACTTCTTTTCGGTGAGCACGTCGATTTCGGCCTCGGGGAAGCGGGCCTTGAGCATGTGGATGCTTGGCGTGAGCAACATCACGTCGCCGATCTGCCGGAGCTGGCAGCAGAGGATGCGCCGAGGCTTGAGCTCGGCCAGGCCGGGGATACGGTAGTCTGTGGGGCGCGGCATGGACTACTCCCTGGTTGCGCAGCCGTGCTGCATTTCGTACTGGCGCTGCTTCTGGCCGCCGAAGAGCATCACCACGCGCTCCCCAGCCAGGACCACGAGGTTCACGTTCTCCAGCGCCGCCACGAGCATGCCCGCCACGCCCGGGACGATGCGCTTCATCAGGCGCATGGAATGCTGGATGCCGCCTGTCTTTGACTCGCTCAAATCGCGCTCCCGTTCATGTCAACCTCCAAAACCGACGGTCGGCACCGTATACCCGCACATGGCAGGTACTGGCAAGGCGGCCAGGGGGCCTCAGGCCCCCCGGCCTGCGGAGCATCTCCTGCTCGCGTTTTCGCTACTTGGCGGCGGGCTTCTCGTAGGCCATTGGTCCGTTCTCATAGCCCACGAGCTTGAGCCACCACGCGGGGTAGAACACGGGCTGGGCGATGCCGTCCTTGTCGTTGCGGTAGCCGTCGTTGTAGCGCACGTAGAGCTGCTCGGACAGGGTCCACCAGCTCTTGAGCACGTCGGCGGCCTGCTTGTCGGAATGCTTTGTCAGCAGGGCCTTGGCGCCCTTTTTGTCGCCCTTGGTCCACAGGGCCAGGGCCTTGGCTTCGAGGTCTTTCTGCAGGCCGAAGAAGCGGCTCTCGAAGGGATCGCGCACGGCGCGCAGGTCCTTGATCATGAAGGAATACTTGAGCTCGACCTGGTTGGCCACGTAGTTGAAGGCGGTCCACATGCTGCCGCGGTCGTACTTCAGGATATCGCTGGTCTGGATGGGCTTTGGCAGGTTGGTGGCCCCGGCGTAGAAGGGCATGAGCGTGGAGGTGGCCGGGCGGTCCGGGCCGAACCAGGTGAGCCCGCCGATGGCCGGGGGCAGCCAGGAGCGCGACTGGTTCACGTAGGCGTACACGCAGCGGTAGATGTTCAGCGGGCGCTCGAAGTTGCCCTTGACCGTGGAGAGCGGGCTGTCGCCTGCGGACTCGGCCCCGCCCTCGTAGCGGTTGGGATCGCCGAAGGGCCCGCCGGCCAGGCCCTTGGTCAGGTCGAACTCGGTGCCCTCGTAATTGTCGCGGTGGATGGCGAAGATGTCGGTCACGGCGAGCTTCTGGTCGGGCTTGATGGCAAAGGCGTAGGCACGTGTGAAGGGGCCATCGACCCAGGCCGGGAGGTTGAGCGACGGCGCGGCCAGGGACTGCGCGCGCCACACGCGCCGCAGCGAGTAGTACGGGTGGTGGAACTCGCCGTCGCCGTAGACTTGCGTCCAGTCCAGCGGGCCGTCGGCGGGCTTCCACCATCCTTTTTTCTGGGCGGCCTCGAAGATGTTGGCCGAGTGCAGCTGGTTCGGGTCGCCAGTCTTGATCTCGCGGATGCGGAACTGGTTGGAGGACACGAAGAAGCCGTCGTCGGGCACGCGCTGGGCCACCCAGACGCCATCGGTGCCGTCCTTGTCGTAGCCGGCCATCTCAAAGACCCAGCCCTCGTTGGCGTCGGCCACGGTGAGGGTCTCGCCCGTGCCGTAGTAGCCGTACTTGTCGATGAGCGCGCCCATGAGCAGGATGGCCTCGCGGGCGGTCTTGCAGCGCTCAAGCGCCACGCGCGAGAGTTCGGCGGAGTAGAAGATGCGCTTGCCCGGCTCGGGCTCGGGGTCGACCTTGGCCTTGTCCGTGCATTCGCCGATGGACAGCTGGTGCTCATTCATGATGCCGTAGTTGGCGTCGAAGTATGCGTAGGTGTGCGCCACCTGCGGGATGAAGCCCAGGGGCACGCTCTTGGGGTCGCCCTTGGTGGCGTACATGGGCGCGCGCGCGCCGTCCACGATGCGGTGGCTGACCGTGCCGCCCCACTGCGGCTTGAAGTCCAGCGCGCAGTGCGAATAGTAGACCGGCCGCATGGAGCCGGGCTTGTGGTCCTTGGCCGGCACGTAGACCAGGCGGGCGTCGCCCAGGCCGTCGTCAGAGTGCGAGACCATGACCGAGCCGTCGGCCGAGGCCTTCTTGCCGACCAGGGTGGTGGTGCAGGCCAGGGCCGAGGATGCGGCGGCGGCCAGGGCCATGCACAGCAAAAGGGCCAGGAGCCCGGTTGCGCGTTTCATGCGAACCTCCTTGAATACAGATGCGGGAGAGCAAAGTCGTTACCCATAGCATCCGGCGCAGTCGGCGTTCAAGGCATTTCTCCCGGTGCACGCTTTTGGCGGCAGGAAGGCGGCAAGGCTTGCTTTCTAGAGGTCCCAGTCCAGGCCAACGATGTCCAGCGCGCCCGGGCCGTGCACCCCGCGCACCAGCACCAGCTCGATGTCCGCCGTGCTGGACGGGCCTGTGACGAGGTTCAGGCAGGAGGGCAGAAGCCCGGACGGGCCGCGCTGGCGGGAGAGCAGCTCCGGCAGGGCCGAGACATCCGGCAAGAGCGACGCGCGCGGCACCAGGCAGACATGGGTGGGCGGCAAGAGCGACACCGAGCGCGGGCGCTGTGCCCCGGCGATGAGCACCAGGCTGCCGGAGTCGAGCAGCGCGGCCTGGGCAAAGGTCAGGCCCAGGTCCACCTGCGCCAGGGCCTGGCAGCAGTCCGGGCTCAGGCGCGTCAGGCCCGCCAGGGCCGCGTCCATATCCAGGCCAGCGGGCATGTCCTGCCAGCGGGCGTAGCTGGCGGCCCCGCGCGCCCGGGCGATGTCGGCCACGTGCGTGGCGGCCTCGGCTGGGTTTTTGGCCACGCGCAGGCGCACGTCGAGAGGCTCCAGGACCGCAGCCAAGAGCGCCCAGGCGTCCGGACCAACCGCGAGGGACGCGGGCCGGGCCGGGGGCTCGGGAACGCTCAAGGGCGCGGCGGCGAGGCCTGCGCGCAGGGTGTCGAGGATCCGCGTGCGGCTCATGCGCCCCCCTGCTTTTTGCGACCAGCACGTAGCTGCGCGCTGAAAGACGACTTCAGCCCCGGCGGCTGGCGCGACTCCACGAAGCTGGCCAGGCCGGACGGCAGGCCGGGCAGGCGCGGCAGCAGGTCCAGGCGCGGGTCCACGGCCCGGGCCGCGCCCACGGCCAGGCGGTAGGCCAGCGGATGCGAGGCCAGGAAGGCGTGCGCCGCGCCGATGAAATGCGGCTTTCCGGCGCAAACCCGCTCACGCAGGCGCAGCATCAAGTTGGGGTGGTCGATGCCCAGCGGGCAGGTCTTCTTGCAGGCCCCGCACATGGTGCAGCCAAAGGGCAGGTCCCGGGTGTCCTCGGCTGGCAGCAGCAAAGAGGACAAAAGCGCGCCGATGGGGCCGGAATAGACCGAGCCGTAGGCGTGGCCGCCGATGGTCTGGTACACCGGGCAGGAGTTGAGGCAGGCCCCGCAGCGGAAGCACAAAAGCGCCTCGCGCAGGACCGGGTCGGCCAGGACCTCGGAGCGGCCGTTGTCCAGGATCACAAGGTGCGCCTCGCGCGCGCCGTCCAGCTCGTCTGCGCGCCTCGGCCCGGTGAGCACGGACACGTAGGAGGACATCTTCTGGCCCGTGGCGCTTCTGGGCAGCACGCGCAAAAGGTCTGCCGCGTCCTCAAGGGTGGCCACGACCTTCTCCAGGCTCATGACAGCCACGTGCACCGGCGGGCAGGTGGTGGACATGCGGATGTTGCCCTCGTTCTCCACCAGGATGACGCTGCCGCTCTCGGCCACGGCCATGTTGACCCCGGTGACGCCCAGGTCCGCGGCCAGGAACTTCTCGCGCAGGGCGCGCCGCGCCAGGAGCGTCAGCTCCGGGATGCTCGCGGAGTCGCTCAAATCGGCCAGGCCGAGCTTCTCGCGGAACAGGGCGGCCACGTCGGCGCGGGACTTGTGGATGCAGGGCGCGATGATGTGCGAGGGCGGTTCCCCGGCCAGCTGCACGATGAACTCGCCCAGGTCCGTCTCCCATACCTCGGCCCCGGTCGCCTCCAGCGCGGGGTTCAGCGCGATCTCTTCCGTGACCATGCTCTTGCCCTTGACCACGACCTTGGCCCCACAGCCCTTGGCGATGCCGGTGACGATGGCGCGCCCCTCGGCCGCGTCAGCCGCCCAGTGGACCTTGGTTCCGGCTGCGCTGGCGCTACGTTCCAACTGCTCCAGCAGGTCCGGCAGGCGCGAGAGGGCCGTCAGCCTTGCGCTGCGGGCGCGGGCGAAATGCGTGTCACGATCGGCAAAGGCCTCCAGCGCGGCCCCGCGCTTGCCCATGAAATAGCGGGTGGCGTGGTCCAGCACGGCACGCAGGGTGGCGTCGTGGCTGGCCCGTTCGCTCTGCTCGCGGAAGTTGCGCGGGGTGAAGGTGGAGGTCAGGACCACAACGCGCCTCCGGTCAGGGCTCCATTCAAGGCGAGGTCAAGCACCTGGGCCACGTGCAGGGCGCGCCCAGGACCGGTCATGCGGCCATTGCGGGAGAGGTAGCCGCTGATGTTCATGAGACAGCTGGGCTCGGCGCTGACGAGCAAGTCCGGGTCCAGGGCCAAGAGCTCGCTGGCCTTGTCCTCCAGCAGAGACTCGGACACGGCGGGAAATTGCAGGCTGAACAGCCCGCCGAAGCCGCAGCAGCGTTCCGGCCGCTCGGGCTCAAGCAGGGTCAGGCCGCGCACGGCGGACAAAAGGCGCTGCGGGGCGTCGGAGCCGTCGAGCTGGCAGGAGCGGTGCAGGGCCGCGCGGGCCTTGAGCTCGCCGCCGAAGTCCGGCGCGCCGGGGAGCGCGAGCACGAACTCGCAGAACTCGGACACGCGTCCGGCCAGTTCCACGGCGCGGGCGTGATCGCGCGTGCCGGGCTCGAAGAGTTGGGGATAGGTGCGCAGCATCTTGGTGCAGGAGCCCGACGGGCAGACAACGGCACCGGTATCGGCGAAGATCTCCAGGCTGTGCAGGGCCTGGGCCCGGGCGCCCGCCACGTCGCCGGTCTTGAAGGCCATCTGGCCGCAGCAGGTCTGCCCCTGGGGGTGGTCAACGGCGCAGCCCAGGCGCTCCAGGACGGAGACCGCGGCCAGGCCGATTTCGGGCAGACAGTCCTCAACCAGGCAGGGGATCATGAGCTGGATACGCATGGGTTGTGGGAGTACGCCCCTGCGGCCCGGCTGGCAAGTGGCGGGGGGGATCTTATGACCGCCTAGAGTCGGTCCCCGTTGACCTTTGTTCTTGTTTTCTGTACGAACTCAAAATGCTCGCGCAACTCTTTACGTCAAAAACGCGCATCAAGCTCTTGCTGAAGCTGTTCCTCAATCCTGAGGTTTCCTGTTACCTCAGGGAACTGGCTAAGGAATTTGCCATCTCTCCAAACGCGATCAAAGAAGAACTCGACAGCCTGAGCCAGGCCGGCTACCTAGAACGCAGGCAGGGCGGCCGCAGCATCTATTTCCGGGCCAACACGAACCACCCATTTTTCCCGGAGATCAGCTCCATCGTCCGCAAAACCATGGGGATCGACACCCTCATTGACCAGATAATGGCCAATCTAGGCCGCGTAGAACAGGTCTACATCCTTGACGACTATGCCCAGGGCAAGGACACCGGCCTCATCGACGTGCTGGTGGTAGGCGACGTGGACCGGGAACAACTTGAGGCTCTGCGGCAAATTTCGGAGCGTAAGATCAACCGCACGGTGCGTGTTCTGTCCATGAGCGCTCACGACTTCGGCAAGAGTCACGAAATGTTCATGGCCCGGCCCCATTGGCGGGTCGTATAGTGGATCGCACTACCCCGGCCAGGACCACTACTCCGGAACAGCGTCTCCTCCTGCTGGACGGCATCCGCGGGTACGCGTCCATCTCCGTGCTCCTGTATCACACGCTCCCGTGGCTCCTCGATTGGCTCTCCCCTGGCACGGGAAAAATTCTTTCTCGTTTCGTCGTCTTTGACGGTATGCTGGCCGTATATATCTTCTTCGTCATTTCCGGTTGTTCCTTGTCCATTGGGTTCATGCGCAGCGGCAATCCCCTGGGCATCGCTCATCTGGCCGTCAGGCGACTGCCCCGCCTGTGCATTCCTATTTTCGTTTCGTGCCTGGCCGCCTATGCGCTCACCGTGAACGGTTTCATGCACAACGCCCAGGTCGGAGCCCTAGTCAATTCTCCGGATTGGCTGGGCAGCTTCTACCGCTTCGCCCCTTCTTTTTCTGATCTGATCCGTTTCAGCTTTGGCGGGGTGTTCTTCGCATACGATCCGACGCATACGTTCAACCCGGTTTTGTGGACCATGCCCCCCGAACTCGGCGGCTCGGCTATGATTTTCGCGCTTCTTGTTTTTCGCTGGTTTTTCGGCCGGTTGAACTCGGCATATCTTCTTGTGGGCATGGTGCTACTAGCGCTCCGCTCCCCCCTGCTCGCGTTTCTGCTCGGCATGGTCATCTCCGAGGAGATAGTCTTCGGGGCGGACACAACAATCTGGCGCTCGCGCCTGTTCACCCTTGGATTTCTTGCCATCGTCATTGCGCGACTTGCGGGCGTATCGGTCTCCTTCGACTCTGCGGTTCTTTCGCTGGTCGCAGGCGCGCTCGTCTTCTGCATCACCCGTAGCGGCCATCTCCGCCCATTCTTCCTGAGTTCAACAGCCAAACTCGCGGGCCGACTTTCATTCCCGCTATATCTTGTGCACATCCCCTTGTTGAGTTCCGTGTCCAGCTATGCTTTTCTCCAACTCGTGCAGCAGGACATCTCCAAACCGATCATTGTCGTGGCAACAGCCGTTTTGCAGATAACATGCAGTTTCACTGCAGCCTTCGCCTTTCTGCCTGTTGAAGAATTCGCCAAACAATTTTCTCGCCGCTTCTCTGGACTAATGCTCAAACATACCCAACGCAGTGAACCAGAGAAAGGCTGACCTTCTCATGCCAATGCACCAAAGCTTTGACAGCGGCGGAAGATTGCGGCAGTTCTTTCTCAAAGACTGTGGCATGGCTCTGAACAACCAGCGTGGCTACTCCGCGCGCAACGATATGCTTTGGCCGAAGGCCTCGAAGGACGCTGGGCTTCAGGATTTGGCAGGGTTTTACCTCAGATGGCCGTGCGCTGAACGTGGTCGCCGCGAACGTCGCTTTTCAAGAATTAATCCCTACGGATTAACTTGATACTGTTGCCCATGACCGCTTCTACGCCGACTGGCCGCTGAAAGGCGGGCCGCATGGCCCTGACCAAGGATCCCCAAGTGAAGACAGGCGTCCAGCACCAACAAGAGACAGGGACGGGCATTCTCACTCATGCGCTGGCCACTGGGGCCACCTGCTCCGCCGCATACTGCCTCGCCTACCTTTTCCCTCTGTTCGCCCTCGACTTCCGGCACGGGTTCTTGTGGCCCATGGTTAGCCTGGGTCTGGCTGCATGGCTGCAATACCGCTTCCCCGCACATCGGGCCATCATCGTCTTCTGCCTCATCATGAGTACATGCGCGCTCGCCCTGTTTGGCCTTTGGCGGAGCGGCCTGTCCGACGGGCATGTTCTGGGGGGAGTACTGCCATTCCTGGATGGGGGCTCATATTTTCACGACACCTTGAACTACCTCGCAAAAGGGCATTTCTCCTTCCAGTCTTCGCGTCGGCCTATCTTCACCGCTTATCTGACGTCCCTTTATGTCCTGCTCGGCCAAGACTACCGCCTCACTCTCCTGGTGATGGTGCTTGTGGCGGGCCTGTCCATATTTTTCGCAGCCAGGAGCGTTGGAAAAACCTGCGGGGGCTGGGCGGAACTCGGCATGGCCTTTGTCCTGCTCCTGTTCTATCGCGCCTTCGTGGGCACCGCGCTCACCGAAAACATCGGCCTCGCCCTCGGGGCCGTGGCCTTCGCCTGCATTTGGGACGCCAACGCCACGGCAGCAAGGCGGCTGCACTACTGGGGCCTGTTCTTCCTCGCCCTGGGGCTGAACGCCCGCGCAGGGGCATTTTTCATCCTGCCTGCCCTGGCGCTGTGGGCTGGAGCTAGGTATCGCGACAACGCAAAGTATTCCATACGCACATTCGCAATGTGCATCCTTGCGATTTCCGCAGCCTTCGCCATCAACTACCTGCTTCTTGTTCGGGTGGGCACCCCGGCGGCGGGATTCTCCAACTTTGCCCTGGTGTTGTATGGCCTCCTAACCGGGGGGGATTGGACCACGTTCTTCACACACAACCCCCAGCTTTTGACCATTCCGGAATCGGAAGCCATCAAGATCGCCTACGCCACCAGCCTCAAGCTCATCACCGACGATCCAGGGCGACTCGTTCGGGGCATGCTCCGGGCATGGAGAGAGATGTACGTTGGCGGTTATTTCGGCTCCTACACGTTCGTCTGGGTACACAGCGTGGACCTGACGCCCAACATCCTCCGCTTCATGTCCATTGCCGCAATCTCCGGGCTACTCAATTTTGGTTTGGTCTCCTGCCTGAGCCTACTGAGCCTGCCGAAGCATCGCGCCCGGACGACTGCGAGTGCGCTGGTCCTGGCGTCTTTTGCCGGAATCTTTCTTTCTGTCCCCTTCGCGCCTCCCTGGGACGCGGTTTTGCTCCGCGCATACGCCGCGACCATCCCCTTCCAGGTAATGGTGCCCGTATTCGGGCTGAGCCTGCTGTCCGGCCAGATGCAAAATGCGGCACACGGCACGGGCAGCCCGGGGGGAGAAGGGCGCGCATGGCTGCTGGGCCTGGGCATCACGCTGTTGTGCCTGGCCCCCGCGCTGTACATCGCCCGTGGCAACCCGACAGATACGCTGCGGACGGCTGCCGCCTACGAGACGGGCAACAGCATCGGGCTTAACCTGCAGCATGCCGTCAGCGTCACGGTGGGGCAGGACTCGCAGTTCTTCGATCCGACCACCGTATCGCTAGATGCGTACCGGGGCACGCAACGCCTCGCAGGGGAGAGCTTCCAAAAAACCCTTGGCCCGAAGCTGGCGGAGGATCTTGCCGCCTGCACCGCTGGGTCAAAACTCTGGATGACTATAGACCAGGGACTCGACAGGAATCTGTACCTGGTCAGCGGCCAGGGGTTCGTTCAGCCGCAGGGGTTGTTCGGGCTTGCCCTCCTGGATGAGCGCGTCAGCTCTCATCCGTGGCGCGTGCTTCATCTGAGACGGAATCAAATATTCCAACAAACAACGGAGTAAAAGTTCCATGTTCGCAGGCTCTTGGCTTGATGCAGGGCCTTTTCGAATTACGAACCGGAGGTATTGATGGTCCATAGAGGTGGCAACCCAGGCCTTGAAGAACTGCATGGGAAGCTTCTGGCTGCGTCGGACGCCCTAAAGATCTGGGGCTGGGATAGCCCGGCAGGACGGCAACGCGTCGCCCGCCGCGTGACGTGGCTACGTGACGTCTGTGGGCTTCGTCCTGGCGTGCAAGCCATGGAATGCGGCTGCGGAACAGGCATCTTCACGCGCGGACTTGCAGAATCCGGCGCGCAGCTGACTGCTGTGGACATCTCCGAAGACCTGCTCGAGATAGCGCGGGCGGAATGCACGGCGCCCAATATCACGTTCTTCCAGGCTGACCTGGAGGCCCCGGCTTTGCTTCCACAGGGCCATTTCGATGCAATCTGCGGCATTTCCGTCCTGCATCACCTGGACATGCCCAAGGCGCTGCCAGGGATTCGGAAATGCCTCCGCAAGGATGGCCGGTTCGCCTTTTCAGAACCCAACTTGGCGAACCCACTCAACAAGTACTACTACTTTGTGAACGATGAAGAGAAGCGCCAGGCCAGGGGTACGAGCCCCACGGAAATGGCGTTTCGCGCCAAGGAATTGCGGGACTGCTTCGAACAGGCTGGTTTTGTGGTCGAGGGCTTGGCCTTTCGGGACTTCATGCACCCCGACATCCCCGCCCGTCTTATCCCCTTGGCCCGAAGCCTTGAGGCCCTGGCGGAAGCATTGCCCCTGGTGCGCGCCTGGAGCGGTTCCTTGTGGATCTGGGGCCGCAATCCGGCCTGATCGTCCATCCTGCGCCCCAGTCGGGAAAACCTCCGCCCCGGACTTGGGAAGAACGATGCCGACCAGGACCGGCCACGATTCCGCCAGGCTCGGGGGGTCTCGCCTTCACGGCCCGATTGTGCTATATTTTTCGCGCGGCAATTGACGCAAAAGGGGAACAACATGTCCAGAAAGGTTGCACTGATCACCGGCGTCACGGGCCAGGACGGGGCGCTGCTGGCCGAGCTGCTGCTCCAAAAGGGCTACATCGTCCACGGCATCAAGCGGCGCTCCTCCCTGCTCAACACGAACAGGGTGGACCACATCTACCAGGACCCGCACGTCCCGGAGCCCCATTTCACGCTGCATTACGGCGACTTGACCGATGGCGCGAGCCTGCTGCACATCATCCAGAAGACCCAGCCCGACGAGATCTACAATCTGGCGGCCATGAGCCACGTGGCCGTGAGCTTCGAGATGCCGGAATATACGGCGGACACCAACGCCCTCGGCACGCTACGCGTCCTGGAGGCCATCCGCACGCTGGGACTGGAGAAGAAGACCCGTTTCTACCAGGCCTCCACCAGCGAGCTTTTCGGAAAGGTGCGTGAAATCCCGCAAAGGGAGACCACGCCCTTCTACCCCCGTAGCCCCTACGCCGTGTCCAAGCTCTTCGCCTACTGGATCACCGTGAACTACCGGGAAGCTTATGGTATGTACGCCTGCAACGGCATCCTGTTCAACCACGAATCCCCCCAGCGCGGCGAGACCTTTGTGACGCGCAAGATCACCCGCGCCCTGGCGCGCATCAAGCTGGGCCTGCAGGACTGCCTGTTTTTGGGCAACCTGAGCGCCCTGCGCGACTGGGGGCACGCGCGTGACTACGTGGAGATGCAGTGGCTCATGCTCCAGCAGGAGCAGCCCGAGGACTTCGTCATCGCCACAGGCGTGCAGTACAGCGTGCGCGACTTCGTGAACGCCGCCGCGACAGCCCTAGAGATGCGCATCACCTGGCAGGGCCAGGGGCTGGAGGAGACCGGCACGCTTGAGGACGGCCGGGTCATCGTGCGCGTGGACTCAAGATACTTCCGGCCCACCGAGGTCGAGGCCCTGCTGGGCGATCCGAGCCATGCCCGCGAGAAGCTCGGCTGGGTTCCGCAAACGAGTTTCGCTGACATGGTGGCCGAGATGGTCCACGGGGACCTGAGCATCGCCAAGCGCGACGCCATGGTCAAGCGCAACGGCTACACCGCCTACGACTACCACGAATAGGGACCCGGAGCGGTCAGCGTGCGCCGGCAGAAGGCGCGGGGCCATGCGGACCTCCTGAAGCCGACCCCCCGGGAACAGGACCTCGCCAATGCTCTGGCCGATGGCCAGGCCAAGGCCTGCCGCCTTACAACACCGCCCCTGCGGAGCTCCCGTTCCAAAGCAGCAGATCGGTATACCCGTGCGGATCGCTGGCGTCCAACTGCTCGAAATCACGGCGATGCGGGTCGAGGGGGGCATGGCGCAGCCCGCACTGGGCGATGAGCTCCAGCATGGCGCCAGGCTCTACCCCGGCGCGGCGCAGCCCGTAGGGCCAGTATTCCATGATTATGACCAGCCCGGGGAAACGCCCAAGCGTCCGGCGCAGGCCGCACAGCGCCTCGTACTCGCCCCCCTGGATGTCCATCTTTATGAAGTCCACCCTGGGCAGCTTGTCGCAGTAAGCGTCAAGGGAAACGACCCGCACCCCCACTGCGTCTACGCCGCCGTGCCCGTTGCCCGCTCTTTCGGCTGCGGCGAGCCGGTGGTCGACATTCGCGGCGCTTTTCACAAGGACCCTGCCCGGACCCTCGAGACCGACAGCGCACTGGTTTGTCGTGACGTTGGGAAGCCCGGACGCCAGGCGGGACAGGTGGGTGAAGTTCGTCTGATCCGGCTCGAAGCAGTGCACGTGGCCAACCGGCCCCACGCAGCGCGACAGGGCGGAGGCGTAAAAGCCGATGTTCGCCCCTACGTCCAGCGCCACCATGCCCGGCCGGATGAGACGGTCCAGCAGGGCGAGCTTTGGCCGGTCGCTGATGCGCTTGTAAAGAAAATACAGGGGACGGTAGAAGGGGAAAGCGCGGCGGTACAAGTGCCCCATGACCTGAAAATGCAATGGCAACGCGTCATCTTTCATCAAGGCTCCAGAGGGAAGTATTGCCGATGGACGGGGCCTGCAGTCATCTCCGCCGCAGCGTGATGAACGCAAACATGGCGACGTGGCGCAGGAGCGGGGACAAGAGCCCCTCCACTCCGCGCCACAGCGGGTAGCTCCAGCCAGGCGCAAGACTGCGCAACGACACGCCGCCCGAGGCGAGGTAGCTTAGGGGATACCCCGGGCGCAGGGCGGTGATCTGCAGTTCCGGGAAGCGCGCCGCGAACCGCTCCCTGTCACGCTGAAAGACCATCCAGGGCAGCGCGGAGTTCGCCCCCGAGAGAGGACCGCTCGGCTCGAAACGCCAGTCCACGGCCTCCGGCTCAAAAGGCTCCGGGTGGAGGCGCGCATAGACAAAGCGAGACCAGGTGGAGACCCAGGGCTCCAGCATGGCCAGGCAGCCGCCGGGCGCAAGGGTGCGCACGGCCTCGGCCAGCATGCGTTCGGCGTCAGGCAGGTGGTGGAACACATCCACCATGAGCAGGGCCTTGAGACTGCCGTCGCGCAGGGGCAGCCTGCAGCCGTCCAGGATCACGTCCACGCCGGGGCAGAAGAACACCTCCGAGGCCAGCGCCTGGGGAAGGACCTCTTTCAGGAACCCGGCCCCGGAGCCCAGTTCGAGAATGGCGCCCGGCCCCGGCGGCACGGCCCCGGCCAGCATGGTGTACCATTCCAGGTACAGGCGGCGCAGCAGCCCCTTCTCGCGGATGATTTGGCGGCGCAGCGTGGTCGTGAGGGGATCGTCAGGCGCAAGTCCCCTGGTCAGAGGGTGTGCGAGCAGGCGCTTGAGCATGCCTGCCCCCACTAAAGGAACTTGATCCGGCGCGCGGCGAAGGCCACCATCCGGAGCAGCAGCCAGCCGTCGCGCCAGCGCGAGATGTTCGTGTCCCCGTAGGTCCGCTCCTTGTAGCGCACGGGAACGTCCACAACCTTCAAGTTGAGCCTAGCCGCGCCGAAGAGCAGGTCGTAGTCGCCAAAGGGGTCGAACTCGCCGAAATAGTGCCTGTTCGCCGCGATGCGCGCATAGCTCTCGCGTGACAGCACCTTGGTTCCGCAAAGGGTGTCCTTGATGGTCACGCCCAGCAGCCAGGTGAAGGCAAGGCTGAAGAACTTGTTGGCCAGCAGGTTGCAGAAGCGCATGGCCTTCTTGTCCTGCGGATAGACCAGCCGGACGCCATTGACGAACTCGGCCTTGCCGGAACGGATCGCCTCATAGAACACCGGGAGCACCTCCGGCGGCACGGTCAAGTCGGCGTCGAGGATCATGAGCACGTCGCCCGTCGCCTTGGCGAAGCCGACGCGGACCGCATCGCCCTTGCCCTTGCCCGGCTGCTGATAGGCCCGGCATTCCAGCTCCGGGTGGCTGGCCACAACGCGCTGGATCGTCTCCCAGGTGTCGTCCGTGGAGTTGCCCTCCACGAAAACCAGCTCCGTGCCCGAGCCCATTTGCGGGGTGCGGGCCACTGCGGCCTCGATGTTCCCCGCCTCGTTGCGCGCGGGGATGATGACGGAGACCTTCAGGGGCGGCTGCGCGCAGGCCTTGGGCCGGCAGATCAGCACATGGCAAAGGGTCAGGGCGTTGAACGGCCAGAGGTAAGCTAGGCAGCGGTTGAGCAGGGGCTCCAGCAGCGGGGTGCCCAGCGGCCACAAGAAGCCGTCCATGAGGCGCACCTGCTCAAGATCGGCAAGCTCCAGCATGCCCCGCAGGTCGCTCGGAGTCAGCCAGCTTTGCTCCAGCCGCAGGCTCGCCAGGCCGAGCTTCTGGGCCAGGCGCAGGGGCCACTCCCACAGGTGGCTGTGAAAGTTGAAAATGACCCGTGTGTGCGGCGCGCAGAGCCGCTTCACCTCGCTCAAGACCTTCTGGACGTCCCAGAGGTCGTTCACCAGGTCCGAAAGGATGACCACGTCAAAGGGGCCCGCCTGCAAGGCGACGCTGAGGTCGTGGGCGTCGCACTCGGCCCAGGTGAGCTCCGGGTGGAGCCTGCGGGCCTTGTCCAGCATGGCCGGGGAGAAGTCCAGGCCGAGCCCGAAGGAAGGCTTGAGCGCGGCCAGGAGATCACCACCGCCGCAGCCCACTTCGCAAACACGCAGCCCAGGAGGCACCAGGAACCCGTAGATCCTTTGCAGCCAGGCCCTGTAGTTCCCGCTGAGCGACCCGGCGCCATTCCCCAGGGCGACCGAGTTCCACTGGCTCCTCCGCTCGTCCAGGTAGCTTTTCCGTGCGGACTCATCAGAACCAAAAGGCGAACCGCTTGCGTCTACAGACATACTTCTCCCGTTAACGGCGCAACATAACAAAAAAGATTTCCCAAAGCCCGCTGCGTGCGAGGCCCGAGACCGTGAGCCCTTGGCATGTCCGTATGCTTGAACATATTATTTTACCCCAGGGGCAGGCCCTTGTCCAGCCTTGGGAGTCAACCCGGCTTCTCCTGGAGCAGTGGTTCCCTTCATTTCACGTGCAGAAAGGTACATCAGCAGCATACGATTCCGGGCCGCCCCACCCTCACACTGCCCAAATACGACACACCAACCATTGAACTTGTTGTGGGTCAACAGCTGCGACATCAACACACACATTGGGGATTGACATACCGTACACTTTCCCTGTACATAAAGCGTTAGCGAACCGTTTAATCTGAGGCCCGTACCGAATGAGCAGAACTACGGCAGTCTGACCCGTGCGCAACATCTTCGCCCACTACTGGCGCATCTGCCGCCGCTGGCCAGCGCTGGCGCTGTCGGGCATCATATTCAGAACAGCTTCGGGCCTGTCCGAGGGCTTGGCGCTCGTGGTGCTCATACCCATCCTTGGGCACGCCATGGGTGAGCAACCCTCCGAAGCGGGAACTGGGGCGTGGCGGAATTTCTCGGCCATGCGGGGAATGGACCAAGGCATGGGGCTCTTGTTCGGCTTCGGGCTCTTCTGCGTCCTGGGAGTTGGTGCGGCGGTGCTGCGGTTGTTGGGCGAACGCGCGACACTACGAATGAAAACCCGCACCGAGCAGGCCGTGCGCACCGACACCAGTCACGGTTTTTTGAACATGGAATGGGTACGCTTCCTAGGCCTGCGCCTAGGCAACATCACCGATGCTGTGGTCATCGACGGCCAGCAGGTGTCCTTCGGAGTGCAGGCGTTTCTGAGCAGCATGGGAGCCCTTGGCGTTGTGCTGGTACTGACGTTGGTGGCGCTCTTCATTTCGCCGCAGATGACGCTGTTCACTGTGCTCTTCGGAGCCTTAGGTGTGGTCGTTTTCCGTCTTGGCTCACGGGTGTCGAACCGACACGCCAAGGCCATGCGGGAGGCTCTGTCCTTCAGTGGCGCCCAGGTCGCCGACATTTTCGGCAACCTCAAGTTCTTTCGCGCGGCGGGGTTGGCCCAGAAGGCCAAGGCCTCTTCCGAGGCCGTGTTCGCCAAATACGCGCGTGAATACTTCGACTGCTACCTGACGGGTTACAAGGTTCACTTTGTTGTGGAAGTCGGCGGAATCATTTTCATTTCCGTGTTCCTATACTTAAACATACTGGTCCTGCACAAAGGCCTTGCCGAGACCCTGATCTTTCTGGCCATCTTCTCACGCATCGCGCCACGGCTGCTCATGGCCCAAGAGCACCTGCACCTTGCCCTGACCTATCTGCCATGGCATGAGCAGTACCTGCAGCGCATGGCCCATGCCCAGGAGCATCTGGTCAGGGCCAATGGCACGGGGTCCCCAAGTCTTGAATCCGAACTCAGACTCTGCGGAGTCTGCTACCGCTACCCCGAAACTCCAACCCAAGTTTTGACAGACGTCGACCTAGCCGTGCCCAAAGGTAGCTGCGTTGCCGTGGTCGGCCCCTCTGGGAGCGGCAAGAGCACACTCCTGGAACTGGTCTGCGGGCTGTTGACCCCGGAATCGGGGACCATCATGCTGGACGGGAAGCCCCTGCCGGAATTGGATTTGGAAGCCTGGCGCAGGCGCATCGGCCTTGTGTTGCAGGACAGCCCGGCATTTCACGCCACGGTGCTGGAAAACATCGCCTGGGGCGAAGAACAGCCAGACTGCGGCCGGGCAGAGGCCGCCGCGCGCCGCGCAGACGCCTGGGAGTTCATCGCGGGCCTGCCCGAGGGGTTGGATTCAGTGATCGGCGAGAAGGGTGGGCGGCTTTCCGGAGGCCAGCGCCAGCGCTTGGCCCTGGCCCGAGCGCTGTACCGCGAGCCCTGGCTGCTGCTGCTCGACGAGGCCACCAGCGCCCTGGACGGGGCCTCCGAGGCCGAAGTGCAGTCCGCCCTGGCTGCAGTAAAGGGGAGTTGCTCCATCCTGCTGGTGGCGCACAGGCTCAAGACCGTTCAGATGGCGGACCACATCATCGTGCTCCAGGACGGTCGCATTGCAGAGCAAGGGAGCTGGGACGACCTCATGACCAGAGACAAAGGTCTGTTCCGGGTCATGGCCGCGCTCCAGGGCCTGTCCGGAGAGGCTGCAGACAGGAGGCTTAATGCTCTCTAAACGATTGCGGGCTTGGCGTGATATTTTTCAGCGCAAAGGGCTGCTGCACGGATTTTCGGTTTTAGGCAACTCCGTTGCGGCGCGTGCCCGCAGGCGCTTTCCTGCCCTGGCGCCGTTGTTGCGCACCGCCCCCCAGACCCTTGACATCGAGGTCTCAACCATCTGCAACCTGCGCTGCGCGGGCTGTCTGCATGGCATCGAGGGTGGGGCCTTCCTGCGCGAGCAACAACGATTCATGCCCCTAGTTCAGTTCCAGTCCATCATGAAACAGGTCGGCGCACGGGCGCACGCAGTGAACCTGACCACCTTCGGTGAAGTGTTCCTGAACCCCGACATCTACGAGATCATCGCTTGCGCAAAAGACTACGGCATGCTCGTGCAGGTCGACACCAACGGCCACAAACTCGATTCGGAGCGCGTGCTGGCCTCGGGGCTAGACGAGATCGCCTTTGCCGTGGATGGCATCACTCAGGAAGCCTACGAAACCTACCGCCGGGGCGGACGCATCGACAAGGTGCTGGAAAACATGCGCGCCCTGCACGACCTGGCGGAGCAGAGCAACCACCCTATCAGCATCCAGGCCAAGTTCATCGTCACGGCCTTCACCGAAGGCGAGATCGAGGCGGCGCGAGCCCTCTTCGCCGCCAGCATGCCGCGCGTGCACTTCTTCACCAGCTATTTCCGCGTGCCCGCACCAGACTGGGGATTCTACCGTCGGCATCCCTTTGCCTCCACGCCGGAACTGCACGCACAATGGGCTCCCAGGACTCACAAAGAATTCGACCTCTACGTGCCGGACCCCGCCTCCGGGCTCATGCAGTTGAACCTCCTGGCCATGCCGTTCCAGAACATCTGCCCGGCCATGCACGGCGGCATGTACATCCATGGCAACGGCGACGCCTACCCCTGCTGCCACGCCGCAGGCATGGAGCATCCGGACTTTCTCCTGGGTAATGTGTTCACGTCGGGTGTTGTCGGCGTGTTCCATGGCGCCCGAGCGCGGGAAATCCGTCGGGAATATGACGCCACGGGCGGTCGTTTCTCCTTCTGCGCACGCTGCATAGCCAACCGCCTGCCCGGCGTGCCGCTACGCAGCAGCGAGGCTGCCGGGATGGAAACCGTGCAGGACTAGCCTGCGCCAAGGAGCACGCATGTACCACGAAGTACACTGGACAAAGGCGAGTATCGAGCGATTCTGGAATTTCCTATCCCAGATGTCTGTGCGCAACGACACCTATTTTTCCTGGAACGTGGGAGCCGGACTGGTGCGCTTTGTCTCCACCCGCATGCCACTGCGCGGACTGGCGGTGGACGTGGGCTGCGGACCGGGATTCCTGCTGGAACGCCTTATGGCGTATGGCCTGGCCTGCAAGGGCGTGGACCTCTCGCCAGAATCCGTAGCCGCGTTGACCCGGCGCATCGGGCAAAACGCGCTGTTCCATGGCGCGAGCGTGGGCGGGGCCACAGACACCGGGTTGGCCGACGGCGAGGCCGACGTGCTGTTCCTGGTGGAGGTGCTGGAGCATCTTCTGCCAGAGGACATCCCCGCCGCCATGACGGAGCTCTGCCGCGTGTTGGCCCCCGGCGGACGGCTGGTGATCACCGTGCCCAACGACGAGGATCTGGCCAAAAGTGCGCTGGCCTGCCCAGATTGCGGCTGCGCGTTCCACAAATGGCAGCATGTGGGTTCATTCTCAGCGCAAAGCCTGGCGGATCTGCTGGCCTCCCACGGCCTGACCCCGGAAACCATTGCTGAAGTGGACTTCGGGCACTGGCAGTTCGGGATCCTGCGGCGCTTACGCGCGCAGTTCATCTCCCGCAAGAGCGGGGCCAAACCGCCGCACTTGGTGGCCATTGTCCGCAAGGGCTAACAAAGGAGCCCGCACCGTGACGCCGTGCGCAACGCCCATTCCCCAGCGCCGCGTAACTATCGCCATCGCCGACCTCCGGCGCGGCGGAGCGCAGCGGGTTGCGGCTTGGCTGGCCGGGGCTCTGGTGGAGCGCGGGCATGCGGTGACGTTGCTGTTGCTTGGCGGGCCGGAACAGGAACAGGCTTTTGCCGTGCACCCGGAGGTGCGGCTTGTCCATGCCGACATCCTGTGGTTCTCGCGCGGGCTGCGCCGCCTGCCGGACTTCTTCCTCAGGCTGGCACACATTCGGCGGGCCGTGCGGGAGAGCCAGCCCCAGGCATTGCTGTGCTTTCTTGATTTCGTCAACGTGCGAGTCCTCACCGCCTGTCTGGGCCTATGCCTGCCCACGGCGGTATGCGAGCGCATCGACCCCAGGCTCGACCCGCTGCCTCTAGTTTGGCGCGCTGCCAGGCGGTTGCTGTATCCCCTGGCCCAGGCGCTCGTAATCCAAACGGAAGGACTACGGGCAGCCTGGCCGGCACGCTGGAACCCGAGACTGCGCATCATCTCAAACCCGGTGCGGCGTCTGAAGGCCTGCGGGTCAGTGGCCCTGCCCCCGCACACCATTCTAAGCGTTGCCCGGCTGGACACCCAGAAGGGGCTCAACCTGCTCATCCGCGCCTTCGCCCACATCGCAAAGGAGCAGAACGCCCATCTCGTGCTAGCCGGAAGCGGCCCGCTACGCGACGAACTCTCGGCCCTGGCCGCCAGCCTGGGCGTGGGCGAGCGGGTTCAGCTGCCCGGTGCCATAGAGGATGTGGGGGCCTGGCTTGAGGCCGCAGAGATTTTCGTTTTGTCCTCGCACTATGAGGGCCAGCCGAATGCCCTAGCCGAGGCCATGGCCGCAGGCCTGCCCGTGGTGACCACGGATACACCGGGCGCGCGCTCGCTGGTGCGGCACGGGGAGAACGGCCTAGTGGTGCCGCGCGGCGATGTTGCAGCCTTGGCCTCAGCCATGCGGACACTGCTCACGGAGCCGGACAAGGCTGCGGCCTTGGGCCGGGCCGCCCAGGACATGGCAACGGAGCTGAGTGAGGAATGCATCCTGGGCCAATGGACCGCGCTGGTGGAAGAACTGGCTGGCCAGCCTGGCGCGGACAGCGGAAGCTAGCCCATGTGCGGCATCACCGGCATATTCGCCCCTCCGGACTCACCGCTCGAGATTCTCCGCGCGCAGTGCCGGGCCATGACCGCCCCCCTGGCCCACCGAGGGCCGGACGACTCCGGCATCTTTGCCGACGAACACGCGGGCATCGCCTTGGGCCACCGGCGGCTGTCCATCCTTGAGCTCTCGCCTCTGGGCCACCAGCCCATGCGCTCGGTCACGGGCCGCTATGTCCTGAGCTACAATGGCGAGATATACAACCACCTCGAACTGCGCGCCGAACTTGAACCGCTGGGCCAGGGATTCCGGGGCAACTCGGACACCGAGACCATGCTGGCGGCCATCGAACAATGGGGACTGCCGGGCGCGCTCAAGCGCTTCGTTGGCATGTTCGCCTTTGCCCTGTGGGACGCTCATGAACACTCCCTGCACCTGGTGCGCGACCGCCTCGGCATCAAACCGCTGTACTACGGCCGCGCTGGAAGAACCTTCGTGTTCGGATCGGAGCTGGGGGCCCTGCGCGCACACCCGGAGTTTGACTGCCACTTCAACCTGGACGCCCTGGCCCTGTATTTCCGTTACGGATACATCCCCGCGCCCTACAGCGTATACATTGGCGCGCGCAAGCTTGAGCCGGGCAGCATCCTGACCCTGCGCGGCCCCGGTCTGGAGCCGGACATCACATCCTACTGGGACGTCCGGGACATCTGGCGTTGCGGACCGGACACCACCTTTCCCGGCGACATAGACAGCGCCGCCGATGAGCTGGAACGACTGCTGCTCCAATCCGTGCGGCGGCGCATGCTTTCGGATGTGCCACTGGGGGCCTTTCTGTCCGGCGGGGTGGACTCCTCCACAGTAGTGGCCCTCATGCAAGCCCAGAGCAGCCGCCCGATCAAGACCTTCTGCATCGGCTTCGCCGACGCCGACTTTGATGAATCGGCCCATGCGCGCGCCGTGGCTAGGCACCTGGGATGCGAGCACACAGAGATGCACCTGGACGCACAGCAACTGCTGGACGAAATCCCTGCGGCCTCCCGCCTTTGGGACGAGCCCTTTGCCGACGTGTCGCTGGTGCCCACACTACTCCTCAGCCGCATGGCCCGCCAACACGTCACCGTAAGCCTGTCTGGAGACGGCGGAGATGAGCTGTTCAGCGGCTATGACAGGTATTTTACCGCAGCCGCCATGCACTGGCCCTCGGCTCCTGCCGCCCTGCGGCCACTAGCGAGCAGCCTAGCGCGAGTTTTGCCAGCGTCGTCTTTGCCGCTACTGGGCTCTCTGCCCTGGAAACTACATTGGAGGACGGAGCTGCTGGCCGCTCACACGCTGGCCGAGCGCTACCGGTTCCTCATCTCCGTGAGCCGCAAGCCTGCGTCCTTCATTCCGGGAGCTGCGGAACCGCGCACCCGCATGCTCGCCGAAGGCATAGCTGCTACGGACATATTCCAGGCCCTGTCCGGCATGGATCTGGTCCAGTACTTACCCGACGACATCCTGACCAAGCTGGACCGGGCGAGCATGGCCGTTGGCCTGGAGGGCAGGGTTCCGCTGCTGGACCATCAGGTGGTGGAGTTCGCCGCCAGCTTACCCACGGCCCTGAAAGTCCAGAACGGCGTGGGCAAGCAGGTGTTGCGGCGCATCCTGCACCGCCATGTCCCGCCTGAACTTGTGGAACGCCCGAAAATGGGCTTTGGCATGCCTGTGGGACGCTGGCTGCGGGGTGAACTACGGGAGTGGTGCGCAGCGCTGCTCGACCCGGCTCGCATACGCGCCCAGGGCCTACTCGACGCGGACATGGTAACGCGCATATGGAATGAACATGCCCAAGGCAAGGCGAACCGACAGCATGAGGTTTGGGCCCTGGTCATGCTCCAGTCGTGGCTGGAAGCGCAGGGATACGAACAAAAAGAAGGACGCACTTGATGAGCCCGGATGAACTGCACACCTTGCTGTACAATGCCCTCTGCGGCACTCCCCCGGCACTACGACCCTGGCATTTTCAGTGGCACGCCACGCACCAGTTGCACAAAATCCTTACGGCCACCCTGGCCGGGTTTGGCGGCGACGTGCTGGACCTGGGCTGCGGCGCCAAGCCCTACCAAAGCCTTTTCAGGCAGCCGGTGCGCTCCTACGTGGGCGCTGATGTGCTGGACGCTCCGACCGTGGATGTGCAAGTGACCCCTGGCGAGCCATTGCCTTTTGCCAACGCCAGCTTCGATGTGCTGCTGAGCACCCAACTGCTGGAACATGTGGAAGACCTAGGCCAGATGCTTTCCGAAATGTACCGGGTGCTCCGGTCGGGAGGCGCGCTGGTAGTCACCGTGCCCTTCCTGTATATGCTGCACGGCGCGCCCCACGACTACCGCCGCTTCACCGAGCACGGGCTGCGCTCCCTTTTCGGCACGGACTACACGATCTCGAAGGTGCTGCCTGTGGGTGGCATCGGCGGTACCCTGGCGTTGCATCTACTGGCTTGGCTGTTTTTCCAGAGCAACCGGACCAAAATCGGACGCGCCCTCAGGCTGCTGCTCTTACCTGTGCGCATCATGGGCGACTTTTTAGTCAACTGTCTGGGCTGGCTATTGGATCAGTGCGATGGCACCGGCCTTTTCCCGCACGAACTGGTGCTTGTGGCACGCAAACGCTGAGCGGCGGAGAGCATGGAAACGCCGCGCAAGAAATCGCCTGGCAACGTGCAAACAAGGAGATGGCCATGTGCGGCACTCGATATTTTTCGATCTGTAGCCAGCAACCTGCTTCACCAACTCCAACAGCCCCCCCCTGTGAGAGGATGAAGGCGTGACGGCCCCAAGCGCCTTTGGCGCAGCGTACCAAAGCATTTATAACGCCCTCTGCGGTTCTGCCCCGAGTCCATGCCCCTGGCACTTCCAGTGGCTGGCCACCTGCGACCTGCACCGCGACCTGCGCGGGCTACTCCTGAATCTGGGCGGCGACGTGCTGGACCTGGGCTGCGGGGCCAAACCCTATCAGAGCTGGTTCAGCCCCAGCGTATGCAGTTACACCGGGGCGGACGTGAGCGGAGAGGGCGTGGATGTGCTGATTGAGCCGGACGCGCCGCTGCCCTTCGCAGACAACAGCTTCGACACCCTGCTCTGCACCCAGGTGCTGGAACACGTGCGCGACCTCGGCCTCATCGTCGGGGAGATCGCCAGAGTGCTGCGCCCGGGCGGAGCGCTTGTGGCCTCTGCTCCGTTCCTTTACAATCTGCACGGCGCACCTCACGACTATCGTCGGTTCACGGAATTCGGCCTACGTGCGCTGTTCGAAACCGACTTCGACATCGTCGACCTGCGCCGCCAGGGCAAGGTGGGCAGTACCGGGGGCCAGATGCTCCTCAACTTCGTGGAGACCTCTCTCAACCAACGCCGGGCAACGCGCCTGCTCAAGGCCTTGCTACTGCCGGTCTGGATACTCTTTTCCACCAGCGTGAACCTGGCCGCAAGAGGCGTCGATCTCCTGGACGGCACGGGCCATTTTTCGCACAACATGCTCCTGGTGGGCCGCCGGAAATGAACCTCGTCATGGTCATATCCTCCCTACAAATGGGTGGGGCGGAAGGGATCTTTGCCCGACTTGCGGGCAGCTTGGCCGCACGGGGCCACAGCATCACGCTTTTCACCCTGGACGACGGGTCCGTGCCGCCGTTCTATGCCCTGCACCCGCGCATCCGCCACCGGGCACTGGACCTTGCCCGGACCTCAAACGGCCCCTTGGCTGCGATTTTCGCCAACCTGGGCCGTGTGCGCGCCCTGCGCCAGGCGATTGCCTCGGCTTTTGACGGCCAGCCGCCCCAGGCCGTGCTCTCTTTCATGGACGCCACCAATGTGCTCACGCTTCTGGCCGTGGGCCGCTCCCTTCCCGTGGTGGTGTCCGAGCGCGTGCACCCCGCGCACTACGACATCAACCTGTTCTGGAGAAGCCTGCGGCGCATGGCCTATCCGCGCGCAGCGGCTGTGGCCGTACAGACGCTCGGCGTGGCCGAGTTCTTCCCGCCGCGCATCCGTGCCCTGTGCCACGTCCTGCCAAACCCCGTTACCGCGCCGGAGACAGAGGGGCCGACCCCGGACATGCATCGCCCCCTGCTGCTCGGCATGGGGCGGCTCGATCGCCAGAAAGGCTTCGACCTCCTGCTGACGGCCTTCGGCCGGCTGGCCGCACACTTTCCAGACTGGACCCTGGCCATCCTGGGCGAAGGGCCTGAACGTGAACGGCTGGAGCGCCAAAGAGTCTCCCTTGGCCTTGCGGACCGCATCCTGCTTCCTGGTCGCCTGAACGCCCCCGGCGGGGTTCTGCGCAAGGCCGACCTCTTCGTGCTCTCCTCGCGCTTCGAGGGCTTCCCCAACGCCCTGTGCGAGGCCATGGCCTGCGGCCTGCCCGCCGTGGCCTTCAACTGTCCCAGCGGTCCGGCTGAAATCGTACGCCACGAGGTGGACGGCCTGCTGGTGCCGCCGGGCAATGTGGAGGAACTGACCGACGCACTCTCCCGGCTCATGGGTGACGAGACATTACGCCGCTCCTTCGCCGAGCAGGCGCCTAACATCCTGGAGCGCTTCGGGCTTGAGAAGGTGCTGGACATGTGGGAAACCATACTGATGCACATTACCAAGGACAAGGAAACGAAATGACCACCGGCTGGACGAGGAACAGGGGCACGGGCCAGCGCATTTTGCGCGCGCGCGGCTTCGGGCTGCGGCTCGCTCCTTCCACGGGCGGCCAGTTCAGGCGCAACGAGCGACCCCGCACGCACACGGGAGGTGCCTAGCACCATGTGCGGCATCTGCGGCATCCTCTCTCCCCTCGGCCAGGACCAGGGCGCGACCCTGAACGCCATGACAACAACACTGGCGCACCGAGGCCCGGACGATTCTGGCGTCTTCTCCGATGACGCCCAAGGCATCGCCCTGGGGCACCGCCGCCTGTCCATCCTCGACCTCTCGCCCCTGGGACACCAGCCCATGGTCTCGGCCTCGGGGCGCTTCGTCATCGTTTTCAACGGCGAAATCTACAATTTCCGGGCGCTCAAGACCGAGCTTGAGCCCCTGGGGCACGCCTTCCGTGGTGGTTCAGACACCGAGGTGCTGCTGGCGGCCTTTGAAGAATGGGGCGAGGCCGCACTGCCCAGGCTCAACGGCATGTTCGCCCTGGCCCTGTGGGACCGCAAGGAGCGCACCCTGCTCCTGGCCCGCGACCGCATGGGTAAAAAGCCTCTTTACTACGGCTTGGCCGGAAAGGCCACGGTCTTCGGCTCCGAGCTCAAGGCCCTGACCATACATTCGGCTTTCGACGCCAGGATCGACCCGGACTCTCTGGCGGCATATTTTCGGCTGGGCTACATCCCGGCCCCCCAGAGCGTGTACAGCGCCGCCAGAAAACTTCCGCCCGCCCATGCGCTCACATTGCGGCCAGGCCAGGACCCGCTTGCGGCCGAGCCGCGCCCCTACTGGTCTGCGACGGAGGTCTTCGAGGTCGGACTGGCGCACCCCTTCACAGGCACGGAGGAAGACGCCGCCACAGAACTGGAGCGGCTCCTCACCAACGCCACCGGCCTGCGCATGGTGGCCGATGTGCCCCTGGGCTCGTTTTTGTCCGGCGGCATCGACTCCTCGCTCGTCACCGCGCTCATGCAGTCCCAGAGCGCCCGCCCGGTGCGCACATTCTCTATCGGCTTCGCCGAGGGGCGTTACAACGAGGCTCACCATGCCAAGGCCGTGGCCGCGCACCTGGGCACGGACCACTCGGAGTTCATCCTTCGCCAGCAGGATCTTCTTGACATGGTGCCCGTGATTCCGCATTTTTGGGACGAGCCCTTCGCCGACTCCTCTCAGATTCCCACCTATGCGGTGTGCCGCCTAGCCCGTCAGCACGTCACCGTTGCCTTGTCCGGTGACGGCGGCGACGAACTTTTTAATGGCTATGAACGCTATCTATACCTCGACGCGCTGTGGCGAAAGTTCTCCCTCGCTCCCCGGCCTTTGCGGGCCATTGCCGGGAGTCTGGCCGGACGCCTGCCCGAGGCCGCCTTCCGCCTGATGGGGAGCCTTGGGCCAAAGATCCACTGGCGGCTAGGGGCCATGGGCACGCGAAACTTCGAAGACTATTACCGCTTCCTCTTCTCGCACTTCCGCGCCCCCGGTGATTTGGTGCTGGGGAGCCATGAGCGGCAGACCACTTTTGACATGGATCAGGGGCTGCTCTCCCGCGCCGCCGGAAACGACCCGCTGCGCCGCATGGCCCTCATCGACCACCTACTCTACCTGCCTGATGACATCCTGGCCAAGGTGGACCGCGCCAGCATGGCCGTATCACTGGAGGTGCGCTGCCCGCTCCTGGACCACCGGGTCGTGGAGTTCGCGGCCAGCCTGCCCACGGCCTTCAAGGTCCAGAATGGCGTTGGCAAGGCGGTGTTGCGCAGGGTGCTTTACCGGCACGTGCCGCGTGAACTGGTGGACAGGCCCAAGATGGGTTTTGGCGTACCCATCGACCTGTGGCTCAAAGACGAACTGCGCGACTGGGCCGAGGACCTGTTGAACGAGCAGGCTCTCAGGCACGAAGGCATGCTCAATGCGCCCCTTGTGCGGCGCATCTGGGCCGAGTATCTGGCCGGTAAGAACAACTGGTTCAATCACCTTTGGGACATCCTCATGTACCAAGCTTGGCGCCTGCACTGGCCGGGGAGGGTCGCATGACATTTGCTGCCTGTTGCGCCCAGTCAGGGCGGCCTCGGATTTTGGCCTTGAGTCCGGACCGGACCTGTGGGAAGAACTGCTCCGGCCCGCCAACCACCAAACCCACAAGGCGACCATGACCAGCACCATTCCGCAAAATGCCGTCGAGCAGCCTGGTCCAATACCTGAGGACTCCTTGCCTTTTTTCCTTGGCCTCGAGCACGTCCTGAAGACAAGCGGGATGTGCGTCGACTCCCCCTTGGTCCTGCGCTGGATCATGCGCGGGGGCAGCCTGCAGACCCTGGCCCTGCGCTTCCTGCGCCTGAAATTCACCCCCATGCTCCTGGGGCGCATCCGTGGGCTCTCGGCAGAGCTCTCGACCCGCTCCGCCCTGTTCACCCAGGCCATCTCCTACATCAACGCCCGGGAGACCTACAAAACCACCGGCCTGGACCGGACGCGGCTGGCTGACGCGGCGGTTCTGCGCGGCATCCAGGGCGTGCCCGCGCCGCGCCTGCTCGAAGTGGGCGTGTCCGACGGCGTCTCCTGCATCAGGCTCCTGGAGTCCCTGCCAGCAGACGCGGTGGCGGAGCTCACGGACCGGCATCCGTATTTCTACCGCAAGGGCCTGCCCTTCGCCTGCCTGCTGGCGGACGCCGACGGCCGCCTGCTGGGCCTCAAGCTGCCGCTGTTCTACCTCAACCTGCCGCTCTCCGTCACCTTCGACACGGCTTCCTGGGCGCGCATCGAGACCATCAACCCGATCCTGCCGGAGTCCCTGGGCATCAACGTCATCCGCCCCTTTGACGTGCGCTGGGGCCGGGCCACAGCCCCGGTGCACGCCATCAAATGCGCCAACGTGTTCAACCGCCACTATTTCCCGGACCAGGTCATCCGCGCGGCAACGGCCAACCTGGGCGAGAGCCTGCTGGAGGGCGGGATCCTGGTCATCTCCCAGAACAACGCCCGCTATCCCGGCGGCGAGGCCTACTTTGTGCTGCGCAAGACCGGCGGACGGCTCGTGCTGGAGGAGAAGCAGGGCGGCCACGAGGCCCTGGAGCTGTTCCAGGCGGACGGGGAGAGCCGGGCTTGATGCGCATCCTCCTCTCCATCCCCTCCCTCATGCCCGGCGGGGCCGAGCGCCAGTTCGCCGAACTGGCCGCCGGGCTGTCCGAGCGCGGGCACGAGGTGCTGGCCGCGACCCTGGGCCAGGCAGGCCCGCTGGAGGCGGCCCTGGGCAAGGCCGAACTCGTCACGCTGAACAAACAGGGCCGCTGGGACAACCTGCGCGTGGCCCTGCGCCTGGCCGGGCTGCTGCGCTCCTTCCGGCCCCAGGTCCACTACGCCTTCCTGTCCACCCCCTGCGTCCTGGGCGCCCTTGTGCGGCCGGCGGCCCCGGCCGCGCGGCTGGTCATGGGCATGCGCGCCACCAACGTGGACCCCGGAGCCTATGCACATGGCCGGGCCGGAAGCTGGCTGCAGAGCATGGAGGTCCGGCTGTCCTTTCTGGCCGACTTGGTCATCGTCAACTCCCATGCCGGCCTGCGCGACTGCCTGGCGCGAGGGTTTCCAGAGACGCGCGCCGTGGTGGTGCCAAACGGCATCGACACCGCCCGCTGCCGGCCGGACAGGGCCCTGGGCGCGGCCCTGCGGCAGGGCTGGGGCATCGGGCCGGGCGAGGCGCTCATCGGCCTTGTGGCGCGGCTGGACCCCATGAAGGACCACCCGAACTTTCTGCGCGCCGCAGCCCTGCTGGCCGCAAGACGCCCGGAGGCGCGCTTCGTGTGCGTGGGCGGCGGGCCAGAGTCTTACCTGGCCGAGCTCCGCGACCAGGCCGCCGGGCTTGGGCTGGCCAAAAGGCTCGTCTGGGCCGGGATGCGCACGGACATGCCCGAGGTGTACAACGCCCTGGACGCGCTGTGCCTGTCCTCAGCCTTTGGCGAAGGCTTCCCCAACGTGCTGGGCGAGGCCATGGCCTGCGGCGTGCCCTGCTGCGCCACGGATGCGGGCGACGCGGCCCTGGTCCTGGGCGACACGGGCAGGCTCGTCCCCAAGGGCGAGCCCGAGGCCCTGGCCGCCGGGCTGGAGGACCTGCTTGAGCGCTTGAAACGTGAGGACGAGGGACTGGGCCGGGCCTGCCGGGAGCGCATCGTCGTGAATTTCGGGGTGCAGCGCATGGTGGATGACACCGAGGCGCTGCTGGCAGGGCTGTGCGGCAAGGTCCAGCCATGAGCGCCCCGCCGCTGCGCCATTGGCTTCTCGGACTGGCCTTGTCCCTGCTCGCGGCCTGGGTCGCCGGGGCGTTTTTTCTGGACACGGTGCAGCCAGTCGTTTTTGACACCGCCGTGAATCGCTATGTCCCGGCTCCAGGCACCTCCTCGCGCACGCGGGGCGAGGGCTGGGCCACGTCGAAAGTGGGCGGGCACGGCATCCGGGGCCTGCCCGGTGGAGATCTGCCGCAGGGGCCCAAGGTCGTCTTCTGGGGCGACTCCTTTGTGGAGGCCGTGCAGGTGGATGACAGCGAACGCATGGCCCAGGTGTTCACTTCCCTGGCCCGGCGAGACGCTTTGCCCCTGAACGGTGTGGGCATCGGCAACGGCGGCGACACCCTCATCGACGCCGTGTTCCGGCTGCCCGACTACGCCGGGGTCCTTGAGCCCGTGGCCCTGAACGTCCTGGTCCTGAGCAGGCTCGAGGACACGCTGCCGGACATGCCACGCCCCTGCCGCGCGCGCTTTCTCTCGACTCCCGAGCTTCGGCTGGAGCGCGGGGACTGCCCCCCCTCGACCCTTGGGCTGCGTTTGGCAGGCCCGTTTCACTCCCTGGAGCTGGCCGGAGCCTTTGAGCTGTACCGCAAGCTCCAGACGCTCACCGTGCGCCTTAGCCCAGGCCCGGCTCCCCTCACAACGAGGGGAAACGCCCCGGCGCCCGAAATCGATCAGGACGCCGCCTTCAACTTCCTGCTGGCGCGCACCCAGGAGCTGGCGCGCGGGCCGGTGCTGCTGCTGCGCATCCCGCCGGTGCCCGCCCTGAACCAGGGCCGGATCGTACTGGCCGAGCCGCAGCCGGACCTGTCCCGAAGGATCGCCCAGGCCTGCGCGCGCAATGGCGTGGGCTTCCTGGACCTCGGCCCGGCCTTCGCCGCGCGGTTCCAGGCCACGGGCCGCTTCCCGCGCGGCTTCTTCAACACCCCGCCCGGCACCGGGCATCTCAACCAGGACGGGCACCGCCTGGTCGCCGAGGCCGTCCTGAACTACACCAAGGAGCACAGAGATGCCCTTCTGGCACCCTGAGTTCCTGCTGCTCCTGGGCCTGTGCCTGGCGCTGCTGCGATTTTCCCCAGCGCCCTGGCGCAAGCTGCTGCTGACCCTGGCGGGGCTGTATTTCTACGCCTGGTGGGACCTGCGCTTCGTGCCGCTCATCGCGGGCGCGGCCCTGGCGGACTGGGCCCTGGCCCTGGGGATGGAGCGCCCGAACGCACCGCGCAAGGCCCTGTTCCTGGCCGGCCTGGCCCTGCACCTGGGGCTTTTGGCCTTCTTCAAGTATGCGGACTTCTTCCTCACCGCCCCGGCCGGGTCCACCCTCTGGCTGATCATGCCGCTCGGCCTGTCCTTCCAGACCTTCTCGGCCATCACCTACCTCGCGGCGGTGCACACAGGACGCATGGCGGCGCGCAAAAGCCCCCTGGACGTGCTCTGCTTCGCCACCTTCTTCCCGGTGCTCTCGGCCGGGCCCATCGTGCGCGCAGAGGAGCTCTTGCCCCAACTGGACGCCCTGCCCAGGCCCGGCGCCGAAGATTTGTACGAGGGCTTCCGGCGCTTCAGCATGGGCCTGTTCAAGAAGCTGGTGCTGGCCGACCGCCTGGGGCTCTATGTGGCCGAGGTCTACGGCAACGCCGGGGCCTATGACGCGGCCTCTACCTGGGCTGCGGCCCTGGCCTATGCCCTGCAGATCTACCTGGACTTCTCCGGCTACTCGGACATGGCCATCGGCGCGGCCAGGGCCCTGGGCGTGCGCCTGCCCGAGAACTTCAACTTCCCGTATGCGTCGAAGAATCCTTCCGAGTTCTGGCGGCGCTGGCACATGAGCCTGTCCTTCGGGTTCCGGGACTACCTCTACATCCCCCTTGGCGGCAGCAGGCAGGGCGAGGCGCGCACCCTCTTCAACCTCATGCTGGTCATGGTGCTCTGCGGCATCTGGCACGGCTCGGGCTGGACCTTCGCGCTCTGGGGCGCGCTGCACGGGCTGGGGCTCTGCGCGCACCGGCTGTGGCGGGAATGGCGCGGGCGGCGGGACCATTCCCCGCTCAGCGCGGCGCTGGCCTGGGCCGGAGCGACACTGTTTGCGGGCCTATGCTGGATTCCCTTCCGGGCCGAGGATCTGGGGCACGCGGGGCGCATCGTCTCGGCCATGCTAGGTGCTGGCGGGGTGGTGCACTGGATACACCCGTTCGTCTGGGCGTCGCTGGCGCTCACGGTGCTGGCCCACGCCCTGCATGGGCTTGGCCAGGAGGATGTGCTGATGCTGCGCGGCCAGCGCTGGTACGCTCCGGCGGTGCTGTTGACCCTGGTCTGGCTTTCGCTGATCTTCGCCACCGAAGGCTTCACGCCGTTCCTGTACGCGCGGTTCTAGCCCGATACCTTCTAGCCCACCAGCCCGGCCTTGCTCTTGGGCAGGTAGACCGCCGAGACATACTTCCCGAACATCCAGGCCGCCAGCCGCATGTCCCACATGCCCGCGTAGAACCCCAGCCGCAGCCTGAGCCGGGCCAGAAGCGCAAAGGGCAGGGCCGGGAACTTCAAGGGGTGCAGCAGGCTCGACAGGGGCTTGCGGGCCAGAAGCACCAGGAAGTCCGCGCGGCGCGGCAGGTCAGGGCTGCCGTCGATCCAGCGGTAATCCTGCGCCTTGTCGAGCCCGAAGAAGTCCCCCCGCACAGCCTCGGCCCATTGCTCGAAGCTCTCCGGCTGGCGGAAGCCCCAGTGCGCCACGACCTCGTCGTAGAGTTCGCCACCGGGGTACACGCGGTAGTATTGCGGCCCGATGATCTCGGCCCTGGGATCGTGGTCGAGGATGGTGCGGATGAGCCCGAGGGTGGCCCGGTATTCGCCCCTGGTCTCGCCAGGCACGCCCATCAGGAAGGAATAGTTGCCGATGATGCTCGACCCGGAAAGGGTCTGGGCCACGTGCAGTATCTGCTCCACGCGGATGCCCTTGTGCAGCAGCTTGAGCACCCTGGGCGAGCCGGACTCCATGCCAAACTTCATGCGCCGGCAGTTGATGGATTCCAGCTCCCGCAGCAGCTCCTGGTTGATGTAGCCCTTGGTGAAATAGTTGGCGCGGCAGGTGGCGTCCCACTGGAAGCGGAAGCCGCGACTGCGGTATTCCCCGATGAAGGCCAGCACCCGCTCCCTGGAGTGGAAGAAGTTCTCGTCGCGGAAGTAGATGACCTGCGGATCAAAGCGCCGCACGATGCTTTCCACTTCCTCCGCCAGGGCCTGGGCCGACTTGCCCGCCCACTTGTGCCCGCAGACCGCGTTGTAGCAGAAGGCGCAGGCAAAGGAGCAGCCGCGCCCGGCCAGGATCTCCATGTATTTCGGCAAATGCCGCTGCTTGATCTCGGGCAGCAGGGAGTAGTCGGTGGGCACCTCCGGGGGCGCTCCGGCCGGGGGATTGCCGTGGGCCTCTCCCCGCCCGTCGCGCCAGTGCAGGCCCGGCAGGGCGGCCAGGCGCTCCGGCGCATCCACGATGGGCCGCCCCACCTCGTCGAGCAGCAGGGCCAAGCCCGCGCAGGCCTCCTCGCCAGGGCCGCGCACCAGATAATCCACCAGGGGGTGCTGGATCGTCTGCTCCGGCAAAAGCGTGGGGTGCGGGCCGCCCAGGATCACCGGCAGCTCCGGCCGAAGCTTCTTGACCCGGGCCAGCAGCTCAAGCACCCAGGCGGCATCCGTCGAGAAACAGGACACGCCGAGCAACGTGGCCTGCGGAAGCAGCCCGGACAGCTCGGCCTCGAAGGCGGCCAAGTCCAGGTAGCTGGCGTTGATCAGGGCCACGGGGATGTTGCGGGACGCGAGGTGGCTGCCCACTGCCAAGGTGCCCCAGGGGAAGGGGGAAAGGCCACAGTGGTGGTCCGGCTCGATGAGTAGCACATATGCCATGAAGACTCCTCGCGGCGCGACCGGCCAGACAAGCCGGGCAAGCTCATGTCTAGCCAAATGATCTGCGGGAGTCAAAAGGACACTCAAGAAAGGGCCGTCCACGGGCAAAAGAAGAGCCGGGCAGGCCCCCCACCTGCCCGGCAGACACGCCGGTCCGACCGACGCGGCCGCCGGGACGTTGCCGTCCGGCGCACAGTCCTTGCCTATCAATATTCATTCCAACCTTGCCAGCTCGTCCCTTTTCCTTGAATTGCGCAGCATTGCACGTTTTCTCGCACCCCCCTCTAGCCAGTCCCGGCAGCCTCTGCTATGGTCTCATCAGAACTTTTCCGGCGTTTCCAGAATTCCCTGGCGCACAAGCCTGTTGGAGCACGCATGGCCAAGATCCTTGTGGTGGACGACGACGAGCTTATCCGCGAGCTGCTTGCGGACGCTGTGGGCAGGCGCGGGCACACCCCCCTGTGCGCGGGCACCCTGGGCGAGGCCAGGCGCATCCTGGCGCGCGAGGAACCGGATCTTGTCTACATGGACGTGCGCCTGCCCGACGGTTCAGGCATTGCCGCCCTGGAGGAGATCCGCGCCAGCGCCTGTGCGCCGGAGGTCATCATCATCACCGGCCAGGGCGACCCGGACGGCGCGGAGCTGGCCCTGCGCTGCGGGGCCTGGGACTACATCGAGAAGCCCACCTCCGTGGACCGCATGGTGCTGCCGCTGTTGCGCGCCCTGGCCTTCCGCGAGGAGAAGCAGCGGCGGCACGCGCCGACCCTGGCCGCAGGCTCGGGCATCGTGGGCACCAGCCCCAAGATGGCCGCTTGCCTGGCCCGGGCCGCCATGGCCGCCGCCAGCCGCGTCGACGTGTTCATCAGCGGCGAGACAGGCACCGGCAAAGAGGTCTTCGCCCAGGCCATCCACCAGAGCAGCTGCCGCGCCAAGAGCCGCTTCGTGGTGGTGGACTGCACCACCCTGCCCGGCAACCTGGCCGAGAGCGAACTCTTCGGCCACGAGCGCGGCTCCTTCACCGGGGCCAGCCGCCGCCAGACCGGGCTCATCCAGCAGGCCGACGGCGGCACCCTGTTCCTGGATGAGGTTGGCGAGCTGCCCCTGTCCGTCCAGGCCAAGTTCCTGCGCGTGCTCCAGGAGCGCCGCTTCCGGCCCCTGGGCGGCGAGGCCGAGATCAAGAGCGACTTTCGCCTCGTGGCCGCCACCAACCGCGACCTCTCGGCCATGGTCCGGCGCGGCGAGTTCCGCGACGACCTGCTGTACCGCCTGCGGGCCTTCCGCATCGAGCTGCCGCCCCTGCGCGAACGCGAGGGGGACATCCAGGCCCTGGTCCAGGCCCACCTGGCAAAGGTCCAGGACCCGCTCGCAAAGGACGCGGTCGAAGCCAGCCCGGACTACATGGATCTGCTCAAGGCCCACGATTGGCCAGGTAATGTGCGTGAACTTCTGCAAACGGTGGACATGAGCCTGGTTTCAGCCCATGGTGACCATGTCCTCTTGCCGCAGCACCTGCCGCTTGACCTGCGGGTGCGGCTTCTGCGCCGCAGCGTGACCGACAGGGCCGAGGCCGGACAAGAGCCCGCCCTGGACGGCGACGGTGAGGCAGCCGAGGGGGCCGAAGCGCTCAAGCCCTGGCGCGAGCACCGCTCACGGGTGCTGGACAAGGCCGAGCGCGCCTACTTCTCCGCCCTGTTCCTGCGCACCAACGGGGATGTGGCGCGGGCCGCGAATCTTTCCGGCCTCAAGTCGGCCAGGCTGTACGAACTGCTGGCCAAGCACGGGCTGCTCCGGCCCAAACGCGGGCAAGCGCCAATTCCGGAGTTTCCGGAATAATACGGGAGATGCCGGAAGTAGTTCTGAATACTACCAGACCTGACAGGAGCTTAGCGGCACGGTATGGATTGGAACGTTTCTTGATAATCTGATTCACGGCGGCGGTTCGCCCCGCCCTTGCCCGCGAAGGGAGAGCACAATGGCCAAGATTCTCATCGCTGAAGATGATGCCTTGTCACAGAGGTTCGTGAGTACAGTGGTCGACCGCATGGGCCACTGCGCTTTCGTGAGTCCCAACGGGCGCCACGCATGGGAGGCGCTCTGCAGCGAGAACCGCTTCGAGCTGCTCATCACCGACATGATGATGCCGGGCATGGATGGCACGACGCTCATCCGCACCATCCGCGAGGACAAGCGCCTCGCCAAGCTGCCCATCATCATCATGTCCGCCTTCATCGGCGTCAACGAGATCGCGGGCCTGCTGGAGATCGGGGCCACCTGGTTCATGCCCAAGCCCGTGGACCGGATCATGCTCGAGGACTATATCAACCGGGCCATCAAATAGCGCGGCTGGCCCCCGTGCGGAGCGCCTCATGTCCAGCGACCCGCCAGCGGTCCCGCACAGGGTCCGGACCTGCCCTGCGCGGGCGGACCATGCAGCCCCCGGCGGCTTTCCGGGCATCAGGACTGTTCTTTTCTGCCTTGTCCTGCTGCTGAGCGCCCTCGGTCCTGGCCGCAGCGGCCCAGCCCTGGCCGCCCCGCTTCCAGGAGCAGCACCTCCCAGTCCCCTGCCCAAAGAGCTTCTCGTCGCCGCCCCGGCCAACATGCCGCCGTTCTACGTCCCCGCCGCCGACGGCACGCCTGGAGGCTTCGCCGTTGAGGTGCTGCGGCGCGTGGCGACAAACGCCGGCTTCAGCCTGCGCTTCATCCCCACGGCCACCATTGTCGAGGCTGTGCAGCTGCTGCGCCAGGGCAAGGTCCAGGTCGTGCCCGGCCTGGGCGCCAGCCCGGCCCGTGAGCAGGACCTGGGTTTCACCCGGCCCCTTGAGACCCTGCCCGTGCACATCTTCTTCCGCGCCGCCACCCAGCCGCTGGAAACCCTCGACGACCTGGCCGGCAAACGCCTGGCCCTGGTGGCCGGGAGCATCCCCGCGGAACGGCTGCGGGGCCGGACAGAGCTGAACATCCTGCTCACCCCGACCCTGGCCGAGGCCATCTTCGACGTACTCGCGGGCCAGGCCGACGCCCTGGTCTACCTCGCGCCGGTGGTGCGGCAGGCCGCCAGCGCCGCAGGAGTGGAGCAGAAGCTCGGCCGCAGCGCCCGCCCCCTGTTCGAAATCGGCCGGGCCCTGGCCGTAAACCGCGACTCCCCGCAGGTGCTGGCGCGGCTGGACACGGCCCTGCACGCGTTCAGCGACACCCAGGAATTCCGGGAACTCTACCGCAAATGGCACGCCGAGCCTGATCCTCCCTCCTTTTCGCCCGTGGCGCTCTGGACCATGGCCGCATTTGGGCTGGCTCTCTCCGCCGCGCTGCTGGCCTGGCGCTCCTTCTCGCTTTTGCGCCTGAACCGCAGGCTCACCCTGGCCGTAACCGAGCGCGACCGGGCGCTCGCCGCCCAGGGCCTGACCGAGGAACGCCTGGAGGCCCTGTTCACCCTGGCCCACATGGAGGCCGCCAGCACCGAGGAGCTTGTGGACTTCGCCCTGGAGCAGGGCGTGCGCCTCACCGGCAGCCAGAACGGCTACCTCATCTTTGTCGAGGGCGAGGGAGCGGACCGAGGCCTGGCCGTCTGGTCCAGGACGGCCAGGGAGCGCTGCGCGCTGCTGCCGGAACTGCATGAGAACGCAACCTTCACCATCAGCCAGGGCGGGCTCTGGGCCGAGTGCCTGCGCACCGGCGTCCCGTCCATCATCAACGACTACCCCTCCCACCCCGGCCGCCGCCCCCTGCCCGAGGGCCATGCGCCCATCGCGCGGCACATGGGCGTGCCCCTGGTGGAGGACGGCCGCGCCCTGGTCATCTTCGGTGTGGGCGACAAGGCCGAACCTTACGACGACACCGACGCCCGCCAGCTTCAGCTCTTTCTCTCCGGCCTGTGGCGCGTGCTCAAGGCCCGCCGCGACGCCAACGAGATCCGCCAGGCCAGGGACTACGCCGAGAGCCTGCTTGAGGGCGCCAACGCCATGGTCGTGGGCCTTGACCGCGCGGGCCGGGTCACGACCTTCAACGCCGCAGCCGAGCAGATCACCGGCCGCACCCAGAGCGAGATGCTCGGCAGCAACTGGTTCACCACGCTGTATTCCAGCTGGCGGGCCAAGGCCATCGCCGCCAACTACGCCAAGGTCATGAACGGCGAGATTGAGCTGTCCCGGCACGACGAGACCCCGCTGGTGACCAAGGACGGCAGGCAGCGGCTCATCTCCTGGCGCAACAGCCTGCTCCGGCAGGGCCAAGAGATCACCGGGCTCATCGCCTTCGGCATCGACATCACCGAGCGCAAGCAGGCCGAGGAGGCGCTCAAGGAGCAGAACAGCGAGATCCTGACCCTGTTCAACGGCGTCCCGGCCATGATCTTCTACAAAAGCCTGGACAACCGCATCCTGCGCGCCAACGAGGCCTGGTTCCGAACCATGGGCCTGGACGAGTCCATCCTCGGCGTTGCGCTGGAGGACGTCTACCCCGCCGAATTCGCCAGAAAGGTGCGCGAGGATGACAGGGAAGTCATCCAAAGCGGCCAGGCCAAGATGAACATCCAGGAGGATGTCGCCACGCCCCAGGGCCTGCGCCGGTTCATCGCCCACAAGCTGCCCCGGCGCGACGCCAAGGGCGCGGTCACGGGACTCATCTGCGTGGCCAACGACATCACCGACCTGCGCCGCGCCGAGGAAGCCCTGGCCCAAAGCGAGGAGATGTTCCGCACCCTGGCCGAGGACTCCCCGGCCCTCATCTGCCGATCCGTGCCGGGCTGCATCATCACCTACGTCAACAAGACCTACCAGGACACGTTCCGCAAAACTGCGGACGAACTGGTCGGCACCTGCTTTCTGGAGTATTGGCCGCCGGAGGAGCGAGAGCGCATCCGCGCGAACATTGAGTCCCTGACGCCTGAGGCGCCGGTGAACTCCCACGAGCACACCCTCGTGCTGCCGGATGGCAGCATCGGCTGGCAGAGCTGGACCGACCGCGCCCTGTTCGACGCGGGCGGCAACATCAGGGCCTTCCAGAGCGTGGGCGTGGACATCACCGCGCGCAAGCAGTCCGAGATCGAGCTCAAGCGCCTGCACCGGGCCATCGATCATGCCGCCGAGGGCGTGCTCATCACCGACAAGAACGGCATCATCACCTACATCAACCCCGCGCTGGAGCACATGACCGGGCTCTCCAGCGACGAGGCCCGAAAGCATGGGCTGTCCGTGCAGGAGGTCCAGCAGACCGTTTTGCAGCACCAGGACTCCGCCGTGAGCCTGGACGAGTGCGGGGGCGTGTGGCGCGGCACCAGCTCCTTTGCCCGGCCCCACGGGCAGAACGTGGAGGTGGAGTTCACCGTCTCGGCCATCCGCGACACCGACGGCGAGGTCATGAGCTTCGTGGCCGTGTGCCGCGACGTCACCGAGAAGCGGCTCCTGGAGCGGCAGCTCTGGCAGGCCCAGAAAATGGAGGCCCTGGGCACCCTGGCCGGGGGCATCGCCCATGACTTCAACAACATCCTGGCCTCCATCATGGGCTTCACCGAACTCGCCCTGGACGACACCCCACCCGAAAGCCGGGCCAGGGGCAGCCTCGCCCGGGTGCTCAAGGCCAGCAGCCGCGCCAAGGAGCTGGTGCGGCAGATCCTCACCTTCAGCCGCCGCACCGAGCGGGAACAGCACACCCTGCACGCCGACAAGGTCATCGGCGAGGCCCTGCGGCTCATGGAGGCCAGCCTGCCGAAGAACATCGAGATCTCGGCCAGCCTGCAGGCCCAGGACTGCGCCATCCTGGCCGATCCCTCCCAGACCCACCAGATCGTCATGAACCTGTGCACCAACGCCGCCCAGGCCATGAAAAGCGGCGGCCGCATGAGCGTCGCCACGCGGCTGGTCCGCCTGGGCGACAACAGCCTGGCCAACCCCCACAGGCTGCCCGCCGGGCAGTATCTTTCCCTGACCGTGGAGGACACCGGAGAGGGCATCGCACCCGACGTCCTGGGCCGCATCTTCGACCCCTTCTTCACCACCAAGGGCTCCGGCGAAGGCACCGGGCTCGGCCTGGCCGTGGTCCACGGCATCGTCCTCAGCCTGGGCGGCACGGTCTTCGCCGAGAGCGAGCCCGGCCAGGGGGCGCGCCTCACGATGCTCCTGCCCACGGCCCCGGACAGCCCCGCCCCGGCCCATGAGCCGTATCCGGGCAATCCCACGGGCCGCGAGCGCATCCTGCTGGTGGACGACGAGTCCGACCTGCTCGACATGGTGTGCCAGTTCCTGGAGCCCCTGGGCTATCAGGTGGCGCCCCACAACCAGCCCGAGACCGCGCTTGAAGCCTTTCTGGCCAGCCCCCAGTCCTTCGACCTCGTCCTCACCGATCAGAGCATGCCCCGGCTTTCCGGCATCCAGCTGGCCACGCGCCTGCGCGAGGTGCGCCCGGACCTGCCCGTGGTCTTGTGTTCCGGCTTCAGCATGGTCATCCCCCCTGACCGTATCCAGGCCCTGGGCAAAGCCTGGCTGCTCGCCAAGCCCTTTACTTCGGGCGAGCTGACCCGCGTGGTCCGCCAGGCGCTCGCAAACACCAGAGGGGAAGTTCATGCCTCATAGGATTCTGGTCGTCGACGACGACGCGGATGTGCGCGACATGGTCTGCCGCACGCTCACAGCCAGCGGCTACGAAGCCATCCCGGCTTCAGGCGGGCAGCAGGCCCTGGAGCGCCTGGAGCGGGACCCGCCGGACCTCGTCATCACCGACGTGGTCATGCCCGAGGTGGACGGCTTCGCGGTGCTGCTCAAGCTCCGGCTTGCCGCCCCGGGCGTGGGCGCGCTGGTCATGTCCGGCCAGGGGCGCATCGAGCCCGAAGTCTTCCTGGACATGTCCCGCCGCTTGGGCGCACGCTCCATCCTGCGCAAGCCCTTCACCAGGGCCGAGATGCTCCGCGCCGTCGAGCAGGCCCTGAATCCATGAACACCACAGCCGACCAAGGAGAGAATATGCCCCTGGAAATGACCCCGCTGACCCAGGCCTTTGTGCACCAGTCCCTGGCCGCAGCGAAAAACCGCGTGCGCTCCCAGAAGGCCGTCCAGGACGGCCAGCCGGACGCGGCCCTGGCCCTGCGCGCCCTGGCCGAGGCCCAGGAGGTGCACGCCAAAAAGGCCCTGACCTTCCTGCGCGGACGCATCGGCTCATCCGCCGAAAACCTGGCCCTGGCCCTGCAGGAGGCCCGCGAGATGGCCGTCAACGCCCTGGGCTGGACCCTGCAGTCCGAGGCCGATGCCGACAAGGCCGCAGGCTCGCTTTTGACCCAGATGGCCCGCGCCGTGCAAAGCCACCTGGCCCTGCCCGGCATCGCGCAAACCGGCCAGCCCCGGACCGAGGCCGCCACGCGCTACCATGTCTGCGTCATCTGCGGATATGTGCACGCGGGCGAGGCGCCGGGCCGCTGCCCCGTGTGCCAGGCCGTGCCGGAAAAATTCAGCGAGATCAAGGCCTAGCCCCCATGCTGGCGGAGACCGTCAAATACGCCGCAGCGCGCCTGCGCGGCCAGGGCGACCCGCATGGGCACCTTGCCCAGCAGGTGGCCATCTGGGCGCGGCACAGACGCCACAGCACGGCCTGGGAGCCGCACCTGGCCCGCTGCCGCAGCCTGGCCCTGGCGGCGGCCCGCGCCTGCCCGGAAGACGCGCGGCGCACAGCCCTGGTGCTGGGCTCTGGCCTGCTGCTGGACGTGCCCCTGGACGAGCTCTCGGCCCTGTTTGAAACCGTGGTCCTGGCCGATATGGCCTTTGTGCCCGAGGTCCGGGCCAAGGCCGCCCGCCTGGGCAATGTAAAGACCCTTGTGACCGACCTCACGGGGCAACTGGACCGTCTGCCGGGAACCCTGGGCGAGCCGCTGCCGGATGTCCTGGGGGAGCTGGCCACAGGCCGGGCCGGGCTTGATTTCGCGTACTCGGCGAACCTGCTCTCGCAGCTGCCGTTGTTCGCCCTGGACGCGCTGCCCGGCCTGGAAGAGGGACGTTGCGCGGAGTTGGCTGCGGCCATCGTGCGCCAACACCTGGACGGGCTGCTCGCCCTGCCCTGCCCGGCCTGCCTGGTCACTGACGTGACCGAGCGCGGACTGCGCCAGGGTGTCGTGGACTACGAGGCGGATCTGCTTTTCGGGGTGGCCCCCGGCCTCAGAGGTGAGACCTGGGCCTGGAACATGGCCCCGGACGGGGAGGCCGTGCGCGGCCTCGATGTGGAAAGAGTGGTGCTGGGCGTCCAGAACGTCCGGGACGTAGCGGCCTGAAACCGGGAGGAACATGGAGAGCGAGAACAGCCCAAGGCGCAACGCGCCCAAGGAATCGACGCCTGCGCCCACACACGGTTCGCAGTCCCCACTGCCGCCAGACCCGGCCCAGTGCCTGGAAAACGACCCCCTGCGCAAGGAGACCATGATCCGGCGCGTGCTCCAGAAGCTCGACGACGCCGAGGCCAACGCCTTCAACCCGGAGGAGCTGCGCATGCTCACCGTGTTCTTCGAGCTGGCCCAGGAGTTCGATTCGCGGCGCGACTTTTTGAGCCTCTGCGTGCAGCTGCCCATGCTTTTCTTCGACCAGGACTGCCGCCTGTACCTGCGCACCGGGTCCAAGACCTGGAAGCTCGCGCGCTGCCTCAAGCTGCCCGCGAGCCTGCCGGACATGGAGCCGCCCGCCTATCCGGCCGTGCGCGGCGCGAACTACTATGCGCCCATCTTCGGCCGCAAGGACGCCGGGGACGTGCTGGGTTTCGACGTTGCCGACAATGTCATGGGCTGGCTCGAGGTCGCGGGCGGGGCCGCGCTCTCGCGCCACACGCAGCTGTATTTTGAAAAGTACGCCGGGCGCATCGGCTTCCAGCTGCACAACCTCCTGGCCCGGGCCAAGAACCGTGAGCACCTGTCCTTCATCCAGAACCTGGTGGAGGACATCGGGCACAACGTCATCGTGCCGAACATGGTCTTCAAGCTCTTCTTCAACCGCCTGAACGCCTCCATCGGCGCCCTGTCCCGCTGCGTGGCCGAGGCCCCGGCAGAGACCCCGGCGGACTTCACCACCAGCCTGAACTTCATCCAGGCGCGCCTGTCCGACCAGTACGCCGAGATCAGCAGCCACTACGCCCAGACCAGCCTGTTTCTGGAGACCCTGCTGCGGCGGCGGCACTTCCAGGAAGGCCGCTACGTGCTGGAAAAGCGCCGGGTGAACCTGCTCAAACAGGTGGTGGAGCCCCAGGTGGAGCGCTACCGGCCACGCATGGAGGACCGGGGCATCGCCATCGACCTGTCCATGGGCGGCATCCCGGATGAGCCCATCCACCTCATGGCCGACCTGGGCCTCATCGCCCAGGTGTACGCCAACCTGTTCTCCAACGCCGTGAAGTACACACGCACGGTCACCGGACCGGACGGGCTGCCGCTGAAGTTCATGGCCTACGGCTGGACTCTCCTGCCCAAGGCCTTCGGCCCGGGGCAGCCGGGAGTGAAGCTCAACGTCTTCACCACCGGGACCACCGTGCCGCAGCCCGAACGTGAGGGGCTGTTCAAGCCGGGCTTCCGCTCCAAATCCACGCAGCGCGAGCACGGCTCGGGCCACGGCCTGGCCTTCGTGCTCCAGGTGGTGGAGCTGCACGGCGGCATGGTCGGGTACGAACCGTCGGAGCTGGGCAACAACTTTTACGTGGTGCTGCCCCTGGAAGAGGGTGAGTAGCGCAGCAGGGGCTCCGCCCCTACACCCCGCCGGGGGCCTTAAGGCCCCCGGGCCCCCCATTGCGCCAAAAGGGCTGCTTCAGGAGGAACCTGAAACAGCCCTTTTGGCTTTGGTGGGTCAGGGAGAGTCTCTTCACCTTTTCATCAACGTTCTCGAAAGGGGCCAACCGCGAGCGGATTTCGAGCGCCTTCGCTCGAAATCCGCTCGCATTGCCAGGGCCAGCACAGCCGAAGGCTTCGCCCCAGCCACCCGGCCCAGCCCATCTGAGGGGGTTCGGGGGGCATCATGCCCCCCGGCCGCCGGAGGCATCAGCCCAGCGGCTCCTGCCGGGTCAGGCAATGGATGGTGCCCAGGCCCCAGACCAGGTCCACGGCATGGATGCCGATGACGGGCCTGTCGAAGCAGTCGGCCAGGATGCCCAATGCGAGCCGGTCATTGGGGTCGTTGAAGGTCGGCACCAGCACAGCGGCGTTGGTGATGAGGAAGTTGGCGTAGCTGGCGGGCAGGCGCAGGCCGTCGAAATGAAGCGGCGCGGGCATGGGCAGGCGGATGACCTCGGGCCTGGAGCCGTCCTCAAGCTTCGCCGTTTCCAGGCGCTCGCGGTTCTCCTCAAGGATGGCGTGGTTCGGGTCGTCCGGGTCCTTTTCTTCGCACAAAACCATGGTGCGCGGGTCCACGAAGCGGCAGAAGTCGTCCACGTGGCCGTGGGTGTCGTCGCCCACGATGCCATTGGCCAACCAAAGGGTGTTGGTGATGCCGAGGCTCTCTGCGAACACGGCCTCGTAGTCGGCGTGGGTGAAGCCGGGGTTGCGCACCTGCACCGACGGGTCCAGGCAGCACTCCTCGGTGGTCACAAGCGTGCCGAGGCCGTTGATGTCCAGGGCCCCGCCCTCGAAGACCACCTGGCGGCCCTGGTGCGTCACCGGCGTGAGGCCAAAGCCCAAAAGCCCGGCGATGGTCCGCGGCACCTCCGCATCCAGCGCAAAGTCCGGGTACTTGCTCCAGGCGTCGAAGCCGAAGCCCGCGATGGCCACCTCGCCGCTGTTTTCGATGAAGCAGGGGCCGCAGTCGCGCATCCAGCCGCGATCCGTGGGGATGACGAAGAAGTCCACGAACCCCAGGTCCACGTGGGCTTTCTCAAGCTGCTTGCTGGCGCGGTGCAGCACCGAAGCCGAGCCCACGAGCACGCGCACGCGCTCGCCGCTTTCTGCATTGGCGATCTTGCGGATGATTTCGGCAAAGGCCCAGGGCATGAGCTGGAACTTGCCCGGCCAGTCGCGCGGATTCTGGGGCCAGGTGATCCAGGTGGCGGCGTGGGGCTCCCACTCCGCCGGGAGGCGAACAGGACTCCGGGCCACGCTCATGGCCCGCCCTACTTCTTCGCCTTGGTTGGGGCCTTGGTTGGGGCCTTGGCCGCAGACTTGGCCTTCTTGGCCAGGCGGTCCTGCAGGCCCTTGATGAGCAGCGGCCAGACCACGGTGGCGTCGGAGTGGACCTCGGCGAACTGGCCGCCCTCGGCCGGGGGCACGAACTTGCCCCAGGAGATGCCCTCCTGATAGGTGCAGCCGGACAGGCCGCCCCAGTGCACGGGCTCCGGGCAGATGCGGATGGCGTAGGTGAAGCGGCGCTCGGGCAGGTCGCGCTCCAGGCGCTCGCCCATGACGTCGAAGAACGGGCCGATCTGCTGCGCCCAGTTGCGCGGCACCCCGCCGCCGATGGTGAAGATGGCCATCTTCTTGGCGCCGAACATCTTCTTGGAGTAGCTGAACAGGTCCAGGAACGGGTTGAACTGGAAGGGCAGGGCCTCGGGGCCTTTCTCACCCAGCAGGTGGCCGAAGTCCTTGGCCAGGATGGAGCAGGCCACATCCAAAGCCAATTCGGAGTCCGTGAAGGCCGGGATATAGACCGGCACGCCCTTCTTGTAGGCGCTCTTCAGGATGCCGGGGCCGTTGTACTTCTCGCTTAGGTGCTTGCCGATGGCCGAGCAGATGAGCTCGGAGGACAGGTGCGTGACCTTGTCCTTGTCCATGAGCTGGTGCATGACCTCGCGGACCACCAGCTCGGCCTGGGCGAAGTTGGCCTCGGGCTCTAACGTGTCGTACACGCGGTTGTACCCGGCGTCGAACAGGGCCTTGTCGTTCATCTTGGCGGGTTCGTACTTGAAATGCTTGAGTCCGATGGACTCGATGAAGCCGTGGGCCATGAGCGCGCCGGTGGAGACCACCACGTCGAGCCAGCCCTCGTCGATCATCTTGATCAAGAGCTTGCTCTGCTTGGCCACGGTCATGGCGCCGGAGAAGGTGCCCACCACTACGCAGTCGGGGTCGCTGACCATGGCCTCCAGCACGTCCAGGGCCTCGCCCAGGCTGCGGCCGCCAAAGGCGGTGCGGCCCATGGCCGTCAACAACTCGTCAAAGTCGCTGATGGCGTCCGGATCGAGGGTGGAGAGTGCGGTGAGCTTGTCCTTGACGCCGTCGTGCAGGGTGCGCTTGATGGCCATGGAGACTTCCTTGTGCCTAAGCCCCCCGCCCCCTTTTCAAGGAGACGGGAGGCCCAGGACGTGGTTCTGTGGAATGGGTCGTCTTACAAAATGAAGACGACTGCGGACACGGTGGTGGTCCACATGTTCGTCGTGCCCATGGCGGAAACCGGGGCGGAGATGGAATCGATGATCTTGCCGCTCATGAGGTAGACCTCGCGGCGCTCGTCGTAGCCGATCTCAGGATCGAAATCCACGCCAAGGGTGGTGGCCAGCATGGTCGAGGCCAGGTCCTCGGCGAAATCGCCCAGTTCCTTCTCCTCCTCGCCGAAGCTGTGGTGCTCGGAGATGTAGCCGTAGTGCTGCTTGTCGGCCGGGATGGCCAGGCCGCAGGCGCTGCCCACCAGGCGGCCCTTCTCGTTGGTCTGGTTGCGGGCCATGACGCAGAAGGTGATCTGGCCGGGGAACAGGGCTTTCACGCCCTCGTCCAGGCTCACCAGTTCGCAGTTTGGCGGATAGATGCTGGACACGTAAACAAGATTCTGTTTTTCGATGCCGGCCTCGCGCAGCGCCAACTCGAAGGATTGCAGCTTGTTTTTGTGGACGCCCACGCCTTTGGTGAAGAAGGCGCGGGTGGGAACCATGGGATGATTGGCCATGTGGTGACCCTCCTGGGCTGTGGATAGCGTCGGTGTCCCGACGAGAGACGGCATATATTTTTTTGGAAGGGCTGGCTACTATAAAATCTGCGCGGTCCTGGCAAGAGCTTTTTTCAAGCCACGCCCAGTGCGCCTTTCTCCGGCCCTTCCATCGACTCTTCCATCCGTTCTTCCGCTGGGCCCAGCTCCGGCCCCGCCAGAAGCTTCAACTGGCCGCACGCCGCGGCAATGTCCTGGCCCATGCTGCGCCGGATGAACGTGGTGATGCGCTTGCTGCGCAGGTACTCCTCAAACGCCAGCACGTCGGCTGGCTCCGGCGCGCGGTAGGGGGCCGGGCCAGTCTCCGGCGGCGGCGGATTGTAGCCGATGAGATTGACCTTGCAGCGCCGCTGCCCCAAAAGTTTCACCAGCTGCTTGGCGTGCACCAGGGAATCGTTGACCCCGCCGAGCATGATGTATTCGTACGTCACGCGCTCGCGCGACTTCAGCGGGTAGCGGTCGAGCGCGTCGAGCAGCTCGGACAGGGGCACGCGCGCGGCCTTGGGCATGAGCTGCTCGCGCAGCTCCTGGGTCGGCGCGTGGAGGCTGATGGCCGGCACGGCCAGGCCGGAGTCGCCCAGGATCTTGAGGGCGGCCGGAATGCCCACGCTGCTCACCGTGCTGCGGCGCGAGGCGAAGGACAGGCCCTCGGAGCTGCCCAGGGTCTCCAGGCTGCGCAAAAGTTCGGACAAGTTCATGAGCGGCTCGCCCATGCCCATGAACACGAGGTTGCGCACCGTGGGCAGCCCCGCTTTGGCCAGATGCTCCCGGCCCACCAGGACCTGGCCCAGAATTTCGCCCATGCTCATGTTCCGCGTAAACCCGAGCTCCCCGGTGGAGCAGAAGGAGCAGGCCATGGCGCAGCCCACCTGGGTGGAGAGGCACTGGGTGTAGTGCGCGCCCATGGGGATGAGCACGGTCTCGATGCGCTCGCCGTCGGCCAGGCGCAGCAGCAGCTTGATGGTGCCGTCGCGGCTGGTGCGCGCCACGTCCACGCCGGGCACGTCGATGACCGCGCGCTCCGCCAGCCGCGCCTTCAGGTCCTTGGACAGGTTGGTCATGGCCGCGAAATCCCGCACTCCCCGGTGCCACAGCCAGTGCCAGAGCTGGTCCGTGCGGAAGCGCGGCTGGCGCAGGTCCTCCACCACGAACGCCTCAAGCTCCGAGCGCGTCAGGTTCAGGAGGTCCACTTTGGACAGGGTGGGTGCTGCGTCATTCATCGCCCAAGTATCTACCAGCACGGACCGGGATGCACAAGCGCACTCCAGATAAGCGGCCAGGCCTGCCTCCGGCGGCCAAAGAGCCGTAAGGCCCTCTGGACTCCCATTACGCCGAAGGGGGGTTCGTGGGGAGACCTTCCCCTCACAACCTAACGTGATCGATTAATATTTTTGCCTGCAATTCCATCGCTCTGTCATGAATCGAGCATGTTGCAGATGGTTCGGACGACTCCGGCCATGCCCCCATGACCTTAAGCCGTCTGATAAAACCCGTGGGCTATATTAACAAAATCTCGGAACAGGGCCAATGCCAAAGCTATCACACACCACCCCGCCCCATAAAATCCGCGTAGGCGGTGGCGAGCCCCTCATGCAGCTTGGTCCGTGCCACCCAACCCGCCTGGGCCAAGCGCGAAACGTCCAAAAGCTTCTGCGGACTACCATCTGGCTTTGTCGCATCGAACTCAAGGGCTCCGGCATATCCCACAACATCTCGCACCAACTCCGCGATTTCGCGGATAGAAACATCATAGCCGGCCCCAATGTTGATCAATGGGGGCTCAAACCGTTCAGCCTTGATGTTATTGTTTCCAAGCAAAGCAGAGTAGTTCGCTTCCGGCAAGTTCAACAGGTAGACACAGGCCTCCGCCATGTCGTCGCTGTACATGAACTCGCGCCGAGGCATACCCGTACCCCAGACCGTGACACAAGCATCCCCGCGCAGCTTGGCCTCATGGAAACGCCGGATCAAGGCCGGAATAACGTGGCTGTTCTCTGGGTGGTAGTTGTCACCTGGGCCGTACAGATTGGTGGGCATCACGGCAAAATACTTCGTCCCGTACTGCCGGTTGTAGCTCCAGCACATCTCAATGCCAGAGATCTTTGCCAACGCATACGGCCTGTTTGTTGGCTCCAGAGGACCCGTAAGCAGGTGCTCTTCTTTCATCGGCTGCGGGGCATGGCGCGGGTAAATACAGGAAGATCCTAGAAAGAGCAGCCGCTTGACACTCTGCAGATATGCGCTGTGTATGACATTGTTCTGGATAGCAAGATTGATGTAGATAAAATCCGCCGGATATGTGCTATTGGCGTAAATCCCTCCCACCTTGGCCGCAGCGAGGATTACATACTCTGGTTGCACTTCTTCAAAAAAGGAGCGGACCTGTGCTCCGTCTACGAGATCGAGTTCTGCATGTGTACGAAGCACCAGATTGGTGAAGCCTTGCGCCTTTAACTGGCGAACAATGGCAGAGCCTACGAGTCCTCTATGACCAGCGACAAAAATCAGAGCACCTCTTTCCATTGTGTGCCCTTATTCTTTGTAATCGCAAACGCGGTAGCCGTTACGCTTCACAAGGTCATCACGCTTAGCAACGGTAAGATCCTCGCACACCATCTCTGCCACCATTTCGGCAAAGGTTATCTTGGGTACCCAACCGAGTTCGTTGCGTGCACGCGAGGGATCACCCAGGAGGGTATCCACCTCAGTCGGCCGGAAATATCGAGGATCGACTCGCACGATAACGCGTCTAGTGCCATCAGTCCCGGTCTCATTCAGCCCCTTGCCGGACCAGGTTATTTTCATCTCCAGCGCTTCGGCTACGGCATTGACAAAGTCTCGCACGCTGTACTGTAGGCCGGTTGCAATGACATAATCTTCAGGGGCTTTTTGTTGCAGCATCAGCCACTGCATTTTCACGTAATCCTTGGCGTGCCCCCAGTCTCGCAGCGCGTCCATATTGCCAAGGTACAAACGGTCTTGAAGTCCGAGCTTGATGCGCGAGAGAGCCCTGGTGATCTTCCTGGTTACGAATGTCTCACCTCGTAGAGGTGACTCATGGTTGAACAGGATTCCGTTGCAGGCGTAGATGCCATATGCTTCACGATAGTTCACGGTGATCCAATAGGCGAAAAGCTTGGACACAGCATACGGACTGCGCGGATAAAAAGGTGTGCTTTCTCTCTGCGGAATCTCACGCACCTGACCAAAGAGCTCACTGGTAGAGGCCTGATAGAACCGGGTCTTTTTCTCAAGGCCAAGCGTCCTGATGGCCTCCAGGATGCGGAGAGTGCCAAGCGCGTTGGTATCTGCCGTGTACTCCGGCATCTCAAAGCTCACAGCAACGTGACTCATGGCGGCCAAGTTGTAGATCTCGTCTGGCTGAGACTTCTGGATGATACGGAACAGATTGGCGCTGTCAGTCAGATCTCCATAGTGAAGAATAAACTTGCGCTTCCGTTCATGGGGATCCTGATAGATATGATCAATGCGGGAGGTATTAAACGAGGAAGACCGTCGCTTGATCCCATGAACGACATACCCCTTAAAAAGCAACAATTCAGCCAAGTAAGAACCATCCTGCCCCGTTATGCCCGTGATCAACGCAACTTTATCTTGCATCTCAACCCCTTTGCAGCAACGTATTCCCCGCCCAAAAGGGAATTGACCTGCCCCCACGAATTGTACCTCTCATTATGTTAGTCTGGACTCCCTACTTAAGTCCAGAGGTGGCCCCCAAGGGGAGCGCCCTGCCCCGAGGGTCAGGGTGGCGACCGGCGCCGGTGGGCGAAATCCGCCTGCCGGCGTCTGGCGGGTGCGCATGGCATCGCCTGAGAGTTCATCCTTCCCTGCGGGAACGTTTTGGCGTAGGCAGACCCCCATGGCACTCATCACAAACACCGCCCGCGCCAAGCAGCTCGCCGCCAACCTGGCCGCCGTGCGTTCCCGCATGGCCAAGGCCTGCGCGCGCGCTGGCCGCGACCCCGAAACAGTCCGTCTGGTGGCGGTCAGCAAGTTCCACCCGGCCAGCGACATTTTGGCGCTGGTGGAGGCCGGGCAGCGCGACTTCGCCGAGTCTTATGTCCAAGAGGCGCTGCTCAAGCAGGACGAACTGGTGGGCCAGGACATCCTCTGGCATTTCGTGGGCGGCCTGCAGACCAAGAAGGCCAGGCAGGTGGCCGGGCGCTTTGTGCTGGTGCACAGCGTGGACTCCGAGAAGCTGGCCCGGGAGCTGGCCCGGCGCGCGGAAGATGCGGGCGTGCTCCAGAGCGTGCTCATCGAGGTCAACATGGGCGAGGAGCAAAAGGCCGGGGTGGACGAGGCCGACCTGCCGGGCTTGGCCGAGACCGTGCTTTCCCTGCGCAAAGGCGACGTCGGCCTGGACCTCCAGGGGCTCATGTGCCTGCCGCCAGTCTTCGACTCCCCCGAGGAGGCCGGGCCCGCCTTCGAGTACCTGCGCGAGCTGCGCGACGGGTTGTCCGCCAGCCTGGGCGTGGCCCTGCCGCACCTGTCCATGGGCATGACCGGCGATTTCGAGGCCGCCATCGAGGAGGGCGCCACCATCATCCGGGTGGGCACGTCCATCTTTGGCGAACGCCCCCGCAAGCCCTAGGGGCCCGAGCCCGGGAGCCGCGTCCGGCCTTGCGCATCGCCGCACCGGATGCTATAGAATACGGTGCGCGGGCGCAGTTGCCTCCGCCCATGCGCCAACATTTGACCCTGGACACCACCGCCCATGCACCGCACCCGCCGCCCGACCCTGGCCGCAGCAACGGCTTTCGCCCTGGCGCTGGTCCTCTGGGCCTCTGCAGCCCACGCGCAGACCCTGGTGCTCTCCAACCTCGTGGTGGACAACCAGGCCGGCAGCCTCATGGCCCGCTTCGGCGTGTCCGTGGACGGCGTGGCCGAGCTCACCGAGAGCCTCCACAACGGCGTCACCCTGGCCCTCACCTGCAAGGCCGAGCTCAGCAAGAAGAGCGGCCTGTTCGGCAGCCCGCAGCTCTCCAAGGCCGAGATGACCAGCCGCCTCAAGTACGATTCCCTGACCAAGGAATACGCCTTGTTTCTGCCCGGCCGCGAGGCCCCGCTCAAGAACGCCGGGCTCAATGAACTGCTGCGCGCGGGCTGGGGCGAGTTGACGCTCGACATGGGTCCCTGGCGCATGCTGGAGCGCAACAAGGACTACTCCCTGGCCCTGGACATCCGCCTGCAGCAGACGGACATCCCCAACTGGTTCAAGCGCACCCTGTTCTTCTGGGCCTGGGACGTGGCGCCGTCGGCCACCTACCAGCTGCACTTCACCTACTAGAGCCGGACCGGGCGGATGAGCAGCATGGACCAGGACCCCGCACCCGACTCCGCAGCACCCATCCGGCTCATGGCGCCCGACGCGAAAGAGCACGCCCGGCGCAAGCGCGAGGTGATCATCGCGCTCATCGGCGTGCTGCTCATCGTGGTCTTGACCTGGGTTGAGCTCAAGCTTTTGGGCGTCAACTCCTACCTCTTCCTCGGTCTGTTCAACCTGAACTTCATCCTGCTTCTGGTGGTGCTCTTCGTGGTCGCCAGAAACGGGGTCAAGCTCGTGCTGGAGCGCCGCCGCAACGTGCTCGGCTCGCGCCTGCGCTCGCGCCTGGTGCTGGCCTTCATCTTCCTGTCCCTGGTGCCCGTGGCGCTCATGTTCTACGTCTCGGCCAAGTTCGTGCAGACCAGCGTGGACTACTGGTTCAAGACCCAGGTGGAGGACTCCATGGAGCAGTCCCTGGAGATCGGCCGGGCCTTCTACCAGTCCGCCCAGGCCCGGGTGGAGCAGCGCGGCCGCGAGGTCCTGTCCCAAATCGCGGACAACCACCTGACCTGGGGCGGCAAGAGCATGGACGCCCACCTGGCGGACTCCCAGCGCGAATATGGCCTGGCCGTCATCGGGGTCATCACGCCCGAGGGCCGCGACCAGAACAAGCACCCCCCGCAGGTCTTCGACCGCGTCTGGGGCGAGGCCAGGGGCAAGATCGACATGGATAGCCTGCGGAAAAACCCGCACTACGTGTCGGTGGTGCTCAGTAGCGCGGGCAACGACCTCATCGTCGGCATCCTGCCCGTGGACGAGGGCAAGACCGGCTTCCTGGTGGTGGGCGAGAGCATCGGCAGCGGGCTGATGTACAAGCTCGACCAGGTGGTGCGCGGCCTGGACGAGTACAAGAAGCTCCGCAAGCTCAAATATCCCTGGAAGATGAACCTGTACCTGACCCTCGGCGTCATGAGCCTCTTGATCGTACTCGGGGCCTCCTGGTTCGGCTTCCGCCTGGCCAAGGAGATCAGCGCACCGGTGCAGGCCATGGCGCTGGGCACCGAGCGCATCGCCAAGGGCGACCTCTCCGTGCGCCTGGAGGACGCGGGCGACGACGAGTTGGGCTCCCTGGTGCGCTCCTTCAACCGCATGGCCGAGGACCTGGAGGCCGGGCAGACGCGGCTCATGAACGCCAACGAGCGCATGGGCCAGCAGTACGAGGAGCTGGAGCGCCGGGGCCGCTCCGACGCCCAGGGGCGCATCGGCACCGTGAACAAGGCCGCCGAGGCCATGCTCGGCATCCGCGCCGAGCAGATCCTGGGACTCAAGGCCCAGCACCTGGTGCAGGGCGAATTTTCAGAACTCTTGAAGGAGGCCCTGGTCCAGATCGCCAGGAACCCCTCGGCCCAGTGGACCCGGCAGATCGACCTGCCCCTGCAAGGACGCGGCGCCCGCTTCCTGGTCAACGTGGTGGGCCTGTCGTCGGGCCAGTCCGGCCAGACGGGCCAGAGCGACGGCACGGGCCTGGTGGCCGTGTTCGAGGACATCACGGAGCTGGAGAAGATGCAGCGCCTGGCCGCCTGGCGCGAGGTGGCCCAGCGGATCGCCCATGAGATCAAGAACCCGCTCACGCCCATCAAGCTCTCGGCCCAACGCCTGCTGCGCAAGTTCGGCCCGGCGAACCAGGATCCGTCCTTTGCCGAGTGCGGCCAGCTCATCGTGCGCGAGGTGGAGCGCCTGCAGCAGCTGGTGGCCGAGTTCTCGAACTACGCCAAGCTGCCCGAGCCGGAGATGCGCCAGGGCGACCTCGGCCCCCTGCTGGAGGAGGTTGTGGGCACCTTTGCCACGGCCCACCGCGACATCGCCTGGACCCTGGCCGCAGACCCTGCCTTGCCGGAGTTTCCCTTCGACGCCGAAGGCCTGCGCAAGGTCTTCATGAACCTGCTGACCAACGCGGCCGAGGCCCTGGAGGGCCACGAGGACGGGGCCGTGGACGTGCGCGCCGAGTACCTGGCCCAGGAGGAGCGCGCGCGCATGTTCGAGCCCTACTACTCGCGCAAGAAGTCCGGCACGGGCCTGGGACTCACCATCGTGCGCTCCATCGTCACCGACCACAAGGGCGCGGTGCGCGTGGAGGAGGCCAAACCCAAGGGCTCGATGTTCGTGGTGGAATTGCCGCTGGCCTGAGGGCCGGCAAAGAAATTTCGGCGGCCGCCGGGCCTCAGCCCAGGCGCGCCAACTGCGTGGTCAGCACCGCTGCGAAATGCCGGGCCATGCGGCCCACGTGCTCCAGATAATACCGCAGGCCCCAGGCCTTCTGCTCCTCCGGACCGGGCTCAAGCACGGCCGCGTGGAAGCGCTGGTTGTCGAACCCCTCGAAGCGCTGCACCAGATAGGTCACCCCGCCCTGGTCGAACTGCTCCAGGGCCTGACTGGCTGCGGCCAGAAACTCCGCCCCCTGCTTGGCCAGGATGCCCTCCACCCCGGCGGCCAGGGACGTCCAGATCCCATGGTCGCGCCGCAGGTGCGCCAGCACCGGCTCCCGGGCTATCCCGGGCGCCCGCACTGCGGCCACGCGGCCCAGCCTGCGCTCCAGCCGCCCGGTGCCCTCAACCGGGCAGTCGGGGAGGAACGTGACCCCAGGCCCGCTGATGAGGCTCTCCTGGGTGACGTTGGCGCAGGGGATGCCCGAGGTGCGGATCTCTTCGCGCAGCCAGTAGGCCGCGTCCAGGAAATTAAGCGTGGTGTAGCACGTGCGCCCGGCCAGGTCGGCCACCGGCACCAGCTGGGGCCAGGCGTTGGTCAGCGGACGAGCGGGCACGGCCTCGCCCCCGGCCCCGGGCTCGTGGATGCTCCCGCGCGAGTAGCTGAGCTGCCACGGGTCCGGCGAGCAGAGCTGCACGCCCACGAGCACGCAGCGCACGCAGCCCATGTAGCGGGCCAGGGAAAAGGCCGTGGTGGCCACCGAGCCATGCAGCCGCAGATCCGGGCGTTTTCCGTAAAGCTCCGGCAGATGCGTGCCGAAAATATACTTCCGCCCGAACACCTCTCCGCCCAGGTCAGCCATGCAGTGGGCCACCAGGGAGACATCGGGCAGATGCCCCAGCCCCTCCCAGGAGCGCCCTGTGTGCACCGAGGTGTCGTTGGCCACCACGAAGTGCGGCCGCACCCCGGCCGCCAGCATGGGCTTGAACGCGTTGTTCACGGCGATGACCACGGCCCGCTCGCGCACCGAGCGCAGGTAGTCCATGCGCTCCGGCAGGTCCGGCCCGGCGGCCACCAGCACTGCGGTCTCGCCCTGGAAGGCCTTGCGCAGGGGCCGGATGTCCGGCCAGCGCAGGTACTCGGCGGTGTTGTCATACACGTGCTGCTGCTGGTCGAAGAACAGCCCGCGCGTCAGGTCGCGCATGGGCAGGCTGCTGGCGTTGGCCTGCCCGCTTAAGAGATAGACGCGGTGCCGGTAGAACATGATCTCGATGAGCTCCGCCAGCCGGGCGGCCTGGGCCGTGCCCGCCAATTCCGGCAGGCTGTAGATCACCGGGGCGCCAAGGCTGAAAAGGGCTGGCGGCAGGATCTGCGACACCGGCGGCACAAACATGTCCGGGTCGCCCAGCAGCACCAGCACGCGATTGGCCAGCCGGGACGCCGGGACCCTGGCGGCGAACCAGGCCAGGCGCCGTGCGTCGGGCTCCAGGACGAGCAGGAAGGTGCCGGGCTGCTCCAGGCAGCGGCGGAAGACCGGGGTGTCGGCCGCGCCCAGGAAGACCACGAGCCGGGTCTTGGCCAGCACGCCCGCCACGTCGGTGTCCTGCGGCAGGGTCTCGAAGACCTTGGGCAGGCCCGGCTGGGCATAGGGATAGGCGTAGTACGGGTGCTCGTACTCCCACAACGGGGTGTGCGCGTAGAAGGCGTGATCCAGCCCCTGGGCCGGGGGCTCGTCCGGCGTCAGGTCATGAATCCTGCTCGCACCGGGGGCCTCGAAAAGCACCCCCAGCTCGCGCAGGACGGCAAAAAGCACTTGATGCGACATCACGTTCTCTCTGGCTACAGCACGCAGTATAGAACCGTGTCCAACAAACAGCAGGAATGATGCCCCACGAACATCCGATATTCCGGCACAAGGCTCTTGATGTATTGTGGAATCTCCCACAGGTCCGGGTCCTTGTGGTACAGGCAAATCTGCAGGCGGGGCTTGTCGCGCCGGATGACCCCGGCAGCGCCCGTGAGCGCCGCCAACTCCGCGCCCTCGATGTCCAGCTTGATGAGGTCCACGCGCGCGATGCCCTCAGCCTCCACGTAACTGTCCAGGGTCACGGCCTCCACGCGCACACCGCCCGTGGCGCTGACGTGATTGCTGTGGCCGGTGGGGGCATCCTCTTCAAAGCAAAGCTCCTCATTCTTGTCCCAGAGAGCCTTGTTAACGGAAAAGGCCCGAGCCAGGCCCTTTGCGGCGATGCCCGCGCTCAACTGCTGAAATGACTGCGGCGTGGGCTCGAACAGGTGCATGGCGCAATCCCCGCCACAATCTTCGAGAAAGAGGTCCAAGGTGTCGCCGGAGGCCGCGCCGCCGTCGATGATGCAGTCTCCGGGACGGGCCTTGACCAGGGGATGCCTATAGGTGGGGTAATCCGCGTAGTAGGTCATCGCGACGCCACTGAAGCGCACCTGCAGGGCGCCCCGGTACTGCTCACGTGACTTTTCGTCCGCCAGGCTGTCATACACAGCGCGCAATTTCTCGGCGTTTTCCACCAGGCTGCGGGGCGGGTATGCGCTGGCGTCGTCCGCATAGATGCCCCGCACCCCCAGGCAGCGCAGCTGCCCCACGATGCTCTCCTGCGCCCAACTGCACACGATGACGGGCAGCCCGGCGGCCTGTCCGGCCAGAGCCTGCGGAGCCAGCACGGGGATACCATCCAGCAACGTGCCCTGACGCTTTGGATCGTTGTCGGCGAAGCAGCGCACGCTCACGCCCAGGCGGGCAAGGCGTTCCCGGCAGCGCCTGCCGCGCTCGCCCGTGCCGAAAACCACAATCTCCGCAGGCAGGTCCACGGCAAAGGGGTTAAAGGCCACCCCCTGCCGCACATCCAATAATGACTCCAGCATCAAGCCGCTCCTATTCTGAAACGTGGCCGCGCGGACCCGACTCCGGGTCGGGCAGGATCTTGAACTTCACGCTCATGGGCGTGTAGCGCTTCATGCGCCATTGCTCCACCACCATCCAAAAGTAACGCCAGAGCGGTTCCGGAAAGGCCCTGGGGTACTGCGCCACAAGGCCCGGCAACTCGCTCGGCTTCACCAGCCGCAGCAGGAACCTGACCAGCCCCTTGCCCATGAAGATGGGGTAGAACACGTCGAAATTGTCCAGCACGTGCCGGATCATGGTCCAGCGGAACAGGTCGTGGGGCGGGTGCTTGTCCAGGTTGCCCACGCTGTTGATGTTGCCCAGCACCGGGTTGGTGCCGAAGTTGTTGCCCCCGTGGCGGCGGTAGCAGCCGTGGATGGTGGGGATCAGGAGCGAGTCGCCGATGAGGTGGCAGAAATGCGCGATATAGTAGTCCGCGCAGATGCGGAACGTGGTGCCGTCGCGCGGCATGATGAGCTCCACCGTGCTGCGGCGGAAGACCATGGAGCTCGACGTGGCCCAGATCCACAGCCCCTTCTGGAAGCTGGTCTTCTGCACGTGGCGGTAGTGGCCCTTGGACTGGTGGTCCATGTGCTGGCCGCCGATGATCTCGCCCTTGGCGTTGATCTGGTACTGGTTGGAGCTGGTGAAGGCCACGGTGGCCACGGAAAGGTGCGCGCTCATGTGCGCCTCAAGGAAATCTTCCAGCAGCACGTCGTCGGCGTCGAGCATGCACACGAAGGCGCCCGTGGCCAGCGCAAGCCCGTCGCGGAAGGCCTCCATCTGGCCGCCGTTCTCGGCCCGCTGGGTGAGCGTGAACTTCCCCCCGGCCTCGGGGCTGTCCACAAAGGCGCGCACAGCGGCCACCGTGCCGTCCGTGGACACGTCGTCCACCACGATGCATTCCCAATTGCCATAGGTCTGGCGCGTCACGGAGCGCAGGCACTCCACGATGTACTTCTCGTAGTTGTAGCTGGTGACGATGAAGCTGACGCGAGGCTTCAGCATCCGGGCGCGGTCCAGGCGCGGGTCGCGCAAAGCCTGGGGCAGGGCCACGGGCTGCTGGTCCGGCGCGGGTTTGGCGCGCCTGGCGATGAGGTCGTGGATGGACATGGTTTAGTTCCCCTTCTTGCCGCGCCCGCGCTTGGCCGGGGCTTTCGTTCGGGCGCTCCGCGCGGTGGCGGGGCGTTCTGGTTGTCCCGCCGGACAGGCGGCGCCGGCACCGAGTTCCTTGGCCTTGCGCCCGGCGTTGGCGTCGCCGTGCAGGTCGAATTCACGCTGATACATGGCGGCCGCCCCGTGCGCGTCTCCGCGCTGCTCCAGCAGGATGCCGCGCCGCAGCGCCAGCCCCCGGATGGCCGGATCGCGCACGGCCATGTCGTCCAGGGCCTGCCAGGACTTGTCGGCATCGCCCAGGAACCGGTACATGTCGGAAATGGTCAGGTGCACGTCGTTCAGCAGGCGGTCCGCCTCGATGCACCGCGCAAAGGCCTTGAGTGCGAGGTCGACTCGGCCGGAAAGCCCCAGGGTCACGCCGTAGGTGCGCAACAGCCGCCGGTCCTCCGGCGCATCGGCCAGCAGTTCCTCCAGCAGCCGCAGGGCATCGGCCCAGCGCTTTTCCGAGCGCAGCACAAAGACCCGGGGATAGGCCAGGGCGCGCTCCCAGGCGAAGGCCAGGGGCCTGCGTTTGGCGTCGTCGGTTTCTTCCGCGAGATACTGCTCCACGAGCCCGGCGATGGTCTTCGGGCTGGAAGCGGGAACCGCCTGCCCGCCTGCGCGTGCGATTCCGGCCAGCAGGGCCGGGGTGCGCAAGAAGGCGGGCAACGCAACCGGGTCCAGGGGCGGCGTGGCCGCCAGACGCGCAGGGTGTTCGGCCATGGCCCGGCGGTACAGCCCCATATATCCCCTGTCCAGCACGGCCAGGTCAAAACGCTCCAGCGCGCCCTTGCGCCCGGCCTCGCCCATGCGCCGGGCCAGGGCCGGGTCAACGGCCAGCCGCGCCGCAAGCTCGGCCAGGGCCAGGGCGTCTCCCGCCGGGGCCAGCAGGCCGTCCACGCCGTGGCGCACCACGCCGGGCAGGGGGCCGATGTCGAAGGCCAGCACCGGCCGACCGCAGGAGAGGGCCTCCGCCGCGACCAAGCAGAAGGTTTCGGCCAGGGAAAGATGCACCAGCGCGTCCAGCGCGGCATAGGCCCAGGCCATGTCGCGCTCCGTGTGCTGAAAGGGCAGGCCGATGACGCCCTCGCGCTCGTTGCGGCTGCGCGCGCCGATGTTTACCAGCAGCGCGCCGGGCACGAGTTCGCGCAGGCGGTCGAGCATGGGCTGGGCCAGGTGCCCGCCCTTGAGGGGATTGTCGAAGATGCCGCTGATGGCCACCGCGCCCACGAGGAAGGCGTCCTGCGGCAGGCCCAGGCGCTCTCTGGCCTTGGCCTTGTCGCGCGGGCTGAAGGCCCGGGTGTTCACCGCGTTTTGGACCACATGCAGCCGCTGGCCGCCCAGAATGCCCGCCCCGGCCCGGTCGGCGACCCATTGCGAGGGGCAGGCGATGTCCAACACGCTTGCGCCGTAGGCCGCGCGCTTTACGCCGAGGCAGGTGGCCGCGCCCGCGCCGAACATGGCGGCCTTGAGCGTGCCCGGCTGGTGCAGAGGCCAAGGCCGGTCCATGGACTGGCGCAGACAGCGCGCGCAGTCCGAAAGCCAGCCCTCGCAGTCCAGGGGATGGTGGCAGAATCCGGTGAGGCCCTGCAAGTCGTGCAGGGTCCACACTGTGGGCTTGCTGCGGCTGAGAACCGCCACGGAGGCCGGGTTCAGATAGCCGCCATGCATGTTGTGCAGGTGGAGCACATCCGCGGCAGCGACCAGGGGATGCAAGTCCAGGTCGTGACTGCCCTGGAGCTCCAGGTCCTGCAGATTCGCCTCCTGGCAGAAGTACTCCAGCTCGTGTTCCGGCCTCGGGTCCAATCTCCGGACGCCTCGAAAACGGGTTTTGCGCTGGCCCACCAGCAGGTGCGCCGTGTGTCCCGCCCGCCTCTGGAGCTGGCACAGCTGGCGCGCCACCTTGGCCGCGCCGCCCTCCTCGTCGTGGGTGTTCACGTGCACGATGCGCAGGGGCCGGTCCGGCGCTTCCGCAGTGCTCACGAACGGCCTCCGGCCATTGCCAACGGGACTTCCGGGCGCGTGGTGACGAAGATGTTCGGCACGGCCTTTCTCCTTGCGGCTAGAGCGCCCAGCCCGCGTCCTCGGGCTCGACGATCTTCTCTTGCTGGTTGATGTAGTGGCGCGGGTCGACAATCGGACCGGCACCGGGCGTCGGCGTCTGGATGGCCTGGGCCTCGTCCGTGCCGAAGAAGGCCGCGTAATCCCCGTGGAAGCCGTCACAAATCTGGCGCATGCCGCAGGCCTGGCAAGCCGGGGTCTCGCGGTAGCCGCAGTGCTCGCGCGCGCGGATCAGCGCGCTGTGGCGGTACTCGTCCTCCAGGCTGATGGCCGGGTCGTCGAGATAGTTCGGCACGCCCTTGAACATGGGCGAGCGGGCGTTGGCCTGACGCAGGCTGACGAGGGGCGAGAGCTCCCCCGCGCGCATGCGCTGGGGCTTCATGTCCGTGAAGGTCCAGGAGGCGTAGTCCCATTCGTGCAGGTCATAGGGCAGCTGCTGGAAATTGTAGAGGTGCTGGCGGTAGGCTTCCGGCACCTGGCACAGCGGGAAGTAGCGCACGTTGGCCTCGATGCCTGCGGCGCGGAGGATGTCCAGCGCGGGCACGAGCGATGCGGAGACCTCGGAGTAGGCGGCCACGTCGTCCAGCGACCGCTCGCCCTTCTGCTGGTCCTCAAAGGGGTTGAAGGCGATGAAGTTCACCGCGCGCGCCCCCACGCTGACGGCCAGCCGGGCCACGCCCGCCAGATGCGGCAGGGAAGACTTGGTGAGCACACAGTTGAAGCGCACGGGCATGCCGAGGGCCACGCAGTTGTCAAGCGCGGCCATCTGCAGCTTGTGCGCGCCGGGCACGCCCACCATGTCGTCGTAGTTCTGGCCCAGGCCGTGCACGCTGACCAGCAGGTCGCGCACGCCGGAATCCTTGAGCCGCTGCAGGGCCTCGCGCTTGGCCAGCACCAGGGCGTTGGTGATGAGCGTGGGCAAAAGCCCGATCTTGGCGCTGTGGCTGCACAGCTCCTCGATGCCGGGGAAGATGGTGGGCTCGCCGCCCTGGATGTCTATGGCGTTGTTGCCATAGTGGTTGCGCAGGATGTCGAAGATGGCCTTGGCCTTGTCGAGCGTCATGAACGGGTGCTCGGGGTGGTCCTTGGCCTCAATGCGCGTCTGGAAATAGCAGAAGCGGCAGCGCAGGTTGCAGGTCTGGCCCAGCCAGACCACGCCCCGGCGCGTCAGCACGCGTTTCGTTGTCTTCTGAACGGTGGCGCTCATTTGGCGCTCCCGGCGCAGGCGCCCTTCTCTTCCGCAGCCAGGCGCCCGGCGATCTTCTCGCGGTACTCAAGCTCAGTCCCGCGCTCCACCTCGCTCATGTACCAGTTGGGGCCGGGGTTCCAGTCCTCGGCCAGGCCGCCGCCGTAGATCTCCACGCGGCCGCGCTGGGCCTTTGGTGAGCGGATGGCAAGCAGGGCCGCGAGGTTGCCGGGGCTGACGTCGTCGATCTCCTGGGCGCTGGGACGGCGCTTGAGCGGAATGGCGCAGCCGCAACGCGGGCAGGCGCGTTCTTTCTGCTCGGTGAAGTCCGCAGGCACGCGCTTCCACCAGCCGGGCTCCACCGGCCAGCCGCCGGGGCCGTCAAAAAGCATGTCGAAGCTGGCCGCCACCTCGCAGAAGAAGGCGCCCTTGGGCGTGATGGAGGCGGACCAGTACTTCTGGATCCAGCAGTCGTCGATGAGCCGCCACATCTCGTCACGGTCGGCCACCACTTCCTCTGCCGCCACCAGCAGGGGCTGGTGCAGGATCTGGTCGACGCTGTGGTCGTTGAAATAGAAATTCCCGTACACCTCGCGGATGAGCGCGCCATACTTCTCGCCCTGGGCCTTGGGCACCGTGGACCACAGGCCCCGGCGCTTCTTGTCGGTGATCTTAAGCGCCAGGTACTCGGCCATCTCCGCGAACTGCGGGTGCAATAGCGGCTCCCCGCCGATCATGCCGACCATGCCGGGGAAGTCCACGAGGGAGTCCACGGCGCGGCGGAAGCACTCCATGTCCATGAAAAAGGGCTTGCGGTGGTGGCCGGTGAAGCGCGTGCAGTTGGAGCAGCGGTTCATGCAGGCGTTGGTCACGTCGATCTGGATGATCTGCATCTCGGACAAAGGGATCATATGTTCTCCTCGGTCCCGGCCAAGGCCAGGGCCCGTTCACGCGGGAAGATCGCCGGGAGCGCGCCAGGGTGCGCCAGGCTCGGTCAGGCGCCGTGCCAAAAACACGACACCCTGGACCCGTTTCCAGGGAAAATGCAAGGGCCGCGCCACGGGAATATTTGTCCCCCGCTCACGACCGGGCCACACGCCCCGTCACCCGCTTCGACAGGCCGGCAATGGCCGCGCGCATGTCGGCCAAAGGTGCACGCTTGAGCACAAAGGCGGGCAGATAGGCCCGGCGCGCATTGATGAGCGGCGGGCTGCCCGGCATCTCCGCAAAGGGCGTAATGCCGGAGAGGCCGTGCAGCAGGACATACTTGGGGTCCAGGCCATCGCAGTAGTCCATGGCCGCGCAGTCCCGGCAAAGGGCCGGAAAGACCTTGAAGGCGTCGCCGCGCTCGGCCACGATGTCCACCACCCCATCCTTGCCAGCGTCGAGCCGCCGCTCACCGCGCACGAGCGCATAAATGTCGCGCGGACCGTCCACGGGCACGGGCAGAGGCTCGGCGCAGTATTCCGGTTCGCGATCCGGGTTGCCCGCGCGGTTCATCCACTCGTGCGGGTCGTGGTGCACGCCGACGCGTGAGCGGCCCGGCGATGTCCGTGTAGGCGGCCTGCAGGCCCGCGATGCTCTCGGGCGAGTCCCAGCGGTAGTAGGCGTTGAAGACGATGAAGTTGTGGTGGTACACCCCGCGCGCGGCCGAGAGTTCGGCGATCCTCGGCAGGTCGTCCAGGTTGCCCGCGTGGATGACCGTGTTGGCCGAGTACTGGAAACCCACGCGGTCGAGCGCGTCCATGGCCGCCAGGACCTTCGCGAGCGAGCCGCGCGTGGCTTCGTGGAAGCCGTCCTCTGTGGCGGCGTGCAGCGAGAAGAGAAAATCCGTCACCCCGGCCTCAAGCAGCGTATCCAGGAGGTGCGGGCCGCCGCCTTGGCGCTCGGGGGTCTGGCGCAGGAGGAATTGCCCGAGGGTGATGACGCGCACGCTCATCAAGCGCTCCACAGCCCGGCGCACCATGTCCGGCAAGCCCTGATGCATGGTGGGTTCGCCGCCGGTGATGTCGAAGTTGATGAGGCCATGGTCGGCCATGAGGTCGATGATGCGCAGGCTGTCCTCGGTTGTGCGGAAGGCCGCCTGGCGCAAAGCGCCATGCTGGCTGCCGGGCGAGGCACTCTTGCCGGAGGCGGCCTCGGCCATGAAGCTGTAGTAGCAGAAGCGGCAGGAATGGGCGCATTTCAGGCCCACGTCGAGCACGCCGCTCTGCGAGAGCTCACCTGGGGGGTGGAAGAAAATTCCGGCCTTGGTCATCAAACCTTCCGGCTGTTGCGGGTGGCCGCGCCAGCGGCATTCCCCAGTGGATGCGGAACGCGCGCCGCCAGCCAGCGCAGGCTAGCAGCATCGGGCCGGGTCAGCAAACCCTTTCTCCCCGCGCCTGCGCGGCCAGCTCGGCATACCACGCCTGAACGCGCGCTGCCAGCGCGGGCCGGTGCGCAACCTGCCGTGCCACCTCAACATTGCGCGCGGCCATGGTGTCGGCCAGCACATCATCCGTCAGGGCGCGCCGCAGGGCCTCGGCGATCTCCTGTGGATACAGGTTGCGGGCGAACAGGACGTTCTCCTCCGCCGCCACATGCGCCGTGATGTTCACAAGCGGCGAGACCACGGGCACGGCCCCGCAAGCCATGGCCTCGTGGACGCAATTGGGGAACCCGTCGATGAGCGAAGGCGCGAGCATCACCCGCGACCGGGCCATGAGCGCCAGGGCCTCCTGGTGCGGGATGCGGTCGTGGGGCCTGCAGATGCTCCGAAGCGCCTCAGGCAGGGCATTGTACCAGGCCCGGGACTCATCGTTCATGGCCAGCAGGTGCACCGTTCGTCCGGCCAGCTCCCCAGCGCACAGGCCCAGGGCCTCGAACACCGGCAGGGCCTTGGAGTACGGGCACTCGTAGGCTTTGGGCCAGAGCACGTCGCGCCGGGCCGAGGGCGGCCCGCTCCAGCTTTGGCGCAGGGCCTCCACGTCGATGCCGCCGTTGCCCGGAATGGGCGTCAGCGGCGAAAACTTCTCCGGCGGAACGCCAAGCTGCTCCACCAGGCCGACGTTGCGGCTGGTGTCGGTGATGAGCGCATGGCAGGAGCGCAGCACGGCCAGGATGCCGGGGCGCTTGTCCGGGTCGTCCAGGGTCAGGGCCAGGTCGCTGCCGCCCCAGATGTGCTGCACCCACAGCCCGTGGCGCTCCAGCCCGAAACGCGCGCGCACCTGAGCGTAAAAGAGGCCAGCGGGGTCGATGCCCAGGGCGTGCACCACGTCCGGCCGCCAGCGGCGGATGACCTCGGCCAGGCCCCTGCGCGGGGCGTCGGTCTCCGCGCCGAAGAGCGCCCGCGACAGGCGGTTGCGCAGCCACAGGTCCGGCTTGTTCAAGGGGTAGAGCTTCACCCGGGTCGCCGGGTCGAAGCGCCTGCCCGTGGACTGGGTGAGATAGGTCCGCACGGGCCATTCATCCGGCGGGAAGCCCAGGGGCAGGGCATACAGCCGGACGTTGAACCCGGCGCCGGCCAGGAGGTCGAGCCAGCCGTGGGTGTGGCTGCTGTGCGCCCAGCCGACGAAAAGGATCCGTGGCGCACCGGGGTGCGGGTCGCCCTGGAAATCTTTGATCATCATGCCGGGCGCCTCCTCATGCGGCCTCTTCCGCGCCCTTGCGGGCCGAGGCTTCCACCCCGTTGCCGCCAAGCCAGGCGCGGACCTCGACCATGCCGCACCCCCGCAGGCAGGCCGCGATCTCGTCCACGCCGCGCAGGTGCTTGAACACGTCGGTGACGGTGTCGTGCATGTCCAGCACGGCCCACTGGCGCAGCAGCGTCTTGCCGATCTGACCGTAGTGCTCGTGGTAGTCCACCAGCGGGGAGAAATGAAGGAAGCGCTCCCGCAGCCGGGCCATTCCCGGCAGCTTCCGCAAGGCCCACAGCAGGCGGTGCGCCGGCCAGAGCACGGCCTGGATGCGCAGGCAGCTCCGCAGGGCGTCCTCCGGGCTTCGGCCCAGAAGCCTTTTGCGCAGGGCCGCACGGCTCGGGGTGGTGGCGTAGCCGTAGGTGTAGTGGTCGATGACCAAAAGCCCGCCCGGCTTAAGCTGCGCGCACAGCGCGGCGATGGCCCGCTCCGGGTCCGGCGTGGCCTGGAGCACGCCGATGCAGACCACCACGTCAAAGCCACCTGGGGCAAAGGGCAGCTGCTCGATGTCGGCCTGCGCCACGGCGTGGCCCGGGCGGTGGCCGCAGTTGGCCTGGTTCGCCTCCACGGCGGAGGAGATGTCCACAGCCATGACCCGCGCGCCGGCGTCCAGCATGACCTCGGTGAAACGCCCGGCGCCGCAGCCCGCCTCCAGCACCAGCTTGCCACGCACGGGTTCCATGCTGCCGCCCAGGAGCCGGGCCAGGCGGTCGCGGGAAATGGTGGTGCCTGTGTGCGAATCGAGCTGGGTCTGACGGAACACGTTCCACTGCAGGCCAAAGGAACGCGCGTAGTTGTCCTCGGGGACGAAACGGGGGATGCCTCGGACCACGGGATGCTCGTGCCCGGCCCCGCAGCGCAGCAGCGCCCCCTCCTGGCTGGAAACGAGCGCCCCGCCGCAGCGCGGGCAGGACAAGAGCTCAAGCATGTTCATGGGTCTGTTCTCTCCTGTGGTGACCTGACGCGCTGGCCGGGCCTGCGCAAAACATCAATGGTGGGAGCGGCGGCACCGGCCTACCGCCCCGTCGGAGCCGTGGCCCGTCCCCACAGCTGCCGCACCAGGGCCGCAGCATGGGACGAAGGCCCCTCGCGCAGCAGGTGCCCGCCGAGGAAGCCCAGGGCGCGGCAAAACAGCCCCTGCTCGCACAGACAGTCGAGGTAGTCGCGGTCATAGCTCTGGTAAAAACCCCGGCTCTCACGCCGGGCCGCCTGGGGTATGCCCGGCAGCTTCCGGGCCTGAGAAATCAGGTGGATGCCGTCGCGCAGGCGGCTGGCCAAAAACGCGGGCGAGGTCGTCATCTGGCTGCCGTGCTGCCTGAGGTCGACGAGGAACTCCGGCAGGTTGGCCGTCTGGTGCCGGGCCACAAGGCGCAGCCAGAGCGCAAAGTCCTGCGCATAGGCGTACCGGGCGCGGTAGCCTCCGGCCGCAAGCGCCGCCTGGCGGCGGTACATCACAGCGGAATGCGCAAAGGGGTTGTACAGCGGCATGCAGGCCAGAATGCCCGCGTGGTCCGTGGGCGGCCGAAACTCCTCCAGCAGCGCGCCGGAGGCGTCCACCAGGCGGCAATAACTTCCCAGCAGGGCCACCTGCGGGTGGGCGTCCAAAAAGGCGCACTGCAAGGCCAGGCGGTCCGGGCGGCAGGTGTCGTCGGCGTCCAGCACGGCCACGTAGTCTGCCTGGGCCATGCCAAGGGCCAGTTGCAGCGCCGGGGTGCGGCCCAGCCGACCGGGCGCCACGAGCCGGATGCGCTTGTCGCCAAGGTCGCGCACGATCTTCACGGAGTCATCGCTTGAGCCGTCGTCCACGACGATGAGCTCAAAGTCGGCGAGGTCCTGCGCAAGCAGGCTGCCCACCGCCTCCGCCACATAGCGCCCGGCGTTGTGCATTGTCATGAGCACGCTGAGACGCATCATTGGGCAACTCCGCACATTCGGTCGAGAAGAACCATGGCTCCTGTCAAATCCGGGCTGCACTCGCGGCCGGGAAACTCCCCCCGGCCCCAGAAGCGGACGCCCGTTTCCACCGCAGCGGCCTCGTCCGTGCCGCTGTCGCCGATAAGCACCGCAGCCCGGGGCAAGACGCCCTCCTGCGCCAGGATGCGCCGCACCAGCTCCGCCTTGCCCGGCGGGGAGCCAAAAATGCCGGTGAACAGGCCCGCCAAGCCACGAGTTTGCAGGATATGCGCCAACTCCTCGTGCGGCGCGCCGGAAGCCACATACACCGGCACACGCTGCCGCGCCGCCTGGATGAACGCAAGCGCGCCGGGCACCAGGGGCGAGGCCAGAACCTCCTCCAGGCAGAGCCCGGCGAAGCGCTCGCCCAGCCGGACCTCCTCGTCCGCAGGGAGCTCCCGGCCGAGGTACTGGCGGGAAATATACCGGAACTTCTCGTACCGGCTGACCCCGCCGTGCCGCAGATGGTGCTCCACGGCCAGACGCTCGATGTCCGGGCCGTGAGGCCGGTACAGCTGGGCAAAGGCGCGGGTCTTGGCGTCCACGCTCTCAAGGATGACCCCATCGCAGTCCAGGATCACCAGGGCCAGCTCAGTCACTCGCCCCTCCGCAGGCATCCAGGCCCAGGGCCAGGAGCAGATTCTGCGCGGCCTGCAATTCCATGCGGACGCGCGCCTCCCGCGCATAGGAGCCCACATGCGGCGTCAAAACAACATTCTCAAAACCTTGCAGCGGCCCTGCATAAGGCTCGACGGCAAAGCCGTCCAGGGCCGCCCCGGCCAAGTGGCCCTGCTCCAGCGCCTGGGCCAGGGCCTGCTCATCCACCAACCCGCCGCGGGCGCAGTTGATCAGCAGCGCCCCCGGCCGCATGCACCCGAGCGCCTCCGCGCCGAGCAGCGCCCCGCCATTCGCCTGGCCCGGGCAGTGCAGGCTCACCACCTCGGCCCAGGGCAGCAGCTCCTCCAGCGTCATGCGCCTCGGCCCATCCGGCTCCGGCGCCACGCAGGGGTCGGCATAGGCCACCTCCGCCTCGAAGGCCGCCAGCAGATGCGCCGTGGCCCGGCCGATGCGCCCGTAGCCCACCAGGCCCACCCGGCGGCCGCGCAGCAGCCCGCCCGTGCGCTTCGTCCAGATGCCGGCGCGCAGCTCGCGGTCCATGCGGGAGATGTGCCGCAGCAGGTCGAGCAGCACGCCCAGGGTCAGTTCCGCCACGGCATTGGCCAAGCCTTCCGGGGCGATGTCCACGCGGATGCCCAGGCGCGCGGCGGCCTCCAGGTCCACGTTGTCCAGCCCCACGCCGAGCCGGGAAATGGCCCGCAAGCCGGGCAAAGCCCCCAGCACCTGCGCGGTGAGCGGCTCGGTGCCTGCGATGACGCCCACACAGCCCGCGAGCATCTCCCGCGCCTCCTCGGCCGTCAGCTTACGCCCGTGCAGGTTGCGGCGGACGGCAAGCCCGGCCTGCGCGAGCAGGCGCAGGGGCGTCTCGTCCCACTTGGCGAAGGACGTCGTCGTAATGGCGATGGTCTTCTGGGACCCTTGTTCTGCCTCAGTGCTGTTCACGACTGCCGCCTTGCGGTTGGGAAAGGGGTTGCGCGGGGTGAAAAAACCGGTCCAGCCCGGCGGGCGTCACGGCCCGGAACAGCCGGGGCAGCTCCGCCGCCGCCCTTGCGCTCCGGCGGGCGGCCTCCTCCGGGCCTTGGTCCAGGAACCCCGCCAGGACGGCGCGCAGTTCCGGGGCGCTGTGCGCGGCCAGGCGCAATTCCGGGAACCAGTCCAGCTTGTCCATGGCCGGGCCCGGCTCCGCGCCGACAAAAATAGTGGCCAGGCCGCAGGCCACAGCCTCATAGCAAACGGCGCTGCTGGTGTACATGACGGCGCCCACCAGGCCAAGCAGCGCCGGCACCGGCTCCGAGGTCTCCCGCAGCCAAGGCGCGGCAGGGGTCAGAAAGTCCTTACGGATGCGCCCCTTTTCTTCTTCGGCCATGGTCGGGTGGAGCTTTAACCGGAAGCCCAGCTGCGGGAATTCCGGCCCCACGGCGGCCAGCAGCCCCAGCATGCCGCGCAGCTCCTGATCGTCCAGCGGACCGACCACCAGCACCTCCCACGCAGGCCCCAGCGCCGCAGGGCCGCAAGCGACTCCGAAGAGATGCTCGTGCCGCAGGGCCGCACAGACCTCCAGGCGCTCCGGGGGCATCCCCTCCCGTTCGAAAATCTCCCGCCAGGCCTCGCCCGGCACCAGCAGCCTGTCGGGCGCGAGGCCCGCGCGCATGTCCGCGCCGGAGGGGAAAAAACTCAGGTATTGCCGGGAAAAGGGCATGTGCAGAAAAGCGTCGCAGCGCACCCCGGCCAAGGCCCTGCGCATGCCCAGGCGCAGCATCTTTTCCCAGGGCTGGTTCTCGTAGAGGTGCAGCAGGGACTCGGGCCGCACGCCCAGCCGGGCCAGGGCCGCACCCACCCGCAAATACTTGAGCGCCACGCACTGCCTTGGCTTGGCCCGCTCCTGCCGGACGGCGTCGCCGAACAGGGACTCGAAGTCCCGCCCGAGCAGCGTGAAGCGCCGCCGCCTCCGGGGCCGCCAGCAGAGCGTCCGGAGCAGGTCCCAGAGCGTCCGGCCCAGGCCCAGGCAGGCCTCTGGCACCAGCACGGCCTCCGGGCTGGCCCGAAGGCTTTCCAGGACCTCCGCATAGGGGTGGACCCAGTCCAGCACCGTGGCCAGGTACAACAGCCGCGCCCCGGAACGCCGGGCATGCCCCGGCAGCTCCCCCCAGAAGGCGTCGCGCTCCTTGGGCGCGCCGGGAGGAAAATTTTTCCCGTCGGCCCAGACCGTGAGCACGGCGGCGTAGTCCCCGGAAGCGGGCGGACGCAGGCGGCCGCGGAGCTGCGCACGCTTGGCGCAGAAGCTCCGCAGGTACCAAAGCCGACTCGAAACGGCCTGCCGGAAAAGCTCCGCGATCCGCGCCGGGCCAAGCAGCCAGGGCAGAGCGTCCAGCAGCCCGCTGCCCGTCGCGTGCCGCACCTCCCGGCCCAGGTTGCGGAGGGCGCGCCCGAGCTCCAGCCCCAGCACCGGGTTCTCCACGAAGACAAGCGCCGGTCCACGGTCCTCGCGCAGATGCTCCTGCGCCTCCCAGAGCAGGCAACAGTCGTGGAGCAGGCTCGAGGTGTAGGGATTGCGCTCCGCGAGGTCGCTGGCCTGCCACAGCAGGTCGTCTTGCGGCTGGGCAAGGTGCCGGTCGAGACCGATGTATTCCCGCCGCAGCAGCTCGATCCGCTGGCCGACGCGCGCGCCCAGCGGCGCCAGGCGGCCTCCGGCCCCGGCGAGCTCCTGCAGCGCCCGCAGGCGCCCGGCGTCGCGTCCGAGATACAGGAATTCCGTCCCGGCCCGCAAAAGAGCGGCCCAGCGTTCCAACGGCCGTCTGGCGTCGATGATGTGCACGACGCCCTGGCTCATACCCGGCGACGCCCCCGGCCTCCGGCCCCTGGGCCAGCGGCGCGCAGGACCGCCTCAGTCCTCCGGCCCGGCATCCCGGATCGCCTCCTCGATGAGTTCGAGCACCCCCTGGCCGATGTCGTAGAACGTGGTCAGCACGATCTTCCGGCCCTCCTTCGGGGTGTAGCGGTAGGGCGTCAGGCTGTAGTGTTCCGGGGCGCGGTTTGCGGGGTCGAATTGCACGTCCACCCGGCCGCCCAGTATTTCGCGGATGAGGTTCGTCAGATCGCGGGAACTCAGCACCTGGGTCCCGGTCAGGATGTAGCAGGCGTTGGCGTACTCCGGCGCGAGGATGTCCACGCTGAGACGCGCGGCGTCCTTCACGTGCACATATTCCCGCCGCTCCTCGCCTGTGCCGGGGTAGAGCAGCACGCCGGTCTTCACCGCCTGGCTGACGTAGCGGCGCATGCCGTTCCAGGACTGGCTGCGCGGACCGTAGATGGAGCCGTAACGCAGGATCGTGTAGGCCAGCCCGAATTCCTTGTGGTAGTTCTCCAGCAGCAGCTCCGTGGCCTGCTTGCTCACGCGGTAGAACGACCCCTGCTGGCTGTAGACGTAGACCGTGGAGGCGAAGATGAAACGCTCGACCCCTGCGGCCAGGCTCGCCTCGATGGCGTTGGCGCTGCCCATGATGTTGGCCCGCACGACCTCCAGGGGACGGTTCGCCGTGGCTTCGATGTCCGCGATGCCTGCCAGGTGGTAGACAAAGCGCGCGCCAGCGAAGGCCGCCTTGAGGGCCTCAAGGTCGTCGGTGTCCGCCACGACCATCTCCTGCCCGGGCTGCAGCCAGGGCGAGGGAACCCGGTCCACGATCACCGTGTCGTAGCCGCGCGCGGTCAATTCGTCCGCCAGATGGCTGCCCATGAACCCCGAACCGCCGACGACAACTGCCTTGCCTTTCATGCCCTCACCTGCGTCCAGCGCCCTGCGGGCGCGTTGCACTGTTGCCGAATCCCGTCCGAAAAAAGTCCCCGCGCACGGCTACTCCCCGCCGGAAACGGCGATGGTCTGCCCCGTGACATACGTGTTGCGGAAGCTGCCCAGAAAATGCACCACCTCGGCGACCTCCTCCGGCGTGCCCATGCGGCCCAGGGGGATGAGCTCCGTCCGCACCGCCATGTCCCGCCCCAGGCGGGTGTGGAACCCGGTGTCGATGACGCCGGGCCGCACCGTGTTGACCAGCACGCCGCTGGAAGCCCCCTCGCGGGCCAAGGTCCGCGTGATGCCCTCCAGCGCGCGCTTGGCGCAGCCGTAGTGCATGGACTGGGCCGAGCCGCCATACTTCGCCGCCACGGAGCTGATGTTGACCATGCGCCCGGCGCCGCGCCCGGCCATGCCCTCGAACACCGCCGAGGCCAGCAGAAACGGCGCGGTGAAATTCACGGCCAGGGACTCCATGACCTCGGCATGGCCCAGGGTGCTGAAATGCTGCAGCGCCTCGTAGCCGCCAGCGTTGTTCACCAGGGCGTCCACCCGTGCCTGGCGCAAAGGCTCCACGGCCCGCTCCACTGCCGGGGCGTCCTTGAAGTCGACCTGGGTCCATGAGCGCCGCGCGCCCAGGGCCTCAAGCTCCGCCTCCAGGTCCCGGACCAGCTGCCCGCCGGAACGGTGCCAGAGCAGCAGCTCCCAGCCATCGGCTGCGTATCTGCGGGCCACGGCCGCGCCTATGGCGCTGCTGGCGCCGGTGATGAGGACTACGGGAGGGTCGTGCCGCATATCCGCCTCCTGGCTTTGCGCAAAGCCCGCGCTCATGCCTTGTCCGCCTGGGCCGCGCGCCACGGGCACACGGCGCAGGCCGGGGACACGTGCGCATTTCCGGCCCGGTGCAGCTCCCGCAGGGCGCAGGCCGCCGGCCCCCGCCAGCATTCGGCGAGGCTCGTCCGGGCCGCGTTGCCCAGCACAGCGCGCTGCTGGTCGTCATTGTTGCACGGATGCACCGTGCCGTCCCACTCCACAGTCACGCGCTGCCAGGGCTGCGGGCAGGCCCAGCCGGGAGTTTCCCGCTGCTCCACCCGGACGTCCTTGTAGTCCACCGCTGCGGTCTCGTCGCTCAGGGGCCCCCAGTAGGCCGCATAGGCCTCCAGGTCGATGCCCGGCAGAACCACGGTCTGCAGGCGCACGTGCGGAATGCCGAGCCCGCGGCGGCGGCGCAGCGCCAACAGCCCGGCCACGTTGGCCTTGATGCGCTCGAAGCTGGCCCCGCGCCGCGCGGACTCAAAGGCCAGCGGGTCCGTGCCCTCCATCGAGATGGAGATGCGGTCCAGCCCGGCGTCCATGAGGGCGGCGGCCAGGTCCTCGGTCAGCAGCATGCCGTTGGTGTTGAAATACACGTCCTGCACGCCGCGCCGCTTGGCCAGGCGCACCATGTCCACGATGCGCGGGTGCAGCAGCGGCTCGCCGCGGTAGCTCAGCTTGAGCCCGCACAGGCCGTGCTCTTCGGCCTCGGCCAGGATGCGCTCGTACAGGGCGAAGTCCATGTCCCCGATCTTTTCCCGGGGCAAAACGGGCAGCTTGTCGCAGAACACGCAGCGCAGGTTGCAGCGGCTTGTGGCCTCCAGGTCCAGATGCAGCGGAAAGTCCCCGGCCTCAAAACGGCGCGGCCGCCCGAACCAGTCGGCCCGGTAGGCCTGGTAGCGCGCGTCGCCTTGCTCGTGGGGGCTCGTTCCCCCAAGGACGGTAAAGTTGCTGTTGGCCCTCGGCTCAATCGTCATAGGGTGTCCCCGTCTCCGAGAAACCGTGCTCTCGCAGCCAGTGCTCCACGCCGGGCACCTGCCAGGCGTAGTCCACGTCGCAGCCGCCCCACTGCTTGAGCGGCGCGATGCGACGCCCCATCCACTTCTGGGGCAGCAGGCCCTGCTCCAGCAGGTCCAGGTTGGCGGGGCGGATCATGGACAGGCCCATGTCCGCGAACCACACGTCCCCCTGGCTGTCGCGATCGCAGTTCAGGGTCTGCGGGTCGCCGAAGGCCTCGAAGGGCACGAAGGGCTGCAGCAGTCCCTCCCCGTCCAGCTTGCGGGCGCGCAGCGGCGACCACATGTTCAGGCACGAGACCGTCACCACGGAGTCCAGCCCGGGGTCGCGGCGCAAGATGCCTGCGGCCTCGTCGATCTGCGCGGCAACCACCGTGGCCGCATTGCACATGAGCAGGGCCAGGAGCTCGACCTCCTGCCCGGCCTGGGCCGCGTCCTGGCGGATGACCGAAAGGCCGTGCTGGTACACGTGCTCGCCCAGAGCCTCTTTGGTGGCCAGGTGCGGCGGCCGGTCGATGACCCGCGCTCCGACCTTGCGGCCGATCTGCGCCAGCCGTTCGTCGTCGGTGCTGATGTAGATGGCGTCCACGCAGCGGGCGTGCCGCGCCGCCAGGAACGGATACTCGGCCAGAGGCCGCCCGAGCACCGGCATGGTGTTCTTGCCCGGCAGGCCCACGCTGCCCTTGCGCCCCATGAGAAGTGCCGCGATCATACGCCGTCCTGTCTTGCGCCCACACCGCTCCCGTCTGCGTTGCGCCGGGCCGCGCGGTAATACGTTGTCTTGATGACGTCCTTGTCCGACAGGGGGATGCCCAGCTTGTCCTTCAGGCGGATGAGCCCCTCGGTGACCGTGCTGACCAGTTCCTCGTCGGGCATCGCGGTCAGGTTCACGTGCAGGTCCTGCCTGTCCGCGATGCGCAACAGGTAGGCCTCCTCGTCGGTGATGAGCCCGCGCTTGCGGCAGTGCTCGTAGATGCGGGTGTTCGGCAGGGGCAGCACATACCCGGCGGACGGGTAGACCCCCGCGCGTTCACAGACCAGCAGCGTCTGCGCGATGGTCTCCTTCGTCTCCTGGGGGTAGCCGAACACCACCGAGGTGTTCGGCACCAGCCCGGCGCGATATCCGGTCTGCATCTGCTCGATGAACTCCTCGGGAGAGATCTTCTTATTCATGGCCGCCAGAATCTCGGGCGCGCCGGACTCCAGGGCGCCGCCGATGGTCGTGGCGCCCAGGCTCGCACAGCGCCGCAGCAGGTCGAGGTCCTGCGCCTTGAACAGGTTGCCGCGCGGACCGACAGGCCAGTAGGCCTTGCAGTCGTTGCGCTCCAGCGCATCGCACAACTCCACGGCCCTGGGCCTGGAGACCAGGGTGAGCTCGTCCCAAAAATTGAGGTACTGCACCTTGTAGCGCCGCTGCATCTCCTGGAAGTATTGCACGGCACTTTCGAAGGAGTAGTAGCGGTACGGGCAAGCCTTGAAGGCGTGGTAGCAGAACGTGCAGTCAAAGGGGCAGCCGCGCGCCGTGTTCACCGGCAGGCTGAGCATCAACTCCCGCTTTATGGGATGCGGTTCCGGCACGAATTTCCAGGAGAACTCCAGATACTTCTCCAGCTCGAACAGCGTGAAGTCCGGAAACGGAACGTCCTCCAGCCGTGGAACACACTCGCGGACCGGCGTGCGCACCACCTTGCCGTCCACCCGCAGGGCGATGCCAGCCACGGCCTCCAGGCTCGTGCCGCCAGCCCAGGCCCGCGCAAGCTCGACGATGGTCCGGTCGCCCTCGCCCAAAACCGCGACATCGACCTCTGGGTTCCAGCCCAGCAGCTGCTCTGGAATGGAGGCCACGGTGTTGCCCACCACGAGCAGCGCGTCCGGCTGCACCGCCTTGGCCAGTTGGCACAAGCGCTTGGTGTGGCGGTAGCCGGAGATGATGTTGCCCAGGCCGATGATGTCGTAGCGGTTGCGCTCCAGGTGCTCGCGCACGGCGTCATCGCTCAGGCGGTGCAGGTCGATGTCCAGGATCTCGGGCAGGTACCCCGCGTCGCGCAGGGCCGTGGCGATGCACGCCAGCCCCACGGGCAGGGCTGAAAGCGGGGTGTCGTAGCGCAGGCACACGTTGATCAACAGAATGCGCGGGTGCTTCAGCATGCCGGATTCTCCTTTGCATTTGACCGTGCTTGGTCCGCGCGCACCAGGCCGGCCGCCTGCAGCTTTTCGGACATATGACCCAGGAGCACCGGGGAAAGTCCCGACAACCGGGAGATCTCCAGCAGGTCGTGCTCCCCATCCCCGTAGTTCAGCAGCCACATCACGGCCTGCTGAGCCTGTGCCAGGCTGGTCTCGGCGCTCAGGGTCGGATACAGGTTCCGCTTCCCGAGCTGCGGCTCGCCACGGGGGGACAAATTGACCGGCGCATGGTTCGCCTCCAAGGCCTGCAGCACCTCCAGCGCCACGGCCACGGACTGCGCCATGCTCCCGAAATCCATGAACGCCTTGTTGTCCAGGGAGGTGTGGTACTCCCGGTACTGGCCATAGATGCTGCGCGAGAGCGTGCCCACGGGCAGGTTGAACCCTGGCGAGCAATACTGCCGCTCGTCGCTGCCGTCGGCCGGATCGAAGGCCAGAAGGCGGTGCGGACCGCGCGCGGCCAGAACCGCCTCGGCCGCCCTGTCCACCAGGGCTCCGCCCCGGCGCGAGCGCTTGTAGGTGAACGCCCCGGCGTCGCCCAGGCAGGTGAGCATCAGCCCGGCGCGCAAATGCCGCACCAGGTGCTCCCCGCGCAGCGAAAGCAGGCAGATGGAGCCGATGGTCTCCGGCAGGAGCACAAAGCGGTAGGTGTAACGCCTTCGGGGCAGGCGGCGCACCTGCTCATACAGGTAGCTGAGCACCAGCGGGCCGGAAAGCTCATTGTTGGCCATGGCCGGATGGCACAGGTAGGAGGAGAGCAGGATCTCCTCCGCGCCCTCCCCCGGCAGCACGGCCTCGGCCACGGTGACGTGCCCGGGGACCAGTTCGGTGTCGATGACCACCTCGTAGTCGCCCTCGGGCAGGGTTTCGAGCAGCGCGTGCGGGATGCAGAAGCCCCAGCGCGGCGAATAGTACGAGGTCGCGTAGGGTACGGCCTCCGGCAGATCGGGCCGGGTGTGCAGGTGCTCCCGCAGCTCCGCGAGGGAAACCCGCCCCCGGAAGGGCGCGGAGTACCCGAGCAGGTGCAGCGTGTTTTCGCGGATGTCTGCGCAGCGCCGTCCGTCGGGCGCCAGGAAATAGGCCTCCCGCGGGTGCCATTCCGATGGAACGGTCCAGTCCAGAACCTGCGTTCCGGTTGGGAAAAGAAGCCGTTCGTGGGGCATTATCCCGCCCAGCACGTCGAGCGAGGCCACGAAGCCCGGCCCGGCCAGGCTACGGTGCAAGGGCCACAGCCTGTCGAAGGTCTTCTCCATGCGCTCGGCGAGCGGATCCAAGACTTTATCGCTCATGAATTCCTTCTGCATACTCTGGGTTTATGCACGGTGCGTGCCACAGGGGAGCACGGCTTGTCCAGTCGCCCCGGCGCGCGGCAAGGCCGCACTCATCCCGCCGCATCGGGCAGGTCCAGCACGAGAACGTCCTCCACCGGCCGACCGAGCAGACCCTCCAGGGTGCGCGTTATCGCCCCGGCATGCAGCTGGGTGCAGACGACAAACAAGGTGCTCGCCCGGATGTGCCCGGCGGCCTGTTCGGGCAGAAGCACGGGGCGACTGCGCAGAAAGTCGGCCTTGGCCGGGTTGCTGTCCACCACTTCCACTCCCTGGGCTGGCGCCCGGCCCGCCAGCAGATGCAGGCAGACGTCGTTGGCCCCCCAGATGACCGCCCGGCCGCCTGCGGCCGCATGGCTGTCCAGCCGCTCCCGGACCGCCTCCGCCTCCGCGAAAAAGCCGTGGAGCGCCTCCACGCCCTGCCGCAGAGACTCCGCCGCCCTGGCAGCCTCCCGCGCATCGTCCGGGTCGCCGTCCCGGTACGCGGGGAGTACCCGGCCGGACTTGCGCAACATGGCGGCAAAACCGTAGCCTCGGCTGCATTCCCGTGCGCCCATGTGCACGGCCTCAAGACCGGCCGCGCGGCACAGACGGTCCAGGGTGCGCGGGGAGAAGTGGTTCAGGTGCTCGTAAAGCAGCAGCGACACAGGGCTCTTCGGATAGGCATGGAGGTCCGGCACCTCGAGGACGCACAGCCCGCCGACGCGCAGGATCCGGGCGCAGTCCCGCAGAAATTCCAGAGGCCGGGCCGCGTGCTCCAGGACAAAGTAGGCCGCCACCATGTCGGCGCACCCGTCCCCAAGCTCCCCCAGGGTGCTGTGCGAACCCGCGCAACTCTGGTTGGGCTCCGCGTTCAGCACCTGTCGGAAGCGCTGCCGTAAACCCTCGGCGAAGTCTCCGGCCGCGTTGCCCCCAGCCTCCACACAGACGCCCGCCCGGCCCGGCTCGCGGAAGCGGTCGATAAGGGCCAGGCGTTTCTCCAGGGAGTAGTCCCGCTGCTGAAGCGGGCTCGCGGCGAAAGAATCGGCATAGTAGGCGAGCAGGTCCTGGTCCTCCGGCGCGGGGGAGGCGAAGGCGAAGCCGCAACGCGGGCAAAGGACCACGCGCACGTCCCACTGGTACAGCGCGTTGCGCGTGCGGCTCTGGAAGCCGTGGCGGAACACCTGCTCAAGCCTGTCGTTGCCGCACAGTTCGCAAGACCTGTCCCGCTGCCGCATCCGGTACGCGCCGCCGTCTCCTGCCGCCGTGTGGTGCGCATGGCTCATGTCAGCACCCGCAGGCCTTCAGGGCTGTGGCCAGGGCCTGCGCCGCGCCGCTCAGGCTTTCCAGGCCAAAGGCCTCCACGCAGTCCGCGCTGGAACGATGCTCCGGGTACGGATGCCGGGGGTGCTCCCCAGGCAGGGCGCGCGTCAACGCGGGCAGGACCCCGTCCGGTCCGGCGCCGATCCGCCAGGCGTCCTGCCAGGGCACCGCAGGCTCTGTCTGCGCCGCCGTCACGCCCGGCAGGGCCCGGTGCAGGGTCTCCCGGAGGGAGGAGCCCGCCACTGGGCCGGACCAGCGCAAGGGGCCCGGCAGAGCCAGGTGGTTGAGCAGAAGGATCACCCTGCCGGGGTGCGGGCCAGCCTGCTCCAGCCAGGCGCGCAGCCCAAGAGGACCGGGAACCAGCAGCAGCCGGCAGCCCACCTCGCCCGGCCCCTGCGGCAACAGCCCGCGCAGGGCCTCCAGCCCGGCCAGCGCGCCGGAGAGCCCCTCGTTGAACTGTCCGGGCGCGCCAAGATGCGCGCAGAGCACGATCTCCGCCGCGCCGTTCCCCGGCCGGGCCAGCTCGCCCACGAGCATCTCCCCGCAGGAGAAGCCCGCGTCGATGCGCACCAGGTAGCGTGCATCGCTAAGCCGGGCGCGCTGCTTTGCGCTGCAGCACAAACCCCATTGCCGCCGGAAGTCGTTGCGCACATGGGGCACCGCGTGCTCAAGCCGGGGGTGTAGGTGCAGGTGGGCCAGCAACTCCGCCCGGTCCACCTCGCCCGTGAAGCCGTGGGAGCAGGAAACCACGTGCAAAGGCGAATCGTGCAGGGAAAACACGGGCTCTCCGGCCAGGGTCTGGAGCGTGGCTTCGCGGCAGCTCCAGCGCTCGGGTACCAGTTCTCCAGCCACTACGGTTCCCGTCCGGAAGCGGTGAAGCAGCAGAGACTCGTGCGCGGCCAAAAGCTCCAGCGAAGCGTCCAGCGCATCAGAGACCGGATCCCGCGGCAGGGGGGTCAAGGCCTCGGCAAGGGCCGAAAGCGAACCCGTGGCCTCCGGCAGGGCGAAGCTCTGCCTGGGGACGCGCTCGCGCTCCAGCTCCACCGGCTCGCGGGACGGACCCTGGGCCGCAAGCCACGGGTTCTCGCGCATCCTGGTCGAGGCGTATTCAAAGTAACGGTCCGCCCCGATGCAGCACAGCCCGCCGCGCCCAAGCCCGGCCCTGGCGCACACGCCGTCGGCGTGCAGCATGGCCACCAGCGCCCGCGCGTCCACGTTGGCATTGGCCGCCCAGAGGCGCACGTAGTAGGTCCAGCGCACGGTGGACGTGCGCCCGGCGCCGTCGGTCATCTCGCCCACGAAAAGCTTCTTGTAGCGGTAGGGAACCTGGGACATCTCCTCGATGTGGTGCAGGAACGTGGCCCAGTTGAGCCCCAGCCCGGCGGTGCAGACCTTGGCCTTGCGTTCAACCAGGCGCTGGTACAGGCAGCCCGGCCCGTACGTGGTGGGGGGCAGGTCCGCGAAAAGCTCCCGGGCCTGCGGCCCCTGCCCGCAGACGGAAAGGATCGGCTCCTGCGAGCGCAGCACGCCCTCCTGGGTACGGAAATACTCCGGGAAGGGGCCTATGCCCGCCGGGGTCGCGCGCACGTCGAAGACCTCGCCCCGGCACAGGCTGTAGGTATACGTAGGCACCAGCATGGTGCCCTCCGGCCCCAGCACCTCCCGCACGCAGTCCAGGAACAGGCGGTTCAGCCCCTCCTGCCCGCTCACCCCGCCGGGCAGGCCGAAGAAGCCAAGACCGGTGTGGAAGATGGCGGTGTCGCCGCGCTCCAGCCCCACGTTCCGCAGGGCCTGCACCATCTCTTTCGGCGTATAGTCGCAGTTCGGCATGGCCTTCCCCTCACGCCTGCCGGGTGAATTCGAGCAGGTGCCACTGCGGGAACTCGTCGGCAAAGTGGTGGCCGCGCGCATCGGCGTCGAGGCTGGCGGCGGCGGCCTGGCCGGAGGCGGCGGGGTAGAGTTCCCGCAGGGCCGTCAACGCGAAGCCGTGCCCCAGCACCGTGCCGATGAGATCGGTCAGGTTCGGGGTGATGCCGAAGCGCTTGTGGTGGTATTCCGTGAGCACGGTGAACGGCCGGTCCTCGTCGCCCAGGCGCGGGGACAGAAAGAAGGCGCTGTGCGGTTCAAGGCTCCAGAACCGGCCCCCGGGCCGCAGCAGCCTGTGGATGTCCCGGAGCAGCACGCCGGAGTCGGCCCGCTGTCCCGGCGCCTCCGGGATGAAATAGAACAGCAGCGCGTCGCTCATGAACACGACGTCCGCCCAGCCGTCGGGCACGGCGGTCATGGGCTCCGCCCCCACGGCCTCGCGCACGAAGCGGACCGAGCCCGCCCCGCCCTGCGCCGCGCGCTCCACATACTGCGCGTTGGGGTCCACGCCCACGACCTCAGCCCCGGCTGCGGCCATCATGCGGGCGAAATAGCCCACCCCGCAGCCGACGTCGAGAACACGCGTCCCCTGGCCCAGGCTGCCGGCAAAATGCTCCGCCAGAAACGCCTCCTGCACGAACTTGTACAGGTTGTCCCGGATGCCCGTCAGGCCGGGCAAAAACTTCTGTTCGCACCACCAGCGCCCGGGATCCGTGCGCAACGCGGTCATGAGGTGCTGGCCGAGCTGCTGGTGGAAGTTTCCGAAATGCGCGAAATCAAGCAGCCCCTTCTTCGGCGCGAAGCGGGCCAGGTAGGTCTCGCGGTCCTCCGCCAGCAGGCAGCGCTTGACCAGCAACCCCGCCAACTCCGCACCGGAAAGGGTCAGCGGCGCGGGCCACTGCTCCGGGCTGCGCAGCAGACGCGTCGGGTCCGCCAGCAGGCCCTGCTCGTTGGAGAACCAGCCGGTTTCCCACACCGTGAACGGCCCGGCCCCGGCCTCGCGCCCGGCTCCCAGGGCCAGGGCCTGCGCCAAGGCCTCGGGCGAGAGCCCAAGAGACGTCCGGCTGAACACGTTGTAGAGGATGGCCGCGCCCTGCTCTGCAAACAGCGCCACCACGTCCTGCGGAATGAACATCAGCGCGCGCCGCCTTCCGACAGCCGCTCCACGATGGCGGCCAGCCCGCCCACTGTGCGCATTTCGTCGGATTCCAGGTCCTCCTGGCCGAAGCGGATGCCGAAGCGCTCCTCCAGCGTCAGGATCAGCTGCATGATGCTGAAGGAATCGATATGCCCCTGGTCCAGGTAGTCGTAAGCCAACTTGTCGGCCTGCGTGGCCCCCGGCAGAGGCCGCGCGGCCTCAAGGCTGGCCAGCACAAAGCTTTGTATCTCTTCGCTCATGAACGCTCCTCCTGCGCTTCGTCGGTGAAATCAGCCAAACCGTCATAGGCCACGCAACGCGTCGGGGCGCCATCGGCCCCGCTCACCCGCAGGGGCAGGGCCACCAGGGTGATCTCCGGGGAGCGCAGCGCGCCAAGATTGCACAAGTACTCCAGCAGGATGACCCCGGACCCGAGAAGGATCTTGTGAATGGGCGAGTCCGGCGCGCCCTCTGCGGGCTCGGGGTTGTCGGGCATGGGCGCGTCCAGCCCCAAAAGGCGCAAACCGCCCTGCACAAGCCAGCGGGCGGCCTCCTCGGTCAGGTACGGATGCCCCCGGTAATAGTCCTCCGCGCCCCAGAACCTGTCCCAGTCGAAGCGCAGCACCAGCCGCGCGGGGACCGCCCCGCCCAGGGCCGCGGCAAGCAGCTCCGTGGTGATGGGCGTGAGCGGCGCAAGGCCATGGAGATCGAGCAGACGCGCCCGCCCGATCAGGGCGTCCAGGGGCAGTTGGTCCACGCCGGCCCCACCCGGCATAAAATGCCGGGGCGCATCCACGTGGGTGCCGGTGTGGCTGCCCAGGGTGATGGAGCGGGTTTCGCGCCCCTGCACCGCCAGTTCCGCAAGTTGCCGCACCTGCACGCGCACGTGCCAGGGGCGTTGAAAAGTCAGCATGCCCTCTTCGATGGGCAGGGTGAGGTCCACAAGTTTCAGCATGTTTCCTCCAGCAGCGCGCGCAGAGCCCGCTTGTCTACTTTGCCGGTGCTCCCACGCGGAAAATCCTCCAGGACGACCAGCGCCTCCGGCCTGGCCGCTGGCTCCAGCAGCTCCCGGCAGCGGGCGAGCAGCTCTCCCCGGAGCGCTTCTCCGGAGGCCGTCCCCGGACCCGGCCGGAGGCGCACCGCCGCCGCCACGCGCTCGCCGCGGGCAGGGTCCGGCAGGCCCACCACAGCGGCCTCCAGCACTCCGGCGTGGCCTTCCAACGCCACCTCCACCTTTTTCGGGCTCACGTTCATGCCGCCGCGCACAATGAGATCTTTTTTGCGGTCCGTGATGCGCAGGGAGCCGCCGGGCAGCAGCACGCCCATGTCCCCGGTGGGGAACCAGCCGCCTGGCGGCGTGGAGGGCGGCGCGGGCTGCAGGCCGCCCGTGTCCGGGTCAAGATAGCCCAGCATCAGGCTGGGGGAGCGCACCAGCAGCTCACCCTCCGCGCCCGGCGCCAAGGCCGCCCCGGCCAATCCGTCTGGCCCGACCACCCGCAGCTCCATGCCGGGCAGCGGGTAGCCCGTGGCCCCGTCCGGGCAGCGGCGCTCAAGCGAGTCCACCGTGTTGATGAGCGTCTCCGACATGCCGAAGCTGGGCAGCACGGGTACGCCGTAACGCTCCTCAAATTCTGCCCGGAGCTGCCCGGGCAGACTGGCCGTGCAGGCGGCGATGAAGCGCAGGGCCGTGCGTCGGCCGTCCTCGCCCCGGTCCAGGGCCAGGACCATGCCCAGCGCCGAAGGGGCCGACCACAAGCAGTTCACCCCATGGCGCAGCACCCCCTGCCAGAAAGAAAAGGCCATGCGCGCGTCGAACTCGCGGTCCACCACCACGCTGGCCCCGGCGGCGAAAGGACAAAGCAGGCAGTTGAGCAGGCCAGCCATGTAGGCCATGGGCATGGCGTGCAGAAAGCGGTGCTCCGGAGTGATGGACAGGGCCTGGTTGAAGGCTCTGGCGTTGCCAAGCAGGGTGGCCGCGCTATGAAAAATGCCCTTGGGGCGGCCCGTGGTTCCCGAGGTGAACGTGAGCGCAAACGGGGCGTCCGGAGTCTGGTTGGGCGGGGGTGCGTCCGCCGGGACAACGGGTGCGCTGTCCGGGAGCACCCAGTCCGGCCGCTCCCCGGCCGGGTCCGTGCCGACCCGGAAGACCGGCAGTCCGGCCCTTTCGGCGTCCCCGGCCGCTTCCGCGCCCGCAGTGGGAACAACCGCCAGCACCGCCCGCGACACGCCAAGGATGTACTCCCGGTCCGCCGGGGGGTACTTGGCGTTCACAGGCACGGCCACGGCCCCCAGGCGCAGGCAGGCAAAATATGCGCAGGCCAGCTCCGGCCCGTTGGGCAGCAGCAGGGCGATGTGCGCGCCGCGCGCCGCCCCGGCGCGGGCCAATCCCGCGGCCAGATCAAGCACCACGAGGCGAAAGTCCGCGTAGCTCAGCGTGCGCCCGGTCCGGGCATCCACCAGGAAAGGCCGCGTTGCATGGCTGGCCGCCGCCAGGTCCAATTCAGCCACTGGGGCCTCCGTTTTCGGCCTGCGCCCGGTTCATCGCTCCTCCTGCTCGTTGCCGTGGTAGGCCGCGAAGTTGAAGCGGCTGGTCAGGGGCTGGTCCATCTTCTTCTCGATGCCCGCAGCGACCTCCTTCACCAGCGCCTCCGGAGCGTTGACCTTGTCCCGCTTGCACAGTTCGATGATGAGCCTCCGGGGGTCCACCCGCTGCCTGCCCGCGTGCTGGCGCACCAGCCCCATGTAGCTGGAGTGGAACTGGGCGTAGCCCATGACCATGTCCAGGGAGGACAGGCCGCTTGCGTGCAGCAGAGGCTTGATCAGGATCTCCCCGGCGTCCATGACCCCCAGCAGGTCCACCCCGGTCTCCACTCCCATGCGCATGAGCCCCGCCACCACGAGCTCCGTGGCGGCGTTGCCGGAGCTGCGCCCCAGGCCCTGCAGCGAGGAGTCCACCACCGTGGCGCCCAGCTCCACGGCCAGCAGCGAATGCGCCACGGCCAGGCCCAGGTTGTTGTGCCCGTGGAAGCCCAGGTCGATGTCGCACACCGCGCGCACGGCCTTGAAATAGCTCACAAGGTCCGAGGCCAACATGCCCCCGGCCGAATCGACGACGCACAAAACGTCCGCGCCATAGGCCTGGCTTTCCCGGGCGTGCCGGGCGAACTGCTCCGGCGGCAGGGCGTAGGACTTCATGTAATTGGCCGAGACGAAGAGCCCATGCCGCTTGGCCCGGGCGATGAACGGCTCGGAGGCCCGCACTTCCGTGACGTTGGTGCCGATGCGGATGAACCGCGCGCCCAGGTCGGCCGCCATGTCCACATCCTCCAGCGTGGCCACGCCCGGGATGCAGAACATGCCGTACTGGGCCCGGCTCAACACCTCGCCCGCAGCCTGGAGATATTCCGCGTCCGTGGCCGCAGCTTCGCCGAAGCCCTTGCGCGAGGCTCCAAGGCCCACTCCGTGGCCGATCTCCACGATGTCCACGCCCACGTCCTCCAGGGCCTTGGCGATGACCGCCGTGTCCTGCGTCGTGAACTGGAAGTCCACGGCATAACTGCCGTCACGCAGGGTGGTGTCCAGGATGTTCACGCGCTGCTGCATGGGACCTCTCCTTCGGTTGGCTCGCGGTGTGCGCCCCGGACCAGCGCGGCCGCCTCCCGGAGCAGGCGCTCGGCCGAGCCCGGACGGGCGATGTAGTGCTCATGATACTCCGGACTGCGCAACCGGGCCAGGGGTTCGCGGCCATACGCCGCGATGGCCCGGGCCATCTCCCCCGCCGAGGCGAAGACATGAGCCCTGCGGCGCAGCATGCCCTCCGCCCGCTCGGAAAACGGGTACAGCGGGTCGAGCAGGAGGAAGATGTCCACATCAAAGGGCAGCCCCTCGAACAGCGGCGAGGACGGATACTCGACCACCAGGAGCTCCGGCTGCATCAGCTCCATGAACCGGGTGAAGGACTCCCCCGCCACGCGGAGGTTTTTTGCCGCGGCCAGCTGCTCCCGGCAGGCGAAGTTGGCCGTGCTGGACCAGAGGAACGGCTTGACCCAGACCTCCAGGTCGGGCCGCTGGTCCAGGGCGTTCAAAAACTCACGCTGGGCCTGGTACAAAAAGGCCGGGGCGATGCGCGCGCTGCGCAGCAGGGAGTAGCTGTTCGTGGCCGGAAAGACCACCCGGCCGGGCACGGGCCGATACGTTTGAAGGAGCGCCGCCGGGGCGGACAGCGTGCTGCCCACGGGCACGATCTTGCTGCGCACCTCCGGCGCCAGGGAGGGGGGGAGGTCCCGCCGCTCATAGCCGTACCCGAAAAGATGCGTGCAGAAGGCGTATTCCCCCAGCACGGAGAGATACCCGCAGTCCTGTACGCCGTTGTTGCCGCCGTGCTGCATGCCCAGCACCGGCAAGCCGCTTGCCATGCCGTAGCCGAGCCACAGCGACAGCGAGGTGTCGGCCCCAGGCGAGTTGCCCCAGGCCAGGGCGTCCACGCGCCCCTCGCGGATCAGCACGGCGAGCAGGGCCAGGCCCGTCAGCCGCTGCTCCCCGTTGGCGGCCAAGTCCTGGCGCAGCCGCTCCTGGTGGCCGGGCAGCAGGTCCGCCACGGGCGAGGCCTCAAGGGCCGCCAAAATCTCCGCGTTGACCGCCCGGGCGCGGGCCCGCAACGGCTCCATGCCGATTCCCGGCGCCTCCGGCAGCGAACCCAGGGGCCAGCGAATCAGGTCAAAGGACCGGGCCGGGGAAAGCAGCGGCCAGAGGTCGTACTCCGGCAAGAACTGCAGCAGCGTCCCCTGGCGCTCGCCCGCAAAGGGGCGGACGGCCTCGACCTCCGGGGCGGACGGCTCCGGTTGCGGGTGGGACGGGGTGGGCAAGGGCCGGATGGACAAGGGCTTGTCCCGCTGCCGGCCGTCCGGCAAAATGCAGCGGACAAGCACGGACGGCTTGTCCGCAAGGACGTGCTCCACAACCTCGCGCGGGGTGAAAAACCCGACGGCCGCAGTGGAGTCGAACACCGCAACCTCCGCCAGCTTGCGCCCGGCCAGGAGCCGGGTGAAGGCGGTCTCGAACAGCAGGCGGCCCCACAACCCGTGGGCCAGCAGGTATCTGTACATGCCCGAGAGCAGCGGGATCGGCCGGGCCAGGCCCAGCCTGCGCCAGGCATCGTCCGGCGCCAGGGCGTCGAGCCCGGCCAGCAGGCTCTCCAGCCGGTCGTGCAGAAACCCGCCGGGCAGCAGCCCGTCCTTCATGCGCCGCTGGTCCTCCAGGTCCAGAAACCCGGAAAGCTCCACGCAGCGTAGACCTCTGGCCGCCAGAAAATCCTCCACCGCCGGGTGGGTGGTCGCAAGCTCCCATTCGCGCAGGTCAGGCGAAGCGTCGAGGAACTGCTCCGCATCGCCCACGCTATGGAGCAGGCAAAGCCGCGACACCTTCATCCGTGCGCCCTTCCGCGCCCGTTGCGCTCAAAACGCACCTGAAACGACGCCATGAACTCCAGGTATTCCTCTTTGGAATACAGGGCAAAGGTCTCTCCAAAAACTATTTCATAGCGGCTTTCACCATCCAGATTCTGGGCCATCAGGCGGGCTCCTCATGCTCTCAGTTCTGAAAAAACGGCTGCGCCCCCGTGAGAGGGAAGACAACCCTGCTTCAAAATAGCGGCCCGCACCCGAGCCATTGCACGACGCGGCCGCCCTGCTCCGTCAAGTACGCGCGGAACAGCTCGGCCTTGTCCTCCTCAACGGCGTTGAGGAAGTGCTTGCCCTGGGCGTTCTCCACCAGGGCCACGCGAAAGCCCTGCTCCGCCAGCCGCCCGTCGAGCGACGGGGCGAGGTACAGCCCCCAGCCCGTGGCCGTCACGTCGCACTGCCTCCCGGACTGCGTCGCCACGCTCAGCATCTCCCCCGGGGCCAGCTCCACCTGCCCGAAATCGCGGATGCGCTCGCCTGCGGCCAGGAACTCACGCGGGGTATCGGTCAGCCGCGCCTTCATGCCGTGTCCTCCAGGTGGCCGGGAATGCTCCAGGCGCCGTCTGCGCCTCGGCTCCACACGGCTGGGTTGCGGTTTGCCTCCATTACGGCCTGGAACTGCTGCGCCGTGATCTCGGCAAAAGCGCAGAAATCTTGCACATACTCCTCAGACAACGGCTCGAGGTCGTACCGTTTGACCAGCTCCTTGGCCGCGGCCCTGGTCAAACGGCCAGCCCGGAGGTCCTCGCAGGCATGGTCCGTCGCCCGGCCGTAGCCAAATTTCAAAACCTTGAAATACTGGTGGATGCGGTTGATCTTCTCGTCGATGCCGACATAGGTCCGGTAGGTTCCCTCGCGCGGGGCGTCCAGGGCCTTGAACCCGTAGCCCTGGGCGATGCGGAAGTGCTCCTCGGAATCCCACGGGAAGTAATAGCTGGAAAACACCGTGCGCGTGCCCGAGCCCACGACTTCGTCCGGGAAGTCGTACAGAGCGAGGGCGGACATGGGGATGTCGTAGCGCTCGGAAACGAAGCGCGCATCGCGGCCGGCGTTGGCGGCATAGCGCGAGAACCAGGCACGGTTGACCTGGTTCAGCGCCGCGAGATCCGCGTCCCCGCCGTATTCGAACGCCGAGTTCTCGCCCAGCAGCACGAGGGGAACGTCAAAGGCCATGGCCACGTGCAGGGGCGCTGCGTGCAGCAGGGTGTGGCTCAAGAGGTCCGGGTCGCCGTAGTCCAGAAAACCGATGCGGATGAGCCGCTTGTGCAGCGCCAGCTCCGGCCGCACGGTGAACAGGGTCGCGCCCATTTCCGGGATGCGGGCCAGGTTCTCCTCGCCGATGCCGGTCTTGATGCCGTAGTCCACGTTGACGGCCAGGATGCGCAACCCGCGCCCAAGCAGCCTGTGCACCTGGGTGATGCTGTCCTTCCCGCCGCTCACGGGCACCAGGGCGTCGAAATACGGTGCCCGCACAGCGCGGGCCTCCTCCACCAGCTCCTCGAAGCGCGCGGCCCTCGCCGCCCAGTCGATGCCCGCCAGGGCCCCGGTCTTCTGCTCGTGCGCGCGGCAGGCCCCGCACACGCCCTCGTCGTCAAAGGTCAGATACGGCTTGGTGTCCGGCATCAGGCATCGGGCGCAGTAGTGCATGTTCTCTCCCCGGCCACCGTGTCAGCGGCGCTCGCCGATCTTTTTCGCGGGCACGCCGCCGTTGATGGAATACGGCTCGGTGTCCCGCGTGACCACGGCCCCGGCTCCGATGATCGACCCCTTGCCCAGGCGCACGCCCTTCATGAGCACGACGTTCGCGGCCAGCCAGCAGTCGTCCTCGATGATGACGTCCGCATGCACGAACCCCTGCTGCCGCACGGGCACGTCCCGCTCGAAGCGGTGCTCGTTGGCGTTGATGGAGGCGCGGGGGCCGATGATGCACTGCCGTCCCACAAGGACATCGGCTCCTCCGTTGATGATGGCGTAGGCCGTGACTATGGAGCCCTCGCCGATGTCGATGGTGCCCTCGCGGGCGGAAACGAACCGGCAGTTCCCCTCCACCGTCACTCCCGTGCGGAAGATGATCCTGCCGTTCTCGCGGTTGCGCAAGTCGATGTCGCCCAGGATGCGGACGTTGTCCTCGAAGACGATGTTTCTGCCCAAACCCTTGAGCTTGAGCCGGGGCACGCCCTGCATGTAGAAGCCGCGCCCCACCCGCACGCCGTAGCAGCGCAGGACCAGCCGCATGAGCAGGCTGTGGAGCAGCCAGTACCGCGAGTTCGTGAGAAGCGCCAGAAAGGAGAACATGCCCGGTCCCTGCCTTGCCCTTGGTTAGGAGAATTCTTCCAGAAACAGCGCGCTGGCCACAAAGCTGAACAGGAACTTGCTCTGGCTGTTGGACAGGCGCCCGGGCTCCAGCATGGCGGCGATGCCCTCGCGCCGCACCAGCCCGTAGATGGGGCCGTCGGCCAGCAGCTGCGCGCGCACCGCCGGGTCGGCCACGTCCAGGAAATCGAACAACGGAGCGTTGAAGCCCACCTTCCGGCGCTGGTCGAGGATGCAGTCCGGCGTGATGCCGCGCATGGCCTCCCGCAGCACCTTTTTGTTGAATCCGTCGCGGATGAGGTGCCGCGTGGGGATGGCGTTGCAAAACTCGAAAAGGTCGCGGTCCAGGTACGGCGAGCGGTTCTCCACGGAGAAGCACATGGCGTTCAGGTCGTCCTCGCGCAGCGGCGGCGGGATGGTCTCCACGAACAGCTCGTTGAGCATGCGGTTGCGCAGAAGCCCGTCGGTGTAGCGCTCCTCAGTGAATTCCTGTGCCCAGTTGTCGCACAGCAGGCCTGCGAAGCTGTCCTGCTCCAGGGTGATGTGTCCGCGCTGGCCGGGGTTCTTCACAAAGGCCAGGGGGTCCTGCAACAGCGGGTTGCGCACCACGGGCCGTATGTGCTCCCGCCAGTTGGCCAGGGCCTCGTCGAAGTCCGGGGTGCCGTGCATCTCGGCCAGATACATGGCGTGGTGGTCGTAATAGCCGGTGAAAAGCTCATCCGCCCCGGTGCCGCTGAGGGAGACCTTGTAGCCGTGGGCGGCCACGCTGCGCAACAGCAGCCAATGGGCATAGTAGCTGATGGTGCAGGGCGGCGCATCGTGCGCGCGCACCACGTCGCGAAGATTGGGCAGAAAGTCCGCCGTGTCCACGGGGATTGAGGTGTGCCGCAACCCCAGCTCGTCGATGGTGGCCTGGACCAGGTCCCACTCGTCGTAGCGCTCGTCCTTGTTGACCACGGTGAAGCCGTGCACGTCGTAGCCGAAAACGCGCTTGGCGATGGCGATGAGCGAGCTGGAATCCACTCCGCCGCTTTGGCAGAAAGCCAAGGGGACGTCCGCGCGCAGGCGCAGCTCCATGGACCGGAGCAGGCGTTCCCTGGCCCCGGCCACGGCCTCGGCAAAGCTCATGTCCGGTTCGATGCGGACCTTCGGCGACCAGTATGCGGATTCCACGGCCTCGCCCCCCGGCCCCAGGCCGAGCAGCCTGCCCCGGCCCAATTCGCGCACGCCGAGAAAGAAGGTGTCCGTGGTCTTGTATAAAAAGCGGTAGCCAGCCAGGAGGTTGCGCCGGACATGGCGCAGGTTCGGCGCAAAGCACTGGCCGGACAGGGCCATGAGCGCTTTGACCTCGGAGGCGAAATACAGGCCGTCTGCGGTCTCGTACAAAAACAGCGGCTTCTCGCCGAAGCGGTCGCGGCACAAAAGCAGCGACTCCGACGCCTCGTCGTACATGGCGAAGGCCCACATGCCCTCCAGGCCGTCCAGGGCCTCTGCCTTGCCTGGGGAGGCGTCCCGGCCAAGGGCGGCCAGCAGCACCTCGGTGTCGCTGCCGGTGCGGAAGGCTTCGCCCTGCGCGGCCAGGCGCTCCCGCACCTCCAGGTAGTTGTACACCTCGCCGTTGAAGACGATGACGCGCCCTTCCCGGCGCATGGGCTGCGCCGAACGCTCGTCCAGGTCGATGATGGCCAGCCGGGTGTGCAGCAGGCAGGCGTGCCGCCCGTTCTTGCCCGCGTGGCGGTACACTCCGCTGCCGTCGGGGCCGCGGTGGTCCAGGCTGCGCAGGCAGGAGGCCACGCGCTCGTCCGTTGGCGGGCTGGTCCCGATGTATCCGGCTATGCCGCACATGCCGCTACTCCACGTCCCCGACCAGGAGCATCTCGCCCCTCCGCTTGTCCGTGCGCAGCACCCGTCCGAGAATCGCGGCCTCCCCGCCCGGGGCCAGCCCGCCGCCGGGCCGCACCCAGTCCAGATGCTCAGGCCCCAGCCGAGTGCCTGCGGGAACATCCGCCGCCGCAACCACGGACCGGCGGTAGGCCACGCGCCCTGCTTCCTCGCAAGGGGCGCAGCACACTTGGCCCGAGCCGAGCAGGGCCTCGGCCTGGCGGATGCGCGCGACCAGCGCCACGATGTCCGCCGGGTCGGCGGAAAGCTGATGGTCGCGGAAGGCGGAGCGGTGCTTGTCGATGGTGAAATGCTTCTCCACGATGCGCGCCCCGGCGGCCACAGAGAGCACCGCCGCCTCGATGCCCAGGCAGTGGTCGGAATAGCCGGGCGTGGCGCCGAACGCTCCCAGGCGGGTGATGGCTCCCAGGCCCGCCTCGGCTTCCGGGGTGGGATAGGCCGAGACGCAGTGCAGAAGCGCCAGGCGGTCCGACACGTCGGCCTCTGGCCCCGCTCCCCAGGCCCCGCGCAGGAAGTTCACGCTCTCGGCCAGCTCCTGCCCGTCGCACAACCCGGCGGAGAGCAGCACCGGCTTGCCAGTGGCGGCTACGGCCCGCAGCAGCGGAAAGAACGTGTTGTCCGGCGAGGCCACCTTGAAGGCCGGCACCAGGGTGTCCAGAAACTCCGCCGAGTCCACGTCAAAGGGCGTGGACAGGAACTCGATGCCCCGTGCCCGGGCCTCCCCAGCCAGCAGGACAAACTGGTCGCGGCTCAGGCGGAAGCGCGAAAGCTGAGCCACGCGTTCTTTCTGCAGCGCGGAGACGAGCCGCTCCGGAACGATGGTCTGAAACTTCACGGCGTCTACGCCACAGGCCGCCGCCGCTGCGACCATCTCGCGCGCCAGGCCGAAGTCGCCCTCGTGGTTGTTGCCGATCTCGGCGATGATGAAGACCCGCTCGGCGGTGTCGTGGCTACCGATGCGCATGGCTCCCCCCGTGGGCGTGCAGCACGTAGTGCGCGGCGCAAAGACGCAGGCCCAGGTTCTCGTACAGCCGGATGCTGGCCGCGTTTGCCGCCTGGGTGCCCGCGCGCAGGCGCAGGCCCGCGCCAACGCCGCCCATGGCCGCGCCGAGCATGGCCCGGGCCACCCCCTGGCGGCGCAGCGACGCGTCCACGGCCACCAGGTCCACCACCAGGGCCTCGGCCGTCACGAGCAGCAGCAGGAAACCCACCCCCTGGCCGTCTTTCTCAGCCACCAGCATGGCCTGCCCGCGCAAGCCGGAGAAATAGTTCCCCACCCACCCGGCCTTGATGCGTCCGGCCAGCTCATCCGGGATGCGCGGATCCTGGTGGAAGCGGCTCAGGGTCAGGCTGCCTGCGGCCAGGCTGCGCACCCAGGGTTCATCCTCCGGGATGGCCGGGCGCACCGTTCCGTCCCAGCCGCCCGGAGCCTCCGGATGGCCCTCGAAGCAGAGGTTCATGTCCACGACGCGGAAGCCCTCTTGCTGCACCCAGTCCAGCGCCTCCCTATTCGCGGCGGCCACCTTGCTCGTGGCAAACCAGCGGGGATCGTCTCTCCTGGCGGCGCAGGCCGCGGCAAAGCCCCCGACCTCCGCAGCGGCGGGCGCGGCCTTGAGCCAGCAGGCGTCGCGGTCCATCACCGCAGAGAGGAAGCCATCCGGCACGAACCAGTCCACAGCACGCTACCCGTAGGTTACCGGCATCTTGCCGTCCATCTTCTCGGTCTTGACCATCTCCTGATACCAGCGGATGTATTCGGGGAAGCCGCGCTCCAGGGACCAGGCCGGGGTGAAGCCAAGCAGCGCCTGGGCCTTGTCCATGCAGAGGGTGCCGCGGTCGGGCATCAGCTTGTCCTTGGGCACGTAGTTGATGCGCACCTCCGGAAAATGTTCGAGCACTATCTCGGCCATCTGCTTCAGGGTCCGGGCCTCGCCATAGGTCATGTTGAAGATCTGGTTGCGGGAATTCTCGTTGCCGATGACGGTCACAATGCCCTGCACCACGTCGTCGATGTAGGTGAAATCCAGGCCGTCGGAGCCGTCGCCCTGGATCGTGATCTCCGTGCCCTGCAGGGCGTTCTCAATGAAGATCTGCCCGACCCGGCGGCTGACGCAACGCTGCCCGTAGAGCGCCGAGGGGCGGATGATGGTGTAGGGCAGATCAAAGGCCTGGTTGTAGGCGATGACAAGCTTCTCCCCGCCGTACTTGAGCGCGCCGTAAATGCCCAGCGGCTCGCAATGCGTGTCCTCGGTAACGTGGCCGCCCTCGAAATGGCCATAGACCATGCTGGAGGAAAAATAGATGAAGTGCTCCACCTTGAACCCGCGCGAGCAGTCCAGGGCGTTTTCCAGGGTGCGGAAGCTGTGGTCGAAGGTGGAAAATGGGTCCTTGTTCGACTTGTTGGCGTGGGAGACTGCGGCCAGCTGCACCACAACCTGCGGGGCGATGTCGATCAGGAGCCGGTTCAGGGCGTGGTAGTCGCGCGCGTCCTGGATGTACACCGGCACGTTGTGCTTGCGCATGAGCTCCAGCCGCTGGTTCAGCATGGCCAGATAAAAGGCGCGGTTGGCCACCTTGGTATCCGTGGAGGAAAAGGCCAGCACGTTGTTCACCTGCAGGCCGTCGATGACCGAGACCTCGGCGCCGAGCGCCTTGAGCTGAAGGGCCAGGTTGTGGCCAATGAACCCCGCCCCGCCGATGAGAACGACTCTTCTGCCTTGAATGGGAATCATCCGCGCACCTCGCTTATGGCATGTTTCACCGAATCGACGATGTAGTCCATGTCTTCGGGTCCCAGGTGCGGCCCCACCGGCAGCGCCACGGACCCGTAACTGATCGCCGCGGCGTGGGGGAAGCTGTCCTCGCCGAAGCCGTATTTCTCCCGATAGTAGCTCATGTGCGGCACGGGCCTGGGGTAGTACACGCTGGTGCCCACGCCCAGGGCCGAGAGCTTCTCCACGAGGTCCGCCCGGTGTGGCCGCAGCGCCTCGTCGAGCACCATGCTCAGGCAGTAGAAGCTGCCTTGCGCCTCGTCACCGCCGGCAGAGGCCAGCACCCGCAGCCCTTCCAGGCGGCCCAGCCCGAGCTCCAACCGCAGGTAGTTCTCCCTGCGGCGGGCCAGAAAGCCGTCCATGCGGCGCAGCTGCTCCACGCCCAGCGCCGCCTCCAGCTCGTTCATGCGATAGTTGTAGCCCAGGCAGACCACATCATATACGCCGGGCTGCTTGCGTTCGCCCACCACGCGGTCCACGCCGAAGGCGCGCTTCTTGCCGATGCGCTCGGCCAAGTCCGCATGGCGGGTGATGAACATGCCGCCCTCAGCCGTGGTCATATGCTTCACGGGGTAGAAAGAGAACACCCCGGCGTCGCCGAGCAGGCCGGTGTGCACCCCCTTGTACTTGGCCCCGATGGACAGGGCGCAGTCCTCCAGGACAAACAGGCCGCGCGGCGCGGCGATGGCGTTGATGCGGTCCATGTCCACCGGCAGCCCCAGGTAGTGCACCACGCAGATGCCCCGCGTGCGCGGCCCCACAGCCGCCGCGACGCCCTCCGGGTCGATGTTGCCGGTTTGCGGGTCGCAGTCCACGAAGACCGGACGCGCGCCCGTGTACTCCACGGCATGGGCCGTGGCCGTGTGGGTCTGCGCGGGCACAATGACCTCGTCGCCGGGGCCGATGCCCAGGTCGAACCAGGCGAGGTGCAGCCCGGCGGTGCACGAGCCCACGGCCAGGGCGTGCGGCGCGCCAGCATACGCGGCGAAATCCGCCTCAAAGCGCTTCACCCGTGGGCCGTGCACCAGCGTGGTGCCTTCCAGCACCTCGGCCACGGCCCGCCGCTCCTCATCCCCTATGATCGGTTTTCCAAACGGTATCTGTCGTGTCACGTTTTCCCCTTTGCCCTAGCACAGGTATTCGATGGGGCACTCCTGCCCGGTGGCGACGGACCGGTCCGCCGCATGGCAGATGCTCATGGCGGCAAAGCTGTCCGCCTGGCTCACCAGGGGCTGAACAGCCGATCCGCGCAGCGCATCCAGAAAACTCGCAAGCACCAGGCCGCGCTCCTCCCGGCCGGGATAGGCCGCAGCCTCCGGCTCGGGTGAGGCCTCCGGCTCGCTCGACCCGATCCAGCCGGCCCCGGCCAGCTCGGCCTGGAACACTCCGCGCTCGCCATAGGCCGCCACGCGGTGGAAATGCGGATGCTCGCACCCGCCGTGGGCCGCGATCTTGGCCGAGAGGCCGTCGGCGAAACGCAGCAGGAGCACGGCAAAGGCGTTGTGCCGCTGGGCCGTGCCCCGCACGCCGACATCGCTGCCCAGAGCCGTCACCGCCAGGGGCCGCCGGCCGGTGAGAAACAGCGCCAGGTCGACCATGTGCACGGCCGCTCCCTGGATGATCGAATAGAAATCCATCTCCGCCCGCCAGCCCCCCAGCAGCTTGTGCTTGCGGCCCCAGAAATAGTCGGCCTCGATGTGGTACAGCGTGCCGAGCCGGCCCTGCTCCAGCCCCTGCCGGAGGGCTAAAAAACGCGGACAGGTCCGCAGCACCAGGTTGGAGGACAGGCGCAGCTCCGGCCGCCTGGCCAGCAGCTCCGCCAGGCTCCTGGTCTGCCCCTCGTGCTGGCAGAGGGGCTTTTCCACAAAGACATGCCGGCCGCGCTCCAGGGCTCCCCTGGCCTGCGCGAAATGCGCGTCGTCCGGAGAGGCGATGCAGACCACATCCAGGTCCGGGGCGTCGAGGAACTCCTCCGGGCTGGAGAAGAGGCGCGCCTGGGGAAATTCCTTCCCGCCCGCTGCCAGGGCCGTAGTGTCCGGGTCGCACAGGGCGGCCAGCGCAGCGGCGGGGTGCCCCTGCACCGTGCGTGCATGGCGCATGCCGATGCCCAGACCGAGGACGCCCACCCGCAGTTCCTTCATGCGCCCTCCCCGGCCAGCTCCATGAGCCGCCGCCAGCCATATTCCCAATGCGGCCGCGCGAGCCGGGCCATGACCGCCGCGAATCGGGCCAGATCCGCCTCGGTGTCCACGCTCATGTTGACCCCGCCCAAGTCCGTTCCGGACTCAAAGCCACGGATGGCAAAGCGCTCAGGCCGGGCATACAGATAACGCGTCACGTGCTCGCGGTCCTCGGCCTCAGCCATGTCCCGCACAGCCAGGCGCAGGGCTTCGACAGACACCACCTCCACGGACTGCCCCTTGGGATAGGTGCGCCGCAGCACGTTGCTCACCAGATCGGCCCCGCCCAGGCGAAACAGGGCCACGGCCTGGTCGACCAACGCAGGGTCCAGGAGCGGGCTGTCGGCGCAGATACGCACTGCGGCGTCCAGCGAGGCCGCCTCCGCCGCGCCCAAAAATCGCGCCGCCACATCGTCGAGCGGCCCGCGCCAGCAGCGCGCACCCTCCGCCCGGCAGAACTGCTCCACCGCATCGTCGCTGGGGTCGACCGATGTCGCCACCAGGAGGGTGTCCGGGCCCTTGGCCTGGCGCAGGCCATCCAGAAGATGCCCGAGCAGGGCCCGGCCCCGGACCTCGCGCAGAACCTTCCCCGGCAGCCGCGACGAGGACATGCGCGCCTGGACGATCACGCCGATGCTCATGGCCCCACCTCGTAAATCTGCACCAAATGGCTTCCGTAATCCGCAACGTACAGGCGCGCCCGGTCCGCCCCGGGGACCAGTGCCACGCCCGAGGGCCGCTTCAGGCGCAGGGAATCGGCCTCCGCAAAAAAGACCATGCGCCCCGTGCCGTCGAGCTTGAGCACGCCCTGCGACGTGGCGAAAAACATGTCCTCGCCAGTGGAGAGCCCGCTTAAGATCTGGCCGAACCGCGGATCAAGCCTCACGAGGCAGCGCGCCTGCCCCCCGCCGGGATCGCAAAGCCACAAAGCCGGGAACCTTCGTTCGGCCACGACGAGTTTTCCCTGATGCAGGAACAGGCCGCCGGGCATGCCCCAACGCTGCGGCAACACCCTGGCCGCAAAGCCTTGCCGCCCGTCCGCGCGCAAGGCCGCCACCCGGCTCGTGGACGTCGCCGGATCTGCGCACTGCACGAAGATCTCCCCGCCACCGGCGCACAGGAACCATGGGCATGGGGTCCCCTCCGGGAACCCTCCGGCCGGGCTTGCGGGCTCAAACGCCGTACGCTCCGCGTTGGACCGCAGCAGGTTGTGGCCGCTGGGGCAGGACGTGGCGACCCACAGCCGGCCCGATTCGTCATGGGCCAGCCCCACGGACAGCGCCCCCGGGTGCTCCACCTCGCGCAGGAAGCGCCCCTGGAGGCTGAACAGGCTCACGGTGCCGCGCTGCTCGTTGGCCACGGCCAGTTCGTCCGCCGCCGCGCTCAGGCTCAGGCCAAAGGGGCGCTCAATGGCCGGGTGCTCGATCGTTGCGCAGCGTCTCAGGGCGTGCCGCCGCGCCAGGGACCGCAGACGCCCTTCCGGCGTTCCAGCCCGGCGCAGGGTGGGCAGGAATGTCGCCTCCCACCTGCCCGGCCAGGCCCATTGGACCAGCCCGAGCATGTCCAGCCAGGCACCCTCTGCGGACAGCTCCTGCGGCCCGGGCAGCGCCGCCAGTACGGCTGCGGTCAATCCCCGGGCCGCTGCGGTCGGCGAATCCCGCCCGACACCGAAAATCTGTCCGACATGTGCGGGGCAGTCCTCCATTCCGGCCAGGATGTGCCTCACCAGGCGACAGCGCAGGGCCAGGCGCTGGGCATCCAAAACCCGTGTGCGCAACAGGGCCAGACGCCTTGCCGCCGACTCCGGTCCTTGCGGATCCGGGCCTGCCTGCTCCGGCCCCTGCGCCTCGGCCAAGGCCGGGACGGACCGCTCATGCCCGGCGCCGCCGGGGAGCTCGCAGGCCATGGCGCGCCTGGCGGCAGCCCATTCCTTTGCGGCTGCGACGCCCGCAGCGATCGGCAGCACCAGATGCGCGAGGCGGGGCGAGGCCAGGGCCGCCCGCAGCGAGCGGATGCCGGGTCCAAGCAGCGCGAGGCTTCCGTCCACCTCGAAGACCTCGGGAAAATCCTGCCGCCCGGTGATGCTCTGGCCGCTGTCCATCCGAACGCATCCGCCATCCTTGGGGTCGCGGCACCACAGCGGCACACTGGGAACATAGGGCAGCAGCAGGTCGCACTGCGCCCCGGCAGCGGTCTGCAACGCGCAGACGAGATAGCCCGCCGCAGGCTCCTGCGGCAGGGCGAATGTAGCCTCCAGGGCTCCGGCCGGGAAGGGCCTCTCCAGAAATTCGCAACTCGCCAGCCCGGCCCCCGGGACAGCCACAGGCACCGGCAGCACGAACACCCTGGCCCGCGGCCCGGCGGGGCTGCGCAGCCGGACACGCAGTTCCTGGCCGCCCGCCTGCCGCGCAGACGCCAGCACGTCCGCCTCAAGGCCCTCGGCCAACGCCTTGGGGGACCACCCCAGGACCTCGTCACACCGCACGCCGTGGCGCTCGGCCAGGAGCTCCAGCTCAGCGGCCCCGGCCAGGAGACTCGCCTGGGTCTCGCTCCGGCGCAGCCAGACAGTCTCCCCGGCCGCCACGGCGCGCGCCGGGTCGGCCACGGCGCAAAACGCGGTCTGGCAGGTTCCGTCCTCCTGGACAAAGCAGGGGCCTTCGCCCTGCTCGAAAAGCACAAGGCGCTTGGCCCAGGGGAAGGCCAGCGCGCGGCTCTGCCACAGTCCGGGGCCCGGCGTCTCGACCGCGCCGCCGGTCTCGCGCAGAACCGCGAGGCACCTGCCGAGGATTTCCACGGGCTCCTGCAGCTGGCACGGATGGTCCCGGCACAGCGTCACGCTCACGAGCGCCTCGGCCCGGACGGCCTGCATTTCCCGCAGGGCCTCCTGCGCCAGGGAGCCCGTCAGGCGCTGATCGCGCCAATCCAGCAGGAGCACGGGCCCGTCCGCCAAGAGGCCGCTGGCCTGCGCGGCGGCAAGCGCCTCCTCCGAACCAGGGGCAAAGGGACTTTCAGACGATGGCTCGGCGAATTCCGCAGCCACAGGCAGCAGGACCACGCGCGCATCCGTGCAGTCCTGAAGCGGAGGCGGGCCATCGTGCGCCAGCACCACGAGGGTGATCTCCGGCCGGGCCAGAAGCTCGCGCAGCAAGACCTTCAATCCGGCGGACCCGGTTTCCCGGCTCTGGCCGGGCGAAAAGCAGAACGGAATCAGGGCACGCATCTCAGTCCACGCCAAAGGAAAACAAGTTGTCCGCAAGCACCCGCTCCGCCAGGGCGAAGTCGCTCGGCTCGTCAATGTCCACGCACTCGGTGAAATTAATTATCTCGTGGCAGTAGCAGCGTGACGCCACGCCCGGGGTGTAGGCGGAGAACAGGCCATACGAACGGAAAAAGACCTCCCTGCCGTGTTCGTCCTTCAGCGGGGCCAGCACGCCGTCGTTCAGAACCAGGTTGCGCCACGGCGCTGCGGTTATTCTGCGCACCGTCAGCACGGTGGAGAATCCCTGCAGCAGCTTGCCCGTCAAAAAATCAACAAGGCCCGGCGTGCGGAAGGGGTGCGTGGGCAGCAGCACCACGACATGCGCGGCGAAGACTTTCCGCTCGGCCAGCATTTCCTGAGCGTGCTCCAGCACGTCGCCAAGATCCGCCCGGTCCGTGGCAAGGTCCGCCGGGCGGCGCACCACGTCCACCCCGGAGTAGGCGGCGGCGATCGACGCGATCTCGTCGTCGTCGGTGGAAACCACCACCCGGTTGATGCTCGCTGCGCGCAGGGCTGTTTCGATGGAATGGGCCACCAGGGGCTTGCCGCCCAGGGGCAGGACATTCTTCCGCGGCAGCCCCTTGGAGCCGCCGCGCGCGGGGATGATGGCCAGCACGCCCCCCTCGGCCGGGGCGGGAGGGTTGCTTTCCTGCATGGAGCGCGGCCATGCGTCCACGGGGTGAGAAGAGAGTCGATTCATGGGCACCATAACCATTCATCGTCAAAACGATTTAGAAAGTTTAGCGCGCGGCCCAGCACCCTGTCCAGCGCGGCCCAAACTCCTGGTTTGCGGTTCTTTTCCAGCGCATTGCGGACCTCTTTGCCCGGTGCTGGACGCGTAGCGGCAAAAATGGCCATTTCCTCGATTGTTCACTACACGAAAAAAACTGACGCAGCAACACGGACCCCCCGCAGGCCTTGAGAACTGGCGTTCTCCGGCCGATAAGCTTATGCTCGCGCCGCAACGCGCTCAAACGCGGCATAATCCCTGCAAGATTCGTGTCCTGCGCGCATGCCGGTCGGCGGTGCCGAACCCTTGAGCAAAAGAACATTGGAGCAGCAGCATGATACAGCAATACACGGTGCGAGGGCTTCCCATCCTTCTTGACGTGGACTCCAAGGCCGAATCCTGGCGGGGCGACACCTATGCCAGCAAGGAGCCGGAAACCCTGGAATGGATGGACCGCCACTTCCGCCCCGGCGACACGTTCTTTGACGTGGGGGCCAACATCGGGCTTTACTCGCTCTATGCCGCGCTCCGCATGGAGCGGCGGGGGCTTGTGTACGCCTTTGAACCGGAAGCGCTGAACCACGCGAAGCTCAACCGCAACACGCACCTCAACGGGCTTTCAGGGCTGGTGCTGCCGCTGTGCATTGCGGTGAGCGACACCCTGGCCGTGGCCCCCCTGAACATCCACCCTCTGGGGCTCGACCTCATGGACCAGGGGGCCTACGTTCCGGGCGCGGCCATGCACTGCTTCGGCTCGACCCGCGACTTCGAAGGCAAGGACTTCACGCCGTTCCACGTCCAGATGATGCTTGGCGTGCCCCTGGACAGGCTGTGCTACGAACTGGGATTGCCGACTCCGGCCCACCTCAAGATTGATGTGGACGGGCACGAGGGGAAGGTTCTGGCCGGGGCGGACAGGCTCTTGCGCGACCCTGGGCTGCGCACGCTGCTCGTGGAGATCACCTTCACGCAGGGGGAGCACGAGGATTTCTACAAAACGCTCCGCCAAGCCGGTTTCGCGGAGGAGAGCGACTACCCTGAGCACTCCGACCAGCAGCTGGCCGGAACGCGCTGGGCCGGAACCGGCAACAGAATCTTCGTGCGCGCCTAGCCCCTTGCTTTTCAGGCCGCGCCGAGCGCCTGGGCGCTCATGCGCGCACGCACCCGAGCCTGGCGTGGGCGGCCGCCAAGTATTCCCGGTAGCGCAGCAGGTTCTGGCGCTTCTGCTCCGGCGTGGCCGGGTCGGCCAGGGTGTCGGCGATGACCTGCTCCACACCGCGCGGGGTGAAGGCCCAGGCGTCCGTCTGCTCCAGCGCGGCGGCCAGGCTCTGCAGGATGACCCGGGGCAGGGCCTGGGTCTGCGGCCGGGACAGCCGCTGGCGCAGAACCTCCCGCGCGGCCTGGGCTGCGGAGGCTGCGTCGGTGCCCAGCCACTCGCGCAGCCTGTCCGGCAGCAGCGTGTTGTAGCCCAGCTGGTAGATGTACGCCCCGGTGTTGCAGACGATGCCCAGCACTTCGTCCACGGCTGCGGCGGCCTCATCCGGGTGCGCCAGATTAAGCTGGGGAAACAGTCCGGCGAACGCGAAGGCGTTCAGGAAATTCAGGCAGGCCCGGCAGGAGTCATACAGCCCGGCCACGGGGAACAGGTTGGTGGTCTGCCCGCTGTGCCACCGCGTGACGCAGGTGCGCGCCTCCAGGTACACGGACCTGTGCCGGGCGCTCATGCGCAGCCACATGTCGAAATCCTGGCCGTAGCGCAGGCTCTCGTCAAAAGAGCCGACCTCGTCAAAGACATCCTTGCGCACCATGACCGCGTTGCCATGCACATAGTTGCCCTCCAGCAGGCGCGAGACCTGGAAGTGCGCAGGCGGGACGGGACGCCAAGGGTCCGGGGAGGATTTCTCGCCCGTGGCCTCGTCGAGATAATAAAAATGCGTGTGGAAGAAGCCGGCTTCCGGGTGCTGGAGGATGGCTTGCGCATGCACGGCCAACTTGTCCGGCTCGAACAGGTCATCGGAGGACAGCCAACCCACCCAAGCCCCGCGAGCCTGCTCCAGGCCTGTGTTCAGGGCCGCGCCACAGCCGCCGTTGTCCCGCCGGAAGGGCCGGACGCGCTCGTCGCGCGCGGCATAAGCGGCCAGCACCTGGGGGGTGTCGTCAACGGAGCCGTCGTCCACCACCAGGGCCTCGAAGTCCCCACAGGTCTGGGCCAGCAGGGAGTCCAGGGCCTGGCCCAGGTAGTGCGCCTGGTTGAAGGTGGGAACCAGAATGGAGAATCGCGGTGCTGCGCGCATGCGGCCCCTGCCCACGCAGGGCGGTCAGATGTAATTGATGTGCCGGGGGTCGTCCTTGATGCAGTAGTGGATGAACCGGTTCTTCTTCTCAAACATGCAGGGGATGCGGCAGAGCGTGCGCGGTGAATGCCCCTGGTAAAACTCACGCTTTTCCTTGCTGTTCCACAGCTCCTCGAAGCTCTTGTCCTTGAGTGAGCCGATGTACCCATTGTCGTTGTAGGCCAGCATGCAGCACGTGTAGACGCCCAGATCCGCGCCGATGTAGGGCACGAATTCCTTCATGGGGCAGTAGTCGTAGTCCTGGTCGCCGTGGAACAAATCGGCGATGCGGTCGCCGAAGAGGTTGAACACCGTAAAATTCGCATCCTCGAACTCCTCCTTGGCGCGCTGGGCCAGGTCCCTCGCGGACTGGAAGAAGGAGTCGAAGTAGCCCACGCCGCTCGGGGTGAAGGCTGCGGAGATGCGGAAATTGTCCACGCCCAGGTCTTTGAACAGGCGACAGGCGTCATAGATCTCGCGGTGGTTCTCCGCGTTCACCACAAAACCGATCCCCAGGGTGGTGCCCTTTTTGCGGCGGGCCAGCTTGCCCACATTCTCCGTGACGCGGGTGAAGACCTGGCTTTTGACCCGCCGGATAAGCGAGTAGGTTGCCGGGTTGCCGCAGTCCACGCTGACGCGGACCCAGGCGACGTCCGTGAGCAGGTCTATGAGCTCGTCCGTAAGGGCCATGCCGTTGGACACAAGGGCCAGGTCCAGGCCCAGGTCCAGGGTGCGGCGGAAGGCCTCGGCGATGTCCGGATGGGTAAGGGGCTCGCCTCCACCTGTGTACTGCACGGCCCGCACGCCCAGCGCCTTGCAGGAGTCCAGTATCTCCATGAGCTTGGGACCGCTCATGATGTCCCGGCTGTCAAAGTTCTGGCTGCTGGAATACTCCGGCATGCGGTAGGCGCAGAAGGTGCAGCTTTGGTTGCAGCGGTTGCTCGGAACGAGGTGGACCTGCACCGGGTTGATCTGCTCCCCGTGGCGCAACTGGGCAAGCCTCTCGGGGTGGTGGACCACCTTGTAGGGGCTGTATTCATCCTTGATCATGGCGTATCCTTGTCTGGGGGGCTTGGGTCAGTTTCGGGGCGGCGCCCCGTATGGCAGTCGTCTCACCAGTCCTGAATCCCGCCCCCCGGGGCTGTCTCTTTCTGCACCGTCTCCTCCGTTTCCCTGTCCGGCCCCGCTCTAGGCTGCAAGCCGAAAATGCACCCAGTGCCAGAGCCCGTGGCCCTCGATGTCCTGGGTGTCCAGCGCCAGCAGCTCGTACCCGCACAGGGCCACGACCTCACGGATCTCCCGGCTCGTCCAGCGCACGCACGGCTCGTACACCTTCTGCTCTGCATCCTCCGTGCCGTAGGAAAGCTCCGCAAACTGGCAGACCCACTCCCCACCGGGAGCCAGCTTGCCGCGCATGCCGGAGAGATAGTCGCGCACCAGATCCTTGGTGATGTGCTGAAACACGATGTAGCAGTATACCAGGTCCAGCCCGTACGGGATGTCTTGCTTCCAGCGCTCGGCCAGCACGGGAGTGAAGTTTCCCACCCCGCGGGCGGAAAGAAATGCCTCGGCCTTGTCCAGGATGTACCTGCTCACGTCCACGCCCCAGACATGGCCCACCAGTGGGGCGATGAGAGAGGACTCCCGCCCGAAGCCGCAGCCGATGATCGCGACCTTCTTGTCCGGGGTGAGCGCAGTGTAGCGCTGGATGATTGCGGCATCCTCACCCTCAGCCAGGAGCTTGCCGTCCTTCTTGGCGTAGCAGTGGTGATTTTCAAAGTAGCCCGTACCCTGCAATTCTTTCCACTCTTCCAGATTGCTCTTCACGAAGACCGCCCTTCTTGTGTGCGCAGGCTTGCGCGTTCCCGCGCGTGCCAGTCCCAGGCCGTGCGGATGATGTCCTTGATGTCCGTGTACGCGGGCCGCCAGCCCAGCACGCGCTCCGCCAGCCCGGCCTGGGCCACCAGCATGGGCGGATCGCCCGCGCGGCGCGGGGCCATGCTGTGCGGCACGGCGCGGCCCGACACGGCCTTGACCGCCGCCAGCACCTCGGCCACGGAGGCGCCCTGCCCCGTGCCCAGGTTGAAGGCCGCGCAGGGTGCGGAATCCGGCGCGGCGTCAGCCTCCAGGTGGCGCAAGGCGGCCACGTGGGCCTGGGCCAGGTCCAGCACATGCACATAGTCGCGCACTGCGGTGCCGTCCGGGGTGGGATAGTCGGAGCCGAAGACCTGGAGCGGCGGGCGCTTGCCCAAGGCGGCCTCCACGGCCAGGGGGATCAGGTGCGTCTCCGGGTCGTGGTCCTCGCCGAGCAGGCCCCCGGGATCGGCCCCGGCGGCGTTGAAATAGCGCAGGCACACGGAGCGAAGCCCATGGGCCAGTCCGAAGTCGGCCATCATGCGCTCGCTCATGGCCTTGCTCACCCCATACGAGTTCATGGGCGCCTGGGGATGCTCCTCGGTAAGGGGCAGGACCTGGGGCAGGCCGTACACCGCGCAGGAGCTGGAGAACACCAGCCGCCCGCAGCCGTGGTCGCGCATGGCCTCCAGCAGGGTCAGCGTGCCGACGGCGTTGTTGCGGTAGTATTTGCCGGGGTCGGTGACGGACTCGCCCACGTAGGTGAAGGCGGCAAAATGCAGCACAGCCGAGGGGTGGAACTCGGCGAACACGCGGTCCAGGGCGGCACGGTCCAGGACGTCGGCCTGGACAAAGGGCCCGAAGCGCACGGCCCACTCGTGGCCGTAGACCAGGTTGTCCAGGGTCACCGGGGTGTACCCGGCCTGGGCCAGGACCTTGCAGGTGTGGCTGCCGATGTAGCCCGCGCCGCCGGTGACCAGGATGTTTTTGGACAGAGGCTCCGCTCCGGTGTGGCTCATGCGAGGTCACCACCTTCGCCAGCGTGGGGGGCGTACCCCGAAGGATTCATCTCCTTCCAGCGCCACGCATCCGCGCACATGGCCTCCAGCCCTCGCTTCGCGCTCCACTTCAAGAGGTTCCGGGCCGCATCCACCGCCGCGTAGCACACCGGGATATCGCCCTCGCGGCGCGATGCGGCGCGCCAAGGGATCTTCCGCCCCGAGACCCGCTCAAGGGTCTGCAAGGCCTCCAGCACGCTCAGCCCGCGACCTGTGCCCAGGTTAAGCGTGAACGACCCAGCGCAAGACGCAAGTTTCTCCAAGGCGACCACATGCGCCTCGGCCAGGTCCATCACGTGCACGAAGTCCCGGATGCATGTGCCGTCCGGGGTGTCGTAGTCGGTGCCAAAAATCTCCACGTGCGTGCGCTGGCCCTCCGCCACCTGCAGCAGAATCGGCATCAGGTTGCCCAGCACGTCGCTCTGCTCCTCCCCGATGTGGCCGGACTCGTGTGCGCCAACGGGGTTGAAATAACGCAGGATGCCCACACGCCAGCGAGGATCGGCCTTGGCCAGATCATTCAGAAAATGCTCCACCATGAGCTTGCCATGACCATACGGGTTGATGGGCGCGAGCGGAGACTCCTCCACCAGAGGCATCTTCTCCGTAATGCCATACACAGTGGCCGAGGAGCTGAAGAGCACACGGGTGACCCCAGCGCGATCCAGAGCCCCCAACAGCAGCAGCGTTCCCTCCACGTTGTTGGCGAAATAGAGCAGGGGCTTGGCCACGGACTCGGCCACAGCCTTGAGCCCGGCGCAATGGATGCACGCATCCGGCCGGTGACGGGCCAGGGCGGCATCCAGGCCCGCCTCGTCGCGCACGTCAACTTCCAGCAGCACCGGCTTCAGGCCGGTGATGCGTCGGATGCGCTCCAGCACCTCGCGGCGGCTACGGCTGAGATTGTCCAGAAGCAAGGCCTCGTGCCCGGCCTGGATAAGGGCCACGGCCAGATGCGAACCGATATACCCGGTGCCTCCGGTCACCAGAACCCTGGCCACTAGCCTCGACCCCCAGCCAGGTGCGCCCGCGCCCGCCGCACCAGCACCTTGGACTCCTCCAGCAGGCGGTTCCAGCTGGAGGGCGCGTGGATGTCCACCTCGCGCTTGGCGTGGTCGCGCACGTTCATGAGCACGCGGGGGATGTGCGTGAACTTCGCCCCGCCCTCGGCGAAGCGCTGGAACAGCTCGTGGTCGTGGGCCAGGAGCGCCTCGTCGTAATCGCCGAAGCGCTGATGCAGCTCGGTGCGGTAGAGCTTGGCCACGCCGCACAGATACCAGTCGCCGAAGCAGCGCTCGAAGGAGTAGTCCGGCAGCTCGAAGCGCCGCACCACGCGGCCGGCGTCGTCCACGATGGCCATGTCGGCGTAGACGAAGTCCGCCCCGGCCTGGAGCGCGTCCACCATCTCCGAGACCATGGACGGCAGGAGCACGTCGTCGGCGGGCACGTAGGTGCAGAACTCGCCCGTGGCCGCAGCGAAGCCGGTGTTCAGCGCCGGGGCCAGGCCCTTGTTCTTCTCGTGCTCGATGACGCGCAGGGTGCGCCCGGTCTGCGGAAAGCGCGGGTGCCGCACGCGCTCGATGACATCGCGCTGGGTATTGAAATACGAAGCGTAGGACGTCTCGTCCTGCTTCAGGGCGCGCTCGTATTCAACGATGGCCTGGGCCGTTTCGTCGGTGGAGCCGTCGTTGACCAGGATGACCTCAAGCTCCGGGTAGTCCTGAAACCAGATGGAGTCCAGGCAGATGGGCAGGTACCGGGCCTGATTGTACACCGGGACCACAAGGGAGACTTTGGGGCGGGACTCTTTGGGGCGGGACACTGGCGCTCTCCTTGGCTGCGGCTGCCGGGCTTTGGCTCTAGACCCTCATCGGACGCCTGGCGCTTTTGATTTAGGGCGCTTTCACGCGCGGCGCCGCACCGGCGGTGCCAAGCTCCAGCCTGCGCCGCTCCTCGCCGTTCTGCAGCAGCACCTGCCCCGGCTCCACGGAGACCAGGGTCCAGCCGCGCGCCTGCTCGCCAATGCGCAAGGACACCGCAGCTCCGTCCACCTGGAGCATGGCCAGGGGCCGCTCGCCGCCGGCGATGACGCCCACCAGCCGGAAACCCTGCAGGCCCAGGCGCGGCGCGGACGGGACCGCTGGGGTACCCGTATGGGCATTGGCCTGGGCATTCACCTGGACACCTGCCCGGGTCTTTACGGCGCTGGCTTGCGGCGTCAAGGCCTTGGCCGCCAGCGGGGCGGCCTGGGCCTGGGCGGCAGCAAGGGACGCACCTGGGGCCGCTTGTGGCGGAGATTCTGCTGACGCCCCCGGACGCACGGCCTGGCCCTGCACGCTGGGCCCGCCGGAGAGGGGCGCAGTGGAGCTGATCCCGGCGTTGGCAGGGGCGGACGGGTTCGCGCCCTGCGGCGTCACGCTGGTGTCGGCCTGGGCAAAGGCGGCCTTGGCGGGCGCCGTGGCGTTGGCAGACGGTTGGGCCGCAGCCACTGGCTCGGGAGCGGCAATGGGCACGGGAGGCTGCCCCAGGGGATAGAACGGGGTGCTCTCAAGCTTCAGGACGTTGCGCTCCAGGATGATGCGCACGGGCGACTCCGCGCCGTAGGCCTGGCCCTGGGCGCGCAACGTCTCGGGCGGGCGCAGGAAAGGCGCGGGCCGTGGCACGAAGCTCGTGGCCAGGTAGGCCAGGCCCAGGCCGATGGCCGCAGGCAGGGCCAGCTTGGGCAGCGTGCGCCAGACTATCCGCATGACTCCTTCCCGCCTCCGCCCTGGGCCTACCCGGCCAGGGCGTTGACGATCTCTTGCTGCGTCTCCACCGTGAGGTAGGGATGCATGGGGATGCTGAAGATGCGCGCGGCCAAAGCCTCGCTCACGGGCATGGAGCCTGGCTGGTAGCCCAGGTTCGCAAAGGCCGGCTGCAGGTGCAGGGGCTTGGGATAGTAGATGCTCGAAGGGACCCCGGCCTTGGTCAGGCGGTCCAGCAGCTCCTGGCGGTGGGCGCTGCTTTCAGCCAGGATGCAGTACTGGGCGTAGACCGAGACATGCCCGCCAGGCACCGCGGGCAGGGTCAGACCGGGGAGCGCGCCGAGGAGCTCGGCGTATCTCGCGGCCACGTCCTGGCGCAGGCGCACCTCGTCCTCAAAGATCTCGAACTTGGCCAGGAGCACTGCGGCCTGGATGGTGTCCAGCCGCCCGGTGATGCCCAGGCGCACGTTGTCATACTTTTCACGGCCCTGGCCGTGCACGCGGATGGACCGCAGCAGCTCCAGCAGCTCGGGATCGTCGGTGAAGCACATGCCGCCGTCGCCGTAGCAGCCCAGCGGCTTGGCCGGAAAGAACGAGGTGCAGCCGATCTGGCCGAAGGAGCAGGCCCGGCGCGCGGCGCCGGAGGGCTCGCCGGGCAGCGCAACGGTGGCCCCGAAGGCCTGGGCCGCGTCCTCGATGACGAAAAGCCCGTGCTCCGCCGCCACGGGCAGGATGGCCTGGTAGTCGGCCAACAGGCCGAAGAGGTCCACCGGGATCACGGCCTTGGGCGTGAGCTTGCCCGCGTGCTGCGGCAGCGGGTGCAGCGAGGCGTCCCCGCTGCGCACGGCCCGCACTGCCTTTTTAAGCTGCGCAGGGTCGATGTTGCAGGTCGCCGGGTCCACGTCCACGAAGACCGGGGTCGCGCCGAGCAGCGCCACCACCTCGGCCGTGGCCATGAAGGTGAAGGGCGGGCAGAAGACCGCGTCGCCGGGGCCGACCTTGAGGGCCATGAGGGCCATCATGAGCGCGTCCGTGCCGGAGGCGCAGCCCACGGCAAAGCGCGTGCCGCAATATCCGGCCAGTCGCTCCTCCAGGCGGGCCACCGCAGGGCCGTTGATATACGCGCCGGACGCAAGCACGGCCTGGATGCCCTGCTCCACTTCCGTCGCCACGCGACGATACTGGGTCTTCAGGTCGATGAAGGGGATGCTCATTGGGTGAATGCCTCCGCCTGTCCCTGCGGCTCCTGGGCCGGGGGCAGGACCTCGTAGATGCGCACCAGGGGGAAGCCCTCGTGCACGAGTTTGAAGTAGCTGGACACCTCGGCCCGGTTCGGGTCGCCGATGAGCAGCTGCACCGCCATGCTGTTATACGCCTCGTCGTCCATGAGCTTGACGCTCTTGGCCACGTCATTGATGATCAGGTGCGGCGCCCCGGGGTTCACGGGGAAGCTGACGTGCCGCGCGCCCCCCTCCGTAAGCATGTCCACGCCCCTGACCGGGATCGGCTGGTTGCCCGCCCGGAAGAGCATGACCCCGCGGTTCTGGTCCACAGTGAAGGCCTCGTCGATCGCCTGGGTTCTGGCAAAGGTTCCGTTTCCGGCCACCACGTCCCAGGTGCCGTAAAAGCCCATCCAATGCAGCAGATTCATGGTCTCCCAGCAGACCACCAGGTATTGCGTGGGCGGGCGCTTCATGGGCTGGTCCGAGGTGGCCAGCAGGGCCAGGGACTGTTGCACCTCCTGGGCCGATTGCTTGTCCCAGCGGCGCGCCGGGTCCTGATCCAGGCCCGCGCTCATGTTGATGACCTGGGCGGCCTGGCGGGCGGAGGCCGTCATCAGGGCCAGGGCCGTGGGGTAGATGTCGCGGCCCGCGTGCCTGCCGCCATCGGTGGGGGTCAGGCGCTCGGCATAGTACTGGGTGGCGTAGCCGTAGTCCCACCAGGTCCAGACTGAGGCGTTCTTGGGCGCAAAGGTCTTGAGCCTCATCAGGGCCTCGGCGTGGGCCGGGGCCAGCACCGGGGTGGGCGGCAGATCGCGGTAAATCACGGTGTAGCCCAGGAGGCAGACCCCGGTCAAAACGATCTGCACCAGGGTCAGCACGTTCTCGCGCGGCCCGGTGCGGTCCAGGATGGCCTTGCCCAGCCAGTGGACGCCCAGGCCCAGGCCCAGAGCAAAGGACGGCGCGCCGAACATGGCGAAGCGCACGCCCATGAACAGGCTGCACACGCCCAGGACCGTGAGCGGCAGCGTCAGCAAAAACGCCGGGCGCAGCGCCAGGATGAGCAACAGTCCGAGCCCGCCCAGCACGCCCGTCCAGGACGACATCGAGACCCCGAGGAAGAAGGTCTTCCAGTCCAAGACGTTCTTGGCCTCGCGGATGCTCTGGGTGATGCCGGGGTAGACGGGGCCAGAGACCTCCCCGACTCCTGCCGCCGCGCCGCCGCCGGGCTGGGCCACGTCGGCCACGGGCTTCAGGTAGTTCATCACCTTCGCCGCGAAAGGCCCGAAGGGCTCCACCATGTTGCCGAGCACGGCCACGACCAGCAGCGCGGCCAGCCAGACCCAGGGATGGTCCAGCAGGGGCCGCAGGCGCTCGGGCCGACGCCAGAGGAGCACGACAAGGCCCACCGTAGCGGCAAAAACAGCAATATCAACGGGCCGCATGTAAAAGACCAGCAAACCCCATACGTGCTTCCCGCCATATGCGGCCAGCGCATACACGACCAGAAGCTTGAGGGCGTCCAGCCGGCGCCCGGGGCGGCCTGTGGCGGCCGCCAGGATGGCGGCGATCCAGAACAGCGCGATGCCAATGACCCGGATATCGTCGTGGGCGAAATAGGCCACGCGCGCCACCAGGCCGTAGCCCAGGGCCAGCCAGGGCAGGGCAGCCGGAAGCGGTTCGCCCTCCTGGCGCTCCTCGGGCGTGGCCAGCCAGCCGCGCGTGCAGCAGAACGAGAGCAGGTGCGCCAGCATGAAGCCCAGCAGCAGGGGCATGAGCAGGGTGAAGGGGTCGGTGTCGTAGTAGCCCAGGCGCGAGCGGTAGTAGAAGCCCGGCGCAAGCGCCCCGATGAATCCTGCGGCGATGGCCGCCCGCCGTCCGCCCAGGAGCCAGCCCCAAAGGGCCGTGCCCACGGCCACGAAACTGCCCAGAAAGGCCGGCGCCCAGAAGCCGACCTTCCACAGGGGCGCCCCAAAAACAGCGCTCAGAAAGCGCGCCAGGACGGACATGCCATACTGCGTGAAGTTGGCCACGCCCTTGGCTCCGGCCAGCCAGCCGTAAGAGTCATGGGTGGCCATGAGCCTTTCCCCGCCCGCCATGAGGCCCGGCGCGGCCCAGTTGCCCATGTCCATGAGGCGGATGGCCAGGGTCACCCCATAGCCCAACAGTGAAATAGCCAGGAGCCACTTCCAGTCCTTCCGCCAAACCGGGGGTTCGTCCAGGAACTCGCTCAGCGCCGCATATTTCTGAGAAAAGGCCGTCATGCCGTTGCCGCCTGCCTTATGGTTTTGTTTCGCTCAAGCTCCGGCTCGCTCCCGGCGCGGGCTCTCCGCCACGGATCACCCGGGCCATGAGCACGATGCCCAACCGCCGGGCCTCGGCCCTGGTCCCCTGGCTGGGGGAAAACAACGTCCAGTCAGCGCTGGACTTCGCCCCGCCCTGGTCCGAACTGGGGGCCGAGCCCGGCGCGCCCAGGCCCTTGCCGCCCAAACCTTCGGCGACAAGCAGCAGCAGCGCGCCCTCGGGCAGCTGCGCCTCGGCCACCTGGGGCCGCCCCGGAGCCGAAGCGTCCTCCATGCTCACGCGCACGGACAGCTGGCCGCTGTCCGGATCCTGGAGCGGCGTGAACACCAGCCGCTGCCGTTCCACCTCCGGTCCGGTCCTGCCCGGGCCTGATCCTGTCAACTCGGGCCGGGTGATGCTCAGGCGCATCTCGCCGCCGTCCGGAACCGCGGCCCTGGGCCGGGCCAGCACCCGGACCTCGGGGTCCAAGGCCAGCTGCGCGGCCAGGGCGTCCAGCGCAGCCGGACCAGGCGCAGAGCCGGTGGGCGCGCCTCCGCGCAGGCTCATGCCCGCGCCCACAGCCGCCAGGGCAAAGCCGCGCCCCCCGGCGGGCGCCCCGGGCGGCGGGCTGGCCAGCACCGACGCGACGCCGCCCGGAGCAGGAAGAACCGCCAGGACCTCGGCCTGGCCTGAAATCTGTGCCGGCAGCTCCAGTACCAGGGCCTCCACCAGCACCCTGGGCCGCGGCTGGTCCAGGTCCGCCACCAGACGCTCCACCCGGGCCATGAGCTCCGGCTCGGCCAGCACCACCACCGCGCCCGCCTCGGCGTCCACGCGCACGCGCAGGCCGCTCAGGCGCTTGTCCGATTCGGCCAGCCCGCGCAGCACCTCGGCCACCTTCCCGGCCTTGGCGTAGCGCAGCCGGAAGGCCCTGAGCGCCGGGGCCGCGCTGCCGCCCGCGTCCATCTGCGCGAGCAGGCGCTGGGCCTGGGCAAGCTGGTCTGAGTCTCCGGCCAGGAGCACGCTGTTGCTCCACTCCAAGGCCAGGACCACCGGGGCCTTGCCCGGCAAACCCCGAAAATGCATCTCCAGCTTGCGCGCCGCCAGCCGGGCCTCGGCCCGCCCCAGGGGTGTGAGCTCGAACGCGGCCCCGGCGGGCGCGCCGTCCAGGGCTGCGAGCACTGTGCGCGCCCTGGCCACCCGTTCGGCCTGGTCGCGGATGACCAGCCAGTGGCCGTGCTCCGCCGCAACCACCTGCCCGCTGTCCGAGCGCAGGCGCTCCAGCACGCGGGCCGCCCGCTCCGGCGCGAGCCCCTGGCTGAGCCGCTGGGCCAGGATCTGCGTCGGCCCGGCCGTCGGGACCGGGGGCCTGGGACCAGGCAGCAGGTACACGACCTCGCCACGCGGAATGGCGCTCAAACCTGCGACCCCCAGAACCAAGGCCTGCATCTCCGCCAGCTCGGCCTCGGCCACGCTCTGACGTGAGACCAGGGTCACCGTGGCGTCGGGGAGCTGGTCCGCGCGGAACACCGGGTTCTTGCCTGAGAACTGGCCCATGAACAGGAGAAAGTCTTTGAACGACACCCCTTCCAGGCCGATCCTCAACCCACTGGCGCTCTCCGCGACCCCGGCGCGGGCCTCGGACGCGGCCGAAAGGCCCGCACAGGCCAGCAGGCAGAGCAGGAGGGCGGCAATGAGGCCGCAGGTTCCCGGGGCTCCAGGACGTCCCATGCGATTGCTCCCCACGGCCGCAGGGCTTCCCCCGCGCAGCCAAGCTTCAGGTGCGTCTCAACCACGCGATAGTATCTGCTTTTACCCTGGAGGGCAATTCACTCCGACAGGGCCGCGTGGCCCAGGAAATCGCCCAGGACGCCAGCGGTGCTGAAGGGGAAGGTCTCGCGGCCGCGGATGACTTCGCCGCTCACGGTGTAGGGCGAGCGCAGGAGGGCGTCCGGCCGCAGGGCCGCCGTGCCCTCGGCGCGGATCTGCACGGGCTCGCGCAGGGTGAAGGAGCGGATGCGCAGGCTGCCCTCCTGGTAGGCCAGGGCCAGAGCCACGTCGCCCAGCCACAGGTTGCCCGGCAGGGTCAGCGAGACCCCGCGCAGGTCCAGGAAGCCCTTCTCCAGAACATTGCCCGCGCGCAGGAACACCCCGTCGCTGCGCACGTCCAGGCTGCCCTGGATGTCGCGGCGGCCCAGGCAGGCCAGATTGACCTGGCCCTGGGCGTCAAAGGCGCCGGAATCAAAATACACCAGCCGGGCCTCGCGGCCGCCGCTGTCCACGCGCACGGTCAAAAGCGGGGTGACGCCCAGGCGCACGTCCACCCACTGCATCCGGGGCGAGACGTTCCAGCCCGCCGCCTCCACAGCGAACCCGTTGACCCGGAAGCCGAGCATCCCGGCGCGGTCCACGTTCTGCCAGCTCATGCGCAGCTCGGGGTGACGCGCCGCATACTGCCGGAGCCCCAGGTGCCAGATGGTGTCCCAGGGCAGGTAGAGCACCAGCCCGGCCAGCAGCCCCACGCACAGGGCCGCGAACCCGGCGCCGCGCAACCAGCGCGAGCCCTGCTCCGGGCAGCTGGCTGCGCCCTCGCCTTCCGGCCGTGTCTGTTCCGTCTTCATGTGCGCCTTTTATCCTAGTGCGTCAGGACCAGGTCCAGGTCCACGCGCTTGTCCTTGTCCGACCGCAGAAAGATGTGTGCGGACTCGGTGGTCAGCCCAGCCTGCAGGCGCAGGTCGCGCAGGATGTCCACCAGCTCGCGCAGGGTCAGGCCCCGGGCCGTCATGCTCAGCCTCTCCGGCCCCTGGAGGCTTGGCAAGGGCAATACGCGCAGGCGGTCCGGCCCGATGCCAACGGCCTGGGCCACCTGCTCCGCCGCCTGCACCGGGGGCGCGTTGCCCAGGGTCATGCGGCGGCCGCGCAGGTCCATGACCTCCGCAGCCAGGGGGGCCACCATGACGTAGGTCTGCCCGGCGTCCTCGTAAGCCTTCTCGGCCACCCGGGTAAAGGCCGAAAGCACCGCCCAGGCCGCCAGCAGGCCGACGCTCCAGGCCAGCACCATCAGCCGCCACAGGCGGCGCTGGGCCGAGGCCGTGAGGTGCGTCAGCCGCGCGATCCATTGCCAGGTCATTGGTCCACCTTTGGCGGCGCGGACCGGTCGCGGGCCTTCACCGAAAGCTCGAAGGGCATCGGTGCCTTGAGGGTCTCAACCGAGCGCAGGCTGAAGGTGAACAGGCTCTCGGTGGCCAGGGCCGACTGGTAGCGCTCCAGATCCTGGGCGCTGGGCGCCGTGCCGCTGACCACGCCGCTCTGCGCGGCCATGGACACGGAGGTGATGTGCAGCCCCTCCGGCGCGCGCCGGGAAAGGGCCGCCAGAAGCTCCACCAGGTCCAGGCGCTGCGAGGCCTCGGCCCGGAGCTTGCCCAGCTCAAACTGCAGCCGCCCGTAGGGCGACTTGCCCGGATCGCCGCCCAGGGCGCGCTCGTAGACCTTGTGCACGGCCTGCTCCAGGCGCGCGGCGCGGGCGTACTCCTGCCACCAGCGCACGGCCTGCCCGGCGCAGAAAAGCGCGCCGGCCACGGTGACGGCCAGGAGGATGCGGCCGTAGCGGCGGTGCTCGGTCTCCGGGAGGCACTCGTGCCTGTTGCTGGTGTCGCCTTGGGTGCTCATTTCATTCCGCCGTGGCTGCTCGGTTCATCTCGTCACAAATGCGCCCGCCGTCAGGTCGACGCGGGTTCGCAGGGTAGTTGATTCCCGCGGGGCGGTCCAGGGCTGTGCTCCGGCCCCTGCTGCCGGGCCAGGCCGGTCTGCTCGCGCAGCACCGGGATGAGCCCCCGCCCGAAAGGCTCGGCCCAGGCCTCCCCGCGCAGCAGGCCCCGCGCCCAGGCCCTGGTCCAGGGCGGAAAGAAGGCCGGGTTGTCCAGGACGATGCGCGCCTTGGCCTCGCCGTCCTTTTTCTTCGCGGCCTGAAAATAGCCCTGCTCGTGCAGGCTGTAGACCAAGAGCGGACCCTCCACGCGCACGAACCTTGCGCCCAGCACGGCCGCCTGGACCCAGAAATCCCAGTCCTCGTAGGAGGTGACGCTGCGGTAACGCGCGCCGCGCTCGAACACCGCCCGGCGCATGAGCGAGGCCGTGTGCAGAATGTTCTGGTTGGCCAGGAGCAGCGGGCTGTAGTCCGGCGGCTCAACCTCCCGGCGGTCCGGGCCGGAGTCCTCGAAATATCCGGTGTAGGCCACGTCCGCGCGCGAGCGCGCCAGAGCCTTGAGGCAGCGCCTCAGAAAGCCCGGCAAGAGCCGGTCGTCCGGGTCCAGGCACAGCAGATGCTCACCCCGGGCCAGGGCCAGGCCGGCGTTGCGCACCGGGCCGGGCCGCCCCACGCGCTTCAGGGCCAGGCTCTGCCAGGAGCCGAAGCCCATGGTGCTCAGGAGGGAGCGCGCCACCCCCAGGGAGTCGTCGCCGCTCTCGTCGTCCACGAAGACCACTTCCAGCTCCTGCGGGTCAAACTCCTGGCCCAGCAGGGACTCCAGGCACTGGGGCAGAAACCGGGCGTAGTCGTGGCAGGGGATGACCACGCTCACCAGCGGGCGGTCGAGCGCTGCGGAGCGCCTATCCGTGGGCATGCCCATGCTCCAGGCGCGGCGGCGCATTGTGCCTGCGCGGCAAAACTGCTAGCTTCCCGGCCAGGGGCGTGAACCCACGCGCCAACAGGGGTGCTCGGTCATGCGGTCGTCCTTCTTTCACAGCCTCACCTTCCGTCTGGGCCTGTTGGCCTTGATCGCCCTTGCGCCCGTGATCCTGGCCGCCGGTTTTCTGGACCGGGACTTCCGCCAGCACCTGAACAGCGTGGCGCTGCAGGATGCGCAGAACCAGTCCGACCACGTGGCGGCCCAGGGGCGTGAAATCCTTGCCGGGAGCAGGCAAATGATCTTTGCCCTGTCCCGCCTGCCGGAAATGCGGCGCCCCGTGGCATCCCGCGTCTCCGACCTGTTGCGCGACATCGTCCGTCAGTCCCCGCATTACTCCGTGTGCATTCTCTTCAACAGCCGCGGCGACTTCATCGCCAGCTCCGCCCCAGAGGTGCCGCCCTTCAGCGCAGTCGACCGGCCCTGGTTCCAGACCGTCCGCGAAACGCTTGCCTGCACCCAAGGTGAATTCCTTGTGAGCCGCTGCTCCGGCGACCCGGTCATCACCCAGGGCTGCCCAGTGCTCGATCCCGCAGGCCGCCTGGTTGGCGCCCTGGCCATCGGGACACGCTTCGACTGGCTCCAGCAGATTGGCGCTGCGCTGGCTCTTCCGCCAAACTCCTCCGTGTGCGTCGTCGACGCAAAGGGGGACATCAGTGCCCATTTTCCCGAGCGCACAGCGGAACATGCAAAATATATTCCCGATTCACGCGCCGTCATGGACCAGGTGCGCCAGGGCCAAACCATCATCCAGGAGCTTGGCCAGGACGGGGTGCGGCGCATCTACGCTTACAGCGTCCTCTCCTCCCAGCCGGGACGTGAGCTTTATGTGCGCGTCGGCATCCCGGTGGAGAGCATCTTCGCCCCGGCCGCAGCCAGCGGCAAACGCAACGCCCTGGCGCTTCTCGCGGCCGCAGTGTTGAGCCTCCTGGGGGCCGGCCTCGTGGCCAGGACCATCCTCGGGCCTGCCGGGGCGGTGCTCATGGCCCTCAGGGAGCTGGGGGCCGGGAACCTCTCCTTCCGCGTCAACAACAAGGCCAGGGGCGAGCTGGGCGAGGTGGCCAAGGCCGTGGACGCCATGGCCGAGGCCCTGCAGCTCTCCCACGCCAGCCTGCGCAGCTCGGAGCAGCGGCTGCGCCAGTTCCTGGAGGACGTGCCCGTGAGCTATTTCGTCAGCTCCGTGGAGGGCCGCTTCCTGGAGGCCAACCCGGCGCACCTGCGGATGCTCGGCTACGACTCCCTGGAGCAGATGCAGGCGGAGATCACCGACATCTCTCGGCAATTCTACGTCGACCCCAAAAGCCGCGCGCTGCTGCTGGAGGCCTTGCACACCGTCGGCTGCGTCTTCCAGGTCGAGCACGAGATCTACCGCCGCGACGGCACCACCATCTGGGCCGCGCTCACCGCGCGCGCCCTGCGCAACGAGGCCGGCGACATCATCGGCGTGCAGGGCTTCTCAACCGACATCACCGCGCGGCGGCAGGCGGAGATGCAGCTGCAACGCTCCAACGAGCGCTTCCTGCGCGTGCTGGAGAACCAGGCCGACGCCATCTTCGTGACCGACGCCGAAACCGACATGGTGCTCTTCGCCAACGACGCCGTGCACAGGGTCATGGGCAGGGACGTCCTGGGGCAGCCCTGCTGGGAGGCCGTGCGCGGCGGCCGGGAGCAGTGCGGCAAATGCCCGCGCCTGGCCCTCCTGGACGAGGACGGCGAGCCTTCGGGCGTGCACACCCGCGAAGAGCACGACCAGGCCTCCGGAACCTGGACCCTGGTGCGCGTGCAAGCCATCCGCTGGGTCGACGGACGCCTGGCGCGCCTGGAGACCATCACCGACATCACCGACATCAAGCGCGTCCAGGAGGACCTGCACAGCACCAGCGGGCATCTGCGCGGCATCCTCGAGAACAGCCCCTCGGTCATCACCATCCGCGACCGCGAAGGCCGCTTCATCCTGGCCAGCAAACGCCTGGAGGAGTTCTGGGACCACCCGGCCAGTGAGGCCTTCGGCAAGACCCTGGCGGAAATCTTCCCCCCGGACATCGCCGCGAATTCAAAGAGAGAGGACCAGGACATCCTGGACAACGGCCTGCCCCTGTCCAAGATCACCGACCTGCCCACGAAAAACGGGAATGTGCGCACCATGCTGCTGAGCAAGTTCCCCCTGCGCGACGAGACCGGCGCCCCGGACAAGGTCTGCACCATCGCCACGGACATCACCGAGCGCGTCCGTCTGGAGCGTGAGCTGCGCGCCGCCAAGGAGGCCGCCGAGGAGGCCAGCCGCGCCAAGAGCGATTTCCTGGCCAAGGTCAGCCACGAGATCCGCACGCCGCTAAGCGCCGTGCTGGGCTTCTCCGAGCTGGCCGAGATGGCCCACTCGACCGAGGGCCGCAACCGCGCCCTGGCCGGCCTGCGCGATTCCGGGCGCACCCTGCTGACCCTGGTCAACGACATCCTCGACCTCTCACGCGTGGAGTCCAGGAGCATCATCCTGGAGCGCATCCCCTTCGACTTGCGCCGGATGATGGACAGCGCCGTGGGCGACCTCACCGTGGAGGCCGAGCGCAAGGGCCTGCGGCTCACCATGGAGATCGGCCGGGACGTGCCCGCCCTGGTCCGGGGCGACCCCGCGCGCCTGCGCCAGATCCTCGTCAACATTGTCTCCAACGCCATCAAGTTCACCCAGGAGGGCGTGGTCAGCGTCACCCTGGACGTGGTCGGGCCGAACTCCCCGTCCAGGGCCAAGAGCCCAACCGGCGCGCTCATGGGCGGGGTGCAGCTCCTGCTGAGCGTTCAGGACACGGGCATCGGCATCCCCGAGGATGCCCAGCACCTGGTGTTCGACAACTTCACCCAGGCCGACAACTCCACCTCGCGCAAGTTTGGCGGGACCGGGCTGGGCCTGGCCATCTGCCGGCAGCTGGCGCGCTTCATGGGCGGAGACATCTGGCTGGTAAGCGAGCCCGGCGCGGGCAGCACCTTCTTCGTCACCCTGCCCTTTGCCTTGGCCGAGGTGCCGGCAATGCCGCAGGCCGAGGCCAAGGACCAGGCCGCGCCGAAGCAGCTCCGCTCCCTGCACGTGCTCCTGGCCGAGGACACCCCGGCCAACACGGTCATCGCCCAGGCCTTCCTGCGGCGGCTGGGGCACACCTGCCGCCACGCCGCCAACGGCCAGGAAGCCCTGGATTTCCTGGGCCGCGAGAGCTTCGACCTGGTGCTCATGGATGTGGAGATGCCCTTCATGGACGGCCTGGAGGCGACCCGCAGGCTGCGCGCCGGAGAGGCCGGGGAGCTGAACCGCTTCGTGCCCGTGCTGGCCATGACCGCCCACGCCCTGGCCTCCTTCCACGAGCAGTGCGCAGAAGCGGGCATGAACGGGTTCGTGCCCAAGCCTGTGAGCTTCCACGACCTGACCAAGATCCTGGCGGGACAGAGCGCCGGCGCCCCCCGCCAGAGCGAAAAGGACGCGGACAGGTCCAGGCCGAACCTGGTGGACCTGCGCACCGCCCTGGACATGCTGGGCGGACACCGCGAAATCTTAGAAGAGGTTTTGGAGATCTTCCTGGCCGACCTGCCTGCCAAACGCCAGGCGCTCAGCCAGGCCGTCCTGCAGGGCGACCTGGTCGCCATGCGCCTGGCCGCGCACTCCTTCAAGAGCTCCTGCGCCAGCGTGGGGGCTCTCCCGGCCAGCCGGGCCGCCGGAAATCTGGAGGATGCCGCCAAGGACGGCCGGACCGCGCTGGTGCCAGGGCTCAGCGAGACCCTGGACAGCCTGCTGGAAGCCACGCAAGAGGCCCTGCTGGAGGCCCGGAAGGACTTCGCGAAGTAGCGGGAATCAGCCCGTTGCGCCGGGCAGGGGCAGCCCCAGGGCCGGGAGGTTCAGCTCGCCGGTGAAGGTCAGCTCCGCCGCGCCCTGCAGGAACACGCTGCCGCCCTCCAGGCTCGTCACCAGGATCTCGCCGCCGCTGGTGGTGTTCTCCACACGCTCGCCGGTGCGGCCCAGGGCGCTCGCCACCACCAGCACCGCAGACACGCCCGTGCCGCAGGCCAGGGTCTCGCCCTCCACCCCGCGCTCGTAGGTGCGCACCAGCGCATGCCCGGAGTCCAGCACCTGGACAAAGTTGGCGTTGGTGCCGGCCGGGGCGAAATGCTCGTGGAAACGCACCGCGGGGCCCAGGGCCGCAACGTCTGTGGCGCGCACATCGTCCACGAAGATGACCGCGTGGGGCACCCCGGTGTTCACGAAATGCACCTCCAGCTCGCTGCCCGGCACGCTCAAGCGCGTCCCCAGGACCAGCTTTTCCGGCCGGGTGAGCTGCACCTTGACCTGGCCGGAGTCGGGCAGGACCTCGATGGCGATGACCCCGGCGTCCGTGGCCAGGCGCTGGCGCGTTCCGGCCAGGCCCAGGGCGAAGGCCAGGCGCCCGGCGCAGCGCGACGCGTTGCCGCACATCTCTGCGCGCGAGCCGTCGGCGTTGTAGAAATGCCAGCGGTAGTCCGCGTCCGCGCCAGGCGCGGGCAGATCCAGGAAAAACAGGCCGTCCGCGCCCACGCCAAAGGCGCGCGGGCAGATCTTTTGCGCCCACTCGGCCATGAGGGACTCCGGCAGGCGCAACACGCGGTTGTCCAGGGCCACGAAATCGTTGCCGCAACCCTGCAGCTTGTAGAAAGGCGCGCGCGCGCCGAACATGGTACTCATCCTGGGGGGTCCTCCGCTGGTGTGGTGCCTGGAATAGAAAGCATTGAGCCCCCCTTCGTCAAGGCCCCAGGCTCCATTGGCGCCCGCGCAGCCGCAATTTTTCCAGGATGCGTGGACAGCATCGCCAGATTGTTATATGTTCTGGCCATCTAAATATTCTCGATGCGCCCCGCACATACCCCGCAACCACCGGAGAGTGGCCCATGGTCAAGCAGCAGTTCATGAACGAGATGGAGACGAGGCTCAAGACCTTCGACGCCAACATGGAGAAGCTCAAGGCGCGTCCCAAGCCGAAGAGCGAGCACGCCAGGGCGGAGCTCGAGAAGACGTACTTCCTCCTCAAGGCCCGCCGCGACGAGCTGCGCGACCAGCTCAAGGCCGCCGAGGCCGCCACGGACGACGGCTGGCACCCCATCAAGGCCAAGGCCGAAAAGGTCTACGAGGACATGGTGCGCTACATGGACGAGACCTGCGCCAAGATCGACGGGCCGGAGAACGCCGGGCTCTACTAGGCCAGGGCTTCGGCCCCTAGGGGCGGAGCTGCGAGAGGAGCATGCCGCCGAGCATCAGCCCGCAGCCGATGAGCGCGCGCACGGCCAGCACCTCGCCCAGCACGAAGTATCCGGCCACGGCCGCAAACACCGCCTCCAGGCTCAGGATGATGGCCGCGTGCGCCGGGTTGGCGTCGCGCTGGGCCACCACCTGCAGCGTGTAGGCCACGCCCACGCTCATGAGCCCGCCGTAGAGAATGGGCACGGCGGCGGCGGAGATTCCGGCCAGGGCAATGGGCTCCATGACCACGGCCACGCCCAGGCTGAGCAGCGAGCAGACAGCGAACTGCGCAGAGGCCAGCTTCACCGCGTCGGTGGCATCCATGCCCGGCGAGAGCCGCCCGATGAGCAGCACATGCCCGGCCCAGAACACCGCGCCGATGAGCTCCAACACGTCCCCGTAAGCGATGGAGAAGTCCTCGTTCACCGAGAGCAGGTACAGGCCCACCGCCGCGGCGATGGCCCCGATCCACGTGCCCGCCCCGGCCCGCTGGCGCAGAAACAGCCCGAACAGCGGCACCATGACCACGTACAAGCCGGTGATGAACCCGGCCTTGCCCGCCGTGGTGTAGACAATGCCCACCTGCTGCAGGGCCGCGCCCGCGAAGAGCACGCACCCGGCCAAAAGCCCGTAGCGGATGAGCCGCGTCGAAGCCAGGCCCTGGTGCAAGTCCGAGCTTCTGCCCTCGTTGGCGCGGGTGCGCTGCATGCGCCAGATGAGCGGCTGCAGGGCCAAGGCGCCCAGGGCGAAGCGCACGCCGTTGAAGGTGAACGGGCCCACATGCTCCATGCCCAGGCGCTGGGCCACAAAGGCCGCGCCCCAGATGAGCGCGGTGAGCATGAGCAGGGCGTCGGCCTTGAACAGTCGTGCTTGCATTGCAGGTCCTTATGGGCTGTAGCCTCTGCCGTAACGTGGCTGCGGGCAAGGGAAATTCGCCATGTTTCGGCGATTGACCGGAAGAAATACAACTCCGTCAACGACTCCGCAAGATGAAATCGGCCCTTGCCGTGGGCGAACGCCAGCGTGCGCCTCGCAGTGGCGCGCCAACCGGGGGGACGCGACAAAATGCGCGGCCAGGCCCTACTTCAAGATGATGTTGAAATTGGAAAGAAGGGAGACAGCCTCCGGCAAGGAAAATATTGCTTTGTACAGCTTGTTCGTGTCCGCGCTTATGAAGTAATTGTACGAGGTGGAAAAGTCCGCATGGCTGAGGTCCGTATTATGGAAGGTGCAATTGCGGAGGTCGCACTCTTCGAATGTCGCATGGGCAAGTTTCGTGTCCATGAAGGAGGCGTCGCGAAAGGAGCAGGCATGGAACAGGTATTTCGAGAGGTTCATAGAAGAAAATGAGGTGTTGTCCATCACGCAGCCGTTGAAGGTTGCGGAAAAGAAACCGCTCGCGCTATTCCAGTTGATGCCGCTCAGTTTTGAGTTGAGAAACTTTGCGCGGATGATTTTTGTTGCATGCAGATGCAGCAGCGACAAGTTGCAGCAATCGAAAACGCAGTGTTCAAAGGTGCAGTTGGTAAGCCTGGCAAACTGAAAGGACGAGTTGCGGAAGACGCACCGAGAGAAACTGGCGGAGCGAAGCTCGGCGTTGTCGCCCTCAACACCCGTGAAGGTCTCGTCCTCGTGGTCGCCGCTGAGGGCAGAGATGTCTGGTGGAGTCGCTTCCTGCATGATGAGATGCCTGCCTTCTACCAGCCCACCGGCAGCCGCGCCTTTTGCCCGGCCTTGTTGGAGAACAGCACGTGCTTGTTCTCCCGGCCGTAGAGGTACAGGTCGCGGGTCACGGCCACGTCCTGGCGGCAGTACTTGGCGATCTCGTCCAGCCGCCCTTCCTTCCACCATTGCAGGGCCATGAGCCCGTCGGCGCTCTTGCCCACGTTCAGCGTGGCCTGGGCCAGGTTGTCCAGCTTCAGGCGATAGCCCAGGCGCTCGTGCACGTGGGCCAGCATGTCCAGCGTGGGCAGGCTCGCGTAGGCGAAGGGGTGCACCCCGGCCAGCACGCCGTAGTCAAACCGCAGGATGTTGAAACCCACCACAAGGTCGAAGGATTTCAGGCGCTCGGCGAGCAATGCGATCTCGTGCTCCTGGTAGTCCACGTACTCGTCCGTGCCGGAATCGTAGAGCACGGCGATGGAGATGCCCATGAGGTCGGGCCGGGTCCAGCCGCCCACCTCTGCGGCGCTGCGGCGCGTCTCCACGTCCACCACGGCGAAACGCTTGGGGATATGCACGCCGGGCATGTCTATTCCGGGCAATACGCCTTCCTTGGGCATGGCGGCCTCCTGGGCTGAGGATTCGGAAATGTCGGGCGCGATGTCCGGGCCGGGCGCGCCGCCGGTCAGCTCGCGCAGCAGGAAATGCGCTGCGGCCTTGTCAATGGGCCGGTTGCCGGACCCGCACTTGGGCGAGTGCACGCAGGAGGGGCAGCCCAGCTCGCAGGGGCAGTCGCGCACGACCGCGAGGGTGCGGTCGAGCAGTTCTTCCGCGCGGCTGAAAGCTTCCCTGGTCAAGCCCGCGCCGCCGGGCATGCCGTCGTAGATGAACACGGCCGCGCCGCCGGTCTGCGGGTGCAGGGGCGTACTGATGCCGCCCAGGTCGTTTCTGTCCGTCATGACGAGCAGCGGCAGGATGCCGATGGCCGCGTGCTCCACGGCGTGGATGCCGCCCATGAAGTGCAGGTACTGGTCTTCCGCCTTGCACCGGGCGTCGTCGGGCACGTCGAGCCACAGGCCTTCGGTCTCGAACACGCTGGGCGGCATGTCGAGCGGCACCATGCCCAGCAGGTTGCCGCCGCGCGTAGAGCGCTTCTCGTAGCCGGTGACCTGCTCGGTGACGCGCAGCCGGGCCAGGGTGAAGCGCGTGCCCAGCACCTCGCGCCGGTCGTAGACCTCCAGGATCTCGGTGTCCTTGGTCGAGCGCACGCGGGTGGAGTAGCCCACGCGGGCCGCGCGGACCTTGGCCGTGGCGCTGGGAATGTCCAGGGACTCCACCAGCCAGGTGCGGCCCCGGTGCAGGTACACCGCGCCGGGGTGGGTCTCGCGGCAGGCGCGCAGGGAGTCCACAGCCCCGATGACGGCCCCGGTGTCGGCGTCCTCGATGGAGATCTGCGAGCCCGCGCCGCGCAGGTCCACGTCGCGCTGGGGGCGCTTGCGCGGGGAGATGATGTCGCGGCCGTCCGCGCTCCAGTAGAGCTTGCCTGTGGCGATGAGCCCGTCCAGGGCGGCGCGCACCCCAGGCGACTTGAGATACGGCTCGCTTTGCACCAGCGGCAGCTCGGCCGCAGCGCAGATGAGGTGGCGCGGCAGGATCACCGGATTCTCCGGGTTCAGCACGGCGCGCTCGGCCGGGCGGGCAAAGAAGTCCTCGGGGTGGCGCATGAAATACTGGTCCAGCGCGTCCTCCTGGGCCACGAGCACCACGGCCGACTCCTGCTGCGCCCGGCCCACGCGGCCGCCGCGCTGCAAGGTGGCCATGACGCTGCCGGGGTAGCCCACGAGGATGCAGACGTCCAAGCCCCCGATGTCGATGCCCAGCTCCAGGGCGCTGGTGCTGATGACCGCGAGCAGATCACCCGAGGCCATGCGCGCCTCGATCTCCCGGCGCTCCTCGGGCAAAAAGCCCGCGCGGTAGGCGCTGATCTGGTCGCGGTACTGCCCGCTCTTCTCGCTGGCCCACATGGCGATGAGCTCGGTCATGCGGCGGCTCTGGGCGTAGACGATGGTCTTGAGGCCCCGCGAAAGCGCCGCCTGCAGCAGTTGTATCGCCGCCGTGGCGGGCGAGTCCTCGGGGTTCAGGAAGACCATGTGCCGCGCCCCGGCCGGAGCGCCTGATTTGGTCACCGCCACAGGCTCCAGGCCGGTCAAGAGCTGGCAGAGCTCCGCCGGGTTGCCCACCGTGGCCGAGCAGAACACGAACACCGGATCCGAGCCGTAGTAGCGGCAGATGCGCTGCATGCGCCGCAGCACCTGGCTCATGTGCGCGCCCAGCACGCCCCGGTAGGTGTGGACCTCGTCGATGACGATGTGCGTGAGCGTGGCAAAGACCTGGGCCCAGGTGCCGTGGTACGGCAGCATGGACAGGTGCAGCATCTCCGGGTTGGTCAGGATGAGGTTGGGCGGCTTCTTGCGGATCTTGGCGCGCTGCGAGGGCTTGGTGTCGCCGTCGTAGATGGCGGCCGTGGGGCGCGAGGCTGCGGGGAAGCCCTCGGGCAGGCTGTCGAGCAGCTCATTGAACCCGCGCAGCTGGTCCTGGGCCAGGGCTTTCAGGGGGTAGATGGCCAGCGCCCTGGAATCGGGATTCGCGAGCACGGCCTCGATGATCGGCAGTTGAAACGCGAAGGTCTTGCCGCTGGCCGTGGGCGTGGCCACGACAACGTGCCGCCCGGCGCGCACGAGGTCCGCCGCCAGCGCCTGGTGGCTGTACAGCGCGTCGATGCCCTTGGCTGCCAGCACCTCGCGGATGGCCTTGGGCCAGGGACGCCTGGGCTCGGCGAACTCGGACTCGTGCCCCGGCACCAGCCGGTGGTGGCACACCTGGCGGCCCAGGCGCTCGCTTGCCAGCAGCGCGGCTATGTATTCGGCGATGGGGGAAGAGTCATGGGGCGACATGAGGCGAGTGTAGGGGAAAGGGGGCCGGGGGTCGAGAGGTGGGTTTCAGCCTCCGGCGGCCGGGGGGCTAATCCAACCAGTTAGGCCGTTGCCTCTGTAATTGCTTTACCAATGATAGCGTCCGAAGAATTTCATCATCAAAGTTACTGGTAGAAATATCTTTAATAATTTCTGGCAACAATTCATCTCTCAAACTCCAGAGCTCAACATTAATCCCGTGGCTCATTTTATACTCACGAGAAATTCGATCCGCGATGTCCTTCTCTGGCAAAATCCATGAAACAAAAACGCGAATTACTTTTTCCAGATCAAGCCCGACAGACCGATACGTATCTTCGATGGCAGTTTTGTAGCTCTTACTACCCTTGCCAATTCCTAAGAATTTTGCATCAATTATCCCGTGAACATCAAACTCATTCGGATTCCAGTGTTTATGGTGAGTGACAGAAACTTCAACATGATACTGGCGTTTTGGCTTCGCTAGCTGACAAGCGAGAATGTCGCATTGCCTGTTGTTCCCTTTTAGAACCTTAACATCTGTCATGACGAAACAATTCCAGAAGTTCTGAAGATAGCATGCAACGATGTGTTCAGCTGCGTTCATAGTACCCCACAAAACGTTTATGGGGATTCCAAAGGGCCGCAGGCCCTTTGGCCGCCGGAGGCCGCCCCCCTACCTCGTCCCCTTGGCCATGTCCTCGTGGACCTTGGCCTCCATGGCGCGCAGGGCCTCGTCGCACATGGCCAGCGTCTTGGTCTTGCGGTCGAGCGTCAGCACCAGGGAGCGCACGTTGGTGTTCGCGCGCGAGAGCAGCAGCACCTGCGCCGTGACCTTCTGAAAATCGTTGTAGGCCACCAGCGCCTTGTCCGCCACGTCCTTGCCGCCCAGGCGGCTCGACAGGTACGCAAGCGACGCCCGCACCAGCGTGTCCGCCGCGCCCATGCGCGCCTCGATCCCGGTCATGCGCGCCTCGTCCTTCTCCATGATGTGCGGGGCCTGCAAGGCCTGGATGCGCAGGGCCTCGGCCAGGGCGCGGGCAGCCACCCGGCCCGCCTTGGGGTTGCCGCGCTGGCCTTCCAGGTACGGGGAGAGCGCCTGCTCCATGCGCGCCAGGGCTGCAAAGGACTGGTCAAAGGACAAGGCCTGGGCCTTCAGGTTGGTGTTCTGCACCGCCAGGGCCAGCACCTCCTCGTTGACCTTGCGGAACTCCCCGAAGGCCTGCTCGAAGCTCTTCAAGAGGTCCGCATCGGGCGAGGGCGCGCTGACCAGGGTCTTGTACTCGGCCAGGGCCTTGGCCACCTCGTCCAGGGAGAGCCGCGCACGCCGGGCGTACTCCACAGAGGCCTCGTCGGTATCGGCCAGCACCGCGCTCTTCTCGGCCTCGGACACGGCGTACAGGTTCACGCGCATGCTTCCCACCAGCCGGGCCATCTGCACGTTGCGGCCAAAGATCTCCTTGAACTTTCCGCCCTGCAGACCAGGCCCGGACAGCACCATGAACACCACAGCCGCCACGGCGACAAGGCCCAAGGCTGTGCAGATCAGGAACCGTTTCTTGTTCGCGCCCGTTTCCATGAACCTCTCCTTCGCCGCCCGCGCGACAGGATGGGGTGTTCAGCTCTTGCCGGCAGGGGGCCAAAGAGACAACGCCCTGTGGCAAAGGGAGACCGGGGAGCGGAAACCCTCCCCTGCGCCAGCCCTTACTTCGCCGAGATGTTGTATTTTTTCAGCTTGTACTGGAGCAGGCTCTTGGAGACGTTCAAGAGCTCCGCAGCCTTCACCTGCACGAAGTCGGCCCGCACCAGCGCCCGGCGGATCACCGCGCCCTCGATCTTCTCCAGGGTGTCGGAGAGGTCGAGCTTGGTGGGCAGCAGGTCCACAGCGCTCTTGAACTGCGACTCCTCGTCCTTGATCTCCGGCGGCAGGTCCTCGGCGCTCACGGTGTCGCCCGTGCACATGACCACGCAGCGCTCGATGACGTTCTCAAGCTGCCGCACGTTGCCCGGCCACTCGTAGGCCGAGAGGTAGTCCATGGCCGAGGGCGTGAAGCCCTTGAACTCGCGCTTGTTCTCGCGCGCGTAGCGGTCCAGGAAGTGCGCGGCCAGAAACGGGATGTCCTCGCGGCGCTCGCGCAGGGGCGGCAGCTCGATGCTGACCACGTTCAGGCGGTAGAACAAATCCTCGCGGAAGCGGCCGTCGGCCACGGCCTTGGTCAGGTCACGGTTGGTGGCGGCCACGATGCGGATGTCGACCTCCACGGACTCGGTGCCGCCCACGCGCTCGAACTGGCGCTCCTGCAGCACGCGCAAGAGCTTCACCTGCATGTCGTGGGACAGCTCGCCGATCTCGTCCAGGAACAGCGTGCCCTTGTCCGCCAGCTCGAAGCGGCCGCGCCTGCGCGAAACCGCGCCGGTGAAGCTGCCCTTCTCGTGCCCGAAGAGCTCGCTCTCCAGCACGCCGGTATTGAGCGCCATGCAGTTGACCGAGATGAAGGGGCCGTCCTTGCGCGGGGACTGGTTGTGGATGGCCTTGGCGATGAGCTCCTTGCCGGTGCCGGATTCGCCGGTGACGAGCACGGTGCTGCGGCTGGGCGCGGCGCGGTGGACCATGTCCAGCACGTGGCGCATGCTCTTGTCCCGGGCCACAATGTTCTCCGGGCCGAAGCGCTCCTGGATCTGCATGCGCAGGTGCCTGTTCTCCTGCTGGGCGCGGGCAAACTGCATGGCCTTGGAGATGGAGAGCAGAAGCTCCTCGTTACTGAAGGGCTTGGTGATGTAGTCGAACGCGCCGGTGCGCATGGCCTCCACCGCGGCCTCGATGCTGCCAAACGCGGTCATGATGAGCACCGGGATGTAGGAGTAGTGCTTCTTGACGTGGTCGAGCACGTCCTTGCCCGTGAGCTTGGGCATCTTCATGTCCGTGACCACCACGTCGACCTCGGATTCCTCGAGGAAGGCCAGGCCCATCTCCGGGTCGGACAGGGTGGTGACCTTGTAGCCCGCGTCGGACAGGATGGCTTCGAGCACGAGCAGGTAGTTCAGCTCGTCGTCCAGAATGAGAATGTTGCCTGGCATGTGCATGCTCCGTGAGGCTTTGGGTCGCCGGGCTAGGCCCTGGGGGCGACGGTGGGTGCGGCGGGAGCTTCCGCCGGGGCGGGTTCGGCCGATTTTGCCGCGCGCAGCAAAAGCGACACCACGGCCCCGCTTTCAGGGTGATTTTTCAGGGTCACGAAACCGCCGTGGCTCTCCACGATGCTGGTCACGATGGCCAGGCCCAGGCCCGTGCCCGTGTCCTTGGTGCTGTAAAATGGGTCCTTCATCTTGTCCAGGTTGGTCACGTCGAAGCCCGGCCCGGAGTCGCGCACGCTGAGTTCAAGCCACGGGCCGCCCTCTTCCGGCAGGCCCTCCTCGCCGGTCTCCGCCTGCCGCGCCGCGACCTGGATCAGCCCGCCCTCGACCATGGCCTGCATGGCGTTGCCCAGCACATTGTACACCGCGCGGTACAAAAGGTCCTTGTCGCCCAGCACGCGGGTGCCGGGGGGGCAGTCGCGCTCCAGGCGGATGCCCTTGGCCTCGCACTCGTGCTCCAGGAACACCGCGGCCTGCTCCAGGATGCGGCAGAGGTCCACCACGTCCATGCGCGGCTGGCGCGGCCGGGCGTAGTCCAGAAAGTCGTTCACCGTGCGCGAGAGCCGGCGGCTCTCGTCGTAGATGGCCTCGATGATGCGCGTGTGCGGGTGGTTGTCGGCCTTGGCCTTCTTGAACACCAGCTCGGCGCTGCTCTGGATGATCCCGAGCGGGTTTCTGATCTCGTGCGCCACGCCCGCCACCATGCGGCCCATGCCCGCCAGCTTCTCCTGCTGGTGCAGCTCGCGCAGCAGCTTCTCCTTCTCGGCCTGGCGCTCCGCGCTGATGCGGTCGACCCGGCGCAGGATGCTGATGATGAGGAAAAACAAGACCATGCTGGTGACGAGCGAGGTCGAATAGACCAGGCGCTCGAAGTTGACCACGGCCATGTAGTCATCGGTGATGTCCTGGTTGAACTCCAGGATGCCCATGATGGGGTTTTTCACACCCGGGCCAAAGCTGCGCTCCATGCGCAGGGGCGCGAACCCGCGCAGCACCACGCTGCCGGGCCGCAGCTGCAGCCGGAACAGGGCCGTGCCCCCGCTGATCTTGCTGAACAGCTCAAAGCTCGGCTCCTCCAGGGTCAAGGCACGCTTGGCGCCCTCCCCGGCCAGGCCGCTGCGGTTCACCATGTTCGGGTCCGTGCTGTAGGAGATGCGGAACTCCGGGTCGTAGATGCGCACCTCGCGCACGCGGAAGCTGTGGATGGTGCTGCGCACCACCTGGTCCAGCCTCGTGAACTGCTCCGGGTTGCGCAGGCTGATGGTCCCGTAGCCGATGATGGTGGGCAGGGTGAAGCGCGTGAAGATCTGGTGCGAGAGGTTCTCGGACAAGAGCAGCCCGAACTCCTTCTGCTTCTCCAGCAGCACCCGCTCGGCGTACTTGGACAAGAACACGGCCAGGCCCAGGTTGGTCACCAGGATCAGGATGAGGAAGGTCCAGGTGAGGACCTTCACGAACTGCAGCGGCTTTTTCGCCGCCATCAGGCTCTTGTAGATGCCCAAGGGCTAAAACCCCCGCTCGTCGCGTCCGCCGGTGACAAAGGCGGCCAGCGCGGCCTTCTCCTCGGCCAGGCCGTCCGCGCCCAGGCGCGCCTTGGCCAGGCGCTTGCCCAGCTCCACGGCGGGCTGGTCCACGGGGTTGATGCCCATGAGCCAGCCGGTCAAGAGCGTGGCCGCGCCGAGCAGGGCCATCATCTTGCCTGCGGCCTGGGCGTCGTCCGCCCCCAGGCGCAAGGCGACCAGCGGCACCTGGCTCTGGGTCAGCGCCATGCGCGTGCCCAGGGCCTCGGCGGGCAAAAGCACGCCAAAGCGCTTGCCCTGCAGGTAGTCGAAGATGGGCGGCATGTCCGCCGGGAAGGGCAGGCCCTCAGGCCCGCCGGCCCGCTCCACGAACAGGCAGGCCTTGTTGCGCGGGCCGTCCAGGAACATCTGGTTCACGCTGTGCTGGTCGGTTGCGCCCACTGCGGGCAGGGGCTGGGAGCCCATGCCGTCCTTGCCCAGGCTCTCGGCCCAGAGCTGCGCGAACCAGTCGGCGAAGCTGGACCAGGCCGGGATGTAGAAAAAGGTGATGAGCTCGCAGAAGCCTTCGTCCATGAGCGCCTTGCCCCACACCGCGAACTCGAACGCCGGGTGCGCGGCCAGGCTGGCCGCGTCGAGTTTCGGGTCGGTGAGCGGCGCGGCCACGGCCTGGAAGCCCTTGACCAGCGCGCGCCAGTCCATGCCCAAAAACGCGGCGGGCACCAGGCCCACGGCGGAGATGGCCGAGTAGCGGCCGCCCAGGTTGTCGGGCACGGGCAGGGTGCGGATGCCGAAGGTCTCGGCCTCCTGGCGCAGGTAGCCTTTCTGCTCGTCGGTGTTCAGCAGCAGGTGGTCTTTCCAGGCTCCCGGCAGGGCCTTCTTCAGCCAGTCCTTGACCAGGAAGTACTGGCCGATGGTCTCGATGGTGTCGCCGGACTTGCTGACCACGTAGACCAGGGTCTTGTCCGCCGGCAGGCGGTCCAGATGGGCCTCAAGCACGGCCGCGTCCACGTTGTCCATGATCCAGAGGGACTTGCCCGTATGGCCGGGCAGGTCCTGGCCCGAGGCGAAGGCCTTTTGCAGGGCGCGCGCGCCGAGCGCCGAGCCGCCGATGCCCAGCAGCAGCATATGCTCGAAGCCTGCGAGGAACCCGCTCTCCAGCCCGGCCAGGTCCTTTTCCAGGGCGGCCATGAAGGGCGTGGAGAGAAACGGCAGCTTGCCTGCCGTGATCTCGCCCGCGAGTTTCTGGGCCATCTCGCCCGCGCGCTTGCGCAGGTCAACCGAGGCCGGGAGGCGCTCCCACGACGCATTGGTCCAGTCCAGTATGTCCTGTCGCTTTGAACCTGCGGTCATGGGAGCCCCCTTCAGGGTTTGCGGTATCTCACAAGCGGATCATTTGCCGAGCAGGGCCTTGCCGACCTTGCCCAGGGCGCTGGCCAGGACCTCGTCGGCCACGGCGTAAGAGAAGCGCACGCAACGATCGTCGCCGAAGGCGCTGCCCGGCACCAGGGCCACGCCCGCCTGCTCGAGCAGCCTGGTGCACAGCGCGGCGGAGTCCGGGGTCTCGGCGCTGTAGTAGGCGTCGAGCACGGGGAAGAGATAGAACGCGCCGTCGGGCGTGGGACAGGTGACGCCCGGCCAGGAGCGGATGACGGAAAGCGCCAGGTCGCGGCGGCGCATAAAGGCCGTCCGCATCTCTTCCACCAGGTCCCAGGGGCCGGTCAAGGCCGCCACGGCCGCCTTCTGGGCGATGCTGTTGACGTTCGAGGTGCTCTGGCCCTGGATCTTGGAGCAGGCCTTGATGAGGTCGGCGTGGGCCAGCAGCCAGCCCATGCGCCAGCCGGTCATGCAGAAGCTCTTGGACAGCGCGCCGACCACGGCCACGTTTTCCGGGTATTTCTGCCAGAAGCCGGAGAGGGTGCTCGGCTTGGCCGGGTCGAAGACCAGGCGGTCGTAGACCTCGTCGGAGATGATGAAGATGCCCTTGGACTTGGCCCAGCGGGCGATCTCGTCCAGGGCGGCCTGGTCGTAATGGCAGCCCGTGGGGTTGCTCGGCGTGTTCAGGATGAGCAGGGCCGTGCGCGGGGTGCAGGAGGCCTCCAGGTCGCGCACCCGGACCAGGAACCCGTTCTCCGGGGTGGTGGGCACGATGACCGGCACGCCATCGGCCAGCTCCACCATGGGCGGGTAGCTGACCCAGTAGGGCGCGGGGATGAGCACCTCGTCACCGGGGTTGATGAGCGCCATGAGCAGGTTGTAGAGCACCTGCTTGCCGCCGGTGCTGGCCATGGTCTGCTCGGCCTTGGCGGCAACGCCGTAGAACTGCCCGTAGTACCCGGCGATGGCGTTTCTGAGGTCCGGGATGCCCGGCACCGGGGTGTAGCGGGTGAAGCCGTCGTCGATGGCCTTTTTGGCGGCCTCGCAGACGTGCAGCGGGGTGCCGAAATCCGGCTCGCCCACGGCCAGGCTGAGGATCTCGCGGCCCTGGGCCTTGAGCTCCTGGGCCTTGGCGTTGACCGCCAACGTTGCGGAAGGTTTAAGTTTCTTGAGTCTGTCGGAGATGCGCATTGGGTTGCCCGTCCGTTGTGTCCGTCCGTTGTGCCCGGCCGTTTTTCCGGCCAATTGGCATGCCAAGTGAAGGCGAGCCGCCTCGCCTGCGACCCTTCTAGAGCAAAACCGCGCGCAGGTAAACGGGGCGGCGCGGCGCCGGACCGGAGAATGGGTGAGCGCGCAGGTCGCAAAGCGCACGGTCCAAAAGAAATCCGCCTTTGCAAACATGCTCGGCAAACATGGACAAACCAAAACAATGCGTGGTATATGGAAACTACGTGGAGAGATGTTCATTTAATACGGCAAGGCGCGCAGACAGGCCTTGGCGTGCAAGGAGACAAAACCATGTCCGACTCCCTCAGCAACACGGAACGGATGAGTGCGGAGCTGCACGAGATCATGCACCACGCCCAGGCCCTGCTTGAGGCCACGGGCGGCGAGCTCGACGAACAGGTGAAGAAGGCGCGCCAGGCCCTGTCCGAGTCCATGGCCACGGCCAAGGACCGCTACGGCGAGTATGGCTACAAGTTCCTGGACAGCGTCAAGAGCACCGCCAGCGAGACCGACAAGATCGTCAAGGACAAGCCCTACCACGTCATCGGCGGAACCTTCATCGTGGGCCTGCTGCTTGGCTGGGTCCTGTCGAGGAAGTAGCATGTCCGGGGTGGGCACGGCCCTTACAGAGCTCGCGGCTGCGGCCGGGCGTCTGGGCGGCCTCGCCGCCGAGACCCTGGGCGACCGCCTGGAGCTCTTGGCCCTGGAACTGCGCGAGGACAGGGTCCACATCCTCCAGCAGCTGATCCTGGCCTTCCTGGGCTCGGCGCTGCTGCTGTGCGGGCTCTTGCTGCTGGTGGCGGCCGGGATCTACGCCCTGCCCCAGGAATGGCGCCTTGCCGGGCTCGTCCTGGCGGCCCTGGTGGCGTTGGGCATGGGTGGGGCCGCATTGTGCTCCCTCAGGCGGCGTCTCAAGTCCGGGCCAGGGCTCTTTGCCCAAAGCGTGGCCGAACTGAAAAAGGACAAGGCATGTTTCTAGACAGCGAGCTGAACGAGATCCGGGCGGCCAAGGCGCGCCTGGTCGCGCGTTGCGACCTGCGCCGCCAGCTGGTCCTGCTGGAGACCCACACGGCCTGGGCGGGCTTTCGCCGCAAGCTCTCCCTGGCCAGCCTGGGCCTTGGCCTGGGCATCCAGGTGTCCGAGCTGGCCCTGGGCTACCTGAACAGGCGCAGATCAAAAAACTCGTAACCGCCCCGGCCCCGCCCCGCGACGGGGCGAAATCTCCTCCCCCCAAAAACGCGCCAAGATCTGGCCAGATTCTGCGTGTGTTGCATGTGCACTCCCCGTCTCGTGTACCGTGCGCCCTGCACAGCACGGACACCTTCTGTCAATGTAGTGCCGTGGAGTAGTGTATGTTCGAACACAAGCCCATATACAAACGATTCTTCCTCATCGCCAGCCTGCTCATCGGGCTCTGCATCTCGGGCGTATTCCTGGGCCTCTCCCTGCGCACCAGCAAGTTGCTCAAGGGCCAGGCGCTCTCCGGAGCCCGTGCGCAGTTCGGCGCCATCGTGCTCACGCGCAAGTGGAGCGCCCAGCACGGGGGAGTTTACGTCATCAAGCGCCCGGGCATGCAGTCCAATCCCTACCTGGACAACCCGGACCTCAAGGCCGCTGACGGCCGGATCCTGACCTTGAAGAACCCGGCCCTCATGACCCGCGAGATCTCCGAACTCGCGAACAGAGAGGACCTGTCCGTTTTCCACATCACAAGCTTGAACCCCCTGAACCCATACAACGCGCCGGATGCCTTCGAAGTCCAGGCTCTGCGTGGCTTCGAGTCCGGGCAAAAGGAAGCCTTCCTCATGGAGGACAAGGCTCAGGGCGCGCGCCTGCGCTACATGGCCCCGCTCCTGGTGGAGCCGTCCTGCCTCTCCTGCCACTCCAAGCAGGGGTACAGCGTGGGCCAGGTGCGCGACGGCATCAGCGTGTCCTTCGGCATCGACAAACTGAGCCAAGCCTTGCACAAGAACAACCTCATCATCGCCGCCCAGGGCGGCCTCACCCTCGCCCTGCTGCTCCTGACCCTGTGGTTCTTCTTCCGCCAGATGAAACTGCGCCTCGGAGAGTCCCAGGCCCTCTTGCTGCGCATGGCCACCACGGACATGCTGACCAACGTGGCCAACCGCGCTTCGGTCATGAACCGCTTCAGCGCGGGCTTCGCCAGGCAGCGCAGGAACCTTTCCCATCTCGGCTGCCTGATGATCGACGTGGACCATTTCAAGGCCGTCAACGACCGCTTCGGCCACCAGAAGGGTGATGTGGTGCTGAAGGAACTGGCCGCCATCATCGCCGCCACCCTGCGCCAGTACGACACCTTTGGCCGTTACGGCGGCGAAGAGTTCCTCATGGTGCTGGATGGGGTGGACGGGAAGCGCCTGGCCGAGATCGCCGAACGCACCAGGGCCCTGGTGGAAGCGAAGCTGGCTACCCAGACCGGGCTGGCCGAGCCCATGACCATCAGCCTGGGCGGCACCCTGGTGGTCCCGGAGGACCAGACCATCGACGACGTCATCCGCCGCGCCGACGAGGCCCTGTATCTGGCCAAGGACCAGGGCCGCAACCGCGTGGTGCTGCTGGGACTGGACCTCGCCAAGACAGCGGATTCCGACGGCTGCTGAGGCGCGCAGCGCTCGGGCGGAAAGTCGTCCACGGCCCAGTTGGCCAGGACGAAGAGCCGGTTGCCGTGCAGGCGCGTTTTTGACACCCGCCCCTGCCGCGATTAAAATGACGGGACGGAAGCAGTGCGCCATCGGCAACATCCGCTGGACCGCTGCTGGCCGGTCACACCCAAGGAGAGCCCATGTCCTGGAAACTTCTGCTGCATGTGGATGGCGGGGGCGCCGAACTCGCCACCGCCCTGCGCAACGCCGGCAACTACGCCAACGCCCAGCCCGGCGCGGCCATGACGCTGGTGCTCAATGGCCCTGCCGTGGAACTGCTGCGCGCCGGCTCCTGCCCGCAGGAAGCGGACATCGCCAAGCTGCGCGGCCTGGGTCTGCGCGTGCTGGTGTGCAACAACGCCCTCAAGGATCGCGGCATGACCCCGGCCCAGCTCATCGCTGGCGTCGAAGTCGTGCCGGCGGGCATCGTGGAACTCGTGCGCCTGCAAGACGAAGGCTACGCCTACGTGAAGCCGTAGGCACCTACACAGGCAAGCGCGTGCCTCGGCCTTTGGCCTGGGGGCTCCCGCCCTTGCCGCCCCACCTCAGGGCAATACCCAACCGCGCGGTGCTGCCGGGGCTGGAACTCGCTAAGACAGCGGGTTCCGGCGGCTGATGAGGCGCACGCAGCGCTCGGACAGGAAGTAGTCCACGGCCCAGTTGGCCAGGACAAAGAGCCGGTTGCGGAAGCCGATGAGATAGGTCAGGTGCACCGCCAGCCACAACAGCCAGGCGGGCAGGCCCCGAAACGAGAACCGGCCCAGCCGCACCACCGCCGCCTTCTTGCCGATGGTGGCCATCATGCCCTTGTCGAAATACCGGAACGCCTGCGGCTCCTGCCCGCCGAGCAGGCGCAGGATGCCGCGCGCCGCGTGCCTGCCCTCCTGGATGGCCGGGGGCGCGAACATGGGCAGGGGCCGCCCGGCGTGCTCGGCCCGGCAGATGTCGCCCGCCAGGAAGACCTCCGGGCGGTCCTGGGCCTGGAGCGTGGGCCGCGCCAGCGCCTGCCCGTTTGGGGCCACGGCCAGCCCCAGCCGCGCGGCCACGGGCTCGCCCTTGACCCCGGCCGTCCAGACCACCGTAGCCGCCTGCACCAACTCGCCGCCCTTCAAATGCGCGCCTTCGTGCGTCACGCGTTCCACTGCCGCGCCCACGCGCACGTCCACGCCCAGGGCCGTGAGCTTCTTCCGGGCATAGGCCCGCAGCTTTTCCGGGAAGCCGGGCAAGAGCCCGTCGCCCGCCTCAAGCAGGGTCACGCAGGGGCTGGCCAGCCCAAGCCTGGGGAAATCGCGCCGGAGCGCCCCGGCCATGAGCTCGGCCATGGCCCCGGCCAGCTCCACTCCCGTGGGCCCGCCGCCCACCACCACGAAGCAGAGCTTGTGCTGGCGCTGCTCCACGTCCTCGGTCCAGGCTGCGGCCTCGAAGCTGCGCAGGATGTGGTTGCGCAGGCGCACGGCCTCCTCCAGGTTCTTGAGCGAGAAGGCGTGCTCGTCCACGCCGGGCGTGCCAAAGGTGTTGGTGACGCTGCCGGGCGCCAGCAGCAGGTAGTCGTAGGGCAACTCGAGGTTGATGCCGTCCTGGCCCTCGGCCAGCACCAGGCGCTGGTCAAAGTCCACGCCGCGCACCTCGGCCATGCAGAAGTCCAGGTTGGCGGCCTTGGGCCCCATGTTGCGGATGATGCCGCGCACAGGCGCGGCGATGTGCTCGCTCTCCACGGCGGACGTGGCCACCTGGTAGAGCAGGGGCAAAAAGGCGTGGGCGTTGTTGCGGTCGATGATGAGCACGTCGCAGTCGGCCCCGGCCAGCTCGCGCGCGGCGAACACCCCGGCGAACCCGGCCCCCACGATGATGACACGCGGCCTGTTACCTGTGTGCTGCTGCATGATGCCTCCAGTGGCGGGCGAAGGCGCCCGTTATTGGAGTACATCCTGCGGGGGGTGCTGGCAATGGGGGGAGGGCGGCAATTGCCCCCAGGCCCCCCCCATATGGGCTGGGCCGGGGTGGCTGGGGCGAAGTCTTTGGCTGTGCTGGCCCTGGCAATGCGAGCGGATTTTCGAGCGAAGACGCTCGAAAATCCGCTCGCGGTTGGCCCCTTTCGAGAACGTTGATGAAAAGGCGAAGAGACACTCCCTGACCCACCAAAGCCGAAAGGGCTGCTTCAGGTTCCTCCTGAAACAGCCCTTTCGGCGTAGAATGGGGGGGTCTGGGGGGCCTCAGGCCCCACAGCCTGCGGAGCATCTTCTCTTCGCCTACTCTCCCAGCCCCATCTCTCTCAAAAACGAGGTGTCCTCGGTCCAGTCCTCGCGCACGCGCACCCAGAGTTCCAGGTGCACCTGGCGTTCGAGCATGGCTTCGAGCTCAATGCGCGCGGCGGTGCCGATCTTTTTCAGGAGCTGGCCGCCCTTGCCGATGACCATGCCCTTGTGCGTGCTGCGGGCCACGTGGATGGCGGCGTTGACGCGCACGGTCCCGGTTTCGGGCTCGTCCCACTGCTCGATCTCGACGATGGTGTTGTACGGCAGCTCCTGCTCCAGCTCCAGGAAGAGCTTCTCGCGGATGATCTCCGCAGCCAGGAAGCGCATGGAGGCGGTGGAGAGCTGGTCCTCGGGGTACTGGGCAGCGCCCTCGGGCAGGATCTTGGTGACCTCGGACAAAAGATTGTCCACGCCGTCGCCCGTGGCGGCGGAGATGGGGAAGATCTCCGCGCCGGGGAAGCTCTGGCCCACGCGCAGCAGAAGCGGCAGCAGCTTGTCCTTGGGCCGCACCTTGTCGACCTTGTTCACGGCGATGAAAAGCGGGCGCTGCACACGCTGCACCGGGTCGGACAGGGGCTGGATCTCGCGGTCGAAGAGGTGCGGCTTCTTGGCGTAGAGCTCGGCGTCGAGGATGAGCACCACGGCGTCGGCCTGGTGCAGGGCGCCCCAGGCGGCCTCCAGCAGCAGCTTGTTCATGCGCCCGGCCATGCGGTGCACGCCCGGGGTGTCGATGAACACCAGCTGGGCCGCGTCCGTGCTCAGGATGCCGCGAATGGCGTTTCTCGTGGTCTGCGGCTTGGGCGAGACGATGGCCAGCTTCTGCCCCAGCAGGTTGTTCAAAAGCGTGCTCTTGCCGGCGTTGGGCGGCCCCATGAGGGCCACGTGGCCGAAGCGGTGGCTGGTGGTCATGCGGATTCCTCGTTGTGGTGACAGTATGTTGCAGCGGCAAACGGCCGCCCGGAGACGTTTCGTGCGGGCGGATCATAGCAGAGGTTTGCGCGGCCGTCGACGAGGGGGGCGAGGGACGGGCGAGCGGCGGGCGAGGCGGACAGGCCCGTATTCCCGTCGACAGACCTTGAGGCTTTGCAGAATCCTTCCATCTAGGGCCTGTTTCCAAATGACACTTTTAGAAGCAGGCCCTAAAGGGCCTTGCAGCCCTCCTCCGTCACCACCACCATGTACTCCCAGCGCACGCCGCCCCAGGCAGGGTCGTACAGGCCGGGCTCCACCGTGACCACCATGCCCGGCGCGAACACGCCCTCGGTGCGCGGCGCAAGGCTCGGCCCCTCGTGGGTCTCCAGGCCGATGCCGTGGCCCAGCGAATGGGTGAACTGCCCGGCCACGCCCGCGTCCTCAAAGACCCGGTGCGCGGCACCGTAAGCCTCGGCCATGCGCACGCCAGGCTTGATGACGTCCATGGCCGCCTTCTGGGCGCTGATAACCAGGCGCTTGGTCTCCTGAAAACGCTCGCTGGGCTCGCGGCCCACCCAGTAGGTGCGCGTCTGGTCCGAGCAGTAGCCGGAGAGGCGGCAGCCCGCGTCCACCAGCACCAGGCAGTCCCTGGCGATCCTGGTGTCGCCGGGGATGGCGTGGGGCAGGGCCGCGTTCTTGTCCACGCCAACGATGGACGGGAAGGACAGGCCCTCGGCTCCGGCCTCGCGGAACAGGCGCTCGATCTGCCAGGCGGCCTCGGCCTCGGACATGCCGGGCACCAGCACGTCGGACAAGGCCCGCATGATGCGGTGGTTGAGCCCGCAGGCCGCGCGCAGAAGCTCGACCTCGCCGGGCTCCTTGACGAGCCGCAGGCGCTCCACCAGCCCGCCCGCCGGGACCAGCGCAAACTGCTCGCGCAGGCGCTCGTGGTCGAACACGCTGACGGCCTTGGGGTCAAACCCGAGGCAGGTCACGCCCCGGCCCTTCAAGAACTCGCCCATGGCCGCGTGCTTGCCCGCCCCGTAAATGCACAGGTCTTCCTGGGGCCACAGGCGCAGGGCGGCGTCCGTGAAACGCGCGTCGGTGAACAGGGCGTCGCGGTCCCTGGCCGTTATCACCAGCCAGCCCACGGACTCGTTGCACTGGGAGTCGTGCAGTTCGAACCCGGAGAGGTAGAAGCGGTTGGCCGGATGGCTCACCAACAGGGCCGGAACGCCCTCGGCAACCAGCAGCGCCTTCAGGCGCTGGCGGCGGTTCTCAAACACGGTGCGGTCGGCTGCGTTCACTTCCACGTGTAGGTCTTCTCCGGTTGTTTCAGCAGCATGCGCTCGGCCCATTCCACGCCTTGCATGACGCTGTGGTCCATGTTGCCCACTTCATACTTCCAGCCGCCGAAACGCCCGCGCGAGGAGATCCCCTCCGCCTCCAGCCGGGGCTGGAGAGTGCGCAGGGCCTGGTCGCGCTCCAGGCAGGGGATCGGGTAGCCATACTCCACGCTCATCTCGAAGCGGCTCTCGACCCTGGCCTGAGCCTGTTCCGGCAGCAGGCCCACGTTGCCCAGGCCCGCAACCGTGCGCTCCATGAGCGTGGCGCGGTCCTCGGGCTTGTGCCCGGAGAAGCTCGTCTCGCACAAGAAGGCGGCCTTCTGCGGGCCGCCCTCATGATCGGGGTCCGGCACGTTGGCGGGTGCGTAGTTGTGAAAATTCGTCACCCGATAGAACGGGCAGTCGTCCTCCGGGAAATACATCCAGCAGCGCTGGTCCTTTTCGCCCTCGTAAAGCGGACGCTCGGCCACGCCCACGCCCGCCACATATACCCCGTTGTGCTTGAGCAGCTTCGCGGCCTCCACGCACTCGTCCGGGGGCGAGAGCAGCTGCTCTCGCACCAGCAGGTCCAGCGGGCCGGTGTTCAGGAGCGCACCAAAGGTGATCTTCTCGCCCGAGGCCGTGGTCAGGGTCTTTTTCGCCGCATCGATTTGCGCCACGCCGTCGCCATAGCGGATGTGTCCGGAAAGCGGGGCCGCCATGCGCCGGAAGATCTCGCCCGTGCCGCCAAAGGCCGGGAAGGCGAAGGCGTTGTTCGGCCCCCAACCCACCTCGTCCAGTTCCAGGATGATGTTCTTCAGCACCCCTTCCAGGCTGACGATGCTGACGCGCTCGCCCACCCAGGAGGCCGACATCAGGGCCGGCGGGATGGCCCAGACCTTGAAATTGTAGGGCCACAGGAACAGGTTGCCGATGCCCTCGCCGAACACGCAGGCGATCCACTCCTGGAAGTTCCTGGGCGGGCCTTCGGGCCGCCTGCCGGGCAGAAGCCCGCTCACGCACTCCCAGCGCGCCGGGCGCGGCAGGTGGCGGATGTTGTTCTGGAAGGGATAGGGAACCCAGGCCCCGCGCGCCCGGATGTAGGCCCGGCGCTCGTGGCGCAGCTGGTCGGCGCCGAGCAGCTCGTCGAGCATGCGGTCGAAATATTCGTAGTGCGAGAACACCACGTGCCCGCCGATGTCCCAGGTGTAGCCGTGGGCGTCCTTGAAGCTGGCGGCCAGGCCGCCGGGGTGGGCATTTTTTTCCAGCACCACGAAATTCTCGCAGCCCAGCTCAGCTAGCCTGCGCGCGGCCCCCAGGCCCGTTGGCCCGGCCCCGATGATGGCATAGTCGACCTGCATGAAGCTCCCCCCGGATGGCGCGCGCGATTTGGCGACGGGTCAAATTTGCCGCTTGCGCACCACGCACAGGTGTCCTATCACGGATCATGCCGGAACCTCGGCCCAACGCCACCGGCCGCGCGTCACCCACCTTTCTCCCGGCCGTCACACAACCGTCACATGGCGTGGGTAGATCATGCCTCGTGCACGCATGAACATCAACCCTTTCGGAGGACCATACATGAAACGTCTCCTCTCTGCCGCACTGACTACTCTGGCCGTGCTCGGCCTGGCCGCCACCTCCTTCGCAGGCGACCTCCCGGTCAAGGGCTCCACCACTGTCCAGCCCATCATGCAGAAGGCCGTCGAAGCCTTCATGGCCAAGAACAAGGGCGTCAGCATCTCCATCTCCGCCTCGGGCTCCGGCGACGGCGCCAAGGCCCTCATCGACGGCAGCTCACCGCTGGCCATGATGAGCCGCGAGATGAAGACCTCCGAGCTCAAGCAGGCCGAGGCCAAGGGCATCCACCCCAAGCAGATCGTCATCGCCTATGACTGCATCACCCCGGTGGTCAACAGCGCCAACCCGGTCAAGAACCTGTCCCTGGCCCAGCTGAAGGGCATCTACACCGGCAAGATCACCGACTGGAAAGACGTGGGCGGCACCCCCGGCCAGATCGTGGTGGTCTCCCGCGACTCCTCCTCCGGCACCTTCGAGTACTGGGGTGAGCATGTTCTGAAGAAGGAGCGCGTCTTCGCCGGCGCCCTGATGCAGGCGTCCAATGGCGCCGTGGCCCAGACCGTGTCCAAGAACAAGTCCGCCATCGGCTACGTCGGCCTGGCCTACGCCAAGGCTCCGGGCCTCAAGGACCTGACCGTGGAGAACGTGGCCGGCAGCATCGCCACCACCCTGAACGGCACCTACCCCATCTCTCGCGGCCTGTACCTGTACGCCAACGGCGAGCCCACCGGCGACGTGGCCAAGCTCGTGAGCTTCATCCTGTCCGACGTCGGCCAGAAGATCGTGGCCTCTGTCGAGTACATCCCCCTCAAGGCCAGCAAGCCCGCAAAGGCCGACAAGAAGAGCAAGAAGTAAGAACGCTTCCCGCGCCAAGACAGTTCAAGCATCCGCCTTCCTTTGCCCCCTCCCCCCTGCCCTGCCCGTCCCCATCCGAGGCAGGGCACAGGGGGCGAGGGGCAAAAATCGTAAAGTCTTAAGGAGTGACGAAGCATGCGCCGCAGCACCAAAGAGATCATCATCAAGCAGGCCTTTCTGGCCACGGCCATCACCTCCCTGGCGGTTCTGGCGCTGATCATGATCTTTCTGTTCATGGAGGGCCTGCCCACCTTCAGCTTCGTCAGCGTGAAGGACTTCCTCTTCGGCGTGGACTGGTACCCCACGGATGAGGCCAACCCGGCCTACGGCATCCTGCCGCTCATCGTGGCCAGCGGCGCGGTGACGGCCTTGTCCTCGCTTTTGGCCATCCCGCTGGGCGTCATGACCGCCGTGTACCTGGCCGAGATCGCGTCCCCGCGCCTGCGCGCCGTGGTCAAGCCCGTGGTGGAGATGCTGGCCAGCCTGCCCTCGGTGGTCATCGGCTTCTTCGGCATGGTCATCATGGCCCCGTTCCTCCAGGACTACTTCGGCATCGCGGTGGGCCTGAACCTCTCCAACGCCGCGCTCATGCTGGCCTTCATGAGCGTGCCCACCATCGCCAGCGTCAGCGAGGACGCCATCTACGCGGTCCCGCGCGACCTCAAGGAAGCCAGCTTCGCCCTGGGCGCCACGCACCTGGAGACGCTTGCGCGCGTGACCCTGCCCGCCGCGCTCTCAGGCATCGGCACCGCCGTCATCCTGGGCATGAGCCGGGCCATCGGCGAGACCATGGTGGTGCTCATGGTGGCGGGCGGCGCGGCCGTGATCCCGAACTCGCTGTGGAGCCCGGTGCGGCCCATGCCCGCCAGCATCGCGGCGGAGATGGCCGAGGCCCCGTTCCGCGGCCACCACTACCATGCGCTCTTCGCCACGGCCATGGTGCTCTTCATGGTGACGCTGCTCTTCAACATCCTGGCCGACTATTTCTCCCACAAGCACCAGCAGTCCGGCTCCGCCAGCCTGTAACGCAAGCGAGACGAACCATGACAGCCGAAGCGATCCTCTCCGTCCCCACGCCGCCCCGCCAGTCCCTGTCCGTGACCACGGGCCGGGACCGCGTGCGCAAGACCAAACAGTGGCTGGCCTTCATGATGCTGCGCGGGGCCATCCTCATCGTGGCCGCTGCCCTGGCCGTCATCATTGGCTTTTTGGTGATCAACGGCATCTCCTCCATCTCCTGGGGGTTCTTGACCGAGGTGCCGCGCAACAACATGACCGAGGGCGGCATCTGGCCGTGCATCGTGGGAACGCTGCTGCTCTCGCTCGGCGCCATGGCCGTGGCCCTGCCGCTGGGGGTTGCCAGCGCCATCTACCTGCACGAGTACGCCCTGCCGGGCAGAACCATGCGCATCATACGTCTCGGAGTGAACAACCTGGCGGGCGTGCCCTCGGTGGTCTTCGGGCTGTTCGGGCTGGGGCTTTTCGTCACGGCCATGAACCTCGGCGTGTCGATCCTGGCGGGCTGGCTGACCCTTGGCGTGCTCTGCCTGCCGGTGATCATCGGCACCACGGAGGAGGCCCTGCGCTCTGTCCCGGCCACCTACCGCGAGGCCTCCCTGGCGCTCGGCGGCACCAAGTGGCAGACCATCTGGCGGGTGGTGCTGCCAAGCGCCCTGCCGGGCATCCTCACCGGCTCCATCCTGGGCATCAGCCGCGCGGCGGGCGAGACCGCAGCCATCATGTTCACGGCGGCGGTGTTCTACACGCCCAAGATGCCGAACTCCATCTTCTCCGACGTCATGGCCCTGCCGTATCACATCTACGTGCTGGCCACGGCGGGCACGGAGATCGAGAAGACCCGGCCCATCCAGTACGGCACGGCGCTCGTGCTCATCGCCCTGGTGCTGGGCATGAACCTCTTCGCCATCATTCTGCGCGCCTGGCTGCAGCGCCGGGGCACCCGCTAGGGACCGCGCCTACGCCAAGGCAAAAGAAAAGGGGGCCAGAAAGGCCCCCTTTTTCATCGCATACGCTTCAGCCTGGCGCACTACTTCTTGATGCGCTTCTCCCAAAGCTTCATGTCCTTCATCTTGTTGCGGCGCTGGCGCTGCAGCTCTTTGCACACCAACGGAGTCTTCTTGGCGTAGCCCCACTTCTCCCGATACTCGTCCGGGGTCAGGCCGAACTTGGCCAAGTGGCGCTTGGTCAGCACCTTGAAGCTCTTGCCGGACTCCAGGCAGATGATGCTCTTCTCACGGATGGCCTTCTTGGGGTCGGAGGCCGGCACGCTGGCAACCTCGTCCTCTCCCTCAACGGCCGCTCCAATCTTGCGGATGCCGCTTTGCAACCCCTTGACCATGGAGAGTATCTCATCCTCCGTCATGGTCCGCACCGTTGCTTGGGCTTTGACTATATCAAGAGCTTCCTTCAAAAAATCGTCCATCGCGTCCTCCTTGGGGGGGTTCGTCCGCTTTGGCTCGGTGCACCTGCGCACGGCCTTAACCGGTTTTTCTTTTTGGAAAATACGAAATCGGCCAAAGGATGTAAAGTTGCAATCCATAGGATTATATACGAAGATATACGTATCTACGAGGAGCGCGTAGCCCGGTCCTGTCGAGCGCACACGCTTAAAATAAAAAGAGGGTCTTGCTCTTTATGGAGAGAAGATTATGTTGAATGCGTGGGAGAGAAACAGGTTGGACAATTGGACAGAACAGCACAGGAGGTCGATATGGACAGAAAACGCTTCGACCCCGAACTTCTCTACGTGGAATGCGCCCGTTGCGGACAACCCGTTCTCTGGAGTCCGGGAGATACAACGAACATTCTGGCCTGGGCAGGGATCGACACCGGCGCCCTGGACGAGAAGTGCATGATCGTGTCCGATGGCTGCCCCACATGCATGCCTGGTCATGGCAGCTTCAGCACCCAGGTGGTGCGCCTGCGCAAGACCCCGGAAGGACGACGCGCCCAAGGCGCCTCTGTCAACTGAGGTTCACCCCAGCTCGGCCACGCTGACGAACGCCCGCCGCATCAACTACGCGCCGGAGCAGGGATCGGAGCATGTGACTCCACCCTGTTCCGGCCGTTCTTTTTGGCCTCGTACAAGGCTTCATCCGCCGCCGCCAGGAGTGCTTCCAGGGAATTGCGCCGTCCTGAAGCGCGGTCAACGCCCTGCACCACGTCCAGGGTGGCCGCGCCGATGCTCACAGTGATGGACAGCGTCTTGTCGCCAAAAGGAACAGCAAGCGCGGCCACGGCCGTGCGGATGCGCTCAGCCAGCTCAAGGACGGCCTCCTGCCCGGCGTTGGGGGCCAGCACGGCGAACTCCTCCCCGCCCACACGGGCGAAGATGTCCGACTGGCGCACCTGGTGCTCCAGCGACTCGGCGAAAGCCGCCAGCAGCGCGTCGCCCGCCGCGTGGCCATGGGTGTCGTTGATGGTCTTGAAATGGTCCAGGTCGAGCATGAGCAGGCTCACCGGCTGGCCCGCGCGCAGGCCCGCGTCGATGAGCCGCGGCCCCTCCTGGAACAGATGCTTGCGGTTGGCCGAGCCGGTCAGATGGTCCGTGAGGGAGGCCTGGCGCATGGTGTCCAGGGTGTCTCGCACGCGGTCGACCATGAGGCAGTAGGCCGCGTTGAGCCGCCGGACCTCCTGGGGATCGCTCGGCAGCGGCTCCGGGTCGCACTCGACGTCAAAGTCGCCGCCCTCGATCTTCCGTGAGTGCTCCTCCAGGCGGCGCACAGGCCCCTCAAGGGAGCGCGCCAAACGCAGGGCCATGGGCCCGAAGCCCAGGAACAGCAGGGCCGCGATCCCAAGCGGAAGCCCCAGGATGCCCGCGTGCAGCAGCATGATCTCAGTCTCCGGCTTCTCCCCGACCAGCAGCCAGCGGTCGTTCAGCACCCAGCGGTAGGCACCCACCACGCGCTGCCCGTCGTGGTCCCTGTAGATGCCAGAATACGTAGTCCGGGCCGTGGCCCGGTCGAAAACCGCATCTCCGGCCTGCAGGCTGCGCAAGGGGCGCCCCCCGGGCTTGTCCGGGTTCACCGGCGGGCTGAGCAACGCCCCCCTGGCGTCCAGGAGAAAGGTCCGGCTGGTGCTTTCGGAATACATGGACTGCAGGTGCCGCAGCAGGGTGTCCAAAGGCACGGAGCCGAACACCAGGCCCCGGAACCGGCCGTGGGCGTCGCGCACCGGCGAGGCCACGATGATGGTCTTGCGCCCCGTGAGGCGGCTGGTGAGGACCTCCGAGACGAAGCTCCTGCCCTCCCGGGCTGCGTGGAAGTAGGCGCGGTCCGAAACGTCCAGTCCGGGCGGGTGCCCGGGGTCGACCCTGGTGTGCCCGCTCTCGTCCACATACACGACATCGTCAAAGCCCGGAGAGGCGCGCAACGTGCCCGCCAACAGGTGGCTCAGGCCCTCCGCCGACAGGGAAAGCACGCGCGGGTCGCTGGCCAGATAATCGATGTCCTGGGTGCGCTCGGTCACCCAGTACTCGATGAACTGCTTTTGCAGAGACAGCGTGGCCGACAAATCACGATGGGTTTCCTGGTGCAGGGAGCGGCTGGAATACAGCAGAAAAAAGGCCACTCCCGCCAGGAGCGGGACCAGGAACATGGCCCAGAGCATGAGCCGCAACCGCTGCACCAGGCTGTAGGAACGATTCGTATTTTCCATACGCCTTAAGAATAAACGATATTTCCCTGCTGGCAAGGGAAGAAACCGTCTTCAGCCGCCGATGGCCGACATGGCCGTGCCGCACACGCCCTGGCCCGCGCGCCGGGCGGCCAGGAGCTCGAAGCCCAGGGGCTTGACCTTGCTGGCCAGGCGCAGGATGCGCTCCACGGCCGGCAGGCCGAGCTTCGGGTGGCGCAGCGCACCGCGCAGGCGGTACACGCGGTCGGAGAACAGGCAGGTGCGCAGCACCCCGCCGCTGGTGATGCGCAAGCGGTTGCAGGTGCCGCAGAAGTGATTGCTGAGCGGCGTGATGAGCCCGAAACGTCCGGCTCCGCCCTTGATGGCGTACATCTGCGCCGGGCCGGAATCATCCGGGCCGCCCGACACGCGTTCGAGGGGAACCAGCTCTGCCAGGGCCTTGGCCTCGGACAAAATGTCCGTGGCGCGCCAGACCTGCTCGGGCTTCCACTCGCTTCCGCCCATGGGCATGTACTCGATGAAGCGCACGTCGATGGGCAGGTCGCGGGCCAGGCCAAGGAACCCGGCCAGTTCCCCGTCGTTGACCCCGCGCATGGCCACGGCGTTCAGCTTCACGCGCAGGCCAGCGGCCAGGCAGGCGTCGATGCCCCGGCGCACCTCGTGGTACTGGTCCTGGCCGGTGACCCGGGCAAAGGTGGCCGGGTTCAGGGTGTCGAGCGAGATGTTGATCCGCGCCACTCCCGCCGCAGCCAGACGCGGGGCGAAGGGCGCCAGCAGCGTGGCGTTGGTGGTCAGGCGCAGGTCGATCTGCGGGAAGCGCGCCCGCGCGGCCTCCACAAACTCCATGAAGCCCCTGCGGGCAAAGGGCTCGCCGCCGGTGAGGCGGACCTTGCCGATGCCCAGCTTGACCCCCAGGCCCATGATATCCAGGAACTCCTCGTAGCGCAGCACCTCGTCGTGGCTGAGCCACTGGCGCATGCGGCTGTCGCAATACAGGCAGCGCAGGTTGCAGCGGTCGGTGACGGACAGGCGCAGATAGCTGACGCTGCGGCCCCTGGTGTCCGTGAGCGCCTTGCCGTCAGACAGGCCGCCCGCAGGCGGGCTACTTGGAGCGGCGTTCGGCATCGGCCGCCTCCACCTTGGCCGCGCCCGCCTCGACGGCGGCGATGAACCCAACGCGCTCGGCCTTCAAACGCTCGGCCAGGGCGGGGTCGGACAGGGCCAGGATCTGGGCGGCCAGCCAGGCGGCGTTCTTGGCGCCGGCCTTGTCCAGCGCCAGGGTGGCAACGGGGAAGCCCGGAGGCATCTGCACCGTGGCCAGAAGCGCGTCCAGGCCGCCGAGTGGCGAAACAGCCAGCGGCACGCCCAGCACCGGCTTGGTGGTGCGCGCGGAAACGGCCCCGGCCAGGTGCGCGGCCATGCCCGCCGCGCAGATGAACACCTGGCAGCCCCCGGCCTCGAGCTCTTCGATGAGGCGCCCGGTGCGCTCCGGGGTGCGGTGGGCGCTGGTGACGGTGAACGCGTAGTCGATGCCGAGCTTCTGCAGAACCTCGGTGCAGGGCTTCATCAGGTCCTCGTCGGACGCGCTGCCCATGAATACTGCCACTTTCGCCATATGCGCTCTCCTTACTGCCCGCTGCGGGCAATGCCCTTGTCGCCGATGTCGCGGCGGAAATAGCAGCCCTCAAACCCGACCTTGGCCACGGCCTCGTAGGCCCTGGCCTTGGCCTCGGCCAGCGTCGCCCCCAGGGCCGTGACGCCCAGCACCCGCCCGCCGCTGGTGACGGTCCTGTCGGCCTCAACCTTCGTGCCCGCCTGAAAAACCTTCACGCCGGGCAGCTTGTCGGCGCCCGTCTCGATGGCGTCCAGCCCGGAGATCTCCATGCCCTTGGGATAGGAACCGGGGTAGCCGGGCGCGGCCAGGACCACGCAGATGGCGGTCTCGGGCTTGACCTGCACCATGTCCGGGGTCAGGCGGCCCTCGGCGCAGGCGAACATGATCTCCACCAGGTCCGAGTCCAGGCGCATCAACAGCGGCTGGCATTCCGGGTCGCCGAAGCGCACGTTGTACTCCAGCACCATGGGGCCGTCCTTGGTGAACATCAGCCCGGCGTAGAGCACGCCCTTGAAGGGGTGGCCGCTCGCCGCGAGGTGGCGCAGGATGGGGCGGATGCACAGCTCGGCGGTCTCGGCGTATTTCTCCTGCGGCAGCACCGGGGCCGGGCTGTACGCGCCCATGCCGCCGGTGTTGGGGCCGGTGTCGCCCTCGTAGGCGGCCTTGTGGTCCTGGGCCGAAGGCAAAAGTGCGTAGTGCTCGCCGTCGCAAAAGGCCAAAAACGAGGCCTCCTCGCCGGAAAGCGCCTCCTCCACCACCACGCGCGCGCCCGCTGCGCCAAAGCTTTTGCGCACCATCATGTCGTCGATGGCCGCCAGGGCCTCGTCAACGGTTTTGGCCACCACCACGCCCTTGCCTGCGGCCAGGCCGTCGGCCTTGACCACCAGCGGCGCGCCCTTCTGGCGGATGTAGGCCCGCGCGGCCTCGGGCTCGTCAAAGACCTGATACGCGGCGGTGGGCACGCCTGCCGCGCGCATGACGTCCTTGGCAAAGGCCTTGCTGCCCTCGAGCTGGGCGGCGTAGGCGCAGGGGCCGAAGCAAGGGATGCCCTCGGCAGCCAGCGCATCGGCCAGGCCCGCCACCAGCGGGGCCTCGGGCCCCACCACCACCAGGCCGACCTGTTCAGCCTTGGCCAGGGCGATGAGCCCGTCGATGTCGTCGTCCCGCACGGCCACGTTCTCGGCCTCGCGTGCGGTGCCGCCGTTGCCAGGGGCGGCGAGGATGCGGTCCACCCTCTCGGATTCATTGAGCTTCCAGCACAGGGCATGTTCCCTGCCGCCAGCGCCCACAACAAGCACATTCATGATCTGCTCCAAAGGTGGTCGGTTTGTGCCACAGGTCTAGTGAAATCGGCGCGGATTTGCAAGGCGGCCCGCCATTGCGTATTTCTGATTTAAACACAAAAAATGCTTGCACTGGGGCGATAAAGAACTAAGCTTGAAATTGAACCCGTTGCTACCGGTACTGCTCCAACCCAACACTTGAGGAGATCAGCCATGAGCACCATGAAGGCGCAAGCGGCAAAGGTCCCGGCCAAGAAAACGTCCATGGTCCCGGCCAAGACCATGTCCACGCTTCCGGCCAAGGCTGCGCCCAAGACCGCCGCCAAGGCCCCGGCCAAGGCTCCGGCAAAACCCGCCGCCAAGGCCCCGGCCAAGGCTCCGGCAAAAAGGAAAAGCAGCCAGGAGGCCATGCTGGCGCGGGTCGAGGCCGTGCGCCTGATGCAGCGCGAGAGCGGACACTTCGACTGCTTCGGCCGGGCAAGCAGCGGCTACTGCGACCAGGGCGGCTGCGCGTTCCACGCCGAGTGCCTGAGCGTCTCACGGATGATCCACGCCATGTAGGAACGGGAGATCCGGCGCTGTCTCCTTCTTTAACCTTCCCCCCTGGCTGGTTGCGGCTGGGTCGCGTTCCCCCCGGCGCGGCCCTTTCCCTGCGCGTTTGAATCCCGTATACTGCCACCCATGATGAAAAGTAGCGACTTGAGCCTGCGCCAGCGCCTCCGGGGCTTCGTCTTCACCGTGCCCTGGAACCTGCTGCTGCTCACGGCCGGGGCCGCGCTGGTGGCCTTTGCCGTGAAGTCCGTGGCCGTGCCGCACGGCCTCTTGACCGGCGGGGTCGCGGGTCTGGCGCTGTTGTGCTTCTACCAGCTGCCCGCGCTCGACGCCGGCGTCTGGTTCTTCCTGCTCAACGTGCCCATCATGCTGCTGGGCCTCAAGATGGTCAGCCGCCGCTTCGTGCTCTACAGCCTGTATGGCATGGCCGCCACCAGCCTGCTCATTGACCACGTCACCTACGTCCTGCCCGTGGCCGACCCCTGGCTGGCGGTCATCGCCTGCGGCGTGACGCTGGGCGCGGGCATCGGCGTGGCCTTGCGCTCGCTGGGCTCCACCGGCGGGGCAGACATCCTGGCCGTCATCGTGCGCGAGCGCTACAGCATGCCCGTCGGCCAGTTCGAATTTCTGTTCAACCTCCTCGTCTTCGCCCTGGGCCTGGCCTTCCTGAAGCTGGAGGTCGTGCTCTACTCCGTGGCCATGAACTTCCTGGTCAGCTGGGTGGTCGACGCCTGCCTGTCGCTGTTCAGCGAACGGCGCATGGCCCTGGTCATCTCCAAGCAGCCCGAGGGCATCGTCCAGGCCGTGCTGAACACCCTGGGGCGCGGGGCCACGATCCTCGACGCGCGGGGCGGCTGGAGCGGCGAGGAACGCAAGGTGGTCCTGACCATGCTGAACAACCTGGAGATGAAGCGCCTGGAGGAATTGATCTACAACATCGACCCCGACGCGTTCACCATCATGGGCTCGGGCTTCCACGTCCTGGGCCAGGGCTTTTCCAAAAGAAAGGTGTACTGACATGCGCGCAATCGCTCTGTTGACCGACTTCGGCCTCACCGACCCCTATGTGGGCCAGATGCACGCAGCGCTGATACGGCTGGCCCCGGGCGCGCCGCTCATCGACATCAGCCACCAGGTGGAGCCCTTTGGCGCGGCCCAGGCGGCGTTCTTCCTGGCCGCCAGCGCCCCGCACTTCCCCAGGGACACGGTTTTTCTGTGCGTGGTGGACCCCCGCGTGGGCACCAGCCGCAGGATCCTGGGCGCCCAGGCCGGCACCCAGAGCTTCCTGGCCCCGGACGGCGGGCTCTTGGACCTCTTGCTGGACACCCCCGGCCTGCCCCCGGCCCACATCTACGACCTCTCGGCCGCGGCCACGGACTACGGCCTCTCAGCCACCTTTCACGGCCGCGACATCTTCGCCCCCCTGGCCGCGAAGATGTCCGCCGGAGCAGCCATGGAAAGCCTTGGGCCGCCCCTGACCCGGGAGGATGTGGTGCGGCAGATCTGGGCCAAGCCCCAGGCCGAGGACGGGGCCGTGCTGGCCCACGTGCTGCACGTGGACCATTTCGGCAACTGCGTGCTCTCCCTGCGCCAGGGCTTCCTGTTCTCCGGCACTGTGGCCGGGCTGTCCCTGGGGCCTGGCGAGAGCCTGCCCTTGCGCCGGGTGCGCGCCTACGCCGAGCTCAGCCCCGGCGAGCCGGGCCTGCTCCTGGGCAGCCAGGGCTTCTACGAGCTGGCCGCTTTCCAGGACTCCGCCGCCGCGCGGCTGACCTTGAGCCCCGGGGACCCGGTGCGCATCCTGTACCCCGAGGGCTTGGAGCAGCTGAATCCGTGAGCGCCCCCGCACGCTTCCTGGCCACCCTGGGCTTCCTCTCGCGCCTTGCGCCCGCGCGCGTGCTGCCAGAGGACTACCTGCGGCGCATGATGTTCCACCTGCCCCTGTGCGGGCTGGTCATCGGTTCGGTGATCGCCGCCCCGGCGGCCCTGGGGCTTTGGGCCGGAAGGCCGCAGGTCCAGGCCTGGCTGGCCGTGGCCATGCTTGCCTGGATTACCCGCGGGCTGCACCTGGACGGCCTGGCCGACGTGGCCGACGGGGCCGCCGCCCACGTGGAGCCGGAGCGCTTCTGGACCATCATCAAGGACAGCCGCTCCGGGGCCTTTGGCGTGGCTGCGCTGGTCCTGGCCCTGGGCGGGCAGGGCGTGCTCTTTGCCGAGATGCTGCGCGCCGGCCAGTGGTGGGCCGTGATCTGGGCCGTGGTCTTTGGCCGGGCCTGCGCCGTGGTCTTCGGCCTCTCGGCCCGGGCCTATGTCCGGCCAGGCCTGGGCGGGCTGTTTCTGGCCGGGGCGGGTGTCCCCGCCGCCCTCTGGGCCGTCGCCGCCGCGCTGGCCCCGGCGCTCTGGCTGAATCCGCTGGCTGCGGCCTATGCCCTGGCCGCCGCGCTTGTCCTGCTCACGCCGCTGCGCCGCCTGGTCACGGCCGTGGGCGGGGTCAACGGCGACTTTCTGGGCGCGGCCATCACCCTGGGCGAAATTTCCGCCGGGCTGGGCTTTGCCCTGGCCGCCACCGTCTGAACCTTCCGCCTCAGGAGGCACCCATGACGCGCTTTTCCCACACCCTCCGCCTGCCCCTCGCCGCCTGTCTGGCCCTGGCCGCCTGCCTGGTCCTCTCCGGCTGCGTGCAGGCCAATGTCAGCCTCTTCGGAGAACCTGGGAAGCCCTACAAGGAGCAGAAGATCGACGGCAAGGGCAAGGACAAGGTCCTGCTCCTGGGGATCGACGGCCTCATCAGCGAGCACGCGCGCGGCTTTGTGCAAACAAGACCGAGCACCGTGCAGGAGCTGGTAGCCCAGCTCAAGCTCGCCCTTGCGGACAAGGACATCAAGGCCGTGGTGCTCAAGATCGACTCGCCCGGCGGCACCACAACGGCCAGCGACATCCTCTACCACGAGATAATGACCTACAAGCAGGCCAGCGGGGTCACGCTGGTGGTGGCCATGATGGGCCTGGCTGCCTCGGGCGGATACTACGTGTCGCTCCCGGCGGACCACATCCTGGCCCATCCGACGACCATCACCGGCAGCGTGGGCGTCATCTTCCTCATGCCGCGCGTGGCCGGGCTCATGGAAAAACTCGGCGTGGGCATGGACGTGAGCAAGTCCGGTACCCTGAAGGACATGGGCTCGCCCTTCCGCCCGGCCACGGAAGAAGAGAGGCGTCTGGTGAACTCCATGACCAGGGCCCAGGCCACGCGGTTTTTGGAACTGGTGCAGAAGCACCGCCACCTCGAGCCCGCGGCCCTGGGCATCGTCTCCTCGGCCCGAGTGTTCACGGCGGCAGAGGCCAAGGACCTGGGGCTCATCGACTCTGTGGGCTACCTTGATGATGCCCTGAACATGGCAAAGGACCTCGCCAGGCTGCCCAAGGACGCCACGGTGATGACCTACCGCCGCCGCCCAGCCGCCGAGGGAACCTACTACCTGCCCGGTGCGGAGGCCGAGGGCGGCCGCCCGGCGGTCATCAACCTGGACCTGGGCGGGCTGCTGCCGCCCCAGGCCGGCATGTACTACCTCTGGACCCCGGCATACGGCCAGTAGGGACACGCATGCACCAGCGTTTTTGCATTGGCCTTGTCTACATCGGCACAGTCTGCTAGGTTTATGTAGATTGCCACCAGGATAGACCAGACGTCCAGCCAAGGCCCGACCCCTTACGCGGCCGAAGCGAGGAAGCGCATGTTCGCCTTCTCTTACCTCCGCCGTTCCCTCCCCGCCAAGGCGCTCCTGGGGCTCTTGCTCCTGGGGCTCATCTTCGTCGCGACCTATGCCACGGTGCGCTTCCTGAACATCCGCAGCTCCATCGTCGAACGCGAGGCCAATCACGCCCTGCTCCTGGTCGAGCCCATGCGTTTCGCCCTGGAAAACCTGGCCGAGCGCCACCCGGAGATCACCACCCAGACGGCCAAGCTCCAGCGCCTGGTGGAGCTCATAGCCAGGACCGAGGGCCTGAAGTCCATGGCCGTCATGGACGCCTCGGGCCGCGGCGCCCTGGGCGCCTCCGGCGACCTCTCGTTCCTGTCTGGCGCCGACGGCGATCTGCTCCGGCGCGTCCAGAGCCTGAGCCAGCCCCTCACCGAGCCCGCCCTGGACGGCGCGACCCTGCTCGTGGCCATGCCCCTCAGGCTGCCGCCCAAAGGCGCCGCCCCGCCCGAGACCTTTGGCGTGCTGGTGGCGCAATACGACCTGACCGGCCCCATCTCCGAACGCCAGAGCGAAACCCTGCGCGACATCGGCGTCCTCTCCCTGGGCATGCTGACCGTGGTCCTCGTGGTCCTTGCAGGACTCAGGGTGTTCATCCTGAACCCCCTGACCCGCCTGGCCGGGCTGGCTGCGGCCCTGGGCGCAGGCGACCTCGCCGCGCGCAGCGGCATCGCGGTGCCGCCCGGCGGGGGCGACGAGATCAAGCGCCTGGCCGCTGGTTTCGACCACATGGCCGCCGGGCTGGAGGCTGCAGCTGCGGCCCAGGCCCGCCTGCACGAGGAGCTGCGCGCCAGCGAGGCCAGGGTGCGCGCCGTGTTCGAGCACGCCAGCGTGGCCATCTCCCAGGGCGACCGGGAAGGATACATCCTGGCCGCCAACCCGGCCTTCCTCAAGCTCTGGGGCTACACCCTGGAAGAGCTGCGCGGCGTGCGCTGGCGGGACCTGACCCATCCCGACGACCGCCCCGAGGGCCTGCGCGAACGGACGCGCCTTCTGGCCGGGGAGATCGACGGCTTCGCCCTGGAGAAACGCTACGTGCACAAGGACGGCCACATCGTCTGGGCCAGCGTCAACATCGCCTCCATGCGCGACGAGAATGGAGAGGTGCGGATGCTCGTCCTGGTGGCCGAGGACATCACCGCCCGCAAGGCAGCCGAGCAGGCCAAGGCCGAGCGCGAAGAGCTGTTCCTGGCCATGTTCGAGAACAACCAGGCCGCGCAACTCCTGATGGACCCAGCGACTTCAGACATCATCGACGCAAACCACGCCGCGAGCGCCTTCTATGGTTACACCCGGGAAGAGCTGCAAGGCATGGGGCTCAGAGACATCAGCACCCTGCCCCATGAACTGATCCACAATAATATGTCCGAGGCCAGGGAGAGCGGCGGCGTCTTCCACGTCTGTCATCGTTTGAAGAGCGGCGAGACGCGCCAGGTAGAGGTGCGCTCCGGACCTTTCAACGTGGGCGGGCAGGTTCTGCTTTTATCCACCATCCAGGACATCACGGAGCGCCTGCGCATCGAGGAAGCCTTGAGGGAGACCGAGGAGCGCCTGCGCGAGCTCATCGACGTCATGGACGAGGGCGTGATGCTGACCAGCGCCGAAGGCGGCCTCACGTTCATCAACCCGGCCGGAGCGCGCCTGCTGGGCGAGAGGCCGGAGGACCTGGAAGGCAAGGACTACCTGGGGCTGCTGGACCCGAACACACACTCGGAGTTCAAAACGCGCCTTGAAGCCCGGCGCAAGGGCTCGCGTGAGCCCTACGAAGCGGCCATCACGCGCAAGGACGGCAGCCGGGCGCTGGCCCGCATCACCCCCTTCCCGCTTTTCTCCGGCACGGGCGAGTTCCAGGGCTCCTGCGCCATCGTCCGGGACATCACCCAGGCCCGCGCCCTGGACAATGCAACGCAACTGCGCCACATCCGCCGCAGCGCCCTGCTGCGGCTGCACGAGATGCACAACGCCAAGCGCCAGGACCTGCTGGACTTCGCCCTGGAGCAGATACTGGCCCTCACCGCCAGCCCCCTGGGCTACATTTTCACCTATGACGACGTGCGCCGCCAGTTCACCCCGAACGCCTGGTCAGCTGGAATCGTGGAGCAGTGCGCCGTGCAGGACAGGCCCCGCGTCTACGACCTGGACGCCACCGGCCTCTGGGGCGACGCCGTGCGCCTGCGCGAGCCGATCCTGATAAACGACTACGCCGCGCCCGACCCTCGCAAGAGGGGCTGCCCCGAAGGCCATGTGCCGCTCACGCGGTTTCTTACCTTGCCAGTGATCCGCGCCGGGCGGGTTGTGGCCGTGGTCGGCGTGGGCAACAAGCAGGCGCCCTACGACAACGAGGACGTGACCCAGCTCAGGCTCTTCACCAACAGCCTGTGGAGCGTGCTGGAGCGCCAGGAAGCCCTGGCCGAGCTGAGCGCCGTCAATGAGCGCTTCCACCTGGCCGTGCGCGCCGGGCGCATCGGCCTCTGGGACTGGGACCTGGTCAGCGGGGCCATGCACTGCGACGCGTACATGGACAAGTGCTTCGGCATCCCCAGCCGCGACCTCACCGGCACCCCGGAGGACTGGCTCTGCCGCGTGCATGTGGAGGACCGGCCGCGTGTGCGCCAGGCCCTGGAGCTCGCCCGGGCCACCGGCGACCGCTTCGAGCAGTCCTTCCGCGTCCTGGGGCCGGGCGGCGCGCTCTTGCACATGGACTCCCTGGCCGTGACCTACCTTGGGGTCGAGGACGAGCCCGTGCGCATGGTCGGCGTGAACATCGACGTCACGATCCAGCGCCAGGCAGAGGAGCAGGTGGCCGAAAGCCAGCAATTCCTGCAGACCGTCATCAACACCCTGCCCACCCCCTTTGTCTGCAAGGACTTCGAAGGGCGCTACCTGCTGGTGAACCAGGCCTTCACACAACTCTATGGCCTGACCCAGGACGATGTGCTGGGCCACACCATGGATGAATTCACCACGCCCGAGCGTGCGAACTCGCACATGGTCCAGGACGCGCAGCTTCTGGCCGACCCCGCAAGCCCGCAGCGTGAGTATGAGGTTTCCTACTCACCACTGGGAACCCCCCCGCGCCACTGGCTGGTGGTCAAGTCGCACCTGCCCCTGTCCGGGGGCCGCAAGCCCGGCCTGGCGGCCCTGGCCCTGGACATAACCGGGCGCAAGGAGGCCGAGGAGGCCCTGCGCAAAAGCGAAAAACGCTTCCGCGAGCTGGCCGCCCTGCTGCGCCTCATGTGCGACAACGTCACGGACATGATCTGGGCCAAGGACCAGCAGAGCCGCTACCTCTTCGCCAACAAGGCCCTGTGTGAGGGCCTGCTGAACGCGGCCGACACCAGCGAGCCGGAGGGCAAGACCGACCTGTTCTTCGCCAAGCGGGAGCGCGACTCCCACCCGGATGACCCGTCCTGGCATACCTTCGGCGAGATCTGCCAGAACAGCGACGGCACCGTCATGCACACGGGCGCGCCGGGACAGTTCGACGAGTTCGGCAACGTCAGGGGCTCCTTCCTGTTCCTCGACGTGCGCAAGGCCCCCTTCATCGACGACCAGGGCGTGGTCCTCGGCACAGTGGGCTCGGCCCGCGACATCACCGAGCAGAAACGGGCCGACGAGGCCCTGCGCCAAAGCGAGGAGCGCTTCCGGGACCTGTTCGTGGACGCGCCGCTGCCCTACCAGTCCATGGACGAAAACGGGAACCTGCTGCTGGCCAATGATGCCTGGCTTGAGGCCTTGGGCTATGCGCGCGAGGAAGTCATCGGGCAGAACTTCAGCACCTTCCTGCACCCGGACAGGGTCGCCCACTTCCGGGAGAACTTCCCGCGGTTCAAGGAGATCGGTCTGGTGGACGGGGTGGAGTTCACCCTGCGCCGCAAGGACGGCACGACCCTGCTGACCGCCTTCAACGGCCGGGTCAGCCACGACGCCCAGGGCCGGTTCGTGCGCATCCACTGCACCTTCCAGGACATCACCGAACGCAGCAAGACCGAAGAGGCCCTGCGCCGGGCCAAGGCCGCAGCCGAGGCCGCCACCCTGACCAAGGCCCAGTTCCTGGCCAACATGAGCCACGAGATCCGCACCCCGCTGGGTGGAGTCATCGGGGCCGCCAAGCTGCTGGCCCAGTCCCACCTGTCCAGCGACCAGCGCCAGTTGGCCGACATGGCCGTGGAATCGGGCCGGGCGCTTCTGAACATTGTCAACGACATCCTCGACTTCTCCAAGATCGAGGCCGGGCGGCTGGACCTCAGGCCTGCGCCCTTCGCCCTGCGCGCCGGCCTGGAAGCCGTGGCCGCGCCCTTCCGGCTGCTGGCCTGGCAACGCGGGTTGGCCCTCGAGGTCGTGGTCGACATGAACACCCCGGACGCCCTGGTGGCTGACAGCGGGCGCCTGGACCAGGTGCTCAGGAACCTCCTGGGCAATGCCGTGAAGTTCACCGAATCCGGCTCCATCACCCTGGAGGTCACCACGGACCCGTCCTGCCCGACCCCGAAAAAGGCGGCCTGCGTGCGCTTCACCGTGCGCGACACGGGCGTAGGCATCAAGCCGGACTTCCTGCCGCACCTCTTCGAAAGCTTCAGCCAGGCCGACGAGTCCTTCGGCAAGCGCCACGGCGGCACGGGCCTGGGCCTGGCCATCAGCAGGAGCCTGGTGGAGCGCATGGGCGGCAGCCTTGAGGTCAGCAGCACTGTGGGCGCGGGCAGCTCCTTCCATTTCACCCTGTGCCTGCCCCTGGCCAGGCAGGACCAGCTCCTGGCCGAGCCCGAGGCCGTCTATGCGGCCAGGCCGAAGGTCCGGAAGGACCAGCGCCTGCACGTGCTCCTGGCCGACGACAACAAGATCGGGCGCGTCCTCTTGGAGCGCATCCTGAAGGACGCAGGCCACACGGTGGTCAGCGTGGGCAACGGTCTCGAGGTCTTGGCCGCCCTGGGCGGAGAGGCCTTTGACCTGGTGCTCATGGACGTGCAGATGCCCGAGCTCGACGGCCTCGCCGCCACCCGGATGATCCGCCAGGGGGACGCTGGGGTGAAGAACAGGGAGATCCCCATCGTGGCCCTCACGGCCTATGCCCAGGCCGAGGACCGGGAGCGCTTCCTGGCCGCCGGCATGGACGACTACGTGCCGAAGCCCGTGGAGGAGAGCGAACTTCTGGCCGCCATGCGCCGCGCCATGGGCCCCAATGCCGGGCCCGACACGGGCCAGCAGGACGGCGGCGCGCCCGTGCAGGCGAGCCCAGCCCCTGGCATGGGCGACCCGGCCAGGATTCCGCGCTACGACCTGGGCTTCCTGGGGCGCTCCTTTGGCGACCGTAGCGACCTTTTGAGCGAAATGCTGGACCAGTTCCGCACCACCAGCCTGCCGGAAATCGAGGGCAACCTGCGCCTGGCCCTGGGCAATAAGAACATGCTCAAGACGCAGCAGGTGGCCCACAAGGCCAGGGGCACTTTCGGCACCGTGGGTGCGCGCCGCGCCGTGCTGCTGGCCCAGGCTGTGGAAAAGGCCGCCGCCAATGGCGACGTCGAGGCCCTGCGCCAGCACTCCGAGGCGCTGCTGACCGAGGCCGCCGCCCTGGGCGAGCACCTGCGCCAGGGGCGGCCCTGGCCAGACCCCGAACCTGAAACCGCAGCCGCCCCCCATCCTGCGGAGGACAAGACGTGAAGAACGCTCCCTGGGGCTCTGAAGCCCATATCGAGGCAATCATCCGCGAACTGGGCCTGGTGCCCCTGCCCGGGGAAGGCGGCCTGTACGCCGAGACCTACCGTTCGGACTCCATCATCCCCGGGGGGGCCATCCACGGCCGCCACAAGGATCCCAGGCGCTGCGCCACGGCCATCTATTATCTCATCACGCCGGAGCGTTTCTCCGCCCTGCACCGCGTGAGCAGCACCGAGGTCTTCCACTTCTACCTGGGCGATCCCGTGGACATGCTCCAGCTGCACCCGGACCGCACAGGCCAGAGCCTGGCCATCGGCACCGACCTTTCGTCCGGACAGCGGCCCCAGGTGGTGGTCCGGCGCGGGGTCTGGCAGGGCACGCGGCTTGCGACCGGCGGGCGCTTCGCCCTGCTCGGCTGCACCGTGTCCCCGGGCTTCGAGTACGAGGACTACGAACACGGCCGCCGGGCCGAGCTCTCGGCCGCGTACCCGGCCTTCGCCGCACAGATCGAACTGTTGACGCCGGAAGGCTAACCGCGTTGCGGCAGAGCCGGACAGCGTCAAAGCCGGGCGGCTTCAGCCCTGCTGCTCCGCCTGCTCCATGTCTTCCCCGGCCGAGAGGTCGATATCCAGCTCCACCACCCGCCCAGGACCTGCCGGGGAGGCGTCCCTGGCGCCCGCATAGCGCGAGGGCTTGAGCGTCTTGAGCAGGAACATCAAGAGCTGGTCCGAGTGCTTGACCGTGTTGCCGCACTCGCGGCCCTGGTGGAACACCGGCACCTCCACGCCCGTGAGGGCGCGGCGCACTGCCTCGGACTCCAGCGCGGCCACGGCCCGGCCCAGGTCGTCGGCCTCGCCCTGACCGGGGAGAGAGGCCGGCTCGGCCAGGAGCTGAGCCCGCAGCTGCCTGGCCTCATCCGGGGCGATCTCCGCCGCCCTGGCTGCGGCCGCCATGCTCCCCGTGGCCCTGTAGGTCTTCTTAAATAGTGATATCTTGCGTTTATTCACGGGTTCCTCCTCGCCCGGAGGCGCGCTGCGACAAGGCATAAAAGCCCGCCAAGTGGCCCAGGCCGTTGAAACTGTTCTGATTAATTCTAGACGATATTGTAACAGCTTGCCGTAACAGGAAATAATTCTCTTGCTTCGCCCAAGCGGAGTGGTAGAAGAACACACACAGGGAAGGATGGGCCTTTCCTGCGATCACCACCAAACCACCAGGAGTCTTTGTCATGAAGAAAGCCATCATCGCCATGTCCATGGTTCTCGCCTTCGCTGGCGTTTCCTTCGCCTCCGACGCCGCCGCCCCGGTCGCCGAGAAGCCCGCCGCCGAGGCCGCCGCCCCGGTCAAGAAGGAGAAGAAGGCTGTCAAGAAGGCCACCAAGAAGGCCGCCAAGAAGGCCCCCAAGAAGGAAGCCGCCGCCGAGAAGGTTGCCGAGTAATTCAGCCCTGACCTGATCCGAGGCCGCCCTGGCGTCCTTGGGTCCATCGCTGGACTGTCCAGACGGGCTCCCGGGGTATCCCGGGAGCCCGTTTTTTTCCCCGCCAGCATAACACGGGGTTTTCCTCGCGGATAAAATTAGACCCTTTTTGGCCGGGAAAAAGACAAAAATTCCGGGTTGACAGCAGGCCGGAAGGACTGGAAGTCCACTTGCCAGGAGGCCTCTGGCAGCTATTCCCGCCGCTGAAGCGCGAAAAACATCTCGCCCCGCAGCCCTTGCCCCCCGGGACTTTCCGTAAAAAGCCCTTGTCCTGCCTGCATCCCCGACGTCTGGATTTTTCTAGAGTATCTTGATAAAGTACGTAGACACTGGTTCTCCGTCCCATTAAATCAAACAATATCCGTTTTTCCCGTGCTCTGAACCCTGAAGCTTGCGCAAGGAAACCCTCAATGACCGCGACCAAGTCCGCCACCGACATGCCCCCCATGCCCTCCGACCTGCCCGAAGTGGCCCTGAACGACAACGCCAAGGTGGTGCTCGCGCGCCGCTATCTGCGCAAAGGACCGGACGGCAAGGCCTATGAGCTGCCCCGCGAGCTGTTCTGGCGCGTGTCGGCCAAAATCGCGGCCCAGGAGGCCAACTTCAAGGGTGGCAAGGCTCATGTGGCGACGCGCGCGCGCGAATACTACGACCTTTTGACCAGCTTCAAGTTCCTGCCCAACTCGCCCACGCTCATGAACGCGGGCACGGACCTGGGCCAGCTGGCGGCCTGCTTCGTGCTGCCCGTGGGCGACTCCATCGAGCAGATCTTCGACGCCGTGAAACATGCCGCGCTGATCCACAAGTCCGGCGGCGGCACGGGCTTCTCCTTCTCGCGCCTGCGCCCCACGGACTCCCGCGTGGGCTCCACCGGCGGCGTGGCTTCCGGGCCGCTGTCCTTTTTGCGCATCTTCAACACCGCCACCGAGCAGATCAAGCAGGGCGGCACCCGGCGCGGCGCCAACATGGGCATCCTGCGCGTGGACCACCCGGACGTCCTGCGCTTCATCCGGGCCAAGGAGCGCGAAGGCGACCTGAACAACTTCAACCTCTCCGTGGGCCTCACCGAGGCCTTCATGCAGGCCGTGGACAAGGACGAGGAATACGACCTCATCGCCCCGCACAACAAAGAGGTCGTCGAGCGGCTCAAGGCGCGCGAGGTCTTCGCCCTGCTGGTGCAGAAGGCGTGGGAATCCGGCGATCCGGGCATGGTCTTCCTTGACCGCATCAACCGCGACAACCCGACCCCCCAGCTGGGCGAGATCGAGGCCACCAACCCCTGCGGCGAGCAGCCGCTCCTGCCCTACGAGGCCTGCAACCTGGGCTCCATCAACCTGGCCGCCTTCTACGACGCCGACGCCCGCGACGGCATCGACTGGGTGGGCCTCAAGACCGTCATACACCAGAGCGTGCGCTTCCTGGACAACGTCATCGAGGCCAGCGTCTACCCGCTGGAGCAGATCACCGAGATGGTGCGCACCAACCGCAAGATCGGCCTTGGGCTCATGGGCTTTGCCGACCTGCTGTACCAGCTGGGCGTGGCCTACAACTCCCAGGAGGGCGTGACCCTGGCCGAGCGCCTCATGGCCTTCATCCAGGACGAGAGCAAGCTGGCGAGCAAGGCCCTGGCCGACGAGCGCGGCCCCTTCCCGGCCTATGCGGGCAGCACCTACGCCGCCAAGAAGCAGGGACCCTACCGCCACGCCACCACCACCACCATCGCGCCCACGGGCACCCTGTCCATCCTGGCGGGCTGCTCCTCGGGCATCGAGCCCTTGTTCGCGCTCAGCTTCACCCGCACGGTCATGGACAACGACAAGCTGCTGGAGGTGAACCCCTTCTTCGAGGCTGCGGTGAAGAAGGCTGAGGCGTACAGCCCCAAGCTCATGGAAGAGGTGGCCAAGGTCGGCTCCGTGCAGACCATGGAACTTCTGCCCGCCGAGATCCGCCGCGTCTTTGTCACGGCCATGGACATCGAGCCCATCTGGCACCTGAAGATGCAGGCCGCCTTCCAGAAATACACCGACAACGCCGTGTCCAAGACCGTGAACCTGCCCTCCTCGGCCACGCAGGAGGACATCTGGGACATCTACTGGAAGGCCTACGAGTACGGCTGCAAGGGCGTCACCGTGTACCGCGACGGCTGCAAGGCCGACCAGGTGCTCTGCACCGGCGACGGTCAGGAGAAGAAGGCCGGCGAAGCCGAAGAAGGCAAGCCCAAGACCGTGGTCAGAAAGCGCCCGGACGTGGTCTACGGCTTCACCCAGAAGATCGACACGGGCCTGGGCGCGCTGTACCTGACCATCAACGAGCAAGACGGCAAGCCCTTTGAGGTCTTCGCCACCATCGGCAAGTCCGGCCGGTCCATCACCGCCAAGGCCGAGGCCATCGGCCGCCTCGTCTCCCTGGCCCTGCGCAGCGGCGTGGAGGTGCGCGACATCGTCGAGCAGCTCAAGGGCATCGGCGGCGAGCACCCCAAGTTCCAAAAGAAGATCCTGCTGCAGTCCATCCCCGACGCCGTGGCCTGGGTGCTGGAAAACCGCTACATGTCCGGCGAGAAGCACGCCAGCGCCCATGCCAACGCGCTGAACAAGGAAATGTGCCCGGAGTGCGGCGAGGCCCTGACCTTCGAGGAAGGCTGCCACTGCTGCAAGTCCTGCGGCTACACCAAGTGCGGGTAGAAGTAAGAGAATAGCCTCCGGCGTCTGGGGGACTTGAAGTCCCCCAGACCCCCACATATTTTCACGCTGACCCGCTCAAGCCGGGGGGAACCTTCCTCCCGGCTTTTTTTTCGCAGGGTCAACCTGCGGCCGCGCGCCGAACGTTTGTCGGCATCAACATCCAAGAGGCTGATCCACGCAGCACAAAATCACATCATCCCTTTATGTTACGTGTTGCGAACACGCTGAGAATACCTGTTGACACAAGCAGGGCTTTTCTGTGTATTTGTATTACAGTTCCCAAACGTGGCGAACCCAGACCAGGGCACACTAACCATCAGGCAGGTCCCCCCCTCATGACCAGCTTGCACACCACGCAGCCCTTCCCCGCTGCACCTTCGAGCCCTGGCGCCGCTACGCGCGCCGGAGGGCTATGAAGCTCCGGCGGCTCCGCAGGCGAGACCTTGAGGTCGGCATGTTCCTGGCCAAATACGGACAGGGCGCCCCGGACAACCCCTTTGTGTCCGTGGGCAAGCCCCTGCTCTCGCTCTTGAACGTCGACGAGTTCGTGCCGCCGGAGGTGGACGAGGTCCTGGTGGACGACAGCCTGACCCTACACATGCTGAACAGGCTCCACAGGGAGCGGCTGCAGGAACAGGCCGAGCGCCCCGCCCCGGCCGTGCCCCTGGCCGAAGAGCTGCCCGTGGCCGAGAAGCTCTACACCGAGGCCCTGGACCACGCCCACGAGTTCATGGCCGATGCGCGCAAGGGCCGGGACGTGGACTACCACGACGCCCAGCCCGTGGTGGACGGCCTGATCGAGAGCGTGTTCCGCAACGAGTCCGCAGCGGCCACCATGTTCAAGCTCCGGCGCTTCGACGAATACAGCTACACCCATTGCATCAACGTCGGGGTGCTGGCCATCATCCTGGGCAAGTACCTGGGCCAGGACAAGGACACGCTGCGCCTGCTGGGGCTCGCCGGACTTTTCCACGACGTGGGCAAGGCGCGCATCCCCGAGGATATCCTGAACAAACCCGGAGAGCTGACCACACGCGAGATGGGCATCATGAAGACCCACCCCCTGGAGAGCTACAAGATCATCTCGAACACGCCCGGGCCGGAGCAGAACATCCTGCGCGGGGCCATCGAGCACCATGAGCGCTACGACGGCACAGGCTACCCGCGCGGCCTCGCAGGGGCCGACATCGGCATCTTCGGCCGCATCGTCAGCATCGTCGACGTCTATGACGCCCTGACCAGCAAGCGCTGCTACCGGAACGCCATGCCCACGTACAAGGCCCTGAGCCTCATGTACCAGTGGCGCGACTCCTCCTTCGCCCCGAACAGCATCGAGCACTTCATCAAGTGCATCGGCGTGTACCCCGCCGGGAGCTTCGTGCGCCTGTCGAGCGGGGAGTACGCCATCGTCACGGAGATCAACATGATCAACGCCTCCAGGCCCACGGTGAAGATCCTCTTCGACCCCTGGATGCGGCGCAAGGCGGCCGTGGCCGTGGACCTGCTCCACGACGACGGCGGCCTCGAAATCAGGGAATGCCTGAACCCGGCGGGCTACCCCGTGGACCTGACCACCCTGCTGCTAGCCTAGCAGGCGCACATCCCCGCGGGAGAATTCTCCACGCGAGAAGAGCCTCCCCGATGCCATCCCCGCCAGGCGGTCGCCCGGCCAGAAGAACCAAGCCCCGACGCGCACGCAAAAAAAGGGCGGACCCTGCGGCCCGCCCCTTGTCGATTCCTTTCCTTTCCGCCCTTACAAAACCGGCAGGTAGCGGTCCAGCTCGTACTGCGTCACCTGGGTGCGGTAGCGGTCCCACTCCATGATCTTGTTCTCGTAGAGCTTGTTGAAGATGTGGTCGCCCAGGGTCTCGCGCACCAGGTCGCTCTTCTTCATCTCCTCGGCGGCCTCGAACAGGCTGCCAGGAAGCGAGGTGATGTTGTGGGAATCCAGCGTGGCCTGGTCCATGTGGAAGATGTCCAACTCCACCGGATCGGGCAGCACGTAGTTCTGCTCCATGCCGCGCAAGCCTGCGGCCAGCATCACCGCGAAGGTCAGGTAGGGGTTGGCCGCCGGGTCCGGGCAACGCAGCTCCATGCGCGTGGCGGCCTCCTTGCCGGGCTTGTACATGGGCACGCGCACCAGGGCCGAGCGGTTGCGCCGCGCCCAGGCCACGTACACCGGGGCCTCATAGCCCGGCACCAGTCGCTTGTAGGAGTTCACCCACTGGTTGGTGACGCAGGCGAATTCGCGGGCGTGCTTCAAGATGCCGGCGATGTAGCTCTTGCCCTCGGGCGAGAGATGGTACTGGTCCGAGGGGTCGAAGAACAGGTTGCGGCCGTTCTTGAACAGGCTCTGGTGCACATGCATGCCCGAGCCGTTCTGGCCGTAGATGGGCTTGGGCATGAAGGTGGCGTACGCCCCGTGCTTGCGCGCCACCTCCTTGACCACCACGCGGTAGGTCATGGTGATGTCGGCCATCTTCAGAGCCTCGGCGTAGCGCATGTCGATCTCGTGCTGGCTCGGGGCCACCTCGTGGTGGCTGTACTCGATGGCGATGCCCATCTTCTCCAGGGCGAAGATGATGTCGCGGCGGATGTTGTTGCCCAGGTCCAGCGGCGGGGCGTCGAAGTAGCCGCCCTGGTCCAGGAGCTCGGTGCCCTTGTCGTTGGCGAAGAGGAAGAACTCCAGTTCCGGCCCGACGTAGTAGGTGTAGCCCTTCTCCGCGCACTTGGAGAGCACCCGGCGCAGGCAGTAGCGCGAATCCGCGGCATAGGGCTGGCCGTCCGGGGTGTGGATGTCGCAGAACATGCGCGCCACAGGGCGGTCGCTGGGGCGCCAGGCCGCCACCTGGAAGGTGGTGGGATCGGGCATGGCCACCATGTCCGACTCGTCGATGCGGCAGAAGCCCAGGATGGACGAGCCGTCAAAGCCCATGCCCTCCTCAAAGGCGGCCTCCAGCTCGCGCGGGGTCACCTGGAAGCTTTTCAGCGTGCCCAGGATGTCCACAAACCAGAACTGCACGAAGCTGATGTCGTAATCTTTGACGGCACGCAGCACATCGTCGGCGTTTTTGCAGTTGAAGACCGGGGTGTCCATTCGCTGGCCTCCTTCAAGGCATATGGTTGTCCGCGCCACATGAGGGTGTGGCCGCGCGGGGGTGTCGTCCTGATTCTGTCCTAGCCTTGCAGAACAATTATGTAAAGCGTCACAGGGGAATCAGGGGCGGGTTCCTGCAAAAATGTCGGGGAGGCTCTTGCGGTCAAACCTGTCAACCGGGAATTCTTGTCCTTTTACCGGCTCGCCTCCCATGAAGACCGCAATACGGTGGGCCTGACGCGCCCCATCGTGTTGCAGGGTGGCGCAACGTTGATGCCGACACCGGACGTTTCACGGCGCCCTTTCCTGTCAGTCGACCCGGTGGGCAAGAGGAGCGGCGATACGGATTGGTCCGGTCTGTCTACCTTTGCCCTCCCTTACCCCGCAAAAGCCAAAAGGGCTGTTTCAGGTTCCTCCTGAAACAGCCCTTTTGGCGCGATGTGGGGGTCCGGGGGACTTCAAGTCCCCCAGACGCCGGAGGCTAATCTCTTCTCTTACAGATTCATCCGCTCCAGGTCGCGCGCGCGGATCTCGGCGCGCTTGATCTTGCCGCTGATGGTCTTGGGCAGCTCGTCCACGTACTCGATGATGCGCGGGTACTTGTACGGCGCGGTGATGGTCTTCACGTGGTCCTGGAGCTCCTTGGTCAGCGCGTCGCTGGGCGCGTAGCCTGCCCCGAGCACAACCGTGGCCTTGACCGCCATGCCGCGCACGGCATCGGGCACGCCGGTGACCGCGGCCTCGACCACCGCGTCGTGGGAGACCAGCGCGCTTTCGACCTCAAAAGGCCCGATGCGGTAGCCGGAGCTCTTGATGAGGTCGTCGGTGCGGCCCAGGAACCAGAAGTAGCCGTCCTCATCCACCCAGGCCTTGTCGCCGGTGTGGTAGAAACCGCCGTAGACCACCTTGTCCGTGCGCTCCTGCTCGTCCAGGTAGCCGGAGAACAGGCCGGGGATGCCTGCGGTGGACTTCTCGCTCTTCAGGCGGATGCAGATCTCGCCTTCCTCGCCCGGGGGGCAGGGCTGGTCCTCGGCATTCAGGAGCACGATGTCCCAGTCGGGCATGGCCCGGCCGATGGACCCGGGCTTGGGCTTCATGAAGGCCAGGGTGGCCACCTGGAGCGTGGTCTCGGTCTGGCCGTAGCCCTCGTGGATGGGCAGGCCAAGGGCCTTCTGCCAGTCGGTGAACACGGAGTCGTTCAAAAGCTCGCCCGCTGTGGTGCAGTGGCGCAGGGACGACAGGTCAAAGGACTTCAGGTCCTCGCGCACCAGAAAGCGGTACACCGTGGGCGGCGCGCAGAAGGTGGTGATCTTGTGCTCGGAGAGGATGCGCAAGAGCTCGCGCGGCTCGAACTTGCCCCGGAAGTCCCAGACGAAGATGACGGCCCCGGCCAGCCACTGGCCGTAGAACTTGCCCCACACGCTCTTGGCCCAGCCCGTGTCAGACAGGGTCAGGTGGAGGTCGCCGGGCTCCAGGTCGTGCCAGTAGACGGCGGTGGTGAGGTGCCCCAGGGGATAGGTGTGCGTGTGCAGCACCATCTTGGGCATGCCCGTGGTGCCGGAGGAAAAGAAGATGACCATGGGGTCGTCGCCGCCGGGGGAGTCCGGGGTGCGCGGGAACTCGTCCGCGCCCGTGGCTTTCAGGGCCTCATAGTCGGCCCAGCCGGCCGGGGCCGCGCCCGCACCCACCTGCACCAGGACCCGCAGATCCGGGCACTTGTGCCGGGCGGCCTCCATGCGGCTGGTGATGGAGTCCTCGCAGATGACCGCCGAGACGTGGGCGAAGTTCACGCGGAACTCGATGTCGTGCGGGGTCAGAAGCGAGGGCGAGGGGATGGGCAGCGCGCCGATGCGCGCCAGCGCCAGCATGGACACCCAGTACTCCACGCGGCGGTAGAGCACGAGCATGACGCGGTCGCCTTTCTTGACGCCGCTGGCCGCAAGGGCGTTGGCCAGGCGCGAGGACTCCTGGCGGAAGAACCCGAAGGTGTATTCGCGCCGAGTCCCGGCATCGTCCACATGAACCATGGCCAGGGCCGAGGGGTCGGCTGCGGCCTTGGGGTCGAGGAAGTCGAAGACGAAGTTGTAGCCCTCGGGCACATCGTTTTTGTAGGCCGCTTTGAACTCGCGGTAGCTTTTCGCGCGCAGTTTTTCCATATCACAAGCTCCCACGGGGCGTTAGAGGATCACGTCCAGGAACACGGCCTGGCTGCCGTCCAGGCCGCGCAGGGCGTGCGGGCTCTGGGAGTCGAAGTACAGGCTGTCGCCGGGGGCAAGCTCCAGGATCTCCCCGCCCAGGCGCAGCTCAAGGCGGCCCTCCATGACGTGGATGAACTCCTGGCCGGAGTGGGAGACGAGCGTCATCTCCTCCGGGGCCTTGGGCGGCACGGTGATCATGAAGGGCTCCATCTTGCGGCCCGAGAAGCGGTAGGCCAGGGACTTGTAGTCGTAGTCCTTGCGGCGCTCCACAGACAGGCCCTCGCCACGGCGCACCAGGGAATGCCCCTTGAGGTGCGGCTCGATGCCGCTGATGAGCACGGTCAGGTCCACATGGCAGGCCTGGGCCACGTTCATGAGAAAGCCCACGGGGATCTCGGTCGTGCCCGCCTCGTAAATGCGGATGAGGGCCGCGTCCACGCCGGTCTTGCCGGCCAGCTCCTCCACGGTCAGGTCCAGCGCGTCGCGCAGGCCGCGCAGGCGCGGGGCGATGTCCTTGTAAGCCTGTTCCATCTGGGGTTCTCCTTTACGCCTTGAAGGGCTCCTGCATGGCCTGGGGGAACAGCTCCGCAGCCAGTTCACGCAGCTTGTACTTCTGGATCTTGCCGCTGGCAGTCATGGGATAAGACTCCACAAAGGCGATGTACTTCGGGATCTTGTAGCGCGAGATCTGGCCCCGGCAGAAGTCCTGCACGTCCTCGGGCTCCATGGTCACGTCGGGCTTGAGGATGATGAAGGCCCCGACCTCCTCGCCGTACTTGCGGCTGGGCACGCCCGCCACCTGCACGTCCATGATGCCGTCCATGCGGTAGAGGAACTCTTCGATTTCACGCGGATACACGTTTTCTCCGCCGCGGATGATCATGTCCTTGAGCCGCCCGGTGACGGTCAGGTAGCCTTCCTCGTCCATGGTGCCCAGGTCGCCGGAGTGCAGCCAGCCGCCTTCGTCGATGGCCTTGGCCGTGCCCTCGGGGTTGTTGTAGTAGCCCTTCATGACGTTGTAGCCCCGGCAGCAGATCTCGCCCACCTGGCCGCGCGGCATCTCCGCGTTGTTCTCGGGGTCCTTGATGCAGACCTCGATCTCGGGCATCTCGCGGCCCACGGTCTCGGTCATCTGGCGCAAGCTGTCGCCGATGCGCGTCTGGGTCATCACGGGCGAGCCCTCGGTCAGGCCGTAGCAGATGGTGATCTCGCGCATGTTCATCTCATTGATGGCGCGCTTCATGAATTCGATGGGGCAGGGCGAGCCGGCCATGATGCCGGTGCGCAGGGACGAGAGGTCGAAGCGGGGGAAGAGCTTGTGCTCCAGCATGGTGATGAACATGGTGGGCACGCCATAGATGGCCGTGCACTTCTCCTCTTCCACGCTTGTCATGGCCATGACCGGGTCGAAGTTCTCCAGAAGGACCATGGCCGTGCCGTGGGAAACCGCGGCCAGAACGCCCAGCACGCAGCCGAAGCAGTGGAACAGCGGCACCCCCAGGCAGAGGCGGTCCTTCTCGGTGAAGCTCTGGTTCTCGCCGATCCAGTAGCCGTTGTTGCCGATGTTGTAGTGGGTCAGCTGCACGCCCTTGGGAAAGCCCGTGGTGCCGCTGGTGTACTGCATGTTCACCACGTCGTGCGGCGACAGGGCGGCCTGGCGCGTCTCATACTCCTCAGGCGTGGTCATGACGGAGAGGGCCAGGATCTCAGGCAGGGTGTACATGCCGCGATGCTTCTCCGCGCCGAGGAAGAGCACGCGCTTCAGGTGCGGGAACTTTTCGGCGTTGAGCCGCCCGCGCTCGCTCGTCTTGAGTTCCGGCACCAGGTCGTAGAGGGTGGCCACGTAGTCGATGTCGCGGAACCCGTCCATGAGGAAGATGTTCTCGCACTCCGACTGCTTGAGCAGGTACTCGAGCTCCGCGCGGCGGTAATGGGTGTTCACGGTCAGGAGCACCGCGCCGATGCGCGCCGTGGCAAACTGCAACACCACCCAGTAGGGTACGTTGTTTGCCCACAGGGCGACCTTTTCGCCCTTCTGCACGCCCAGGGCCATGAGGCCTTGAGCCACCTCGTCCACCAGGTCGGAGAACTGCCGCCAGGTGAGGCGCAGGCCCCGGTCCACATAGACCACGGCGTCGCGGTTGGGCCACTGGTCCACGGTTTCGGCCAGCATCTGGCCGAGGGTGATCTCGCGTAAGGCTGTCTCTCGCGGCATGGCTTACTCCGGGAAGTAGAGCACAGCGTAGATGCTGGCGGGCTCGTCGCCTGCGGCGGAGAGGTTGTGCGGCACCACGGAGTTGTAATACAGGCTGTCGCCGGGACCCAGGATGTTCGTCTCGCGGCCGAAGATGAGCTGCACCTTGCCGCTCACGACCACGATGAACTCCTCGCCCTCGTGGGAGGACAAGGTCTTGTCGGCCTCGGGCTCGGGCGCCATCTCGATGAAGAAGGGCTCCATGTGGCGGTCGGTCTTGCCGCGGCCCAGGGAGTGGTAGGTGTGGCTGGCGGGCTGGTCGCCGGCCTGGTGCATGGCCAGCTCGGCGTGCTGCGAGTCACGCTCGGACAGGCGCACGATGAGCGGGTCGCGGCTCACCTGGTCGTCCAGAAAGGTGCCCAGGCGCAGGCCCAGGGCGCGGGCGATCTTCAACAGCGGTCCGAGCGAGGGGTAGCGGTCCTCGGTCTCCAGGGCCGAGAGGAAGGTCTCGTCCAGGCCGGTGCGGTCAGAGAGATCCGCCAGACTCAAATTCTGCTTTTCGCGAAAGGCGCGTATGCGCTCACCCACTCTCTTGTCCATGCTGGCACCCTTCCATTCTGCGCTGACGTTTACGTTGTTGTTTCATGCGGCCAGGCCCGCCGCTCGGACCAGTTCCATGGTTCCATCAGTGCGCCGGGCTTTACATTATTCGCACGTTTTTGTCGACCCATGAGTGAGTGCGCGCCTACTTTTGGTTCGTGTCCTTGCCGGGCCCGCCCAGGGGGCGGCCAGGGCGCGGCGATGCTTGCCAGCCCAGGGCCAATGGTGCTAGCGTTGCAGTCCAGCATTCCCCCCCGGCACCCGCAACCGACCGAGCCCGAACAATGGAAGACAAGCAGAACCAGGAAGAGCACTCCCCGATCTACCGCCCTGAGGGCGGCAAGAAGATCAAGGGCCTGTTCTCCACCCAGACGGTCGAGAAGGTCGGCACCGGCACCACCCAGCGCAAGACCATCAGCAAGATGTTCTGGTTTTGCACCCAGAGCGACGAGGGCCAGGTCATGGTCCAGGCCCTGAACAAGAACATGGTGCCTGCCGGGGCCAGCACCGCTGTGCCCCTGGACGACTTTCTGGCCAAGTACAATCCCGAGCCGGAGATGTACCTGAAGAGCGTCTACCCGAAGATGCAGGAGCTTTCCTCCACGGTGCAGCGCGCCGAGGAGCAGCGCCAGCGCGGGGCCCTCTACAGCGCCCAGTTCGAGTACGAGAACGCGCTGGCCGTGGACGAGGAGAACGTGCGCGCCAACTTCGGCCTGGGGCTGACCTACGTGGAGCGCGGCGAGGCCGTGAAGGCCAAGGACATCCTGGGCCGCATCGTGGGCCTGGACGCGGCGTTTGCCCCGGAGCACAAGCACCTGTTCAACGAGTTCGGCATCAGCTTGCGCAAGAGCCGCATGGTGGACCAGTCCATTGAGTACTACACCCGCGCCCTGAGCATGACCGAGACCGACGAGAACCTGCACTACAACGCGGCCCGCGCCTACTTCGACAAGGGCGACCTGGCCAAGTGCCGCGAGCACCTGGACCGCGCCCTGGTCCTCAATCCCGCCCACGAGGAAGTGGCCAAGTTCCTCGAGTTCCTGAACACCAAGAAATAGGCTGGCTCAGCCCATGTCCCACCTGGCCCTCGCGGCCGTCAGCTTCGCCCATCAGGCCGCCCCCGGCTCCCCAGTCCCCAAGGGCAAGGCCTGCCCCCCCCGGCCCATCCTGGACAACGCGGACTTGAGCGTGCCGCGCGGGGCCTTCGTGCTGCTCACAGGCCCTTCCGGCGCGGGCAAGAGCACCCTGCTCCGGCTCTTCTGCCGCCTGGAGGAGCCGCAAACGGGCCAGGTGCTCCTGGACGGCCAGCCCGTCGACACCCTGCCCCCGGCCCAGCTGCGCCGCCGGGTGAGCTACCTCCAGCAGACCCCGGCCGTGATCCCCGGAAGCGTGCGCGAGAACCTGCTTTTGCCCTTCTCCTTCAAGGCCGCCAGCGGTCAGGAAAGGCCGGACGACGCGGCGCTCACCGCGCTCATGGACAGCCTGGCCGCAGGCGACATCCCGCTCGACCAGGAGGCCTCCACCCTGTCCGTGGGCCAGCGCCAGCGCCTGTGCCTGGCCCGGGCGCTCTTGACCCGGCCCGAGGCGCTCTTGCTGGACGAGCCCACCAGCGCCCTGGACCCGGAGAGCGCGGCCGCAGTGCTCGGCGCGGCCGAGTCCTTCTGCCTGGACCAGGGCGGCACGGTGATTCTGGTGAGCCACGCCGAGTTCGCGCCCGCGCGGGTCACGCCCGTGCCGTATGTGCTGAGCGGCGGGCAGCTCCGCGCCGGGAGGCTGCCATGAGCCCGGGAGTCCTCGACATCGACCTGTGGCGGCTCTCCCTGGCCCTGGTGTTCTCGCTTCTGGCCGGGGGCTGCTCCATCGCGCTCAAGCTGGGCCTTGGGCGCGACATCCTCATCGGCACGGTGCGCACCATCGCCCAGCTCTTTCTCATGGGCTGGGTGCTGGGCATCGTGTTCGCCGTGGAGTCGCCCTGGCTGGTGCTGGGCCTGTTCTTGGCCATGGCCGGAGCGGCTGCGCACACCGCGCGCGGGCGCGTGCACGAGTCGGCCGTCCATTTCGCCTGGCCCATGTACGCGTCCATGGCCGCCGTGTATCTCGTGGTCACGGTGACGGTCACCGGGGCCATCGTGCACGCCGAGCCCTGGTGGAAGCCGCAGTATTTCCTGCCCATCGGCGGCATGGTCCTGGGCAACTCCATGAACTCCGTGGCCCTGGCCCTGGACCGGCTGTTCTCGGACCTGCGCGCGCGCGCGGCCGTGGTGGAGATGCGGCTCTGCCTGGGGGCCGACGCGGCCGAGGCCAGCGCGGACGTGCTGCGCACGGCGGTGCGCGCGGGCATGATCCCGTCCATCAACTCCATGATGGCCGTGGGCCTGGTGTCCATCCCGGGCATGATGACCGGCCAGATCCTGGGCGGCAGCGACCCTTCCCAGGCCATCCGCTACCAGATCGTGGTCATGCTCATGATCGTGGGCGCCACCGCCCTGGGCAGCACGCTTCTGACGCTCATCATCCGCCGCCGCTGCTTTGGTCCGGGCGACCGCCCGCTGCTGCGTTGACGCGCCGGTTGCACCGACGTCTATGGCGCATTTGGTTTTTCGTTGCGCTCCGCCGATACAGCGTATAGGCTTGCTCCATATTCCCCTAAAATTGAGCCACCCTGCGAGGCCTCATGGTCCTGGACCGCCACCACATGCTCAGCCTGCACAACGTGCTCGAGGGGCTGCGGCTTGGCCTGTGCGAGTACTCCGGTCCGTCGCGCGTGGCCCTGATCTATGTCCAGAACCCCGGCGAGCCCCTGCGCGTGGTCGACCCGCAGAACCTGCTCCACGGGCACGAGCCCCGGCTCCGGGAATACTTCCTGGACACCGACGAGTGGCGCGAGGGCCTGCCCGACCCGGAGCACGTGACCTACTTCGACCAGGCCAAGGCCAAGCGCATCGGCCTGGCCGGCGTGGTCAGTCTGGGCGGACGCTCCCCCGGCATCAGCTACCAGATGTGGCTCACGGACCGGCACGTGGACCTGTGCTCCCCCGGCCCCACCCGGCGCTGGCTGGAGCTGGCCCTGCTGCAGTTCTCGCAGAACCTGGCGGCCCGGGACATCTTCGCCCTGGACTCCGCCGCGCACATGCTCCAGGAGATGGCCCCCCACGCCGTGCACGACTTCATCGTGGACATGCGCTCCCAAAGCATCGGGCCGGACACGCGGCTGCGTGTCTACAACATCCTGGCCTCCATCATGCAGATCTCCAAGACCCCGGAAGAGGGCGCCTGGGCGCGCGGGCACCTGGCCTTCGTGGAACCCTCGCGGGTGTCGCGGGTGCACTACCTGATACGCTTCCCCAAGGCCGAGCGGCCGCGCCTGGACAACAGCAAGCACGTGCGCAAGATGCTTCAGAGCGTGGAGCGCAGCAGGCGGCTGCTCGTGTCCGATGGCGAGTACATCCTCGGCATCGCCGCAGGCGAGCTGCCGCCCTCCAGCCTGTGCGCCCTGTTCAGCGGCCGCCACGGCATGCTCTCCCTGGACGGAGACCTGGTGTGCAGCTTCTCCGACGGGGCCTTCCAGTCCACCAACCGCAAGCCCAAACTGGTGATCCTGGAGGAGGCCCTGCTCGAATGGCCGCTGGACACCGACCAGCGCGACGCCCTGTTCTCCTCGGTGTCGCGCATCGTGGCCTTTGCCGGCGAGCAGAAGTACGGCTGCGCCATCATCGTGGACCCCTACACCCCGCTCTTGCCGGTCTCCGGCCACAACCTGGAGACGCCGCTCGACCTGGACGAGGACGAGCACCTGGTGCTGGCCGCAGCCCTGGCCAAGGTGGACGGGGCGCTGCACCTCTCGGCCGCGCGCAACCAGCTCTGCGGCTTCGCCTGCCTCATGGACGGGCCGAGCTTCCCCGGCGAGGACCGTTCGCGCGGGGCGCGCTACAACTCGGCCCTGCGCTTCACCTACTCCCATCCGGAGCTGATGGTGGTGGTGGTCTCCTCCGACCGTCCGGTCTCGGTAATGCAGAAGGGCGCGGACATCTCGCGCCCGCCGGTGTGGCCCACAGTGCCGAGCCTGCTGCGTCCGCCCCCGACCCTTGAGCAGTGGCTCAACGGCGGGCAAGCCTGAGACAAAACCTGACGTTTCGTCATCGCAACAGGGATTGAGGAACGGGCCTGGCGAACAGGTCTGCCAGGCAAGCGTGCGGGTCAGGAGGACGTGTTCTCAAGCTCCAGCTTGACGCGCGCCATGACGTCTTCCACGTCCAGCACTTGGATGGGCTTGACCAGGTAGGCGAAGGCGCTGCAGCAGCAGTAGGCCCGCACCACATCCTGGGAGTCGCTGGCGGCGGTGGCCATGACGGCCAGGGCGGATCTGGGGATGCTGTGCGCATTGAAGAGCTCGAACTCGCGGATGCGCTCCAGGGCGTCCAGCCCGTTCATCACGGGCATCATGATATCCATGAAGATGAGGTCAAAGGGCGCGGACTCCTCCACGGCGCGGCAATAGGCCTGCACGGCCTCCTTGCCGTTCCCGGCGGTGCTGCACTGTCCGTGCGGCTTCAGCACGGAGCACAGGAAGTGCCTGTTGAGTTCGTCGTCCTCAACGATGAGGATGCGCATGCGGCCTCTCCGGAAACAGGATCAAAACTGGCCCAGCATAGTGGCTGCGGCGCTCTCCTGCCTCGGCTGGGATGCCACAATCCGGGCCTCGGCGCAACCGCCTCCGGCTGTTGGCCAGGGCAGGCGCGCTTTTGCCGCGACAGACCTTGCCGCGCGGAGCGCTAGGCGCCGCCAATGATGCCGAGCATGCGGTCGCGGTCCACCATGCCCTTGAGGCGCCCCTCGGCGTCCAGCACCACCAGGCGCTTGCCGCCGGTCTCCAGCATGCTCCGCAGCACGTCGGAGAGCGGGGTGTCCTCCCGCACGCTGAAGACATCGGGCTCCATGGCCTCGCGCACCAGCACCCCGAAGACCTGGTTCACATCCCGGCCGGGGGTGAGCAGGTTCGTCAGGATCTTGAGCAGGCCCGGCTTCTCGCGCTGGCTGTAGCGCTTGAGCAGCTCGCGGTCGAGCACGATGCCCAGCACCCGGTCGGCTTCGTCCACCACCACCACCCGGCGCAGGGGCGAGGCCACGAGCTTGCCCAGGGCCTCCTCCAGCGGGGCATCCGGCCCCACGGTGGGAATGTCCCGGAGCATGACATCGCCCGCCGTGAGCTTCAGGCCCTGGGGCAGCTGGGTCGGCCTGGGCTCCGCCTCGCGGGCGGCCCCCTTGTCCATTTCAGGCGGGCTCATGGAGGCGGCCGTGGAGATGGTGCGCAAAATGTCGATGCGGCTGACGATGCCGACCAGGTCGCCCGCGTCGTCCACCACGGGCAGGCGCTTGAGCTTGCGCGCAGCCATGAGCGCGGCGGCCTCGGGCACGGTGGCGCGGATGTTCACCGTCACCAGCTGACCGCTCATGACGTCTTGGGCCGTCTTGCCCTGCACCGAGAGCTTGCGGGCCTCCTCGCCGCGCATCTCTGCGGGCAGTTCCACGTAGAGACTCAGGCGGAAGGCCATGCCCGCGCGCATCAGCAGGTCGCCGCCGGTGATCATGCCCACGATCTTCCTGCCCTCGGTCACGGCCACGGCCTTGATGCCGCGGGCCAGAAGCAGGTCGAGCACCTGGGGCAGGGGCGTGTCCGGGCTCACGGAGACCACGTCGCCGGTCATGACGTCGCGCACGCGCATGGAGCAGTGGAAGGTGGCCGCCACCGTGTGCCGGGTGATGGCGCCCTCGCCGACCATCTCCTCCAGCAGGGGCAGAAAGGCCGCAATGCGCTCGCTGCGGTCCACGATCTCCACCACCACGGGCAGGTCCTCGGAGAGCCGCAGGATCTTGGCCGTGTGCACCAGACTGCCCGCGCCGAAGCCCAGCAGGCCGCGCACGACCGTGGCCCCGGCCAGGCCGCGCCTGTGGGCCTCCTCCACGATGGTCTCGTACACGAGCTTGCCGCCCACGTGGTCGCTCTCGCCAACGTAGATGCGCAGGACTTCCGCTTCGGTCCGGATCTTCATCGTTCCCCCTGTTCTGATGGGACGTTGCCGCTTGTCTGCCGGAAAATCTGCCGGTGCACCTGGCGGCAGCCCTGTCAAATGACCCGGCCGAGGGTCGCGCCGACAAAAAAGGCCGCGAAGCCCAGCACGTTCTGTCCAATGAGGTTGAGCGCGGCAAACGCCCACTGGGAGCCGCGCATGAGCTCGCCGGTTTCGAAGATGAGCGAGGAGAAGGTTGTGAACGCGCCCATGAAGCCCACCAGGATGACCACCCGGTACTCGGCGCGGATGAGCTGGCGCTCGTCGGCCAGGACAAAGACCAGCCCGAAGAGCAGGCAGCCGAGCAGGTTCACTGCGGCGGTGCCCCAGGGGAAGCCGCGTCCCAGCAGGCCCTGCACCGCGCCGGAGAGCCAGTAGCGGGCCAGGGTGCCGCAGGCTCCGGCCAGGGCCAGCAGGAGAATCTTGTGCATCGTGTCGTTCATGCTCATGATTGTTTTGTCTCCCAATCCTGCGTGTAGCGCGAAACAGCCCTGTTCCACAACCGCCGCGTTTGGTTCCCTGCTTCAGCGCCCTCCGGCCGCCTTGGCAGTCGCCTCGCGAATGCGCGGAGCCAGGATGAGCGCGGCGATGACCGCAGCCAGCGCCACCGCCCCGCCCAGACGGAACGGGGCCGAGGGGTCGACCCTGTCCCAGAGCAGGCCCGCCACCACGCTGCTGGCCAGGGAGGTGAACCCGAGGCCCATGTGGAACACGCCCAGCGCCGTGCCCTTGCGCTCGGGCGGAATGTGCCCGCTGATGAGCGCCTTGCCCACGCCCTCGGTAAGCCCCATGGACAAGCCATAGAGCGGGAACAGCCACCAGATGCTTTGCCCGTCCGAGAAGGAGAAGCCGAAGTACACGGCGGAATACAGCGCCCAACCGCCCACGAGCATGCGCCAGCGGCCAAAACGGTCGCTCAGCAGGCCCAGGGGATAGGATGACAGGGCGTAGGTCAGGTTGAAGAGCAGGTAGCCCAGGATGACCTGGGTGTCGTTCCAGCCAAGGTTCTTGGCCCGCAGCAGCAGCAGCGTGTCGCTGGAATTGGCAAAGGCGAAGAGCATGAGCAGGCCCAAGGTCAGCCAATAGCTCGCGGAGAAACCCAGCAAGCCAGACGCGGGCGCCGGCTCCTGAACCGCCGCCCCCTGCCCCGCTTCCGGGGCCGGGAGTTTCCGCGCGGGGGCGTCCGGCAAAGGGGCGCCCGCCCGGCACGGCTCCCGCAACCGGAAGGTCAGCCAGACGGCGGCCAGCCCAGGCACGCCAGCGATGAGGAAGATGAGGCGATATTCTCCCGGCAGGAACTTGAGCAGCAGCAGGGCGGCCAGCACGCCGACAATGGCTCCGAGCGTGTCCATCATCCGGTGGAAGCCGAAGGCCCGCCCCGCGATCCTGCTCTCCACGGCGTCGACGATCATGGCGTCGCGGGCGGTGGTGCGCAGGCCCTTGCCCAAGCGGTCCACGACACGGGCCAGAAAGACCAGCGGCCAGGCGCAGGCCAAGGCCATGAGGGGCTTGGACAAGGCCCCCAGGCCGTAGCCCAGGCGGATGTAGGGCACGCGCCTGCCGAGCTTGTCGCTGTGCCAGCCGGAGAGCCCCTTCATGACGCTCACGATGGCCTCTGCCACGCCCTCGATGAGCCCCAGCAACGCCACGGGCGCACCAAGCGCGGAGGTCAGGAACAGGGGGACGATGGGATACACCATCTCCGAGGCGATGTCGGTGAAAAAGCTGATCCAGCCCAGGTTGCGCACGGGCTGTGGAAGCTGCTGGCCCACGGGGCGCTCCTTCGCGTGTTGCACAATGAAAAAACCCACGTCCGATCTGGCGTGGGTTGAAGGCAACAGTCCTACCGCCAATGTCGGGCAGCAGGAGTCATCAGCGGCTGTCGCGGATCAAGGGGGACTCCATCCCCTGGGAAACCCGCCACGGTGAAGGCGGAACCAACCGCAGTCGTCTGCGCGGCCTGTTCACAGCATACCCAAAAGCCGGGGGATGTCCACCCGGGCCAGGGCGGGCCGGGCCGCGCGTTCCGCCTGACCAGCCCGGCAGGGCGGAGAAGAAAATCCGGGTGCCGGGGATTGACATCCTGATGCGAAGGCGTACCCTTCAGTCAAAGGCCAATTCCTTCAACCCGATTTTGGGAGGACACGCCAATGGGTCATTCAGCCGCGTAAGCCGTTCAGGGACGGCCAGCCCGAACTCCAGACCCTGCCCGGCGCATTCGCAGCCGACAGGCAGGGCCAGACAGGAAGACGGCGGCCACACCGGTCCTTATGAGTGCACCAACACCGCCCCTCCGGAGCTCAGGGGGGCCGCCCAGGAACCACCAAGCCGCGATGGGAGCATGCGCGGCGCCGACAAGGCTGAGGTGGAAAAGACGGCGAGGCCCGTGGACCTCGTGTCCAAGGCAAGCGTACAAGAGCCATGTCCTGCATAACAGCACGGACCGGCGAGGCGAAGACCGCCATTGCGTCATCCCGGACACGATCGACGAGAACCTCCAGCGGTTCTTGAAACGGCACCGCCAGCATACTTCAACAACAGGCCGCTCGGGATGACCGGGCGGTCTTTATTTTGGTGAGCGGACAAGAAACAGGCCAGGGGGAAGCCATGAGCCACAAAGACATCGACAACCGGCAGCCCGACGAGGGGCTGGCGCAGAACTATTCTGATGCCGTGAACTGGTATCTCCGGTCAGCGGAGCAGGGCCAGGCCAAGGCCCAGAACAGCCTGGGCAGGATGTACGCCGGGGGCGTCGGCGTGGAGCAGGACGATGCGCTGGCGCACCTGTGGTTCTCCCTCGCCGCTGCGCAGGGAGAGGCCACGGCCTCAAAGGGCCGCGACGCCATCGAGCACAAGATGACGGCTGCCCAGATGGCAAAGGCCCGGAAGCGCGCCAACGATTGGCGGCCCAAGTAGCGCGTGAGCCTTGGGGCATGAGCCGGCATGGACATCAATCAGGAGCGCCCATGAGCACGTATGTGTATGCGGACCCGGCCAAGAAGTTCGAGATCGACATCGTGGAGTTGCGCGACTGCGTGCGCGTCACCCTGACCGACAAGGGCGTGACGGCGCAGCTCTGCACGGCCAAGAACCTTGCGGCGGCGTTCGAGTACGTGGCGACCATGTTCGCCACGGGCGGCAAGCCCGCGCCAAAGCCTGAGGACTGGAAGCAGCTCTGAGGCGGAAGGGCCATCCCCGTGACGGATGGCCCTTTTCCTTTGCCCTCGGGGCTGGCGCCCCTCTAAATCGTCTGCTTGAGCGATGTTACCGTGACCTCCAGAACACGCGTGAGAAACGGGAATTTCGCCTTCATCGCGTCAAACTCCTCTCCCGACTTGAAGAACCGCGCGGTGCCTTCCAGAAGAAATCCAGTGCCCGGACCAATAAGGCCCGGTACTTCCTTGCTCCCAAGGGTGAGCAGCACCTTGTTGTTCTTGAGCGTGTTCTGCTCCGTCTTCCTCATTTTCCATGAAGGTATGAGCAGCCTCTCACTGTCCGGCAGCCCAAGGTACGAATTCCAGGTGTTGGCCACGTGAGCCTCGTTCTCGGCGCAGGTGACAATGGAAACAACACCTTCTTTGCCTACCACCTCGCGAAATGTGTCTGTAAACATATGGCCTCTCCTCGATGCTAGAGTATTGTGGTCAACAGCTATCCGTGATATCCATAATGTCCTATTTGGGTCTGGTCAAGCCCTGCGTGGCGAGTTAGAATATTTTTATTACGCAGCGAGTGGAGGTTCACATGCAGTTCGGTGTCGGCGTTGAGTACGCGTTCCATTCGCTGTTCTATCTCGTGGACATACCGGAGCACAAACCCGTCGGCATACGGCAGATAGCCGAACTGCACGGGATCACGGAGAGCTACCTTTCCAAGGTCTTCGCCAAACTGCGCAGGGCGGGGCTCGTCAGGTCCATTCCGGGGGTCAAAGGCGGCTACGAACTGGCTCGGCCCGCAGAGGACGTGTCCTTCTGGGACATCATCGAGGCCGTGGAAGGCCCTTCGTTTTTTTTCCAGTGCGCGGAAATCCGCAAGAAGAACATCTTTGTTGATGATCCATCCGCCTTCACAAACAAATGCCCCTGCCTGATCAAGGTGGTGATGCAGGAGGCTGAGGAATTGTTACGGGGCAGTCTGCGCGCCAGGTCTCTTCGCTGGCTGCATGATCAGGTCTGCCGCGACTTTCCAGAGCGGAAGAAGAAGGCCATCTCCGAATGGATCAAGGGCATCTGAAGATGCCCTCCCCGTCGGGGGCTCTTCCGGGCAGAGGATGCACGGGAAGACATGGGGAATAGCGAGGGGAGTGCATTCTCCCAACGAAAAAGGCGGTCAGGATTTCTCCTAACCGCCTGAATTCTTGTGGCGTCCCCAAGGGGGTTCGAACCCCTGTTACCGGCGTGAGAGGGCGGGCGCTAACGCCTGGGATGCAGCGATCCCAGCAAGTTACGGCGCACCTGGCTACATGAAATGTATCCAGATACACTCGGTCTTCCCCCCAATTCCCCCCCGGCGACAGGGTTAAGCCCAGCTCATGGGTAGATATACTCGGCGAGAGCTGGGAGAAGCTAAGTGGGAGAATTCTATTTTCCCCAGCCCAACTGGCCTGCCTCTAGACCCGGACAGGATTTCGCGGGGATGCTTCGAATATGCGCACCAGTAGTCTCTTGGAGGATGCGTGATCGGGGTCGATCTCCAGTGCTGTGTTAATGTATAGTTTAGCATTTTTTATGTCTTTGACATGGTAATATGAGTTGGCGATGTTGTAGCTGACAACAGCAGCCCTGAGGTGGAACTCCGGATCCTTGTGCAGGACTCTTTCGTACAGGTCAATGGCCTTTTTGTGCTGCTCACCATCGGCATAGGCCAAGGCGTAATTGTACAAAAGGCGAATGTCTTCGGGATCAATCTTGAGGGCTGTCTCGTAGTTTTCTACCGCTTCGCGCCATTTGCCCTGCTTACGCATGGCTATGCCACGACTATTGAAGGCGACAATGTCGTCCTTGGACAATTCGTCACCCTTCGCATCGAGATATTGGGAAAAATACTTTTCCGACTGTTCCGGTGAAACCTCCAACATGGCGTGAGCCATATCGGAGATGATAGTGCACAGGTAACGCTTGGCCTCTTCCTGCGCGCAGGCGATGGCCTTGTCAAAGAACTCCTTGGCGTTGTCTGGCTCATGTTTGCGAATATAGCAGTTGCCGATCTCGCACTTGCGCTCCACGTTGAGCGGACTGATGCTGTCCAGCCGGAGCATGTAGGTCAGAAACTGTTCCACGTTCCCATCCCTATGGACATCTGCCAGCTTCTTGAGTGGTTCGAGATACAGGGGTGAAGCCTTGTGGGCCTTCTCGAATTCCTCGATGGCCTCCTCCTTGTTGCCGTTCTTCATAAAGGCCTCGCCTCGGAGCATAAGGGCGATGGGGCTTTGCTGCTTCATGGCGAGAATTGCCTCGCAGAGGCCGAACACCTTGTCGAATTCACCATGCTCCAGGTGAACGCGCGCATTCTGCACGAGCTGACTGATCTTCGACTGAGGCTTTATGACCCCGGCCATCTTCTCGATGAGTGTGTCCACGGACACAGGCTTGGTGACCACGTGGTCGGCGCCAATCTCGAAGAGCAGGGACAGGGAGTCCTTCGTCGTTTCATAGGTCAGGACAATGAGTTTCAGAAGGGGGTATTGCGTCTTGACCGTGCGTATGAACTCCGTGGTCGGTTTCCCGGCCAGGATGCGATCCACCAAGATCAGTACAGGGACGTTCGCCCGCGCCTGGTCCCGGATTCCGCTCAGGGCAGTCGCGGGATCCCGGAACGCGCCCACGCAGTCGCGCTTGATCTGCAGGGCGCGAAGCACCCCTGCGCGCATGGTCTTGATAAATAATCCGTCCTCGCTCAGTATGACAAGAGCGCCGCAGTGGGCTTCCAAAAAATCACGCACATCCTGGTCCCCCCTGGGGGGGGGCGGCGGCGTGGGCTTTTCAACTTTCGTGGTGATGCTCTCCGCCTGCCATGAACTGATGCCCATATCCCGGCCTCCCTCGATTATGATCCTGTCCTTATGGAATTCCCATGTCTGCAACGTCGGCGACATCCCCGCCAACATGAGGGTGCGGTTACACGGGTTCCAAGTAAAAAGTCCGCCAGGAGCGTCTTGTGGCCAGAACGACCCTGTGCAGGGAGAACGTTGTCAATTGCACAAGAAACCTCTTGCAATGCTCTCATTGACCGGCCTGGAATAGTGAAATCCCTGGACATAGTCGCAGTTGATCGTTCCCAGGAGTGAAGCCTGGTCAATACTTTCGACGCCCTCGGCAACGATCTTGAAGCCCATGCTCATGCCGATGCTGATAACGGCCTTGACGATCTCTAAACTTCTAGTGTTGGAGCAGAGATCAACGATGAAAGCCCGGTCGATCTTCAACACATCCAGAGGGAAACGTTGCAGATAGGCCAGGGACGAATACCCGGTCCCAAAGTCGTCCAGAGCCAGACGAACTCCAAGGGTTTTGATCTGCTGAAGTATGGTCAAGGCCATGTCCGCATCTTTCATCACTGCGGATTCCGTTATCTCGATTCGCAGGAAATGCGACGGCAGTTTGGTGGCCTCCAGAATGGCCTTGATCTGCATCGGCAGGCCTTGGTTGTGCAGATGCTTAGCCGAGAGGTTTACTGACATGCTCATTCCGGAGTTCACGTTCCCGTTGCTCATCCACTCCTGCATGCAGAAACAGGCCTGCCTCAGAACCATCAGATCCATGTTGATGATCAGACCGGTATCCTCGGCCACGGAGATAAAATCCCCCGGAGGCAGCAGCCCCCGCAAGGGATGCTGCCAACGGATCAGAGCCTCAAATCCCGCCAGAATTCCGCTGCTCAAGGTGAAGATAGGCTGATAGTGGACACGGAACTCGTTGCGGATCAGTCCCATGCGCAGATCGCTTTCCACCGTGGCCCGGGTGAGGGCCTTGGCGTGCATGGAGGGCCTGAAGACCTTGATCCTGTTGCCACCTGAGGACTTGGCGCTGTACATGGCGATGTCCGCGTCCCGGAGGATGTCCTCGGTGGACGAATACTGTCCGAGGTTGAGCACAATGCCCGCGCTGGTGGCAGGAAAGATCTCCTTGCCCTCCAACTTGATGACCCGGGAGATGCTGCCCAGCATCCTTTTGATGATACGGATGGACTCCCCGGCATTGGCGAGTTCTGTAAGAAGGATGGCAAACTCGTCACCGCCCAGGCGGGCCACGGTGTCCACCCCTCGCAGGCAGCCGGAGATGCGATGGCTGACCTCCACCAGGACCTTGTCGCCGGACATGTGCCCCAGGGTGTCGTTGACGGCCTTGAAATTGTCCAGGTCCAGCAGAATCACAGCGAAATGGAAGCGTCCGCTTCTCCGCACCCGCTCCATGCACTGCTTCAGCCGGTCCATAAACAGGGTTCTGTTGGGCATATCCGTCAAGGCGTCGTGCAGGGCCAAGTGCGTGAGCTTCTGCTCATATTTCTGGCGCTCGGAGATGTCCTGGAAGCAGGCGAGGATGCCGATAACGCGCCCGTGGCTGTCCAGTAGCGGGACCTTGTTGGTCTCAATCCATATCACGCGCCCGTCGGTCTGACGCTGGGTTTCGATGATCGCATACTCGGGAATGCCCGAGGAGAGGATGCGTTGTTCCGCCGCGCGGTAGCCTTCAGCCTCCTCCCTGGTCCAGGGCAGTTCGAAATCCGAAAGCCCGACGAGGTCTTCGACCCTCTCCAACCCCGTGGCGCGCAGGAAGTTGTTGTTGCACCCCTGATAGATGAGTTTGTCGTTTTTCCAGGAAACAAACTGCGGGATGCTGTCCATGACCAAGCGGAGCATGTTCCGCGACTCTGCCAGGCGGATCTCCGCAGTTTTGCGCTCAACGATCTGCTCGTTGAGCTTCTTCACCGTTGTTTCAAGGGCGCTGCGCTCCTGCGTCAGCTCTTCCTGGGATTGCCTGATCTCCCCGAGCTGTGCGTCAAGCCGCTCGTTCTTGCTCCGCAGCAGGGAATAGAGTTCAAAGCTTTCGAGGGCCTGGGCCGTGGCCTGTAGAAGAATGACCAGTATGGTCAGCAAGGCGTCATGGATCAGGTTGCGCTTGCCGTTCAGGACACCGATGAACAGGCCTCGGCAGCGGGACTGCGAGTTCAGGGACTTGACCATGACCTCGCGCGACTGTGCGTGGCGGAGGAAATGGATGGTATCCGAACGCAGGACCGTGGCAGCCTGGCCCTTCTCCACAAGCTCATTGAGGATGCCCTGGTGCAGCGTCCGGTCCTCTTCGGGAAAGGCATAGGCGAGGTTGAGGTTTTGGTCCTCATCGTTGATTGTGAAAAACGCCAGGCTTCTGAAATCAATCAGGGCCTTGATGATGTTTTGGGATTTGGCAAAGATTGTCTCGGCGCTGGTCAAGCGGCTGAAACTCTCGCCAAAGTCGTTCAGGTCCAGCACAAGGTTCAGCGCTTCCAGGGTGAAGCGCTGGGCTTCCTCCAGATGCACCACGCGCTTCTTGTAGAAGTCAGGGGGATGGATCCCGTCATTCATGGCTCAGTTCCCCAGGAAGGCGCGCATGGCGTCGTCCACTTGGCTGTCGATCTGCACAAGGAGCGAACCCATGGTGCCCTTGGAGACCTTCAGGCGCTCCCAGGCCTCCGCGTCCAGGGGGGGCGCCAGGCTGGCGCCGCTGATGCCCAGGTTCAGGGCGTGGCACCAGAAGTCGGCCGCATGGAGAAGGCAGGCGTCGTCATCGTAGGCCACAGCGCCGGGAGCGTGATGGTTTGCAATGCAGACCTTGAAGAATTCAGGGAAATCCCACTTGTCGAAGAGCCGATCCGCAACGTCCGCATGCGTGAAGCCCCAGAGCTTCCGCTCTGTGTGCTGGAGCGGCTCCAGGGCGCTCCGGGACTGCAGGATGGCCTTCCTGGCAGCGGGGCTGAAATTCTGGAGCATCACAAGCCGTCCGATGTCGTGGATGAGCCCGGCCACGAAATAGCGTTCCTCGTTCTGCTTGCCGGAGCGGATGGCGAGCATCCTGGCTATGATGCCACAGCCGATGGAGTGCCTCCAGAAGTTGGCCATGTTCATCTCGTCGTCCTGGAAATCCGTGAACATAGAGATGACGACGATGCCCACCGCGAGGTTGAGGATATTGGAGATGCCAATGATGGTGATGGCCCGGGTCAGGGTGTCCACCTTCTTGGGGCAGCCGTAGTATGCGGAATTGACCGCCCGCAAAATCCGCGTGGAAAGGGCGATGTCCTTGCCAAGGACATCCGCCATGTAACTGGCGGAGCTGTAGGGGTCGTTCAAGGCCTGGAGTATGCGGTTGAAGACGTCCGGGGTGGAGGCCATCTTCATGTTCAGCTTGGCGAGGTCATCAAGGCTGGGCACAGGGGCGGGCTCGGTGGAAACCGGGGGCGGGCTCTTTCTGGCGATCACGGCCAGAGCGCGCTGCCTGTCATCTAGCAGGCAGAGCGCCGCCCTGTCCCGGTAGATTTTCATCGCCTCGCGAACCACAGGGTGGCGTACGTTATTCAGGGCGAAAAATTCCAGGCAGAGCTCGCTGGCCTGGTGCAGCAGCTCCGGAGGGATCACCTTCGGCGTCACTTCTTCCGGCGGAGGCGTCACGCCTTCTATGGCGACTTCGGCGATCCCCCAGACCTTGCACGCACGGATATGCTTCTCTTCAAGGGTAACGCCACGGCAAAAGAGCAGTCTCCCCTGGGGGGATACCAGATCCTCAGCCAAAACCATCCCTTCAGATACCTGAGAGAGTGTAATCTGAGTCATCTAGGAGTGTCTCCTTGGGGGCGAAGAACTTTCCTGCAAAGGCCTATAGGTTATAATATCTTGTTAGAAAAAATTTTGCAATGGATATATCAAAAAATCTAATGCTTCCATGCTGGCAGGATTTCAGCCACCAAGCCACGATAGTGCCACGCTGGGAGGAAGAGGCGTTACGAGAACGACCGGACGGGCTTTGAAAAGGCTCTTTTGCTGTGCGACGGGGGCAAGCCGTCCCCCCGCGAACGAGAGGTCGACCTACCGGCTTTAGCAGTGCAACAGGGTCTCGATGTTGTGGATGAACTCCGGCACCTCGAAAGGTACAGGCAGAACTGCCCTCACCCCCGGCAGGCCAAGCCAGGCCACCCGGTTGCGGCCAAAGCTTTCGTCCAGAATGAGCACTGGGATGTCGTCCAGGGCTTTGAGATAGGCGGCCACGGCGGGCGTTTCCTCCGGCGCTGCAAGGATGCAGAGGGCCGCTCGGCCTGACTCCGGTGCCGTGCCGCCGTTGGTGGACAAGAGCGGGGTCAGGCGCATTTCGCGCAGGATGTCCGCCACGATCTGGCCCATGTCCTGGTTGGCGCAGCGCACGAGCACGGCGGTGGAGTCCCTGTCCTCCTGCGGCGCTGCTTTCTGGGCTGGTGCAGGCCGGGGCAACGGCGATAGGCCGGGGGCGATGCGCTCCAGGGCCGCGATGAGGTTCTGCGCATGGCCCTTGCCTGCCTCGGCTATGCGCCGCAACGGTTCCGGCGCTCCTTTGAAGTCCAGCCGCATGAACAGCGCGCGCACGGCCTCGACATCGCGCATCATGGTCTGGGCTTCCGGGGCCGCGCCTGCGGCCCTGGTTCCGGTTCGAGCGCTGGCGGGCACGGTTTGCTGCAACACGCGCACGGTTTCGTCCCAGAAGCTTGAGGGCTCCACGGCGCGAGCGAGGCTCAGGCGGGCGGCCCCGGCCAGGCGGCCCGCTGCCTGGACCACGGCCTGGGCGAAAGCAGACTGCGGGAAGGCCTCCAGCACGGGCCGCTGCAGGGCGCTGGCCCGGGCCACGCTCACGTCCTCCGGCAAATAGCCCAAATAGGTGCAGTTGAGCTTCAGGTGCTTCTGGGCCGTGGCCTGGATGCGGCGAAAGGCCAGCTCCGCGGCCTGGGGGCTCTGGGCGCGGTTGATCAGCACCAGCGGCGGCCAGGAGAGCCCGCGCCCGTGCAGCACCTTGATGAGGGCATAGGAGTCTGTAAGGGAGGTGACCTCCGGGTTCACCACCACCACGAGTTCCTGGGCCGCCAGGCACAGCGCCAGCACCTGGGGCGAGATGCCGGGCGAATTGTCCACTAGCACGTAATCGTAGCAAGACAGGGCGGCGAACTCGCGGACGAGGCGAGTGCGGGCGGCGCGGGTGAGCTCGGCCATGCGCGCCACGCCCGAGGAACCCGGCACCAGGTCGATGCCCGTGGCCACGGGCGTGATGACCTGGGAGAGCGGCAGGCCCTCGAAGAGCACCTGGTCCAGGGTGCGCTGCGGGCTGATGCCCAGGAGCACATCGACGTTGGAGAGTCCCAGGTCGGCGTCGAAAAGGCAGACGCTACGGCCCAGGCGAGCCAAGGCCCAGGCCAGGTTCAGGGTGACGTTGGTCTTGCCTACGCCCCCCTTGCCGCTGGCCACGGAAATAATCTTCGGCAGGGCACCCACGCTGGGCTACTTTTTGAGTGTGGCGTCCACCGCTTCGAGCAGCTCGTCCACCTTGAAGGGTTTCTGGAAACAGCGGATGGCGCCAAGCTCCAAGGCTTGGTCGCGCTCTTCCGGGGTGGCCAGCCCGGTGAGGACGATGACCGGCATCTTGAGCGCGGCGCGGCGGATCTCCGAGAGCAGCCACAGGCCGCTGCGCACGGGCATGCGGATGTCCAGCAGCATGAGGTTGAAGGTGCGCTTCTTGAGCAGCTCCTTGGCCTCCTCGCCGTTGCCGCAGGCAACCACCTTGTAGCCGTGCATCTCCAGGGCCTCGGTCAAGAGTTCCTGGATGCGCACCTCGTCGTCGACCACCAGGATGTCCCCGCCGGAGCGTTTGGGGCCTGCGCCTTTCTGCGGCAGCCGGACGGCAGCGGCCTGCTGGGCCGGGGCCACGGGCAGGCTCACGCGGAAGAGCGTGCCCTTGCCCAGGGTGCTGGTGACCCGGATGTCGCCCTGGTGGCTTTTGACGATGCTGTAGCTGGTGGACAGGCCAAGGCCGGTGCCTTTGCCCTCCTTGGTGGTGAAGAAGGGGTCGAAGATGCTCTCGATGTGCTCCGGCGCGATGCCGCTGCCGGTGTCCTCCACATCCACGTTCACATGGCCCATGCCGCTGTTCCAGACGGTGCGGACGCGTAGCGCTCCGGCGGCGTTCTCCATGGCGTGCTCGGCGTTGATGAAGAGATTGACGAAGACCTGCTCCAGCAGCTTGGCGTCGCCCCAGACCAGGGGCAGGTCCGGCTGCAGTTCCACCAGTACCTTGACCCCGCGTTTTTCGAAGTTGCCGGACATCATGGACAGGGAGTTTTCCAGCAGCGCGTTGAAGTTTACCGTGGCGAACTGGGGTTGGGTGGGCCGGGCAAAGTCCATGAGCTGCGTCAGGATGGAACTGATGCGGCCGATCTGCTCCTCCATCTGGCGGAAGGCCGTGCGCTGGCTCTCGTTTGTCTCCTTGAGGCCCAGGATCTGCAACCGGGCGTAGATGATGGCCAGCGGGTTGTTGATCTCGTGCGCGGCCCCGGCGGCCAGCTGGCCCACGGCGGCCAGACGCTCGGCCTGGATGAGCTTCTGGTTGATCTGCTGCATCCTGCGCATGGCCGCGCCAAGGCGTTCGGCGCGCGCCTCCAGCTGTGCGCTGGTGCCCAGGCGCTCCAGGGCCGCAGCTGCCATGCCGCAGAGCTGCCCCAGCCCGTGGATCTCGCTGTGGGCCGCAGTCAAGCCTGCTGGCTGGCCTTCGGCGGTCTGAGCGCCCAGAAGCATTTCACCCAGGAATGTACAGTCGAGGGCCAGCGGAAGGGTGCGGAAAGGTCGCGCAAAGGCCGGAGTGAAGCCTGTGAACAGCGGGTCGTCCGGTGAGGGGATGCGCTCCCGGTGGTTGAGCACAAGGTCATAAAAGGGCTGCACTGGGGCAGGCGTGTTCTCCCTTGGCGGAGGCAGGGGCGTGCCCGTGTCCGCCTCCAGGGGCCAGTCGAAATGGGCTTCAGTTCCGGCGTCCCAGGCCAGGCCATTTAACCGCTGGTTCTCCGCGTCTAGGGCGTAGATGCAGCCGGTGGTGACGTCGAAGCTTTCGCGGAGCGCCGCGCAGGCCAGGGTGAAAATCTCGGCGGTGTTGTACGCGCGCGCCAAACCCTGTCCCGCGTCGGCTACGGCCTGGAGCAGGCGGCCCGTGCGCTCGCCCTCGTTGCGCTTGGCTGTCAGCTCGATGTTCATATGTGTCAGGAGTATGCCAGCGCGCTGCAAAGCCCCGCAGAAGGTCGCCACGGCGTCCTCTTCATCCAGGCTGAAGAGTTCGCGGCGTTCAGCCAGGCGCTTGCCCACCTGCTCCTTGAGCTTTTCGATCTGGTGGAAGGAGAGGTGGGTCTTGTCCAGCAGATACTTCCGGCGCTCCACGGCGGCTGGGTCCAGGGGCTCGGCCAGCACCTCGTGGGCCAGGATATTGCCCAGAGCGAGCAGGGTGAGCAGGCCCCCATGCTCGTCCATGTCGGCCAGCACGGACTCGGGCTGGTGGTGCAGCCAGGCACTGTCCACAAAGAGCTTCGGTAGGTTCCAGGCCTGGGTGAGCCATTTGCCCGCCTCGGCATGGTCCAGGCCGAAGGCTGCGGCTTCCATGGCGTGCAGCGGCTGCCCGGACAGCGGCGCGCCGTCGAGCAGGTGCTCGTACTCCGTGGGCAGGGCGCAGAGCAGGGCCAGCTTGCCGCAGTCATGCACCAGGCCGCAGGAGAAGGACATGTCCGCCAGTTTCGGCGCGATCTTTTCGGCCACGATCTGGGTGGCCAGGGCGCAGGCCAGGGAGTGCAGCCAGATCTGGACGAGGTAGGGGTCGTCGTGCTTGCGGTCGCGGATGAGCGTGTCGCGGATGATGATGCCGAGCAGCACCTGCCTGAGCGTCGCGGTGCCGAGCATGGCGGCGGCGCGTTCGATCTTCATGTCCCCGAACTGGATGCCGTGCACTTTGGCGTTGGCGAGCTTCAGGACCTTGAGAGAAAGCGAGGGGTCGGAGGTGATGATCTGGCACAGATCGGTGATGCTTGGGTCGGTCTGGGTGATCCACTCCAGCACGCGCGCGGCCACGGCTGGCGGGGCTGGAAGGGACTCCAGTTTCTTGAGGACCTCACGGACCTTGGCGGAGTTCTCAGTCGAGTGGAGGGCTTTCCTCTGTTTCATCCGCATCTCCGGTGCTTGCCTGCGACAGGGCGGCGTGCTGTCCAACCCATCCGTGTGCCCCTCTCTACGGTGAATATGGAAGAATAATCAAGTGCCCTAGCCTGGATGCGCCAGCAGAGCTTGCGTTGGCATCCTTCCTCCTGTAGTTCTCGAAACCAATGGCCGTTGACGCCGCATGATGCGATGCGTCCGCACGGCATACGCCTGCCCCACGCAGAGGAGATGCCGGTGACTCCGCCGCACACTGCCATGCCCCCCCCTGACACGCGGCACATTCTCATAGTCGAGGACGAACCCGCCCTGCGCGAGGCCTATGCTGAGGCCCTTGGCATGCAAGGCTACGCCGTCCTGACCGCTGCAAACGGCGAGGACGCGCTCCTCGTCTTGGAAGGCAACGCGGTGGATCTCGTGCTCTCCGATCTCAAGATGCCGCGCTTGGGCGGTGAGGAGATGCTGCGTGAGATCACCTTGCGCGGCCTGAGCCCGGCAGTCATTTTCCTCACCGGCTACGGCACCATCGAAAGCGCGGTGAACTGCCTGAAACTCGGCGCTGCCGACTATCTGCTCAAACCCTTCGACATGCTCCAACTGTTCAAGAAGATCGCCCTGGAGTTGGCCAGCGGCTCCTGTCTGCGAAGCAAGGGCGGGCGGGTGCGGGAGATCGAGTCCTTTTCCGAACGCCTGCGCGGCCAAAATGACAGTGCAGAGGTCTTCAAGGTGTTGCTTACCCAAGTGCAGCGCACGCTGGCGCCGCAGGCCATGGCTCTTTTCAGCTGCTCAGGCCAAGCCGGGGCGCTCTCGCCGCTGTTTCTCTGGGGGCCAAGCTTCCGCGAGTGCCCGCAGACCCGGAGCTGGCTGCTGGAGAAGGTCGCTCTGGTGCTCGGGCAGTGCGGGGCCATGGTGCTGGGACCCCAGATGGGCAAGCGCGTCGAGGATCTGCGCGAGGGAGTGCGCCTGGGCTCCGCTGCTGTGGTGCCTATTGTCGGCATGCGCGGAGTCTATGGCGTGCTGGCTCTGGGCCGGGATCAGGGCTCGACGCCCTACACGCGCGAAGATTTGCGGATGCTCAATGTATACACAGGCCACGCCGCTCCCTTTTTGGAAAGCATCCTCTCCAGCCAGCGCTTTCGGGGCATCAGCGCGGAGGTGGTTACCTCTTACGCCCAGGCCGTGGAAGCCAAGGATATCTATACGCGTGGCCATTCCGAGCGCGTGAGCGGCTATGCGACACTGCTAGGGCAGGCGCTAGGCGTGGCCGACAGGGATTTGGAGATCCTGCGCACGGCAGGCATCCTACACGACATCGGGAAGATCGGCATTCCCGACGGCATCCTGAACAAACCCAGCGGCCTCACCCCTGAGGAATTCGAGATTATGAAGCGCCATCCCGTAGTGGGCCGCGACATCATCTCCCGCGTTTCCAGTCTGGAGGAGGTGGTTCCTCTGGTATACCACCACCACGAGTGGTTTAACGGGCAAGGCTATCCGACGGGCAGCAGCGGCGCAGACATACCGCTGCTTGCCCGCATACTAAGTGTCGCGGACGGGTTCGAGGCATTGACCTCGATCCGTTCCTATCATGAGGCCATGACCGTTTCACAGGCGAAGCAGGTGCTCTCTGAAGGCGCAGGCCGCCAGTGGGACCCCGAGATCGTGGACGCCTGGATATGGCAATTGCGTGATGATACCCTGCCGGAAATATCGGAATTCAAGGGAGCCCCCCTTGACCTGCGCTAACGCCAAGTCATGAACTGACCTGCCCCCAGAAGTTCTACCACCTATTGGGTTAGTCCATGGTTGACCTGCTTCCCGAAAACGGGACTATTCAAAGTGAGAAAATTCCCGGTTAGGTTTGGCTCACCCCGAACCGGAGGATTTTCCCATGAAGAGGTCGCGGTTCAAGGATTCGCAGATCGCCTTCATTCTGCGCCCGCCCCGACGCCAGCGGAGTGTTCTTCGAGATCGAGGACAACGGCATCGGCATGCAGCCGGACACCCTCGCGCGCCTGCTCTCGGTATTCTTCTCCACCAAGGGCTCGCGCGGCACTAGCCTGGGCCTGTTCATCGCCAAGAAGGCCGTGAACCAGCACAACGGCCGCATCGGAGCCGTGAGCGAGCCGGGCCATGGCTCAACCTTCCGGATCTGGATCCCCAGGTAGACATAGCCGACCTCCCTCTCCCCTGAAACCCTGAAGCCTTGCCCCACGCCCCACACCTCAACTGAGCCTGTGGGGCTTTTTGCTGTGCTCCGGACGACGTGCCCTTCGCCTTCCCTCTAGTTGGTGGGCACACTCCATTTTGTGAGGTTTGATCCAAGGCTCTCACGCCCCCCCCCTCGCGTCAGGAAGTTAACCTCCTCCGCGCTCAAATTTATGGTTCAAGTGAAAAACTTTGCCGCCCAGAAAAGCCCTCTCTTGCAATGCTTCCAGGCGTTTTTATCCATGCGCCAGACCGAGCACAAGCAGTCTTATGGCCAGAAATCGGCCCCAGGCACTTAACTTTTCCGCCACATCTCCCATTATGTTGTGCGCCCGAAAGCGAACGCCCGAGTCCGGGGAGAACACCGTGATTCTTTCCTCGAGTGAACTCGCACTGATCTTTGACAACTAAATATGGTGACACGGGGGGGCTTGCCTGAATATGGCCAGCGCCTCTCAATTAAGTATTTGACTGAAATTGCATTGTTTTCTCCAAGAAACCGAACAGCCCGTTGCTCTCTGGACGGGCCGTTCGCATTGCCTGAGGCCGAACACCACAAATGGATACCGCAACACTGCCAGAGCGAATCCCGTCCAGATCAATTCCTATTTGAGCCTGGACCTCCACGGCGGAGGTAGTATCTTGAAAAGAGGGCTGAAAGAACATGCGAAGGAGATGCCCCATGGCAACATCCCCTAGTTTTGATGATGTGAATGCAGTTGCCCATGCAAGCGGACTTGGCCTGCTGGAGTCCTTGCTGCCTGGTGGTCGCCAACATGGCCATGAGTACGTGTGCGGTGACCTCACGGGAGGCCCCGGCAAGTCGCTCAGTGTCAACACTGACACGGGCATGTGGTGCGACTTCGCCACGGGCGGCAAGCCCGCGCCAAAGCCTGAGGACTGGAAACAGCTCTGAGGCAAAAACAGGGGCGGAGCCACTCTTCCGCCTGAAGGCCTTGAGCCTGTCGCGCCTGAAACCGCGCCCGGAACAAGGCCCGTGGAGCAGAATCAGCGCCTGCCGGCCCAAATTTTGGGGAGATGCCCTATGTATTTTGGGCCTGGGCTCGAATTGAGGGGCGGGCAAGATGCGTATGGCAAACAAAAAAGGACTTGGGATTTCTCCTAAGTCCTTGATTTTTTGTGGCGTCCCCAAGGGGGTTCGAACCCCTGTTACCGGCGTGAGAGGCCAGCGTCCTAGGCCACTAGACGATGGGGACATTCAGAGTCTTTGGTGGGCCGTGATGGACTCGAACCATCGACTCTATCATTAAAAGTGATATACTCTACCAACTGAGTTAACGGCCCCCCGAAGGAAGGCTCTTTTAGCCGTACATGTCCGAACGTGTCAAGGAGAAAAATGCGGGGGGCAACGCCTTTCCAGACGGGTGCAAACCGTCGCCGGGTATGCTACATTTCAAGCCTGACAGACACAATCACGCGGAGGACGAGCATGGCGCAGGACGCAGTGGTAGGGGCTGGCGGCATCCCGCTCCCCACAGACATCCTCCGGCGCCTGCTTGAGTCTTCGCAAGACGTCTTGTACGCCGTGGCGCTTTGCCCGGTGCGCATGCTCTATGCCACGCCCGCCTTTGCCCAGCGCATGGGCCTGCCCGAGGACTTCCTGAACCGGCCCTTCGAATTCGCCGAATACCTGTCCTACGTGCACCCAGACGACTACCTGGAAGTGGCCGGGACCATGCGCGCCATTGTGGCCTCGCGAAGCGACGCCGACCTGCCGGAGAATCCCGCCTGCTACCGCCTGCGCACCCCGAACGGCGGCTGGCGCGTCATCCAGGATTTCTACAGCGTGCTGCGCGACCCAGACGGGGTGCCGCACACGCTCATAGGCAACGCCCGCGACGTCTCCGAACAGAGCGAGGCCCGGCGGGTTCTGAAGGAAAGGGAGGCGCGCTTCCGCTTCCTGGCCGAGAATTCCCGCGACATCTTCTTCTCCCTGCGCTTCCCCGAGGTCCGCTACGAATACATCAGCCCCAGCGTGAAGCGGATCTTCGGCGTCACCCCCCAGGACTTCTATGCCGACGCGGGCACGCTGCTGCGCTGCATCGCGCCGGCCTGGCGCGAGACCGTGCAGGGCTGGATGGCCGAGATCGCCCAGGGCCGCGTGCCCGACGAGTATGAATTCCAGGTCGTGGACAAGAACGGCGGGTTGCGCTGGCTCTGCCAGCGCCAAGTTCTCGTGCCCGCCCCGGATGGAGAGCACATGCTGCTCCAGGGCGTGGCCACGGACCAGACCGAGGAGCACGAGGCCCGCGAGGCCCTGCGCGCCAGCGAGGAACATTTCCGCAATCTCATCGAGGCCTGGCCGGACCAGGTCATGCTCAGCGTCAACCTGACCACGAGCCGCCACGAGTACGTGAGCCCGAGCATGGAGCGCGTTCTGGGCTATGCCCCCCAGGAGTTCTACGACGATCCTGGCCTGGGCATGCGCGTGGTGGCCCCACAGTGGCGGGACACGGCCCGGGAGTGGGTGGAGGAGCTTCGGCGGGGCATCGTGCGGCCCGCCTATGAGTTCCAGCTGGTGCACAAGAACGGCGAGCACCGCTGGGTCCAGCAGGTGGGGGTGATTCGTCCGCATGCGCCGGGCCAGGACCAGGTGGTGCAGTTCACCTTCCGCGACGTCACCGAGGAGCACGAGGCCCGCGAGGCCCTGCGCGCCAGCGAGGAACGCTACCGCGAACTGGCCGAGGGCTGGCAGGACCAGGCCGTCGTCCGCATCAACCTGCATACGAACCGCTACGAGTACGTCAGCCCCGGCATGCAAAAGGTCTTCGGCTTCCCGCCGGAGGAGTTCACCCGGGACGTGCGGGGCACCGTGGGCCGCACCGTGGCCCCGGAGTGGCGCGAGACCGTGCAGGAGTGGATGGCCGAGGCCAGAAGCGGGAAGCTCCGGCCGGAGTACGAGTTCGAGCTCATCGACGCATGGGGCGGGCGGCGCTGGGGGCATCTGCGCTGCACCCTCATGCATGCGGCGGACGGCTCGCCCGCAGTGGTGCAGGGGGTGCTCTTCGACAACACCCAGCACAAGCGCCTGGAGGCCGAGCTGGCCGCCTCGGAGGCCAAATACCGCACCCTGCACGAGAGCATGCGCGACGGCTTCGTGATCGTGGACATGGACGGCGTCTACGTGGAGCACAACAATGCCTTCCGCGACATGCTGGGCTACACGGACGAGGAGATCGCCAGGCTCACCTACCACGACATCACCCCGGAGCGCTGGCATGACGCCGAGGCCCGCATCCTGGCGGAGCAGGTCTTTGTCCGCGGCTACTCCGATGTGTACGAGAAGGAATACCGGGGCAAGGACGGCACGGTGTTCCCCGTGTCCCTGCGCTCCTACCTGGAGGCGGAAGTCCCGGGGCGGCCCCAGCGGCTCTGGGCCGTGGTGCGCGACATCAGCGACCAGAAGCGCGCCGAGGACGCCCTGCGCAAGAACGAGGCCCTGCTCGAGGCCATGCTGCGCAACCTGCCCTTTGATTTCTGGGCGCGCGACCTGCGCCAGCGCATCATCATGCAGAGCGAGGAGTCCCTCCGCCTCTGGGGCGACCTCAGGCAGGGCGCGGTGCGGCAGCCGCTGTTCGACGACCAGACCATGGAGCTCTGGCGGTCCACCAACCGCCGGGTGCTGGCGGGAGAGATGATTTCCGAGGAGCGCACCTGCACCGGCAAGAACGGCGAGAGACGCGACGTTCACAACATTCTGGCGCCCATCCGCGATGGCGCGGAAGTCCTCGGCCTCATCGGCATCAGCATCGACATCACCAAACAAAAGCAGGCTGCAGAAGCCCTGCGGGAGAGCGAGGAGCGCTTCCGGCTCATCGTTGAAACCGCCAGCGAGGGCATCTGGGCTGTGGACGCGGAGCAGCGCGCCACCTTTGTCAACGCCGCCATGGCCAGGATGCTTGGCTACACGGTCGAGGAGATGCTGGGCGTCAGGACCATGGAATTCCTCTTTCCGGAGGACCTGGAGCCCCACGTCCGGCGGATGGAGCTGCGCCGCGCGGGACAGGAGGAGATTTACGAGCGCCGTTTCCTGCGCAAGAACGGCACGGTCCTGTGGACCCTGGCTTCGGCCAAGCCCCTGCGGGACTATTCGGGGCGCTTTGGCGGCGCCTTCGCCATGTTCGTCGACATCACCGAGCGCAAGGCCGCCGAGGAGGCCCTGCGCACCAGCGAGGCGCGCTACGCCCTGGCCCTCCAGGGCGCCAACGACGGCATCTGGGACTGGGATCTGGTCGAGGACAAGGTCTACTACTCGGACCGCTGGAAGGAGATCCTCGGCTACGAACCGGACGAACTGCGGCACGATGCCGAGGAGTGGGTCTCGCGCATCCACCCGGAGGACTTGAGCCGGGTCATGGCCGCCAACGAGAGCTGCAGCAGGGGCGAGGTGCCCATCTTCCAGGTGGAGTACCGCCTGCGCCACAAGGACGGCTCGTACCGCTGGATCTTCGGGCGCGGGACGGCCCTGGCCGACGGCACAGGCCGGGTGGTGCGCATGGCCGGGGCGCATACGGACATCACCGGGCGCAAGGAGGCCGAGGAGGCGCTGCTGCGCAGCGAGCGCCTCTCGCGCAAGCTCCTGGAGTCCATGCACGAGGGCGTCTGGGCCGTGGACGCGAACCGCCGCACCACCTTTGTCAACGAGCGTTTGTGCACCATGCTCGGCTATGCCACGGCCGAGCTCATGAACATGACGCCCGTGGATGTGCTGGAGTGGCCGCAGTGCCACGTGGCTGAAAGCCGTTTCCCGGACCTTGAGGCCGGCCACGCCGGGGCCACGGACTACGTGCTCGTCCGCAAGGACGGGACAAGGTTCCCGGCGCATGTGGTCTCCTCGCCCATCATGGAGAAGCAGGGCAGCTTCGAGGGGCTGGTGTGCGGCGTGGTGGACCTGACCGAACGCGCGCGCATGGAGCACGAGCTCAGGCGGAACCAGGCCCGGTTCGAGGCCCTGTTTGAGCTCTCGCGCCTCAACCCGGCCACGGAACACCAGCTGGCGGCCTTTACCCTGCACGAAGCCATCCGGCTCACCGAGAGCTCCGCCGGTCTGCTGTTCTTCGTCAGCGAGGACGGGCAAAGCCTGGTGCCCAGGGCCTGGGAGACCTGCGGCTTTATGGTCGACAGGCAGGTGCCGAGCTTTCCGGCCAGCGGGCCGCTGCCCTGGGTCACGGTGCTGCAAAGCGGCCTGCCCCTGTTGATCAACGATTTCTCCGAGTGCGCGCACCACATCCCACCGGGACACCCGGCAGTGACGCGCTTCCTCGGCGTGCCCGCGCTGGAGGGCCAGCGGCCGGTGTCCGTGCTGGCACTCATGGGCAAGGAGGTGCCCTACGTGCCGGAAGACACGCTGCAGATCACCCTGCTCCTGGACGGCATGTGGCGCGAGGTGCGCACCCGGCGCGACGCGGAGCGCATCCGCGAGTCGCTGCGGGAAAAGGAGGCCCTGCTGCACGAGGTGCACCACCGCGTGAAGAACAACCTGCAGGTCATCTCCTCGCTCATGGACATGGCCGGGCGGCGGCTGGGCAGCCCGGAGGCCCGCCTGAGCCTGGCGGAGCTGCGCGGCAAGGTGCAGGCCATGAGCCTGATCCATGCACAGCTGCAGGGCGCGAACAGCGGCGGGGGCATCAGCCTGGAGCGCTTTGTGCGCGCGCTGTTCCACCATCTGCGCGAGGTGTATTCCGGTAATTTGAGCCTGACGCTGCTGGTTGAGCTTTCGACCCTGGCCCTGGCCCTGGACCAGGCCGTGCCGTTGGGTCTGGCCCTGAACGAGGCCCTGACCAACGTCTTCAAGCACGCCTGCCCCGATGGCCGGGCCGGGCAGGTGTTCATCCGCGCCGGGCATACTCCAGAGGGCATGGTGTGCATCCTGGTGCGCGACGACGGGCCGGGCCTGCCCGAAGGGCTGGAGCCCACACAGGCGCAGTCCCTGGGCATGAAGCTCATGCACGGCCTGATCACCCACCAGTTGAACGGAAAGCTGGAGATATTGAACAGCCCCCCGCCAGACTCTCCAGGGGTTGAGGTGTGCATCTGCTTTCCGCCAAATATTGCGAAATGACAAATATCTGACTGGAAGGGTGCAGCCCGACGCTTGTCCGGGGCGCGCCGTGGCCGCCGCAGGGCGTCTTCAGGCTGTTGCCGGAGGCCGGCGAGGGCCGGGGCTACCAGGACTGGTAGTGCTTGAGGGCCGAGATTCGGGCAAAGGCCGTGGCTGCGCTGCCCTCCTCGTCCAGGGCCTGGGCGTAGCCCGAGCTTGCCGAGAATTCCGGGCAGCGCGAGGCGTCGGCGGAGTCCTCCGGGCAGGCGCAGAGGCGCGGCCAGCCGTCCAGGACCAGGGCCTCTGCCGCCTGCTCGCAGCCCTCGTCGCAAAAGTGTTCGCAGTCGCCGCAGCGCACATCGCCGTTCTTGCGCATTTGTCCTCCTTGTGGCGGCCTTGAGCCAGACGCCAACGTTGTGAGCAAATAGTAGTCGTTCGGCTATATTTTGTCAATGCACAAATTCCCTTCCCCGCGACAGTTTCCCAAAACCCTCCCGCCACCCCGGCGGCGCCGACCGGGGACTGAAGGCCCGGCCTTGAGGCCCGGCAGGTTTTGTGCGAGACTCGCGCACTTTGCTTGTCCAGGGGGCTTGTACGACCATGCGCGAAATCATCCTCATCCACGCCACCGGCGAGGACCGCCCCGGCATCACCTCGATCCTCACCGGAGTCCTGGCCGCCTGCGGCGTGGACATCCTGGACATCGGCCAGGTGGTCATCCACGACCACCTGACCCTGGGCATGCTCGTGGCCCTGCCGGGCGGAACCCATAGCGCGCCGGTGCTGAAGGACCTCTTGTTCAAGGCGCACGAGTCGGGCATCGCGCTCAAGCTCACGCCCGTCAGCCCGGCGGAGTACGAGACCTGGGTCGGCGTGCAGGGCAAGCCCCGGCACATGGTCACCCTGCTGGCGCGCAGCCTGGAGGCGGCGCAGCTCTCGCGCGTGGCCGACACCCTGGCCAGGCACGGCCTCAACATCGACATCATCAACCGCCTGTCCGGCCGCGTATCCCTGATCGAGGCCGGTCCAGTGCGCCCGGCCTGCGTGGAGTTCTCCGTGCGCGGCAGCACCACGGACTGGGCGGCCATCCGCCGCGAGTTCATGGACATCTCCTCGGAGATGGGCGTGGACATCGCCCTGCAGGAGGACAACGTGTTCCGCCGCAACCGCAGGCTGGTGGCCTTTGACATGGACTCCACGCTGATCCAGGTGGAGGTCATCGACGAGTTGGCCAAGCGTTTCGGCGTGGGCGACGAGGTCTCGGCCATCACGGCCGGGGCCATGCGCGGCGAGTACGACTTCAAGGAGAGCCTGCGCCGCCGCCTGTCCCTTTTGAAGGGCCTGGACGCCAAGGTGCTGGAGGAGGTGGCGGCCACCCTGCCCCTCACCGAGGGCGCGGAGCGGCTCATCAGCAACCTGAAGCGCCTGGGCTTCAAGATCGCCATCATCTCCGGCGGGTTCACCTATTTCGGGGAGCGCCTGAAGCAGCGCCTGGGCATCGACTACGTCTTCGCCAACAAGCTGGAGGTCAAGGAAGGGCGGCTCACGGGCCGCGTCACCGGGCCCATCGTCGACGGCGCGCGCAAGGCCGAGCTGCTACGCCGCCTGGCGGACAAGGAGGGCATCGACCTGCAGCAGGTCATCGCCGTGGGCGACGGGGCCAACGACCTGCCCATGCTGGGCATCGCGGGCCTTGGCATCGCCTTCCACGCCAAGCCCAAGGTCAAGGCTGGCGCGCGCCAGAGCATCTCCACCCTGGGGCTGGACGCCATCCTCTATCTCATCGGCTTCCGCGAGCGCGAGACCCTGGGCTAGGCCCCTCTCGTCCGCTTTTCTCCAAAAAGGGCCGGATGCGTGATGCATCCGGCCCTTTTTGGCCTGCCTTACAAATCATCGTAGCAGATTTACCTTGGACCAACCCACTTGATACATGGCCTGTACGGTGAAGCATCTGTACGGACTCCAAGACACTTAAGACAGCATTTGCTCGGAACAGCACCATGTGTTGACTTCCAGAATTGTTTCAGATTAAAATTTAAACTAGCCTTTTTTTAAATTTTTTGGATCACCGTGTATAGCCATACCTTATAATACTACGTGCCAGGCGAATAAATATAGGTGGAAAAGGCAACGCTTATTCTTTGTCCAAGGTATTTCACAAAGGAGCATCGCATTGAAGATGAACATCTTTACGAAAGTTGCTGGTGCCATAATGCTTTCCGTGCTTCTCACAAGCATTGCACTATTCCTTGTCTCCAATCACTTTACCCGTTACGGTTTCAATGCCGAGGCCAAGGGCGGCATCAGCCTCTTGCAGAATGTCGTTGTGCAGGAGATAGCCTCCCAGCAACAGAACATGCTGCGGGCCGCAAGCTCGGTGTCACACAATCCGCTGTTGGCCCAGGGCCTGCTGACTGGGGACATCTACACCCTGCAGAGCATTCTGAAGGAACAATTGGCTGACATACACGCCGACACGGCCTTCATCACCGACGCCAAGGGCATCATCCTCGCCCGTGGCCATTCCGACAAGGCCGGCGACAGCGCAGCCGACCGGTACTCCGTTGCCGAGGCCTTGAAGGGCAGGGGCAACGCCTCCATTGAGCGCGGCATGGTCATCAAGGTGGCCATGCTGAGCGCACAGCCCATCAAACGGAACGGTGCAGTCGTCGGCGTAGTGGCCATGGGCACGGCGCTTTCCGGCGATGACTTCGTGGACCGGATCAAAACCTTAACGGGGCTGGAAACAACGATATTCGATGGTGATACACGTGCCTCCACCACCATCTTGAAGGATGGCAAGCGCGTTGTGGGCACCAAGATGGACAACCCAAAGGTGCTGGAGACCGTGCTGCAAAAAGGAGAGATTTTCCTCTCCCAGAATACTATCTTGGGCAAGAATTACGAAACCGCCTACTGGCCCCTGAAAGATGGGACAGGCAAAATTCAGGGCATGTTCTTCATCGGCAAGGACCGCTCCATTATTGAAAGGGCGCTGAGCAGCATGACCAATGGGATACTGGTGGCGGCAGTGGTCATCGCCCTGGTGATGGGTGCCCTTGGCCTGCTGTTCGGGCGGACCCTGGCAACCCCCCTGCTACAAACCGCGAATTTCGCACGCACGGTGGCCGATGGCGATCTGGCCGCAGTACTGCAAGTGAAGCGCTCGGACGAGATCGGCGTCGTGGCCGATGCCCTGCGCAGCATGGTGGTCAGCCTCAACGGCAAGATCCATGAGGCCGACCAGAAGAGCGTCGAGGCCGCCGAGCAGGCGCGGCTGGCGGGCATCGCCACGGACGAAGCGAACGCAGCCAAGGCCCAGGCCGAGCGCGCCAAGGCCGAAGGCATGATGCAGGCCGCCACGCAGCTGGAACATGTCGTGGAGATCATCAGCTCCGCCAGCGAGGAGCTCTCGGCCCAGGTGGAGCAGTCCAGCCGCGGCACCGAGGTGCAGTCCCAGCGCGTGGCCGAGACCGCAGCGGCCATGGAGGAGATGAACGCCACCGTCCTGGAGGTCGCGCGAAATGCCTCCCAGGCTGCGGATTCGTCCGGCAACGCGCGAGCCAAGGCCCTGGAGGGCGCCAAGGTGGTGGCCCAGGTGGTCGGCGGCATCAAGACCATCCAGGATGTGTCCCTGACCATGAAAACGGACATGGGCGTGCTCGGCAAGCAGGCCGAGGGCATCGGGCAGATCATGGAGGTCATCTCCGACATCGCGGACCAGACCAACCTGCTGGCGCTGAATGCCGCCATCGAGGCTGCGCGCGCGGGCGACGCCGGGCGCGGCTTCGCCGTTGTGGCCGACGAGGTGCGCAAGCTGGCCGAGAAGACCCAGACCGCCACCAAGGAAGTGGGCGACGCCATCAGCGGCATCCAGCTCGGCACCAGGAAGAACCTGGAGAACGTGGAACGCGCCGTGGTCACCGTCGAGCAGGCAACGGACCTGGCGAACAAGAGCGGCGAGGCCCTTCAGGAGATCGTCCACCTGGTGGAGGTCTCCACAGACCAGGTGCGCTCCATCGCCACCGCCAGCGTGGAGCAGACCGCCGCCAGCGAGGAGATCAACCAAAGCATCGAGGACATCAGCCGCATCTCCAGCGAGACGGCCGACGCCATGAACCAGTCGGCCCAGGCCGTGGGCGAGCTGGCCAGCCAGGCCCAGACCCTGCGCAGGCTCATCGGGGAGATGAAGAGCGCAAGCTAACCCAGAACCTGGGGCAGTGAAAACGGAAAGGCCGGGTGCGCATGCATCCGGCCTTCTCCTTTGCCTCGTGGCCCGCGCGCCAAGGCGTAGGCCCTGCCCCGCTACTCGATTGTGAACCCCATCTGGCTCAGGGTCTTGATGAGCTCGGCCTGGCGCATGGGCTTGGTGACGTAGCCGTCGGCCTGGCCCTTGAAAAAGGCCCGGCACACGTTTCCTGCGTCGCCGCAACAGGTGACCATCATGACCTTGGTCTCCTTGCCGGGGGCCACGCCGTGCCGGGCTTCCAGGTCGCGCATGGCCTGGAGCGTGGCCTGGCCGTCCAGGCCGGGCATGATGATGTCCAGGCAGATGAGTTCAAAGGGACTGCCCTTGGTCAGGGCGTCGCCAAAGACGTCCAGGGCCTCCTGCCCGCTTCCCACGGCCGCGACCTCGCCCAAAGGCCCCAGCATCTTGCTCAGGCACAGGCGCGTGGGGCGGTCGTCGTCAACGATGAGGATGCGCATGGCCCAACGCTCCAGCGCCTACCCGGCCGCTCTCGTCAGGGCGCTCAAGACGCCAGCGTAGTGGGGTTCGTCGGCGATCTCGCGCACCAGCTCCACATGGGTCAGGATGCCAGCGCGGTCGACCACGAACACGGCCCGGGCCAGCAGGCGCAACTCCTTGATGAGCACGCCGTAGTTCAGGCCAAAGGAGGCCTCGCGGTGGTCAGAGAGGGTCACCACCTTGTCGATGCCCATGGCCCCGCACCAGCGCTTCTGGGCAAAAGGCAGGTCCATGCTGATTGTCAGGATGCGCACGTCGGCGCTGAGCTTGGCGCCCTCGGCGTTGAAGCGGCGGGTCTCAATCGCGCAGACCGGGGTGTCAAGCGAGGGCACGCTGACCAGGGCCAGGGCCATGCCGCGATAGTCGGCCAGAGTGACCGGCTCCATGTCGTTGGTGACCAGGGAAAAGTCCGGGGCGTGATCGCCCACCTTCAGTTCAGGGCCGAGCAGAGTGAGGGGATTGCCGCGCATGGTGACGGCATCAGGACGTTCGAGCATGGCTGACCTCCGTAAAAGGATGCAGGATGTCTGGCTCATTCCATACCCTCCCTTCCCGGGAAAGGAAAGGGGACGGTACAATTTGCGTAGTTTCCTGGTCTCTAGAGCACGTCCCAGGCCTGGCCCGCGGGCGTGTCCTTGACCTCCACCTGCAGGGCCGCCAGCTCGCCCCGGATGGCGTCGGACGCGGCGAAGTCCTTGGCCGCCCGCGCCTCCAGGCGCTTTGTGAGCAGCGCCTCCACGGCAACGGCATCGATGCCCTTGCGCGCCGCCCGGCAGGTCTTGAGCTCGGACAAAAGCTCGGCGGGCTCGCGGCCGAAAACGCCCAGCACCCCGGACCACTTGTCCACAGCTGCAAGCACGCGGGAAAGCGCGTCACGCCCGGCCTCGGCCTTGCGCAGTGTCTTGTCCTCCAGGATACGCCCGGCCAGGCGCACCATGCCGAACAGGTGGCCCAGCGCCCCGGCCGTGTTCAGGTCGTCCTCCAGGGCGGCCTCGAAGCCCTGCTCGTAGCCGGAGAGCTCATCCAGCAGCTCCTGCGGCAGCGGGCTCTTGGACCACTTGGTCCCGGCTGTGGCCTCCCGCGCCTGCGCAAGCGCCGTGTAAATGCGGCGCACGCCCTTCTCGGCCTCCTCCAGCGCGTCGAAGGAGAAGTCCAGCGGGCTGCGGTAGTGCATGGAGAGCAGGAAATAGCGCAGGGTCTCGGGCAGAAACTTGGCCAGAATGTCGCGCGAACTCTTTCCCCGTGGCGGCCTCGCTCTGGGCGATCTCGTTCTCGTGGTGCGGGAAGGAGAGGTCCTGGCCGCCGCCATGGATGTCCAGCGGCAGGGGCATGTACTTCTCGCTCATGGCGCTGCACTCCAGGTGCCAGCCCGGGCGGCCCTTGCCCCAGGGGCTTTCCCAGAAGGGCTCGCCGGGCTTGGCGGCCTTCCACAGGGCGAAGTCCAGAGGGTCGGCCTTCTCCTCGCCGGGTTCGACCCGCGCGCCGCTCATCAAGTCCTCGATGTTGCGGCCCGACAACTTGCCGTAGCCCTCGAAGCTGCGCACCTTGAAGTACACATCACCCGACAGGGTCGCGTAGGCGTGGTCCTTGTCGATGAGCTGCTGCGTGAGCGTGATCATTTCGGCGATGTGCTCGGTGCACTTGGGCTCCACGTCGGCACGCAGGACGTTCAGCGCGTCCATGTCCACGTAGAACTCCTGGATGTACTTCTCCGCCAGCTCCTGGGAGGAGACGCCCACCTCGTTGGCGCGCTTGATGATCTTGTCGTCCACATCGGTGAAGTTGCGCACAAAGGTCAGGTTGTAGCCCTTGTGCCGCAGATAGCGCACCAGCACGTCAAAGACCACGGCGCTGCGCGCATGGCCAACATGGCACAAATCATATGCTGTGATGCCGCAGACATACAGGGAAACATCGTTGCCGCGCTGCGGGACAAAGTCCTGCTTGGTCCGGCCCAGGGTGTTGTACAGACGCATTCAAACTCCAAGGTGTTCTGTGTTCATGCTGCGCAGCCCAGGGGCGACGCCCCCGCACTGCCACCCAGGGGCGCTGCCCCTGGACCCCGCCGGGGGGAATGATTCCCCCCGGTCCCCCTCATTTGTTCGCTGCGGATTATGCGGCGGTTTCCGCCGCATAATCCGCAGCCAAATGGGGAGTCCAGAGGGCCTCAGGCCCTTTGGCCGCCGGAGGCTATTCGCTAGTCCAGCTCAAATTTTGTGCGCCAGTCGCCGGTTTCGCGCCATTCGGGCTGTCCCTGCTTAACGAGCAGCCAGTCGCCCAGGACCAGCGCGTCCATTTCGGTGCGCATGAAGCAGGCGTAAGCGTCGGCAGGGGTGCAGACGATGGGTTCGCCGCGCACGTTGAAGCTCGTGTTGACCACCACGGGGCAGTTCTGCTCACGCCGGAAGGTGTCGATGAGCTGCCAGTAGCGCGGGTTGGTGGCCTTGGAGACGCTCTGGATGCGCGCGGAGAAGTCCACGTGGGTGATGGCGGGCAAATCCGAGCGTTCGACGTACAGGCGGTCGTACATGGGCCGGGTCCAGTAGTCTGGCGGCAGGGGCTTGCGGCGGCTCTCGGCCACCGGGGCCACGAGCAGCATGTACGGCGAAGGCCGGTCCAGGTCGAAGCACTCTGCGGCGTGCTCTTCCAGCACCGAGGGCGCGAAGGGCCGGAAGCCCTCGCGGTACTTGATCTTGAGGTTCAGCTTCTTCTGCATGGCCGGGTCGCGCGGGTCGCCCAGGATGCTGCGGCCGCCAAGCGCGCGCGGGCCGTACTCCATGCGGCCCTGGAACCAGCCCACGGCCTTGCCGGTGGCGAGCATGCCGGCCACCTCGGAGCACAAGACCTGGAAGTCGTCGTACTTTTTGGCGGGAGCATTGAAGCGGCGGCAGGTGCGCTCGATCTCGCCGGTGGAGAAGACCGGGCCGAGATACGCGCCCTGCATCATGTCCCCGCCGGGCTCGGCGGCGTGAGCCGTGCGCGGCTGTTCCAGGCCGATGTGCCAGGCGGCCAGGGCCGCGCCCAGCGCGCCGCCCGCGTCGCCCGCTGCGGGCTGGATCCAGATGTTCTCGAAGGTGCCGCGCTGGAGCAGCTTGCCGTTGGCCACGCAGTTCAGCGCCACGCCCCCGGCCATGACCAGGTTCTTCGAGCCGGTGAGCTCGCGGGCGGTCTCGGCCATGCGCAGCACGGCCTCCTCGGTGATCTGCTGGATGGCGAGCGCCAGGTCCATGTATTCCTGGGTGATCTCGGACTCGCCCGCGCGCTGGGGCAGACCCAGGGCGGCCTCGAAGCGGGCCGCGTTGCACATGGTCAGCCCGGTGGCGTAGTCGAAATAGTCCATGTTCAGAAGCAGCGAGCCGTCGGCGCGCAGGTCCACCATCTTGTCCAGGATCACCTGGCGAAAACGCGCCACGCGCTCCGACCCCTCGATGCCATACGGGGCCAGGCCCATGAGCTTGTACTCGCCGGAGTTGACCTTGAAGCCGCACCAGGCCGTGAGCGCCGAATAGAGCAGGCCGAGGGAATGCGGGAAGTGCAGTTCGCGCAGGATGGTCAGGTCCTTGCCAGCGCCCTTGCCAATGGTGGTGGTGGCCCACTCGCCCACGCCGTCAATGGTCAGCACCGCGGCCTCTTCGTACGGCGAGGGGTAGAACGCGCTGGCCGCATGCGACAGGTGGTGCTCCGGGAAGAAGAGTTGCGGCTTGCCCGGCCCGAGCTTGGCCAGCTCGTCCTTGAGCATCTTGCGCATGAACAGCTTCTCGCGCACCCACACGGGCATGGCCGCCAGGAAGCTGCGCAAGCCGCGCGGGGCAAAGGCGTGGTAGGTCTCGAGCAGGCGCTCGAACTTGAGGTAGGGCTTGTCGTAGAAGGCCACGGCCTCAAGGTCCGCCGGGGTCAGCCCGGCCTCGGCCAGGCAGAAGCGCGCCGCATGGTGCGGGAAGGCCGCGTCGTGCTTGATGCGCGTGAAGCGCTCCTCCTGGGCCGCGGCGATGATGCGCCCGTCCACCAGCAGCACCGCTGCGGAGTCGTGGTAGTAGGCGCTCAAGCCCAGAATTGCGCGGCCCATGTTCGCTCCCCTAGAACAGCGTATAGATGAAGGGCGCGATGGCTGAGCCCGAGGTGAGCACGATGAGCACGCCGAAGAGCAGCAGCACCAGGATGATGGGCGCCAGCCAGAACTTCTTGCGGACTTTCAGAAAGTCCCAGAGATCATGAATAAAATCCATTGCTCAGCTCCTAGAAGGGGGTCTTGAGGTCGGCCGGAGTGAAGGGCCCCGCGCGGGTGACGAACACCGAAGCCGTGCCCTGCTTGAACGCGGCAAGCTTCAGCGTGTCCTTGCCCATGGCCCGGCGCAGGAGGCCCACAGGCGTGAGCACCAGGAAAAACACCAGGGTCAGGATGACCCGGGACATCACCGCGCCAAGCACGGCGGACAGCCCGAACCAGAGCTTCGCCGCCGGGGCGAAGAGCCTGGGCGCGGTCATGTTCACCACGAGCAGGGTCGTGGCCGAGACCACCCAGCCGGGCTTGCCCGTGACCAGAGAGGCGATGAGGCAGATAAGCGTCAGCGCCATGCCCGTGTCCACGGACTTCTGGCGGGCGCTGGTCGGCGTGTCCGTGTCCGGTGTATGCTTCACGAGGTCAATCATTCTTGCTCCGGTAAAATTCGTCACAGCCCAGTGCGGACCGCAGTGCCGCGCATACTGCCAGAGGACGCGGCAGAGGGCAAGGCCGGGCGGACCGGGGCCCCTGGCGGCCGGGGCCGGGCCAGGGATGCCTCCGGCGGCCGGGGCCGGGCCGGGGATGCCTCCGGCGGCCAAAGGGCCTGAGGCCCTTTGGAATCCCCATTGGCCTGGACCGAGAGTGGCCCCGGCTACGCCCAGCTACAAACATGCGCGCGGATTTTCCGAGCGAAGACGCTCGAAAATCCGCGCGCGGTTGGCCCCTTTCAAGAGTTTCAAGGGGGTTGCGGACGAGTCTCAGGTCGCGGAGTGTCCTGCTCCGCCTCCCTGCCGCCGCGCCTCTCCCCATGACTTGCCCTGACCACCCAAAGCGAAGGGTTCCTGTCGGCGGCTTTGCGCTGACAGGAACCCTTCGCGTAATGGGGAGTCCAGAGGGCCTCAGGCCCTCTGACGAGGTCCAGGGGCAGCGCCCCTGGCCGCCGGAGGCTCTCTCTATCCCGGCAGGGCGGTGACCACGGCCACGGCCTTGAGGCCGCGTTTTTCGCCGGTAAAGCCCAGGCCTTCCTCGGTGGTGGCCTTGACGTTGACGCAGCCGGGCGCAAGCTCCAGCAGCTGCGCGATCTGCGCGGCCATGCGCGCCTTGTGCGGGGCGAGCTTGGGGATCTGGGCGATGACGGTGAGGTCCGCGTGCACCGGCCGGTAGCCCATGGCGCGCACGCGGCGCAGGGCCTCGGTGACGAACACGGCGCTGGGCATGTTCGCAAAGGCCTGGTCGGTGTCCGGGAAGAGCTGGCCGATGTCGCCCGCGCAGGCGATGCCCAAGAGCGCGTCGGTGAGGGCGTGCAGCAGCGTGTCGCCGTCGCTGTGCGCGAGGACCTTGGGGCCGCCGGGGATGGCCACGCCGCCGAGCATCATGGGCCGGGCCTGGGCCAGGACCTTGGGGTCGGCCTCATTGGGGTGCAGGTAGCGGTGCACGTCATAGCCCCAGCCCGTGCGCGGAGGCTTCGCCTCGTTCAAGGGGGCTGAAAGCAATGCCAGATCCGCAGGGGTGGTGATCTTCACGTTCTGCTCCTCGCCGGGCACGATGACCACGGGATGCCCGGCGCGCTCCATGAGGGCGGCGTCGTCGGTGACCTCCCAGCCCTCGGCCTGGGCGCGCTGGTGGGCGGCCACGAGCGGGGCCAGCAGAAAGCCCTGGGGGGTCTGCACGGCGCGCAGGCTGGCGCGGTCCGGGGTGTCCACAACCACGTTGTTGTTGTCCACGGCCTTGATGGTGTCCGTGACGGCGAGGCCGGGGATGGCGGCGAGGGCCGCCCCTGCCAGGGCCTGGGCCACGCGGCGCACCAGGGCGGCCGTGGCAAAGGGCCGGGCCGCGTCGTGCACGAGCACCCCGCTGCAGTCCTCCGGCAGCTCGGCCAGGCCCAGGCGCACGGAGTCCTGCCTGCGCGCGCCGCCCGCGCAGATGCGCCAGGGCAGGCCCAGGGACTCGCTCTCGTCGAGCTGGACCACCAGGGCGGCCATGCGCTCGACATCCTTTGGCGGAAAAACGAAGACCAGGCCGTGCACGGCCTGCACGCGCGAGAGGGTGCGGGCGCTCTTCCAGAACAGCGGCGCGCCCTCAAGGTCGAGATACTGCTTGCGCGTGGGCTCGGCGCCTTCTGCCGCCGGGGCCAGGGCCTGGGCGAGGCGCGAGCCGCTGCCCGCTGCGAGCAGCACGGCCCAGAGGTGGGGGGCGGAAAGGGGCGGGCTTTTGGTGGGCATGGGGTACCGGCCTTTTGCTGCGCGGTGTTCGGGGAAGAAACCGGGGGAGGTTGTGACGCCTCCCCCGGTGTGTCGTCGGCTTGCCGGAGCCGGACTGTAAGCCGGGTTTTGTGTCCCCCCCCTTGCAGGGCGGGCGACCGTCATTCCTCTAGGATGGCCGTTACCGACCACCTCAAGCAACCTACCCGAAGGCAATAGCCGGGCCAGCCTACCTTCCTATTTGGTCTTGCTCCGAGCGGGGCATGCCTAGCCGAGCGTGTCGCCACGCCCGCTGGTGGGCTCTTACCCCACCGTTTCACCCTTACCCCGCAACCCCGAAGGGCTGCGTGGCGGTTTGCTTTCTGTTGCGCTTGCCGAGGATCGCTCCTCCTGGGAGTTACCCAGCGCTCTGCCCTGTGGAGCCCGGACTTTCCTCCCCGCCCCTTGGAGGGGCGCGGCGACGGTCCGTCCAACTCCGGCGTGTAGCTTAGTCCTGAATCGTGGGGGAATGCTCCACCCAGAAAATGATGCGCTGGCAGTTGGGGCAGCCGAGGATCTGCTTGCCCTTCTGCAGCTCGTTGAACGACTGGGGCGGTATCCTGATGTGGCAGCCGCCGCAGATGCCTTCGGTGACGGAGACGATGACCGGGTGCACAATGCGCGAGCGGATGAACTCGTAGCGGCCCAGGATGGGCGGCGGCACGACCTTGCCGGCCTTGGTGCGGCGCTTGGCCAGGGAGTCCAGTCGGCTCTGGGCCTTGGCCACGCGCTCGTCGAGGGTGGCCTTCTTGGCGTCGTAGCCTTCCATGAGGCCGTCGACCTCGGCGGCCAGTTCCTGCATGGCGGTGTCCTGGCGGGTGAACTCCTCCATCACCGCGATGCGCTCTTCCTCGCGCAGGCGGTTCAGCTTCTCCATGGAGTCCATCTCGCGCATCATGGCGTGATATTCCTTGGTGTTGCCCACGGCCATGAGCTTGTTCTTGCTCTTCTTGATCTTGTGCCCGTCGTCTTCGATCTCACCCTCAAGGCGCTTCTGCTGCGTCTTGAGGAGATCGATGCGCTCCTGGACCTGGGCCTGGCGTTCCTTCAGCTGGGCCAGACGGCCTTCAAGCTCCGAAAGCTCCAGGGGGGCTTGGCGGATCTCGACCTCCAGCAGCAGAATCTCATCATCCACGGTCTGCAGGACCACCAACTGCTCGATCTGTTTCTGATACATGGGCACCTCGTAGTGTTGCAATATTGTGACGCCGCCGGACCGGAGAAACGGCTGGCCTTAGGCCAGCACCCGGTAGCCGAACGGGCTCTTTCCCTCGAAAAATTTGACCTCGACCCCGGCCATGGCCGGGCCGAGTTCCCCCGCGAAGAGACGCATCATCTCCTCCTCCAGGATGAAGTGGCCGACGTCGAAGACCAGGCCCGGCGACTCCTGGGCGGCATGGTGCTTCACGTCGCCGCAGAGGAACACGTCCGCGCCCGCGGCAAAGGCCGCAGGAATGAGCGAGGCCCCGGAGCCGGTGGTGTAGGCCACACGGCGGATGGTCGCGGGCCTCGGCCCGCACTCGGCCCAGGCAACGCCCAGGCCCAGGGTGCTCCTCTGGGGCTTCTGCACGCCGAACAGGGCCTTTTCCAGGGCCTTGGAGAAGTCCTCCACGGACAGGGCCTTGGGCAGCTCGCCCACCTGGCCGAAGCCGACGCTCTCCACCGGGGTCTCCAGGCGGCGCACCAGGAACTCCGGGCGCTTGCCGAAGATGCCCACCAGCCGTTCGGCGATGTCGTCCCAGACGCGCTCTTCACAGATGACGCGCACCTCGCCGGAGTTGCTCTGGGACACGGCGATGACGCCGGGCGTCTCGGACAGGGGCCGGGCCTCGCGCTCGGTGATGCGCGCCGGGGCCTGGAAGAAAACCTCGCGCGCGGGGAAGCCCTGGCAGGGCTCGATGCTGGCGCAGTCTTTGAGTCCCAGCGCGCGGCCGAGCCAGAAGGCCGGGCCGTCGGGGCGGCAGTCCAGGCTGGTGTGGGCGGAATAGAGCCAGGCCCCGGCAGCCATGAACTGGCGCAGCACGTTGAGGTACTGGCCGTCCTGGGTGGGCGCCTGGGGCTTCATATACAACGGGTGGTGCGTGACCACGAGGTCCGCGCCCCAGCCCAAGGCCTCGGCCATGACTGCAGGCAGGGGGTCCAGGGTCACGGCGAGCTTCTTGACCTCGGACCTCTCGCCCGTGATCTGCAGGCGGGAGTTGTCCCAGTCGGCGGCAAAGGCCTCCGGGGCCAGGGAGCGGACGCATGTGAGAGCTTTCTGAGCGTTCATGAGACCCCCTCAAAACGCAGATGCTCCCGTAGGGATTCCCCCTGGGAGCATCTGCTTTCGCCTGCACAAGTCCGGGCGGCAAGTTTCAACGTCTTCGCTGTTGCGCGTATGATCAATGTAAATCCTTAGGGTCTGGCTGTACTCGCGGCCCTGTGTCCACGGTCTGGTCGGTTCGCTTCGCCCTTTTCAACTGGTGGCCCGTCGATTCTTTGGTGGGCCGAAAATTCTTTGGTGGGCCAACCAGGGGTCGAACCTGGGACCATCCGGTTATGAGCCGGGGGCTCTACCAACTGAGCTATTGGCCCGCATCCGTCCGAGCAGAGTTCGATAGCAGAGTGTCTGCCCGCCGTCAAGGAGCAATGCGGCGGGCCGGGACCTGAGGCCTGGCCTCCTGCCTTGCGGGCCTCCTACCGCGCGCCCTTGAGAATGCGCTCGATGAGCCCGGTGGTCGAGTAGCCAGGGAGCAGCGGCAGGCTCATGACCTGCCCGCCCGCGTCCTCCACCACCTCGCGGCCCACGATGCGGTCCTTGGCCCAGTCCCCGCCCTTGATCAGCACCTGGGGCTTGACCGCGCGGATGAGCTCCAGCGGCGTGTCCTCGTTGAAGATGACCACGAAGTCCACGGCCTCCAGCCCGGCCAGGACGTAGGAACGGGCGGCCTGGCTGTTCAGCGGGCGCCTGGGGCCATTGGCCTCCTTCTTGATGCGCTTGACCGAGGCGTCGGAGTTGAGGCCCACCAGGAGCCCGTCGCCGAGCGCCCTTGCCCGGGCCAGCAGGTCCACGTGGCCGGGGTGCAGAATGTCGAAGCAGCCGTTAGTGAACACCAGCCGGTAGTTCTTGGGCAACACGCGGCGCATGGCCACGAAGTCTTCCAGGGTCATGAGCTTCGGGTGGAAGAGTTCTTCTTCGTTCATTGCTGTTCTACCCCTTTTGGCCCGTGGGCCGCAGATGTTCCGTATGTCCCATGAGCGAGAGCTCAAGCCAGTCGTAGCCGAAGTCGAGGCAGGCCGCCTCGTCGTGCATGACCTCGTCCTTGCGCGCCGGGGTCATGTCCAGGCGGTCCAGGAGGCCGGACTGCGCCAGAAAGAGCTGGAATTCGTCGGGCTGGTACAGGGCCAGGCCCGCCATGCCCAGCTGCTTCTGGCTCATGTGGCGCTTGGCGAGCTCCTCAAAGGCCCGCAGGTCCTCGGCCAGGGCCATGTAGCGGTCGTTGGCCTCGTTGTACGGCTCAAGGCCCTGGTCGTGCATCCAGGCGCTCGCGTCGAAATCCGTGCCCTCGTCAAAGCCCTGGCAGTGGGCCTCGCGCGCCATGAAGATGCGCTCCACCAACTCGCCCTCGGCGTTGCGCTGGGTGGCCCGGCCCAGCGGATACGTGCGGCAGGCCGAGGGCCGGTCCTGGTACACGGCGCAGCCCGTGTCGCGCTGGAACGGGCATTTGTGCCGGGTGTCGGCCTGCATGCGCATGTGCAGCATGGGCAGGCCCACCTCGGGCATGGCCATGAGGTTGGCGAAGAGCTCGATGAACTCGCGCGAGGTCTGGCCCGTGGTGTGGCGCAGGCGCAAGGCGTCGTAGGGCGTGAGCATGAGGTCGAGCGCCGAGCAGCAGGCCCCGAAGCAGGCCACGCCGGGATGGCAGGCGAAGCGGAAGCGCTCGCCCGGCGCAAGCTCCTGGTGTTCGCTTAAGAATTGCTTGCTTGAGTCGGTCATGTGGCCCCTTTGGTGCTGTCCAAAATGTGCTCGTCGAGCAGCCGCAGGCGGCCTGCCTGATGCGCCTCCAGGCGCTCGGCCTGGGTCGCCATGTGCCGGGCTATCTCCTCTCGCGGGTGCAGGCACTGCATCTTGTACCGGTTGCCCGCCGCGTTGGCCCCGGCCGCGTCACCGCCCTGGCCCTGCCCGCCGCCCTGGGACGACAGGCCCGAGCGCTTGCGGTGGCGCACCCGCAGGTGCCCAGCGTACACGGCATTGGCCCCGGAATCCAGCATGCGCAGGTCGCGTTCGAAATCATCATACTGCGAGGGGCCAAGGGCCAGGGAGAACCCCCCACCCGCCGCCGTTGGTGCGTCCAGCGCTGCGCGCCGGAACAGGTGGCAGCAGCCCGTCACCGAGGCGCAGGGGCTGACGAAATCGAACAGGCCCCAGTCCGGGCCTTGCAGGTGCGCGTCGAGCAACCGGAAGGGGTTGGGCGTCAGGCTCTGGAAGTCCAGGTCCGGCCTGTTTTCGTCCACGCCCTGCGGAATGGCCAGGTGCCCGGCCACGTTCTGCAAGAGGTGCGGGGCGTGGTGGTCCGCCACCTTGCAGCCGACGACCCCGGCGTCCGGGTTGTCTTGCAACGCCGCGCCAAGTTTGCCGAGCCAATCGGGTGGCAAATCCACATCATCGTCGAGGCAGATGAGGGTCTCGGCGGCCTTGGCCTCGGGCAGGGCCGCCAGCCAGTTGCGGGCCGCTGGCGCGCCGATGTTGACGGGCAGGGTGACGCGCAGCAGGTTGCCGCCCGCGCGCCCGGCCCAGGCGTCGAGCACCTGGGGGGTGGCGTCGGTGCTGCCGTTGTCCAGCACCACCACCCGCGCGCCCTGCAGCTCTGACGCGAACAGGCTCGTGAGCGTGGCGTCCAGGTCGGCCGCCTTGTTCCAGGTGTAGAGCATGATGAGCGTGGGGCCGGGCAGGGGCGCAAGCGCGCTGCGCAGACCTGTGACCGCGTCCGCCGCCACCTGGGCCAGGTTGGCCTGCCAGGGCGCGGCGCGCAGGGTCTGGAACAGGTGCGGCAGGGCCGCCTGGTCCTCGCCCGTTGCCAGCAGGGCCAGGCCAGCGCGGGCGGGCGCGAAGCCCGGGCCGAAACACTCGCCGAGCCGCCCCAGCGCGTCCAGGCAGGCAGCCGTGTCGCCGCGCAGAAAGGCCGCCTGGGCGCTCAGCGCCGCCGCAACCGGGGCCAGGGCAGAAACTTGGTCCAGGCCATTCAGGGCCGCCGTCTCCAGGGCCGCGCGCAGCTCCGGCTCACCGGCGTAGAGCGAAAGCGCCAGGGCCTTCTCGCGCCAGAACAGCGCGGCCGGGGCCTTGTGGATCTGCCCGGCCAGGAACGCGGCCAGCTTCTCCGTGTCGCGGAGCTTCGCCAAGTGCTCGAAATAGGCCAGCCCGCCGCCTTTCCCACGGGAGCCTTCGGGGGTCTCAGGCACGCGCCAGTTGGCGGCCACAGCGGACAGCGCAGCGCGGGATGACTCCGGCAGGGGCAACTCCGGTGCGGACAGAATCTCCGCCGCCAGGGGGCCGGAGAGCGGGTTCTCGCCAAAGGCCCAGAGCAGCAGGTCCGCAGCCAGGGAGATAAGGCGGAGTTTTTCGCCGGGGTCGGCGCTTTCCCGCGCCTGGCCCAGGCACAAGGCCCCGGCGCGGGTCAGGTGCCGCCAGCCGGTGGAGGCCAGGGCCAGGTGCTGGCGCAAGGGCGCGGGCAGGCCGGCCCAGGCTGCGCTCAGGCCTTGCTGTGCGTGCACGGCGCGCCCTCCTGCAAGCCTGTGAGGGATATTTCCGTTGCCACCTGCCGCGCCAGGTTTTCGATGGGCAGGGGCTCGAACAGGGCCTCGCCGAAATACACGCGCAACAGCGTGAGCGTCTTGGCCGCGTTGCTGAGGTGCCGGGCCACCAGCAGCCGGTTGATGCGGCCCATGCGCAGGCGCAGGCCCGGGTCGTCGGCAAGCCTGGCCACGGCGTCGGCCAGGCCGACCGCGTCGCCCGAGGACCGCACGAGGCCGTTGACCCCGTCGTGCACCAGCTCGGGCATGCCGCCCACGTCGGTGACCACGGCGGGCAGGGAGCAGGCGAAACCCTCCAGCAGCGCGTTGGGCAGGCTCTCCTGGCGCGAGGGCAGCACCAAGATGTCCGCGTCCATGAGCTCGCGCAGCACGCCGTCATGGGGCAGGTGCCCGGCCACGCGCAGGCGCAGGCGCAGGGCTGGGGTCAGCAGCTCCTCAAAGGGCCGCATGTTGCGCACCCCGACGGCCACGAACTCGACATCGCGCACGCGGCGCGCCACCAGCTCGGCGGCCATGCGCAGGAACACGTCAAAGCCTTTCGCGGGAGCCTCGTTGCCCACGTAGAGCACGCGCACCCCGCGCTTCTTGCGGGCCTGACGCTCGGGCGGAAGCGCGCCTTCTTCCGGCAGGAAGGAGTTGTACACCAGCCTGAGCCGGTTTTGCGGCACCTGGTAAGTGCGCAGCACCGAAGCGCAGGTGAGCGAGTTCACGGTCACCCCCGCCGCCGCCAGGCAGTAGAGGGCAAAGATGGTGTTGGGTGGGAAGATGACCCCACGGTTGACGAACAGGCTGAAGCGCGCGCCCTTAAGCTTGGCCAAGGCCGCGCTCTTGTAGGCCCTGGCGTGGAAGGTGTGCACCACGTCGGCCTCCACGCGCCGGGCCAGAGCGGCCACAAAGGAGGCCGCGCGCACGTACTGCCTAAAGCCCCCGAACTCCACCACCTCAACGGGGTTGTCGCCTGTGGTGAGCGGCGCAAGGGCCGTGGAGATCTCCGAGCCCGGCGGGATCACCGCGGTGACGCGCAGGCCGCTTGCGCGCATGCCCAGGATGTTGTTGACCATCTGCCTGCTGCCGCCGGAGAGCTTGTCCGAGTCGGTCATGTACAGCACGCTTTTGATCTCCGGCCGCTTGCGCAGATACTTGAAGAACAGGCGCGCGGAAAGGCTGCCAGCGTACATGCGCAGGCGGCTCTGCACCCAGGCCCCGTCCTTGGTCTTGCCGACCCCTATCCGGTGGATGCGCAGGGGGTTGGTGCCGCGCGTGTTGGCGCTGCGCTCCAGGGTGAAGGCCGCCGTGAACCCGGCCTCGCGCAGGCAGGACTCGGACAACGCGTCGTACTGGCCCCAGGGCCAGCAGAAATACTGCTCATCCCCATATCCGTTGATGTCCCGGATGCGCTCAAGGCAGCGCTTGAAGTCCTCCAGGCAGAAGGCCCGGCGCTCGGCGTCCGTGCGGCGGCGGTAGTAGAGGCCGCCTCCGGCCTCTGCACTTCCTTCCGTTGCGGGGAGGGTCGGCCAATAGCCGTTGTAGGTGTAGGCGCTGCCGGTCTCGAACTGCGGCAGGTCGCTGGCCTGCGCGGCCTGGCGTTGTTGTTGGGTGTAGATGCCCCAGGCGCTCCAGTGGGCGTGCGCGTCAGCCAGGCTTGCGGTCTTGATGAGGCTGCGGAAGGCCCCCTGGTGCCGGGCGCTGTGGCCGTAAACCTCGCAGCCGAAGTCCTGGATCAGGGCCTTGAGCTCGGCCTCGTTCATGAACTGCGACAGGTCTCCGGCATCCAGCGCGCGGCGGAAGGACTCCGGGGCGCTCAGAAGCTCCGGGCCACCCTCTTCGGGGGCCAGCTGGGGGCGTTTGTCGCCGGTGCTGATGAAATCCGTGACGCAGAAGAACACGCCGGTCATGCCATACTTGGCGAGCAGCGGCGCGGCCATGGTCCAGTTGGACAGGTGGCAGTCGTCGAAGGTGAGCACGCAGGCCTTGGCGGGCGTGGGAGCTTCGCCGCGCAGGCAGGCCACCAGCTCGCGCGCGGAAATCGTCCGGTAACCCGCGTCGCGGATGGCGGCCAGGTGCTCGGCGAAGCGCTCCGGCGTGTGCCCGTCGGCCCGGCTCACGTTGTGATAACAAAGGACTGGAATGCTGTGCGGCACGCGGCTCTCCCTCGCAAAAAGGCCTACCAGACGCGGCCTGCCCCGGCAAGCTTGCGGCGGGCCTCGACAATCGCGGCTCTCCCCGGCGCCCCCCCCTCTGCGGCCCCGGCAATCAATCTATTGATAATCTGTGCGGATGAGGCTACAACTAGAGGCTATGTCCGAGCGGACGATTCTCTTCCTCGCCGAGCCGCAGTCCGTCAGCGGCATCTTCCCAGCCCTGCGCGATGCCGGGGTGCAGGCGGGCGTTGCCGATGGCCTGACCTCCGCCATGGCCTTCCTCAAGCGTTCGCCCACGGCCATCATTTTCTCGCGCCCTGCGCTGCCCGGCTACGCCGCCGAGGCCCTGCTCTCGCGCCTGGCCGAACTCTCGGCCAAAGGCGAGGACGTGCCTCCGGTCATCATCTTCTCCCGCGCCGGGTTGGCCGAGGAAGCCCAGAAGTATCTGGAGCTCGGCGCGCAGGACTACTGGCTGGAGCCCCTGAGCTGGGAAAAGATCAGCCTCCTGCTGCCCGAGGCAACCCCGGAGCCCGCGCCCAAAGCCGCCCCGCGCCCGTCCGCCCCGCGCGTGCTCTCCAATGCGTCCCCCCAGAACGTCACGGGCCACGGCCTGGCCGGGCAGGGCCCCTCGCGCCTGGCCTCCAACGCCTCCCTGGCCGCCGGGGCCACGGCCACCTCTTCCGGGCCGGAATCCGCCGCCGGGCGCTTCCAGATCATCGGGCGGCACCCGGCCGTGCAGCGCGTGCTGGCCCTGGCCAGGCAGGTGGCCCGGTCCAAGGCCACGGTGCTCATCTCCGGCCCCAGCGGCACCGGCAAGGAGATGTTCGCCCGCTTCATCCACCACAATTCCGACCGCGCGCGCGAGCCCTTTGTGGCCATCAACTGCGCGGCCCTGCCCGAGCACCTGCTGGAGAGCGAGCTCTTCGGCCACGAAAAGGGCGCCTTCACCGGGGCCATCAACCGCAAGCTCGGCAAATTCGAGCTGGCCCAGGGCGGCACCATCCTGCTCGACGAGATCACCGAGATGGACCTGGCCCTGCAGGCCAAGCTGTTGCGCGTGCTGCAAGAGGGCGAGATCGACCGCGTGGGCGGAGTCGAGACCATCAGCGTGGACGTGCGCGTGCTGGCCACCACCAACCGCGACCTCGACCAGACCGTGCGCGAGGGCAAGTTCCGCCAGGACCTGTTCTACCGCCTGAACGTCATCCCCCTGCGCCTGCCCGCCCTTTTCGAGCGCGGCGAAGACGTGCTGCTCCTGGCCGACTATTTCGCCGCCAAGTACGCCATGGCCTACGGCATGGGCCCGCAAGCCTTTGCCGAGGACGCCCGGACCTGGCTGGCCAGCTACGATTGGCCGGGCAACGTGCGCGAACTGCAGAACCTCATGGAGCGCGCCGTGCTCCTGGCCCAGGGCAATCCCATCCAGCAGCGGCACTTTTTGCTCGATGGCGACACCTGGGGCATCGACGTGCCCGAGGTGCCCGCCGCGTCCGAGGTGGCGGGCGACGCCGCACCCGCGCCCCTGCCTACTGGACAGGCTCCCGGCCCGGCCAGCGCGGGTTCGGGCCAGCCCCCGGCCACCCTGCGCGAGGCCCTCTCGGTCATGCCCCTGCACGAGATGGAGAAGCAGCTCATCCTCAAAAGCCTGGACGAGACCAGCGGCAACCGCACCCTGGCCGCCCAGCTGCTCGGCATCTCCGTGCGCACCCTGCGCAACAAGCTCAACGAGTACCGCGAACAAGGACTGGAAGTGGTCTAGTCCAGGGGCGCCGCCCCCAGACCCCATTGTCCAGGGGTTCCACCCCTGGACCCCGCCGGGGGAAATGATTTCCCCCGAACCCCCTCATTTGTTCGCGGCGAATTCCGCGGCGGTTGCCGCCGCAGAATTCGCCGCCAAATGGGGAGTCCAGAGGGCCTCAGGCCCTTTGGCCGCCGGAGGCATCCCAGGCCCCAAGCCGCCGGAGGCCCCTCTCTCCCAAGGAGCGCCCATGCATCCCGCCCGCGTCCGCCTCATCCACAACAGACCACAACAACCTGGCCCGGTGGTCTACTGGATGCACCGGGAGTTCCGCGCGGCCGACAACTGGGCGCTCCTCCACGCCGCGGAACTGGCTCGCGAGCGCGGGCAAGCGTTCTGCGTGGTGGTCTGCCTGGCGCGAGCCTTTGGCCCGGCCCGGCCCGAGCACTTCGCCTTTCTGGTCCACGGCCTGCGCGAGACGGCGCGGGAGCTTGAGGCTCTGGGCATTCCCCTGGCCCTGCTGCGCGGGGAACCGGGCCGCGCGGTGCCGGAGTTCGTGCGCAGCGTGGGCGCCGGGCTGGTGCTCGCCGACGCGGACCCGACCAAAACCAAGCGCGCCTGGCTGGCCCAGGCCCTGCCCCGGCTGGACGTTCCGGTCCTCGAGGTGGATGGCCGCAATGTCGTGCCCGCGCACGTGGCCTCGGACAAGCGCGAGTACATGGCCCGCACCCTGCGGCCCAAGATCCACCGCCTGCTGCCGGAATTCCTGGACGAGTTTCCGCCCCTGCCCGCGCCGGCCCTTGCATGGCCAACGCCCCTGCCGCGTGCGGACTGGGACGGCCTGCTTACCGAGTTCGGCGCGCCGCCTGCCGCTTTCCGGCCCGGCGAGGCCGCAGCCCGCGTCCGGCTCGACGCCTTTCTGCGCGAAGGCCTGCCGCGCTACGCCGACGACCGCAACACGCCGCTGGAGCCTGCCGCGTCGCTGCTCTCCCCGTACCTGCACTTCGGCCAGCTTTCCGCCCAGCGCGTGGCCCTCTCCGTGCTGGCGGCCAAAAACGTGCAGCCGGAAGCCCGCGACGCCTTCCTGGAGCAGCTCATGGTCCGGCGTGAGCTGGCCGAGAACTTCTGCCTGCACACCCCGGACTACGACACGCCCGCTGCCTTCCCGGCCTGGGCCACGGCCACGCTGGACAAGCACAGGAATGATGCGCGCCCGCACCTGGCCAGCGACGCCGAGCTTGAAGCGGGTGAAACCCCGGACCCGCTGTGGAACGCGGCGCAGCGGCAGCTGCTCGCCACCGGGCACATGCACGGCTGGCTGCGCATGTACTGGGCCAAGCAGGTGCTCTTGTGGTCGCCGGACGCGGCCACGGCGCTTGCGCGCTGCCTGCGGCTGAATGACACGCTGTCTTTGGACGGTCGCGACGTGAACGGGTACGCGGGGATCGCCTGGAGCCTCGGCGGGGTGCACGACCGGCCCTGGCCGGAGCGCCCGGTGTTTGGAACCGTGCGCAGCATGACGCTTTCCGGCGCGCGCCGGAAGTTCGATGTGGCCGCCTTTGTGCGGCGCTGGGGCGTGGGATAAAGAGGCGTGGAGCCTAGACGATGGTCAGGGCCGGGCCGCCGGGCTGGGCCTGCACCACGCGGCCGATGCACACGGACAGGTCGCCCGAGGCCTGGAGCATGGCCTGGGCCTGGGCCAGCTGACCCTGCGGCACGCCCAGGATGAGCCCGCCCGAAGTCTGGGCGTCGAAAACCAGCGCCACGCGCAGGTCCTCCAGGCCAGGGGAGAGGTGCGTGCGCGGCCGGTAGTGGTTGCGGTTGCACACGCTGCCCGCAGGCAGAAACCCCAGCGCCGCCTGCTCCAGGGCCTCGGGAAAGAAGGGCACGGCCGCCAGGTCGAGCTCGGCGCACACCCCGCTCGCCTGGGCCATTTCCAGCAGGTGCCCGCCCAGGCCGAAGCCCGTCACGTCCGTTGAGGCCTTGAGCCCCAGTTCGCGGATGACCATGGCCCCGCCCCGGTTGAGCCGGGCGCACCAGTGCAGGATCAGCTCCTCATATTTTTCCGCGCCGGGCCGGGCAGCCTTCACCGCCGTGGCCAGCACCCCGGTGCCGATGGGCTTGGTCAGGAGCAGCGCGTCGCCGACCTTGAGCCCACGGTTGGTGGAAATCTTTTCCGGGTGAACCACGCCGGACACGGACAGCCCGTACTTGATCTCCGTGTCCTCCACGCTGTGGCCGCCGCAGAGCACGGCCCCGGCCTCATGGATCTTCGACAGCCCGCCCTTGAGGATGGCCCCCAGGACCTCCGGCGGCATGCTGCGCGCCGGGAAGCAGCACACGTTCATGGCCGTCAGCGGCTCGCCGCCCACGGCATAGACGTCGGACAAGGAATTGGCGGCGGCGATCTGGCCGAAATGGTAGGGGTCGTCCACCACGGGAGTCAGGAAATCGACGGTCTGCACCAGGGCCATGCCGGGAGGAAAGCGCACCACCACCGCGTCCTCGTTGCCGCCGCGCGGCCCTGAGAGAATGCGTTCGTCCTGGCCCGTCACCAGGCCAGAGAGTATCCGCTCCAGGTCCCCTGGAGCCACCTTGGCGGCTCAACCCGCGGCGCGCACGCCCTGGGTCAGCCGGACCTTTTGCGGTGTTGCCGGATCATCTGTGGGTGTCTGCATGCTCGAACGCTAGCAGAACTCCCCAACCTCGCCAAGCAGGAACTTCGCTGCCGCCCATAAGTTGTTCCAATAAGCGGCCGATAAGAATGTCCGAGGCACGAGAGATGCATGGATCTGAACTGCGTGTACAGACACACGCGGGAGGGACGTATGATCCGCCACCGCTGCGCCGCTTGCGGCCTTCACATCAACCGCACCGACCACCTCTTCGAAGACTCTGACGGCACCCTGTGCGCGGCCTGCCTGGCCCGCCTGGCGCCCGGCAGAGCCACCGCCATGGGCACGAAACCCGCCGCCTTGGTCCCGCCAGCGCCCGCCTGGGCCATGCTGCCGGAACTGACCTTCCAGCGACAGGGCTAGGGCGAAGAAACTGCCCCTGGCCGCCAGAGGCACTGCCCCCAAACCCTGCCAACAGGGGTCTTGCCGTTTTACCAGCCAGCAACAGGTGCTTGCCTGCGGACCTGTAGCCGCGCGCCAAGCGAAAGCTCTGTGACCAGCTCGGCACGCCGCCGGTTCTTGCCACTATTTTCGGCCATGTTGTGCGGGCAATGCGACACCACAGCATGCCCCCTTCTGGGATTTCATGGGTGTTGCGCAACAGCGCATGACGTCACTCCGGGACCTGCATGACCCGGGCGCCGGGCTGACGCGCCTCGTCTGGCGCGACTCCAACGCCGACACCGGCGCGTCCCGGCCCCCTGCCCTTTCGCCGTTGATCTCCCCTCCGCATCCTTGCTCCCGCCCCTGTACGCACCCGGCATTCCCGGCTATGATCACCGGCATGGGCCGGTGTTCCCCCCGGCCCGCCGCACCTTTCTGGAGGCCTCCCATGTTCGAGTCCCTGCACCGCCGCATCAGCAAGAAGGGCCTGCCCCCCGGCACCGTCACCTACGTGGGCCGCGACCAGACCAAGGCCGTGACCCTGGAGGTCATCCACCTCGGCGAGGAGGGCGTGCGCCAGACCAGGCCCGACAGCCCCGAGGCCTGCGCGGTCTATGTGGACGCCCCGGGCCTGACCTGGATCAACCTGGACGGCCTGCACGACCCGGACATCCTCACGCGGCTGGGAGCCGTCTTCCATCTGCACCCCCTGGTGTTGGAGGACATCGCCCACACCGGCCAGCGGCCCAAGCTGGACGAACTGGACGGCGCGCTCTTCGTGGTGCTCAAGATGCTGCGCTACAACGAGGAGATGCGCACCATCGAAGACGAGCAGGTCAGCTTCGTGCTGAAGAAGAACACCCTTTTGACCTTCCAGGAGAAGGGCGGCGGGGACGTGTTCGGCGAGGTGCGCAAAAGGCTTCTGGCCGGCAGCGGCAAGCTGGCCAAGAGCGGGCCAGACTACCTCATGTACGGCCTCATCGACGCCGTGGTGGACAACTATTTCGTGGTGCTGGAGCGCATGGGCGAGGACATCGAGGAGGTGGAGGAGGCGCTCTTGGCATCGCCCACCCCGGGCGAGCTGGAGACCATCCACGGCCTGCGGCGCGAGGCCCTGTTCCTGCGCCGGTTCATCTGGCCCCTGCGCGAGGTGCTGGCCCGGCTGGACAAGGGCGGCACGCCGCTCATCGAGGACTCCACCATCGTCTACCTGCGCGACCTGTACGACCACACCATCCAGGTCATGGACACGGTGGAGACCTTCCGCGACATGCTCTCCGGCATGCTCGACCTGTACCTCTCCAACGTCAGCCTGAAGCTCAACGAGACCATGAAGGTGCTGACCATGATCTCCACCATCTTCATCCCCTTAAGCTTCCTGGCCTCGCTCTACGGCATGAACTTCCGGCACATGCCGGAGCTGGAGACCCAGTACGGCTACTTCGTCGTGCTCGGGGTCATGGCCTGCTCGGTGACGGGCATGCTGCTGTTCTTCCGGCGCAAGGGCTGGCTTTCGAAGCAGCAGTGAGCGCCCCCGACGCGGCGGCGGCCCCCCCGGCCCGGCGCATGGACGCCCGCCCTGTTTTTGGGTAAAGAGAACAGGCTTGACCATGCCAACCAAGGAGTTTTTGTGCGCAAGCTGATCAAGAGGCTCGTGGCCCTGGCCCTGCTCGTGGCCGTGGCCGTTGTGGGCTTCTCCTTCGTCTCCCCCGACGTGGGCCAGTACGCCAAGAAGAACCCGGACAAGACCGCGTTCATGCTCTGGCGCGAGGCCCAGTGGGCCGAAAAGGGCCAGAAGAAGCACATCACCAAGCGCTGGGTGCCCCTAAGCCAGGTCTCGCCCGCGCTCCTCAAGGCCGTGCTCATCGGCGAGGACGACAAGTTCTACCAGCACGAGGGCTTTGACTTCGACGCCATGGAGCAGGCCATGGAAAAGAACATGAAGGCCGGGCGCTTCAAGGCCGGGGCCAGCACCATCAGCCAGCAGCTGACCAAGAACCTGTTTTTGTCGCCGGAGAAGAGCCTGACGCGAAAGTTCAGGGAGGCCATCCTGACCTGGCGGCTGGAGCGCGCGCTCAGTAAGCGCCGCATCCTGGAGCTCTACGTCAACGTGGCCGAGTGGGGCGACGGCATCTTCGGCATCGAGGCCGCCGCGCGCCACTACTACGGCAAGCCCGCAAGCGCGCTTTCGACCATGGAGGCCGCGCGCCTGGCCTCTGTGCTGCCCAACCCCATCCGCTTCAACCCGCTCTCCGACCAGAGATACGTGACCTTCCGCGCAGGCCTCATCCACAACATCATGGTGCGCCGCGGCATCGCCATCGACGACTTCCAGGAGGTCATGGACACCAAGGACGAGCCCGGCCTGGAGAACGCCAGCCAGGCCCCGGCCTCGCCGGCCGGCGGCCCTGCCGGGACCAATGGCGCCAGCGCCCAGGACCAGCCGGTCCCGGAGCCTGAGCGCCTGGCCGGACGCGTGCCCGCCCAGGGGCCTGCCGCCACGGAACCTGGCCCCGAGCGCCTGGGGGCACGCACGCCAGCCCAGAGCCCAGCCGCCGCGACCCCTGGAGCGGAGCGCCTGGGCGGACGCGTGCCAGCTGGCCCGATCAACCCGGCCAATCCGTACATTCCACTCAGCACGGCCGCCCCGGCGCAAACCCCGGCCCGGCCCTGACGGCCCGCAAGCACCAAGGAGGCCCCATGCGTCCACTGATCATGCTCATCGCGCTCCTGGCCGGGGCGCTCATGCCGGTGCAGGCGGGCATCAACGCGCGCCTGCGCGAATTTTTGGGCGACCCGCTGGTGGCCTCCCTGGTCAGCTTCAGCATAGGCACCGTCACCCTGGCGCTTGTGGTGCTGACCATGCGCATCCCCCTGCCCAGCCTGGCCATGGCGGCCCAGGCCCCGTGGTGGACCTGGATCGGCGGGGCCATGGGCGCCTTCTTCGTGGCCGTGACCGTGATCCTGGCCTTCAAGCTGGGGGCCACGGGCCTCATGGCCTGGATCATCGCCGGACAGCTGGTGGGCTCTGTGCTGCTGGACCACCACGGGGCCATCGGCTTCGCCGTGCGCGAGGCCTCCTGGCAGCGCCTGGTCGGCGTGGCCCTGCTGTTCGGCGGGGCCGTGCTCGTCAACGAATACTAGCCCGGAAAAACTGAAGGATACCCTGTGAGCCTGCTGCGCGACACCCTGGCGACTTTCCGCATGATCAAGATCGAGCACTCCGTGTTCGCCCTGCCCTTTGCCTTCACCGGGGCCTTTCTGGCCGCCCGGACCGTCTCACCCGTCACCGGCGCGGCCCAGTGGGCCATGCCCGGCCTGGACGTGCTCGTGCCCCTGACCATCGCCATGATCGCCGTGCGCTCCTTTGCCATGGCCTACAACCGCCTGGCCGACCTGGACATCGACAGCAAAAACCCGCGCACCAAGGGACGCCCGCTGGTCACCGGCGAGCTGTCCGTGGTCTTCACCAAGCGCTTCATCTTCGCCTGCATGCTCATCTTCACCACGGCCTGCGCGGCGCTGAACACCACCTGCCTGCTGCTCTCGCCCGTGGCCCTGGCCTGGAGCGCCTTCTACAGCCACACCAAGCGCTTCACGCCCATGTGCCACTTCGCGCTGGGCAGCGTGCTGGGCCTGGCCCCTCTGGCCGGATGGCTGGCCGTGCAGCCGACGCACCTGGGCTACCCGGCGGTGCTGCTCTTCTTCGCCGTGACCTTCTGGGTAGCCGGGTTCGACATCCTCTACGCCTGCCAGGACGAGGAGTTCGACCGCAGCCAGGGCCTGTTCTCCCTGCCCGCCCACGTCGGCGTGGCGCGCGCGCTCTTCGCCTCCTCCTGGACCCACGCCGCCGCCGCGCTGCTCTTCCCCATGGCCGGGTGGTACGCCAACCTCGGCATCATCTACTCCACGGTCACGCTGCTGGTGGGCGGCGTCCTTGTCTGGGAACACAAGCTCATCAAACCCGACGACCTCTCCAAGGTCAACGTGGCCTTCTTCACCCTGAACGGGATCATTGCGGTGTTCGTGTTCCTGGGGGCCTGGGCCGACCTGGCCCTGGGCTCGCCCTGGATGTTCCCGCGCTGAACCAAATCGCCAAGGACAAAGCGCATGACTGAAATCGTCTTTTCCGGCGACATCGCGGAGTGGGCAGGGCGCATCCAGCAGTGGGTGGTCCAGCACCTGACCACCAGGGCCGCGCTGCTCCAGGTCGGCTTGGCCCTGGGCCTGTGCCTGGCGGCCTGGGCCATCACCCGCATTCTCAAGCTGGATGACAGGAAAGCCCCGCCGCCCATGGGCTGGCGGGCCGACGCGCGCATCGCGCCCATGCTGACCGAGTTCAAGCAATGCGCCTGGGCCGGAGTTTCCGGCGCGCTCCTGCTCATGGCCGACGCCACGGCCCGGTACTCCAAGATGCCGCACAAGGTGCTCTCCATCGCAGCAAGCATCGCCCTGGCCTGGGTGGCGGCGCACGTCGCGGGCACGGTCATCAAGAGCCGCCTGCTGGGCCGCCTGGTGGCCTGGACCATCTGGGTCATGGCCGTGCTGCACGCGCTCGACGTGGAGAACCAGGCCCTGGAGTTCCTGGACGAGATGGGCTTCTCCATGGGCAAATCCCACATCTCGCTCTTGCTCATCATCAAGGGCGCGGTGCTCTTCGTGCTGCTCATGCAGGCCGCGCGCATGCTCGCCAGCATGACCGACGACAGGCTGCAAAAGGCCCAGGACCTCTCGCCCTCGGCCCAGGTGCTCTTTGCCAAGGGCGCGAGCTTCGGCCTCTACGCCCTGGCCATCACCATCACCCTGTCCACCGTGGGCGTGGACCTGACCAGCCTGACGGTGTTCAGCGGCGCGGTGGGCGTGGGCGTGGGCTTCGGCCTGCAGAAGATCTTCTCCAACCTCGTGTCCGGCGTCATCCTGCTGCTGGACAAGTCCCTCAAGCCCGGCGACGTCATCGAGATCGGCGGAGTGCAGGGGCGCATCGCCCAGATCAACGCCCGCTACGCCGCGGTCGAGACCCTGGACGGCAAGGCCTACCTCATCCCCAACGAGAACCTCATCGGCAACGAGGTCATCAACTTAAGCTACAACGACTCGCGCCTGTTCCTCCGGGCCGAGGTCGGCGTGGCCTATGCCGGGGACCCGCGCATCGCCATGGGGCTCATGGAGCAGGCCGCCTCGAAAACACCGCGTGTGCTGACCGAGCCCCCGCCCATCGCCAGGATCGACAGCTTCGGAGACTCGTCCGTCAACCTCTCCGTGGGCTTCTGGATCGAGGACCCGGAGGGAGGCACCCTGAACGTGCGCGGCAACGTGCTGCTGGCCATCTGGGACGCCTTCAACACGGGCGGCGTGTCCATCCCCTTCCCGCAGCGCGAGGTGCGCCTGCTGAAGGACGCGGGAGAATAGCCGCCAGCGGCGACCCCTTCGGGATTTCACTGCCCCCTGACTCTCCCAGTGAATTTCCCCTGCCCCACCCAAAGCCGAAAGGGCTGTTTCAGGTCTTCCTGAAACAGCCCTTTCGGCGCAATGGGGGGTCCGGGGGCCTTAAGGCCCCCGGCCGCCGGAGGCAATGCTCTCTCTCTTCCCCTCAAAAAACGGAAAAGCGGGGGCGGCCGATCCGCCCCCGCAACCCCGGATGATTCCTGAGTCGGCGCTACTGACCCAGGAGGTCCTTCTTTCCATCCACCAGGCTGGTGATCACGGTCGGATCGGCCAGCGTGGAGGTGTCGCCGAAGTCGTCGATCTGTCCTGCCGCGATCTTGCGCAGGATGCGACGCATTATCTTGCCCGAGCGGGTCTTCGGCAACCCGTCGGCGAACTGGATGACCTCAGGCGTGGCGATGGGTCCGATCTCCTTGCGCACGTGGGCCACAAGGGCCTTGCGCAGCGCATCGGACTCCTCGATGCCGCTCTTGAGCGTGACGTAGGCGTAAATGCCCTGGCCCTTGATGTGGTGCGGCATGCCGACCACGGCGGCCTCGGCCACGTCGGTGTGTCCAACCAGGGCCGACTCGATCTCGGCCGTGCCCAGGCGGTGACCGCTCACGTTGATCACGTCGTCAAGGCGTCCCATAATCCAGAAGTAGCCGTCCTTGTCAACCCTCGCTCCATCTCCGGCCTCGTACATGCCCTTGAAACGGTCGAAGTAGGTCTTGCGGTAGCGCTCGGGGTCGCCGAACACGCCGCGCAGCATGCCGGGCCAGGGCTTCTTGATGACCAGGTGGCCGCCCTCGTCCGGGCCCGCGTCGGTGCCGTCGGCGCGGATGACGGCCGCGGCGACGCCCGGCAGGGCGCGGGTGGCGCTGCCCGGCTTGAGCGGCGTGGCTCCGGGCAGGGCGCTGATCATGATGCCGCCGGTCTCGGTCTGCCACCAGGTGTCCACGATGGGCGTGCGGCTCATGCCCACGTGCTCAAAGTACCACATCCAGGCCTCGGGGTTGATGGGCTCGCCCACGCTGCCCAGGATGCGCAGGGAGGACAGGTCATGCTTCTTGGGCCAGTCGGCTCCCTCGCGCATGAGCGCGCGGATGGCCGTGGGCGCGGTGTAGAAGATGTTGACCTTGAATTTCTCGACGATCTTCCAGAAGCGGTCCGGCTTGGGATAGCTCGGCACGCCCTCGAACATGATGCTGGTGGCGCCCAGCGCCAGGGGGCCGTACACGATGTAGCTGTGGCCGGTGATCCAGCCGACGTCGGCGGTGCACATGTAGACGTCGTCGTCCTTGAGGTCGAAGACCCACTGGCAGGTATGCGCGCAATAGGTGAGGTAGCCGCCGGTGGTGTGCACCACGCCCTTGGGCTTGCCGGTGGAGCCGGAGGTATAGAGGATGAACAGCGGGTCCTCGGCGTCCATCTTCTCGTACGGGCAGTCGCTGGTGATGTCGTCGGCCTCCATGGCCTCGTTCCACCAGACGTCGCGGCCCTCGACCATGCGGATGTCGATGCCCGCGCGCTTGACCACCACGCACTGCTCCACGCTGGGGCAGGTCTTGAGCGCCTCGTCCACGTTGCCCTTGAGCGGGATGGCGCGGCCGCCGCGCAGCACGGCGTCGGCCGTGAGCAGCACCTTGGCCTGGCAGTCGTCGATGCGGTTCTGCAGGCTGACGGCGGAGAAGCCCGCGAAGACGATGGAGTGGGTGGCGCCGATGCGCGTGCAGGCCAGCATGGCGATGGCCAGCTCCGGGATCATGGGCAGGTACAGGGCCACGCGGTCACCGCGCTTGACGCCCAGCTTCTTCAAGAGGTTGGCGCAGCGGCAAACCTCGGTGTGCAGCATCTGGTAGGTGTAGACCTTGACGTCTTCCTCGGGCTCGCCCTGCCAGATGATGGCGGCCTTGTTGCGCCGCCCGTCGGTCAGGTGGCGGTCCAGGCAGTTGGCCGAGATGTTCAGCTTGCCGTCGGAGAACCACTTGATTTCCGGGGTGACCATGTCGGCCTCGAGGACCTTGGTGAAGGGCTTGTCCCAGGTGATGAGCTCACGCGCGCGGTCGGCCCAGAAGCCTTCGGGATCTTCGTCCGCCCGCTTGTACAGGGCCTCGTACTCGGCCATGCTCTTCACGTAGGCCCCTTCCTGGACGGACTTGGGCGGGTTGAAGGTCAGCCCTTCGTGCTGCAAGCTTTCGATCTTGTTCGCTTCGTCGCTCATGCGTCACTCCTGCCTTGTCGTTTGTGTGCCTTGCCCGGCACTTGGCCCTTTGGCGGGGCTGCCGGGGGCGCGGTGTGTTTCCGTGTCCCGGTCCTACATGTGGAAGCAAGCCCTTGGCTTGCCTTTTTAGGTAAACGGCGAAAATCGCGCAGTGAACGGCGAACGTAAGCGGTCGGGCCTGGGGGCCGGGCCTTTGAAGCGCGATATGTGGGCTTTTTCACGAGAAGAGCGCGGGCCTTGCCCTGCCAAGGGACCTAAGGCCTCTTGGAAACCCCCATACATATCTCCTGCCCCACACAAGCCGAAAGGGCTGTTTCAGGTTCCTTCTGAAACAGCCCTTTCGGCGCAATGGGGATTCCAAAGGGCCTTAAGGCCCTTTGGCGGGGTCCAGGGGTGGAGCCCCTGGCCACCGGAGGCTCTACTTTGTCTTGAACAGGTCCTTCAGCCCGTGGGGCTGGCAGCGCAGGTACTGCGGCGGGGCATGCACCCGGGCGCCCAGTTCCGCCGCCGCGTGCCAGGCCCAGCGGGGGTCGTAGAGCATGGCCCGGGCCAGCGCCACCAGATCGGCCTGGCCGCTGGTGAGGATCTCCTCGGCCTGGGCGGCCTGGGTGATGAGCCCCACGGCGATGACCGGCAGGCCTGTTCCGGCCTTGATGCGCCGGGCCTGGGGCAGCTGGTAGCCCGGCCCCACCGGGATCTTCTGCTCCGGGGAAAGCCCGCCGCTGGACACGTGGATGTAGGCCGCGCCGAGCTTCTCCAGCTCGCGCGAGAAGACCACGCTCTGGTCCTCGTCCCAGCCGTTCATCTCCTTGGGCACCCAGTCCGTGGCCGAGATGCGCACGCCCAGCGGCATGTGCGCTGGCAATACGGCGCGCATGGCCTGGAAGATCTCAAGCGGCAGGCGCATGCGGTTCTCCAGGCTGCCGCCGTACTCGTCGGTGCGCTGGTTGGAGAGCGGCGAGAGGAACTCGTGCAGCAGGTAGCCGTGGGCGCAATGCAGTTCCACGCAGTCCAGGCCCAGGCGCACGGCGCGCCGGGCGGCGGCGACAAAGGCCTGGCGCACGCGCTCAAGCCCGGCCTGGTCCAGGGCCTGGGGCGGCTCGTCGCCAGGGGCGTAGCACAGGGCCGAGGGCGCCTGGGTGACCCAGCCCTCGGGCTCGGCCGAGGGGATGTTGTCCCCGCCCTTCCAGGGCAGCGCGCAGGAGGCCTTGCGTCCGGCGTGGGCCAGCTGGATGCCCACGCGGATGGGCGAATGCTGGCGGATGAAGCCGAGCACGCGGGCCAGGGCGGCCTCGCATTCGTCGGACCACAGGCCCAGGTCGGCCGGGGTGATGCGGCCCTCGGGCTCCACGGCCGTGGCCTCGATGATCAAGAGGCCCGCGCCGGACAGGGACAGGCCCCCCAGATGCGCAAGGTGCCAGTCGTTGGCCTCGCCGTTTGTGGACGAGTACTGGCACATGGGCGCGATGACGATGCGGTTCTCAAGGGTCAGGGGACCGAGGACAAAGGGGCTGAACAGCGTGCTCATGGGCGACTCCTGGGGTATGGCCTAAGCATATACCCAAGGCTGCGGGGGCGCAACGCCGCCCGTTCCCCTTTCCTCGGCGCCCCGGCTGGCCTTTTCGACCGCACGCCCCCAACACGGTTGCCACCCGCGCCCCCTTTGGGCTATCAGGGACAAAGAACCAGATACGTACCGACTTTCCACCGCCCAGAGCGCGCAACGCGGGGGCCGCATGAGCCTGACCAATCTCGAATTTCTCTTCAGCCCCAAATCCGTGGCGGTCATCGGCGCGACCAATGAACCGGGCAACATCGGACACCTGGTCATGAAGAACCTCATGGGCGGCGGCTTCGCCGGTCCGGTGATGCCCGTGAGCTTCGAGGCCGAGGCCGTCGCCGGGGTGCTGACCTACTCCACCGTGGCCGACCTGCCCAAGGCCCCGGACCTGGCCGTGGTCTGCCGCCCGCTCTTGAAGGCCCCGGAGATCATCCGCGACCTGCGGGAGCGCGGCACGCACTCCGTGGTGCTCATGGGGCCGGGCTACGCCCGCCTGGACGAGAAGAGCCGCGCGCGGCTGTGCGCCCAGATCATGGAGGCCGCCAGCCCGCCGAACATGCGCATCCTGGGCCCCAAGTGCATGGGCCTCATCGTGCCGCAGATCAGCCTGAACGCCAGCCTGGCCCACACCACCAGCCTGCCCGGCAAGACGGCCTTCCTGTCCCAGTCCGACAGCCTGTTCACCACAGTCCTGGACTGGGCCAAGAGCCACGGCATCGGCTTCTCGCACATGATCTCGCTCGGCGCGCAGATCGACGTCTCCTTCGCCGACATCATGGACTACCTGGGCAGCGACCCGCTGGTACGCTCCATCCTGCTCTACGTGGAGTCCATCAACGACGCGCGCGGGTTCGTGTCCGCGGCGCGCGCCGCCTCGCGCAACAAGCCCGTGCTGGCGCTGCGGCCCGGCCAGGCCCTGCAGAGCGCCCTGGCCGAGCTGGCGGCCATGGAGGGCGCGGGCGGCACTCTTGGCGTGGGCGGCTCCATCGACGCGGGCGCCCTGCCCCTGGAGCTGAACGCAACCTCTGACGAGGTCTACGACGTGGCCTTCCGGCGCGCAGGCATGCTGCGCGTGGAAAGCATCGACGGGCTCTTCGACGCCGCCCAGACCCTGGCCGGGGCCAAGCCCGTGCGCGGCGACCGCCTGGCCATCCTGTCCAACGGGGCCTCGGCCGGCATCATGGCCACCGAGGCGCTTTTGTCCGGCCACGGGCGGCTGGCCCACCTAAGCGAGGACACCAGGCTGGCCGTGGACAAGCTTTTGGGCGACTCCTGGTCCAAGTCCAACCCCTTAAGCCTGCGCTTCGACGCCAGATCTGCGGACTGGGCGGAGGTGCTCAAGATCCTGCTCTCCGATCCGGGCGTGGACGCGGTGCTGGTGCTGCATGTGCCCTTTGCCGGGCTGTCCGAGGTGGAGACGGCCCAGACCATCGCCCTGGCGGGCAAGAAGGCCAAGCGCATGGTGCTGACGAGCTGGATGGGCTCCGAGGCGGCGCAGAAGGCGCGCGCCGTGTTCGCCGACGCCGGGGTGCCCACCTACGAGACCCCGGAGCAGGCCATCCGCGCGTTCTTGTACATGGTGCAGTTCCAGAAGAACCAGGAAATGCTCATCCAGACCCCGGACTCCCTGCCCTCGGACTTCTTCCCGGACACCACCGGCGCGCGCACCACCTGCGCCCGCGCCCTGGCCGAGGGCCGGACCCAGCTGACCCCGGCCGAGGCCAAGGACGTGCTCACGGCCTACGGCATCCCTGTGGTGGAGACAAAGAGCGTGGCCAGCGCGCGCGACGCGGTCATCGCGGCCGACGAGCTGGGCTATCCCGTGGCCCTGAAGCTCAAGAGCCCGCAGATCAGCCAGCCCCAGGAGGTCGGCGGGGTGTACCTGGACATCGAAGGCCCGGACAAGGTCTGGGAGGCTGCGGCCAGCATCCTGGCGCGCGTCTCGCGCCAGCGGCCCGATGCCTACGTGGAGGGCTTCGTGGTGCAGAAGATGGGCCGCAGGACCGGCGCACACGAGCTCTTCGTCTCCGCGCACCTGGACCCGGTGTTTGGCCCGGTCATCGCCTTTGGCCACGGCGGCGTGGCCCGGGAGATGATCCGCGACCGCGCCGTGACCCTGCCGCCGCTGAACATGAGCCTGGCGCATGAGCTCATCAGCCGCACGCGCATCTTCAACCTGCTGCACGGCACGCCCCAGCACCCGGCGGCGGACATCGACGACATCTGCCTGACCATCATCCAGATCTCCCAGCTCATCATCGACGTGCCGCAGATCAGCGCGCTGGACATCAACCCGCTCTACGCCGACGACGCGGGCGTGCTGTCGCTGGGGGCCAAGGTGCGCGTGGCGCCGGAGACGCGCCCCGGAGCCGAGCGCCTGGCCATCCGCCCCTACCCGCGCGAGCTGGAAGAGTGCATGGTGCTGAAGAACGGCCGCAAGGTCACCCTCCGTCCCATTCGACCAGAAGATGAACCCGCGCACCGCGAGTTCATCAACAAGCTCTCAGACGACGACCTGCGCATGCGCTTCTTCGGCCTGGTCCGGCGCGACTTCGACCACAAGGACATGGCCCGCTTCACCCAGATCGACTACGACCGCGAGATGGCCTTCATCGCCACGGGCGTGGGGGAGGGCGGCCTGCCCGAGACGCTCGGCGTGGTGCGCACGGCCACCAAGCCCGACAACTCCGAAGCCGAGTTCGCCATCGTGGTGCGCTCGGACCAGAAGGGCACGGGCCTGGGCAGCCTTTTGTTCCAGAAGATGATCAGCTACACCAGGGGCCGCGGCACGCACCACCTCAAGGGCCAGACCATGGTCGACAACAAGGCCATGCAGGGGCTCTCGAAGAAGTTCGGCTTCAAGGTCAGCGTCAACCCCGACGAGGAGCTGGTGGACATGGTGCTGGACCTTACGGACAAGCCCGCATAAAACCCGCTGGAAGCGGGACCGCCCCGGTCCCGGCACGCTGAATTCATTTTTCCCGGAGGCACCCTTACGATGAAGACTTTTTTCGCGGCGCGCATGGAGCGCTGCATCGGCTGCCAGAGCTGCTCGCTGGCCTGCGCCCGTTTGGTGCACAAGCGCCTGTCCTGGTACACAGCGGGCATCCGCATCGGCTCCTCCGGCGGCATCTCCACCGGGTTCGAGGCGCGCGTCTGCCTGGCCTGCGATCCGCCTCCGTGCGCGGCTGCCTGCCCCACCGGCGCGCTGACCCCGCGCAAGAGCGACGGCGGCATCAAGCAGGACCGCAAGCTCTGCATCCGCTGCGGCAAGTGCGTGGCCGCCTGCCCGGTAAACGCCATCGTCCAGGACGAGCTGAACAACCCCTACATGTGCATCCACTGTGGCCGCTGCGTCTCCTTCTGCCCGCACGACTGCCTGGAGATGGCCGAAAAAGGCAAGGCGAACTCCGTGCATGAGGAGGCCGAATGATACGCCAAGACTTCCGCATCCTGCTGGTGGACCTCTCGGTCCGCAAGGCGCACATCGTGGACCTGCCCGGCCGCGAGACCTACATCGGCGGCTCGGGCTTGGCGGCCATGCTGTTCGAGAAGTACGGCGACCCGGCAGGCAACTGGAACGACCCCGGCCAGCCGCTGATCTTCACCATCGGCCCGCTGACTGGCTACTTCCCGCTCATGAGCAAGACCGTGTGCGGCTTCCTCTCGCCCTACCACGGCCAGTACGCGGAGAGCCACGCGGGCGGGCGCAGCGCCCTGGCCCTGCGCTTCGCGGACCTGGACGCCCTGGTCATCACCGGCAAGGCCAGCGGCCCCTGCGTGCTCTCCGTGGGCTCGCGGCACATGGAGATCAAGGACGCGCCGTTCCTTTGGGGCAAGGACGTGTTCACCACGGGCAAGATGCTCCGGCACATGCTGCCGGGCAGCGGCACGCGCAGCATCCTGCGCATCGGCCCGGCGGGCGAGAACGGCTGCGCCTACGCCTGCATCAACGTGGACACGTACCGGCACTTCGGGCGGCTGGGCGCGGGCGCGGTCATGGGCGGCAAGAACCTCAAGGCCATCGCCATCGTGGGCGACGCCTCCTTCCCCTTGCCCGAGGGCAAGGAGTACGCCAAGTGCTTCCACGAGATCTACGACCAGATCACCGAGACCTCCATGATGAGCAAGTACCATGACCTGGGCACCGCCGGGAACGTGGCCGCGCTCGACGCGCTGAAGTCCCTGCCCTGGCGCAACCTGCAGGCCACCAGCGATCCCGAACGCATCGACGGCATCAGCGGCGAGAAGTTCGCCAAGGATATGCTGCTCAGGAACACCGCCTGCTCCGGCTGTCCGGTGGGTTGCATCCACATCGGCTACCTGCGCGAGAAGTTCATGGCCGACAACCGCTACCTGTACAAGCAGGTGGCCTATGACTATGAGCCCATCTTCGCCCTGGGGTCCATGCTCGGCTTTGGCGACGGGTTCAAGGTGCTGGGCCTCATGGACGCGGTGGAGCGCGAGGGCCTGGACTGCATGAGCGGCGGCGTGGCCCTGGCCTGGGCCACCGAGGCGCTCGAAAAGGGGCTCATCACCGAGGCCGAGACCCTGACCCCGCTTTCCTTCGGCGAACCCGAGGGCTACAAGGTCGCCATCGGCCACCTGGGCGCGGCCACCAACGAGTTCTACCGCCTGCTGGCCCAGGGCACCCTTGTGGCGGCCAAACACTACCACGGCGAGGACTTCGCCTGCGTGCTGGGCCAGGAGATGGCCGGCTACGCCACGGGCGAGACCTTCTTCGTGTCCGAGACCTTGAGCTTCCGGCACTCGCACCTGGACTCCAGCGCCTACTCGGCGGACCAGAAGAAGCAGGACCAGGACGCGGGGAAGATCGTGGCCGGGTTCGTCAAGGACGAGGCCAGCCGCTGCATCCTGACAAGCGCGGTGGGCTGCCTGTTCGGACGCGGGGTCTACACCGAGGAGCGCCTCAAGGACGCCCTGGCGAGCCTGGGCCTCCAGAACGTGGCCGACAACCTCCTCGCCGCCGGTGAGGCCATCCAGAAGCTCCGCTGGCGCCTGCGCATGCGCACCGGCTGCGACCCCATGGCCGCCAAGATCCCCAAGCGCTACTCCGAGGTCGTCACCTGGAAAGGCCCCATCGACACGGCCTACATGGAGGAGCTGCGCCAGGCCTACGCCACGCGGCTGCTGGAGCTGGGCCGGGAGGAAGAGGCGGCGGGCCTGTAGCCCAACGCACCATTCCGCGCTGGGCCGCAGTGGACCGCAACGGACCACAACAGCTCACGCAACGCTCAGCAGAGACGGCGGAAACAACAGACAAGAACACGGGGCGGCTTTTCGAAGCCGCCCCTTTGCTTTGTGCCGTGCGAGAGCTTGGCTGAAGGACCGGGCCGGAGAGTTGGACGGGCGGCCTTTGCTAGTCCTTGTAAGCCGCGCGGATGGACAAGAACTCGTCCAGGTTGTCGAGCAGGATGTCGGTCATGCGCGGGTCGAAGTGCTGGCCGCGCTCCTTGCGGAAATGGGCCACCACCTGCTCCGTTGGCCAGGCCGGGCGGTAGATGCGGTCGCTCATGAGGGCGTCGAAGACATCCGCCACGGCAGCCAAGCGGCCATAGACATGGATGCCCTCCCCGGCCAGGCGCGAGGGATAGCCGACGCCGTCAAAGCGCTCATGGTGGTGCAGGGAGATCATTGCCGCAGCCCTGAGCATGGGCCGCTCTGAGGACTTGAGGATCTCGTAGCCGATGGCCGGATGGGTCTGGATGAGCACCACCTCGTCCGGGGTCAACAGGCCGGGCTTGTTCAGCACGCTGTCCGGAATGCCCAGCTTGCCCACGTCGTGCATGGGCGCGGCCAGGCGCAGCAGCTGGGCCTCGTTCTCGGGCAGGCCGTACTTGCAGGCCAGGATGTACATGTACTCGGCCACGCGGCGCACGTGGTTGCCGGTCTCGTGCGAGCGCCACTCGATGGTCTCGCCCAGGGTGTGGATGATCTCGCGCTGGGTGTCCTCGACTTCCTTGTTCAGGTGCAGGTTGTCAAAGGCGATGGACACGTTGGTGAAGAAGATCTCCACCAGCTGGCGGTCCAGGTCCGAGAGCGGGGAACAGCCCTCCAGGTAGATGACGCTCTCCGAGCCGTTGCGGCTGCAGAAATAGCCGATGTAGCGCTTGCCGTCGTAGAACAGGCTGGTGCGGTTCTCCACGGCCTTGACGAACAGGGCGTGGACCTCCGAGGGCAGCACGTCCTCGACGTTCTTGCGGATGTACGGCTGGAACTCGCCCGTGGCGGCCAGGATGCTGAACTGGCCCTTGTGGTTCACTGCGGCGAAGCCCGAGGCCTGGCAGACGATGGCGTTCTTGTCCAGGGCCAGGATGGCGGTGATCTGGGTCAGCACGCCTGTTGAGAACTTCTCCAGCGACTGCAGCTCGAAGATGTTCTCCGAGGCCTCGATGATCTTCTCCAGGCCCCGGCGATTGGCCTCGATGGTGGCGATGTCGCAGCTGGTGCGCAGGGCCGAGACGATGGTGGTGACGAGCTTCTGGGCCGTGAGCTCGGTCTTTTCCTTGTAGTCGTTGATGTCGTACTCGATGATGACGCGCTCTTCCGGCGCCTGGCCCGGCTGGCCGGTGCGCAGGATGATGCGCACGAAGTGGTTCTTCATCTCCTCGCGGATGTACTGCACGAGCTTAAGCCCCGTGTCGTTCTCCTCCATGACCACGTCGAGCAGGATCACCGCGATGTCCGGGTTCGCTGCCAGGATCTCGCGGGCCTCATGCCCGGTGTAGGCGGACAGGAACTGGAGCCCCCGGCCCTTGTACTTGAAGCCGGAGAGCACCAGCCGGGTCACGTCGTGGACCTCGGACTCGTCGTCCACCACCAGGATCTTCCAGGTACCGTTGAGCGCTGGGGTGCAGCCGCCAACGGCCACCACCGGCTTCGGTTCCTCGTCCTGGAACAGCAGTTCGTCGTCCACGTGGGTGCTCATTGTTCCCTCGATCCTTCAAGCGGGACATCCAGGGTGAAGGTGGTCCCCTGGCCAGGGAGGCTCTCGCACCGGACCGTGCCCGCAAGCCTCTGGGTCACGATGTTGTAGAGGATGTGCAGGCCAAGTCCCGTGCCTCCACGTCCTCGCTTGGTAGTGTAGAATGGCTCGAAAACTTTGTCCAGGTGCTCCGGCCTAATGCCTTTGCCGTCGTCGCTGAAGACGAAACGCAGCCGCCCCTCGCCCTGGCTGATATTGATGCTGATGCGTCCGGCCTGGCCCTCGTCATAGGCGTGGGTCAGGGCGTTCGTGACCAGATTGGTCAAGATCTGGGAATAGGCCCCGGGGTAGGAGTCGATCGTGAGCTTCGGGTCGCAGTCCAGGCCCACCGTAATGGCGGTCTTCTTCAACTGCGGCTTGAGCGAAAGCAGCACCTCCTCCAGGTAGTCGCGCAGGGCGAACCGCCGGCGCTCCTCGGTGGAGCGGTCCACGGCCACCTGCTTGAAGCTGCGGATCAAATCCGAGGCGCGGCGCAGGTTCACCAGGATCATGCGCGTGGACTCGTCGCACATTCCCAGGAATTCCTCCAGGCTGGAGCGCTTGAGTCCGCCGGCGCGGTAGCCCTCCAGCATGGCCTTGGTCTTGGCCTCCAGGTGCGAGGCCGCAGTGACGCCAATGCCCACGGGTGTGTTGATCTCGTGCGCCACGCCCGCCACCAGCCCGCCAAGGGAGGCCATCTTCTCCGACTCCACCAACTGCTTGTGCGTGCGGCTCAGCTGCTCCACGGTCTCCTTGAGCTCCAGGTTGGCCTGCTCAAGCTGCTGGGTGCGCTCGAGCACGCGCTGCTCCAGGCTCTCGTTCAGGCGCCGGATGGTGTCCTCGGACTCCCTTTGCGCGGTGATGTCGCGCGAGAAGCTGGCCAGCTGCCTGGGCACTCCGTCGTTGTCCAGGATGGGATAGATGGTGATGGCGTAGTGAAACTCGCCGCGCTGCTCCTCAAAGGTGCGCGGGCTTCTGGTGCGCACGGCCTCGCGGGTCTGCAGGCGGCGGGTCTCGGCGGCGTTGGGCGGGAGGTGGTCGTAGATGTAGTGGCCGGTCATGTCCTCGGGGATCAGCCCGCGCCGTTTGGCCCCGTGCTCGTTGATGGCCAGGATGACGCCCTCTGTGTCCATGAGGATGGCCGAGTCCGAGGTTGCGTTGAACAGGGCGCGGATGCGCGCCTCGCTTTCGCGCTGCTCCTCTACGGCGTGCTTCCTCTCGGTGACGTCGGACAACAGGCCGTCGATGCGCACGAGGTTGCCGTCGGCATCGCGCACGCCCCGGGCGATGAGCGAACCCCAGAAAATGCTGCCGTTCTTGCGGCGCATGGGCATCTCCATGCGGTCCACGGTCCCGGTCTCGGAAAGGACCCGCAGGAATCTGACCCGGCCCAGGGGATAGACGTAGAGCTGCGCGCCGAGGTCGGTGATCTGGGCCACCAGCTCCTCAACCGTGTTGTAGCCCAGGATGTTGGCCATGGCCGGGTTGGCGGACAGGAAGCGGCCCTCCGGCGTGGTCTGGAAGATGCCCTCCGGCGCGGACAGGAAGATGCCCCGGTAGTTCTCCTCGGCCTTGCGCAGGGCCTCCTCCACGCGCCTGCGCTCCACAATCTCCAGCTCACGCTGGCGGATGGTCTCTTTCAGCTCATCGGCATGGCGGGTCAGCAGGCGCTCGCGCTCGATGTGGTAGTCGATGCGGCGCACCATCTCGTCCGGGGTGATGCGCATCTCGGCCAGCATGCCGCCGTAGACATCGCTCAAGACCCTGGTCTCGTCCGGGGTGAAGACCCCGGCCTTGCCGAGCGCCTTGTGGGCCGCCGCCGCGCCGACCACCCCGGAGAAGGACTTCTCCACCTCGGCGTAGAGCGCGGCCAGCATGGTCACGGAGATCTGCGTGCGACCGTAGAGTCCCAGCGTGCGCATGCTGCCGAGGAGGATGTCCTGCACCTCAGCCCTGGGCAGGTACTCCTTGAGCGTGGTCTCCATGAGCTGACACTTGTCCGCCAGGTCGATGTCCGCCTCCACCTGCGGCCCGCCCTCGCGCCCGCGCACTGCGACCAGGCCCGTGAACTCGCCCAGCACAGCCAGCTCCTCGCCGGACTGGCGGCTCAAGAGGGAGACCAGGACGTACAGCCCCACGTTGAAGGCCATGGTCCAGAACACGGCATGGCTCACCGGATCGAGGCTGGTCAGGCCGAAGAGCGCCTCTGAGCGCAAACAGGACAGTCCGAACAGGCCCTCGTTCACCGGGCCGGCCCAGATCCCGCCGCTTCTGGACAGGGCGGGCAGGAGCATGGTGTGCAGCCAGAGCACGAACCCCGCGGAGAGGCCCGCCAGAGCCCCGGCCCTGGTGCCCCCGCGCCAGAAGATGCCGCCCAGGATGGCCGGGGCGAACTGCAGCACCGCGCCAAAGGCGATGATGCCGATGTTCACCAGGATGTAGGACTCGCCCACGGCGAGCTCGAACCAATAGGACACCAGGATGAGGAAGGCCACGCAGCCCCAGCGGCATTGCAGCAGGCGGCGCTTCAGGAACCCCAGCGCCCGCACCCGCTCGATGACCGGCAGGAGCACGTGGTTGGTCAGCATCACCGCGTTGGTCATGGACGAGACCATGACCATGCTCATGGCTGCGGAGAAGCCGCCCAGGAAGACCAGCAGGGCCAGCCCGGCCTTGCCGTGCAGGGCAGGCAGCCCCAGCACGTAGATGTCGCCCCGGGACGGGTCCAGCCCGGCGGCGATGCCAGCCACCGCGATGGGCACCACAAAGGCGTTGATGACCAGCAGATACAGGGGAAAGACCCAGGTGGCCGTGCGGATGTGGCTTTCGTTCGCGTTCTCCACCACGGCCAGGTGGAACTGGTGCGGCAGGAACAGGATGGCCGACATGGCCAAGAGCAGGTAGCTGGCCCAGAGGACGTAGGCCGTGCCCCCACTCTGCGCGGTCCCGCTCAGGGACAGGATGGACGCCAGGCGGTCCGGAGGCAGGCTGGACAGGAGGTCGCCCAGGCCCGAGTGCAGGCCGTACACAGCGAACAGTCCCACGCCCGCCAGGGCCACCAGCTTGATCACGGCCTCGGCGGTGACAGTGGCGACCATGCCGGGGTGGCGGTCTGTCGGGTCCACGCGCCGCACGCCGAGCAGGATGGTGTAGGCGATCATGAGCCCCACCACCAGCGGGCCAACCGAGGACAGGATGAAGGAGTCGCCCCCGGCCACCAGGGAGAAGGTGGAGATGACGCTTTTCAGCTGCAGGGCCACGTAGGGCACGCTGCCCACAAAGGCCACGGTGGTGGCCATGGCCGCGATGCGGTGGCTCTTGCCGTAGCGTGCGGCCAAGAGGTCGGCGATGCTGGTGATGTGGAAGCTCGACTTGATGCGCACGAGCTTGCGCAGGATGCTCCACCACAAGGCGGCGCACAGGGTCGGCCCGAGGTAGATGGTCAGGAAGAGCAGCCCGGAGTCCAGGGACTTGCCCACGGAGCCGTAGAAGGTCCAGCTCGTGCAGTAGGTGGCCAGCGACAAGGCGTAGACCCAGGGATTGTCCGTCACCGAACGCCCGGTTTCCGAGCGGCGCTCGGCCCAGCGGGCCAGAAGGAACAGGCAGCTCGTGTAGCACGCCAGAAAGAGCAGCACCACAAGCGGGCTAAACATCGCCGCCCCCCCCGCCGGCCCCGGCTCCCGGTTTTGTCGACTCGGCAGGCGCGGCAGGCGCGACAGACTCCGCGGGCCTTGGGGGCTCGGCGTCTGAGCCCCCGGTTCCCTGCGCGGCCAGGAACAGCAGCGCGATGGCCAGGCCCCAGGCCGTGAACAGCCAGGCGAACAGGTTTTTCGACGCGGGAATGGAGAGCAGCGGCCAGTTGAAGACCAGCAGAAGGGCCACAAAGATGAACCGGGAAATGCCGGGCTTTCCGAACGGAAGCTTCATCCCCCCCCCTTGCCTGCGGATATCCTCAACCTGTTCAGGATCTTGATATTTAGCGCATACGCCTTTGGACACCTTCGCGCAACCGTGGGGGGCCAGTTTGCGTAGTCTCGTCGGGGCCGGCCCGGACCGCGCCCGGCAGGGCTAGCTGAGCGAAGCCAGCTGCCGCACCAGGGCCTTGAGCTCCAGCGGCCCCACGGGCTTGGGCAGAAAGGCCAAGGGCATGATGGCCAGCGCCCTGGTCCGGGTCTCGACGTCGGTATAGGCCGTGGCAAAGGCCACCGGAGGGCCGCCGCGTTCCTGCATCAGCCGGGCGGTTTCGATGCCGTCGAGGCCGCCCTCCAGGTGGATGTCCATGAGCACCAGGTCCGGGCGCTCCTTGCCGAGCGCCTCCAGGGCGGCCTCGCCGGAGGCCACGCTGGCCGACACCCGGTGCCCCAGCTTGCGGATGTGCAGCTCCATGGCCAGGGAGATGATGCGCTCATCCTCCACCACCAGAAAGGTCAGCGGGGGGCCCGTCACAGGCCCTCGGCCGGGAAGAGAAGGGTGAAGCGCGCCCCGGTCTCCAGTCCCTGCGCCAGGTCCTCCGCCAGAACCGAGCCGCCAAGCTGGCGGGCCAGGCTGGTGATCAGGGTCAAACCCAGGGTGGCCGAGCTTTCGAGATTGAAATCCGTCGGCAGGCCCGGCCCGTTGTCCTCTACCGCCAGCTCGGCCTGGCCGCCGCGGCGCAACAGCGAAACGCGCAGGCGGCCCTCCCGGCCGCTTTTGAAGGCATGCTTCACGGCGTTCATGATCATCTCGTTCAGCACCAGCCCGCAGGGGATGGACTGGGTGACCGGCAGCCGCATGTCCTCCACGTCAAACTCCATGCGCACGGACGTGTCCGAGCTGGCCACCACGCGCTCCACCAGACGGGACACGTAGTCGCCCATGTCCACGCTGGACAGGTCGCGTGAGTCGTAGAGCTCCTCGTGCACCAGAGCCATGGCCGAGATGCGCTTCTGGCTCTCCTCGAACATGGACCGGTCCTGGGGGTCGATGACATACTCGGCCTGGAGGAAGAGCAGGCTGGAGATGATCTGCAGGTTGTTCTTCACCCGGTGGTGGATCTCCTTGAGCAGGATCTCTTTCTCGTGCAGGGACCGGCGCACTTCCTCCTCGGCCAGTTTGCGCTGGGTGATGTCCATGCCATAGATGTTGACGAACCCCTCGGCCGAAACCGGGCTGGCCGCGAAAGTGAAGGCCCGGCCGCCGAAGTCGCCCTCGAAGCGCTGCACCTCCCCGCTTGCCAGGGCGCGGGAGACGGTGGCGGCATACCCTTCCGGCAGCCTTTGGCCCACTTGTGCGCCCAGGTGCGCCAAGAGGTCCGCGCTGGCCGGGTTGGCTGCGAGCAGCAGGCCGCCTGCCCCGGCGCGCAACACCGGGCTCGGATTCTCCTGGGGGAAGCGCGCCAGGCTGCGCGACTCGGCCTGGGCCTCAATCACCTGGTTGTAGGAGGAGGCGAGGCCGCTCTGCATGGTGTTCAGGGCGCTCGCCAGCACATCCAGCTCGTCGCCTGCGGGTTTCTTGTCCAGAACCAGGGGCTCGTAGTCGCTCTCCAGACTGAAGGAGCCGAGGTGCGCGGCAAAGACGGCCAGGTGCCGGGAGATCATGTCATTGGTGAGCCAGAACATGAGCCCGGCCACCAGGAACACCATGGCCGCGTTGAAGGCCAGCACAAGCCAGGCGGTGCGCCAGGCGGCCTGGCGCAAGGTCTCCAGGTCGGCCTGGACGTGCAGCACGCCCAACTCCTGTCGCTGGCCGTTGTAAACGACGGAAAGCGGGAACTCCCGGTCCTGCACGCCCTTGTCCCGGCGCATGCCGGACTGCGCCACCACGCCCTCGGCGTCACGCACGCTCGCGTAAGTGATGTACCGGAAATGACGGATGCCCTCGACATGCAGGGCAAGCTGCTCGCGGTCGAGGTCCCAGAGGGAGGCGGCCACGCTCTTGGCCTTGGTGCTCTCGATGACCGCGAACTCCTCGTTCACGGTTGCCAGGGTGGTCTGGTACTCCCACCAGGCGCGCGCGCCGGCCAGGAGGACGATGAGCACCGCGCTGAAGAGCAGCACGCGCTTGAGCAAGCGCCTGGGCAAGGGCTTTTTCACGTGCAGGGCCACGCCGTTCATGGCTTTGCCCCTGACAAGCCGGCCTTGGTCAGGCGCTCCAGGGTGCCGTCGTGCCGCATCTGGCGCAGGGCCTGGGCCAGCCTGGGCACCAGGTCCGCATGGCGCTTGTGCAGGTAGATGTACATGGGCGGATCGGCCAGGGGCGGCAGCAGCGCGCGCATGTCCTTGTAGCCGTTTTTGCGGATGATCTCCTGGCCCGTGTACAGGCCGGCCACGACCACCTCCGTCCGGCCCTTGCCCAGCAGGGTGAACAGGGCCTCTTCGTCACGCACGAGCTTGAGTCTCGCCACGTGCTTCAGATTCGCCTCCACGAGTTTCCAGCCAGCGACCGTGGACACCTGGCGGTTCCGCAGATCACTCCAGGCAGCCACCTTGAGGTCCGGGTCGCTGGTGAAGGCGGTGAAAGGGAAGCTGCTCATGGGCTCGGGCACCCTGATCAGGCTCGGGTACAGGCGCTCCAGCCCGGCGATGCGCACGTAGTTGCCGTCGTCCACGCCCTGGTTGGGTCCTCGAAGCCGCTGCCGTCGGCGCGCGAATGGGGCGGGGCCCCGTCGGTGTTGAGCACCAGCGGGGCAGCCCTGGCAGCGCACACCGGCAGGGCGAAAAGGAGGCACAAAAGGCAGGTCACCAGGCGCATGCACACTTCTCCAGCTTGGCACAAATATAGGCACAAGCGGCAGCTGCGCGCAAACAATATCTGTCTGCGGTCCTGATGTCTGCCCCTGCTCATTGCCGCGCCCCGCTCTGCCCGGCAACCGCCAGTCCGGCCCTGGTCAGGCGCTCGATGCTGCCGTCGCGCCGCATCTCGCGCAGGGCCTGGGCCAGCCTGGGCACCAGGTCCGCGTGGCGCTTGTGCAGGTAGATGTACACGGGCGGGTCGGCCAGGGGCGGCAGCAGGACGCGCATGTCCTTGTAGCCCTTGCGGCGGATGATCTCCTGGCCCGTGTACAGGTCCGCGATCACGATCAGGGCGCGGCCCTTATCCAGCAGGGCGAAGAGGGCTTCCTGGTCGCGCGCGTGCTGGAGCTTTCCAGCCTCGGCAACGTTCAGCTCAACCAGCTTCCAGCCCAGGACGTAGGCCACCTGAGGCCCTCCCAGATCAGCCCAGACCACAGACTTGAGCTCGGGGTCGCGGGTGAAGGCGGCGCACGGGAACGTGCTCATGGACTCCGGCACCATGACAAGGTTCGGGTACAAGGCCGTGAGGCCCTCAATGCGCGGGAAATTGCCGTCGTCCACGCCCTGGTTGGCGTTCTGCAAGGCCCGCTCGGAAGGCATCCGCACCAGCGTCCTCGAAGCCGCTGCCGTCGGCGCGCGAATGGGGCGGGGCCCCGTCGGTGTTGAGCACCAGCGGGGCAGCCCTGGCAACGCACACCGGCAGGACGAAGAGGAAGCACAAAAGGCAGGTGACCAGGCGCATGCAGACTTCTCCAGGTTGGCGCAAAGATAGTCCCAATCCGACGTTGCGCGCAAACAATATCTGTCTGCGGTCCTGATGTCTGGCCCCGCTCATTGCCGCGCCCCGCTCTGCCCGGCAACCGCCAGCCCGGCCCTGGTCAGGCGCTCGATGCTGCCGTCGCGCCGCATCTGGCGCAGGGCCTGGGCCAGCCTGGGCACCAGCCCCGAATGGCGCTTGTGCAGGTAGATGTACATGTCGCGCCGGGCCAGGGGCGGGGTGAGCGCGCGCACTCTAAGGAGCCCCATATGCCGGACGACCTCCTGGCCGGAAGACTGGTCCAGCACCACCACATCGGTGCGGCCCTTGCCGAGCAGAGCGAACAGGGCCTTCTCATCCCTGGCCTTGACCAGGGAACGCGTGCCCGTGATGTTGGCTTCCAGGATTTTCCAGCCTGTGATGATGCCCACGTTCCAGGGCTTCAGGTCGGCCCAGCTGTGAACCTCCAGGACCGGGTCGCGGGTGAACGCCATAAACACGAACTCCGTGACGGGCTCTGGCACCATGACCAGATTCGGGTACAAGCGCTCCAGCCCGGCGATGCGCACGTAGATGCCGTCGTCAACGCCCTGGTTGGCGTTCTGCAAGGCCCGCTCCGCAGACAGCCGCACCAGCCGCGGTGACATTCCGAGCAGCCGAAAAGCCTCGATCACGATGCGGTCGTTGGTGCCTGTGCCGTCGGGCCGCGAAAACGGGGAGGGGTCGGCGGAGTTGAGCACCAGCGTTTCGGCCCCGCTGGCGCAGGGCGGCCACGCCAGCAGAAGCAGGAGCAGGGTCGCAAACAAACGCGGAAGGGGGCGGGCGAGGGTGAGCATGGCCCGTCAGTACGGCATCTTGGCGCTTCTTGGCAAGCGTTCCCAGGGAGTTGCAGGCTCCCCGTGCAGCCCGGAGCGGATAACGGACAGACGCCGGGCAGGTCCTGGGCACGCCCTGGCGGGCTGGGCTACCTGACCACCATGTCCCAGCTGAGCTGCGTGTCCACGTCGATGTCGCGGGTGGCCGCCTTGCCCAGCAGGCCCTCGAAGTGCTCGGCCAGGATCTCGCCGGTGCCGGGGCGCTTCACCCACAGATTCGCCTTGGTCAGGGCCTCGCCCTTCTTGATGGGCGCGATGGTGACGCAGGAGGCGTAGGCGAAGTCGATGGTCACCTGCTCTTCCGGCAGGATGGCCTTGGTCCCGCCCAGGGCCTTGTGGATGAGCTTCGACCCCTCGATGAGCTGCTTCATTTCCGCCGGGTCCATGGACAAAAACACGTCCGGGCCGGGCCAGGCCTTGTCCGAGGTGTAGTGGCGCTCCAGCATGCTCGCGCCGAGCGCCACCGCGCCCAGGCAGGGGTAAATGGTCAGCGTGTGGTCGGACAGGCCGACAACGGCGTCGGGGAAGGCGTTGATGAGCTCGACCATGGCGCCCAGGCGCACCTTTTCCGGCGGGGTGGGGTACATGCTGGTGGTGTGCATGAGCCCGAAGGGCACCTTGCGCGCACGCAAAATCTCCACGCTCTTGGCCACGTTCTGCATGCTGTTCATGCCGGTGGACAGAATGACCGGCTTGCCGAAGCTGGCGATGTGGTCAACCAGCGGATAGTTGTTGCACTCCCCGCTGCCGATCTTGTAGCCCGGCACGTCCATGGATTCCAGGCGGTCGGCTGCGGCGCGGGAGAACGGCGTGGACAGGTAGATCATGCCCAGGCTCTCCACCAGGGCCTGCAGGCGGCGCTCGTCGGTCTCGGAGAGCTGGCAGCGCTCCATGATCTCGTAAATGGACACGTCGGCATTGCCCGGAATGACCTTCCTGGCCTGCGGGCTCATCTCGTCCTCCACCACGTGGCACTGGAACTTCACGCACTCGCAGCCCACGGCATGCGCGTCGCGGACCATGCGCTCGGCCTTGGCAAAGTCGCCCTCGTGGTTGATGCCGATCTCGGCGATGACCAGCGGCGGAAAGTCGGGGCCGATTGTGCGTCCGGCCAGGGTGATCTGGGGCATGGTGGGCTCCTTCGTGTGCTGGGTGCTTGGTGGGCCGGAGGATAGGGAATGCGGCGGGAAGAATCAAGGACGGGGGAAGGGCAGGATCAGGGCCCTTGGCAATCCCCGTTACGCCGAAAGGGCTGGGCCAGGCCTTGCCTAGCCCAGCCCTTTCGGCTGATGAGGGGGTCCGGGGGGAATCATTCCCCCCGGAAAAAATTCTCCCTACCCGCCGCCGTTCAGGATGCGCCGCGCGCCGATGAAGTGCTCGCGCCAGTAGGGCGTGTCGAAGTCCTCCTCGCGCACGCGGCCGCCGGAGCTGGGGCTGTGGATGAAGGTGTTTCCGTCCGTGGCGATGCCCACGTGCATGTTCCTGCGCTTGCTCTGCAGGCGGAAGAACACCAGGTCGCCGGGGCGGATGTCGCGGCGGTTGACCGGAAGTCCGGCCTCATACTGGTCGTAGGACACGCGCGGCAGGTCCACGCCCACCTGGCGGTAGGCCCACCAGGTCAGCCCGGAGCAGTCGAAGCCGCTCTGGGGTGACTCGCCACCATACTTGTAGCGCACGCCCTTGAGCGAGCGCGCCGCAGCCACCACCGGGCTCCGCGCCTCCTGGCTCAGGGTCGGCAGGGGTTCGGGCGCGATGTGCGCCGGGGCGCAACCGCCCAGGGCCGCCGCCAGAAGCAGCAGCGCCAGGAGCCCCAGGGCCTTCAGATGGCGTTGTGCCGTGTTCATTGCGCGTCCCTCCAGCGGTCTCAAACGCTACTTGATGATGCGGATGAAGTTCTGCACCGTGTACACGCCGCCAACGGCGTTGGCGTGGGCCACGATGCGGTCCGCGTCGCGCTGGCTCTTCACCAGCCCCAGGATCACGACGTTGCACTGCACCACCTTCACGTCCACCTGTGTGGACCAGATGTCCTGGTCCTCCACAAGGCGCTGCTTGATCTTCGCGTACAGGGCCAGGTCGCCGGTGGTGCCGCAGGTGGGATCGTCGCGCTTCTGGAAGGGAATGATGGTGACGCGGCGCACGCCGTCCACCTCCTTGGCCAGCTTCACGGCGCGCATCTTCTGCTGGTCGGCGTCGAACTCGCCCACCAGGTACACTGTGCCCAGGTACGAGTTCACGCTCATGTCGCGCAGCTTGGTCACGGGGTCGTTGATGATGCGCGCGCGCACCGAGGACTCGATGCGTCCGTCGTCCACAAAGGTGCCAACGTCGCGCTCGTCCACCGAGGCTTTGTAAATGGTGCCGCACCCGGTGAGGCTGGAAAGGGCGATCAGGCAAATCAGGCTCAGGATCACATGGCGCATGGTCAGGCTCCTTGTTTCGCGGCAGGGCTGCCGGAATGGGTGTCTGGGTGTAAAGCTAGCAAAAATGAGGCCAGAATGGCTGGAGTCTAAGCGCAGAGGCTCTCGCGCAGGCGCAGAAGAAGCGCCTCGGGCAGGGTGAAGGGGCCGCTCCAGGACGGGGCCAGGAACAGGGCGCGCTCGGGCAGGCGCAAGCACAGGGCGTGCAGCAGCATGCCCACCCCGCGCACCTTGCGGCCGTACACCGCGTCGCTGATGACCGGGTGCCCGCGCAGGGAGAGCTGCACGCGGATCTGGTGGGTGCGGCCCGTGAGCAGGCGCACCTGCATCAGCGTGGCCGCGCGCTTGCGCACCAGGGCCGTGACCTCGCACCGCGCCAGCTTGCCGGCGCCCTGGCCTGCCCCCTGGCCTGCCCCCTGGCCGGGGGAAGCGGAGTCGGCGCGGACAATTTTTTGACGCCCGGCCACCTCCCCTGCTGCCAGATCCAGGCGCTCCAGGCTGTCCTCGAGCAGTTCCGTGTCGCGGCCGGGCCAGACCCCGTCCACCCAGGCCAGGTATGTCTTGGACACCCCGCCCGTGGCGAAAAGGTCGCCCAGGCGGCGCAGCTCCGTGTAGCTCTTGGCCGCCAGCAGGATGCCCGAGGTGTCCTTGTCCAGACGGTGGGCCAGCACGGGCAAAAACGGGGCGCCCGCGTACAGCGCCTTCAGGCGGTCGGCAACGGAATCCGGGTGCCGGGTTCCGGCGTGGGCGCACAGCCCGGCAGGCTTGGCCACGGCCACAAGCCCGGCGTCTTCGTAGAGGATGGACAGGGGCAGAGGGTCGGGCCGCTGCCGGGCCGCTGCCGGGCCGGTGTCTGGCTTCTTGCCCGAAGTCGGCTGGCCGGAAACGGGCTGGCCGGAATTCGTTTGGCCTTCAGTCCCCTGAAAGGGCGGCACGCGCACCATCTGCCCTGCGGCAAGACGAAAGAAGGGCTGCTTTCGTCCGCCGTCCACGCGCACCTGGCCCGTGCGGATGGCCTTCAGAAGTGCCGACCCGGGCACGGCGCCTTCCAGGCGGCGGACGAGGAACTGCAACAGCTTCTGGCCCGCCTCCTCGGGGGAGACCACAAGGGGCTGGCGGCGCTGGCCGTTGTCAGGGGTCGCGCCGGACAAGGGGCTGTCGGGGTCGTCAGACTTGGTGGGCATGGCGGGCTGGGGGCAAGAGGCGGCAAGGGGGGCGGGCGCGCCCGCCCCCCTTGCCGCAACGACTATTTCTTGGCGTCCAGGTCGTAGGTCACGACCACGGTCTTCTCGTTGCTCAGGCCCACGGCGCCGGAGAAGGTGTTCAGGCAGACGATGAGCTGCTTGCTGCCGTCGTTCTTCAAGTCGCCCAGGCCCAGGTCGACCACGGTGCCCTTGATGCGCCGGGTCTTCCAGGCCATGCTCATGCCCACGCCATCCCAGAACAGCGAGTGTACCTCGCCCTGGGAGAAGTGGCGGAACTTCTTGAAGATCTGGGAAGCAACGGAGATGTCCTTGTTCACCAGAAGCTCATACTTGCCCCCGGCGTCAAAGGACACGGGGAGCATGCGCATGGGCAGGTAATAGAACTCCTCGACGCCGCTGTCGCGCACCCCGGTGTCCATGCCGGGCAGGCGCTCGTCGATGACAAGGTACACGGCGGAGCTGTTGTAGCCGTCCTCCTGGCTGTACTGGCCCTCAAGGTCCGGGGTGTAGACCTTCATGTAGCTGTATTCGTTGAGCACCACGACCTTGTACGTGTTGCCCTCGGGCAGGTAGCTGAAGTTGAAGGTGTTGGCGATGGAAGGCAGACGCAACCGGCGCCCAGGCTGGAAGTTGCCGTCCGCATAGTTCATCTCGCTGACGCCGGCCTCCTCAAAGGGGCTGTGGTAGCCCTTGCGCTGGCCCACAACCACAGGCTGGAAGGTGGGCGGGGTGCGCACCACGTTCAGGTACATCTTCTGCGGTTCGCAGAACTGTTCGAACTTGCCGTTCATGACATTGAAGACGTAGGAGCGGGGCTCGGCGTTGCCGTCGGGGTCATTGATGGCCGAGACGATGAGCTCGTCGCGTCCGTCGCGGTTGATGTCAATGGTGCTCAGGCGCAGGATCTTGATGCGCGGGCCGAGGTCCACTTCGCCCAGGGGCTTGAGCGTGTTCTGGAAGAATTCGTAGGCGTGGAGCTTGTGGGCGCTGGCGATGACGACGCGGTTCTTCTTGTCGCCCTGGAAATCAGCCACGACCATGCCCACCGAGGGGAAGCGCAGGCTCTGGCTCTGCCAGCGGCCGGGGGTCTCGGCGCCTCCCTCGTAGCGGAACTGCGGGTTCATCACCGGGCCGCCAGAAGGGCCGACCGGAGCCTCGCCCGTATCGCCGACCACAAACGCGGCGTTCCTCGGGGTCGAGGCCTTGGACTGCTGGTCCTTGCGCATGTCCTTGCGCTCCAGGGCCTTGGCGTCCTCACCGGGACGCTTGAAGACCTCGGTGCGCACCTCGGTGCTCAGGCGCTCCAGGACAGGAATCAGGCCCTCAACCGGCACCTGGGCCGACTTGGTCCAGGTCTGGCCCTTGCGGTCCCACACGTTCAGAGTCACGCTGGCCTGCGTGTCCTGGAAGTCTATTTTCCCGGCCATGAGGAATTCCGAACCCACCAGGCCCATTATGGACACGGCATCCGTCGGCCCAGCGGGGAAGCGGGTGCCTGCGCGTTCGACATTGGCCAGGGGCGCGGCCTCGAAGTAGCCGGGCCAGGCCAGGCGCGAGATCAGCATCTGCTGGGCGCCCTTGCTCAAGTATTGGTATTTTTCTCCGCTGATCTTAAAAGGCAGCACCGCGTAGCTGCGTGCTCCCTGGGCCAGCGCAAGCGCGGGCAGACTGAGCAGGGCTGCAAGCAGCATCATGGCTGTAAGTCGCTTGAAAGACATTTCGAGCTCCTCCTCTGCGAGGGAAATACGTTGGCTCTTCCGGCGTTGGTGCCGTTTTCCGTCTTCCGCCAATAGCACCAACGCCTGTGGCATGCAAAAGAAACCTTGCCGCGTCTCCCCGGCCGAAATCGCCGGGCCGGACATTGCCAAGCCCCCCTGCCGCGGGCTATGCCCGGCCCATGACCAAAAGGACCAAAACGATCAAGACGATCAGCGCGGCCAAGACGACCAAGACGGCCAAGGCCGCCAGGACGCCCCAGGCCCGCAGCTTCCGCATCACCACCGCGCCGGATCAGGCCGTGCTGGTGGAGGCGCTGCTCACCGCCCAGGGCTTCGCCTTCGAGCCCGAGCCCTTTCTGGCCAGCGCACGCAGACTCACCCATGAGCCCTTCCCCCTGGGCTCGTCTCTGGCCGCGAGCTTCGGGCTCATCTACATCCAGGACCGCTCGTCCATGCTGCCCCCGGCCATGCTCGGCGCCCGGCCCGGCGACCTCTGCCTGGACATGTGCGCCAGCCCCGGCGGCAAGACCGGCATCCTGGCCCTGGCCGTGGGCCGGGAAGGCTTCGTGCTGGCGGCCGAGGCCTCGCGCGACCGCCTGGCCACCCTGCGCCAGAACCTGCGGCGCATGAACGCGGCGGGTGTGGCCACCGCCGGGGCCGAGGCCCAGCACCTGCCCCTGCCCCTGGAAAGCCTGGACTGCGTCCTGCTCGACCCGCCGTGCAGCGGCTGGGGCACGGCCGACAAGAACCCGCTGGTCATGACCCTGTGGACCCCGGAAAAGGCCGAGACGCTCGTCCGCCTGCAGCGCACGCTGCTGGCCCACGCGGCCACGCTGCTCAAGCCCGGCGGAACGCTCATGTACTCCACCTGCACCACCCACGTGCGCGAAAACGAGGAGCAGGCCGCCTGGGCGCTTTCCGAGCTGCCGCTGGAGCTCTCGCCCCTGCCCGCGCCCCTGGGCTTCACCCCGCGCGAACCGGCCCTGCCCGGCCTTTCCGGCGTGCTGCGCGTGGGCGGGACAAAAGCGGACCAGGAGGCGGAGCAGAGGGCCGGGGCGACGGAAGACTCCGGCGGCGGCCAGGGCTTCTTCCTGGCGCGCTTCGTGAAGCAGGGCGGCGGGGCGCTGGATGCGCAAGGCGAGGACGGCGCAGGGCGCGAGGTGGAGATCGGCGGACACGAGCTCTCGGCCAAAGATCTGGCCGCAGCCGGACCGCTTGCGCCGGGCAACCTGCCGCCGGGCGAGGTGCGCGACTTCGGCGGCAAGGTCTATTTTCTGCACGAGCAGGCGCTCTCGCTCATGGGCCGCAGCCCGGGGCTGCGCTGGCAGGGCTTCCCGCTGGGCTCGGCCTCGGCCGGGCGTTTCCGGCCCGACCCGCGCGCCCGGCTGCTCCTGCCCCCGGCGGCCACGCTGCCGCCGGACATGCGCCTGGACGTGGACGAGCCGCAAGCCATCCTGGACCTGCTCACCGGCCGCAGCCTGGACCTGCCCGGCACAGGCAACCTGGTGGGGCTGTACTTCCAGGGCCTGGCCCTGGGGCTGCTCACGCGCAAGGGCCGCCGCCTGCTCTGGTCGGACAGGTAGCGAAGAACGTCGAAGGGAGCTCCCGCCCCCCAGCCTCTCAACCTAGCCGGGGGTCTGGCCCTGGCGCCGGGCCTGTCCCTGGCGGTGGATGGACAGCCCCCAGGACAGGGCCAGGAGCAGCAGCGTGGCGCTCCAGGCCCAGGCGGCCTGGTTCACCAGCCCCTCCTGCACCGGAATCCACACCGCTCCCAGCACAAACACGCCCACCAGCAGCCATTCCTCGCGCGGGGTGCCCACGGGCCGGGGCGGCTCATGCGTGGCCCAAAGCCGCAGGAGCATGCACAAGCCCACGGGCAGGAACTGGGCCACGCGGAAGTCGCGGTAGCGCGGGTCGATGATCAGCCCCACGGTGAGGGCCAGGGCGGCCAGCCCGAAGACGAGATCCAGCCAGCCGACAACCAGGGCGCGCCACGAGTCCTCCGCGCCGGAAGGCCTGAAGCGCAGCGAGCGCAGGGCCTCCAGCCGGGCGATGACCGGTTGCAGCGGCCTGGGGCCTGCGCCCCGCCCGCCCGCCACATCGGCCAGCTCGCTGAACACCAGCAGGCACAGCATCGCGCCGCCGCCGGTCATGAGCACCCCGCTGATGACGCCGCCCAGGCCGTAGGCCAGGCGCAGGGACTGCTCGGCGCTGACGGCCAAAAGCGTGCACAGGCCCTGGGCGGCCAGGGCCACCAGCGCGGCCCGCCCGGTGCCAAAGAAGGGGCCGCGCGGGGGCCGCAGGAACAGGGCCAGGCCGCAGAGCAGCGCCGCAGCAAGCGAGGACAGCGCAAACGCCTTGCGCCAGTATGGCTTCTCGGACACCGGACCGGTGAGGGGGAACTTCATGTGCCGGTCCGAGTCCACCAGGCCCCAGCTGCCGCCCACGGTGCCCTCCTGCTGGGTCTTCCAGGGCTCGTCGAAGAGCTCGAAGATGTTGTAGTCAATGCCGCGCTCGTGCGCGGTGTTGATGATCTCGCGCACGAAGCGGGCCTGGGCCACGCGGCCAGGCACGGCGTCCTTGCGCACGCGGCCCGCGCTGGGCCAGCCGATTTCCCCGATGAGAATGGGCTTGCCCGGATAGGCGGCGGCGATCTTGGCGTGGGCGTCCAGCATGTGCGGGATCACGCGCTCCAGCGGGGTGGGCGTGTTCTCCCAGTAGGGCAGGATGTGGATGGTGATGGAGTCCACCGCGGCCGCGACCTTGGGGTTCTCCAGCCAGTAGGCCCAGACGTCGGCATAGGTCACGGGCTGCTTCACGGCGGCCTTGACGCGGCGGATGTAGCCCAGGAGCAGCTCCGGGGTGATCTCCTGGCGCAGCAGCACCTCGTTGCCCACCACCACGCGCTCCACGGTGTCCGGATAGGCGTTGGCGGCCTTGATGAGCCCGGCGATCTCCTCCTCGTTGTCCTTCAGGTCCGCGCCGATCCAGGCCCCCAGGATGACCTTGAGGCCAAACTTCTGCGCCAGCTCCGGCACCGGGGCGAACTGGGCGCCGTTGGCGTAGGTGCGGATGCGCTCGAAGTGCTTGGCGGCGAGCGCCACGTCCTGTTCCAGCTGCGCGCGGGTGAACGGCTGGGCAAAGGGGCTCTGGCCCGTGCGGTAGGGACTGAAGGAGGCGCTCTTGATGCGCGGGTCCAGCGCGTCGGGAATGACCTGGGGGCGGCCCTGGACCCACCAGAAGGCGAAGTTGAGGGCCATGGCGGCGGCCAGGGCCACAAGGGCCGTGGCCATGGCGGCCAGGGTGGACTGGTTCCGGGCAAGCGGGGGCATGGGGTTCTCCGACGGGGCTGTGGGCTGTGGGCTGTGGCGGCGGGTGCCGCAGGCTCTTGCGGCCTGTCTACCGCGGCCTGTCTACGCTTCTGCCGCGGCGGACTCAACCCCCGAGGAAGTGCAGGCGTCCTGGGCCACTGCGGCATAGAAATAACGGTTCTTGCCGCCACGCTTGGCGCGGTACATGGCCTGGTCGGCCAGCTCCATGAGCGCGGCGGGCGCTTCGGCGTCGGCAGGGGCCACGGCGATGCCGATGGACACGCCCACGCGCACCTCCCGGCCGTCGATGCCGACCGGCTGGTTCACGGCGGCGATGACGCGCTCGGCCAGGAGCTCGGCCCCGTGGCACTCGCAGGGCCAGGTCTCCAGGAGCACGAACTCGTCGCCGCCAAGGCGCACGCAGTTCTCCGGTCGCGAGATGCACTGGCGCAGGCGCTCGGCCACGGCCTGCAGCAGGATGTCGCCGGCCTGGTGGCCGAGGGTGTCGTTGACCTGCTTGAAGCCGTCCAGGTCGAGGAACATGAGAGCCAGGGTGTGGTTGTTTTCCGCTGCGGAGTCGATGAGGCGCGGCAGGGCGTCGGTAAGAAAGAGGCGGTTGGGCAGGCCGGTCAGGGTATCGTGGTAGGCGGCGTGGCGCAGGTCGTGGACCTCGCTCAAATCTTTGACGATGCAATAAAATATTTCGCTATCCGGGGAAAAGAGCATGTTCCAGTTGAAACGCTTGAACTCCCCATCGGCGCAGCGGAAACGGAAGTCGAAGGTGGTGGTGGCGGCGTCGCTGGTGATGAGCGACTGGAACTGGGAAAGCACGCGCTCGCGGTCCTCGAAGTCCATGAATTCCAGCAGATACTGGCCGCGCAGGGCTTCGGGCCAGTAGCCGGAGGCGCGAGCCCAGGCGGCGTTGGCCTCCAGAACGCAACCGTCCATGTCCACGGCCAGGGCCATGTCATAGGACAGCGCCATCCAGGCATAACGCTCTATGCTGAACAGGTGCGAGAGGTATTCCCCACCCGCTCCTTCTTCCAACAGTGCCTTTACATTCATGATAGGAGTCGCTAGCATTTGTTTCGTAATATGTCCATGTCCGTAATCCAATATCACTCAACACCTCACCCAGGACTGCCTGAAATGATGCCCCAACCCCATTACGAGACACTCTTCGTGGCCCGCCAGCCCGTGCTCGACGAGTCCCTGAACACCTGGGGCTATTTCCATTACTATCGCCGATGCCTGGATCACACTTATTCCGAATTCACGGACCCCGTGCAGGCCACCCTCTCAGTGATCCAGTGCCTGCCCGCCTGCATGGATACCTGCGGACTGAAGCACAAGGCCCTGATCCATCTGCCCGCCCCGGTGGTGACCACGGCCGTGCCCAAGGCCCTGGGACCGGACTGCTTGCTTCCGGTCCTCGCCCATGACGACCTCGCCTCGCCGCCCTACCTGGAGGCCCTGCGCTCCCTGCGCGAGGAAGGCTACATGCTGGCCCTGGACCTCACCGGCCCCCTGCCCGAGGACAGCCCCCTGCTCGAGCTTGTGAACATCGTCATCCTGGACCTGCGCGCCCCCATGGGCGGGATCAAGGGCCTGACCGACACTGCCCAGGCGCTTTTGGCCAGGGGCCTTATCCTCTTGGCGAAACGCGTGGAGAGCCACGACTCCGAGAATCTGGCCCGGTCCCTGGGTTTCACCCTTTTCTCCGGGCACTTCTTCCGCGAGCCCAAGACCCTGACCCAGCGCAAGATCTCGGCCACAGAGACCACCCGCCTGAACCTGTTGAACCTGCTGTCCCACCCGGAGCCGCCCACGGACCGGCTGGTGGCCGCCATCGAGGCCGACGCCTCCGTGTCGTACCGGGTGCTCTCCATGCTCAACTCCGCGCACTTCGGGCTCTTGAAGAAGGTCTCCTCCGTGCGCCAGGCCGTGCTCCTGGCCGGCTGGGCGCACCTCTGCGCCTGGCTCCGGGTCATGGTCATGGCCGACATGACGCCCTCCACCAAGGCCCGCGAACTGCTCCACCTCTCGGCCCAGCGGGCCAAGTTCTTCGAGCTTCTGGCCATGGCCTCCGCGCACCGCGAGAACGCTGAGAGCCTGTTCCTGTTCGGCCTGCTCTCCCTGCTCCCGGCCATGCTGGACATGCCCATGGGCAACGTGCTGGACAAGCTGGCCCTGGACGACGATATCCGGGCAGGCCTCTGCGGCCAGCCCGGCCCCTACGCCCCCTGGCTCGGCATCGCCCAGGCCATTGAGGACACCCGCTGGGACGACATGGCCCAGTACGCCTTGGCGCTGGGCCTGCCCACCGGTTCCGTGGCCGATGCCTACAACACCTCCTTCCAGTGGGCCGACACACTTCTGTCCGCCCTGCCCCCCCATGCCAACGGCAAGGGCGGAAAAGACCGGCACCTGGCCTGACCACGCCCGTCCCGAGGAGGCTCATGAGCGACAGCACGCCTTCCGACAGCATGACCCTGGCCGGGCTGGCGCTGGCCAACGGCCCCTGGCTGGGCGTGCGCCTGCAAAAACTGGCCGAGCACGCAGGCCACCCCCTGACCGAGGAAACCATCGAGAGCGCCGTCTCCGGCAGCTCCCGGGTACTGGCCCAGGTGCTGGACGCGGAGGGACGGCCCTCGGCCAACGCCGACCACACCACCGACCCCGCCGCGCAGCTTGGCCGCGAACAGGCCCAGCTACACCAGCAGGCCGGCCTGGACATGCCCGCCTCGCTCCGGGTCCTGCGCCTGATGCGCCGGGCCTATGACGACCTGGTGCGCGAGTCCTGGGTGGACAAGGACTCCCGCTCCCGCGCCCATGAGGATGTGGAGCGCTTCTTCGAGCGCATGCTCATCGGCCACTGCCTGACCTGGACCGGAAATGCCGCCACGCAACAACCCGCCCCCGCTGCAAACGCGGCCGACAGGGCCGAGACCGAACGCCTCGCAGCCCTGGTGGCCCAGCGCGAGAGTGAAGTCCGGCGCGCCTTGGACGCCGCGCGCATGCTCCGGGAGCGCGCCACCACCCTGGGCACCGAACTGGCCCAGGCCAAGTCCTGGGGCACGGCCCAGCGCGCGGCCCGGGAAGCCCTCAAGGCCGAGCTGGCCACCGCCAAGGAGGCGCAAGCCGGAACCGCGGCCAGCGAGCTGGCCGCCCTCAAGGCCGAATTCGCCGAGGCCGAGGCCCAGTCCCAGATGCGCCTGAGCACCCTCGTGGCCAAGGTCAAGGCCCTGGAGACCCGGCGCATGGAGCTGGAGACCCGGATGGCCGAGGCCCACTCCGCCCTGGCCGCCCAGCGCGAGGTGGAAGGGGCGCACGAGCTGGCCCTCAAGGAGATCGACAACGCCCGCGCCGAGGCCGACGCCTCCCGCGAGGAGCTGCGCAAGCTCCGCCAACAGGCCCAGGAGGCCGTGGACAAGGCCGAGAGCCAGACCCTGCTGGCCCGGCGCGAGGCTGAAATCGCCCAGTCCCAGGCCCTTGCGGACGTGAACCACGCCCGCGAGGAGCTGCGCAAGGCGCAGGAGGCCCACGCCACCCTGGCTTCCGAGGCCGAAGCCATGCGCGCCCACCTGGCCGAGACCGGCTCACGCATGTCCTCGGCCCGCCGCGCCGAGGAGGCCGAACTCCAGACCCGGCTGGCCCAGGCCCAGGAGCGCGTCCAGGCCCTGGAGACCGAGGCCGGGGAGGCCGTGCGCAACAGCCAGACCCTTTCCGAACGCCTGGCCGAACAGGAGGGCCTGCACGCCTTCAAGGACGAGCGCCTGCGCGAACAGTCCCGCGCCGTGGCCGAGACCCAGGAGCTGCTGGTCAACCTGGGCGCTACCAAGAAGGAGCTCCAGGCCAAGGCCCAGGCAGCGGAGGCCGAACGCGACCGGCTGGACGCCGAACTGGCCGCGCTGACCGCGTCCTCCCAGGCCGGGCATGCCGCCCTTACCAGTGAGCTGGACGCGCTGCGCCAACAGCTGGACGCGGCCGAAACCTCCCGCGACGCCAGCCAGAAGAGCGTCCAGGACCTGGAGGCCGAACGCGACAGCCTGGCCACGCGGCTCATCGAAAAGGGCAACTCCCTGGCCGAGGCCGAACGCCAAGGCCAGGACGCAGCAACCGCGCGCGACGCCTGCGCAAGCCTCCTGTCCACGCACCTGGCCCTGACCGAAGACGCCGTGGCCGCCGTGGACGGGCGCGGCAACATCACCGCCTGGAACCCGCGCTTCCCGATTCTCTTCGGCCTCACCGAGACCGACCAGGCCAGCCCGCTGGAAACACTGCTGCCGCTTCTGGCCAAACACCTGCAACGCCCGGAGGCCTTCCTCGCGCGCATGCGCAAGCTCCTCGCCGACCCGGCAGACAGCGAGGACGGCCTGACCCTGGCCACCACCACCGGGCAGACCCTGGTCTTCCGCTCCCACCCGACAGCAAATCCAGAGGGCGGGCTCGAAGACAACGACATAAACACGGGCAGCAGGCTGCTCAATTTCCGCGACGTGAGCCTGGAACACGACATGGAGAACCTCGTGCGCGAGATCGAGGCCATCACGCGCTATGAGCTGGGGCACTCCCTCACGGCCTTCATCCACCTGCCCCAGGAGCTGCTGGACGACCCAGCCACCACCCCGGCGCAGACGCAAAAGCTCACCGTCATCCGCGACTCCGGCTACCGCATCGTCAACACCGTGAACATGGCCGTGGACATCTTCCGCATGGAGCGCGGCCTGTACCACATGCCGCCGGGCCGCAACCTGGACCTGGCCGTGGTGGCCCGGCGCGCCGCCAAGGACGTCGGCCAGCTCGCCGCCAGCAGGCACATCGACCTGGAGCTGCTGCTGGGCGACTCGCCCCTGCCGCAAGACACCACCCTGCCCGGCCCCGGCGACACCATCCCGGCCCACGCCCTGGTGCTGAACCTGCTGCGCGACGCCCTGGAAGCCGCACCCCGACAGTCCAGCGTCCGCGCCTCCCTGCACCTGGACAAGAAGGCCAAACTCCTGTGCCTGGACATCACCCGGCCCGGCACCCTCACCCCGGACCAACTGGCCAGCTTCTTCGACAAGCCCGTGGGCAAGGAACCCGGCGATGGCCTGGCCCGCGCACGCTACGCCTCCAAATTCATCGCCAACACCTTTGGCGGCAGCCTGAACGCCAGCACCAGCCCCGAATCCACCACCCTGTCCCTGCGCCTGCCCAAGGCCTAGCCGGGAGAGGCCTCCGGCGGCTGTGGGGCCTGAGGCCCCCCAGACCCCCCCAGTACGCGAAGGGTTCCTGTCGACGCAAAGCCGCCGACAGGAACCCTTCGCTTTGGGTAGTCATGGGGAGATTCATGGGGAAGGGGTGGCAAGGCAGCAGGGAGGCGGAACAGGAGACTCTGCGGCTTGGGATCTGGTTGCGACATCCTCTTCTCAAAAAAAGACTGCCCTCCCGCCCAGACCAAAGGTCTCCCGCCCCCGCGACGACACTCCTCCCCCGGAAGGGGGGCCAACCGCGCGCGGGGCTTTTCGAGCGTCTTCGCTCGGAAAACCCGCGCGCATGTTTGTGGCTGGGCATAGCCGAAGCATGGACGTGGCTGCGCAGACCCAGGCCCTACGGGGATTCCAAAGGGCCTCAGGCCCTTTGGCCGCCGGAGGCATCTCCCAGGCCCCAGGCCGCCGGAGGCATCCCAGGCCCCAGGCCGCCGGAGGCAACTCCCGGCCCCAGGCCGCCGGAGGCATCCCAGGCCCTTTGGCCGTTGGAGGCATCCCAGGCCCTTTGGCCGTTGGAGGCTCTGGCCGGGCTTTAGCCCAGCAGTCCGCCGGGCCGGGTCAAGCCGAGGGCCTGGTACACGCGTTTCATGTCCAGGTGTTGGCGCAGGGCGCTGGCGAGGCGTTCCAGGGCCGGTTCCAGGCCGAAGCGGGTCTGCGGGGTGTTCAGGGGCTTCAGGCCCCTGGCCTGGCGCAGGCCGTCGAGGAAGGCGCGGCGGAACAGGTCCTCGTCAAAGATGCCGTGCAGGTAGGTGCCCCAGACGCGTGGCAGGGCTCGTGGCGGGGTGGTATTGGGCGCGTTCTTTTTGCCTTTTTTGGCCGGGGCGGTTGCCGTGTCCAGGCCAAAGGAGAGGGCGCGGCCCGTGGCGTCCTGGGCCAAGGGCACGGCGCGTGGTCCGGCGCTGTCGCCCGTTTCGACGACCTCGGTCACGCCGTGGTGGATCTCGTAGCCGGTGAGGGTCTGGCCGGTGCGCAGGCAGGCGGCGCTCACGCGGGTGAGGGTCTTGTCGCGTTCGAGGGTGGTGACAAGCGGCAGCAGGCCGAAGCCGTCGGCGCTTTTCTGGCCGGAGCCGAGGGCTGTTTCCAGGCCCAGCGGGTCTTCCACGCGCAGGCCGAGCATCTGCAAGCCCGCGCAGAGGCCGATGACGCTTGTGGTTTCGGGCAGGCCGCGCAGGGCGGCGGCAAAGCCCGCGCCGCGCAGGGCCCGCATGTCCTCGATGGTGTTCTTGCTGCCGGGCAGGATGACGGCGTCCGGGGCGTGGCCGTCAAGGGCGAGTTCGCGCACGTCGCGCACGAGGCGCAGGCGCACGTCAGGCTCTGCGGCCAGCGGGTCGAGGTCGTTGAAGTTGCTGATGCGCTGGGGAACCACAACGGCGATATCCAAGCAGTCCGGCAGCTTGCAGCCCTGGTCCGCAACGGTGTTGCGGATGCCCAAGGAGTCCTCTTCGGGCAGGGCGAGGTCGGGCAGGAAGGGCACCACGCCGAGCACGGGCCTGCCGGTGCGGCGGTACAAAAAGTCCAGGGCGGGCGCGAGGATGCTGGCGTCGCCCCGGAACTTGTTCAGCACATGGCCAACCACCAGGGCGCGCTCCTCGGGGTCCAGGATGTCGAAGGTGCCGGACAGGGCGGCAAAGACCCCGCCCCGGTCGATGTCGCCCACGAGGAGCACCTTGGCGCCCGCGTGCCGGGCCATGGCCATGTTCACGATGTCCTGGTGTTTGAGGTTGACCTCAGCCGGGCTGCCCGCGCCTTCCAGGACCATGAGGCCGTGCTCCGCCGCGAGGGAGTCGTAGGCCTGCGTGGCCGCGCGCCAGGCCTCGGGCTTGTAGGCGTGGTACTGCTGCACGTTCATCTGGCCCACGCTGCGGCCCAGGATCACCACCTGGGAGCCGGTGTCGCCCGTGGGCTTGAGGAGCACGGGGTTCATGCGGGCGTCCGGGGTCAGGCGGCAGGCCTGGGCCTGGGTGGCCTGGGCCCGGCCGATCTCGCGGCCGCCATCCCCCATGTCCGGCGTGACGGCGGAGTTGTTGGACATGTTCTGGGCCTTGAAGGGCGCCACGTCGAAGCCGTCCTCCAGGAAGATGCGGCACAGGCCAGCGGCCAGCACGCTTTTGCCCGCGTTGGAGCAGGTGCCCTGCACCATCACCGCCGGGACCTTTCGGGTGAGTATCGGGGACGGGGCTTTCACGACGCCGGAGAAGCGCCCGAGGGCGTCCACCAGCCGGGCGTTCTCGTCCTTTGTGCGCACGGCGATGCGGAAGTAGCTGTCGTCCAGGCCCTCGAAGTTGGCGCACAGGCGCAGGGCCAGGCCCTCGGCCAGCAGGCGCTCGAACAGGGGCCTCGCGGTCATGCCCACGCGGTCCAGGCGGCAGAGCAGAAAGTTGGCCTGGCCAGGGAACACCCGCAGGCCAGGGATCTCGCGCAATTCAGCGGTGAGGGCCTCGCGCAGGCCCGCCACCTCGCGCACGGTGCGCTCCTGGTACTCCAGGTCGCGCAGGGCCCGCGCCCCCACGCGCTGGGCCAGGGTGCCCACGTTCCAGGCAGGCAGGCGGCGCTTGAGCCGGGCGATGTTCTCTGGCGCGGCAAAGCACAGGCCCAGGCGCAGGCCCGGCAGGGCGTAGAACTTCGTCAGGGAGGACAAAACGATGACGTTGTCCGGCCGCAGGCGCACCAGCCGTCCGGCCCCGGTTCCGGCCGCCGCGCCAGGCTCACGGCCCGTGCCCTCGCTCTCAATGCCCGGCACGAAGTCGGCGAAGCTCTCGTCCACAACGAACAGGCACTTGGGGAAGGCCTTGGCCAGGTCGCGCACATGGCGGGCCGGGATGACCACGCCTGTAGGGTTGTTGGGGCTGGTCAGCATGACCACGGCAGGGGCGGCCGGGTCAGACAGCATCCCGGCCAGGCGCTCCAGGTCCGGGGCGAAGAGATCCTGGGCGCGGCAGGCCAAGGTCTCCACGGACAGCCCGGCCAGGCGGCAGCAGCGGTCCACGTCCACGTAGGCGGGCACCGGGATGATGGCGCGCTTGTGGCCCATGCGCGCGGCCAGGTTGCACACGGCGGGCAACAGCTCGGACGCGCCATTCCCGGCCAGGGCCTGGGTGGGCCATACCTTGTAGCGTTCGCAGGCGGCCAGGGTCAGGTCGCTGGCTTCCGGGTCCGGGTAATGGACCACCTCGGCCAGGGAGCTTGCGATCTCCTCGGCCAGCCAGGACGGCGGGCCAAGCGGGTTGATGCTGGCGGAGAAGTCGACGAGCCTGGCCGGGTCGACCCCGGCGCGCTCGGCGAGCTTGTGCACGTTGCCGCCGTGGGCGTAGCGGTCCGCCTCGGTCTGCTGGCGCTGGCCTGCGGCGGGGGCGAGGCCCGGAGTCAGGCCGCCCAGGGTATTCTGGCGCATGGACGCTCCTTGGCGAAGGTGGTGCAAGGGTCTGGATGCTGCCCGAATGATGTAGCCCGGATGCGGCGTGGCGGCAAGCACGGGCGGAGTATCCTGGACAAAGGGCCGGGCCGGGGGCGGCTAGCCGGAGGCTGCCTGGGGCTCCCTGGTCCGTGCGCCCTGCTGGCGGCCGCCCCATTCCGGGGGCGGGTCTCCGGCCAGGGCCGCAACCATGCCCTGGCGCAGGGTGGAAAGCACGCGCACCACGTCCGCCTCCCCCTCCTGGGCCTGGACGTCCGGCAATTGCGAGGGGTCCAGCTCCAGGGACACCGTGCCCTGGAAGGATGACCCGCCGTAGCCTGTCTGCCCCAGCCGGGCCAGGAACGGCCCCAGCGGCAGCGCGCCCTGGCCCGGAGGCAGGTGCTCGGTGTAGCCCTGGGCGTCGGAAAAATGCACGTGGCGCAAGAGCCCATTCGGGACCTTGCCCAGGTCAACGAGCAGGTCGCGGCCGGACACGCCCAGGTGGCAGACGTCCAGCGTCAGGCCCAGGCCCTTGTTCAGGCACTCGGCCACGAGCTCGGCGAAGTCGTCCTTGCTGAAGAGGCTCGCGCCGTTTCCCGCCCAGGGCAGGTTCTCCAGGGACAGGCTGACGCCCGGCGCCACGCCCAGCAGGCGCGGCAGGTCCACGGCGCGGGAAAACCAGCGGGTCTGGATGGCGTCGCGCAGGGTGCCTGCGGGCGGGTGCAGGGTCACATGGACACCGCAGCCGTTTTCCCCGGCCAGCCCCCCAGCGAGATCAACGGCGGCGCGCCAGGCGTTCAGATGCCCGCCCCAGGCGCTCCAGTTGCGAAACGGCGCATGCACCACGCGCACCGGGCACAGGGCGTGGGCGGCCTCGACCTCCGCGCCGGGCGCGATCTTGGGCGAGCCCATGACCAGGTCCAGCCCGGCGAAGCCCGCAGCGCGCGCGATGGCCGCGATCTGCGGCAGGGGCAGATGGAACAGGCAGCCCGTGGACATGACGACCATGGGGGTCGGCCGGTCTTGCGCGGCACAGGCGCCTGGGGCGGCGCCCGGTGCAGGGGCTTGGGCTGGTGCGTCCATGCTCTCCTCTAGGCAGCCCGGACGTCAAGTCTCAACGCAAATCCGGGGAACGGCGGGCACGCGTTGGTGAACGGCGGCCCGCTGCGGCGAGCGTTTTCGCCCCCTGCGGGCAAAGGCTCCGGGTTGACAAAACCCGCTGGCGCGCCAATATCCTCCACAAGCGGCCCATGCGGCCGGGGGAGGAATTCAAATGGCCGGAAAATGGCGGCTCACCGTGGACGAAGCCTTCTGCGCCTCGCACCAGCTGCGCAACTACAACGGCAAGTGCGAGCACCTGCACGGGCACAACTTCGGCGTCACCGTGGAGGTGGAGGGCCGGGAACTCGACCCCGCCGTGGAGATCCTGGTGGACTTCGGCGAGCTCAAGGCCCTGACGCGCGAAGCCGTGGGCGCGCTGGACCACAACCACCTGAACGACCTGCCCGCCTTTGCCGAGCACAACCCGTCCAGCGAGAACCTGGCCCGGCACCTGTACCAGGAGATCAAGGACCGGCTCGTAGTGGCCGCCCCGCACGTCCGCCTCGTCAGCGTCAGCGTGTCCGAGAAGGGCACCTCGCGCGCCACCTATTTTGAGGACGGGCCGGAGGCCTGATGCGCCTGCTGGTGCAGCGCGTGAGCCGGGCCCGGGTGGAGGTCGCGCACGAAACTGCACGGGAGACCATGGGCGAGATCGGGCCGGGCCTGCTGGCCCTGGCTGGCTTTGGCCAAGCCGACACCCTGGCGTTGCCGGGCACGCGCGTGTGGGACACCCTGTGCGCCAAGCTCTTCGACCTGCGCATATTCCCCGATGCCGACGGCAAGCTGAACCTGAGCCTCAGGGAGACGGGCGGCGGGCTCCTGCTGGTGTCGCAGTTCACCCTCTACGCGGACACGCGCCGGGGCCGCAGGCCCAGCTTCACCGATGCCGCAGCGCCGGACGTGGCCCGCGCGCTCTACGACCGTCTGGCGCTCGACCTTGCGGCTGCCGCGCCCGGCCCCTTTGCCCAGGGCGTGTTCGGGGCGGAAATGTGGCTTGATTTTGTCAACTGGGGGCCGGTGACCATCCTGCTGGACTCGGCGGAGTACTCGCAGGCCTAGCCTGCTGGCCGCGCGGGGGAGCTACCTGCTGGCCAGATGGATCGGCGGCCAGGGGGTGCTCTGTTCCAGTTTCTTGTTTGCCTCACGCAAACGCTCGGCCATGTTTTCGCAGATGGTCTGATTGAGGGCGTTCTTCAGCGCGACCCTGTTGGCCTCGCTCATGCCGTTGAACAGGGAGGCATCCAGGGCCAGGCACAGGGCAGCTGTCTTGGCCTTGACCGTGGCCGAGCGCGGGCAGCCGTCGATGATGCCCATCTCGCCGAACATGTCCCCGAAGCGGTTCAGCTCGTGCAGCATGATGCCCTGGTGATTGACCTCCAGCTCGCCGTGCACCAGGAAATAGAGCCACTTGTCATTGGCTCCCTCGATGATGATGATTTCGCCCGCCTCATACTTGCGGATATTGGCCATCCGCACGACCTCCGCAACCACCCCGTTCTCCAGGCCGGCCATGGTCGGGATGCAGCGCATTTGCTCAATGATTTCCGCGCTGGTGGGATCAAACTTGATCTCTTTCATGGCGCACCCCGCAAGGATTCTTCTTTGGAAAAATGTTATACAGTGAGACGCTCGCCCTGACAAGTCCACCAGACGGATTTTTCTCCTGCCTCCCGCGCCCTGCCCCCCCCTTGCGTCCAAAACGGGCGTGCTTATCCTCACCTGTTATGAAACACCTCATCTGCCCCTCCTGCCATGCCGTGAACCGCGCCGACGAGACCCGCCTGAGCCAAGCCATGTGCGGCAAGTGCTCCAAACCCCTGGCCCAGGGCGGCGTGCTGCACCTGGACCAGCCCCTGCTGGACCGCCTGCTGGCCAAGGACGAACTGCCGCTGCTGGTGGATTTCTGGGCGCCCTGGTGCGGCCCCTGCAAGATGATGGCTCCGGCCTTCGAGGAGGCAGCAAAGCTGCTCGGGCCAGGGGTACGCCTAGGCAAGGTCGATACCGAGCGCGAGAAGGCCCTTGGAGCGCGTTTTCAGGTGCAGTCCATCCCGACCCTGGCCCTGTTTAAGGGCGGCCGCGAGGTCGACCGCATGTCCGGGGCCATGCCCGCCAAGGACATCGTGGCCTGGACGAAGAGCCGGTTGGGGTAGCGCAGCTTTCACCCCGCCCCGCCCCACTTCTGCCCGCAGCGGAACGACTTGCAGAACGGGAGCCGTGAAGCGCCCGGTGTCGGCGTCGTAGTCGCGGCAATTGAAAGCCCCGGCCCGGTGGTGAGGCCGGGCCGGGGCTGTCTATCTACGGCGCGAACCCGCCGATGGACCAGGTGATGTAAGCAAGCGTCAGCGCGAGGGCTTTCGGAAACGCGAGGGGCGCTGAAAGCAACACCCACCAAGGCCTTGCAGCACATCCTCTGTGCAGACAGAGAGAACCAAGCAAGCATGCGGCCCAGGGAATCCTTCCGACAATCGCACCTGCCGTTCCTGCCATGTCCAGACCGAACATTCGGTAAGGCATGTGCATAGGGATAAGCGCCGCCAGAAAGGCGGCTCCTCCCAGGAGCAGGCTCAGCCTATTATGTGCAGTACCGCTCATGTCTACTTTCCGAACCACCATATAGCTCCATCTCGCATTGCCTCTGCCTGGTCCTCTTTGCTGGGGGGGGGCTGCCGCTCCCACTGAGAGGAATCATTGGGCAGAGACTCAAGGTTTCGTACAAGCCGATTATCGCAGTCATTTCTGCACTGGCCAGGGTTCTCTTTGCTGGTGCAATCACCATAGCAGAAGTCATGGATGCGGCACTTCTCGTCCGCGCTGTCAACCGATGGGAGCGGTCCAGGCTTCCCTTCGTGCAGGTCAGGGTTCCAGCCGCCGGTCCAATTCTTGCCGCAGTAGTTCCCATACTTCGGGCCATCAAGCGGGGTGCGCCCTTCACCGCCGAAGTCATAAAGCGGGTCACCCGCCAGCCCCCACACGTCGACCCTATTCACCGGATCATCGACGCAGTAGCCGTACCAGTCCTTGTCACCGCCCTTGTCCCGCAAGGGGTCGAGCGCGGTGAAGCGCCCGGTGTCGGCGTCATAGTCGCGCCAGACGAAGCGGGTCAGGCCGGTGTCTTGGTCGTGCAGAC
>PHAR01000003.1:0-65883 GCA_002840405.1 Deltaproteobacteria bacterium HGW-Deltaproteobacteria-8 | reverse complement strand
AAAACAGCAGGGGCCGGAACGCTTGCCTGCGCCCCGGCCCCTGCCGCGTCCCGAAGGAAGCGGGGTGGCTTTACAGCACGCCCAGGTCCACGAAGCGCAGGTACAGCTCGCGGCTGATCCAGGCATCGGTGGCGGCGTAGACGATCTGCTTGGTGCTGAGCGCCTCGCGCGCCCAGTTGGAGCACTGCGCGCCCTTGCTGATGCGCAGGCCCATGAGGTTGGCCGTGAGGTTGCGCAGGCCGTGGGTCAGCATGTTCATCTTCTTGGCCACGTCGCCCAGGTCCACGAAGCCGTGCTCGGTGAACTCGAAGTGCTCGCGCAGGCCCTTGAGGTCGTCGCGCACGGACACGCCGGTCTTGATGATGTGCTTGGCGGACAGAAGCTCGGCCAGCATGGCCTTGTCGTTCAGCTTGGCCAGCTGGAAGATGTAGACGTTCTTCTGCCCGCACAGCTGCAGCAGGGCTGGCGGCGGGATGGCCCCCTTGCGGAAGATGGGCCGGGTCTCGGTGTCGAAGCCGAGCAGCTCCTCGTCCAGCAGCACCTTCATGGCCTGGTGCAGCTGGCGGTCGCACTCCACGAAGATGATCTTGCCCACAAAGGACGTGAGCGGCAGCGCGCCGATCTCCTCGGTGGTGAAGGTGCGCAGGTATTCCTCGGCCACCTCTGCGCCCTCGCGCACCGGGGCCAGCGGGATGACCACGGGCTTGGGGGTCTTGGCGTGGCGCGAGCGCCTGCCGGACGTATGGCCGGAACGGCCAGCCGGCCTGCACTCGCTGTCGGCTTCGGGCGCGGCCTGGGGGGCCGCTTCGGGTGTGAATTCAGTGTTACTCATGCTCGCGTGTGGTGTTGAAGGCTATGTCGGGCCATTTTTCCTGGGTGTCCTCGAGACGCCACTGGCTGGGCGCGAGGTAGGCCAGGTTGTCCTCGGCGTCCTTGGCCAGGCTTCCGTGCAGGGCGCGCTCGAAGTCGGGCAGCTTGCGCTTGTCCGCGGCGGTGATGAACCGGGCGCAGTTGTACTGCGCGGGCTCGTAGAGGGCCTCCACGCCGTATTCGTCCTTCAGCCGGGCCATGATGACGTCGAACTGGAGCACGCCCACGGCGCCCAGGATGTACTCGTTGCCCATGAGCGGCCGGAAGACCTGCACAGCGCCCTCCTCGGCCAGCTGGGCCAGGCCCTTCTGGAGCTGCTTGGCCTTGAGCGGGCTTTTCAGGATCACGCGGCGGAAGTGCTCGGGCGCGAAGCTCGGGATGCCGGTGAACTTGAGCGGCTCTTTCTCGCTGAAGGTGTCGCCGATCTTGATGGTGCCGTGGTTGTGCAGGCCGATGATGTCGCCGGGCCAGGCCTCGTCCACGTTGCTGCGGTCCTGGGCCATGAAGATGGTGGCATTGGCGATGGTCACGTCCTTGCCGATGCGGTGGTGCCGAAGCTTCATGCCGCGCTGGAAGCGGCCGGAACAGATGCGCAGAAACGCGATGCGGTCGCGGTGGGCCGGGTCCATGTTCGCCTGGATCTTGAAGACCACGCCGGAGAACTCAGGCTCCGTGGGCTCGACCACCCGTGTGGTGCTGGCGCGCGGACGCGGCGGCGGGGCCAGCTCCACAAAGGCGTTGAGCATCTCCTGCACGCCGAAGTTGTTGATGGCGGACCCGAAGAACACCGGGGTCTGCTTGCCCGCCAGGTAGCGCTCGCGGTCAAAGGGGTAGCCCGCGCCTTCGATGAGCTCCATGTCGCGCCGCAGGTCTGCGGCCTGGGAGCCCAGCAGCTCGTCCAGCCGGGGGTCGTCCAGGCCCCTGATGACCAGGCCGGCCTGGATCTTGCCGCCGTGGGTGGCGGAAAACAGGTGCAGCTCGTTTTTCTGGATGTTCCAGGTGCCCTTGAAGCCCTTGCCCATGCCGATGGGCCAGGTCATGGCCGCGCACTCGATCCCTAAGCTCTCCTCGATGTCGGTGAGCAGGTCCAGCGGCTCGCGGCCCTCGCGGTCCATCTTGTTGATGAAGGTCAGGATGGGCGTGTCGCGCAGGCGGCAGACCTCCATGAGCTTCTTGGTCTGGGTCTCCACGCCCTTGGCCGAGTCGATGACCATGACTGCGGAGTCCACGGCCGTGAGCACGCGGTAGGTGTCCTCGGAGAAGTCCTGGTGGCCCGGGGTGTCCAGCAGGTTGATGGCGTAGCCTTCGTACTCGAACTGCATCACCGAGCTGGTGACGGAGATGCCGCGCTCGCGCTCCATGGCCATCCAGTCGCTTGTGGCGTAGCGCGCGGCTTTGCGGGCTTTGACGGTGCCGGCCATCTGGATGGCGCCGCCGAAGAGCAGAAGCTTTTCGGTGAGGGTGGTCTTGCCTGCGTCCGGGTGGCTGATGATGCCGAAGGTGCGGCGGCGATTGGTCTCCCGGGCGAGATCTTTTTCGAACTGGGGATCGGTCACATGTACTCCAAATTTGGCCTTGCGCGATGGCTCGCGCGTAGCCGAAAAATCGCGGAATCATCCCCCAGATGGCGGCAAAGGTCAAGTGCGCGCCCGGAACGCCTGCCGCACAAGGCAGACAGGGGGCTGTGGAGCCTCCCGCCGGGTGTTCGCGCCACGTTGCGCCAAGACGCCTCGTGCTGCGCCATCTGATACCTGGCGGGCCTCAGGGGGGAGAGGGAAAAGAGGTGGATCCAGGGGCGGCAAGCCGCCCCTGGTCGCGAAAACGCCGCAGGAACTTTCTACCCGCCGGTGGCCAGCAGATCCATCATCAAAAGCTGGCGCGCGCCCTTCTCGTCGAGCTTGACCCCGGTCCAGATCTCGAACTGGGCCAGGCCTTGCTGCAAGAACATCTGCAGGCCCGAGAGCACCGTAACCCCGGCGTTTTTGGCATCCTGCAGCAACACCGTGCGCACGGGGTTGTACACCAGGTCAAAGACCAGGCCCACGCCCCCAAAGCCGTCCTTGGGCCAGGGCGACTGGTCCTGGTGCTCGCCCTTCATGCCCAGCGGCGTGGTGTTCACCAGAAGCGACCAGGGGCGTGCGGCGCGCCCCTCCCACTCCACAGCGGTGATGCCAAAGTCTTGCGCCAGAAGCCCGGCCTTTTTCGCGGTGCGGTTGGCCACGGCGATCTCGGCCACGCCGAGCTCCTGCAGGGCCGCGCAGGCAGCGCGCGCAGCCCCGCCCGCGCCCAGCACCAGGGCCGAGGCGATGGCCTCCCGGTGCGGAACGAGCGGGGCCACGATCCCGGCCACGTCGGTGTTGTCGCCCAGGAGTTTGCCGTCAGCCCAGAACAGGGTGTTCACCGCCCCCACGCGTGTGGCGCGATCGGTGAGTCCATCCAGAAAGGGCATGACCGCCTGCTTGTGCGGAATGGTCACGCTCACGCCCTTGATATGGCGTGCGCGCACCTCGGCCATGAAGGCCTTGAGCTTCTTCGGCTCGGTAGGCCAAGCCTCGTACGTGCCAGGCAGACCGCTCGTACGCAGCCCCCAGTTGTGCAAGAGCGGGCTCTTGCTGTGGCCCAGGGGCCAGCCGATGATCCCGTATGGCGCTGTCACAAATAGGTCTACTTCTTCTTCGGCGCAGCGGGCTTCTTGGCCGCAGGCTTCTTGGCAACAGGTTTCTTGGCTGCGGGTTTGGCCGGGGCCTTGGCAGGGGCCTTGGCCGGAGCCTTGGCAGGGGCCTTGGCAGGGGCCTTGGCGGGTGCCTTCGCAGGGGCCTTCTTGGCAGGAGCCTTGGCAGGTGCCTTCGCAGGGGCCTTCTTGGCAGGAGCCTTGGCAGGGGCCTTCTTGGCAGGAGCCTTGGCAGGGGCCTTCGCAGGAGCCTTGGCGGGTGCCTTAGCCGGAGCCTTAGCCGGAGCCTTCGCAGGGGCCTTGGCAGGGGCCTTGGCAGGGGCTTTCGCGGGAGCCTTGGCAGGCGCCTTGGCCGGAGCCTTGGCCGGGGCTTTCGCGGGGGTCTTGGGAGCAGGTGCGGTCTTCTTGGCCTTTTCGAGCTGCTTCATCGCGTACTCCGCGCCAGTGCGCAGTGCTGTGACGTTGATTGCAACGATCTTGGCTGCCATCACCTCTGTCAGACAATCCTCCACGGTGGACAAGCGCACCATGCCCGTGGCGGCCACAAACGCCCCGAGCATGATCGTGTTCACCGCGCGTGGATTGCCGACCTTGTCGGCCAGTTCATTGGCCGGAACAAGCACACTTCTGATGCGACCGCCACGCTCCACCAGGCCCTCGTCCACGAGGGAGGAGTTGACGATCTGGATGCCGCCGTCCTTGAGCTTGGGCTGGAACTTGTCCAGGCTCGGGCGGTTCATGACGATAAGGCTCAACGGCTGGTTGATGATGGGCGAGCCGATCTCTTCATCGGAGAGCACCACGGTGCAGTTGGCCGTGCCGCCGCGCATCTCGACCCCGTAGACCGGGATGTAGGTCACCTGGAGCTTCTCGCGCATGCCCGCGTAGGCCAGCAGGTTGCCGATCAACAGCACGCCCTGGCCGCCGAATCCGGCCATGATCACGTCGAGGTATCTGCTCATTTGCCTTCTCCTGCGCCGCCAGCGGCTGTGCCGGGGGCGATCAGGGAACCGCAGGTGGCGTCGCCCTCAAGCTCCTTGTACACGCCCAGCGGGAAGTACGGGATCATCTCGTCGGTGATGCGCTTGTTGGCCGCCACCGGGCTCAGGCGCCAGTTGGTGGGGCAGCCGGACAAGAGCTCCACGAAGCCGAAGCCCAGGCCCTTGGTCTGGGCCTCGAAGGCCTGGCGCATGTACTTCTTGGCCTGCCTGATGTTCTTCACCGAGTCCAGGCTTCCGCGCGCGCAGAAGGCCGTGCCGCCCAGCTGGGCGATGATCTCGGCCATGCGGATGGGCGCGCCCTCGCGGTCCTTGCATCGGCCGCCGGGGCAGGTGGTGGTCTTCTGGCCGATGAGGGTGGTCGGGGCCATCTGGCCGCCGGTCATGCCGTACACGGTGTTGTTCACGAACACGACCGTGATGCGCTCGCCGCGGTTGGCCGCGTGCATGATCTCGGCCATGCCGATGGAGGCCAGGTCGCCGTCGCCCTGGTAGGTGAAGACGAACTTGTCGCCGCGTGCGCGCTTGATGCCCGTGGCCACGGCCGGGGCGCGGCCGTGCGGGGACTCCACCGTGTCGACCTTGATGTAGTTGTACAGGAACACGGAGCAGCCGATGGCGCTGGCGGCCACGGTGCGCCCGGCCAGGTCCATCTCGTCCAGCAGCTCGGCCACCATGCGGTGGGCGATGCCATGGTGGCAGCCGGGGCAGTAATGGGTGGCGCGGTCAGCCAGGGCTGCCGGGCGGGTGAAAACCAGCTCCTCGTTCTCCGCAGCCTTGGCCACCGTCTTCTTGGGAGCAGGTGCGACCTTGGACGCCGCTGTCTTCTTTGCCGCAGTTTTCTTCACCGCAGCCTTGGGCGCTCCGGCCTTGGGAGCCGGTGCCGCCTTGGCCGCGCTTTTTGCCTTGGCCATGGTTATTTCCTCCCCAGCGCGCGCAGGATGGGCGCTTCAAAATCATCTGGGCTGGGCATGTTGCCGGGGTAGACGCAGAACAGCTCGGAGTCGGCATGCTTGCGCACGGACAGCCGCACGTCCTCCACCATCTGGCCCAGGTTGTGCTCAATGGTCAGGAAGCGCTTGCCTTCCTTGGCCAATTTGGCCAGGGCCTTCTCAGGGAAGGGGTACAGGGTCTTGGGCCGGAACAGGCCGACCTTCTTGCCCTTCTTGCGCAGCGCGCGCACCGCGTTCTTGGCGATGCGGCCGATGGAGCCGAAGGCCACCACCACCAGCTCGGCGTCCTTGACCTCAAAGGTCTCGAACTCCACCAGGTCCTTCCAGGCCTCGTACTTGGCCTGGAGCTTCTGGTTCTGCCCGGCCAGCTCGCCATCGCTCAGGAACAACGACTTGAGAATGCGGTGCTCCCTGGGCTTCTTGCCGGGCTTGAGGCCAGCGGCCGTGCCTTCCAGTCGCCACTGCGCGCCCTCGTTCGATGCGGCCGTGGTCCCCTGGCGACGGCGGATGGGCTCCTTCATCTGGCCCACGATGGCGTCGCCCAGGATGAGCACCGGGCTGCGGTAGGCAAAGGCCAGGTCAAAGGCCTTGTGGGTCATGTCGTAGGCTTCCTGGGCGCTCGACGGGGCCAGCACCAGCAGGCGGTAGTCGCCGTGGCCGCCGCCGCGCGTGGACTGGAAATAGTCGCCTTGGCTGGGGCCGATGTCGCCCAGGCCCGGGCCGCCACGGCTCACGTTCACGATGACCGCCGGGATGTCGCTGCCGGCCATGTAGCTGATGGCCTCCTGCTTCAGGCTCATGCCCGGGCTGGAGGAGCTCGTCATGGCCCGCACGCCGCAGGCGCCCGCGCCCAGCAGCATGTTGGCCGCAGCCACCTCGCTCTCGGCCTGGACGAACTCGCCGCCGACCTCGTAGATGGCCTTGGACATGTATTCCGGGATGTCGTTCTGGGGGGTGATGGGATAGCCGAAGAAGCACAGGCAGCCCGCGTCCAGCGCGCCCATGGCGATGGCCTCGTTGCCCTTGACGAAGGTGAGCTCGTTTTTTCCTGCCATGCTACGCCGCCTTCTTGGACTTTTTGGTGCGCCAGACTTCGATGGCCATGTCCGGGCAGATGGTGGCGCAGGAGGTGCAGCCTGTGCATTTGCCCATGTCGTCCGCGCCCACCTCGGCGACCTTGTATCCTTGCTGGTTGATGCGCTCGCTCTGCCGGATGATCGAAACCGGGCAGACCGTTGTGCAGAGCAGGCAGCCCTTGCAGCGCTCTTCCGTTACCACTATGCGGGACATTACAAGACCCCTTTGCTGGGCGGGAAACCCGCGCCAGTCCTGGCTATTTCAGACAATGAGCATGGCGTCGCCGTAGGAGAAAAACCGGTACTCCCGGGCCAGCGCAACGCCGTACGCATGCAGGATGCGCGCACGGCCCGCTAGGGCCGAGACCATAATCAGGAGACTTGATTCTGGCAAATGAAAATTGGTGAGCAATGCGTCCACGACACGAAATTCGTAGCCGGGCGTAATGTAGATCCTTGTATCTCCGGCAAAGGCCGCGACCTCGCCCAGGGCCTGGTGCATGCCCTCCAGGCTGCGCGCGCTGGTGGTGCCCACGGCGATGACCGGCAGGCCAGCGGCCTTGGCCTCGCGGATGGCGCTGGCTGTTGCCTCGGGCACCTCCACGTGCTCGGCATGCATCTTGTGCTCGCGAATGTCCCCGGCCCGCACCGGGCTGAAGGTCCCGTAGCCCACGTACAGCGTCACCTCGGCCCAGGGAAAGCCCTTGGCCGCGAGCCGCTGCCGCACCTCGGGCGTGAAGTGCAGCCCGGCCGTGGGCGCGGCCACGCTCCCGGCCTTGCCCGCGTCGGCGTAGGTGGTCTGGTAGCGCTCGCGGTCGCTTATGTCATCCTCCCGCTCCAGGTACGGAGGCAGGGGCATATGCCCGATGTCGTTGAAGATCGTCTGCAGGTCTCCCTGCCATTCCAGGCGCAGGCGGCAGCGGCCGTACTCCCCGCGCTCGAGCAGGACCACGCGCAAGGGCGCGTCGAACTCTGCGGCCTCGCCCTCTTTCATGCGCTTGGCCGTGCGCACCAGGCCCTCGGCCTCGGCGCAAAGCCAGCCTCCCTCGCCTGGGCAGGGGGCCACGTCGAGCAGCGGCAGGGGCGTCAGGAGCAGCAGCTCCACCCGCCCGCCGGTGTGCCTGCGGCCGAACACGCGCGCCGGGAACACCCTGGAATTGTTTGCGATCAACAGCGCTCCCCGGGGATAGCGCCGGGCCAGGATCTCGGGCAGGTCCGTGAAGCGCAGGTCTTCGGGCGAGTCTTCGGCGCCGCGGTCGACCACCAGCAACCTTGAGCCGTCGCGGGCGTCTGCCGGGCGGCGGGCGATGCGCTCGGGCGGCAGCTCGTAAACATAGCTGGCCAGCGCGTATTCGGGAGGAATGTGCTTCGGGGGGATTGTCATGTGCCAAACACTCTTACGTATTCGACAACGCAACGCAAGTCCTCGGCGTTTGAAAGGCCATCGTCTCGGCCCACCCGTTCCCCCTCTTTCTTGCCCTTGAGACCGCTCTGCTCTTACCTTGCCGCGCCACGGGCTCATCACCCGCTCAGGCCCGGTGCACGCCCCGATGATCACCCGCCTTGCACGATCACTTGATGGCGGATCGGCATCCTGCGGTAATTTTCCCTTGATCTTGTTAACGATCCTGGTATGTCGAGTGCATGGAACTCATGGCATTAAGCGACATTGCGCGACGCACAGGCATCCCCGCTCCAACTGCGCGGCGCTATGCCGCCCTGTTCAAGGACTTTTTCTCGGGCCGTCGCCTGGGGCGCATGACGCGCTATCCCGAGGACGCGGTGCCGGTTTTCCTGCGCGTCAGCGAGCTGTATGGCCAAGGCCGCATCACCGCCGAGATCGAGGAGATCCTGCGCCGCGAGTTCCCGCGCACCATTGAGGTCGGCCCGGCCGGCGAGCACATGGCCCTGCCCGCCGTGCCACCCGAGCTTTCGTCGCTCCCCGGCAACCTCACCGACATCCTGACCGACGCCCTGTCCGACGCGCTGTCCGAGGCCTTGTCCTCGTCCCTGAACCGCTTCGGCGAAACCCTGGACGCCCTGGCCGACCAGAAATCCCACCTGGACGTGCAGCAGTCGGACATCAGCAAGCTCAAAAACGGCTTTGTGCTGCTGGCGCGCAACCTGAAGCGCCTGGCCCGGCGCGACCAGTCCGACACCATGACCCAGATCATCCGCATCCAGGAACGCATGCGCAACATGGAGCCCAAGCTCGCGGTCATGGAAGAGATCACCCTGACGCTGACCAGCGACAACGCGGACCTGAAGGCGCGGCTCTCGGCACAGGAAGTGGAGCTGCAACGCCTCCGCGAAGACCGCCAGCGCCTTGAGGACATCCTCAAACGCCTGAATGGACTACCCGTCTGACCCTGACCTTTCTTTTCCTGCCATCGCGCGCCTCTGGGCCGCATTGAGATTCCCTTCGTCTTCATATATGCATACTCATCATAAGCGTTTGCCACGCTGAACTGCCCGCGAAACATCGCGCCGAACTTCACGCCAAATATCCGGAGGAGCCCGCCATGCACTCATATTTCCACAAAGCTCTGCTCTGCCTCACTCTGGCCCTTGCCCTCACCGCCTGTTCCGGCCTGAATACCAAGAGCAACGCCGACGCCAGCCCGGCCTCTGGCGGCTCCCAGGCTGAGACGTACGACAATCCCAATTATTACTACCTGTTCGATGACATTTTGATCCCTAACGGCATGGAGCACACCGCTGACGAGGATTTCTCCTTCGACACGCAGCAGTTCAAGGCCGGAATTCAGGTTTTCCAGGGCCGTGTGGTGTACGACGACCTCATCAACTTTTTCCTGAACAACATGGTCAAGGACGGCTGGAAGAAGGTCTCGGCCGTGCGCTCCAAGAAGAGCATCCTCATCTTTGAAAAGGCCAACAAGGCGGCCATCATCGAGCTGTCCGACGGCTACAAGGCCAAGGCCACGGTCTTCGCCTTTGAGTACAAGGCCGGCTCCTACTCCAGCCGCTCCAATACCCAGAGCCGGCCTGGCACGGCCAAGGCCCCGGCGGGCTCCACCAGCTCCTCCAGGAATGGCGGCAGCTTCTCCGAGAAGGACATCAGCAATTGAGCACCGCACACCTGCAGTTTCCCTGCTTCTTGGGCAAGCGCGTCCACCTGGGCGTCACCGGCAGCGTAGCCGCCTACAAGAGTATTGAACTGCTGCGCCTGCTGCGCCAGTGCCAGGTTGCGGTCAGCGTCACTCTCACCGAGTCCGCCCTGCGCTTCGTCGGACCCGAGAGTTTTCGCGCCCTGGGCGCGGATATGGTTACCACCAGCATGTTCGGCCCCGGCGCGGGCGAGGATCCCTTCGTGCACCTGACGCCCGGCCAGACCGCCAGCGCCATGGTCATCGCCCCGGCCACGGCCAACATTCTGGCCAAGCTGGCGCACGGCCTGGCCGATGACCTCCTGTCCACCCAGGCCCTGGCCTTTGGCGGACCTCTGCTGCTGGCTCCGGCCATGAATCCGGCCATGTGGAGCGCCCCGGCCACCCAGGCCAACTGGCGCACCCTGCTTGCACGCGGAACCGTTGGCATCGGCCCGGCTGTGGGCGATGTGGCCTGTGGCGACACCGGCCAGGGCAAGCTCTCCCCTGTGGAGCACATCCTGGCGGGGGTGCTGCGCGCCCTTTCCCCGCACGACCTGGCCGGGAAGACGGTGCTCGTGACCCTCGGCCCCACCCGCGAGAATTGGGACGCCGTGCGCTTCCTCTCCAACCCTTCGAGCGGCCTCATGGGCGCGTGCCTGGCCGTGTCCGCCTGGATGCGCGGGGCCCACGTGCGCGTAGTGGCTGGCCCCACCGGGTTCGACTTTCCGCCAGGCATCGAGGTCACTCCAGTCACTTCGGCCCTGGAGATGCTCGACGCCTGCCAGGCCCTCTGGCCTGACTCCGACCTGGCCTGCTGCACGGCCGCCGTGTGCGACTTCCGCCCGCTTGCCCCCAAGAACGCCGACCCTGCGCGCAAGCTCAAGAAACGCGACATGGCCCCGGACGACCTCGTGCTGCGCCTCGCCGCCAACCCTGACATTCTGCGCACCCTGGGCGAACAGAAGCGCAAGGACCAGATCCTCATCGGCTTCGCCGCCGAGACCGAGGACCTCATGGGTCAGGCCCGCTTCAAATTGTCCGAGAAGAACCTGGACCTCATCGTGGCCAACCTGGTGGGCGTCCCTGGCAGCGGTTTCGACTCTGGCACCAACACCGTGGCCGTGCTGGACCGCACTGGCCGGGTGGAGCAATGGCCGGAACTGCCTAAGACGGAGGTCGCGTGGCGCGTCTGGGATCTTTTGCGGCACCTGTAGACCTGCCGGACCACCTGCGCCCCTGGCGCGCCGCCGGACTGGACTCCCTGTTCCTGCCGGACGGGCTGCCTGTCTTTTCGCCTGCTGCCAGATCAGGCGTGCCTGTGGCCGCGCCGGTCACTGGCGATCACGCGGGGGCACCCCAGGCCAAGCCCTTCGACGGCGCCACCAGCCCCGAAGCCCCTACTCCCCCAATCGACAACGACTGGCCGGAGCCTTGGCGCGCCATTGCCTCGCGCCTGCGCAGCAAGCCTCAGATCATCATCACCTATGCATCACTCACGGCGGATGTCACCGGTCAGGCCGACCCGGCCCGGCGCAAGCTCTTCCAGACCATCCTCGGCTACATGGGCTGGCCCCAGGGAACCAGCCTGTTCTGGCCCTGCACCGATGCCCCGGAGCTGCCCGGACTGGCTCGCAACATCTTCCTCAACGGCGCGCTCAGCTTCGGCGTCACGCACATCGCCTGCTTTGGGTCTGATGCCGCGCACATCGCCACGGCCCTGTTTCCGCCCGGACCTGCGGACACGGAAATCCGCGTCCTCTCCCTGCCCGAGCCAAGTGAACTTATCGGACTTCTGCCCCACGAGTTGCACCGCGCCGTGGCCGCCCTCAAGGCCCTGACCCTTGAGTGAGCCTTGCCTTTGCCGCGCACGGCGGGTACACCTCGCCCCTTAAAACCATGACCACCAAAACCATAGGACACACACCATGAAGGTACTTGTCACAGGAGCCGCAGGCTTCATCGGATTCCATCTCTCCCGCCGGCTGCTCTCCATGGGCCACGAGGTCGTGGGCCTGGACATTCTGAACGACTACTATTCCGTGGACGTCAAGCTGTCGCGCCTGGCCATGCTCACCCCGGACCCGCGCTTCACCTTCGTCAAGCTTGACCTGGCCGACACCGAAGGCATGGCCAAGCTCTTCAAGGACCACGGCTTCACCCATGTGGTGAACCTGGCTGCCCAGGCCGGTGTGCGCTACTCCATCGAGAACCCGCGCGCCTACATCGACTCGAACATCGTCGGCTTTCTGAACATCCTGGAAGGTTGCCGCCACAACAAGGTCGGCCACCTGGCCTTTGCCTCCTCGAGTTCGGTATACGGGCTGAACACCACCATGCCGCTCAGCGTGCACGACAACGTGGACCACCCCATGAGCCTGTACGCCGCGAGCAAGAAGTCCAACGAGCTCATGGCCCACACCTACAGCCACCTCTACGGCCTGCCCTGCACCGGCTTGCGCTTCTTCACGGTCTATGGCCCCTGGGGCCGGCCGGACATGGCGCTGTTCCTGTTCACCAAGGCCATCCTGGCGGGCGAGCCCATCAAGGTCTTCAACCACGGCAAGATGAAGCGCGACTTCACCTACATCGACGACATCGTGGAAGGCGTGGTGCGCGTGACCATGCACACGGCCGAGCCCAACCCGAACTGGGACGGCGCCCACCCGGACCCGGCCACCAGCCCTGCCCCCTATCGCCTCTACAACATCGGCAACAACACGGTTGTCGAGCTCTCCCACTACATCGAAGTCCTGGAGGACTGCCTGGGCAAGAAGGCCATCAAGGAATACCTGCCCATGCAGATGGGCGACGTTCCGGCCACCGAAGCCAACGTGGACGACCTGGTTCGGGACGTGGGATTCAAGCCCGCCACACGCATCGAGGACGGCATCGCCCGTTTTGTCGAGTGGTACCGCGAGTACTTCAAGGTCTAGTTTCCGTTTTTTTATCCGACGGACGCACTCGCGCCTTGATTTTCCCGTCAGCGGGAAGTAGGTTCCATACTCAAGCGTTGCACCGACGAAAAACACCGGGCCGCCGCCCGGTGTTTCACGTGAAACACACCGAGTTCCTTCCCGGAGGCCTGAGTGGCACGCAGAATAGTTGTGGCGAATCAGAAAGGCGGCGTGGGCAAAACCACCACCGCGGTGAATCTTGGCGCATCCCTGGCGGTCATGGAGAAGCGGGTGCTCCTGGTGGATTGCGATCCCCAGGGCAATGCCTCCAGCGGCCTGGGCTTCTACCCCGGCGACGACAGGCCGAACATCTATACGGCCCTGTTCGAGCCCGAGAATGTGCGCGACTCCATTGTGCAGACGGCCATTCCGTTTCTCTCGCTGCTGCCCGGAACCCAGGACTTGGTGGGGGCGGAGATCGAACTGGCGGACAAGCTCGGACGCGAATATTATGTGCGGGACCTGCTCAGCCCGGTGGAGGACGAGTACGACTACATCATCATCGATTGCCCGCCGTCGCTGGGCATCCTGACCGTGAACGCCTTGTGCGCGGCGCGGGAACTATTGGTGCCGCTCCAGTGCGAGTACTACGCCCTGGAGGGCCTTTCGCAGCTGCTCATGACCTTTGAGCTGGTGAAGAAGCGCCTCAACCCGGAGCTCCGGGTGCTGGGCGTGGTGCTGACCATGTACGACCAGCGCAACAAGCTCTCCTGGCAGGTCAAGCACGAGGTGAGAAAGGCCCTGCCCCAGCACCTGTTCGAGGTCATCATTCCGCGCAACGTGCGCCTCTCCGAGGCGCCGAGCTTCGGCAAGCCCGTGATCACCTACGACATCCGCTCCAGCGGGGCCGAGGCCTACATGGCCCTGGCCCAGGAGGTCACGCGCAGCAAGGTGCGGGACTAGGGGGGAGTTTAGGAGGCGCGGCCCTTGTTGCGCAGGCCTTTCTCCGGCGAGTAGGGCAGCGCCTCAACCTTGATGGCGTCGTAGAAGTGCCTCTTGATGATGCGGGCCTGGCAGGACAGGCAGCGGAAGGAAACCAGACCGCCCATGTTGGCTGCGGTGAGCATGAATTTGCGCGGGGAGTCGTGCTCCCAGTCAGCGGTGTCACTGCCGCAGAATGGGCAGGACACGTCCAGGTCCACGGGATACCGGAAGTCCCAGTGCAGGACCAAACTTCTCCAGTCCTCCAGGGGCTCGGGCTTCTCGGGCTCGGCCTCGGGCAGGGAAAAATGCTGCAAGACGATCTCGCGAACACTGGCCCAGGCCTCTGGACCGAGAATGGCGCCAAGGGGCTGGCCCTGTGCGTCGAAGATTTCCTGAAAGCTGAGGATGTCGTGGGTCTGGCTCATGGCGTGAACTCCTTGGCGTTGGCGTGTGGCCCTTATAGGGGGCAGGCGCGGACATGGCAAGACACAAACGCGAGAGCGCTGCACAAGCCCAGACGATCTGGGCGAGCGGCGCGAGGACACCCGGAGGAAATGGCATGGCCATAGGGCAAAGAGGACTCGGACGCGGTCTGGACGCATTGCTCGGGAGCATCCGACCAGAGTCTGTCAACACGGCGGAGGTGCGGCTCATCCCTATCTCCACCATCGTTCCGAACCCGCACCAGCCGCGCAAGGAGTTTGACCCCCAGGCCCTAGAGGACCTGTCGGCGTCCATCAAGGTCCAGGGCGTGCTCCAGCCCATCCTGGTGCGGCCCCTGGCCGACGGCAAGGAAGGCTACGAGCTGGTGGCCGGCGAGCGACGCACCCGCGCCTCCAAGATGGCGGGTCTGAAAGAGATCCCTGCCCTTGTGCGCACGCTCACGGACATGGAGACCCTGGCCATTGCGCTCATTGAGAACCTGCAACGCGAGGACCTGAACGCCATTGAAGAGGCGCGCGGGTTCCAGCAGCTGCTCAAGGACTTTGGCCTGAACCAGGAGGAACTGGCGCGGCAGGTGGGCAAGAGCCGCTCGGCCCTGGCCAACTCCCTGCGCCTGCTCAATCTGCCCGAGATCATGCAGGCCGACATCCAGTCCGGCGTGCTTACCGCTGGCCACGGCCGCGCCATCATGGCCGTTGAAGGCGAATTTTGCCATGCCCTGTTCGAACGCATCAAGGAGTTCAACCTCTCGGTGCGCCAGGCCGAGGCCGAGGCCACCTTCTTCAAGGAGAACGGCAGACTGGCCGAGCCTGAAGAACTCTACGGAAGCCAAAAGCCCCGGGGCAAAGCCGCACGCGGCACGCGCAATGGCCGCCAGCCTGCGGAAAAGGCCGACGAGACCCTGCGCGACATTCAGGAACGCCTGGAGCAAGTCCTTGGGTGCACTGTGAAAATCTCCGGATCCCAAGGCAAAGGCGTGCTTTCCCTTTCTTATCAATCCCTTGAGGATCTGACGCACATTTCTCAGTTGCTCGGGCTGGACGAAGCCTAGATTACGGCAATCACCAGATCATCATCACACTTAACAGACTTATTTTCCAGTAACTTTAGTTGGCGGCGGTCGTGGTGCTGTTGCCGTGAAGAGGTCTGATGATCACACTGGACATGCTCTCATTGGTTGATCACTTGGCGGGTCGGCGCGTGATGATCGTGGGCGACGTCATGCTTGATCACTACACCTTCGGGTCAGTCACGAGGATCTCACCCGAGGCGCCAGTGCCCGTGCTGCAAGTGTCCGACGAGCAGTACCGCCTTGGCGGAGCCGGGAACGTCGCTCGAAACATCGTGGCCCTTGGTGGTCAGGCCATGATGATCGGCGTCGCCGGCATTGATCAGGATGGCCAGACGCTCACCACCCTCTTAAGCGAGGCTGGCGTCCAGACCGACCTGGTTCACGATGATCGCCGCCGTACAACGCGCAAGACCCGCATCATCGCCCAGAATCAGCAGATCGTCAGGGTTGACCGCGAGGAAACCGAACCGCTCTCCAAGGCCGTGGTTGAAGCCCTGCTGGAAAAGCTCGCTGTTCATGCGCAACACCATGACATCGTTATTGTTTCCGACTATGGCAAGGGCGTTGTGACCAGGGCGCTCATGGCCGGATTGCAGACGCTCACGGGCCAATCAGGGGCGCGCCCGCGCATCCTGGTGGACCCCAAGCCCTGCAATTACGACCTCTACAAGGGCGTGGACCTCCTGACCCCCAACGCCAAGGAAGCCTCCGAAGGCGCCGGCCTTCCCGTCACCGGCCCGGATGGGCCAGGACCGGCTGCCAACGCCCTGTTCAAGCGCCTGGGCTGCGCGCACCTGCTCATCACCCTCGGCCCCCAGGGCATGGCCCTGTTCCACGGTCCGGACAGGGCCCAGCGCATCCCGACCTTTGCGCGCAAGGTCTTTGACGTCACCGGCGCGGGCGACACGGTCATCGCCACGCTGGCGCTGGCCATGGCTGCTGGCGCGGACCTGCTCTCCTCCGCCGTGCTGGCCAACCACGCCGCCGGCATCGTCGTGGCCCAGGTTGGCGCAGCCACGGCCAGCCCCGAGGCCCTGCGCGAGGCCATCGCCAGCCACCCGGACCTTGCCATCGAGGAGCTTCCCCCCCTTGGCTGAGGCTTCCGGATAACGCCCCGAGCAGCCGCCATGCGTGAACCTCTCCGCACACACTCCGCAAGGGCCTGCAAAGCATGTCGCGACCAGGCTCCAAAGGCCGGGCCTTGCTCCGGCAGCCGAACCCCCCTGCTCCGGCTTGCGCTCTGCGTCGGTCTTGCCTGCCTGCTGCCGCTCTTTCCCTTGGCCGCTGGTACTGCGGCCGAGGCCATCAGGCCGGGGATGGGCGAGAGCTACATCGACGCCCCTGTTGCCGAGGGCAGGCCCGCCGCACCCGGCCAGGCATTGGAGCGCAGCCTGCTCCAGGCCAGCCAAAACGTTGCGGGGCTGCTGGACCCGTCCTCAGGGGTTTGGGCCGGAGCCCAGGGCCTGGACCTGAGCCTCCAGCGCCCTGCCGTGCTGCTCTCCACCAACGTCATAGCCAGCGCCGGAGATGCCACGGCAGCAGCGGCCAGCCACGCGGACGGCCGCATCGAGCTGTTCGGGGCAGGCAACTGCACGAGCCTTGCGATGCCGAGCGGGGACCCGGCCTATGCCATGGCCCTGGCGGCCGAAGGGGATGTGCTTGCGGCCTGGGCGCAGGGATTGAACCGGCTTGTCTTCTTCGACCTGCGTGCGCCCGGCTGCCCGGCAACCACCACCGAAACCGCCATGCGCGGACAGATCAGCCTCACCGTCAGCGCCACCGGGGCCTTTTTGGCGGCGCAGGACCAGAGCGGACAGGTCTGGGTCGGGCCGCGCGGCGGCGCGATGCGCATGGTCGCGGCCTTGGGCGGGGCTCCCGCAGCCATCGGCTTTTCCGACGGCGAGGGGGTCCTGCTGGTCCTGGACGGCCAGGGCCACGGCGGGGCCTGGAACGCACGCTCGGGCGTGGGCCTGCGCACCCTGTCCGTGCCTGGCGGGCCTTTCGCACGGGGCGACATTCAGGGAATCGAGGCGCGGCTCTGGACCACGGACGGGCGCCTGGTGCGCTGGGACGTGCTGCACAACCGCCCTGCCGAGGCCGAGAAAACGCCTGGAGAGGCCTCCACGGGCAAGAATGACGGCTGGCTGGAGCTCCGTGGCCCGAACCTGCTCTACGTGCGCTCTGGGCTGTCCTGGCGGCCAACGCCAGTGTACGAACCGCATCTCCCGCAGCTGGCCGTCTCCAGCCATGCCAGGTGCCTGCGCCTTTCCGATGTCGATGGTGTGGTGCGCTATTTCGATGCGCACAGCGGCAAGGCGCACTCCCAATGCTTTGCAGACGATTGGATAGAGGTTGTGGTCGGGCCGGATGGCACGGCGCACATTCCCGGCCTGCGCATGCGCATTTTCGACCAGCTTGAAAAGGCCGATGGAACCGGGAAAATCAACGTGCGCGCCCTTTCAGAGACTCGGATCATGCTCTGGACAGCAGCCGTCCCCGGCCTGACACTGAGCGTGGAGGCCCCCGCCGCAACGTCTGGCATGCCCTTGGGGAGTGTTGCGGAACCTGCTCCAGCAACCGCAATGGTGACGAAATCCGTGCCTCTGCGCCAGGGCCTCGCGGCAGACGCGCCTACGCGCCCAATACTGCTGCAATGATTTCAATGGACTTGGCACAAGGGGAGTTTACGCAAGGGCAAGGATTGGATAGAAGAATAGAAAAATACTCTGTATCCGGCCACAGGAGGTCCCCATGACCAAGAGCGCAGGCTCCAAAAAATCCGGGCTCAACACCGCCATCGAGACCCTTGGCGTGGCCAAGATCCCTACCCCACTGCACTACTGCAGCTACATCGCCCAGGAAGAAGAGCTGGAGCTGAACCTGACCGAAGAAGAGGCCGACCTGCTCGGCATCGCGCGTGGGCCCATGCGCTTCGAGAAGGCCGGGCCGCGCGGCAAGCTCTACTTCGACTCGTCCAAGGTCAAGTGCGCCATCGTCACCTGTGGCGGGCTGTGCCCAGGCATCAACGACGTGATCCGCGCCATCGTCATGGACGCCTACCACCACTACCACGTGGCCTCGGTCATCGGCATACGCTACGGCCTGCAGGGCTTCATCCCCAAATACGGGCACGACATCATGGAGCTGACCCCGGACAAGGTGTCGAACTTCCATGTCTTCGGCGGCACCGAACTCGGCTCCTCCCGCGGGCCGCAGGCCCCGGATGAGATCGTGGACGCCCTGGAGCGCATGAACATCAACGTGCTGTTCATGATCGGCGGGGACGGCACCATGAAGGCCGCTGCCAACATCGTCAAGGAAATCAAGGCGCGGAACTCGCGCATCAGCATCATCGGCATCCCCAAGACCATCGACAACGACATCAACTTCGTGGGCAAGTCCTTCGGCTTCGACACGGCCGTGGAAAAGGCCACAGAGGCCATCGGCTGCGCGCACGTGGAGGCCGTCGGCGCCTACAACGGCATCGGCATCGTCAAGCTCATGGGCCGGGAGTCCGGGTTCATCGCCGCACAAGCCACCCTGGCCCTCAAAGAGGTCAACTTCGTGATGGTGCCGGAGAACCCCTTTGAGCTGGACGGGCCGGAGGGGCTGCTGACGCAGCTGGAACTGCGCCTGCGCAAGCGCAGGCACGCGGTCATCGTGGTGGCCGAGGGCGCTGGCCAGCACCTCTGCGAGGCCAGCGGCAGAACCGACGCCTCCGGCAACCCCGTGCTCTGCGACATCTGCAGCATACTCATCGCGCGCATCAAGGAACACTTCAAGAACCGCAGCATGGAGGTCACCGTCAAATTCATTGACCCGAGCTACATCATACGCTCCGTGCCCGCCAACGCCAACGACCGCGTCTACTCCGGCTTCCTCGGCCAGAACGCCGTGCACGCGGCCATGGCCGGAAAGACCGGCATGGTCGTCAGCCGGCTGCAGTCGCGCTACGTGCACGTGCCGCTGGAGCTCGTCACCAGCAAGCGCAAGATGCTCAACATCAACTCCGACTACTGGCGCGCGGTCATCGAGTCCACCGGACAGGAGGACTTCGGCTCCCACGGCATCCAGCACTGCGAGCAGGATTAAGACCGGGCTTGCGCCCAGACAAAAAAAGCGCCCGGAAATCCGGGCGCTTGTCGTTTCTGGCAGGAGGAGCTGAGCTATTCGTCGTTCACGGCCACGGAGAAGTGGGCGTGCTCACCCACGGTCTTCAGGGCGTCTTCCGCCTGCAAGGCCATGCACAGGAGCTCCTGCAGGTCGTTCACGGGCAACTCAACGGTGTACGCGCCGTTGTCGCAGACCACTGTCTCGCCCTGGTCGTCCAGGGTGTAGGCCCGGCGCTCTCGGCTCTCGCCAGAGGCGGCGATGATGCCGTAGCCGACACGGCCCTGTGCGGTGCGGTAAAGCTTCTCAACGGTGAGCAGCCCTGTCGTGGTGCTGAAATGGATATCCTCGGCCACCAGGCTCGCCGTCAAGGTGATGGGGTTGCCGAAGTCGTTCGGCAACGTGATTGGACGGGCCGGAGCCGGGTTGCCGGAAAAGTCCACAGGCGTCTGGTTCATGCTCACTCCTGTTCGTCAAACGGCAAGCTGTATTGCCGCGTCCTGGCTCTGGAGGGCTCTGGCCGCCAGTGCCTCCAACCGCGTGAAACATACTCGTGCAGCGCTTCCTCGGTGACGCGCCACTGCGTTCCAACACGTATTGCTACCAGCGCTCCGTCCTGAACAAGCCTATACGCTGTTCTGGGGTGGATGCGCAAGATGTTGGCGACCTCCTTCAGGGTAAGAAGTCGAGGCAACACCAAAGCGGAATCCAGAGCGTGTACATCGTTGTCTACCATATGACACCGATATATGCGCTTATGCACCCGTTGTCAAAGAATGTCAACGTTTGTCATCAAAAGGCATTAAAAGACTCAAAACTCGTTCAAAATCGCACGAGAATTGAGTCGATTGCATGGAACAGGCGGGCTAGAAAGTGCCGGTGTCGTGGCGGGGCCAAAGACCTTTGTAGCCGTAGCAGAGGTAGTAGTAGAAAGGACGGACAGGAACGTCGCGATAGCTGGCAACATAGCGGTAGGGACCGGAGACGCTGGCGAACATGTCCGTGAGCACCGGGGGCATGCCCGCAGAGTCGCCCTTGAGCACCAGCACCGCGTCCCAGCCCAGTTTGCCCTCAGGGCCGCCCCAAAGGTCATACTGGTTCATGCGGCGCCCATACCACCACATGCAGTAGGTTTGCGGCTGGCCAGGCACATAGAAGGCCAGGGAGGATGTGATGTCGTAGACATCGCTCATGAAGAACACACGCTTCGGGTCAGCAAAACGCTGCTCCGCCACCTGGCCCATGCGAGCGCCCATGTCTTCCCAGCCCTTGAGCCGGTGCGCGGGGTTGATGGAGGCGGGAATGGGCAGCAGCTGGTGCAGGTGCAGGAAAAGCAGAAGCAGAATGCTGGCAACGCCAGCGGAGACCAGCAAGCGCGAGGTGCGCCGGGAAGGATTCGACAGGCACAGCCGCTCCAGCTCAAGCGCGCCGAGCACGCAGCCGGCGACGAAACTCACCGTGTTCCAGTTGGCCAGCACCTTGGTGTGAAAGCTCCAGGCCAGGAAAAAGAGCGTCATGGGCCAGAAGAAAACCACCAGCAGGGCCGACTGGGCGAAGGAAGCCCCGTTATCGTTGTTGGGGATGGTTGCAGACATGCGCAAACCCGCTCCCTGCCAGACCTGGCGAGCGGTGCTCAGGCCCGCCACAAGCATCATCCAGAACCACCACGGCAAGGCGAAGCCCAGCTGCGCGCCCACATACTCCGGCACGCGAGAGAGCCGGAAGATGGTCTTGGAACCTTCGCCAGTCAGGCCGATGAGGTGCAGCACATGCTTGTAGCCCACAAAATCGTTCTGCATGTTCCAGATAAGGGTGGGCAGAAAGCCGAGCAGCACGCCCACGACCAGGGAAACGAAAAGACGCGGCCAAAAGCGGCGGGGCAAAACACCGCCGCGGTGAAGCAGGATGCCGTAGGCGACAACCAGGCCCACCAGACCGAGCATGGTGTACTTGGCCAGGATGCCCACCCCAAAGGCCAGGGCCAGCAGCAGAAACGGCCACAGGCCACGGTCACGGCCGGAATCATCGGGCGTGGACGCGGCGTACAGGGCGATCATGGACAGGGTCCAGCAGAGCACAAAGGGGTTGTCCGTGGTCATGAGGATGCCGAGGGCCTCAAACAGCGGGGAGACCGCCGCCAGGAACACCGCCAGCACGGCCAGCACCGGACGCTTCCAGAGCACAGCCACAAGCCACCACAAGAGCAGCGGGAACAGCGCAGCACCGACGATGGAGCCCATGCGCACGCCAAGCTCGGTGTTGCCCAACAGTCCCGTGAACAGGGCGATGATCCAGGCGATGAGAGGACCCTTGGAATAGTAGGTCAGCTGCAGGTGCCGGGTCCAGTCCCAGTATTGGGCCTCGTCCTGCACCAGGCCGAGCTGCCCGGTGGCCACGAACCAGACACGCAAGAGCGTTGGCAGGAGGATGAGAAAAAAGAGCCAGCGCGCGGGCTTGGCCTTGATGGAATTGGTGATGGAGTCGAGGATCATTACGGTGTCCCTATGGGGCTGGAGCAAGGAGCAGGGGGGCGACCACAGGCGCATCCCGGCGCAAAGCCAGAATCCGTCACAAACGCGGGACCGACGTAACCGCAGGCCCGCTCCCCGGCAGCCTGACCGTTACTGCGAGTGTCCTGACGCCTGCTCATGTGTGGAAGATAACCCCTGGTGTTTAGGCGCGTGCGTAGAGTCCTAGCCTGTGAGTGCCGGTTTGGCAAGGTTGGCCGGAAACAGCTGGCCGCTATCGTATGTATACGGGTAAGTTAGTGAAAAGATTTGTGGTGTAGGTGATCATCTTGTCCATGATCCAGGGAAAAGCCAGGATCAAGGCTATGAACATGGCCACAAGTTTTGGCACAAGGGAGAGCGTGGCGTCCTGGATCTGCGTGGCCGCCTGGAACACGCTGATGCACACGCCCACAGCCAGGCCCACACCCATCATGGGCAGGCAGATGACCAAAGTCATCTCCATGGCCTCGCGGGCAAAACCGACGACGAATTCAGGAGTTATGGCCATGGCGTCGTCAGGCAAAGGAGTTGACAACAGAGCCGATAAGCAGGCTCCAGCCGTCAACCAGGATGAATAACAGGATCTTGAAGGGCAGGGCCACCATTGCCGGGGGGAGCATCATCATGCCCATGGACAAAAGGATGCTGGCCACCACCATGTCCAGGATGAGGAACGGGATGTAGATGAGAAAGCCGATGGAGAAGCCGGTCTTGAGCTCGCTGATGGTGTACGCGGCCACGAGCATGATGGTGGACACCTGCTCCTTGTTCTGCGGGCGCTCTTCCTTGCTGATGGAGTAGAAAATCGACAGGTCTTTCTCGCGGGTGTGCTTGAACAGGAAGGCGCGGACAGGCACCTGGGCCTTGTCCAGAGCCTCCTTGAAGCCGATGCGCTCCTCCAGGTAGGGCTGGAGGGCGTCCTGGTTCACGCTCTTGATCACCGGCCCCATGATGATGATGGTCATGAACAGGGCGAGCGAGGCCAGGATCTGGTTGGGCGGCATCTGCGGGGTGCCCATGGCCTGGCGCAGGAAATGGAAGACGATGATGATGCGCGTGAACGAGGTCATGGTCAGCACAATGGAAGGCGCGATGGTCAGCACCGTGAACAGGAACATGAGCTCCAGGGCCACGGCCACCTTGGTGGGCTCACTCTGGCCGCCGGAGAGCTGCATGGTCAGCGTAGGCACGCTGGCCGTGTTAGCCGGGGCCGCCGCCTGGGCCATGGCAGGGAGCATGACAAACAGGAAAAGCAGCCCGAAGCAGAGCAGCCCGACGGTGGCGAAGTTAGCGCGAGAGGCGTTCGCCAGGAGCGAAGAGGCGCGGCCCTTCGTCTTCAACGAGGGCAGCAGTCCTGGGTGTCGGCTTGTTGGCAGGCTCGGCGACCGGGTCAGGGCTGTCCTTGCGCCAGGCGAGCAGATCAGCGAAAATTTTCGGGTCATCGGCTTCCTTCTGGGCTGCGGACTCTCTTTGCGGCGTCTCAAGCTCCGCCAGGGTGGTGATGGAGCCTTCGGTAACGCCAATGACCAGGGTGCGCTCAGCCACGCGAATAACGGCCACCCGCTGCCGTGAGCCGAGGGACAGCTGCGCGATGACGCCCAGGTCCACCCGATCAATCGGTCGGCGCACCACCCCGGGCAAAAACTTCTTCATCAGCCAGACAACAAAGAAAATAAACGCCACAATGCCCGTGAGCGCCACGAGCATCTTCATAATGTCAGGAAAAAGCTGATCAGGCAAGTTGCTTGACCCTCTCAATGGGACTGATGATGTCGGTCAGGCGGATGCCGAACTTCTCGTTGATGACCACAGCCTCGCCCCGCGCCACGAGCTTGCCGTTGACAAAAATCTCCATGGGCTCGCCAGCGAGCTTGTTCAGCTCGATAACGCTGCCCTGGCCAAGTTGCAACAGCTCATTGATGAGCAGCTTGGTACGCCCGAGCTCGGCCGAGACCTCAAGGGGGATGTCCAAGATGAAGTCCAGGTCGCGCTTGGTGCCGGGATTCTGGCGCTGAGCCTTGTGCTCGGCCGTCATATCCTTGAACTCAGGCTCGTGGGTCTGGGTGCGGAGATAGGTCTGCTCCTTCTCCTTCTTGACCCCGTCGACCTCCTGGGTGGCCAGGGCCTTGGCCCACTCGTCGGCCAGGGCGTCATCGGACGAGCCACCGGCAGCGGCCTCGGCCACTTCAGCGGCAGGGGCTTCCGCGCCGCCCTCTTCCTTCATCAGGGCGTTGGCCCATTCCTCGGCGAGGGCGTCCTGGTCTTTGTCATCGGCCATGCTGACCTCTCTGTGTGAAGTTGAACGCAGATCGCAAGGCGCGGGTCACTCCCGTGCTCAAGTCAGTATTGCAAAACCCGTGCACAAGCAAGGGCTCCCAAGACATTCCCCGCCAATCCGCTCGGCTACTGGATGACAATCTCCGTGATATACACCCGCGAGACTTTCTGTTCGCCCACCACCAGCGTCAAGCGTTCCACGATCTCCTTCTTGAGAAGGATCTTGTTCTCAAGGGACGCGAGATCATCGTACGTCTTGCTGGAGAGCAGCAAGAGCAGGGCGTCCTTGACCTTGGGCATATTCTTGTTGAGCGAATCCGCCGCGGCCTTGTCCTTGACCTCGATGTCCAGGGCCAGCTTGAGGTAGCGACGGCCCTGAGGATCGGCCAGGTTCACCAGGAAGGGCGGGATGCTCACCAGCTCGCCGCCCTCGCCGGCTGCTCCGCCTGCCTTCTCGTCCTTCTTGTCGCCCTGGCCGCCCTCGGCCTTCTTCTCGCCATGACCGGCGTCGGCCTTCTGCTCCGTGGCGTTGTCGCCCCCGGCGGAAGCGGCCTTCTTGCCCATCCACCACTTGTAGCCAAAAAAGCCGCCAGCACCGAGCACAGCGAGCAGGAGCAGGCTAATGCCGAGGATAATGATCAGTTTCTTCTTGGACTTCTTCGGGGCCTCGCCGTCAATGGCAATCTCGGCCGCCGGTTCCGCGTCTGGTTTCTTCGCCACTGGTAAACCGCCTTGTTGTCGATGCAGCCGGGATCAACCGGCAACCGCTGTACTCTGTCCCGAAAACCTTATCGGCCTGCATCTGCAAAAGGTATAGTCAATTCTCGCAGAAGAACGCAAGCAGGGATGCCCACTGACCCCAATGCGCCCAAAGGCAGCTCACGGCCCCGCACGGAGACAGCCCGGCCGCGCTTCCCCTGACGCGCCAAATCAGCTACCTGAGGTCCGCAGCGCGCCTATTGCACGGAGGTTCCCATGTTTCGCAACATCCCCCAGGCCATTGAGGTCACGCAAGGCCATCTGAAGGCCCTGGCCGCCTGGCGCAACGCCCAGGGCGTGGAAGCCCGGCGCGTGGTCCAGGTCAACCCGGAGGCTGGGAAACTGCTGGCCATCCTGCTGGCCGGATGCCCGGCGGGCGACGCGGCCGAGCTTGGCACGGGCGGGGGGCTTTCCGCACTCTGGCTGGCCCTGGCCTGCCGCGCCACGGGCCGCAGGCTCACGACCTTTGAGCTGGACCCGAACAGGGCCGAGCTGGCGCGCCAGAGCCTTTCTGCGGCCGACGTGCTGGACGTGGTGGACTTGCGCGAGGGCGACGGGCTCAAGGGCCTGGAGGCACTCCCAGAGCTGGCGTTCTGCTTCCTCGACGCGGACCCGGGCCAAGCGCGCGCGGCCTATGAGCTGGCGCTGGCGAGGCTCAAGCCCGGCGGGCTGGTCTGCGTGGCCCTGCCCCCAGGCACGCCGCTGAACGTGCTGGCGGCCAGGCCAACTTCCGGCGCTTCCTGTTCGACGCGGAGATGGACGCGCGCGTGGACGCTGTGATCCTGCCCGTGGGCGCAGGCCTGCTAATCTGCCGGAAGACCTGAGTCCGGGAACGCCTCTGCGCAACCTTGTGCACGTCGACCCGGACGTTTTGTGAAGGCGGATGCACAGGCGCACGCGATTGCACAACAAAACAAAACAATTGCAGTCTGATACGGTTGGCATGTTCCATGCTTGCCTCCCCGCGAACGGCTCTGCCCAGCGTCTGGCTGGCCCTGCTGAGCCAATTCGCACACGCATAGGGGGCTGCTGCATGAACAAGCGCATTGTCCTTCTTGCGCTCCTGTTCTCCTTTGTCTGCGTTGCTGGCCCGGCCCGCAGCGGCCTCAAGACGGACGTCCGGCGCCATGTCGCGGCCCTGGAACGGAACGTGGCCGTGCAGGGGCCTCCGGCGTTGCGTCCGGGCACGGCCCTGGCCAGGGGTGAGCTGGACACATGGCTGGCCAGGCTGAGCGGATTTCTGGACAGGGTGAAGAGTCAGGAGAGCGCCCTGGCGGAAATGCTGGACAGCAACAGGCCCGAGGATGTGCGGGAATGCGAGAAGCGCTTGGCCCGGAACCGCGAGGCCCTGCCCATCAGCAGGAAGGTATAGGGGCGGTCTAGCGCCGCCTGCGGCCCTTGGGGGTCTTGGCGTCGGCCGCTTCAGCCGGAATGCCGTCGCCGGGCTGGAGCTGCGGCGAGATTTGGGCGCCGTGCTGCTGGCCCAGGGTGGCCAGCCGGGCAACGATGACCTCGGGATTGGGGTAGGTGTCCTTCAAAGAAAGCAATATCTCGCGGGCCTTGGGGATGTTGCGCTGGGCCTCGTAAGCATCGGCCAGCAGGTAGGCGCTCATGACCTTGACGTCCTGGGGCGCCTTTTCCAGGGCCAGGATCTCGTCCAGGATGGGAATGGCCTTGGCCCACTGCCAGGACAGGGTCAGGGTCTGGGCCATCTCGTACATGGCCCGGCTCTTGGTCTCCACATCCTTGGCCTGGGCCACGCACTGGGTCAGAAGCTGCATGGCCAGGTCGTGGTTGCCCAAGGCGCGGTTGGCCAAGGCCATGCGCATCTGGGCCTGCACGGCCTTGCCCACGTCGCCCCCGCTGGTGTCCAGGCAACGGCCCCAGGAATCCAGGGCCTTCCGGCGCTGCCCCTGCAGCTCGTACAGCTCGCCCAGGCGGAACAACAGCGGCCAGTTGACCTCTGGCCTGCTGTTGTACTCCAGCGTGGCGGTCTCAAGCAGCGTCACGGCCTTGCCCAGGTCGCCCTTGACGCCGCTTGAGATCTCCACAAGCCGTGTCCAGGCCTCCAGGCGGTGCTTGCCCTGGGGGTCGGCCTGGAGATAGCGCTCGTAGGCCGTCTCGGCCTCCAGGAAGTAGCCCCCGGCGTACGCATCGCGCGCGATGGTCAGGTCCAGGGCCGAGCCGCTTGGCCCGCCCCGGTCGCAGCCGCAGAGGCCCAGGAGCCCCAGCAGCAGCGCGGCGCAGATCAGCGCCGACAGGACCTTGCGGGTGCGCGCCTCAGCCATGCTCCCGCCCTTATTCCTCAACCGGAGGAAGCTCCTCCTCCACACCTTCCACAGACTCCAGGCCGTCGCGCTGCACCAGGTCGAACCCGGCCACATTTTCGCCGCTGGCCAGGCGCACCAGGCGCACGCCCTGGGTGGCGCGGCCCTGGTTCAGGCTCACCTGAAGCACCGGGAAGCGCACGATCTTGTTGGCGCTGGAGAGCACGACCATCTGGTCGGTCTCGGCCACCATCACCGCGCCCATGACCTTGCCGGTCTTTTCGGTGACGCGCATGTTGATGATGCCCATGCCCCCGCGCGACTGCGCACGGTAGGCGTCCAGCGGGGTGCGCTTGCCGTAGCCCAGGTCGCTGACGGTGAGGACCTGCTCGCGGTCCGGGTCGCCGGTGACGACCCCGGCCATGACGCGGTCCTTGCCGCGCAGGGCGATGCCCTTGACGCCGGCGGCGGTGCGGCCCATGGGCCGGACTTCCTCCACTGCGAAGCGGATGGCCTTGCCCTGCTCGGTGATGAGCAGAACATTGGCCTCGTCCCGCACGTCGCAGACCATGATCAGCTCATCCCCTTCCTTGAGGGTCACGGCGCGGATGCCGCTGGCGCGGCTGTTGGCGTAGAGCGCGGAGGAGGTGCGCTTGACCATGCCCCGGCGGGTGACGAAGAGGAACTGACGGTCCTCCAGGAACTCGCGCAGGGTGATGGCCGTGGCGATGTACTCGTCCTTGTCCAGGGGCACCAGGTTGGCGATATGCGCGCCCTTGGCGTAGCGACCGGCCTCTGGCACCTGGTGGGCCTTCATCTGGTACATGCGGCCCTGGTTGGTGAACAGCAGCAGGTGCTGGTGGTTGCTGGTCAACAGGAAGGTGTGCACGAAGTCGCCGTCGCTGGTGCTGACGCCCGCGATGCCCTTTCCGCCACGCTTCTGCTGCTGGTAGTTGGAGAGGTTGGTGCGCTTGATGTAGCCCCGGCGCGACAGGGTGATGACAGCCTCCTCATCGGGGATCAGGTCCTCGATGGCGATGTCCGTGGCCTCTTCAGCCACGATCTTCGACTTGCGCGGGGTGGCGTAGTTCTCGCCCACCTCGGTCAGCTCGTCGCGGATGACGCCGCGCAGCACGTTCTCGTCGGCCAGAATGCTCTGCAGGTAGGCGATGAGCTTCAGCAGGGCGGCATACTCGTCGAGCAGCTTCTCGCGCTCCATGTTGGTCAGGCGCTGCAGGCGCATGTCCAGGATGGCCTGGGACTGGATGTCCGTGAGCCCGAAGCGCTCCATGAGGCCGGCCTTGGCCTCGACCACGCCCTTGCTGGCGCGGATCAGGGCCACGACCTCGTCGATGTTGTCCAGCGCGATCTTGAGGCCTTCCAGGATGTGCGCCCGGGCCTGGCTCTTGTCCAGGTCGTACTGGGTGCGGCGGATGATGACCTCGCGCCGGTGCTCCAGGAAGTAGGACAAGATCTGCTTGACGTTGAGCAGCATGGGCCGGTTGCCCACCACGGCCATCATGTTGATGCCGAACGAGCTTTCCAGGGGGGTGAACTTGTAGAGCGCGTTGATGACGATGTCGGCGATGGCGCCGCGCTTGAGCTCCAGCACGATGCGGATGCCCTTGCGGTCGCTCTCGTCGCGCAGGTCGACAACGCCGTCGATCTTCTTGTCGTTGACCAGCGCCGCGATCTTCTCCACCAGGCTCGACTTGTTGAGCGCGAAGGGGATCTCGGTGATGACGACGTTTTCCTTGCCGCCCTTCTTGGCTTCCTCGACGTTCACCACGCCGCGCATCTTGATGCTGCCGCGCCCGGTCAGGTAGGCCTCGGCCAGGCCGCGCCCGGTGAAGACGATGCCGCCCGTGGGGAAGTCCGGGCCCTTGATCATGGGCAGAAGGTCGCGCGGCCCGCAGTTGGGATGGTCCAGCACGTGCAACGTGGCCGTGATGAGCTCGCCCAGGTTGTGCGGCGGGATGTTCGTGGCCATGCCCACCGCGATGCCCGTGGTGCCGTTCAACAGCAGGTTGGGCACCTTGGCCGGGAGCACCGAGGGCTCCTCCATGGTGTTGTCATAGTTGGGCCGGAAGTCGACGGTGTTCTTCTCGATGTCGCCCAGAAACTCGCTGGCCAGCTTGCTCATGCGCACTTCGGTGTAACGCATGGCTGCAGCAGAGTCGCCGTCGATGGAACCGAAGTTGCCCTGGCCGTCGACGAGCGGGTCGCGCATGGAGAACAGCTGGGCCATGCGCACGATGGCGTCGTACACCGCCGTGTCGCCGTGCGGATGGTACTTGCCGATGACGTCGCCGACTACGCGGGCCGACTTCTTGTAAGCGCGGTTGTAAGCGTTGCCGAGCTCGTGCATGGCGAACAGGATGCGCCGGTGCACGGGTTTGAGGCCGTCGCGCACATCCGGGATGGCGCGGCCCACGATGACCGAGAGCGAATACTCCAGGTAGGATTTCTGCATCTCGCGTTCAATGGTGACGTTCTGACTCACGTAGATCCTCCGTATGTGGCGGGTCGGGTGGAACCGGGGGCAGAGGCTAAAGCCTCTTCCCCCAGACCCCCATCTCCGCCAGGGGGCCTGAGGCCCCCTGACCCCCCAAAGGGTTGGTCAAGGGGAATCAGGTCAACTTTAATTTACTGCAATAGACATCAACAACTCGGGATTCCAAAGGGACTCGTCCCTTTGGCAGGGGCTTGGGGGCAGCGCCCCCAATACTCTCTCTCCCTAAATATCCAAGTCTTCCACGGCCATGGCGTTACGCTCGATGAACTCACGGCGCGGGGTGACCGAGTCGCCCATGAGGTCGCCAAAGATGCGGTCAGCCTCTTCCGCGTCGTTGATCTTGACCTGCAAAAGCGTGCGCTTGTCCGGGTCCATTGTGGTCTGCCACAGCTGCTCCGGGTTCATTTCGCCCAGACCCTTGTAGCGCTGCACCGTGTAGCCCCGGCGCGATTCGTCGAGCACGGTGGTGAGCAGGTTGAAGAACCCGCTGAGGCGGATCTCCGTGCCTTCGGCGCGCACCAGTGTGAACTCCTCGCCGCCGCAGTCGGTGATGATTTTGAGGTTGATCTCGTGGGCCTTGAGGTAGGTTTTGGAGGCGAAGAAGTCCACGGCCAGGCGCGTGCGGTGCCCGTTGGCGCTGGTGAAGACCACGAAGATGCGGCGCTCGTTCTCGTCCTCCTCCACATCCAGCACAGCCTTGAACCCTGCGGTCAGGGCCGGCCCGACGAGGTCTTCCAGACTCTTCGCAGCAACCTCCAGCATGGGCTCAAGCGAATTCTCCACGGGCTCGCCGTTCTCGTCCAAGAGCGGCGTCTCCGCAGCGATCTGGGCCAGGGCAGCGGCGGTGAAGTCCTGGGGCTGCACCAGCGCGTTCTGGACCAGGGCCATGAACAGGGCCTCTTCGATGCCCATGTGCATGGCCTCGCGCACGCGGTCCTTGAGCTGGCGGATGGCGTCGAGCAGCTTGCGCAGCTCCTTGCCGGTGAACTCGCGCGGGGCCATGTCTCCGCCGTTGGTGCGCGCGGTCAGCGCCTTCTCGGCCTGGGTCAGCAGGAAGGCGTGCAGCTCCTTCTCGTCCTTGATGTACTTTTCGAACTTGCCCTTGTGCGCGCGGAACAGCGGCGGCTGGGCGATGTAAATGTTGCCGCGCTCCAGAAGCTCACGGTACTGGCGGAAGAAGAAGGTCAAAAGCAGGGTGCGGATGTGACTGCCATCCACGTCTGCGTCGGTCATGATGACGATCTTGTGGTAGCGCAGGCGGCCATAGTCCGGGCCCTGCTCGTCGTCCAGGCCCGTGCCCGGCACGCCCACGCCCATGGCGGTGATCATGGCGCGGATTTCCTTGTTGCCGAGCATCTTGTCGTACCTGGTCTTCTCCACGTTCAGGATCTTGCCGCGCAGGGGCAGGATGGCCTGGATGCGCGGGTTTCGGCCCTGTTTGGCCGAACCGCCTGCGGAGTCGCCCTCGACGATGAATATTTCACTCTCAGCCGGGTCCTTGCTCTGGCAGTCAGCCAATTTGCCCGGCAGGGCATTGTCGGACAGGGCGCCCTTGCGCCGGACGAGATCGCGCGCCTTGCGGGCGGCCTCGCGGGCTCTGGCCGCGTCCACCACCTTCTCGATGATGTTCTTGGCTTCCTTGGGGTTTTCCTCAAGGAACATGGTCAGCTTCTCGTACACCAGGGTGGCCACCAGGCCCGCCACCTCGGAGTTGCCGAGCTTGGTCTTGGTCTGGCCCTCGAACTGCGGGTTGGGCAGCTTCACGCTGACCACCGCGGTAAGGCCCTCGCGCACGTCCTCGCCAGAGAGCTTCTCTTTGAGCTTCTTGGAGAGGTCGGACTTCTGGATGTAGGTGTTGAGCGCGCGGGTGAGCGCGGTCTTGAAGCCGGCCAAATGGGTGCCGCCCTCGACCGTGCGGATGTTGTTGGCGAAGCTCTGGACGTTTTCCTTGTAGCCGTTGTTGTACTGCACGGCTATCTCAGTGACCACGGTGCCGTGATCGCCGGAATCGCTGTCGCCGATGGCGTAGATCAGGTCATGAACAGCGCTTTGCCCCTGGTTCAAGTCCTCCACGAAGGAGCGGATGCCGCCCTCGAACACGAAGAGGTCCTTGTCGCCGGTGCGCTCGTCGATGAATTCGATCTCCAGGCCCCGGTTCAGGTAGGCCAGCTCCTGGAAGCGCTTCTTCAGAAAGGCGTATTCGTACTGGTTGGTCTCAAAGATCTCCTCGTCGGCCTTGAAGCGGATCTTGGTGCCGTTGCCCGTGGCCTCGCCAATGTCCTCCACAGGGCCTGTGGGCACGCCGCGCACGTACGACTGACGGTAGGACCGCCCAGCGCGCTTCACCGTGGCCGTGAGGCTCTCTGACAGCGCGTTGACCACGCTGACGCCGACGCCGTGCAGACCGCCGGAGACCTTGTAGGCGTTGTTGTCGAACTTGCCGCCCGCGTGCAGGATGGTCATGACGACCTCAAGTGCCGTCTTCTTCTCCTTGGGGTGCATGTCCACCGGAATGCCGCGGCCGTTGTCGGACACGGTGACCGAGTTGTCCATGTGCAGGGTGATGCGCACCCGGGTGCAGTGACCGGCCATGGCCTCGTCGATGGAGTTGTCCACCACCTCGTAGACCAGGTGGTGCAACCCGCGCACGTCGGTGGAGCCGATGTACATGGCCGGGCGCTTGCGCACGGCGGAGAGGCCCTCAAGAACAGTGATGCTGTCCGCTGTGTAGGCAGCGGCGTTTTTTTCCTTGTCTGTCATGGCTAGGCGTTTTCCTCGGCGTAGTAGGTCTCGTCCTGGATCATCATGGGCATGATGATGACGCTGTAATTCTGGTCTTTATCACCGGAGATGCCGCAGGGGGCCTCGGGTCCGGTGAGGGTGAAGGTCACCTGCTCGGAGCTGTAGTGCGAGAGGATCTCGATCAGGTTTCTGGTGGGGAAGGCGATGCGCTGCATGTCGCCCTGGAAGGTGGCCACAAGGGGCTCCTGGGCCGTGCCCACATCCTGTCCCTGGCTGTACAGCACCACCTCGCCCGGGCTGAACAGGAAGTACGTGCAGCGGTTGGAGTCGGTGTTGAAGATGCTGATGCGCTCGAGCGACTCCATGAGGTCGCCGCGTTGCACGGTCAGGCGCGAGGAGGCCGGATCCTTCAGCTTGGACAGGAAGCCCTGGTAGTTGGGATACTGGTAGAACGACAGCGGCAGGCTGAAGGTCTCGCGGTGGTCTCCGGTGCGCAGGAACAGGCGCTTTTCGCCGAGCGACAGCTCAATCTCCTCACTTCCCAGCCACTTTTTGAGCTCTGCCAGGTACTTGCGCTGAATGAGCGCACCCTCGCGCGGGAGCAGGTTGAAGATGTCGTCGTTGACGAAGGTGAACATGGAGAACTGGTGGCCATTGAGGCCGCAGACCTCCACTCGCTTGCCGGAAGCGTCCTGCTCGGGCTTGAGGTACAGGCAGGCTATGGCCTCCATGCTGTCCTCCTCGCTGATGCAGAAACCGATCTTGTCTATGATCTCGTGCAGGAAGTCGCCGCTCCAGAACACGGTGCCGCCAGCCTCGCCTTCGGCCACCTCAAGGTCCGGGAAAGGCGCAAAGGCCTGGAACCACTCGGGCTCATTGGCAGGCAGCTTGTACTTGCGGCTGCCCTGCTCCACCAGCACGTTCTTGCCCTCGGCGTCGGCCTTCAGCGTCAGCTCGCCAGCGGGCAGCTTGCGCACCAGATCGCAGAAGGCGCGGCCCTGGACACCCACCCGGCCCGGCGAGTCGACCCTGGCCGGGTACTCGCCGCAGAACTCCAGGCTCGAATCAGTGGACATTATCTTCAGGCTGCCCTCGGCGGCCTCCAGCCAGATGCTGCGCAAAAACGCCGCGCCGGTCTTGGCCGGAATGATGCCTGCGGATTTTTGCAAGCCCTCAATGATCTCGTCCCGGTTTACTTTAACAAACATACATATTCTCCTTGATGGCTTCTATTAGCAGCGCCTGTTTGTTCGAAACAATGGCAACATCTTGGTTTCCAATCGCATTTTTCAAACATCAGCTGTCGTTTCACAGGAACAGAATGATGTTTCACGCGCTTCAAACACGGCTCAACCCGTTTGTCGACAACGAATCTTCAAATCTTTCAACAGCTGTTTCATTTCTTTGCCATCTTCCTGTAATTCTTTTATCTTTTTGACTGAATAGATGACTGTGCTGTGGTCCTTGCCGCCAAAGGTGCGCCCAAGAATAGGGTAGGACTGGCCAAGCATCTCCCGGCACAAAAACATGGCCACCTGTCTGGCCAGGGCGATTCCCTGCCGCCTGTCCTCGCCCATGACGTCCTTGCGCTTGACCTGGTAGTGCTGACAGACAGTGTCGATGATGCTGTCTGCCGTAACCTTGGGCAGGTCGCGCTCCTCGGTGTTGGACAGGATGTGGTCGAAGTCACGGGCCGAGATGTCCTTGCGCACCAGCTCGCGGAAGGCCAGCAGCTTGATGAGGATGCCGTTCAGCGCGCGGAAGTTCTGGAAGCGCTGGGCCAGGGTCAGGATCTGCTCCTTGGCCAGGGGCAGCTTCTTGGCCCGCACGCGTTCCTGGATGAGGGCCACGCGGATCTCCAGGTCCGGCTGCTTGAGGCTGACCACCAGCCCGCCCTCCAGGCGCGAACGCAGGGCCGGGATGATGTCCTCGTGCGCGCCGATGCGGTCCTGGCAGGTGAAGACCATCTGCTTGTGCCCGTCGTGGAAGTGGTTGAAGAGCACCAGCAGCTCCTGCTGGAGCCTCTCGTCCCCGGCCAGCCAGTGGATGTCGTCCACCAGAAGGAAGTGGTGCGCGGCCACATGGCTGCGGGCGGCCATCTGGTCGCTCTGGGACAAAAGCGTGCGCAGGCCCTCGCCCGTGGTCACCAGGATCTCGGACAGCGGATGGTTCTTGGCCATCTCGTTGGCAATGGCCTTCAAGAGATGGCTCTTGCCGGATCCGGACTTGCCGCAGATGACAAAGGGGTTGAACTGGCCCATGCCGTCCTTCGCCACCTGGCGCGCAGTCTCCAAAGGAAAATAATTTTTGGAGTTGGTCAGGAAACTCTCGAAGCTGTATTGCGCATCAAACGGGAAGCTGAGCTTCCTGGGTGCTGGCTCGGAGCCTATGCCGCTGGCCCGGCGCAGGCCGGGGCTGAGGTAGCGGATGTCGCAGGCGCCGCCGTTGAAGCGGTGCACTTCGGCTTCGAAGCGGTCCTGCATGCGCCCGGCGAACCACTGGGCGAAATAACTGTGCGGAAAACCTATGCGTATTTCTCGGCCACCCTCGGACTGTTCCACGTCCAGGGGGTCGAACCAACGCTTCAGCTCCTGCTCGGTGCAGGAGCCCGCAAGGTGTTCACGCAGGGCTTTCTTCACGGTCCTGGGGCCTGTATCCTTCGTTCAATTTGTGGAAAAACAAGGAGATTTTCATCGGTTTTTCAGGGAGCCCCGCAAGACTCCCGCATCCCCCATAGTCCTACCCGAAAAGCCTCCCGATGCCAAGCAAATAGCGCAGGCCGCCAGCGGAAAAAGAATTGCCAACCGCAGCGATTTGAGCCATGTTTGCGGAGGCGGAAGACTAAAAAGTTTTCCACAGAATGTAGTGAATTTTCCAGAGTGTGTTCAAACGAACCGGAGCCTGCGGGCGAGGCGATCATGGGCAGGAAACAGGGCCAAGCCACGGCTTTCACTGTGGTCATCGAGCCGGGCGAGGTGCGTGTGCGCAAGACCCTGGCCCCGGCAGGCAAGCCCATGGCCGACAAGCGGCGCAAGGCGCCCCGGCGCAAGCCCGAGTATCGCACGGACCCTCTCGCGGAAGAGAAGTCGTCGCGGACGGCTGGCCGCCGCCGCTTGCGCGGTGGGCGCGGCCGCAAGCCTCAAGAGTTCCAGCAGCGGAGGATAGCATGGCCGGGAAAACCAAGACCGGAAAGACCATCGCCGAGATCAACGAGCGCATCAAGAAGGGCAAGGCCGTGGTGCTCACGGCTGAAGAGATGGTCGAGACCGTCAAGCGCCTGGGCAAGACCAAGGCCGCCAAAGAGGTCGACGTCGTCACCACGGGAACCTTCTCGCCCATGTGCTCGTCCGGCATGCTCTTCAACTTCGGTCAGGAGCCGCCCTTGATGAAGGCCAGCCAGGTCTGGCTGAACAACGTGCCCTGCTACGCGGGCCTGGCCGCTGTGGACGCCTATTGCGGCGCCACGGAAGCCAGCGCCGACGACCCCCTGAACAAGGTCTACCCCGGCCGCTTCGCCTACGGCGGCGGCCACGTCATCGAGGACCTGCTGCGCGGCAAGCCCGTGCGCCTGCGCGCCAAGTCCTACGGCACGGACTGCTACCCGCGCAGGGAGCTGGAGAAGGACGTCACCCTGGCCAGCCTGCCCGGCACCTGGCTGCTCAACCCCCGCAACTGCTACCAGAACTACAACTGCGCCGTGAACATGAGCGGCCGCACCATCTACACCTACATGGGGCCGCTCAAGCCCGGCTGCCGCAACGCCAACTACGCCACCGCGGGCCAGCTCTCGCCCCTGTTCAATGATCCCTTCCTGCGCACCATCGGCCTGGGCACGCGGATCTTCATGGGCGGCGGCATCGGCTACGTCATCGGCGCGGGCACCCAGCACAACGCCAAGCCCCCGCGCAACGAGCGCGGCATCCCGCTCTCGGCCTCGGGCACGCTGATGCTCAAGGGCAACCTCAAGGGCATGGACCCGCGCTACGTGCGCGGCCTGTCGATCCTCGGCTACGGCTGCTCGCTGAACCTGGGCGTGGGCATCCCCATCCCCATCCTGGACGAGGAGATGGCCTGGTTCACCGGCGTGGCCGACGCGGACATCCAGATGCCCGTCAAGGACTACGGCTATGACTATCCCAACGGCATCAGCCGGACCATCTGCCACGTGAACTTCGAGGAGCTCAAAAGCGGCAGCATCACGGTCAATGAACGCGTGACGCCCACCGTGCCCGTGACCAGCTACTCCATTTCGCTGGAGATCGCCGAGACACTCAAGAAATGGATCGAGGACGGCAAGTTCCTGCTCACTGAGCCGCAGGACGAGATACTGTCCATGTGATGAGACAAGGGAGGCCGCAAGCCTCCCTTTTTTTTGCCGGATGAGTCCCTGGCGAGGCGAGCGGCCTTGCAACGCCGGGGGAAATGGCTATGGTGGCCCGGCGGGCGCAGACGCTCCACGCCGCCCGCGAGAACCTCAACACCAAAGTCAGGCCCATGCCCGAACTCTTCCGCGCGTCGAAAGTCGCGCCCATGACACCCGGCTGGCCCCTCCTTGAGGACGCCGCCGTCGTGGTCCACGACCAGGCGATCCTGGACGTGGGCTCCTTTGACCACATGCGCCGCAAATACGCCGGCCCGGTGCGCGATCTGGGCACGGTCACCCTGGCCCCGGCCGTGTTCAACAGCCATGTCCACCTGGAGATGACGCACCTGCTGGGCAAGACCGCGCCCGGGCAGGGGTTTGTGCCCTGGATCAAGAGCCTGCTGGCCCTGGACGCCTACGCCGTGGACGAGCCCCTGGTGCGCGCCGAGCTGCTGCGCCTGGAGCAGAAGGGCTGCGCCTTCGTGGCCGACATCAGCACCCGCAACGCCCCGCTCCTGGCCGAGATCCTGGCCTCAAGCGGGCTGTTCTTCAGCTCCTTCCACGAGGTCCTCGGCAACGCGGTCCCGGCCGACCCCAGCACCATGGTCGTGGGGTCCGACGCCGTGGCCGGCTGCGGCCGTGGCGTCTGCGCCGTGGCCGGGCACGCGCTCTACAGCACCAGCCCGGAGCTTCTGGGCGCGTCCAAGGCGGTCAGCGCCGCGCACGGCCTGCCGTATTCCCTGCACCTGGCCGAGCACGCCGACGAGGACGCCATCGTGCTCACGGGCCGGAGCCCCTTCCTGGACCTTTTGCGCGAGCGCGGGTTCCTTACCGAGTACAACGCGCCCGGCAAGCGCCCGGTGCCCCTGGCGGCCGAGCTGGGCCTGCTGGACGCGGCCACCCTGTGCGTGCACTGCGTCACCGTCTCCGACGAGGACATTTCGACCCTGGCGACAAGCCGCGCCAGCGTGTGCCTGTGCCCGCGCAGCAACGAGTACATCGGCGTGGGCCAGGCCCCGTTGGAGAAGTTCCTGGCCGCAGGGGTGAACCTGTGCCTGGGCACGGACGGCCTGTGCTCCAACTTCGACCTGGACCCGTACGCCGAGCTGTCCTGGCTGGCCCAGCGCTACCCCGGGGCCATGAGTCTGTGCCAGGGCCTGGCGCTCGTCACCGAGAACCCGGCCCGCTTCTTCGGCCCCCTGGTGCCGGGAGTCGAAAAGCTGGGCAGCCTGGCGCCGGGCCAGGCGGCGCGCTTCTCCGTGGTGCCAGGGTCTGTGCTGGACGCTTTTATCGACGCCGAGTGATCAGCAAAGCCCGGCCACGGTCCCTGACAGGGGCAGCCGCAGGCCGGGGAGGAAGGACGCCGCAATGCAATGGAAACACAAGGACCTGCTCGACATCTCCCAGCTCTCGGCCGACGAGGTGCGCCACGTCCTGGCCACGGCCGCATATTTTCGGGAGATCAACAGCCGCCCGGTGAAGAAGGTCCCGACCCTGAAGGGCCGCAGCGTGGTGCTCTTCTTCGCCGAGCCGAGCACCCGCACCAAGACCAGCTTCGACATGGCCGGCAAGCGCCTCTCGGCGGACACCTTCGCCCTGGCCAAGAGCGGCTCCAGCCTGACCAAGGGCGAGACGCTGAAGGACACCGCGCTGACCCTGCAGGCCATGAACCCGGACGGCATCGTCATCCGCCACGGCTCCAGCGGGGCCGCGCAGTTTCTGGCCGAGCGCCTGGAATGCAGCGTCATCAACGCCGGAGACGGCCGCCATGCCCACCCGACCCAGGCCCTGCTCGACGCGCTCACCCTGTCGCGCCGCTGGGGCGGGGACTTCGCTGGCAAGACCGTGCTCATCCTGGGCGACATCGCCCACAGCCGGGTGGCCCGCTCCAATGTCCTGCTCCTGAACCTGCTCGGCGCAAACGTGCGCCTGTGCGGCCCCAGGACGCTTTTGCCGCCGCGCCTGGACACCTGGCCCGTGACGGTCTTCTCGGAGGTCGCCAAGGCCGCCCAGGGCGTGGACGCGGTGATGTGCCTGCGCCTGCAACTGGAGCGCCAGCAGGCGGGCCTGCTCCCGGACCTGCGCGAGTACGCGCGCACCTTCGGACTCTCGCCCCGGCACATGGCCCTGGCCGCGCCGGGCTGCTGCGTGCTGCACCCCGGCCCCATCAACCGGGGCGTGGAGATCGACTCGGGGTTGGCCGACAGCGCCGAGAGCCTGATCCTGGAGCAGGTGGAGAACGGGGTGGCCGTGCGCATGGCCCTGCTCTACCTCTACCTGACCCGCAAATCCCCGGACGCCGCGCAGAGCGGCATCCCGGTCTAGGAGGCCGCCATGCCCGAGAACAACAAACCACAACAGGCAAAGAAAATCGACCTCGCGGTGAAGAGCGCCCTTTGGCTCGGCCCCCTGAAGAGCCAGGCCAAAGCAAGCAGCCAGAAGGGTTCACAGCCCGGTAGCCAGCTTGGAAAGATGCAGCAGCCCAAAGGCCAGCTCGTCGACGTGCTGGTGGCCCGTGGCCGCATCGTGTCCGTGGCGCCCGTGGGCAGCCTGGACGTGCACGCCGCGAAAGAGATCGACGCGCGCGGACTGCTGCTGTTGCCGAGCCTCACCGACGTGCACACGCACCTGCGCGAGCCCGGCCAGGAGTACAAGGAGGACATCGCCTCGGGCCTTTGCGCCGCCGCCTTTGGCGGATTTTCCAACCTCCTGTGCATGGCCAACACCCGGCCCGTCAACGACACGGCCAGCGTCACCGAGTTCATGCTCGAGCAGGCCCGCAAGAGCTGGCCGGATGGTCCGCGCCTGTTCCCCATCGGCGCGCTGACCAAGGGCCTGAGGGGCGAGGAGCTGGCCCCCATGGCCGACCTGAAGGCCGCCGGCTGCATGGCCTTCTCCAACGACGGCAGGCCTGTTGCGAGCACCGAGCTCTTCCGCCGCGCCATGGAGTACTGCCAGGACCTGGGCCGCGTGGTCATCGACCACTGCGAGGACCCCTGGCTGGCCCCGGCCGCCGGGGTCAACGAGGGCGAGGTGTCCAGCCGCCTGGGACTGGCCGGGCAGCCGGACATCGCCGAGGCCATCCAGGCAGCGCGCGACGTGCTCCTGGCCGAGTATCTGGGCGCGCCCATCCACCTGGCCCATATCTCCTGCGAGAAGAGCGTGGCCATCATCCGCATGGCCAAGGCCAGAGGGGTCGACGTCACGGCCGAGACCTGCCCGCACTACCTGACCCTCACCGAAGACGAGGTGGCTGGCTACAGCTCCAGCGCCAAGGTCAACCCGCCGCTGCGGCCCCGGTCCGACGTGGAGGCCCTGCTCGACGCCCTGGCCGACGGCACCATCGACATGCTGGCCACGGACCACGCGCCCCACGCCGCCCACGAGAAGGAGGTCGAGTTTGACGCCGCGCCCTGCGGCATCTCCGGCCTGGACACCGCGCTTGCCACCTCCTGGGAGCTGGTGCGCGCGGGCAAGCTGCCCTTTGGCGCCTTCCTGCGGGCCTGGACCACGGCCCCCTGCCAGCGTTTCGGGCTGCCCGTGAACACCTTCGCCCCCGGAGACCCGGCGGACTTTCTGCTCTTCGACCAGGACGCCACCTGGGTCGTGGATCCGCAGACCATGAAGAGCAAGGGCAAGAACACGCCGCTCTTGGGCCGCACCCTGCGCGGCCGCGTCGTGGCCCATTTCCTTGCGGGCAAAAGCATAGTATAGAGGGCGTGCGCGCCGGAATCAGCAACCCGCCTGCGCCCAACACGAACATCCGCCCGCCCAGGGCAGAGAGACCCGGAGGAAGAATGAGTCAGCCTTTCAAGGACGCCGTCAGCCTGTGCAAAAGCATCATGCGCAACGGGTACGACGCCTACGTCATCAACGCCCGCCTGCAGAAGACCGTCCTGGCAGAGGCCGGAACCGGCGACGAGCTGGCCATGGACATCAGCACGGAGCTGGACTTAGACGGCCTGAAACGCCTGTTCCCGAACCTGGAGGCCAGCACCGAGCACGGCGTCACCGGGCTCATCCGTCAGAACAGCGTGACCTTCTATTTCCACACAGCCAGCGTGGAAGACGGCACCCACCCCGAGGAGTGCGTGGCCCGGCTCACCCCGCGCCTGCTCAAGGTCCTGGAGCAGAAGGGCGAGATTCCGCTCTCCGCCGCCTGCCCGTACCTGCCCAGCCCCCAGGAGCAGGACCACGGCCTGGCCGGGTTCGACGAGGGCATGGTGCGCATCAAGGGCTTCCCCGACCAGGTGCTCAAGCGCGACTACCTGCTGTCCGTGCGGGCCATGCGCTTCTCCGTCAACTACCACCTGCCCATCGAGCAGAACACCTGGATGGCCATCGTCCGGGGCGCGCGCCGCGTGCTGGACTACTGCCCCGTGGCCGACATCATGGACGAGTTCCGCAAGGTCGAGGCCGAGAACCTCTGGCAGTTCGTGCAGCTCCTGTTCGAGTGCCAGATCCTGCACGGCCTGCTGCCGGAGATCGCCGCTCTGTCCCGCGTGAAGCAGATCAAGAACCCCGAGGAAGGCGAAGAGACGGTCTTCAGGCACACCCTCGACGTCATGCGCCACTATCCCGAGGTGCTGCCCTACGACTGGTACGGCACCATCGCCTGCATGTTCCACGATGTGGGCAAGCTCTACACCGCCGAATATTCCGAGGGCCAGTGGAGCTTCCTGCAGCACCACCGCGTGGGCGCCAAGGTCACGCGCAAGCTGCTGAACCGGCTGCATTTCCCGCCCGAGGACATCGACCTCATCTGCACCCTGGTGCGCGACCACATGCGCCCGCACTTCATGCTCACCGACAAGGGCATGCGCCGCCTCAAGGCCATCGACGAGTACCCGCGCATCCTGGAGATGGTCCGCGCCGACATCAAGGCCAGAAACGGCTCCTACCGCGAATTCAACCACAACCTGAAGATGTTCGAACGCGCCGATACGCCCGAAGACTCGCTCGAACCGCTGCTCAACGGCCGCGACATCATGCAGGCCACCGGGCTTAACCCCGGCCCCACCGTGGGAATCATCCGCGACGCTCTGCTCAAGGCCCAGATCGCCGGCGACGTCACCAACCTTGACGAGGCCAAAGGCTTCGTCAAACGCTACGCCCAGGAAGAAAGGCTCGTCTGAGAGTGAGCGCCTCCGGCGGTCGGGGGGCATGATGCCCCCCGAACCCCCTCATCGCGCCGAAAGGGCTGTTTCAGGAGGCACCTGAAACAGCCCTTTCGGCTTGTGAGCCACGGGAGAACATATTTTCTTGGTCTTTCGGTTCCGCTCCAAAAAGGGCCAACCGCGCGCGGGGCTTTCGAGCGCAGACGCTCGAAAGCCCCGCGCGCATTGCCAGGGCCAAGCCAAGGCATGGGACGTGGGTACGCAAGCCCAGGCCATATGGGGATTCCAAAGGGCCTCAGGCCCTTTGGCCGCCGGAGGCATCCCAGGCCCCAGGCCCCAGGCCGCCGGAGGCATCCAGGCCCCAGGCCGCCGGAGGCTTTCCCCGGCCTATGAGCCCTGCAGCAGCGCCATGTAGCGGGCAACGCCGTTCTGGATGTCGTAGCCCGCCATGATGTCTTTGCGGGCTTGCTGGCGCAGGGGGGCGTAGTCGCCGGGCCGGGTGAGGGCGCTTTCCACCAGGCTGGCCAGGGCCTCGGCGTCGAAGAAGTCGAAGAGCAGGCCGTTTTCGCCGTGGCGCAGCACTTCCTGGACCGGCGGCGTGGCCGAGCCCAGCACCAGGCAGCCGCAGCTCATGGCTTCCAGCATGGACCAGGACAGCACGAAGGGGTAGGTCAGGTACACGTGTGCGGCCGAGACCTGCAACAGTGAGCGGTAGTCTTTGTAGGGGATCTGCCCGGTGAAGACCACGCGGGAGAGGTCGAGTCTCGGGCCGAGTTCGGCCAAAAGCTTCTCGCGCCAGTTGGCGGCGTCCTTGGGCGCGCGGCCATAGCTTACGCCATCGCCGCCCGCGATGACTGTCACGGCCTGGGGGCAGCGGCGCTGGATCTCCGGCAGGGCGTGCATGAGCCTGTGGAAGCCCCGGTAGGGCTCCAGGTTGCGCGCCACGAAGGTGATGACCGGGTCGCCGGGAGTCAGCGCGCGGCCATCGGGCAGGAGAAAGCGCGCCTCGGAGTCCGGCGTCATGTGCGTGGTGTCCACGCCCTCGTGCAGCACCTGGATCTTGTGCTGGTACGCGGCCGGGTGCAGGGACTTTTGCCAGCTGGTGGGCGAGACCGCAGCGTCGCAGAGCTCCAGGTTGGCCAAATGCAGCATGTTGCGGCAGCGCAGGTTGGCGCGCTGCTCGAAGTCCGCCTCTGAGCCCGGCTCAAAGCCCACGTCCACGCCCTCGGCATGGTAGTAGAACTCGAACAGCGAGACCAGCCGGACCTTTGGGAACACATCCTTGACGTAGAGCGCCTCGCCCCAGCCGGGATGCGCCAGCACCACATCGGGCACAAGGCCCTTGGCGCGCAGCTGGGTCAGGATGTGCGCCACCACCACGCCGTGGGCCTCGCCGCTTAAAATCGTCTGCGCATGGCGGTGGCTGGCGATTGCAAGCTTTTGTGAGTCGTAGCGCACCATGTTGACCCCGGGCAGGCCTGGCGCCTGGGCATTGCCCACGCCGATCACGCCATGCCCGTTCTTCGCCAGATGACGCGCTATGTGGCGGAACTGGCCAGGAAAATTGCGGTGCAGGATGATGACATTCATGCCTCCCCTGTACCCTGAGCACCCAGATAAAGGCAATGCCTCCGGCGGCTGTGTGGCCTGAGGCCCCCCAGACCCCCCCCCATTATGCGAAATGTTCCTGTCGACGCAAAGCCGTCGACAGGAACATTTCGCTTCGGGTGAGTCATGGGAGAGTGTCTTTGTCCTTTCGGCAGCGCTTTCAAAAAGGGCCAACCGCGCGCGGGGCTTTTCGGAGTCTTCGACGAAAAATCCGCGCGCTATAGCCAGGGCCAAGCCAAGCCGGGACATGGACGTGGTTGCACCGTCAGCCTCAGGCCATATGAGGGGGTCCGGGGGGCATCATGCCACCCGGCCTCCGGAGGCTCCCGCTTTGCTGCGGGTCAGTACAGGGCGAGCAGGGACTGGATCTTGAGCCGGGCCTGCTGGTTGGTGGCTTGAGCGGCGGCCACGGACAGGCGGTCGGTGATGGACAGGTCGCGGTCGGTGGTGACCTGACCGGCCAGGGTGAGCAGTTCGGCCTTGGCTGTGGGGTTGCTGGCCTGCTGGGCAAGGGTTTGCAGGCGGATGCCGAGGCGTTGGCGGGCCTTGTTCCAGGCCACGGGCAAATCGGGTTGGGTTTCGGTGGTATCGGCCTTGAGCTTGCGGGCGATGACGGGTGATGCGGGCAGGTTTGCGGGGTGTGCTGCGGCGATTTGCGGGCGCACGGGGGCGTGTTCAGGGCTGGGCGCCAGGAGGTAGCGCGCGTTGTTTTCGTTCTTGCCGGTGGCGTATTCATCGCGGATGGCAAGGAGCGACATGGCGCGGGTGCCGGACACGGATTCCACGTACTGGATGAGGTCCAGGGCTTCGGCATAGGTGCCGACCACGCCCATGAGGCAGATCTCGCCCTGCACGGCGGAAATTTCGATGCCGGAGTTCTTGTGCAGCACGTACCGGCCCAGGGCCATGCGCGTGGAGTTCTCCAGGAAGTCGTCCTTGAGCCCGGCGTAGGAGGTCTCGAGGGTGCGCATGCGCAGGACGCCCTTGATCTCGTCCACGCCCTTGACGGCCTGGAGGGTGCGGATGACATGGTTGCGCTGGTCCTCGTTGTCCACCACGCCCACGGCGAAGATGTCGCCGTTGTAGGCGTAGACGTTGACGTCCGCAGCGCTCTTTTCGGTCAGCAGGGAGCTTTTGGCCTTCATGGAGAGCATGTTGTCGCGCATGATGGTGTTCATGTCGCGCTCGTCCGCGGCCAGCTGCGCGCCCTGGTAGGCGCTCTTCACGCCGCTGAAGGCCAGGGAGGCCACTCTGGGCGCGGCGAAGGATGCCGTGGTGGAAAGGGCGAAGGGCAGCATGGCGCAGCCGCCAGCCCCGAACAGCGCGAGGCCCAGCAGGCCCAGCAGCAGCACGCGGGCCAGGGTCCGGACCGGGGCCCTGTGCAGGGTGCGCAAGGAGCGCGGGTGGAGGCAGCAGGAGGTTTCCATGCCAAGGTGTTAGCAAAAGCGGTGCCAGGGGCAGGAATTGCCTGGCGCTCAAGGGCTGCGGGGGATTTGCGGAGTGCGGGGCCAAGGGCCTTGGTCAGAATACCGACGTTTTGCTCAGGGCTGCGCGGTCTTATGTGCGGACTTGTCCTCGTACATGCGCTGGTCAGCCTCGCGCTGGACGTGCTCCATCTCCTTGGCGGTCCTGGCCGTGGCCGCGCCCAGGGACAGCCGCACGGGGAAGGGCGTGGGCCGATGGCGTACGTTCTCCATCTCCGCGAAAACGCGCTTTTGGGACAGGCCCACAGCGGCCTCGTCCGCGCCAGGGAGCAGCACGGCGAACTCGTCGCCGCCCAGGCGCGCCACAAGGTCGCCGGAGCGGAAGGCCTTGCGCAGGATGTTGGCGGCGTCCTTGATGAGTTCGTCGCCAGCGGCGTGGCCCAGATTGTCGTTGACGGTCTTGAGCCCGTCCACGTCGGCCATGATCACGCTGACGGGCAGCAGGCGGCCCTGGGCGGCGCGCTGGAACTCGGCCTCAAAGTGGGCGCGGTTGTAAAGCCCGGTGAGCGTGTCGTGGGTGGACAGGAACACGAGCTGCTCCTCGTAGGCCTTGCGCTTGGTGATGTCGCGGGCCACAAGGTGGTAGCCCGTGACCGTGCCGTCATCTTCGCGCACCGGGGTGGAGAGGATCTCGGCCCAGAGCTTGCCGCCGTTCTTGTGCAGGAGCTGGGCTTCCACGCGCATGGGTGCAGGGTCCGGGTTGTCCTTGATGGAGAGGAGGTACTCCCGGCAGCGCTTCTGCATGTGGTCCACGAGGTCGGGCGGCATGGCGTCCCACAGGCTCTGCCCGAGGGTTTCGGTGTAGTGGAAGCCGCGTGTGCGCTCGTCGGCCGGGCTGGCGTAGACAAAGCGGTGGTCGGCGTCCAGCCGCCAGATGATGTCCGCCGAGTTCTCGGCCAGGAAGCGGTAGCGCTCCTGGCTGTCGCGCAGGCGGGCCTGGATGTGCTTGTTCTCCTCCAGGGCCAGCTTGAGGCGCAGGTTGCGCGTGGCCAGGTCGGCGATGAGCCGGGAGAAGGTGCCCACGTAGGACACGATCTCCTTGGCGCGCTCGCGGCTGAGCACAGGCACCTCGTCCAGGGCGTTCAGATATTCCTGCGCCTCGTAGCCGAACTCCACGGCCTGGGCCGCGAAGCGCCCGCGGTCCCCGAGGTCGGTGTCGTAGAGGAACTGGGTCAGGTAGTACGTGCCCAGGTGTTGGCCTTCCACGAGCATGGGGATGGCCAGGTGACGCAGGCCGTTTTGGCAGAGCTCGTCCTGGACAAAGGCGTCCAGGCCCGAGACCTGGAGCCCGGTCCGGCTCAGGATGCAGCGCTCGCGGCTTTTGGGGTGCAGGCGGTGGAACCCGGCGCAGATGACCTGCCAGCCCGCGCCAGCGAGCACGCGGTCGTCGCCGGCGTCCTTGATGCTGACGGCCACGCCGCAAGCCTTGTGGCAGGCCTTGGCCATGAGCTGGAGTTCGCGGCGGTCAATGAGGTCAGAGAGCTTGTATGTCATAAATCCTCGGGTAGGCGCGTGCCTTTACGGCGGTCTGCCCGGAGGGACGGGCAGGCGCAGGAGAATGTCTACCATTATCGTATGAAATAGTAAAGTCCAGGAAAGGCGTGTCGTTGCGGGCTGTTAAGTCTCCGAGCCGGACGTCACATTGATCAGCAGGCGCTTGTAGCGCTCGTGCTCGCTCAACAGGCAGCCGCAATATTGCTGGCGGTAGATGCCCCACTCCTTGGACAGGCGCACGCCCTCGGTCAAGCCGGGGCGGAAGTCCTCGGGCAGGAAGGCGAGGTCTGGCCCGGCCTGGCGCGCGCCAGAGGCCAGAATGGCCTGGCGGTTCTGATAGCGGCTGTAGAGGAGCGAGGTGGTGAACTGCGCGAAGCCCAGGTCGCGGGCGGTCCGGGCGGCGACCACGAGGCGCAGGTCGTAGCACTGCGGGCAGCGCTGCTTCATGTCGTCCATGCCGGGGCCGAGGGCCGCCATGGCCTCAAGCCAGGGGCCAGGGTGCGCGGCGGCGGGGTCGGCCTCGTCGGCCAGGATGACGGGCGCGTCCAGGCGCGCGGCCACGGCCAGCAGGCCCTCGCGGCGGCGCAGGTACTCGGACAGCGGGTGGATGTTCGGGTTGTAGAAGAAGAGCGTGGGAACAAGGCCCAGGTCGCGCAGGCGCAACACAGACATGATGCTGCACGGCCCGCAGCAGGCGTGCAGCAGGATGGCGTTTTCTCCGGGCGCGGCGGGCGGAGTCAGGAGTCCGGGGCTGGGCATGGCTCGTCTTGTTGTTTTGTGGACGGTTGTGCTTCCGGTGCGCCGGCCAGCCGCAACCGCACGGCCGCGTTTTCGCGGCGCACGGCCTTCGCCAGTTCGGCCCGGCTGCGGGACCAATGCACCGCAGCATGCAGCATTCTGTCAACCAGCCAAAGGATAAGGAACAGCAGCAGGACGAGTAATCCTTCCACGGCCCACCCCCCCGGCGGAGTTCCGCCCGGTTATGGCAGTTTCGTATCCACAACGATCTCCACGCGGTTGTCCAGGCGCGCGCCCATCTCGGTCAAGAGCTCGCGCTTGTTGTTCAACATGTAGATGGCCAGCTCCTGGCCCAGGGGCACCTGGAGCGGGTTCGGGCAGCCGGGGCGGCGCAGCAGGCGGTGGATGGTCTTCATGGCCTGCAGGGACTGCCACTCGAGGTTTCTGCGGATGCCCGTGCCGCCGCAGCAGGGGCAGGGTTCGGTGGACACGCTGATGGCCGAAGAGCCCAGGCGCTGGCGCACCAACTCCATGAGGCCGAAGGGCGAGATGCCGGAGACGTCGGTGCGCGCGCGGTCGTTCTTCATGGCCTGGCGCACGACCTTCTCCACGTCGCGGATGTGCTTGGGATCCTTCATCTCGATGAAGTCGATGACGATCTGTCCGCCGATGTCGCGCAGCTTCAGCTGGCGCACGATCTCCTCGGCAGCCTCGGTGTTGGTCTTCTGGGCCATGCGGGCGAAGCTCTGCTCCCCGCCGATCTTGCCGGAGTTGATGTCGACAGAGGTCAGGGCCTCGGTGTGGTCGAACACCAGGCGGCCGCCAGAGGGCAGGGTGACCTCGCGCGAGTAGATCTGCTCCACCTGCTTGGTCAGGCCGAAGCGCTCCCACATGGTCTTGTCGTGGTCGGCATGGAGCCTCACCATGTTCGGGCTCTTGGGAAAGGCCAGGGCCACGTAGTCGCGGATCTGCTCAAAGGTGTCGGGGTCGTCCACCCAGACCTCGGTGACGTCCTGGGTCAGGTAGTCGCGCGCGGCGCGCACGGCCAGGTCCAGCTCCTTGTAGACCAGCGCCGGGGCCTTCTCGGTCTGGGCCTTCTTCTTGATCTCGCCCCAGAGGCGGTGCAGGATCTTGTAGTCGCGCGTCAGTTCGGTCTTGGCGCGGCCGATGCCCGCCGTGCGCACGATGAGCCCCACGCCCTCGGGCGGGCCGATCTGGTCGATGCAGGACTTCAGGCGCTCGCGCTCCTTCTCGTCCTCGATCTTGCGGCTGACGCCCTGCTGGTCGCGGCCCAGGGTGTAGACGAAATAGCGGCCGGGCAGGGACAGGTAGCAGGTGACAAAGGCGCCCTTCTTGCCCGTGGGCTCCTTCACGACCTGGACCATGACCTCCTGGCCGGGGCGCAGCACCTTCTGGATGAGCGGGTAGCGCGCGCCCTTCTTGAGGGGGTAGGAGCCCAGGTAGTACTCCGGGTGCACCTCGTCGATCTGCAGGAAGCCGTTTCTCTCGGCCCCGTAGTTGATGAAGGCGGCCTGGAGCGCGGAGTCGATGTTGTGGATGTAGCCCTTGTAGATGTTGCCCTTGGTCTTGGCCTGGTGCAGCATCTCCACGTAGTATTCCTGGACCGAGGACTCCTCGGTGAGCACCACCTCCACCAGCTCGTTCGGCAGCACGCCGATGAACATCTTCTTGGCGCGCTTCTTCTTGCTGTCGGCCGCGTCCTTGGGCTCCTTGGCGTCCTTTGACTCCTTGGCGGCAGGCACCGGGGAGGTCTTGGCCGCGCCCGCTCCATCCGTGGCGGCACTTTTTGTGGCGCCCTGTGTGGCTGTCGACTTGCCGCGCCCGCGGCTGCGGCTCTTGGGCTTGGGCGTGACAGGAGCCTCGCCGCTCTCGGATTCGGGCCGGGGCTCGGCAGCCGGGGCCGGACGGCGAGGGGCAGCCTGGCCGGAAGGCATCTGGCCGGATGAATTCTGGCCATCTTGGGGCGGCAGGCCGGGGGCGCCGGGCTGCATGGAATCAGGCTGCATGGAATCGGACTGGCCGCCCTCGGCAGCGGTTTTGCTGCGCCCGCGTCCGCGCCCGCGCCCGCCGCGACGGCCGCGTGAACGCTTGGGTTTGGCGTCGCCCTGCTGGGCATCGTGCTGAGGATCGGTGCCGGAGGGGGCGTTGCCAGGGCCTTCCACCTGGGGCGGGGCCTGGGGATCGTTGGATTCGCTCATGAAAAAACCTCGGAAGATAGAAATTTGTGAAGAAATTCGTGCCATCCACACGTTGTGGAGAGGCCTTGAGGCATCGGCTACTCGGTCCGGGCCTGATAGTAGTCGTCCTGCCCGTCCTGCTGGCGCGCCGTTATGCGGCCAGCGCCGAGCAGCTCCGCCAGGACGGTGGTCACCACGTCCAGATCCGCGGGCAGGGCCTCCGCCAGCTGCGCGCCCGTCTGCGGTCGGCGCGCCAGGGAGGCCAGAAGGCGTGCGCGGACTTCCTCCGGCTGCAAGCCTCTGTTCTGTTCTTGCCCATTTTTCTCGGGTACTGCAAGCCTTGAGCCAGCAGCGCCTTCGGCGCGCCCACGACTGGTGTCGCGTTCTCCGGCCTGTACAGCCAGCTCCGTCTGCCCGGCCAGCCGCTCACGCCAGCGATCCAGGGTGGCCTGGTCCACGGCCTTGGCCGAGGGGTTCGTGCCAGGGCGCGACAGGGTCACCACGTCCACGCGGTCGGGTTGCAGATGATTGCGGAAGGCGGCCAAAAGCTCCAGGTTGCGCTCCGAGTCATTCACCCCGGCCACCAGCAGAACCTCCAGGAACATCTTGGTGTGCCTGGCCTGGCTGTCTTCCCGGAAAGCCAGGATGCCGTCCGCAATGCTCTTGGGGTCAAGCCCTGGGTGCGCCCGGTTCAGCGCCGCAAATTCTTCCGGCACCAGGCTGTCCAGGCTCGGCAGCACCATGTCCGCAGCCGCCAGCTCCGCGCGCACCTGGGGGTCGGTCATGAGGCTCGAGTTGGTCAGCACCGCCACAGGCACGCCCGGCAGCAGCCTGCGCACCCCGTCGATGATGGCGGGCATGTCGCTGTTCAGCGTGGGCTCGCCCAGGCCGCCCAGGGTCACCACATCGGGCAGCGCGCCGCCCGTGGCCATGCGCGAGGCCTCCCAGCGGGCCAGCTCGCCCAGGACCTCACCGGCGGGCACGTAGCGCGCACGCTCCAGCGTCAGCCGCGTGAGCGGCCCGGACTCGCAGTACACGCAGTTCATGGAGCAGACGCGGAAACCCAGCAGATCCAGCCCCAGGGAGCGGCCCAACCGGCCCGACAGCACCGGCCCGAAAACATAGCGAAAAGGATCGACCTGCACCAAAGCAACCCCCACAGCGCATCGACGTGAACTTGACGCCGGACGCCCGGCCCGGTAGGCCCATCCCAGCGCGGCCTTACCCGCGCACGGAGGAACCCAAATGATCGAAGCCGGACAGCTCGTCCTGGTCATCAGCCCCAAGGGCAAGCGCTACATGCACGCGCTCGACCCGGCCAAGGAAATCCACACCCACGACGGGCGCATCCTCATGTCCGAAATCGCCGAGGCCGGCTTCGGCGGCATCGTGCGCTCGCACCTGGGCCACCCCTACCGCATCCTCAAGCCCACGGTGTACGAACTCATCAAGGGCGTCAAGCGCCAGACCCAGATCATGTACCCCAAGGAAATCGGCTACGTGCTGCTCAAGCTGGGCATCCAGCCCGGTTGCCGCGTCATCGAGACCGGCACCGGAAGCGCCGGCCTGACCCTGGCGCTGGCCACCTACGTGGGCGACACGGGCAAGGTCTACACCTACGAGCGCCGCGAAGAGTTCTACAAGCTGGCCCAGAAAAACCTCGCCCGCGTGGGCCTCTCCCACCGCGTGGAACAGCACCTGGCCGACATCGAAGAGACCGGCTTTGAGCAGACCGGCGCGGACGCCCTGTTCCTGGACGTGCGCGAACCCCAGGACTGCCTGCGCCACATCCCGGCCGCCGTCACCCCCGGCGCCACCTGCGGCTTCCTCTTGCCCACCGTGAACCAGGTCAGCGAGCTCATCCGCGGCCTGGAACAGGGACCCTTCACCGAGATCGAGGCCCTGGAAATCCTGGTGCGCCGCTACAAGTGCGTGCCCGACCGCCTGCGGCCCGAAGACCGCATGGTCGCACACACCGGCTTCCTCGTGTTCGCGCGCTGCATGGAAAACCCCGAGCCCTTCACCCGCCCGGCCAAAATCGCCGTCTCCGAAACCGATCCGGACCTCGGCCCGGAAACCGGCGAAGGCTCCGACGCCCAAGACGCCGAGCACGACCCCGAAGCCACGGAGTAGAAGAGCCTCCGGCGGTCGGGGGCAGCGGCCCCCGAACCCCCATTATACGCCGAAAGGGCTGTTTCAGGAGGAACCTGAAACAGCCCTTTCGGCTTGTGTGGGTCACGGGAGAGAGTCTATCTCCTCTCCTTCCAAAAGGGGCCAACCGCGCGCATGTTCGCAGCCAGCCCAACCGAGGCATCCGCCCTTGCCGCTCCGGTCCAGGCCAATGGGGGGTCCGGGGGCCTCAGGCCCCAGGCCGCCGGAGGCCTCTCTCATCTCCCGGCGGCTCCCGGCGAGCAGGCGGCTAAAGCACCTGCGTCCACAGGGCGGTGATGGGCATGACCAGGAACAGGCTGGGCAGCATGCTCAGGATGGGAACCTCCAGCAGTCCGCACATCCGCAGCCCGGTGCCGAGCATGATGATGCCGCCGCAGGCCGTGAAGTCCGCCACCATGGCCGGGGTGGTCAGCGGCACCACGGCCTGGGCCGCCAGCAGTATGCACATCTGCAGCAGGAACTGCGGCACGGCCAGGGCTCCCATCACCGCCCCCGCGCCTGAGGCGAAGAGCATGGCTGTGGGCAGGTCAAGCAGGGCCTTGGCGAAGAGCAGCGCAGAGTCGCCGGTCATGCCCTCGCGCATGGAGCCCATGATGCCAAGCCCGCTGAAGCAGAACAGCACCGTGGCTACGGCGAACTGGTCTCGGAAAACCTTGGCGGGCAGGCCAGAGGATTGGGAATCAGAGGGTTGCGGCCCGGAGCCGGGAAACAGCCCCGCGAGCCAGGAAGCCGCACGCATGATGCCCGCCTCAAGGTGAATGGCCTCGCCCAGGAGCGTGCCAAAGAGCAGGGCCGCTATCACCGATGGCAAGGCGTTGGCCTTGGCGGTCATGACCACGCCGATGCCCAGCGCGATGCAGCTGAACACGTGCATGAACTTGGTGCGGAAGGCCGGGGTGATGGACGAGCCGCTGAAGGAGCCGACCACAGAACCAATGACAATACAAACGCTGTTGACCAGGGGACCAAGCATGGACGCTCTCCAGGGATAAAGGGAAGGGCCGGACGCTACGCCTCCATTTTCAGAACATCAACACCGCCCAGGGGCCTCGCCCCGGCGGCCAGGGGCTCCGCCCCCGGCACCCCCGTTTGTGGGGCCTGCCTCCGGCGGCTGTGGGGCCTGAGGCCCCCCAGACCCCCCCATTACGCCGAACGGGCTGTTTCAGGAGGAACCTGAAACAGCCCGTTCGGCTTTGGGTGAATCACGGGAGCGCGTCTTACTCTTGGCTTTCGGCTACGCTTCAAAAAGTGCCAACCGCGCGCGGGGCTTTCCGTCGCCTTGGACGGAAAACCCGCGCGCTATTGCCAGGGCCAAGCCGGAGCACCGGCCCATGCCACCCCCGTCTCAGGCCCAATGGGGGTTCCAAGGGGCCTCAGGCCCCTTGGCCGCCGGAGGCTATTGCCTACAGCACCTTGGTCAGCGTCAGGTCCAGGCCGCTGGCCGCCAGGCCTTCGCGTCCGCCAGCGATGACGATGCAGCCCTTGGTGGTTGCGGCCTCGACAGCCTCGCCGAACTCGCGGAAGTCCTGGGGTCCGGCGGACAGGATGGCGTCGCGCGAGGCCTGGCGGTAGTCCTCGTCCTCGCCGGTGAGGTCGCGGGCCAGCGCGGTGAAGCCCTTGGCGTCGGGCAGCAGGTAGTGGTCGATGTCGCCCACGGAGCCGATGATGCTCTTTTCCAGTTCCGAGGGGTCGAGGTCCAGGCTGGCGAGGTAGGGCGCCACAGCGGCGAAGGCCTCCACCGTGCGGGCCAGGTTGGGGTCGCGGTAGGAGGTGAAGGTGAGGCTGCCGCTGGTGCGGGAGTAGGACACGCCCGCGCCGTAGGCTCCGCCCTGCACGCGCACGCGTTCCCAGAGGTAGCCCGCGCGCAGGAACTTTCCGACCACGGCCGCGGCTGCGCCGGGCGTGTGGCCCAGGGCCTTCACGTTGGCCCCGGTGCAGACGTAGTTGACCTGCGCGGGCAGGACCAGGCCCTCGCGTTCGGGCAGAACGGGCAGGGTGCGGGCGGCGTCGGGCAGGGTGGCGTCGGGCAGGGTGGTGAGCAGGCTGTCCAGGCGCTTGGCGGTGTCGGCAAGGGCCGGGCCGTCGGCGGTGATGTTGGTCACCAGGGCCGAGCGCCTGAGCAGCAGGCCGAGCAGGGTGGTCAGGTCGCGGACCACGCTTTCGGGGTCTGTGGCCATGCGGCTGGCCAGCTCGCGCACGTAGAAGAAGCCGGACAGGCCCTGCATGGCCTCGGCCATGGCCTGGGCAGCCCCAAAACGGGCCGTAAGGCGCGAGGCGGCCAGGGCGTGGCCCGAGGGGATGAGGTGGTGCTCGCGGCGGGCCTTTGTTTCCAGCACGATCTTGCCCAGGCGTTCGGTGTCGGAGAAGTCCGCCTCGAGCAGCAGCTCCTGGAGGATGTCGAGCAGGGCCGGGGTGCGCTCAAACGTGGCCTTGGCGCGCAGGAACAGGCGCTGGCAGGGCTGGGCCGCGCAGGAGCCGTCGGGCTTGCGCACGGTGGACACGAAGGACTGCGGCCAGATGCCGCCGGTGGTCATGGCGATCTTGCGCGTCAGGTCCACGAAGGAGGTGCGCTTGGTGCCCATTTCCACCAGCGCGCGGCCCAGGATGGGCACCAGCGGGACGAGGTGGTCGGGCACGGCGCTGAGGTCCAGGCCCAGGTCCAGGTACACGATGGAGCTTGTGGGCAGCTCGTGCAGGTGGGCCGGGGCTCCGGCCAGGGTGGTGCGCTCGTGGGGGATGTCCGCGTTCTTGAGCGGCAGGTTGGAGAGGGTCAGGCGCGGGATGAGCGCCAGGTCGGCGGGGGAGTCCGGGGCCTCCTGCAGGGCGTGCAGGGCGTGGGTGTCGGCAACCAGGCGCTCCAGGTCGGCCGGGGACAGGGCGTCGCGCACGGCGCTCAGGCGGGCCTGTTCAACGGCCTCGCGCTTCTGGCCCAGGGTCGTGTCGGGCAGCAGGAGCACCAGGGCGCGGTGGGGATTGTTCAAAAACTGCGAGCGGATGAGGTCCTCGAACACGGGCTCGCCAGCAGCCAGCCGGGCCTTGAGGCGGGACAGCGGCCCCTCGAAGGGCAGCAGCATGAGCGGGTCTGCGCCGTAGAGCCAGGTGGACAGGGCCTCAAAGAAGACGACCAGGCCGCGCGGGTAGCTGCCGGTGTTGTTCTCGCGCAGGTCGAACTCCACGCTGTTCAGGGCGGCTTCGATGTCGTCGGCGTGCAGGGCCTGGCCGCTGGCCGGATCGGTCAGACCGGCCAGGTCGCGCAGGGTGGCCAGCACCAGCTCCTCGACCTTGGTGGCCGAGGTCTCGGCGGTGTCGGCGTCCATGCCCTTGAGGCCCACGGAGAAGGCCAGCTGGCGCAGATCGGTCTCCAGGCCGCCGCCGGTCAGGTCCTCGCCCAGGCCGGAGTCGACCAGGGCCTTGCGCAGGGGCGAGGAGGGCAGGCCGATGAGCACGTGCTCCAGGACGCTGAGCGCCAGGTTCAGGTCCGGCCCGGCGTCCGGATCGTCCGGGTGGGCGGGGTCGCTGGCGGGCTCGGGCAGGCCGAAGTTCACGGTGCACATGGCCTTTGGCCGGGCCTCGTCCGTCTCGGCCGCTTCGCCCGTTTCGTCGTCGTCGCCGTCCGCCTCGCCTGGCGCGTCTGCCGCATAGTGGTGCGTGGAGCGCCGGGGCTCGGCAAAGGGCGGCTGCAGGGCGATGGCCGAGGTGGCGGCGGCCTCCCGGCCGTCCTCGAACTGTGAGAAGACCTCGTCCAGGAGGGCCAGGCGCTTGTCCGGATCGTCGTCGCCGGAGAAGAAGGCGTAGGAATTGGACGGGTGGTAGTAGCGCGTGTGGAAGTCCATGAACTGCTGGAAGGTCAGGTCCGGGATGCGCTCCGGGTCGCCGCCGGAGTCCAGGCCATAGCAGGTGTCCGGGAACAGGGCGCGCTGGGAATACTCGGAGAGCAGGCTCTCGGGCGAGGAGTAGGCGCCCTTCATCTCGTTGAAGACCACGCCCTTGTAGGCCAGCGGCGCGTCGACGCTCTCCACGTCGTAGTGCCAGCCCTCCTGCTTCAGCGTGTTCTCGGTCAGGCGGGGGAAGAACACGGCGTCCAGGTAGACATCAACAAGGTTGTAGAAGTCCTGCACGTTGGCGCTGGCCACGGGGTAGCAGGTCTTGTCCGGGAAGGTCAGGGCGTTCAGGAAGGTGTTCAGCGAGCCCTTGATGAGCTCCACGAAGGGCTCCTTGACCGGGAATTTCTTGGAGCCGCAGAGGACCGAGTGCTCCAGGATGTGCGGCAGGCCGGTGTTGTCGGCCGGGGGAGTGCGCAGGGCGATGCCGAAGACCTTGTTCTCGTCCGGGCTGATGATGGACAGGAGCCGCCCGCCGGTCTTGGCGTGGCGGTACACGCGGGCAATGGCGGAGAGTTCGGGGATGGCCTGTTCGCGTTCAAGGGCAAAGCCGTGGGTCAATTTTTTGGAAGGCTGGGTCATGGCGCCTCATTGGGTGCTTGAGTGTGGTGGCGCGAAACGCGCACGAGGGACAAGATATAGCACGATGGGCCAATGGGGAAGGGGGGGGCCGGGGTGATGCCCGGGCGCGTGCCCCGGCCCTTGGCTGCCCCCGTCTCCTTGACTCCCCCGCCGCCAGCCCCTATCCTCCCATAGTCGAGCGCTGTCGCGCCCCGGCCTGCCGCCGACTTCTGGCGGGCGCAAGCGCCATCGCCCCAACCCCAACACACAACGGAGAATCCTTATGGGCTGCTGCGAAACCGATCACGACCACGACGACGAAGATCTCATGGAATGCGCCAAGGTGGGCCAGAAGATCCGCCACTTCAACCTGGAGGCCTATGACCCCACCGAGGGCGGCTTCACCACCATCGACACCGAAAAGATCCTGAAAAAGAAGAAGTGGCTGGTGCTCTTCTTCTACCCGGCGGACTTCACCTTTGTCTGCCCCACGGAGCTGGCCGACCTGGCCGCCAAGCACGACAAGCTGAAGAAGCTCGGCGCGGAAGTCCTCAGCGTGTCCACGGACACCCAGTTCGCGCACCTGGCCTGGAGAACCTCCGAGCGCATGCTCGAGGGCGTGAAGTTCCTCATGGCTGCGGACCCGGCTGGTCATGTCTCCCGCTACTTCGACGTTTGGGACCAGGAGACCGGGCTCGACCTGCGCGGCACCTTCATCATCAACCCGGACGGCGTGCTGGTGTCCTCTGAGGTCAACTTCTACAACGTGGGCCGCAACGCCGACGAGCTGGTGCGCAAGCTGGAGGCCAACGTGTACCTGGCCAAGCACCCGGCCGAAGCCTGCCCGGCCCGCTGGAGCCCTGGCGACAAGACCCTCACCCCTGGCGCGGACCTGGTGGGCAAGGTCTACGAGGCCCTGAACCCCGAATAGCGCACGCACGCATTGAACCCGGTCCCGGAGGCAGGCCACGCCAGCGCTCCGGGGCCGGGACATCCGTCCGCCCGAACCCGAGCCGAAGGCCACGCATGAACACGGACGCCCTGCGCTACGACAAATGGTTCACCACGCCCGAGGGCAGCCACGCCCTTGCGGCAGAGCGCCGTCTGCTCGACTCCGTGGTGGCCCAGTGGCCCCGGCGCAACCAGCGCGTGCTGGAGATCGGCTGCGGCACCGGCCTGTTCCAGCAGATCCTTTACGACGACGGCTTCACCGTGGCCGGACTGGACAAGTCCCCGCAGATGATCAGCGAGGCGCGCAAACGCCTGGGCCCCAACGCCGAGCTCTATGTGGGCAATGGCGAGGCCCTGCCCTTTGCCGACAAGGAGTACGACTTCTGCGTGCTCTGGACCGTGCTGGAGTTCTGCGACGACCCCGGCCTGGTGCTGGCCGAGGCCGCGCGCGTGGCCGCCAAGGGCCTGCTCATCGGCTTTCTGAACCGGCACTCGTGCTATTATCTGGCGCGGGGCTGGCGCTGGCCCTGGCAGGAGAGCTCCACCCTGTCGCGCGCGTGCTGGTACACTTGGCCGGAAATGCGCGCCCTGGCGCTGGTCAACACCGGGTTCAAGCCCGCGCGCACGCGCTCCGTGCTGCCTGGCCCGCCCTGGACCTGGCGCGACACGCCGCCCTGGGGCTTCATCAACCGCCTCATCCTGCCGTCGCAGCTGGGCGCCATCTGCGCCATGCGCATCGACCTCGTGGGCTACCAGCCGCTCACCCCCATCTATTCCTGGAAGACCGAGCCGGGCATCGGCTAGAGGGAGAAGAGCCTCCGGCGGCTGGTGGGCCTGAGGCCCCCCAGACCCCCCCATTACGCCGAAAGGGCTGGATCAGGAGGAACCTGATCCAGCCCTTTCGGCTTTGGCGGGTCAATGAGCTGGCCTACGGGGATTTCAAAGGGCCTCAGGCCCTTTGGCGGGGTGCAGGGGCGGAGCCCCTGGCCGCCGGAGGCATCCCAGTCACTGCACCTGGGTGGTGACCTTGAGCCCGTACTTTTCGATCTTGGCGATGAGGGTGGGGCGCGACAGGCCGAGCAGCTTGGCGGCGCGGGTGCGGTTGCCCCCGGTGATTTCGAGCGCCTCGGCGATGGTGCCGCGGGCCACGGTGTCGAGCACGTGCTCAAAGGCGGCGTCTCCGGCCTGGGCCAGCAGGGCGCGGCGGATGAAGGCGCGCAGGGGGTCCTCCGCCATGCCGGACGGGCTGCCGGAATGCGCGCCCATTGCGGTTGGTTCCGGTTGGTTGCGGTCGGCTGTGAAGCCGCCCTGGCCGTCGCTTCTGGTGTCTGCCGCGCCGCCGCCTGTGGCCTGGCGCATCTCCTCTGCGCCGATGGGTGCGCCCCGGCTGAAGATCAGGGCCTTCTGCAGGGAGTTGGCCAGCTCGCGCACGTTGCCGGGCCAGGGGTGGGCGGAAAGCAGGTCCAGGGCCTCGGGGGTCAGCCCCGGGCTCTGCATGTCCATTTCGCGCGCCAGCCGGGAGAGGAAGTGCCGGGCCAAAAGCGGCACGTCGCCCTCGCGGGCGCGCAGGGGCGGCAGGCTGATGGTCACGACCTTGAGGCGGTAGTACAGGTCCTCGCGGAAGCGGCCCTCGGCCACGGCGGTCTCCAGGTCGCGGTTGGTGGCGGCCAGGATGCGCACGTCCACCGGGATCATCTCGCGTCCGCCCAGGCGCTCCACCTGCTTTTCCTGCAACAGGCGCAGGATCTTGGCCTGGATGTTGAGCGGCATGTCGCCGATCTCGTCCAGGAACACGGTGCCGCGCTGGGCCTGCTCGATCTTGCCCACGCGCCGGGCGCTGGCCCCGGTGAAGGCGCCCTTCTCGTAGCCGAAGAGCTCGGCCTCGAGCAGGGTCTCCGGGATGGCCACGCAGTTGATGACCACAAAGGGCTTGGCCGCGCGGGCGCTGTGCTGCCAGAGGGCGCGCGCCACCAGCTCCTTGCCCGTGCCGGACTCGCCGCGCACGAGGACCAGCGCCTCGGTGGGCGCGGTGCGGCCGATGGCTTTAAAAATATCCTGCATGGCGCGGCTCTGGCCCACCAGGGCGTCGCCGTGGGTGCTTTCGGCGTTGGCCTCGCCCTGTGGCCCGCCCTCAAGCCCCTCCTGCAGGTTGACGGCCACGCGCTCGCGGGCCAGGCGCCCGGCCTCCAGGGCCTGGTTGATGAGCCGCAGGATGTCCGGGATGTCAAAGGGCTTGAGGATGTAGTCAAAGGCCCCGAGCTTGGTGGCCTCGATGGCGGTCTCGGTGCCGCCGTAGGCGGTCATGATGATCACCGGCAGGTTGGCCACCTTTGCGCGCATGCGCTGCATGGCCTCAATGCCGGTGATGCCGGTCATGCGCACGTCCATGACCACGAGGTCCGGGGCCTTTGCCGCCACCTCGTCCACGCCGGCCTCGCCAGAGGCGGCGGTGCGGATCTCGAAGCCGTCGGCCTCCAGGATCTTGCCGAAGCTCTGGCGCAGTTGGGCGTCGTCGTCAACAATCAGAATCTGGGCCATGTCTTCTCCCTGCGGTCGGTGCCGAAGGTTTCAGGTGGCAGTGGGTTCAATGAACCCGGCGAAGCCGGTCAGGATCTGATCCACACCTTCTCCCGCAGCGGCAGCACGAGGACAAAGGTCGCACCCTGCTTGTCGGCCGGTTTGAGGTGGATGTAGCCGCCGTGCTCCTCCAGGATGCGCCGGGCGATGGCCAGACCCAGGCCTGTGCCTTCCTCCTTGGTGCTGAAGAAGGGCTGGAAGACCTGGTCCTGGATCTCGGCGGGGATGCCCGGGCCGGAGTCCGAGAGCTGGATCACGGCCACGCGCCCCAGCGGGTCCACGAAGCCGATCTGCTCGGTGATCTCGATGCGCCCGTTCTCGCCCATGGCGTCGCAGGCGTTGAGGATGAGGTTCACCAGCGCCTCCTTGAGCTGCTCCGGGTCCACGTCGACCTCGGGCAGGGGCCGCTCGCGCACCAGGCGCACGTCCACCCCGTAGGTCTCCAGGCGGTGCTTGAGCAGATTGAGCGTCATGTCCACCACGTCCGAGGGGCTGGCCTGCTGGAACTTGGGCCGGGGCGGGCGCGAGAACTCAAGGAAGTTGCGCACGATGGTGTCCAGGTGGCGGATCTCCTCGCTGATGACCTCGAAATCCTCGCGCTGGGTGGGGGAGAGGTCCAGGCCGCGCTCCAGCGAGAACAGGCGCATCTTGACGCTGGTGAGCGGGTTGCGCACGCTGTGGGCCACGCCAGCGGCCAGCTTGCCCACCAGGGCCAGCTTCTCGGCCTGCATCAGGTGCAGGCGTGACTCTTCGAGCAGGGTGTGGGTCTGGTCCACATCGCGCAGCAGGCCGTGCACCAGTTCGCCCACGGCGCGCACCTCGTCGGAGGAACTCTGGCCCTGGCCCGCGCCCTTGGCCGCGCCTTCCTCCGGCCCCAGGGGCGCGCCCCGGGCCAGCCTGCGGATGGGGCCGAGCACCTGGCGCAGCAGCACCCAGCCGAGCAGAAGTCCCAGCACCGCGCCCGCCGGGATGACGAAGAGCGAGGCCGTGGTGGCGGCCCGGGCCAGGGAGCGCATGGCCGACACGCCCAGGTCGGCGTCGCGGCCGTGCAGGGCGAAGAGTTCGGCCGCCGCATCCTGGGCTGCCTCGCGTTGGCGCACCGCCCTGGCCAGGATCTCCGCGCCCTGGCCCGGCGGGCTTGTCACCAGCTCGTTCAGGGTCTCGGCCTGGGCCGTGGTGGAGGCGGTCATGTGGTCGATGAGCTCGCGCCCGGCCTCCATGGGTTCGCTGGCCAGCACCTTGAGCAGGGTCCGGGACACGGTCTGCTGGCGGATCTTGAAGTCCCGCAGCCGCTCCGGGTTCTGGCGCGCGGCCAGTGCGTCGGCCTCCAGGCCGAGCATCTGCTCCGAGAGCTGCAGCGCGCTGACCTGCTGGCTCAAGTTTACCTCGCGCAGGATGTCCGTGGCGTCGAGGTAGTGCCGGGCCAGCAGGTACGTGGCCGTGGCCCCGGCGCAGGCGCAGAGCGTCAGCCCCACCAGAAGCGCGAACACGCGCCCGCGCAGCGAGGGTTGGATGCACTGCGCCAGACGCTTGAGCGTCGCGCCCAGCAGCGGTTCGGCTTGGGGTTTCATGGGCCGAGCATACCTCACGACGGGCGCGTTGTCAGCCTGTCGCGGCCCCCTTCGGCCTGCCGACCGGCACGGGAGCGCATTGCCCAGCGCAGCGCCGGTCCGCCCCCGTGTCGGCCACCCTGTCAACAGGGAATTCTTGTCCTTTTCGCGGCCAAGAACCGGCCATTTTTGTCCTGGCCCAAAACCCCGTGCTATACTCCCGCCGATGAAGCACGAGACCCCCGAGTCCTCCGACGTCCTGCATCTGTGCTACAAGGCCCCGCCCACCATCGCCCGGTTCATGGCTTCCCCCGCGCTCTACCGGGGCCTCCTGGGGCCTGTGGGCTCGGGCAAGTCCTCGGGCTGCTGCCTGGAGCTCATGAACCGCGCCTTTGCCCAGGCCCCCGGCCCGGACAACGTGCGCCGCTCGCGCATGGCCGTGGTGCGCAACACCTACCGCGAACTCAAGGACACCACGGTGCGCACCTGGCTGTCCTGGTTCCCGGAGGAGGCCTTCGGCCCTTTCACGGCAACAGACATGTGCCATGGCGTGCGCTTGCCCCTGGCCGACGGCGGACGCATCGAGTTGGACGTGCTCTTCCGCGCCCTGGACCGGCCCCAGGACGTGAAGAAGCTTCTGTCCCTGGAGCTCACCGGGGCCTGGATCAACGAGGCGCGCGAGATGCCGCTGTCCATCGTCGAGGCCCTGGGCGACCGCGTGGAGCGCTATCCGGCCGCGCGCGACGGCGGCTGCGCCTGGGCCGGGGTCATCATGGACACCAACCCGCCCGACTCCGACCACTGGTGGTACAAGCTGGCCGAGGAGACCCGGCCCGAGGGCTGGGCCTTCTTCCGCCAGCCCGGCGGCCTGGTCGAGCAAGACGGCGTGTTTGTTCCCAACCCCGCAGCCGAAAACCTGGAGCACCTGCCGCCAGACTTCTACCAGCGCCGCAAGAACGGCAAGACCCCGGCCCACGTGCGCGTGTACTACTGCGCCCAGTACGGCTTCGTGCAGGACGGCCTGCCCGTGTACCCGGAGTTCAAGGACAGCCTGCACGTGAGCCAGACCGAGCTTGCGCCCGTGGACGGCCTGCCGCTCTTCGTGGGGCTGGACTTCGGCCTGACCCCGGCCGCTGTCGTGGGCCAGCGCATGGCCTCGGGCCGCTGGCTCTTCCTTGACGAGCTGGTCAGCAGCGACATGGGAATGGTGCGCTTTGCCGGGTTGCTCCGCGAACTCCTGCGAAACAACTACGGCGACCACAAGGCCGAGATCTGGGGCGACCCGGCGGGCATGGCCCGGGCCCAGACCGACGAGCGCACCCCGTTCGACATCCTGCGCGCCAGCGGTCTGCCTGCCCGGCCAGCGCCCAGCAACGACCCGCTGCTCAGGCGCGAGGCCGTGGCCGCGGCCCTCTCGCGCGACGTCGACGGCCTGCCGGGCCTTGTGCTCTCCCCGCGCTGCGTGACCCTGCGCAAGGGCATGGCCGGTGCCTGGCACTACCGACGCATGCAGGTTGCAGGCGAGGCGCGCTTCATCGACACCCCGGACAAGAACCGCTTCTCGCATGTGTGCGAGGCCGCGCAGTACCTCATGCTCGGCGCGGGCGAGGGCCGGCGGCTGCTGCACCAGGACCGGCCCGCTGGTTCGCGCCAGGCGCGCAGCGTGAACAGAGCGAGAGGGTAGTGAGGGGAAGGGGATGGAATATGCCTCCGGCGGCCAAAGGGCCTTAAGGCCCTTTGGAATCCCCGTTCGGCGTTGAGTGGGCTAGGCTGAACCACTGCCTTTGACCCGTCTCAGGCCTATAATGAGGGGTCCGGGGCCATGAACCACGAAGGGGATCCCCGGTCACCAGAGGCTTCCCCCCCTTGCCAACGCCTCGCCGATGCTTACATGCCCCAGATGTCAAAAACATCGCTAAAGACACAGCCCAAAACCACCACAGCCACCCCCGCTGCGCCCGCCCCGCTGGCCCCCAGCCGCGGCGTCATCCATATTGAAGGCGCCCGCCACCACAACCTCAAGAACCTGACGCTGGACATCCCGCGTGAGCAGCTTGTTGTGGTCTGCGGTCCCTCCGGCTCGGGCAAGAGCACGCTGGCGTTCGACATCGTCTACGCCGAGGGCCAGCGCCGCTACGTGGAGTCCCTGTCCGCCTATGCCCGCCAGTTCCTGCCGCAGATGGACAAGCCCCAGGTGGACAAGGTCGAGGGCCTGTCGCCCGCCATCAGCCTGGAGCAGCAGACCGCAACCCGCAACCCGCGCTCCACGGTCGGCACCGTCACCGAGGTCTATGACTTTTTGCGCGTGTTCTTCGCCCGCCTGGGCACCTACTTCTGCCCCCAGTGCCACAAGCCCATCGCCGCGCAGACCAGCGACGAGATCGCGGCCAGCATCATGGCCCTGCCCGAGGGCAGCCGCATCCTGCTCCTGGCCCCGCTGGTGGAGCACCAGAAGGGCACGCACAAGGATCTTTTCGCCAAGCTGCGCCGCGAGGGCTTTGCCCGCGTGCGCGTCAACGGCGAGGTGGTGGCCCTGGAAGACGTTCCAGAACTCGACAAATTGAAAAAACACACCATCGAGCTGGTGGTGGACCGCCTGGCGCTTAAGGCCGACATCCGCCCGCGCCTGGGCGACTCGCTGGAGCTGGCCCTGCGCCACGGCCAGGGCAGCGTGATTGTCGCGGAGCACGTCAGCGAGCCCGGCCCGGCTTTGAAAGGAAAGAAAGGCAAGGCCGTTGCCAACACGACGGACCGCTTTTTCAGCACGTCCTCCACCTGCGCCTCCTGCGGCATCTCCATGCCCAAGCTGACCCCGCAGCTGTTCAGCTTCAACAGCCCGCAGGGCGCCTGCCCGGAGTGCACGGGCCTGGGCAGCGTGGACTATTTCGAGTTCGACCTGCTGGTGCCGAACAAGGGCCTGTCGCTGAAAGAAGGCGGCATCCTGCCCTGGCGCAACCCGCGCCTGTTCGCCCGGCACGAGGACGACCTGAAGCGCCTGGGCAAGCGCCACGGCTTCACCCTGGCCACCCCGCTGGGCGAGCTGTCCGAGGCTGCGCGGCTGGCCCTTGTGGAGGGCGACGGGGCATCCGACTGGCCGGGCATCGTCCCGTTGCTGGAGCAGGGCATGAACCTCGGCCCCATCTGGCGCGACGAGCTCTCGCGCTACCGCCAGAGCCGCCCCTGCCCGGTCTGCCTGGGCGCACGCCTCAAGCCCGAGTCCCTGGCCGTGCGCGTTCCCGCCACGCCAGAGGGCCTGTCCATCCACGACTTCTGCACCCTCTCCATCGCCCGCGCCCTGGAGTGGCTGTCGGCCCAGGACTTTACCGGCCACGACGCGCAGATCGCCGGGCCGCTTCTGAAGGAGCTGACACACCGCCTGGGCTTCATGAAGGGCGTGGGCCTGGACTACATATCCCTCGCCCGCAACATGGGCACGCTCTCCGGCGGCGAGGCCCAGCGCATCCGCCTGGCCAGCCAACTGGGTTCCGGCCTGGTGGGCGTGACCTACGTGCTGGACGAGCCCTCCATCGGTCTGCACCCGCGCGACAACGAGCGTCTTTTGAAAACACTGCGCAGCCTGCAGGCGCGCGGCAATTCCGTGCTCGTGGTCGAGCACGACGAGCCCACCATCCTCTCGGCCGACCACGTCATCGAGCTTGGGCCGGGTTCCGGCGAACTGGGCGGCAAGATAGAATTCCAGGGCAGCGTGGAGCAGCTGCTGAACCAGAGCCAGTCCCTCACCGCCCGCTACCTGCGCGGGGACCTGCGCATTGAGCGGCCCGAGACGCGGCGAAAGCCCGTGGCCTTTGGCGGGTTCACGCACCTGGGCATCCGCGGCGCGCGCGCCAACAACCTGAAAGGGCTGGACCTCGACATCCCGCTGGGCGTGCTGGTCTGCTTCACCGGCGTGTCTGGCTCGGGCAAGAGCTCGCTGGTCGTCGACACCCTGTACAAGCACCTGGCCCTGTCCCAGGGCATCAAGGTCGACCAGCCCGGTCCGGTGAGCGGCTTTGTCGGGGCCTCGGCCGTGGAAAAAATAGTCGCCATCGACCAGACGCCCATCGGCCGCACCCCGCGCTCCAACCCGGCCACCTACATCAAGGCCTTTGACGAGATCCGCAACATCTTCGCCGCCACCAAGGACGCCCGCGTGCGCGGCTACAAGCCCGGCCGCTTCAGCTTCAACGTCAAGGGCGGCCGCTGCGAGGCCTGCCAGGGCGACGGCCAGATCCGCGTGGAGATGCACTTTTTGCCCGATGTCTACGTCACCTGCGACGTGTGCAAGGGCCAGCGCTACAGCTCCCAGACGCTGGAAGTGCGCTACAAGGGCAAATCAATCGCCGAGGTGCTGGACATGACCGTGGCCGAGGCGAGAGAGTTCTTCAGCACCCACACCGCGCTCTCGCGCAAGCTCGAGGTCCTCGAACAGGTGGGCCTGAGCTACCTGCGCCTTGGCCAGCCCGCCACCACCCTCTCCGGCGGCGAGGCCCAGCGCATCAAGATCTCCCGCGAGCTGGGCAAGCGCAACCTGCCCGGCGCCCTGTACATCCTGGACGAGCCCACCACCGGCCTGCACATGCACGAGGTGGGCAAGCTCATCCGCGTGCTGCACCGCCTGGTCGACAAGGGCGCCTCTGTGGTCGTCATCGAGCACAACGCCGACGTGGTCCTGGCGTCTGACTACGTGTTCGACTTAGGCCCTGGCGGCGGCGAAAACGGCGGGTTGATCGTGGCCCAAGGCACGCCCGAGGACATCATGCAAAACCCCGAATCCGTCACCGGCCGCTTCCTGGGCGACGAGGCCAAATAGGCAACCTTCGGCGGCCAGGGGCGCTGCCCCTGGACCCCGCCAAGGGGCCTGAGGCCCCTTGGAACCCCCATTGCGCCGAAAGGGCTGTTTCAGGAGGAACCTGAAACAGCCCTTTCGGCTTTGGGTG
>PHAR01000002.1 GCA_002840405.1 Deltaproteobacteria bacterium HGW-Deltaproteobacteria-8 | reverse complement strand
CACCGGCAGCGCGGACGGCGCGGGCACGGTCGGCTTCAACATCAGCGGAGCCAACACCCAGACCTTCGACGGCATGGAACTCTTCAAGGGCACCACCGGGGCCGACACCATCGACTTCAGCACGTGGACCACCGGCGCCACCATCTACGGCAACGCCGGCAACGACATTATCGTCGGCGGTAATGGCAACGACACCATCGCTGGCGGCACGGGCGCGGATAATTTGGATGGCAACGGCGGCAACAACACGCTCTCGTATTGGGAATCGACCAGCGGAGTAAACGTTAATCTCTCCACCCACGTCGTGTCCGGGGGTGACGCCGCAGGCGACATCTTCATCAACTTCCAGAACGTCTCCGGCTCGGCCTACGCCGACACCGTCACCGGTGACAGCTCCGCCAACACAATTTACGGCTTGGCCGGAAACGACATACTCGTCGGCGGAGCCGGGGCCGATATCCTGCGCGGCGGCGCGGGCAGCGACATGTTCGTCTACATGACCAAGAGTGAGGGTGGAGACACCATCTACAGCAACGACTTCCTCAGCGGCATGGACCAGTTCGCCTTCTACATGACCTCGGCCGGGGGCGACTTCGGATACAACAGCACCGCCACCGCACAGACGCACGTCTACACCACTGAGGCCCTGTACAATGCCTCGGCCGGCAGCACGGCCGCCTGCTGGTACCTGGACGACTTGAACCACCAGCTCATGTACGATACCGACGGGCATGGCGGCGGCGGGGCCGCCGAGGTCATCGCCTACAACGTCGGCAGCCTTGCAGCCACGGACATCATCATGGTTGACGCCAACCACATCCTGGACGGTGGCGGCGTGAGCGGCGGCGATACGTACACAGGCACCACAGGTGCCGACAGCTTCACCGGCACCGCGGGTGATGATTTCTTCAACATGGGCGTGTACCTCACCAGCGCCGACACCATCAACGGCGGCGGCGGCAGCGACACGCTCTCCTTCATGCCGAACGCCGCCAACCCCGACGCCTTGGCTGGCGTGACGAGTATGGAGCACGTGGTTCTTGCCAACCCGTCAATCGCTGTGTCGCTGACCCCCATCAGCGCCATCGTGAGCAGCAGCGACACCCTGGACTTCGACGCCCATCTCCTGACGCGCAGCCTCACCCTCGACGCCTCGGCCATCTCCGGCAGGCTGGACTTCAACGCCGGAACCGGGAACGACCACATCACCGGCTCCGCCCAGGACGACATCTTCCGTTTTTGCACGAACCTAACCGGCAACGACATCATTATCGGCGGTGCTGGCTCAGACACCCTGAAGATCTCGGACATCAACCAGAACCCCACCAACCTGAACGGGGTCAGCGAGGTGGAAACAATTGAGCTCTCCGGCTCGGGCATCAACCTCTCGGTGTCAAAATCCACGGCGCAGACCTTGGTGGGGACCATGGACCACCTCAACATCGACGGTTCGGCCCTCACCGACACCTTCACCTTCGACGCTTCCTCTGCCGAGAACCACGCCTTCTGCATCACCGGCGGCACCGGCGCAGACGTGCTCAAGGCCGATGCAGCCGCTGACACGCTTTTCGGCGGAGCCGGGGCCGACACCCTCAGCGGCGGCGCTGACAGTGATCTCTTCGTCTACAAGACACAAAGCCAGGGCGGGGACACCATCACCGACTTCGCCAGCGGCACCGACAAGTTCGCCTTCTACAAGACAGATGCCGGCGGTGACTTCGTGTACAGTGACACTGTCACCGCTCAGACACATGTCTACGCGAACATGGCCGCGTTTAACGCTGCCGACAGTTCGGCCGCCTGCTGGTACAGGGACGACACGAGCAACACGCTCAACTTTGACGCGGACGGTGATCTCGGAAGTGGGGCGGCAGTGACCATCGCCTTTGGCGTCAACAGCCTGTCCAGTACGGACGTCATCATTGTGGACGCCAGCCACCACACCGTCTAACATTCCCGACAGGGCTCCGCCCTGCCAGACTTCATCCCTGCGGGCAGGACTCTGACAAAAGTCCTGCCGGGCCTACCCCCTTCTACCATTGGCGGGCAGTGGAGTGGATTGGTGAATCAATCCCCCGCGCCAACTTTGCCCAAGACCTCCTCTACAGCTCGGCGAGTTTATGACCATCTGCCGAATCCAAAGGAATAACGCCGAAACCCGTATTGTCGCCATGCGCAATAACGGCTGGAAGCCAGAGTCTGTGGCTACCCAGGCAAAATCCACAACCAGAGGCAGGCGAGACCCCGGACACAGACCTTGAAGCCCTGGCGGAAAACCAGATTGCCCAGCTCATTTTGGCGCGATTCAAAGGGCATGGCCTGACGCGTTTGGTGGAAGCCATCCTTAAAGCGCAAGGCTACAGAACCTATATGAGCTCCGAAGGGCCAGACGGCGGAGTGGATATTCTGGCAGGCAGAGGCCAACTCGGCTTCGGTTCGCCGAGCCTTTGCGTCGAGGTCAAATCCGGGGACACGCCGTCAGACAGGCCAGCCGTTGAGAACTTGCTGAGAGCTGTCGCTAAGTTCGGAGCACAGGAAGTTCATTTCGTCTCTTGGGCAGGGTTCAAAAGTTACGTTCACAAGGAAATGGCACAGAGCTTTTTCCGGATACGCCTCTGGTCCCAAATAGAGCTTCTGGAAGCCCTCTTTGCCAACTATGAACGCCTAGACGATGAGATCAAGGCGGAATTGCCGCTGAAGGGTAAGTCCGGCGTGCACTACGCGCGTGTAAGAGCCATTTGCAGGCAAGATAATCTGGAGGAGCAAATCAAACTGGGGGCAACTTTGGGGGAAACAACAATTCCTACATTTAGTTACTATAAGTATTTAAAACAGATAAACGTAAAATGCGGTTGACTCCGCCGCACAGTCCCACACAGTACAGAAATACCCAAATTTCAAAGATTAACCCCGGAATGAGCGTCCGGGGTTGTCTTTTGTCGTCCGTTGGCATGCACGATATTATTGGTACCCGTCAAAGGTTCCACACGGCATACACCCCCGGCCCGCAATAGGTCAAAGCGACAAGAACGGCCATGTGCCGTGGCGGACATTGCCCATTCCAAGGGTCAATATTCAAGAGCACTGATTGCATCTGCTTCTTGTCCTGTCGCATGCATTCCGCTACTGTCTCCTAGACTTCGCGCAGAGTAGTCATGTATTTCATGGAGGAACGCTTGCGCAAACCCGTCCTCATCTCCGCCCTGGCCATGTTACTCATGTTCTTCGCCATCATAGGAACGTTGGGCACGAGCGACGCACAGCGCCATTTTACGGCCCTCTCCGCAGCGGAGCGCGCCTGGCTGGATGAAAACCGTGACAACATCGTCCTGACCTACGATGCCAACTTTCCGCCCATAGAATTTCAGGACAAGAACGGCAATTTTGCAGGGATTGCCGCAGACATCATCGCCAAGGTCGAAAAACAGCTCGACGTTCGCTTCCAGAAGAAGCCCAGCCGCGACTGGAACGCCCTGCTTGCCAGCCTGGGGAGCGGGGAGGCCTACCTTGAGGGAGGCATCGTCCGCACCCCGCAGCGGGAGCATTTAGCCAACTTTACCGCCCCATACATCGTATTGCCCCACGCCATCATTACCAAAAAGAATGCCTTCACAAAGGCCCCCCTCACCTGGGACGGCCTGAAGGGAAAACGTGTGGCCGTGGTTTCCGGATACGCCTCCGAAACGTTCGTCCGCGAGAGCAGCCAGGGCAGCTTCGAGGTGGTGCCGGTGCAGAACGTGCAGGAGGGCCTGCGCAACGTGTCCTTTGGCGTGGTGGACGCCTTTGTGGAGAACCTTGCGACCACCTCCTACTATATTGAGACCGAGACCCTGACCAACCTGCGCGTGGCCGGCACCACGGACCACACATCCCCCATGAGCATCGGCGTGAGCAGGAAGTACCCCCTGCTCTACAGCGCCGTGCAGAAGGCCCTGTCCGAGATCCCGCGCGAGGAAATCGAGGCCTCCCGCAAGCGCTGGATCTCCCTGGGCGGAGAAGGGGTGATCAGCCCGGAAATCTGGCGCTCCATCAAGCTGGCAGCACTGTTCTCAGCACTTCTGCTCCTTGGCCTGGCGGGCATCAGCTACATCCTCAAGCGCAGGCTGAACGAGAAGATCTGCAGCCTGAAGGAGGCTCAGCAGGAACTGCTGGAGCAGTCCGAGCGCCTGACCCTGGCCACCGAGGCCACCAATGCTGAGGTGTGGGACTTCTACCCGGATACCGGCAAGGCCTATTTCAGCGACCATTGGTACACTCTGCTCGGCTACAAGCCGGGCTCAATTGAAAACACCTTCGCCGGGTGGTTCGGCCTGTTGCACCCTGAGGACAGGGTGGCGGCGGACCACACGCTCATGGAGTATATCGATACCGGTGGCAATGGCCTGTTCGAGGCCGAGTACCGCATTCGCCAGGCCGACGGGAGCTACCGCTGGGTGCTGGGCAAGGGCCGAGCCATCGCCTGGGACAAGAACGGCGTCCCTTCCCGACTCGTGGGCCTGAACTTGGACATCCAGAAGATCAAGGACGTGCAGAAGGAACTGCGCGAGAGCGAGGAACGCTACCGCTCGATCATACAGAACTTGCAGGACGTGTACTTCCGCGACGACATGGCGGACCATCTGGTCATGATCAGCCCCTCCGGGTTGCGGCTCCTGGGCTACAGCATGGACGAGGTCCTTGGGCAGCCCAGCAGATCGTTCTACATAAACCAGGACGAGCACAGAGCGCTTCTCGCCAAACTTCAGGCCGAGGGCGTGGCGCGCGACCAGGAAGTCCTGCTCAAACGCAGGGACGGTTCGCCCATCCAGGTGTCCATTACCGCCAGCTACTACCATGACGCCGAGGGCCGCCCCCTCGGCGTGGAAGGCATTTTCCGAGACATCACCGAGCGCAAGCAAACCGAGGCAGCACTGCGCCAGAGCGAGGAGAAGTTCCGGGCCATCTTCAACAACGCGCCCGTGGGCATCTTCCGAACCAGCTTTGAAGGCCAAGTGCTCGAAGCAAACGCTGCGCTGGCGCGCATGCATGGGTGCGGCAGCGCTCAGGAATACATCGACTGGGCCAAGGACCTGGGCAAGGAGAGGTATGCCCACCCGGAGGACCGTCAGCGCCTGCTGGAGGCTCTGCTGGAGAACCCTTCCGGGGTGCGCCTGGGCACCGAGCTCCGGCGCAAGGACGGCTCCATCGGCCAGGCCATAATCAGCGCTGTCATGCACCTGGATGAGCACGGCAAGCCGACCTTTCTCGACGGCGCCATCGAAGACATCACTGAACGCCAGATGCTGGAGATGCGCTTGTCCGACCAGCTGGCCTTCCAGCAGGCGCTCCTGGACACCATCCCGTACGCGGTCTTTTACAAGGGGGCTGACACGCGCTTCGTCGGCGTCAACAAGGCCTACGAAGAATGCTTCGGCGTCCGACGTGAGGACCTCATCGGCAAACAAGTGCTGGATTTAGCGTACCTCTCCGCTGAAGACCGCGAGCACTATCAGGCTGAAGATGAGGCCGTCATCGCCAGCGTGGGCCAGGTGGAGAGAGAGATGCCGTTTCTTTTCGCCGATGGCCTGCTGCACCATACCTTGTATTCCGTCACCGGCTTCCGCCTGACGGATGGAACCCCCGGCGGACTCATCGGCGTCATCGTGGACATCACGGACCTCAAGCGGGCCGAGGAGGCCCTGCTGGAGGAAAAGCGCTTCAGCGAGACCTTGCTGGACGGCCTGCCCAACATTTTTTACCTCTACGATGCCGATCTGCGCCTGCGCCGCTGGAACCGCAACCACGAAATCAATACCGGCTTCAGCGCCGAGGAACTGCGAGGACGGTATCTCGGGGATTGGTTCGCCACCGAGGAGAACCGGACCAAGGGCATCGAAGGTGGACGCAGGATTCTTTCCGAGGTGCGCCAGGGTATGAACGAGAACGCTTTGCAGCACAAGGATGGCCACGAGATGCCCTACATCCTCACAGGGGTCCGCCTGGACACCCCTGAAGGACCAATGATGATGGGCGTGGGCGTCGACATCACCGAGCGCAAACGGGCCGAGGAGGCCCTGTGCCAGAGCGAGGAAAAGTTCTCGCGCATCTTTGAGATGGCGCCGGAGAGCATCTCCTTTGTGCGGCTCAAGGATTCGATGCGCATCGACGCCAACGCCGCCTTTGAGACCATCACCGGCTACCCCCGGGCAGAGGCCATCGGCCAGCCGGTCCAGCAGATCGGCATCTGGGACGAACCCGACCTGCGCGACGAATTCCTGAAACGGCTTTTGGACAACGGATACGTCAAGGACTTCGAGTTCATGCTGCGGCGCAAGGACGGCAGCCTGCGCCGCGTGGTCAGCTCAGCCCAGTTGGTGACCATCGCCGGTGAGCAGTGCTACGTCAGCGTCATCCACGATATCACCGACGAGCGCAGGATGCAGGAACTGCTCATCCAGTCCGAGAAGATGATGAGCGTCGGCAACCTGGCCGCAGGCATCGCGCACGAGATCAACAACCCGCTGGGCATCGTGCACCAGGCCGTGCAGAACCTCATCCTGCGCACCAAGCCGGACCAGAAGAAGAACCTGGAGGCTGCGGCCAGCCTGGGTCTGAGCATGGACCTGCTGCAGCAATATATCCGCGCCCGCAAACTCGACGTCTTCCTTGAGGACATCCAGGCTGCGGCCATGCGCGCCTCGGGCATCATCCGCAACATGCTCAACTTCAGCCGCCGTACCGAATCAAGGCGCCAGATCAGCGACATGCGCACCATCGTTCAACAGTCCGTATTCCTGGCTTCCTCGGACTACGACCTGAAAAAATCATTCGACTTCAAGCGCATCGAGATCATCCAGGACATCGGGCCGGACATCCCCGCATGCAGCTGCACGGAGACGGAGATCGAGCAGGTGCTCTTGAACCTCCTGCGCAACGCGGCCCAGGCCATGGCCATGGCCCAGCCCCCCATCGCGAACCCCAGGATAGACATCCGCCTGCGCACAGGGAAGTCCTGCGTGCGCATCGAGGTGTCCGACAACGGCCCAGGCATGACCCCAGACACCAAGCGCAAGGTCTTCGAACCCTTTTTCACCACCAAGCCGCCCGGCGTGGGCACTGGTCTCGGGCTTTCCGTGTCCTACTTCATCATCACCAAAGGCCATGGGGGCAAGATGTGGCTGACCACGGCCCCAGGAAAGGGCACGACCTTCTTCATCGAACTGCCCGTAGGCCAGCAGGAGGATGCACATGCCTGAGGCTTTCCCAGCCATCCTGGTCCTCGACGACGAGGAGCGTGTGCGCGAGCTGCTCATCGATTACCTGAGCGAGTTCGACGAGTTCGAGCTCCGTGGAGCGGGCTCCGGAGAGGAGGCCCTGGAACAGCTCAAAGAACGGCCAGCCCTGCTCAGCGTGGTCGACATGCGCCTGCCGGGCATGGATGGGGCGGATTTCATCGAGTCCGCCACAGCCGCCAGGCTCTGCCATCATTTCATCATACACACCGGCTCCGTGGACTTCTCCGTCTCACGGCCCCTGAAAGACCTGGGCCTGACCCAGGAGGACGTGTTCTACAAGCCTGCGGACGCTGCGAGAATGCTGGAGCGCATCCGCGTACTCATCAAGGGAGAGGGAGGATAGCATGTCCATCCTGGTCATCGACGATGAACCCGGGCTGCGCCGTTCGCTCTGCGCCTATCTTGAGGACCGCGACTTCAACATGCTCGAGGCCGCCAACGGCCGCGAGGGGTTGGCAGTGCTGGACCAGAACCTCGACAAGCTCAAGGCCATCATCGTGGACCTGAACATGCCCGTGATGGACGGCTACTCCTTCATTCAAGAAGCCGTGACCAGGACAACCGAGGTGCCGATCATCGTGCTCTCCGGCGTGGGCATTGTGGAGGACGCGCTGCGGGCCATGCGCCTTGGCGCCTGGGACTTCATCACCAAGCCCCTGCACAGCTTTGATATCCTCGACCACACCCTGAACAAGGTGCTGGATAAGGTGCGCCTGATCCGCGAGAACAAGGACTACCAGGACAACCTGAAGCATCTGGTACAGCAGCGCACGGCCGAGCTAGAGCTCACCCGCCGCCAGGTCATGCAGCGACTCAGCCGCGCGGCTGAATACAAAGACAACGAGACCGGACGGCACGTCATCCGCGTGGGCGAGATCAGCGCACTGCTGGGCCTGGCCATGGGCTTGTCGCCTGAGCGTTGCGAGATGCTGCGCGAATGCGCGCCCCTCCACGATGTGGGCAAAATCGGCATCGCTGACGACATCCTGCTCAAGCCAGGCAAGTTCACCGACGCCGAGTGGAAGGTCATGAAGATGCACTGCATGTATGGCTGCGAGATCCTGGGGCCTCTGACCAGCAAGGACGAGGCCCACGAGACGTGCCTGGATCCGGTGAGCGCCCTGCAGCTGGCAGACTCCGAGCTCCTGGGGCTCTCCCGGATTCTGGCTCTGCTGCACCACGAACGCTGGGACGGCAAGGGCTACCCCTTTGGCCTCTCGGGCGAGACCATTCCCCTGGAGGCCCGGGTGGTGGCCGTGGTGGACGTGTTCGACGCCCTCTCCAGCGATCGCCCCTACAAGCTGGCCTTCCCGGAAGAGATTTGCCACCAGATCATCCGCGAGGGCGCGGGCACGCAGTTCGACCCCCAGGTTGTAGACGCTTTCCTCAACCATACAGCAGAGATATGGGCCATCCGCGAGCGTTGGAAAGACTAGTGCTTGTTTCTAAATATTCACGCCAGATCAGGCACTCTGCGATGACAGCCATGGTCATGAAAGTTGCCGCCAGTTTCTCATAGCGTATGGCGTTTCGATAGGACTCTCTGATCCTGAAAAAGAAGCATTCGATCAAATGCCTCTCTTTGCTGATATGCTTGTCGAAATCTCACAGAGTACGACAGATTGCTCTCGACGGAATCCTGGCGATGCCGCCTTGCTCCTTCCAAGATTGTCCAGACAAGTACAGAACACATCGTATTTTAAACAGAAAACCCCGGGAAGGACATCCGGGGTTCTCTGTCTGCGACCTTTGGCTGGGCAGCTGTAAGCGCCGGTCCATCGCCTGTGACACTTCTCCACGGGGCGGCTGGCGGCCCATAGCGAAGGGTCTGGAGCGTACGTCCGGTCCCGGAAAACTGCTGCACCGTCTTAGAACCTCGGCACCTTGACGTTCGGGTTGATCGACTGGGCGCGCAGGGCATCGGACTTGGCCCGGTTGATGTTGCCCAGCGCCTTGTAGGCGAAGGCGCGGTTGGCATAGGCTCCGGCAAAGTTCGAATCCAGGTTGATGGCCCGGGTGCTGTCCTGAATGGCCCGGTCGTACTTGCCGAGGGCGCGGTAGGCAAAGCCTCGGAGGTAATAGACATCGGCGTCCCCAGGCGTGAGCTTGCTGGCTTCCTCGATGTCCGCAAGGGCGAGCTGGTGGTTGCCGAGGTGCATGTAGGCCACGGCCCGCTGCTTGAGGGTGGTGGCCTTGGTGTCGCCGCTCAAGCGCCCGGTTTCCAGGCAGCTGGTGAAGAGATCCACCTGTGAGGGAGGGCTCCGGCTCTCCATGGCGTCCTTGCATTCTTGGGGCATATCCTGGGCCAGGACCGGGTTGGCGATGACGGACGAGAACAGCAGGCAGCAAAGCGTCAGTGCGGCTGTGCGATTGCGCATGGCTGGTTCCTCCTTGTGCGGCGCGGGGTCGAAAAGAGCTGTTCATTCATACCATGGGCGGAAGTTACTGTGCAAGGGGCTGGGAGGGCGCCCCTTGGTTGACGCAACGCATGTGCCTAAATCCGTGCCCGGGGGTCGGGCAGGCTGACCCGCGCAGGCCATGCCTTGCCGTTGATGCCACACTGCTTCGCCACCTGCCGGACACGCTCAAGCCGCGCCATGAAATTCAGGGGACCCCACATCCGCACCTTGACCCGCAGCCCTCGCCAGCATACGAAACCGGGCATGGCACTCTTCAGCGTAAATAATCTTTCCATGAGTTTTGGCGGACCCAAGCTGCTCGACAGCATATCCTTCCAGATCGAGCCAGGCCAACGCATCTGCCTCATGGGCCGCAACGGCGAGGGCAAGAGCACCCTGCTGCGCCTGCTCTCTGGCGACCTGACCCCGGACTCCGGCGAGATCGCCCGGTCTAACGGCCTCACCGTGGCGCGCCTGTCGCAGAAGGTGCCGGAGGTGCTCACCGGCACGGTGTACGAGGTGGTGACCCAGGGCCTGGGCGTGGTGGGCAAGCACATCAGCGAGCACCACTACGCTCTGGAGAGCGGTGACGCCGATCGTCTGGCCGAGGCGCAGACTGCCCTGTCCGAGGCCGGGGGCTGGGAATCCCTGGCCGACGTCGACGCAGCCATCTCGCGCCTGGCGCTCAACCCGGACCAGAACTTCGAGGACCTCTCCGGCGGGCTCAAGCGCCGGGCACTGCTCGCGCGCGCGCTGGTGGGCAACCCGGACGTGCTGCTGCTCGACGAGCCCACCAACCACCTGGACATCGACTCCATCGCCTGGCTGGAGGACTTCCTGCTGCGCCACGTGCGCACGCTCATCTTCATCACCCACGACCGCATGTTCCTGCGGCGCATCGCCACGCGCATCATCGAGCTGGACCGCGGCAAGCTGGCCGACTGGTCCTGCGACTACGACACCTTTCTCACGCGCAAGGAGGGCCAGCTCGCCTCCGAGGAGAAGACCTGGGCCGAGTTCGACAAGAAGCTCGCGCGCGAGGAGGTCTGGGTGCGCCAAGGCGTCAAGGCCCGGCGCACCAGGAACGAGGGCCGCGTGCGCGAGCTCAAGAAGCTGCGCGATGAACGGGCGTTGCGCCGCGAACGCTCGGGCACGGCCACCATCATCGTGCAGGACGCCGAACGCTCCGGCAAGCTTGTGGTGGAGGCCAAGGGCGTGTCGCACGCCTGGGGCGAGGGCCCGGACGCAGTGCCGGTGTTCACGGACCTCAACCTGTCCATCATGCGCGGCGACAAGCTGGGCCTCATCGGCCCCAACGGCGCGGGCAAGACCACCCTCATCCAGGTGCTCCTGGGCAAGATCAAGCCAAGCCACGGCAACGTGCGCCTGGGCACCAACCTGGAGGTGGCCTACTTCGACCAGCACCGCGAGGAGCTGGACCCGAACAAGAACGTGCGCGAGAGCGTGGCCGAGGGCAGCGACCAGGTCACCATCAACGGCCACACGCGCCATGTCATGGGCTACCTGAAGGACTTCCTGTTCTCGGCGGAGCGCGCCAACAGCCCGGTGCGCGTGCTCTCCGGCGGGGAGCGCAACCGGCTGCTCCTGGCGCGGCTGTTCACCCGGCCCTCCAACGTGCTGGTCATGGACGAACCCACCAACGACCTGGACGCCGAGACCCTGGAACTGCTCGAAGACCGCCTCATGGAGTATCCCGGCACGCTGATCCTGGTGAGCCACGACCGCGCCTTTCTCAACAACGTGGTGACGAGCACCCTGGTGTTCGAAGGGAACGGAGTTGTCGCGGAGTATGTGGGCGGCTACGACGACTGGCTGCGCCAGCGTCCGGAGCAGGCACCGCAGCCGGCGAGCAAGCCCGCCCTGGTGAAACAGCCCGAAGCGCCAGCATCCCCTGGGCCGACCTCGGGCAGGCCGCGCAAGCTCAGCTTCAAGGAGCAGCGCGAGAAGGAGGCCCTGGCGGAAGAGCTGGCGGCGTTCCCGGCGCGCATCGAGGCCCTGGAGAAGGACATCGCCAAGGCCACGGAGCGCCTGGCCGACCCGGAGCTGTACAAGAAGGCCCCCAAGGTCCTGACCATGACGCGCAACGAGCTGGTGGGCATGCAGGCCGAACTGGAGGAGACCTTTGCCCGCTGGGAAAAGGCCGAAGCCAGGCTGGGTGAGCTGAACACAGCGCCTTAGGCGCCCAGCCGGGCATCCGGCAAAGCTTTTTTTACCCGAGCCCCACGACGTTGCTCGCCACGGCACAAGCCCGCAAGCGCAGGACCAATAATGAGTGATATCGCCAAGTTCATCTTCGGATTCAAACGCTTCCAGAAAGACTACTTCTGCGCCGATTCCACGGTCTTCCAGAACCTGCGGGAGGAACAGAAGCCCCGTGCCCTGCTCATCGGCTGCTCCGACTCCCGCGTGGATCCGGCGCTGCTCACCGGCTGCGCCCCGGGCGAACTCTTCGTGGTGCGCAACGTGGCCAACCTGGTGCCCCCTTGCGAGGACGACGGCGGCCATCACGGCGTCAGCGCGGCGGTGGAGTTCGCCGTGCGCTCGCTCGAAGTGGAACACATCATCGTGCTCGGGCACTGCAACTGCGGCGGCATCAAGGCCCTGCTGCGCGTGGGCGGCGGCGGGCGCAGCGGCGCCTTCATCGACGCCTGGGTGGATATCGCTGCCAAGGCCCGCGACCAGGTTTTGGAGGAGCTGTCGACGCGCGACGCAAACGTCCAGCAGCGCGCCTGTGAGCAGGCGGCCATCCTCATCTCCCTTGAAAACCTGCTGTCCTTCCCCTGGGTGCGCGAGCGCGTGGAGGCAGGCAAGCTGTACCTGCACGGCTGGTACTTCGACTTCGAATCCGGCGAGCTGTTCAGCTACCTGCCGGAGACGAAAGCCTTCGAGCTCCTGGTCCCCCGCTGCCCGTAAACCCCGCTGCCCGTAAACCGCTCGCCACCGGCGCCCCTGCGGCAAAAGGTGCCGGGTATGCTTTTTGCTTCATCCCCCAGGACATCTGGAGGCATGATGCAGCGTCCCCTCGTAAACATCACCGTGGTCACCCACAACCGTCTCGCGCTCACCCGCCGGACCATCGAGTCCGTGCTGCGCCACACGCGCGAGCCTCACTCGCTGTGCGTGGTGGACAATGCAAGCGACGACGGCACCCGCGCCTATCTCCGGGAACTTTTGGCCCAGGGCCGCATCCAGCACCTCACCCTGTTCGAGAAGAACATGGGCGTGGCCTGCGCCTGCAACACCGGCTGGGCCGCAGCGGACGCCGAGTTTTTCCTCAAGCTCGACAACGACATGGAAGTGCTGCACAACGGCTGGCTGACAAACCTGACGCAGTTCTTCAAGCCGGGCGCCAACGTCGGCGCGGTGGCCTACAAGGTCATCGCAGACAACGCCGTGCCTAGCCTGTACGTCGGTCCCACCGCAGTATTTGAGGTGGAGTTCTGCGGCGGAGCCTGCCTGCTCACCTCGCGCGCGGTGCGCGCCCAGCTGGGCAATTTTTGCGAGGACTATGGCGTGTACGGCGAGGAGGACTCGGACTTCGGCGTTCGTGTGGGCATGAGCGGGCGCATGAACATTGCCGTGGACGGCGCGGGCCACGTTCTGCACAACGCCGACCAGAGCTACGATTCGCGCATGCTGCCCCTCAAGTCCAGGCTGGCCCGCAAGCGCAACATCGAGCAGTTCCAGGCCAACGTCCACGCCTACGACACCGGCCTGCGCCCACTGCGCGTGGGACGCAGATTCCTGCCGGTTCATGGCGCGCACCTGACCTCCTGCGCTTTATGCGAATCATACAAGCTGGAGGCCCTGGTCTGGAACAGGTTCCGCAAGGTCATTTGCTTCGCCACCCAGGACATCGTCTCCGATCACCTGTCGCAATGCCTGTGACTGCCCGCCCATTCCATCAGCCAGCCGAATACTGGACAAGGAGAACTCATTAAGGATACTATGCAAGAACGAAATCCCACGTTTTGCGAGTGACCAGCAAAGGAGCCACGCATGTTCTTCATCACCAACAGGCCGTTTGTCGAAGGAAACAAATCCAATGACATGCGCAAGGTGAGCTTCGACCTGGACAATAATGAAGCCTCCCAATCCGTGTACTTCTGCTGGCGCGACGACAGCAAGAAGGCCTATGTGGAGCTGGGCAGCGAGAACTTCATGAAAGCCATGCGCAAGTCTCCAGCGCGACAGATTCTTTTCTACATCCACGACTCCGCCCAGCTCCCGGAGGAACACATCTTTCCCGTGGCCGAGAGACTCCAGGCCCTGTTCGATGAGCAAGACAAGGGGCTGGTGGATGTTGTGCCGGTCATCTGGCCCTGCGACAACGGCTCGGGCGTGCTCAAGGACTTCCACGAGGACCATATTGCCGCCGAGGGCAGCGGCATCGCCTTTGCCCGGGCCCTGGAAAAGTTCCTGGTCTGGCGCGAGTCCGTGAAGTTCGGCGAAGCCCCCTGCCTCAAACGCCTGAGCGTCATGGCGCACTCCATGGGCAACCGCGTCCTGCGCCAGGCTCTGTTCTGCTGGTCGCGCTACCACCGCAAGGAACAGGTGCCGCTCATGTTCCGCAACATCTACATGCTGGCCGCCGACGTGTTCAACGAGGCCCTGGAACGCAACCGCGAAGGCCGGTACATCTGCCACACCGCGCGCAACGTCATTGTCTACTACGCCACCGACGACCGAATCCTCGGCACCGGAAGCGTCGGACCGCTCGGTGCGGATTCGGCCTCGCGCCGTCTGGGCCACACCGGTCCGGACAACATCCAGCTGACGCCAAAGAACGTCTATTCTGTGGATTGCGACGACGTGAACAACAAATACGACCGCCCAAACGGGCATACATACTTCCTGACCGATGAGAAGGGCGAACCCGGCAAGGTCTTTCTGCACATGTACGACGCCATGAAAAAGGGCCGCCTCGAAGACCACGACGAGCACCGCAACCTCATCGTGGACTTGAACTTCCGCTCCTGCTAGCCGCGCACCCGCTCCCACGCAATGAAAAGGCCCCCATCCGGGGGCCTTTTCATTGGCAATGCAGGGGAGCCTACCAGGTCTCTGTTTCCGGGCTGTGGTAATAGAACTCAACGCGCCTGTTGGCCGCCCGGCTGGTGTCGTCGAACACGGGCACCTGGGGCCGAGAGTCGGCGTAGCCGGCGGCGCGCATGCGCGTGGCAGCTATGGCGCCGTTGCCTTTGCCCAGGATGTAGCGCAGGCAGGCAGCCGCACGGGCGGCGGAGAGCTCCCACTTGGAGGGATACAGGCCATTGCCGGTCTCCGTGTCGTCCGTATGCCCGCGGATAACCAGATCGACCTTCTGGGCCAGGAGGATGTCGGTCACGCCGTTGAGCAGCATCGCGGCCTCGGGCTTGAGCACTGCGGAGTTCGGGGCGAACATGACGGCGTTGCTCACCTGCATGAGTACGCCCGCGTTGTCCGAGCTGATGCCGGAATTGCTTTGCAGGTCCTTATCCTTGGCCAAAAGCTCCTTCACCAGCAGGGCCACCTCGTACTTGAGCTTGTCCTTTTCGGAAAGATTCATTTCGGCCACGCCGATTTTGGCGTCCTTGGGGATGAAGGACATGGGCGAGACGCCCTGCTTGATCTCGGTGGGGTTGCCCTTGATGTCCTTGAAGACAATGGCCAGGGACTCCTTCTGCTGCGGCTTCAGGGCCGCGATGAGCCACATGAGCAGGAAGAAGGCCATCATGGCGGTGACGAAGTCAGCATAGGCCACCTTCCAGCTTCCGCCGTGATGCGCCGCATGCCCTCCATCAACCTTCTTGATGATGATGATGTTCGGCGACCCCTTACTTTTGGCCACCCTTCAAGGCTCCTTCCAGTTCTTCAAAGGTGGGCCGCGCCGGTCCGGAAACCGCGCGACGCGCAGCCTCAACCGCCAGCATGGGCGGGAAGCCACTTGAAAAGCCGACCAGTCCAGCCTTGACGACCTCCAGCATGGAATGTGTCTCTTTCACCTGGTACTCCAGGTTCTGGGCCATTGGACCGGCAAAGCCGTAGCACATGAGAATGCCCAGGAAGGTGCCGACCAGGGCCGCGCCGATGCTGTGTCCGAGGACCTCAGGCGGTTCGTTGATCTTGCCCATGGTGAGCACGATTCCGAGCACCGCAGCAACGATGCCAAGGCCCGGCAGGGAGTCGGCCACCTTGTTGATGGCATTTGGCGTATTGGACTCGTGCTTGTGCGAGGCCGCCATGTCGATGTCCATGAGGGCCTCAAACTGGTGCGGCTCAATGTTGCCGGCCAGGAGGACCTTGAAGTTGTCGCAGATGAAGTCGCGGACCTCATGGTTTTTCAGCACAGAAGGGAAACGCGCGAACACGGCGCTGCCATCAGGCTTGTTCACATGGGTCTCGATGGACACGATGCCATCGCGACGGGCCATGTTCATCAGCGTGTAGATGACGCTCAGGATGTCCAGAAAGGTCTGTTTGCTGGCCTCAGAAGCGGTGAAGACCTTGAAGGCCTTCTTGATGGTACCAAAAATGATGCTCTTGGGCGAAGCAATGAAAAACGAGCCCACGGCTGCGCCGCCGATGATCAGCAGCTCAATGGGCTGCCAGAGAACAGCCAGGGGTCCTCCCTCGAGCATGTACCCGCCCACCACGCAGCCAAGCACCACAAAAATTCCTATGATCGCGAACATAACGCTGTGATCTCCTCGTGCCCGCCAAGGAAAAGGCGGCTGGATCAGGCGGCCTGGGATTCTACGCAGCAGGAACGCCTAGGAATACTTATTGAATCAAATTGTGACCTTTTGTAAAGTACTCATTTGCAACAATCTTGCAACTAACGAATTTGTCTATAGTTAAAGAGTCTTTAGACTCTTTCTATAACATGTTGACAGTGTTGGACAAAGGCTGAAAACATGGTAGCCTTCCATCATGCACAAAAAATCCCCGCTTTCATCGGAGGATGCCGTGAAATACATACTCCTGACCCTGGCCCTGCTCTTCATCTTCCCTACGGACATTTCGGCCCAGGATATCGGGAAAACCAGGCTCGTTGTGCAGCAAAACGGCCAAGCCCTTGTTACAGAACTGCGACACCTGACACTCCCCAAGGGCGAGGCCAGCGTGCTTTTGACGAACCTTCCAGCCACCCTTGACCCGCACACCCTTCAGGTCCGCTCCAGGACCGCGCCGCGCGATTTCGTCCTCCGCGACCTGAGCCTGGACGAAGATCTGCTCACCCCGACAAACCTCCTGCGCAGGAACCTGGGCAACAAGGTCACCCTCATCCTGCCCGACGGCAAGACACGCGACGGCCGCATCCAGAAGGAGGCGACTCTTTTGTCCACGGACGAGGCCCCGGTGTTCCTCATCGACGGCGCGGTCTATGCCGGTCCCTTTGAGGCCATCATCTACCCAGAGCTGCCCAAGGGCCTCTCCCCGCGCCCCAGGCTGACAGTGAACCTCAAAAACACTGGTCCGGCTGATCAAACCATAGAGCTGACCTATATCGCCAAGGAAATTTCCTGGCGCATGGACTACGTATTGGCAATGAACAAGGCTGCAACCAGCGGCACGCTCACAGGATGGGTGACCCTCCAGAACCGCTCCGGCGCTGATTTCGAAAAGGCGGCCTTGGAGCTCCTGGCCGGAGAGCCCCGCAGCGTTCCGCAATTCGCCCCAAGAGCCTTGTTCGCGGCCAAAGCCATGTCTGCGTCAGAATCCATGGACGCAACCAACGCACCCGAAGAACTGTTCGAGTACCACCTCTACCCCCTGAAGCGGCCCGTGACCCTGGCCAACCAGCAGTCCCGCCAGGTCCAGCTTTTCGACTCCGGGCGCCTCGACGTGAGCCGGAAGCTGCTTGGCCGGGCCAACGCCCTGCCCTCCGGCCGCGAAGCCGACCCCATCAAGGAACGCCTCGACGCCATCATATCTTTTCGGAACGCCGAGTCCCTTGGTTTAGGGCTTCCGCTGCCCAAGGGGACCCTCAGAGCCTTTCAGAAAGACGGCGAAAGCACGCACTTTCTGGGCGAAGCCCCGCTGGAGCGCACCCCTGTTGGCGGCCTTGTGGAAGCGCGCCTGGGCCAGGTCTTCGACATCACCGTCGAGCGCGTGGCCATGGAGTTCGAGAAGACCGGCAAGAACAGCTACAAGTGCTCCTGGGAATTGCGTCTGAGGAATTCCAAGGCCAAGGCCCAGCACATCGTGCTCCAGGAACTGCTGCCCGGTAAATGGAAGGTGCACAGCGCCTCCCAGAAGTGGTCCAAGCCCTCGTCCGGGGTGCTGGAGTTCGCGGTGGATGTGCCCGCGCACACCGGGCAGGAGCCCTACCTGGTCACGTACTCCTTCACCACGGAGCTCTAGGGCAGCGTGTTTCGTTTCCTTGCGCCCTTGCTCTCCGGATGATCTTCGCGTAGCTCACTGCCCACGCCATACACAGGGGGTGCTCACGTGGGGCAGGGGTCCAAGGGTTTCATCTACGCAGCGCTCTCGGCGGCCTGCTTCGGCATGCTCGCCGTGCTGGGCAAGCTGGCGTTGGCGCGCGGCTTTGCACCCACGGAGATCCTGCAATACCGCTTCGGCTTCGCCAGCCTGATGCTGCTCGGGTGGTTCGCCCTAACGGACCGCTCCGTGCTGCGCGCCGGGCCCAAGACTCTGCTCAAGGCCGCATTTCTCGGCATCGGCCTGTACCCGGTGCAGAGCCTGTGCTTCATGTCGTCCCTCAAGTACATCCCGGCGGCCACGACCTCGCTCATCCTCTATTTCTATCCCGTGGCGGTGACGCTTCTCTCCGCCCTGCTCTTCAAGACCCGGCTGGACCGCGTGGTGGCCCTTTCCCTTTCTCTGCTGGTGGCGGGCTGCGGACTGGTCTTCTACGACGCCTTCCTGCGCAGCATCAGCCAGACCGGGCTGACCCTGGCCGTGGCCTCCATGCTCATCTTCTCCCTGTACCTGCTCTGCCTGGAGTACCTGCTCAAGGGCGAGAACCCCCGCACCATCTCCGTCTATGTCGTCATCGCCACAGGCCTGGTCTACACACTCCTGGCCCCGCCCACGGGCTTCATGGAGCTTGACCTGTCCTCCAAGGCCTTGAGCGTTCTGCTTGGGCTTGTGCCCACCGCGCTGGCCGTAACCCTCTTATATCGCGCTGTTGAGCTGGTGGGCAGCGCCAAGGCCTCCATCTGCTCCACCATCGAGCCCATCACCACAGTGCTGGCCTCGGCCCTGGTCCTGGGCGAGGACATTGTTGCTGTGCAGGTGGCGGGCATGGCCCTGATCCTCTTCGGCATCGCCCTGCCGAATCTGCATGTGCTTGTCCTCGCAAAACGCGCGGCCGAACCGGAATCAGACCCTGCGCCTTGACGGCCATTGTTGTTTCGACCTAACAATCAAGAAAGACAGCAGTGCCCAGGAAGGATGTACTCATGGACGAGAACCGCCGACGCCGCAGCAGAGTCAGCACGCATGTCACGGCCAACTATCTCCAGAAAGGCGCCAAGCCCTATTCCCTGGTCACCCAGAACATCAGCCTGAAGGGCATGCTTGCCAAGCCGCAGCCGGGCATCATTACAGGCGAAATCGGCGTCATCCGCATCGAGCTGGCCAGCGACGCCAGCATCGAAATCGAATGCCGGGTCATTCGCAGCGACACGACCGGAGTCGCCATCGACTTCATGCCCACCATGGACGAGCAAAGCTTCTTCCACCTGCGCAACCTGGTGCGCTACAACGCCCCAGACGCCGACCAGATCGACGCCGAGCTCATGATTCCGGCCTTCGAGGACTAGCCACCGCACCAGCAAAGAAGAACGGCGGCCTGTTTCCAGACCGCCGTTTACTTTTTAGGGGCGAACTGACGCCGCCTGGCGCATTCCTACCACTGCATGGAGCGCTTGACCGCCATGGCCTTGGCCTGCTCCTCGTAGGTGGCGAAGCCCGCGTGGTGCATGGCGTCCTCCACGGTGTAGGTCCAGTTCCAGCTGGAGTAGATCACCGGCTTGTGGAAGGTGGCGCGGAAATGCTCCATCTCCTGGCGGTAGAAGGCTTCCTTGGGGTTCTCGATGTTGTCGCGCAGCTGCTCGCTGAAGCGGTCGAGCTCGCCCTCATACCATTCCATGATGTCCTCGGCGGTGTTGTAGCGCTTGAGGATGTGGCCGTAGCTGTGCTCGTCGAGCAGTGCGCGCAGGCGCCTGAAATGCTGCTCCTTGAGCCAGGCGCCAAGGCCTTCCACAGGAATGTTCAGGGCCTCGACCTCGGCCATCTGGACCTTGGTCTTGCGGTAGGTGTCGGGAACCACGGAGGCCGAGTCGATGCCGGCGATGGCGACCAGACCGCGCAGGATCTCGCTGTTGGACACGCCCTGGCCGCAGAAGCCGACCTTCTTCACGTACTTCTGGCCCGCGAAGATGGTCACCAGGATGGCCCAGACAACCGCCGGGTCCTCCTCGTCGTAGATGTGCTGCAGGCGCGAGTTGTCGCGGTCCGTGGCCAGCACCATCTGGGTCATGTCGTTGGAGCCGATGGAGAAGCCGTCGACCTCCTGCAGGAACTCCTTGCAGAGAATGGCGTTGGAAGGAATCTCGGCCATGAGGATGAGCTTGACCCCGTCCTTGCCGGACTCGATGTTGTGCACCTGCTTGAGGTAGCGCTTCATGCTGCGCGCCTCTTCCAGGGTGCGCACAAACGGCAGCATGATCTGCAGGTTCTTGCCGCCGAAGATGCCGCGGGCCAGCTTGAAGGCCTCCAGCTCCCAGTCGTGGATGTTGCGCGAGACGCCGCGAAAGCCCAGCATGGGGTTGTCCTCGTGCTGCTCGAACAACAGACCGCCCAGGAGGTTGCGGTACTCGTTGGTCTTGAAGTCCGTGGTGCGGTAGACGATGTTCTTGCCGTAGAAGGCCATGGCGAACAGCGCCAAACCCTGGGCCAGGGTCTGGATGTAGTGCTCCTTGCCGGTGCGGAACCCGCGCGACTCGAGCAGCTTGCGGATGCGCTCCGGCAGGGTGCGCACCTCGTCCATCTCGGTCTTGAGCCCCATCTTGAGCGCCACATCCTCGCGCAGCGCGGCGATGCGCTCCAACATCTCGATGACGCCCGGGTCATCCTTGATGCGCTCGGCGATCTTGTCGATCTCGCGCTCGTGGTCCTGCTTGGTCTTCTGGGCCTCGGTGTAGCTCTCGTGGATGTTGTCCACGACATCGGTGTACCCCATGATCACGGCGATGTGCTTCTTGAGGGAGACCGAGGTCTTCAGGGTCTCCAGGCGCTCGGTGGCGTAGCCGATGTGCTCGTCGAGCTTCTTGTCCAGCTCGCGCAGGCGGCGGTGCAGGGCCAGCACCTCGTCGGTGCCCTTGGTGTTCTCACGCTCGCTTAGCGCGGCCAGTTCCTTGCCCAGGCCGGTGACGAGGCCCACGTAGTCGCGCAGCTTGAAGCGCATGTTGATGAGGCCCGTGGACAGCTGTTCCTTCATGACCTTGGAGAGGATGCCGTCCAGCTCGCGCAGTTTGGCATCCACCAGGGAGTTCAGCACGCCACGGTCAAAGGCCTCCAGGGCCAGGGGATGCACGCTGATGTTGCCGAGCATGAACTCGGCGCGCAGCAGGCCCACTTCGAAGTCCGGCACGCGGCGCAGACGGGAAAGGAACAGGGACTGGCCGATGTCGGCCAAGATGAGACCAACCTTGGTCTTGGTGGCCGGGAGCTTGCTCACGTCGATCTCGCCGCCCACGTCCACCAGGGGCAGACGGCCCCGGTACACGCGGCCGCGAGAGCCGTCCACAGTGATCTCCTGGCCATCAAGCGAGCGGATGACCTCCAGGCGCTGCAGGCCGATGACCGCCGGGATGCCCAGTTCACGGGAAGTGATGGCCGCGTGGCTGGTGTCGCCGCCGACGTCGGCCAGAATGGCGCTGGCGATGCGCATGCCCGGCACCATGTCCGGGTCTGTGCGCTCTGCGGCCAGGATGTCGCCCTTGTTGACCTTGTTCAACTCAAGGGCGGAGCGCAGAAACTTCACAACGCCTTGGCCCGCCCCGCGCGAGGCGCCGTTGCCTTCAAGAATCAGCTCGGCGTCGGTCAGGGCCTTGGGGTCCACTTCCTTGCGGCGCATGAAGATGGTGTCCGGGTGCTGGTCGAAGTCGTCGTTCCAGCGAGTCTCGGGCCGGGCCTGGACGAACCACAGACGGTCAGCCGAATCGATGCAGAACTCGGTGTCCATGATCATGCCGCCGTAGGCCTTGGAGATGCCGCGCACGCCGCGCGCAACTTCTTCGGCCTGGGCCAGGGAGAGCGCCCAGCGGAAAACCTCGTTCTCGTCGACAGGCACGTCCTTGGTGCCGCCCAGGTCCTCGTCGTAGACGATCTTCTTGTCCTTGCAGCCCATGTAGCGGACAACGACCTCGGAGTTGTCGTCGCGCTGGAAGACGTAGAATTTGTCCGGGGTGACCATGCCGCCCACAACGGCCTCGCCCAGGCCATAGCTGGCGTCGATGGACACCAGGTCGTTGCGGTCCGTGCCGCGGCAGCCGGTGCTCGTGTCGGCGCTGAAGGCCGTGCCGGAGATGAGCGGATTGATCATGCGCATGATGCACACCGAGAGCGAGGTGTTCTCGATGGCCCATTCCTTCTTGGCCGTCTCGGCGATGGTGTCGTCGCCGGTCTGCTCGGCCTTGCTCACGGCGTCGAGGATGGCCTCGCGGCGGTAGGTCATGCTGCGCAGGTTGTAGGCTGAGGCGCAGTCCCAGTGGTAGGCCTCGACGCAACGGTCCTCGCCCACGATGTTCAGGTAGGTGTCCTGCAGGCCGGCGAAGGCCTTCTTGCGGCTGTCCTCTCCGGCGGCGGAGGAGCGCACGGCCACGGGCTCGTTCTCCAGGCCGGCGTCGTTGCAGATGTCCAGGTAGGCCCTGCGCACGGACTCGACGACGTCCTGCGGTGGCTCAACGGAAAGGATGGCGGCCTGCACGAGCACGGAGCGCTTGCGCAGCTGGTCGATGCCCTCGGGGCTGGTGGCGAAGCCCTCCACCACGTTGTTCACAAAGGTCCGCAGCTTGATGAGGGTGCCGGAATTCTTCGCCAGCTCGTCCCGGACGCGTTTGGCGATGCGGCGCGTGAACTTGCGCATGAACTCGACGTCGCGGTTGATCTCGTCGTCGTTCCAGTCCGTGGTGTTGTATTCCTTGTCCACGATGGAGCGCACCAGGGCCGCGTTGACCTTGGTCTCGTCGAGAAGCATGTGGAAGGCGTTTGAGGAGATGGCCCGGAACTGCGGGGCGCGAATGCCCTGGACCTGGCTGATGATGGCTGTGTTGTAGTTCTTGCCGCCGACAAGCAGCTCGGCGTCGGGTCCGATCGCAACGATGTCCGCGCCGGTAAGGACGATCTTCTCAGTCAGGTCGGGCTTGGCAGCGGGTTTGGGCTTGGATTCCGGCGCATCGCTCGCGGGCTTGGCGCTCTGGTCCTTTTTGGTCTTGGCCATGGCTCTCCTCCTTGCATCTTGGGGCATCAGGCCGAATGGGCCGAATCAGAGGACGCAAGCACGTCCCATTCCGTTCACGAGGATCTCGTGCAACCGGGAACAGGACGCGCAACGCCTTATCGTCTTTATACCGATACCTTGTTTGTCGACCCTTCGTCAATTGTACATACAACAATACCGGCAAATCAACGATTAAGCGGCCAAGGCCGGGGCTTTCGTCACACCCGTTTATGCCATGCGATTGAGATCTGCGGACTATTCTCGACTACCCGCCCGCAACTTGTCTGACGACCCTGCATCACTTGTACGTACAACAATATAGCCCCTCGGACGAACTGGCCAAGCTAGATTTTTTGGCCGCAGCTCGGGCAGAACTTGAAGTCGGAGCTGCCCACAGGGGCCTTGCAGGTGGGGCAGCAGCTCTCGACCGGGCCGAGTTCGAGCAGGAGTTCGCCCTCCTTCACAGGCACCATGATCTTGTCTTCCTGGTAGTTGGCGTTCTTGAGCACCCGCCTGACCATTCCGGCCACGGGCGCATAGACGCTCTTCTCCTGCTTCATGATGGAGATGTTGCAGAGCTCCTCGCCCTGCTTGACATGGTCGCCCGCGCGCACGTGCATGACCCAGAGGTCGCCGTTTGAGGGCGAGGCGATGTGGTACGGGTTCTTGCCGTCGGCCATCTCCACGGAATCGCGCTCCGAGGCGACGCCCTCGCGCACCTTCACCTGATAGCTCACGCTTTCGTTGTCCACGGTGTAGCGCACCATGCTCATGCCCTGCTCGTCAGGCTCGGAGATGTCGTCGATGCGCATGACGTGCGGCTTGCCAGAGGCGCTCTGGAAGAGCAGCTTCTCGTTCTTCTCCAGCCCCTCGAACCAGACGTCCACGGGCAGGTTGTTGGAGTCGCCAAAGGTCTCGCAGAACTCGATGGTCTTGAGCGCGTCGCCCGGGTGGTTCAGATAAAGGACGAACTCCTCGGGCGTGGGCTTGCGGCCCAGGCGCGCCGTCAGGGCGTGCTCCTCGGCCTGTATGTCCATGTCCGGCAGGGACTCCAGAGGCGAGGACTCCGTGCGGTTGGCGATGGCGTCCTTCCAGTCCGCGCCAAAGGCGCTCTGGTAGACCCAGTCGGCCGGGAAGCCCAGGGGCAGCTTGCCGTACTTGCCCACCAGCAGGTTGCGGAAGGCGTCGTTGCTGTCGCAGTAGAGGTCGAGCCGGGCCTCGCGCTCATGGGCGGTCAACTCGGCTTCAGGCGCCAGATTCACGATGTCCAGAATGTTCAGCAAGCGTCGCACTTCGCGCTCGCCGCCGCGCTTGTACGCGCCGGTGACACCCAGAAATGCGGTATTCCAGGTGATCTGCGAGCCCGGGGTGACGTCGTGGTAGCGCACGATCTTGCGCGTGCCGGCCAGGAACTTCAGCATGTAGGGCAAGAGATGGATGTAGCCCTGCTTCATGGCCCCTTCCTGGGAGGAGGAGGTTGCGCCGCCGGGCATGCCATGCATGACCACGTCGTGGTCGATGCCCTGGAAGAACGGGGCGCAGTAGCGGTCGTAGTAGGGCATGATCTGCTTGAGGGTGAAGTTGGTGGCGCGGATCATCTCCTTGTCGAGCAAGGTGGTGAGGCAGCCCCCATTCTTGTCCTTCATTTCCTCTTCAATATAGGCTGCGGTGGAGAGCACATCGCCCTGGCCGTACCAGCGCACGGAAGAGCCGATGCCCGTGTCCACAATGTGGGCGCCGGCCTGGGCTGCGGCGCCCATGGTCGGCACAAAGAGGCCGTCGGTGTAGTGGCGGTGGCTGTGGATGACCAGGTCCGGGTGCTTCTCGACCAGGGCGCCGACAAGCTCGCGCATGAAGCGCGGCGGACACGTGCCGCCCATGTCCTTGAGACCGAGGATGATCGACTGGGTGGCCTTCTTCTTGGATACGCCCAGGACATCCGCACACATGGCGAGGATGCTCTCGGTGACGCCCAGGTAATGCTCAACGTCAAACCCCTTGGCCCAGGACATGGACAGGGCGGGCTCGAAGATATGCTTCTTGGAGCCCAGCGCAACCTCGGCGAAGGGACGCATATTTTCGGTATGATTCAGGAAGTCAAAGCAGCGGATGACGTCGTAGTGCTCACAGACCATCTCGCCGGTCATGCGCATGATGTTCTTGGGCTGCGGTTTGTAGCCCAGAACATTGGTGGAGCGGATGAGAATCTGCTTCAGCGTGGTTGGCGCGAACTGGTTCCACTCCTTGGCCTCGGTAAAGGGGTAGGTCATGTTGGCCAGCATGGCCACGTGGAAGTGCGCGCCACCGCCATTCTCCAGCGAGAAGAAGCCGCAACGGTCCAGATAGGGGCCGATGATGCGGTCCTCGGCCAGACGGAAGCGGTTGCCGCTGTTGCTTTGCGTGATGTCGCGGGTGGTGGTGTCGCAGAAGTGGATGATGCCGTTGCCGCGGTCCTCACGCAGGATGTCCAGGATTGTGTCCCGGCTCATGGCGCGGGTGATGCGCGGCTCAAAGGCTGCATCGGCCGTATCCGGCGCCTTGACCAGCTGGAAGCGGCCCACGCGCTTGTCGCAGCGGCCACGATACTCGCCCAGGGAAACATACGGATTGTAGCCCTTGGCCGAGATCTCGGCCACCAGGCGCGTCAGGCGCACGCGCTCCGGCTCCTGGTCCGAGTACGCCATCAGTTCGCCCTTCTTCAGGCGCACGAAGTTGGTGTCGTAGTCGCCGGAGACGAAGTCCGGGTGCTTGATGACCTGGCGGTGGAAGTTGATGGTCGTCTTGACGCCACTGATCATATATTCGCGCAGGGCGCGGCGCATGAGCATGACGGTCTTGTCCCAAGTGCTGCCGTAGGTGATCAGGAGCGCGGCGGCGGAGTCGTAGCGCGAGGGAAAGTGGTAGCCCGCGCAGATGCAGGAGTCGATGCGCACGCCCTGGCCGCCGGGGGAGACGTAGCGGGTGATGGTCCCGGCGTTGGGCGAGAAGTCGTCCTGGGGGTCCTCACAGTTTACGCGCACCTGCATGGCGTGCAGGTAGGGCTTGGTGTTCTTCTCGGTAAAGCGCAGCTTGGAGCCGAAGGCGATGGCGATCTGCTCCTCAACGAGGTCGATGCCGTAGCGGCACTCGGTGATGCCGTGCTCCACCTGCAGGCGGGTGTTGACCTCGATGAGGTAGGGCCGCCCGTCCTTGTCCACCAGGAACTCAACCGTGGCGAGCGAGTGGTAGCCGCAGGCCTTGATGAGCATCTCGGAGTAGCCCTTGAGCTCCTTGCGCAGGGCATCGGTGAAGACGGGCCAGGGCGAGGGGGTGATCTCAATGAGCTTCTGGTGGTTGCGCTGCACGGAGCAGTCACGCTCGTCAAAGACAAAGACGTTGCCGAACTTGTCGGCCACAGTCTGAAATTCGATGTGCCGGACAGAGGTGAGCAGCTTCTCCACATACAGGCGCGGGTTGCCGAAGCTGGCCTTGGCCAGGGCCGAGGCCTTGCCAAAGGCGCTCTCCAGCTGGCTTTCCTCGTAGACCTCGTAGATGCCGCGTCCGCCGCCGCCGCCCTCGGCCTTGAGCATGATGGGGAAGCCGATTTCCTTGGCGATCTTGCGGGCCTCAGGGATGGAGACGGCCTCCGGGGAACCGGGCACCACGGGCACGCCGATCTCCTCGGCCAGCTTGCGCACGGCCACTTTGTTGCCCAAAAGGCGCATTGGCCCCTGGTCCGGCCCGATGAAGATGACACCCGCTTCCTCGCACTTTCGGGGGAAGGAGTCGTCCTCGCTGCCAAAGCCCCAGCCGGGGTGAATGGCCACGATGCCACGATCCTTGGCCATCTTGATGATGCGGTCCAGGTCGAGATAGGCGCGGGGGTCTTCGCCCAGCAGGAGCAGTTCATGGGCGCCAGTGGTGGCGGGAGAGGTCTTGTCCACGTCGGTCGCGGTCATTACGGCCACGGCCTCGAACATCTCAGTGATGGAACGGCAGATGCGCCGAGCCGGGATACCCCGGTTGGCCACAAGAATAGGCTTGCCCTTGACGATTTCCAGAACCTGCTCGAACGACTTCGGCTTCATGCGGAAAAATCCCCCGTTATGTGCACATATATTGTCGCCCGCCCAGCCCAGCGACAGGGCTTCAGACGGGCGTCACATCACCAGCGAGGAGGAGAATCTCCCTGCCCTCATGATCCAGAACCAACTCACCCTTTCCTGAAACTCCCTTGATCCTGGCTTTGTACCGAACGCCAGCGCCCTCAGTCACAAGGACACGCCGCCCCTTCCAGGCAAGTCTGGACTGGAAGATCGTCAGAAAATCACCAGGTGTGAAGGTCTCAAGGAGAGAAAGGTAACCCGTTTCCAACCGATTTACAAGCATCCGCCATAGGCCCAGGACGCCAGAAACTCCGGAAATAGCCGGGAAACAGCCTGCGGCAACGCAGTGCCCCTGGCGCAGCTCCTCCTCGCGCGGAGCCCAGGCCAGATTCAGGCCGATGCCCGCAAGAATGCAGCCGGGGCGCTCCTCCACCAGGATTCCACCGATTTTATGGTCATCCAGCAGAAGATCATTCGGCCACTTGACGCGAACATCTCCGCAAACGTCTCCCAGAGCCTCGGCCAGCAGGTGCCCGAGGACCAGGGGCCGCAGATCGTTCCACAGGCCCTCTGCGGGCGGCATGACCAGCGTGGCCAGCACGTTGCCCGGGGACGAGAGCCAGGCCCGGCGCAGCTGCCCGCGCCCCCCTGTCTGGGTCGGCGCGATGACGCTGCCCCAGCCCTGGCCAAAGACGCCGAGTTCGCCACGCGCAACGAGCTCGCGGGCCACGTCCATGGTCGAGGAGCACGGACCGCACACACTGATGTCAGCGCCCTGGGGACTGCCCGGCAGCCAGACCCGATCCTGCTCAAGCCGCCAGGGGCCGAGGGCCTCGACGTCCGCAGCCCACAAGGGATGTACGGAGGCCAGGGACTGCGGGTCCAGGGGCTCGGCCAGACCGGGAAGGCCTAAGGCCAGAATGCGCAGGCCGCGAGGAAGTTGTAAGGAGGGGGCAGGCGAGATGTCGGCGGGCACGGGTTTCTCCAGGGGCGGCAGGCGCTTTCCATCCAAACCGCAAGATGCTATCATGGCGCATGAAAATTCTTCTGGTCGGCGGGGCTGTGCGGAACAAGCTCCTCGGACTCCCCGTCCGAGACAGGGATTATCTTGTCCTGGACGCCACTGTCGAGGACTTCCTTGCGGCATACCCGGAAGCCAAATCCGTGGGCAAGACCTTTCCCGTGTTCATCTATAAGGGTGAAGAGTACGGCTTCCCGCGCGGCGAAAGCCTGGAGCAGGACCTGGCCCGGCGCGACTTCACGGTGAACGCCCTGGCCCAGGACGAAGCAGGCGTCCTCTTCCACCACCCCCAGGCGCTGGAGGACATTGAAGCGCGCATCCTGCGCCCGGCCTCAGAGCACTCCCTGTCCGACGACCCCTTGCGCGCCTATCGCGCGGCGCGCTTCCTGGCCGTGCTGCCCGGCTTCACCGCGTCTCAGGAACTCATCGAGGCCATGCGCCGGACAGCCGCCAGTGGCAGACTTGTCGAGCCCTTTGCCGAGCGCGTGGGCCAGGAGGTGCAGAAGGCCTGCGCCGGAGCGCGTCCAGGCGAATTCCTGCGTCTCCTGGATCAGGGCGGCTGCCTCGGACCATGGTTTGAGGAGCTGGCAGGCACCTCGACCATACCGGCCGGGCCGCCAAAATATCACGACGCCAGCGTGCTGGAGCATACGGCCCGGGTCATGGACCAACTGAACGGGGACGTCATGTCCGTATGGATGGGCCTGTGCCACGACCTGGGGAAGGCACTTACGCCAGCCGAGCTTCTGCCCCGGCACCTCGGCCACGAGGAACGCGGCGAGGGGGCGGCCCTGGCGCTGGGACTGCGCCTGCGCCTGCCCACGCGCCTGGTCAACGCCGGGGCCGACGCCGCCCGCTGGCACATGCTGGCCGCACGCTACCCGGAACTGCGGGACGCCACCCGCGTGGACCTGCTCTTCCGGCTCAAGAGCAAGGGCGTGCTACGGGAACTGTTCTGCCTCGCCCAGGCGGACAAGAACAGAGCGGACAAGGGTCAAAACATAAATACCGACCACCTGCCCGAGGCCCTGGCCGACCTGGACGCGGCACTCAGCGCCACCCTCCCCCCGGAAGCCCGCGACCAGGGAGAGGCCTCCGGCGAGCTCCTGCGCTCCCTGCGCATCAAGGCCGTTCACGCTGGCCGGTCGTCCCGCGCCCGCACCTGATTTGAACGGCCTTACCTCCTCCGTAACACATTTCTTAACTTCGTACGATTTTTTCGTTGACGGGAACTCAATTCGTGTGCATAAGGAACTGGTCTGCACGCCCAAAGATCGTTCATTCAGGAGGACACCCGTATGCACATGGCCGATGCTCTTCTCTCCCCAGCCGTTGGCGGGACAATGTGGGCCGCTTCCGCAGGGCTGCTCGCCTATTCCTCGAGCCGCCTGAAAGCCACCATGGACGACCGCCGCGTGCCCCTCATGGGCGTGCTGGCGGCCTTTGTGTTCGCGGCGCAGATGATCAACTTCAGCATCCCCGGCACCGGCTCCAGCGGCCATTTGGGCGGTGGGCTCATCCTGGCCGTGCTGCTCGGCCCCCACGCGGCCTTCCTGGCCATAGCCTCGGTGCTGTCCGTGCAGGCCCTGTTCTTTGCCGACGGCGGCCTCCTGGCTCTGGGCTGCAATATCTTCAACCTGGGATTCTTCCCCTGCTTCCTGTGCTACCCGTTCATCTTTAAACCCCTGGCAGGCGAAAACCCGAGCAAGGGCAAGCTCATGACCGCCTCGATCATCGCAGCCGTTGTCGGCCTGCAGATGGGCGCCTTCGGCGTGGTCCTGGAAACAGTGGCTTCAGGCATCAGTGAGCTGCCTTTCAGCTCCTTCGTGCTGCTCATGCAGCCTATCCACCTGGCCATCGGGCTGGTGGAGGGCATGGTCACGGCCATGCTCGTGGTGTTCCTGCACAAGGCCCGGCCCGAGCTCTTCAACGCGCCCCAGCCCGGCGCCGAGTCCCGCCCGCTGCGCCCCGTTGTGATTGGCCTGGCCCTGGCTGCGCTGGTTACCGCCGGGACCTTGAGCTGGTTTGCTTCCGCCGATCCCGACGGCCTGGAATGGTCCATGGGCAAGGTCAGCGGCAAGGAGGAGCTTGAGGCCCCGGAACACGGCATCCACAACACACTGGACGCCTTGCAGAAGCGCATCGCCTTCCTGCCGGACTACAATTTCAAGGAGCCCGTGGCGGCCAAGAGCGAATCGTCTGCCTCCGAAACCAAGACTGAAGCCAAGCCGGCCGAATCCTGGCCCAATGTGAGCGCCGGAACGAGCCTGGCCGGCTTGATCGGCGGTTTCATGACCCTGTGCCTGGCCGGCCTGGTTGCCCTGGTTCTGCGCCGGCGCACTCACGTCAAGGCCTGATCAGCCAGGCTGGCAACGAGTCAGCATCACTGGCGGGCAGGGAACTCCCTGCCCGCCACTTTTTGGGGAACGCATGGGCCTGGACACCGCACTGCATGAGATCCGCCGCCTGGACGACCTTGCCGGCCTGGATACGCCCTTGCACAGGCTGGATGCCCGGGCCAAGGTCCTGGTCACCCTCTTGTACCTTGTCTCCATGCTCTCCCTTGGCCGCTATGAGTTCTCGCGGCTGCTGCCCTTTGCAGCTTTCCCCCTGATCCTGGCCGTGCAGGGCGGCATTCCTCTCAGCCTGCTGCTGCGCCGCGCGGCCCTGGCCCTGCCCTTCGTGATCTTTGTGGGCATCTTCAACCCCCTGCTCGACCGCAGTGTGCAGATGGCCCTCGGTCCCCTGGCCATCACCGGCGGCATGCTCTCCTTCGCGTCCATCGTGCTGCGTTCACTTTTGGCCGTCACCACCGGCCTGGTGCTGCTGGCCGTCACCGGGTTCGATCAGATCTGCCGCGCCCTGGGCCGGCTGGGTATGCCCACGGCCCTGCTCGTGCAACTCCAGTTCCTGTACCGCTATATCTTTGTCCTGGCCGACGAGGCCCTGCGCATGCTGCACGCCCGCGTACAGCGCTGCGCCAGGGACAAGCGCCCGAACCTGCGCGAGTTCCGAACCTTGCTCGGCAGCCTGCTCCTGCGCACCCTGGACCGGGCCGGGCGGGTGCATCAGGCCATGCTCTGCCGCGGCTTCGACGGCCAGATGCCCGAGCTGCGGCCCACCTCGCGATTTGGTCCGGCAGAGTGGCGCTTCTGCCTCATCTGGGGGCTTTTCCTCATTGCCGTACGCATCCTCGACCTGCCCCTGTACCTGGGCGGAAAAGCCGGAGGCCTGGTGCCTGGAGTCTTGCCGTGAGTCACCACATCGTTGAATTGAAGGGTGTCAGCTTCTGCTACCCGGACGGGACCCCGGCCCTGGACGGCATCGACCTGACCATCCACCACGGCGAATCCGTGGGGCTTGTCGGCGCCAATGGCGCGGGCAAGTCCACCCTGCTCCAGCACCTCTGCGGCGTTCACGTGCCCCAGACAGGCCGCGTGCGCGTGGGCGACGTTCCCGTCTTGCCCGGAACCCTGCGCGAGGTGCGGCGCACCGTGGGCCTCGTGTTCCAGGACCCGGACGACCAGCTGTTCATGCCCACAGTGGCCGAGGACGTGGCCTTTGGACCACTGAACATCGGCCTGCCACCCGAGGAGGCCGCCATCCGCGTGGACGAGGCCCTGGCCCAGGTGGGCGCCCTGCACCTGAAGCACCGCCCGCCGCACCGGCTCTCCGGTGGAGAGAAGCGCGTCGTGGCCATTGCCACCGTGCTGGCCTGCTCGCCCGACATCCTGGTCATGGACGAGCCCTCGTCCAACCTGGACCCGCGCTCGCGCCGCCTGCTCATCGAGCTCCTGCGCGGCTTCAGCCACACCAAGATTCTGGCCACCCACGACCTGGACATGGTGCTGGACCTCTGCGAACGCACCGTGGTCCTGCACCAGGGCCGCGTCATGGCCGACGGCCCCACGGCTCAGATCTTCGCCGACCACGACCTGCTGGCAGCCTGCGCCCTGGAGCCCCCCTTGCGCATGCAGGGCTGCCCTGTGTGCGGAGCAGCCGAATAATTCGTTCGCGAGTTGACAGTTCCTTCAGCATCGGGATAATGGTGTAAGGGGTCGGCACAATTCGGCCAAACGCAACCAAAGGACACCTCGATGCGACTTGTGACTCGGTCCGACTTTGACGGCCTCGCCTGTTCGGTGCTGCTCAAAGAGCTGGGGCTCATCGACGACTACCTCTTCGCGCACCCCAAGGACATCCAGGACGGACTGATCACGGTCTCCAGCAACGATATCCTCGCCAATGTGCCCTATGTGCCTGGCTGCGGCATGTGGTTCGACCACCACACCAGCGAACAGACCCGCCTGGGCAAGGACATCACGTTCGAGGGCATGAGCAAGCCCCTCAAGAGCTGCGCCCGGGTCATCTGGGACTACTACGGCGGTGACAAGAAATTTCCCAAGCACCTGCACCCCATGCTTGAGGCCGTGGACAAGGTGGACAGCGCCAACCTGACCGCTCAGGAGATAGCCGACCCCAAGGGCTGGATAATGCTCGGCTTCATCATGGACCCGCGTACCGGCCTGGGCCGCTTCAAGGACTTCCGCATCAGCAACTACCAGCTCATGCTGGACATGATCGACTACTGCCGCACGCACAAGGCCGAGGACATCCTGAAGCTGCCCGATGTGCAGGAACGCATGGAGATCTACCGCGAACAGTCGCGCATCTTCGTGGACATGCTGCGCCGCAACTCCACCCAGCACGGCAACCTCGTCCTGACAGACCTGCGCGGCGAGGACGCAATCCACGTCGGCAACCGCTTCCTGATCTACACCCTGTTCCTGAACTGCAACATCAGCATGCAGGTCATGTGGGGCGTGCGCAGACAGAACGTGGTCATTACCGTGGGCCACAGCATCCTCAAGCGCAACTGCAAGACCAACGTCGGCAGGCTCATGCTGGAATACGGCGGCGGCGGACACGACAAGGTCGGCACCTGCCAGGTGTCTGCGGACGCGGCGGATGCGGTGGTCGAAGCCCTGGTCAAGAACATCACCACCACTGGCTAAGACAGGCCCGACTTTTTGCGCCCAAAGGTGCTGCCGGCTAGTTCAGGTCGGCCAGCACCTTTTTTATTTGCTGTGCGTTGTGCTTGTAATGCCGCGCGCAGAAACGCCGGATGGCGTCCTCGCAGGCCTCCACGGGCGGCAGGCTGGGAGCCGCCCACAGGCCCAGGGCTGCGAAGTCGACCTTCTCGAACATGAGCCCCTTGTCCAGGCTCTCCGCATCAAGGGAATTGGAGAGCGTGCCCTGGCCCGGCTGATCTTCGGCGCTGATGTTCCGGGCAAACTGAAGGACCGAGGACGGCGTCATCTCGGTGTTGATCTTCTCGATGCGCTCGTTGAGCCGCGCGCAGTGGCGTTCAAGCTGTCGGTAGTGCGGGCTCAGGCGCTTGCGGCCGCTTTTGTCCGGATCATCCTCGTACTCTCCGGCCATGTAGACGTCGCAAGTGTGGCGCACCTCCGCGTAGGCCTGGAGCACGGCCTTCACGTAGCGCGAGCTGGCGAAAAATGCGAAGGGCAGGCTGTCGGGATGCCAGGTTCGGGAGCCGGAGTGGCCTTTTGAGGTGGGAAAGGGGTCCTCAAGGCCAAGCTCCGCGAACAACGCGGCCTCCCCCTCAGGTCCAAGAAGCAGCGAACGCAGATAGAAGACCCGGGAGAACACCTGGGCCTCCCTGGCCTGGATGTCCTCAACGCGGAGCTTGAAGTCCTCCAGCAGATCCTCCAGCGCCTTGCGCGCTCCGAAGAAGGTCCCCGCCATCTCGCTGAGCACCTCGCTCTCCAGAGCGTCCGCCAGGGTCTTGTGCCTTTCCATGCCAAGCCTCGCAATTCTTTCTTTCGTGCTACGCCATTCCGCACAGCGAGGCAATGCGCGCCTGCTCTCAGCTTGCGCGGCGCCGGGAATCCACCTTGCCCCATGGCCGCCAAAGGAGTAAGAACAAAAGCGGTTGGCCGAAGCGTATCGTGACGCAGGCCCGAGCCAGATCCCAACCCCCTCGGCCCTGCTCAGACAAGGACACACAATGCAGCCCAAGTGCATCTGCTTTTTCAACTCCAACAAAGCCTGGGGCGGCGGCGAGCGCTGGCACTACGACAACGCCCTGCTCGCCCGCGACAAGGGCTACCGGGTCTGCGTGGTGGCCAACCGCGAAAGCGTCCTGGCCGACCGCCTTGAGGATGAGGCCGGCATTACGCTGCTGCGCATCGCCATCACCAACCAGAGCTTCCTGAACCCCGTCACCCTGCTGCGGCTGGCCCACTTCTACCGCCAAGAGGGCGTGGAGGCCGTGATCACCTGCCTGCCCTCGGACATGAAGGCCGGAGGCATCGCCGCGAGGCTTGCACGCGTACCGGACATCATCTACCGCCGGGGCATCGCCGTGCCCGTGCGCGACCGTCTGCTGAACAGGCTTCTCTACGGGCGCGTGCTCACCAAGCTCATCGTCAACTCCCTGAACACCCGCGACTGCGTGCTGGCCGAGAACAAGCGGCTCATCGAGCATGGGCGCATCCACCTGGTGTACTGCGGGTTCGACGTAGCCGCATTTGACGCCCAGCCGGCCAAGGCCCTTGTGGAGCGCAGGCCGGGCGAGATCCTCATCGGCAATGCCGCGCGCCTGACCCCGCAAAAGGGGCAGAAGCTGCTTCTGGACATCGCCGCGCGGCTGAAGGAGCAGGCCATCCCCTTTCGCGTGCTCATCGCGGGCGTCGGCGAGCTGGAGGCGGAGCTCAAGGCTTACGCCCAAGCGCGCGGCGTCGACGACGTGGTGGAATTTCTGGGCTTTGTCTCGGACATGAAAAGCTTCCACGAGACCATCGACATCTTCGCCCTGACCTCGCTCTGGGAGGGCTTCGGCCAGGCCCAGGTGGAGGCCATGGAGGCGCGCAAGCCCGTGGTCGCCTGGAACGTCAGCAGCATGCCCGAGATCGTCCTCGACGGGGAGACCGGCTACCTGTGCCCGGTCAGGGACATTGAAGCCTTTGCGGGCCGCCTGCTGGCTCTCATGGCCGACGAGCCCCTGCGCAAGAGGCTGGGCGAGAACGGCCGCGCGCGGGTCGTCAGCCAGTTCGAGATGCAAAAGACCTTCGCCGATTTAGAGCGCTGCCTGCGGACATGACCATGAGCCGGGGCGCTCTCGCTTCATTGCCCGGCAGTCCCTGGCGCGGCAATCTCGGCAAATCCCACTTTGCCGCAGGTTTTCTTCGGGTCTTTGTTGACAACCGCAACCGTGGGAGGTATTAGCCCACTTCGCAAGACGGGATGTAGCGCAGCCTGGTAGCGCACCTGAATGGGGTTCAGGGGGCCGGAGGTTCAACTCCTCTCATCCCGACCACTTTTCCCCAAAAAATGGGCTGTTAACTAAACAAGTTAACAGCCCATTTTCTTTCAGGGGCTAGGGTAACGAGCAAAACCGTGAAGTATCCCTTTTGTGCTCTTCCCCGCCGAGTATCCCAACCTAAATCTTGGCCTCCGGCCCCTGGCCCTTGCGCTTTTCTCATGCATGGCTCTTTCGTTTTCCTCTGGAGCAAGCCTTGGCTATGCGGGCTATAGGGCTGGCCGCACAAAAATCCCGCAGGATTCCCCTCTATAGCCGCAAGAGCCATCCGACCTGCCCCATCCAGCCAGGCCAATCCAGGGCAAGCGCATCCTGCCACGCGGGAATCATGAAAGACTTGCGACCACTGTGGTTCAGAACAGGCTTTCCGCCAGGCATCACCGACGACGAAACCCGCTGGTGATGCCTGACGTTCAGCTTAGATCTTCTAGTGCTTCATTTGCTTTTTGGCCGACTTCATGAATCGACCAAACGCTTTGTCCTTATTCCGTTTGTCCAGGGATGACATCTCGTAGTACGCGGACTCCTTCCTGAGCTTGAGATAGTTGGAGTAACGTCCTGCCGGGATTTCCCCTCTATCGACTGCGGCTCTGACGGCGCAGCCCGGCTCGTGTTGGTGACTGCAATTCGCGTAGCGGCATTGTTCGGAAAGCACGACCAATTCCCCGAATCCAATGTCGACCCCCTCGCCAGCACCAGCAATTCCCAATTCTCGCATGCCGGGCGTATCAATCAGCATCGCTCCCTGGCTGAGAACGATGAGTTGTCGGCGCGTGGTCGTATGGGTGCCTTCTCCCGTGTTGCTGACGGCCTTTGTCTCAAAGGTTTCCCGGCCCATGAGACGGTTGATGAGAGTGGTCTTTCCTACACCCGATGAACCGAGCAGACAGTATGTCTTTCCCGAGGAGAGCGTCTGTTGCAGTTCCTCAAAACCGCTTCCAGTGACATTGCTGAGCGCAATCACTCTTGCTTTGGTGACGGAACTGATGGTCGCGCGCTTCTGGTCCAATTCCTCCTGGGTGATCAAGTCAGTCTTCGTGAGCAGGACAATGGGGTCAACATGTCCATCCGCCGCCATGACCAGATACCGCTCCAAGCGATTTGGATTGAAGTCGTAATGGCACGATTGGACAATAAAGGCTGCGTCAATGTTGGCTGCAATCATCTGGAAAGCCATGACTGCACCAGAGGCCTTGCGACGCAGGAAGGTCTTTCGTGGAAACACCTGGTGGATGATGGCCGCGGTGTCGTTGTTGTAATAGTACGCCGTCACCCAATCCCCGACGCAGGGCAGTTCGACGGAACTTTCCGTGTGGTACGCGAGCTTCCCGGACAGCTCAGCCGGAACTTCCCTCGTTTCATCCTTTATGAGGTAGGAACTGCGGTCAACCGCGGAGATGCGGGCAACGCCGCAACCATCCAGGCTGAACTCAGCACCATGCTCTTCAAACCATTCGTCGAAACCAAGGTCTCTCAATCCCCTGGGTGTGCTGAGAAGGGACGTCACGTCAACGCACAGGCCCCCCTCCTGGTCCCTCTGGCTTGGCTCGCCATCAGGCCGTGCAGACTCTGCATGTCCGGCCACGTCAAAGGCCTCGTGGGCAATGATTTCACCTTTCGGGGCCTTGTCGCCGAAGCACGTAGCCAAAACATACTGGTTCGGCACCCCATGGTAGACAAGGCCCCGCACGTTGCCAAACCCAAGGCGGGAGTAGAATCCTGGCTCGCCCACGAGCACGATGCCAGCAGCCCCCAGGTCGCGCATTCGCCGAAGCGCCTCGCAGACCAGGGCGGAGCCCATGCCCTGCCCTTGGTGGCGCGGCAGGATGCCGATGGGTCCAAGGAGAAACCAGCCGTTTTGCTCTTCGCCCACGACAGCGGGCGAAAGAGCGATATGCCCCACAGCCTCCCCGCCGACTTCCGCCAGTAACGACAGGCTCAGGGCGCCAGCAGCGCGCAGGTGTTCAACGATCAGATGCTCAAAGGGCTCGGCGCCGGGCGCATGCAGCGGATGCCCCTTGAAGGCGGCGTAGTGTATTTGCGAAATGACGAGAGCGTCATCAGTCCGTTGGTTTCGAATAAGCATTGTGGCACTCCTTGTGCGCGGCGGTGTTGCATGGTCGGCATGGGTTCAGACGAGCGCAAAGGCCCGTCTCATGCGACGCATGCGGCATGTGATTGCCATGGAAAACGCCAAGGGAGTGGTTGTCAGACAAGAGCAAAGGAAGGCCGGCCCGAGAATTCCGGGCAGGTCGGTTGGGCGGAACAGATCGCTCCGTAGCGAAAATGGCCTCCCTTAGAGAAGGAGGCTCACGCCTTGGAAGCGCCTACCGGCCGTGGCTCTCGCCAGCAACCAAGGCAACAATATCCATCGTGTTTGTTCTCAAAAAGTCCTCTTATGGAAAGGCTGTTTCGTGGAAAGAAACTACGCAATATTCAGCGTGGCGTCAAGATTTGGCTCACCACCGGCCTGCATGCCTCAGCTTGTTTGCGAAGCCGGGCTTTCTGCTCCTCACGAAATCTGCTCTTCCTCATGTTTGGCGGTCTCCTTTCGCCGAAGTCACAAACATAGAGCTGGGATGCTAAACGGGGGAAGCTCACATTTCCTCTCATTCCGACCGGAATGAAGAAGGGCTTGCGAAAGAAGTTCCGCAAGCCCCTGTTCATTGCCCTCAAACAAGCCGGGAACCGCCCGGCTCCATTTATTTGTAGTAGATCTTCAGCTCGTTGGTATGGGTCTTGGCCTGGCCCGGGGTGGGCTGGCCAGCGGTGATGACCACGCTCTCACCGGGCGCGAACTTCGAAGACTCGTGCACGAACTTCTCGGCGCGGTCCACGTGGCTGGCCAGGGTGGTGTCGACCAGCTTGGGCTCCACGCCCCAGAAGAAGTTCAGGTGCTTCACCACGCGCTGGTCCGGGGTCAGGGCGTAGACCGGGTGTGCCGGGCGACGGCTGGACAGGTAGCGCGCCGTGGCGCCGCTGGCGGAATGCGAGACGATGCCCCGGCCCTCGGTGTTCTCGGCCAACAGGCAGGCGGCATAGGCCAGGTACTTGGCCGGGTTCTTCTCCGGCTTGGGCGCCAGCGGCCCCTTGGAACGCTCGATGTAGTACGGCTCGGCGTTTGCGGCGATCTCGCTGATGAACTTCACGGACTCCAGGGGATAATTGCCCATGGCCGTCTCCTCGGAGAGCATGACGCAATCCGCGCCGTCGAGCATGGCGTTGGCCACGTCCGCGGCCTCGGCCCTGGTGGGCAGCGGGTTGTTGACCATGGACAAAAGCATCTGCGTGGCCACAATGACGGCCTTCTGGGCGTGGCGGCAGGCTCTGATAATGCGCTTCTGGATCACCGGCACGGCGGAGAGCGGGCATTCCAGCCCCAGGTCGCCCCGGGCCACCATGACGGCGTCGGTCAGGCTCAAGATGGAGTCCAGGTTGTCCACGGCGTTCTGCCGCTCGATCTTGGCCACCACCGGAATCCAGACCCCGTGCTTGTCGATCTCACCCCGGATGTCGCGGATGTCCTCAAGCGTCTGCACAAAGGACAGGGCCACTGCGTCCAGGCCGATGTCCAGGCCCTCGTGCAGGTCCTTGCGGTCCTTGGCGGTCAGGGCAGGCATGGGATGGAACTTGCCGGGGAAGGCGATGCCCTTCTTGGATGTGAGCACGCCGCTGTTGCGAGCCTCCATGACGAACAGGGAGTCGGGTTTGCGCACCTCGGTGACAGTGAACTGAAGCATGCCGTCGGACAGGGACACGGGCATGCCCTTGTCCAGGCCCTTGAGGAGCTCCGGCATGTCGAGGTTGACGAAGACCATGTCGCGCACAGCCCCAAGATGCTCCGGCAGGCCCAGCGCCAGGAGGTCGCCCTTGCGCACCTGCACGGGGGAGCCGGTGATCTCGCCGATGCGCACCTTGGGGCCGCAGAGGTCGCCCATTATGGTCACGGGCTGGTCCAGGTCCTGCTCGATTTTACGGATGAGCTGCACCGTGGGCAGGAAGGTCGCGGCGTCGGAGTGGGAGAAGTTCAGGCGGAAAATGCGCACCCCGTACTCGACCATTCCTTTCATCGTTTCGTAATTGTTCGAGGCCGGTCCCAGGGTGGCGACGATCTTGGTATGCATAGGCTCTCCTCGCAGGTGGCTTGGGTTCCAGGATTGATTACGAAAACTCTACGCGGCATCACAGCACGGCTCAAGGGAAAAGCTCACCTGCTCCCTATTTGCAAGGGAGCAGGCGTGATGGCGCCCTGCCAAGCCCTGCGGCTACTGATGCGCCGGTGCCGAAGGGGCTGCCTGTTCCGGGTGCGCCGGGGCCGGGTCGATCATGGAGCCCTGGTCCGCAGCCTCGGTCTTGCCTGTGGCGGGAACCGGGGGTTGGACGTGCTTTGGCTTCATTTGTACGTGTGCCTTAGTCGCTGCGGCAAGGAGACTGGCCTGGTCCGGGTGGGTGCCCAGCCACTTCACCTGGCCGCTGTGCAAGTCATAGACGCCGCCAATGAGCAGGAGCTTGCCCTGCTGGACCAATTCGCGGATCTCCGCGCTCTTGCGGAGCATGTTCTCCATGGTCAGCCAGACATTGGCCTTGATGGCCTTGTCCAGCAGGTCCGCCCCGCTGGCATTGGGGCTCCAGGCCTTGGCCCTGGCGACCGCAGGCTTGATCTGGTTGATCAGGAAAGGCAGGTTGCCGTGGACCTTGGCGTTCTCGACCGCGGCCGTGACCGCGCCGCAGGAGGTGTGGCCCAAGACCAGCAGCACCGGCGTATGCAAGTGGCCCACTCCATACTCAAAAGAGGCCAATTCATCCGGCCCGGCAACGTTTCCGGCCACGCGGATCACAAAGATGTCGCCGACGCCCTGATCAAAGATGAGCTCCAGCGGTTCGCGGGAATCGGAGCAGCCGATGATGGTGGCAATGGGATGCTGCCCCCCCCTGACCGTCTCGGCGCGGCGTTCGGCCGTCAGGTTCGGATGGGTGGATTGTCCGCTCATGTAGCGCGCGTTTCCATCTTTCAAAAGTATCAGGGCCTCGTCGGCAGGCATGCCCGTAGCAGCCGAGGAGGCCATGGCAGAGGTACAAAGCCCAAGTGCCATTACCAGAGCCGATGCGAATCCGTGTCTCATAACCCCCCAACAAAATACAACATTTTCGTTAAACACAATACGGAACATATTATGTAGCATAGCTAACCAGCGGAATCAATGAGATTTTGAAATATTTGCGTTATTCAGCCCTCGCCCACGGATAAGATTTCTGGGGCGCGACCCATTCAAATTTGGAATGAGCCCTAAAGTTATGGCTCTAGTGTGTCGATAATCATTACGTAAGGATAAAATCGATACGAGCTGACAACAATAGAACGAGGTAGCCGTCATGAACATCAACCCCTCGGACATGGACGTCAGGCAGGGGTATAGCCCTGCCGAAATTGCAGCTGCCGCGTCTTCCGCCCCAGTTGCCCAAAAGACCCCGGATCGTGGAACGACGCAGACACCCGAAGTCGACCCGAGATCCCAGGCTGCGATTGCCGCAGCAGACAAGACGGTGGCTCTGGAGACGGCGGATAAGATTTCCCAGCAGCTTGCGGACAGTCATACGTCCCTCAAGATCAAGCTGCTCGACAACACCCAGGACGGGGTGCAGGTTGAAATCATCGACAAGACAAGCCAGAAGGTGCTGCGCAAGATTCCGCAGGATGAGCTGATCAAGCTCTCCGCGTCCATCAAGAAAATGACCGGCGTGTTCCTCAACCAGTCGACCTGATCGCGGTTCGGCACAGGCAACGCAAAAAGCCCCCAGATGGGGGCTTTTTGCGTTGCGCCGGGCAGCTAGCCTAGCGTTCGTGCAGGGAGCCGCTCATGGCGTCGATGAAGGGGTCGAGGAAATAGCCCAGCACAGAGCGCCGCCCGATGTGGATGCCCACAATGACGCGCATGCCAGGGAATAGGTCGTAACGGTTTGATTTCTGAGAGAAATGGTCCTGCTCGGTGACCACGAGCACCTTGTAAAAGGTGTTCACGCCGCCACCAGGAGTGGACTGGGTCACGGCATCGGGGCTCACGTGAAGCACCTTGCCCTCGATGTTGCCGAAGCGCCTGGCGTCGCGGGAGGCCAGCTTGACCACGGCCAGCTGGCCGGGCCGCACGTAGCCGACATCCTGGATGGGCAGGTGCGCCACGATGACCAGCTTGTCGCCGGCAGGCACGATCTCAACCACGGTCATGCCCGGCTGGATCACCTCGCCCTCGCTGACCACGTTGACGCTCTTGACGACGCCCTCTTCAGGCGCGCGCAGGACGGTCCTGTTCTGGCTGTCGCGCAGCTTCTTCATGCGCTGGGTGAGCTCCATGAGCTCGCGCTGCACCTTCTTGAGCTCGGTCTCCACATCCTCGTTGAAGGCGTTCTGGGTGCGGACCAGCTCCTCCCTGGCCGCAGCAAGGGCGGCTGTGGCGCGGGAGTACGCGGCGGAATTCTCCAGGATGGCGCTCCTGGTGTTGTTCTCTTCCTTGCGCCGGGCGATGAGTTCGTCCTCCTTGACCAGGCGCTCGCGGTACAGCTCTTCGCTGCGCTGCACCTGGCGCTGCACCAGGGGCAGGTTGCGCTTGAGGTTCTCGAGCCTGGCTCCGGTCTCGCGGATGTCCTGCTCACGCTGGCGCACGCGCTCGGCCTGGGAGGAGATGTCTGTCTGCACGCGCTTGCGCCGCGCCTGAAACAGGTTCCGGGCCTGGTCCACAAGGTCCTTGTGCTTCAGCTCCAGCTCGGGGGTGAATTTCGGCTCGGGCAGGCCCTGGGACTCGGCCTCCAGGCGCAGGGACTCGATCATGAGCGAGTTCAGCCGCACGGCCAGCTCGTCGGTGTTGGCCTCTGCGGCCGCTCCGTCCAGGACAATGAGGGGCTGGTCCTGTTTCACGAGATCGCCCTCGCGCACCAGGATCTCGCGCACGATGCCGCCCTCAAGGTGCTGGATCTTCTTGACCTTGGTGCGGGGGATGACCTCGCCAATGGCCTCGCTGACGATGTCCAGGCTGGTCAGCATGGACCAGGCCAGGCTCATGACGAGCAGGCAGCCGCAGAGATACAGGAACCTGCGATGCGCCGCCAGGGTCTTGTCCACAGCGGCGTGGGCCGCGCCAGGTCCGAGGATGGAGGGGTCAGGCCTGCTCACGTGACCTCCTCGGACTTGGGCTCGCGCCTGGGCTCGAAGGTGGGCGTGGGCTTCTCGTTCATGTCCAGCACATACGCGGCCCCTTTGAGAATGTTCGGGTCCACGGTGGCCACGATGATGCTGAGCCCGGCCTTGGCCAGGGCGTTGAGTATGGTGTACACGGCCAGGCAGCCTTCAGAGTCCAGGCCTTCGGTGGGGTCGTCAAAGACCACCAGCCGCCCCTGGTTCATGAGCGCACGGGCCAGGGCCACGCGGCGGCGGATGCCCACCGGCAGGGTGCGCCCGCCCTCGGCGATATCCATGTCCAGGCCCTGGCGGCTGACGTCAAGGAAGCGCCGCAAGGCCGCCGCACGCACGGCCTGATTGAGGCGCTCCTGCGCGCTCTGGCTTTCGGGCTCAAGCTCGGCTAGGAGGATGTTCTCACGGATGGTGGCGTTCAAAAACGTGGGTTCCTGCGGCAGATAGAGCAGCTGTCTGCGCCACCAGTCCGGGGCGAACTGGCGAAGATCAATGCCGTCGGCCAGGACAAGTCCGCGCCCGGGCTCAAGCAGGCCGGTCACGAGCTTGCAGAACGTCGACTTGCCGGAGCCGTTGAAGCCCGTAACCACCAGGATGGAACCGGGCGGCAAGGTGAAGCTCAGGGACTCGAAAACCGGCCCGGAGGACCCGGAATAGGCGAAGCCCACATCACGAAACTCCAGGCGGCCGGAGAACTCGCGCACGGCCGAGCCGGAGATGGGCTCAAGGGGCATGGTGTGGAACTCCCCAAGCTGGACAAGGGCTTCTTCAGCCTTGCGGCCAAGCAGGACCGACTGCAGGAAGCTTGAGCTCATCTGCATGGCCTTGGCCGAGAGGATGCTCGCGCCAATGAGGCCGCCCACACTCATTTCACCGACCACGGCCAGCATGGCGCCAAAGCAGTAGATGGAGATGCGCAGAAGCACGCTCACCGACTCAAGGCGCACCTTCCTGCGGTCCCGCGCGATGTCCATGACCTCGCGCAGTTCCTGGATGGACTGCATCTGCTTGCGCCAGGCCTTGCGCAAAAAATCAGCGCCTAGAAAAGCGCGCACCGTCTCTGCGCCGGACACGGCCGAGAGCGTCAGGTTGCGGTGGGCGATGCCCTGGTCGCGCTGGAGTTCGTCCAGGGGCGCATTGCTGCGCATGCCGGACAGGGTGAACAGGACGGTCGCCACGATGGCCAGGATGGTGACCATGGCCAGCAGGGGATGAATGAAGGCGATGGCCAGCAGAAAGAGCAGGATGAACGGAGCGTCCAGCACTGCCGAGAGGTTGTGGGAGTCGTAGGCGAACTCGACCGTCTTCAGCGAGGAGAGCATCTCCTGGTGCCGCCCCGGCGGCATGCGGTACAGCGCCGAAAGCTTTGCCCTGGTGAAGACCGTCAGGGTTTTCTCGTTCAGTTCGCTGTCGGGCAGCAGGCTGACAGCCCCTGCCAATCTGCCCCGGACGGACGAGAAGCCCATGCCCAGAAACGAGGCGATGAGCACGCCCGTGGTCAGGGAATAGAGGGTGCCGTCAAAGCCGTAGCCCACGTACCTGTTGAGGACGAGGATAACGTAGATGGAGGAGGCAACGGACATGAGGTTCGCGAGGAAGGAGGCGAAGAGGATCTCCCAGGCCAGTCTGGGTCTCAAGGCAAGGCGGCGGAAAAGTTCTTTCATCAGACTGCCAAGTCATCGTGACGCGCGCAGGGGTCCGCGGCTGCGCCACGCCACATGGCGTCGTTTAGGAAGACTCCGGATCAATTCTCGACGACGTCAGGGGTGATGAGCCCCATCTGGTTGAGCAGCGTGTAGGCGGCGGTGATGTGCTCGATCTCCGAGGTGACCTGGCTGCTCGTGGCGTTTATGTAGTCGCGCTCGCCGGTGATGATCTCGTTGATGGTGACCTCGCCGCCCATGGCCTTCTTCTTCTTCACGAGTTCCAGGTAGGACCAGGTTATGTTGGCCTGGTTCTGGTACAGGGAAATGGTCTTTTTCAGGGTCAGGATGTCGTTCCAGGCGTTGCGCACGCGCTCCTCAACGACCCTGCGCCGGTCCAGCAGGGACTTGCGCACAGAGGTGATGTCGCTCTTGGCGGCGCGGATGTTGTCCACGTCGCGGAAGCCGGAGAACAGGTTGTAGCTCACCTGCAGGCCATAGCGCTGCTCGGAGCGGAGTCCCGCATCGCCCTGGTCATTCTCCTTGCGGGTGACGTCCGCCACAGCTTCGAGCTTGGGGAACATGGCCGACTCGCGGACCTCAAGGTCACCTTTCTTGGTGGTCAGGGACTGCTGCAGTTCGATGAGCGCCGGGCTGGAGTCCAGGGCCTTGGTCACGGCGGCGTCCAGGCTGTCGGGCATGTTCTTCGTCGGCAGGGAAGGCAGGATGAGCGAATCGATCTGGGCCTCGGTGAGGTCCACGCCATAGACGGACTTGTAGTTGTTCCGGGCGTTGGTGTAGGCGCGCTCGACGTTGATGCGGTGGGCCTGGGACTGGGAAAGCTGGGCCTTGATCTGGAGTTCCTCGTAGGACAACCCAACCCCGCGCTCCACAAGAGCCTCCTGCATGCCTGAGAGACGCTTGATGTTGTCCTCGGAGCGGATGGCATAGCGCAGCATTTCGCGGGTACGGATGAGGCCAAGGTAGGCGGAGACGCCCTGCAGCGAAACCTCCTGGCGGATCATGTCGAGCCTAGCCAGGGACTCCTTGCGGATGCCCTCGGCCTGATTGACGCCGCCGCTGGTGCCGCCGAAATCGTAGACGGTCTGCGCGGCGGAGAGGGTCTGTGTGTTGCGCCACTTGCTGGTGGAAGAGGGGTCGGCCGGCTTGTACATATCCTCGTGGCCGCCATCGACAACAGCATTCAAACGCGGGTACCAGGCGCCTTTGGCGCGGTCGTGCATGTGGGTGGCGGAGGCGACGGCGGCTTCTGCTGCCTTGATGCGGTCATGGGTGCGGAAGAGTTCGGCGATGGAATCCCTGAGCGTGACCTTTACGGCAGGCTGCACAACGGCATCCTTCTGCGCGGCGCTCTCTGCCGGGGCCTGGGTCCCGGTCTCGGCGGCGCAAAGATCCCCCGCTGCGAAAGCGAACAGGAACATACTTGCGGCCAGCGTCACAAACGCAGACTTTTGGCAGCGAAACATGTTTATCATACTGCTATTCCTACATGTCTTCCGTAAATAAAATTTACGGTCATGTTTGTCCACTGCTCTTTGACGAATACTGAAAAATTCGATACATCACAAGAATTGAATTAGCAAGTGAAATTACGTATTCACCTGACAACCTGCCCAGGCAGAAACGAGACCCAAAGTCCGACGAACTGGCACGATCAACCGGCCCGGCCAAGCGGAGAAACGACATGGTCGCATTTCTAAAGAAATTTCTGAAAAGCGACAAGACGTTCCTGGTCGCCGCAGGCATCCTGGCGTCCCTTGCCATGGCTGGGCTGTATATCGTTCAGCCCACGGTCCTGCGTTTCCTGGACTATAAAATCTACGATCAGCTGCTGCGCAGGCAGCACACCACCAAGACCTCGGGCGTGCCGGTCATCGTCGACATCGACGAAAAGAGCCTGGCCGCCCTGGGCCAGTGGCCCTGGCCCCGCTACCGAGTCGCACTCTTGCTGGAAAAAATACGCATGGCCGGAGCATTGTCTGTGGGCATGGACGTGGTGCTGGCCGAGCCGGACCGCACCTCACCGGCCCTGCTCCGCCAGCAGATCAAGAAGGAGCTTCAGGTCGACGTGGACTTCCAGGGGCTGCCCAAGGCCCTGGAGGACAACGATGTGCTCCTGGCCAACATCATCACCGGCAAGCCCTACGTGCTCGGCTTCTACTTCAATTTCTCCAAGGCCGAGGCCGACCAGCAGGTCCAGACCTCAGAATGCATCATCAAGCCGGCCCAGGTGTCCCTGCTCGAAGCGCCGGGCTCGGTTAAAGCCAAGGACGCCCTGCACTCGGCCTTCGGCACCGTCTGCCCGCTGCCGGTCCTGGCGAGAGCCGCCACGGCCACGGGCTTCTTCAACGCCACCCCGGACCCGGACGGCATCCTGCGCCGCGTTGCCCTGCTCATCAATTTCAATGGCCAGATCTACCCCTCCCTGGCCCTGGCCACCCTCATGGAGGCCACCGGCGAGCGCAACGTCCTGCTCAAGCTCGACACCCAGGGCACGGAATCCCTGCGCTTCGGCGGCGCCGTGATCCCCGTGGACCGCGCAGGCCAGCTCTTGATCAACTACCGCGGCCCTGGCGGGGCCTTCCCCTACATCAGCGCCGTGGACATCATCGAGGGCAAGCTCGCCCCGGGGTCCCTGGACGGAAAGATCGCCTTCATCGGCACCTCGGCCGCTGGCCTGAAGGATCTGCGCACCACACCCTTCTCCCCCGTCTACCCCGGCGTTGAGACCCATGCCACCATCGTGGACAATATCCTGACCCAGGACTTCATCTCCATCCCGGACTACGCTCCGGCCGTGGAGCTGTTCGCCACCATCCTCGCGGGTATCGTCATCACCCTGCTGGTGGCCTGGGCGCGCGCCGTGTGGCTGGTGCTGCCGCTGGCCGGCATGGCCTTCGGCATGTGGGAGGGTTCGGCCTACATGATGTCCACCGCAAGGGTCTACATCTCGCCGCTCTACGCCTACATCATCCTGGCGGGCAACTTCACGCTGCTGACCCTGCTCAAGTTCTGGCGCGAGGAGAAGCAGAAGAGGTTCATCCATGGCGCCTTCTCGCACTACCTGGCCCCTGCGGTCATCAAGCAGATCTACGACTCGCCCGAGTCCTTGAGCCTGCAGGGCCAGGAGAAGGAAGTCACGGTCATGTTCTCGGATGTGCGCGGGTTCACCACCATGAGCGAGCAGCTCACCCCGACCCAGGTGACGGACCTCCTGCACGACTACCTGACGCCCATGACGCGCATCATCACCAGCAACATGGGCACGCTGGACAAGTTCATCGGCGACGCCATCATGGCCTTCTGGAACGCGCCCATCGACGTGCCCGAGCACCAGAAAAAGGCCCTGTCCTCGGCCCTGCAGATGCTCGACCACATCCACGTGCTGAACGAGGGCTTTAAGGAGAAGTTCGGGCTGAGCATCAAGATCGGCGTGGGCCTGCACTGCGGCCGTGTGCGCGTGGGCAACATGGGTTCGGCCGACCTGTTCGACTACACGCTCATCGGCGACAACGTGAACCTGACCTCGCGCCTGGAGAGCCTGACGAAATACTACGGCCAGGTGCTTTTGGTCAGCCAGGTCATGAAGGAAGTCTGCGGCGACGAGTATGCTTACGTGGAAATGGACTCCGTGCGCGTGAAGGGCAAGCACGAGCCCATCACCATCTTTACCGCCATGACCCACGAGGCGCGGGCGGCCAAGCAGGTCGACTTCGACCGCTACGAGGAGGCCCTGGCCCTGTACAAGGCCATGCGCTTCGGCGAGGCGGCCGAGGTCTTCGCCGAGCTCAAGGACAAGGGCTTCGAGGTGGTGCTGTGCACCATGTACGAGGAGCGCTGCCTGCACCTGAAGGACGAGCCCCCGGGCGAGGGCTGGGACGGAGTGTACACCCACAAGACCAAGTAGCCCCACGCAGCCGGTGTCGACACCAGGTTCAAGCCTCCCCCCTGTGCGGCCCTGCAAGCCGCACCAGGGGCGGCTTGACTTCCGGCCCGCGATGCTCCAAGTTACCCCCTTCCCTTGATTCAGACATGCCGCCGGATTGCGGCGCCGACACCCCCAGCGGAGGACACACAAGGCTATGAGCGATTACAAGAGCACCCTCAGACTGCCGCAGACCGGCTTTCCCATGAAGGCCAACCTGAAGCAGAAGGAGCCTGAAACCCTCAAGTTCTGGGCGGAAATCGACGCCTACGGCAAGATGGTCTCGGCCAACGAGGGACGCCAGGCCTACGTCCTGCACGACGGCCCCCCCTACGCCAACGGCCACATCCACATGGGCACGGCCATGAACAAGGTCCTCAAGGACATTGTGGTCAAGTCGCGCAACATGAGCGGCAAGAGGGCCGAGTATGTGCCTGGCTGGGACTGCCACGGCCTGCCCATCGAGCACAAGGTCGAGACCGAGCTCAAGAAAAAGAAGAAGGACCTGCCTGCGGTGGTCATCCGCAAGCTCTGCCGCGAATACGCACTCAAGTTCCTGGACATCCAGCGCACCGAGTTCAAGCGCCTGGGCGTGCTGGGCACCTGGGACAAGCCCTACATGACGCTTGATCCCAAGTATGAGGCCGCCACGGCCAGAGAGCTCGGCAACTTCATGGCCAAGGGCTCGGTGATCCGCGGCAAGAAGCCCATCTACTGGTGCTGCTCCTGCCACACCGCGCTGGCCGAGGCCGAGGTCGAGTACGCCGACCACTCCTCGCCGTCGGTCTTCGTGCGCTTCCCGCTTGCCGACAAGCGCGTGAAGGAGCTTCTGCCCCAGGGCGCCAAGTTCGATCCGGCCAAGACCTTCGTGGTCATCTGGACCACCACCCCCTGGACCCTGCCGGACAACATGGGCGTGTGCGTGCACCCGGAGTTCGACTACGTGCTGGCCGAGGTGGCGGGCAACCTGTACCTCATGGCCGCGCGCCTGCTCACCCCCTGCGCCGAGATCTTCGGCTGGGACGCGCCCAAGGTCCTGGCCACCGTTCCGGGCCATAAGCTGGAAGGCCTCGAGGCGCAGCACCCCTTCTACAAGCGCAAGTCGCCCATCATCCTGGGCGACCACGTGACGCTGGACGCGGGCACCGGCTGCGTCCACACCGCGCCGGGCCACGGCCGCGAGGACTACGACGTGGGCCTGAAGTACGGCCTGGAGGTCTACTCGCCCCTGGACGACGCGGGCCGCTTTTTGACCGACGTGGAGTTCTTCGCGGGCCTGAACGTCTTCGAGGCCAATCCCAAGGTCATCGAGAAGCTCAAGCAGGTGGGCAACTTGATCGCCCAGGAGAAGATCACCCACTCCTACCCGCACTGCTGGCGCTGCAAGGAGCCGGTCATCTTCCGCGCCACCACCCAGTGGTTCATCAGCATGGAGGCCAACGATCTGCGCAAGAAGGCGCTCGCCGCCATCCATGAGGACGTGCGCTGGATTCCGGGCTGGGGCGAAGAGCGCATCGCCAACATGATCGAAAACCGCCCGGACTGGTGCATCTCGCGCCAGCGCAACTGGGGCGTGCCCATCGTGGCTCTCATCTGCGAGGACTGCGACGAGGCCTATTTCGAGACCTCCTGGGTCATGGGCGTGGTGGACCGCTTCGCCTCCCATCCCACGGGCTGCGACTACTGGTTCGAGGCCCCGCTCGAGGAGATCGTCCCGGCCGGCCTGGCCTGCCCCAAATGCGGCCGCAGCCACTGGCGACGCGAGACGGACATCCTGGACGTCTGGTTCGACTCCGGCACGAGCTTCGCGGCGGTGCTGGAGCAGCGCCCGGAGCTGTCCTGCCCGGCCGATCTGTACCTGGAAGGCTCGGACCAGCACCGCGGCTGGTTCCACAGCTCGCTCCTGGCCAGCGTTGGCACGCGCGGCGTGCCGCCCTACAAGGCCGTCTTGACCCACGGCTACGTGGTGGACGGCGACGGCCGCAAGATGAGCAAGTCCATCGGCAACGTCATCGCCCCGCAAGAGATCATCGACAAGCACGGGGCGGAGATCCTGCGCATGTGGGTGGCCGCTGTGAACTACCAGGAAGACGTGCGCATCTCCGACGAGATCCTAAGCCGCCTGGTGGACGCCTACCGGCGCATCCGCAACACCTGCCGCTTCATCCTGGGCAACCTGGCGGACTTCTACCCGCAAACCGACGCGCTGCCCGCCGACAAGCTGCTGCCGCTGGACCGCTTCATGCTCGACCTGGTGGAGCGCCGCCACAAGACCATCGCCCAGGCCTACGAGGACTTCGAGTTCCACAAGGTCTACCACACCCTGCACAACCTGTGCACCGTGGACCTCTCGGCCTTCTACCTGGACATCATCAAGGACCGCCTCTACGTCTGCGCGGGCCTTGACCGCCGCTCTGCCCAGACCGTGCTCTGGCGCGCCCTGCTCGTGCTCCTGCACGACATGGCCCCGGTGCTCTCCTTCACCGCCGAGGAGGCCTACGGCTACCTGGCCGCGGAAAGCCGCCCCGGGACTGAGAGCGTGTTCTCCCTGCGCCTGCCCGAGGGCCCGCCCGCCATGCCGGAGAATACCCGGCAGGCCTTTGAACTGCTCATGGCCATCCGCGGCGAGGTGACCAAGGCCATCGAGCCCAAGCGCAAGGCCGGCGATGTGGGGCATTCGCTCGACACCCACGTGACCCTGCACGTCAGCGGCGACGCCGCCCTGACCCTGGCCACGCCGGGCCTGGACCTGTGCGAGTTCCTCATCGTGTCGCGCGCCAGCCTGGACGAGTCCGGCCTTGTTCCTGAAGGCGCCTGCGTGTCCGAAGAGGTCAAGGGGCTGGCCGTGTCCGTGGCCAAGGCCCCGGGCGAGAAATGCCAGCGCTGCTGGCGCTACGAAGAGAACCTTGGCTCCGACGATGAGCATCCGGAGATCTGCCCGCGCTGCACCGCCGTGGTCCAGGGCCTGTAGGGAGGTCCGCCATGGACCAGCGCCTCAAGACGGCTGTGCTTCTGGCTGCGGCCATCATCGTGCCCGACCAGATCACCAAGGCCGTGATCCAGCAGAAATACGACCTGTGGGCCTCGGACACGGTGATTCCGGGCTTCTTCAACATCGTGCACGTGCTGAACAAGGGCGCGGCCTTCGGGTTTTTGAACCGCCCGGATTCGGACTGGCAGATATGGTTCTTCGTGACCGTGACCATTGCCGCCGTGGGCTTCATCTACTACCTGCTGACCACGGCCGACCGGGGCGACCGGTTCTTCATCTGGGGCCTGGGGCTGATCCTCGGCGGTGCGCTCGGCAACCTCATCGACCGCCTGCGCACGGGCCTCGTGGTGGACTTCCTGGACTTCTACGTCGGCCAGTACCACTGGCCCGCTTTCAACGTGGCGGACATCGCCATCACCTGCGGGGCCTTTGCCGTGCTCGTGTCCATGTACATGCAGAACCGCCGCGAGAAGCCCGTCCACAGGCGTCGCCTGGCAGCGAAATAGCGTAAAGGACTCAAGGGAGCGCCCATGTTCTTCTCCATGCCCCAGCTGTCGACCATGCAGTGGACCGCCATCCTGGTCGGCGCCGCCCTGTTCGTTGGCATCAGCTGCTACAGCATCTACGACGCCCTGCGCCGCGACTTCGGCTCGACCAACGCCAAGCTGGCCTGGGTTCAGCTGGCCGTGCTGGTTCCCTTTTTCGGTGGACTGGCGTATCTCTTCTTCGGAAGAAAAAGAGGGAGAATCGATCAATGAACACAAGCTGCCGCAACGCGCTGCTCTGTCTCGTCTGCGCCGGACTCCTTGGGGCCTGCGCCACCAAGGGCGACATGGAGACCCTGCAGAATCAGGCCTATCGCGACCGCCAGGAAAGCCGCAAGACCATCCAGCGGCTTGAGGAAGATCTGGCCAAGAGCCAGGAGGCCTTGCGCGACGACATCCAGAAGTCCACCTCCCCGGTGCAGGCCAGACAGGCCAACACCTGGGCCGAGCTGGAGGCCCTGCGCGTGCAGGTGGCCAAGCAGCAGGAGAAGCTGGAGACCCTGACCATGAAGTTTGGCGCCCTGACCAGCGCCCAGGGCGAAGGCCCGAGCCTGGCCGATACGGTGCGCGACGTGCAGAACATCAAGGTCGCCCTGCAGAGCCAGTTCGGTCTTGAGCTTGACTCCGCCGCACCTGCTCCGGCGAACGCCGAGGCAGCCCCGGCCCTCGCCGACAAGGCCCAGGCCGCGACCAAGGCCGACTCCACAAAGTCCAAGCCCGCCGAACAGCCCAAGGCCGAAGACAAGACCAACACCGCCGACGCCCTGTTCGCCAAGGCCACGACCGCCTTCAAGGCCAAGAAGTACGAGGTGGCGCGGCAGTACTACTCCGAGTTCGCCACGGCCTTCCCGAAACATGCCAACACCTCCCAGGCCGTCTTCTGGGTGGGCGAGTGCGCCTACAACCTCCAGGACTATGGCAAGGCCGTGCTGGCCTACCAGAGGGTCATCGAGAAGTACCCGAAGAGCACCAAGTACAAGCCTGCGGTCCTCAAGCAGGGCATGGCCTTTTTCAAGATCGGCCAGGACAAGGCAGGCCGCGTTGTCTTGCAAGACCTCATCGACCGCTATCCCAAGGACCCCGAGTCCATAAGCGCCAAGAAGTTTCTCAAGGAGCACAAGTAGCCCCGGTTCATCAACCGGGCCTTGTTTGGAGCGCAGCATGACTGAAGAAGCCAACGGTTTCCGCAAAATCGTCTACCTGTCCTTCCCGCCGGAGGTTTCCAACCGGCCGGTGGTCTGCAACCTCGCCCTGCTGTTCAACTTGAGCTTCAACATCCTCAAGGCGGACATCAGCCCCCGGCACGAAGGCTCCCTGACCTTGGAGCTGGCCGGACGCGAGGTGGACTACCACAAGGGCATCTCCTACCTGAAGCAGAACGGGGTCAAGATCACCCCGGCCTCGCAGAAGATCTTCCGCGACGAGGATCTGTGCATGCACTGCGGCCTGTGCACATCACTCTGCCCCACCAAGGCCCTGTGCGTGAACCTCGACAATCGCAAGGTTGAATTCGACGTGGAGAAATGCTCTGCCTGCGGCATGTGCACCCGTGTCTGCCCGGTCAAGGCCATGATCGTGGACATGAACGAGAACGACCTGCGTTAACGCGTGTTTTCTGGAGGCCCTCATGACGGACGAGGCGAAGCTGACCCAAGAGCTCATGCAGAAGGTTGCCGACCAGATCACGGCCGACTTGCGTGAAACACTGAGCGCCACAGTGGAGCGCGAGATCGCCAAGCTCCTTTCCGGCGCGCTGGTGGAGGGCGAGTTCTATCGACGCGTCAACGAGGACCTGCAAAAGGGCTTCAAGGAGATCTACAAGGAGATCAAGCACGCCAAGACAGGCAACGGCGAGCCCCTGCCCGTGCTCAAGGAGGACCCCAACGAGCTGTTCAGCCAGGCCTCCAACCAGCTCGACGCCATCCTCCAGACCACCGAGACGGCCACGGTCAAGATCATCGACACCATCGAGAACCTGCAGGCCCTGTCCGACACCCTGGCCAACATCGTCAAGTCCTTTGAGACGGGCGGCGTATCCAAGGCCGACCGCCAGCAGCTGGGCGACATAAACTCCGCCCTGAGCCAGGACCTCATGTCCATCATGACCACCCTGAGCTTCCAGGACCTCACCGGTCAGCGCATCAAGATCATCATCGAAACGATCAAGAAGATAGAGAAAATCGTCCTGGATGTGTACATGACCACCGGGCTCATGATCAAGGCCCGGTCCGAAGCGCCGGACTCCAAGGCCGACTTCAGCCACCTGCAGGCCCAGGCCAAGACCAAGCTCTCCGAGTTGCAAGGGCCGCAGCTGGACAGCACCCAGGGCTCGGTGGACGACCTGCTGGCCAGCATGGGGCTGTAGTAGTTCAAGCCGCCTTTCGCCTTGACAGCTGCAGGCCAACACTGTAGCCATTCACCCTCGCGGGCAATTAGCTCAGGTGGATAGAGCGTTGGCCTCCGAAGCCAAAGGTCGTGGGTTCGAGCCCCGCATTGCCCACCATTTTCAGGCCGCCCAAGAGGCGGCCTTTCTCATTTCCCCGGCATGGCTTGACGGTTCTGCCGACAGAGGCAATCAGAACAGGACGTCTTGCCCTCGCGCCCTGGAGTGAACACAGGAGGAACCATGCGCCGATCCATACTCCTTGCCATCATCCTGCTCTCCCTCTCGGCGTGCGCCTTCAAGAACCCCGGCGCGGAGGCCGTGCTCAAGCCCACCCGGGGCAATACCGCCGCCGGGACCATGACCTTCAGCCAGCAGGGCGAAGGCGTGCTCATCAAGGGCCACCTGACGGGCCTGGCCCCAGGCGCCCACGGGCTCAACATCCACGAAATTGGCGACTGCGCCAAGGCCGGCGGGCACTTCAACCCGTTTGGAAAGCGCCACGGCGACCTGTCCAGGCCTGACCACCACGCGGGCGACCTGCCCATGCTCGTGGCCGGGTCCGATGGGACCGCACGGTTCACGGCGCTCATGGATGGAATCAGCCTGGAGTACGGCCCTGGCAACATCCTCGGCCGCAGCATCATCGTCCACGCCAGGCCTGACGATTTCACCACCCAGCCCACGGGGAATTCCGGCCCTGGCGTAGCCTGCGGCGTGATCAAGGCCCAGTAGAGTCATCGCCTGGCGCAAAAAAAGGCTCCGGTTCGCCGGAGCCTTTTTTTGTGCGCGTTGGTTAGCCAGGTCAGATGGCGCGGGAATGCGCGGAGGAGGCCTTGCCCAGGTTGATGTCCGCAGCCAGAACGCCCAGGATCTCGCCGGATTCCGTGCTGAGCGGCGTGGACACGGTGATGCAGTTCTCCCCGGTGGCGCTGGACACATACACCTCCGAGACCACGGTCCCGCGCATGTCCACCGGCTGGCGGAACCAGGCCCGCGTGCTCCAGTCCTTGCCCACGGCTCCGCCATCGGCGCTGAGGCCGGACGGACCGCGCCCGATGTTGGACACCGTCTGGCGGCCTCGGCCATCGGTAATGTACAGCAGTTCGAACGAGGGGTTGCGCTTGAGCGCCTCGCGCATGGCGAGCTCCTGGTCGTCGCGGCGCATGGAACGCACGGCCGCCTGTCCAGCCATGCCCTCGACGATCTTCTGGATGCTGCCGCCGCCGATGAGCTGGAACACGGCGTTCATGGCTTCCAGCTCGACCACGCGCTCAAGCAGGACGTCCACGGCCAGGGACGAGTTCTGCGCCCCCTCGAAGCTCGACTCGGAGATGCTGCTGACCTGGCGCACGATGCGGCTGACGCGTTCACCTGTCTCGGTCTGCCGGCGCGTGTCCTCGGCGATCTCGTGGATGTGCGCGGCAGTGCTCCCGGCCAGGTCCACGATCTCGCGCAGGGACTCCCCGGAACTCTGGGCCAGGGTCACGGCCTGGTCGACCCGCCGGGAGGTTTCCTCCATGTCCTTGCCTGTGCGGTCCACGCCGTTCTGGATGCCTTCGATGCGGCTGGCCACCTCACGGGTGGCGTTCATGGTCTTCTCGGCCAGCTTGCGAACCTCGTCGGCCACCACCGCAAACCCTCGCCCGGCGTCGCCAGCGCGCGCGGCCTCAATGGCTGCGTTCAGCGCCAGCAGGTTGGTCTGGTCGGCGATGTCGCTGATGACCTCCATGATGCGCTCCACGTCTCTGGCCTGGCTGCCAAGGTCGCGCACCACCTCGGCCAGATCCTCGGCCTTGCGCTCCACCTGGCGAATGGACTCCACGGTCTCGTCCACCACCTTGGCCCCGCCCAGGGCGCGGTCGCGGGCCGACTGGGCCTGCAACACCGTTCTGTCCGAGCCGTTCTGCATCTGCACCAGGGCCGAGTCCAGGCCGTCAATGGTCGTCACGGCCTCGGCCACCAGCCGCTGCTGGTCCTTGGCGCCGCTTCCGGCGGATTGCGACAGGGCGCGCAGGTTCTCGCTGGCCCCGTGGATTCCCTCGATGGCCACGCCCAAAGTGCGCGCCGCAGAGAGCAGCCCGTCACGCCGGGAGGCCTCAGAGCTTTCGCGGATGACCAGAGCCTCATCCCTGGCGGCCTGAGTGGCCTGCTCCTGCCGGGCGAGACTGGAGCGGAGCTCGGCTTCCAGGCTGGCGGCAGTCTCCAGCTGATCCAAGGCGGACATCAGCAGCTGCCTCGACATGACAGAACTGTCTTCAGTGGACATCGTTTTTGTCAGCCCTGACAACTGTACCGAAGCCGCCAGCCTGGCGCGCAGCGACTTAAAAAAAATGGTATCATTCTGGCTTGATACGTAGACAACACAGGAGAGCGCCAGCCCCGCAGCAAGAAGCAGAACACCTAGATAAGGGCTGCCATCGACCACGAGACCTTGCAAAAATGTCAAGGACAGCGCCTGGGTGGCCAAATCTCCACGAGTGGGCGCGGCCAGGAGCAACAAACCGCAGACACATGTTAACACACCGATAACAATTGAAATAGCAAACTTCAAACGGACACTGATGACCATGGCTGCTCCTTCTGTTCTATAAACAAGTGGTAGAGCCATAAGCAAATCATGGACCAGTTTGTGTCTGCCGATTATTATGTTGCAACCGCAGTGTGGTTCTTGCAAAATGCCTGTTGAATCAGCTTGTCCGTTGCCACGCGTGAGAGACCGAGCCGCGCATGCGGACAGAACGGAGCCTTGATGTCCGAACCCAGGCCGGAGCCGACGAAATTATTCCTTCAACGCACATGGGTGCGCCGATCACTGCTGGGGTTTGCCGCCGCGCTCCTGCTGCTCTCGGTAACCATCCTGGCCGTTCCCCTCGTGGTTTCCTCTGACTGGGCACGCACCAATGTTGAACAGGGCCTGGCCTCGGCCACGGACAAGCCCGCCTCGCTGCGCCTGCTGTCCTTCAGCTGGTCCGACGGCCTGCGCGTCGAAGGGCTGCGCGTGGGGCGCGGTGGCCTGGACGACGAATCCTTCCTCTGCACCCTGGAGCGCCTGCACGTCGGCATCGACATCCTGCCGGCCCTGCGCCGCGACCTGCGCCTGAACGTGCAGTTGACCGGCCTGCGCCTGCGCAAGCGCCTGGCACCCCCAGACAAGCCCCCTGCCGCGCCTCTCGCGATACCGCTGCCCACCCGGCTCAAGGACGGCCTCGCCGCCCTGCGCCAGGGCCTCAAGGCCACCCCCAGGAGCGGCGACGCGCATGTCTCCATGGACCTCTTGGACATCGCCGTGCGCCTGATCCTGCCCGCCAGCGGCAACGCCCTGGATCAGAGACAAGCCGATCCGAGTCACGTCGTCGAGCACCAAGTCGACCTGCGCGACGTGGTTTTGCGCCTGAACGTGCCCGGCCTCGCCAGCGGGCCGGCCAGCCTGGACGCCGGACTCAAGGTCGTGCTTGACGGCAGGGAACTGACTCCGCTCAAGCTGCAGGCCAAGGTCGAAGACCTGGTGGACGCCGCCGGGCTGCTGGCCCCGGCCCAGGCGCGGCTCACGGCCGAGGCCGAGGCCCCAGGCCTGCACCTGACGTCTCTGGGCAGCGTGGCCAAAGGCTTCAAGACAGACCTGCGCCTGGATCTGCGGCAGCTGACGACGCTCCTGAAGCCTTTTGCCGGGACCTCCCTGCCCGAATCCTCCGGCTCCGTGGCCCTGGGGCTGACACTCGCCCAGCCCGACCCGGACCACCTGGACCTGGGGCTGGTGGCCTTTGCCGACTCCCTGCGAGCTGCTGGCGGCCCGCTGGGCGCAAAGGCCGTTGGCCCGCTGAACTTGAACATGCTGCAAGAGGCCAGATTTGACCTTAAGGCCGGGACCGTGCGCCTGCCGGGAAAGCTCCGCCTGCTGAACAAGAGCACCGCAGACTGGCAGGGAGAGATTACGGGTCTGAACCAGGGCTTGACTAGAATTTCGCTGAACATCCGGCCCCTGCAACTGCAACTCAACGAGCTTCTGGCCGTCACGCGCGGACTGCTGCCCCCTGGCCTGGGCATCCGCTCGGGCACGGTCGACGCCGAGGACATCGGGTTTCAGGCCACGCTGCCGGAGAAGCCCGGACCGGATGCGACCAGGCCGCACCTGGAGGCCAGCGTCAAGGGTCTGATCATCAAGGCCGAGGGCATCACCCGCGCCTCCGGTCCGGAACGGCTAAGCCTGGCCAAGGCATCGCTGCGCCTGGACTCGGCCCAGGCAACGCTGCCCGGCAGCGGCCAAGGCCAGCTCGACGCCAGCGCTGTGCTGGAGCTCGACGGGCTGCGCCTGCAAGGCAAGTCCCCATTGACGGTGAAGCGCGCCATCCTCTCCCGCCTGGCCGTCAAGATCGATGCCCTGGCCCAGGACCCGCTCGCCCTGTTCGGCGTCCTCGGCGCAGTCAGCCTGGAGGCCGGGGGCGAGGTCCAGGGGCTTGATGCGCCCAGCAAAGCACAGATTCCCGCACTGACCCACAGCCTGTCACTGCACGCGGACCTCCCGGCCACAAAGACCGCCACGGTCCGCCTGGACAACCTGGTCCTGGACATCCCGCTTGTGCGCGTGCCCCAGCCCGGCAAGCGTCCGGTGGAGGCTCCGGTCACCCTGCGCCTCACGGCTCCGGACATCCGCCTGAGCGGCTCGCCGGTGGGTATCGCCAAGGTCTCTGACGCCAAGCTCAGCCTGGATGTCGGCCCGGCGTTGCGCTGCCAGGCCACCGGAAGCCTTGGCGGCAGCGCCGTGCAAAGCAGCGGCGGCCTGACCCTGGACGTGCAGAAACTGCTGGCCCTGGCTGCCCCCCTGCTCCCGCCCAAGGCCAAGGGCTCGGGCGGCGTGGCCCTGGACTGGAAGCTCAATGCCGACCTGCCGCAGAAGCAGGCCCCCACTCCCAAGCCTGAGAGGCTCTCGCAAAAACTTGCCCGCCTGGGTTTCCTCAAGGAGCTTGAGGCTGTGCTGAAGCTCTCGGAGGTGTCTCTGGACTGGCCGTTGGCCAGCAAGGGAGGACCAGCGGAGACGCTCCGCCTGCGTGGGCTGACCACGCCCAAGCCCCTGCGCATGACCAGCACGGCGGGACTGCGCGAATCAAGCCTCAGCGGCTCCCTGACCTTTGGACCGCTCAGCGAACTGCCGGGCACAGGCCGCCTGACCAAGCCCCTGCGCGGCCTGCTGACCCTCAACGCGGCCCAGCAGGACCTGCGTTCGGTGCAGGTCACGGAAGTGCTGCACCTGGACGGCTTGGAGCTGGACCAGAACCTGCGCCTGACCCTGGACCGCCTGGATCAGGTGCTGGACCACGATCAGGACCGTCTGGCAGCCATTCTCGAGCATGTGGACGGAACCCTTGGCGCCGACATCACGATGGGCCTCAAGACTGGACTCCAGGCGCTGCCCGGCAAGTCCGGCCAGGGCGTTTCCGGCAAGGGCCGCCTGGAGGCCGGTTTCGACGCCAGGCTGTCCGGCGGCCGCAGCCTGGCCCTGTCCGCGCGGCTGCTCAGCCCGGGCCTGGACCTGCGCCTGGGGCCGGAGCTGTCCATCAGCGGCCTGGTAAGCTCCCTGCGCCTGGACAAACGCTACGCCCTGTCGCCCGGCCTGCGCTGCGCCGCGGCCGCCAACAACGTTCAGCCCCCCTTGTCCGAGCAGGTCTTCGACCTATTCCCCACGGCCAGCGCAAACCGTGGCGGCAGCAACGATTTCGCCCGCACCGTCCTGCACGAATTTCAAAGCGGCGGCGGCAGCCTGGGCTTCAGCCAGCTGAAGCTCAAGTCCGGCGCGCTGCCGCTCTCCCTGCACGACGTGTTGCTGCGCCTGGACACCAGCGGCCCGCTCCCGGCCCTGCGCTCCTACCGGGCCGGACTGCTCGGCGGGAACATCCAGGGCAGCACGGTCATCAAGGGGGGGCGCGGCAGCTACAGCCTTGAGGCCGACCTCGCCTTCACCGACATCGACCCCACGCGCCTGTTCCCGGACAAGGCCTCCAAGGACCTGGGCAGCCAGGCCGAGACCTCCGGTCGCGTGAGCCTGTCCGTGCCGCTCACACCTGACCCTGAGGCCCTGCTCCAGCGCATGTCGATGCGCGCGGACATCACCAAGATCGGCCCACGCACCCTTGAGCGCATGCTCTACGCCCTGGACCCGGACGAACAGAACGAGACCATCGTGCAGCAGCGCCGCCTCATGGACGTGGGTTACCCGCGCTTCGTCCGCCTAGGACTGGCCTATGGCAACCTGAGCCTGTCCGGCGAGTTGGAGGTCAAGGGCTTCCGGCTCGACCTGCCGCGCATCGACCGCCTGCCCGTTGGCAACCTGCCCCTCCGCAAACAACTGACCAAGGCCCTGGCACCGGTCCAGGCCCTCGGCACCATCCTTGACGCCGCCTCGGCCGGTGGCATCTGCCGCGATCCGGCAGGCCCTCCTGGCAGGCTCAAGGTCATCGGAACCACCGCCCAAGAAGGAGTCACCCCATGAAACGACTGATCCTGGCTGCCGCCCTTGTTGTTCTGTCCGGCTGCACCCTGGCCGAGGTCAAGGTCAACGTGGCCAGCGAGCGCACCTCGCTGGAGAACCAGATCCTGGGCTCCTACAACTCCCTGTCCGAGGAGACGCTGCTCGTGGCCTCGGTGCGCGGTGTGGACCCCCTCGGGCGCATTCAGACCCCGCCGCGCAAGAGCGGCGAGCAGCAGGACGCCATCAGCGCCATGCAGGTCACCAGCTTCCATGCCGACGACGTGGACGCCTTCAAGCGCCTGGGCTGGGTGGGCGAGGACAACCAGGGCCTGCTCAAGGCCTTCCCGCTCACGCGCGACCACGCCCCGGACGACCTGAAGGACTTTGCCGCGCGCTACCGCCAGCAGGAGTTCGACGCCGTGCTGGCCGAGGTCAACCGCGCCCGGAACACCATCATGCGCCGGGCCATCGATACCAACGCCTCCCTCACCCCGGCCGACCTGCCCAAGGTGCGCGCCGTGTTCGCCAAGCTCGCCGAAGACACCGCCAAACCAGGTGAAAAGTTGCAGGCCACCAACGGGACATGGACGGTGAAGAAATGAACGCGCGCCCCTCCCGACATCTCCTGGCGGGGGCGGCCCTGGCGCTGGCCCTGCTGCCCTGGCCGAGTCCACTTTTGGCAGGTGCGCCAGCCGCTCCTGCGACACTTGCGGCTTCGGAAACCAAGTCGGCCAAAGCCATTGCCGAGGAGGCGTTGCGCGCCCCGGCCATACGCGTGGCGCCGCGCCGTCTGGAGGTCAACCAGCCCGTGCAGGTCAGCTTCGAGACCGGCAACGTGCTGCACATGGACATCACCCCGGACGGCAAGTGGCTGGCCTACACGCGCCAGGGCGACGGCTACGCCGAACTCTGGCTGCGCAGCCTGGACAACGAACTCAGCGTGCTGCCCCGGCGCTTGGCCTCGGCCCTGGCCGACCGCCAATCCCCGGCCCTCTCGCCCGACGGCCGCCGCATCGCCTTTGTGGGCGCGGAGGACGACGTCAAGGGCGATATCTTTCTCCTCGACCTGACCGACCCAAAGGCCCAGGCGCGGAAGCTCACCGGCCGCGACACCGAGGACGCCGCGCCCTGCTTCAGCCCGGACGGCAAGGTCTTGTACTTCCAGCAGCGCGCCGAGGGCGAGCCGGTCCGGCACATCGTGGCCCTGGACCTGGGGAGCCCCAAGGCCGCGCCGCGCGTCATCGAGACCAAGGGCGACGCCGCTCACCCGACGCTCTCGCCCGATGGCCGCAGGCTGGCCTTCGTGTCCCTGCGCACGGGCGTCAGCTCCATCTTTGTCATGGCTCTGTCAGCCGGAGGGACTGACGGCGAGCCCAGGAAACTCACGCCCGACGCCCTGCCCCAGGCGTACCCGCGCTTCACCACGGACGGCGCGGCCCTGCTCTTCACCACGGCCCCGGCCTTCGGCGTGGCATCGGGCCAGTTCTCGGGCCAGGGCGGCATCCAGACCGTCATCGCCCGCGCGCCGGTCCAAGGTGGACGGGCCGAGCCGCTGACTTCGGCCCAGGGCGCGGACCTCTCGCCGCTCATGGCTGCGGGCAAGCTCTACTCCATCGCCGCGCGCAACGCCGGAAGCAGTGGCCCGGCCAACATCTGGAGCCTGCCGCCCGAGGGCGAGATCCCGGACAAGAGCGCGGGGGAGCTGCTGGCACTGGCCGAGACCCTGAGCAGCCAGCTGCCCGTGGAGCGGCACCTGGTCATTCTGGCCCTGGACAAGGCCGCGCGCGCCGCCGGAATCAGCGGTTCAGACGCCGACAAAGCCATCGCGGCCCAGGCCCTGTTCAATCAGGGCCGCCAGTACGAGGCCCTCGGCCTGGACGCGGCCGCGCGACGCTCCTTTGATGCCGCTGCAGCCCTAAACGTCCAGCCGCAGTCCGGCTTTGCGGGCATCCGCGCCCTGTTGCTGACCATTGCCGCCGAGAGCCGCCAGGCTTTGAACGACAAGGGCAGGCTGGCCGCGCTGCAGAAGGGCCTGAAGAGCCTCGCCGTGCTCATCGCCCAGCCCGCCAAGTCACAGGAACAGGCCCGCGTCCAGGCCCAGGCCCGCCTGGAACAGGCCCGGCTCCTGCTCGGCGCCGGCGACTCCAAGGCCCTGGGCGAGGCCCTGCGCATTCTGGACGCCCAGTTGGCCGTGCAAGGGGCCGCACCGGAGCAGACTGCCGAGGCCCTGTTCCTCAAGGCCGAGACCTATGGCCGCATCGGCCAGGTGCAGGCCGTGCTGCCCCTCTACGCCCGGGTCATCCAGGACTACCCGGCAAACGGCCCCTGGGCTGACCTGGCCGTGTCGCGCGTGCTGGACCGCACAATCGAGGCCGCCGGGCCAAAGCCCGAGGACCAGACCCAGGCCCTGTTGCTGCTCTCCGGCCAGAACCGCATGAAACTGCCCAAGCTCTCCCTGGGCGCGCTGAACCGTCTGGGCGACATCTACTACGCGGCCGACGAGTGGTCCAAGGCCAAGGACGCCTACCGCCAGGCCCTGGACGGGGCCAAAAATTCGCCACAGGACACGCCGCAGACCTCTGCGCAAATCTCCACGCAGGTGGCCGCCGCGCGCTTGGCCCTGGCCGAGATTTTGTACCGCGAGGAGCGCTTCCACCAGGCGCTGGACCTCTACGAGACCGAAATGGCCTCGCGCCCGTACGAGGACCGCCTCTACCGCCTGGCCAAAGCCGCGCACCTGCGCAAGTCCACCGCAGCCGGAGACTACCTGCTGCGCATCGGCGAGGTGCCGTCGGCCCGGGCCATCTTCGCCGGGCTTTTGCGCGACGACCCGGACTTCGTGCCAGCGCACAGGGGCATGATCCGCGCCTCGGCCGCGCTGAAGACCATCCCGGCCACTTTGGCCGACTACCGGGCCAAGCTTGTTGCCAAGCCCGGCGACCCCACCCTGCTCTACGCGTTGGGCCTGACCATGACCTACCTGGACGGCAAGGCCCCGCTGCTGGAGGCGCGCGACCTCATCCGCCGGGCCATCCAGAAGAACGGGCAGGTGGAGTACTTCCACCAGACCCTGGGCTACATCGACGAGGTGCTGGAGACCGTGCACGGCGAACGCGGACGGCTTGAGGCGGCCCTGGAGTCCTACCAGCGCGCCCGCTTCCTCAACAGCCGCGAGCAGAACCCGGAAAACGCAGCCAACCTCGACCTCAACATCGGCAACATCCACTTCCTGCTCGGCCAGTACGCCCAGGCCTTCGAGGAATACCGCAAGCGCCAGGACTCCAAGGTCGCCTTCGACAACCCGGAGACCGAAATCCTCTTCTACCAGCGCCTCGGCACCTCGGCCTTCCAGGCGCGCGAACGCGACAAGCCCATCGAGGCCTTCGCCAAATCCCTGGAGCTGGTGGAGAGCCGCATCCAGCCCAAGTTCGCCTCCGAGATCTTCGGGCGCATCAACAAGCACGTCTTCGACCGCGTGCTGACCCCGGCCCTGGGCCACCCGGATGGGGCAAGCGACCAGGCGGATCACGCCAAGGCACTGGCCACGCGCCAGTCGGACCTGAACAACAGCCTCTTCGAGGCCAGCATCAAGCCCGCCGGGCCGCCGCCAGACCCCACCTGGAGCGTCTACGTCAAGGCCGTGGAAACGCTGCTCTCCGAGCAGGAACGCATCATAAGCGAGCTGCCGCCGCTCATGCCGAAGGACCGGGAAGCGTCCATGCAGACGCTGGCCGTCATGGTCGGGAAGGTGCGCGAGGCCCTGGGTTTCCCGCCGCGCTTCGTGCAGCTCCGCGCCGAGCTCTATGACCGCCTGGGCCTGGCCTACCAGGAGGCCGGGCGCTGGCGCGAGGCCAAGGAGGCCTTTGAGAAGGCGCTGGCCATGAACACGGCCCTGGGCCTGAACCAGAACCTCACGGCCAACCAGCGCTCGGTTGCCTACTGCGCATACATGGAGGCCGGGCTGACCACGGGCCGCGACCGCGACCGGCTGCTTGAGGCCGCCGAGACAGGCTTCCGGCGCATCCCGGAACTGGTGAAGAAGTTTGGCGTGGCCGACAAGAAGGGCGGCAGGCCCGGCAAGGGCCTCATAAACATCGACCTGGACGTGAGCCTGGACAAGGCCACGGCCTCCCAGGCGGCGTACGGCTTCAGCGCCGAGCAGGAACTGCGCCTGGCCGAGGCCTTCTTGTCGCGCATCGCCACGGAGCGCGGCCGCCCGCGCGAGGCCCTGGGGCTGGTGGAGCGCCAGTCCAGCGCCTTCGAGAAGGGCGACGTGGCCCCCCAGGACACCTTTGGCGCGGCGCTCTTGCTGCACCGGGCCGGGCTGCTGGAGTCCTCTCTGGGCAGCGAAGCCTTGGCCTTCGAGCGCTTCCGCCGCTCGGCCGAGCTGTCGCTGACGATGAAGAACCCGGTCAGCGCCTCGCTCAACGTCATCGACCTGGCCGCGACCCTGGAACGCCTGCCTGTGGAGGGCAAGGACTTCGCGCCGCGCCTGGCCGAGCTGCGCCGTTTGGAGGCCCTGGCGGCCGAGGCCCTGCGCCAGCCGCTCCTGGGCGGGAGTTCGCTCTCGGCTCCGGCCTTCCAGAACATCATGGCCGCCCACGACCTGGCCCAGGCCGACCGCCTGCCTGCCACGGACGCTGGCAGCACGGCGCTGCATATGGACGCGCTCTCCCGCGCCGGGCAGCGCTTGTCCGAGGGCCTGGCCTGGTTCAAGGACAATCCGCCCGCAGGCAGCCGCCGGGCCCTGGCCCTGAACGCCGCCCTGCACCTGAACATGGCTGACCTAAGCCTACGCCTGGGCGAGGACGATATCCGCGCCGAACACCTAAAAGCCGCCCTGACCCTGGCCGACCAGGGGCTGTTGCCGGGCCTGCGCTGGCGTGCCCTGGCCGGGCTTGGACGCCTCCAGGAGGCCCTGTCCGTGGTCCAGGCCCTGCCCCTGGACGAGGCCGCCTGCGGCGCGGGCGAGATCACCGGGGCCTTTGCGCCCCTGGTGGCAGCGCTCATTGATTCCGGCAAGGCTGAGGACGCGTACAACCTGTCCGAACGCCTGTCCGAGCTGGAGCGCGTGGGCCGCATGGGCCGCCTCGACGTGGCCCAGCCCACCGGGCCTGAGGCCGGGCTCCTGCGCCGCACATCCCTACGCCTGCTGGCCATCCGCGACCTCAAGGCCCGCCTGGCCGCCGCCAAGGACGCCAAGGGCTTCAAGGACGACGACCGCATTGAGCTGTCGCGCCGCCTGGCCCAGGAAGAGGAGATCCTGGCGCGCGACCTGGGGCCAGACCGCGAGTCCCTGCCCGGCGTGGCCCGCATCGGGGCTGGCATTGCCGAGCAGGACTGGCTGACCATCCTGCACGGGCTGTCGCTGGAGGCCGCAGCCGCTGCCGAGGCCGCTGTTGGCGGCTCCGCCGAGCAGCGCGCCCGCCACGCCCAGCTCATGACCCGCCTGGGCGCGCTCAAGGCCGAGGCCGGGAAATCCCTGGCCAGGCTGGACGCGCCCGGAGCCCTTGGCCTGTTCCTGGCCGCGCCCAGCGAGGCCATCGACCTCATGGAGACCCTGCCCAAGGGTTCAAGTGTCTTCCGGATTATCGCCCTGCCCCCCCCCCGGCGCGACGCCCTGCGCTGGGCGGCCTTCCGCCTGGACGCCGACTCCGTGCGCGCCGTGGCCCTGGGCACTGGCCCGCGCCCGGTGCTCCCTGCCCTGGGCCAGGGTGAACGCCGCCTGCTGGCCTTCGAGGACCTGACCGCCCTGTCGCCCCAGGACCTGCGCTTTGCCCAGACCGTGGCCTTGAGCGGCACGCATCTGGTGCGCTCGTTCAAGGCGCGCAAACCCTTCCGCCGGAACCTCGTGTTCATCACAGGGCCGAAGTCTGGTGCAGGCTCTGGCGCAATGCCGCCCGCCCTGGCCGGACAAAAGGCCTTTTCGGCCCAGGCCATGCCGCTCTCCTCGCCGGGCCTTACCCAGGCCGTATCCCAGGCCCACACCCTGGTGGCCGGAATCCCGGCACGCCAGTCCCAGTCCGCGCCCAGCCGCCAGGACGAGCTGCCCGTGCGCTTCCTGGCCCTGTCGCCCACAAACGGCGAGCCCCTGCCGCTCTCCGGGCTGGCCGCCTGCATGCAGGATGTGTCCCTGGCCGTGCTGACCCAGGTTCCGGCCGAGGACCTGCCCCTGGTGGCGCACCTGCTCTCGCTCTATGGCGTGCCGTCCGTGCTGGCCGCGCAGGACGCCCGTTTCGACGCTTCCTTCCTGGCGGCCTATGCCGAGGACTCTGCGGCCGACGCCCGCGCCAAGGCCCAGGCGTCTGGAACGGTTGCCGCGCCCTGGCTGCTGCTGGGCGATCCGGGCCTGAACGCCCGCGAGGCCGGGGCCTTCGCCGTGACCCAGTTCGCTAGGTACGTGCGCGCGGGCATGGAGGACTTCAAGGCCGGGCGCTTCCCGCAGGCTTTGGCCCTGTTCGAGAACGCCCTGCGCGTGGCCCGTTCCTCCAGCCAGTTCAACACCTATCTGCCCGACCTCTTGTCCTACAGCCGCGAGAGCGCCTACGCCTCGGAGCAGTTCGACAAGTCCCTGGCCTTTGCCAAGGAACTGGCCCTGCTGGTGGCCAAGACCAAGCCGGACACACCGGCCCACGCCGAGGCGCTGATGCGCCTGGGCCTGGTCTACGCCCGCATGGAGCAGTATGCCCAGGCCATCCCTGTGCTGGAGCAGGCCACGGAGATGCTGGCCAACCTGGAGCTCGCGCCCAAGGAGATCGAGGCCATGTCAAGCCTTGGGGCGGTGCTGGAGAACGCCATCCAGTTCGACCGCGCGCTCAAGCGCTTCGAGGGCGCGGCCAAGCTCTCGCAGAAGGCCGGGACCAGGGAGCTGGTGGCCAAGCAGTACATGAGCATCGGCCGCATTTATGACCTGCGGCTGTCCCAGTATGCCCAGGCCCGCGAGGCCTATGGCACGGCGCTTGGCATCTACACCGCCCTGGGCCGCAAGGCTGACATGGCCCAGGCCATGCTCGACCTGGGCCGCTGCGCGCGGCTCATTGGCAACTTCAGCGAGGCCGAGACACAATACGCCGAGGCGCTCAAGCTCACTGGCGCCGACAAAGTCAATGAGCGCCTGCGCGCGCGCATCGTCATCGAACAGGCCAACAACGCCTGGCAGCAGGCCCGCTTCCAGCAGGCCTTCGACCTGCAGCGCCAGGTGCTCAAAAGCGCCGAAGCAGGCGGCTGGGTGCTGGAGCAGGTCATCGCCCGCAACACCGCCGGGCTTTTGTGGTGGAGCCTGGGCGACCACAACCGCGCCGTGCGCGAGCTGGACGCGGCCCTGCCCCTGGCCCGCTCCTTGCGCATCCGCCAGGACGAGGTGGCCACCACCCTGAACAATCGCGGCCTCGTGGAGCGCGACATGGGCAAAAGCGAGCAGGCGCTCAAGACCCTGGGCGAGGCGCTCACCATCGACCGCGCCATCCGCTCACGCTGGGCCATCGCCTACGACCTGCGCAACATCGCGCAGACATACATTCGCATGGGCGACCCCAAGAAGGCCCTGCCCCTGCTGGACGAGGCGCTTGGCATCGTGGCCGCCACGGGCAACCGCATCAACCAGGCCAAGATCCTGCTGGCGATAGGAGAGGCCCAGCTTTTGCTCTCCGCTTCCGGCAAGACCTGGGCCGACAAGGCCAAGGCCTCCTTCTCCCAGGCCGACGAACTGGCCCGCAGCATGGGCCTGCGCGACAGCCAGTGGCGCGCCCTGCACGGGTTGGCGCGGCTGGACATCTCAGCAGGCAAGCGCCCCGAGGCCAAGGCCCTGCTCATCCAGGCCGTGGACGTCATCGAGGCCATGCGCTCCGAGCTCAAAGTTGACCAGCTGAAGGACGGCTTCATCGCCGACAAGGCCGTGGTCTACGAGGACCTGGTGACCCTGCTGGCCGACATGGGCGATGTGTCCGAGGCCTTCCGCACGGCCGAACGCTCCCGCGCCCGCAACCTCATCGACCTTTTGGGCAACAAGCGCAGAAGCCCGCAGCGCAAGGAAGACCAGGCCCTGTACGAGCGCATCACCGCTGTGCGCGCGCGCCTGCGCGAGCAGGAGTCGCTCCTGGCCAGCGCCCAGAACACCAATGAACGCGAGGTCTACGCCAAGGGCGTCAAGCGCCTGCAGGACGACTACCGCGACATCCTGCTGGAGATCCAGGCCAGCCGCCCGGACATCGCCAGCCTGGTCAGCGTGAACCCGCTGACCCTGCCCGAGGTGCAGAAGATGCTTGAGCCGGGCGTGGCGCTTTTGAGCTACTACATCACGGATAACGAGATCCTCTGCTGGACCCTGGACCACGACCGCGTGGACCTGACGCGCACGCGCCTGGGCCGGGGCGCCCTGGGCCGGATGATCCTGACCTACCGGCGCATGCTCCAGAACCTGGAGCCCGTGGAGGCGCACTCTAGGGAGCTGTACAAGCTGCTGCTCGCCCCGGTGCTGCCCAAGCTCACGGGCGTAAAGGTCCTGGGCATCATCCCCCACGACTGCCTGCACACCCTGGCCTTCGCAACGCTCTCAGACGGCGAGTCGAGCCTGCTGGACCGCTACCCGTTGTTCCAGCTGCCATCCGCCAGCGTGTTCAAGTTCACGCTGGAGCGGCGCAAGACCGAGCGCAACACCAAGGTGCTGGCCGTGGGCAACCCGGACCTGCACGACCAGTCCCTGGAGCTGCCCTTTGCCGAGCGCGAGGTGGGCTCGCTGGCCTGGAACTACCCGAACATGACCGCCCTGACCCGCGAGAAGGCCACCAAGAGCTGGGTCTCAGAGCACATAGCCGAATTCGGCATCATCCACCTGGCCACCCACGGCGAGTTCGACCCCGTGAACCCGCTGTTCTCGGCGCTCAAGCTGGTCAGCGACAAGAAGGACAAGGACGGCGACCTGGACGCCGCCGAGATCTTCGATCTCAAGATCACGGCGGATCTGATCGTGCTCTCGGCCTGCCAGACAGGCCTGGGGAAGGTCAGCAGCGGCGACGAGGTCCAGGGGCTGAACCAGGCCTTCCTGTACGCCGGAACCCACGCGCTGATTTCGAGTCTTTGGAGGGTGAGCGACATCTCCACCGCCATGCTCATGAAGCAGTTCTACCGCGAGTATCAGACCCGGCCCAAGGCCGAGAGCCTGCGCCGGGCCATGCTGCACGTGAAGAACCGCTTCCCGCACCCCGGCTACTGGGGCGCGTTCACCCTGTCCGGTGACTACAGGTAGGCTGCGCCATGTCGAAATTCCTGCGCGCTTTGGTTATCGCCGTCCTGCTCGCCCTGCCCGCGCTGGCGCAGGCCGAGTCGGCCCTGTGGATCAGCGTGGACCAGGCCCCGGTGCGCGTCTGGCGCTCGGCCGAGGCCGAGGTCGTGCTGCGCCTCCCGCGCGGCACCGTTGTCCAGCCCCTGTACGTCCAGGGCGCCTGGACAAGGCTCAGCGAACCCGGCGGACAGCAGGGCTGGGTCTACCAGGGGCATCTTGCCTCCTCGCCCCAGCCCCCGGCCCTGGCCGACCTCTTCGACGCCGCGCCCAAGACCCTGATCCTGGCCGAGGCGGCGGACACCTCGCGCAGCTCCAGGTCCACCGTGCCGGTGCCGGTCCGGCCCCAGGGCAGCGAGGCCCTGTGGAGCGTGCTGGACCTGCGCCTCTCGCCCGACGACCTGGACGCCTTCCTGGAGCAGGGCGGCATCGGCGAGTTCGCGCGCGGGCGGCAGCGCAACCTGGGCAGGCGCGCCACCTTCCCCAAGCTGCACGCGGCAGCGCCTTCCGGCGGCGAGGCCGAACGACAGGTGGGCCTGAACCTCGCGGCCAGGGTGGTGCCGCGTCTGGCCAAGCCCGCCTTTGGCAACGCGTTGCAGCGCTATGTGAATCTGGTTGGTCTGGCCGTGGCGCGGTTCGCGCCGGGGAATACGCCGCACTTCCGGGCCGTGGTCCTGGACCTGCCCGAGCCGGTGTCCTTCAGCCTGCCTGGCGGCATCGTGATGCTGAGCACCGGCCTGCTCGCCGCCCTGGACAACGAGGCCCAGCTGGCCTGCATCCTGGCGCACGAGACAGCGCACGCGTCCCTCGCCCACCTCTGGGCCAAGGCTCTGCACTCCCAATTCTTCCAGGCCGGAGGAACAGTGGACCAGGCGGGCGTGCACAGCCCGCTCTTCGCCGCCATGCTCGACGACCTGCTGGCCACGGACCTGACCCAGGGCATCGACAAGAACCAGGAGTTCGCGGCCGACCTGGCCGCCATTGAGATGGTCTATGGCGCGGGCTACGACCCGCAGCAGATGCCCAAGGCCGTGGAAAGCATTGAGCAGGCCGGGCGCATCCACAAGCGGCAGGAGCCGCCCCTCGTCTGGTCGGCGCTGCACCCGCCCGCCAAGGAACGCCTGGCACGGATGCGCAGACTGCTGGTGACCCTGCCCGGCCGGGACGGCCTGGCCCTGGGCACGGAGCGCTTCCGCGCCAGCCGTTAGGACGAGTCACAGGGCTGTTTCCGCTCCTCGCGGCGCGGCGTTTGCGGGGCGCTACGACACGCGCAGGGCCTCGGTGACGGACTCCACAAGCCGGATCTTGTCCAGCACGCCATACAGCTGGGTCAGGTTGGTGACCTCGACAGTGAACTCCATCACGGCATTGCCGTCCACGTTGGACTGGAAGCTGCCGGAATGGATGTTCACGTCGTCGCTGGTCAGGAGCGAGGTGACCTGAGAGAGCGCGCCCTTGAAGTTGCGGCTGACGATGCGGATCTTGGCCGGATACGGCTTGTCCTCCACCCCGTCCCAGGACACGGAGACCATGCGCTCGCCTTCCAGCTCCTTCAGGTTGGGGCAGTCTGCCGCGTGGATGGTGACCCCGCGGCCGCGCGAGATGTAGCCAACGATGGGCTCGCCGGGCAGCGGGTTGCAGCAGCTGGCGAAACGCACCAGCACATCGTCCACGCCGCTGATCTTGATGCCCTCGCTCTTCTTGGGCTTGGCGGCCTCGGTCGCCTGGGCCGGGGTCAGGGGGACTGGTTCCGGCGCCTTGCGTTCGTCGGGCATCTTCTCGCCCACGTGCAGCATGCCGTAGAGCTTCTGGAGCACCTTGCGCGGGGTCAGGCGCGCATAGCCCACCTGGGAGAGCAGCTCGTCCACGCTCGAGCAGGAGAGCTCCTCGGCCAGCTTGTGGACGTGGCCGTCCTTCATGGCCTTGAGGAAGTTCACCCCGAGCTTGCGCCCCTCCTTTTCCAGCATCTCCCTGGCCAGGCTGATGCTGCGGTCGCGCTCCTCGGTGCGGATGTACTGCTTGATGCGCGTCTTGGCGCGCGCGGTCTTGACGAACTTGAGCCAGTCGCGGCTGGGGTTGCGGTGGCTGTCGGTGATGATCTCCACGCGGTCGCCGTTCTTCAGCGGCGTGCCCAGCGGCACCAGCCGTCCGTTGACCTTGGCCCCGGCGCACTGGTCGCCGACCTTGGAATGCACGGCATAGGCGAAGTCCACCGGGGTCGCGCCCTCGGGCAGCTCCTTGATGTCGCCGCGCGGGGTGAACACGTAGACCTCGTCCTGGAACAGGTCGATGCGCAAGGACGCCATGAACTCGCGCGGGTCCTGGAGGTCGCGCTGCCAGTCCAGGATCTGCCGCAGCCAGGTAAAGCGCTCGGCGTCGCGGTTGCTGCCCTTCTTGCCCTTCTCCTTGTACTGCCAGTGCGCGGCCACGCCGTACTCGGCGACCTTGTTCATCTCCTCGGTGCGGATCTGGATCTCGATGCGCTCCCCGTCCGGGCCGATGACCGTGGTGTGCACGCTCTGGTACATGTTGGCCTTGGGGATGGATATGTAGTCCTTGAAGCGCCCGGTGACCGGCTTCCAAATGGAGTGGATGAGGCCGAGCACGGCGTAACAGTCCTTCAGGCTGCCCACGATGATGCGAAACGCGATGAGGTCGAAGATCTGGTCCAGGCCCAGGTCCTGCTGGAGCATCTTGGTGTAGATGCTGTAGCGGTGCTTGGTGCGCCCGGCCACGCGGCCCTTGATCTCGTTCTCCTTCAACATCTCGGTGATGAGGCCCGTGACCTTGTCGATGTAGGCCTGGCCGGAGGTGTGGTGGCTGGCCACGCCCTGGTCGATCTGCTCGTACACGTCGGGCTTGAGGTACTTCAGGCAGAGGTCCTCAAGCTCACGCTTGGTGCGGTGCAGGCCCAGGCGGTTGGCCAGCGGCGCGTAGATCTCAAGGGTCTCCTGGGAGATGAGCCGCTGCTTCACCGAGGGCTGGAAATCAAGGGTGCGCATGTTGTGCAGCCTGTCGGCCAGCTTGACCATGAGCACGCGGATGTCCTCGGCCATGGCCAGGATCATCTTGCGGATGTTCTCGGCCTGGGCCACGGCCTTGGACTCGAACGACATCTTGCTGATCTTGGTCACGCCGTCGACGATGTCGGCCACTTCCTCGCCGAAGAGCCCCTCGATCTCCTCGATGGTGGCCTTGGTGTCCTCCACCGTGTCGTGCAAAAGCCCGGCGGCAACGGTGGCCTCGTCGAGATTCATCTCCGCCAGGATGTTGGCCACGCTCATGGGGTGCGAAAGATACGGCTCCCCGGACAGGCGCGTCTGGCCCACATGGGCCTGGGCCGTGAAGATGTACGCCTTCTGGATCAGCTCCAGGTCCGGCTTGTCGATGTAGGTGGCCACCTTGTCGGTGATCTCGTTGATGCGGATCATTATTGTGTCAGCTCCGGGCCTTGCTTGGCCCCTTGTATCCACCAGCGGATGAAGTTGTAGGCGATGCCTGCCGGCGCGGGCTCGATGCCCTGCACGCGCTTGTGGACCATGGGCAGGGCCATGGGCACGTAGAGGTAGCAGTAGGGCTGGTCCTGGTGCAGGATCTCCTGGATGCGGTCGTAGATGGGCTTGCGCTTCTTCTGGTCGAGCAGCCTGCGGCCACGCTCCAGCAGTTCGTCCAGCTCCGGATTCTTGTAGCCCACGAAGTTGAGCCCGCCGGGCACGGCCTTGGACGAATGCCAGACATCAAAGAGGTCCGGGTCCTGCGTGATGGTCCAGCCGAGGATGATGGCGTCGAAGCGGCCCTTGTCCACGAATTCCTTGATGAAGGCGGCCCACTCCACGGTGCGGATCTCCACCTGGATGCCCAGCGCCGCGAGCCTGCTCTGGACGATGATGGCCGTCTTGATGCGCTGGCTGTTGCCCTGGTTGGTCAGGATGGTGAAGGCGAAGGGCCGCCCGCTCGTGTCCACAAGCGGTCCGTTCGGCGTGCGGCGCGTCCACCCGGCCTCGGCCAGGAGCCTCTTCGCCTTGGCCGGGTCGTACTCGTTGGCCGGGATGGCCTTGTCGTAGGCCCAGGTGCCGGGCTTGTAGGGGCCGCCAGCGGCCTGGCCCAGGCCCGAGAGCACCCCGCGCACGATCTCGTCCTTGTTCAGCGCGTGGTTGATGGCCCGGCGCACGCGCACATCCGAAAAAAGGCTGCTCCTCAGGTTGAACCCAAGGTAGGTGTAGGCCGAGGCCACGTACTGGAACTTGCGGTAATTGGCCGTCCAGTCCTGGCCCTCGGTCTGGTACAGGTACTGCTGGGGCGAGAGGTTGATCTCGTCCAGGTTGCCGGACTTCAGTTCCATGAACTGGGTGGACTGGTCCGGGATGACGCGCATGACCACCTCGTCGATGTAGGGGCGGCCCTCGAAATAGTCCGGGTTGGCCACCAGCACCAGCCGGTCGCCCGCGGTCCAGCTCTTGAGGATGTATGGCCCCGCGCCCACGGGCTGACGCGCCAGCGGGGTCTTCAAAAGGTCCTGGCCCTCCAGCAGGTGCCGGGGCAGGATGGAGCTGGCCCAGGTGACCAGGGCCCGGGCAAAGGGCTTGTCGTAGCGAACCTCAAAGGAATACTCGCCAGTGAGCTTGAACTCCTTCACGGCCAGGAAGTCCTCGGCATAGGCCGTGGGCGTCTTGGGGTCGATCATGAGCTTGTAGGTGAACTCCACGTCGCGCGCGGTGAGCGGCTGCCCGTCGGTCCAGCGGATGCCCTTCTTCAGGGTGAACTTGAGGAGCCGCCCGTCCTCCAGAATCTCGAAGGACTGGGCAGCCAGCGGCACCAGGTTGATGTTCTTGTCGAACTTGAGCAGGCCGACATAGATGAGGTCCGCGATCTCATGGGATGCGGCGTCCGAGGCCAGGGGCGGGATGAGGTTGCTCGGCTCGCCGATGGTCGCCTCCACCAGGCGCCCTCCGGGTTGCGGGTGGCCCACTTTGGCGGCCAGGGCGTCTTTCTGGCTGGAGGCCGGGGCGTCTGCGGGGCGTGCGGAAGCGGAAGGCGCATCTTTTCCCCCGCCCTGGCCACAGGCAGCCAGGAGCACAAGCCCCGCAATGAGCGCCAGTGTTCGTATCACAAGCATCATCAATCCTCTTGCCAAATCCCCAAACCTTGCGCATATACTAGCCGAACGGCCGCTGTCGCTGACACTATGGCCCAGACCACGTAAAAAGCCAAGCGGCCCTTGCTTTTGCGTTGGCGATTGCTATACTCGCACATTCGCATCCGAACCCAGCGGAGCCCAGGTCCGCGCCGGACGCACTATGCAGCACGTAAGGAGTTCCCTGCTTCATGCCCATCGCCGACGAGAACAGAGTCCGGGAAATACTCACCCGCTTCATCCGGGACACCATCCCGGATTATATTGTGGAGAATTCCGCAGCCATTGTCGAGGCCGATGGCGTGCAAAAGCTCGACATCCAGCAGCGCGACCAGTTTCTGGACGTGGACGGGCAGGTGCAGGGAGACGACTTCCAGATCTACACCTCCGAGCTTGGCCTCAACCTCAGCGACGGAACCATCAACTCCTACTGCAACTGTCCGGACTCCTTCTCGGGCGTGTGTCGGCATGTGGGGGCCACGGCCCTCAAGATGCTCAAGACGCTCACGAGCACCAAGAAGAGCGACGTGCCCAAGCCGCGCACGGACTGGCGGCAGACCTTCCGCAGCTTCTTCTCCACAGACCTTGAGCCCGAACCGGGCAAGCACTACCTGGTGTTCCGCCTGTTCCCGGAGCCTGGCCGCCTGCAGGTGTCCTTTGCCCGCGCCCGCCAGAACAAGTCCGGCATCTCCACCGTGCAGCAGGACATCACGCTGGAGCAGATCATCAAGAACCCGGACTGGTGCGAGATCTCGCCCGGCCTGCCCAAGGTGGCGGGCATGATCGCCCACTACCTGGACTACCAGGGCCACCGGGTGGAGTTGCCAGCAGGCCTGCACTCCTGGTTCTTCCGGGCCATCAAGAACGAGTACTACATCTACCTGCGCGACACGGACCAGCCGGTGCGCATCGAGAGCAAGACCCTGCAACTCAAGCTCTCGCCGCAGCTCTCCGAAGACGGCCTGGGGTTTGACCTGATGCTCTCGCGCGAGGACCGCCCACCGTTCTCCATCCGCAGGGAAGACGAAATTTTCTTCTACGGACGGCTGCCCCTGTGGCTTTACTGGAAGGGCAGCTTCCACCCGGTGCAGACCGGGCTCGACCCCGAGCTCATCCAGGAGATGGTCGAGCAAGCGCCCATCGTGCCGCACGCCGACATCTCCGAGTACCTGGACCGCGTGTGGACAAAGATCCCGGTCTCCGACCTCTACGGCCAGGAGGACTTCCTGGAGCGCATGGGGCCGATCTTCCAGCCCGCGGAGTTCAACCCCAAGCTCTTCCTGGACGAGGAAGGCAGCCTGCTCGTGCTCAAGATCCAGTGCATGTACGACACCGACCACGGCGAGGTCACCCTGCCTGGACCCAACCCGGACCTGCAGACCGGCAGCTACCGCTACGCCGAAAAGAGCTACCTCATCCGCCGCGCCCAGGACGAGGAGGCCGTGCTCTTCGCCGAGCTCCAGCACATGGGCTTTCAGCCCAGGAGCAACCACACCTGGTTCATGGAGCAGGAGGCGGCCATCAACTTCCTGCTGGACTTCTACCCCATGCTCGTCGAGGGCTACCGCGTCTTCGGCGAGCAGAACCTGACGCGCTACAAGGTGCGCCTGAGCAAGCCGGAGATCATCGCCGAAGTCACGAGCGACGAGGAGAACAAGTGGTTCACCCTCGACCTCACCGTGCAGTACGACGACCAGAAGGTGCCCATCGAGGAGATCTGGAAGGCCTGGACCCAAAAGAAGCGCTACGTCCAGCTCAAGGACGGCTCCTACACCAGCCTGCCCGAGTCCTGGCTGCGTCGCCTGGGCCACAAGCTCAAGGCCCTGGGCTTTGACCCCGAGAAGCCGCCACAGAAAAAGTTCCAGCAGTTCGAGGCCCCGGTGCTGGACAACCTGCTGGACGACATGCCCGGCGCCAAGACCGACGCCTATTTCGTGAAGTTGCGCGAGAAGATCAGCAACTTCCAGCAGATACGCCAGCTTCCTCCGCCCAGGGGCCTGAACGCCACCCTGCGCCCCTATCAGGTCATGGGCTTGTCCTACCTGAACTTCCTTCGCGACTACGGCTTCGGCGGCATCCTGGCCGACGAGATGGGCCTGGGCAAGACCGTGCAGACCCTGGCCTTTCTGCTCTCCCTCAAGGAGCGCGGGACCAAGGGGCCCAGCCTCATCGTGGTGCCCACCTCTGTTCTGCCCAACTGGGAGCGCGAGGCCGCGAAATTCGTGCCAGCCATGACCCGGCTGACCATTTACGGCGCCAAGCGCGACGACCTGTTCATCCGCATCAAGGACTCGGACCTGATCATCACCACCTACGCCCTGCTCCGCCGCGACCTGGAGGAGCTGTGCAAGTACAAGTACACGGTGGTGATCCTGGACGAGGCCCAGAACATCAAGAATCCCAACACCATCACAGCCCGCTCCGTGCGCCGCCTGGACGCCGAGATGCGCCTGTGCCTGTCCGGCACGCCCATCGAGAACAACCTCTTCGAGCTCTGGAGCCTGTTCGAGTTCCTCATGCCCGGCTTCCTGGGCTCGCAGCACGCCTTCCAGCGCGGCATCGTCAAGCCCATCAAGGACGCCGACGAGGAGACGCTCGACTACCTGCGCTCCCGCGTGAAGCCGTTCATTCTGCGGCGCACCAAGAACGAGGTCGCCAAGGACCTGCCGCCCAAGATCGAGACCACGCACTACTGCGAGCTGGCCGACGAGCAGCGCGACCTCTACGGCGCTTTGGCCGCCAGGCTCAAGGCCCAGGTGCTGCGCGACGTGGACGAGAAGGGCCTGGCCAAGAGCCAGATGTCCATCCTCGACGCGCTCTTGAAGCTGCGCCAGATCTGCTGCCACCCGCGCCTCTTGAAGCTGGACATCCCGGGCATCAACACCAACCTGCCCTCGGGCAAGTTCGACGCCTTCAAGGACCTGGTGACCGACATCGTGGAGGGCGGGCACAAGGTGCTGGTGTTCTCCCAGTTCGTGCAGATGCTGCACATCATCCGCTCCTGGCTGCAGATCCGCGAGGTGCCCTTCGCCTACCTCGACGGCTCAAGCAAGGACCGCTTCGAGCAGGTGGACAAGTTCAACGACACGCCCGAGATTCCGATCTTCCTCATCTCGCTCAAGGCTGGCGGCACGGGGCTCAACCTGACGAGCGCGGACTACGTCATCCACTACGACCCGTGGTGGAACCCGGCCGTGGAGAACCAGGCCACGGACCGCACCCACCGCATCGGCCAGAAGCGCCAGGTCTTCGCCTACAAGATGATCTGCCAGAACACGGTGGAGGAGAAGATCCTGAAGCTTCAGGAGATGAAGAAGGACGTGGCCGAGTCCATCATCCCGGGCCAGTCGGCCTTCAAGTCCCTCACGCGCGACGACCTGGAGATGCTCTTCGAGGTTTAGCGGGCCAAAGGAGCACCACGCATGAACGCCCTTACCCGCCCACTCATCAGCGTCTTCGACCGGCTGCAGGCCTTTGCCGAGGCTGAGCCGACGCGCCGCTACGTCGGCAAGGCGCTGATCTTCTACTTTCTGGCGGCCCTCGCCCTCATCGAACTGAACAGCCTGGGCTGGCTCCCCAGGTTCCTGGCGGAGAACATCTCCACCAACCGCTTCGCCGCCGTGACCCAGACCTTCACCCTGGTCCTGGTGCTCGAAGTGGTGGGCTTGGTGTTCTCGCTCCCCAAGTCCACGTCAAAGTCCGTGGGCAAGCAGTTCGAGATCCTGGCCCTGATCCTGCTGCGCAACGCCTTCAAGGAGCTGACCAACCTGCCTTTTCCCATCGACATAGTTGGCCACACGGACGTGCTCATCCGCCTGGCCACGGACGGAGCCGGCGCGCTGGCGGTGTTCGTTCTGCTGGGGGCATACAAGCATGCCCAACGCTGCGCGCCCAAGCACTTGGCGCCGGACATCCTGGAAAAATTCATCGCCTCCAAGAAACTTGTGGCGCTCATCGTCCTGGGCTCCTTCCTGTGCATGGGCATGTACAATGCCTCGCTGATCGTGCGCGGGCTGCCGCACTTCGACGTGTTCCACGACTTCTACACCGTGCTCATCTTCACAGACATCCTCATCGTGCTCATCGCCCAGCGCTACATGCCGGAATTCCACGCGATCTTCCGCAACTCCGGCTTCGCCCTGTCCACGCTCTTCATCCGCATGGCCCTCACCGCCGAGACAACGCTTTCGGTCATCGTGGGCGTGGGCGCCATGCTCTTCGCCGTGTGCCTGACCTACGCCTCCAACCGCTTCTACACCATAACCGCCAGGACATTTGAACCGCCATGCCAGCTTCCGGCTTCTCGAAAGTAAAAAACAGCGCCAAGAAGCGCCTGTACGGCCCGCGCGCCTGCCTGGCCTGCGGCTACACCGCAGCTGAGCAGGACACCCTTCTGGCCATGATGCTGCGTTGGAATTTCGCGGACATGCCCGCGCTCTTTGCCCAGGCCGCAGACATGGACCGCCCGGTAGGCGATATCCTGGGCGAGACCGCTGGCTACGGCCAGGGCCAGGACAGCCCGCTCCCGCGCGCGGTGATCCTCTCCGGGCTGACGGAGAAGGAACTGAACACCTTCATGGCCGCCTGGAAGCACCTAAACCTGCCGCGCCAGAACTGGGCCACGCTCACGCCCACAAGCGAAACCTGGGCGCTCATTGACCTGCTGACTGAATTGGATTTGGAGCGCGTGGCGCTGGGCGGGAAGTAGAGCAATAGCCTCCGGCGGCCAAGGGGCCTGAGGCCCCTTGGAACCCCCATTACGCAAAGGGCTCCTTCCAGCGCAAAGCCGCCGGAAGGAGCCCTTTGCTTGGGCGTTCGTGGGGGGAGAATTATCGGGTTCAGCCAGAACGGCCTTCTCCCGTGTACCCAATCCCCAGTCAAAGGGCCGGGAACGAGCGTAGCTCGACCCGGCCCTTTGACTGGTATGAGGGGGTTCGGGGGGAATCATTCCCCCCGACCGCCAGAGGCATTCTCTTTACCTAAAACGGAACGTCGTCCATGCCGCTGGCCTCGGACGGGAAGGCCGGGCCGAGGTCTTCGTCGTCGTGGAAGGGAGGCTTCTGTCCGCCGCCCTGCTGATTTCCCTGCTGGCCGCCCTGCTGGCCGCCCTGCGGACGCGGGGCATAGCCGCCGCCCTGTCCGCCGCCCGGGCGGGGTCCAAGGGCCTGCACGCGCTGGGCCACCACCTCAGTGGAATAGCGGTCCTGGCCTTCCTTGTCCTGCCATTTGCGGGTCTGCAACCGGCCCTCGACCAGGATCAGCGAGCCCTTGGCCAGATACTTGCCGCAGAAGTCGGCCTGCTTGTCAAAGGTCACGATAGTGTGCCAGTCGGTGCGCTCGGTGAACTGGCCGTCCTTGTCGCGGATGCGCTCGCTGGTGGCCAGACGCATGTTGGCGATGGGCAAGCCGGACTGCGCGTAGGAAATTTTCGGGTCCTGCCCCAGGTGCCCAACGAGAATCACTTTGTTCAGGCTGCCAGCCATATGTCGTACTCCTTGCGGGTATTTGTGTTCAACGTCTATGAGATATCAAAAGACGCTAATCCGGTCCAGGCTGATCCTTGAGCTTCTTGGCCTGCGCCTCCAATTCGTCCAGGGCGTCCTCGATCTCGTCCGTGGCCGCGTTGGCGGCTTTGGCGTTCCACTCGGCCAGCTCGGCTTCGAGCCTGGCGCGTGAGCTCGCCGCCTTTCTGATGCCATCCGCCAGTTCGCGCGCGGCCTCGTCCGGCAGCATGCCGATCTCCAGGCGGTCGGCCAGGTGGACAACCAGCTCCTGCACGCCGCGCGTTTCCGGGGGCAGGGCCGGGATCTTCACGGCCACCGGGCTGAAGGCCAGGGCCGAGAGCCTGGGCCAGCGGCGCTCCACCTCGACCGGGTCAAAGGTCGAGGCCGAAACACGGATTTGCAGAGTACGTCCCATGTGGTCCTCCTTAGTCCCGCTCTTCCCATTCGCCCTGGACGCGGCTGACCACGTCCTGGATGAGGGTGAGCTGGCTTTCCGGGCACACGCCGATGAGCGGCTGACCGCCGTCGACATTGTCGCCCTGCTGGAAATACACGGCGTAGATGATGCCCTCCGGCCCGGAGTATGAAAGCGGGGTCTCGCGCTTCATGCGCGAAACGATAAACATGTCCAGGCCCTCGCGCACCTTCACGGACTGCTCGCCCCCGGCCTTGATCTTGGCGTCGATCTCCGGGACGAAGTAGTACTTGGCGCGCTCCGGGGCGCAAAAGAGGTGCAGGGCCTTCTTGAGGATGCGCCCCAGGACCTCCTCCTTGGACAAGAAGTGGCGGATGGTGAGCAGGCGCTCCCCGGCCTCCACGAACCGGCCCTCGAGCTCGGCGCGTATGTCCATGACCTGGCCCTTCTGCGTGGCGCAAATGGGCTTCTTGTTCTTCTCGCGGGTAAGGTTGGCCAGAAGCGTACCGGGCCGTTCCAACCATTTGCCGGAGGGTCCGTTGACGCGGTCGCCCGGGGCGAGGCCCACGAACTCCACCACGCCGGTGTGCGGCGTCCTGATCTCGATCTCTTCGTAGGGCGAGGCGTTCAGTTCCTCAAGCATTTCCTTGACGTTCAGCAAAGCGTGTCCCTCGGGTTTTCATGTTCGGCGGAAGTGTTCGCGTTTTGCGCGCTAGCGGTAGTACAGATTCTTGCCACCCATGGTCAGAAGCGCCTGGTGCAGGTTCTTCTTGATCTCGCGCCTGTCCCAGATACCCTGAATGTGCCCGCGCGACAAGGCCGAGAATGCCCGGTGGTATTTCGGGGGAACCTCAACGCCTGTGGTCTCGCGGATGACGCCCGGCCCGGCAAAGCCGATGTTCGAGGAGCGCACCGCAAACTGGTAGGCCGAACAGCCCAGAAAGCTGGCCACTGGTCCGGCGAAAGAATTGGTGTCGTAGAGCACCAGGTACAGCCCTCCGGCCTCGATGTAGCGCCGCACGGCCATGGTCACGCGCGGCATCTGAATGACCCCGCAGGTGCCCTCCTGGATGCGAATGCCAGCCGTGCCGTGGGAGTAAAGGATGAACGGGGTGCGCTTGAGCATGGCCCGCTCGGCCGCGCGGATGATCTTTTCGCCCTCGGCCGCGCCCACTGTTCCGCCCCGAAACGGGCTCACCAGCACCGCCACCACCGTGGTCACGCCCTCGATGTGCGTCTCAAAGGTGATGCAGGCGCTGCCCAAGCCGGTCTGGCGCTTGGCCTGCTCCAGCTTCAGGTCAAAGCCCTCATAGCCCAAGGGGTTGCTGGACTCAAGCTCGCTATTGAACTCATAGGCCTGGGCGAAGTTGAAGACGTTGTACAGATACCACTGGAATTCCATTGGGAAATGATGCCCACAGTGGGAACAGACACCGGCGAACTCCCCGAACAGGTCCGGTCCCCAAAGATCCAGGCAGCCATGGGTGGGGGTGTTCGGGCAGGTCAGGGTGCGGTCCTCGCGGCTCTTGGGGCTCACATAGACCCAGGTGTCCTCCAGACGGCAGGCCCCTTCCTCCGGACAGGACAGAAGGGTCAGGCGTTCCAGGGCCTCGGGCGGCACCTCCAGGCGGCGCTGCTGGCCGTCACCCAGCCCCAGAAACTTGCCGAGGGGCCCGCCCACGCCCTGGCGCAGGGCACGCAGCTCAGCCTCCAGGGCCTCCAGCATGTGCAGCAGGTGCCGCTTGTAGCGGGCCAGAAAATCGTGACGCAGGGTGCTGTGAGCGGACCAAAGCATGCCCTCCAGGCCGGAATAGATGCGCGCGCCGAGGCTGCGGTTGTCCCGGCAGGCCGTGCGGCTCATGGCCCGGAACTTCTCAAAGCGCCTGTCCACCAGCTTGGTCCGGGCGCCCCCGCCAAGCGACCAGCGCACGAAGATGTCCTGGGGGTCAGCCGCCTTGGCCTGGCGGCGGATGGCCATGCCGCGCAGCGGCCCCAGGCCGTCCACGGAATCCACCACCTCGTCCGTGGCGCGGATGACCTCGCGCCTAAGCTGGCGGAAGAAGTCGTAGTGCTCTGGCCGCGCGCCCAGCGGCGGCTCCTGGATGACGCGGTCGATAAAGCCGAGTTCCAGGTTGTCGGCCGCGGTGATGCGCAGGCGGCTGGCGCAACGCTCGATGAGCTCTGGCGTGGCCTTGTCCTTGAGGCCGCCCTCGATGGCCGCAGCGCCCTCGGGCGAGATAACCGAGTAGTAGCCGTGCGAAAGCATCAGGCGCTTGTCGGCCAGGGCGATGGCCTCGGCCCCGCCGCTGCCGCCCTCGGAGAAGACGCTGATGATGGGCACCTTCAAACCAGCCATGACGTAAAGGTTCTTGGAGATCTGCTGGGCCGCGCCGGGGTAGTCCTCCACCGGAAAGGCGCCGGGGGTGAAGACGTAGGAGTGGATGGGAATATTCTCGATCTCGGCAACCCGCATGTAGTAGAGCGCGTTGGCGTTGCCCCAAGGCTTGATGGAGCCTGCGTTGCGGAACTCCTGGCCGTGGCCCTTCTCCTGGCCTATCACCATCACCGACTGGTGCACGGTCTTCTTGCCCATGCGCCGGGCGATGGTGGCCCGTGCGATGAGCATGCCCGGATCAATGCTCCACTCGTCCTGGCCACCGATCTCGGTGTAGTTGTCGTAGACATTCTCCAGGATGTCCTTGAGGCAGATGCGCTGCGGGTGGCGCACGATGCGCACGCGATCCATCGGGGTCAGCTCGCTTTCGAGCTTGCCTTCCAGCAGGACGAAGAGCTCCTCCAGCATGCCCACCTGCCGGGAAAGCTCCCGCATGCCCAGGTGCGGCGCCTGTTCCAGGAACTCCTCCAGCCGGGTGCGCAACATGGCCATGGAGGCGTTCTCGCGCTGGCCGAAGATGTCGCGGATGTAGGTGAGCCGCGCGGCCAGTTCCTGGGTCCGTTTGTCGATATCCACTGAAGCCGCCTAGAAGTGCAGAAGGGTCTGGGTGCGGTTTTTGAGAAAGTCCACGTTGGTGCGCAGGGGTTCCCCACGGGTGTCCGTGCCTTGGAGCACGAGCCCGCCCAGGAACTCCACGCCGCGCGCCCGGGCCTCGTCCAGGCTCTGGCCCCAGACGATGCCGAGCGCCAGGTTGGGGTCGAAGTCCATGGGGATCTCGTAGGGCTCGTCCCCAAGCTGAAGAGTCGGCACCTGGGTGAAGACCTGGAGCCAGGGCTCGGCCACCCAGCCAAAGGCCTCGATGCGGCCCAGGCAGGGGGTGAAGCGGTCCAACGGGTCCTCGGCCAGGATGCGGTACTCGATGCCCACGCCGGTCGTGCTGACGTTCTGCTGCGTGTAGCCCAGGGGCTCGCCCAGGCCCAGGCGTATCTGTTCGGCAATGACGTCCACCCCGTCCGCGCCGTCCGCCCGGCCTTGAATGCGCGAGGTCACGCCCGAGACGCCGTTCTCCACCTGGATGCGCGTGTTGACCTCCATGAGGAAAGGCTCGCCCCTGGGGGTCACGATCCACTCCCAGGTGCCCACGTTGTCGTAGCCCACCTGCAGGCTCATGTTCACGCTGTGCCGGGTGATGGCGTCGAGCACGCCCGCGGCGTCAAAGGCGTAGGTCAGGCTCGCCGGGTCAAAGCCCGGGGCCACCTCGATGCGTTTCTGGCGGCCCAGGCTCTGCACCGAGCAGTTGCGCGTGCCCAGGTGCACGGCGTTCTTCCCGCCACGCTCGGCCAGCACCTGCACCTCCAGGTGGTTGAAATCAAAGATGCGCTGCTCGATGAGCACGCCCTCGTCGCTCAAGTTGCGCTTGGCGTAGTTGCGGATGCGCCGGTACACGGAGCGGAACTTGTCGAGGTCGTAGACTTCCTCGATGCCCATGCCGCCACCCCCGGCCGAGGCCTTGACCAGGACGCAGCCCTCGGCGATGCCCTGGTCCTGCTGGAAGGCGAAGATGGTCTGGGCCAGCTCCACGGCCTCCATCTCGTCGTAGATGGGCCTGTCAGAGCCGGGGATGGTGGGCACAGAGTGGGCGCGGGCGATGCGCTTGGTGTTGATCTTGTCGCCCAGGTCGCGCACCAGGGTCCAAGAGGGGCCGATGAAAATCAGCGGGCGCTGGCGCTCCACAACGCGGCGGGCGAAACGGAAGTCCTCGGCGAAGAAACCGTAGCCGGGATGCACAGCAGTGGCCTGGCTGGCATCGGCCACAGCCAGGATCTCGCTTGGGTCCTGGTAAGAGTTGATGCGAAAGAGCCGGTCCGGCCCGCCAAGCTCACGTGCGAGGCGCACATGTCCGGACTGGGCATCGGCCGTGGTGTAGACGCAAACGAAGTCGTGCCCAAGCGTGACGCAGGCGCGCAGAATACGCATGGCGATCTCGCCACGGTTGGCGATGAGCAGAGTGTGTCTGGCCATTCCCAGTCTTCGGGACAGAGCGCTATTCAGCCGCGCGCTTGGCCTTGCGCAGTTCGATGAGACGTTTCTGGACCTCCAGCACGAGCTTGTCGAGCTTGATCTCCTGGCGGCGGTCCATTTCCATGAAGTTGCAGCCGATGATGCCCTTGTCCAGCACACGCATGACCTTGGCCTTGAGATCACCCAGGAAGAGCTTCTTGCTCAGCAGGAGATCAAAGGTGAACTCCAGGCCGGAGCTGTAGCCGCGCGGGTTGTCCTGAAAGGCGAAGCCCGAGGCGCTGATGTCGCTCACGGGGAAGTCCAGTGGGCCTTTCTTGGTGTTGATACGAATGTCCAACCCAGGGACGCGTGTGCGGAAGGCCTGGCGGAGCTTGTCTTCCTCATCCACTTTGATCTCGAAGTCCATGCAGCACCTCGCGTGATTCGTGGCGTTGCGGCGCAGGCCAGCGCCCTTTCAGGCGTTCGTCTGCGGCGCTTCAGGGCATTCTACTTGCCGAAGACTCGTTTTTCCAGCACAAATTCGACCCTGCGGTTCTGGGCCCGGTAGTCCTCGCTGGTGTTGGGGAACAAGGGGTTCAGGTCCGCCAGGCCCGTGGAGGTGAGCCTTTTGGGCTCAATGCCCATGGACATGAGCAGGCGCAGCACGTTTACCGCGCGCATGGAGGAGACCTCCCAGTTGTCCTTGAAGCGCGAACCCCCAGGCGGAGGCTGGTCATCCGTGTAGCCCCGGATGTTGATGGTCTGGTCCGCGTGCTGGATGAAAAAGTCCTTCATCTCCGTGATTATGGCGCGCCCCTTGTCCGTCAGGTTCACATCTCCCCGGGCGAAGAGCACGTCTCCGGGAGCGCGCAGGGTGATGATCCCGTCCTCGAAGTTCGCTCCCACCAGCCCTTCCAGCCCCTTCTTGGTCTGCAGCAGCTTCACGTCGGAGAAGACCTTCTGCTGCGCAATCTGCATCTGACGGTTCAGCATCACCTGGTCCAGGATGATACCGGCCTCCTCCTTGCTTATGGTGCTGGTGGCAAGCTTGACCTCCTTGCCGCTCAGGGCGGCGGTGACGGCCTGCAGGGCCGTGGAGATCTTCTTTTCGTCAGGCACGGACATGGAATAGAGCAGGATGAAGAAGACCAGCAGGAGCATCGTCAGGTCGGAGAATGTAGTCAACCACTCCTGCGTGTCGCCGGAGTCTTCTTCGATGGGATGAGGAATGAGTTCTTCGCTCTCGGCCATGGGCTACCTTCTTTCCCTGGGGGCGAGGAAAGACGAGAGCTTCTCAGAGACCAGCAACGGATTGTTGTTCTCCAGGATGGACTTGGCACCCTCGAAGATGACCTCCAGGTGCAGTTCCTCCTGCAAGGTGCGGGTACGCAGCTTGTTGGCTATGGGCAGGAATATGACCGTGGCCAGGATGGTGCCGTAGAAGGTGGTGATGATGGCCACGGCCATGGCCGGGCCGATGCTCTTGGGATCGTTCAGGTTGGCCAGCATCTGGATGAGGCCGATGAGCGTTCCGATCATCCCGAAAGACGGGGCGATGCTGCCCAGGCGCCTGAAGACCTCCTCACCGACCTTGTGGCGGCGTTTCATGGAGCTGATCTCAATGGACAGGGTGGTGCGGATGAGGCCGGGGTCGGCATTGTCGGCGATGAGCTGGCAGGCCTTCTTGAGGACCATGTTCTCGGTCTTGATGTTCTCGAGCGCGATCAAGCCCTCACGGCGGCTGATCTCCGCGATCTTGACCATGGTGCCAACGACCTCGCGCACCTGCACCTTCCTCGAAGAGAAGGCCTTGAACCCGGCATAGAAAGCTTGGCCGACCTCCTCAAAGGGGAAGGCCACGAAGATGGTGCCAACGGTTCCGCCGATCACGATCATGACGCTGGGGAGGTCAACGAAAATGTTGACCTGGCCGCCCATGAAAATGGCGACCATAACCAGCGAGAGACCGGAAAAGAGACCTAAGAGGGTTGCGAAATCCATACGATGTGCCTACCCTGGCTTGTGTTTTCCGGCGCTCCTGGGATACAAACGCCCTGGGGGCGCAAGGAACACCATGACGAAAATAAACCTGACCAACCTCGATGCTACTCGGCACTCTGCCCGCTTCATACGCGAAAAGCTATGCAATGTTCAAGCAGGAACCTTGGGCCTCGTGCTCGGGTCCGGGCTTGGGGCCGTGAGCGAGAGGATCACCGAGTTCCAGGACCTGCCCTACTCCCAAATCCCGGGCCTGCCGCAGTCCAGCATCGAGGGCCACGGCGGCTTCCTGCGCGCCGGAACGCTCGGCGGGCAGTCGGTTCTCGCCCTGTGCGGCCGCGTACACCTCTACGAGGGCTACACCGCCGCCGAGGCCTGCCTCCCCGTGCGCATCCTTTACGAACTCGGCGTGCGCACCCTCGTGCTCACCAACGCGGCCGGAGCGCTGAACCCGCTCTTCTCGGCCGGAACGCTCATGTGCGTCACCGACCACATCAATTTTTCCGGCCAGAGCCCCCTCACCGGGCCAAACGCCGAGGAATGGGGGCCGCGCTTCCCGGACCTGAGCCGGGTCTGGTGCCCAAGGCTCGTGGCCCTGGCCAGCGCCCAGGCAAGACGGCTGGGCCTGGTCCTGGAGCGCGGCGTGTACATCCAGGTGGCCGGACCGAACCTGGAGACTCCTGCCGAGACAAGAGCTTATCGGCAGTTCGGCGCGGATGCCATAGGGATGAGCACGGCCACCGAGGCCATCGCAGCGACGCACATGGGCATGCGCTTGCTGGGCGTCAGCTGCCTGACCAACAAGAACCTGCCCGACTGCATGGCCGAGACCAGCCACCAGGAGGTGCTCGACATGGCCAGCAGGGCGGCGCAGGACATGGCGCAGCTGCTGGAGGCTGTGGCCCAGGTGCTGCCGGGCCTGGACGAGTCTGCGGACATGGCGTAAAGTTTTTTCGCCAAACGTACGATATCCCCTATGTGACGGGAGAGCGTTACAAACAACCGCACCCCGGACAAAGCATACATGAACGCATCGACACGAAACCGCACCCTCTGCCTGCTGGCCGTGGTCACCCTGGCCAGCCTGGTCCTGGCCGGTTGCGGCGGCAGCAGCGCAGGCACCTCCTACTACAACCGCATCAAACGCACCGTGGTGGACGCCAAGGACGATGTGATGGGTACACGGCCCACCACGGCCGAGCTCTTTCCCGAGGACAGCACCCCGCTCATCGACATCAACTATGACGCTGCGGACGACATGATGGGCCTGTTCATGTCGGCCCTGAACAAGAACTCGCCCATCTACTACGACCGCTTCACCAACCGGGTCGACCCGGCCGACCCCTCGCCCTTCGGCCGCCTGGTGTCCGAGCAGGTTGCGTCGCGCTTGGCCCTGCGCAGCTTCATGGTCACCGATGGACCGCCCAGGGTACCGCCCACCGTCGTGCCCAAGCCCGTGGTGCACGACCCCATGCCCAGCTCGCCCGAGGCGCGCGAGGCCGAATTCCAGCGCACCCAGGAGGAGTTCAACCCGGTCAGGCCCTGCGTCCTTTCCGGCACCTACCTCATCGCCGACAGGGTCGTTTACGTCACGGCCCGGATCACGGCCCTGGACAACGGCCAGGTCATGACCGCCCACAGCTGGACAGTGCCCGTGAACCGCAACACCCGCGCGCTGTTGCCGCAGCTCAAGCAGCACGGCGGCATGCAGCCCTCGGTGCGCACCACGCTTGGCACCAGCCCGCATGGCATCGCCAACACCTCGGGCCAGCGCAACAGCTACCTCGAACGCGACCTCGTCCGATAGCCCCCAGTCCGGGCCGCCCCGGGCCGCCCTTGACGCCGCGTAAATCCTCACCTACCAATCTCGACCACACCATGAGAGAGGGAGACGCGCGCATGTCCGCATCATTGCCGGATTCTTTGTTCGACACATTTTTCCAGGCCGAAGCCAAGCTGTTCCTTTTGGCCGGCATCCGCATTTCCTTGTCCGAAGACGGCAAGGACCTGACATCGCTTGGCATCTTTGAAGATTCAGACCTGGCCGTGGCACACATCGTGGCCAAGGAGGACTGCATCGTGGCGGGCCTGCCGCTCATTGCGCTCATCCTCGAATTCGCGGGCTGCGAGTTCCAGCACATGCTGAACGTGGACGAGGGCGATCGCGTATCCGCTGGCACCATGCTGGCGGCCATCCAAGGCCCGGCCACGCACCTGTTGCGCACCGAGCGCGTCATCCTGAACTACCTGGGGCACATGTCCGGCATCGCCAGCCTCACCGCGCGCTACGTGGCCGCGCTGAAAGATTCGCGCACAACCCTGCTGGACACGCGCAAGACCCTGCCCGGACTGCGCTATCCAGAAAAGTACGCCGTGCTCGTGGGCGGGGCCAAGAACCACCGCCTGAACCTGTCCGAGATGCTCATGGTCAAGGACAACCACATCGACCGCGCCGGGGGCATCGCTTTGGCCGTGGCCAAGCTGCGCCAAGCCTATCCCGACCACTGCCCGCCCATCGAGGTGGAGTGCCGCACCCTGGCCGAGGTGGACGAGGCCGTGGCCGCGAAGGTCTCGCGAATCATGCTCGACAACATGGACCTCGCCCTCATGCGTGAGTCCCTGGCGCGCATCCCCGCAGGCATCGAAACCGAGGCCAGCGGCAACGTGACCCTGGAGAACATCGCCGAGATCGGGGCCGTGGGCCCGGACTTCGTGTCCGTGGGCCGCATCACCCACTCCGCCCCGGCTGCGGACCTCTCCATGCGCATTCAACCACTTGAGTAGCCGACCGCTTGAATATCCACCGCAAGACGAGTATGCAGGCAACATAAGGCCAATGGAATGAGGCCAATATCCTAAGGACAAAGGCATGAGCGCACTGAACGAACGCATTGAGACCCTGCGCGCGCAGTACGGAAACAGGCTGGCCATCCTGGGCCACCACTACCAGTCCGACGAGGTCATCCGCCACGTGGACTTCCAGGGCGACTCGCTTGAGCTGGCCCGCAAGATCGACGGCCTGGCCGCCGAACACGTGGTCTTCTGCGGCGTGTACTTCATGGCAGAGTCCGCAGCCGCTTTGGCCCGCCCCGGCCAGAAGATCCACATCCCGGACGCGAGCGCCACCTGCCCCATGGCCGACATGGCCCCGGCCGCGCTGATGGAGGATGTGCTCTCCGCCCTGCGCGAGGAAGGCCGCCTGGTCATCCCCCTGGCCTACGTCAACTCCTCGGCCGAGGTGAAGGCCGTGTGCGGCCTCTACGGCGGCAGCGTGTGCACCTCGGCCAACGCCAAGGTCATGCTCGAATGGGCGCTCCAGCAGGGCGACGCCGTGCTCTTTCTGCCGGACAAGAACCTGGGGCACAACACCGCCAACCAGCTGAACATCGACACCACCGAGCGCCTGGAGATCGACATCCGCCAGCACGGCGGCCGCATCGACCACAAGAAGGCCCAGTACGCCCGGCTGCTGCTCTGGCCCGGCGCCTGCGCCATCCACCACATGTTCAAGAAGAAGCAGATCCAGGACCTGCGCAGGACCCAGCCCGGCGTGCGTGTGATCGTGCATCCCGAATGCCCGCAGGGCGTTGTGCGCGCGGCAGATGGCGCGGGCTCCACCTCGTACCTCATCAAGTACTGCGCCAACGCTCCGGCCGGGGCCAGGATCGCAGTCGCTACGGAATGCAACCTGGTCCAGCGCCTGGCCGCACGCCACAAGCCCGAGGGCAAGGAGATCTTCCCCCTCAAGTCCCTGGCCTGCTCCAACATGGCCAAGACCACCGAGGAGAGCCTGCTGGCGCTGCTTGAAAACCTCGACACAGCCACCCCGCTCAGCCTGAGCGCTGACGTCACCGAGCATTCCCGCGTGGCCCTGGAGCGCATGCTGCGCATCTGCGCCTAAGCCTGCGTCCGGGACCGCCGCCTTCAAGGAGCCAGGATGAACGACTACCGCCTCAAGTCCGACGTGCTGGTCATCGGCTCCGGCATCGCCGGATCCGTGGCCGCCCTCACCCTGGCCGAAGCCGGCGCGGACGTCATCCTCTTGACCGCAGGCGAGGACCTCTTCTCCGGAAACACCAGCCTGGCCCAGGGCGGCGTGGTCTTCCACTCCCAGGACGACGACCCCGGAACGCTTGAGAAGGACATCATGACCGCCGGGTGGGGCCAGAACTATCTGCGCGCCGTGCGCTACCTGACCCACAAAGGCCCCAAGGTCCTGCAAAAGACCCTCATCGACGCCTACCACGTGCCCTTTGCCCAGCGCGACGCGGCTGAGTGGTACTTCACCCGCGAGGGCGGGCACAGCGTGGCGCGCATCCTCTTCGCCAAAGACCACACCGGGCTGACAATCATGCAGCAGCTGTCCCAGGCCGTGAAGGACAACCCAAACATCCGGGTCTTGACCCGGCGCACGGCCATCGACCTTTTGACCACGCACCACCACGCCACACACCTGGATTTCAAGTACAATCTGTCCAACCAGTGCGTCGGGTCCTACGTCTTCAACGAAGCCCTCAACCAGGTGGAGATCATCCTGGCCGACTTCACCGTGCTGGCCACCGGCGGAGCCGGGCGCATCTACCTGAACAGCACCAACGCCAACGATGCCATCGGCTCGGGCCTGTCCATGGCCAACCGCGCGGGCGTCAAGCTGCACAACCTGGAATACGTGCAGTTCCACCCCACTGCCTTCTACCAGGGCGCGCGGCGCTTCGAACGGCGCTTCCTCATCTCCGAGGCCGTGCGCGGCGAGGGCGCACGCCTGGTGAACAGCAAGGGCGAGCCCTTCATGGGGCGCTACGACCAGCGCGGCGACCTGGCCCCGCGCGACATCGTCACCCGCGCCATCATGGCCGAGATGCTGCACACCGGCGAGGACTGCATGTTCCTGGACACCACCCAGGGCATGCACGACGAAGTGGCTGAACGCTTCCCCACCATCTTCAACAAGTGCCTGGAACACGGCATCGACATGCGCACCACGCCCATCCCGGTGGTGCCGTCCGCGCATTTCTTCTGCGGCGGCATCCTGGTGGACACGCGCGGCCGCACCACGCTGGAGCGCCTGTACGCGGCCGGGGAATGCACCTGCACCGGCGTGCATGGGGCCAACCGCCTGGCCAGCACCTCGCTGCTCGAGGGTCTGCTCTGGGGCTACAGCACAGGCCAGGACATCGCCAAGCGCCTGGGCGGCAAGTGGCGGCTCACCAAAAAGCTCAGCGACGCCATCCCGGACTGGCAGAACCCCGGCGACATCCAGAACGAGGACCCGGCGCTCATCGCCCAGGACTGGGCCACCATCCGCAACACCATGTGGAACTACGTGGGCATCATCCGCTCCACCGCCCGCCTGCGCCGCGCCTTCGAGGACCTGCGCACCCTGTCCAAGAACATGCACGACTTCTACAGGCAGACGCCCATCTCAAAGCCCATCATCGGCCTGTTTCACGGCTGCCAGACCGCCTACGTGGTCACCCTGGCCGCCATGCGCAACACGAAGAGCCAGGGCTGCCACTATCGGGTGGACTAGCGCCTCCTTTTTTTCTATAGTCTGGCGGATATTTCCTTATGGAGGCCGTCATGCTCATGGTGCGCAATCTATTCCTCGTTGCGACCCTTGCCTTTCTTTTTGGCTGCGGCGCGGTGACCAGACGCCCGGACATCGACGAGGGAGAGGTGGCCGCCGAGGCCAACCGCATGTACGAGATGGTGGTTGGCCGCGACCAGCAGATGGCGAAACGGCTTGGCGACATCTCGACCCCCCTGCTCATCAACAACGCCGACCTGTGTGAAAGCAAGACCCGCTACGTCGTCGCCATGGCCGCGCGCAACCTGGAGGACTTCCGGGGGCGCAGGCGCGACGTTATGGAGTCCGTGTACGAGCTGGACGAGCGCATCCGCGTGACCCAGGTGGGCCGCGAAGGCCCGGCGCATATTTCGGGCATCCGCGAGGGCGACGTCATCCTCGCCGTGAACGACATCCAGACGCCCCGGGGCATGGCCGCGTCCGCCTTTTTCAAGGTGCACGTCACCCCGCTGGTGGAGGCGGGCAAGCCCATCAAGTTCAGCCTGCTGCGCAAGGCCGAGAAGATCACCGCCCTGGTCCAGCCGGTCATGGCCTGCGACTACCCCGTGCGGCTGCTGACAAATGGGGATATCCAGGCCTATGCCACCGGGACATCCATCACCGTCTACACTGGCCTGATGAGCGCTTTTCAGGACGACAACATCCTCGGCATGGTTGTGGGCCACGAAATGGCGCACAACATCATGGGGCACAGGGAGAAGAAGCAGCTGGAGTTGTGGAAGGACATCTACATCATGAAGGTCCTGAATGGGGCCACGGGCACCAACGCAGGCACCGTGTACGCCAACTTCTCCTACCTGGACAGCAGCGTGGACTATGAGTTCGAGGCCGACTACGTGGGGCTGTACCTGACCGCGCGTGCAGGCCTGGACTATGAAGGCGCACCGGAGTTCCTGCGCAAGCTGGCGCTTGATTCGCCTGGGGCCATCAACCGCAGCAGCACGCATCCGAAGCTCGCCGAACGCTTTGTGGCGCAGGAGGCGGCCATCGCGGAGATCCGCAAGAAGACCGCGCTGGGCCAGCCGCTCATCCCGGAGATGAAGATCGAGAGCGCAGAGAAGAAGCCGACCATGAAGGACGGCTGGGCGCCGGTGGCTGTGGGCTTGGGGATGGGCAATTAGGTGGCGACAAAAGCGGAACTGCTGACCAAACTGGGCCTGAAGGAATTCCCTGACCTTACTGCGCCTGAATTTGAGGTTCTACGCGCCGCTTCATTGGGCGAGTGGGCCGATCTTCTCCCGTGGGGTCCACCTCCTCCCACGAAGCCTAAAAAGTACAATCCCGGCGGCGGTCCTCTGCGCTCGGAGCTTGTGACATGGCTGTGCACGGACATTCGCGCAAAGCGTCTTGTGCATCGCGGAGGCCTGTGCATCGCGAACGCGACATTGGACGCCGTGCTGGACCTCGAGTCCGCCGAAGTATCCTTCTATGTTGGCCTTCAGAACTGCCGCCTACCTGGGTTGATGGCACCAGGCGCAACGCTGAAAAACAATCTATACCTCAAGCGTTGCCGCGTGGATGGAGAGGTTAATCTTTTAGGAGCCACCATCTCCGGTCAATTTCAATGCCAGGGTGCCTTGTTTCTCAACAGGGGCGGCGATACCCTCAACGCAGACCGCGTGGTCATCGGTAGCAGCGTTTATCTTTCTCAAGGGTTCCGGGCTGTAGGTGCGGTACGCCTAACTGGAGCGAATATCACCGGGCAGTTGGACTGCGAGAAGGGTTTCTTCCTGAATCGTAATGGCACTGCCATCAACGCAGACAACGCAAAATTAGGCAGCGACATGCGTATTTCTCAGGGCTTTCGTGCCAAAGGTGCGGTGCGCCTTCCGGGTGCCAAGATCGTTGGGCAATTTGACTGCACAGGGGGAAGTTTCTGGGTCGCTAAAGAAGATGAAATAGCACTCAACTTAGAATGCTCTACTCTTCTGGACTCCATATTTCTCGACCCCAAAAAAGTGAATGGAACTATACTTCTACATAGAGCAGTGGTGAACAAATGCCTGCGCATGGTCTCCCCCACGCTGGCCAAGGCCTCGCTTGACCTCCGCGGCGCAAAGATCGGCCTGCTCTACGATGCCAGCGCAAGTTGGCCTAAGCAGGGCAAGCTGCACCTAGATGGTTTCCACTATGAGAGCATTTACTGCGACGCACCCCTGACCGCCAAGGAACGACTGGACTGGCTAGGCCACCAGCCACAAGACCAGTTCCTGCCCCAGCCTTACGAACAGTTGGCGAAGTTTTATCAGCGCGCCGGACACGACAGCGATGCCAGGACAGTGAGAATTGCAAAAGAGGATAAACGGCTTGAGCATATGCACGGTCAGCCGTTCCAGAGTCTCTTCTGGCAGTTGGCCGGGCACACCATCGGCTATGGCTACAAACCGCAGATGGTTCTTGTGCCGCTTAGTATGCTCATTCTTCTCTGCGCATTCATGTTCTGGCTTGGCTACCCGGAATACATGACAAAGACCATCAGCTACGACTATGCATCAAACTCCACGTACCAGGATAAAGGCTCTGCGATTGCATCTGATTACCCTGCATTTCAACCAATAATCTATTCCATTGATGTAGCGCTACCCATTGTAGACTTGCAGCAAGAGCGCTACTGGATGCCAAATTCAAAATCTGAATTTGGCCATTTCTACTGGATCGTCAACTGGACCGAGGTGCTTTTAGGCTGGTTCCTGGCCTCCATGGGCATCGCCGGGGCCACAGGCATCATCCGCAAGGACTGACGACAATCCACCGCACAACTAAAAAAAGCCCGCTACGGAATTCCGCAGCGGGCTTTATTGTCAGATCAAGAATCCGTCTAGGCTTCGACAGCAGCCATCTTGTTGACGGCGGTCTGCAGGCGCGCGATGCAGCGGCCAGCCTTCTTCCAGTGGATGACCTTCTTGGAAGCGGCGCGGTCCAGCACGGAGCTGGCGGTCTTGAGCGCGATGGCGGCCGTATCGGCGTTCTTCTCGGCCAGGGCCTGACGCACAGCCTTCACCACATTCTTGATGCGGGTCTTGACGGACTTGTTGCGCGCCTGGCGCTTCAGGCTCTGACGGTGCCTCTTGGATGCGGAAGGATGATTAGCCAACGCTCTGTCTCCTGATTCTTTGTGTTGTTCGGTCCCGACACTAAGTCGAGAGAGGGTCCTTAATCATAGCGCCACGCGCTTGTCAAGCTGTTTTTCCTGTCGGGCTATACCTGCAGCGCCCCGAAGTCCGCCAGCCGCCCCAGCCTCTCGACCAGGGTGTACAGGATGTTCAGACGGTTCTGGCGCAAATCCGCGTCCTCGGCCATGACCATGACGTTGTCGAAAAAGGCGTCCACAGCGGGCCTGAGCTCACCCAGCATGGCAAAAAGCCCGGCGAAGTCGTCAGCGGCCCAGAGCTCCTCGAAGCGCCCGGCGCTGGCCCGCAGGCTCTCTGCCAGCACGCGCTCCTGCTCCATCTCCAGGCGCGCCATGTCCACGTCTGCGGACAGCGCAACGCCTGCCTCGCCGCCCTGCTTGCGGATGATGTTGGCGGCGCGCTTGAAGGTCAGAACGGCCTGCTCAAAGTCCGCCTGGCGGCTGAAGGTGGTCAGCGCGTCAAAGCGCATCTTGAGCGTGCGGATGTCGTTGAAGCCAACACCAAGGGCGGCGTCGGCCACGCGGCTGTCGGTGCGAACACTCCCATCAGGGCCGCTTGCGAAGAGCGCGCGCAGGCGCTGGCCAAAGAAGTCCAGCATCTTGGCCTGGGCGTCGGCCGGACTCAGCTTCCACTTCACGTTGTCATAGCCTGCTTGCGCCCAGCCAAGCACCTCGTCGAGCTTGAGCCGCAGGCCATGCTCCATGATGATGCGGCTGATGCCCAGGGCCGCGCGCCTGAGCGCGTACGGATCGGCAGTGCCGGTGGGGATCATGCCCAGGCCGAAGCACCCGGCCATGGTGTCGGCCTTGTCGGCAATGGCCAAAAGCGCGCCGGTGAGGGTGGCAGGCACGGGCGAATCCGGCCCGGCAGGCAGGTACTGTTCGGCGATGGCCTGGCCCACCAGCTCACCCTCGCCCTTCTTGCGGGCGTAGATGCCGCCAATGACGCCCTGCAGGCTGTCGAACTCGTAGACCAGCTCACTCATGAGGTCGGCCTTGGCCAGGCGCCCGGCGCGGGCCATGTCGGCCACCGGGGCCGCGGGCGCGGCAACGGCCTCGGCCAAGCGCGCACAAAGCTTCTCCAGGCGGCGGGACTTGTCGCCCATGCTGCCCAGGGGCCCGAGGAAGACCACGCTGTCGAGCTTGACCAGCCACTCGTCCATGTCCGTCGCCAGGTCGGCCTCCCAGAAGAACCGGGCGTCCTCCAGGCGGGCCTTCAAGACGCGCTCCCAGCCCTTCTTGACCAGGGCCATGTTCAGCGGCTCGATGTTGAGCGTGGTCAGGAAGTACGGCAGCAGACTGCCGTCCGCGCCGGTGATGCCGAAGCTCTTCTGGTGGCTCTGCATGCTGGTCAGCAGCACCTGGGCGGGAAGCTCCAGGTACAGGCGCGCGAACTCGCCCAGGATGGGCCGGGGGAACTCCACGAGGTTGGCCACCTCAAGCAGCAGGGCCTCGTCCCAGACCACGCTGCCGCCCACGCCAGCGGCGATGCGGTCGCCCTCGGCGCGCACCAGGTCCAGGCGCTCGCGGGCGTCGAGCACGACATTGCCCTTGTCGCGGATGGTGTCGAAATAGTCGACCGCGCTGTCCACGGCCCAGGGGCCGGGGCCGAGCACCCGGTGGCCGTGGGTGACGCGGCCGGAGGCCAGCCCCGCGATCTCCAGGGGCACCACGTCGGCGTCGAGCAGGGCCAGCACCCAGCGCAAGGGGCGGCCGAACAGGAAGTCCAGGCTGCCCCACTTCATGCGCTTGGGAAAGTTCAGGCCCTTGAGGGCAGTGAGGCAGAGCGCGGGCAGGATGTCCAGGGTACGTCCGCCGCCGACCCTCTTTTTCGCGGCCAGGTACTCGCCCTTGGGCGTCTGCTGCACGAACAGGTCGGCCTCGGCCACGCCCTGGGTCTTGGCAAAGCCTTCGCCGGCCTTGGTCAGCTTGCCGTCGGCATAGGCGATGCGCACCGGCGGGCCGGACACGATCTCCTCCTCCAGGCGCTGGGTCAGCCCAAGGCCGGAGACGTGGGCAACGAGCCTGCGCGGGGTGGCGAAAGCCCGGACCCCGGCGTGGTCGATGCGCGCCTCGGCCAGCAGGCGCTCGAACAGCTCGACAAGTTCCTCGCCCAGGCGCGGCACAAAGCGCGCGGGCATCTCCTCGGTTCCGATCTCAAGAATGAATTCAGACATATGATGGCGCTCCGGCTTGCTTGGCTGGCTATTTTGCGGCGAGCATGGGGTAGCCCATGGCCTCGCGCTGGGCGGCATACAGGGCGGCGATGGCCGAGGCCAGAACACGCACGCGGCCGATGTAGCCTGTGCGTTCGGTGATGGAGATGGCCCCGCGCGCGTCCAGCAGATTGAAGGTGTGCGAGCACTTGAGGCAGTAATCGTAGGCGGGCCAGGGCACCCCGGCCTCGATCAGGCGCTTGCACTCACCCTCGAACTTATTGAACATGTCCAGCAGCATGGAAGCGTCGGAGAGCTCGAAGTTGTACTTCGACTGCTCCACCTCGTTCTGGTGGTACACCTGCCCGTAGGTCACGGTGTCGTTCCACATGAGGTCGTAGACCGACTCCTTCTCCTGCAGGTACATGGAGATGCGTTCCAGGCCGTAGGTGATCTCCACGCTGGTGGGGAACAGGTCAAGCCCGCCCACCTGCTGGAAATAGGTGAACTGCGTCACCTCCATGCCGTTGAGCCAGACCTCCCAGCCCAGGCCCCAGGCGCCAAGCGTGGGCGACTCCCAGTCGTCCTCCACGAAGCGGATGTCGTGGGCCGCGGGGTCCACGCCCAGCGCGCGCAGGCTCTCCAGATACAGCTCCTGCACGTCGTCGGGCGAGGGTTTGAGGATGACCTGGAACTGGTAGTAGTGCTGCAGGCGGTTGGGGTTCTCGCCGTAGCGGCCGTCCGTGGGCCGGCGCGAGGGTTCGACATAGCACACGTTCCAGGGCTCCGGACCGATGACGCGGAAAAAGGTGGAGGGGTTGAAGGTCCCGGCCCCGCACTCGATGTCAAAGGGCTGGACCAGCACGCAGCCCCGGTCCGTCCAGAAGCGCTGCAAGGTTTGGATCACGTCTTGAAAATGCATTTATCTCTCCAGAACGACTAGATTTTCCGATACATTCCATGTTCCCAGCGCAGGCCCAGGTGAAAGGCCACGAAGCGGTCCACGATCCGCCCCAGCTGTCTGCGCATCTCCGGCTCAAGGGACAGCCTGGGCCAGTCCGCCGGGCGGCTTGCGCCGATCCACTCCAGGGTGCGCACAGCCCCGACCGAGAGCGGCTCGGCCTCCATATCCAGGTGCAGATCGCCGCAACTTGTGCAGACCAGCCCGCCTCGCTCCACCGAAAAGCCAAGGCCCTGCGACGGCTGATCGCGCTCCGCCGGTGAGTGGTCCAGGCCCTCGTGGTCCCAGGCCGGGCGGCCGCAGCGCACGCACAGGGTCAGATCCGGCTTCAGGCCCTGCTCAAAGGTCAGCTTGGTCTTGAACAACAGCGGCAAAAGCTCCGCGCCGACCTCGCTCCGCTCCAAGGTGTCCAGGGTCTCCAGCAGGAGATCGAACACCGGCCGCGCGCCCTGGGAGCCAAGCTGCACAGCCTCCACGAACTTCAGGCAGTGCGCCACCAGCCCCAGCTTGCGCGGGTCGGAGCGCAGACCCGGGAAGGCGTGCAGCAGCGTGCCTTCCTCCAGCACCTTGTAGGTGCCGCGCCGGTTGCTGCCCACCCGGAAGGTCCCGAGGACCAGTTGGTCCAGGCATCCGCAGAAGCGCCTGGTGCTCCGGCTGCCTCCAAAGGCGAAGGCCGTGACCATGCCACGGCCCGCGAAAAACAGCCTGAGCCAGATGTCGGACTCCCGAAACCGGCCCACCTTGAGCACCAGGGCCTTATCGGTGAACTCCACGTCCGGTCCCCTGACGGCGGCCTAGCGCGCGCCAAACTCCACGGTGTCGATGCTGCCGCGCTTGCCCTCGTAGGGGTGGCCCTTCCCGTTCAGGCGGAAGGTCACGCCCCCCGCGTTGCCCAGGCGCACGCGCACCCGCTTGGAAAACTCCACCTGGTGGATCTCGCCGTTGCGCAGGGTGAAGCTCCTGACCTGCTGTCCGTCGCTGACCTGAACCCAGCAGACCTCATCGGCCTTGGCCTGGATGGTAAGCTGCTGCATGCCCGGCGTGGGCATCTGGGCCTGCGTCTGCGTCTCGATCGCGGGCACAGACACGGGCGCCTTGCGCGAGACCTCGATGGAGGTGACAGGGGTGCTTTGTTTGGCCGGAGCCGGGGCCAGGGTCGAAACAGGGGCCGGGGTGTGCGCAGGCTCGGACGCAGGGGCCACAGCTGGCGTGGCGGCGCTGCCTGGCTCAGACTGAGTCGGTTCCGCCGTGGCGTTGTCCAAAGCTGCGGAGGCGTTATCCTGGGCCGTGGCGTTGACTGCGCTCAGGGCAGGCTGCACCACCGGGGCCGGAGGCGGCGGCACCTCGACGGGCCTGTTCTTGTACTGCACAAGCAACCAGATCAACACGGCCGCCAGCAGGATGAGCACGATGACGGAGTGCATGGCCCCGGAGGATTTCGGCTTGGGCGCAGAGAGGGGCTCCGGGACGAAACGCGGCCCGGCCTCGCGGTCCGGTTCCGGTGCAAGGCGCTGCGGCACAGGAGTCGTCTCCGGCTGCGGCGGTGCGGACTCCGGAGCGTTGTCGGCCGGTATGGAACCGAACAAGGTGGCGGATGGCGAAGCGGCAGGAGCAACAGCCGGGTTCTGGGGCAGGTATTTTGCCAGTTCCTGATCGTATTGCTCGTCTACAACCTGCGCCAATTCAACGGCGTCGAGCCCGACCATCTTGGCGATATTGCGCACGTAACCCTTGAGATACACGGGATGCGGCAAGGACTTCATCTGGCCCTCCTCGAGGGCCGTCAGGTTGCGGCGGCTGATCTTGGTCGCATCCATAACATCACGGATGGAGATCCCACACCGCTCGCGCTCCCTCTTCAGGAGGGCTCCGACTTCCAACAAATTCATGGCATTGCCCCGCATACGCCGAACTGGGCTACATGTTCCTGTATTCTATGACTGCTTTCCCACGCAGCTTCTCCATATAGTCTTTGAAGACCTTGTCGAACTTGCCCTCGTGCAGGGAGTTGTAAATCTGCTCACGCACGGCATCTAGGGGCAGCTGCTCGCCCTCCTGAATGCTGACGACCTGAAGCAGACCCTCAAAGTCATTGACGTGAACAGGCTGGGCAATCTGTCCGGGGGTGAGCCCGCGCAGGACGGTGTTCCACTCCGGCGCCAAGTCCTTCCAGGCGATGAAGCCGATGTCGCCGCCCTGCTTGGGGCTAGGACCCTGGGAGTACTTCTCCGCAGCCTGGGCAAAGGTCATCTTCCCGGACTCGATGGTCGCCTTGAGTTCCGAAGCGGACATCCCCGCAGGCACCAGGATGAGGGCGAGCTGCACCATGCTGTCCTTGGCGAACTCGGCCTTGCGCTCGTTGTACTCATGCTCGACCTCGGTATCCGTGACCACAACCTTGGCGGTGACCACGCCGCCGATGAGCCGGTGCTTGATCAGGTCACGCCGCATGTTGCGGTTGAATTCCTCAAGAGGCATGTGCTGCAATTCCAGCTGCTTCTTGAAGTCCGCCTCACTGAGTTCGCGCTTCTCGCGGAAGACCTTGGTCTGCGCTTCCACTTCCGCATCGGTTATCTTGAGATTGTAGCGCGCGGCGTCATCAACGATGAGCATGTCGTCGATCATCCGGTCCAGAGCCTGCCGACGGAGGGCCTCCACCTGCCGCATCTCGTCTGTGGTAAGAGTGCGGCCGCGCATCTGCTCATAGACAGGGCGCAGCTGCTCGTCGAGTTCGTAGCGGGTGATGATCTTACCGTTGACCGTGGCCACAATGCTGTCAAGCACGACGTCTGCGGCCAAGGCCAGGCTAAACGACAGCAGGAGCACCAGCAGGGCCGCCGCCAGGATCAGCAATCCGGGAACAGTGCGTTTCTTTGTGGACCTGGATGCGAACATATCTCTCCTCAAACGATCACAAACTTTGCAAAAAGGCCCGCCTCTGGGGCAGACCCGCCTCAGCGGTAGACCCTACCCGGTCTCGTTGCCGCTGGCAACGCCCACCTGACCGGCTGGCTGCCTGCCCTGCGGGAGGCCCGGCTTGAGGCTCGGCTGCGCGTCCGGCTGAATGCCTGCGGGGACATCCGGTTGGCTGCCCTCAGCAGGGGGCGCCTCGGGCGGCAGGTCCTCGTCATCCTCCTTGTGCAGCAGCCGCTTGCTCACAAGGATCACCGAGGACCCCACGGCCTTGGTCAGCCAGGCGTCAAAGGCCTGCTGCAGGCGCTCCTCCACCAGGGCGGCCTCAACCTGCGGGTAGGCCTGGGCAACATCCAGGGTCTGCGCCGGCAGGCGCTCAAGCAGAATGAGCCCCTCGAACAATCCCCGCCCGCCCGCAACCACCGCAGTCTTGTCCGGCTGGAGCTTTTGCAGGGCCTCGGCCCAGGATGTGGTCAACAAGTCCTTGGGGACTGTCACTTCGCGCGCCTGGATGCCAGGGAAGGCTTCGGCCACGGCCTTGACGTTCTGCTTCTGGCCGTAGTGGGCCAGGGCCTTCTCCACTGCATCGCGGCCCGGCCCGTGGATCACCACCAGGCGCAGCCTTTCGGGCAGGCGGAAATCAGCCACGTGCTCATGGTAGTAGGCCTCGATCTCGCGGTAGTCCAAGTGGATCTGGGGCCGGAGCACCAGGCGCTGAAACTTCTCCGCCCCGCAGGCATAGCGCAGGTGCCTGCGCCACATGGCCAGGTCGATGAACTCATCGGCAAGCATCTTCTCAAAGGCGTCATCAGGATAGTCGGCCCGGACCAGAGCCTCGGCTTCTGCCAGCTCCTTGTCGCTGACCTCCTGGCCGCGCTTCTCCAGCTCCTGGTTCACCAGTTCCAGCGCGATGAGTCCGCCCAGGATCTTTCCGTAGGCCTCGCGCAGGGCGCCGACCGTGGGCATGGAACCGGAAAAGGCGTCGAAGTGCAGCAGGTCGTACTGGAACTCCAGCAGCTCCAGCTGGATGGGCCGTCCGTTGACTTTGGCCACCACACCGATGTCAGCATCGGACTTGCGGCCACAGCCCAAAAAGAGCGCCAGAAGCAGGAACAGGCAAAGCGCCACGCATGCGCGAAGGTGTTTTGGCATCAGGCACCGGCCTTGTCCGGCGTGCTCGCGCAGCCGGTTGTGAGGATCTCCAGTTCCGTGCGCAAGTACTCCAACCCGCCGCCAACGTCCAGACCCTCGGGGTAGCGCAGCTCAATCTTGGATGGCGGCAGCAGGCGCGCTTGGGGCGTCCTCGCCCCGACCCAGGCCACCAGGGCCTCCGGCGACACGGCCCCGGTCTCCTGGCCCCAATGCAGCACGGCCCGGCCGGGCGAGAGCTCGGCCCGCAGCACTTGCAGGCGCGCCAGCACGGCCTTGACCTCCAGCACGGCCAGGAAGTTCTTGGCCGGCTCGGGCATGGGTCCGAAACGGTCACGCATCTCCGCCGCCAGTTCAACCAGAAGTTGCTGGCCGCGCGCGCTGGACAGGGCCTTGTAGTAGCGCAGGCGCTCCTTGGAGTCGGAAACATAGTCCGCCGGGATGTGCGCCTCGAACACGAACTGCAGCTCCGGGCTGGTCTCCTGGGTCAGCGGCCCGCCGCGGATGCGCCGCACCTCCTCCTCGAGCATCTCCAGGAACAGGTCCAGGCCCACGCGCGCGATCTGGCCGCTCTGCACCTCGCCCAGAATGTTCCCGGCCCCGCGCAGGCGCAGGTCCTCCATGGCCACCTGGAAGCCAGCGCCCAGGTAGTCCAACTCCAGGATGATGCGCAGGCGGCGCTTGCTGATCTCCGGCAGGCGGTCCAGGCTGGGCACCACGAAATAGGCATACGCCTGGCGGTCGCTGCGGCCCACGCGGCCGCGCAGCTGGTACAGCTGGCCCAGGCCGAACATCTGGGCCTGGTCCACGATGAGCGTGTTGGCGTTGGGGAAGTCCAGGCCGGACTCGACGATGGCCGTGCACACCAGCACGTCCAGCTCCTTGTGCCAGAAGCCGTGCATGGCGTCCTCCAGCGCGCGCTCGTTCATCTGGCCGTGGGCCATGCCCACGCGCGCGCCGGGCGCGAGCGTGCACACATACTCCGCCACCTGCTCCAGGCCCTCCACGCGATTGTAGACCCAGAACACCTGGCCGCCGCGCTCAAGCTCGCGCGCCAGAACGTTGCCGAGCAGCGAGTCGTCGCGCTCCACAAGCGCCGTCTCCACGGGCTTGCGGTCCTCGGGCGCGGTCTCGATGACCGACAACCCGCGCAGGCCGGACAGGGAAAGCTGCAGGGTGCGCGGGATGGGCGTGGCCGTGAGGGTCAACACATCGATGTTCTTGCGCAAGAGCTTGAGCTTCTCCTTGTGCTTGACGCCAAAACGCTGTTCCTCGTCCAGGATGAGCAGGCCCAGATTCGGCAGGTCCACGTCCTTGGAGATGAGCCGGTGGGTGCCGATGAGGATGTCCACCTCGCCGCGCGCGGCAGCCTGCACCACCAGTTTCTGGCGCGCTGGCGGCACGAAGCGGCTGAGCATGGCCACGCGCACCGGGAAGCCCTCCATGCGCCGGGTGAAGGTCTGGTAGTGCTGCTCGGCCAGCACGGTCGTCGGGCACAGCAGGGCCACTTGCCTGCCGTCGCTGACGGCGCGGAAAGCCGCGCGCAGGGCCACCTCGGTCTTGCCGAAGCCCACGTCGCCGCAGACCAGCCGATCCATGGGCTCGCTCCCGGCCATGTCGTCGAACACGTCGTCGATGGCCTTGGCCTGATCCGGGGTCTCCTCGAAGCCGAAGGTGGCCTCGAACTCGCGGTACATCTCGTCCGGCGGGCCGTAGGAATAGCCCTTGGCCACGCGGCGGAAGGCGTACATCTCCACAAGGTCCTGGGCGATCTTCTCGATGGCCTTGCGGGCGCGCTCCGTGCTCTTGGCCCAGAGGCTGCTGCCCAGGCGGTCCAGGCGCGGGTCCAGGCCCTCGGGCCCCTTGAAGCGCTGCACCAGGTTCAGGCGATCCACGGGCAGGTACAGCTTGTCCTCGCCGTCGAAGAAAAGAAGCAGGTAGTCGTTGGCCACGCTGCCGACCTTCAGATGGTGCAGGCCGCCAAAGCGCGAGACCCCGTACTGGCGGTGCACCAGCAGGTCGTCCAGACTCAGGTCGTCGTGGCGCGACAGCCCCTCGAAGGCCTTCTTGCGGTCGGCGCGAACGCTCGGCGCGGCCTCGGGCTGGAGGATGTTCTCGGGCAGGATGGAAAGATTGCAGAAGGACAGCTCCATGCCGGCCTTGAGGGGTGAGATCAGCGCCGTCACGCCGCGCTTTCCGGGCGCGTATTCCGTGCCGATGCTCAGGCCTTCCTGCTCGGCCAGAGTAAGGAACTTGCGGCGCGAGCGCTCGGTGTGGAAGCTCAGGAGCACCTGCGCGCCCGAGGCGCTCCACTCTTTCAGGGCCGTGGTCAGGGCGGTCCAGGGGCGGCGCGCGCTGTCCGGCCGCCAGAACAGATCCTGGAAGCTCTGGTAGCTCTTCTCCAGCAGGTCCACGCCGAACTTCTCCTGGCCCATGACCAGGTCCTCGAAGACCACCTGGCGCATGCCCTGCCAGGTCTTGCGGGCCGATTCCTCTGGCCAGCACAAGGCGTGCAGGGGCCAGCGCCAGCCGCTCTCGGCGGCCTCGCGCTCCAGGAACGACCGCCAGCCCGCGTGCTGGTCACTCAGGCGGTTGCGCAGCTCCGGGGCCGAACCCAGCAGGTACACGGCGTCCTGCGGCAAAAAGAGGTCCAGGCTGGCGGCGTCCGGATAGAACAGGCCCGGCCACAGGAAGGGATCGGAGCGCTCCAGGCGGTCGCCCAGCTCCTGTTCCAGGGACTGGGCCATCTCCCCGCTCATGCGCAGGCGACGCCAGTGCTCCAGCGCCTGCCCCAGAGAGTGCGCGTCCAGCACCCCGGGCGACACCGGCAAGAGCGTCAGCTCCTTCAGATCGGCGCGCGAACGCTGGGTGGCCGGGTCGAACAGGCGGATCTCGTCCAGGGTGTCGCCAAAGAACTCCAGGCGCAGTGGGAGGTTGTAACCGGAGGCGTAGATGTCCACGATGTCGCCGCGCACGGCGATCTCGCCCACGGCGGTGACCACGGGGCGTCGCACGTACCCCCAGGACACGGCCTGCTCCAGCAGCATCTCCGGCGAGAGTTCCTCGCCCCTGGTCAGGGTGAGGCTGCTCTTCTCCACCACCTCCACCGAGGGCCAGCGGGGCAGCAGGTTGTCCACGGTCATGAGCACGATGCGCGGCTTGCGGCCGAAGCACAGGCCATGCAGTGCGGCCCAGCGCCCGGCCCAGTCCTCGGCCGTGGGCTTGCGCGGCAGGTGCTGGGGCAAGGTCAGGATAGCGCGCTCCCAGGCCGGGAGCAGCTCGTCCTGCGGCCCGGTGAAGAGCGCAAGCAACCCCTCCAGCTCGCGGAACTCCCGCGCCCCGGCGGCCACCAGGACCACCTCCTGCCCGGCCGCGCGCAGGGCCTGGGCCAAAAGGGCCTGGGTGCCCGGACCGCTCTTGAAGACGCGCAGGGCGCCGCCCCGGCCCTGGAAAAACTCGCTCAATTCCTTCGGAAACTGCACGGCAAAAACTCCAGCGCGCGGCGCCACAAATCATGGCGTCGCGTTATTGATGTTCGGAAAATGAAAGGCCGCCTCTTCGCCGGGAAAGCGAAAAGGCGGCCTGAAAGCCTACGCTATGCGGACCGTTTAGGCCGCTGAGCCCAGCGCCGCATGCTCCTCGTTGCTCAGGAGCTTGTTCAGATCCAGCAGGATCAGCAGGCGGTCCTCGAGCTTCCCGACGCCGCTGATATACTCGGAATCCAGGCCGGACACAACAGGCGGAGGCGGCTCCACCGTATTGGCGGGAATTCGCAGCACCTCGGACACGGAGTCGACCACGAAGCCGACAACCATGCTGCTGATCTCAATGACGATGATGCGGGTGTGCTTGTCGTGGGCGCGGTCGGCCAGCTTGAACCTGCGGCGCAGGTCGATGATGGGGATGACCTTGCCGCGCAGGTTGATCACGCCCTCGACGAATTCCGGGGCGCGCGGCACGCGGGTGATCTCCATGGTGCGGATGATCTCCTGGACCTTCAGGATGTCCACGCCGAATTCCTCATCGCCGATGCTGAAGGTGACGAGCTGAATGAGAGCGTCGTCCTGGCGTCTTGTGTTTTCTTCCATTTCCGGCTCCTTGTTATCCGCCGAGCAAACAGGCGGTCAGTGACCTAGATCTGCTTACAGAAGTTTAGCCTTAAGAAAATTTCGCAGCATCAACGTGTTTTGTCAATAACATTCGCTTACCACATGCAAAACAGCGAACCTCAAGTCCCCTGTTTGACGGAAGGCCAGGAAACGGCTATCCATACCACGCAACATCGAACCGAAACATTGAAAACTTTACCCCAAGGAAGCGCATTGCATGGGCCAATTCGCCAACGCTGACGAAATCATCTCCCTGGAAGAGCAGATCAAGTCCCTGGGCGACGACGAACTGCTCGATTTCTGGGAAGAGACCCAGCACCTGCTCAAACTCCTGAACTCCGGCGAGTCGGTGTCAGAGGAGCAGGTGCATCCCGAGTACGAACGCCTCATCCTGCAGGAGCTGCAAGTGCGCTCCGGCCGGGGTGAGCTGCGCTAGCACCCGCCCGAGCCCCGTTCCTCCGTCTTACGCCGCCCGCAGCGCATCCACAATCTTGATCCTCGCCGCGCGCAGGGCCGGGATGAGCCCGCCGAGCAGTCCCATGCCCGTGCCAAAGGCCAGGGACAGGAGCACGATGCCGGGCGTGAGGGCAAAGCCGAAGGCCAGCTCCGAGAAGGTCTGGAAGTTCATGGTGGAGATGGTGAACAGCTGCAGACCGGAAGCAGCCAAGAGCCCCACCGACCCGCCGAGAAGCCCCAGAAACAACGCCTCCAGCACAAAGGCCCAGAGGATGGACCGCCGGGGAAAGCCCAGGGCGCGCAGGGTGCCAATCTCGCCCGTGCGCCCGGCCACGGCCGCGTGCATGGTGATCATGGCCCCGATCATGGCCCCGATGGAAAAGATCGCCGTCAGCGACACACCCAATATCTTCAGGAACTTGGCCATCATCTCCGACTGCTCGGCATAGAAAACCGTCTCAGCCTTGACATCAAGCTGCAGGCGCGGGTCAGCCCCCAGGCCCGCCTGAAAGGCGGCGAGAGCATCCTCCCGCGCCAATCGGACCAGAATCAGGGTGTAGGCGTTGCGCCGGAAGGCGTTCATGAACTGGTCCACGTCGCCCCAGATCTCGGAGTTGAAGCCCGTGGCCCCGGCGTCGAAGATCCCCACCACAGTCCACTGGCGCATGCCGAACCTGAGTTTCTCGCCCAGGCCCGCGCCCTTGAAACGCCGAGCCACGCCCTCCCCGGCAATGATCTCCAAGGACCCGAAGCGCGGCATGCGCCCGGACTTCAGGCGCACCTGGGGGCGCAAGCCCAGGGACTTCTCCCCGATGCCGCGCAGCATCACGTTTGAGGCCTCACCCGTGCCGCGTTTGGCCAGGTTGATGAGCACCACCACCTCGCGCGCGGCCAGGGGCGAGCCGTCCGCGTCCCGGGCTATCTCCGGGCGGGTCTCCACCAGCGCGGCGATGCCGCGGTCCACCACGCTCTCGATCTCGGACTTGGAGCCTTTGCGCAACGCCAGGGCGTTGCCTGCCGTGCCCGTCTGCACCAGGGTCGCACGCAGGCCCTCGGCCAGCATGAGCGCCGCAGCGAACACGAAGACCACGAGCGCCATGCCCCCGGCGGTGAGGGCCGTGGTCATGCGCCGGGCCAACAGGTTGCGCAGGCTGTAGGACACGAGCAGGGCCATCAGGCTGTCCTCCGCAGAATTCTCATGCGATCCGCCGCAGGGCCTCGGCAATGCCGATGCGTTGCGCGCGCCAGGCCGGGACGATGCCCGCCACCAGCCCCACGACCAGGGCCGAGGCGCCTTGCAGGGTCACGGTCAGCGTCGACACCTGAAAGATGGGAAAGAACTGGCTCACCGCGCTGCCAAAGGCGCTCGCGGCGGGGAAGGTCAACGCGCAGCCGAGCGCGCAGCCGATGGAGGCCAGGGCCATGGACTCGCCCAGGATGAGCAGGGCCAGGTACCCGCCGCCAAAGCCCAGTGCCTTCAGGGCCGCGAACTCCCCCAGGCGCTCGCGCGCGCTCATGGCCATGGTGTTGGCGGCCACGGCCATGATGATGACGATGACCAGCATGGACACGATGCGGATGGCCGCGACGATGGCCCCGCTCATGGCCACGAAGCCCATCTGGAAGGCCTTCTCTGTCTCGGTGAGGGTCTCGGCCAGGGAATTCTGGAAACGCGCGTCTATGGCCAGGGCCGTGATTGCCGCCACATCGGCGTTGGCAACCCCGATCATGAAGAACCCGACCTGGTCGGCCCGGCGCGGAGAGGACTTCTTGAGCGTCTCGTTCAAGTAGTCCCAGTGGAACATGAGCTGCGTCTCGTCCGTGCCCTTGTCGCGGCCGGTGTAGATCCCGCGCACGGTCATGCCCCAGTTGCCCGGATAGATGGTCCCCTTCAAGGTCACGGGATCGCCGATCTTCCAGCCGAAGCGCCTGGCCAGCTTGACCCCGATGATGCAGCCCTTGCGGTCGCGCAGAAACGCCGTCTTCTGGTCCTCGTTGAGCTGGATCTCCGGATAGAGAGTCAGGTAGGTGCGCGCATCCACGGCGAAGTTGGGGAAGAAATCCTTTTCGTCGATGTACACTCCGCCGAACCAGTTCCCGCGTGAGACGATGGTCACGCCGTCCACGGCGCGGATGCGCTCCTCGTAGGACACGGGCAGGGTGAACATGAGCGAGATGGAGTTGCGCGTGACCAGCCGCGTGGCCGAGGAGGCCTCGACACCGGCGTACCAGGCGTCCACCGTGGTGCGCAAAAGGCCGAAGGACAAGACCGACACCGCGATGCCCACGATGGTCAGGCTGTTGCGCAGCTTGTGCCGGAAAAGGTTCTTAAGGATGAAGCGCAGGGTCAGCATTGCCGTTACCGCCGCCATCGCCACCGTTGTCGTCGATGAGCAGCCCCTTTTCCAGGCTGCGCACAAGATGCGCGCGCTCCGCCGCCCTGGGGTCATGGGTGACCATGACAATGGTTTTGCCCAAATTGGCGTTCAGGCCGGCCATGAGGTCCAGGATCTCCCCGGCCGAGACGCGGTCCAGGTCGCCGGTGGGCTCGTCGGCCACCAGGATGTCCGGGTCCGTGACGATGGCCCGGGCGATGGCCGTGCGCTGCTGCTGGCCGCCGGAAAGCTCCGAGGGCTTGTGGTCCAGGCGGTCGGACAGGCCCACCAGGGCCAGGGCGGCCTTGGCGTGCTCCCGGCGCTCCCGGGCCGAGAGCGGCGTGAGCAGAAGCGGCAGCTCCACGTTCTCCAGGGCGCTGAGCACAGGGATCAGGTTGTAGAACTGGAAGATGAAGCCGATGCTGCGGCTGCGCCAGCGGGCCAGTTCACTTTCGCTCAGGGTGGTGATGTCCACGCCGCCGACGAGAATGGAGCCCGAATCCACGCGGTCGATGCCTGCGATGAGGTTCAGAAGCGTGCTCTTGCCCGAGCCCGACGGCCCCATGAGAGCCACGAACTCGCCGCGCGCGATGTGGAAGCTCACGTCCTGGAGCACGGGCACGATCTGCTGGCCGCGCGTGTAGGATTTGGATACCGAGCGGATGTCGATGGCCGGGCTGGCGCTACCGTCTCCGGCCGGTGCGGTGGGGACGCTCATTTCGTGGCCGTGACCCTGGCCCCGGACTTGAGCTCGGCCGGGGGACTCAAAACCACGCGTTCCCCGGCCTTGGGGCCGGAGGAGAGCTCCAGAAAATCGCCGATCCTTCCCCCGGTCTCCACGGCAACGGCCTTGGCGATGCCGTCCGTGACCTGGAAGACCACCCTGCGCCCGCCCTGCTCCACCACCGCAGCAGCAGGCACGGCCAGGCGCGGGGCGCGCTCGGCCTCGCTAAGTTCGCGGGAGAGGAAGGCCACCTTGGCGCTCATCTCCGGCAGGATGCGCGGGTCCAGCGTCTGGAATTTGACCTTGACCAGCACCGAGGCCTTGGTGCGGTCGGCCGTGGGCACGATCATGTGCACCGAACCAGGGAAGCGCTCCCCGGGCAGGGCGTCGAGCTGGATCTCGCAGGGCGCGCCGGCCTTGACCTTGGACACGTTGGACTCGGACACGTCGGTCTCCACCAGCAGCGAGAGCATGTCGGCGATGGTGACCACGCTGGCCTTGGCGTTGGCCGCTGCGCCCAGAGGGGTGACGATGTCGCCGACATCGGCGTTCTTGGTCAGCACCACGCCGTCAAAAGGCGCGGCGAGCTGCGTGTAGCCCAGGTTGGCCGTGGATTCGCGCAGGGCCGCACCGGACGATCCGGCGGTCCAGCGCGCGGCGTCAACGCTGGCAAGAGCCTTTTTGTAGCGCGCCTCGGCGGTGTCGAAGTCAGCCTGGGCGATGATCTTTTCGGCCAGCAACTTCTTCATGCGCTCCAGGTTCTGGCTGGCGTCGGTGAGCTCGGACTGGGCAAGGTCGATCTCGGCCTTGCTGGCCTTGAAAGTGGCTCCAGCCCGGTCGCGCGCGGCCAGCACGTCCTCCTGCTCAAGCTTGGCGATGATCTCGCCCTGGCGCACGCGGCTGCCCTCCTCCACCCCCAGCCAGATGAGCCGGGCCGTGGTTTTGGAGGCCACCGAGGCCTTGCGCTGGGCCGTGACGTAGCCGCTGGAGTTGAGCAGGGTCACACCCTGGGACGGGTACACCTGGCTCACGGCAATGGTCTCAACCCCGACGGAAGAGGGAAAGAAATGCCGCACAGCCAGGACGCCCAGCGCCAGGGCCATAAGGATGAGCGCAAGGCGCAAGGCCCGGCCCGTGGGACGTTTCACGGCCCCGCGCCAGGCGGTCTTGTCGATTTTCAACTTCGAGAGTTCGTTTTCCGTCATATTCTCACCGGTTTCGGGACACAGAAGCAAATGCCGTGCCGCCGGGAGCATTGGAAATACGGCAACAGACCCTGTCAGACAAGGGTTGGTCTCCCAATTTCGTCCTGCGCCATTTTGGTCAATGCGGGCACTCACTTCATTTTCCGCTTGACTCGGCAGCACCTTCTGGTTTTCAACTCGGGTGATTAGCACCTGCCGCAAGGCCAAGGGGAAAATCAAGGAGGGGCCATGTACGTCGGCCTGAAGATGCTGCGCAACTTCGTCACCGTGACACCAAGGACTTCCGTGCTGGAAGCCCAAAAACTCCTTGAAGAAAGCAGGCTCGGCATGCTCCTGGTGGTGGAGGGCGGCAAGCTGTTGGGCTACGTCCGGCCCGAGGACCTCTCGGCCTCGCTGCCGAGCATCATGACCTCGCTGGACAAGCACGAGGTCAAGTACCTCATGACCCGGCTCACCGTGGACAAGATCATCCGCAAGGACATCAAGACCATCGGGCCGGAGACGGAGATCGAGGCCGCAGCGGACATGATGTTCGCGGGCAACCTCGCCGGGCTGGCCGTGGTGGACCAGGCCGGGGAACTCATCGGCTACATCAACAGGAGCGTCATGCTCGACGTCCTGGTGGAAGAGATGGGTTACCGCCAGGGCGGAACGCGCATCACCTTCGAGGCCCAGGACCGCACAGGCGTGCTGCACGAGGCCGCCGGGATCATCGCGGGCATGTCCATCTCCATCATTTCCACCGCCACCTTCTACCACAACGGCAAACGCATCGTGGTCATCCGCGTGGCCACGGACAACGCCGCGCCCATCGCCAAGGCCCTGGAAGAGCGCGGCTACAAGGTCATGGGCCCCGCCGACTTCCGGCACGAGTGGCAGTAATGACGCTGATGACCCCACTTTTGGAAGTCAAGGGCGTCACCCTGACCTTCAAGGGCATCGCGGCCCTCACGGATGTCGCCTTCTCGGTGGAGAAGGGTCGCATCGTCTCGCTCATCGGCCCCAACGGCGCGGGCAAGACGAGCATCCTCAACTGCATCAGCGGCCGCTACACCCCGGACTCCGGCGAGATATACCTGGACGGCAAGAACCTGCTGGCCGTGCCAACGCACAAGCGTACCGGCATGGGTCTTTCGCGCACCTTTCAGAACATCGCCCTGTTCAAGGGTCTGTCCGTGCTGGACAACCTCATGGTGGGCCGCCACCACCTCATCCGCTACGGCATCCTTTCAAGCATCGCCTACCTGGGCCGGGCCGTGAACGACGAGGCCGAGCACCGTCGCCGGGTGGAGGACGTCATCGACTTCCTCGGCCTCTCGCCCTTTCGGCATCAGCCTGCCGGGCACCTGCCCTACGGCGTGCAGAAACGCGTCGAACTGGGACGGGCGCTCGCCGCAGAGCCCAAGCTCATCCTGCTGGACGAGCCCATGGCCGGCATGAACCTCGAGGAAACCGAGGACATGGCCCGCTACATCCTGGACATCTGCGAGGAATGGGGCGCCACGGTGCTGCTCATTGAGCACGACATGGGCGTGGTCATGGACATCTCGGACAAGATCGTGGTGCTCGACTTCGGCTCCGTGCTGGCCCAAGGCCGCCCGGACGAGATCAGCGCCAACCAGGACGTCGTTGCCGCCTACCTCGGCACCGAGGACGCCACCTTCTTCGGGCGCTAGGCGCACAGGAACCTCCCCATGGCCAGAATCTACGACACCACCCTGCCCGCCCTGCTCCTCGCCCAGGCAAGTAAGCACCCACGCCGCACAGCCCTGCGCGAGAAGCAGTGGGGCGTGTGGCAGCCCTATTCCTGGCGCGACTACCTGGGCCTCACGGCGGAGTTCGCCTGCGGCCTGCGCGAACTGGGCCTGGGGGCGGGCGACATGATCATCCTCATCGGCGACAACCGGCCCGAGTGGCTCTTCGCCGAAATCGCCATCCAGGCCCTGGGCGGCATGGCGCTGGGGCTGTACCAGGACTCCACGGCCGACGAGGTGCGCTACATCTTCGAGCTCTCCGAGGCCAGGCTCGTTGTGGCGGAAGATCAGGAACAGGTGGACAAGATCCTGAGCCTGCGCCCGGACCTCCTGAAGCTCAGGCATGTCGTGTTCCACGACCCCAAGGGACTCACCGGGTACGAGGCCGAGGACCTGCTCTCCTTCGAGGCCGTGTGTGAGAAGGGGCGCAAGGCCGTCACCGACTCCGTGGCCGAGTTCACGGCCATGACCGCGAAATTGAACCCGCAGGACCCCTGCCTGGTTGCCACCACCTCCGGCACCACGGGCCGCCCCAAGCTGGCCGTGCTTTCGCACCGCAACATGCTGTCCATGGCCGCCAACCTGGGCCAGGTGGACCCCAAGCGCGAGACCGACGAGTTCGTGTCCTTCCTGCCGCTGGCCTGGATGGGCGAGCAGATGATGGCCGTGGCCTCCAGCCTGCTCTTCGGCTTCTGCGTGAACTTCCCCGAGGAGCCGGACACGGCCCAGGCCAACATCCGCGAGATCGGGCCGCACCTCATCTTCTCGCCCCCGCGCGTGTGGGAAGGCCTTTCGGCCAAGGTCCGGGGCGACATCCTGGAGACCACGCCCTTCAAGCGCTTCCTGTACAATTTCTTCCTGCCCATCGCGCTTAGGTACGTGGACGAGACCTTTGCCGGCCGCAAGCCCGGCGTTCCCCTGACCCTGGGCAACGCCCTGGCCGACGTCTGCCTGCTGCGCGCCCTGCGCGACCGCCTGGGCTTCTCGCGCATCCGCTCGGCCTCCACCGGCGGCGCGGCGCTCGGGCCGGACACCATCCGCTTCTTCCACGCGCTCGGCGTGAACCTGAAGCAGATATACGGCCAGACAGAGATCGCGGGCATTTCCTGCATCCATCGCGACGGCGCCGTGGACTTCGATTCCGTGGGCCTGCCCATCCCGGAGACCGAGCTCAAGCTCTCGGAGTCTGGCGAGATCCTGTCCAGGAGTCCGGCGGTGTTCCTTGGCTACTACAAGAACGAGCAGGCCACGGCCGAGACCATCCAGGACGGCTGGCTCTTGTCCGGCGACGCCGGATATTTCGATGACGCCGGGCGGCTGGTTGTCATCGACCGCCTGAAGGATGTCATGCACCTGAAGGACGGCACGCGCTTCTCCCCGCAATTCCTGGAGAACAAGCTCAAGTTCTCCCCGTTTTTGCGCGAGGCCGTGGTGCTGGGCCACGCGCGCGACACCATCACGGCCATCGCCTGCATCGACATGAACATCGTCGGGCACTGGGCCGAGGGCCGCATGATCACCTACACCACCTACCAGGACCTGGCGGCCAAGGACCAGGTCTATGCCCTGGTGCACGACGAGATACGCAAGATCAACAGGAGCCTGCCCGAGGCCACGCGCATCCGGCGCTTCGCCCTGCTCTACAAGGAGCTGGACGCCGACGACGGCGAGCTGACCCGCACGCGGAAAGTCCGCCGGGGCACCATTGGCGAGCGTTACGGCGCGCTCATTGAGGCCCTGTACAGCGAGGCCTGCGCCATGCGTCTGGACATGGCCATCCAGTACCAGGACGGCCGGGTCCAGGAAATGTGCGGCGACATCCGCATCGAGACAGTGGAGGGCGACTAAGTCCGTGGAATACTACCTGCAATTATTCATCAACGGCCTGGTGGTGGGCAGCATCTACAGCCTCGTGGCCCTGGGCTTCGTGGTCATCTACAAGGCCACAAAGGTCGTCAACTTCGCCCAGGGCGAGCTGGTCATGGTGGGCGCGTACGTCTGCTTCGGGCTCACGGTGCAGCTGCACATCCCCTTTGTCTGGGCCTTTCTCATGACGCTCTGCTTCTCCGTGGTCCTGGGCCTGGCCATTGAGCGCCTGGCCCTGCGGCCGCTCATCGGCGAGGCGCACATCTGCGTCATCATGGTGACCATCGGCCTGTCCTCGGTGCTCAAAAGCGTGGTGCAGCTCATCTGGGGCACGCAGATCAAGGTCTACCCCGAGGTGCTGCCCACCACGCCCATCGTCATCGCCGGAATGCCCGTGGCCCCTGTGTACATCGCGGCCTTTGCGCTCTCGGGCGTGCTCTTTGCCGTGTTCACGGCCTTTTTCAAGTACTCGCGCATGGGCATCGCCATGCGGGCCACGGCCCACGACCAGCAGGCCGCCCAGAGCATGGGCATCGGCATCCGGGGCATCTTCGCCCTGTCCTGGTGCATTGCGAGCGTAGTCTCCACCGTGGGCGGCGTGATCCTGGGCAACATCAACGGCATCAACTCGCACCTGGGCGTGCTGGGCCTGAAGGTCTTCCCGGCGGTGATCCTGGGCGGGCTGGACTCCTTGCTCGGCGCGGCGCTGGGCGGGCTCATCATCGGCGTGCTGGAGAACGTCTGCGACGGTCTGGCCAAGGACCTCTTCAACCTGGGCGGCTTCCGCGAGGTGGCGGCCTTTGTGGTCCTGGTGGCCATCCTCATGATCAAACCTTACGGGCTCTTCGGCACCGAAGAAATCGAGCGGGTGTAGGCCATGCGCGGCAAGTGCGGACTGTTTTTCGAAAGCTACCGGGCCGAGGCCGCGGTGTTCCAGAGCGGGTTCCAAAAGACCTGCCTGGGCCTGTTCGTGGCCGTGCTCCTGGCCGCGCCCTGGGTGCTGGGCAGCTACGCCGTGTCCATGCTGAACCTCATCATGATCGCGGTCATCGGCGCGGTGTCGCTCAACCTGCTCACCGGCGTGTGCGGCCAGATTTCGCTCGGCCACGGCGCGTTCCTGGGCGTGGGCGCGTACGCCGCGGCCCAGGCCACGCTCCACGGCGTGCCCTTCGTCGCGGCGCTTCTTCTGGGCGGCTTCGCTGCGGCCTTTGCCGGCATGGTCTTCGGCGTGCCCTCGCTGCGGCTCAAGGGCATCTACCTGGCCATCGCCACCCTGGCCGCCCAGCTCATTTTGGAGTTCGTGTTCCTGCACTGGGAGTCGGCCACGGGCGGCTCACGCGGGCTCATGGTCGACGCCCCGCAGATTTTCGGCTTCTCCTTCAACAATGAGCGCAGGATGTTCTATCTGCTGCTGACGGCGGCGGCCCTGTCCCTGCTCATGGTCACCAACGTCCTGCGCACGCGGCATGGCCGGGCCTTTATCTCCATCCGCGACTTCTACCTCTCAGCCGAGATCGCCGGGGTGAACCTCTTCGCCTACAAGCTGGCGGCCTTCGGCCTGTCGTCGTTTTTGGCCGGGGTGGCCGGGGGCCTGTGGGCCCACTACACCCTGTTCTTGTCCGCCGAGCAGTTCGGCATCACGCTGTCCATCTCCTACCTGGCCATGATCGTCATCGGGGGCTTGGGCAGCGTCACGGGCTCGGTCATGGGCGCGGTGTTCATGACCCTCCTGCCGGAGGTCCTAAGCGGGCTGTCCGGCTCCATCTCGGACGTGCTGCCGAACATCAGCCAGCACCTCAACGCCCTGCGCGAGGGCGTCTTCGGCCTGGTGCTCATGCTCTTTCTGATCTTCGAGCCCGAGGGCATGGCCCATCGCTGGAGACTCATCAAGGCCTACTGGAAACTGTATCCCTTTGCCCACTAGGCGGCGCTATTACCCAGGCCCGGGCGGGCCGGGGCACACCGTGTGGGCGATGGTTCAACCGTAAGAGAGAATAGGGGGGAGCTTATGAAAAGAATGTTCCGGTTCGCGGCCCTGGCCATGGTCATCATGTCGGCGCTGGCGCTCGTGGCCTGCGGCGGCGAAAAGAAGGACGACAAGGCGGCTGCGGCCAAGGAGATCAAGATCGGCGGCATCATCGACCTCTCCGGCCCCACCTCCTCGGTGGGCGTGCCCTACGCCGAGGGCGTCAAGGCGGGTGTGGCATACCTGAACGCCCAGGGCGGCATCGCGGGCATGAAGATCAACTTCGACCTGCAGGACGACGCCTACAACGTGCAGCAGGGGCTCTCGATCTACAAGAAGTTCGCCCAGGACAAGGTCGTGGCCATCCAGGGCTTCGGCACCAACGTCACCGAGGCGCTCATGCGCACCACGGCCAAGGACGAGATCACCTACTTCTCGGCCTCCTACTCGGCGCATTTGACCGACCCCAAGACCGCTCCCTACAACTTCTTCACCTCGGCCGACTACTCCACCCAGGTGCGCGCTGCGCTCAAGTACTTCAAGGACAACTGGAAGGAGTCCCGCAAACCCCGGCTGGCGCTGCTGTACCCCGACCACCCCTACGGCATCTCGCCCATCCAGGCTGCCAAGGACTACGCCAGCGAGCTGGGCTTCGAGCTCGTGGGCGAGGCCAACGTGGACCTGAAGGCCATCGACGCCACCACCCAGCTGCTGCCGCTCAAGGACAAGAAGCCTGACTACATCTGGTGCGGCGGCACCACCCCGTCCACGGCCGTGATTCTGAAAGACGCCAAGAAGATCGGGCTCAAGGCCACCTTCTTCACCAACATCTGGGGCTCGGACGAGAACCTGCTCAAGATGGCCGGCGACGCCAGCGAGGGCGCGTTCAGCCTGCAGGCCGCCGCGATCTACGGGCAGGACGTGCCGGGCATGAAGACCATCCTGGAGATCACCAAGAACCAGCCGCAGATGACCCACTTCATGCGCGGCTTCGTGTCCATGCTGGCCATGGGCGAGGGCTTACGCCTGGCCGCTGCCAAGGGCCCGGTCACCGGCGCAAGCATCAAGGCGGCCCTGGAGGGCATGAAGGACTTCGATCCCATGGGCCTGGCGCCCAAGATCTCCTTCCTGCCCACGGACCACCGCCCCAGCATGTCCGTGTTCTTGTACAAGATCAGCGGCGGCAAGCTGACCTTCGTGACCCAGGAGAACCTGGACCGCAAGGCCGAGTGGCTCGGCAAGTAGGGTTATGAACAAGATGGTGACCGCGAGAGATGTGCTCCAGGTGGAGAACCTGGAGGTCGTGTACAACGACGTCGTGCTTGTGCTGAAGGGCCTCTCGCTCAGCGTGCGCGAGGGCGAGATCACGGCCCTGCTTGGCGCCAACGGCGCGGGCAAGTCCACCACGCTCAAGGCCATCTCCGGGCTGCTCCTAAGCGAGGACGGAGAGGTCACGGCCGGAAGCGTGGTCTACGACGGCAAGCCCATCCAAGGCATCGCGCCGGAGCAGATCGTGCGCCGGGGCATCTTCCAGGTCATGGAGGGCCGGCGCATCTTCGTGGACATCACCGTTGAGGAGAACCTGCGCTGCGGGGCGCACACCAGGCCCCGCAGCGAGTTCGCCGAGAGCATCGAGAAGGTCTACACATACTTCCCGCGCCTGGCCGAACGCCGCAAGCAGCTGGCCGGATACATGTCCGGCGGCGAACAGCAGATGCTGGCCATCGGGCGGGCCGTCATGGCCAGGCCGCGCCTGCTTTTGCTCGACGAGCCGAGCCTGGGCCTGGCACCGCTCTTGGTGGAGGAAATCTTCGAGATCGTCACGCGCATCAACAAGAACGAGGGCGTCACCGTGCTGCTGGTGGAGCAGAACGCCCGCGCCGCCCTGTCGGTGAGCGGGCGCGGCTACATCATGGAAAACGGCCGCATCGTCATGGAAGGCGAGGCCAAAAACCTGCTGGACAACCCCGACGTGCAGGAGTTCTATCTCGGCATGGGCCACGCCGGACACAAGAAAAGCTACCGCGACGTCAAGCACTACCGCCGCCGCAAGCGCTGGCTGGGCTAGTCCGCGCCCACCGGCCAGAGAGGTTGCCACCGATGTTCTACCACGACCTGGAGACACAGAGCCCCGACAAACGCGAAGCCCGGCAATGGAAGGCCATCAAGAAGCTCCTGGAGAGGGCCGCCAAGGACTCCGAGGAGTTCCAGGCCCGCCTGGACCGCGCCGGGCTCACCCTGCGTGACCTGGACTCGCTTTCGTCCTTTTCCCGTCTGCCGCCCCTGCGCAAGAAGGAGCTCATAAGCCTCCAGGCCGAGCGCGGCCTGTCCTGGCTGCTCACCTGCAAGCCCGGCGAACTGAAACGCATCTACCAGTCCCCTGGGCCCATCTTCGACCCAGAGGGCGCGGAACACGACTACTGGGGCTGGGCCGAGGGCTTTTTCGCAGCGGGCTTCCGCCCCGGCGACCTGGTGCAGATGACCTTCAGCTATCACCTGACCCCGGCCGGGCTCATGCTGGAGGAGCCCCTGCGCGAGATCGGCTGCGCGGTGATCCCGGCCGGGCCTGGCAACACCGACGTGCAGGTGGACCTCATGCGCCGGCTGCCGGTGACGGGCTTCGTGGGCATGGCCAGCTACCTCAAGGTCATCGGCGAGAAGGCGAGAAGCCTCGGCCTGGACCTGCGCAAGGACCTCGGCATACGCAAGGCCTTTGTGGCTGCGGAGCGCCTGCCGGAAGCCCTGCGCACCGAGGTGGAGGACATGTTCGGCTGCACCGTGCGCCAGGGCTACGGCACCGCAGACGTGGGCTCCATCGCCTACGAGTGCGAAATGCCCCAGGGCATGCACCTGTCCTCGCGAGCCTATGTCGAGATCTGCGACCCCGAGACCGGTCGCCCTCTCCCCCTGGGCGAGACCGGTGAGGTGGTGGTGACGCCCTTCACCCGCGACTACCCGCTCCTGCGCCTGGCCACGGGCGACCTTTCGAGCCTCACCCCGGCCCCCTGCCCCTGCGGCCGCACCTCGCTCCGGCTCGACGGCATCAAGGGCCGCGCCGACGACACGGCCAAGGTCAAGGGCCAGTTCATCTATCCGGCCCAGGCCGCGCAGGTGGCTGTGCAGTTCCCGCAGATCGAGGCCTGGCAGATCGTCCTCACCAACTCCGGCGGCAAGGACCGCCTCACCGTGCGCCTGGCACTCACGCGCGACATCGACGCAGGAGCCTTCCAGGCGGCCTTCCAGGCGTTGTTGAAGCTCAAACCCGAGGTCCAGGCCCAGGCGGCCGGAACAATCGCCCAGGACGCCAGGAGGCTGGTTGACGAGCGCACCTACTAACCTGCTCCTGACGCGCCAGCGGTAAACGAAAAAGGCCGGCCCTGTGAAGGGTCGGCCTTTGATCGTCATGGAGCGGGAAACGAGATTTGAACTCGCGACTTCAACCTTGGCAAGGTTGCACTCTACCGCTGAGTTATTCCCGCTCGTATATAAGAACCCGGCGATCCGGGAGGAGAAAACGGGGCCGATAATTGGCCGGCCCCCGAGAAAGAGCATGGAGCGGGAAACGAGATTTGAACTCGCGACTTCAACCTTGGCAAGGTTGCACTCTACCGCTGAGTTATTCCCGCTCATTATGGAGGCGGCATCCGGATTTGAACCGGAGGATGGAGGTTTTGCAGACCTCTGCCTTACCACTTGGCTATGCCGCCTCGTCTATTGGAGCGGGAAACGAGATTTGAACTCGCGACTTCAACCTTGGCAAGGTTGCACTCTACCGCTGAGTTATTCCCGCCCAACAGGGGGAACCTTCTACCTTTGCCCCTACCATGTGTCAAGCCTCACAGAGCATGTTTTCAACGCACGCTGCAAAGAAGGCTCATGGGAAGCGGAATGCCCGGCACGCCTCCGCCCAAAAATCACGGGCAAGCCGGAGAGGCTCTCTGGAAATAAAGTGACAGCGCGGATTTTCAGCCCCTTTACAAGTCCTTTGCTTTTGGTTTATCAGGCGCATTCGCATTGAACTCGGAGCGGCGCGGACCCGATGGATGGTCCTCCCGCTCCTGCCATTGAGGAGATTGCGCATGGAAGCCAAAGACATCCAGTTTTTCCGGGACATGCTCAACGCCATGCTCGAGGAGATCCTCCAGAAGGGGCAGGCCACTATCGATGACATGACCGAAACCGTTGAAGTTTACGCCGACCCTGCGGACAGGGCCACGGCCGAGTCCGACCGCGCCTTCACCCTGCGCCTGCGCGATCGTGAGCGCAAACTCATCAAGAAGATCACGCAGGCCCTGCAGCGTATCGACGACGGCGAGTTCGGCGTGTGCGTGGAATGCGGCGACGACATCGGCATCGCACGGCTCAAGGCCCGGCCCATGACGACCTTGTGCATCAACTGCAAAAGCAAGCAGGAAGAAGACGAGATGGTCCGGGGCGACTAGCCCAGCACCCCCTGTCCACCAACCGTCCAGCCCAGGGAGGCCCCGGTGGAAGCCAATTTCTTCCGCTTCCTGGCAGGCGAACTGACCACGGCCCTCAGCGGCCAGCGCTTCGAAAAGATCCATGGCCCGGCAGACGGGGTCCTCGTCTTTTCGCTGCACGGCCAGGGCCGCACCTCACACCTGATCTTCAGGCCCGCCAAAACGGCGGGCCTGCTTTTTTTGAGCCCAGACCGACCCGTCAATCCGCCCGCACCGCCCACGCGCGTCATGTGGCTGCGCAAGCGGCTCACCGGACGGCGCCTGCTCGAGGCACGGGTGGACTGGCCGAACCTGCGCCTGGCCTTTGCCCTGTCCCCGCGCGACCTGCCCGCAGCCGGGCAGTGGGCCGTATTCGACCTGCGCACCGGGCTCACCCTCGAAGACGACTTCCCGGCACCGCCAGAGCCAACCTGGCCGCCTTTGACGCTCGTCCTGGACAATGCCGAGATCTGGCGCGAGCACCCGCAGCTCACCCCGCCCCTGCGCAAGCGCCTGACGGCCCTGGCTGCCGAGAACCCGGCCCAGGCCGCGCGCCTGCTCGCACGACTGCAAACCGGCGCGTCCGACAGCTTCTTCCTGCCGCCAATGCCCCTCAGACCGGAGAGCCCGCCCTCCCCTCCCCTGGCCTGGGACCCGGGCCTGCCCGGGACCGAGCCCTTTGCCAGCGCCAACGCGGCGGCCACGGCCTTTGGCCAGCGCACCCTGTTCCCGCAGATCGCCCGGGCCGAGGACAGCGAAATGGTGGACCAGGCTGGACAAGCACGCAAACGCATGAAGCGCCAGCAAGGCCTGCTCGACCAGGACGAGGAGCGGCACCGCAAGCTCGCTGGGCTGTCCATTGCGGCAGAGGCTTTGCAGATAGCCCTGTCCGGGCTGAAGGTGACGCCACAGCAACCGAGCATGGTGCTGGATCACCCGGAGCACGGCCCGGTGGAGGTGCCGCTGGACCCGCGCTTAACCCCGGTGGAGAACATGGTCCAGCTGTTCAGGCAGGCGGCCAAAGGCAGGCGCGGTCTGGCCCATGTGGAGCGCAGGCGCGCCGAGCTGGCCGCAGGCACCGGACCGGAGCTGTACCCAGCCCAGGCTGGACGCTGCAAGGCCCCAGCCGGACAGGACAAGAAGGCCCTGGCCCCTGTTGTCCTGCCCAAGCGCTACCAGGGTCTGGCCGTGGCGCTCTTCCACACCTCAAACGGCTTTCTGCTGCTGCGCGGCAAGAGCAGCCAGGCCAACCACGACATGCTCTCGCGTGCGGCCGGGCCGTTCGACCTCTGGTTTCATGTGGCGGGTGGCCCCAGCGCGCACCTTATCCTGAAGCGCGACTTCCCGGACCAGGAAGTGCCCGAGGCCAGCCTGCTTGAGGCCGCCGGGCTCTGCGCGCTCAAGAGCTATCGCAAGGACGACGCCAAGGCCGAGGTGCTCTGCGCTCTTGTGCGCGACGTGCGCAAGGTCAAGGGCGCGGCCATCGGCAGCGTGGCCGTGGACCATATCCAGGCCACCCTGCTCGTGGCCCTGGACCCGACGCTTGAAACGCGTCTGGCGCTGAGCGCGGCGAACTCCGGCCAGATCCCCGGCAAATGAAAAGGCGCGCCGAGGCGCGCCTTCCATCACATCAGGACGTGCGTATCTCCCCAGATCACACGATCCTGTTCATGCCTTTCTTCTCCAGCATGGCCAGGACCATGTCCTTCTCCTGCTGGAGCCTGCCGCGCACGCTCTGGCGCACGGCCTCGGTGGAGCCGCCGAACTGGTGCGAACGCTTGCTGTAGACCTCGCTCACCAGCGCCTGCTCGAAGCCTTTGGTCCCCACGACAGAGGCCTGACTGGCCGCAGGCTTGTTCAAAAACTTGTCGATGGCCGCGTTGAAGATGCGCGCCGCGCCGGAAGCGCCATGCTGCACCGCAGTGCTGAACAGGGCTTCGCGCAGGGCGGGTTTGCTGGCCTCGATGTCCACCCCGGTCATCTCCCGGATCTTCTCGCGCGCAGGCTGGTAGTGGTCCTTCTTGATGAACTCGGTCTGCAGGCGCTCGAAGCGCTCCGGACTCTCGGCGGCGATCCTGGCCCACTCGGCGGGCATGGCCCCCTTGGTGGAGCCGGTGTTGGCCGGGCCGGCCTTGCGCAGGCGCACGGCCATGGCGGGCTCCTGCTCGGAGAGGAAATTCAGGAAGCGGTTCATGGTGCCAACGCGCGAGGAAATCTGATACTTGCCGTAGCTCGTTCCGCCGGTGCGGTCATAGCCGATGGCCGCCGCGCCCTTGTCGCCGGACTCGAACAGGGCCGCGATGGAGCCCAGGCCCTGGACCTCGGGGTTGCGCGTCAGGGATTTGTCCAGCTGCGCCACCGGCGCGGCCTGCAGGCTGGGCATCTGCTGGCCCGTGAGCCGGGCGATGGTGCTGAGCGCGTCCATCATCATGCTGTCGTTGATGATGTTCGTGTCAAAGGCCATGGACGCGGGGTTTGACTGCTGGGGGTCAAGGCTCTGGTTGTCGATGCCAATGGCCTGCTGGGCCATCTGCATCTGGGCCTGGAAGGCCATCATCTTGGGGTCCATGGCCTTGGGGTCAAGGGCCTTTGCGCCACGCTGGGACACGCCGCGCAGGTCCACGCTCTGGCCGGACTGGGACTCTTTCAGGACGCGGATGGCTTCCGCAATGGTGTTTGGATCGTTGGACATGGTGCTCCCTCCGCCGTCGAAATATTGACCACGGCACGGTCTTCGGGACCGATAAAGCACATTCCGTGCCTGTCCTAAAAACACACTTTATGTTGGAGAGATACGGCTTCAGTCGGCGCTGGTGAGCAGCCCCTCAAGACGGACATCCGTCAGCATTCTCGTCAACAGCCGTGCATGGCCCGAGGGGAAGGCGAAGACGCCAAGCTCCTGGGGCCGCACCAGCCGGGCCTCATCGGCCTCGTGCAGGCGGTGGTCGCTGGCCGGGTCCTGGCCGGGCTCGGCCTGGCAGAAGTATCCGTGCAGGGTGATGCGGTAGCGGGTGTAGCTCGTGCGGACCACGGCGATCTTGCCCACCGGGCGCACGCGAAGCTCCGTCTCCTCGCGAAACTCGCGGACCATGGCCGCCTCCGGAGTCTCGCCCGGCTCCATGACCCCGCCGGGGAACTCCCACAGGCCCGGCCAGACATCGCCCCGCCTGCGCTTTTGAATGAAAACCTGGCCGCCCGTGACCAGCACCCCGCAGGCCATGTCCACGCGGATGGTCTCCGGCTTGGCCGTGGGCACGGGGCGGCTCAGGGCGGTGCCGCGCTCGCGCGCCAGGCAAAGCCCGGACACCGGGCAGCGCGGGCAGTCGGGCTTGCGCGGGGCGCAGATCAGCGCGCCAAGCTCCATGAGCCCCTGGTTGAAGGCCCGGGACTCGCCTGGAGGCACCAGCTCCCAGGCCGCAGCCAGGATGCGCCGCTTCACGGCGGGCTCAGACACCGGGCGGTCGATGTCCAGCACACGGGAGAGCACGCGCTCCACGTTGGCGTCCACGGCCGGGCGGTGGTCGTTGTAGGCCACGCTCATGACCGCCCCGGCGGTGTACGGGCCAACCCCCGGCAACGCGCGCACGGCCTCGAAGGTCGCAGGGAACACGCCGCCATGCCCATTCAAGATAACCCGCGCCGCAGCCATGAGGTTCCGGGCGCGGGAGTAGTAGCCCAACCCCTCCCAGAGCTTGAGCACCTCGTCCTCGTGCGCCAGGGCCAGGCTCGAAACATCGGGAAAGCGCGCCAGAAAACGCTCGAAGTACTGGACGGCGCGGTCCATCTGGGTCTGCTGGAGCATGATCTCCGAGAGCCAGACGTGGTAGGGGTCAAGCGTCCTGCGCCAGGGCAGGTCCCGGGCGTTGGCCGCGAACCAGCCCAGCAGGCCCGCGCGGAAGCCCGCAATGTCAAAGGCCCCGGCCAGGGGCGACGGGGCCTCGGAGGAACGTTTCGGCACCTGCGCTTATCCCTTGGACCCCGAAGGGGACGAAGGGCCTTTGGCCTGGTCCGCCACGGCCTGGGCGGCCTTGGCAATGGCCTCGGCATCGCCCAGGTACTCGCGGCCCAGGGACTTGAGGTCGCGGTCCAGGCGGTAGACCAGGGGCACGCCGGTGGGGATGTTCAGGCCCGTGACCTCCTCGTCGCTCATGCCGTCGAGATACTTCACCAGCCCGCGCAGGGAATTGCCGTGGGCCGCCACCAGCAGGCGCTTGCCCGAGCGGATCTGCGGTGCCAGCACCTCGTGCCAGTAGGGCATGACGCGGTCGATGGTCAGCTTGAGGCTCTCGCAGCGCGGCAGCTCGGCGTCGGAGAGTGCGGCATAGCGCGGGTCGTGGCCAGGGAAGCGCTCGTCGGACGGGTCCAGGGCCGGGGGCGGCACGTCGAAGCTGCGCCGCCACTGAAAGACCTGCTCGGTGCTGAACTTCTGCGCGGTCTCGGCCTTGTTCAGCCCCTGCAGCGCACCGTAGTGGCGCTCGTTGAGCCGCCAGGTGGTCTCCACGGGCAGCCACATCAGGTCCATGCGGTCCAGCACCAGCCACAGGGTGCGGATGGCCCGGCGCAGGTACGAGGTATGGCAGACGTCGAAGACGAACCCGGCGTCCTTGAGCTGCTTCCCGCCCTCCTCGGCCTCGCGGATGCCCTGGTCCGAAAGGTCCACATCTGTCCAGCCGGTGAAGCGGTTCTCCAGGTTCCACACGCTCTGTCCGTGCCGGATGAGCACCAAGGTATGCATGGCTGGCTCCTGCCCGTTCGGGCTGGTTGAGGATGCGGCGAAAAGACTACTTCTTGCCGCCGACCTTGGCCGCAGTCTTGGCTGCGGGCTTCGCGGCTGGCTTGGCGGCGGGCTTCGCGGCGGGCTTTGCCGCCTCAGCAGGCTTGGCCGACTGCTCCCGCTTGGCCTTGGCCTGGGCCTGGGCCTGGGCCTTGGCCTTGGCCTGGGCCTTCTTGCCCTCCTCCCGGCGTTCGGCGTCGGCCTCGAAGAGTTCCTTCTTCTTCTTCTCGAAGGTCATGACGCTGCGCAGCGAGGCCAGGCCGAGGGAGAACACCGTCACCAGGAAGATGAGTCCCTTCTGGAAGGCCCACTTCTGGGCCAGGATGCCGTCCACAAGCCAGTTGTTGGCGACTTTGGCGGAATAGAAGAGCAGCACCGGGATGGTCAAGAGGGCCAGGGCCAGGCCCACCACCTCCATCCAGATGAAGTTCTTGCCCAGCAGCATGGCGAAGAGCGTGCTGTCGCGCACGATGCGCAGCGACACGAGGCGCTTGGACAGGCCTTGCAGGCGCTCCTCCAGCTCCGGCAGGTTTCTGCGGGCGGTGCGGAAATTCCCGGCCATGCGCAAAGGCTGGGTCATGACCCAGTTGATCCGCTTGACGCAGTAGTTGAAATCCCGGTTGAAGTCGTGCAGGAGCTTGGGGAACGGGAACCAGCCCGCCTCGTACTGCACGTCGCGCAAACGGTCAGCGTAGAGCATCACGCGGTCCTTGATGCGCTTGATCTCCTCGTCAATCTGCTTCTGCATCTCCGAGAAGAAGCCGTCCATGCCGCGCACCACCTCGCGGAAGGCCACGAAGTTCTCCGTGCCAGCCAGAGCGTTCATGCGCTCCAGGTGGTCCAGGCCGGGCTTACGGAATTCGTGGTCCTCGTCGAACCACTGCGGCAGTTCCTTGAGCAGGACCTCCACGCGTTTGCCCACCTCCTCGGCCTTGGTCTGGGCGTCGCGCCAGGGGTCGCGAAGGCCGGAGAGCAGCTGCACCCGGCCGCGGTCGATCTCGGTGTCCAGCAGGATGCGGTTGAAAAGCTGCGGCTCACGCATGACCAGATCCGCGAAGATCTCAAAGGATTGACCGGTGAAGCCCATCTTCACCATGCACACGCCCTCGCGGTAGGCTGGCTCCAGCCAGCGCGGCGAGCCGTTGCGCACCTGCCGGTACAGGCCAAGGGCGTCCTTGTACTCCCCGGCCACCTCGTGCAGACGCGCCTGGAGGAACATGACATAGCCTTGCTGGACTGTGGACGGCCCGATGCGCCCGGCCTCCTGCCAGTAGAACTGGGCCATGTGCGGGTCTGCGGACTCAAGGGAGATGAACCCCTCGAGCACGGCGGCCTCGAAGCTGCGCCCCAGTTTTGCGCTGACGGCGCGAACAGACTCCTTGGCCTTCTCCAGGTCCCCGGCCAGCAGGATGTTGTAGGCTTCACGGATGGGCCAGGGCTCCTCAGGGAGGAGCTGTTCCGGTTCCACCGGCCACTCCCGGTTCTTGATGCGCGGCAACACGGGCAGCATGCCGAGCTGGGCTGGAGTGACCGTAGAGAACATGGCCCGCAGGAGCGTGGACTCGGCGCTGTTGACGCCCTTGATGAGCGCGGCGACCTGCTGCACGAAGCGCGCTGTGTCCGTGGGCTCGTCCAGGGTCTTGAAGGTTTTGCCCATGTCCTCCAGGTTCACGAAACCCATCTCGCGCCAGACATCAGCCCGGAAGGGCGGCATGGCCCGGCCCGGGCACTGGGCCGGGGCGTGGTTCTTGAGCCCGCAATAGAAGCACTCATTGCCCATTCCGGCCAGCCAACGACGCGGCAAGGGCACCTCGATGGAGGCCTGGGCGCCCTGTCCCTCCTCGCCCCGGAAGCTCACGTTGCACCAGGAGTCCAGGTTCTCCTGGTCGCCGCCGTAGCTGATCTCGTTGACCTTGAAGTCGTCGAGCAGGGTGAAGGCGTCGCGGTAGTGCATGTGCAGGAAGTCCGGGGTCAGCCGGTTCCAGTCCAGGCTGAAGCGGTTGGGCAGGTCCATGGAGAAGCTCATGCCCCTCTGCTCCATGATGGCGAAGACGCAGGGCCAGTAGGCGCGCTGGCTGGCCTTCAGCTCGTTCAGGAGCGTAGAGATCTCCACGCAGTACATGCGCAGCTGACGGTAGCTGTCCAGCGGAAAGATGACGAAGCCCAGGGCGTCGTCCGCCAGGTAGTGGATGCCCAGGCGCTGGAACATGCCCAGGACCTCGGCGAAGAAGGCGCGCCAGCCGGCGATGGCCTCGCGCTCGCCCAGCCTCCCCAGCGGCCGGATGACGCTGTACCAGGTCATGGGCGATTCGTAGTCCAGGCCCTGGTCGACCACCAGCGGCATCCAGCCGGAACTGGACAGGCCCTGCATGGTGATCATGGTGCCGAGCGACAAGCCGTTGACGTTCTTCACGGAATCGATGAACTTGGGATGCACCAAGGTTTCCAGGTCCTCGGCGACACCGGCCTGCTGGCGGGTGATGTCGCGCGCGACGGACACGGAGATATTCAGGTCGTAGCCCACCAGAGCGGTAAGGGGCACCACCTGGCAGAACAGCGGCAAGGGGTTCAGCTTGGCCCAGATCTGCAGCTTGGCCAGGGCGCGGAAGACCTCGGGCGTGAAGGAGATCCAGAGGCTCTGGCAGGGATCCTCCACAACCTGAACCAGGCCGTGGTCGCGCAGGGTGTGCCCCACGGCGTTGTTGAAGGAGCCGGACCAGACCATCCAGAGCCCGTAGCCGGAGCTGATGAGCCGCGCCTGAGAGACAGTCGGCAGTCTTTCCAACAGCGTCGAAAGAGTATACATTTCTTCTCCAGGTGCAATATCTACCGGAGGTCAGTCATGGACATAAGCCAGGCCATCGCAGAACTCAAGAAAACACCAGGTTTTTCCGAAAATGTGGGCATGATCCTCGTGCACAACGGCGTGATCCGCGGCTGGTCGCGCAAGGACCACAGAAATGTCAGCGCCGTGGAGATCACCCCGGACCACGCCAAAATCCAGGCCCTCTGCGATGAATTCCAGAAGCGTCCCGGCATCTTCCGGGCCATCGCCCAAGCCGAGGGCGGCGTCAAGCATCCGGGCGACGATGTGCTGTTCATCATCGTGGCCGGAGACATCCGCGAAAACGTCAAGTCCGCGCTCTCCGACCTGCTCGACCGCATCAAGAGCGAGGCCGTGGCCAAACGCGAGATCTTCGGCTGAAGCCTGGGCTCTTTTCGCTGTTCATACCCACTGATCGGCATCCCCGCCGCAGAGCATAAGGCCCAGCATGGTCATTTTCCAGGTCGTCAACGTCCGCTGGTTCAACGCCACAGCCTGGTATGGGCTGTACCTAAGCCGCCTGCTCCAGGAGGCCGGGCATACCGTGGTGGTCCTGACCCAGGCCGGCACGGACACCCACGCCAAGGCCCAGGAATGGGGGCTGGACGCGCGCCCGGTGGATCTGAACAGCGCCAATCCCCTGCGCCTGGCCACCACCCTCTTCCGCCTCGTCATGTTGCTGCGCGCCGAGCGCCCGCAGGTGGTCAACTGCCACCGGGGTGAGGGCTTCTTCCTCTGGGGGCTGCTGAAGGCGCTGGGCTTTCACTTCAGCCTGGTGCGCACGCGCGGAGACCAGCGCCCGCCCAGGGCCGACTTTCTCAACCGCTGGCTGCATGCCCACGTGGCCGACGCCGTTGTGGTGACCAACTCGCACATGGCCAGGCATTTCCTCAAGGCCATGCGCACCCCGGAGAAAAAGGTCTGGCTCATCCACGGCGGGGTGGACCGCGAGCGCTTCCGCTTCGACCTCGCTGGCCGGGAGCGCGTGCGCGCCGAACTCGGGTACACTGAACGCGAGACCGTGCTGGCCCTGGTGGGCCGCTTCGACCAGGTCAAGGGCCAGCGCGAGACCCTTGAGGCCGTGGCCCGGCTGATCCACAAGCTGGGCTACCGCAAGCTCCGGCTCCTGCTCCTGGGCTTCGGCAGCGCCACGGGCCAGGACGAGGTCGAAGGCTGGGTGCGCGAGTTCAAGCTGGAGCGCTTCGTGCGCATCACCGGCAGGCGCGAGGATGTGGCAGCCTGCCTCTCCGCCGCCGATATCGGCATCGTGTCCTCGCTGTGGTCCGAGACCATCGCCCGGGCGGCCCTGGAGATCATGGCCGTCGAGCGCCCGCTGCTCTCCTCCAGCGTGGGCGTCATGCCCGATCTGCTGCCCCCGGAGGCCCTGTTCGAGCCGGGCGACGTGGACGCCATGACCCGGTTCATCGCCAAGGCCATGGACGAGCCGGACTACCGCAAGGAGCTCCTGCGCGCCCAGGACCTCACCCTCTCGCAACTCTCGGGGCGCGACTTCCTGCAGCGCACACTGACCCTCTACGAAGGCTTCATGGACTAGACGGCCATTGAAATGAGCCAGTGAGACGGTCCCTCAAGACGGCCGCCAAACTGACCCGTTGCGCTGATCCGTTGTGATACTCCGTTGGGGCAACCCGCCGGGGCAGCGCTCATTCGACGCCAGGGGCCGAATCGCTCACCGAGTCCCGCAGGATGTCGGCCACGACCATGATGGTGCGCGTGTAGGTGTGGGAGTGGTTGTAGCGATAGAGCACCGCCTGCTGCCGCTCACGGGGGAGGTCCGCCTTCCAGCCGTTGGCATTGAGGAACCGCGCGGTGCTGAGCAGCGCGTCCGAAATGTTGAACAGGTCCACCCGGCCGTCGCCGTCCAGGTCTGCGCCGTAGCGCACGGCGTTGGTGGGCATGAACTGGCAGATGCCGATGGCACCGTAGACCGAGCCGGGGATGCTGGCCGGGTCGAAACCAGCAGACTTGGCATAGACCAGCAGGGCCTTGAGTTCCTTGTAGGCCCAGGCGGACTTCTGGGCCGTGCGCCAACGCAGCCACAGGGCCATCTTGGGCGGAATGTCGCGCCGTTCGATGAGCGGGGCAACCAGGGCAAAATCGCCGGCCAGGGCCATGCTGGCCAGGGTCGTCAGCGCGCCCTTGGAGCCGATGTTGCGCCCAAGCTTGGTCTCCACCAGCAGCAGGGCCACCAGGATGTCCTCGGGCACGTGGTAGCGCAGGCGCGCCTCGCGCAGGTCGGCCCGATGCTCCTTCAGAAAGCTTTTGGCCTCCAGGATGAGGAAGGGGTTCAGATAGCTGATGTAAATTTCCGGAGCCCCGGTCTCGACCTTGGGCTGGCCCTGGGAGAGCTTGGCGTCGAGCAGGGCGTTCATCTTGCGCGCCATGACCTTGGGGTCGAAACGCACCTCGGGCCGCGCAAAGAGGGTCTGCATGCCGCTGCGGTCAAAGCCGTCGGCCTCCAGGCGCCGCACCAGAGGCGACCACTCGTTCTGGGCCTGGGCCAGCACAGGGGCAAGGGACAGCACAAGGAAAAGCGCGGCCCCGAAGGACCGCACCCAGAGAGAAGGCTGCCGCACAGAAGCGGCGTCAGAAACCGAGAGGCTCAGAGCCTGGCGGGGGGTGAACTCACAGGCGGTCCAGAGGCACAAAGGCCAGCTCCTCTTCAAGGTCCTCGTCGAGTTGCCGGGAGAAATCGCGGATGGGGTGTGTGGCGCCGCAAACCTTGCAACGCAGGGAGACCTCCTGTCAGGCCCGGCTGACAAACAAGGCTCCCCCGCAGGCCGGACAGCTCACCCCCTCCAGGGCCTGTGGCTCCGGCCGCCTGCGATAGGAAGACAAAAAACCCACGGTCACGCCCCTACTTGGTGGTGGAGAGTTCGGGGTTCTTCTCGCCCATGGAGACGTACAGGCTCGAAATGGCCGTCTGGTAGTCCGAAAGGGCCTGGGAGAGCTGGGCCTCGCTGGTGCTGAGGGTGGACTGGGCGATCAGCACGTCGGTGTTGGTGCCGACCTGGGCCTGATAGCGCGCCAGGGCCATGCGGTAAGCCTCGCGGGCCGCGTCCACGCTCTTCTTGGCCACGCCGATGCGATCTGCGGCCTCGCGCTGGGAGAGCATACCCTGCTTGATCTCATAGCCCGCGCCAAGGCGGGTGTTGTCCAGGGCCGCGCGCACCTTGTTCACGGTCTCGTCCGCGCTCTTGTACTTGAAGAAGGTGCTGCCCCACTGGAAAAAGGTCCAGGAGGCGTTGGCGCCCACGGTCATGTAGGACTTGCTGGTGTTGGACAGGTTCTGGCTGCCGGAGAGCCCAGGCTGGTCGCCCTTCTTGTAGAAGTCCACGTCCGCCGACACCTGCGGGTAGAAATCGCTGGCCGTGATGCCTGCGTCCTTCTCGGCGATCTGCACGCTCTTGATGCCCATGAGGATGTCGGGCCGGGTCTTGAAGGCCCGGTTCAGGCACTCGTTCAGGTCCAGGGCAAAGGGGGTGTAGACCAAATCGCCGGTGTACTCCACCGGTGCCTCCAGGGGCAGGTTCAGCAGGGAGTTGAGCTTGGCCCGGGTGGTGTCGTGGGAGTTCTTGGCCTTGAGCAGGTTCTGCTGGGCCGTAGCCAGATCCACCTCGGCCTGGAGCACGTCGAGCTTGGGCTTCAGGCCCACGTCGAAGAAGGCCTGGGTGACCTTGAGCTGCGACTGGAGGCGCTCCACCGAGTCCTGGGCGCTCTTCACATCCATGCGGGCCTTGAGGTGGCTCAAGAAATTGGTCTGAATGGCGCTGATGAGGGACAGCTCGGCCTGGGTCAGGTTGGCGTCGTTCTGCTCCTTGGTCAAGCGCGCCTTCTGGTGCGTCTTCAGGAGCTTGAACCCCGTAAAGATGGGCTGGTGGATGTTCAGGTTCCCGGTCCAGGTGGTCTGGTCGCCGCTATTGACGCCAGCCTTGGTCTTGGGCTGTTCGCCGAAGCGAGTGAAGCCGTACGAGGCCGAGGCCGTGGGGAAAAAATCGGCCATGGACGAGTTGACCATGTAGTCCGAGCCCTGCAACTGCGCGCGCGCGCCGACGATGGTCGGGTTGGCCACCAGGCCGCGCTCCACGCTCTGCTTCAGGTCCAGGCTCTTGGGAATCGGAATCGACGCGGCCTGGGGCTGAGACTGCCCCAGCATCGGGACATCAGCCGGGGCCGGAGCAGTGACCGGGGCGACAGCGGTCACCGGGTCGGATGCCGAGGCGGCAGGGGTCTGGTCCTGGGCCAGCACCGGGCAGGCAAGGCACAACGACAGGGCAAGGGCTGCAGAATATTGGAAGGCTTTGGTGCGCATGCTCTTTTTCCTCGTGGCGGTGTGTGAGTGACAGGCGATTTCGCGCCTATTGCCGTATCGGCAGCATTCAAACAAGTGTTTATACATCAGGGCCGCGCAAACCGCAAGATGCGGACTCGCTACACGGCCGCGCAATCCGAGGGGTCGCCCTGGAGCTTCTCGATGGTGTGGGCCAGGGCCGGAATGAGCGCGCCCAGGCATTCGCGCACGGCCTTGGGGCTGCCCGGAAGGTTCACGATCACCGCCCCGCCGAGGGTGCCGCACACCGCGCGCGAAACCGCCCCATGCGGGGTCTTGGCCAGGCTGGTCATGGTCATGGCCCGCTCGAAGCCCGGCAGGCGCTTCTCAATGACGGCCAAGGTCGCCTCCGGGGTGACGTCGCGCGGGGCCACGCCCGTGCCGCCCGTGGTGCAGATGAGGTCAAAGCCGTCCTGCAGGGCCAACTGCATCAAGAGCGCCCGGATGCCGCGCTCCTCGTCCGGCAGCACAAACCCGCGCGCCAGGGACACAGGCATGGCCGCGCGCACAAGCTCCTCCACCAGCGGGCCGGAGGCGTCCACGCGCTGCCCGGCCGCGCCCTTGTCGGAAAGGGTGATCCAGGCCAGGGCGAAGCCGTCGCGCGAGGCCAACAGTCGGCGCTCGTCCTCCAGGCCGACAGGGGCCGGGACCAGCGTCTCCAACAGCCAGCAGGCGGCGTCAGGCATCTGGGCCTGACCCGGCCACCAGACCCGCCCCAGGACCCTGTGCTCCTCCTGATCGCCGTGCAGCACGTGTCCGGGCCGCAGGGCCAGGGGCGCGTCCGCATGGGCGCAGGGCACGCCAGGCTGGAGCGCCTGCCCGGCAAACAGCAGGAAGCGCTGGCCAGGGGTCTGGCCGGTATGTTTCGCAAAGCGCAGCGTGATCTCGCTCATAAGGGCACCTTTTTCCTAGGCCAGCAGAACAGCTATGATTCCAGCAAGAAAGATGCCGTCAAACGTTCCCGCCCCGCCGATGGACAACACTGGCGCATCGAGCATGGCCCAGGTGCGGCGATTCAGCAGGTGCATGATGTCCGCGCCGATGAGGGTGCCGAGCGTTCCGGCCATGTACGCCGCGCGCGGGGCCACGGAGGCGTGCCCGGCCAGGCCGGACAGGTCGGGCGCCAGCAAGATGGCCGTGAGCGCCGCCACGGCAGGTGGCAGCAGCACCGGCACGGCGATGCCGATGCCCGGCGTGGGCCGCGCCAGGAGGTAGCAGGCCAGGGCCGAGATGACCACGCACAAGGCCAGCCAGCCGCCCAGCATGCCGCTTGCGTAAAGCTGCCACAAGAACCAGGCCGAGAGCAGGCAGGGCACGATGCAGCCGCCCACATTCACCGCCACCACCTGCTCGGTGAGCACCAGATCGTCGTCCGGGGCCTGACCCAGGTTCATTTGCCCAAAATTCGACTGGCCAAAATTCATCTGGCCGAAGCCCATCTGGCCGGGGCGCGAACGCTGCATGCGGAACAAACGGCTGGCCGGAGCTGCAATTCCCCGCACAAGACGCGTGCTCTTGTGCAACGGAATGTTCACGCTGCTGCCCATGATGGTCGCGAGGAAGACCACCATGCCCTGGAAGCCCGTGAGCCCCAGCTTGCCGAAGGCCGTGGCCAGGATGCTCATGGGCAGGAACACGAACAGCCCGAAGAAGACCACGATCACGAGGAACAGCAGGAACAGCGGCGGGCCGGAACGGAAGATGAACATGTGGGCTCCCTGCGCGGGTCAAAAAGGCGTTCGCGGGCGAAATCGCCAGCGAAATTGACGGCCAACGCGGTCTGGGCGGTCTGGGCGGTTGCCAGGGCCGCAGGAATCAGGATATCGAGACCTTAGAGTAGCAACCCGGAAGCGCGATGTAAACCGCGCCAGCCGTAGAAACACGAGGGAGAGGCCACATGAAGGGCATCATTCTGGCGGGCGGATCAGGCACGCGGCTGCACCCGCTCACCCGCGTCATCAGCAAGCAGCTTCTGCCCGTGTTCGACAAGCCCATGATCTACTACCCGCTGTCCACGCTCATGCTGGCGGGCATCCGCGACATCCTGATCATCTCCACCCCCACCGACCTGCCGCGCTTCCGCGAGATGCTGGGCGACGGGGCGAGCCTGGGGCTCAACTTCTCCTACGTGGCCCAGCCGAGCCCGGACGGCCTGGCGCAAGCTTTCGTCCTGGGGGCCGACTTCATCGGCCAGGACAGCGTGTGCCTGGTGCTGGGCGACAACATCTTCTACGCCCAGGGCCTGTCAGGCGTGCTGCAACGCAGCGCGGCCCTGGAAAAGGGCGGCACCATCTTCGCCTACCCCGTGCGGGACCCGGAGCGCTTCGGCGTGGTGGAGTTCGACGAAGAACAGAACGTCATGAGCATCGAGGAGAAGCCGCGCGTTCCCAAATCACGCTACGCCGTCACCGGGCTCTACTTCTACGACAACGACGTGGTGGGCATCGCGCGCGGACTCAAGCCCTCGTCGCGCGGGGAGCTCGAAATCACGGACGTGAACAACGCCTACCTGAAGCGCGGCGACCTGAAGGTGGAGCTGTGCGGGCGCGGCTGGGCCTGGCTGGACATGGGCACGCACGAGTCGCTGCTGCGCGCGGCCAACTTCGTGCAGATGATCCAGGACAACCAGAGCCTGCGCATCGCCTGCGTGGAGGAGATCGCCTTCCGCATGGGGTACATCGACGCGGCCGGGCTGGAGAAGCTGGCCTGCTGCATGCTCAAGAACGATTATGGGCAGTATTTGATGGAGGTGCTCAGGGGCTGATCCCCTGCGCCCCTAGCTGCGCGAGCACTTCGTCACAGTCTTTCCTTCCTTCAGGGTGCAGGTGGCGTTGCCCGCCAGCCAGGCCTTGAAGGCCATGTCCGAATGCATGATGTGGTCGATGAGCCAGCCGCGCAAGAAGGCCAGCACCTCGCTGGCGTCCACCATCTCTTTTGTGTAGATCTCGCGCTGCCATTGCTTGACCTGGTTCTTGAGGCGCTCGTGCTCGACGTGATGCGCCTCGCAGTCGGGATAGTGCAGCGACTCCATGCGCGCCTCCTCCTCCTGGAAGTGGACCACCGTGTATTCCCGCAACTCCTTCACGATCTCGTCAACGCAAAGGGTCCCGAGCTTTTCCTGCACGGCCTCGATGACGCGGTTGCCTATGTCGACGAGCTTCCGGTGCTGTGCATCAATTTCCGCTATGCCCGTTTCGAGCTTGCTGCTCCAGATCAATCCCAGCATATCCCCTCCCGGCCGGTGGCGTGCTTCGAAGTTTTCGGGTAACTCCCACAATCACTACCCGATCGGAACGGAATAGCGCAAGGACAACCAGAGCCTGCGCATCGCCTGCGTGGAGGAGATCGCCTACCGCATGGGGTACATTAACGCGGCCGGGCTGGAGAAGCTGGCCTGCTGCAAGTTGAAGAATGATTATGGGCAGTATTTGATGGAGGTGTTGAGGGGGTAGAGGGACAAACTCATCGCCTTGCCCTTCTGTAAGCAACCCAAGGGCCTCTATCCGCTGGCGCAACACTGAGCATTAATGGATATAGCTCCCTGAAGTTAGTTAACTCCTGCGCTTCGCGGTCTTCTTGGGCTTGCCGAAACAACTGATCACAATAACTTCTAAAATCTAATTCAAATGCTCGATAAAGAGACTTCGGATTAATTACAATCTTGTCGTTTTGATTAGGGATTAATACGGGTGTAGCTCTGTTTCCGTCGTAGCTAACCAAGATACCACGCCTTGCCATTGCATCGTGAGCAAACCCACTTCGCAACTCATCATAAATAAACAAAGAATCTTCTTGCCCACAGTCCGGGACTAACTCCATAAAGCTTTGTGAAAACACTTCTCTTGAGTCTCTAGCAGCTGTGCGTGTACCAGATTTTAGCTGGGCGATAAGCTCTACATAAGAAATCAACAAGTTAACAACTGGAAACAGAAATCTGTTTTTCCTTTTCAATAGAATTAATGACGGCAAAAATATGCGGTCACGTATTTGTCGTTGAAACAAATATACCAATGTTCTGTCTTGGCGGACATCAAAGACTTCTCCTGTCCTCTCATCATGTAAAGTTTGTCCATCTATGCATTTCAAACGGTATGCCACGTAGGTGTCAGGTACAAGCTGCCAGCCCATTATTGACCTCCACAACAGCAAAGGTAATTAGTTCGCCATTTCACCCCACCAACATTCTTGCCATCTCCAGCACCACCACAAAGCCCATCACCCAGCGCTACTTCTTCCCACTCTCCGCCTGCGCATGCACAAGCTTTCTCAAACGGATCACTTCATCCAGCGTAATCTTCTTTTCATCAAAAATGGAGATCAGCTTGAAGAGGTGTTTCTCGCTGTAGACCAGCGGCACAGGCGTAATGCCAACAGAAGCACAGCCATTCTCCAGGCCAGTGATGCCGATCTCAATTTCCTTGCCCTTCCCGGCGATCACCTTGAACGTGTACTCTTTTCCTATAGGGCGAAGCTGGCACATCCACTTACCGAGCGCCTTGAATTCCTGTCTGCGGCTAACCATTATCCTCTCCAATCAATTACAGTGTCCTCGCCCTGGCTCGCCGCCCTACCCTGCGTCTCCACCCACAAGCCGCCGCGCCAAATCCAGCGCCGCCACAAAGCTCGTGAGCTTGGCCTTGCCCGTGCCTACCAGGTCGTAGCCCGTGCCGTGGTCCGGGGAGGTGCGGATAATCGGCAGGCCCAGGGTCACGTTCACGGCCTCGCCAAAGTGCAAAAGCTTCAGCGGCCCGAGGCCCTGGTCGTGGTACATGGCGACCACAGCGGCGTAGCGCCCGTGCGCGGCGAAATGAAACAGCGTGTCCGCCGGGATGGGGCCGTCAACGTTCAGGCCCCCGTCCCTGGCCTCGCGCACCGCCGGGCCGACGATCTCCTCGTCCTCGCGGCCGATGCGCCCGGACTCCCCGGCATGCGGGTTCAGCCCGCACACGCCGATGGGGCCGGAGAGGCCCAGCCGCGCCACGAAATCCGCCGTGTGTTTGAGCGACCGGAGGATGCGCTCCCGCGTGACAAGGCGCGGCACCTCAGACAGCGGCGGGTGCGTGGTCACCAGGCTCACGCGCAGCACCTGCTGGGGCTTCTCCCCTGGCAAAGGCTCGGGCGGCATGGGGCCACAAAGGTGCATGGTGACGTTGCCCTGGCCCACGCCCAGGCCCTCGGCCAAAAACTCCGTGTGGCCGGGGAAGCCGAACCCGGCCTCCTGCAAACAGGCCTTGTTCAACGGGCAGGTGACGAGCCCCTGGATGACCCCGGCCTTGGCCAGGCGCACGGCCAGCTCCAGGCTGCGGCCAGCGGCGATGCCCCCGGCCGTGGCCGGAACGCCAGGCGGATAGTCCAGCTCGGACAGGCCCTTGGGCTCGATGAAATAGGCTCCAGGCCCGCGCGCGGCCAGTTGGGCAGCGACCTGCTCGTCCACCGGGGTAGAGTCGTCCAGAGCCAGTACCTCGAAAAAGCGCGGGCGGCCTTCCAGCGCGCGCACCAGGGCGGACAGCGGCCCGATGAGCAGCAGGCGCTCCCCGCGCTCCTGGTAGCCCTGCGGAGTGTCGGCCAGGGTGCGCACCACCAGCTCCGGCCCCAGCCCGCAGGGGTCGCCCAGGGTGACGGCCAGGGTGGGGGCCAAGGCGGCAATCAAGGTTGGCTCAGTCATGTGCGGACAGCTCCTCTAGCCCGGCATGAAGGCCATGGCAGCCAGTGGCGGCAGGGTCAGGGTGAGGTGTGTGGCCCCGCCCGTGTCCCAGGCCTCGGCCCCGCCGGGGTTGCCCACGTTGGAGCCGCCGTAGAGGGCCGCGTCGGAGTTGAAGATCTCGCGCCAGTGGCCGCCGCCGGGGCAGCGCACGGAGTAGTCGTGGCGCACCACGGGCGTGAAGTTGAAGACCCAGAGCACCGGGGCGCGGTTTGGCGCCAACCGCGCAAAGGACAGGACCGAGTTGCTCCAGTCATGCACGCTCGTCCACTCAAAGCCCTTCCAGCTCGTGTCGGCCTCGTACATGGCCGGGGTCTCGCGCAGGATGCGGTTCAAATCGCCCACCACCAGCGAGATGCCCCTGTGCGAGTCGAAATCGTGCAGGATCCAGTCGAGCTCGCGCTTGCAGTTCCACTCGTTCCACTGGCCGAACTCGCAGCCCATGAAGAGCAGTTTCTTGCCAGGGTGCGCCCACTGGTAGGCGAGCAGCAGGCGCAGATTGGCAAACTGCTGCCACATGTCGCCGGGCATCTTGGACAAGAGCGCGCCCTTGCCGTGCACCACCTCGTCGTGGGAGATGGGCAGCACGAAGTTCTCGGTAAAGGCGTAGAGCATGGAGAAGGTCAGGCTGTTGTGGTGGTAGGCGCGGTGCACGGGATCATTGGTGAAATAGGCCAGGGTGTCGTTCATCCAGCCCATGTTCCACTTGAAGGTGAAGCCCAGGCCACCGGTGTAGGTGGGCCGCGAAACGCCGGGCCAGGCCGTGGACTCCTCGGCGATCATCAGCGCGCCGGGATAGTGGGCGTGGACCACGGTGTTGAGCTCTTTCAAGAGTTCGATGGCGGCGAGGTTCTCGCGCCCGCCAAACTCGTTGGGAATCCACTCCCCGGCCTCGCGTGAGTAGTCCAGGTAGAGCATGGAGGCCACGGCGTCGATGCGGATGCCGTCGATGTGGAACTCCTTGAACCAGTAGAGCGCGTTGGCCAGCAGGAAATTTTTGACCTCGTGCCGGCCGTAATTGAAGATGTAGGTGCCCCAGTCCGGGTGCTCGCCCTTGCGCGGGTCCTCGTGCTCGAACAGGGCCGTGCCGTCGAAGCGGCCCAGGCACCAGTCGTCCTTGGGGAAATGGCCCGGCACCCAGTCCAGGATGACCCCGATGCCCTCCGCATGGCAGCGGTTGACGAAGTAACGCAGGCCGTCAGGCTCGCCAAAGCGTGAGGTCGGGGCGAAATAGTGGCTGGTCTGGTAGCCCCAGGACTCGTCCAGGGGGTGCTCGGCCAGCGGCATGAACTCGATGTGCGTGAAGCCCAGGGACTTGACGTAGCTGATGAGCTCGTCGCCCAACTGGCGGTAGTTCAGGAAGTTGCCGTCGCGCATGCGCCAGGAGCCCGCGTGGACCTCGTACACCGACTGCGGGCGGTTCAGCGGCGGGTCAAAGCGCTTGCGCTCCTCCAGCCAGTCGGCGTCGCCCCACTCAAATCCGTCCAGGTTCCAGGTCCGGGCGGCGTTGCCGGGGCGCATCTCGGCGAACAGGGCGAAGGGGTCGGTCTTGTAGGTGGTGTGGCCGTTGCCGCCCTTGATGGCGAACTTGTACAGCTCGCCCTTCTGCAATCCGGGCACAAACCCAGCCCAGATGCCGGAGGAACCCACGGGATACAGCGGGTGGTTCTTGCCCACCCAGTTGTTGAAAGGGCCGACGACCTTGACCTTGCGGGCGTTGGGCGCCCAGACGGCGAAACGGTAGCCCTGCGCGCCCTCCTGCTCGTGCGGGTGCGCGCCAAGGATGCGGTACAGGTCCCAGTGCTCGCCCTTGCCAAAGAGGTAGAGGTCAAAGGGCTCGATGAAAACCGGCTGGGTGGCGTGTTGACTCATGCTAACGGCTCCAGGTTGGGCTTCGACCTTCAGGACCGGACGGCGCGGAAGTCGGCCTATCTGATCACTACCCTAGTTGCGGCCCAGAGACAACGCCCTGCAAAGATCCCTCCGGACGGCCCTGGAACGGCTCAAAGCCCGAGCAGGTCCGCCAGGGGCGGCCAGGCGCGGAGCAGCCCGGCAATCTCGGCGTAGCCTGCGGCGTCCGGGTGGATGGTATCGCCTGCGGCCAGGGCGGCCATGTAGGCCTTGGAGCCCGCCAGCGGGGTGAACAGGTCAAAGCCGGGCACGCCGAGCTCGGCGCACACGGCCAGCAGGGCCTGGCCCAGCACACGGTTCTGCTCGGCCCATTCGGGATTGCTGGAAGGCGGCGGGGTCACAAAGAGGGTGCGGCCCAAAGCCTTGGCCTGGCCGAGCATGTCCCGGCTGGCGGCCACGGCCTCGGGCAGCGCCACCTTCTGGGGCCTGTCGGCCGCGCCGAAGCTGAACACAAAGGCCATGTCCTCGCCGGGGCGCTGGCGGCGGCTTGCCTCCTCCTGCCAGCGCGCAGCCACGCGCAGGGAGGAGTCCCCGCGCACGCCAAGGTTGCACAGGGTCAGCGTGGTGGCGAGGGCCGGGTCCAGGGCAAAGCTGGCCTGGGCCAGACGCCCGACCCAGCTCAGCCCCAGGACATCGCCAATGCCCTGCACAGTGGAATCGCCCAAAAAGCAGACAACCATGGCCTGCCCCCTAGCTGAGTTTGAGCCGGGCGGTCGCCCGGTCCACGTCGATGGCGATGACCAGGGTCTTGTCCAGGATGCCCTCGTCGTAAGGAAAGTCGTCGCGCCCGGCATACTTGCGCATGAGGGCGTTCAGGGCCGCCACCTTGTCGCCGCTTGGCCCGACCACGCGCACCAATCCGGAGCCGAGCACGCAACGGAACATGTAGCCCCACTGGCACGCCAGCTCGCCGGTCTTCTTCTCCAGATCCACAGCAGCGGAAAAGGCGACGCGCGCCTTGGCCTCCGCAGCCTGGAGCAGGGCCTTGCCCTTGCGGCCCTTTTGGGACGAGTGCAGGTAGAGCACGCCGTCCTCAAAGGCCGCGCTCACTGGCACGGAGTATGGCCCCTCGTCGTCGACCAGGGCCAGAGTCAAGTACTCTGCCCTGTTCAGAATCTCCGCGACCACTGCCTGATCATCCGTCACGTCCTTGCGCATCAATCCTCCGGAGGCCATAAATGGCCTGTTGGCGTTATTCGTCCGAATCAGTTTATGCCCATTGCCACAGGGCTTCAAGCCCGCAGAAAAGAGACGCCTGCGGGGTTGCCAGGGTAGCCCCTGTTGCTTACTGTCTGCCTCGCCGACGGGACAAACACGGCTTTCGTGCACCAGCCCGCGCCACAGGAGACCACGCATGAAATCCGCCGTACTGCTCTTCGCCAACCATCCCCTGCCCGTGCTGACGCCTGAGGCCTTGTCCAGCGGGCAGCCCGACCCCCTGGCCCTGGCCCTGCTCAAGGACACCCTGCGCAACCTGGCGGACGTGGACGCCGACGTGTTCCTGTTCCTCGACCCAGCCCAAGACCCTGGCAAGGATCCTGGCCAGGACAAAGACCAACAGAAGGAGCAGGCCAAGGCCTTGCTCGGCAAGGGAAAATTCAAGATCGCCAACGCCCTGGGACGCAACCGTACGGTGCAGCAGCGCAACGCCTTCCGCCTCGTGTTCACGCGCCTGTACGAGCGCGCCCTCCTGCTCGACAACGCCGCCCCGGACCTGCCGGCCTTTGCCGTGCAGTCCGCCCTGGACAACCTGACCTGGAAGGGCGCGTGCATCGGGCCGCAGCCAACCGATGGGGACGAGCCGGAGCAGATCTACGCCCTGGGCTTCAGCGCCGAGGGCTGGATGACCGAGGCCTTCGACCAGGTGGACCGCGACCGGCCGGCCCTGTTCCGCAGGCTGGAGACGCACATCCTCTTCTACGAACGCAAGGTCAACCTGCTGCCACCCTACGCCCCGATCACCTCGCTGGACCAGGCGCCTGCCCTGGCCGAACGCTGCAAGGACACGCGCTTCGCCCTGCTGCCGTCGGTCCGCATGGCCGCAGAGCGCCTGAGCACAGAAAGCAAGGCCTAGCGCCGCGACCTACACGATGGCCCGGCCAGGCCTTGGCTGCTGGCGCAAGAGCTCCAGCAGGATCATGAGGCCACGCCGAAGCTCCTCGCGGCTGCGCGCGGCGCTCAAGGACACCCGCACGGCCATGGGCGCGGCGGTCTGGCCCAGAGCAAAGGACTCGCCCGCCACCACGACCACCCCGCGCTCCAGGGCAGCGCGCTCGAAGTCGGCCCCGCGCCAGGGTTCCGGCAGCTCCAGCCACAAAAAATAGCCATCCCGCCGCGAGCGGAACCTCTGCCCGGCCAGGACCTCCCGCGCCAGATCGCTGCGACGTGCGCCTTCGGCCCGCTTGCGCGCCAGCACTTTCCCCGCCGTGCCATCGGCGATCCACATGCACGCCAGCTCCACGCACAGGGGCGCGGCCAGCCAGGTGGTGCCCGTGATGCCCAGGGCCAGACGCTCCACATGCTCCTGCGGGCTGGCCACAAAGGCCACGCGCAGGCCCCCGGCGATGCTCTTGGACACGCTGGCCACGAAGAAGGTGCGCTCCGGCGCAAGGGCGGCCAGGGTGTGGAGGGGGTCCTCGGCGGTAAGGGCGTAGGCCGCGTCCTCCACCACGAGCAGCCCACGCTCCCGGGCAACTGCCGCCAGCCGGGCCAGCCGCTGCGGCCCGGCCCCGGCGGTGGTCGGGTTGTGCATGCCGGGCATGAGGTACAGCCCGCGCACGGGTTCCCGCGCGCAGGCCTCGTCCAGGGACTCGGGCAGCACGCCCTCCTCATCGCAATCCAGGGGCACGAGCCTGATTCCGGCCAGGGCGGCCGCGGTCATGAGGCCGGGATAATTCAACCCGGCCGCGGCAATGCGCTCGCCAGGCCGGAAGAGGGTCGAGAAGAGCACCACCAGGGCATGCTGGCCGCCGCTGGTGATGAGCACACGCTCCGGCCCCGCCGAGAGCCCGAAACGCGCCAGCCAGGCGGACCCGATCTCGCGGTGCCGGGCCATGCCGCGTGAAGGCTGGTAGCGCAGCAGTTCCTGCACATCGCCGCGCCCAGCCAGATCCCGCAACCCTGCGGCCAGGTCCGGGTCCAGGCCGTACATGCCCGTCACCAGCCCCAGGTCGATGCGTTCAGGCCGCGAGGCATCGCCGCCCCACCAGGGCGCTGCGGCGTCCTGGCCAAGCGTGACCACGGTGCCTCGCCCAACCTCACCGCGCACCAGCCCGCGCCGGGCGGCCTCGGCATAGCCGCGCGTCACGGTGCCCACAGTGACGCCGAGCGTGTCGGCCAAGTCGCGATGCGTGGGCAGGCGGTCGCCAGGCTTGAGCGCGCCGCGCTCCACATCAGCCATGATGGCGTCGGCCAACCCCAGATACATGGGCCTGCCTTCCGCAAGTTGTGGCATCCATATTGTCATGGCTACAATAAATACATTGACCGTACATTGATGTCAACATATCTCATCAACCGAGGCAGGCATTTCTTGTTAACTCACCATTGCCACTTAACAACACTATGAATGAATACAATCATAAATTGTATCCATAGCAACACAAAGATGCAAGACGCAGGAGGGACCATGAGCAGACGCGCGGCGTCAGACTTGAGGGACACAGGGGGGCTGCCATGACGCCGGAAGCCGCATACTCCCTCTGCGTGTTTGCCTTTGTGACCAGCATCACGCCCGGGCCGAACAACGCCCTGCTCTTGTCCTCGGGCGTGAACTTCGGCCTGCGGCGCACGCTGCCGCACCTGCTGGGCGTGACCCTGGGCTTCACCTTCATGCAGCTGGCCCTGGGCCTGGGCGTGGGCATGATCTTCGAGGCCGTGCCCGGCCTGTACACAGGCTTTCGGGTCCTCGGGCTGGGCTACATGCTCTACCTGGCCTGGGCCATCGGCACGTCCCTGCCGCCCGCGACTCTCGCACAGGACGATGCACCCGCGCAGCAAGCCGCCTCCGCACAAACAGCCGCCAGCGCCAGACCCATGACCTTTCTGCAGGCCTCGGCCTTCCAGTGGGTCAACCCCAAGGCGCTCATGATGTGCATCACCGCTGCCAGCACCTATGCCCCGCCGGACCAGCCCGTGCTGGGCGCGCTCCTCGTCACGGCGGCCTTCCTGGTGGTGGGCATGCCCTGCTGCGGGGCCTGGGCGGTGCTCGGCTCGTTCATGCGCGGCCTGTTGCAGGACCAGAGGAAGCTGCGTGTCTTCAACTGGGCCATGGCCGTGGCGCTGGTGGCCAGCGCGGCCCCCATGGCCAGGGGCCTGCTTCCGGGCGGATTGTTCTAGGCTTGGCGAGAGGAAAGGCAAGGAGATCGCGACATGGTGCCGATGCTTTCAGAATGCTGGCGGTTCGTGCAGTACCTGTTCCGCCCCGAGGACCTCAGGGACGGGGCGCACCATCAACCCCCGCCGCTCATGGGACGGCTCTCTTCCGCCGTGGCCGGCGTGGTGAAGACCCTGTTCTGGGCCTGTCTGGCAATGCTGGCCGGGCTCGGCCTGGGGCAGCTCGGCGGATGAGGCCGCCTACTGGCGCGCCACGGCTTCGCGCAACGCGACCTCAAGCTCGACGTTGACCTCGGTCACGGCCTGGCGCAGGGCGCGCACCAGGGCTTCCGGGGTGTTGGCGGCCAGGGGCACGGTCTTGCGGATGTCGCGCGTCATGACAACCTTGCGTTCGCCCGCAGTGTTCTTGAGCAGCAGGAACTGCATCTCCACCACGGCCTGGGCCGGCCCCTTTCCGGAACCGGACGCAAAATCGCCGTACAGGGCGCTGACGTTGCCCTCCAGGATGTAGCCAGGCAGAACCAGGCTCGACGGGTCGATGACGTTGGCGAAGAGCCCCGCCCTGCCGAGCCAGCTACGCAGGTCCTGGGTCAGCATGTCCGCCGGAATCACGAAGAACAGGTTGTAAAAATCCGCCGTCCAGGTCGACTCCCCGGTGCGGTAGACCAGCTCCCGGCCGGAAACGCGCGGCGCCACCTGCACACGGCGAACGAGCAGCGTCTCCGGGGAGGCGAAGGTCATCAGGGCCACGCCGGGCCGGGCCACCTCCAGGGCGTAGAAATGCTTGTCCAGAGGCTTCTGTTCCAGCTTCACGCAGGAGCCCAGAAGCAGCAGCGCAGCCACAAAAACCAGAATATTCCAGCGCTGACCGTGCGGCATAAGGCCCCCTACTGCCCACCCAGGGGCGATTTGCTTGGCGGCGGCCCAAAGAGCACCCCCGAGGGATAGCGCTTGGCCTCGCCGGTGAGTTCGCGCAGGTTCTCGATGAGCTGGCGCGCGTTGTCCAGCACGGACTCCACGTTGCCCTGCTGCGAGGCCGTGAGGCTTTCCACGCGGCCCAGCACGGCGTTCAGGCGCGTAGCCGCGCTCTTGAGCTCGCTCACGGTCTCGCGCGCCTGCTGCATGGCGCCGGGCAGCTCGGCAAACTGCTTCTTTGTCGCCGGACTGGTCAGGAAGGTCTCCAGGGCCTTGGCCGAGGCCTTGAGACTGGTGGTGGTCTCTCGGGCCTCGCGCAGCAGGGTCGCCGCGTCGCCGCCGGAGCCTTCCACCAGCTTGCGCGCTCCGGACATGGTCTTGGCCGCGTCGGGCAGGATGGTGTCCACGGCCGGGTCGGCCAGCAGAGTGTTGATGCGCGTGAGCAGCTTGCGCGTCTGCTCCAGGGTGGCGGACAGGCGCGTGCCGATCTCACGGGCGTCGGTGCCCTCGAGCACAGTGCTGGCGCTGTCGGCGAAGCGCCGGAAGCTCTTCACGGCCTCGGGCAGATCCGCCGCGTCCAAGCCGCCCAGGGTGTTGCTGATGCCAAGGACGGCCTGCTCCACGCGGGACAGAGTGCTCGGCGCCGAGGGAATATAGATGTGGCTGGGCTCCCAGTTGATGGGCAGGGGCTGGTTGCGCGAGGGGTCGACATAGTCGAGTCCCAGGTACAGCTGTCCGGTGAGGCCCTGGGAGACGGGCCTGGCGCGCAGCCCGCGCTCCACCTCATCTGCGGCCTGCTGTGCGGCGGGCTTGGTGCCCATGCCGCCGAACAGGTCCTTATCCAGGGTGCACTCCACGTACACGTAGCGGTGGCCCTCGGCCTTGCTGCCGTATTTCACGGCCACGAACCCGATCTCCGAGACGCTGCCCACGCGCACGCCCCGGAACTTCACCGCCGAGCCCTGCTCAAGCCCGTTCACGGACTCGTTCATGTAGGTCTCGATGGTGTAGGTCTTCTGGAAGAAGCGTCCCGCGCCCAGGGCGAAGAGCACCACCAGGAGCAAAAGCGCGCCGCCAATGACGAACAGGCCGAGTTTGAAAGAGTCGCCGCCTCGGATCATGGCCGAGCTTCCTCCACGGTAATGGGCACGGTAACGGGCACGGAATTGGGTTGTGCTGCGGGCAGGTGCGCGCCGCGCGGCGCGACCTCGCGGTCGAAGAAACGGCGAACCTCTGGCTCAACGCTTGTGGCATTCAGTTCGCGCGGGTCGCCCTCGGCCGCGATGCCCTTCACGGCGTCGTCCAGGAGGATGACCCGGTCGGCAATGGACAGGATGCTCGGCACCTCATGGGAGACGATGACAAAGGTGATGCCCAGGGTCTCGGCCAGGCTGCGGATGAGCCCGTCCAACCCGGCGGAGGTCACGGGGTCCAGGCCTGCGGAGGGCTCGTCCAAAAAGAGGATGGGCGGGTCCAGCGCCATGGCCCGGGCGATGGCCGCGCGCTTGACCATGCCGCCGGAAAGGGCCGTGGGCATGAAGTGGCCGAAGCGCTCCAGCCCCACCAGGGACAGCTTGACCCGGGCGATGGCGTCCACGGCCTCCTGGGGCAGGTCGGTGTACTCCTCCAGCGGCAGGCCCACGTTGCGCAGGACGCTCATGGACCCGAACAGCGCGCCCCCCTGGTACATGACGCCGATGCCCTTCAAAATCTCAATGCGATCCGCGCTCTTGGCAGCGACGATGTCGCGGCCGTTCAGGATGATGCTGCCGCTCACGGGCTCAAGCAGCCCGATCATGTGCTTGAGCAGCGTGCTCTTGCCGCAGCCGGAGCGCCCGATGACCACGAACACCTCGCCCCGGCGCACGTCGAAGGAGACGTCCTCAAGGACGACCTCGGAGCCGTAAGCGCAGGACAAGTCCTGCACGCGTATGATGGTGTCGTCGGTGCCGTCGCCGTTCATGTCCGTCTCCACTCCACAAGTCCTATCAAATCTTCAGGTAATAGAACAGCACGGCGAAGAGCCCATCGGCGATGGTGATGAGGATGAGCCCGCTGACCACGGCGCTGGTGGTGCTGCGGCCCACCGCGCTGGCCCCGCCGCCGGTGTGCAGTCCGCGCAGGCAGCTCACCCCGGCCACCAGCAGGCTGAAGACGATGATCTTCACGAAGCTGCCCACCAGGTCCCCGGACGTGACGTTGGCGAACACGCGCGAGGTGAAGGTCACCAGCGGAAAGCCGATGGAGATCATGACCAGCGCGCCGCCTACGAGGCTGGCGAAGTTGAAGAACAGGGTCATGAACGGCACCATGGCCAGCGAGGCCAGGATGCGCGGCCCCACCAGGAAGCGCACCGGGCTGATGCCCATGGTGGTCATGGCGTCCAGCTCCTCGTTGACGCGCATGGTGCCGATCTCCGCCGCAAAGGCCGAGCCCGAGCGGGCGGCCAAGAGGATGGCCGTCACCAGCGGCCCCATCTCGCGGAACATGACCAGGCCCAGCATGTTCGGCACAAAGATCTCCCCGCCGAAACGCTGCAGGGTGATCACCGACTGGAAGCTCATAATGAGCCCCATGAGGAAGCCCACAAGCAGCAGAACTCGCCCACAAAGGACACCACATCGACCATGCTGGCCATGACGTCGCCCATGCCGACCCCGGCCAAGCCCTTGAGGCCCCGGCGCTCCTGGGGCTTCTGGGCGGCCTCGCGCTCGGCGTCGCCAGCCAGGCTCAGCAGGTGCATGTGGCTCTCGGACAGGCCCAGAATCTCCACCTGCGCCTTTTTGGCCTCGGCCTCGGCGCGCAGCTTCACCAGAAGCGCCAGCCCGGCCCCGTCGATGTAGCCCACGGTTGCGAGATCCAGGCGAACCAGACGCACCTCCGCCCCGGCCGCGCGCACGCGCGCCAGCACCGGCTCCCAGAGATGGGTCACTGTGGCGCTGTTCAGGTCGCCAGAAAAGGTGAGGGCCAGGACGCCGTCGGCGTCGCTGACACTCAGGCCCTCCGGAAGGACATCGTTTTTGGAGGCTTGCCGCATTATGCCAACTGGCTAGCGCAAATGGGCGGGAAAGGCAAAGGGAGCGCAGCGCTTCAGGCAAAATTTGCATGCCAGCACTGGGGCCGTGCATACGCGCTCGCCCGGCTGTTTCATATCTCCTAGCGAGCATGCAAGCGGAGCGCTTCAGAGAGGTCACAGCATTGGCTACGGCGGCTGCTACAACTGGCGTTCCAGCCGCGTGTTTGCGTAGTCTCTTCTGGTGACAAACTTACCGTCGCGTCCAGGCACCCACTCCACGACAGGCACGGGTATCACATCCAGGCTGCCCGAAAGGTCGCACGTAAACCGATAGGTCGAGGCATCGTCAAGGGAACCGAACAGCACCTTGTACACCTTGAGGGTGAACATCAGCGTCTTCCCCTTGAGCTGCACATCCTGCACCGTGATATCCCCTGAAAAAGCCCAAAATTTCCCTGTGGCCGCAGCTGCGAGCCCACTGCCAGCCCGCCTGAAGACGATGTCCAGTTTGCCATAGCCGCCCTCGTAATCAGGCGGCATGACCCATTTGAAGCTCCCGACCATATTGCCGGCAAGGTTCAGGTTCTTGTCCAGTATCTTTACGTGTTCTCCGCGCTCAACCTCGGGCACCAGAGCAGCGTAGCTCTCCATGAGCTTCTGGCCCCGCTCCATCTCACCCTTGCGGTCCGCAACCACGGCCTGGCACAGCAGCGCCAGCGCCCGGTCCGCGCCCTCCTCCTGCGCCCGGTTGAGCTGATAGTTGGCGTCCGCGTTGCCCTCCAGACCGAGCAGCAGCCCCTTGGCCAGGCGCACGCCCGCAGTCTGCGCGCCGGACTCGCTCAAGCGCTGGAACTGGTATTTGGCGTCGGCCTCGCGGCCGGAAAAGACCAGCGCGATGGCCAGCCCGGCCCGAGCATCGGCGTCGTTCGGACGGGCCTGCACGGCCTGCTCAAAATAGGCGCGGGCATCTGGCAGCCCTGCCCGGGCAAGCTGCGCGAACTGCGCGGCGTGGGCCTTGGCCTGGGGCGCTTGCTTAGGCCGCTGGGCCACCCGGACGAAATGCCCGCTCTGCAACTTCCGCAAGGCCCCGTCGAAATTTGGCTCGTCCGCGTTCCTGGCCTCCACACTCACCACCGTGAGCGTGTCGAACCCCGGAGAGACGCTGCAGGTGAAGCGGTAGTATCTCTCCTGCATGAATACCGGTTTGCTCACAATAACGAACTGCAGCACACCCTTGCCCAGTTCGATCTCCTGGACCTTGCCCGTGAACGTATGCGGGCCGAAATGCCCGGAGGCACTGCCCGTCAGGTCGGTTCCGTCAAAGGCGAACTGCACCATGGCCTCCACGGGAGAGTATGAAAACAGCTCGCCCACCAGACGGTATCCGCCTTCCAGGAAACTCTCCGGGTGAACGGGTACGGCCTGCTGGGCCTGGGGCGGTTGCTTCGGGCGCGGGGCCAGGGCCAGGAGCTTGGCCTGCTCCACCTTCTGGCGCTCCGCCTCCAGGCGGTCCTGTTGCGCCTGCAAGGCCTGCAACTGTGCCAGCTCCTGCTGCTCGCGCTTGAGCCGGACGGCCTCCTCGGCCACGCGCTTCTTCTCGGCCTTGAGGTCAAGAGGCTTGGCCGGGGCCGTGGCCGGGACCGGAGAGACGGCCGCAACAGTGGCGGGCAATGGCGGCTGGTTCGCCGCCGTGCCGGAAAAATAGAACTGCCCGATAAGGCTTGAGGCCTCCCAGGGCACCTGCTTGCGCTTGGTCTCCGCCACCACGCTCTGGCGCACGCGCATGAACACCTCGGTGATGGGCAGGCCCGGAGTCGCCATGTTGCGCAGGAGATGCTGGGTGAACAGCCCATTCTTGCCCTGGCCATCGGAAGCGACGGACCCCGGGGCCGTGGCGTAGGAGATGAGCGAGCCCGTGGGCGCGTCCATCTTGGCCAAGCCTTGCTCCGTGCTGCGGAAGCTGCGGGCAAAGGGGTTGTTGCGGCAGGCGTCCAGTATGATGATGTTCAGATCGTTGCGCGCGTCCTCCATCTTGCCCAGCACCATCCCTGCAGGCAGGCAGGTGTAGCGCACGTCGCTCTCTGTCTGGATGTTGGCGTTCACCGGCACCAGATAGTTCTCCCCGGCCACCTGGAGGCCATGCCCGGCATAGTAGAACAGCCCGGCCCCGCCCTGGCGCAGCTTGAGCCCGAACTCGCGCACTGCGGCGTCCATCTGCTGCTGGCCCGCGTCGGTCAGCGGGGTCACGTCAAAGCCGAGCCGCTTCAGGGAGGCGGCCATGTCGCGGGCGTCGTTGACGGGATTCTTGAGCGGAGCGGCCTTGTAGGCGCCGTTGCCGATGACCAGGGCAATGCGGTGCTCGGCCCCAGCGGGCTCCGCCAAGGCGAGAAGCAGGCATGTGAGCAAAACGACCTGGATGAAGCGGCGCATGGGGTCTCCTCCCTGAGTCGTTCAGGAAATAGCAAATACATGGAATTCCGCAAGGACGATCCCGCCACCGCCCCTTGACATTTTCCTGAAAACGAACTTTATTCGGCTGAACGCCGGAGGACAGAATGATCGATAAGATTGATAGAAAAATATTGACGATAGTTCAGGACAACGGGCGGACCTCAAACGCTGAAATCGCCCGCCAGGTGAGCATGGCGCCCTCGGCCGTGCTGGAGCGCATGCGCAAGCTGGAGCGCAAGGGCATCATCAAGGGCTTTGAGGCCGTGCTGCGCCCCAAGGACGTGGGCTTCACCCTCACGGCGTTCACCTTTGTGCGTGTCGAGGAGAGCGTGGGCGCCATGGACACGGGCAAGGCCCTGGCCAAGGTGCCCGGCGTGCTCGAGATGCATTACACCGCAGGCCAGGACTCGTATCTGGCCAAGGTCCGCGCCCGCGACACCGAGCACCTGCAAAACATCCTGCAACAGTTCGGGGCCATCCCCGGCGTGCGCGACACGCGAACCACGGTCGTCCTGAGCACCCTCAAGGAGACACGCGTCCTGCCGCTTGACATCAGCACTCTCGAACCCCCCACCGAAATCGAGCAAGGAGACGGAGAATGAGCATCGAAATCAAGGCACTGGACGAGAAGGTCGTCCTGCGCGGCAAGGAGTTCTTCCAGAGCATCGCCGGCGAGGCCCCGTCGATCTTCAACAAGGGCTGGTGGACCGGCAAGGTCATGGACTGGGCCATGAAGAACGAGGACTTCAAGGTCCAGATGTTCCGCTTCGTGGACGTGTTGCCCTACCTCACCACCAGCGAATCCCTGTCGCGCCACATCGAGGAATATTTCGGCGACAAGGACGCCAACATCCCGGACGTGCTCAAGTGGGGCGCGGGCAAGACCGGCTTCGGCGGCGGGCTCGTGGCCATGGTGCTGAACAAGGCCATCCGCACGAACATCGAGGGCATGGCCCGGCAGTTCATCATCGGCGAGAAGGCCTCCGAAGCCGTGAAAGGCATTCGCCAGCTGCGCAAGGACGGCTTCGCCTTCGTCATCGACCTGCTCGGCGAGGCCCCGCTGAACGAGAAGGAATGCGACGAGTACCTGGCCGGCTACATGGAGGTCCTGAACGGCATCCAGGCCGAGTACAAGAAGTGGGACGCCCTGGACGCCACGGGCGACCTTGACTGGGGCAACGCGCCCAAGGTCAACGTGGCGGTCAAGCCCTCGGCCTTCTACTCCCAGGCCAAGGCCGTGGACGTGGCCGGCTCGGTGGAAGGCATCTACCGCCGCGTGGAGCCCATCTACCGCAAGATCAAGGAGATGGGCGGCTTCATGTGCATCGACATGGAGCAGCTCAAGTACAAGGAAATCACCATCGAGCTCTACAAGCGCCTGCGCAGCGCCCCGGAGCACCGCGACTATCCGCACCTGGGCATCGTGTTCCAGTGCTACCTCAGGAGCACCGAGGCCGACGTGACCGAGATGCTCGCCTGGGCGCGCAAGGAAAGCCTGCCCATCTCCGTCCGCCTGGTGAAGGGCGCCTACTGGGATTCCGAGACCGTGCTGGCCAAACAGAACGGCTGGGAGATCCCCGTGTGGACCATCAAGGCTGAAAGCGACATGGCCCATGAGCGCATCTCCCGGCTCATCCTGCAGAACCACGACATCTGCCACTTCGCCTGCGCCTCGCACAACATCCGCACCATCTCCAACGTCATTGAGACGGCCAAGGCGCTGAACGTGCCCGACAGCCGATACGAGTTCCAGGTGCTCTACGGCATGGCCGAGCCCGTGCGCAAAGGCCTGCGCAACGTCGCCAAACGCGTGCGCCTCTACTGCCCCTATGGCGACCTGATCCCGGGCATGGCCTACCTGGTGCGGCGTTTGCTTGAGAACACCGCCAACGAGAGCTTCCTGCGCCAGAGCTTTGCCGAGGGCGCGGAACTGGAGCACCTGCTGGAGAATCCCATCACGACCCGCGAGCGCGAGGTGGCGGCCAAGAAGGCCCCGGCCGCGCCCAAACCGGGCCCCGGCGGCACCCTGGCCTTCGCCAACGAGCCCGGCGTGGACTTCACCATCCCGGCCGCCCGCGCGGGCATGGTCAGCGCCCTGGCCAAGGTGCGCCGCGACTTCGGCAAGACCTACCCCCTCGTCATCGGCGGCAAGGACATCGTGACGGCGGACACCCTGGACTCCTACAACCCGGCCAACCCGGCCGAGATCGTGGGCAAGGTCTGCCAGGCGGGCCTCAAGGAGACGCAGGACGCCCTGGCCGTGGCCCGCAAGGCCTACCTGGCCTGGCGCGATGTGGAGCCCCTGGAGCGCGCCAAGGTGCTCTTCAAGGCTGCGGACATCATGCGCCGCGACACCTTCGAGCTCTCTGCCGTGCAGGTGCTGGAGGTCGGCAAGCAGTGGGATCAGGCCTACGGCGACATCGGCGAGGCCATCGACTTCCTGGAGTACTACGGCCGCGAGATGATCCGCCTGGGCGCGCCCAAACGCATGGGCAATGCCCCCGGCGAGATGAACCAGTACTTCTACCAGGGCAAGGGCGTCACAGCGGTCATCGGCCCCTGGAACTTCCCGCTGGCCATCAGCGCGGGCATGGCCGCAGCTTCAATCGTCTGCGGCAACGCCGTGGTCTACAAGCCTTCGGGCCTGTCCTCGGTCATCGGCTATGGATTGGCGCGGATATTCAAGGAGGCGGGCCTGCCTGACGGCGTGTTCAACTTCCTGCCAGGCAAGGGCTCGGTCATGGGCGACGCCCTGGTGGAGCACCCGGATGTGTCGGTCATCGCCTTCACCGGGTCCATGGAAGTGGGCCTGCGCATCCAGGAGAAGGCCGCCAAGGTCCAGCCGGGGCAGAACCATTGCAAGAAGGTCATCGCCGAAATGGGCGGCAAGAACGCCATCATCATTGACGACGACGCCGACCTGGACGAGGCCATCACCGGCGTGCTGAACTCGGCCTTCGCCTTCCAGGGGCAGAAGTGCTCGGCCTGCTCGCGGGTCATCGTGCTCGACCCCCTCTACGACCGCTTCGTCTCCCGCCTGGCGGAGGCCGCCAAGTCCATCAAGATCGGCCCGTCCGAGGACCCGGCCAACTACATGGGACCGGTGGTGGACAAGGCTGCCCAGGCGAACATCCTGAAGTACGTGGACCTCGCCTGCTCCGAGGGCAAGGTGCTGGTGAAGCGCACCGACTTCCCCACTGACGGCGGCTGCTACGTGCCGCTCACCATCGTCGAGGGCATCACCAAGGACATGCGCATCGCCCAGGAGGAGGTCTTCGGGCCGGTGCTGGCGATCCTGCGCGCCAAGACCTTTGACGAGGCCCTGGACATCGCCAACTCCACCCGCTTCGCCCTCACCGGCGCGGTGTATTCCCGCAGCCCCAAGCACCTGGACAAGGCCCGCCGCGAGTTCCGCGTGGGCAACCTGTACCTGAACAAGGGCAGCACGGGCGCCATGGTCGAACGCCACGCCTTTGGCGGGTTCAACATGTCCGGCGTGGGCTCCAAGTCCGGCGGCCCGGACTACCTGCTGCAGTTCATGGACCCGCGCCTGGTCTCCGAGAACACCATCCGCCGGGGCTTCGCGCCTGTTGAGCAGGACGACGACTGGGTGGCTTAAGCCTTTGTAAACCACAGCTTACGGGCCGGGGGCATAGGCTCCCGGCCCTTTTGTTTCCGCCCTTGCCATACGCGACCAAACCAGGGACAATACCCACCGTTCACGCGACCACCATCGTCTCGTTCACCATCGTCTCATTCATTTGACCAGAGGAACCCATGCGCAAGCCCAAGCCTTACGACTACACCGACCCCCGGCCGCCCAGCCGGTCCCAGAATAAACGCGACAGCGCCGCCCTGCAGGTCCTTGGCGGCAAGCTGGCCGAGCTGCCGGAATCGGCCCTGAAGAAGCTCGATCTGCTCCCCCGCCTCATGGAGGCCATCATCGAGTACAAGGCCCTCGGCAAGCACGAGGCCAAGCGCCGCCAGCTCCAGTTCATCGGCGCGCTCATGCGCGAAACCGACGCCGCCCCCCTGGCCCTGGCGGTGGAAGACATCGAGTCCGGCAACCGTGGCCAGGCGCGCGAATTTCACGCCGTTGAGGCCTGGCGCACGGCGCTTCTCGCCGGGGACGAATCCGGCCTGGAAGGCCTCGTGGCCCTGGCCCCGGAGGACGAGCAGGTTGAGGTGCGCAGCAAGATCCGCATGCTCGCGCGCAATGCCCGGGCTGAAGCCGAGAAGAACAAGCCGCCGCGCTCCAGCCGGACGCTGTTCCGCCTGCTGCGCGAGCTGCGCCAGTCCGGCCAATTGGCCCCGGAGGGTGACGCGGGTGCTGAGGAGCTTGACGCTGACGCTCTGGATGCGGACGCACAGGATGCCGACATGTTGGAGGCAGACGCGCCGGAGACTGATCCGCTGGACGAGCATGACGAGGAGGGGGCTGAAGCAGTCGACGAGCCCCAGGCCAAGGATGGGGCCTCCCGCAAGACCAGCTTCTGACGCCCCTTGACGCAGCCCGCAGAGGACTTACCTTTGCCGGGTCGTCCACCAAAGCACCAATAAGGAGCAATCCACCGTGATCCATGAATATGCCGGTATCATCACCGAACTGGAAGACCGCGTCTGTCCGCACTGCAAAAAGCCCCTGGAAGCCTGGCTGGCCCCGCCCGAAACCGGCTGGGGAGTCATAGTCGTCTGCTTCAACAACGAGTGTGAATACTACAAGGGCTCGGGAGAAGACATCATCAACAAGCGCGACGCCTCACGCATGGGTTGCCGCTACGCAGAGAACCCGGACAACAACTACGCCTCGTTCAATCTGGTCGCCGTCTGCTTCTAGCAGGCCGCCAAGCCAACATTCAAAAAGTTCATCGCCAGCGGGGCGTCCTGGGAAAATCCTGGGCGCCCCGTTTGCTATTGCATATCCCTTGCGAAAATGCCCCAGTTTACGATACCTTTATACCTGAAGAAGCGCATCAGCGCCAACCAGGCATTTCCAGCGCACGCCGCCCCCCGGCCCTGACACTGGACTTCTTGCCTGACGCCACGCAGCAGTTTCGAGGGAACCATGCAGCAAGACTTCTACAAGGACCTTCTCGACAACCTGTACGATGGCGTCTACTTCGTCGACAGCTCGCGGACCATCACCTACTGGAACAAGGGCGCGGAGCGGATCTCCGGTTTCCAACCCCCGGAGGTCGTGGGCCGCGCCTGCGCCGACAACCTGCTCATGCATGTGGACGACGATGGCACGCAGCTCTGCGTCAACAGATGCCCCCTGGCCAAAACCCTGGAGGACGGCGAGACTCGCGAGGCCGAAGTCTATCTGCATCACAAGGGCGGGCACCGTGTCCCGGTGAACATCCGCATAACGCCCATGCGCGATGAATCCGGCCGCATCACCGGGGCTGTGGAGATCTTCACCGACAAATCCTCGCGGCGCGAGATGCTGCATGAGCTCAACGAGCTGAAACAGATGGCCATGATCGACCCGCTCACCGGTCTGGGCAACAGGCGCGCAGCCGCAATGGACTTCGAGCGCAAGATCAAGGCGCTGCGCAACTTCCATGTGCCTTTCGGACTGCTTTTCGTGGATCTCGACGCCTTCAAGACCATCAACGACACCTTTGGCCACGAGATTGGCGACCAGGTGCTCGTCATGGTGGCCAAGACCCTTGTCGGCGCGTTGCGCGGGGTGGACAAGGTCTACCGCTGGGGCGGCGAGGAGTTTCTGGCCCTGGTGCCGGGCGTGGATGCAGCCAAGTTCCGCATCATCGCCGAGCGCATGCGCCGACTTGTTGAAGCCTCCGCCCTCCCCCTTTCCGGCGACATGCTCCGGGTCACCGTGTCTGTGGGCGGCTGCCTGGCCCTGGAGTCCGACACCCTGGAGACCGCCCTGAAGCGGGCCGACGACATGATGTACCGGTCCAAGAACGCGGGCCGGAACTGCACGTCCCTGGATTGCTCATAGCCCCGCGTCCAGCCAGCCCGAACTGTTCAACAGGTCCCGGCCAAGCCCTGCGGCCAGCGTCCACATGGTCAGGCAGACCAGGGCGTCCAGCACGCGCCAGGCCATGGGCCTGCGCAGCACCGGGGCCAGAAGCCGCCCGCCCAGACTCAGGGCGAAAAACCAGCAGCCAGAGGCCAACACCGCGCCAAGTCCGAAGCTGAGTCGGCCGGTGGCATCCAGGCGGCTGGACAACCCGCCGATAAGCACCACCGTGTCCAGCAGGGCATGGGGATTGAGCAGGCTCACGCCGAGTGCCGTCAGCAGGATGGCGCCAAGCGGCGCAGCTTCAACCTCTGTGTCCAACCCAAGGGACGCGCCGCGCAGGGCGTTGTTCAAGGCCCGCAGGCCGTAGATCGCGAGGAACAGCACCCCTGCCAGGCCCAGCAGACCGGACGCCAGCGGCGCCTGGGACGCGGCCCGGCCCACCCCGCCGACTCCGGCGCCGATGAGCAACCCATCACAAACCGTGCACACCCCGGCCACCAGCCAGGGCCGATGCCCGCGCGCGCCCTGGGTCAGCACGAACACGTTCTGCGCGCCAATGGCCACGATGAGCCCAAGGCTCAGGCCAAACCCCTGCCCGAGCTGCGGCCAGCTCACCTGTGCTTCCAGCATGGTTCCCTCCTCTGCATGTCCTGAGCTAGCCGCTTCCAAAACAAAAGTGAAATTCATTCTTTTCAATCTCCATTAATTATGCTAATGCTCATCCATGATTGAAACGAAATTCTTAGAGACGCTCTCGGCGGTGATTGACGAGGGCGGGTTTGAGCGGGCGGCCAAACGGCTTAACCTCACGCAATCCGCCGTGTCGCAACGCATCCGGCAGATGGAGGAGGCCGTGGGCCAGCCGGTGCTCACGCGCACCCAGCCACCGCGTCCCACAGGCCCAGGCCGGGCCTTGCTCCGGCATGCACGCCGCGTGGGATTGCTGGAGAACGAACTGACAGCTGACCTGGCGCGACAATTCAAGTCGGAAGGGTCTTCCGGTCACCCCGAAGGGCCTTGGCAGACCCTGGCCCTGGCAGTCAACGCCGACACCTTGGCCACCTGGTTCACGGCGGCAGTGCTCCCGGTGCTCGTGTCCGAGCGGGTGGTGCTGGACCTGCGCGTGCATGACCAGGAGCGCACCCTGGAGCTGCTGCGCGGAGGCGAGGTGGCGGGCTGCGTGAGCACCCGAAAGTCTCCCATGCAGGGCTGCCGGGCTGAGTTCCTGGGGACCATGCGCTACCACTGCGCCAGCGCGCCGGCCTTCGCCGCACGCTGGTTCCCGCAGGGCCTCACGCTCAAGGCGGCCTGGAGCGCCCCGGCCGTGGTCTTCAACCGTGACGACAACGTGCACGACCACTTCCTGGAACTGACCCTGGGCGCTAGCCCGGACAGCGCGCCGCGCCATCATGTGCCCGACTCCGAGCGCTTCGTGGATTTCGTGCTGGGCAATGCCGGGTACGGGCTCATCCCCCACCTGCAGGCCAGCGCGCACCTCGCCTCCGGTGCGCTGGTGGACCTCTGCCCTGCTCCCCTGCCGGTGCCGCTCTACTGGCACTGCTGGAACATCCCGTCAGGGTTGCTGGCCCGCGTGGGCAAGGCGCTCAAAACCGCCGCACGACACCAACTTTCCTGAGACAGGGCCGGACGCAAAAAAGCCGCAGCCCGCGTCAACGCAGACGGTTCGAGGAGGTGCGCCCCGGGCGATTATTGCCGCGCGCGCTTCTGAATGCTCGTGAGGAGTTGGAATGGTGCCGGACGTTGCCGCCAGCCTGTGGCGGCCAACGCCACACGTCGGCCAGGCGCGGAGAAGATCCGCGATCAGGCCTTCAGCACGACCAGGTAGTCGTGGCGGACATCGCTGCCCAGGGGCACGGTTGCGGTGGAGGTATCGATCTCGACCTTCTCCACCACGATCTCCCCGACCTGTTCCTTTTCCGGATTCAGCACCAGCAGCGTGGCCCCAGGCACGATGCCGTGCATCTTGCCCAGCCCGACCAGCAGCTCCCAGTGCTTCTTGCGCTTGATCACCCGGTAGATAGGGCCAATGCCCAACTCGTCAAGCTCCTTGAGCTTTCTGCCGGAGATGCGAAAAGTGAGCAGGAAGCACAAGACGAGCGGAGGCAGAACCGCGATGATTCCGTAGAAGGGCGGGAACCCGAAATGGCGTTCGCTGAAGGTCGAGGCCATGGCGCTGGCCGCTGCGGCATCCCTGAAAACCCTGAGGGAGTGGACCGGCTCCTTCACATGGTCTGACTCGCCACGCCGGAACACCTGCAGGACGTAGTCGCCAGCCGGGGCCTTGGGATCGACGGTGGCCAGGGCGCGCCAGTCGCGGCCCGAGATCTCGACGAACTCCAGGACGACCCCATGCGCGTCGGTCTTGTAATCCAGAATCTGATTGGCCTTCTCGGGTCCGACTTCAAGGGCGAAACCGGTGCCGACTTCGACCGGACGGTCCAGCTTGGCGGTGAGATATTCAGACTTGCCACGCACCAGGCGCAGCGTCTTTTCCACAAAGAATCCACCAACGACGGTATCGACCAGGGCCAAGGCCAGAATCACCAACAGAAGCTTGCTTGTCCACTCAAGGATGCGCGGCATGAGGTGTCCTTGTTGTTGCATCTTCTGCTCGCCATTCGGGTGCGTCTGGTGAGACACGGCCCTGTGATCTCCGCCCTAAGCTGCTGACGGCGGAGAGGACTGCTGCTCGGCGCTCTTCCTGATCCTGCGGATGAGGAACTTGGTGCCCAGCACAGTCGTCAAGGCCATGGGGATGAAGTTCCTGACGAAGATTCCAGAGAACTGATCCATATCCTTGTGCCCTTCATAAACGCTATAGGAAAGAATCGCCAAAAGCAAAATATCCTGGACGATGATGATCAACGTCTGCTTTGAGATGTAGGTTGGCTTTTCCATTGCTCGCTCCTCCAGAGGGTTTTAGGGCCCGCCCCCAGACATGCCGGTTGGGGGCGGGCCAGTTACAGGGAGGGGCTCTACTTCTTCATCAGGTTCTGCTTGGTGATGTTCATCACCTTAAGCGCGACCTTCTTGTCGCCCTTCACGATGTAGGCGATCCTCAGGGTGTCGCCCGGAACGGGCTCCATGCCTACCTTGGCCGTGGCGACGTCCACGGTGGTGTTGATCCCGGTGGGATGGCCGAACTTGAAGTCCTTGTCGAAGTTGATGTCATACTCTTCGATGGTGAGGGTCTTGGCCTCTTTGTTCATCTCAAGGCACTTGCCCTGGATGACCTCTGCGGCGAAGGCCGAGCCCGCCGCGAGCAGGCCGAGCAGAAGAGTTGCTGCTGCGATTGCGGTGAATTTCCTCATTTCGCGACTCCGTTTGCTTTGGTTGTCCAGGGTGGGACTAGTCGATGGGGGTCCCGGCCTTCTTCATCCTGAGCTCGTGGGCAGCGCCGACGAACATGATCTTGCAGATCCAGATGCAGATCAGGCTGATGGCGCCAAGGATCACGACAGCGGCGGCATCACCATACTTGTACTGCTTGAGGATGATGGAGACCATGCAGGCCACGACTGCGAGGCCGAAGGCGACGCGGATGCCCATGCCCTTGGCGTACTTGGTGGCAACGGTTCCGATCTGCGCGCCGATGGCGGCGCCGGTGAGCATGACGAACACGGCCACGATTTCAATGCGGCCCTTCAAGGTGTAAGTGAAGGCGCCGTAAAGGCCGGAGATCATAACCTCGAAGAGGTCGGTGCCGACGGCGATGTGCGTCGGGGCGCCGATGAGGTAGACCAGGGCGGGCATGCGCAGGAGGCCGCCGCCGATGCCCAGGAAACCGGCCAGGATGCCGCAGAACAGGCTGACCATGATCGGAAGCCACATGGAGCAGGTGATTCCGGCTTCCTTGAAGCTCATCATCGGGGGTATCTTGATGCGGTGCATGGTCTTGTACCAGGTCAGGCCCTCGGCGCCGTGCGCGCCGACTTCGCCGCGCTTCTTGTTGCTCACGGCCTTGGCATAGTCAGAGAAGACCATGGTGGCGATGAGCGCCAGAACCACGACATACACCCAGCGGACAACACTGCCCACCAGGCCGACGCGTTCGAGGTACATGACGATCTGCGCACCGATTTCGATGCCCACCATCGTTCCGGCGAGCATGACGATGCCCAGTTTGTAGTCCACGTTGCCGAACTTGGAGTGGCGGACCGTGGAGATCATGGATTTGCCGGCGATGTGGGCAATGTCAGTGCCGATGGCGAAAGCCATGGGGAAGCCCAGGATATTCAGGCCCGGAGTAACCATCCAGGCGCCGCCCATTCCGAAGAAGCCGCCAATGACGCCGACCGAGAAGCCGATGAGCACCAGGCCCGGCCACAAAATATTCACGCCCGAGATGGGCATATGCATGTACATCCATTCCATAACAGGCACTCTCCTTGTAGTTTGGCCGTTAGTGCTCGATGATCTTGCGCTTGGTCAGGTTCAAGCCGGTAGACGTCATGATCTTATCCATGAGGACACCGAGAACGCTGCCCATCAGCGCCGTCAGGACCACGGCCCAAACCGCGAACAGCAGAATGTCCGTGTTGTAAAGGTCGGCAAAATACCGATTCATACCATCCGTGAGAACACGTGTGTCCGCGACGACGACAAGGTCAACAGCCTTGGGGCCTGCCGCCAGGAGCACAGAGGGGACGACGACTTGAACCAAAGCGATCAACCCGCCCAACTTGGCCAGCTTCTTGCGCATGGATCTCCTCCCATATTTGGTTTTGCAACATTTCCGGCCCACCAGATTTCCAGGCCAGCACCTCAACCCATCTGCCTTGCACCATCTTGCAAAGCTTGCATACGGACCCTAAAAGCAACCTTCGTACCAAGAATTATGGCAAGATATATGGCAAGGAAACAGATAACAGCCAGAATTAACAGACCATAAAGTATTTGCTTGACAGGCTGTTTTGTCCGATATATTGCCAAAAGCAAGAGGATCACATCCGCAACCCCGCGCCATTCCTCAAGGAGAGCTTGCCATGCCAGATAGAGGCCCACAGCTCCGTGTCATGTTTGGCAACGCCATGGATTGGTTCAGGGATTTGAACCTCAAAACCAAGCTGATGTTCGCCCTCATCCCTTCCGTCATTCTTACCCTCATGGTCACGGGCTACCTCACCTACATTCTCTCCTGCAACCTCATAGAGGCAGGAGTAGAGCGCAATGCCTCCGTTCAGACACAGGCGCTGGCCAGTCAGATTGAAGAATTCCTGGAACGCGTCCGCCAGGATATTCTTCTCGCTGCCCAAGAGCCCATGAATGAAGAGCAGATGCGGACGTTCATTGCCAGACGCCTGAGCATTTCTGGCATGAAATATTGCGAGTTCGCCCACATCTCGCCAAAAGAAGATGGCAACACCTTTCTTGTCATCAAAGATGGCAATATTATCAGCCTGCTTGCAAATCGCCTGGACAAGATCCATCCCAACCCGCTCCTCTTCGTTGAAAAGCTCCCTGCCCTCTCGCTCGGTGAGGTCTGGATCTCGCCCGTCATGGAGATCGAGTACCCCTTCCCTTCAGAAAACAATCCCAACAGAAAGGTCTCTTCGCAGGTCATCCGCCTGGTCACTCCCTATACGACGCCCCACGGCGAGTCCGGTCACCTGCTCCTGGCCATCGACGCGCGCCAGATCAGAGACATACTCTCTGTCTACAGATCCCCGCTCTCGCCTCTGCGGGGCAACGCGCGCGGTGATGAAATCGTCTACAGCTACATGTTCGACACCGAAGGCTGGGAGCTGTTCCAGTCTGAGGACATCGAAAAGAAGGACCCGCCTCTGGCGACCTATCTCGCAAGGGCGGGCTTTGAGGGCACCCTGGGCAACCCCCACACCTCATGCGCCTTCAGGCCGAGTTCAGTGCACAAGAACTTCTGGAAGATGGTGACCGACGTTCGGGAAGGGAAGGACGGCCTTTTCAGCCTGTCAAACACCTCGGCCCAAGACAGCCTTGTCCGCGACTGCATTCAGGCATATTCGCCCATCGAGTTCACCCGGATGAAGGGCAAGGAACCCATTATCTACGCAGGCGTGGCCAACATCGACCGCAGCCAGCTGACGCTGACAGCAGGTTACCGGCACATGGACGTCATGCTGCTCATCACCCTGACGACCATCGTCATGATTGCGGGCCTGGTCTACCTTGTCAGTCGCGTCATCGCCAACCCGATCATCAAGATGACCAGGGCGGTGAGCACTGCATGGTCCTCGCAGAACTTGCAGCCTGTCGACATCCCGCATTCCGGCTATGAGACCAACATGCTCATGAACGCCGTAAACAAGATGATTGAGCAGATGCGCACCCAGGCCGAACTCATCCAAACCAAGGACGAGGCTCTCAAACGCTCCGGCCTGCGCCAGAGGGCCGCGCTGGACGAGGAGATGCTTTCGCTGATCGTCGGCAACAGCTCAGATATCCTGCCAGAATTCTGCGGGATCAGCCCGAAGATCGAGCAGCTCAAGGCGGACATCCTCAAGGCTGCCCGGGTGGATGTGGATGTGCTCATCGTCGGCGAGACCGGAACCGGCAAGCAGCTGGCGGCAGACGCCATCCACCGGAACAGCCGCCGGTCCGGCGGGCCGCTCATCTGCGTGGATTGCGGCGCCCTGGACGAGAACCTGCTGCTCGACACACTCTTCGGACATGTCCGCTGGGCTTATACCGAGGCCAAAAACGAGCGCAAGGGCGCCTTCCTGGAAGCCAACGGCGGCACGCTCTTCCTCGACGAGATCCAGACCGCCTCGCCCAAGGTCCAGCAGGCTCTGCTGCGGGCCGTGGCCATGCGCAAGATCAAGCCTCTGGGCAGCGATGCGGAGATTGATGTCGACGTGCGCATCATCACCGCCACCAACGTGAGCCTGGAGAGTCTGATCGACCAGAAGATCTTCCGCGAGGACCTCTATTTCCGGCTCAAGGTCATCTCGCTGCACACGCCTCCCCTGCGCGAGCACAAGGAGAGCATTCCCTTGCTGGCCATCCACTACCTCATGGCCGCAGAGGAGAAGGTCGGAAAACACGGGCTCGGCTTCAGCAAGGGCGCCATAGAGAAGATGAAGGCCTACGACTGGCCGGGCAACGTCCGCGAACTCATCAACCGCATCACCAACTCTGCGGTCATGGTCGAGAACGACGTGATCCAGGCTGAGGACATCGTGCTTGAGGACGAGGAGCTGCGTCCGTTGAAAGCCCTTGCCGAGGCCTTGGCCCCGCCGCCCTCCCAAAATTCGGAACCGCCGCAGCTTCGCTCTCCGGCTGCGCCGAAGCCTGCCGCGCCGGCAGCTCCGCCCGCTCCGTCCGCTTCAAGGCCGCCTTCCGCAGCCCCCGCCGCCGAGCCCCTGCCAGGCGCGGTGAAGCTCAATGCCCGCCAGCAGGCAGCCTACTCCTTCGCCCTGGCAAAGGGTTCCATCACCCGGCAGGACCACCAGACGCTCATCGGCGGGGACCTCCCGGTGAGGACCGCCATCCACGACCTGCGCGACCTGGTCGAAAAGGGCCTCCTGTCCAAGGCCGGGCAGGGTCCGGCCACGCACTACGTCCCGGTGAAGAGACGCTAGCCGGGCAGCAGCGCACACCGCCATCCGGCCAATGGAAAGGGCTTCCTCCGGCGCGTTACCGGAAGAAGCCCTTCGTTCATCTTAAAGAGGGAGACAGGCAGGCGATGGCTCGCGACTGGCCCCCGCCCCCCTCCCGCTTTGCTGATCTAGTAGCGGTAGTGCTCCGGCTTGTAGGGGCCGTCCTGGGACACGCCCAGGTAGTCGGCCTGGGCCTTGGTCAGCTTGTCCAGCTCAACGCCCAGGCGCTCCAGGTGCAGGCGGGCGACCTCTTCGTCCAGCCTCTTGGGCAGGATCATGACTGAGGGCTCATACTTGTTGGCCGCGAGATCGAGCTGGGCCAGCACCTGGTTGGTGAAGGAGTTGCTCATGACGAAGCTGGGGTGGCCCGTGGCGCAGCCCAGGTTCACCAGGCGGCCTTCAGCCAGGACGATGAGGGACTTGCCACCGGGCAGGGTCCATTTGTCCACCTGGGGCTTGATCTCAAGCTTGGTGCACTTGGGGTTGTTTTCCAGGAAGCTCATCTCGATCTCGGAATCGAAGTGGCCGATATTGCAGAGGATGGCTTCGTCCTTCATCTTGACCATGTGCTTGGCATTGACCACGTGGAGGTTGCCCGTGGCGGTGATGAAGATGTCGCCGAGCTCGCAGGCCTTGTCCATGGGCAGGACCTCATAGCCCTCCATGGCCGCCTGGAGGGCGCAGATGGGGTCGACCTCGGTGATGATGACCCGGGAGCCAAAGCCGCGCATGGACTGGGCGCAGCCCTTGCCCACGTCGCCGTAGCCCACCACGACGCTGATCTTGCCAGCGATCATGATGTCTGTGGCGCGCTTGATGCCGTCAGCCAGGGACTCGCGGCAGCCGTACAGGTTGTCGAACTTGCTCTTGGTCACGGAGTCGTTGACGTTGATGGCCGGGAAGAGCAGCTCGCCCTTCTTGGCCATGTCGTACAGGCGATGCACGCCGGTGGTGGTCTCCTCGGAAACGCCGCGCACCTTGGCCGCGATCCTGGTCCACTTCTTGGGATCGGCCTTGTAGCCATGGGCCAGGCGGTCCATGATGATCTGGAACTCCTTGTTCTCCACCTTCTTCTTGAGCAGGGCGGGCTGCTTTTCGCACTTCACGCCCTGGTGGATCATGAGGGTGGCGTCGCCGCCGTCGTCCACGATGAGATCCGGGCCGCTTCCGTCAGGCCAGGTGAGGGCCTGCTCGGTGCACCACCAGTACTCTTCCAGGCTCTCGCCCTTCCAGGCGAAGACCCTGGCGGTCTTGGCCTTGGCGATGGCCGCGGCCGCGTGGTCCTGGGTGCTGAAGATGTTGCAGGAGGCCCAGCGCAGGTCCGCGCCCAGCGCGTGCAGGGTCTCGATGAGCATGGCGGTCTGGATGGTCATGTGCAGGCTGCCCATGATCTTCAGGCCCTTGAGGGGCTTCTTCTTGCCGTGCTTCTTGCGCAGGGCCATGAGGCCGGGCATCTCGTTCTCGGAGAGCTGCAGTTCCTTGCGGCCCCAATCGGCCAGGGACAGGTCGGCGACGCGGTAGTTCATCTTCAGGTCAAGTTCCATCATCTTGTTGTCCTCCAAAGGTGTTTGCGAAAAAGGTTGAACCGGGCCGTGGCTAGGGTCTCGCCGCCTCGGCGAGGAGCACCACAAGGCCCTGGTTGACAGGGTACGGTTCCACAGGGCCGGGCAGGAACCCGGCCTCTTCAAGCCATGCGCGCAATTGCCGCTGGTCCAGGCCCAGGCGCGCATCGCCATAATGCACGCGCATGGCCTCGTTCTCGTGGCGGTCGAAGTCGGCGATGATCAGCCGTCCGCCGGGGCACAGCACGCGCCTCGCCTCGGACAAGGCGGCCACAGGGTCCGGCAGGTGGTGCAGGACCATGGAGAACACGCAGGCCTGGGCCTCGCCCTCGCGCAGGGGCAGGTGCGTCAGGTCACCCAGGCGCAGGCTGATGCCGGCCCGGCCGTCCTGCGAGGCCTTGCCGTTCAGCCGCTGGCCCGCCAGCTCCAGCATGCGCGGCGAATTGTCCACGCCGATGACCAGGCAGGCGCGTTCGCTCAGGCGCTCCAGCAGCTCGCCCGGCCCACAGCCCAGGTCGACCACGGCGGCGCCCTCGGGCACGCGTCTGGCTATCTCGCCCGGCAGGTCCAGCTCGCCCAGCACCTCGCGCGAGAGGTCGCGCCAGCGCCCGGCCACGGAGTCGAAGAACCTCCGCGTGGCCTGCACGCGTTCACTCACGGCCGCAGCGGCACGGCTTGCGTCGACCTCGAACTCTGGCGTGTCCATGAACTCGGCGGAGGTGCCAAGCACCCGGCTGCCCGGCCCGGTGGCGGCGGCGCGATAAAAGGCCCACAGGCCCTCGCGGCGGCAGTCCACCAGCCGAGCCTCCACGAGAATCTTGAGGTGCCGGGAAATACGCGGCTGGCTCATGCCCAGCACCGCCACCAGTTCGCCGACGTTCAGCTCGAAGCGGCGCAGGATCCCGGTGAGGCGAAGCCTGGTCTCGTCGGCCAGGGCTTTATGTATGCGCAAAAGGTCTGTCATCGGGCTCCATGACTATATCAATATATCCTGATGTAAATTTTTATCCAAGGGTCGTGCGCTCGTCAAGGGTTTTGCCCAGCATTTCTCACTCCTATACCCTACAGACATTTTTGCACAAGCCGATGAACCATCTAATTGTCTCATAGGAATTGCGGACAAATAAATGCTATGCTACAGAATTGATGATGCCCTCCAATACATGTTGCCCACTTGAGGTGAGTTGATGAAAAATCTGCGTTTATCCCTGAAGCTTGGTCTGGGTTTCGCCGCGGTGCTCACGCTGACCGCGCTTTTGTCGATGCTCTCCTGGCGCGGCTTCTCGTCCGCCCTGGACCGGGTGGACAAGGCCGACGGCATGACTGAAATCATCAAGATGGTTCTGGAGAGCAGGCGCCAGGAGAAAAACTTCCAGATCCGGCGCGATGAGAAGAGCATCGAAGAAGTTGGCAAGAACGTTGCGGGCATCCTGGCCAGCGCAACGAAGTACAAGGCCCGCTTCACGGACAATGCGAACCGCGAGCAGATGGACCAGGTCATCAAGGCCACCCACAACTATGACGCCGCCTTCAAGGGCTTTGTGGAGAGCGAGCGCATGCGCGCGGAGGTCCAAAAGGCCATGGGCGCCGCCGCCTTGCGGGCGACCGGAGAGGCCCAGGCGCTCAACGCCATGCAGAGCGCCGCCATGACCAGTGAGATCAAGGCCAAGGCAGCTACGGCTGCCCTGGACGCCCGGCTCGGCAAGCTGAACGACGCGAGCAAGATCGAGTCCCGGCTCATCACCATGCGCCTGACGGTCATGTACTACATCCAGACAGGCGACGCGGCCTATGCCCAGAAAGCGCAGGAGATCGGCCAGGGCATCATCACCTTGGCGCAGGGTCTCAAGTCACAGCTGAAGAAGCAGGAGAACATCGCCCAGACCGAGAAGATCATCACCGAGACGACCTCGTACGTGAAATACCTCGACGACTACTCCAAGGCCCTCACAAAACAGCAGGACATGGAGAAGCAGCTCATCACCAACGCACGTGAGATGCAGAAGGTCTGCGAGACCGCGCGCGACAGCCAGAAGGCCAAGATGTTCGGCGAGATCGCCATGTCGCGCACCCTGCTCGTCACCGGCGCGCTGCTGGCCCTGCTGCTCGGCACCCTGGCCGCGATATTCATCACCAGGGGCATCGTCGGGCCGGTGCGCAAGGGACTGACCTTTGCCAAGGAACTGGCCGAGGGCAATCTTGCGGCGCGCATCGACGTCAACCAGAAGGACGAGATCGGCGCGTTGGCGGCGGCCTTGACGGACATGGCCGTGCGGCTGCGCTCGGTGGTGCTGCAGGTGAACAACTCGGCCGAGGCCGTGGCCTCCGGGTCCGAGGAGCTGTCCGCGTCCAGCGAGTCCCTGTCACAGGGCGCGACGGAACAGGCCGCCAGCGTGGAGGAGATCTCCTCCAGCATCGAGGAGATGGCCTCGAACATCCGCCAGAACGCGGACAACGCCCAGCAGACCGAGAACATGGCCAAGAAGAGCGCCGAGGACGCGCGCGAGGGCGGCGCGGCCGTGGACCAGACCGTGAAGGCCATGCGCGAGATCGTGGACAAGATCGGATTCATCGAGGAGATCGCCCGGCAGACGAACCTGCTGGCGCTGAACGCGGCCATCGAGGCGGCGCGCGCGGGCGAGCACGGCAAGGGCTTCGCCGTGGTGGCGGCAGAGGTGCGCAAGCTGGCCGAGCGCAGCGGCTCGGCGGCCAGCGAGATCGGGCAGCTCTCCAACAACAGTTTGGCCGTGGCCGAGAAGGCCGGGCACATGCTGGCCAAGATCGTGCCGGACATCGAGCACACCAGCGAGCTGGTGCAGGAGATCAGCGCGGCCTGCCGCGAGCAGACCCAGGGCGCGGACCAGATGAACAGGGCCATCCAGCAGCTCGACCAGGTGATCCAGCAGAACGCCTCGGCCTCTGAGGAAACGGCCAGCACCAGCGAGGAACTGGCGAGCCAGGCCCAGCGGCTGCAGCACATTGGCGGCTGCCCCTGCCCCTTACGCGCATCCGGGCGCTGACGAGGAACAGGAGGACGAGAGCGGCTTCGAGAAGTTTTAGCCGCCCTGCGGCTCACAAGTAGGAGAATGAAAACGGCCCCGGAGCGGAAGCTTCGGGGCCGTTCGCTTGTCGGATATGAAGGCATTCCACCATATTGACAAATCCGCTGATTAAGATAAGCAACTAGATAAATCGAGGTAGTTATGAAGATAATCAAATTCAGAATTTGCAACTACAAATCTATTATTGATTCTGGAGATTGCTATTTAGAAGAAGGAGTTACAATCCTTGCTGGAAAGAATGAATCTGGAAAGAGCTCTATATTGCAAGCCTTGGCCGACTTCAATACTGACATTAGTATAGACGAAAATGTCTGTCCAATTCAATATGATGACCTTGAACCAACAATAGAAATCGAATTTTCTCTTTCCGCAGAAGACATTGCAACAGTCCTTGAAGAAGCAATGATTGATCGTATTAATGTTTCAAGAATTCCAAAGACTGTAACAATAACAAAAGACTTCAACGATGAATACCAAGTACATGACTTATTTTTCGAAAAACTGGATGTCGCAAAAGACAGAGGGATCTTTGGTGAAATACATGTGGCTAGAGTCAACGTATTCACAAATAACATTCAAACAATATCGAAAAGTTTACCATCAACAATACCAACCTTCACGAGAAGTGATCTGGACTCATATTCTGCTGGAATAAAGGCATATCAGACGACAGCACTTGCAAGCATTTCTAGTTTTCCTGCCGCCGAGCAGGAAATATTGCAAACCAAACTTCCTATTCTTATATCGCTGGTTGATGAGGCTATACAGATCACTCCCCAGCCTCGTCAGAGGCTGACCAAATCGCTAATAAATGTAGTACCAAATTTCATACTGTTCAGTTCATTTGACGATATATTTCCTAGCGAGATACCTCTTCCAGAGTTGCATGAAAACAAATGGATTCTTGATTTAAGCAAAATTACAGACCTAAACATAGAAACAATAACTGGAGACAATAGCAGAGACAAGATAAAGCACAAAAGCAAACTTAACAAAAGTCTCAATGAAGACTTTAGTCGATTCTGGACACAAGATTTCTCTGAGCTTGAAATTGAATGGGACAATACAAGTCTCAAGTTTTGGATCAAAGAAGGTGAACAATATTATGAGCCAGAGATAAGAAGCCAAGGTAGGCGTTGGCACCTGGCATTTTACATAAGGGTAAGCGCAAGGTCTAGAGAAGATGTTAGCAACGTGATATTAATAGATGAGCCTGGGCTATATCTGCACGCAACAGCTCAAACAGATATTTTAAACAATTTAGAAGACGCTGGGAAATCATCACAAATCATATTCACAACACACTCACCCTACTTAATTGAGCACGACAAGCTCGGCAGAATTCGTCTTGTATTAAAAGAGATGAGCAATGGAACAACAATAGAAAATAAAATACATAAAGTTTCAGACAAGGAAACGCTAACGCCAATACTTTCTGCAATAGGCATGGGCCTTAACCAAGGCATAGCCAACGCTGAAAAGATGAACAATGTTATAGTCGAGGGGATGTCTGACTACTATTACTTTACAGCATTTAAACAACTTACAAACAATGCAGAAATTAACTTTATCTTTGGGGGCGGCGCGGGAAACATGCCAAAAATTGGCATGATTCTTCAAGGCTGGGGATGTAACGTGCTGTATCTTTACGACAACGACAAAGCCTACCAAGACGCACAAAAAAATATTAAGCAAGAGTGGTTAATCCTCACCAAAGATCAACTTCTCACGCTCCCAGTGGAAGGTTCAGTCGAGGATGTTTTTACTCATAACGATTTTTTTAAGCACGTACTAAACGCCAGTCCAGGCGATCAAGCAATAAAGAATTCTGAACGGATGAAAGGCAAAGACAAAGTGCTAAAAGCAAAAAAATTTTGTGAGCAAGTTTCCAATGGTAGTAAATTTTCTTTTGACGGAGAAACGCTCAACGCAATAATAACTCTGTTTGAAAATTTCAGACACCATTTTGGCCTAGATAAAAAACACACGCCCAGTGAAAAAACCACTCATCACTGACAATCAACCTTACTCATCCCAGTCCTTCACCTGCAACTCAATCTTCGGAATCCCGTCAAAGCGGTCGATCCTCGGCGTAAAGGCAAAGCGCATGAGCTTGCCCTTCACCTCGTGGGTCAGCTCCGTGGCCTTGCGCCAGACCTTGGCAGGCAAGAGCAGCCCAGGGCGGTCTACAGCCCCCTGCTCCGCCAGCCCGAGCTTCACGTGGACCTTGCCGAACACCCGGTAGTCGCGCACCAGCACCGGCGGCGACACGAACAGCGGCTCCGGGTTGCCCATGCCGAACGGCTGGAGCATCTCCAGCTCCTTCAAGAGCGTGAACGAGATGTCGCCAAAGGCAAGCTCGCGGTCCAGCTTCAGCGAGGGCCGCAGCGGCACAGGGCCAAGCGCGGCCGCCACAGCCAGGTGGAAGCCCTCGCGCAGGGCCTCAAGATTCTCAAGCGGCATGGACAGCCCGGCCGCCTGCTTGTGCCCGCCAAAGCCCAGGAACAGGTGCTCCAGGCCGGAGAGCCCCTCGTGCAGGTCGAACTCCGCCACGCTGCGGCCCGAGCCCTTCCAGTGCCCGCCGTCCGCGCCGTCTTCCCGGCAGAGCATGAGCACCGGCTTGTAATGCCGCTCCACCACGCGCGAGGCAACAATGCCGATGACCCCCGCGTGCCAGTCCTCGCCCGCCAGCACCAGCCCCACGCGGTCCTTCTGCTCCTCGGCCTGGGCCAGCGCCTGTTCAAGAATTTCCTGCTCCGAGCTGCGGCGCTTGGCGTTCAGCCCGTCGAGCTTGCTGGCCAGCGGGTTGGCGGTGTCCATGTCCGGGGCCAGCAGCATGGTCAGCGCGATCTGCGGGTCGGCCATGCGCCCGGCCGCGTTGATGCGCGGGGCCAGCCCAAAGCCGATCTGCCCGGCCCCGAGCTCGGCCAGCCGGTCATACCCGCTGTAGACCTTGAGCGAAGCGATGCCGGGCCGCGCGGCCTCCTTGATGAGCAACAGCCCGTTCTTGACCAGGATGCGGTTCTGGCCCTTGAGGCCCACCACGTCGGCCACGGTGCCCAAGGCCACGAGGTCCAGGAACTGGCGCATGTCCACAGGCTCGCCAGGCAGCAGGCGGTTCAACGCGGCCATGAGGAAGAAGGCCACACCCACGCCCGCCAGGTCGCACAGGCCGTTGCACACCCCGCCGCAAAGTTTTCCCTGGCAGAGCTGCGGGTTGCAGATGGCTGCAGCAGCCGGAAGCTCGTCCGGCGGCAGGTGGTGGTCGCTGACCACCACCGTCAGGCCGAGCTCATTCGCGCGCGCCACCTCGGCCACGGAGCTGATGCCGCAGTCCACGGTCAGCAGCAGGCGCACGCCCTCTGCGGCCAGGCGCTCGATGCAGGGGATGTTCAGCCCGTAGCCGTGCTCCTTGCGGTTGGGCAGGAAGTGGCGCACCTGGCCCGAGCCGTCCAGCGGCGCGGCCTCCGGCCCCAGGCGCTTGTGCAGAAAGTCCTTCACCAGCGCGGTGGAGGTGATGCCGTCCACGTCGTAGTCGCCCCAGACGCAGAACTGCGCCCCGCTTGTGAGTCCGCGCGCCAGCATCTGCGCCGCCTCGGTCAGGCCGGGGATGGTCTCGGGCGGCAGCAGGTGGCGCAGTCCGGGCGAGAGGAAGCGGTCCATGTCCTGGGCCGAGGTGTAGCCGCGCCGCCAGAGCACCTCGGCAATAACCTGGGTGATGCCGAGGTCCTCGGCCAGCGTTCCGATAAAGTCCGGCACGGGCGCGTCGGACAGGAGTTTCCAGTTGCAGGGCATGGCGGGCTTATGCCCCCATCAGGGGTGCCTGGGCCATGCGGCCCCCCATGCGATGGAGAATCTCGCGGGCGGCGGCGGCTGGATCAACTGCGCGGGTGATGGGCCGACCGACCACGAGGAAGTCCGAGCCAGCGGCCACGGCAGCTTCCGGGGTCATGACGCGGCGCTGGTCGTCCGGCGTGGCCTCAGGATTAGGAATCCTGATCCCTGGCGTCAGGCACAAGAAATCCTGCCCGCAGGCGGCCTTGATGCCCGCCGCCTCCTGGCCGGAGCAGACCACGCCGTCCAGGCCCGCAGCGCGCGAGGCCTTTGCCAGCTCCAGCACCACCTGGGCAGGCGCGCGGCCGTTCAGCACAGGCAAGGACGGGTCCATCATGCTCGTGAGCACAGTCACGGACAGAAGCAGCGGCCTGGTGTCCAGCCCCATCTCGGCAGCCGCCTCGTCGCGCGCGGCCACGGCCACACGGGCCATGTCCGCGCCGCCGCAGGCGTGGATGTTCAGCATGTCCGCGCCGGACTTGACGGCCGAGCGCACGGCCCCGCGCACGGTGTTGGGGATGTCCAGGAACTTGAGGTCCACGAACACGCGGAAGCCCAGGGCCTTGAGCTCGCGCACGATGCCCGGCCCCTCGGCCACGAAAAGCTCCAGCCCGACCTTCAGCCAGGGCGCGACGCCCTTGAGCTGCGCGGCCAGGGCCAGGGCCTCGCCCTTGGTCTGGAAGTCCAGCGCCACGACAAGTTGCGGCTCACGTTTGGGCATCACGCCTCCCACTGCGCCAGGAGCGCGTCCAGCAGGCCCGGCCGGTTGACCGTGCGGGTGCGCCCGGCCACGTAAACCGCGCGCAGCTCGTCCGCGGCGGTGTCCAGGTCGTCGTTGACGATGATATAGTCGAACCGCCCGGCCTGCCTCAGCTCGCCCAGGGCGTTGCCCAGGCGCTTGGCAATGGCCTCGTCGGAGTCCGTGCCGCGCCCGCGCAGGCGGCGCTCCAGCTCCTGCCTGGACGGCGGCTGGATGAACACGAACAGCCCCTGCGGCAACACGCCCTTGACCTGCAGCGCGCCCTGCACGTCGATGTCAAAGAGCACGTCGCGGCCGCCAGCGAGGTGCTCCTCCACCGGGGCCTTGGGCGTGCCGTACAGGTTGCCGTGGACCTCGGCCCACTCGGCGAAGTGCCCGGCCTCGCGGCGGGAGACAAAGTCGTCGCGGGTGAGGAAGTGGTAGTCCACCCCGTCCTTCTCCTCGCCGCGCGGGGCCCTGGTCGTGCAGGAGATGGAATAGGCGAAGTGCGGGAACTCCGCGCGCAGGCGCTCCACCAGGGTGCTCTTGCCCGCGCCCGAAGGTGCGGAAATCACCAGGCACAGGCCCAGGCGGCGGGTGTTCTCGGTGCTGTTCGCGCTTGTGGCAACCACTTAATCCTCCTCGCGCCGAGAGCTTGCGTCCTCGGCCTGGAAACGCTGTCCGATGGTCTCGGCCTGGATGGCCGAGAGAATGACGTGGTTGGAGTCAGTGACCACGATGGCGCGCGTCTTGCGGCCCTGGGTGGCGTCGATGAGCCGGTTCTCCTGGCGAGCGTCTTCACGCAGGCGGCGCATGGGCGCGCTGGCCGGGTCCACGATGGCGATGACCCGGGCGGCCACGACGAAGTTGCCGAAGCCCAGGTTCACCAGCCGCTGACGTTGCTGCTGCACAGTCTTTTCCATGCCCCACCTACTCCAGGTTCTGGACCTGTTCGCGGCACTTCTCCAGCTCCACCTTGAACTCCACGGTCAGGCGGCTCAGCTCCACGTCCTGGGCCTTGTTGCCGCAGGTGTTGATCTCGCGGAAGGCCTCCTGGATGAGGAAGTCCAGGCGCTTGCCCGCCTCGCCGTTGGAGGCCACGGCCTCTTCCAGGCGGTCCAGGTGCGCAGCAAGCCGGGTGATTTCCTCGCTCACGTCCAGGCGGTCGGCCAGCACGGCCACTTCCTGGGCCAGGCGCTCCTCGGTGAAGGTCATGCCCGCCTGGGCCACCAGGGCGTTCAGGCGCTCGGCCGTGGCGGCCTGCTTGTCCTTCAGGACCAGGGGCACGCGCTCGCCCACGCTCGCGGCCAGCACGCGCAGCCGGGCGAAGCGCTCCTTCAGGTCCCGGGCCAGCTCCTCGCCCTCCACGCGGCGGGAGTTGTTCCAGTCATCCAGCGCCTTTTTGAGGCCCTGCTCCAGGCTGGCCACAAGGCCGGGATCGGGCTCGGCGGAATCGTCGCGCCAGAGGTGCGAGGCCGAGATGAGGCGGTTCATGTCCGGGGCAAAGGCCACGCCCTGGGTCTTGGCCAGGGCCCGCAGCTGGTCGAGCATGGCCCCGGCCTGGGCCGTGTTCAGGCTGACGCCGAGCAGCGCTGCGGAGCGCGTCTCCACGCTTAAGCTCACGTCCACGCGGCCGCGCGCGGCGTTCTTGCGCAGGACCTTCTCGAAACGGGTCTCCAGGCTGCGCAGCACAGAGGGCATGCGCCACTTCATGTCCAGGAAGCGGTTGTTGACGCTGCGGATCTCCCAGACGTGGCTGAATTCCTCGGTGATGGATTCATGTCGGCCAAAGCCGGTCATGCTTACGGGCATGTGTGTGCTCCTTCGGGCGCGGGCAGGGCCGCAGTCTCAACGGTTGTTTTGTACAGCGCGCGCAGTTCCGTCAAGCGCCGTTTCATGTCCTCGGTAGCGTAATCCGGGAAGGTCCAGGGCAGTTCGACCCAGCCGGTTTTCTTGTTGTAGATGAGCGTCAGGTCGGCCCAGATGCCGGAGCCCAGGTACACCCGGTGCGTGAAATTCTTGCCCGAGGCCAGCACGAGGCGCTCCAGGGTGACAAGGCCGGGGTCCAGGTTCACCCGGCGCGAGCCGCCTGGCTGGCCGCCGGCCAGGTCGCAAGTTAGGTCGCCGGTCAGGTCACTGGCGGGCCGGGCGTGGGCGCGCTCGTCGGCGTTTGTGGCCAGCTTCACGGCCACGAGCCCGTCCAGGGGCACCAACCGCGCAAAGCCCAGGAGGCGGCGAAAAAGCGGCGTGCCGAGTTCCTCGTCATAGTACGCGGTGTGGTCAAAGGCCAGCGGCGGCGTCTCGTAGTCCACAGGGCCAAAGCGTTCCACAAGCTCCGCGCGATAGCCCGGCCAGGCGATGTCCCACCAGTCCGTGGCAGCCAGCACAGAAAGCACCAGCTTGCCCGGCTGCGGCTCGCGCGGGGTGCTCATGCGCCTGCCCCGCAGAGCGCGACGTCAAGGGCCACGCCGGAGGCCACACCGACAATCCTGCCGTTCTGCACGCCCTCGGGCCGCATGCGCACGAGGCTGCCGGGCTTCAAGCCCGGGCCGTGCACCAGGCACGGCGCATAGAACTCGCAGACGCCATTGCCCAGGTTCTTGGCCCTCTCCACGAGCACCGTCAACTCCGGCAGCGCCCTGAGGGTCTTGAGAAACCCGCGCTTGCGGGACTCGGCCAGGGTGCGCAGCCGGGCCGCCCGGGCCGTGCGCTCGGCCTTGGGCAGGGTGTCGGGCCAATCGGCCGCAGGGGTGCCGGGCCGGGGCGAATAGGGGAACACGTGGGCGTAGGTCAGGGGCAGCTCACGGCAATAGGCATAGGTGGTCTCAAACTGGGCCTCGGTCTCGCCGGGAAATCCGGTGAGCAGATCCGCGCCCAGGCCCAGGCGCGGCCAGGCCTGCCGGAGCCCTTTCAGGAACTCCAGCACCTGCTCCGGCCGGTAGTGCCCGCGCCCCATGCGCCGCAGAACCTCCGGGTCGCCGCTTTGCAGGGACAGGTGCAGGTGCGGAGCCACCAGCTTGGAGGCGCCCAGCACGTCCAGCGCCTTGGCGTCGAGCTGGCCGGGCTCCACGGAACTCAGGCGCAGGCGCGCCCGGCCCGCCCACTCCGGCGCGAGCTCAGCCTCGACCCGCGCCAGCAGGTCCCAGAAATCTAGCGGCTTCCCATGCCTGGCGGATTCCGGCAGGTCGCGCCCGTACTGGCGCAGGTTCACCCCGGACAGGACCAGCTCGCGGTACCCGGCGTCCAGCAGGCGGCGCATCTCGGAAAGCACCTGGCCAGGCTCCCGGCTGACGCTCGGCCCACGGGTCAGCGGCACGATGCAGTAGGTGCAGCCATGCGAGCAGCCGTCCTGGACCTTGACCACGGCCCGGGCGCGGTTGAACGCGCTGATCTCAAAGGGTGGAAAAGAGTGTGCCGAAGCATCAGACGAAGGCGCAACACCCGTGGAAGACCCGAAGGGTCGGCCGAAGGGGCCGGTCAGGAGGTCGGCCTTGCGGTCCTGGGGCACCACCTCATCCACCTCGGGCATGGCGGCGAGCTCTTCGCCCAGGACCTGGGCAGCGCAGCCCGTGACCACGATGCGCGCGCCGGGGCTGGCCTTGCGCAGGCGGCGCAGCTGGGCGCGCAGGTCGCTCACGGCGCGGCTGGTGACGGCGCAGGAATTCACCAGGAGCACCTGGGCGTCCTCGGGCGCTGCCGCCTCGACCAGGCCAAGGGCACGCCAGGACTCTGTCAGCGCTTCGGATTCGTACTGGTTGATCTTGCAACCCAGTGTAGCGATGTAAAATTTTCGCATGGCCCCAATCTTTTCGTGGAGTATTTCCGGCGTCCGCGTCATAATCCTCCAAGGACGAACAAACCCGATCCAAGGAGCCCCCCATGCGCGCCTTCGCCCTTGCGCTCTGCGCCCTCACGATGCTGCTCTTGTCAGGCTGCTCCCTTGGCATGAGCAGCGGGTTCATCTTCTCCGACGCGGACCGGTTGCAGGCCATCGAGCGCTACAAAGAGGCCCTGACCAGGGAGCCGGACGACTGGATGCTGCACCGCCGCATGGGCATGGCCTACTTCGACCTCAAGAAATACGCCCTGGCCGAGACGAGCTTGGAGAAGGTCCAGGCGCTCTCCCCCGGCGAACCAATAAGCCTGTTGTACCTGGGCCTGTCGCGCATTGGCAAGGGCGAGCGCGAGTCCGGACTGGACGGGCTGGCCACCTTCCGCTGGCCCGGAAAATTCTACCACCAGAAGTTCGTGCAGGAGGAAGCCGTGCGCCTGCGCAAGCACCCGGAGGAGCCGTCCGAGGAGGTCATCCGCGACATCCTGGACGAGCTGGAAAAGGGCAAGCGCGAACAGCTCGAGCTGGAGCGCGGCATACACGAGGACATGAGCTCAAGCCCGTTCTAACCCGCGACCACCGCCCCTGCCAGCACCACCCCGCCGGAGCCGTACAGCGCGGCCACCTGCCCCGGCGCGGGACGAAGCTGCGGCTCATGGTAGCGCACACGGAGCGAAGCTCCGGAGAGCTCCACCCGCGCGGGCTTGGCCGCCTCGCGGTAGCGCGTCTGGACCAGCACCTCTTCCGGCCAGAGCTGCGGATCCACCAGCAGATTCACCTCACCCGCCGAGAAAACGTCCACCAAAAGCGCCGCCTGCGGAGCCACCACCAACACGTTGTTGTGGGCGTCCTTGTCCAGCACGTACAGCGGCTCCCGCCAGGCGATGCCCAGGCCCCGGCGCTGGCCGATGGTGCTGCGCCACAGTCCCTGGTGCGAACCGACAACGGTGCCGTCCGGAAGCACGGCTGGTCCGCCTCCTGGCAATTCGACGCAGCGGTCGGACAGAAAGGCCCGGTAGTCGTCGCCGGGCACGAAGCAGATCTCCTGGCTCTCCTCGGGCAGAGGCGGCGTCAGGCTCCGCCCGGCCAGCTCGGTCCGGATCTCAGCCTTGAGCCGCAGTGCCAGCGGGAACAGCGCGCGCTGCAGTCGCTCGCGCGGGACCAGGGACAGGAAATAGCTCTGGTCCTTCACCGGATCCGCCCCGCGCGAGAGCGCCCAGCCATAGTCCGGGTGCGGGCCGCTGGCGACGAAATGCCCGGTGGCCAGCGCGGTGGCGCCCAGGTCCAGGGCGCGGTCTAGGAGCAGCCCGAACTTGAGGTACGCGTTGCAGCGGGCGCAGGGATTGGGCGTGCGCCCAGAGAGATACTCGGCCGCAAAGGGCGCGGCCACCAGGCGCTCGAACTCCGCGCGCAGGTCAACCAGGTGCAGGGGCACGCCCAGGCGGGCGCAGGTGGCAGCCAATCCCTGAGTCGCGGCCTCGTCAGTACCGGGAAGAAAGAGCCCATGCAGGGCCAGGACATCGTGGCCGCCTTCGCAAGCGGCATCGCGCAGGGCCAGCAGCGCGGCCAGGCTGTCGCCGCCGCCGCTCACGGCAACGGCGAGGCTCAAGGCTTTTGCCCCCAGTCCCCGCCCTCGCAGGCGCGCACATACTTGAGGAAGGCATAGAACGCGCCATGCACGGCGTTGATGAACCCGGCGCGGCCGTCGAGAACGCCGAGCTTGAGCAGGTACAGCTTGGCGAAGCGTGCCAGGCCGTGGACAACCCCGGCCAGCACGCCGCCGGGGCGGCCCTTGGCCTTGAGGTCGTCCGCACCCTGCTGGGCGTAGGAATTGATCTTGTCCAGGTGCTCGCGGAAATTGCGGTACGGGTAGTGGATGATGTCGCCGACAAGCCTGCCGGTGTCGCCCTTCGGGTGGAAGCTGTAGTGGGCGCCGCTGACCTGGACCTCCATGCGCGCGGGCCGGAACAGGCGCAGCAGACGGTCCGGGTACCAGCCGCTATGGCGCATGAAGCGGTCGAAATAAAAGGACGAACGCGGCATCCAGTAGCCAGCGAGATCATCTTCCGCCAGCACGGCGGCGCGGATGTTCGCGGCCAGCTCGTCGGTCAGGTACTCGTCCTGGTCCAGGCTGACCACCCAGTCGGCCTTGGGCTCCATGGCCCGGATATGCTCCAGAGCGTAGCGGAACTGCGGACCCGGCCCCTCCCAGCGACGTTTCAACACCGTGGCTCCGGCGGCCTGGGCAATGTCGCAGGTGGCGTCCTGGCTGAGCGAGTCCACAACGATGACCTCATCGCAGAAGGCCAGGCTCTCCAGACAGCGCGCCAGCAGGCGCTCGCCGTTGTAGGTCAGGATGAGTCCGATGGTGCGTGGTGCCATGCGCGAACTTGTACGTGGAGCGCCCCCAGGGGTCAAGCCGGGGCTGTTTGTGCTTTTGCCCCGGTCAAGGTATACTCTGCGCATCATGCCCAATACCAACAACGACACCCCTGAGATACTCTGCCTTGAACGCAGCGTCACCCCGGCCGACGCCGGAACGCGCCTGGACCAGTTCTGGGCGCGCGAACTGGCCGGCTCTGGCATCTCCCGCGAACGCATCAAGGACTGGATAGTGGGCGGCTTCGCCAAGATCGGCGGCAAGGCCTGCCGCAAGCCCGGCCAGCGCCTGGAGGGCGACGAAAAGCTGGCCCTGCTGCCCCCGCCCTTTTCGCTCAAGGACTCGCCCGAAGCCGAGGACGGCCCGCTGACCGTGGTCCACCGCGACAAGATCCTCGTGGTTCTCGACAAACAGGCCGGGCTGACCACGCACCCCGCGCCCGGCCAGCCCGACGGCACCCTGGTCAACCGCCTGCTGCACCATTTCCCGGAGCTTCTGCCCGAGGCCTCGGGCATGGAGGGCGAACGGCCGGGCATCGTGCACCGGCTGGACAAGGACACCTCGGGGCTCATCATTGTGGCCCTGAACGAGGGCGCGCGCCTGGCGCTCTCGCGGGCCTTTGCCGCGCGCAGCGTGAGCAAGACCTACCTGGCCATCGTGCACGGCCGCCCCAAGTCCGAGCTCATCGACCAGGAAGCGGGCGACGCCAACACGGGCCGGATCGACCTGCCCATGGGCCGCCACCCGTCCATCCGCACCAAGATGGCCGTGCTGGCCAAAGGCGGGCGCGAGGCGCGCACCAGCTGGCGCAGGCTGTGGACCGACCGCCTGGGCCGCGCCAGCCTCATGGCCGTGCGCCTGCACACGGGCCGCACGCACCAGATCCGCGTGCACCTGGCGCACATCGGCCACCCGCTCGTGGGCGACCCGGTCTACGGCCCGGCCCAACACGCCCTCTGGCTGGCCCAGGGCGGCCCCCTGGCAGGACTCGCTCCCCGGCAGATGCTCCACGCCTTCCGGCTGGCCTTCAGGCATCCACAGACCGGAGAGGTGCTGGACCTGCGCCGCGACCCGCCTGAAGACTTCTTCGCCCTGCTCGGCGCCCTGGAGGCCGACTGCCAACGCGTGGTGCTCACCGGCCTGCCCGGCTGCGGCAAGTCCGCCCTGCTGCGCGCCCTGGCCCGCCAGCCCGGCACCCCGGCCACCTTCAGCGCCGATGCCAGCGTGGCCCAGCTTTACGCTCCTGGCGGCGACGGCGCCTCGCTCATCGCCCGCAGCTTCGGCCGCGAGATGCTGGACGAGAACGGCGGCGTTGACCGCAAGCGCCTGCTGGCCCTGTTGCTGGACAAGCCGGGCCTGCGCCGCGAGTTGGAGGACATCATCCACCCGCTGGTGGAGCACGCCCTGTTGCAGTTCTGGGCAGCCCATGCGGACGAGCCGCTGGCCGTGGCCGAAGTGCCGCTGTTCCTGGAGGCTGGCTGGCGCTCCGACGCGCCCCCCCAAAAAAGTTCTCAGGCCGAGTCCCTGGCCGATGTGCTGGTGGGTGTGCGCTGCCCGGAGGACAAGCGTCAGGGCGACCTGCGCGAGAGCCGGGGCCTGGCCCCGGAGGTGCTGGCGACCCTGGACTCCTGGCAGTGGCCGGGGGAGCGCAAGCTGGCCGCCTGCGACCTCGTCGTGGACAACAACGGCGACCTTGACGGCCTGGACCTGCGCGCCAGGGAGCTGCTGGACGCCCTGGCCGGACTCCGGCAGGTGCGCTCGGAGCGCTTCCGGTCGCGCCTGGCCGCGTTGCTCGACGCCGTGGCTGGCGAGACCGTGGTCCTGCCCGATGACGATACGCAGGACAGCGGGCTGGACGGGGAGGAGGACGAGGCGTGATCCCGCTCAAGGACGACATCCCGCGCGTGCACACGCCCTATGCCGTCATCCTGATCATCCTGGCCAATGTGGTCATACAATTCCTGCTCAGCAGCCTGCACCCCGCGGTCCAGGAGCACTTCTACTATCTCTTCGGGGTGGTGCCCGCGCGCTACCTCTTCCCAGACTGGGCGGCCGTGGTCGGCTTTCCAGCCACAGGCGTGCTGCCCTTCTTCAGCTACATGTTCCTGCACAGCGGCTGGTGGCATGTGATCATGAACATGTGGATGCTGTGGATCTTCGCCGACAACATCGAAGACGTTATGGGGCCGCTGCGGTTTTTGGGCTTCTACCTGCTCTGCGGGCTGTCGGCCCTGGCCCTGCACCTGTTCTTCAACACCACGGCCACCGCGCCCATCATCGGCGCCTCCGGGGCCGTGGCCGGGGTCATGGGCGCCTACGTGCTGCTGTACCCGCGCGGAAAGGTGCTGACCTTCATCCCGATCATCATCATTCCCTACATCGTGCGGCTGCCCGCCTGGCTGTTCCTGGGCTTCTGGTTCCTCTCGCAAATTTTCGCCGGGCTGTTCGAGCAGCTGGGCGCGCCGGTCCAGGGCATCGCCTGGTGGGCGCATGTGGGCGGCTTTGTGGCGGGCATGGTGCTGGTGCGCCTGTTCATGAAGCCGGAGCGCTGCTACTACTGCGAGTACAAGGGCACGCGCACGGACTTCCGCTTCGAGTGAGACACTGCGAGTAAGGGGTGCTACGACTTGGCGGCCTTCTTGGGCTTCCACATGGCGGCCTTGGCCTCAATGACGGCGCGCTGCTCAGCGGGCAGCGTCTTGGCCAGCGAGGCCCTGTACACCCGCCCGCCGATGTCACCAATGGAATCCGCCACGACGTACCAATAGTACGCCTCCTGCTGATTCTTCGTAAGCCCTTCGCCGTGCTCGTACATCTTGCCCAATTCCACCTGGGCGTAACCGCTGCCCTTCTCCGCCAGGCCCTTGAGCATGCCCAGGCCACGCTGCAAGTCCTTGGGAACGCCTTCGCCCAACATGGTCATCTGCGCCAGATAGATCGATGCGGGTTCATCCCCTCGCGCGGAAGCGCTGCGAAACCATCGGGCCGCCGCGATCGAATCCTTTTCAACGCCATCCTTGCCATACCGGAGAGTCATGCCAAGCGTGGTCATGCCATACACGTCATTCTTCTCAGCCGCCTTGGTGAACCACCAGACGGCCTCCTTCATGTCCTTCGGCACGGTTTTTCCGAACTCGTGCTCAAAGCCCATCTGCATCATGGCGTGCGTATCCCCAAGGTCCGCCCCGCGTCGGGTATAGGCAAGAAACTTGCTCTTGGCCTCGGCCTTGGGCAGGCCCTTGTCGGCAAGGCTGGAATAAGTCACACCAACGAGCAGATTATATTCAGGAAGCTCACGCGCGGCTTCAGTCAGCAGCCGTTCCCCGGCGAACATATCCCGAGGACCGCCCTTGCCCTGAATGAGCAGTGAACCAAGAGCGACCTTGGCCTTGGGTTCCCCAAGCTCCAAAGCCTGTTGCAGCCAGGCTCTGGCCTCGGCATCATCGGCCGTCGACACAGGATTCTCCACAAGATACTCAGCAAGCTCCACCATGGCCAGGGGAATGCCCTGCTTTGCCCCCTGGATGTTGGCCTGCTGTTTGACCTTGTCGTCCTCGCTCAGCCAGCCCAAGGCATATTTGCCGTAGATGCTGCCCTTGGCCGCCAGAGGCGTTGCCAGCTTGCGCGCCGAGTTGCGCTCATCATCATGCTTGGCGCTCCAGGCCAGGCGCATGAACTGCATGAGTTTGGCCTCGTCAGGGGTCGGCGCGGGGGCTGTTTGGGTCCTGAGGACCGGAAAGGCGGGCTGAACAGGCTGTGCCACAGGCGAGGGCTTCGCCACCGGGGGGGCCACGGCCTGCTGTAGCACTGGGGCCGGGGCGGCTGCGGCCTGCTGCGGCACAGGCTGTGGCGCCGCCGCCTGCCCGGCAAAGGAGAACCGGCCGATGAGCGAGGTGTTCTCCCACGGGACCTGCTTCTTTCCTGACTCGCGCACCACGGCCTCGCGCACGTTCATGAACAGGTCCGTCACCGAAAGGCCGGGCTTGGTGATGTTGCGCAGCAGGTATTGAGTGTACAGGCCATTTCTACCGTTACCGTCGGCCGCCACCTTGCCGGGAGCCGTGGCATAGGCGATGATGGAGCCCGTGGGCGCGTCCATGCGCGCCAGGCCTGCCTCCGCGCTGCGGAAGGACCGGGCAAAGGGGTTGTTGCGGCAGGCGTCCAGGATGACCACGTTGGGGCCGTTGCCCGCGTCCTCCATCTTGGCCAGCACCAGCCCGGCGTTGAGGCACCCGTACTTCACGTCGCCCTCGGACTGGATCACCGCGTTCACCGGGACGAGGTAGTTCTCTCCAGCCACCTGCACCCCGTGCCCGGCGAAGTAGAACAGCCCCAGACCGCCCTTGCGCAGCTTGAGCCCGAATTCGCGCACCGCGCCCTCCATCTGCTGCATGGTGGCGTCTTTCAGGAACATGACGTCAAAACCGAGTTTGCCCAGGGCGGCGGCCATGTCCGAGGCGTCGTTGACGGGGTTCTTCAAGGGCGCGGAGCGGTAGGCGGCGTTGCCGATGACCAGCGCGGTGCGGGCTTGCGCCCATGCGGCCCCGGGCAGAAGCCCGGTGAGGCAGAGCGAGATGAGTAGGACGCAGAGACAGAACAAGTGGCGAAAATTGTGCAGCATCCGGACACCTCCAGCCTTTGCAAATACATATCAAAAAGCCCTGCGATGGCAAGGCATGACTGGCCAAGGACCGTCAGCCTGTGGAAAACAGCCTTGACTTGCCGGAAATACAGATTATTCTGGCAGACTGGAATGGAAGATTGCGCCTACTGGCGCACAAGGAGCGGGACCCTCGATGAGTGTTGAATACAAGGACTACTACAAAATCCTCGGAGTGGCGCGCACAGCCACCCAGGACGAGATATCCAAGGCCTTCAAGAAGCTGGCCCGCAAGTACCACCCCGACCTGAACCCCGGCAATCCCGAGGCCGAGACCAAGTTCAAGGAGATGGGCGAGGCCAACGAGGTGCTCAAGGACCCGGAGAAGCGCAAGCTCTACGACCAGCTCGGCGCCAACTGGCAGCAGGGCCAGAACTTCCAGCGTCCGCCGGGCTTTGAGAACATGCACTTCCAGTACTCCGGCGGCCAGGGCGGCTTCGGCGGCGGCGCGGGCGGCTTCAGCGACTTCTTCGAGACCCTGTTTGGCGGAGCCCAGGGTGGGCCGCGAGGCGGTTTTGGCGGCCCCGGCGGCTTCGGAGGCCAGCACATGCGCTCCCGGCGCGGCCAGGACGCCGAGGTCACCTACGAGATCGGCCTGGAGCAGGCCTATACGGGCGGTCCGCAGTCCTTGAGCCTGCAGGAGCAGGTTTACGGCCAGGACGGACAGCCGCGCCTGCAGACCAAGACTCTGAAGGTCAACATCCCGCCCGGCGTCAAGGACGGCCAGAAGATCCGCCTGTCCGGCCAGGGCAGCCCCGGAGCTGGCGGCGGCGAGGCCGGGGACCTGTACCTCAAGATCAAGCTGGCCCCGCACCCGCAGTTCAAGGTCAAGGACGACAACGTCATCCTTGATCTCAAGCTGGCCCCCTGGGAGGCGGCCCTTGGCGCTTCCGTGCGCGTGCCCACCCTCGACGGGGCCGTGGAGATGAAGATTCCGCCGGGCATCGGCTCCGGGGCCAAACTGCGCGTGCGCGGCAAGGGCCTGGGGGCCTCGGGACGGCGCGGCGACCAGATGGTGCGCATCATGATCCAGTCGCCCAAGGAACTGACGGACGAGGAGCGCGCCCTCTGGGAACAGCTGGCCAAAGCCTCCAGCTTCGCGCCCAGGGACTGACCAGAACCGATGAAGACGAACCAGCGGGAGCCTGACATGACGCTCAAAGTGAATGATCCCGACAGTCTGCCCATCCCCTCCGAGTTCATCGCCTGGACGCGGCTGGTGGAGCTGACCTGCGTGGAGCCGGCCACCGTGGCCGAGCTCCTGGACATCGGCTGGATCGACCCGGTGCGCACCCGCGCCGACGAGTACCTGTTCCGCTCGCGCGACGTGTACCGCATCCAGAAGCTCCAGCGCCTGTGCCGAGACCTGGAGATTTCGCACACCGCAGGCTGCATCATCGTGGACTTGATCGACCGCGTGGAGCGCCTGGAGCAGGAGCTCAACGAGCTGCGCCGCCTTCTGTAACCTTCTCGATCGACTCAACTTCAGTCCGCCAGGGCGATGACCCGGCGGCACAACCGGGAGGACACGCCGTGGACCCCAACAGACTGACCCAGAAATCCCAGGCCGCCCTGGCCGAAGCCCAGAACCTCGCCGTGCGCGGCGGCCACCAGCAGATCGACACCCTGCACCTGCTTTACGCCCTGGTGACCCAGGACGGCGGGCTCGTGCCGCAGATCATAGCCAAGTGCGGGCTGGACGCGCACGCCTACGCCCAGGCCGTTGAGGCCGAGATGGGCAAGCTGCCCTCCGTGTCCGGGCCTGGCGCGCAGCCCGGCCAGATCCACGTCACCCAGGGCGTGAACGCCGTGCTCGTGCGGGCCGACGACACCGCCAGGCGCATGCAGGACGAGTTCGTCAGCGTGGAGCACATCTTCCTGGCCCTTGTCGACGAGCCCCAATCCACCGGACCGGGCCGTGTCAACCGCCAGTTCGGCCTGACCAGCGACAAGGTCCTTGGCGCGCTGACCCAGGTGCGCGGCAACCAGCGCGTGACCAGTGACAACCCCGAGGACACTTACGACTCCCTCAAGAAGTACGGCCGCGACCTGGTGGACGAGGCCAAGAGCGGCAAGCTCGACCCGGTCATCGGCCGCGATGCCGAGATCCGGCGCGTCATCCGCATTTTGAGCCGCCGCACCAAGAACAACCCCGTGCTCATCGGCGAGGCCGGCGTGGGTAAGACCGCCATCGCCGAGGGCCTGGCCCAGCGCATCGTCAAGCAGGACGTGCCTGAGGGCCTGAAGGACAAGACCATCTTCGCACTCGACATGGGCGCGCTCATCGCCGGGGCCAAGTACCGGGGCGAGTTCGAGGAGCGCCTCAAGGCCGTCTTGAAGGACGTGCAGAAGTCCGAAGGCCGCATCATCCTGTTCATCGACGAGATGCACACCATCGTGGGCGCGGGCAAGGCCGAGGGCGCCATGGACGCAGGCAACATGCTCAAGCCGCTCTTGGCGCGCGGCGAGCTGCACTGCATCGGCGCCACCACCACCGACGAGTACCGAAAGTACATCGAGAAGGACCCGGCGCTGGAACGCCGCTTCCAGCCGGTCATGGTCGACGAGCCGAGCCTGGAGGACACCATCTCCATCCTGCGCGGCCTGAAGGAACGCTTCGAGGTGCACCACGGCGTGCGCATCAGCGACTCGGCCATCGTGGAGGCGGCGACGCTCTCCAGCCGCTACATCACCGACCGCCAGCTGCCGGACAAGGCCATCGACTTGATCGACGAGGCCGCGGCCATGATCCGCACGGACATCGACAGCCTGCCCACGGAACTGGACGAGACCAACCGCCGCGTGCTGCAGCTGGAAATCGAGCGCGAGGCCCTCAAGCGCGAGACCGACATCGCCAGCCGCGACCGCCTGGACAAGCTGGAGGTGGAGCTCGGCGGGCTCAAGGAAAAGCAGGCCGAGCTGCTGGGCCAGTGGGAGCGCGAAAAGGGCGCCATCGAGGGCGTGCGGCGCATCAAGGCCGACATCGAGCAGACCAAACTGGAAATCGAGGAGGCCGAGCGCGCGCTGGACTACAACCGCGCCGCCGAGCTGCGCTACAGCAAGCTGCACGCCCTGGAGAAGCAGCTGGCCGAGAGAGCCCCGGCCGACGGCCTGGACGGCGACGGCAAGCCGCGCCTGCTCAAGGAGGAGGTCGGCCCGGACGACATCGCGGGCATCATCGCGCGCTGGACCGGCATCCCGGTGACACGCCTGCTGGAGGGCGAACGCGAGAAGCTGTTGCGCCTGCCAGAGCAGCTGCACGAGCGCGTCATCGGCCAGGAGGAGGCCGTGCAGGCCGTGTCCGACGCGGTGCTGCGCGCGCGCGCAGGCCTGAAGGACCCGCAGCGGCCCATCGGCTCGTTCCTGTTCCTTGGCCCCACGGGCGTGGGCAAGACCGAGCTGTGCAAGACCTTGGCGAGCGCGCTCTTCGACACCGAGGACAACATGATCCGCCTGGACATGAGCGAGTACATGGAGAAGCACACGGTTTCGCGCTTGATCGGAGCGCCTCCGGGCTACGTGGGCTACGACGAGGGCGGCCAGCTCACCGAGGCCGTGCGCCGCAAGCCTTACTCCGTGGTGCTCTTTGACGAGATCGAGAAGGCCCACCCGGACGTCTTCAACACGCTCTTGCAGATCCTGGACGATGGGCGGTTGACCGACGGCCACGGACGCACCGTGGACTTCAAGAACACCATCCTGATCATGACCTCGAACATCGGCTCGCCCATCATGCTGGCGGGCATCCGGCCCGACGGCACCTTTGGCCCCGGCGTGGAGGAGCAGGTCATGGACGCCTGCGCAAGCGCCTGGCGCACCGCAAGATGGGGCTCACCATCACGGACGCGGCCAAGGCCTTCATGGCGGCTGCGGCCTACGACCCGATCTACGGCGCGCGGCCCCTGCGGCGCTACCTGCAGACCCACCTGGAGACCCGCCTGGCCAAGGAGATCATCGCCGGGCGCATCGAGGACGGGGCGGAGATCGTGGTGGACGCGCAGAACGGGCGCATCGTGTTCGGGGCCAAGGACGAGGACGGCAACGTGGTCTACGACGCCGAGGTGACGCCTGCCGCGCCGAACGTGGACGGGGGCGTGGCGATTCAGTAGGTTAGAAACTTGGGTGGGGGCGCGCCGGGTGGCGCGCCCTTTCTTTGCCACGCATTTGTGCGTTCAGAGCCAATGACAGCAAGGGGGAGACCATGAGTGATTCTCAGCCCAGCGATGCATTGTCCATGCATGACTCTATCATTGATAACATCCATAAATTTCTAGAGGAGAGTTCACCTAGCCTTACCAAAAACACGGACCAGATTATTTTAGCACTTTTGGCTAGACTCCTCTGCGGTGCCGATTCCGTATCGACCTTATCAAATTATAAACGCTATGCGTATATTCCCGTCATATTGCGTTCGATGCTTGAAGCCAGAATCGACTTGATTAACTTGGTACAGAACTCTGATTACATAAAAATAATGACCTATAAATTTTCGCAACAGGAAATAAAATTCCTTGACTGTGAAATAATGAATAGCTCTAAAGATGATTCCTCGTCCACAAAACAATTGATGATAGAACGTTTTGATAAAGCTATGACATACTGTGAAGAAAACTCTAATATTGCAAACGATTCTCGAATTCGTGAACGATTCGACCAGGCTGACCTCATTAGTGAATACTTCGTTACGTACAATTTACTTTGCAGGTCATCACACAACAACATAGACCAATTGATTGCTGATCACTTCCCATATGGGGGAACCAGGTTCTTTACGCATACGAGCTCAACCACTAACAATATCATATTGCGCATGTTCATGTCTGCGAACATGTGCGTCCACGGTGCCGAAATTGTTGCTCACCACTTTCACATAACTGGTTCTCATCTTGAAGAAACAAAAGAGCAGTACAAGAAACTAGAACTTTTGGTTCAGACAAACTAGCGAATAGCATCCCTAAGGTTGGGAGACATTCCTCTGACAAATCACCTCCCCCCCTCGCCTCCAACGCCGAGGTCCTCATCGGGCCTCCCCTGCCACCCTCGTTGGCCCCCCTCCCCTGCCCCCAGCCCCTAGCCCTGGGTCCTCGAACCATGTATAACAATTCTGCAGGCACCCCGAAGCGGCAAACATCACAGCATTTCATCTCCACTGCTCCATTAAGGACCAGCACGATGCAGCCAGACCGACAACAACTCATCCGCTCACTGTTCGACGAATATATCGAAATGTATGCCGGCCGCGATGACCGGCTCACAGAGCGCTTCAGCGAGAATTTCAGCGGCTTCACCGGCGGCGGCGACTTCCTGGTCAAGGACAAGGCCGAGTGGGTGAAGATCACCCGGCAAGACTTCGCCCAGGTGCCAGGCCGCATCCGCATCGACATGCTGGACATCGCGTTGCTGGACATCAGCCCAGACGTTGTCTCCGCCACCGCCTTCTTCCACATCCACCTGCCCATGGACGACCACATTCTGTCCAAGGAAACCGCGCGGCTGGCCCTGGTGTACCGGCTCGAGGGCAAGGACTGGATGATCGTGAGCAGCACCATCTCCATCCCCTACCATCTGGTCCAGAATGGCGAAGTCTACCCCATGAAGGGCTTGCACGAGCGCAACCGGGAGCTTGAGGCCCTGGTCGAGAATCGAACGCGGGCCTTGGAGGAGTCGAACTCCAAGCTGGAGGCCATGAGCAATACGGACGCGCTGACGAATATCCCCAACCGCCGCAGCTTCGACCAGATGCTCGCGCAGGAGTGGAACCGCGCACAACGGGCCGGCAGCCCGCTCGGGCTCATCATCCTTGATGTCGACCACTTCAAGCAGTACAATGACAACTACGGCCACCTGGCCGGTGACGACTGCCTGAAGATGCTCGCCCAGGCGCTGGTGAAGGCGGAGCGGCGCGCCGGAAAGCTGGTCGCGCGCTATGGAGGAGAGGAATTCGTCGTACTCGTGCCGGACATGAACGAGAATGACGCGCTGGCAACTGCCCGCCACATCCAGCAGGAGATATGGTCGCTGACGATGCCCCATCCGGAAACCGCACCCGGCATCGTCACTGTCAGCCTCGGCGTGGCGAGCATTGTCCCGACGAGTGGCAATGCTCCGGAAGACCTGGTGGGCCAGGCCGACAAGGCCCTCTACCTGGCCAAGAGCTCGGGCCGCAACTGCGTGCAGCCGGTAGCAAACTAGATGCCCCACCTCACACCCGACCAACTCGCCTCCTACGCCGAGGTCCTCGTATGGGCCATGCGCACCTCCCGCGCCGTGCCCTTCAAGAACGGCGAACTGGTGCTGCTGCGCTATGACCACGACGCCCTGCCGCTGGCCGAGGCCGTCTACGCGACGCTCCTGGACGCGCACCTGCACCCCCTGCCGTGCGCCCTGCTCACGGCCTTCATGCAGTCCGAGCACTTCGGCAACACCAGTTTCGGCCAGCTCACCTTCGCCCAGCCGGGGCTCGACGAATTGTACAAGGCCACTGCCGGGGTCATCACCATTCTGGCCCCCGACGACCTGACGCACCTCTCCCGCATCGACCCCCGCACCATCGCCGCTGGCGAGAAGACCGAGATGCAGGCCGCGGGAGTGCTGGACCGCCGCCGCCGCGCTGGCCTGCTCGGGTCCACGGTCTGCCTGCATCCCACCGAGGCGTTGGCGGAAGCGAGCGGCATGGCGCTGCCCGAGTACGCCGAACGCCTGGCCCGCGCCTGCCTGCTCTTCACGCCCGACCCCGTGGCCGAGTGGAAACGCACCAAAACCGAGCTGGCCTCCATCGGCAAGTGGCTCGACGGGCTCAACATTTCGTGCCTGCACATCGAAAGCGAGCGCATGGACCTGACCCTCTCGCCCGGCGAGAAGCGGAAATTCGTGGGCGTCACCGGCCGCAACATCCCTGGCTTCGAGCTGTACCTCGCGCCGGACTGGCGCACGGTTCAGGGCGTGTACTTCGCCGACCAGCCAAGCCTGCGCTGGGGGCGGGTGCTGTCCGACGTGCGCCTGGAGTTCCACAACGGCGTGGCCGTGAACTCCGAGGCCGGGCGCGGCGGGCAGTTTCTGGCCGGGCGGCTGGCGTCGGATGGAGGAGCCAGGAGGGTGGGCGAGTTCTCGCTCACGGACAAGCGCATCTCCAAGGTCGAGCGCTTCATGGCCCACACCCTGCTCGACGAAAACTGCGGCGGCGAGACCGGCAACTGCCACATCGCTCTTGGCGGAGCCTCTGCCGCCAGCTTCACCGGCCCGGCAGGCGAGCTCTCCCCAGAGCGCGAGGCCGAGCTCGGCTTCAACGCCTCGAGCATGCACTGGGACCTGGTGAACACCGAGGCCAAGCGCGTCACGGCGGTCCTGCCAGGGGGCGGGCGGCGCGCCATCTACGAAAACGGCCAGTTCCTGGTCTAGCCGCGCATTTTTTCGCCCCATAGACAGGCAAATCCGCCCTCCGCCCTGTTGACATCCCAAGCCCCGTGTTTACTTGTTTCACTGACGCGACGCCGGGACAGCTTGGGTTCAAGCCGCTCGGCGTCCTCGCACGTTTGAGAGCAACACGCAGACTCTGGAGCAATGATGTCGGAAATCGAGAAGAACGAGACCCAGGCGCCTGACACCGAGGCCCCAAAGGTCGATATCAACGAGGAAGAACTTCAGGCCCTGTGCAAGGCCCATATCTGCACCAAGTGCGCGGTCATGGCCGAGGCCGAGGACATCAAACTGCGCGCCCTGGCCGACAACGAGAACTTCAAGCGCCGCATCCAGCGCGAGACCGAGGAAGTGCGCCGCTATGCCACCGAGTCCGTGCTCGCAGATCTCCTGCCGGTGCTGGACAACCTGACCCTGGCCCTTGAGCACGCGGGCGACAACCCGGCTTGCAAGAACCTCGTCATGGGTGTGGACATGACACGCAAGATCTTTCTGGACACGCTCAAGCGCCACGGCCTGGAGTGCGTGGGCGCCTGCGGCGAGGCCTTTGACCCGGCCAAGCACGAGGCCATCGGCGCCGTGTGCGAGCACGGGCTGGAAGAGGACTGCGTGGCCAAGGTGACCCAGAGCGGCTACGTGCTCAAGGGCCGCGTCATCCGTCCGGCCAAGGTTATGGTAAACAAGAAACAAGAAGTGTAGGCCTTCCGGTCTTTACATCTGCAAAACCGGACTTACTAAAGGCCTCAACGAAAACATCATCCCCCATCCCTGGAGGTTCATATCATGGGCAAGATTATTGGCATCGACCTTGGGACCACGAACTCCTGCGTCTACGTCATGGAAGGCAAGGACCCCAAGTGCATCACCAGCCCCGAGGGCGGCCGCACCACCCCGTCCATCGTGGCCTTCACGGACAAGGAGCGCCTCATCGGCGAGATCGCCAAGCGCCAGTCTGTGACCAACCCGGAGAAGACCATCTCCGCCATCAAGCGCCTCATGGGCCGCCAGTTCGACGCCCCTGAGGTCAAGAAATGGCGCGAGCACTGCCCCTACAAGATCGTTGCGGGCAAGAACAACGACGCCTGGGTCGAGATCGCTGGCAAGAAGTACAGCCCGGCCGAGGTCTCCGCCTTCATCCTGCAGAAGCTCAAGAAGGACGCCGAGACCTACCTGGGCGAACCCGTCACCGAGGCCGTCATCACCGTCCCGGCCTACTTCAACGACTCCCAGCGCCAGGCCACCAAGGACGCGGGCAAAATCGCCGGCCTTGAGGTCAAGCGCATCATCAACGAGCCCACCGCGGCCTCCCTGGCCTACGGCATGGACCGCAAGAAGAACGAGAAGATCGCCGTGTTCGACCTGGGCGGCGGCACCTTTGACATCTCCATCCTCGAAGTCGGCGACAACGTCGTGGAAGTGCGCGCCACCAACGGCGACACCTTCCTCGGCGGCGAAGACTTCGACCAGCGCGTCATCCAGTTCCTGGTGGAAGAGTTCAAGCGCGACAACGGCATCGACCTGTCCAAGGACCGCATGGCCCTGCAGCGCCTGAAGGAAGCCGCCGAGAAGGCCAAGCAGGAGCTCTCCAGCACCATGGAGACCGAGATCAACCTGCCCTTCATCACCGCCGACCAGAACGGCCCCAAGCACCTGATGATCAAGATCTCCCGCTCCAAGCTGGAGAGCCTGGTCATGGACCTGGTCGAGCGCACCATCGGCCCCTGCAAAAAGGCCCTGGCCGACGCAGGCCTCACCGCCAAGGACATCGACGAAGTGGTGCTGGTGGGCGGTATGACCCGCATGCCCCTGGTGCAGCAGAAGGTCGGCGAGTTCTTCGGCAAGGAGCCCAACCGCTCGGTCAACCCGGACGAGGTCGTGGCCATGGGCGCGGCCATCCAGGGCGGCATCCTGGCCGGTGACGTCAAGGACGTGCTGCTCCTCGACGTTTCGCCCTTGTCGCTCGGCATTGAGACCATGGGCAGCGTGTTCACCAAGCTCATCGAGCGCAACACCACCATCCCCACCCGCAAGAGCCAGATCTTCACCACTGCGGCCGACTCCCAGCCCTCGGTGTCCATCCACGTGCTCCAGGGCGAACGCCCCATGGCATCCGACAACATGACGCTGGGCCGCTTCGAGCTCACCGGCATCCTGCCCGCGCCACGCGGCGTGCCGCAGATCGAGGTCACGTTTGACATCGACGCCAACGGCATCGTCAACGTCTCGGCCAAGGACACCGGAAGCGGCAAGGAGCAGTCCATCCGCATCACCGCCTCGAGCGGCCTGTCCGAAACGGACATCGAGCGCATGGTCAAGGACGCCGAGGCCCACGCCGAGGACGACAAGAAGAAACAGGCCTTGATCGAGGCCCGCAACCAGGCCGACTCCCTGGTCTACAACACCGAAAAGTCCCTGCACGAGATCGGCGACAAGATCGACGCCGTGGTCAAGGGCGACATCGAGAGCAAGATCGAACACGTCAAGAAGCTCCTGGAAGGCGACGACGCCGAGGGCATCAAGCAGGCCGCAGACGAGCTGGCCCAGGCCTCGCACAAGCTGGCCGAGCAGCTCTACGCCCAGAAGCAGGGCGAGGGCGAAGGCGGCGCTGCTGGCGCGGGCGGCTGCGCCGGCGGCACTTGCGGCGGCCAGGGTGCACAACCCGGCGGCAAGCCCGCTGACGACAACGTCGTGGACGCGGACTACACCGAGGTCAAATAGCGCACAAGCGCGCCCGCTTGCCTTGCGGGGCAAGAGTGAGTAACCTGATCCCGGCCTGCGGAACCTCCGTGGGCCGGGTTTTTTTGGCCCAGGAAAGGGAGGCAGCCGCATGAAACACACACCGCGCCTGATCAGCGTCCGCGCTGGCGCAGCCAGGATTCTGGCCCCGCTGGTCCTGCTCTTGCCGCTTCTGGCCGTCGGCTGCGTGGAGCTGAACCTGCCCATGGCAAGCAAGGCCCCGCTCGAAGCCCCACGGGAGCAATCCACGGACGACCTGGCCAAAGACGCCGACACCTTCTGGGCCTCCGGCAACTATCCCCAGAGCGAACTGCTCTACACCCGCCTGCTGCAGCGCGAGCTGAGCAGCGAGGCGCGCCTTAACGCCCTGAACCGCCTGGCCGTGAGCGCATACAATTCACGGCACCTCTACCAGTCCAAGTCGGCCCTGGACCGCATGGTGGTGGCCGACGGCACCGTGCTGGCCACCTGGCCCTGGCACGAGCAATACATCAAGACCCTGGGCGCGCTGAACCGGCCGGACCTGCTGGAGAACCACCGCGCCTGGCTCGAGGCGCACACCGAGCTGCCCTTTGACGTGCGCTCCCGCGCGGCCATGGCCTTTGCTGAAATCTACACCCGGAACGGCGATACGCCCCGGGCCATCGAGATCCTGGCGCGCACGCACAGCAAGGCTCCTGACCGCAAGGACAAGGCCGCCATGGAGGCTCTGTACGCCAACCAGCTGCGCGACCTGCCCGAAATGCAGATCCAGAGCCTGGCGCGCCAGGTCGGAACAGCCGGCGCAGCCACCTTCCCCCACGCCCTGATCCAGCGCGAGGTGAAGCGGCGCGCCCTGTCGCCCCGGGCCGACGCCTCAAGCCCCCTGCTGGCGCTGTCCGCGCGCCACACCCTCTCCGATGTTCCCGGCAGCCAGCTCGCAGCTGGGCTCGGCACGGTGCGCGTGGCGCTGGTGCTGCCGCTCACCGGACGCTTCGCCCCCACGGCCGCCAAGGTCCTGCGCGGGGCAGAGGTGGCGCAACAGCAGCTCGCCGCCTTGGGCCGTTCGGTGGAAGTGAAAGCCATCAACGCCGAGGCCCCGGATTGGCGCGAACAGCTTGCCGCCCTGCCGCCGGAGTACTCCGTGGTGGGCGGCCCCATGCTTGTGGAGAGCTTCCGCGACATGCAGAAGAACGGGGTCCTGTCCTCGCGCGCGGTCTTCGCCTTCCTGCCGGACCTGGGCGAAGCCCAGGAGGGCGCCCAGGCCTGGCGCTTCTTCACCAGCCCCAAGGACCAGGTGCGCTCCCTGGTGGACCTCACCGCCGACCAGCTGGGGATCCGTTCCGTGGCCGTGCTGGCCCCAAAGAGCCGCTTCGGCCAGCGCATGTCCGAGACCTTCCAGGCCGAGGCCAAGGCCAAGGGCCTGCGCCTGGCCTCCAGCGAGTTCTATCCGCCGGGCGACCACCCGCGCTGGCTGCACAGCGTCGAGCGCCTGCTCAAGGTCCCGGACTCCTTCCACCGCAACAAGAACACCCCCCTGCCCATGCCCGACTTCGAGGCCGTGTTCGTGCCTGAGGACTGGACCCAGTCTGAGCTGCTCGTGTCCAACTTCCACTTTTTCGAGGGCCAGCACCTGGTCTTCCTCGGCACTGAGTTGTGGAGCGTGGCCCTGGACAACGCCAAGGACATCGACGACGCCTACTTCCAGCTGGCCGCCTGCCCCGGCGCCTGGTGGCCCGAGGCCCCCGCGGCCAAGACGCTCCAGTCCGCCCTTTCCGAGAAGGAGGTTGCGGATTTCTGGTTGGCCCTGGGGCATGACTTCATCAATTTCGCCGCGCTGTTGAACCTGCCTGCGGACTGGACTCCGCCCCAGGTGAACCAGCGCCTGCAGGACCTGCGCGGCATGGAGTTCAGCATGGCGCCCATCACCTGGGACGCCGAGGGCCACGCCCGGCAAAACCTCTACCTGTTCAGCCCGCGCAAGGACGGCAAAACCCTGCTGAACCCGGAGGAGCTGCGCGCCGCCGCCGCCAAGGCCAAGCTGCGCCGCGAGAAGCGCCTGGCCTATTCGCGCCAGCTGCAAAAGGACAAGAAGCTGTCCGGCCCCTCCGGGAGCCTGACCAAAGAGCCCACGGACTAAGGAGCACCCGCAGATGAAAATCAGCCCTGAAGAAGTGGCCAAGGTCGCCCGGCTCGCCCGCCTGGACCTGACGCCAGAGAAAATCGACCAGTACGCCGGACAGCTGGACGGCATCCTGGGCTACATGGACAAGCTCTCGGAGCTCGACACAAGCTCTGTGGAGCCCATGTATACCCCCGTCGACCAGATCAGCGTCATGCGCGACGATGTGGTACGCAAGGACTTCACCCGCGAGGAAATCTTGAGGAACGCGCCCGAGACCGACGGCGCCTTCTTCATCGTGCCGCGCATCGTCTAGCCACCGGAACCTCTGGCGCCCATCCTTAAAGCACACCCAAGCGAGCAACGGAAACGAAATCATGCCCGATCTGACACAGCTTACCTTGACCCAGGTCCGTCAACAGCTGGCGGACAAGTCCCGCTCCGCCGCAGAGGTCACCGAGGCCGCGCTCACGCGCATCCAGGCCACGGAACCCAAGATCCAGGCCCTGCTGTCCCTCCAGGCCGAAGAAGCCAGAGCCCAGGCCAAGGCCCTGGACGCGCAAGGCCCGGACGCCGCCAAACCGCTCTGGGGCGTGCCGCTCATCGTCAAGGACGTGCTGGCCACCAAGGACGCGCCAACCACCTGCGGCTCCAAGATCCTGGAGAACTTCCGGCCCGTGTACGACGCCACGGCCGTGGCGCGCCTGAAGGACGCCGGGGCCATCATCCTGGCCAAGGCCAACATGGACGAGTTCGCCATGGGCTCCACCACCGAAAACTCGGCCTATTTCGCCACCAGGAACCCCTGGGACACCTCGCGCGTGCCCGGCGGCTCCAGCGGCGGCTCCGGCGCGGCCGTGGCCGCCTGCCAGTGCTATGGCGCGCTGGGCACCGACACCGGCGGGTCCATCCGCCTGCCCGCCAGCTTTTGCGGCATCGTGGGGCTCAAGCCCAGCTACGGCCGCGTGTCGCGCTTCGGCATGGTGGCCTACGGCTCGTCGCTGGACCAGATCGGCCCCATGACCCGCAGCGTGGAGGACGCCGCGCGCATCCTGCAGGTCATTGCCGGGCACGACGGACGCGACTCCACCTCGGTCGAAGCGCCAGTGCCTGACTACGTGGCCGCGCTGTCTGAACGCGGCGACCTCAAGGGGCTGACCATCGGCCTGCCCGCCGAGTACTGGGACAAGGGCCTCTCGCCCGAGGTTGCCGAGGCCTGCGGTGCGGCCGTGAAACAGGCCGAGGCCCTGGGCGCCAAGACCGTGCCCGTGAGCCTGAAGCTCTCCGAATACGCCATCGCCACCTACTACATCATCGCCGTGGCCGAGGCCTCCTCCAACCTGGCGCGCTTCGACGGCGTGCGCTACGGCCTGCGCGACAAAAGCGCCGAGAGCCTCATCGAGATGTACGTCAAAAGCCGCACCCAGGGCTTTGGCGAGGAGGTCCAGCGGCGCATCATCCTGGGCACCTACGTGCTCTCGTCCGGCTACTACGACGCCTATTACCGCAAGGCCGCCCAGGTGCGCCGCATGATCCGCCAGGACTTCGAGGCCGCGCTGACCCAGTGCGACGTCATCCTGGGCCCGGTGTGCCCGACCACGGCCTTCAAGGTCGGCGAGATGACCAGCGACCCCTTGCAGATGTACCTCATGGACATCTTCACCATCAGCACCAACCTGGCCGGGCTGCCGGGCATGAGCCTGCCCGTGGGCCTGGGCCGCGAGACCGGGATGCCTGTTGGTCTGCAGCTCACAGGTCGGGCCTTTGACGAGGCGCGCCTGCTCCAGGTGGCCGGGGTGCTGGAAAAGAACGTTCCGGCAACGGGAATCGCCGCCCTGTAGGAGCCGCCCATGCCTGTCACCCTGGTCAGCATCCTCGAAGGCCGCAGCGCGGCTGAGAAGCGCGCGCTCATGGCCGCCGTGCAGACGGCCATCGCGGACACGCTGAAGCTGCCGCCGCAGGACCGCAACCTGCGCCTCTGCGTGCACGGGCGCGACGAATGGCTCCTGCCCGAGGACAAGACCGAGCGCTACGTGCTGGTGGAGATCATGCTCTTCGCTGGCCGCACGCCGGAGACCAAGGGCGCGCTCTTCACAGCCATCGTGGAGGCCCTGGAAGGCCTGGGCATCCAGCGCAATGATGTCTTCCTCATCCTGAACGAACAGCCACGCGAAAACGTGGGCATCCGGGGCGGCATCCGCGCCGATCTGGTGGACCTGGGGTATCAGGTGAAGGTGTAGCGCTTCATCCCTATCCCACGAACAAGGCCCGGCCTGGAGACACCTCCAAGCCGGGCCTTGTTTCGTGGCCGAAAGACGAATCAGGTGTTCTGACAACCCTCGCAGACCCCGCCGAGGGTGATCTCGGCCAGGTCCACGCGCATGGGCAGGCCGGACAGGATGCGCGAAAGGCCCGGCTCCAGCAGCCTGGAATCCAAACACTGGGTCTGGCCGCAACGGTTGCAGTGGAAATGCGAGTGCCCGTGCACGCCCCGGCCCAGGCAGTAGCGGAAGGACCGCTCGCCCGCGTTGTGCCGCGCCGCCACCCCGCGCTCCACCAGCAGGTCCAGAATGCGGTACAAGGTCACACGGTTCATGCGGCCGGCCAATCCAGTCTTGTCCGTCAGACAAGACAGCAGCTCCAGCGGGGTCTGCGGATGCTCCGCGCCGGAAAGCGCCCGCACGACCAGCAGCCTGTTCTTCGTCACCGCCACGCCGCAATGCTCCAGCAGTTCCTGAGCGTCCATGCCCCCTCCTAGCGCAGCGCCGCGCGGAAGGCCGCAGCCACGGCGCGCAGGTTCGCAGCCCAGTCCGCAGCCAGCGGATCGGCCACCAGCACGCGCGCGCCCAGGGCCTGCGCGATGGTCTCGGCCGTGCGGCGGCTCATCTGCGGCTGCACGAAGATGACCTTGACGCCCTTGGCCCTGGCCTGGGTCACGATGGCCCCAAGCCGCCTGGGCGAAGGCTCCTTGCCCTCGAACTCGATGGCCATCTGGGTCAGGCCGTAGTCGCGCGCAAGGTAGCCCCAGGCCGGGTGGAACACCAGGAAGGTGCGCTGGTTCGCCGGGAGCCCGGCGAAAACAGAGCGAAGGTCGGCGTCCACGGCGTCGATGTCCTTCAACAGCGCGCCCAGGTTGGCGGCGTAGTCTTTGGCGTGGGCCGGATCGGCCTTGGCCAGCGCCCCGGCGATTGTCCCGGCCATGTGCCGGACATTGGCGGGCGAAACCCAGACATGCGGGTCCAGCTCGGCCTCAGAGCCGTGCGAGCCCTTGTGGCGGCCATCGTGGCCCTCGGGCATGGGCATCCGGGCCAGGCCGGAATCCGTGCGCACCACCACAAGTTTCTGGTTGGCGGCCTTGAGGCGCGGCTCCCAGGCCTCCTCGAACTCCAGGCCTGCGGACAGGTACAGAGCGGATCTGGAAAGTTCACGCATCTGCGAGGGCTTGGGCTCGTAGGTATGCGCATCGGCCCCGGCAGGCACCAGCACAGTGGTCTGGATGAGCGGCCCGCCGATCCTTCTGGCTAAATAGTCCACTGGGGCCACGCCCACGGCCACCGGCATGGGTTTGGCCGCGGCCAGCGGACCCGTTCCGGCCTGCGCGCTGGCGGCCAGGCAAACAAAGACAAGGCACAGCAACACCAGAATCTTGTGCATGAGCACCCCCCCCTCTATGCAACTTTGTTGCACTCCAATTGCAACAGAGTTGCGCAGAGGTCAAGCAAAAACGGGGGGCCGGAATCCCGGCCCCCCGTCGAATCGTCTGAATGTGCGAGCTGGCTACAGGTTCGCCAGCACGGCGTCGGCCATCTCCACGCAGCCCAGCAGCTTGCAGCCTTCCTCGCGGATGTCGCCGGTGCGGTAACCCTGCTGCAGGGTCTTCTGCACCGCCGTCTCGATGGCGGCGGCCTCGGCGTCCATGTCGCTGACGCTGTAGCGCAGCAGCATGGCCACAGAGAGGATGGTGGCCAGGGGATTGGCCTTGTTCTGGCCCGCGATGTCCGGGGCCGAGCCGTGGATGGGCTCGAACAGGCCAGGGTTGCCCTCGCCCACGGACGCCGAGGGCAGCATGCCGATGGACCCGGTGATGACCGAGGCCTCGTCGGAGAGGATGTCGCCGAAGAGGTTCTCGGTGACGATGACGTCGAACTGGGACGGGTCGCGCACCAGCTGCATGGCCGCGTTGTCCACGTACATGTGGCTGAGCTCGATGTCCGGGTAGTCCTTGGACACCTCGATGACCACCTCGCGCCAGAGGCGCGAGACGTCCAGCACATTGGCCTTGTCCACCGAGCATAGCTTCTTGCGGCGTTTCTTTGCGGCCTCGAAGCCGACCTTGGCGATGCGCCGGATCTCGTGTTCGAAGTAGATCATGTTGTTGAAGCCCACGCGCTCGCCGCCCCGCACCTCCACGCCCTTGGGCGTGCCGAAGTACGCGCCGCCGGTGAGCTCGCGCACCACCAACAGGTCGATGCCCTTGGCCACGATGTCGGGCCGCAGGTAGCAGGCGTGGCGGAGCTCCGGGAACAGGCTGGCGGGACGCAGGTTGGCGAACAGCCCCAGCTCCTTGCGGATGCCGAGCAGTCCGCGCTCCGGGCGGATGGACGGGTCGATGGTGTCCCACTTGGGGCCGCCCACCGCGCCGAGCAGCACGGCGTCCGCAGCCTTGCACAGGCGCAAGGTTTCCTCAGGCAGGGGGCTGCCCGTGGCGTCGATGGCAACGCCGCCGATGAGGGCCTCCTGCGTCTCAAACTTCCTGCCGAACTTTGCCCCGACCTTGTCCAGAACCCGCAGGGCCTGGGCCACGATCTCACGGCCGATGCCGTCTCCGGGCATGACACAGATTTTCATTGTACCAGCTCCTACTGCTTCTCTGCCAGACGCTTCTTGACGTAGGGCACGAGGCCGCCCGCGTCGAGGAGGTCCTGCATGGACTGGGGCACAGGGGCGCAGACAATGGTCTCCCCTGTGGTCAGGTTCTTGATCTGCCCGGCGTCGAGGTCCACCTCGAGTTTGTCGCCGTCGTGGAGCTTGCCCGCGTCGTCGCCAACCTCAAGCAGCACCAGCCCCATGTTGTAGGCGTTGCGGTAGAAGATGCGGGCGAAGCTCTTGGCCACCACCACGGGGATGCCCGCGCCAAGGATGGCGATGGGGGCGTGCTCGCGGGACGAGCCGCAGCCGAAGTTTTCGTCGGCCACGAGGATGTCGTTTTTCTGCACGCGCTTGACCCAACCGGGCTCAAGGCCCTCCATGCAGTTGGCCCCAAGGACCTCGGAGTCCGTGGTCACCAGGAACCGGGCCGGGATGATGGCGTCGGTGTCGATGTGTGCGCCGACCTTGTGCACCTTGCCTGTGACGAGCATGTCTTTCTCCTTGTGCGCCGCCCGGGACGCGTCCTCGGGCGGGGAATTGCTTCGTGTGCGCCGTATGATCCGTCGGGACGACAGATTGCCGGTCTAGAGCTTGCCGGGATGCATGATCTCGCCGGCCACGGCGCTGGCCGCGGCAACCGCCGGGCTGGCCAGGTAGACCTCGCTCTGCAGGCTGCCCATGCGGCCCCGGAAGTTGCGGTTGGTGGTGGAGATGCAGCGCTCCCCACCGGCCAGGATGCCCATGTGGCCGCCCAGGCACGGGCCGCAGGTGGGCGGGCCGACAACGGCCCCGGCGTCCAGGAAGATGCTGAACAACCCCTCTTCCATGGCCTGCCGCCAGATCTTCGGGGTGGCGGGCAGGATGATCAGGCGCACGTTCTTGTGCGCCTTGCGGCCCTTGAGCACCGCCGCAGCCTCGCGCAGGTCCTCGATGCGGCCGTTGGTGCAGGAGCCGATGACGGCCTGGTCCACGCGCAGGTTTTTGAGCTCGTCCACCGGGCGGACGTTGTCGGGCAGGTGCGGGCAGGCCACCTGCGGGCTCATGCCGGTGACGGACAGGGAGAGTTCCTGCTCGTACACCGCGCCGGGATCGGCCTTCAGCGCCTTGTCGCCGGTGCGGCCGTGGGCCGCGCAATAGGCCAGGGTCTTGGCATCGGCCGGGAACAGCCCGACCTTGCCGCCAGCCTCGATGGCCATGTTGGCCATGGTCATGCGGCCCTCGATGGACAGGTTGTCGATGACCGGCCCGCCGAACTCCAGCGCCCGGTACAGGGCGCCGGACACGCCGAGACGGCCAATGAGGGCGAGGATCAGGTCCTTGGCGCCCACAAAGGGTTCCAGCACGCCGTCGTACTCCACGCGGATGGTGGGCGGCACCTTGAACCAGGTCTCGCCCAGGGCCAAGGCTCCGGCGATGTCGGTGGAGCCCATGCCCGTGGCAAAGGCGCCCAGGCCGCCGTAGGTGCAGGTGTGGCTGTCCGCGCCGACCACGATGTCCTTGGGCCCGACCAGGCCGAGCTCGGGCAGGAGCGCATGCTCCACGCCGCAGTCACCGCCCTCGTAATAGTGCGTCACGCCCATTTCGCGGGCGAACTCGCGCACCACCTTGACCTGCTCGGCAGAGTCGATGTCCTTGTTCGGCGTGAAGTGGTCGCAGACCAGGGCCACCTTGTCCCTGTCAAAGACCTTGGTCGCGCCCATGCCCTTGAAGGACTTGATGGCCAGGGGCGCGGTGATGTCGTTGGCCAGGACCAGCGACACGCGGCAGGTGACGATCTGCCCGGCGCGGGTGATTTCCTCATCCGTGTGCGCCTGCAGGACTTTTTCGGCTAAATTGTGGGACATTCGCTCTTCTCCTCCCTCATTTTCTCCAAACGATTGAGTGCGTTGATAAAGGCCATGGCGCTGGCGACAAGGATATCCTCGTTGGTGCCGCGACCCACGGACTTCTTGCCTTCGTGCTCGATGCGCACGGTCACCGTGGCCTGGGCGTCCGTGCCGCCGGTGACGGCGTTAATCTGGAAGCGGTCCAGGGCGGGCGCGTAGCCCACCATGGCCCCGATGCACTTGAACAAAGCGTCCACAGGCCCCTCGCCAAAGGACGAGTGGCGACGCACCTCGGCCACCTTTTCCCCGTCCAGGATCTCCATGACCATGGCCGCGTGGGGCGGCACCCCGCCCGTGCCCGAGAACACGCTCATGTCCTTCAGGCGGTACTTGTCGCGGCGGCGGTAGACCATCTCCAGGACCAGCGCCTCGACGTCCTCGTCGAACACACGCTCCTTCTTGTCTGCCAGCTCCTTCACCGCAGCGAAGACCACGGCCAGCTGGGCGTCGTCCAGGGCGTAGCCGAGCTCGGTCAGCTTGGACTTGATGGCGTGGCTGCCGGAGTGCTTGCCGATGACCATTTCCGTGCCCTTGCGGCCCACGGACGCGGGCGTCATGATCTCGTAGGTCAGCGGGTTCTTCAGCATGCCGTCCTGGTGGATGCCGGACTCGTGGGCAAAGGCGTTGGGTCCGACAATGGCCTTGTAGGGCGGGATCGGCTGGCCGATGATCTGCGAGAGGCGGCGGCAGGAGGGGTAGAGCTGCTCGGTCTTGACGCCGCAGTCGAGCTGGTAGAGCCCGTGGCGGGTGTGCAGGGCCATGACCAGCTCCTCAAGGGAGGCGTTGCCCGCGCGCTCGCCGATGCCGCAGAGGGTCACCTCGGCTTGCCGCGCCCCGGCCCGGATGGCCGAGAGGCTGTTGGCCACGGCCAGGCCCAGGTCGTTGTGGCAGTGCACGCTGAACACGGCGTCCTTGGCATTGGGCACGGTCTTGAGAAGGTAGGTGATGAGCTCGCCGAACTCAAAGGGCTGGGCGTAGCCCACGGTATCCGGGATGTTCACGGTGGTGGCCCCGGCGCGGATGACCACCTCGCAGACCTTGGCCAGGAATTCCCAGTCCGAGCGCGAGGCGTCCTCTGCCGAGAACTCCACGTTGGGGCACAGGCAGACGGCGTGCTTCACGGCCGCCTCGGCCATCTCCAGCACCTGCTCGCGCGTCTTGCGCAGCTTGTGCGTCATGTGGATTTCGCTGGTGGCCAGGAAGGTGTGGATGCGCGGATGCGCGGCGTCCCGGATGGCCTCCCAGCCGCGGTCGATGTCCTTGGTCAGGGCGCGGCACAGGGCCGCAACCTGGATGTGTTTGATGCAGCGGGCGATGGCCTGGACAGACTCGAAGTCGCCCTGGCTTGCGGCGGGAAAGCCCGCCTCGATGATGTCCACACCCAGGGCTTCGAGCTGGCGCGCGAGGCTGACCTTCTCTTCCTGGTTCATGGTGGCGCCGGGCGACTGCTCGCCGTCACGCAGCGTGGTGTCGAAAATGTACACGCGGTCTGACATATATCCTCCTCACGTGGATTGGGAACCTATCTGTTTACTGAATTGCTGGCAATACGCGCGGGCGAATGCCCGCGCACGTGGTAAGTCCCAGAGGGTGCTCCCTGGACCGAGGACTTTTAAAGAGAAGAGAGGGAAAAAAGAAAAGCCCGGCCTACAGGGAGTCCTTCTGGGACTCGCGTAGGATTAGGGCGACGCTTTGCAGCGTGGTGCGGATTTCGGTGCGGATGGTTCGATTGCTCATCGTGTTCTCTTTTGCGCGGGCCAGTCAAAAGGGACGGTCGCGCTCAAATTCAATGCCATGTTCCCACACGCCTTGTCCAGCGTCAAAACTGGTGGCGGATAAAAATTCCCGGCCCCTGGCTCAGCCTTGCTGGGTCTCCTTGGGCGATACCAGCTTGGAACTGCGGGGGGAGAGGATGAACATGGTGTAGATGGGGCCGGAGATGATGTAGCCCAGGAAGAAGAGGAAGCCCAGCATCTTGGGGCGCGAGGCCACCATGACGAAGAGCAGGATCACCGTGACCATGGAGCTGAAGGGGTGGGCCTTGATGAACCCGTACTCCTTGAAAGAGGCGTAGCGCATGGTGCTGACCATGAGAAAGGACAACACATACACCAGGACCAGACAGACTGTGGGCAGCACGTCGACGATCAATTTTTCCGGCAGGTTCGGGGCAAAGAGAATGAGCGTGGCCAGGGTGCTGGCCTGGGCCGGGATGGGCAGGCCCACGAAAAATTTCTTGCTCGTCACCGAAGACTGCACGTTGAAGCGCGCGAGCCTGAGCGCCCCGCAGGCGATAAGCAGAAAGGAGGCCATGAGCCCCAGGGTGCCAAAGGTGTGCAACTGCCAAAGGTACACGGTCAGCGCCGGGGTGGCGCCAAAGGCCACGAGGTCGGCCAGGGAGTCGAACTGCACCCCGAACTCGCTGGTGGTGTTGGTGAGCCGGGCCACCTTGCCGTCCAGGCCGTCGAAGAGGCACGACCCCAGGATGCACAGGGCAGAGTACTCGTACAGGCCCTCAATGGCCCAGATCATCCCCATGAAGCCCAAAAACAGGCTCGCGGTGGTGAACAGGTTCGGCAGGATGTACACGCCCTTGTGACGCGGCAATGCCCTTTCCTTGACCATACGACTCCCAGGTTGCCCCGGCTTGAACTACTTGCGGACGGCGATTGCCGTCTCGCCTGCGCGGACGGTTTCGCCCACGTACACCTTCACAGCATAGCCGTCGGGCAGGTAGAGGTCAACTCTGGACCCGAACTTGATCAGACCGAAGCGCTCACCCCGGCGCAGGATGTCCCCAGGCTCGGACCAGCACACGATGCGCCGCGCGATGAGTCCCGCGATCTGCACCACGGTGAAGCGCTCCGCGCCCCGGCCCAGGACCACGATGTTGCGCTCGTTGTCCGTGCTTGCCTTGTCCAGGCTGGCGTTGAAGAACTTGCCGGGGATGTAGCGGATGAGCTCCACGCTGCCTTCAACAGGGGCGCGGTTCACGTGCACGTCGACGACGTTCATGAACACGCACACGACCTGGCGGATCTGCCCGCTGACGGGGTCCGGCGCAAAGTCCACCTTGCAGACGCGGCCGTCCGCCGGGGAAACCACGGCGTCCAGGTCCTCCGGGGTCACGCGCTCGGGATCGCGGAAGAAATGCACCACAAAGCCGGTGACCACGAGCAGGATCAGGGCCAAAAGCCACCACCCCATGGCCGCGAAGACAATGGTGGCGAAAGCCGAGAGGCCGATGGAGGGCAGGCCCTCCAGGCTCAGTCCGATGGTCGGTTTGCGCATGCGCTTTGGTCTCCTTGTGGTCGTGATCGCTTTCCGGTCCTGGGGAATTACCCGCCATTGCGCCCAAGGTCAACAACCACGCGCTTGGCATCCCCCCGGCGCGGTGGTAGGAAACGCCCATGGAACCCGTCACCCACCTGGCGGCCGGACTGCTCACGGCCCAGGCTCTGCGCGCCCGCCTCGGCAACCCGCGCGGCCTGACCGCACTCTGCGCCGTGGCCGCCACCTGCCCGGACCTGGACGTCGTCGTGCGCTGGATAAACCCGGAGTACTTCCTTTTGTATCACCGGGGCCTGACCCACTCCCTGTTCGCCCTGCCCTTCCTGGCCCTGCTGCTGGCCTGGGCGGCACGCAGGCTCGGAGCAAAGGTGCCGCTCTGGACAGGCTTCCTGGCCGCAGCCTTAAGCCTGGCCGGGCACCTGTTCCTGGACGTGGTCACGGCCTTCGGCACGCAGCTCTTCGCGCCCTTCTCGGATGCGCGCGTGAGCGTGGAAGGCCTCTACGTCATCGACCCCTTCTTCACCTTGAGTCTTTTGGCCCTGGCCTTTCTGGCGCGCGCCAAGTCCGGGCGACCGGAACAGCGCAGGACGCGGCTGGCCATCCTTGGCTTGGGCCTGCTGGTCCTGTACCCGGCCTTTGGCGTGGCCCTGCGCCTGGACATGCAGGCCCGCTACCAGGAACTGCTGGCCCGGCGCGGCCAGGCTTTCGACCATGTGGCCGTGACCCCGGACGCCCTGGCCCCGTACTATTGGAAGGTGGTGGTGGAAAATGGGCCGGACATGCTGGTGACCACGGCCAACCCGCTCGACATCGCCGCGCCCTACCCGGTGCAGCACCTGAAGCGCGCGGACCGCGCGGAGCTGCGGCGGCTGGGCAAAGAAGCCAGCATCTTCGGCACCTTCGCCTGGTTCGCGGAATTCCCCTATGCCGAGACCGCGCCCGCGCCGGAGGGGGAACACGCCACGCGTTTCGGGGACGCCAGCTTCCTGAACTCCGGCCCGGTGCTGCGCGCCCTGCATGGCGACTCGCCGGTGTTCGCCGAGTTCACGGCCATCCTCGACAGCGCAGGACGCCTCACGTCCTGGCGCGACGGGCGCGGCCGTACGCATCCGGTGACGCACCCGGCGCTGCCGGGCGGCGGGCTCCAGCGCCCAAGCTTCTAACGACCGAGGCCCTAGCGGCCGATGCCGTAGTGCCTGAGGCCGAAGCGCGACAAAAGCGAGCGAGAGTACAGGTTGCGGCCGTCAAAGATCACCGGCTCGGCAAGCTGCCGGGCGATGCCCGCGAAGTCCGGGTTGCGGAACTGGTTCCAGTCCGTGACCACGGCCAGGACATCGGCTCCTATCAAGGCGTCGTACTGGGCGCTCACCAGCTCCACCAGGGCGTTTCCGGAGAGCTCGGCCTGGGCGCGCTCGGCCGCCACCGGGTCAAAGGCCTTGACGCGCATGCCGACTGCGGTCAGCTCGCGGATGATGTCAAAGGCCGGGGCCTCGCGGATGTCGTCGGTGTTGGCCTTGAAGGCCAGGCCCCACAGGGCCAGGGTGCGCCCGGCCACGCCGCCCAGGGGCGCGAAGTGGGCCAGGATCTTTGCGGCCAGCACGGTCTTCTGCCGGGCGTTGACCTCGTCCACGGCGTTGATGAGCCCGGCCTCGTAGCCGGCCTCACGCGCGGTGGCCAGAAAGGCCTTCACGTCCTTGGGGAAGCAGGAGCCGCCGTAGCCCACGCCGGGGTAGATGAAGTCGTAGCCGATGCGGTGGTCGCTGCCGATGCCGAGGCGCACCTCGGAGACGTCCGCGCCCACGCGCTCGCAGATGTTGGCCACCTCGTTGATGAAGCTGATCTTGGTGGCCAGCATGCAGTTGGCCGCGTACTTGGTCATCTCCGCGCTGCGCACGCCCATGATGATGAGCTTCTCGCGGCTGCGGGCAAAAGGCGCGTACAGGGCTTTGAGCATCTCCGCGCTCTTGGGGTTCTCGGTGCCCACGATGACGCGGTCGGGCTTCATGAAGTCCTGCACCGCGTCGCCCTCCTTGAGAAACTCCGGGTTGGAGACCACGTCGAACTCGACCGCAGCCCCGCGCGCTGCCAGCTCACGCGTGATGATGGCGCGCACGCGGTCGGCGGTGCCCACGGGCACGGTGGACTTGTTGACCACGATGAGCGGGGCGCTCACCATGCGGCCGATCTCCCCGGCCACGGCATCGACGAAGCAGAGGTCGCAGACCCCGTCGTCACCAGACGGCGTGCCCACGCAGACAAAGGCGAACTCGGCGTCGGCCCCGCCGGAGGACAGGCCCTCGGCCAGGCTGGTGGTGAAGGTCAGGCGGCCCTCGGCGCAGTTGCGGCGCACCAGTTCCTCAAGCCCGGGCTCGAAGATGTGGATACGTCCGGCGCGCAGGGTCTCCACGACTTGCGGGCTCTTGTCCACGCAACGCACATGGTTGCCCATTTCCGAAAGACAGGCCGCGGTGACCAGGCCAACGTACCCGGTGCCGACGATGCAGACGTTCATAGATTCTCCTCGCAGGGCTGAAGCCGTGATTATCAGCCGCTTTGGGTACCTTCCCCCCGGCCTGATGTCAACGAGCGGGCCGCCGCCGCGCCAAGCCTGCCCACGGTTGCCTTTGCCCCACGGAAGGCGTAATATTCCGGTTGTTCAAGCAATCCTTGGAGGTATGCATGCCGCTGCTCTGCGTCAACGTCGACCACATCGCCACCCTGCGCCAGGCCCGCCTGGGCCAGGAGCCCGACCCCGTCCTGGGAGCCCATGAGGCCGAACTCGGCGGGGCCGCCGGCATCATCGTGCACCTGCGCGAGGACCGCAGGCACATCCAGGACCGCGACGTGGAGGTCCTGCGCCGCACCGTGAACACCAAGCTGAACCTGGAGATGGCCGCCACGGCCGAGATGCAGGACATCGCCCTGCGCCTGCGGCCGGACACCGTGTGCCTGGTGCCGGAAAAGCGCCAGGAGCTGACCACCGAGGGTGGCCTCAACTGCGTGGGCCGCGAGGGCGAGCTCTCGGCCTACCTGGCCCCGCTCATCGCCCAGGACATCGAGGCCAGCCTGTTCATCGACGCCGACCCGGCCCAGATCGAGGCCGCCAGCCACACCGGCGCGCAGTTCATCGAGATCCACACCGGGCACTACGCCGACGCCGTGAGTCAGGCCTCGCGCCAGGCCGAGCTGGAAAAGCTCCTCACCGGAATCAGCCACGCCCAGGGCCTGGGCCTCAAGGTCAACCTGGGCCACGGGCTCAACTACGTCAACATTTTGCCTTTCGCACGGGTGCCGGGCATCTGTGAATACTCCATCGGCCACAGCATCATCTCCCGCGCCGCGTATATCGGCCTGCGCCAGGCCACCCGCGACATGGCGGACATCGTGCGCGGCTTCGTGGACTAAGGGGGGCGCGTGATCCTGGGACTGGGACTTGATGTGGCGGAGATCCCCCGCATCCGCGATTCCCTGGCTCGCTTCGGCGAGCGCTTCATCCGGCGCGTGCTCACCGAGGCCGAGGCCGCCGGGATGCCTGCGAACGACCCCGCGTCATACGTGGCTGCCCGTTTCGCCGCCAAGGAGGCCGCCGCCAAGGCCCTGGGCACGGGCTTCGCCCAGGGCGTGACCCAGACCAGCATCGAGGTCGTGAACCTGCCCTCGGGCGCACCGCAATTGCGTCTGCACGGCAAAGCCCTTGAAATCGCCAGCGCAATGGGCGTAGAGAAGATGCATATCTCTCTGACCCACGGCCGCGACATCGCCGCCGCCACCGTGATCCTGGAGGGTGCCGCCTAGTCTTCGTCCGAACATGGACAGAGCACGGCCAGATCCTTTCGCGTGCCCCTGAGGAGGCCAGCAATGCACCATTCCGCGCTGACACGACATACCTGTTCCAACACGCTGGAGTTGTTCGACCCGTTGCCCACGCCGGCCGAAATGGCCGCCTGGGACAGGAGAGCCATCCAGGACTTCGGCCTCAAGGCCGAGCTGCTCATGGAGAACGCCGGGGCCGAGGCGCTCAGCGTCCTGCGCGAGGCCTTTGGTCCGCTTTCCGGCGCACGGGTGCTCCTGGTGGCTGGCGGCGGCAACAACGGCGGCGACGCCTTTGTGCTGGCCCGCAGGCTGCTCGACGAAGGGGCTGAACCTCTCGTGCTGCACACCCGCCCGGTTTCAGGCTATCGCGGGGCGGCCCGCTACCACCTGGACCTGGCCCGGCGCGCGGGCGCGGCCTGCCGCCACCTGCCCGCCGGACGCGCCAAGTCCGCCCTGTGCAACGGCCAGGCCCCAGACATCCTGGTGGACGGGCTCGTGGGCACGGGCTTCAGCGGTGAACTCACGACCGAGGCGCTGGCCCTGGTGCAGGCCATGAACAGCCTGGGCGAAAGCTGCTTCGTCCTGGCCCTGGACACGCCCTCCGGCCTGGACGGGCTCACGGGCCAGCCACGGCCCCAGGCCGTGCGCGCAGACGTCACCGTGGCCTTCCACGCCCCCAAGCTGGGCTGCGCCCTGCCCCTGGCCGCGCCCTATGTCGGCACCCTGATCCCACGCGCCATCGGCATCCCGCGCACCGTGACCGAGGCCTCGCCCCCGCGCCAGGTGCTGCTCACGGAGCGCCTCTTCGAGCTGCTTCCACCCCCGGCGGCGGAGCTGCACAAGGGCCGGGCCGGGCATGTGCTGGTGCTGGGCGGCAGCGAGGGCCTCACCGGGGCGGCACAGCTCTGCGCCCTGGGCGCGCTGCGCGCCGGGGCCGGGCTGGTCACCGTGGGCTGCCCGCGAGGCGTTTTGCCCGAGGTCAAGGCCGGCCTGCCGGACATCATGGCCGTGGGCCTGGGCCAGGGAACCACCTGGAGCCCGGATTGCCTGGACTCCCTGCTGCCGTCCCTGGGCCGCTACGACTGCGTGGTCATCGGTCCGGGCCTTGGCCGCAACAAGGAGGCCGCAGACTTCCTGGCCCTGTTCCCCAAGGCCTTTGCCCAGGCCTTTGACAAGGGCTGGGCCAACCCGTGCATCTATGACGCCGACGCCCTCTACCACCTGGCCCAGAACCCGGCGCTCATGAGCGACCTGCCCGATGACTCCGTGCTCACCCCGCACCCCGGCGAGATGGCACGGCTGCTCGGCATGGGCATGGGCGAGGTCCAGGCCGACCGCGTCACAGCCGCGCACCGCTTCCTGGCCAAGCACCCCCAGGTGCTGACGCTCAAGGGCGCGGGCACGCTGGTGGGCCAGGGCGAACTCTTGCACCTCTCCCCCATCGTGGCGCCGAATCTGGCCGTGGGCGGTTCCGGCGATGTGCTGGCCGGGGTCATCGCGGCGATCCTGGCACGCGGCATCAACCCGCTGCACGCGGCCTGCCTCGGCGTATACTGGCACGGGCTCTGCGGCCTGGCCCTGGCGAACGACTTTCCGGTCCGTGGCAACCTCGCTTCGGAGATCGCCCATACACTTCCACACGTCCTCAAGGAGCACACGCCATGTTGAAGGCCATCGACATCATGACCCCTGAACCGTTCACCCTGTCTCCGGACACCGACATCCGCACCGCCGCAACCTTGCTGCTGGACAAGAAGATCAACGGCGCGCCCGTGGTCGACGCCAAGGGCAAGCTCGTCGGCGTGCTCTGCCAGAGCGACCTGGTGGCACAGCAGAAGCAGGTCACCCTGCCCTCGGTGTTCGCCATGCTCGACGGGTTCATCGCACTGTCCAGCCGCGACGACTTCGAGCGCGAGATGCAGAAGATCGCCGCCACCAACGTGGCCCAGGCCATGACCAGCAATCCCAAGACCGTGAGCCCGCAGACGCCGCTTGAGGAGATCGCCACCGTCATGGTCAACGAGAAGCTCTTCACCCTGCCCGTGGTGGACGCGGGCAAGCTCGTGGGCGTTGTCGGCAAGGAAGACATCCTGCGCACCCTGCTGGGCAAGAAGCCCTGACACAGGGGACCACGCGTGCTGCTTCATCTGCCAGCGCCCGAGGACATGCTGGACCTGGGCGCGGTCCTCGCCCACGGCCTGACCTCGTTTTCGCCGCCCCTGGCCCTGCTGCTCCAAGGCCCGCTGGGCTCCGGCAAGACCACCCTGGTGCGCGGCCTGGTGTCCGCGCTGCCAGGGGCGGAGGAGGCCGAGGTCTCCAGCCCCAGCTTCAACCTGGTGAACCTCTACCCCACCAGGCCCCAGGTGGCCCATTTCGACCTTTACCGCCTGGACTCCTCCCACCCGCTGGACGAGTTCGAGGAGCTGCTGGGCCAGGCCAGCACCCTGCTCGTGGCCGAGTGGATCGACAGGGTTGAGGAAAAGCTGTGGCCCGACGAGGCACTGCACGTGAAATGGGTCGCTGTTCCCTCTGGACGAGCGCTCGAAATCAGGGCATGGGGTAAGGCGGCCAGCGGCCTGCTCAAGTCCCTGGAACCGACGCTCAACCAATGGCAGAAGGGTCCCACAGTATGAAGAACATCGTGGTCCAGAAATTTGGTGGCACCTCCGTGCGCAATCTGGAGTGCATGAGGCAGGTGCTGAACAACGTGCGCCGCCCCCTGGCGAACGGCGACAAGGTCATCGTGGTGCTCTCGGCCATGGCCGGAGAGACCAACCGCCTCTTGGCCCTGGCCAAGGAGTGGTCACCCGCTCCCGACGTGGCTGAGCTCGACAGCCTGGTCTCCACCGGGGAGCAGATTTCCGTCGCCTTGTTCGCCATCATGGCCAAGGACGAGGGCATTAACTGCCGCTCCGTGCTCGGCTTCCAGGTGCCCATCGCTACCAACGACTCCCATGGCAAGGCGCGCATCGAGAGCATCGACAGCGAGAAGCTGGTGGCCATGCTTGAGGAGTACGACGTGCTCGTGGTGGCCGGATTCCAGGGCGTGGACGACCACGGCCGCATCACCACCCTGGGGCGCGGAGGCTCGGACACCTCGGCCGTGGCCGTGGCTGCGGCCCTGAATGCCCAGATCTGCGAGATCTACACCGACGTGCCTGGCGTGTTCACCACCGATCCGAACATGTGCTCCGAGGCCAGGAAGCTCGACCGCATCTCCTACGACGAGATGCTCGAGATGGCCAGCATGGGCGCCAAGGTGCTCCAGATCCGTTCGGTTGAGTTCGCCAAGAAATACAATGTCATCGTGCACGTGCGCTCCACGTTCAGTGACGAGCCCGGCACCCTGGTCACACAGGAGGATACCGTCATGGAATCAGTCAAGGTCGCTGGCGTCGCCTACGACAAGGATCAGGCCCAGGTCACTTTGGTCGGTGTGGTCGACGAGCCCGGCGTCTGCGCCTCCATCTTCACGCCCATCGCCGAGAAAAAGATCCTGGTCGACATGATCGTGCAGAACCCCAGCCGCGAGGGGCTCACGGACATCACCTTCACCGTGCCCCGGGCGGACCTCGACGCCACCCTGAAGCTCATGGAGGGCCTCAAGTCCGAGATCGGCTTCAAGGCCCTCTTGTCGGACAAGGAAGTCGCCAAGGTTTCGGTCATCGGCGTGGGCATGCGCAACCATTCCGGCGTGGCGGCCCAGGCCTTCCGCGCCATGCGCGACGAGAACATCAACATCCTGATGATCAGCACCTCGGAGATCAAGCTCACCTGCCTCATCGAGGACAAGTACACGGAACTCGCGGTGCGCACCTTGCACCAGACCTTTGTCGGACAGCATATAGTGGGGTAGAACGATCATGCGCAAGGCCAGCATCTACGATACGACCCTCAGGGATGGCACACAGGCGGAAGAACTGCACCTCACCACCGAGGACAAGATCCGCATCGCCTGCAAGCTAGACGAGCTGGGGATCCACTACATCGAGGGCGGCTGGCCCGGCTCGAACCCCACGGACAAGCTGTTCTTCAAGGAGATCAAGAACTACAACCTGAAGAACGCCAAGGTCGCGGCCTTCGGCAGCACCCACAACAGCAAGACCGCGCCCGACTCCGACCCGAACCTGCGCGCCATCCTGGATTCCGGGGTGGAGGTGGCGACCATCTTCGGCAAGACCTGGGACTTCCACGTGACCCACGCCTTGCGCGTGACCCTTCCGCGCAACCTGGAGCTCATCAGTGGAAGCCTGGCGGCCCTGCGCCCCGGAGTGCGAGAGCTGTTCTACGACGCCGAGCACTTCTTCGACGGCTTCAAGGCCAACCCGGAGTACGCCCTGTCCTGCCTCAAGGCGGCCCAAAAGGCCGGAGCCGACGTGCTCGTCCTGTGCGACACCAACGGCGGCACCATGACCGACGAACTCGCCAGGATCATCGTCCAGGTGCAGAGCGCCCTGCCCGGCGCAGCCCTCGGCATACACACCCACAACGACGCTGAATTGGCTGTGGCCAACTCGCTGGAGGCCGTGCGCCTGGGCGCGGTGCAGGTGCAGGGCACCATCAACGGCTACGGCGAGCGCTGTGGCAACGCCAACCTCTGCTCCATCATTCCCAGCCTGGAGCTCAAGCTCGGCGTCTCCTGCATCGGTGCGGAGAACCTTGAGAAGCTCACCCGTATGGCCAACTACGTGGCCGAGACCGTGAACCTGCGCCCCTTCCCCCGCCAGCCCTACGTGGGCGGCTCGGCCTTCGCGCACAAGGGCGGGGTGCACGTCAGCGCCGTGGTCAAGAACCCGGAGACCTACGAGCACATCCGGCCCGAGCTGGTTGGCAACGTCAACCGCATCCTGCTCTCCGACCTGGCCGGGCGCAGCAACATCCTGTTCAAGGCCAAGCAGTACGGCTATGACCTGGACAAGGACGATCCGGCGGTCATGGACCTTTTGGCAGAGCTCAAGCGCCGCGAGACCATGGGCTACGAGTACTCCGTGGCCGAGGCCAGCTACGAGATCTTGTTCTTCCGCATGATGGGCTGGAGCAAGCGCTACTTCCAGTTGGTGAACTACCGAGTGCTCGACGCCGTGAACGAGGAGAAGGAGCCCTTCTCCGAGGCCACAGTGATGCTCCAGGTACGCGGCGATGTGGCGCATACGGCGGCAACGGGAAGAGGGCCGGTGAACGCGCTGGACGTGGCCCTGCGCCGGGCGCTGGAGCCCTCCTACCCCACCCTGGCACAGATGCGCCTGCTGGACTTCAAGGTGCGCGTCATGTCCATCGCCAACAAGGACGGCGGAGGCACCGCGTCCTTCGTGCGGGTGCTCATCGAGTCCGGCGACAAGCGCGACCGCTGGACCACGGTGGGCGTGTCGCACAACATCATCGAGGCCAGCTGGCAGGCGCTCGTCGACTCCATCAACTACAAGCTCTTCAAGGACGACCCGCAGAAGTGGCCCCAGCCCGGCGGGAAGCACGACAAGGCCAAGCAGGGCTGATGAGGCCGCTTGCCTCTGGGCAGCGCCGCATCGTCGTCCTGTGCGACAACGAGTCCGCCCACCCGGCCTGCGGCTGCGAATGGGGCTTGGCCCTCGCCATCGACCTTGGCCCGGCTGAAGCCGACGGCGGCCTGTGGCTCTGGGACACCGGCCAGACCGACCTGTTCCTGCGCAACGCGGGCGCCCTCGGCCTGGACGTTGGCCAGGCGCGCGGCCTGGCCCTGAGCCACGGCCACTACGACCACACCGGCGGACTCGCCGCTTTGCGCTCCAGCACGGCCTTCCAAGGGTCGATCCACGCCCACCCGGCCAGCGCGGTGGCGCGCTTCGCCGAGGAACCGGGCGGCAAGCCCCGGCGTTCCATCGGGCCACCCTCGCCCCTGCCCGCGTTCATCCCGGCGGACCCGGTCTGCGTCCTTGCTTCCGGCCTGACGCTCATCTCCGACATCCCGCGCGCGCCCGGCCTGTTCCAGGCGGTGCAGGGCTTCTCCCTGGACCCGGCAGGGGCAGAGCCCGACCCCGTGCCCGACGACGCCTTCCTGGTCCTCGAAAGCGCAAGCGGCCCGGTGGTCATCCTGGGTTGTTGCCACAGCGGGCTGGCCAATTCCCTGGCCTGCCTGCGCCAGCGCCTGGGCATCGACCGGGTGCACGCCGTGCTTGGCGGCCTGCATCTGTTCAAGGCCGGCCCCGAGGCCCTGGAGGAGACGGCCCAGGCCCTTGAGGCATTTGGTGTCCGCCGCCTGGTGGCCGGACACTGCACCGGTCCGGATCGCGTGGCGCTCCTCAAGAAGCGCCTGCCAGACCGCGAAGTGCTGCACCTGGCCGCAGGGCAAAACTGGATATTGTAAGACACGGCGCAGAGCACACCTTCTCCTTTGCAATTCATTGCGACTCATGTATCTTCTGTACTAGCTACAATTTCCCATGCAATCATGAGGAGGCAAGGCATGAATACCGACGTGCTGCTTGATCTGCGCAAGTTCCTTGCCCCGGAAACGGTGTTCGGCGTTGGTGCGGGCAGGCTTGCGGGCCGGTACGCCCGCAACCTCGGCGCGCTCAAGGTGCTCCTGGTCACCGACCCTGGCGTGGCCATCCAGCCCTGGTTCCCGGACATCATCGCCTCCCTGGACGAGGGCGGTGTGGAGCACGTGCTCTTCTCCGACGTACGCGCCAACCCCCGCGACAGCGAGGTCATGCACGGGGCCGAGATATACCAGGCCGAGGGCTGCGACGCTGTTGTGGCCGTGGGCGGTGGCAGCCCCATGGACTGCGCCAAGGGCATCAGCATCGTCTCCGCCAACAAGCGCCATATCCTGGAGTTCGAAGGCGTGGACAACGTGCCCGACCCCGGCCCGCCGCTCATCTGCGTGCCCACCACGGCGGGCAGCTCAGCCGATGTGTCGCAGTTTGCCATCATCAGCGACACCACGCGCATGGTGAAGATCGCCATCGTCAGCAAGGCCGTGGTGCCCGACGCCGCCCTCATCGACCCGGCCCTCACCGTGACCATGGATCGCGAACTGACGTCCGACACCGGGGTGGACGCCCTGACCCACGCCATTGAAGCGTATGTCTCAAACGCCCACGGCCCCATCACCGACCTCCTGGCCCTGGAGGCCGTGCGGCGCATCGCCAGGCACCTGCCCGCCGCAATCAACAATCCAAACGACCTGAACGCGCGCGGCGGCATGATGCTCGCCAGCATGTACGCGGGCTTGGCCTTCTCCAACGCCATCCTGGGCGCGGTGCACGCCATGGCCCACAGCCTGGGCGGCCTGCTCGACCTGCCCCACGGCCAGTGCAACGCCATCCTGCTGGACCACGTCATCGACTACAACTTCGCCTCCGAGCCGGAGCGCTACACGGACATCGGCGTGGCCCTGGGCGCCAGCATCCCCCCGAGCGCGAACCTGGAGGAAAAGCGAGGGCTTGTGCTGGCCCAGGTGCGCGCGCTCAAGACCGCCGTGGGCGCCACGGCCACCCTGGCCTCCCTCGGCGTGAAGCAGGCCGACCTGGACCGCCTGGCCGAGTTCGCCATGAAGGACCCCTGCATGGTCACCAACCCCAAGGCCCCCACGGCCCTGGACATCCGCGCGGTGTTTGAACATGCCCTCTGAGGACAACGACCTCCGCGACAGGCTCATCGGCCTGGGCGAGCGCAGCATCGCCAAAAGCTACTACCCGGAGCTCAAGCGCCGTCTGGAGGATCTGGAGCGCTTCCGGGCCGTGGTCGACCACGCCAATGACGCCATCTTCGTCTTCGAGACCCAGGGTTGGACCGTGGCCGACGTCAACGAGACGGCCCTGGCCATCCTGGGCCTGGAGCGCGCTGCGGTGCTCTCCTCCCACATCTCTCTGCTCTTCCCGCCGGAGATCGCCACACGCTACGCCGGGGCCGCAGCAACCACCCTGGAAGGCGGCGTGCAGGCACTATTCCGCAACGGGCATCTGGTGACCTCGCTCACCGGGCGCGAAGGGCGGCGCACGCCGGTGGAGATCACCGTGACCCTGCACAACTTCGCGGGCACGGGCTATGCCGTGGTCGTGGCGCGCGACGTGACCATGCGCCTGCAGATGGAGGCCGAACTGGACAAGAGCCGCCAGCTCTTCGCCTCGTTCATGGAGAACTCTCCCGCAATGGCCTTCATCAAGGACCTCGCCGGCTACTACATTTTCAGCAACCCGGCCCACTGCGCCAGCCTGGGCAGGAAGGCGGAGGACATCCTCGGCCACACGGACCTGGAGTTCTGGCCCCAGGACGTGGCCGACATGCTGCGCGAAAACGACCGCTTCGTTCTCGACGAGGGCAAGCCCCTGCTGATCCTGGAGGAGGTGCGCAGCCTCGCTGGCGGCCCGCCGAGATTCCTCCAGGTCTCCAAATTCCCCCTGGTGCAGAACGGCGTCACCTTTGCCGTGGCCGGCATCGCCGTGGACATCACGCCTCAGATCCAGTCCGAGCAGGCGCTGCAAAAGAGCGAGGACCGCTACCGCATCGTGGCCGACTACACCCACGCCATGGAGTGCTGGGTCAGCCCCACAGGAGAAATGCTCTACGTCAGCCCCTCCTGTGAACGCATCACCGGGTACCAAAGTGAGTATTTTCTGAACAATCCAAGGGGTATGGAGAACCTAGTCCACCCCGAGGACATGGAAGCCTGGCGGAGCTTCCGCTCCGGCAGCTTCCAGGGCGAGGACGACACCCTGGATTTCCGCATCCGGCAGAAGAGCGGCGACCTGCGCTGGGTCTGCGAGGCCAAGCGCGAGGTCATGAGCGGCAACGGCGGCTCGCTCGGCTCGCGCATCTCCCTGCGCGACATCACCAGCCGCAAGGAGATGGAGCTGCAGCTCCGGCACTTGGCCCTGCACGACCCGCTGACCGCCCTGGCCAACCGCACCCTGTGCCTGGACCGGGTGCGCCAGGCCATGGAGCGCTCCCGGCGCCGCCAGCCCTATCATTTTTCCCTGATCTTCCTGGACCTGGACCGCTTCAAGGTGCTGAACGACAGCCTGGGCCACGCCTTTGGCGACAAGGTGCTCATGGCCGTGGCCGATGTGCTGCGCGAATGCGTGCGCGGGCTGGACACCGTGTCGCGCTTCGGCGGGGATGAGTTCGTCATCCTGCTGGAGGAGCTGTCCTCCCCGCGCGAGACCATCCAGGCCGTGCAGCGCATCCGCAAGGCCCTGGCCATGCCCCTGGCCGTGGACGGCCACGACATCCAGCTCACCGCCAGCCTGGGCCTCACCCTGGGCGCGCAGGATTCCGACACCCCGGAAGACCTGCTGCGCAACGCCAACCTGGCCATGCACCAGGCCAAGAAGGCCGGGCGCGACCGCTTCAAGGCCTTCACCAAGGGCATGCTCGCGCGGGCCAGCAATCTTTTGTCCGTGGAAACGGATCTCCGGCGGGCCATCGCCCGGAAGGAGTTCTTCCTGGTCTACCAGCCCATCGTGCGCCTCGACAGCCAGTCGACCCTGCAGGGCTTCGAGGCCCTGGTGCGCTGGAACCACCCGGAACGCGGCCTCATCTCGCCAGGCGAATTCATCCCCGTGGCCGAGGACACCGGGCTCATCGTGGATCTGGGGATCATGGTGCTGCGCGAGGCCTGCCAGACCTTCATGACCTGGCGCGAGTCCTCGGAGCTGGCCAGGGGCCTGGTCATGTCCGTGAACCTTTCTCCCCGGCAGTTCTCCGAACCCTCACTGGTGGAGGCCATCCGCTCCGTGCTGGAGGAGACCGGCCTGCCGCCCGGCGCGCTCAAGCTCGAGATAACCGAGTCGGCCATCATGGAGAACGCCAGCAGCGCCGTGGACAAGCTCAGGAAGCTCAAGGCACTGGGCTGCACCCTGTCCATCGACGACTTCGGCACCGGCTACTCGTCCATGAGCAGCCTGCAGCAGTTCCCCCTGGACACCCTCAAGATCGACCTCAGCTTCGTGCGTCGGCTGGACACCAGCCCGGAAGGCCTGGAGATCGTCAAGGCCATCATCAGTCTGGCGCACTCCCTGCAACTCCAGGTGGTGGCCGAGGGCGTGGAGCGCAACGAGCAGAAGATGATCCTGACCGTGCTCCAGTGCGAGTACGCCCAGGGCTACCTCTACGCCAAGCCCCTGCCCGCAGCCCAGGCCTGGGAGTACATCCAGAGCTGCTGCGGCGGTTGCAATAAAGCCCCCTAAAACCGCTGGCCTGAAAGCCGGAAGGACAGGGAAGCGCTCTGCCCCGGCCCGCTCCAGACCACCTCGGTCATGCCCCGCTCCGCCGTGCTGGCGAGCGGGATGCCGAGCCGGGCCAGCTCGTCGACCACGGCCTGGTTGGGAAACCGGAAGTGATTCAGGTACCCGCAGCTGACCAGGGCCTGGGCCGGGGCCACGGCCTCGTACAGCATGCCGGACAGGCTGGACTTGGACCCGTGGTGCGGCAGCAGCAGCACCTGCGCGCGCAGGTCACGGCCCCGCTCGATCATGTCCTCGATGCCCGCGCGCTGCACATCCCCTGGCAACAGCGCCAGCGGCTCGCCGTTCCACAGCAGCCGCAGCACCAGCGAGCGCTCGTTGGTCGTGGCCTTGTCGAAGTCCCCGGCCGGGTGCAGGGCCTCCAGCACCACGCCGGAGCCCAGGTCCAGGCGGTCGCCGGGATGGAACGTCTCGGGCCGAGGCGCTCCGGCCTTCAGCGCGGCGGCGAAGGTATCGCCCAGGGCCCCGCTCGGCCATTGCCCGTTGGTGATCAGCCGCCCGACCCGGAAACGCCGCAGGATGAAGGCCAGGCCCTGGGCGTGGTCCACGTCCGGGTGGCTCATGACCACGGCGTCGAGCCGGGGCGCGCGGCCCCAGGCCAGGCTCGGGCCCACCACGGAGCGGCCCATGTCGAAGATGCGGCTGGCCGTGCCGCCACCGTCCACCAGCACCCGTTGCCCGCCTGGCGCGGTCACCAGCAGGGCCTGGGACTGGCCCACGTCGAGCAGGGTCAGGCGGACCTCGGGCCGGGCCTCGGCCAGGATTCGCCCCGCCTGCGGCACGGCCATGAGCAGCAGCCCGGCCAGGACCAGCAGCACGGGCGCGTTGCCGCGCCTGAACCAACAATACGGCGTCAGGGCCGTGACCAGCCCCGCGCCCAGGAGCTCCGGCCACAGCGGCCGGAGCAGCGCCCACACAGGCAGCCACCCGGCCAGGGTCGCGCGATGCAGCCCGTCCAGCATGAGGTCCTGCACAAAGGCAGCGGCCCGGAGCAGCCAGCCTGCTGCAACGTCCAGCCCCGGCACCGGGGCCAAGGCCAGGCCGACCATGCCGAGCATCTGCACCACCAATCCCTGCACCGGCACCCAGGGCAGGTTGAGCAGGAAGTTGGGCTGGAACACGCCGAAGTACGAGACCACCACGGGCAGCAGCGCCAGGTTGGCGGCAAGGCTCATGGCCAGGGCGTCCCAGCCAAGCCCAATAAGACGATTCCACCAGCCCGCCCGGCACGGCCAGAACCCGCGCAGCCACGGGAACACTATCGCCAGCCCGGCCACGGCCAGGGCCGACATCTGCAGGCCCACGTCATAGATCGAAAGCGGCTGGGCCAGGACCATCAGGACCAGGGCCAGGAACAGTCCGTCGATGAGGGCGCGGCTGCGGTCCATGAGCAGCAAAAGCCCCCAGAACCCGAACATGCAGGCCGAGCGCACGAGGGACGGGCTGGCCTGGCCCACCCAGACGTAGGCCGCGATGAGCGGGAAAGAGAGGAGGATCGCCAGTTTCTGGCGGGGCAGGCGCAGGAACAGGCCCGGCCAGGCCAGACCGACGAGCCAGGCCAGGCCCCAGCCCAGCAGCGCCACGTAGACCACGTTCAGCCCGGACAGGGCCAGGGTGTGCGCCAGCCCGGCCGCGCGCAGCTCCTCAGTGACGGTGAGGCCAATGTGTGAACGGTCGCCCATGAGCAGGCCCAGCACAATGGCCCCGCCCTGGGTCGGCGGCAGGTGCCGCAGCAGGCTTGCCCGCAGGGATTCGCGCAGGTCCCACCAGTGGTGAGCAGGCCGCTGGCCCCAGTGGATGTCCGGCAATGGGCCGCGCGCATAGGCCCGGTGGAACACTCCACGCAGGCGCTGTTGCCAGTCGAAGTCCGCGCCGCCCTGGTTCTGGAATCCGCGCACAGGCCACAGCCGCAACGACACCTCAAAGTCCTGGCCGGGCGCGGGCCGAAAGCTCCCCTCATCCCAGTCCCAGGCCACCTTGCCGGGCAGCGCAAAGGTGGCGTTGTCCTGGGTCGTGGCGCGGACGTGCTCAAGCAGGATCTCCAGGCGGCCAAAGGGCTTGTCCGTGACCTCGGCCACGCGGCCGCGTAGCAGGGCTCGGCTCCGGCCATCAGTCACGGCGGGGGACAGGGGCGGGACATCTGGCAGGACAAGGCGCGCGTGCAGCGCGCCGCCAGCAAAGCTTACGGCCACCAGGGCCAGGGTCAGCGCCCAGCGCCTGAGGCCCCTGGCGCGGTACATCGCCAGCCCGAGCCAGAGCAGGCCAGCCGCGGCCAGAGCGGGATCAGGGTGCCGGAGGTTCCAGATGCCCGCGACGTAGGCCAGGAAATACACCTGCCAGGCCAGCAGTCCGGGCGGCTGGCCTTCGGCCTCGAACGGCTCCTGGCGCTGGCTGGCGAGCATGCTCCCCCTGGCTGGTCTGGCGTCCTGGAAGCTCGGGTTATTCCTTCTCCGGCCCGGCTATTCCTTTTCCCGGCGAATGTGCGCGCCCACGGCGGAGAGCTTCTCCTCCATGCGCTCGTAGCCACGGTCCAGGTGGTAGATGCGCTGGACCTCGGTGGTGCCCTGGGCCACCAGCCCGGCAAGCACCAGCGAGGCGCTGGCGCGCAGGTCCGAGGCCATGACCGGCGCGCCCACAAGCTGCGGCACCCCGCGCACCATGGCCGTGCGGTCCTTGAGGGAGATGCGCGCGCCCATGCGGCCCAGCTCGGACACGTGCATGAAGCGGTTCTCGAAGATCTTCTCCTGGATGCTGCCCGAGCCCGAGGCCACGCACATGAGCGCCATGAGCTGGGCCTGCATGTCCGTGGGGAAGCCGGGATGCGGCTGGGTGGTCACGTCCACACCGAGCAGCTCGCCATTGCGGCGCACCAGCACGCTGCCGTCCTCCTGGCGCTCCACCTGGACGTTCATCTCGCGCAGCTTGGAGACCAGGGCGTCCAGCTCCTCCAGGGGGCAGTCCATGAGCCTAAGCTCGCCGTCGGTGATGGCCCCGGCCACCAGATAGGTGCCGGCCTCGATGCGGTCGGGCATGACGCGATACTCGCAGCCCTTGAGCTCGCGCACGCCCTCCACCTCGATAATGGCGGTGCCTGCGCCCCGGATGCGCGCCCCGCAGGCCGTAAGGAAATTGGCCAGGTCCACCACCTCGGGCTCGCGGGCGCAGTTCTCCAGGATGGTGCAGCCCTTGGCCACGCTGGCGGCCATGAGCAGGTTCTCCGTGCCGCCCACGGTAGGGAAGTCGAACACGATGCGCGCGCCGATGAGCCCGCCGCAGATGCCGTGGATGTAGCCGGAATCGAGGATGAACCGTGCGCCCATGCGCTCCAGCGCCTTCAGGTGCAGGTCCACGGGCCGCGCGCCGATGGCGCAACCGCCGGGCAGGGCCACCTTGGCCTCGCCCAGGAGCCCCAGAAGCGGCCCCAGGCAGAGCACCGAGGCGCGCATGGTCTTGACCAGCTCATACGGGGCCTCGGGCTTCAGCTCCGTGACCCTGGCCGTCACCGTGTTGCCCTCGAAGGTGGTCTCGCAGCCCAGGATGTTTAGAAGCTTCAGGGTGGTGAAGATGTCGCGCAGGCGCGGCACGTTGGTCAGGCGCACGGTGCCCTTGGCCAGCAGGCAGGCGATGAGGATGGGCAGGGCCGCGTTCTTGGAACCGCTGACCTGGATGGTCCCCTTGAGCTTCGCGCCGCCTTCGATGATGAGCTTGTCCATGGTGTGTCCTTGTGTTCTCCGGCCGAGCTTGCTTGCTGGCCAGTTTCGGTATTTCTGGATTTAGTCCTTGACCGTCCGGGCGGCTGTCGTATAGACAAGCTTCCTCATGTGGTGGGTGTAGCTCAGTTGGCAGAGCACCAGGTTGTGGCCCTGGGGGCCGAGGGTTCAAGCCCCTTCACTCACCCCACTCGAGAAATTCAAGGCCCCGCTTCAAACGGGGCCTTTTCTTTTGCCCGCCGCAGCGAGCGGACTGTGCTTGAGCCCGCCCGAAAAATCAAGCCGAATGCCCGGCGCCGTCCGCCCAAGACGGCTCCGTCCATCCTGGTCGGCAGGCACCGGTCGGCAGGCGCTAGTTAGCAGGCCTCAACGCTTGCGCAGCTTGCGGTTGTCGCCCACGCGCACGGTGAGCTTCTCCTTGTCGAAATACTCCAGGAGCGGGATGGCGTACTTGCGCGAGAGGCCCGACACCTCGCGGAAGTCCTGCGGATGCATGTCCTCGTGCGTGGCGAAAAAGGCCACCACCTTCTCGATCAAGCCCGCCACGGCCGCTGAATCGAAGTACATCTCCTCCTTGATCTTCACCAGCAGCCCCTCGTCCTGGAGCAGCTTGAACACCGTCGCCGCCTCCTTGAAGGTCAGGTTCAGCGGGTCGAGCACGTCCTTCATGTTCGGCGGGGTCAGGCCACCGGCCGTGTAGGCCTCCACGAGCTTCTGGCGCAGGGCCGAGGCGTCCGAGGCCAGCGACACCTTGTGCCCCGGCAGACGCAGGATCTCCTGGTCCGCTGCGATGGCGCCACGGCGCAGCAGCCCCTCCAGCACCAGGTGGAAAAGCTTGGGCGAAAGCCGCCTGCCCCAGGTGGAGGCCAGCCCGCCGCGCGCCACGCCCGGCTTCATGGGCTCGCGCGCGTGGAAGTCGGTGAGATGCGCCAGCAGGCCATCGGACAAGCCCTGCACCACCTGGCCCGAAACATAGACTCTCGTTTCACGGTCGACGAGCAGGGCCTCCTGGCGGCCGCCCATGAGCTGCAGCGCCTTTTCCAGGGCCTTGGACTCCATGCTGCTGGCCACCAGCAGTTGGGCGAAGGAGAGCCCGGTGTTGGCCGCCAGCGCCAGCTGCGCCAGCACGATCTCCTCCGGGGTCCCGGAGCCCAGGCCGCGCAAGGTCTCCACAGCCGGGGAAAAACGCTTGACCCTGTGCGGCAGCGGCGACAACAGCCGCCCGCCCGCGATGGTCCTCAGCGGCGAAAAGGAACGCGCCACCACGCGGTCGCCGAACACTCCAGCCAGGGGCTCGGTGAAGCGGATGCGGCAGATGGCGGTCTGGCCGGGCTCGAGCGCCTCGCCCTCAAGCATGTAGACCCGGGCCATGACCTCGCGCGCGCCGTGGTGGAAGTGCACCTCCTTGCGGTGCTTGATGGACCGGGGGGAGCTCTTCAGGCAGGTCAGCTCCACGTCCCAGGACAGGCTGGGGAAGAGCGAGCCGGGCCGGGCCAGCACATCGCCGCGCGAAAGCTGTTCCACCTCCAGGCCAGCCAGGTTCACCGCCGTGCGGCTGCCCGCCAGAACCTCCTCCACCTGCGCGCCGTGGGACTGCAGGGTACGCACCTTGGAGGCGAGGCCCCCTGGGTACACGGTGACGTCCTCGCCCACGCGGACCTTGCCGGACACCAGGGTGCCGGTGACAACGGTGCCGTGCCCCTTCATGGTGAACACGCGATCCACGGGCAGGCGGAACAGGTCCGAACGGCGGTGCGGCTCGTAGGCCCCAACCAGCTTCCCCAGCTCGGCCTTGAGTTCGTCCAGGCCCGCCCCGGTGTGCGCGGACACGGGCAAAATGGGCGCGCCCTCCAGGAACGAGCCCTTGAGGTAGCCCGCCACCTCCTCCTCGACCATCATGAGCCAGTCCGGCTCCACCATGTCGACCTTGGTCAGGGCCACCACCCCGGTGGTGATGCCAAGCAGCGAACAGATCTCCAGGTGCTCGCGGGTCTGGGGCATGATGCCCTCGTCCGCAGCGATGACCAGGACCACGAAGTCGATGCCCGCCGCGCCCGCCACCATGTTCTTCACGAAGCGCTCGTGGCCCGGCACGTCGACGACGCCAAGCTTGCGCGGACCGGACGGGCCGCCCGGCAGATCCATGAAGGCGAAGCCAAGCTCAATGGTGATGCCGCGTTTCTTCTCCTCGGCCAGGCGGTCGCAGTCGATGCCCGTAAGGGCCTTGACCAGCGTCGTCTTGCCGTGGTCGATGTGCCCGGCGGTGCCCATGATAACCGGCATGTATGCTCCTCTTGTGATTATGGCCGTCTCAGCTGCAACTCAAACTTGCGCAATGGATCGCTTCGCCCAAAATCGTGGTTTTGGGCTCGCTCACGCCGCCTGCGGCGGCGGAGCCGGACATGCGTCCGGCTCTCGTGTCGCGTCATCGCCCCTGCGCATGACAAGAAAGCATTGTGGACGCGACCCTAGCTCTTGAGGAAGGCCCGGAAGGCCAGGACCGTGGCGTACAGGTCGGCCTTGCCCAGCACCTCGAACGGGCTGTGCATGGACAAGACCGCAGGCCCCATGTCGATGACATCCATGCCGTACACGGCCAGGAACTTGGCCACGGTGCCGCCGCCGCCCAGGTCAACCTTCCCCAGCTCAGCCATCTGCCAGGGCACCCCGGCCTTGTCCAGAATGCCCCGCAGATAGGCCACGTATTCCGGGTGCGCGTCGTTGGCCCCGACTTTTCCCCGGTGCCCGGTGAACTTGTTGAAGCACGGGCCAAAGCCCATGTACGCGGCGTTGCGCTTCTCGAACACATCCAGATGGTCCGGGTCCACGGCGGCGTTGACGTCAGCAGAGATGGCCATGCCGCGCTGGAAGACCTCAGACAGCCGGGCCTTGGGCTCCCAGGCCGCCAGCAAGTCGGCCACAGCATACTCGAAGAACAGGGACTGCGCGCCCGTGCCGCCCTCGGAGCCTATCTCCTCCTTGTCCCAGAACAGCACCAGCTGCGTGTGCTCCGGGGTCTTCTCGGCCAAAAGGGCCTCCAGGGCCGCGTAGACGCAGGAGCGGTCGTCATGGCCGTAGCCGCCGATCATGGAGGCGTCGAGGCCGACGGAGCGGGCCGGTCCGGCAGGCACCAGCTGCAGCTCGGCGCTGAACAGGTCGCTCTCGGTGATGCCGTAGCGCTTGTGCAAGAGCTCCAGCACCCGCTGCTTCACGCGGTCCTTGTCCTTGGCCTGCTTGGGATCGCCTGCGCCAGTGGGCTCGTGGGCCACCACAGCATTGAGCTTTTCGGCTTCAAAGGCGTCGGAGACCTTCTGGTCCGCCTGCTTCTGGGCCAGGTGCGGCAGAAGGTCGGTGATGGTCAGCACCGGGTCGGACAGGTCTTCGCCCACCGTGATCTTGACCACGGTGCCGTCCTTCTTGACCACCACGCCGTGCAGGGCCAGCTCGCGGGCCAGCCACTGGTACTTGCGGATGCCGCCGTAGTAGTGGGTCTTCATGAGCCCCAGGTCGGTGTCCTCGTAGAGCGGGTGCTGCTTCAGGTCTATGCGCGGGGTGTCGGCGTGGGCGCCCAGCAGCCGGAAGCCCTGGGACAGGGGCTTCTTCCCACGCCGCACGAGCAGGATGGACTTGCCGCGCAGCACCCGGGCGTAGGCCTTGGTCTTGGCCGAAAGCGTCTCGCTGAACCCGGCCTTCTTCACAGCGGCCAGCACGTAATCAATGGTCTCGCGCTCGGTCTTGCAGGTCGAGAGAAAACGCATGTAGCCGTCGGCGCAGGCGTTCAGCGCCTTGCGGTCGGCAGGAGAGGCATAGACATCCCAGCAGTTGCGGGAAGAATGTTCCAGTTCAGGCTTCGCTTTGCTCACGGAGATGCTCCAAGGGTTCAGGTGTCGTTATTTATGGTTCAGCCATCGCCCAGGGCCTGGCGCAGGGCGTCGAGGACCAGGGCATGTTCGGAAGAATCGAGGGTGCGCGGGTCCAGGCACAGCGCCCCGTTCTCGACCCGGGCCACCAGGGGCGGGTCCGAGGCCAGCAGGGCCTGGCGTAGGGCGTCAACCGAGAGGCTGGGGTCCAGGCCAGCGCCCGTTTTCAAAAGCGGCGCAAGGGCCACCAGGGCCGTGAGCAGGTCGGCCTCGGGGAAGGCCCCGCCGCCCACGCGCGACACGCCCGGTCGCACGGAGACCTCGAGCCGCCCGGCCAAGTGCTTCTTGAGCAGCGCGGCCAGGCGCGCGGCCTGGGCGCGCAGGGAGACCAGCGGACGGGTCATCATGGCCAGGGTGGGCACGCGGCCCTTGGCCAGGTCCGGGTCCAGGTACAGGCGCAGGGTGGCCTCCAGCGCAGCGAGCGTCATCTTGTCGATGCGCAGGGCGCGGTTCAGCGGGTTCTTCTTGATGCGCTCGATGATCTCGCGCCGTCCCACGATGATGCCTGCCTGCGGCCCGCCCAGGACCTTGTCGCCGGAAAAGGAGACCACGTCCGCGCCGTCGGCGATGGCTTCACTGGCCGTGGGCTCGCCGGGCAGACCCTCGGCGTCGAAGCGCATGAGGCTGCCGCTGCCCAGGTCCTCGATGACCGGCAGGCCGAAGGTGGCGGCCAGGGTCTTGAGGTCGAACAGGGGCACCTCCTTGACGAAGCCCACCTGCCGGAAGTTGGAGGTGTGGACCTTCATGATGGCTGCGGTGTCCGAGCTGATGGCCAACTCGTAGTCGCGCAGGTGCGTGCGGTTGGTGGCCCCAACCTCGCGCAGGATGGCCCCGCTCTTGGCCATGACCTCTGGGATGCGGAAGCTCCCGCCGATCTCCACCAGCTGCCCGCGCGAGACGATGACCTCGCGGCCCTTGCACAGGGTGTCCAGCACGATGAGCACGGCGGCGGCGTTGTTGTTGACCACCAGGGCGGCCTCGGCCCCGGTGAGCCGGCAGAGCAGCGCCTCCACGTGGGAGTAGCGGCTGCCCCGCTCGCCCGTGGCCAGGTCGAACTCCAGGTTGGAGTAGTGCGCGGCGGCCTCGGCCACGGCGGCCACGGCCTCCGGCGCCAGCAGCGAGCGGCCCATGTTGGTGTGCACCACCACGCCCGTTGCGTTCAGCACCCGGCGGAAGCGCGGCTTGGCCCCCCGCCGCGCGAAGGCCAGCAGACGCGGGTACAGCGCAGCCAGCGTGAGCTGCGCCTCGTCGGCAAAGGCCCCGGCGCGGATCTCCTCACGCACGAGGTCGAGAAAGGCGTTCACCAGATCCTTGATGAGCGGGCGCGGCACGCCTTGCAGGGCCTTTGTTTGGCGGCCTTGGTCCGCTGCCAGGGCATTGAGGCACTGGTCCACGGCGGGCAGGTGGCGGAAAAGTCTGGTCACGGCAAATCCTCCAAGTAGGCGGGGCGGCCTGGCGGCTGGATCACTTTGGGCGCTCAAGCAGCCCAGGGTGAGTCATATAAAACTCACCCAGCAAATACAAGGAACCGCAGACAAGCACCGGTCCGGCACAATCTCCCAGTCCGCTGACCGGGATCTCAGCCAGGGCGGCGTGGACATCCGCAGCGGGCACGGCCCCCGGCCCCAGGAAGGCGGCCAGCTCCTGCGGCTCGCAGGCGCGCGGACAGGTGGGGATGCCCACGGCGTAGACCGGGCCATCCGTAAAACTGCGCACGAGCGGCAGCATGGCGTTAAGCGGCTTGTCGCGCAGGCAGCCGAAGACCACGGCCGCCGGGCGGACGGCGTCCGCGTCGAGCGAGGCCTTGAGCGCGGCCAGGCCGTGGGCGTTGTGCCCGCCGTCCAGAATCAGCTCCGGCAGCCCTGCCCCGGCAGGCACGCGCTGCATGCGGCCAGGGATGAAGGCGCGAGAAAAGGCTTCGCGGCAGGCCTCTTCAATCACCGGCAGACGCATGCGCGCGGCCCAGACGCAAAACGCGGCCAGGGCCAGGCGGGCGTTGTCCTGCTGGTGCAGGCCGGGCAGGCTCAAACGCAGGCCGGTCATGTGCGGCGCAAAGACTTTCCCCTTTGACGCAGGCGCGACTGAGCCCTTGGCGCGCGAGTAGGAAAGCACCTCGCCCACGCCCACCAGCTCGACTCCGGTCTCACCCGCCACGCAGCGGAGGATCTCGGCGGCCTCAGGCTCCTGGTGCGCGGTGATGGCCAGCCCGTCACCTCGCACAGGTCGACGCATGGCCCCGGCCTTGTCCGTGGCGATCTCAGCCAGGGTGTTGCCCAGCACGCCCAGGTGGTCCAGGCCGATGGGCGTGAACACCGTGAGCGCAGGCTCAAGGACGTTGGTGGCGTCAAAGCGCCCGCCCAGGCCCGCCTCCATCACCGCCACATCGACGCCCGTGTCCTCAAAGGCCAGCACGCACAGCGCGGTCAACAGCTCGAAATAGGTCAGGCCAAGGCCCTCGGATCGTTGCTGAGCCTCCGCCCCCAGACGCGCCCAGGCGTCCTCGGAGAGCATCCGCCCGTCCACCAAGATGCGCTCGCGCACGCTGAGAAAATGCGGGCTGACGTAAAGCCCCACGCGCAGGCCGTGGGCGCGCAGCAGCTCGGCCAGGATGGTGGCGGTGGAGCCCTTGCCGTTGGTGCCCACCACATGCAGCACCGGGAAGCGCGGCCGCCCGCTGCGCTGCACAAAGGCGGCCATGCGGTCCAGGGTCAGGTCCATGTGGAACAGGCCCAGGCTGTCCAGCCGGGCCAGAAAATCCTGGTAGTTTTGCTCTTGCGTCACGGACGGCCTTGCGGACGCAGGCCTTGACCGCGCCCCGTTGCTTGATTAGTGAATTGTTCCTCGTGCGTGCCCGTAGCTCAGTTGGATAGAGCATCAGCCTTCTAAGCTGACGGCCGAAGGTTCGAGTCCTTCCGGGCACGCCACTTCTAGCAGAACCCCTCGCGGGACACAAACCGCAGCGTCCCACTCAATATCCTCATCCTGATGCTGGACATGCTCGCCTCAGCGCGGTAACCTTTTTCCATGAAAAACCAGAAGGCCGACACCAGCTCCGACGTCATGCAGACCGGCATCCTGCTTGACACAGGAACGAACGAACTGGAGATACTGGAGTTCCACATAGACAGCGACGCCGGGCCGGAAGGGCCGGGCGTGCGGCACTCCTTTGGCGTCAACGTGGCCAAGGTCATGGAGGTCATCGAAAGCCCAGGCCTTGAGCCGCTGCCCAGCGCGACCCACCCGAGCTTCCGGGGCATCATCCCCCTGCGCAGCCACATCCTGCCGGTCATCGACCTCGCGGTCTGGCTGAGCATCACCAAGGCCTCCACCGCGCGGGACAACGTCATCGTCACCGAGTTCAGCAAGGCCGTCACCGGGTTCGTGGTCTCCGGGGTCACTGGCATCCACCGCGTGGGCTGGCCCGAGGTCATCCCACCCGACGGCTTCCTGCCCAATACCGGCACCCAGGCCATCATCGGGCTCGTGGAGCGCGAAGGTCATTTCATCCAGCTCCTGGACCTGGAAACCATCATCGCCGACCTGTCGCCCGAGGACGAGCTGTCCACGGCTCCGACCTTTGTGGCCCCGCGTGAGCTCAAGGCGCTGGTGGCCGACGACTCCGCAACCATCCGCCTGATGCTCCAGAAAAGCCTGACGCGCGCGGGCATCATCCCCACCATCACCACAAACGGCCAGGAGGCCCTGGAGACCGCACGCGCCCTGGCCCGCAAGGCCGCGTCCGAGGGCAGGCCCCTCAGCGATTTCCTGGACATCATCATCTCGGACATCGAGATGCCCCTCATGGACGGCTTCACCCTGACAAAAAATATCAAGCATGACCCAATATTGCGCGACCTGCCAGTTGTGTTGTACTCTTCCATCATCACCGACGAACTCCGCCACAAGGGGCAATCCGTGGGTGCGGACCGCCAGATATCCAAGCCCGACCTGGACACCATCCCGGAAACGGCTGTGCAGCTGGTTCAGGAGTATGAACGCAAACGAGGGTGATGCGATGATCGAGACCGACCCGGAAGTTCTGGCAGCCTTTGCCGAGGAGGCCGCCGAGCGTGTGGGCGCACTGGAGGCCGGGTTGCTGGAGCTTGAGCGCTTGCCCCATGCTCCCCAGGGCGACCTGCTCAACGCCGTGTTCCGCGACGCGCACTCCATCAAGGCCGGGGCCAACCTGCTGCACCTGAGGAATCTGGAGACCGCCGCCCATCGGCTGGAGAACGTGCTGGACAGCCTGCGCAAGGGCCAGCTTGAAGCACGCGAGGACGTGACCCAGGCCCTGCTGGACGGCGTGGACCTGCTGCGTGAGCTGCTGGGCAACCCCACCGCAACCGTGACGGCGGACATGCACCAGCGCTTGGCCGTGCTTGAAGCCCTTCCCGGACGCTCCCAGGAGTCGGTATGAGCCGCCGCCACGCCCTCGTCGGCCTCATCCTGCTTTCGGCGTGCTGGCTCTCGGCCTGCGCGTCCGCCAGAACAGTTCCCGCCAACCAGTCAGACCAGTCAGGCCAGTCAGGCCAGCCAAGCCAGCGCAACACCCTGGCCACAGACCTGATCCTCGAATCCGCCCGCACCGTCAAGGAGTTGCGCGCCGCCACGGCCTATCAGATCCTGGACTACGCCCTGGAGGACGCCTATGCGGTCATCGTGCTCCCCGGCGTGTACCAGGCCGGATTCTTCTACTCCATACGCGGCGGCAACGGCGTCATCCTTGCCCGGACCAGCAACGGAAGCTGGGGTGCTCCGGCCTTCATGGGCATTGGCGGAGCCGGGTATGGGCTGCAGGCCGGGCTGGAAAAGCAGCGGCTGGTGCTGGTGGTGCAGGAGCGCGAGATGCTGGAGAGCATCCTCGCCAACGGGCTCAGCTTCGACGTCATTGCCAAGTACGATGTGCTGGGCGTGCGCGAGGAGGTCGGGCGCGGCTCGCTCACGACGCGGAGCCCGGTGCTGGCTTTTGGCGACGGGGTCGGGTTCATGGCCGGAGTGGCCATGCGCGGGGCCGTGCTCACGCTGAACGAGGGCCTGACCCAGACCTATTACGGCCAGGATCAGGGCAACGCCAAGACCGTGATGCAGAGCGTAGACGCCCGGGGAATCGAGGTTTTCGAGCTTTGGGGAGCGCTCAGCGCGAACCTGCCGGGCCAGGCCGGGGACGCCGCCAGCCGGTGAAACGGGTTCGCAGGCGGCCGGGCTGAGGGACGAACGAGCAGACGATGAGCAGATGGACTAGCAGACGGGGGGCCGCACCCGGTTGCGGATGATCTTGACGACCCAGACGAGCAGGATGACGCCGAACAGGCCCCCGACCACCCACCACTTGGCCTCCTGGAGAAAACGCTCCAGGACGTCGCCCAGATAGTACCCGCCCACCCCGAAAGAGATGGCCCAGATTCCCGCGCCGATGCCGTTCAAGGCAAAAAAGCGCAGGGGCGAAATGTTCGTGGTGCCCACGGCAAAGGGCGTGATGTTGCGGAAGCCGTAGAAGAACCGGAAGGAGATCAGCACGAGCACCTGGTGCTTCTCCAGGAGCCGGTGGACCTTCTCGATGCGGCACTCCCACTTCTTGAGCCGGGTCTCAAGGAAACGCTTGTTGTAGCGGCCCACGTAGAAGGCCGTCTGGTCGCCCGCGAAGCTGCCCAAAAATGCCACCAGGACGCACAGGGACAGCGACAGGTGCCCGTTGAACGCAGCAAAGCCGGCGAGGATGAGGATGGTCTCCCCTTCCAGGAAGGTGCCGATGAACAGCGCCAGGTAGGCATACGCGCCATACGCAGTGAGGTAGTGGGTCAGGTCCACATCAACGCCGGGGAGTTCAAGGAGCGACAGAAGACGTGCCGGAGCGTCCGGCCCGTAAGGACCGGACCGAAACGCCCCGCACGATGTGGTTCTTGAAACGCAGAACAGCCACTAGGCGCTCTTCTGCTCCTGCTTGGGGGCCTCGGCCTGCGTCTGTGCGGCCTGGGGCTTTTCAGGCTGTGCCGCCTGGGCCTGCGCGGGCTGGGCCTGGGCAGGCTGCTGCGCGGGCGGAGCAACCGTGATTTCCTCCTGGGCGGACAGGGCGCCCTTGAACTCACGTATGCTCTTGCCAAGGTTGGCCGCGATCTGCGGCAGTTTGCTCGGACCGAACAGGAGCAGGGCAATGACAAGAATCAGAAGCAGGTGCATGGGCTGAAGAAGTTCGCCAAGCATGGTGGCCTCCAAGTGGTTTTGCTGTGTTCAATCATATCCTACCTGACGGGGTTTGGAAACCCCCTGCAGGCTTCAGCGGTGCGGAAATCCTAGAGCTCCACCTGGCTTCCAAGTTCCACCACCCGGCCCGGCGGGATGCCGAAGAAGGTCGTGGCGTTCCAGGCGTTGCGCGACATGTACGCGAACAGGGACTTCCGCCAGGCGGCCATTTTCGTGGGTCCGCCCGTGAGCAAAGTCTCGCGGCCCAAGAAAAAGGTGGTGTTCGAAAGCTCAATGTCAAGACCATCAGTGCGGGCCAGGCGCAAAATCTCCGGCACGTTCGGGGTCTGCATGAACCCGTAGCGCGCGATGATGCGGAAGAACCCGTGCCCCATGCTGGTCACTTCCAGCCGCGAGCGGTTCGGGACAAAAGGCATCTCGGTGGAGGTGATGGAGAGCAGAATGACCTGCTCATGCAGCACCTTGATATGCTTGTAGTGGTGCAGCAGCGTGATGGGTGTGCCCGTGGTGGACACGGACATGAACACGCCCGTGCCGGGGATGCGGATGGGGCGGTCAAGAGCCACGAGGCTCTCCAAGAAAAGGTTGATGGGCAGCCCTATGGCCGCGAACTGCTTGCCCAGCGCCCGCTTGCCGTCACGCCAGGTAAGCAAGGCGGTCATGATGATCCCGGCCACGGCGAGGGTGAACCAGCCGCCATCCGGAATCTTGAGCAGGTTGGAGCCCAGGAAGGAGAGGTCGAAGAGCAGAAACAACGCCACCAGGGGCACGGTCTTCCAGGCAGGCCAGCGCCACAGCATGGACATGACAAAAAAGAAGAAGATGGAAGTGATGGTCATGTCGATGGTCACGGCGATGCCATACGCCGCCGCCAGACCGCTGGAGCTCTTGAAGGCCAGCACGAGGCCCAGACAGGCCACCATCATGGCGTTGTTCACGCCGGGCAGATAGATCTGGCCCTTGGTGTGGGCCGAAGTGTTGACGATGCGGATGCGCGGGCAGAAGCCCATCTGCACGGCCTGCTGCGTCAGCGAGAACACGCCGGAGATCATGGCCTGGGAGGCAATGACCGTAGCCATGGTGGCCAGCCCGACCATGGGATAGAGTAAAAATCCCGGAACGAGCCCGTAGAAGGGGTTGAAGGATTTTCCCGGATCGGCCAACAGCAGCGCGCCCTGGCCGAAGTAGTTCAGCAGCAGCGCGGGCAGGACCATGCAGTACCAGGACATGCGGATGGGCACGCGGCCGAAATGGCCCATGTCGGCGTAGAGGGCCTCGCCGCCGGTGATGCACAGCACCACCGAGCCCAGGACGACCATGCCGTGGAGATGGTTCTCCATGAAGAAGCGGACGGCGTAGTAGGGATTCACCGCCGCGAGGATGGCGGGATGATTGATGATGGCCACCAGCCCGAGAATGGCCAGGGTGGAAAACCAAAGGATCATGACCGGCCCGAAGATCTTGCCGATCTTCTCGGTGCCGTGCTTCTGCATCATGAACAGCGTGATGAGCACCAGGCAGGTGCCGGGGATGATGATGGGGGTGGCGGCGTCCGTGGCCACGCTCAAGCCCTCCATGGCCGAGAGCACGGAGATGGCCGGGGTGATGATGCCGTCGCCGTAAAGCAGCGCCGCGCCAAAAATGGCCAGAAAGATGACCACCGTGTACTTGGTCTTGCTCTTGCCTTCCACGGCGTTGTGCAGCAGCGCCAGCAGGGCGAACACGCCGCCCTCGCCCTTGTTGTCCGCGCGCAGCACGAACATGACGTACTTGAGGCTGACGACGATGGTCAGCGACCAGACAATAAGCGAAAGCACGCCCATGACGTTCACGGGCAGGACCGGAATGGCGTGCGGACCGTGGAAACATTCCTTTACGGCGTAAAGCGGGCTGGTGCCGATGTCGCCATAGACCACACCCAGGGCCGCGAGAGCGAGTGCCACAGTCCGTCCCTTGCCGTGCGAGCCGTGCTCACCCGAGGAAGGGTCTTCCGATTCCTGCAGTTTCTCGTCGGCAGTGACGGGCGTTGGCGTCTCGCTCGTCTCGGTGCTGGGCAAGTCGCTTGTCACGATGAGGGCATCCTCCAAGAAAATGGTGGGGAATGTTGGCAGAGGAACGGCAATATGGCCGTAATCAATGGTCGGAACGCATCCTTACTGAAAGCCCGGCGTTGCTGTCAATGTTGGTCGACGCCCGGCAGGCACACAGGAAGTGATTTGACAATTTTATCATCTCACCCAAATTGCGGAACCTTAGCACGAGGCGACCAGAAAAGACCGCCTGCGGCTACGCAGCCCTCCTCCACTCATGCCCAATCCGCCAAAATGATATTCATCTAGAATAATGAACTATTTTTAATGTAATCTGTTCCAAAGATCGTATTCAAGACAATTTTACAATTTAGACATTAGCTTTTTTGCATATCACAGACAAGCTGGCCCAAGTTTAAGTCTGTAAGTCTTATCTATCAATATCTCTTTTTATTAAAGCATGTTGCCAAAACAGTTGCGCTACGCCTTCCCGCCGCGTTGAAAGTCAGGATACATCAATTTCTACATAATTGAAACATATAAACGTGGACGGGTGGTATTGAATTCTAGTTACCCCTTTGATTCCAGCATGTTGAATTATTGGCCCGCTTCTTGCCCTATGCCCATCAAGCGTTTTCATTACTTCATTTGGGAGGGCATCATGCTCAAGAACATTCTCCTGGCTCTGACTTTGGCTCTGGTCGTCCTTGTGGGGACCGGCACGTGTTTCGCGGGTGATCCCCCGAAGCCGGACCCCTCTGGCGCATCCATCGGCACCGCTGCAGACGTGGTCAACGCCACCTCCGGAGCGCCCACGGCCGAGGACATGGAAAAGATGGCGCCCGCCGAGCCCCTGGCCACCAAGCTCGCCGACGTCATCGGCCACAACCGCATCGCCATCAACATGACCTGGGTGCTCATCTGCGGCTTCCTGGTCATGTTCATGCAGGCCGGTTTCGCCCTGGCTGAAACGGGCTTCACCCGCGCCAAGAACGCGGGGCACACCATGGGCATGAACATGATGGTGTACGCCATCGGCATGCTCGGCTTCTGGATCTGCGGTTTCGGCCTGCAGATGGGCGGCAGCGGCGGCGCGGCCTCCCTTGGCGGCGGAGGCGTGCTTGACTCCGAGTTCATCATCAACCTTTTCGGCAAGGACTTCGGCCTGTTTGGCACCAAGGGCTTCTTCCTTGGCAACGACGTGTACGACGGCACTGTGCTGACCATGTTCCTCTTCCAGATGGTGTTCATGGACACCACGGCCACCATTCCCACGGGTTCCATGGCTGAGCGCTGGACCATGAAGCACTTCTGCGTGTATGGCTTCTTCATCTCCATGTTCGTGTACCCACTGTACGCCAACTGGGTCTGGGGCGGCGGTTGGCTGTCTCAGCTCGGGGCCAACTTCGGCCTGGGCCACGGCCTCATGGACTTCGCCGGCTCCTCGGTTGTGCACATGACCGGTGGCGTGGCCGCCCTGGCTGGCGCCATTGTCCTCGGACCGCGTCTCGGCAAGTTCCGCGCTGACGGCACTGCCAACGCCATCCCCGGCCACCACATCCCCATGGCAATCGCCGGCTGTCTCATCCTGGCCTTCGGCTGGTTCGGCTTCAACGCCGGCTCCACCCTGGCCGGCGGCGACATGCGCATCGGCGTCGTGGCCGCCAACACCATGCTGGCCTCTGCTGGCGGCGCCATGACCGCCATGCTCTACATGTGGTTCCGCTACGGCAAGCCCGACATCTCCATGGCCGCCAACGGCCTCCTGGCCGGCTTGGTCGCCATCACCGCCCCCTGCGCCTTTGTCACCCCGATCATGTCCGTAGTCATCGGCGGCATCGGCGGCGTGCTGCTGTGCGTGAGCGTACTCTTTGTCGAAAACACTCTGAAGATCGACGACCCCGTGGGCGCCATCTCTGTCCACGGCGTCAACGGCGCCTGGGGCATGCTGGCCCTTGGCCTCTTCGCTGACGGCACCTACGGCGACGGCGCCAACGGCGTGAAGGGCGCGGTCACCGGCCTGTTCTACGGCGACGCCAGCCAGCTCTTCGCGCAGCTCGTGGGCATCACCACCAACATCATCTTCGTCTTCGTGGTCATGTACATCTTCTTCAAGGTCTCCAACAAGTTCGTGAAGATGCGCGTGGCCCCCGAGATCGAGCAGGAAGGTCTGGACATGGCGGAAGTGGCCGTCATCGGCTACCCCGAGTTCTCCATCAACAAGACCCACCGCTAGGCTTTTAGGAGTAACGTCATGAAGAAGATAGAAGCGATCATCAAGCCTCACAAGCTCGACGAGGTCAAGGACGCTCTGGATAAGGCCGGCGTGCACGGCATGACCATCACTGAGGTCAAGGGCTACGGACGCCAGAAGGGCCACGTGGAGATGTACCGCGGCGCGGAATACCAGGTGGTGTTCAAGGCCAAGGTGAAGATCGAAGTTGTGGTGACCGATGCCATCGCGGCCACGGCCGTGGATGCAATCCGGGTCGCTGCCAACACCAACGCCATCGGCGACGGCAAGATCTTCGTCCTGAATGTTGAAGAAGCTGTCCGCATCCGCACCAACGAGCGCGGCGAGACGGCGGTATAACTCTCCCTCCCATGCGGTGCGGCCGCGCGAGTTGAGGGACTCGCGCGGCCGCCATCCTCTCCGGCCCCTGCCTGTAACGCCCAGGCAGGGGCCAATTCTTTCTGCAAGCCCGGCACCACAACTGCGGCGTGTCCGCAGCCAGCACGCCAGGACGACAGCCTTCAAGGCCTGCCAGCGACAGTATCTGGTCTTTGGTTCTGGCCATGCGACGGATGCGCCAGGCGGCCCCTGCGCGGCACTCTCCCTCTCCTTCGTCCCCCGAACGCGACACGGCCCCCACCTGAGACCATCAGGCAGGGGCCGCGCTCATTTCCTCTCGCTGCGGACGCTAGCTGACGATCTTCAAATCGAACGCCGCGATGGAATAGATCACCGGCACCATGAGCAGGGTCACGAAGGTGGCCACCGTGAGCCCACCGATCTGGGCGTAGCACAAAGGCTCCCAGAGCGGCCCGCCATGCAGGGCCAGGGGGATGAGGGCGGTGACCGTGGCCGCCACGGTGATCATGACCGGCCGCAGGCGCATGATGCCCGCGTCCAGGATGGCCATGCGCAGGTCGTCGCCCTCGGCCCGGCGCTCCTCGATGAAGTCGAACAGCACGATGATGTGGCTGACGATGACGCCCATGAGGCTGACGATGCCGAGATAGGCCATGAACCCGAAGGGCGCGCCGGCCAAATACAGCGCGCCGAAGGCCCCGGCCATGCCGTAGGGCACGGCGGCAAAAACGATGAGCGGCTTGACGCCGTTCTTGAACTGGAACAGCAGGGCCAGGTAGATGGCCAGGATGGACACGGCCATGACCATGCCCATCTCGCCGAAGCCCTTGGTCTGCTCCTCGTACTCGCCGCCAATCTCCACCTTGTAGCCCGGCGGCAGCTGGGCCGTGAAGGCGTCGAGCTTGGGCCTGATGCCCTGGATGATCTCGCTTGAGAGCACGCCGGGGGCGGTGAAGCAGGACACGGTGATGGTGCGGAAGTGGTTGCGCCGGGCGATCTTCTCGGTCTCCAGCCCCCAGGACACCGTGGAGATCTGCCCCAGGGGGACCTTGCTCGCGCCATCCAGGGTGCTGACGTAGAGGTTCTTGATGTCCTCCATGCCCGCGCGCTCCTCCATGCGCAGCCTCGCGAACACCGGCACCTCGATGCGGCCCTGGCGCATGCTCGTGACCTGGAAGCCGTTCATGGCCGCAGCCGAGGACCGGGCCACGTCCTGGTTCGTCACCCCGGCCAGCGCCGCCTTGTCCGGGTCGATCTTGAGGTGTGCGCGAAAGATCTCCGCGCCCCAGTTGTCCTGCACGCGGTCGGTGTCGGGCTGGTCGCGCAGGATGTTCTTCAGTTTTTCGGCCTGGGCGCGCAGCATGGGGATGTCGTCGCCGGAGAGCCGGAGCTGCACCGGGATGCCCACGGGCGGCCCGCTCTCCAGCCTGCGGGCGCTGACCTGCACCCCGGGCATGGCCGCCGTGAGCCGGGGCTGCAGGTAGTCCATAAAACCTTGGGTGTCGTGCACGTTGTTTATCTCGAGCAGGATCTGGGCGTAGTTGGGCTGGCCCAGCTCCGGGGTCACGGAGAACCAGAAACGCGGACCGCCCGCGCCGATGAAGGTGGTCATGGTCTTGAGCACCCGCCCGTCCCCCTGTCTGCCTGGGCCCCCGCTCTTCGGATGGTCCTTGGCATACTGGGCCGCGGCCTGGCCGATGAGTTCCTGGGCCTTGGCCGCCGCCGTCTCCGAGGCCAGCACCGAGGCGTCCTCAGGCAGCCAGACGTCCACATAGGCCAGGTGCGAGAGGTCGTAGGGAAAGAACTGGTCCTTGAGCTGGGACTTCATGGCAAAGGCCACCAGCACGATGACCAGGGACACGCCCATGGCCTTCCAGCGGTGGTCGATGAGCGAGCTGGCCAGGCGGTAGTAGCGCCCGGTGAAGCCCTGGCTGCGCAGGTCGGCCAGGGTCTTGCCCGCGTTGCGGCCGGGCCGCAGCAGGTACTGGCCGATGAACGGGATGAAGGTCATGGACACCACGCGCGAGGCCACTAGCGAACAGGCGATGACCATGGGCAGGGAGTACAGGAAGCGGCCCTTGTCGCCGGAGAGCATCAGGTACGGCAGGTAGGCCACGATGTTGGTGATGGTGGCGTAGAGGATGGCCTTTGCCAATTTCGTCGGCCCGAGCCAGGCCGCCACAGCCCCTGACTTGCCAGACCGGAGCTCCAGCTTGATGGCGTCGTTGGCCACCACGGGATCGTCCACAAGCAGGCCCAGGGCCAGGATCAGCGCGGCCAGGGAGACCTGCTGGATGTCGAGGCCCAGCAGGTTCATCAGGCCGAAGGTCATGGCCAGGGTGATGGGGATGGACAGGGCCATGAGCAGGGCCGAGCGCCACTCGCGGAAGCCTATCAGGGCCACCAGCACCACCAGGATGATGGCCTCGTACAGGCTGGTCATGAACAGATCGACCTTGTCCGCAACCTGCTGGGGCTGGTCCGAGGTGCGCGAGAGCACGAGGTCAGCTGGCAGGCGCTTGCTGACGCTTGAAAGGGTCGCGTCCACGGCCTTGGAGAACGCGGCGATCTGCTCGCCCTTGCGCATGGTGATGGCCAGCGTCACGGCGGGCATGCGCGCCCAGGCGCCGTGGGCGTCGCGCATGACGTGGTAGTGGCGCTTGGTGGGCGGGCTCAGGTAGCCGCCCTCGATGTCCACCATGTCGCGCAGGTAGGCCAGAGCGCCGTTCTTGGCGCGGCCCACGGCCACCCCGCCAAGCTCATCCTCGCTGGTGAGCTCGCCCGAGGGGTCCACCAGCATGGACTTGCCAGCGGCCTCCACCACGCCGCCGCCCTGGCGGGTGTTGCGCGCGGCCAACACCTCCTTGATCTGCCAGGGGCCGAAGCCGTAAGCAGCCAGGCGCTCCTGGGAATAGTTCAGGTACACGGCCTCGTCGCGCACGCCCCAGCGGTTCACGCGCGAGACCTCGGGCAGGGTCTGCAGGGTGCGCATGATCTCGTCGGTGTAGGCCTCCAGGTCGCGGAAGCCGTAGCGGCTGCCGGCCACAGGGGCCAGGGCCTCCATCACCTTGGCCGGATCGCGCACGATGGCCACGGGCCAGGCGTCGGGGTGGAACTCCGAAGCCCGCAAACGCTCCTGCACAAAACTGTGCACAGCCGACAGCATCTCAGCATCGCTCTTGTCGGTGCGGGCGTCGAGCAGGGCCAGGCCGGGCTTGAAGCTGGTGCGGACGTCGCTGGCCAGCCCCTTGTCCGCCAGCAGGCGGGCGAAGAGCTCCACCTTGCGGCGCACGGACTGCTCCGTGGCCGAGGCCGGCAGCACCTCCACCAGGGTCACCCGGCCGTCGTTCCCAGCGGAGGTGGCATTCGCAGCGCCGCGCAGTTCAAGGATGCCCTGCTCCACCTGCCTGGCGCGCAGGGACAGCTCCACCTCCCCCTCCAGGGGCGAGGCCACGGTGAGCATGAGTGTAGCGGTGTCCCCGAAATCCTTCATAAAGTTCACTGGCCCGGCGCCATCGGGCAGGCCAGTGACAGAGGCCAGCTTGAGGTTCAGATCGTCGAACACGTCGCTCGGGTTCTGGATGTCGTCATAGAGCTTGATGATGACCACTGCCAGGCCAGTGCGCGTGGTGGACTCGATGCGGTCGACCTTGTCGTTCTCGGCGATGCGCTCCTCAAGACGGCGCGTCACCAGGTCCTCGACCTTCTCGGCCGAGGCGCCGGGCCAGGTACAAGTCACGGCGGCCACGCGCATGGGGATGTCCGGGTCCTTGCGCTGGGGCATCCGGAAATAGCTGACAGCGCCCCAGATGAACACGGCGAGGAGCAGCACCAGGGCGATCTGCCGGTTTTCGACGAAGAAGCGCGCGGTGTTGTGCTTCTCCAGCAATACTTTCTCGTCCTTGCCGTGCATGGCAGAGTCCTTGACTGCCCGCCCTTGGGCGGGGTGTGGGGGTGCGGTCTGCCTTGGCCCTACGGCACTATGGTGACGGCCGCGCCGTCGTGGATCAGGGTGGCCCCGTTGGTGACGATGCGCTGGCCGGGGCGCACGCCGCCGCGCACCAGCACGCTGCGGCCGGTGACGTCGCCCAGCTCCACGCGCTTGGCCCTGGCCACGGTCTGGCCGGAGACGTCCTCGACCACGAAGACCATGTAGCCGTTGGGGTCATCCGGCGGGCGCACCACGGACTGCAAGGGCACGCTTGCCAGAACCTGAACGCTCTGGCCGTCCTGGACCGCTTCCGGCGCGGTGGCGCCCAGGCCCTCCAGCCGCACGGTGGCGATCATGCCGTCCTTGAGCTGGGCGTCCGGGTTGGGGATGGTCAGCTCGATGTCGAAGACGCGGCTCTTGGCGTCGGCCGAGGGCGAAACCGCCGTGACCGTGCCTGCGAACTCGCGGCCGCCCAGGGCCTCCACCAGCACGGACAGGGGCGCGCCGCGCTTGATGCGGGCCTGCATGCTGTCAGGCACGCCGAACACGGCCTTGACCGAGGAGAGGTCCACCAGGACAAAGGCCTTGGTGCCGCTTGAAACCAGGGTGCCGTGCTCCACGCTGCGGCTGGCCACCATGCCGTCCAGGGGGGACTTGAGCTGAGAGTCGGCCAGCATGATGCTGGCCTGCTCCAGCTGGGCGCGTGCGCCATCGACCTTGGCCCGGGCCACGCCCAGGCGTTCCTGGGACAGGTCGAACTCGCTCTTGGCCAGGTACCCGTCGACCACCAGGGACTGCGAGCGCTCGAAATTCTTCTTGGCCTGCACGAGCGAGGCCTTGGCCTCGTCCAGGGCGGCGCGGGCCTGGTTGACGCGGGCGGCGTGGTCCTGGGGGTCCAATCGTGCCAGCACCATGCCGCGCGTCACATGGTCTCCGGCGCGCAGCTCGCGCTTGATGCCGTCCGGGCCGGGCACGGCCGTGATCTCGTGCACGTAGCCGCCGACCTTGAAGGCCAGCTCCACCTGTTCGCGCGGGGTGATGTTTGCCGAATAGCGCAGGCCCGAGGTTTCGCCCGCGCCCTCCACCACCTGGACCCGGACCGGCACCGGAGGGCTCTGGGCGTGCTTGGTCCTGGAGTATGTCGCAACGGCCAGGACCAGCCCGATGGTGAGGACCACGGCCCCCACGGCCAGCGTCTTCCGGTCCATGCGGATGTTCAGCTGCATGACCTCACTCCTTCAATCCCTTCATACGCTCGATGCCCGCCAAGGCAAACTCGAAGACGAAGTTCGCCACAACATCCACGCCGAGCGTTTCCAAAGCCATCTCCGGGCACATGCGGCGGATGATCTGCCGGGCGTGGTCAAACAGCAGGCAGTGCCCCACCACACCCGCCGCGCTGAGATGCACGGTTCTGTCATCCGCCCCAGGGAGAAGCAACTCACGAACGATGTCCACCAGCACCTGGTGCTGCGGAATGATGAATTGCTCGGCGAGGATGTCAAAGTGCTCTGTGGGATCAAGCATTTCTGCCGTAAACAGCTGCCCCAGCTTCTCGTAAAGGGGATCCCCCGTGCCCACCAGCTTGAACAGCAGGGAGCGGATGTACGCCTTGAGCCGCTCCGTAGCCGGAGCATCGGCCGCCAAGCCCATGTGCGTGGGGAACAGATCCTGGGCGGACTTGAGAAAATCAGCCAGCACGGCCATGAACAGCTTGTCCTTGCCGCCGAAATAGTAGTTCACGGCTGCAATGTTGGCCCCGGCCCGGGCGCAAATGTCACGCACCGTGGCCTCTTTGAGACCGCGCTCGGCAAAGACCACCCGCGCGCTGGCGAGCAACCTGTCTTTGGTTCCGGCATCAGGATTCTCGTGCATTCTCCCCCCCAATCTTGCTGTTTCATACGCTCTATGAAACATCGTTTAATACCATGTTTCCATCCGTGTCAAGTAGAGGGACAGAAGCCTTTCGTGAAATTTCCGGGCCAGAGCTGTCGGCTTGTCAGAGTGCTGGCGGGTGAGGTAGGATGCATAAAAATGACCCATGCGAGGATTCCATGCCCTACAAGGACTTGCAGGATTTTCTGAAGCATCTGGACAAGAACGGCGAGCTCAAGCGCATCGACGCCGTGCTCGACCCCTACCTGGAGATCGCCGAGGTCACGGACCGGGTGAGCAAGAAGTTCGGCCCGGCCCTGCTCTTCCAGCAGGTCAAGGGCTCGAAGTTCCCTGTCCTGACCAACATGTACGGCTCCTACAAACGCATGAACATGGCGCTGGACAGCGAGAACCTGGACGCCCTGGGCGAACGCATCCACGAGTACCTGGAAATCGAGCGACCCGACGGCATCATCAAGAAGCTGCAGATGATCCCCAAGCTCTCCAGGCTCACCAACATCTTCCCGGACCACGTGAAGCGCGGCTGCTGCCAGGACGTGGTCCTGACCGGCGACGACGTGGACCTGTCCATCCTGCCCGTGCTGACCACCTGGCCGGGCGACGCCGGGCCGTTCATCACCCTGCCTGTGGTCTTCACCAAGAACCCCGAGACCGGCGTGCGCAACGCGGGCATGTACCGCATGCAGGTGTTCGACAAGAACACCACGGGCATGCACTGGCACCGGCACAAGGGCGGGGCCTACCACTACCACCTGGCCGAGAAGCTGGGCAAACGGCTAGAAGTGGCCGTGGCCATCGGCCCGGACCCGGCCGTGACCTACGCCGCCACAGCGCCCATCCCGGACGAGATCGACGAGATGCTCTTCGCCGGGTTTTTGCGCAACCAGCCGGTGGAGTTGGTGAAATGCAAGACCGTGGACCTCGAGGTCCCGGCCACCAGCCAGTTCGTGCTGGAGGGCTATGTCGATCCCAAGGAGCGCCGCCGCGAAGGCCCCTTTGGCGACCACACCGGCTACTACTCGCTTGCCGACGACTACCCCGTGTTCCACGTCACGGCCATCACCCACAGAAACGACGCCATCTACCCTGCCACCCTGGTGGGGCCTCCCCCGATGGAGGACTGCTTCATCGGCAAGGCCACGGAGCGCCTGTTCCTGCCGCTCATCAAGAAGCAGCTGCCCGAGGTGGTGGACATGAACCTGCCGCTGGAGGGCGTGTTCCACAACCTCTGCTTCGTCTCCATCGACAAGCGCTACCCGGGCCAGGCCCGCAAGGTCATGTACGCGCTCTGGGGCATGGGCCAGATGATGTTCACCAAGATCATCGTGGTGGTGGACAAGAACATCAACGTGCAGAACGTGTCCGAGGTGCTCTGGCGCATCGGCAACAACGTTGACCCCAGGCGCGACGTCGCCATCCTCGAAGGCCCGCTGGACGCGCTGGACCACGCCTCGCCGCTGGCCTTCTACGGCGGCAAGATGGGCATCGACGCCACCAAGAAAGGCCCGGAGGACGGGCACCACCGCGAGTGGCCCAGCACCCTGCGCATGGATGAGGGCGTCAAGGCCAAGGTCGACGCCCTGTGGGAAAAGCTGGGGCTGTAAAGCGACGGCCTCCGGCGGCCAGGGGGCCTGAGACCCCCTGGGACCCCCCATATGGGGATTCCAAAGGGCCTCGGGCCCTTTGGCCCCCGGAGGGCAATCTCCCCATGTATCATCTCCTGCTGATCACCGCAGTCAGCCCCACGCGCACCCGCACGCCTGTTTCGGCGCGGCGCGGACAACACGAGGGAATTACGAAGGCATGAGGACCACCGCTATAAAAAGCGCGGCCAGACGCCTTGCCGCGCTCCTGGCCTGCTGCCTCGTGGCCTTGGCGCTGTCGTCCTGCAGCGACAGGGACAAAACCGAGCGAGAGTCCCAGGAAGCCGCGCAGCCCAGGGGCAACACCCGCGAAGACTCGTTTCAGGGCGCCAAGCGGAACCTCGAACGGCTCGTCTACCACGACCACCGCATCACCCTGTACTGCCAGGCACCGTACCGCAAGGACGGGACTGTCAGCCTGCCGGACGGCTTCACCACGCCAAAGCACCAGGCCCGGGCCACGCGCATCGAGTGGGAGCATGTGGTCCCAGCCGAGAACTTCGGGCGCACGTTCCCGGAATGGCGCGAGGGAGCTCCGGACTGCCAGGACAGACGCGGGCCGTTCAAGGGCAGAAAGTGCGCCGAACGTGTGAACAAGGAATACCGGCTGATGCAGGCGGACATGTACAATCTCTACCCGGCCATCGGCGCGGTCAACGCCCTGCGCAGCAACGACAACTACGCCATGTTGCCCGGAACGCCCAACGCCTTCGGCTCCTGCGCCGTGAAGATCGCGGGCAACAAGGTTGAACCGCCGGAGCACGCCCGGGGCACCATCGCCCGCACCACAAAGTACATGGCCTGGGCCTACCCGCGCTTCAAGCTCAGCCGCCAGCAGGAACAGCTCATGGACGCCTGGGACGCCATGTACCCGGTGGACCAGTGGGAATGCACCCGGGCCGAGCGCATCGAGGCCATCCAGGGCAACGAGAGCCCCATGGTCAAAGAGCAATGCCAGAAGGCCGGGCTCTGGCCATAGCGGCAGCGGAGCGCCTTCTCCGCGCCGCGCGCATTGCAAATCGCACGGAGTTTCCTTACGCTTGCTGAAGCCTGGAAGAGAATATCCGGCAAAAGGAAAACATGACCACCCAACGCATTATCCTCGCCGTCACCGGGGCCAGCGGCCCCCAGTACGCCATGGCTTTGGCCAGGGCGCTCAGCGGGCGGCCGGACATCGAGCTGCACCTGATTCTGTCCGAGGCCGCCAAAAAGGTCATCGCCCTGGAGGCCGACTTCCGGCCCGAGGAGCTTGAGGCCCTGGCCCACGCCAGCTATTCTGAAAAGGACATCGCCGCAGGCCCGGCCAGCGGCTCCTGGCAACACGCGGGCATGATCGTCTGCCCCTGCTCCATGGCCTCGCTCGGGGCCATCGCCCACGGCCTGGGCACCAACCTCATCCACCGCGCGGCGGACGTCACGCTAAAGGAAGGGCGCAAGCTCATCCTCGTCACCCGCGAGACGCCGCTGTCCCTCATCCATATAAAGAACATGCTCGCCGCCAAGGAGGCCGGGGCCGACATCGTGCCCGCCAGCCCGGGCTTCTACCACAGGCCCAAAACCATCGACGACCTGGTGAACCACCTGGCCGGGCGCATTCTGGACCAGCTGGGCATCGAGAACACGCTGTTCAAGCGCTGGGGCGAATAGCCGCCCACCGACATAACGGGCGACAGACCGGAAGGAGGAAAAGCCATGCTGCTCACCTGGTTCGGACATTCCAACTTCAGGCTCGAGGAAGACGGACTCACCATCGTCGTCGACCCCTTTTTCGAGGGCAACAGCAAGGCGCCCTGCGGCTGGCAATCCCTGGACAAGGTCGACGCGGTGCTGGTGACCCACGACCACGGCGACCACGTGGGCCAGGCGGCGGAGATCTGCCAGGCCACGGGCGCAACGCTGGTGTGCCTGTTCGACACCGTGCCGAAGATGAAGGGGCTGGGCGTGCCTGGGGAACAGATCCTGGGCATGAACCTCGGCGGAACCTTGGAGGTGGCCGGGCTGCGCGTGAAGATGGTCCAGGCCTTCCACTCCTCAGCCACAGGCTCGCCCGCCGGATTTATTCTGACCTTCCCCGGCGGCTTCTGCGCCTACCACTCTGGCGACACGGCCCTGTTCTCGGACATGAAGCTCTTCCGCCGCTTCTTCGACATCGACCTGGCCATGCTGCCCATGGGCGGCTGGTTCACCATGGACGCCGTGGAGGCCGCCGTGGCCTGCTCGTTCCTGAACTGCCGCAACGTTGCCCCCATGCACTGGGGCACCTTCCCCATCCTGGCCCAGGACACCGACGCCTTCGGCGCAGCGCTCAAGGAGCACGCGCCGGAAACACGCCTCCTGGGGCTGACCCCCGGCATTCCGGCAGAGGTGGCCTAGCCGCCTGGCGATTCGGCCTGGACGCTCAAGGCCTGCCCGCTCAACGAATGAGCGATGCGCCCGGCCAAGGCCGGACCAACCCCGCGAATCTGTCCCAACTGCTCTGGCGTGGCCTGGCGCATGGCCTCCAGCGACCCGAAGGCGTCCCACAGCCGCCGGGCCAGGGCCGGGCCCAGGCCGGGAATGCCCAGAAGCGTGCTGTCCAGGCGCGATTTCCGTCCAGCCTTGCGGGTCTTGCTGATGACGAAACGGTGGGCCGCGTCGCGCACGCGCTGCAGGAAAAGCAGGGCCGGGCTGCCGGCCCGAAGCGCCACCGGGTTCCTGCGGCCAGGCCGGAACACCCGGTCCTCCAACTCCCCGGCGCGGCGGCTGGGGCCTTTGGCGATGGCCGCGCACTCGAACTCCTCGGCCGCACCGGCCTCTTCAAGCGCCCGCAGCACTGCGGCCAACTGCCCGCGCCCGCCGTCAATGAGCAGCAGGTCCGGCCAGGGCGGGCCGGACTCAACGCGCCGGAGCGCCCACTGGGCCAGGGCCGCGTAGTCGTCGCCCGTGCCCTCGGCTCCGGGCAGGGCGTAGACGCGGTAGTCCGGCTTGACCTCCGCGCCGTCCTCGAACACCACCACCCCGGCGCGCACGTCGCCGCCCGCCAGGTGCGAGATGTCCACGCACTCGATGCGCCTGGGCGCGCGGGGCAGGCCAAGGGCGCGCTCCAGCTGCCCCGGCGCGTCCTGAACGGAATCGCTGCGGTGGGCGGTGAGGGCGAGGTTGGCGGCCATTTCCAGCAGGCGACGCTCATCGGGCCCGCGCGGCAGGGCCAGGCGCACGGGTCCGCCCCGGCGCTCGGAGAGCACCTCGGCCAGTTCCCGCGCCATGTCCTGGCCGGAGAGGTCATGGGAGAGCACGATGCGGCCGGGGATGTAGCGTCCGGGACCATAAAACTGCGGCAAAAAGGTCTCCAGGGCCTCGGCGATGTCCGCAGTGCCCAGGCCGCGCCAGTGGTAGGTCTTCTGCTCCAGGAGCTGCCCGGCGCGCACGAAGAGCATGCCGAGCCCAAGGCCGTCGCCAGCGGTGACGACCGCAAGCACGTCGCGGTCCAGGGCGTCGCGCAAGACCGAAGCCTGGCTTTCCAGGGTCTTTTCGATGGCCGCCACCTGATCGCGCAACAGCGCGGCCTCTTCGTAGCGCAGGCTGTCCGAGGCCTCGCGCATGCGCCTGCCGAGTTCGCGCACCAGCGAGCGCGAGCGCCCGGCCAGGAACTGCTCCACCTGGACCACCATCTCCATGTAGCGTTGTCTATCCACAGGCAGGCAGCAGGGGCCGAGGCATTGGCCGATCTGGTGATACAGGCAGGGCCGCACGCGGTTCTTGAAGGCGCGGTCCGAGCACTTGCGCAGGGGGAAGATGCCGCCAACGAGCTTGAGGGTGGCCCGCGCCGCCGAGGCCGAGGAAAAGGGGCCAAAGTAGGCCGAGCCGTCGCGCAGCACCTGGCGGGTCATGGTCAGGCGCGGGAAGTCCGAGCGCTTGTCCAGCCGAAAGAGCAGCGAGCGCTTGTCGTCGCGCAGGACGATGTTGTAGCGCGGCCGGTGCTTCTTGATGAGGCTTTCCTCCAGAAGCAGGGCCTCTTTTTCGGTGGAGACGAGCAGTACATCTATATGATGGACCTTCCCCAACAGGGCGAGGGTCTTGGGCGCGTGGTCCGCGCTGGCGCGGAAATAGGACGACAGGCGCTTGCGCAGGCTCTTGGCCTTGCCCACATAGAGGATGCGTCCGGAGGCGTCCTTCATCAGATAAACACCCGGGGTGTCGGGATACTCGGCAAGGACAAAGGTCATCATCAGGCGCTCCAAGGGTTCGTCAACCAGCCAGGCATCGGCCAATGCCGTAAAAACGATATAACTGATGGTGGTTCTACGTGAAAGGATAAAAATCTTGACGGTAAAAATATTTTTACTTTTATTTGAAAAGTGCCCTTTACGACCTTGAATAATAATTCGAGAAAGGCTAGTAAACGACTCGTAACGTGGTTCAGGCTCGTGTAGGAACTCTTATCAAAGGAAGGAAACGGATGAACAAGAAATTTGCACTGCTCCTGGTGCTGATGGCCGCCCTCGTCATGGGTTCCGTCACCAGCGCCTCCGCAGCCGACATCAAAGCCTTCGGTAGCTGGCAGATCGAAGCCGACCTGAACTCCAGCTGGGACTTCCAGAAAAAGGGCGCTGTCAGCGAAGACAAGACCTTCAACATCGCTCAGCGCGTGCGCACTGGCTTCCAGTTCATCGCCAACGAGAACCTGAAAGGCGTCCTCGAGACCCAGATCGGCTCCGCGAACTGGGGCAATGGCGCCTTCGGCATCGGCGCTGGCCGTGCCGCGAGCACCGCTGCTGGCGGCGCTGCTGCCGGCAATGGCAACGTCATGCTGCGCAAGGGCTATGTTGACTTCAAGTGGCCCGGCACCAAGGTCAACTTCCTCGTCGGCTTCCAGAGCCTGTCCCTGCCCTCCGCCGTCGGCGGCGGCAGCCCGGTTCTTGACGACCACTTCGCCGCTGCTGCGGCTGTCGTGCCCATCACCGATGGCCTGTCCCTGGTTGGCGGCTTTGGCCGTCTCTATGACAGCAACGGAAGCTACAACACCACTGCCTCCAGCCTCAGCGGTTCCCATAACGCTGGCGACGTTGCCTTCTTGATCGCCAACATCGACATGTTCAAGGGCTTCAAGATCCAGCCTTGGGCTGCCTACGCCAACCTTGGCTCCCAGCTTGCCGGCTCCGGCGCTGGCGCCACTGCCACCTATGGCTTCATGGCTCCCAACTCCTCCTCCAGAGAAGGCGTGCGCGCCTACTGGGGCGGCGCCGCCTTCACCATGACCGCCTTTGATCCCTTCAAGGTCATGGCTGACTTCAACTACGGCAAGGCCACCTGGAACAACCAGAGCGCCACCAACGCTGCAGCCGGCGGCCGTCAGGGCTTCCTGGCCGACATCGCTGTTGACTACACCGGCCTGAAGATGATGACCCCCTCCGTGTTCTTCGCTTACTCCAGCGGTGAGAGCGGAAACAGCACCGACGGCAATGGCAAGTCCGAGCGCATGCCTGTCGTCGGCAACCCCCAGAACTACGCTCTGGGCTCCTTCTGGCTGCAGGGTGGCGACGCCATCAACGCCAACATCAACGCTCCTTCCACCGCCATGGGCTACTGGGCCTTGGGCCTGTCCTTGAAGGACATCAAGCTCATCGACAAGCTGTCCCACACCGTGCACCTGATCTACTTCAAGGGCACCAATGACAAGGACTACCTGAAAGAGACCGGCGGCACCGTCCGCGGCGCTGACTACAGCTCGTTCCTGACCACCAAGGACTCCCTGTGGGAAGTTGACGTGAACTCCAAGTACCAGATCTACGACGAACTCTCCCTTGGCCTTGAGCTGGGCTACATCAACGCCAGCTTCGACAAGGACGTGTGGGGCGCCGTCAATTCCGACTACAAGAATTACGGCAGCAATGACGCCTACAAGGCCAGCCTGATCGTCAACTACAGCTTCTAGACCCTACCACAAGCCTGACCACGGGGCCGACGCGAGAGCGTCGGCCCTTTTCTTTTGTCCACGCGCCGCGTGGCAAACCAGAAATACAAAAATCCGTACGGTAAAAAAATTTTTACTTTTAGTGCTGTTTCCCCTTGATCCTGTCATTTCTTTTTGATAGGTCTTGGATCAAGAATGGCTGAGGGTGGTTTTTCGCAACCGCAAAAGAGGGAAGGAAACATGAAAAAGATTTACGCGATCGCCTTGCTCGGACTGATGGTCCTGGGCGTGGCTGCGACGGCTTCCGCCGCCGAAATCAAAGCTTCCGGCAAGTGGCAGATTGATGCGACCCTGCAGAACGCCGACTTCTTGAAGAAGGGCGGCATCAGCGAAGACAAGCAGTTCAACATTGAACAGCGCGTCCGCACCGCCTTCCAGTTCATCGCCAACGAGAACCTGAAAGGCGTCCTCGACCTGCAGATCGGTACCGCGAACTGGGGCAATGGCGCCTTCGGTATCGGCGCTGGCCGTGCTGCGAGCACAGCTGCTGGCGGCGCCGCTGCCGGTAACGGCAACGTCATGCTGCGCAAGGGCTATGTTGACTTCAAGTGGCCCGGCACCAAGGTCAACTTCCTTGTCGGCTTCCAGACCGTGTCCCTGCCCGCAGCCTTTGGCGGCGGCAGCGCCATCCTGGACGACCAGATCGCCGCTGCAGTCGTGTCCGCCCCGCTGACCGACAGCGTGAAGCTGCTGGCTGGCTACGCCCGCCCGTACGACGCCAACAGCTCGTACAACACCACGGGAAGCACCCTCTCCGGCGACGGCACCTCCGCCGACGTGGTCTTCGCTGCTGTGCCTGTTAGCTTGAAGGGCTTCAGCATCACCCCGTTCGCGGCCTACGCCAACGTCGGTGAGAAGTCCGTCAACGGCAACGGCGCCGCTGCTGCCGCTGGCTTCGCTGGCCCGAACAGCACCGCCGGCCAGGGCCTGCGCGGCTACTGGGGTGGCGTTGCCGCCACGGTCACCGCTCTGGACAACTTCAAGTTCATGGCTGACTTCAACTACGGCAAGGCTACCTACAACGTTCCCACCAATACCAGCAACAACGGCCGCTCCGGCTGGTTGGCCGACATCGCCGTCGACTACACCGGTCTGAAGATGATGACCCCGTCCGCCTTCTTCGTCTACTCCTCGGGTGAGAAGGGCAACTCCACCGATGGTGGCCAGGACGGTTCCAACCGCATGCCCCACCTGGGCAAGGCTCAGAGCTGGGCTGTCGGCTCCTTCTTCTTCGGCAACCGCAGCTTCATCAACGGCTTCCCCCAGAACGCTGGCTACGTCCAGAACGTCATGGGCTTCTGGACCGCTGGCGTGTCCTTGAAGGACATCAAGCTGGTCGACAAGCTGACCCACACTGCCCACCTGTTGTACGTCAAGGGCACCAACGACAAGAGGTTCCTCAGTGAGACCAACCTCACGACCTCTTCTTCCAACGGCGCTGTCTACGGCGGCTTCCTGACCGACAAGGACTCCCTGTGGGAAGTGGACTTCAACACCAAGTACATGATGTATGACGAGTTGGCGATCAACCTGGACCTGGGTTACATCAACGCCGACTTCGACAAGGACGTGTGGGGCGCTTCCAAGGCCAGCAACGCTGCTGACATCAAGAACTTCGGCAGCAACAACGCCTACCGCGCTGGCCTGAACGTCACTTACGCGTTCTAGCATTCCATTCATTACCACCTGACGCCTTCCTGGGGCCGGAGCTTTCGCTCCGGCCCCTCTCTATTTCAAAGTAAAGTTTTTTGTACAACCGGTCATTTTCACCTTGATTTTCCTTGCGGATTCAATTAGCAAGTGCTTACTCACATCGTTTCCGTGGAGACGACAATATTTCGTGGAGGGGTAAGCAGCATGAAAAAGTTTGGTGTTCTCGGACTGGTCGCTTTTCTTCTTATTGCTTCGGCAAGTCTGTCCTTTGGCATGGAAGTGAAGGCCAAGGGCTATTGGTGGATCGAGGCTCAGTTCAAGCAGGGCTGGGATTTCCTTGGCAAAGGCTCTACCAGCGAGGACAAGACCGTCAACGTTGAGCAGAAGCTGCGCCAACAGTTCCACTTCATCGCCAATGAGAACCTGCGCGCCGTCCTGGACACCCAGATAGGCGCGGCCAACTGGGGCAACGGACTGTACAGCATCGGCGCTGGCCGTGCCGCATCCACTGCCACTGGCGCCAACTCCGCAGGCAATGGCAACATCATGCTCCGCCAGGGCTACATTGAATACCGCTTCCCCAACACCCTGGTGAACCTCAAGTTCGGCTTCCAGACCATGACTCTGCCCGCAGCCTTTGGCGGCGGCAGCGCCATCCTGGACGACCAGGTGTCCGCCGCCGTGGTGAGCGCTCCGCTCACGGACAATGTCTCCCTCCTGGCCGGTTATGCCCGCCCGTACGACGCCAACAGCTCCTACAACACCACGGCCGGAAACCTCAGCGGCTCCGGCACCGCCACCGACGTGGTCTTCGCCGCGCTGCCCATTACCTTCAAGGGCGCGACCATCACCCCGTTCGCGGCCTACGCCAACGCAGGCGCTGACACTGCCGGTTCCGGCGTCGGCGCTCCCTCCACGGCTGGCTTTGCCGGTCCGAACAGCTCCGCCGGTCAGGGCCTGCGCAGCTACTGGGGTGGCGTGGCCGCCACTGTCACCGCTCTGGACAACTTCAAGTTCATGGGTGACTTCAACTACGGCAAGGCCACGTACAACAACCCCAGCGCGCAGAACGGAAAAGGCGGCCGCCAGGGCTTCCTGTTTGATGTCGCCGTGGACTACACCGGCCTGTCCATGATGACCCCCGAGCTCTTCTTCGCCTACTCTTCAGGTGAAAATGGAAACAGCACCAAGGGCGGCACCTCTGACCGCATGCCCGTGCTCGGCACGCCCCAGAACTGGACCATCGGCTCCTTCTTCTTCGGCGAGCGCCTGGAGCTTGGCGGCTCCATCAACAACACTGCTGGCTACACCAGCAACACCCTCGGCTACTGGGCTGCGGGCCTCTCCCTGAAGAACATCAAGCTGATCGACAAGCTCTCCCACGACTTCAACCTGCTCTATGCCAAGGGCACCAACGACAAGAGCTACCTCTACGAGAGCGGCGGCACCGTGCAGAACGCCAAATACGCAGGCTTCCTGACCACCAAGGACTCCCTGTGGGAAGTGGACTTCAACAGCCGCTACAAGATCTATGACGATCTGACCCTGCTGGTGTACACCGGCTACATCAACGCCAACTTCGACAAGGACGTCTGGGGCAACTCAAACGTCTCCAACGCTGCGGACATCAAGAACTACAAGAGCAGCAACGCCTACAAGCTTGGCGTGGGCCTGAACTACTTCTTCTAGGCCAGCCCACTTACTCCATCACTGCCAGGGGCCGGGACGCACGTTCCGGCCCCTTCTTCGTCCCCGCTTCGACCTCGACTTTCCAACCCTGCTGGGATATATTTCAAGGCCCAAACCGTTGAACACACCAACACTCCACGTCTTCGAGGTCTCGTATGCCCTGTCGCCTTGTCCGCGTTCCCGCCGAGATGGACTCCCCCAGCATTCTGGCCTGGCTCAAGGAACGCAAAGACCCTGGCCTTGACGTCACCGGCACCGTGCGCTCCATCCTGGATGACGTGCGCAAGCACGGGGACCAGGCCCTGCGCCGCTACACCCGCCGCTTTGATGCGCCCGACCTGCCCGCGCGCATGGGCGTGCCCGTGCGCTCCATCCGCGCAGCGCTCTCGGAAGTGCCCGCCGCCGACCTTACCATCCTGCGCGAGGCCATCGCCAATGTACGCGACTTTCACGCCCGGCAGGCCGAGCAGTCCTGGTTCACCACCGCGCCGGACGGCAGCGTGCTGGGCCAGATGGTGCGCCCTGTGGACCGCGTGGGCCTGTACGTGCCTGGCGGCCAGGGCGGCGAGACCCCGCTCATCTCCAGCCTGATCATGAACGCCGTGCCCGCCCAGGTGGCCGGGGTCACGGACATCGCCGTGGTCTCGCCCCCGCGCAAGGACTCGAGCCTGAATCCCTATATCCTGGCCACGGCCGCCCTGCTCGGCATCACCGAGATCCACCGCGCGGGCAGCGCCTGGGCCATCGCGGCCCTGGCATACGGCACCAAGAGCATCCGCCCCTGCGACGTCATCGCCGGACCCGGCAACATCTACGTGGCCACGGCCAAGGCCCTGCTCGTGGGCGAGGTCGGCATCGACATGATCGCCGGGCCGAGCGAGATCGTCATCCTGGCCGATGACACGGCCAACCCGGCCTGGCTGGCCGCGGACATGCTTTCCCAAGCCGAGCACGACCCCCTGGCCGCTGCCCTGTGCATCACCGCAAGCCCCAAGCTGGCCAAGGCCGTGCGCAAGGCCCTGGCCGAGCAGCTGCCCAAACTCTCCCGCAACGAGCTGGCCAAGAAATCCCTGGAGCTCTGGGGCGGCGTGCTCGTTGTGGACTCCCTGGACGCAGGCCTGGCCCTGGTCAACGCCATCGCGCCGGAACACCTTGAGCTGGCCGTGGCCGAACCCTTCGGCCTGCTTGGCCGCGTGCGCAACGCCGGGGCCATCTTCCTGGGCCAGCACTGCCCGGAGCCTGTGGGCGACTATTTCGCCGGGCCAAACCACGTGCTGCCCACGCTCGGCACCGCGCGCTTCTCCTCGGCCCTGTCGGTGCAGACCTTCTGCAAGAAATCGAGCATCATCGCCACCACGCCGGAGTACCTCCGCCAGCACGGGGCCAAGATCGCCCGCATGGCGCACCTGGAGGGGCTCACGGCCCACGCCCGCAGCGTCGAATGCCGCCTGGAAGACAAGTAAAGGCGCCCCCCAACGACCTCTAACCGCACATAAACCGCCAACGGAGCACGTCATGCAAACCGTCACCACCACAGCGCTCACCGAATTCCCGCTGCTCTCGCGCGGCAAGGTGCGCGACATCTACGAGACCGGCCCGGACAGCCTGCTCATCATCACCACGGACCGCATCTCGGCCTTTGACGTGATCATGGACGACCCCATCCCGCACAAGGGCGTGGTGCTGAACCAGATCACCCTGTTCTGGATGGAGAAATTCGCCAAGCTGGTGCCCAACCATCTGCTGGCCACGGACGTGCGCGACTTCCCCAAGCCCCTGCAGGCCCACGCGGATCTTCTTGATGGCCGCGCGGTGCTCGTGCGCCGGGCCAAGCCCCTGGCCATCGAATGCATCGTACGCGGCTACATCACCGGCAGTGGCTGGAAAGACTACCAGAAGACCGGCAGCGTCAGCGGGCATACGCTCCCCGCTGGCCTGCGCGAGTCGGACAAGCTCGAAAAGCCGCTGTTCACGCCGTCCACCAAGGCTGAACTGGGCGCGCACGACGAGAACATCTCGGTTGCCGAGGCCATGCGCATCACCGGAGGGGACCTGGCCAGCCAGGCCCAGGACCTGGCGCTCTCCATCTACTCCGCCGGGCGAGACTACGCCGAGGGGCGCGGCATCATCATCGCGGACACCAAGTTCGAGTTCGGCACCGTGGCTGAAGACGGCGCGGAGAAGCTCATTCTCATCGACGAGGTGCTGACCCCGGACTCCTCGCGCTTCTGGCCCATGAGCGACTACGCGCCTGGGCGTGGACAGCAGAGCTTTGACAAGCAGTTCCTGCGCGACTGGCTGGAGGACATCAAGTTCACCAAGCGCCCGCCAGCGCCCAAGATCCCGCAGAACATCATCGACCAGACCAGGGCCAAGTACCTGGAGGCCTTCCGCCTGCTCACCGGGCGCGAGCTGGGCCTGTAAGGAGCTCTCATGGACGCCGTATGGATTCTTTTGGCCGTGGTGGTGGCCTGGTACGCCATGTCGCGCCTGATGCCGGGCATGGGCGGGGGTTGAGGCCCCAAGAAGCAGTGCGGCTGGACGCCGCCCAAGGATGATGAGAAGAAAGACAAGAGCGGGCCAGACAAATAATCCGACTCGGAGAATTTCAGCATGTGGGACAACATACTGTTCCTGCTCGTCCTCGCGGGAGTCGTTTTCCTCTACGTGGGGGTGATTTTGCCCAAGTTCGGCATGCGGGGCTGAATGCCCCGGCCACCGGACGTCTGGGAGACGCCCGACAAGCGCAAGGACTCCGATGGGGCTTGACATCACCGCAATGAGCCAGTAAGAGCACCCCTCTACCTTGCTCTTCCCCTGTGTGGGAAGGGCCAAAGCCCAAAAGGAGATTTACATGCTCAACAACTACGAGACTCTGCTGCTCCTGAGTCCGGAACTGGCGGAAGAAAACCGCAAGGAGATTCTGACGAATCTCACCGGAATCATCGAGCGCGACGGGGGCAACATGACCCTCGTCGATGACTGGGGCATCAAAACCCTGGCCTACCCCGTGCGCAAGCTGACGCGCGGCCACTACGTCCGCCTCGAGTACCACGCCCCCGGCGCGCTCGTGGCCGAACTGGAGCGCAACGTCCGCATCACGGACGGCATCTTCAAGTTCGTCACCGTCCGTCTGGCCGAGGCCGCTCCCGCCGCTGCTGCCGCTGCTCCCGTTGCTGCTGAAGCCGCTCCCGCTCCCGTGACAGAGGAGGCCTAAGTCATGGCATTCCGCAAGAAGTTCACCCCGAAAAGAAAGTTCTGCCGTTTTTGCGCGGACAAGAACCTGCCGCTTGACTACAAGCGTGCGGACATCCTGCGCGACTACATCACCGAACGTGGCAAGATCATCGCCCGTCGCATCACCGGTACCTGCGCCAAGCATCAGCGCAGCCTGACCACCGAGATCAAGCGCGCCCGGCAGATGGCTCTGTTGTTCTACACCACCGTGCACAGCACGGACGTCAAGAAGAAGACCGTCTAGGAGGGCATGACCATGAAACTCATCCTGCGCGCCGACGTCGATGCCCTGGGCCGCCTGGGGGACATCGTCGCGGTCAAGCCCGGCTTTGGCCGAAACTACCTGATCCCCCAGGGCCTGGCCATGATGGCCTCCGAGGCCAATCTGAAACAGTTTGAACTGGAGCGCAAGAAGCTGGCCGGACAGGCCGACTCCCTGCGTGCCGAGGCCACCGCCCTGGCCGAAAAGATCGCCGCCGCCAAGGTGTCCATCACCGTGCGCGTTGGCGAAGGCGACAAGCTCTACGGCTCCGTCACCGCGGTCAACATCGCCGACGCCCTGCTCGAGCACGGCATCGAGATCGACCGCCGTAAGATCGAAATGCCTGACGCCATCCGTGCGCTGGGCGAGTACGACGTGGAGATCCGCCTGCACCCCGATGTGAAGGGTGAACTGAAACTGCGCGTGATCAAGCATGGACAGCCGGAAAAAGCACCCGAACTTGAGCAGCCCGAGGCATAGCAAGGGCAGCAAGCGAGAAAATGGCGCGGAGGCCCTTGAACGGGCCTCCGCCGCTCTCTCGCGCAATGTCCCCCCACAGAACCTGGAAGCCGAACAGGCGGTTCTGGGGGGGGTTTTTTTACGCAATTCGCTCTTCCACTCCCTCGTGGACATCATCCGCTCCGATGATTTCTACTCCCCGGCCCACCGCATCATCTTCCGCAGCTTCGAGACCCTCTACTCCCAGAACTCGCCCGTCGACCTGATCACGGTGAGCGAGTCCCTGGCGCAGACCCAGGAGCTGGAGAGCGTGGGCGGGCCGGTGTACCTGGCCGAGCTGGCGAGCTCCCCCGTGAGCGCGGCCAATGCCCTGCACCACGCGGCCATCGTGCGCGACAAGGCCGTGGCGCGCAGGCTCATCGAGGCTGCCAGCGACATCATCGGCAACTGCTACGATTCCCAGGACATCGAAGGCCTGCTGGACAAGAGCGAGCAGTCCATCTTCCAGATTTCCGACGTGCGCTCCAAGACCACGGTGCACACCAGCAAAGACCTGGTGGTGCGCGTCTTCAAGGAACTGCAGAAGCGCGTGGGCCACCAGGCCATGGTTACGGGCACCACCACCGGCTACGACAAGCTCGACGAGATGACCGCGGGCATGCAGAACTCAGACCTCATCATCGTGGCCGGCCGCCCCAGCATGGGCAAGACCGCCTTTGCGCTGAACATGGCGCTCAACGCCGCCATCAAGGGCGAGACCCCCACGCCCACGGCCATCTTCTCGCTGGAAATGTCCATGGACCAGATCATGATGCGTCTCTTGTGCTGCCAGGGCAAGGTCGACCTGGGCAGCCTCCGCCGCGGCTACCTGGAGGACAAGGACTGGGCCGACCTGTACGAGGCCGCCGAGGTGCTCTCCAACGCCCCGCTCTTCGTGGACGACACGGCAGCGCTCTCCACCATGGAGCTGCGCGCCCGCTGCCGCAGGCTCAAAAGCGAGCACAACCTGGGCCTGGTGGTGGTGGACTACCTCCAGCTCATGCGCGCCAGCCGCGACATAGACTCCCGCGAACAGGAAATTTCTGACATCTCGCGCAATTTGAAGGCCCTGGCCAAAGAGCTCAACATCCCGGTCGTCGCGCTCTCGCAGCTCAACCGCAAGGTCGAGGAGCGCAGCGACAAGCGCCCCATGCTCTCGGACCTGCGCGAATCAGGCGCCATCGAACAGGACGCCGACGTGATCATGTTCATCTACCGCGACGAGGTGTACAACAAGAAGGAAGGCAACCCCAAGGCCGGCATCGCCGAGATCATCATCGGCAAGCAGAGAAACGGCCCGGTTGGCGAGGTAGAGTTGCACTTCATCAAGAATTACAGTAGATTTGAAAACCTGAGTGCTACGCCGTATCCATCGGAATACTTCCAGCCAAGCTGACACGAAACGCCACGCCAGAGGGGGAGCACATGCATTACGAAGCCGCAGAGGGCTTGACCCGCGAATCCCTAAGCAAACTGCAGACCGAGCGCCTGAAACGCACCATCGCCACCTGCATGCGCTCCAGTTTTTACGGCCAGAGCCTGGGCGCCCTCGGCATCAGCCCGGATGACTTCAGCTCCCCCGACGACATCAAGAAGCTGCCCTTCACCACCAAGGACGACCTGCGCGGCAACTACCCGTACGGCTTTCTGTGCCAGCCCATGGACCAGTACGTGCGCCTGCACGCCTCCAGCGGCACCACGGGCACGCCCACGGCCATCTTCTACACCCAGAACGACCTCGACTCCTGGGCCGGCCTGGTGGCGCGCTGCATGTACGCCGTGGGCCTGCGCAAAGGCGACGTGTTCCAGAACATGAGCGGCTACGGCCTGTTCACCGGCGGGCTTGGCATCCACTACGGATCCGAGCGCCTGGGCCTGCTGACCGTGCCTGCGGGCGCGGGCAACTCCAAGCGCCAGCTCAAGCTGCTGCGCGACTTCCATGTCTCCGGCATCCACATCATCCCGTCCTATGCCCTGCACTTCGCCAGCTTCCTCAAGAGCGAGGGGGTGGACCCCAGGAGCCTGGACTGGCGCTTCGCCCTCATCGGCGCGGAGCCGCACACCGAGGAAGTCCGCCAGCGCATCCAGGAGCTGCTGGGCGTCAAGGCCTTCAACTCCTACGGCCTGACCGAGATGAACGGCCCGGGCGTGGCCTTTGAGTGCGACAAGCAGGCTGGCATGCACCTCTGGGAGGACGCCTACATCGCCGAGATCATCAACCCCGAGACCGGCGAATGGGTCAAGGAGGGCGAGGTGGGCGAGCTGGTCATGACCACGCTCTGCCGCGACGGCATGCCGCTCTTGCGCTACCGCACGCGCGACCTCACCCGCTTCATCCCCGGCGCTTGCGCCTGCGGCCGCACCCACGTGCGCATCGACCGCATCACCGGCCGCGCCGACGACATGCTCATCATCAAGGGCTGCAACATCTACCCCATGCAGATCGAGCAGGCCCTCATGTCCCTGCCGGAGGTGGCGCAGAACTATGTCATCGAGCTCTTCCAGGAGGGCGAGATGGACCAGCTGCGCGTCAAGGTGGAGATCAAGGACGAGTACTTCGTGGAGGACATGCGCGCCCTCACCGGCCTGCAGAAGAAGATCACCTCGCGCCTGCGCGACGAGATCCTGGTCACCCCGCGCGTGGAGCTGGTGCAGCACGACTCCATACCCAAGAGCGAGGGCAAGGCCGTGCGCGTGGTGGATTTAAGGAACAAGTAATGGACCTGCTCTGGGGACTGGGCCTCGGCCTTGTCCTGTTCTGTTTCCTCTGGCTGAACCTGCTTTCCCTGCCGGGCAACTGGCTCATGCTCGGCACGCTGGCGCTCATGGCCTGGCTCGGCCCGGTCGGCCGCATCACGTGGGCCTTCGTGGGTCTCATGGCGGCGGCGGCAGTGCTGGGCGAAGTACTGGAGTTCGCCGCCCAGCTCATCGGCGGCAAGCGTGGCGGAGCCAGCGGGGCCGGGAATTTCGGCGGCATCGTTGGCAGCATCGCCGGGGCCATTCTCCTCGCGCCCTTTGCCCTGGGCCTGGGCAGTCTGGCAGGCGCGCTCTTTGGCGCCTGGGCCGGCTGCTTTATTGTGGAGCGCCTGCGCCAGGAATCGCACCAGCGCGCCGCAGAGGCCGCCTGGGGGGCCTTCTGGGGCCGCAGCTTCGGCCTTGTGGGCAAGTCGGCCATCGGGGCCACCATCATCGTCATGAGCATCAGCCGGTTCGTGGCCTAGCGCCCGGTCTGAAACACAATACACCACCTCGCGCACAAGGAGTTTGTCATGTCCTTTCCCACCTACCGTGGTCATCTGCAATACGTCTGTCTCGGCTGCGGCGCCACCTTTGACATCGGTGAGCTGCACTACACCTGCCCCACCTGCAGCGGCGTGTTCGTGCTCCAGGACCTGAATTTCGACACGCTCAAGGCCACCCCGGCGGCCGAGTGGCGCACAATCTTCGACGCGCGCGCGGCCAGCAAGATCCCGGCCCTGCGCGGCATCTTCCGCTTCTACGAGCTCATGGCCCCGGTGCTTGAGCCGGAGGACATCCTGTACCTCGGCGAGGGCAACACCCCGCTGGTGGACTCTTCCCCGGCCCTGCGCAGCGAGCTGGGCCTCAAGACCGTGTACAAGAACGATGGCCAGAACCCCAGCGCGTCCTTCAAGGACCGGGGCATGGCCTGCGCCTTCAGCTTCCTCAAGTGCCTCATCCGCACCAAGGGCTGGACCGAGGTCCTGGCCATCTGCGCCAGCACTGGCGACACCTCGGCCTCGGCGGCTCTCTATGCCTCCTACGTTGGCGGAGCGGTGAAGAGCGCGGTGATCCTGCCTGCGGGCAAGGTCACGCCGCAGCAGCTGGCCCAGCCGCTGGGCAGCGGCGCCGTGGTGCTGGAGGTGCCCGGCGTGTTCGACGACTGCATGAAGGTGGTCGAGCATCTGGCCGACAACTACCGCGTGGCCCTGCTCAACTCCAAGAACGCCTGGCGCATCCTGGGCCAGGAGTCCTACGCCTTTGAGGTCGCCCAGTGGTACGACTGGGACATGCGCGGCAAGTGCGTGTTCGTGCCCATCGGCAACGCGGGCAACATCACGGCCATCATGGGCGGCTTCCTCAAGCTCTATGCCCTTGGCATCATCACCGCCCTGCCGCGCATCTTCGGCGTGCAGTCGCACCACGCGGACCCGGTGTTCCGCTACTACGCAGCGGACGCCAAGACCCGCGAGTACAAGCCCGTCGCTGTGACGGCCAGCGTGGCCCAGGCTGCAATGATCGGCAACCCGGTCTCCTTCCCGCGCGTGCGCCACTTCGCCGAGAAGTACGAAGCCATCGGCGGCCCGGGCTCCTTCCAGGTCCTCCAGGTCACGGAGCAGCAGATCATGGACTCCATGATCCAGGCCAACCGCCACGGGCACATCGCCTGCACCCAGGGCGGCGAGTGCCTGGCCGGGGCCAAGCGGGCCAAGGAACTCGGTCTGGTCAGCGCGGAGGAGACCCTGGTTCTCGACGCCACGGCCCACCACCTGAAGTTCATCGGCTTCCAGGAAATGTACTTCGAGAACAGCTTCCCGGCTGAATTCGGCGTGACGCCCAAGCCCGAACTGGCCAACCGGCCCGAGCTCATCATCACCCAGTCCGTCAAGGACAAAATGTCCGACAAGGACTACGTTGTGCAGGCCGCCGACAACGTGGTCGCGCGCCTGGGCCTGGCCAAGAAATAACACGTGCCCGCAGTGCCCGAAGTGGAAGTACCAGCCAAACCTAGGAAATACCGCACCAAAATGCGGGCGGACAGGCTCATGGCCCAGCAGGGGCTGGCCGAGTCGCCGGAGATCGCCATGCGGCTCATCATGTCCGGGGGCGCGCACTTTCTCAAGGACGGCCAGAAGATTCCCGTGGATTCGCCGGGGCAGCAGTTCCCCGACGACACGGAGTTCGCCCTGCGCGGCCAGGACCGCTTCGTCAGCCGGGGCGGGTACAAGCTCTTGACCGCCATCGAGGAACTGGGCTTCAACCCCCTGGGCAAGCTCTGCCTGGACGCGGGCGCGTCCACGGGCGGGTTCACGGACTGCCTGCTGCAGTTCGGCGCCGTGCGCGTCTACGCGGCGGACGTGGGCTACGGCCAGCTCAGCTGGAAGCTGAGGAGCGACCCGCGCGTGGTGGTCCTGGAGCGCCTGAACCTGCGCACGCCAACGCTGGAGCTGTTCCCGGAGCCGCTTGATGTGCTCACCGCCGACGTGTCCTTCATCTCGCTCACGGCCATCCTGCCGGGCTGCCTGCCGCTGCTCAAGCCCGCCTGTGAGCTGGTGCTGCTGGTGAAGCCGCAGTTCGAGCTGCCCGTCGGGCGCACGGACAGGGGCGTGGTGCGCGATGAGGCTGACCGCCTGGAGGCCGTGGACGGGGTGGTCGAATTCTGCAAGGCCAGGCTTGGCCTGACCCTCGTGGGCATCGCTCCCTCGGCCCTGCTCGGCCCCAAGGGCAACCAGGAGTACGTGACGTATTTCCGCAGGGGCTGAGAGCCAGGGGCTCCGCCCCTCACTGGTTAACCGAAAAGTCCGGACAAGCTTCGCCTGTCCGGACTTTTCGGTTAAATGGGGATTCCAGCGGCAACCGCTAGGTGAGCGGTCTCCCGCGAATCTTACGGATGGCGGCAGCAGCGATAAGGGCCTCAGAGCCTTTGGCCGCCGGAGACTCTTCCTCGACGACTCCTTGGCAATCCCTCAGGCCATCAATCCCAACAGCCACACGGCGAGCGGCGCCAGGCCTGCGGTGAAGATGCCAGACAGGATCATGGCCAGCCCGGCCATGGCTCCCTGCAGTTCCCCCTCCATCAAGGCCGTGGCCGTGCCCTGCCCGTGAGACACAGTGCCCAGGGCCAGGCCCCGGGCCACGGGATCGTCGATGCGCACCAAGGTCAGCAGCCAGCCGCCCAGAAGTGAGCCCAGGGTGCCCGTGGCCACCACAAAGGCAGCGGTCAGGGCCGGGATGCCGTTGTAGATGCGGGCGATCTCCACGGCAAAGGGGATGCTGACGCCCTTGGGAAGCATGGACATGACAACGTCCCTGGGCAGGCCGCCCCACTGGGTCATGAGGCTGGCCGTCATCATGGCCAAAAACGCGCCCAGGACCACGCTGCCCAAAATGGCCGGCCCGAAGCGCAGCAAGAGGCCCCGGTGCCGGTACAGGGGCACGGCCAAGCCCACGGTGGCCGGGCCGAGGAGTGCGGTCATGAAGTCCTTGGCCGGGACGTATTGGCTGTAAGGAATACGGGCCGCCACCAGCACCGCGATGATGAGCGCGGCGCTCAGGGCCACCACGTTGAGCAGCGGATGCCGATAGCGCATGTAGAGGTAACGCGTGCCAAGGTAGGCCGCCAGGGTGACGACAATGGCGAAGATCGTGACGCCCATCAGCCCCGCCCCCTGCGCAGCAGCTGCGAAAGCCCGCCCACGGCCAGCAGCGGCAGCACCGCGCTGACCAGGATGGCTGCGGCCAGGACCAGGCCGTAGTCGTAGAACACGCCGCCCCACTCCATGAGCCCAACGGCGATGGGCACGAAGAAGAACACCAGGTGCTTGAGCAGGAAGTCCGCCGCCAGCTCCACATGGGAGAGCTTGACCACGCCCAGGCACAACAGGCTGAACAGGGCGAGAACACCCACCACGTTGCCGGGGATGGGCAGGCCCGCCGCCGCCACCAGCCAGTTGCCGCCCAGGTAGATGGCCCAGAGCAGGGCCAGTTGGCCGAGGGCCTTGAGGGTTTGCGTCACCGGGTCTCCTTGGGAATATGCACCGCAGGCCAGGGGCTCTGCCCCTGGACTCCGCCAAAGGGCCTGAGGCCCTCTGGACTCCCCATTTGGCCGGAAAGGCCGGGCAGGCTAAGCCTGCCCGGCCTTTCCGGCGAGAAACGAGGGGGTTCGGGGGAAATCATTGCCCCCGACCGCCGGAGGCTATTCTCTATTCTTCCGCTAGGCGACCTTGCCGCCGTCGTCCACGGTTCCGGCTGAGGTCAGAAGGCGCGTGACTTCGGCGTCCTTGGCCACCAGGATCATGCCCTGGCTCATGAGGCCGCGCAGCTTGCGCGGGGCTAGGTTGGCCACCACCACCACCTGCTTGCCCGTGAGGTCTTCCGGGCTGAAGCGGTCGGCCAGTCCGGCCACGATCTGCCGGGGCTCCGCCTCGCCCAAAGCCACCTGCACCACCAGAAGCTTGTCCGCGTCCGGATGCTTGGCGGCGGAGAGCACAGTGCCAACACGCAGGTCGAGCTTCTGGAAGTCCGCGAACTCGATGGACTCGGCCGGTCCGACAGGCGCTTCGGCCGTCTTGGCCGGGGCCTTCTTCTTGGGCTCCGCAGCCTTGGCCTTGGGCGCTTCCGCGTCGGCCGCAGGGGCGGCAAGGGCCTCGGGGGCGGCGGGCGGCGCGGGCTCGGGCACGTCCACGCGCGGGAACAGGTTGGACGTCGGGGACACGGCCAGGCCGGAATCAAGCAGGCCCCAGACCTCCGGCTCCTTGGCCAGCTGCACCTTGTCCAGGTCGAAGCAGCAGCCCAGCTGCTCCAGCATCTTCACGCTGGCCTCGGGCATCACGGGCCAGAGGTGCACGGCGATCTTGCGCATGTGCTCAAGCAGCATGTACATCACCGTGCCCAGGCGGGCCTTGTCCTTGTTCTTGAACAGGGTCCAGGGCGCGGCGGTGTCGATGTACTTGTTCAAGGCCCGCACCAGCTCCCAGAGGGACTCAAGCGCCCGCGCGGTGCGGAACTCTGCGAAGTGGCCCTGGAAGTTGCGCATGGCGTCGCGGCCCAGGCGCTTGAGCTCGGCGTCCTCTTCGGTCTCAGCCGCAGGGCTGGGCACCTTGCCCTCGAAATACTTGTGCGTCATGGACAAAACGCGGTTGAACAGGTTGCCCAGGTCATTGGCCAGGTCGGCGTTGAGGCGGCCGACGAGGGCCTCTTCGGTGAAGGAGGCGTCGCTGCCAAAGGCCATCTCGCGCAGCAGGAAATAGCGGAAGGCCGAGATCCCGTACGCGTCCACCATCTGCTTGGGCGAGACCACGTTGCCGAGGGACTTGGACATCTTGGTGTCGCGCACGAGCCAGTAGCCGTGCACGTTGAGGGACTGGTAGGGGGCAAGCCCGGCGGCCTTGAGCATGGTCGGCCAGAACACGGCATGCGGCTTCAGGATGTCCTTGGCCACGATATGGTTGGCCACGGGCCAGAACTTCTTGAACTTTTCGCCACGCGGGTAGTTCAGCGCGCTGACGTAGTTGATGAGCGCGTCGAACCAGACATAGCAAACGAAGTCCTGGTCAAAGGGCAGCTCGATGCCCCAGGTGAGGCGGCTCTTGGGCCGGGAGATGCAGAGGTCCTCCAGCGCGCCGGACTCCAGCAGGCTTAGAACCTCGTTGCGGTAGCGCGCCGGGCGGATGAAGTCCGGGTTCTGGTTGATGTACTCAATGAGCCAGGCCTGATACTTGGACATGCGGAAGAAGTAGTTCTTCTCAGCGATGTACTCCGGCCTGGTCTTGTGATCCGGGCACATGCCGTTCACAAGCTCCTTCTCGGTGTAGAAGCGCTCGCAGCCGAAGCAGTAGTGCCCGCCGTACTCGCCGAAGTATATGTCCCCGGACTCATAGACCTTTTGCAAAACTTTCTGCACGCACTTGATGTGTTCGGGGTCGGTGGTGCGGATGAAATGGTCGGGCTTGGCGCCGAGCAGCGGCCCCATGTCGCGGAAGAGCCCGCTGATCTGGTCGGCGTACTCCTTGGGCGACTGCCCGGCCTCCTCGGAGGCCTTGGCGATCTTGTCGCCGTGCTCGTCCGTGCCGGTGAGGAAGAAGCACTCCTCGCCCATGAGCCGGTGGAAGCGGGTCATGGCGTCGGCCAGGATGGTGGTAAAGGCGTGGCCCAGGTGCGGCTTCGCGTTAACATAGAAGATGGGCGTGGTGACGAAAAAGCGGCTCAATCTCGACTCCTTGGAGCGTTTCTGACTCTGGGGTGGTGGCGGGCCTGACTGCCTGTCGGCCTAGGCGGGCTTGGGGCCTCTGCCCTTGCGGCGCTTGCGGCGGGGCCGGGAGCGCGGGGCCTCGCCCTCGGGCCTGGCTGTGTGCTCAGCGCCAGGCTCGGATGACGCGTCGGCCCCCTGCGTGGCGGCTGCCTTGGGCGCGGGCTCTGGGCTGTCCACGGCCTGGGCCTTGGGTTCTGGCCTCTCAGACCTTTCTGGCCTCTCGGGCCTCTCGGGCCGTTCGGGGCGCGCGGGGCGTTCCGGCCTGGTCGGGCGGCCTGCGGACGGCCTGCCGCCGCCCTGACGGCCCTGGCGCTCCGGGGCAAGGCCCTCCGGGGCCTGGATTGCGCCCTCGGCCGAGATCTGGCGGCTTACCAGATCCTTCCATTCTTCCAGGGTGAACTCACGCTCGCCCACGTCCTCGACCCAGACGGAGATGGACTTCTTGAAGAAGTTGGCGCGCAGGATCTTGGCTGTGCCGATGGCCGTGGGGATGCGCTTGCCGATCTTGGGGCACTGCTTGTGGAATTCCTCGTAGCCCTTCTGCTCGTAACTCAGACAGCACAGAAGCCGCCCGCAGATGCCGGAGATCTTGGCCGGGTTCAGAAACAGGTTCTGCTCCTTGGCCATCTTGATGGTCACCGGCGCGAACTTGCGCAGGAAACGGCGGCAGCAGACGACCTGCCCGCAGTTGCCGATGGCCCCGATCATCTGGGTCTCGTGGCGCACGCCGATCTGCCGGAGCTCGATGCGCGTATGGAACTCGCGCACCAGGCTCTTGATGAGCTCGCGGAAGTCGATGCGATTCGGCGCGGTGAAATAGAAGATCATCTTGCTGCGGTCGTGGAGCACCTCCACGTCCACCAGCTTCATGTCCAGTTGCTGGTGGGCGATGCAGCCCCGGCAGAAATTGAAGGCCCGGCGCGCCAGGCGCTTGTTCTCGGCCCCGGTCTCCAGGTCCTGCGGTCCGGCCAGGCGGTAGATGAGCTGCAAGCCTGCGGCGCTTCTCGGACGGGGCTGGTACTGGGCCGCCTGCTCCAGGGAGTAGATGCCGCCGTGGGGCGTGCCCGCGTCCTGGGCCTGCTCCGGGGAGTTTGCGGCGTCCTGCCCCTTGGCCGGTTCGACGGCCTGGGTTTCGGTTGCCTGGATTTCGGCTGAAGGGACTTCAAGCGGCGGAAACTCATCCTGCCAGTCCGCGCCGACCAGCACCGCCTCAAAGGGGGCCGGGGCGCTGGAAGCCGTCGCAGTCTCGACCGGAGCAGTCTCGGCCGGGGCAACAATAACGGCATGGGCGTCCTGATAGGCGGCCTCCGGGGCTGCGGCAGTGGCCACCTGCCCCAGGGCCAGGCCCTGGTCGGTCTCCACCAGAACGGACTGCCCTGCGCGCACCACATGGGCTCCGGAGGCGAAATAGCACACCGGCCCGTGGTCGCTGAACTTGATCCCGAGAATCTGACTCATGCACCTGTCCTATGTGTCGCTTTAGGCCGCCGGGGCCGCGCGACGTCGTAGGCTTCAATAGCCGACTTTTCGTCGAAGTTCAAATATCGCCAAGGGGCGGCGGCGCCCCAAAAAAAACGGCGGGAAGGGCACGGCCAGGCCACTGCCCCCCGTCCGCACGTCCCGCCCAAACACTGGACCGGGCGCCTGGGCCGCTCCGGCTAGACCGTGAGCCCCAGGGCGCGAAGTTCGTCCATGAAGCGCTCTTCCACGATGGGCTTGACCAGGAAGCAGTCCGCTCCGCCGAGGAAAAAGGCGTCATTGGTCTCGCGGGAGTCCTCAAGCATGCTGATGACCACGACCTTGCAGCGCTTCATGTCGCTCAAGCCCAGGTCTTCCTCGTACCCGCGCATCTCGCGCAGGGCCTGCTGGCCGTCCATCTCAGGCATCACCAGGTCCATGCAGACCAGGTCATAGGGACGCCCGTCTTCAAGGGCTTTCTTGAAAGCGCCAACGGCTTCCTCGCCATTGACCGCGATATGGCATTCGGCAACGGGCCGCATCATGTCATGCAGCATGACCCGGCTGTAAAAATCGTCGTCCACGATGAGCACGCGCATCAGGCACTCCCCCTTGTTGCTGCCCTGCCTGCCATCGGCACGGCACCTGCTGGTGTTGCATGTCCTGGGACAGAAATCAAGTGCGGCCGGGCTTCGGTGCGCGGCTGGCAAAGCCTCCGGGGGGGCCGGAGTGTGTTCTGAAGGCTAAAGGTCAAAGCTCGAATGCTGGGTCAGGGCCAAGCAGTCCGGCACTGGGCCTGGGCCGGACAACACTTCGCGGCAGCGCCGCACAAGCTCGTCCACACCTTCGTCCCGGCGTTCCTGGTTGTGGTGGAACAGGCCCAGAACCTTCACGCCAGCGGCCTTGGCCAGCTTTGCCGCGTCGATGATGTCCGAATGCCCCCAACCGCGCCGCTCAGCGTATTCCTCGGGCGTATACTCGGCATCGTGCACCAGGAGGTCCGCGCCCTGGCAGAAGGCCGCGTACTCGTCGAAGCTGCGCCCGCCGCGGTGGTGGTGCGAAAGTTCGTTGTCCGTGAGGAAGACGAAGCTTTTGCCGTCCTCCTCGATGCGGTAGCCTGCGCCCAGGTTCGGGTGCGAGAGCGCTATGCGCGTGATGCGCAAGGTGTCCAGCTGCAGACTCTCGCCCTGCCACGCGAGCCCCTCGATCTTCGATGGCAGTGCCGTAAAGGGGACCGGGAACAGCGGCGGAGCCATGACCCGCGCCAGAAGCTTCATGATGTTGCCCTGCAGGCCGGGGCTTCCGTACAGTTTGATGCGGGCCTTGGGGTTGTAGAGCGGCTTGAAGAACGGCAGGCCCAGCACATGGTCCCAGTGGGTGTGGGTGAACAGCAGCGTCAGGTCCAGGCGGCCCTGCTCCGTCAGCTGGCAGCCCAGCCTGCGGATGCCCGTGCCCGCGTCGATGACCAACAACGCGTCGTTCTTGGAGCGGATCTCAATGCAGGTGGTGTCCCCGCCATAGCGGTCGTACTCCGGCCCGGAGACCGGGATGGAGCCGCGCGCGCCCCAGCAGCGCACCTTCACAGGGCGCCCCGCCGGAACAACGGCTGATCTGCTGATTCCTGAAATTTCATCCTACAATGATTATACATAGTGCGCAGCAATGGCAAGTCCCACGCCAGGGCCGGACACCCGCATGCCAGGACTTTGCTTCCGCAGGCACTTGGGCTATTCTGCCGTATTCCCCATGAACAACGCACAGCCAAGGAGCAGCCTGCCGTGAAACACACCATCTTCGCCCTGGTGGCCAACCGTACGGGCGTCCTCGCCGACATGGCGGGCGAGTTCAAGAAGCGCGCCCTGAACATCCAGAGCATCTCCTGCGGCGAGACCGAGAACCCGGAAGTGACGAGCATGGTCATCTGCCTGGAGGCCCCGGACGACGACATGAGCGTCATCACCAGCGCCGTGGCCCAGATGGACTTTGTCATCCAGGTGGACGACCTGGCGCGCAAGGAGTTCCTCGACCGCGAGCTGGTGCTCATGAAGATAGAGCGCGGCAGCGATAACCTCTCGCAGCTCATGCAGATCCTGGAGGTCTTCCGCGCCAGCGTGGTCGGCATGGGCGAAAAGAGCCTCACCGTCGAACTCTCCGGCGACTCCGAGCGCGTGGAGGGCCTCATCCAGATGCTTGCGCCCTTCGGCATCCTCTCCATGGCCAGGACCGGCAAGATCGCCCTCAGGCGCGGAGACGACTGATGGACACCCCGCGCCTGACCAGCCTGGCACAGCTCGTGCGGGCCGTCACGGCCCGTGGCCGCCCGGTGCGCGTGGTCATCGCCCCCTGCGCCGAGGAGTTCGTGCTGCGCGCGGCCGCCCACGCCGCCGCAGAGGGCCTGGCCGAGCCAATCTTTCTGGGCGATCTGGCCCGCACGCGCGCCGTGGCAGAGCGCCTGGGCCTGGACCTCGGCGCCTTCGAGTGCCAGGACTGCCCGGACGACGGCCAGGCTGTGACCCTGGCCGTGGACTATTTCCGCCAGGGCCGCGCCGATCTCATCATGAAGGGCCTTATCTCCACCAGCACCATCCTCAAGGCCGTGCTGGTCAAGGATGCCGGGCTGGTCCCGGCAGGCGGCATATTGAGCCACGTCACCGTGTTCGATGCTCCGGCCTGCGGCGGACAATGTAAGAGTTCCCCGCAGCGGCTCATGCTCCTCACCGACGCCGGTGTGAACATCCGCCCCACCCTGCAGCGCAAGGTGGAGATCCTGAAGAACGCCCTGGCCGTGGCCCGCAGGCTGGGCATTTCGTCCCCGCGCGCGGCAATGCTGGCGGCCACGGAAAAGGTCAACTACCCGGCCATGCCCGCCACGCTGGATGCGGACATCATCGCCAAAATGGCCGGCTCCGGCGAGTTCGGCGACGCCCTGGTGGCCGGGCCGCTGTCCCTGGACCTGGCGGTGTCGCCCTCGGCCGCAGCCATGAAAGGCGTCGCAGGCCCGGTGGCCGGGCAGGCCGACATCCTCTGCACCCCGGACATCGAGTCCGGCAATATTCTGTACAAGGCCCTGAATTCGCTTCTGAACATCACCCTGGCCAGCGTAGTCGTCGGCAGCCGCGTGCCCGTGGTCGTGCCCTCGCGCGGGGACTCCGAGCAGTCCAAGTTCGCCTCCATCGCCCTGGCCGCCTACCTTGCCGGAGGTCCGCAGTGACCGTTCCAGCCTTGCGCATCCTGTGCATCAACCCCGGCTCCACCTCCACCAAGGTCGCCGCCTTTGCCGGGGAAGCGCAGCTGTTTTCCGAAGACATCAGCCACCCCATGGCCGAGCTTGCCGCCTGCGGCGGCGTGCAGGGACAGCTGGCCCTGCGCCGCGAGGCCGTGGCCCGGGCCGTGGCCCAGCACATGAACGAGCCCTGTTTCGACGCCGTGGCCGGACGCGGCGGGCTGCTCCACCCCCTGCCCGGCGGGGTCTACGCCGTGGACCAGGCCATGCTGCTTGATCTGGCCCAGGCCCGCTTCGGCGAACACCCCTGCAACCTGGGCGCGGCCCTGGCCCAGGAGTTCGCGCACGCCTCGGACTGCCCAGCCTTTGTGGTCGACCCGCCCGTCACCGACGAGCTGCGCGAGGTGGCGCACCTCACGGGCCTGCCGCGCATCCGGCGGCGCAGCGTATTCCACGCCCTGAGCCAGCGCTCCGCAGCGCGGCGCGCGGCCAAGGAGCTCGGCCTCTGCTACGAGGACCACAAGTTCGTGGTGGCGCACCTGGGAGGCGGGGTCAGCGTGGGCGCCCACGACCGTGGCCGCATCGTGGACGTGACCAACGGCGTTGACGGCGAAGGCCCCATGAGCGCCGAACGCGCAGGGACCCTGCCGAGCCTGGCCGTGCTGGAGCTGGTGCGCCGGGGCGAGGACCCGGCAGCCCTCGCCAACGAACTGCTCACGTCAAGCGGACTCTTTGCCCACGCCGGGACCAACGACCTGCGCCTCATCGAAGAACGCGCCCGCGCAGGGGACCAGGACGCCGAGGCCCTGGTGCAGGCCCTGGCCTACAACGTGGCCAAGGCCGTGGCAGGCATGGCCTCGACCCTGTTCGAGGAGGACACCGCACCCGTGGCGGCCGTGGTGCTCACCGGGGGCATGGTCAAGAGCGCGCTGCTTGCGGCGGCCATCAAGCGCCGGGTGTGCTGGCTGGCCCCGGTGGTGCTGCTGCCCGAGGTGGAGGAGATGCGCGCCCTGGCAGCAGGCGCGCTGGCCGCGTTGACGGGCGCTGAATCCGTACGCCGCTATGACCGCGAGGGAGGTTGACCATGCAGCTTGATGTCGGACAGAAACGCGTGCTGGCGGCCCTTGGCGTGCTGGGAGTCGTGCTCCTGGCGGGCACCATGGCGCTCATGCACGTGGAGGGCTTGAGCTACGCCGACGCGCTCTATTTCAGCGTGGTCACCATGTCCACCGTGGGCTACGGCGACGTGGTGCCGCACACCGGCGCAGGCCGCGTGGTGGCAGGCATCATGATCCTCACCGGCGTGGGGTCGTTCATGAGCGCCGTGGCCGCCACCTCGGAACACCTGCTGACCCGGCGCGCGCAGAAGGAGCGCAGGGAAAAGCTGAACATGGTCATCGGCGTATTCTTCAGCGAGGCCGGGACCAGGCTGCTGCGCACCTTCGCCCTGCTGGACACGGACCTCGCGGGGCTGCGCTCGTATTTGTCCGAGGCCAGCGGCTGGTCCGACCAGTCCTTTCGCAAGCACGCCGCCGCCATCTCCCGGCATGGATTCAAGACCGCTGCGGACACGGCCGCGCTTCAGGACATCAAGGACTTCCTGGCGGAGAAGAGCCCGCTGCTCCTCCGGCTTCTGGAGAACCCGAACCTGCTGGAGCACGAGACCTGCACAGACCTGCTCTGGGCCGTGCTGCACATCAAGGAGGAGCTTGAATTCAGGTTTGACCTCAGCGCATTGAGCCCTGAGGACGCCGCCCACGTGAATGGCGACCTGGAACGCGCCTACCGCCTGCTGACCAGGCAGTGGCTGGACTACATGCGCCACCTCAAGACCAACTACCCGTACCTGTTCAAGACGGCGGTCCACCGCAACCCCTTCCGGGAGCCCAGGCCAGTCTGAGACTACTCCGCCAGCTCCGAAGTGCACTGCGGGCAGCGCAGGGCCTTGATGCTGATGACGCTGGCGCAGAAGGGGCACTCCTTGGTGCTGGGCGCGGCCTCTGGTTCCTTGGCCTTCTGCATTTCCTGCAGGCGGGTCATGGCGCGCACCACAAGGAAAATGGCCAGGGCCACAATGAGGAAGTTGATCAGCGTGTTGGCGAAGAGGCCAAGATTCAGGGTCACGGCTCCGGCGTTCTTGGCCTCGGCCAGGGCGGCATACGGCCCGGGCGTGGCGCCGTCGCGCAGGGTCAGGTAGAGGTTGGAGAAGTCCACGCGGCCAAGCAGCAGACCGATGGGGGGCATGAGCACATCATCCACCAGAGACTTGACGATGCCGCCGAAGGACGCGCCGATGACCACGCCAACGGCCATGTCGACAACATTGCCACGCATGATGAACGACTTGAACTCCTTGATCATCTTGATGCCTCCTTACAATCCTGCCTGGTCCAAGGCCCGTTTCTGGCCCAAAGACTCGCTAGCACAGACCAAGCGTCGTCGTAAAGCCGCAGCTACGCAATTGCATCTCTCCCCGCTTTTCATTCTCCCGTGATGCTGCTAGGCTTTGATCAGTTTTCACGCATTCTGAACCAACGGGACACCATGGCAGCCAAGCTTCCCCCAAAAGCGGCCAGCACCCAGCCAGCATCGGGCGACAAGCCCCCAAGGCCCCGCAAAGGCGCAGAACGCCGCTACCAGAACCTTCTCCAGTCCTCGCCCATGGGCATCCACCTTTTCCGCCTGGAGGAGAACGGACAGCTCATCTTTTCCGGGGCAAACCCCGCCGCAGACAAGCTCATGCACGTGGACAACAGCCTCCTGCTCGGGCTGCCCCTGGAGGAGGCCTTCCCCGGCCTGGCCGACACCGAGGCCCCGGGCCGCTTCCGCGAGGTCTGCGCCAAGGGCACGCCCTGGCTGGCCGAGCAGCTTGAATACCTCGGCCAGGACAGCGCCGGGGCCTTTGAGGTGCACTGCTTCCAGGTCGAGCCCGGCCTCTGCGCCTGCATGTTCCAGGACCGCAGCGAGAGCAAGCTCATGGAGACGCGCCTGCGCCACCTGGCCCAGCAGGACCCGCTCACGGGCATCGCCAACCGGCCCACCTGCCTGGAGCGCATCGGCATCGCCCTGCAGCGCGCCAAGAGGCGCCCAGACTACCGCCACGCCATCATCTACATTGACCTGGACCGCTTCAAGAACATCAACGACACCCTGGGCCACCACGCCGGGGACACGGTCCTGGTGGACACGGCCAGGCGCCTGCGCGCCTGCGTGCGCGAACTGGACACCGTGGCCCGCATCGGCAGCGACGAATTCGTGGTGCTCATGGAGGAGTTCGACACATACAAGCGCCCCATCCAGGCCATCAAGCGCATCCGCAAGGCCCTGGCCGAGCCCTTCGTGGTGGAGGGGGAGAATGTTTTCGTCACCGCGAGCATCGGCCTGGCCCTGGGCCAGGACCTGGCCGGCAGCGCCGAGGAAGCCCTGCGCAACGCCAACCTGGCCATGCACCACGCCAAGGCCCTGGGCCGCAACCGCATCAAGAGCTTCACCCAGTCCCTGCTGCGCCAGACCATGAGCGTGGTGCGCCTGGAGACAGACATGGACCGGGGCCTTGCCCGGGGCGAGTTCTTCCTGGAGTTCCAGCCCATCCTCCAGCTGGGCAAGAACCGCCAGCTCTTCGGCTTCGAGGCCCTGGCCCGCTGGCGGCACCCGGAGCGCGGGCTCATCATGCCCGGCGAGTTCATCCCCGTGGCCGAGGACTCCGGCAAGGTGGTGGAGCTGGGCTACTGGGCCTTGCGCGAGGCCAGCCGCATCCTGGCCAAATGGCGCGAGCGCTATCCGCACATGCAGGACGCCATGATGTCCGTGAACCTCTCGCCCCAGCAGGTGCCCAAGGCCGACTTTCTGCCGCGCATGCGCGAGATCTTGAGCGACACGCGCCTGCCCGCCAAAAACCTCAAGCTTGAAGTGACCGAGACGGCGCTCATGCAGAGCGGCTCCACGGTGCTCTCCAAGCTGCACGAGCTGCGCGACATGGGCGTGAGCTTCTCGGTGGACGACTTCGGCACCGGGTATTCGTCCCTGGCCTACCTGACGCGGCTGCCACTCGACCACCTGAAGATCGACCTGTCCTTCGTGCGCATGATCGAGACCGGCAAGGACAACCTGGAGATCGTGCGCGCCATCATCCAGCTGGCCACCAGCCTGCGCATGGATGTGGTGGCCGAGGGCGTGGAAAACGCCAACCAGCATGACATCCTGACCAACCTGGGCTGTGAATTCTTCCAGGGCTACCTGTTCTCCCGGCCCCTGTCCGAGGAACGCGCCGAGGCCTTCCTGCAGACCTTCCTGTCGGAAGCCATACGCTCTGACCCGCCCGCATGATCTCCAGCGCAGCCACAGCAGCCCTCTCGGGCATGGCCTTCGGGCTGTCCTCGGGCGTCACCCCAGGCCCGCTCTTGGCCCTGGTCATCGCCCAGACCATGGCCCACGGCCCGCGCGAGGGCTGCAAGGTGGCCCTGGCTCCCCTGCTTACGGACACGCCCATCGTGCTGGCCGCCATCCTGCTGACCAGAAGCGCCGCCGGACACGGGTTGGTCCTCGGCGCCCTGACCCTCTGCGGCAGCGCCTTCCTGCTCTCCTGCGCGTTTGGCTGCCTGCGCTGGCAGCCGCCAGGCCGGGCCCCCAGCGACCGGCCCACGGCCAAGGGCCCGGGCAGCATCCGCAAGGGCGTGCTGGCCAACTTCCTCAACCCCGGCCCGTACCTGTTCTGGATGACCGTGGGCGCACCCCTGGCGCTCCAGTCCCTGGATCTCGGCTGGCCCGTCCTGGCCTCGTTTCTGGGGGCTTTCTCGCTGACCATCGTCTCGGCCAAGATCGGCGTGGCGCTCCTCACCTGGCGCTCAGGGCCGGTGCTCGGCAGCCGGGGCTACATGCTGGCCATGAAGGGGCTGGGCGTCATGCTGCTTGGCTACGCCGCGCTCTTCGTGCGCGACGGCCTGCGTCTGCTCGGTTCCTAGACCGGCTGCGGCGCCTCGGGCGATGAAGCCTCGGGCGGCGTCTCGTGGTCGTGCAACTCCCCGCCGGGCATGTGCGCGCACTCGCGGAACACGCGCGCCGAGCAGCAGGCGCAGCGTTCCGGGTCGAGCCTGGACACCATGTGCGCGATGGCCAGCCCCTCGGACTCGAAGACATGCTCGCCGCCCAGACGCTTCAGGCACATCCCCTTGCGCAGCACCTCGCGCACCTCGCCCTTGAGTGAGCAGAAGAACATGTCCCGGCCAGAGAGCTTCAGGCTCAGGGCCTCGTTGAAGAGCATGTGGCAGCCGCTGGCGTCGATGAAGTTGATGCCGCTGCCCACGACGAGGATGTGGCACTGCTCCGGGAAGCTGTCCATGACGCGGTGCAATTCCTCGGAGATATGGTTCACGGCGCCGAAGAAGATGCTCCCGTCCAGGCGCAGGATCTTGATCTGCGGGCATTCCTTGAGTTCCTTGCGCGCCACGTTGGCCAGGGCGTGACGCGGATTGTCCGGGTCCGGGGCCAGGACCGTGAAGTTCGGGTGCGAGGTGCGCTTGAGGTACATCAAAAGCGAGAGGATGACCCCGGAAAAGATGGCGAACTCCATCTGCACGAAGAGGATGGCCAGGAAGGTCACGGCCAGGATGCCGGTCTCGTTCTTGTCCGTACGGATGATGTGCCGGATGCCGTGCAGATCCAGCAGGTTCACGGCCACCAGCAGGATGACCCCGGACATGGCCGCCACCGGCAGATAGGCCGTGAGCGGGGCCACCAGGAGTACGATGCCCACCAGCAGCAGGGCCGAGAACACCGCCGCCAGGGGGGTCTTGGCCCCGGCCTCGAAATTCAAACCCGTGCGCGTGAAGGACCCGGACGAGGCATAGGCCGAGAACAGGCTGCCCAGCACGTTGGCCAGCCCCTGACCAACGAACTCGCGGCTGTTGTCGATCATCTGCTGGGAGCGCGTGGCCACGGCCCGGGCAATGGACACGGCCTCGGCCAGGCCGAGCATGGCCACGGCCAGGGCTCCGGGCACCAGCCGCCGCAGGTCGCCCAGGCCGAAATCGGGCAGGGTGAACGGCGGCAGGCCTGCAGGCAGAGCGCCCACCAGCAGCACCCCGTGCTCCGGGCCGTCCACGGCGAAGCTCAGCAGGCTGGCCAGGATCAGGGCCAGCAAAAGCTTGGGCAGCCGGGGCCAGAAGCGCCGGATGACCACGGCAGTGAGCATGGTGAACGCGCCCAGGCCCAGCACGTAGAGGTTGGACTCGGGCAGGGATCGCAGCATGTTGCCCCAGGTGGCCAGAAAGGTGCCGCCGCGCGGCAGGTCCAAGCCAAGGAAGGTGCCCAGCTGGCTGGTGGCGATGAGGATGGCCGCGCCAGCGGTGAAGCCCGTGACCACGGAGTGCGATACGAAGTTGGCCACCGAGCCCAGGCGCGCCAGGCCCAGACCCAGCTGGAACATGCCGGTCAGCAGGGTCAGGGTCAGGACCAGGCGGATGTATTCGGCGCTGCCTGGGTCGGCCAGGCGGCTGACGTTGGCGAAGACCACCAGAGAAATGGCCGTGGTCGGGCCGGAGACGAGATGGTAGGACGAGCCGAACAGCGCGGCGATGATCACCGGCACCATGGCCGCATACAGGCCGTACACCGGCGGCAACCCGGCGATGGCCGCGAAGGCCACGCCCTGGGGCAGCACGATGACCGCTCCCGTGAGCCCGGCCCAGAGGTCGGCCTTGAGCGTGCGCCTGTTCACCTGGGGCCACCAGGACAGCAGCGGCAGCAGGCTGATCAGCCGGTCTGCGCTCCTGGCCCAGGGGCCTTTGGGCGGGATGAGTTCGCACTGCTCCAAGGGACTTCCGCCTGGTTCGTAGTTTCCCACACTGCATGTTTCTTAGCCCAAGCCGGGACCGGGCGCCAGCCTGAACTTGTCCGGTTCACCAGACTGACCTGTTTTTCCCGCAAAGCCATGCCAGTCCGGCCTTGCCCCCCTTCTGGCCCTGACTGATTTATCGGACAAAAGCGGCCAACTTTGACTCAATTTCGCACGACCAATCGAACAACATGCTGTATTATTAAGAGAAAAATATACTCGTTCCTTTTGGCACACAAGTTGCCAAGTCTTAATTTTTGATCTACGTCCTGAAGCACGCTACCAATAGCCCAAACCTTCACATCACCAGAAAGAGGGAACTGAGCATGGCAAAAAAAATGAAGACCATGGACGGCAATACGGCCACCACGCATGTGGCCTATGCCATGAGCGAGGCAGCGGCCATCTATCCGATCACGCCTTCCTCCACCATGGGCGAGATCGCCGACGAACTGGCCGCCAAGGGGCTAAAAAACATCTTCGGACAGGTGCTGAACATTCGCCAGATGCAGTCCGAGGCGGGCGCGGCGGGAGCCGTCCACGGTTCGCTCTCCGCCGGAGCGCTGACCACGACCTTCACCGCCTCCCAGGGCCTGCTGCTCATGATCCCGAACATGTACAAGATCGCGGGCGAGCTTCTGCCCGGCGTCTTCCATGTCACGGCCCGCTCGATTGCGGCCCACGCTCTGTCCATCTTCGGCGACCACCAGGACGTCATGGCCTGCCGCCAGACCGGCTTCGCCATGCTCGCTTCCTCCTCGGTGCAGGAGTGCATGGACCTGGCCCTGGTGGCCCACCTCGCCACCATCGAGTCCAGCGTGCCCTTCATGCACTTCTTCGACGGCTTCCGCACCTCCCACGAGATCCAGAAGATCGAGGTCATCGACCAGGCGGACATGGCCAAGCTCGTCAACCACGACAAGATCGCCGAGTTCCGCAAGAAGTCCATGAACCCCGAGCACCCCAGCTTGCGCGGCACCGCCCAGAACCCGGACATCTACTTCCAGGGCCGCGAGCGCGCCAATCCCTTCTACAACGCGGTTCCCGGCATCGTGAAAGAGGCCATGAAAAAGGTCGGCAAGCTCACGGGCCGCAAGTACAAGCCCTTTGACTACGTGGGCGCCCCGGACGCCACCGAGATCATCGTGGCCATGGGCTCGGGCTGCGAGACCATTCAGGAAGTCATCAACATGATGCTGGCCAAGGGCAAGAAGGTCGGCCTGATCAAGGTGCGCCTGTACCGCCCCTTCGACGCCGCCTCGTTCTTCGCCGTGCTGCCCAAGACCGTGGCGAAGATCACCGTGCTTGACCGCACCAAGGAGCCCGGCTCCCTGGGCGATCCGCTGTACCTCGACATCTGCACCGCCTTCGTCGAGCGCGGCAAGGGCATGCCCCAGATCGTCGGCGGCCGCTACGGCATGGGCTCGAAAGAGTTCCGCCCGAACATGGTCATGAGCGTCTTCAAGAACATGGCCAAGGCCAACCCCAAGAACCACTTCGTTGTGGGCATCGAGGACGACGTCACCAAGACCTCGCTCCCGGTGGGTCCGGCGCTGGGCACCACGCCCAAGGGCACTGTGCAGTGCAAGTTCTGGGGCCTCGGGTCCGACGGCACCGTCGGCGCCAACAAGAGCGCCATCAAGATCATCGGCGACAACACGCCGCTGTTCGCCCAGGGCTACTTCGCCTACGACTCCAAGAAGTCCGGCGGCATCACCGTGTCGCACCTGCGCTTCGGCAAGAAGGCCATCCAGTCCACCTACCTGGTGGAGCAGGCCGACTTCATCGCCTGCCACAAGTCCAGCTACGTGCACATCTACGACGTGCTGGAAGGCATCAAGCCCGGCGGCACCTTCCTCTTGAACTCCACCTGGGATTCCGCGAAGGACATGGAGGCCAACCTCCCCGCAGCCATGATGCGCACCATCGCCGAGAAGAAGCTCAAGCTCTACACCATCGACGCGGTGAAGATCGCCTCTGCCGTGGGCCTGGGCAACCGCATCAACATGATCATGCAGACGGCCTTCTTCAAACTGGCCAAGGTCCTGCCCATCGACAAGGCCATCTCGCTACTCAAGGACTCCATCAAGAAGGAGTATGGCAAGAAGGGCGACAAGATCGTCAAGATGAACGTGGACGGCGTGGACCAGACCCTGGCCAACCTCGTTGAGATCAAGGTGCCCGCAGCCTGGGCCAAGGCCAAGGACAAGTCCGTTAAAGCGGACAAGGTGCCCGCCTTCGTGTCCAACGTCATGCGGCCCATCCTGGCCCAGAACGGCGACAGCCTGCCCGTCTCCGCCTTCACCCCGGACGGCTCCTTCCCGGTGTCCACCAGCCAGTACGAGAAGCGCGGCGTGGCCATCAACGTGCCTCTGTGGCTCAAGGAAAACTGCATCCAGTGCAACCAGTGCGCCGTGGTCTGCCCGCATGCGGCCATCCGCCCGGCCCTGCTCACCGAGGCCGAGGCCAAGAAAGCCCCCAAGGGCTTCGAGACCGTCCCGGCCCTGGGCAAGGAGCTCAAGGGCATGGGCTTCCGCATCCAGGTGAACACGCTGGACTGCATGGGCTGCGGCAACTGCGCGGACATCTGCCCGGCCAAGGAAAAGGCCCTGGTCATGAAACCCCTGGAGACCCAGACCGAGGTCCAGGTGCCCAACCAGGTGTTCTTCGAAACCGTCTCCATCAAGGGCGACCTGCTCAAGCGTGAAAGCCTCAAGGGCAGCCAGTTCCAGCAGCCGCTGCTTGAGTTCTCCGGCGCCTGCGCGGGCTGCGGCGAGACCCCCTACGTCAAGCTCATCACCCAGCTCTTCGGCGAACGCATGATGATCGCCAACGCCACGGGCTGCTCCTCCATCTGGGGCGCCTCGGCTCCGGCCAGCCCCTACTGCGTCAACAAGGACGGCTTCGGCCCGGCCTGGAGCAACTCGCTGTTTGAAGACGCCGCCGAGTTCGGCTACGGCTTCACCATGGCCATCAACCAGCGCCGCGCCAAGCTCGTTGAGCTCATGGGCCAGATCAAGGAGTCCAAGGCCTCCGCTGCCATCAAGCAGGCCGCCAGCGACTGGCTGGCCGGAAAGGCCGACCCGGCCCTCTCCCGCGCCGCGGGCGACACCCTCAAGGGCCTGCTGGCAAAAACCAAGGACCCCCTCCTGGCCGAGATCGCCAGCATGGGCGACCTGTTGACCAAGAAGTCTGTGTGGATCTTCGGCGGCGACGGCTGGGCCTACGACATCGGCTACGGCGGCGTGGACCACGTGCTGGCCAGCGGCGAGGACATCAACATCCTGGTCATGGACACCGAAGTCTATTCCAACACCGGCGGCCAGTCCTCCAAGGCCACGCCGCTCGGTTCCATCGCCAAGTTCGCGGCCAGCGGCAAGAAGACCAACAAGAAGGACCTGGGCCGCATGGCCATGACCTACGGCTACGTCTACGTGGCCAGCATCAGCATGGGCGCGGACAAGAACCAGACCCTCAAGGCCTTGCTTGAGGCCGAGGCCTACCCCGGCCCGTCCCTGGTCATCGCCTACGCGCCCTGCATCAACCAGGGCATCCGCAAGGGCATGGGCAAGAGCCAGGAGGAGGCCAAGCTGGCCGTCCAGTCCGGCTACTGGCCCCTGTACCGCTTCAACCCGGAGCTGGCCGAACAGGGCCAGAACCCCTTCAAGCTGGAGTCCAAGGCTCCGGACGGCACGTTGCAGGCCTTCCTCTCCGGCGAGAACCGCTACGCCGCCCTGGAGAAGGCCATGCCCGAGGAGTCCAAGCGCCTGCGCGCTGGCATCGAAACCGCATACATGAAGCGCTACCAGCAGTTCATGCAGCTGGACGATCCCAAGCGGGTCTGCGTGGAGGGCGGCCTGGACCTGCCCACGCCCACGGCTCCAGCCGCCGCTGCGGCCCCGGCCGGCAGCGGCGTCAAGAGCTGCACCACGGCCTCAGCCGAGCAGGCCAGCCCCCTGAAGAAGGACGGTCCCTGCGACGACGGCAGAGGCGGCAAGTAGACCGACGAGACATCACAAGTATGACAAAAGGCCCCGGAGAGATCCGGGGCCTTTTTCGTTGCGGCGCGGCTGCTCAGGCCGCCGGAGGCATCCCTAAATCTGTGCCCCGAAGTCCCGGCCAAACCCCCGGCAATGCTCCAGGGCATCGCCATCCGGGTTCCACATGGCCCGGATGCCCTCGGACGGCACCTCGAACCCGCTCTCCTTCAGATGCGCGGTCAAGAGCTTCACAGCTTCGCCGCTCCAGCCATAGGCCCCGAAGGCCGCAGCCTTCTTGTTCTTGAAACCCAGGCCCCGCACCAGCTCCAGAATGCCGCCCAGGGAGGACAGAAAGCCCCGGTTGATGGTGGGCGAGCCCACAAGCAGGGCCTTGGAGCGGAAGACCTCAGTGACGATGTCGTTCTTGTCGCCCGTGGCGGCGTTGAAGAGCTTCACCCGCAGGGTCGGGTCGGCCTGGGTCAGGCCCTCGGCAATGGCCTCGGCCATGCGCCGGGTGCCATTCCACATGGTGTCGTAGACGATGGTGGCCTGGTGCTCCTGGTAGTCCGCCGCCCACTCCAGGTATTTCGTCACGATCTGCATGGGGTTGTCGCGCCAGATGGTGCCGTGGCTGGGGCAGATCATCTTGAGCGGCAGATTGAGGCCCGCGAACTCCTCAATCTTGCGCTTCACCAGGGCGCTGAAGGGGGTCAGGATGTTGGCGTAGTACTTGATGCACTCCTCCATGAGCGCGCAGGGGTCCACAAGGTCATTGTACATGCCTTCAGAAGCCAGGTGGTGGCCGAAGGCGTCATTGCTGAACAGAATGTCCTCACCGGTCAGGTAGCAGAACATGGTGTCTGGCCAGTGCAGCATCGGCGCCTCGATGAAAATGAGCTCATTCTTGCCCAGGCTCAGGCGCTGGCCTGTCTTGACCACCTGGAAGTTCCAGTCCTGGTGGTAGTGCCCCTTGAGGGATTTGACCCCATTGGCCGTGCAGTACACCGGCACATCCGGAATGAGCCGCAACAACTCCGGCAGCCCGCCGCTGTGGTCGCTCTCGGCGTGGTTGGCGATGACGTAGTCGATGTTCTTCAGATCCACCTCAGTCTGCAACTGGGCAAGGAACTCGCCCGCAAAGGGCGCCCAGACCGTCTCCACGAGAGCGGTCTTCTCGTCCCGCACCAGATAGGAATTGTAGGTTGAGCCGCGGTGGGTGGAATATTCCTGACCGTGGAAGTGGCGCAGTTCCCAGTCTCTTTTCCCCACCCAGGTCACAGCGTCGGTGATTTTGAAGCTCATGGCAATTCTCCTGTTTCTAAGGTGCCGTCCTGCGTTCGCCCCTGAAGGCGTACAGATTTATATGCCCGCAAAGACCTGCGCTGTACAGGGGGGGGCTTGCCAAAGCGCGCAGCGGTGCTATCTGGAAAACAACGCCTTGCACACTACCCGGAGCCAGCATGACCTCCCCCCTGCCCAGCCTTTTCGTCTCCCACGGCGCGCCCACCCTGGTCACGGACCCCGTGCCCACCCGCGACTTCCTGCGCGCCCTGGGCCAGACCATGCCCCGGCCTGAGGCCATCCTCTGCGTGTCCGCCCACTGGGACACAGAAGCCCCGCGCCTGGGTTCGGGTAAACGCCCGCACACCATCCACGATTTCTACGGCTTCCCGGACGAGCTCTACGACATGACCTACCCCGCGCCCGGCGCTCCGGCCCTGGCCGAACGCGCGGCGAAACTGCTGGGCGGCGCACAGATCCCCGTCAGCCTGGACGGGGGGCGCGGCCTGGACCACGGGGCCTGGGTGCCGCTTCGCCTCATGCACCCCCAGGCCGACATCCCGGTGGTGCAGTTGTCCATCCAGTCGCACCTCGGTCCGGAGCACCACCTGGCCATGGGCCGGGCCTTGGCCCCCCTGCGCGGAGAGGGCGTGCTCATCCTGGCCAGCGGCAACGCCACCCACAACCTGCGCGAGGCCTTCAGCCACGAGCTCCTGGCCAGCCCCGTGCCCTATGCCCGGGACTTCGCCGACTGGCTCAGCGCACGCATCGAATCCGGCAAGGCCGAGGATACGAACGCCCTGCTGGACTACTTGGCGAAAGGCCCGCACGGGCCAAAGAACCACCCCACGCCGGACCACTACCTGCCGCTGCTCGTGGCCCTTGGCGCTGGCGCTGGCGCGGGAACGCGCCTGCACGACGGCTACACCTTCGGGGTGCTGTCCATGGCCGCCTATGCCTGGAGCTAGCCGCCAGGCACGGTGTTGACGCCTGCGCGACGAAGCCTTACATCCGGCCCATGACAAGCAACTACGAACTCTCCGTGAGCGCGGAATTCTGCGCCGCGCACCGGCTCGACGGCTACCCCGGCAACTGCAAAAACACCCACGGCCACAACTGGGGCGTCACGGTCTATGTGCTCTGCACGGAGCTCGACAGCCTGGGCATGGGCCTGGACTTCCGCGACATCAAGGCCCATGTCAAAGAGGCCCTCGCCAGCCTGGACCACGCCTTCCTGAACGACCTGCTCCCCTTTGCCGACACCAACCCCACGGCCGAGAACATCGCCCGGCACATCTATGAAGAGCTGTCGCGCCTGCTTGCCGCCGGGGTGAACACCGGCACGGCCCGCATCTCGCGCGTGCACGTGGCCGAGACCCCGGGCGCGGGCGTCACGTACTGGGAAGCGCCTTGAGCCTGCAGGTCTGCGAAACATTCCTGAGCCTCCAGGGCGAGTCGAGCTTTGCCGGCTGGCCCTGCGCCTTTGTGCGCCTGAGCGGCTGCAACCTGCGCTGCCGCTGGTGCGACACGGCCTATGCGTATGAGGGCGGCACGGCCCGCAGCCTGGACGAGATCGTGGCCGAGGTGCAGGGCCTGGGCTGCCGCCTGGCGGAGATCACCGGAGGCGAGCCGCTGCTGCAAGGCGGAACCCCGGAGCTGGCCGCGCGCCTGGCCAACCTCGGCCTCACCGTGCTGGTGGAGACCAACGGCAGCCTGGACATCAGCGTGCTGCCGCCCGAGGCCATCGCCATCGTTGACATGAAAGGGCCGAGCAGCGGCGAAATGGCGCGCATGGACCTGGGGAACCTCACCCGCCTGCGCCCGCGCGACGAGGTCAAGTTCGTGGTCGGCCACCGCACCGACTACCAGCACATGCTGGACCTGCTGCCGCGCATCGACACGGCCCGCAACACGGTCAACGTCTCGCCCCTGTTCGGGACCCTGGCCCCGTCCGAGCTGGCGGCCTGGATCCTGGAGGACGGACTCCACGTGCGCCTGAACCTGCAGCAGCACAAGCACATCTGGCCGCCGGACATGCGCGGCGTCTGAATTTCTGGAGCACTGATGAGCACGCACCCTGAAAGCAGCGCCCTGGTGGCATTCTCCGGCGGGCAGGACTCCACCACCTGCCTGGCCTGGGCACTTGAACGCTTTGAGCGGGTGGAGACCCTGGGCTTTGACTACGGCCAGCGCCACGCCGTGGAGCTCCAATGCCGCACCGAGGTTTTGTCCGGCCTGCGCACCCTCTCGCCCGACTGGGCCAAGCGCCTCGGGCCGGACCTGCTGCTGACCCTCGACGTGTTCCAGCAGCTGGGCGAAACCGCCCTGACCCACGACGTGGAGATCAGCATGACCGCCTCGGGCCTGCCGAGCACCTTCGTGCCGGGCCGCAACCTCATCTTCATGACCCTGGCCGCTGCCCAGGCCTACCGGCGCGGCATCAAGCACATCATCACCGGCGTGTGCGAGACGGACTTCTCCGGCTACCCGGACTGCCGCGACGACACCATGAAGGCCCTGCAGGTGGCCGTGAACCTGGGCATGCAGGCGCGCCTGGTCATCGAGACCCCGCTCATGTGGCTGACCAAGGCCCAGACCTGGGCGCTGGCCCACAGCCTGGGCGGCCAGGACCTCGTGGAACTCATCCTGGAGCACACCCACACCTGCTACCAGGGCAGCCGCGGCGACCGCCACGCCTGGGGCTACGGCTGCGGCGCCTGCCCGGCCTGTGAGCTGCGGGCAGCGGGCTGGCAGCAATATGGGAAGAAGAGTGCCTCCGGCGGCCAAGGGGCCTGAGGCCCCTTGGAACCCCCATAGCGCCGAAAGGGCTGTTTCAGGAAGAACCTGAAACAGCCCTTTCGGCTTTCTTTGGGCAAACCACGGGAGAGAGTCTTTCTCTTTGTCTTTCGTCTCCGCTTCAAAAAGGGCCAACCCTCTTAAAAAGGGCCAACCGCGCGCGGGGCTTTTCGGAGTCTTCGACGAAAAACCCGCGCGCATTGTTTGCAGCCAGCCCAACCGACGCCTTTGCCGACGCCGCCCCGGCCCAGGCCTATGGGGGGTCCGGGGGCCTCAGGCCCCCGGCCGCCGGAGGCATCTCGCTGCTGCTAGAATCTGGTGCCCATGGGTGCGGCGTCGTCCTTCACGTATTCGGCGGTGACGGTAAGGCTGGTGCCGCCGCGCGGGTTGAAGAGCGCCACCACCTGCATGTGTCTGGGCTGGCACACGCTCACCAGGTCGTCGAGAATCTTGTTGGTGATGGTCTCCATGAACGAGCCGTGGTTGCGGTAGGCCGTGAAGTAGAGCTTGAGGGACTTGGTCTCGATGCAGAGCCGGTCCGGGATGTAGGTGATCTCGATGGTGGCGAAGTCCGGCTGGCCGGTCTTGGGGCACAGGCTGGTGAACTCCGGGTGCTCAAAGCAAATCCGGTAGTCGCGGTCCGGGTACTTGTTGGGGAAGGCCTCCAGGATGGCGGAAGTCGGCTCCTCGAAGGCGTAGCTGGTCTTGCCGGAGCCCAGGTGTTTCAGTCCGGCGACGTCGTCTTTGGTCATGGCGTGCTCCTCGCATGTTTGAGCGCAACCGGCCGGATGAAGCCGACGGCACGACAAGCCGCTTAGCCCAATCCCAGCGCCAGGCCAAGCGTTTTCCTGCCCAGGCTACGCCCTGCGGCGCACCCTGCCCAGGGCGCGCTGCAGCTCGCCCAGGGACACCGGCTTGGTCACGTAGTCGTCCATGCCTGCGGACAAAAACTTCTCGCGGTCGCCGTCCAGGGCATAGGCCGTAAGCGCGATGATGGGAATCCCGGCGCGGTCGCCCAGGCTTTTGTCCGAGCGGATGGCCTTGGTCGCCTCCACCCCATCCATCTCCGGCATCTGGATGTCCATGAGGATGGCGTCGAAGACGCCGCTTCTGAACTCGTCCAGCGCGGCGCGGCCATTGGACACGGCCAGCACGCTGTGGCCCATGCGCTGGAGCATCACGCGCATGGCGAACTGGCTGATGTTCTCGTCCTCGGCCAAAAGGATGCGCAGGGGCGTGGCGCCCGGCACCGGAGACTCGTCGATGTCGTCGCGCAAAGACGGCGCGGCCCCGGCAACGGCTGCAAGCGGCAGGGCGCAGATCATGGTGGTGCCCTGGCCGAACTCGCTCTCCACGCAGATCTCGCCGCCCATGAGGTCCAGGATGCGCCGGACGATGGCCAGTCCAAGCCCGGCCCCCTCGAAGTTCTTGGAATAGGAGACATCGGACTGGGTGAAGCGGTCGAAGATGCTGGCCAGCTTGTCCTCATGGATGCCGACGCCGGTATCGGCCACGCTCAGGTACAGCCAGAGCCCGTCCGCGCCGCGCCTGGAGCGCGCCCAGGCCTGCACCCGCACCGTGCCTGAGGTGGTGAACTTCACCGCATTGCCCACGAGGTTGAAGAGGATCTGCCGGATGCGCGCGTCGTCGCCCATGAGCTGTCCGGGCACGGTCTGGTCCATGTTCAGGCGCAGGGACAGGCCCTTTTTCATGGCTGCGCCGCCCAGGACATTGGAGACCATCTCAAAGACGTCGTTCAGGGCAAAGGGCGCGCTGCGCAGGACCAGCTTGCCCGCCTCGATCTTGGAGAAGTCGAGGATGTCGCTCAAAAGCGCCAGGAGCCTCCGGGCCGCATCGTGGGCCTTGTCCACGTAGCTGCCCTGCTCCATATCCATGGGCGTGCCCTTGAGCAGCTGGAGCATGCCCAGCACGCCATTCAAGGGCGTGCGGATCTCGTGGCTCATGTTGGCGAGAAACTCGCTCTTGGAGCGGTTGGAGTCCTCGGCCTGCACCTTGGCCTTGGCCAGCTCGGACATGGCCGCCTTGCGCGCGCTGATGTCCTCGAGCACGCCCACGAAGTAGGCCGCCTGGCCGGAGCCGTCGAGGACCACGCTCACGCCCAGGCGCACCCAGATGATGGCTCCGTCCTTGCGGATGTAGCGCTTCTCCATGTCGAAGCCCGACACCTGCCCGCTCAGCACCTGGTGCACGTGGTTCAGGTCTTCGGCCAGGTCGTCCGGGTGGGTGATGTCGCGGAAGTTCAGGCGCAGGAGCTCGGCCTCGCCGTAGCCGAGGATCTCCGTCATCCTGCGGTTCACGCGCTGGAACACTCCCTCCAGGGAGCAGTGGCAGATGCCCACGGCGGCCTGCTCAAAGATGCCCCGGTACTGGGCCTCGCTCTCGCGCAGGGCGAGGTCGGCCTCCCTGCGCGCGGTGATGTCGCGGGCCGAGGCGTAAATGGTCTTGCCCACCAGAAAGCTGCGCCACTCGATGAAACGGTAGCTGCCGTCCTTGGCCCGGTTGCGGTTGACGAAGTTCACGACGCTGGTCTGCCCGGCAAGTTTTTGGAGCACCTCCACCAAAGCCTGCATGTCATCCGGGTGCACGAAATCGTGGAAGCACCGCCCCTCCATCTCGCTGGCGGGGTATCCCAGCACAGCCTCCCACTCCGGGTTCAGACGCTGGAAACAGCCTTCCGTGTCCGCAATGCAGAGCATGTCCTGGGTGTTGCTGAAGTAAAGCTCCAGTTCCCTTGTCTTTGCTGAAAGGGCCTGCTCGGCAGCCTTGCGGTCGGTGATGTCGCTGAAGATGGTGGCAAAGCCGTCGTCTCCCCAGGGCGCCACGGAGATGACGAAATGCCGCCCCAACTCCGGGTAGTGCGTCTCGAACCCTATGGGCTGGCCGCTCCTGACAACCTCGGCGTAGCGTTCCAGGTAGGGGGCCTCGGAGACGCCATAAACTTGAGTGGCTCTCCAGGGGCACGCCTCCTCCCGCTTCTTCCCGAGGATGCGGCAATAGCTCTGGTTCACGTCCACGATGCGGTAGTCCACCGCCTGGCCCGCGCTGTCGCGCTCCATGCTGTGCAGGGCCACGCCCTCGGCCATGTTGTCGAACAGGGAGTGAAAGCGGCGCTCGCCGTCCCGCAGGGCAAGATCGGCCTGCTTGCGCTCAGTGATGTCGTGCCCCACCCCGATGATCGCAGCCACCTGCCCATCGGGGCCGAGGATCGCGGAATCGTGCCAGGCGAACCAGCGCCAACCCTGCGCGGTCATGGCACGCTGCTCCAGGTACGCCGTGTGCGGCGGGGCAAAGAGGCCGCGCATGGCCTCCTCCGTCGCGTCACGGTCATCCTCGTGCACCAGCGGCATGAAGGTCTGGCCCAGCAGTTCGTCCTCGCTCTTGCCGAAAACCCGGCAATAGGAGGGGCTGACGTAGAGGAATCGGCCCTGGGTATCCACCTTGACCACCAGGTCGGTCTGGTGCTCCACCAGGATCCGGAACTTCTCCTCGCTGACCGCGAGGTCGGCGGTGCGAACCCGAACCTGCGCCTGAAGCCGCCGGTTGAAGACAAGCAGCCCCACGCCCACCCCGCAGCCCAGCAGCAAGAGCGCGCCCAGAGCGGCAGTTCCAAGCCGGATCAGGCTGTGCTCCCTGGCCTTCTCCTTGGCCCTCACGCTATCGTAGAGCAGATCGTCCACGGGAAAATCAGGCTTCAAAATTCCCAGTCTTGCAAAGCTGCCCGCCATCTGCCGCCAGCGTTCGGGGTTCATGTGCCCGATTTCCACCAGGTCCGGCTGGATGAGCTCGCGCATGGCCTGGGCCTCATAGAGCAGGTCGTCCAGAGGCTTGTCCTGACTGTAGCCCGCGAAGATCAGGGTTGCGATCTCGCGCGGGTGGTCCATGGCGTAGCGCCAGCCCCGGCGCGTGGCGCGCAGAAAGCGCTCCACCAGGTCCGGGCGCTCGCGGGCCAGCTTCTCCAAGGTCACCAGGCAGTCGCCGTAGAAATCGACGGAGTAGTCTCTGGGCCGGATGATGCTGGGCGCGATGCCGCGCTTCAGCATCTCCTGCGGCTCGTTGGTCAGGTAGGTGGTCTGGGCGTCGACCTGGGACGAGATGAGATCGTCCAGGTTCCAACTAAGCGGCACCAGGGTGAAAGACTCCGGCCCCATGCCCTCGTTGTTCATCATGGCCATGAACTCCGGGTCCGTGGCGGGCTCGGCCATAATGCGCCTGCCGCGCAGGTCGTGCGGTGTTCTGATGCCGGAGTCCTTGCGGGACAGCAGGATATTGGCCGAGTGCTGGAAGATGACGGCGATGACGACCACGGCCCGGCCCTGCTCGCGCTGCAGCATCACCGCCGGGGAATCCACGGCGAATTCGGCCTCGCCGCGCTCCAGGGTCTCAGCCGGGATGATGCCGGGGCGGCCCTCGACCAGGGTGACGTCGAGGCCCTCGTCGCTGAAGTAGCCCCTGTCCACGGCGGCGTACCAGCCCGCGAACTGGAACTGGTGCCGCCACTTGAGCTGCAGGCGGACCTTCTCCGGCTGGGTGCTGCCCGAGGCGCGGGGGAATGCGCCCTGTGCGGCGCTGGACGTGCCGGCCCCAAGCACGGAGGCAAGCACCAGACAGGACAGAAAGGCCATTCGCAGGAGCAGCGGCCTGCACCTCCGCGCTCTCTTCCCCCTTCGCCACTCACCCGGACCAGACATCCCACCCCCAGACATGGACAAGCAAAGCCCCACGACGTACCTGAACCTGTAGCACCAGGGGAGAGTCCTGACAACAATAACGAGCGAAATCACGATGCACGGTCGCCCTTTGGCTCCGCACTAATACCGCCCACCCGGGCTAGCCGTCCACGCCCTGATCCAGCTCCACGAGCCGCACCAGGGCGCGGCGCACATCCTCGCCGATGCCTTCGAAAGACAGCGCGATCTCATAGGGCCCGCTCTCGGTGTCGCGCTCCAGGCGCAGCGAGCGACAGCCCACGCGCAGGCCGGACTGACCGGGATAATCCCCGGGCAGCACGACCTCCACCCGCGTGCCGGGCAGAATGGCCGCTGGCGTTTGGCAAAGCAGGCCGCCAAAGCTGATGTTCACCACCCTGACCGCCTCCGGCTCATGCTCCGGGCTGTGGAACAGCACCGTCAAACCCACGGGCGCGCGCGGAAACTCACGGTTCTTTTCCGCATAGGAGCAGGCGCTGTTGCGGATGCGCTTGGCTTCGTACAGGGCCTCGTCGGACCGGGCAACCAGATCACGGGCGTTGATGGCGTCCTCGGGAAAGGTGGCCGCGCCCAGGCTGATGGTCAGCGGCACAGACTGGTCCTTCTGCACCTGCACGGGTCGCCGCTCCATGGCCTGGCGCAAGCGCTCGGACGCCGCCAGGGCCTGTTCTGCGTCGGTATGCGGCAGGATCAGGGCGAACTCCTCGCCGCCGTAGCGGACGACATGGTCTGAGGTGCGGGCCGTGTCGCGCAGGACCGAGGCCACGGTCTGCAGGGCGTCATCGCCCACCAGATGGCCATAGCTGTCGTTGAAGCGCTTGAAGTGGTCCACATCGAGCATGACCAGCGAAAAGCGGTGGCCGAAGCGCTTGAAGCGCTCCACCTCGCGCTGGATGGCGTCGTTGAAGTAGCGGCGGTTGTAGAGCCCGGTGAGTTCGTCCACCAGAGCGCTCCGCTCCTTCTGCAGAAGTACCTGCACCTCCACGATGACCGGCTCCCGCATCCGGGGGTGCAGGTTCATGAAATAGTCGCACAAGGCCAGGCGCAGGCCCACGTCCCGGCCCAGAGTCAGGTTCAGGCTCTCCATGTGCTGGAGGATCTCGCTCCAGTAGCCGCACGATTCTTCCGGGGTGAAACGCATGCGGGTCAAGAGGTACAAGGCGTCGGCATACGCCTGTTGGCCCTCGCCCAACTGCTCCTCCAGGGTGCTCTCACCCAAACCTGCCCGGAGCAGCAGCTTGCGCATCTCCAGGATCCCACTCACGCCACTCTTCTGGCCCATGCGACCTCCACTCCTTATAGCTTTTGCCTATCTGAACAATGACTATTACAATACAGCGGCACGAAAGCAAGCAAAAGGAAACGGCCCGGAGGACCGGGCCGTCGAGGAAAAGGGAGTGCGGGCAGGCCGCGCGCTCAGACCTCGTAGTCCACCACGCTGCGCGAGGCGACCACCTGCTTCACAAAGGCCACGACCCGCAAATGCTCCGGGTGGACCTGATAGGCGTCGAGGTCGGCGCGGGTGTCAAAGGCCGTGTACAGGACCACATCGCAGGCCGGGGTGGCGGCAAAGACGTCGATGCCCACCTCCAGCTCGCGCAGGACGGGGATGAGCGTGCGCAGGCCGGAAAGCAGCTCCTTCATCTTCTTCGCATTGGCGGCCTTGCCCGCGCCCTCGGCCTCATCCTTCAGGGTCCACATGACGATGTGCTTGATCATTTTCGCTTGCTCCTTGTGCGGTTGCGCGAGGCCCGCCTCAGCAGGTCTGCATCTTGGTGATGATTTCCGTCAGATCGTCCGCCAGCCGCGCCAACTCCTCCACGGCCTGGGAGGCCTGGACCATGTCCTGAGCCGAGCGGTCAGACACCTCACGCATCTGCTCCACGGCATGGGCGATCTCCTCCGCCGAGGCGGACTGCTCCTCCGAGGCTGTGGCGATGTTGCGCACCTGGTCCGCCGAGCCCTGGGAGATGCGCAAGATCTCGTGCAGGGCACGCCCGGCGCTGTCCGCCAGGCTGGTGCTGCTCCCGACGGCCTCCACCGCCCCGCTCATGCCCTCGGAGGCGCGGCGCGCCCCGTCCTGCACAGAGCTGATGCCCGAGGCGACCTGCTGCGTGGCCTGCACGGTCTTCTCGGCCAGCTTGCGGACCTCGTCGGCCACCACGGCGAAACCGCGGCCGGCGTCACCGGCGCGGGCGGCCTCGATGGCTGCGTTCAGCGCCAAGAGATTGGTCTGGTCGGCGATGTCATTGATCACGTTCAAAATCTGGCTGATCCCCGCCACCTGGACGCCCAGCTCGGTCAGGCGCTCCTGCATGGCCAGGGTGCGTTCAGACACGCTGCGGATGGCCGTGATGACCTCGCCCACCACCCGCTCGCCCTGCTCCGCCTGCTGGCGGGCGGCGTCTGCCCCCTGGGAGGCGGAGGAGGCGTTTTTGGCCACTTCAATCACGGCGCTGCTCATCTGCTCCATGGACATGCCGATCTCGCCCACGCGCACCTTCTGGGCCTCGCTGCCGCGCGTGGTCTGGCCGATGCTCTCCGAGAGCCGGGAGGACGCGTCGCGCAGGCGGGCGCACAGGGCGTTGGCGTCCAGCGCCGTTTTGCCGATGCTCTCGTTCTTCTCCAGGATCACCTGCTCCTTCTGCTTGAGCGCGGTCATGTCCAGATACAGGCACAACCCGCCGATGCAGCGCTTGTCTGTGTCGTAGAGCGGAAAGACGTTGGCCAGCACGTTGCGCGTCCCCCCCTTGTGGCCCTTGATGGCGACCTCAAGGTTGCGGAACACCTCGCCGTCCTTGATGCTTCGGCCCACGGCGGTCTTGCGCCCGGGATCGTTGTAGAAGATCTGGGCCAGGGTCTGGCCCAAGTAGTCCTCGGGCCGCCCGTCCAGCTCCAGCATCTCCAGGCATTCCCTGTTCGAGAACACGGCGCGCTCGTTTTCATCCACCAGCAGGAAAGGCACAGGCAGCCCGCCCAGAATGCCCTGGGCCAGCCCGGTCTGGTGCTTCAGCTCCGAGGCCGTCCGCGCCCTCTCCAGGGCGGCGGAATCAAGATGCCCGGCCAGGGCGCGCTCGCGCAGGGCCATGGCCAGGACAACGGCGCCGGAAAAAAGAAGGGCCGCCGCGACATGCGGCAGCCCAAGCCGGAAGGAGTCGGCTGAACGGGAAAATTCAAGACCGGTCAAAAGAAGCAGGGCCAGCAGGAAGGCCGCCGCAGCAGCCACGGCCAACCCCCGAGGCCCTAGGGTGAGGGTTCCGTGCTCCGCCATACAGCCTCCTAGGCTCCGAACAGGATGTCCCGGCCCGCGTCGGCCACGCTGGCGCAGCCGGTGAGAATCATGGCCTGGGCCAATTCGCCGCGCACCTGGTCCAGATACTTGCCCACGCCCTCGCGCAGGCCGCCCAGGGCGGCGGTGCAGAAGGGACGGCCGATCATTACGGCGTCCGCGCCCAGGGCCAGCATCTTGAGCACGTCGCCGCCGGTGCGCACGCCGCCGTCCACCAGGATGGCGACCTGGCCCTTGACCGCTGCGGCCACGGCCGGGAGGGCCTCGGCCGTGCCGGGCGTGTGGTCCAGCACGCGGCCGCCGTGGTTGGAGACCACGATGCCAGCAGCCCCGGCATCCACGGCCCGCTTGGCGTCGTCCGGGGTCATGACCCCTTTCAGGACGAACTTCACTGGCACGTGGCTGATGATGTCCTTGAGCTTGTCCAGGGGCTTGGGGCCCACAGGCCGCCCCATGAGGCGCAGGGTCACAAGCCCTGCCGCGTCGATGTCCATGCCCACGACGTCCGCCCCGGTGGCCACGGCGCGGTCCAGCTTCTCGTAGAGTTCCTTGTCCTCCCAGGGCTTGATGAAGGGGATTCCCGCTCCGCCCAGAGCCTGGATCGTGGCGAAGCCGGACTCGATGATGAACGGGGGCACGCCGTCGCCGCAGCAGCCGATGACGCCTTTGTCCACGCAGCCGCCAAGCACCGCGTCGCAGTATTCCTGCTCTGTGATCTTGCCGCCCATGTTGAAGGAGACCCCGCCGATGGGCGCGGCCAGCACAGGCATGGACAGCTTGCGGCCGAGCAGCGTGGTCGAGGTGTCCGGGATCTCGGCCCCGTGGATCAGACGCATGTTGAACCGCACGCTCGCCAGCGCCGAGACGTTGCTCATGAACGAGGAGCCCGTTCCCAGGCCGCCCATGCCGGGCACCTCGCCCGCGCAGGCCTTGCCGTTGCAGATGGGGCAGACCTTGCAATAGCCTGTCATGAGCTCGCGGGCTCTCTTGCGCACGTCCTTCATTGGTCGGTCCTCCAGGATGATGCGGTTGCGGCTACTTGAGCCGCTCGGCCAAGGCCTCGGCCACATGCTGCACCTGCAAGCGGCTGCCCTTGGCTTCCAGCCCGCCGCGCAACTGCATGATGCAGCCGGGGCAGTCCGTGAGCAGCAATTCTGCGCCGGTGCGCTCCACGTTCGCAAGCTTTTTCTTCAAGAGTTCCGCAGACAACTCCGGGAACTTCATGGAGTAGGTGCCGCCAAAGCCGCAGCACACGTCCTCTTCGTCGGCGGGCAGGTACGTGAGGCCGCCGGTGTGGATGAGCTCGCGCGGGGCCTCGGTGACGCCCAGGCCGCGGCAGAGGTGGCAGGGTGCGTGGTAGGTGGCCGTCTTGCCGTCGGCGCGGAACTCGGAAGCCTCGACCTTCAGGACGTCGTGCACGAAGGAGCTGAAGTCGATGACGCGGTCCGCGAACTGCTGCACCTTCACCGCCAGCTTGGGGTCCTTGCCCAGGATGTCCGGGTAGCCGTGCTTCAGGTGCGAGGCGCAGGACGCGCACAGGGTCAGGATGTAGTCGTAGCTGGCGGGGTCAAAGGCCGTCACGTTCTGCGCCGCCACGGAGCGGGAGGCCTCGCGCTCGCCCATCATCTGCACCGGCAGGCCGCAGCAAGACTGGTCCATGGGGAAGTCCACGGCCACGTTGTGCTTGGCCAGAACCTTCACAGCGGCCACGGCCTGCTCCGGGTACACGAAGTCCTGCACGCAGCCGGAGAACAGGGCCACGCGGTACTTCGGGCTGGAGACCTTGGGCTTGATGGCCTCGAACTGGTCGCGGAAGGCCTGCTCGGCAATGGCCGGAAGCGCCCGGAACTCCTGCCCGCGCGCGAAGATCATGGGCAGGTGGCGCAGGTACGGAGTGCCGCCGGTGACCGGCTTCTGCACGGCCCGGGCCGAGCGCAGCAGCGTGTGGAACATCTTGCGGCTCTTCAGCACCATGCCCAGCAGCTGGCTCTGGAGCGGGTGGCCCGACTCGTCCTGGATGCGGGCATGGACCTCCTTGATCAGCCGGGGCAGGTCGATGCCGCCCACGCACGAGGCCTTGCAGGCTCCGCAGTTGATGCAGTTCTGCACCAGATTCTTGGCCTTCTCGCGGCCGTGGTAGAAGTAGGTCAGGATGAGCCCGATGGCCCCGATGTAAATATGGCCATACTGATGCCCGCCAACCAGCCGGTACACCGGGCAGACGTTGGCGCAGGCGCCGCAACGCACGCACCTGAGCACCTGGGAGAACACGGGGTCCTTGGCCAGGGCTCGCCGCCCGTTGTCCAGGAAGACCACGTGCATTTCCTTCTTGCCGTCGGGGGAGGCCTCGCATTCGCCCGGCCCGGTGATCCAGGTGACGTAGGAGGTGATGGCCTGGCCCGTGGCGTTCCTGGGCAGGACCTTCAAGACGCGCAGGGCGTCGTTGATGCTCGGGGTGAGCTTGTCCAGGCCCACCAGGGCCACGTGCACACGCGGCAGGGTCGTCACCAGGCGGGCGTTGCCCTCGTTGGTGCACAGGGCGATGGTGCCGGTTTCGGCGATGGCGAAGTTGCCGCCGGAGATGCCCATCTCGGCCTGCACATACTTGGCGCGCAGCTCGCGCCGGGCGACCTTGACCAGCTTCTGGATGTCGCCCTCCTGCTTGGTGCCGGTGACATCGCTGAACAGCTCGGCCACCTGGTAGCGCGAAAGGTGGATGGCGGGCATGACCATGTGCGTGGGGCCTTCGTGGCGCAGCTGGATGATCCATTCGCCGAGGTCGGTCTCCACCACCTCCAGGCCCTGGGCCTCCAGGTGGAGGTTGAGGTGCGTCTCCTCGGCGGTCATGGACTTGGATTTGACGACACGCTTGACGCCCGCCTTTTCGGCGATGCGCGCGATGATCTCGTTGGCCTCGTGGCCGGTCTTGGCCACGTGCACGGTGACGCCCTGACGCTCGGCGTTCTTCTTGAACTCCTCGAAGAGCTCGTCCATGCGGGCCATGGCCTGGTCCTTGGCCTTGGCGATTTCCTGCACCAGACCGTCAACGTCCATGCCTGCGAAGGCCTTGATGCGGCTGGCGCGGTAGGCCACGGCGAAGTTGTCCATGGCGGTGCGCAGGAAATCATTGTCCAAGGCGCCCTGCATCTCGCCCCTGTATTCCTTGAGATCGCGTGCGTTTTGCATGGGCTAGTCCTCCAGAAGCAGGATGTGCAACTCAAGCGGCCCGTGCACGCCGATGGCCAGCACGCGCTCGATGTCCGCCGTGCGCGAGGCGCCGGTGATGAAGGCGACATAGGCCGGAAAATCCTTGCACATGGCGCGCAATAGGCTCTCCACCTCGAAGCTGGTCTCGCGGATGGTTGACACCGGCACCACGCAGACGTGCACCTCGCAGATCATGGTGGCCAGGCGCAGCTCCTCGCTCTTGGAGTCGAGCACGCAGGTGCCGGTCTCGGCAATGCCGGCCTGGGCGATGGTGAAGCCGATGTCGACGCCCGCCAAATGCTTGCGCATGCCCTTGGTGATGAACTGGACCCCGCGCTCGGCGCAGAGTTCGCTCAGGGTCGTGGCGGTCTCTTCGGCTAGACCCGGCGCGGCGATGATCTTGCCCAGCTTGGCGTCGCAGAGCGCCCCCGCACCGGTGGAGAGATCGGCCTCGCAACCCGCGGGAAGAAGCTGGCAGGCCTCCTTCTTCTCGCACACGTCCAGCGTGTACGCAAAGGCCTCGTCCAGGGTCTTGACCCGGGACACTATGGCCGAGACGAGTCCAGCCTTTTCGGCCATCAAATCTGCCAATCGCGCGTTCTCGCTCATGGGTGGCACCTCGCGTGTAAATCGTTGCAGACTTTGGCGGCGGCGCTTGTGCTGCCTTCTTCCGCCGGGTTCGGCCGCCCGCACAGGGACGGACCGGAAAATTTGGGCGGAGCCGGGCCAAAAGGCCCGGCTCCGCTAAGACTAAAGGTTCAGGCTACGGCAGCATCCAGCTCAGGGTGTAGGCCTGCAGGTACGTGAGTACGCAGACGAAGAGCAGCATGGCCACGGAGTGCTTGAGGGTGAAGCGGAACAGGTTGCCCTCCTGGCCGACCATGTTCGCGGCGGCGGTGGCCACGGAGATGGACTGCGGGGAGATCATCTTGCCGGTGACGCCGCCCGAGGAGTTGGCGGCCACGCACAGGGCCGGGTCAACACCAATCTGGTTGGCGGTGGTCTGCTGCAGGCTGCCGAAGAGCAGGTTCGACGAGGTGTCCGAACCGGTCAGGAACACGCCCAACCAGCCGATGATCGGCGCGAAGAACGGGAACCAGCTGCCAGTCAGCGTAAAGGCGAGGCCCAGCGAGGAGCTCATGCCGGAGTAGTTCATGATGTAGGCCAGGCCCACGATCATGGCGATGGTCACGATGGGGAAGCGCAGCTGCTTGATGGTGCGGAAGAAGCAGCCAAAGGCCTTGCCAGCACCGTAGTTCGGCAGGACGAAGATGGACAGCAGGCCGGCCACGAACACGGCGGAACCAGGCGAGGACAGCCAGTTGAGCTTGAACACGGCGCCATAAGCCTTGTCGGCGGAGACAATGGGCGCGGTCTTGATGACCAGGTTGTTCAGGGCGGGCCAGTCGATCTTCATGGTCACAGTGTTCAGGATGGCCTGGGCGTCCTTCAGACCCCAGACAAAAACCGCGACGGCCAGCACGAGCCAAGGCATCCAGGCGCGCAGGACTTCTCCGGAGCTGTAGGAGCAGGTGGCCGGGCCGGTGGTGGCAGGCTCGTCTTCAAAGCGCCAAATAGTCTTGGGCTTCCAGACCTTGAGGAAGGCGAACAGGCCCACGATGGTCACAATAGCCGAGATGACGTCGGGCAGCATGGGGCCAACGTAGTTGGAGACCAGGAACTGCGAACCCGCGAAGCACACGCCGGCCACGATGATGGCGGGCAGGATCTCCATGGAGCGCTTGAAACCGCACATGGTGACGGACAGCCACAAGGGCACGATGATGGACAGGAAAGGCAGCTGACGGCCGACGATGGAGCTGATGCGCATGATGTCGATCTTGGTCAGCTCGGCCACGGCGATAATGGGAATGCCCAGCGCGCCGAAGGCCACGGGCGCGGTGTTGGCGATGAGGCACAGACCGGCTGCGTAGAGCGGGTTGAAGCCCAGGCCCACCAGCATGGCCGCAGTAATGGCCACCGGTGTGCCGAAGCCCGCCGTGCCCTCAATGAAGGAGCCGAAGGCAAAGGCGATGAGGATGGCCTGCAGGCGGCGGTCCTCGGTGACGCAGGCCAGGGAGGATTTGATGACCTCGAACTGCCCGGATTCAACCGTCATGTTGTAGACCCAGATGGCCGTGATGACGATCCAGCAAATGGGGAACAGACCGATGGCAGCGCCGTACAGGGTCGAGGAAATGGCCAGCTTGGCGGGCATGCCCCACATGGCGACGGAGATGCCGATGGCGGCCAAGAGCGCCGCACCGGCGGCAAAGTGGCCCTTGGCGCGGCGCACCGCGAGCATGTAGAACAGAATGTAGAGCGGGATGCCTGCCACCAAGGCAGGAAGAATGTAGCCGCCACTGCCGATGGGCGTGTAGACCTGTTTCCAGGTTTCAACAGCCTGAGCCACCATTGGGTCCATGAGAGTCCTCCTTGCGCTAAAGTTGTCCGTTGCTTCCCGCGACGGACAAAAATCCGCACGGGGTCTCCGCCGATATTTCTTAGCGGGCCCGCAGTACCTCAACGGTCTGCCTGGCGATCTCCAACTCCTCGTTGGTCGGGATCACCAGCACACGCACCTGGGAGCCCACAGCGCCGATGTCGCGCGCGCCTCGCTCCGGGGACAGGTTGCGGTCGGAGTCCAGCTTGATGCCGATGTGTTCAAGTCCACGGCAGGACAGCTCGCGGGCCACGGGATCGTTCTCCCCAATGCCGGCCGTGAACACGACGGCGTCCACGCGGCCAAGCACCGCCAGATAGGAACCGATATACTTGCGGTTGCGGTAGCCGAACATATCCAGGGCCAGCCTGGCCCGCGCGTCACCCTCGGCCACGGCCTGGTGGATGTCGCGCATGTCGTTCTTGCCGCAAATGCCCTTGAACCCGCTCTGCTTGTTGGTCAGATCGTTGATCTCCTCGATGCTCATGCCCTTGGCCGCGCCGATGAGCGGATATATGGCCAGGTCCGTGTCGCCGCAGCGGGTGCCCATGATCAGCCCCTCAAGCGGCGTCAGGCCCATGCTGGTATCCACGCTCTTGCCGTTCTGCACGGCGCACATGGAGCTGCCGTTGCCCAGATGCACGGTGATGAGGTTCACCTCGTCCACGTCCTTGCCCAGAAAGCGCGCGGCTTCCTTGGTGACATAGGCGTGGGAGGTGCCATGGAACCCGTAGCGCCGAACCTTGAGCTCTTCGTAGAGTTCGTACGGCAGGGCGTACATGTAGGCGCGCGGCGGCATGGTCTGGTGGAACACGGTGTCGAATACCGTGACCTGCGGCACGTGGATGAGCTGCCGGGACACGCGGATGCCGGCCAGGTGGCCGGGGTTGTGCACCGGCCCCAGCGGGATGAGCTTGGTCAGGGCGTCCACCACGGAATCGTCCACCAGGCAGGAGCGGTCGAACAGATCGCCACCCTGCACGATGCGGTGGCCCACTGCGTCTATCTCGTCCAGGCTCTTGACCACGCCGCGCTCGGCGTCGGTGATGAGGTCCAGAAGCAGGTGCATGCCCACCTCGTGGTCGGAGATGGGCTGGGTGATGCTGATCTTGTCTTCCTGGTCCGTGCCCGGGAAGATCTTGTGCGTGACGCTGCCCATGCCTTCACCGATGCGCTCTACGGCGCCGGAGCACAGCACCGTCTCGGTGCGCATGTCGAGCAACTGGTACTTGATGGAGGAGCTGCCGGAATTGATGACAAGTATGTTCATGGCTGTTCCCGCTATCCCTTCTTCACGGCCTGGGCCTGGATGGCGGTGATGGCCACGGTGTTGACGATGTCGGGCACGGTGCAGCCGCGCGAGAGGTCGTTGATGGGCTTGTTCAGGCCCTGGAGCACGGGGCCGATGGCCACGGCCTGGGCGGAGCGCTGCACGGCCTTGTAGGTGTTGTTGCCGGTGTTGAGGTCCGGGAAGATGAACACGGTGGCGCGTCCGGCCACGGCGCTGTCGGGCATCTTGGTGTGGGCCACCTCGATGTCCACGGCGGCGTCGTACTGCAGCGGCCCTTCCAGGAGCAGTTCCGGGGCCCGCTCGTGGGCGATCTTGGTGGCCTTGATGACCTTCTCGACGTCCAGGCCCTTGCCTGAGGCGCCGGTGGAGTATGAGAGCATGGCGATGCGCGGCTCGATGCCGAACAGCTGCGCGGTCTCAGAGCTCTGCAGGGCGATCTCGGCCAGCTCCTCGGCCGTGGGGTTCGGGTTCACGGCGCAGTCGCCGTAGACCAGCACGCGGTCCTTCAGACACATGAAAAACACGCTGGAGACGATGCTGCAGCCCGGCTTGGTCTTGATGATCTCAAAGGCCGGGCGGATGGTCTGCTGGGTGGTGGTGATGGACCCGGAGACCATGCCGTCGGCGTGGCCCTTGTGGACCATCATGGTCGAGTAGAAGGTCGGGTCCAGCATGCGGTCGCGGGCGTCTTCCTCGCGGATGCCCTTGTGCTTGCGCAGCTCATAGTAGGTCTGGACGTAGTCCTCGTAATTGGCGGACTTGCCGGGCTCGATGATCTCCACGCCCTCCAGCTCCAGGTTGAGCTGGCTCATCTTGGTGCGGATGTCGAGCTCCTTGCCGAGCAAGGTGATGTCGACCACGCCGCGCCTGAGCAGGATGTCGGCAGCGCGCATGATGCGCTCGCCGGTGCCCTCGGGCAGGACGATGCGCTGCTTTTTGACCTTGGCCTTGAGGATGAGGCTGAACTCAAACATCTTGGGCGTCACGGTGAGAGGCTTGGCGGCCACCAGCTTCTTGCGCAGCTCGCCCAGATCCACGTTCTCTTCGAACACGCGCAGGGCCGACTGGATCTTGTTCTGGTCGCCGGGCTCGATGCGTCCGTACAAGTCGTACAGGATGCGCGCGGTCTTGTAGGTGTGGCCCTGGGCGATGAGGATGGGGATGGGCGCGCCGACCCAGCCCTCGATGAGCCTGCGCACGGCGTCCGAGGGGTCGAGCCCGCCGGTGAGCAGGATGCCCGAAATGTCCGGATAGTTGGTGGACAGCCGCGAGGCCAGGCTGCCCAGGATGATGTCGCTGCGGTCACCGGGGGTGATGATCAGGCTGCCGCGCTCGATGTAGTCGAGGAAGTTGCCCAGCTGCATGGCCGCGATGACGTAGGAGTCGACGAGGTTGCTCAGCATGTCTCCGCCATAAAGCACGCGGGCGTCCAGCCACTTGACCACGTCGCCCACGGTGGGCTTGCCCAGGCGCTGCTCCTCGGGGATGACATAGATGGGGAAGCATTCCGGGCAGCGGATCTTCTGGCGCAGCTCCTCCACCATGTTCTGGCCGTCCACGTCCTCCACGCGGTTGATGATGGCGGCCAGGATGTCCAGGCCCTTGTCCTCGAAGGATTCAATGGTCAGAAGCGAGGAGGCGACGATCTCCTCCTGGGTCTTCTTCTGCGCGTTGCACACAAGCAGCACCGGGCAGCCCAGGTTGGCGGCGATGTCGGCGTTGGTGTCGAACTCAAACGCAGGGTCCGAGCCCAAAAAGTCCGTGCCTTCGCACAAGATGAAGTCGAAGCGGCCCTTGAGCGAGTTGAAGTCGTTCAGGATCTTCTCAAGCAGGGCTTCGTGCTGGCCCTGGTTGATCATCTCCCGCGCCTTCTGCATGGTGAAGGAGAAGGTCTCTGAATAGCGCATGTCCAGGTTGAACTGGTTCAGCACGAGATTGATGTCGTGGTCCTTGGCCGTGGCCTCGGAGGAATTGATGATGGGCCGGAAAAAGGCCACCTTCTGAATGTCGCGCAGCAGAAGTTGCATAAGCCCCAGCACAATGGCGGATTTTCCGCTCCTGGGCTCCACTCCGGTGACGAATAATGTGTCAGCCACGATACGCTCCTTACGTTTGTTGGGCATCCATCAGTAGAGTCTCCCGGCGTCGGCGTTTGGGGGGGGTGGGGGCGAGACCCCGACGCCGGGAGAGGACCTTCGCTAGAGTGACTCTGCGTAGATCTCCATGGGATGCCTCACGGCAATCTGGTCGCCGGAGCGTGAGAGCATGTCGGAGATCTGCATCATGCAGGCAGGGCAGCCCGTGGCCACCACCTGGGCGTGGGAGCCCACGATGTTGTCCCTTTTCTGCTGGCCTATCTTGGCCGAGATCTCCGCGTGCTGCAAGGTGAAGCTGCCTCCGCACCCGCAACAGGCGTCGGAAGCGTTCATCTCAACGACGTTGTAGGCCGGATTCATGCGCAGGATGGTGCGCGGCTGGACCGAGACGCCCAGCGACTTCTTCAAGTGGCAGGGGTCGTGCACGGTGACGCTCACCCCGCCCGCCTTGGGCGCCGGGGGAGTGAGGCCCAGGCGGTCGACCACGAAGGCGTTGACGTCAACGACCTTGGCGGACAGCTCGCGGATGGCCTCCTGGTCGCTGGGGCTCATGCCTTCGGCCATCATGGGCCAGATCTTCTTCATGGTCGAGGTGCAGGTGGCGCAGGGGGTCACCAGGGCGTCGAACTTGCCCTTGGCAAAGATTTCGAGGTTGGCCTTGACCAGCTTCTCATAGCTCTGGCGGTCGCCCGAGGACAGGGCCGGGATGCCGCAGCAGGCCTGGTTTTCCGGCAGGAACACGCCCACGCCGTGGTGCGCCAGGACCTTGAGCACGGCATGGCCCACGCGGGGGAAGATCTTGTCGGCCATGCAGCCGGGGAAGAAGGCCACCTTGAGCCCGCTCTTGCCCGCCGGGGTGTCCAGGCTGGGCACCTCCTTGTGCAGGGGCGTCTTGGCCAGGAGCATCAGATGGCGGTCGCCCAGCACGGGCTCAAGGAAGCGTGAGCAGGAGGAGCCGATGACGTTGTTCACCGGACTGGTGAACAGGCCCTGGAACATGGAGGCCAGGCCAAGGAGATTGTTGAAGAGCTTGGGCTTCACGAGCATGCCGCGGAATATGGCCTTCTTGACCGAGGACAGGCCCAGGTAGCCGGTCAGGATGACGCGGGCCTTGATGAAGATGTCCAGCGCCTTGACGCCGCTGGGGCAGTTGGCCGCGCAGGAGCCGCACAACAGGCAGCGGGTGACCTTGTCCTGCACGCCCTCGGGGTCCTTCACCATCTCGTGGGCCAGGCCTTCCAAAAGCGCTATCTTGCCGCGCGCCACATCGCCTTCGCGGCCGGTCTGGCCGTAGATGGGGCACACGGCCTGGCACATGCCGCAGCGCATGCAGCTCACCAGCTGGTCGTCAAGCTCACCCAGGAGCCTCAGGAGTTCTTTCATTTCGGCCATGGCTACCCGCCCCCTACTCGCCGATGATCTTGCCGGGATTCAAGATGCCCTTGGGGTCAAGGGCCTTCTTGAGGCGGCGGGAGTACAGAATGGTGGCGCGGCTGGTCTCTTTCTCCAGGTACTTGCTCTTGGCCAGGCCAATGCCGTGCTCGCCGGACAGGGTGCCGCCGAGGCCCAGGGCCACGTCGAAGATTTCGTCGATGGCGGACTCCACGCGGTGCCACTCTTCCTTGTTGCGACGGTCGGTGAGGATGGTCGGGTGCAGGTTGCCGTCGCCCGCGTGGCCGAAGGTGCCGATGGTCAGCTTGTACTTGCCGGCGATGGCCTCCAGGGCCTGCATCATGGCCGGGATCTTGCTGCGCGGCACAGTGGCGTCCTCCAGCACCGTGGTGGGCGAAACGCGCGCCAGGGCGGAAAGGGCGGCGCGGCGGGCCTCCCAGACCTTGTTGCGCTCCTCGGCGTCCTTGGCCACCTGGATGCGCACGGCGCCAAGCTGCTTGCAGATGGCCTCGACCTTCTCGGCCTCGTCCGCCACCTGTCCGGGATGGCCGTCCACCTCAATGAGCAGGAGCGCCTTGGCGTCCACCGGCAGCCCGGCATGGGCGAAGTCCTCGACGGTGCGGATGGTGAAATTGTCCATGAACTCAAGGGTGGCGGGCACGATCTTGGCGGCGATGATGGCGGCCACGGTTTCGCAGGCCTTGTTCACGTCGTCGAAGATGGCCATCATGGCCTTGGCCGCGAGCGGCGGCGGGGTCAGCTTGAGGATGAGCTTCTCGAACACGCCGAGCGTGCCCTCGCTGCCGACCATCAGCCCGGCCAGGTTCAGCCCGGTGACGCACTTCACCGTGCGCGAGCCGCTCTTGACGATCTCGCCGTCCACATCAAAGAAGTCCACGCCCATGACGTAGTCCTTGGTCACGCCGTACTTGAGGCCGCGCAGGCCCCCGGCGTTCTCGGCCACGTTGCCGCCAAGAGTGGAGACGGCCTGGCTGCCTGGGTCCGGGGGATAGAACAGGCCGCGCGCCGCGACCTCGGCCGCGAACTTGGCGGTGATGACGCCGGGTTCCACCACGGCGTAGAGGTCGGCCTCGTTGATCTCCAGGATCTTGTTCAGCGCGTTGGTCAGGATGACCACGCCGCCGCGGGACGGGATGGTGCCGCCGGAGAGGTTGGTGCCGCTGCCGCGCACGGTGATGGGCAGTCCGTTGTCGTTGCAGAGCTTGACCAGCTTGCCAAGATCCTCGCGCGTCTGGGGCCGGACCACGAGGCCGGGCATCACGGATTGAAGCACCGCCGCGTCGTAGGCGTACGAGAAGCGGTCAGCCTCGCTCTCCATGACGTTTTCCTGGCCCACCAGAGCCTGAAATTCCTTGAGCAGCGCGTCGTTCATGCGGAAATCTCCTGGGTGTGGTGTGCGGACCCTGGCTTGGGCCGTGACTCTTCACGCGTGAGTATCGCAACTTGTGTGCCATCTCACAATAACATCATTCGCAATCAGGGTGTTACAGCAATGTTACAGCTTCTGACAGGCCCAGGCGGCTTCCCTTGTCCGCAATTTCAGACCGGAGAACGAACCGGGGTGGTGGAGAACACGAGGTATGCGGGCGCTCACCCGACCTCCAACTTCAACTGAAGATGTGCGGGGTGGCGTTTTGACAGGGGAGAAGGGTGTCCGAAAAATCAGAAGGGCTCTGCGGATCCGATGCCAGGCCCGTCCGCCGAGAGCCCCCACTTCTTGAGCAGGGCGTAGAGATGCGAACGCGACAGGCCTGAGGCCTCCACGGCCTTCTGCACGTCGCCGCCGGTGCGCTTGAGCAGCGCCTCCAGATAGCGGTGCTCCACCACGTCCTTGGCGCCCTTCAAGGTGTCATCGCCCATGGCCTGGGTGAGCTCGGGCCAGGCGTCACAACACGGAGCGGCCTGAAGCGCGGACTGCTGGACGGCTGGGGCATCGGGCCGGACTTCCGGCGGCGCGCCGTTGCCAGCGCCGTTGCCAGCGCCGTTGCCTGGCGCGGGCCGACTCAGGATGGCCTTGGCCACCTTGATGCGCACGTCCTGGGGCAGGTGCATGGCGTAAAGCGTGCGCGCCGAGCCCGAGGCCACAAAGGCGCGCTCAATCACGTTGAACAGCTCGCGCACGTTGCCGGGCCAGGCGTAGCCCTCAAGCACATGGAAGAAATCCTGGTCAAAGCCCTTGAGCGGCAGGTTGTACTGCTCGCACAACTGGCCCACGCGGAACACGCAGAGCGGCTTGATGTCCTCGGGCCGCTCGCGCAGGGGCGGCAGGCAGAGGGGGATGGTCTTGATGCGGTACAGAAGGTCGCTGCGAAAGCCGCCCTCCTCCACCATGGCGTCCAGGTCACGGTTGGTGGCGGCCACGAGACGGAAGTTGCTCTCCACCTCCTGGCTTGCGCCCACGGGCCGGAAGCGGCGCTCCTGGAGCACGCGCAAAAAGGCCTTCTGGAGATTCAGCGGCATCTCGCCCACCTCATCCAGAAACAGGGTGCCGCCGTCGGCCAGCTTGACCAGGCCCACGCGGTCGCTGTCCGCGCCGGTGAAGGCGCCCTTGCGGTGGCCAAAGAGGGTGCTCTCCACCAGGGTCTCGGTCAGGGCCGCGCAGTCCACCACCACGAAGGGCTTGGACGCGCGGGCGCTGTTCAGGTGGATGGTGCGGGCGAAAAGCTCCTTGCCTGTGCCGGTCTCCCCGGTGATGAGCACGCTGGAAGCCGCACCGGAAGCTCCGGCCACGGCGTCGTAGCAGACGCGCATGGCCCGGCTCTTGCCCACCACGTCCTCCATGACCAGGGCCACGGGAGCGCACGCGCCGCGCTTGCCGTCGCGGTATTTCAGCGCGCGTTCAAGCGCGAGCATGGTCTCTTTGATGGGGGAAGGCTTGAGCAGGTAGTCCCAGACGCCGCCCTGGATGGCCAGCTCCGCGCCGTCGGCGTCGCCCCGGCCGGTGAGGATGATGACCTCGGGCGAGTCCGGCAAGGCTTTTATTTCCGCGAGTGCATCGAGGCCATTACCGTCGGGCAGGCTGACGTCCAGAAAGGCCACGTCCACGCCACCCAGGCGCAGCCGCGCGAGCCCGGCGGCCAGGGAGCCCACGGCCTCTCCCGCGTGGCGCATGCGCCGCGTCAGGGAGAGCAGGGTCTCGCGGACCTCGGTATCGTCGTCGATGATGAGAATGTTGCCCATGCAGCACTCCGGTTGAAGGCGTTGCGCATGCGATAGCAAACTGCGGGCCAGATATCCGAATAGCCGCGCTGGAGGGGGAATCTCTCCCCCCTCCGTGCGGCTGGTATTCTGGACTAGGTCATGTGCGCCCCGGCGTCAATGCGTGGATTATCCACGGGGATTGACCGCGAGGGCTCAAGGCATGGGCGGGCCGACGCCCTACAGGGGCGCGGCGGGGCAGACGCTAAAGGTTAGCGGTTGCCCGAGCTCTCGCCCGTGGAGCCCTGCGGACGGGCGCCCTGGGGACGGTTGCCCTGGTAGCCGGTGCCCTGCGGACGCGCACCCTGCGGACGGGCGCCCTGGGGGCGGCCATAGCCGGGACGGTCGGAGCGCGAGCGGTCGGTGCGCGGACGGTCGGCGGCATAGATGTCGTCGCCGGGCTGGCTGGTCGGGCGGTTGGTGTAGCCCACGGCCGGGCGGCTATCCGAATTACCGGACGGCTTGCCGTAGGAGGTGTTGCCCGAGGAATTCCCGGAGGAATTCCCGGAGGAATTGCCGTAGGAGCTGCCCGAGGCGCGGTACGGCGAACGGGGCTGGGAAGGACGGCTTCCGCCCGGACGTCCCCTGGGCTCCAGGGGCGGACGGTGGAACATTTCCTTCTCGCCAGCCGGGATGGACTGGTTGTAGTCGAAGCCTTCCAGCTTCATGCGGGTCAGCGGCTCGCGCAGCAGCCGCTCAATGGCGCGCACCATGGAGACGTCTTCGCCGGTGACGAAGGTGTGGGCCTCGCCGGTGCGGGAAGCGCGGCCGGTGCGGCCGATGCGGTGCGTGTAGGTCTCCGGCGTGCTCGGCACGTCGTAGTTGACCACATGCTCGATCTGGCTGACGTCGATGCCGCGGGCGGCGATGTCCGTGGCCACGAGCACGCGGTAGCGGCCCGCGCGGAAGCCGTCCATGGCGAACTTGCGCTGGTTCTGCGACAGGTTGCCCTGGATGGACGTGGCCGCGTGGCCAAACTTGGCCAGGGTCTCGGCCAGGCGCTTGGCGCGGTGCTTGGTGCGCGTAAAGACAAGCACGGAGCCGGTCTTGTGGCGCTCAAGCAGGGCCTGCAGCAGGCTGGTCTTGAGGTGCTGGCCAACGGGGTAGATGCCGTGGGTCACGGTCTCAACCGGGTTGGAGTTGCCCACGCGCACGGTCTCGGGCTCGCTCAGGCACTCTGCGGCGAGGCCACGGATGGCGTCGGGCATGGTGGCCGAGAAGAGCATGGTCTGGCGCTGCTTGGGCAGGGCCTGGAGGATTTTCTTGATGCCGGGCAAAAAGCCCATGTCGAACATCTGGTCGGCCTCGTCGAGCACCAGCATTTCCACGCCGGAGAGGTCAACGGTGCGCTGGCCCATGTGGTCCAGCAGGCGGCCGGGGCAGGCCACGACGATGTCCGTGCCCTGGCGCAGGGCCTGGAGCTGACGGCTCATGGCGCAACCGCCGTAGATGGTGGTGCTGCGGATGCCGGTGGCCTTGCCCAGGTCCATGGCGGCCTCGTGGATCTGCTCGGCCAGCTCGCGGGTGGGGGCCAGGATGAGCGCGCGGATCTTGCGGCGCGGACCGGCGGGCTTGTGGGCCAGCAGGCGGGTGATCATGGGCAGCAGGAAGGCTGCGGTCTTGCCGGTGCCGGTCTGGGCCAGGCCCATAAGGTCGCGGCCCTGCATGACGAACGGCATGGCCTGGGTCTGGATCGGGGTGGGAGTGGTGTAGCCCAGGGCCTTGATGTTGGACAGAAGCAGGGTCGGGAAACCGAAGGAATCAAAAGTCAAAATAGGTCCTTTGTAAAAGAGGGGCCGCGCGACGCAAAAATACGTCAGACGGCGGCGAAGAGCTTATCGAGTGGCGGTCGCTGCGGGCCGGGACTGGATGGCTCTATCGGGGCAGTGGTCGATTCGGCGTGGGTACTGAGGATTTTTGTGGCGGGCTGTGCAGCGTTGCCGCGCCTCTCAAGAACGTATGCCGTGCCGGGGATTGCCCCCGGACTCGGGGTAAATAGGCGCGACGGGAGGGGTTGTCAAGGGGAAACAGCCAAAACAATTCCGCTGTGGAGATAGCAAAATACGTAAAGTTCCATTGACCATTTCACCAAAAATTAATAGATTTCAAGAAAATCAATGGGTGGGGGTCATTCTTATGGGAAAAACTACTGTTCTAGGTTTGTGCGTACTTCTTTGCTTGAGCGTTTGTGCCTGTGGAACTCAAACAAATATAATTTCTGTTGCCTACCAGCCAACGACAACAGCAACACTAAGTGGGACAGTAGAAGTCCGTAAATTCAATTACACAAATTGGCTTGGCCCCAACTATCTCCCTTATTCCGGAAAATATTTATCTGAAAATATCGACACGTACTTTTCAGATGCTATAAAACGTGAATTGATACAGGCGAAAGCTATAACTGCACAACAAGCACGGTGTAGGATTGCCGGCACAGTGCTTGATGTAAATTTTCATCAGGGCATATTCAATTCTGGTGATTACAAAAGTCAAGTTCGGTACAACTTGACGCTAGATAACGGACGCCCGGTTTACGCCAACATCTTTGAAACAAAATATCACGGGTCTGATGATTTGCGAGAAAATGTTGTTAAAGTATTTTCAGACAACATCAAACAGCTACTAACTGATCCAGACTTTCAGTTGGCTTTCAAGGAGTGGTGTATGGAACCACTCATTGTAAAACCAGCTGCTAGCCAGGACACCCTACCCGCAGTAGCATCAGATACTGAGAGTAAAAAACGGGTAATCCGCAGGTAATCTTACCCAACAGAAGACGAAGGGCGGCTCAATGAGCCGCCCTTCGTCACGAAATACCAGGGAAAAACTCACTCCCCCAACTCCGCCCCCAGCTCCGCCAAATACCCCCGCATAACCTCCACCCGGCGCTCGGCCTCGGCCCGGCCCGCAGCGGTCTGCATGGTGGCGGCGGTCTTGAAGAGCTTGCGATAGAAGTGGTCGACGGTGAACAGGCCGTCGTCCGGCTCGCGGGTGTCGCAGAAGGGATCGAGGGCGCTGTAAAAGGGCCGGTTCATGGTGCCGGAGCACGCGAAGCAGCGGGCAATGCCGATGGCCCCGATGCCGTCCAGCCGGTCGGCGTCCTGCACCACCTTGGCCTCCAGCGTCTGCGGCGCAATGTTCGCGCTGAAGCTGTGGGCCTCGATGGCGTGGGCGATGGCCACAAGCAGGGCCTTGGCGTCGTGCGTGGAATCCAGCGCGTGGGTGTTTGCTGTCGTTGTGGGCGGGTAGCCAATGCTCAGGAGGTACGCGCGCGCGGCCTGGGCCGCCAGCTTTGAGGCCTGGTTGCGCAGCGGGTCGTCCTTGGTCACCACAACGTAGTCGTGCAGCCAGGCCGCCGGGATGACCACGGCCGGGTCAGCCCCCTCGGCAACGCAGATGCGCTTGGCCGAGGCCACCACGCGCTCCAGGTGCAGGAGGTCGTGCGCCGGGTCGCAGGCCCCGGCAACGGACAGCCGGGCGGTCAGGTGCGCGCGCAGGGTCGCTTCCAGGGCGGCCAAATCCGGGCCGCAGTGAAGGCCAAGGCCGAAGCCATGGCCGAAGTCGAGATCAACGGACGGGGCATGCGGCGTGTCGGGCGTGGCGGGCTTGGCGCAGCACTGCCCCAGGAACTGGCCAGAGCCCACGACTATTTGCCGCCGTCCACGATGACCATCTTGCCCTTCTTCTCGCCCTTGTCGATCATGCGCTTCAGCTCCTTCTGCCACTTGGGGCCGCCGAGCTTCTCGGCCAGGTGCTCCGTGGTGTGCAGGACGTCATTCGGCCTGTGCATCTGCATCAGGCAGCGCTTCACGCCGATCTTGCACGAGGGGCAGCCCACGAGGATGGGCGTATCCTTGTCCGGGCGCTTGGAGTCAGGCTTGGACAGGTCCAGCCCAAGCTGCTCCTTCTTGCGGTCGCGGATGCGGTTGTAGATGGCCGGGCTGGTCAGCGCGCCCAGGCCGGACTCGCCGCAGCAGCCGGGCGAGATCCGGACCTTTGCGCCGAGAGCGTCGGCAAGGGCTTTCCGGTAAATCTCCGGGGCCTTGACCTTGGGCACGTCCACCCACTCCGCATGGCAGGCCGCGTGGTACAGCAGCGCCTCGCCCTCCTCCCCTTCCGCAGGCTTCGGGATGTCGAGGCGGGTCAACAGGAACTGCACGATGTCCTGATGATGCAAGGGCTCAGAGAGCTCCTGGGAGAAGTCATAGGTCTCAAGGGCCTCGCGGCAGGTGCCGCAGGAGGTCACCAGCGTGGTGGCCTTCATGCCCGCGCGACCCGTGGCGATGAGCGTGTCCAGGATGTCCTGGATGGTGCGGTGGCGGTTCGCGCCGTAGGCCTCGGTGCAGCCGCTGGACAAGAGCGGGTAGCCGCAGCACAGGTGCCGGTCGGGCAAAACCACGTTCACCCCGGCACGCAGCAGCAGGTACACCCCGGCCAGCCCGATGTCGTGGCTGAACAGGCCCGCGCCGCAGCCCGGGAAGTAGAGCACGGTGTCGTCAAAGGCCGCCTGGGGCGAACGGAACAGCGAGTGCTCGCCGAGTTTCAGCTCCTGCGAAAGGTTGCGCAGGTCGATGAGCGGGCCGGGGCCTTGCAGGGCCGGGCTGACGAGCCGCTTGCGGAAGTGCCCCGGAACCAGCCGGAGAGCGGGGCCGAGAACGCTGTTGGCCGCGGCTTGGCCGAGGGACAAAAACTTGGCCACCTTGGGCAGGCGCCCGGACGGGTCCTCGGCCAGATGGGTCAAGAGCGCGGTCTTGATGGGGTGGCCGCCCTTGCCCTTGTACTCCAGGAACGAGCGGATCTGCAGCGCGGCCCCGGCCGAGTCGATCTTCACCGGGCACACGCCCTGGCATTTGCCGCAGGCCGTGCAGTGGTCCATGATGCGCCGCAGTTCGTCCAAGAGCTCCGGCGCGGGCTCGCCGCCCTGGACCTGTGAGTAGTAGATGGCCTCGGTGAGCGCGCCCAGGCTGATGTTCTTGTTGCGCGGGTGGAAAAGCAGGCCGCGCGCGGGCGAGTACATGGGGCACACCTGCTTGCACTTGCCGCAGCGCGTGCAGGTCTGCACGTTGCGCAGAAGCTCGATGAGCGTCTCCTTGTCCTTCAGCGCGGTCTTCTGCAGGTCGCCGATGAGCCGGTTGAAGGAGAAGGTGTAGGGCTCCACGGGCAGCGCGCGCCGGGTCAGCTTGCCTGGGTTGAGCACGTCGCCGGGGTCCACGATGCGCTTGTACGCGGCCAGGGCGTCGATCTTCTTCTGGCCCAGGAAGGCGATCTTGGTGATGCCGATGCCGTGCTCGCCGGAGATCTCGCCGCCGAGCTTCAGGACCTCGGCGAAGAGCTCCTCCACGGCCTCGTAGGCCTGGGCCAGCATCTCGGGATCATTGGAGTTCACCGGCACGTTGACGTGGCAGTTGCCGTCGCCCGCGTGCATGTGGTTGGCGATGATGATGCGCCTGGCCTGGGCGTCCTTGTAGATGGCCTCGATGTCGCGCTCCAGGCGCGGGTACTTGTCGGCCAGCTCATGGAACAGCAGGCGCACCTGGCTGGCCAGCTCCTCGTCGGAGAGCTCGCTGGCGGTGGTGCGCCTCTTCAAGATGAACAGGCAGCGCTCCATGCCGAACTCGATGTCCGGGTCGTCGACGGACACGCCCGGCAGCTCGCGGACCTGCAAGAGCGCCTTGCGCGCCACCTTGGCCATGTACACCAGGTTCAGGTTCTCCAAAAACTCGGCGAAGCCGGGGATGGCCCGCATGGGAATGACCACGTCCTCGTTGACCTTGAAGCCCGAGGTGCGCTTGGAGATGGCCGAGAGCTTGTGCCGGTCCTCCCAGAACAGCTCGGCCTCCTTTTCGTCGCGCGCGGCGAAGATGTCCACGCTGGGGTACGGCGTGGCGATGGCCAGCACCGCGTCCACGGCGTCGGAGAGCGCGTCCTCGAAGTCGGAGTCGAGCTGCAGGATGAGCACGCTGATGGGGTCGCCCTCGTACTGCGTGGACTTCTTCTTGTACTCGATGGCCTGGACGTACTTGGTGCCGAACTCCTCCAGGGCCGAGATCTTGACCAGGTCGCCCTGGGCGCGGATGGTGTCGCGCAGGCCCACCACGTCGCCGATGACGAGCATGGCGTTCTTCATGCTGCGGCCGAAGAACTCCAGGCACAGCACGCGGGAAAATTTCGGCTTGGGGTGCAGGGTGAACACGCACTCGGTGATGATGCCGTCCACGCCCTCCTTCTGCACGCCGGGCAGCCCGCCCAGGTACTTGTTCGACACGTCCTTGCCCAGCCCTGCGCCGCGCACGTCGGTGCCGGCCAGGACCACGGCGTCCTTCAGCGCGCCGCGCTCGTCCAGGATCTCAAAGGAGGCGGTCTCGTCCTCGAAGATCTTGTGGCCGGGGTGGTCCTTGCGGCGCACGGTGATGACCTCGCCCAGCGGGGTGACCATGGTGAAGGCGCTGATGTTGTCGATGGTGGTGCCGTACTCGAACGCGTACGGCCCGCCGGAGTTCTCGGAGATGTTGCCGCCCAGCGTGGAGGCCGCCTTGGAGGCCGGGTCCACGGTGAACAGCAGGCCCTGCTCGTCCACGGCCTTGATGGCGTCCAGCGTGATGACGCCGGACTGGACCGTGAGCAGCATGGCCTCGGGGTTGATGTCGATGATCTTCTTGAAGCGCGCGAGCGACAAGACCACCGAGCGCGAGAACATGGGAATGGCCCCGCCGGTGAGCCCGGTGCCGCCGCCGCGCGGGATCACGCCAAATCCCATCTCGGCCGCCAGCTTGACGATCTTCTGCACCTGCTCGGTGGTCTCCGGAAACAGCACGAAGAGCGGCAGCTCCAGGCGCAGGTCGGTGGCGTCCGTGGCGCACTCGATGCGCGTGTTGGCATGCGCGCCGATGCACTCGTCCGGCAAAAATTCAAGCAGGCGCCCCTTGAGGCCCAGGGCGAAGGCCTGATCCGCATCGTAGCGCTCCCAGAAGGAGGCCACGGCCACGGCCAGCACGCGCGGGAACTCGCCGGACAGGCTGGGACGGGCTATGGACAGCTTGCGGTCCACGCTCTGGCGCACGAGTTCGGCGTCGACAAAGGGGTTGTAGCGCACCAGGAACAGCTCTGCGGCCAGGCTCACGGCCAGTTCGCGCACGGCGTCCGGCCACTGGGCGAAGCCGCCCTCCTCGGGCGAGGCTTCCAGGCCCAGCACGCGGGTCAGGATGCGTTCATCAGAAATGGAGATATGCGGACCGATCAAAGGCATGTGGCGTCAGCTCCAGGGCGAAAGGGGTTGGTGACGGCAGGTTGCGGTTGGTTGCCGGGAGTGCCGGGGTTTCGCAAGAGGCGCGAGGAGAGGAGTATAGGTCCGGGCAAAGCACTTGGCAAGTGCGGCTGGCCTTGAGTTCCCGCACCGCTTTACAGGCAGGGGCAGTCCGGGTATGGGACTGGTTTCGCACGCCCCCGGCTGCCAAGCCGAACATTCTTCTACCACGAGGTGACCCGCTCATGAGCACCCAGGAATTCGCAGAACTGCAACTGTTCATCACCGGCCCGACGTTCATTCGTCCCGAGGTCCGCGAGGCGGGCCTGCTGCCCGAATTCGGGCACCGCGACTCTGAGAACAACAAGCGCTTCAAGCCCATCATGGACCACCTGAAGAAGCTCGCGGGCGTTCGTGACGACTACCACGTCATCATTTTCAACGGCTCCGGCTCCAACGCCATGGAGGCCACGGTGCGCTCGCTCGTGGCCGACGGCGAATGCGTGCTGAACGTTTCCGTGGGCGCCTTCGGCGATTTGTACCACAAGATGGCCGTGGTCAACGGCAAGAAAGCCGTGCAGCTCAAGTTCGCCGCCGGCGAGGCCATCGACCTGGGCAAGCTTGAGGCCGCCCTTGTGGAGCACAAGCCCGCCTGCGTCACCTTCACCCACAACGAGACCAGCACCGGCGTGTCCAACGACATGCGCGCCGTGTGCGCCTGCGTGCGCAAGCATGGCGCCCTGCCCCTGGTCGACGGGGTGAGCATCTTCGGCGGCGCGGCCATTGATCTCTCCGGATCGGGCGCGGCCACTTACGCCACCAGCACCCAGAAGTCCCTGGCCCTGCCCGCCGGCTTCGGCATTCTCTTTGCTTCCGACGAAGCGATCGAGAAGGCCAAGACGGTCAAAAACAAGGGCTTCACCACGGACATCAATGCCCAGCTGGGCCGGGCGCAGAAGAACCAGACCCTGACCACCCCCAACTGCACCCTGGCCAACCAGATGGCCGTGCAGCTGGACTACATTGTGAACACCGAAGGCATCGAGGAGCGCTTCGCGCGCCACCTCAAGATGCGCGCCATGGTCCACGGCTTTGTGAGCACCCTGCCGGGCTTCGAGCTGCTGGCCCCGGAGGGCCGCCGTTCGCCCACGGTCACGGCCGTGCGCGTGCCGGAGGGCGTCACCATTGCCGACCTCAAGAAGGTCAAGGAGGCCATGCGCGCCAAGGGCTACCTCTTCGACCCCGGCTACGGCAAGCTGAACACCGAGCTTGAGGAGAAGGGTCAGCGCGTGCTCATCCGCATCGGCCACATGGGCGACATCACCCCAGCCATGCTTGCCGACTATCTGGACGCGCTCAAGCCCGAACTGGCCAAATAGAGGGGGACAGAACATGCGTATTCTTGCCAATGACGGCCTGAACGAAGAGGCCATCGCCCTCCTGAAGAAGGAAGGCTTCACCGTTGAGACCGAAAAACGCAGCACCGACGACCTGCTCGGCGAGATCGGCGACTTCGACGCCCTGCTCGTTCGCAGCGCCACCAAGGTCACCCGCGCGGTCATCGAGGCCGGAACAAAGAACGGCGGCAAGCTGAAGATCGTGGGCCGCGGCGGCGTGGGCACGGACAACATCGACCTGGAGGCCGCCAAAGAGTGCGGCGTCATCGTCAAGTTCGCGCCCAACGGCAACACCAACGCCACTGCCGAGCACGCCTTGGGCCTCATGTTCGCCGTGGCCCGCCGGGTGCCCATGGCCCACCACTGCCTCAAGGGCGGCGTGTGGCACAAGAAGCGCTTCGCTGGCAACGAGCTCATGGGCAAGACGCTCGGCGTCATCGGCTGCGGCCGCATCGGCCAGGCCCTGGCGGCCAAGGCCCTGGGCATCGGCATGAAGACCGTGGGCTTTGACCTGTACCGCATGCAGGACTCCAACGTGGACTACCTGGACAGCATCGACGAGGTGCTCAAGGTGTCCGACTTCATCAGCCTGCACACCGGCGGCAAGAACGCCATCATCACCGAGCGCGAGTTCGCGCTGATGAAGCCCACGGCGTACCTCATCAACGCCTCGCGCGGCAGCAACGTCAGCGAGGCCGCGCTGTACAACGCCCTGAAGAACGGCGTCATCGCGGGCGCGGCGCTGGACTGCTACGAGAAGGAGCCCAAGCTCGAGGGCGAGGCCTTTGCCTGCTCCCTGCACGAGCTGGACAACATCGTCATGAGCGCGCACCTGGGCGCCAGCACCAAGAACGCCGTGCGCAAGACCGGCCTGGAGATCGCCGAGGTGGTGACCAAGTACCTGCGCCGGGGCGACTTCGGCAACTCGGTCAACGTGGGCGAGACCGTGGAGGAGGAGGGCAAACGCATCTACTCGCTCTTCATCACCCACGAGGACAAGCCGGGCATGTTCGGCAAGTTCGGCACCGCGCTGGGCGACCTGGGCGTCAACATCCGCGAGAACAACTCCCGCTTCCTGTCCGACTCCGTGCAGACCGTGTACGTGGTGCACCAGGAGCCCAACGAGGCCGTGCGCGAGAAGCTCATGGCCATCCCCGGCGTGAAGCGCGTGACCTTCTAGGCTGACAGACTGAAACGACAAAGCCCCTGTCCGGTACGCCGGGCGGGGGCTTTTTTGCGTTATTCAAAACTAGTTGTTGATACAAAATGATTTATATAATAGCATGGCAACTATCATCAGCAACATGACAACAGGAGAACCATATGCCAAATGGAGCCTTCATTGTCGGATACGAACTTGATGAGTCGAAAACGCGCACTGGCCTCACTATTTTGCTTGCGCCAGTGCTTCCACCAGCACCCCCGCCCCAGGCCAATGTCGTGGACGACCATGCGATTGGCGTGGACCTGAATAAACCTATGGCCTCGGACGTGCCCGACGACCAGGTCGAGCTCAAAGCTGAAATTGAACGCGTCCTGGCAACCATACGCGCACTATTCCCAAACTACAGTCAGCGATTCCCCCGGTACCTGCAGACACTCTACACCGTTGCCCAGGCCGGGTTGACCGGCCAATATGCACAGACCAACGTCGCAAGACGCGCCTTGCTGAGCCTGAAAGAAGAAATCATCGGCTGTGAGGCCAGCAGAGTCAAACTCCGGCACTTGAGCAGCCTGGGCCGATGGGCGCTAATCCTTGGCGCAGTTACCGCCACATGCGGCATGATCTTCCGCTACCTGGCGCACCTCAACTGGCCAGTGTTCATTGACTTCATACTCTTAAGCCAGTTCGCTTTCGCGTGGTCTGCGTCAATGGCTGGCGCATTCGTCTCCTACGGCACCCGAAAAACGGAATTGTCATTTGAAGATCTCGTCAAGGTTGAGCGGGAGAGGAACTGGTTCATTGTCAGGCTCTCCTACACTGGAATACAGACTATGATCGTAGGACTGGCCTGCGTCCTCAACTTCACGCAGGTGAACATCGGCAACAAATCCACGTTGATGTTCTCATACATCGTTGAGATTGCAGTGCTCGTGGGCCTGCTCTGTGGGTTCTCGGAACAGATGATGTCAACCGCCATTGCCAAGCAGGCCTCCGCACTGTTGGGCATACCCAGCGAACCACAGCCTTCCGGCCCCGCCGACCACGTTGGCGCTCTCAATGGGAACAAGCCGACCAACTCCCCACCTGCGCCATAGCCTGACATGACAAAGCCCCTGTCCGGTGACAAGCCGGATGGGGGCTTTTTTTCGTGCGGCCACCCCAAACCGCCCCGCCCTCCCGGCTGAAAGACTCTTGTGCCAAACGCTGCACAAGTGCAGCAGCATATCCGCCCATATTAGTCGTATATATGCACAGGGTTGCACAGGCCGTTTCAAACAATATTGCAACATGCCTGAATAATAGATTATATTTGTTGGCACAGCATATGCTTTGGTAGAGATAACCAAGTCGTCATCCCGCCCCCCTGGCAGGAAGACAAGACAAAGGAGAAATCTCATGAACCGCACTTCGAAGATCCTCGCCGCCACCGTTGCCGCCCTTGCCCTGACCGCCTCCCTGGCCCTTGCCGCCGAGACGGTGACCACCCAACCTGACGCCAACCAGACCACCCCCTGGCAGCACATGATGGACACGGCTTCCGGCTACATGGGCCAGATCGGTTTCGGCCACATGAGAGCCGAAGGCTACGGCCACATGGGCGGAAACGGCTACGGCCACATGAGCCAGGCGGACTTTGAGAGCATGCACCAGGACGGCTACGGCCACATGGGCGGAAACGGCTACGGCCACATGGGCCAGGGCTATGACGGCCACATGGGCTCCTCGGACCGCACATACTAACTGTTGAACATACAACAATCGGCGGTGCCCTTCCGGACGCCGCCGATTGTTGTTGTGCGATAAGGGCCCGCTCCGACCATTGGGTCATCCCGCTGCCGGAGAGTTGAACCAGCCAAGGCTGCCTGGCTTGAACCATTAACCCAAGAGAGCACACCGCATGAAGCGCTTCCCCAAGATCCTCGCCGCCACCTGCACTGCCCTGGTCCTGTCTTCCTCCCTGGCCATGGCGGCAGAGGCCCCGAACACGTCCAAGGCCGCCCCGGCCATGCCGGCCCACGCGGCTCAGGCTCTCCACGGCTCCATGCCCGGCTCCATGCCCGGCCAGATGGGCCTGGCCGGACTCTCCCCGGAAAAGCAGGAGCTTGCCCGGACCATCATGAACGCGCACCGCGACGCCTTGTTCCCCCTGCGCCAGAGCATGTACGCCAAGAGCCTTGAGCTGGAGGCCCTGAACGCCGCTGGCAACGGCGACTCCGGCAAGGCCAAGGCCGTCATCCGTGAAATCGCCGACCTGAACGCCAAGATGCTGATGGAGAACGGCACGTTCCGCGCGCGCCTGGTCAAGGAGACCGGCCTGCGCACCGCGCCCATGGGCCCCGGCATGATGTCTGGTGGCATGATGGCTGGCGGCGGCATGAAATGCGCCATGATGGAGCAGATGATGAGCCAGATGAACGGCGGCATGGCCCACGGCGCGGCAAACGGCCCTGGCGCCGGAATGGGTGCTGGCCCTGGTGCTAACATGGGCGCCGGAATGGGTGCTGGCATGACTGGCGGAGCTGTCGGCGCAATGCCCCACAACGCCGCGACCACGAACTAAGCTTTTTCCATCAAGATTCGCTCAACACGGGCGGCTCCTCCCAACCAGGGGGGCCGCCCTTTTCGTTGGCTTGCGGCGAGTTGCCTGGGCCTACAACACTCCGGTGAGGTCTTGCAGCGGCACGCAGACCACGCCCATGTTGGCGAGATCAAAGATGTTGGCCTGGGCCACGGCCTCGGCCTGGGCCGAGCAGGCGTCCGTGACCACAATGACCCGGTAGTCGAGGCTTAAGCCGTCCACGGCCGTGCCCCGGATGCAGTTGGGGTACTGGGTGCCCGCCAGCACCAGGGTTGAAACGCCCAGGCGGCGCAGCACAAGGTCGAGCTGCGTGCCCAGAAAGCCGCTGAAGCGGCGCTTGACGATGCGGTGCTCGCCGGGCAGCGGGGCCAACTCCGGCACGATGTCCGCGCCCGGCGTTCCGGACACGCAGATGCCCCGTCCCTGGGCAAAAAGCGCGCGGCGGAAGGCCTCGGCATCGCTGCCGTCGGGCCGGTGCTCACGGTGCACGTGGAACACGGGCCAGCCGGCGCCCCTGGCCTGGTCCAGCAGTTGCCGGATCACCGGCACCGTGGCCAGGGCCCCGGCCACGCAGGCCGGTGCGCCGGGCAGCACGAAATCGTTCTGCATGTCGATGATGACCAGGGCGATGTCCTGGCGCTCTGTCTTGGGCTCGCTCATGGCGGCGCTCCTGTTCAGATTCTGGCGAAATCTCTGCGAAGACGTCCGGCGGTTACGGGCCAACGGTCATTGGCCGAGCACCGGCAGGTGCCAGGACGGCCCGTAGCGCTCAAGCTCCAGGCGCGGCACCTGCGCCAGCACCGGGGCGCGGTCGGCATCCAGCCAGCGCAGCAGCTCGAGCATGGCCTCCGGGGCCATGCTGGTGCAGCCGGACGTGGCCATGCCCTGGCCACGCCAGATATGCAGGAAGATGCAGGAGCCGCCGCCCGGCACCGCAGGGTCCATGTTGTGCCGCACCAGCGCGCCCAGGCGGTACTGGCCGTCAGCGCGGAGTATGTCCTCGGCGCTGGTCCAGTCCGGCGCGGGCACAACGCTCTTTTGGACGAACCGATTGTAGCTGCGCGAGGCGCCGTCGTCCACGCAGACCAGGTCCGCGTCCGCGCGCAGCAGGGGCAGGCGCGCTGGCCCGACCTCTGCCGGGTCGTAGGCGAAGCCCGTGCCCAGCTCGAACAGCCCGGCTGGCGCGCGGCCGTCGCCCTCACGCTTCACCGGCCCCGGCCCCAGGGCCAGGCCGTGCAGACCCCGCCCCCAGCCCAGGCCCTTGCGGCCCAGGTTCACGGGCACAGGCCCACCCACGGCGATCCACTCCGCTCCGGCCCCAGCGCGCTCGAACCAGCGCAGCTCCCCGCTGGTGGAGTCCCAGCCCTCGGCCGTGACGAGCAACAGCTGCCGCGATGGCCCGGTCATGTCCGCCCCGCCAAAGGGTCGGGGCTGGCCGCCAGCGCAGCCGACGCAGAACAGGACGGACAGAAACAGGAACAGCGCCGTGCGGGTCAAAAGGCGCGTGCGTTGGCTCGTCATGTGGTTTTCCCCCAGGAAATGAAGTGCGCGCTATTTGGGCAGAATGAGATTGCCCGCTTGGCCATGCTCGAAGAAAGGCACGTTGACGGCCTCCCAGAGGTGCCCGTCGGGGTCCTCGAAATAGCCGGAATAGCCGCCCCAGAAAGCCTCCTGGGCGGGCTTGGCGATCCTCGCTCCGGCGGCAGCGGCCCGGGCCATGAGCTGGTCCACGGCCTCGCGGGTGGCGCAGTTGCAGGCCAGGGTCACGCCGTCGAAGAGTCCGGCCCGGCCCACGCGTTCGGGGGGCAGGCAGGCGTCCTCGGCGAGCTCCTGGCGCGGGTACAAGGCCAGCACCGTGAGCCCGCACTGGTAGAAGCCGATCTGCTCATTGCTGGCGCTGGAAGGCACGAGGCCCATGCCCTGCTCGTAGAAGGCGCGGGACCGGGCCAGGTCGGCCACGCCCAGGGTGACGGTGGACAGATGCAGTTTCATGCGCACCTCCAGGGAAGTCATTTGGCGGAGAGCACCATCTCGGCCAGGGCGTTGATGACGCTGGCGGCCAGGGCAGAGCCGCCCTTGCGGCCCTCGATGGCGATGTAGGGGATCTTTGACTGGGCCATGAGCAGGGCCTTGGACTCCGCCGCGTTGACGAAGCCCACGGGCATGCCGACGATGAGCGCAGGCTCGGCGCGCCCGGCCTCCACATGCTCCAGCAGGCGCAACAGGGCCGTGGGCGCGTTGCCGATGACCCAGATGGCGGGGCCCTGCGGCGGGGCGATTGTCTCCACCGCGAAATCAACGGCGGCGCGGGCGCGGGTCGAGCCCTGGGCCTGGGACAGGGCCAGGACCTCGGGGTCGCGCATGAGGCAACGCACCGTGCAGGAAAGCGCGTTCATGCGCCGGTCCGGGATGCCCGCGCGGGCCATCTCCGTATCCGTGACCAGGGTGCAGCCTGCGGCCAGGGCGCGTTTGCCCGCCTCCACAGCCAGGGGATGGAAGCGCACCAGGTCCAGCAGGCCAAAGTCCGCGGTGGTGTGGATCATGCGCCGCACGACAAGCCACTCGCCGCCGGCAAAGGGCCTGGGCTCCGGCACCTCGGACTCGATGATGCGCATGCTTTCGGCCTCGATGTCCTGGCCCAGGCGGATGTCCGCAATCTCTGGTCCGCTCACGCGCCGCCTCCTGTGGTCAGTTCGGTGATCATCCGCACCGAGGCCGAGGCCCCGAGACGGTCGGCCCCGGCGGCCAGCAGGCGCAGGGCGTCGTCCAATGTCCTGATCCCGCCGCTGGCCTTGACGCCTATCTGCGGCCCCACAATGCTGCGCAGCAGGCGCACGTCAGCCTCGGTGGCCCCGCCGGAAGAAAAGCCCGTGCTGGTCTTGACGAAGGCCGCTCCAGCATCCACGGCCAGGCGGCAGGCCAGCTCCTTTTCGGCGTCGGTGAGCAGGCAGGTCTCCAGGATGACCTTGACCGGGGCGGGCCCGCAGGCCTGCACCACCTCGAAAATATCCTGGCGCACCAGGGCCATTTCCCCGGCCTTGAGCGCGCCGATGTTCAGCACCATGTCCACCTCGGCCGCGCCCTGCTCCACAGCCAGACCGGCCTCGCGGGCCTTGACCAGGGTCTGCGAGGCGCCCAGCGGAAACCCGGCCACGGTGATGGCCGCAGGCGCGCTGTTGCGCAGGCAGCGCACAGCCAGGGACAGGTGCCAGGGGTTCACGCACACGGCCTTGAAGCCGAAGCGCACGGCCTGGGCGCAGAGCCGCTCGATGTCCGCAGGCGTGGCGTCAGGCTTGAGCAGGGTGTGGTCGATGCAGGCGGCCAGGGCAGCCGGGGTCAGGGGCGGCTCGTTCATTGGCGCGGCCATCAGCGGCCCCTGGCCTGGTAGCGCGCCAGGTGGCGCTCCATGCGCCGGCTGAAGGCGGTGAGCACCCAGCAGATGAGGAAATAGAGCACGGCGATGGCCAGGAAGATCTCGGCCGGGGCCACCACCTCGCGGTTGTTGATCTGCGTGGCGGCCTTGGTCAGCTCGTTCACGCCGATGATGTAGGCCAGCGAGGTGTCCTTGGTCAGGCTCACGAACTGGTTCACGAAAGACGGGATCATGTTGCGCAGGGCCTGGGGCAGGATGACATAGCGCATGGCCTGGAAGCGGGTCAGCCCGGCGCCGCGCGCGGCCTCCATCTGCCCACCGGGCAGGGCGTTGACCCCGGCGCGCACGATCTCGGCCACAAAGGCCCCGGTGAACACCACAAAGGCCATGAGCGCGCTCTGAAACTCCGGCAGGTTGTAGTTGAAGACCACCGGCCCGAGGAAATAGAACCAGAAGATGAGCATCAACAGCGGCGTGCCGCGGATGACCTCCACGTAGACCATGGCCACGGCGCGCAGGATGCGGCTGTTGGACAGGCGCATGAGCCCGAAGCCCAGGCCCAGCCAGAAGGCCCCGAAGATGCCCAGCACGGCCAGCATGATGCTCGCGGCGATGCCGCCCAGCGGCCCGTTGGGGAAGCTGCCCCAGAGCAGGTAGTCCAGGTTGTTGTAGACGATGTCCCAGCGCATGGAGGCCTGCCTAGTACCTGAGCTGATGCAGGAAATGCTTGTTGTACATGGTGATGGCAAAGGAGACGCTGAGGGACACGGCCAGATACAGCAGGGTCGCCACGGTGAAGGCCTCGAACCCGTGGAAGGTGAAGGACTCCACCTGCCGCGCCTGGTAGGTGAGCTCCATGACGCCGATGGTCATGACCAACGACGAGTTCTTGAGCAGGTTCAGCAGCTGCGAGATGAGCGGCGGGATGACGATGCGGAAGGCCTGGGGCAGGATCACGTAGCGGTAGGCCTGCAGGAAGTTCAGGCCTGTGGCCCGCGAGGCCTCCAGCTGGTTCTTGGGGATGGAGAACACGCCCGAGCGCAGCTCCTCGGCGATGAAGGCCGAGGAATACACCGTAAGCGCAATGGTGCCCGCCGCGAACTCGAAGTCCTGCTTGTAGAGCCACACGTTCACGGCCTTGGGCAGAAAGGCCTCGCTGCCGAAGTACCAGAAGAAGATCTGAACCAGCAGCGGGGTGTTGCGGAAGAACTCAGTGAAGGCCAGGCTGAGCCACTCGAGCGGCTTCACGCGGGACAGGCGCATGACCGCCACCAGCGTGCCCAGGGCCAAAGCGCAGACTCCCGCCAGGGCGGAGATCTTAAGCGTCAGGACAAAGCCGTCGAGCAGCCAGTCCCTGTACTCACCCGTGAGCACCAGGCTCCAGTCGAATTGATATCCCACTCAGCTCTCCGCAATCAAGGACGCGGGGCGCGGTCGCCCGCGCCCCGCAAGTGCATCACACAGGGGTTAAGAAGCCGCCCGGCCTAGGGCCAAAGCGTCATCTTCCAGGTCAGCGGTATGTAGTACTTGGTCTTGGGTCCCATCCACTTCTCGTAGACCTTGGCGTACTCGCCGCTGCGCCACATGTCGATCAGGGCGTTGTTCACGAAGTTGCGGAACTTGGAGTCGTTCTGGGGCACGCCCATGCCGTAGGGCTCCTCGCTGAAGGTGCCGCCCACGATCTCCCAGTCCTGGGGATTCTCGTCCTTGTTCTTCAGGCCCACCAGGATGGAGGCGTCGGTGGTGACGGCCACGACCTTGCCCTGCTTGAGCGCCAGGAAGGCCGGGGGATAGTCCTCAAACGAGAGCACCTGGGCCTTGGGGTTGGCCGCCATGACGTTCTTCTCGGAGGTGGAGCCCTTGGCCGTGCCGACCTTCTTGCCCGTGAGGTCCTTGACGCTCTTGATGGGGCTGCCCTTCTTCACGAGCAGGGACTGGCCGTCCATGAAATAGGTGATGGTGAAGTCGATCTGGCTCTCGCGCTCCTGCTTGTGGGTCATGGTGGCGGCGATGATGTCCACCGAGCCCTGGGTCAGCATGGGGATGCGCGTGGACGAAGTCACAGGCTTGAGCTCAAGCTTCACGCCCAGCTTGTTGGCAATGTGCTGCAGAAGGTCGATCTCAAACCCGGCGAGCTGTTTCGAGTCGTCCACGAAGCCGAACGGCGGAGTGGCGTCCTTGACTCCGGCCACCAGCACGCCGCGCTTCTTCACCTCGTCAAGCCGGCTGGTCTGGGTGCCGTCGGCCTTTTTCTCGCCCTGCTTGCTGTTGCCGCAGGCAAAAACGCCCAGGGCCAGGGTCAGGGCAAGGGCCACGAGCATGGTCAGTCTTTTCACATCGGTCTCCTTGGTTGGCTGGATCGTTCCGTCTACAGAATTTCTTTCAGGAACAGCTTGGTGCGTTCGTGGGTCGGGTTGGTGAAGAACTCCAGGGGCGGGGCCTCTTCCAGCACCTCGCCCGCGTCCATGAAGATGACGCGATCGGCCACCTCGCGGGCGAAGCCCATCTCGTGGGTCACGCAGAGCATGGTCATGCCGTCGCGCGCCAGGTCCTTCATGACGTTCAGCACCTCGTTGATCATCTCCGGGTCCAGCGCGCTGGTGGGCTCGTCGAAGAGCATGCACTTGGGCTTCATGGCCAGGGCCCGGGCGATGGCCACGCGCTGCTGCTGGCCGCCGGAGAGCTCCGCCGGGTACTTGTGGGCCTGGTCGTGGATGCCCACGCGCTCAAGCAGCGCCAGGCCCATCTCCTCGGCCTCGGCCCTGGGCACGCCCCGGACCTTGGTGGGCGCGAGCGTGACGTTCTTCAGCACCGAAAGATGCGGATAGAGGTTGAACTGCTGGAACACGATGCCGATCTCCGCGCGCAGGCTGTTCACGTCCATGCCCGGATCGTGGATGTCGCGGCCGTCGAAGAAGATCGTGCCCTTCTGATACTCCTCCAGCCGGTTGACGCAACGGATGAGCGTACTCTTGCCCGAGCCGCTGGGGCCGCAGATGACCAGCACCTCGCCCTGCTCCACCTGGTTGGTGATGCCCCGTAAGACATGAAAACTGCCGAACCACTTGTGCAGTCCATTGATCTCGATGAATGCCATGCATGCTCCAGAAGCGCCCCGGCGTCGAAATCATGCCGGGTCGCAGGTGTCGCCGGGGAGCCCGGCACGAATTGCTTGCACCTTGTAGCCTTTCAGCAAACACCCGGTCAAGGCCGCACTGAGCCGCTCCACATTTGCACGTGAGCACTTGCCTTGCGGCAAGCCGCATGTTAAACACGTGTTTCAATCGTGTACTGCCGGAGTAAGCATATGCGTAACATGATTTATTCGCTCATGTTATTTATATTCATGGGAACCGCCCTGCTCTTCTCCGGCTGTGGCCGGGGGCAGAAGGAAGCCAAACGGCCCGCGCCAGTAGTCACAGCCAGGGCCGAGGTCAAGGACGCGCCGTATGTGCTCGCAACAGTCGGCACCATCAAGGCCGCCGTGTCGGTGAACATCAAGTCCAGGTTCGCCGCGAACATCAAGAAGGTGCACTTCGTGGAGGGCAGCCTGGTCAAGGCGGGCCAGGTGCTCTACACCATCGACCCGGCGGTGAACGCCCTGACCGAGCAGCAGGCCGGGGCCACCTTCCAGCGCGACCGCGCAGACTACGAGCAGCTCGAACGCGACCTCGCGCGCTACAAGACCCTGGCCGACCAGGGCGTCATCAGCCGCGAGCAGTACGAAGAGAAGCACACCGCCACGGTTCGCGCCAAGAACGCCATGCGCGCCAGCGGGGCCGGAGCCTCCATCGCGCGGCAGACCCTGTCCTACAACACCATCGCTTCGCCCATCGACGGCCGCATCGGCGCCACCCTGTTCGACGAGGGCAGCTTCGTCAAGGACAAGGACGACATCCTGGCCGTGGTCAACACCACCACGCCGCTCGAGGTGAGCTTCTCCCTGCCGGAGCGCTATCTGGCGGAGCTGCGCAGGCAGTACTCCCAAGGCACCCTCGCCGTGGAGGCCGCGCCGCCGGGCATGGAAGCCCACCCCGAGGTCGGCACCCTGACCTTCATGGACAACCAGGTGGACCCCGGCACCGGGGCCATCCTCCTCAAGGCCCGCTTCTTGAACCCCGAGGGACGCCTCTGGCCCGGCCAGTTCGTCACCGTGGGCCTGGTGCTCAAGACCATCAAGGACGCCGTGCTGGTGCCCTCAAGCGCCGTGCAGAACGGCCCGGAGGGAACCTACGTGTTCGTGGTCAAGGACGGCCACGCCGAGATGCAGCCCGTCAGCGTGGGCGTGCGCGTGCACGAGTCCGTCATGATCGACAAGGGTCTGCGCGGCGACGAGGTGGTGGTCACCGAAGGGCACCTGCGCCTGTTCCCCGGCGCGGCCGTGTCCGAAGAGGAGGGCGCAGACAAAGAGCCCGGCCAAAAGCCTGGCGGCAAGCCACCCGCCAAGACCGCTGACAAGCCCGCCACGGGGGCGGCAACAGGCAACGAAACCGGACAGAGCGCAAAATGAACACCAGGCTCTTCATCACCCGCCCGGTGATGACCACGCTGGTCATGCTGGGCCTGCTCTTCTTCGGCATCGCCAGCTACTTCAACCTGCCCGTGAGCTACCTGCCAGCCGTGGACTTCCCGGTCATCCAGGTCTCGGCCACCCTGCCCGGCGCCAGCCCCAAGACCATGTCCTCCTCCGTGGCCTCGCCCCTGGAGCGCCAGTTCTCGGCCATCTCCGGGCTGTCGGCCATGAGCTCCACCAGCAGCCAGAGCATGACCACGATCACGCTCATGTTCGACCTGAACAAGGACATCGACAAGGCGGCCATGGACGTGCAGGCGGCCATCACCAAGGCGCGCGGCAGCCTGCCCAACACCATGACCGACGAGCCGACCTACGACAAGGTCAACCCGGCGGACTCGCCCATCTTTTACATGGCCATCAAGTCCAAGACTCTGCCCCTGTCCACGGTCAACGACTACGCCACCACCTTCGTCACCCAGACCCTGTCCATGGTGCCCGGCGTGGCCCAGGTGCTCATCTACGGCGAGCAGAAGTACGCCGTGCGCATCCAGGTGGACCCGCGCAAGCTGGCCTCGCTTGGCATCGGGCTCGACCAGGTGGCCGGGGCCGTGTCGGCGGAGAACGTCAACCTGCCCATGGGCACGCTCGACGGGCCGCACAAGAGCATCACCATCGACGCCGACGGCCAGCTCAAGCGCGCCGAGCGCTACAGCCCGATCATCGTGGACTACAAGAACGGGATGCCGATCCGCCTGCAGGACATCGGCCGGGCCAAGGACAGCACCCTGACCGAGAAGAGCGGCTCCTGGCTCAACGATGAGCGCACCCTGGTGGTAGCCATCAAGCGCCAGCCAGGCTCCAACACCATCGAGGTGGTGGACCGCATCAACCAGCTTCTGCCCACCATCCGCAAGCAGCTGCCGGCCAGCGTCGAGCTGCATGAGCTCTTCGACCGCAGCAAGCCCATCCGCCAGTCCGTGGAGGACGTGAAGTTCACCCTGGCCCTGGCCGTGGCCCTGGTGGTGCTGGTGGTCTTCCTGTTTTTGCGCAACATCCCCGGCACCATCATCACCGCCGTGGCCATCCCCTTCTCCATCATCAGCACCTTCGCGGTCATGCATTTCATGCACTTCACCCTGGACAACTTCTCGCTCATGGCCCTGACGCTCGCCGTGGGCTTCGTGGTGGATGACGCCATCGTCATGCTGGAGAACGTGGTGCGCCATATGGAAATGGGCAAGACGCCCATGGAGGCGGCGCTCGACGGAGCCAAGGAGATCGGCTCGACCATCGTCACCATGACCCTGTCCCTGGCCGTGGTGTTCATCCCCATCCTGTTCATGCCGGGCATCATCGGCCGCATCCTGAACGAGTTCGCGGTGGTCATCACCGCCGCCATCCTCGTCTCCGGCGTGGTCTCCTTAAGCCTTACGCCCATGCTCTGCTCGCGCTGGCTCAAGAGCGGCTCGCACCTGGAGCATACCGACCCCATCTTCGACCGGGCCGTGGCCTTCTACCGCCGCACCCTGCACTTCGCCCTGGACCACCGACGCTGGACCATGATCTCCTCGGGCGTGCTCTTCCTTTTGACCATCGCGCTGTTCATCATCGTGCCCAAGGGCTTTTTGCCCTCGGACGACATGGGCACGCTCTTCGGAATCGTGCAAGGCCCCCAGGGCAACTCCTTCGAGGACCAGGCCAAGTCGCAGAGAGCCCTGACGCCGCTCTTGCTCTCGGACAAGGACATCCGCGATGTCATCCAGGTGGCGGGAGTCGGCACCGTGAACCAGGGCTACACCATCGCCTTCCTGAACGAGAAGCGCAAGTCCAGCACCGACGAGGTGCTGGCGCGCCTGCAACCCAGGCTGCAATCCCAGCCGGGCCTGCTCGCCTTTGTGCAGAACCCGCCCATGATCCGCATGAGCGGCAAGCCCACCAAGGGCGACTACCAGTTCACCCTGCTCTGCCCGGACACCAGCATCCTCTACCAGGCCACAGGCGAGCTGGTGACAGCCCTGTCCAAGATTCCCGGGCTTCTGCGCGTGGCCACGGACCTGCAGGTGAACGCGCCCCAGGTGGACCTGAAGATCAACCGCGATCTGGCCGCAAGCCTTGGGGTCACGGCCGAGGCCATCGAGACGGCCATGTACTCGGCCTACGGCTCGCGCCAGATCTCCACCATCTATGCCGAGAACGACTCCTACAAGGTCATCCTGGAGCTTCTGCCGCAGTACCGCAGCAACCCGCTGGCCCTGTCCATGCTCTACGTGCGCTCCAAGTCCGGCAAGCTCGTGCGCCTGGACGCCCTGGTGGACGTGATTGAGGGCACCGGCCCCATGACCGTGAACCACTCGGGCCAGCTGCCCTCGGTGACCATCTCGTTTGACCTGGCGCCGGGTTTGTCCCTGGACCAGGCCATGGCCAGCGTGCAGAAGACCGCCCGCCAGAAGCTCCCGGACACGGTGAACGCCGACTTCGAGGGCACGGCCAGCTCCTTCAAGGGCTCCATGGGCACGGCCGGCTTCCTGCTCATCATCGCCATCGTGGTCATCTACATCATCCTGGGCTGCCTGTACGAGAGCTTCATCCACCCGCTGACCATCCTCTCGGGCCTGCCCTCTGCGGCCATGGGCGGGCTGCTTTCGCTCATCATCTTCCGCCAGGAGCTGCACCTGTATGGCTTTGTGGGCATCATCATGCTCATCGGCATCGTCAAGAAGAACGCCATCATGGTGGTGGACTTCGCCATCGAGGCCGAGAAGCGCGGCATGACCCCGGCCGAGGCCGCCTTCGAGGGCTGCATCGTGCGCTTCCGGCCCATCATGATGACCACCATGGCCGCCATCATGGGCGCGCTGCCCATCGCGCTGGGCTTCGGCGTGGGCGCGGAGGCGCGTCGGCCCCTGGGCCTGGTGGTGGTGGGCGGGCTGATCCTCTCCCAGGTGGTCACCCTCTACCTGACCCCGGTCTATTACACCTACATGGACGACTTCCAGGACTTCATGCGCCACCGCGGCGTTGTCGGCCTGTTCCGGCACCTGCGCCAGAGCCCGCGCCTGCACCGCCTGGCCGAGCTCTTCTGCATCGCCGTGGGGCGCCTGGACGGGCTCTTGTCGCACCTGCCGCTGTACCGCAGGCTCATCAACCGCCTGCCTGCCCTGCGCGAAGGAGTCCTGCTCCGCGCCGCACGCGCCCGCCAGACCCTGCGCGAGCGCATGTACAGGCTGCGGCACCCGCTCAAGGCCTCCGAGTCCAAGGACATGGCCCAAGACCTGCGCGATCTGGTCATGAAGGACCGCAAGGACGAGGGCAGCGGCAAGAAGCCTCCCCAGGACATCAACGACGCCGAATAGCCAGGCGTTCATCCAAAGCGACCCGCGCGTTCAACGCGGCCACCGGCGATTGCTGGTGGCCGCGCTTTATTTGCGTGCCGGGGCAGTGACCAGGTCTCCTGCGGCCTTTAGGTAAACCAGCTTGGACCTGACCAGAGGGGGCCAGGGTGTCGCCTTTCGGCCAAGCGGTGGGCGCCCTGCGGAAACGCGTGCAGGCGCTCATGCCGAGCCTGCCGGGCGAGTGATGGCCGTGCCGCTGGCCGGGCAACGCCAAGCCTGGCGGCGCTGGCGCCAGCAAGGAGGATTCAGACGGAGCGAAGCCGGGCGGCGTGACTCAGGCTCGAATGCCGGGACGGGGGGAACGCCTGTTTCTCCCGCCCCGTGGCCGCAAGACAAAAAAAGAGCCCGACCTTGCGGCCGGGCTCCAGGAGGCGAGTGAGGCAGGAGCCTCGCTACTTGTTCATTCCCCGTTCTTGCGGGAACACAGGCAGGTAGCGGTAGGACAGGCTCATGACCAGGATGCCGTAGGCCACGATCATGCCGCTGGTAGCCCACTCCGCCCAGTTGGGCGCGTAAAACTGCCAGTTGTCGAAGGGCAGGATGGGCATGGCGATGCTCTGGACCGTGAACAGGTAGCGATTCAGGCTGATGCCGATGCAGTCCAGGATGCCTGCGGTGTAGAGCAGGGTCGGATTGTTGCGAATGCTCGGGGTGATGAGCATGATGGCCGGAACCAGACCACAGAGGATGATCTCCGTGAACATGAGCCACTTGCCGTAGATCACGCCGTAGAACATCTGGTCAAAGGTCATGCCGACACTGGGCAGGTAGTTATTGGCCCAGGCCCAGGTGTCCAGGATCTTGAAGAAGATGTAGACGGTGAGCATGGTGCCCGCGATCTTGCCCATGAGGGCCTTGGTCTTGAAGTCCACCAGCTTGCGGCCGGTCATCTTCTCCATCAGGGTGCAGCAGAGCACCGTGAAGATGGGGCCGCAGCCAACCGCCGACAGGACGAACAGGAAGAACGTCCAGGGCCAGATGAAGAAGCCTTCGCGGAAGGCATAGGGGCGACCCTGCAGGACGCCGTACATGCCGCCCAGCGACCCCTGGTGGAAGGTGGACAGGAAGGCGCCGATGCCCGCGAACAAAGCCATGTTCACGTGCATGTTGTGCGCCAGGTGGTGCAGGAAGGGAATCTTGTTCAGCTGCTTCTGCTCCAGAACCAGGGGCACGAACTCAATGACGAGCACCAGGCAGTAGCAGGTGATGCAGAAGATGACTTCCGTCAGCATGGAATGGACGTTCGGGTGCCAGTAGCCGAACCATGCGCGGATCGGCTGGCCGATGTCCATGGTCAACACCAGCATGGCGCCCGAGTAGCAGATGAACCCGACGATGACCGTCAGGTTGATGATGTTTTTGAGCTGGTCGATCTTCAGGATGTACTTCAAAAAGCCCGTAAAGAATGCGCCTGCGCCCAGGGCGATGACCGCCAGGTCGAAGGTGATCCAGAGGCCGAATCCGAAGTAGTTGTCCAGACCGGTGACCACGATGCCCTTGTAGAAAATGAGCAGCATGGCGTACAGCCCGAACAGGAAGAAGGCCGAGATGAAACCCATCCACAGTACGAATTTACCGAAGGAGCAACGCTCCACACCGTCGGGAAAGAGTGCTCTATCCATTTGCGCCCCCTAGGAATGCTTCTTGGCGGCACCGGGCTTGCCGGTGGCGGCGTAGTTATCGCCCAGTTTGCGCACCCACTCGCGCTTGCTCACGTAGTAGACCTGAGGATTCAGGCCCAGCTTCTCGAGCAGGCGGAAGGCGTCTTTGCCCTGAGCCAAATCGAACACCTTGTGTTCCTTGTTCTTCACATCGCCGAAGCTGATGGCGCCAGTGGGGCAGATCTCAGCACAGGCGGGCATGTAAGCGCCGTCGGCCAGACCTTCCGGGTTGCCGCCTTCCTGGCGGGCCTTGTCCTTGGCCTCCATGAAACGGGTGTGGCAGAAGTTGCACTTCTCGACCACGCCGCGCGGACGGGCGGAGGTGCTCGGAGAGAGCGCCTTCTCCATGCCCTTGGGGAAGATGGGATCTTCCCAGTTGAAGTAACGGGCATGGTACGGGCAGGCGGCCATGCAGTACCGGCAGCCGATGCAGCGCGGATAGATCTGGCTGACGATGCCGCCTTCCTCGTTCTTCTCCGTGGCCACGACCGGGCAAACCGGCACGCAGGCGGGGTTGCCGCACTGCATGCAGGGGCGCGGCAGGTAGGCCACTTCGGCCTCGGCCCCGGACTTCTTGTTGGACAGCTCGAACACAAGCATCCAGCTTAAGGTGCGCATCTTGTTGGACGCATCAACCATGGGGGCGATGTTGTTCTCGACCTGGCAGGCGGTCATGCACGCGCCGCAGCCCGTACACTTGTCCAGGTCGATGACCATACCCCACGTGACTTTGAATTCTTTGGTAGCTCCGTGTGCCATGTTGGTATTCCCCCTAGACCTTGGCGACGGTGACGGTGGAGCCAGCCCACACCTTCAGGCCCGTGCCTGCTTCGTCGCTCACCGTGAGGATCTTGTAAACGTTATCGCCCTTGCCCTTGGTGAACTCGTCCCAAGCGCTGCGGCCAAAGCCCAGGAGCACGGCGACCGTGCCGGGGGCAACACCCTCGTTCAGGTGGACGCGGGCCTTGAGCTCGCCCTTGCCAGCGCTGAGCTTGACCCTGGCGCCCTCGGCCACGCCGACCTTCTTGGCGGTGGCGGCGTTCATCTGGACAAAGAGGTCCTTGCCAGAGAGTTCCGTATCGCGGACAGCCAGCAGGTTGGCGGGCGGAGTGGCCAGAGTGGCGCTGCCGTAAGCCTGGTTGCTCATGGGAGCCAGGGCCAGGGTCTTGTCGTCAGCCTTGGGCATGGCGACCTTGGCCAGGGCGCTCGCGCCCAGGTTCAGGGAACCGCCCTTGGCCTCGCCGGTCCAGATGCCGCCAGCGACCAGCGCGTCGAAGTCCGCGCCAAGGGCCTTGGCCTTGGCCTTGATGACGTCGGCGTAGGTGTCGAACCCGAGCGACAGGCCGAGCTTGGCAGCCGCGCCCAGGAGCACGTCCACCGGGTCCTTGCAGTCCGCCACGGGCTTCTGTACCACCGGCTTTCCGGCCAGGTACGTGGGCTTGGCCACGCCGTAGGGATTCAGGTTGTCGTCGTAGCGCTCGAACGGGTGCGGGGCAGGCAGGATGAGATCGCACAGGCTTGCCGTCTCATCCATGTAGGTGCTGAAGGAGACCTTGAAGGCGATGTTGCCCAGGGCCTTGGCCATGTCGCCCGCCTGGGGCAGGGCGTAGGCCGGATTGGCCTCGTACACCAGGAGCACGCCCGGTGCGGCCTTGCCCGTGGACACGTCGGCCAGGAAGCTCCCGGCGTCCTTGTCGGAGGCGCCAGCGCCAGCCACAGCCTTGGGAGCGGCGGGCAGAAGCGTCATGCCACCGCCCACGCGGCCCAGGAGCACGTTCAGGGAAGCGCCGGCCACGAAGTCCAGGGCGCCAGCGCCCTGGCCGAAGGAGGCTCCGGCGATGACCAGCGGGGCCTTGGCGGCCTTGATCAGGGCGGCCAGCTCCTTCATGGACTCGGCCTTCAGGCCCGTGGCCTTCTCCACTTCCTCAGCCGTGTACTTGGCAGCCAGGGCCTTGTACTCGGCGAAGTCCGGGGCGGAGCACACGGCGCCGGCATTGATGAGCAGGTTCGCCAAGCCCAGCGCGAAGGCCGCGGTGGCGGTCGGGGGAACCGGCAGGAACTTGTCGCTCACGGCGGCGGTGTGGTTCAGCACCGGACCGGCGTAGACGAACTTGGCCGTGGCCACGCCGCCCGTGGGGCGCGTAGCGGCAAAGGCCTTCTGGTTGGCCACGGTGGTGCCCCAGGAGTCGAGCGCGTCCGCGCCGATCATGAGCACCAGGTCGGAACCGGCGATGTCGAAGCCGGGCTGGCCGGAGCCGCCCATGAGCTTCACCCCCTTCTCGGCCACGAACTTCTCACCGGGCATCATGTAGCAGCCGGAGTTGCCCAGCCCGGCCAGCAGGCCGGAGAGGACCTCGCCCGCGGAGCCGGTCTCGTCGCCGTTGATGGCGGCGATCTTGCCGTTCTGGCCCTTGAGCGCGGTGAGCTTCTCAACCAGGAGCGCCTCGGCGTCCTCCCACTTGATGGCCTCGAACTTGCCCTCGCCGACCTTCTTCATGGGCGACTTGACGCGAGCAGGGCTGTACATGAGCTGGGCGCCGGCCGCGCACACGGGGCACACGCCGCCCTTGCTCAGGGGATTGGCGGTGTTGCCAACCACTGCAAAGGGAAGCCCGCCAACGGTCTTGACCTTAACGGCGCAACCGGCGGGGCAAAGTTTACTCAGAGCGGCCTTGCTTTTCACCTCGCCCTTGTTCAGGCGGGGGATCCACGGCCAGTTCTGGGACCAGATGGATACATCATCCAGGCTCTTCCAGATGACAGGCGTGAACAGGGTGCCTGCAACGCCTCCCACGACGATTTTGACGAATCCTCTACGATCCAAACCCATCTTAAGCACCCCTCTTTTACTTGTGGCAGACGTGGCAGGCGTTGCTGACGCCGTTCTCTGCATGGCAGCGCTCGCACTGCCACATCTTCATGGTCTGCTTGCTGTACCCAGACAGCCTGTTCTCGTAGTAGACCGGCGGAGTGTCCATCTTGCCAACTTCGAGGTGGCATTCCTTGCACTCGAACGACTCATGGGCCTTGTGGCTGAAGAAGACGTTGTCCGGCTGGTACTGGTAGACGAGCCAAGGAACTTCCTTGTTCTTCTGCGCGTACTGCTCAACATAGACCTTCTCAGCCGGGTCGCTGCCGACCACGTCCGCATGGCACTCCTGGCACTTCTCGTTCTTCGGCAGGCCAGCATAGGATCCATCGTCGCGGAAGGCATGGCAGTTTGCGCATTCCATGCCCTGCTCCTGGTGGATCTTATGGCTGAACCGGACGGGTTGGGTCTTCTGGCTGTAAATCACTTTGGGAAATACCACCCAACCCACAACCAGCATGGCCACGAAGCCGATCAAGAAGGGAAGAGCCCCTCCACATCCCTTGCACTGTTTCTTTTCCTCCATAACCTCGCCCCATAGCTCCTGTAGTTTCTGGTCAATATTTCGCCACGGAAAACTGCGTTCTCATACTGGACACCGCTTTTGCGTGTCAAGGGCTTACGAAAAAATTCACGAGTTCCCCTGTCTCACCCTGCCGTAGACATCATCAAACCGGACGATGTCGTCCTCCTCAAGATAAGGTCCGCTCTGAATCTCAATGATTTCAAGCGATACCTTGCCAGGATTGGCTAGACGGTGCGCCGTAGCCTTGTCGATATCAACCGCCTGATTCTCCACCAGAAGGCGTTCCTCCCCGCCAATCTCAACCAGGGCCGCGCCCGCGATGACCACCCAATGCTCGCTGCGGTGATGGTGCATCTGCAGGCTCAGACGCGCGCCCGGCAACACCTCGATGCGTTTGACCTTGTAGAACTGGCCCTCCTCCAGCACCGAGTAGCTGCCCCAGGGCCGCTTCACGGTGAGGTGGTTGTCCACCAGTTGGCTGCCCTGGGCTTTCAGCAGGGCCACGATCTCCTTGACCCGCTGCACCTCCGTCTGGGGGCAGGCCAGGGTGGCGTCCCGGGTCTGGACCATGATCATGTTCGACATGCCGACCACGGCCAGCTTGCCGCCCTTGGAGATGAGCAGGCAGTCGCGGCAGTCCAGCGCCAGCACATCGCCCTGGATGACGTTGCCGCTCGCGTCTTTTTTGCCCAGCCGGTACACGGCCTCCCAGTTGCCCAAGTCGTCCCAGTCGAACAGGGCCTGGACCACGGCGATGCCTGAAATCTTCTCCACGATGCCGTAGTCCACAGAAATGTTCGGCAGGCTGGCGTAGCCCTCGACCATGGGCCGCTCGCCACGGTTGGCCCACCAGTCCCAGAGCTTGGGTTCGAAGTCCTCCACGGCGGCCAGGAACTCCCCGGCGCGGAACACGAACATGCCGCTGTTCCAATAGTGCCGCCCGCTTTTGACGAACTCCAGGGCCTTCTCCAGGCGCGGCTTCTCGATGAACAGCAGCGCGTCGAAGGCGCCGCCGCCCAGGGCCTCGCCCCGTTCGATGTAGCCGTACCCGGTCTCAGGATTGGACGGGGTCACGCCAAAGGTCACGAAGCGCCCCCCGGCGGCCAGGTCCATGCCTTGCGAAACCGAGCGCCCCCAGGCGTCCTGATCGGCGATCAGGTGGTCCGAGGGGAACACGCCGACAAGAGACTCCAGGGCCGCCGCGTCCCCTCTTGGCAGGATGCGGTCCAGGGCCAGCAGGACGGCGGGCAAGGTGTTTCTGGCCATGGGCTCGGCCAGCACGTGTGTGTCCAGGTCGGGGCTGATGGCCCGGATCTGGCTGCGGACCTCGTAGACGTGCTCCTCGTTGGTCACTACCCAGACGTTCTCTGGCGCGTAGGCGCCGAGTACACGGGTCACGGTCTGCTGCAAAAGGGTCAGATCGCCGTTCAAGGCCAGGAGCTGCTTGGGGAAGAGCGTGCGCGAAAGTGGCCACAGCCGCGTGCCCGAGCCGCCGGCCAGGATCACCGCGTGGCGTGGCCGGGCTGGATCGGATTTGGCAGCGCGTGATTGTTTCGGCAAGACGGATCTCCTTTCGCTTGAGCCCTTGCTCGGCCTCAGCCAGCCGCCAGGGCCTCATAGACAAAGGGTGTGGAGAAATCCTTCAGCAAAGGCAGCGCGCAGTCCTTGGCCGAGAGCACCGGCTCGCAAGCCGGCCAGGGCACGGCCAGATCCGGGTCGTTCCAGCGGATGCCCGCGTCGCTGGCAGCGGCGTAAGGGGCATCGACCTTGTACAGAAACTCCGTGTCCGGCTCAAGGGTCAGGTAGCCGTGGGCGAACCCGCGCGGGATGAACAGCCGCATAAAGTTCGCTGCGGAGAGCTCCACGCAGAAACTCCTCCCAAAGGTAGGCGATCCCCGGCGCAGGTCCACGGCCACGTCCAGGACTCGCCCGCGAACCACCCAGACCAGCTTGGCCTGGGCAAAGGGCGGATTCTGGAAATGCAGGCCGCGCAGCACACAAGCCTGCGCCGAATAGGCGTGGTTATCCTGGACAAAGTCTGCCTGGATTCCCAGCTCGGCGAACTTCTCCCGGCTGTAGGTTTCCAGAAAAAAACCGCGTTCGTCCCGAAAGAGTTTCGGCTCAATGAGCAACAGTCCTGGCAAGCCCGTCTCGATCAGCCGCATCCCTTCTCCCGTCCCCATTCTGAATTCGCACAGCCCTATCCGAATTCCAGGGCCAGCACAACAACCGCGTGCGTCGCACAGACCCCTGCCGAGGCTTCCCTTTCACGCCGCCCTCTGCTAGTGCTGCGCGCAGGCGGACTTTTCACGGCCCAGGCCGGAGCGGACCCAAGGGAACGCGGACCACGGAAACGTTGAGGTGCCATGAACTCCCTGGACATCATCATCATCGCCATCATCTGTCTGGTGGGCTTCCGGGGCTACAGCCGGGGGTTGATCAAGGAGGCCGTGTCGCTGGTCTCGATATTCGTCGGCCTGTTCATGGCCGCGCACCTGCACACCATCTTCGTGCCGCACCTCAAGGTCTACTTCGCCAATCCGGGCACAGTGCTGGCCCTCAGCTACCTCATCACCTTCCTGGCCACCCTGGCGGCCCTGTGGTTCCTGGTCCAGTTCCTCCAGGGCGTGCTCAAACTGGCCATGCTCACCGTGGTGGACAAGGCCGCAGGCGCCGCCTTCGGGGTCGTGGAGGGAGTGCTTTTGTCCCTGGTGGTGCTCCTGCTGCTCAAGGCCATGCTGCCCGGCACGGCGGCGGTAAAGCATTCCGCCTTTGCCCAGAAGACAGAGCCCGCCCTCGTGCTCCTGGCCAATTTCACGCCCGCGCCCATCCGCGACACCCTGGAGGAGGGCGGCTTCACCCTGCCCAAGCCGGCCGTGCTGCCCCCGCCCAGGCCCAAGCAGCAGCAAAAGCCCGCCAAGAAGGGCCCCCAGAATATTTGAGCCGGGCCGTCTGAGCCAGGCCCCCCGATCAGAACAATCCAGCCTGGGCGATACGGCCCCGGCCACCCCCAAAGCAATCCCACAAGAACAGGAGACACGCCCACGTGAACACGGACAAGCTTTCCCTCGAGAAAATGCAGGAGGTCATCGACGCCCTGCTGGGGCCGGACGGCTGCCCCTGGGACCGCAAGCAGACGCCGCTTTCGCTCTGCGACTACATCATCGAGGAGGCCTTTGAGCTGGTCTCGGCCATCCGCTCGGGCGACACCGCCGAGACGGCCGAGGAACTGGGAGACGTGCTCTTCCTGCTGCTCTTCGAGACCGCCCTGGCCTCCCGGGCCGGGCAGTTCGACCTGGCGGACGTGGTGGCCACCAACGCGGCCAAGATGATCCGCCGCCACCCGCACGTGTTCGGCGACACCAAGGTGGCCGACCAGGAAGAGCTTTTGCGCAACTGGGAGCGCATCAAGCGCGGGGAGAAGGCAGAAAACGGCAAGCAGCCCGGCGCGTACGACTCGTTGCCCAAGGGCCTGCCGCCGCTTTTGAAGGCCTACCGCATCCACTCCAAGGCTGCGCGCCTGGACTTCACCTGGGCCACGGACGCCGACGCCCGCACCCAGTTCGACGCCGAGTGGCGCGAATACGAGGAGGCCTGCGCACGCGGCAGCCAGGACGAGATGGAGGAGGAGTTCGGGGACGCGCTGTTCACGCTGATCGAGCTGGGACGCCGCCAGGGCATCAAGGCCAATGCGGCGCTGGACCGGGCCAACCTGAAGTTTCTGTCCCGCTACGCAGGCATGGAGGCCCTGGCCCGCGAGCGCGGCCTGGACCTGCTGGTCATGCCCATGGCCGACAAGGATCGCCTCTGGAATGAAGTCAAGGCCGCAGCCGCAGCCAAACCTGAAGCCTAGCCCTTCTCGCGGTCCGTGGGGGAAAGCTCCACCTGGTTCACCGAGTTGCGCAGCTCGCGCAGGATCTCCGCGTCGCTGACCGGCTCGCTGATGATGATGGTGCCCTGCTGCCGGTAGCGCGGGGGCAGGTTGTTCAGGGTCAGGGCGTAGATGTCCTGGATGTCAAGGTAGCCGGGGTGATAGTCCAGGTGCTCGGCCAGAACCTGCGGCAGGAGTTTGACAACCCGCAGTTCGTTGCGATTGCGGATGTTCTCCAGCGGAACGCCCGCCACTTCATACGTCTTCTGCGCCATGCCTCGCCCTCCGTGGGGTTGGGTTGCGCCAAAGCCCGGCCCGCAGGATGCGGAATGGGCTTTGCTGATTATTCTTTAGCCCATGCTCCCCAGGGGCGCAAGCCCTATGCCCCGGTGCTGATGAAGCTGGCCGGAAATTCCGGCTTCAGGTTGCGCAAGGCCTCCTCGGCCTTTTCGCGCTCCTCGAAGGAGGCCTGCACCGCCATGAGTTCACGTCCGCCGCGCACCACGCGGGTGATCCTGGCGCTGCCGTACCCGGACTGCACGAGCTTCTTCTGCACGCGGCGGGCGTTGTCGTCCTGTGAGAAGGCCCCCACCTGCACGGCGTACTTGCCGTTCTCGGCCTGGGCCACGGTCTTGGGCGCGTGCTTGGCCTCGGCCACGGTGTTGGTTGCGTGGCGCGGCTTGGCGGCCTCGGCCAGCTGCACCTGGCGCTGAGCCTTGTGTTGAGTCCTGGCCTGGGCTTTGCTCTGAGGCTGCGGGCTGGCGGTCTCTTCGACGATGGTGCGCTCCACGATGTTTCTTTCCCCGACCTGCGGCTTGGCGCGGCGCACAGGGGAATCGTTGGCGGCCAGGGCGCCGGTCTTGGCCGCGCCCTTGGCATTGGCTGCCGCGATGGCCGGATTGTCGCTGACGCCCTCAACCCGCACCTTGGCCACGCCGTTTTCGGCCATGCCGAGCAGCCGCGCCGAGGCGTAGGAAAGATCGATGATGCGGCCGTCCACGAAGGGACCCCGGTCATTGACCGTCAGCTCAATCTCCCGGCCGTTCTCCAGGTTGGTCACGCGGACCTTGGTGCCCAGGGGCAGGGTCTTGTGTGCGGCGGACACGCCGAACATGTCGTAAATTTCGCCGGTGGCGGTTTTCTTGCCATGGAAGTCCATGCCGTACCAGGAGGCCGTGCCGACCTCGCTGTAGCCCAGGCCCGACTGAATCGGCCAGTAGGTTATGCCCCTGATGGAATACGGCTGGAGTTTCGGGTCCACGAAACCAGGGCCCTTTTGGTAGCTGACGCGGGGCCGGGCCGACTGCTCGGAATTCGCCTGAAGGCGGCTGCCGCCAGAGGAGCCGGGGGCCTCGGAATGGATGTTCTGCGTTCCATACATGGGAACAATACCGCAGCCCGAGAGGGCGAAGATTGAAGCAATGGCGACAAGCAGGAACACGTGCATGGAGAGCCTCCGGTACGAATGTGTGCGGCTTAGCCTTTCCATTTTCGGTCCGTTGAGCCGCCAAAATCCTGACCATATCCGGACAGTTTTGCGCGGCAAACACCTCAAATGGCCTTCTGGGGCATTGCCTGAGAGCTTTAGCGATCTGCCTAGCAAGAAGGGTTCCAAGGAAGAAATTTCAAAAACAGGTCGTTTTTCCGTTGACATTGCAAAGATGAGCGCTCAAAGCTAGCCCTCAATTGTCATGCAGACATGGGAGCATGTTGCCCCAAAGGACACATGACGCGAACGTCTCATCATCATTTCAGGAGCTTAGATTTTTATGCCTAAGTCTATCTATGTTGGCAACATCCCCTTCAGCGCCTCCGAAGAAGACCTCCGCAACATGTTCGGCCAGTATGGCGAGGTCATGTCCGTGAAGTTCATCAATGACCGCGAGACCGGCCGCTTCCGCGGATTCGGCTTTGTGGAGATGGACGACTCCTCCGCCAAGCAGGCCATCGACGCGCTCAATGGCAAAGAAATCGCCGGACGTGCCCTGCGGGTCAACGAAGCCCAGGAACGCCAGCCCCGCCCCCGTCGCGACTACTAATCGTCACGGCACGCCGGCAGTAAAAATACCCGGCTACCAGCGCCCCGTCCCGCCCCTGCGGGACGGGGTTTTTCCTTTCATGCCGCACAAAAATCCGCAGTCCGCAGCCTGCCTTCAGAAAGTGTCACAGTGCTGTTGCTCCAAAGTCATTGTCCGGTTACTATGCATTCATAAGCCTTCCTTCACCCCGTAACGCCCGCCCAAAGGAATTTTCTCCCATGAAGACCACCGCCAAGAATGAAGCCCTGCGCAACATCGCCATCATCGCCCACGTCGACCACGGCAAGACCACCCTTGTGGACGGCCTCTTCCGCCAGAGCGGCGTGTTCCGCGAGAACCAGCAGGTCAGCGACCGCGTCATGGACAACATGGACCTGGAGCGCGAACGCGGCATCACCATCGCCGCCAAGAACTGCTCAGTTTCCTGGAAGGGCGTCAAGATCAACATCATCGACACCCCGGGCCACGCCGACTTCGGCGGCGAGGTCGAGCGCTCCCTGGCCATGGCCGGCGGCGCCATCCTGCTCGTCGACGCCAGCGAAGGGCCGCTCCCCCAGACCCGCTTCGTGCTGAAGAAGGCGCTGGACGGCGGCCTGCCGGTCATCGTCATCGTCAACAAGATCGACCGCGGCGACGCCCGCCCCGAGGAAGTCCTGAACGAGGTCTACGACCTGTTCATCGACCTTGGCGCCAACGAGGAGCAGCTGGAATTCCCCGTGCTCTACGCCATCGGCCGCGACGGCATCGCCCAGACCACCCTTGAAGGACGCGGCGAGAACCTGAACCCCGTGTTCGACTGCATCCTGGAGAACATCCCGGCCCCGTCCTTTGACCCCGAGGCCCCCTTCCAGATGATCGTCTGCGACCTGGGCTACTCCGACTACGTGGGACGCCTGGCCATCGGCAAGGTCGTCAATGGCGTGGTCAAGTCCAGCGACTCCATGGTCTGCATCGGCGAGGACGGCACGCCCAAGACCCTCAAGGTCAGCAAGCTCCAGGTGTACGACGGCGTGCAGCTGGCCGCCGTGGACGAGGTCAAAGCCGGCGACATCGCGGTTCTGGCCGGCATCGACGACGTGCACATCGGCGACACCATCTGCACCAAGGAATCTCCGGTGGCCCTGCCGCGCATCACCGTGGACGAGCCCACGGTCAGCATGCGCTTCGGCATCAACACCTCGCCCCTTGCCGGCCGCGAGGGCAAGTTCGTGCAGAGCAACAAGATCCGCGAGCGCCTCCAGCGCGAGGCCCTGCAGAACGTGGCCATCCGCGTGGAAGAAGGCGAGGACCGCGACAGCTTCCTCGTCAAGGGCCGCGGCGAGTTCCAGATGGCCATCATCATCGAGACCATGCGCCGCGAGGGCTTCGAGCTCACCGTGGGACGTCCCGAGGTCATCTACAAGAAGGAAGGCGGCAAGATCACCGAACCCATCGAGCGCGTCTACGTGGACTGCGACGAGACCTTCATGGGCATCGTCACCGAGAAGCTGTCCATCCGCAAGGCCCGCATGGTCAACCTGGTGAACAACGGCAAGGGCCGCGTGCGCATCGAGTTCAGCGTGCCCTCGCGCGGGCTCATCGGCTACCGCGACGAGTTCTTGACGGACACCAAGGGCACCGGAATCATGAACTCCTACCTCGAAGGCTACGGCGAGTACCGGGGCGACTTCCCCACCCGCTTCACCGGGTCCATCGTGGCCGACCGCTCCGGCGTGGGCGTGACCTACGGCATCTTCAACCTGGAGCCCCGCGGCCAGATGTTCGTCACCGCCGGCGACCCCCTCTACGAGGGCATGATCGTGGGCGAGCACACCCGCGAGGTGGACATCAACGTCAACCCCTCCAAGGAAAAGAAGCTCTCGAACATGCGCGCCTCGGGCAAGGACGAGGCCTGCACCCTGACCCCCATCAAGCCCATGACGCTGGAGCGCGCCATCCACTTCATCCGCGAGGACGAACTGGTGGAGATCACCCCGCAGTCCATCCGCCTGCGCAAGACCGTGCTTTCCGCCACCAAGCGCCACACCATGCGCGGCGGGCAGAAGACCGAAACCGAGAAATAGCACCCGCAAAAGGGCCCGGCCATGAACCCGCTGCACTTGCTGCTGAAACCCTCGGCGCGCCGCTTCTTCGAGGAGGCGGACACGCTCCCCGGGTTCACCACGGCAAGCAAGCTGCACGGCTACATCTACCTGCGCTGGCCCTACTTCTACATCAGCATGGCCACGGGCGAGCATCCGCTTGCCCGTGGCCTCATGCGTTTGTCGCGCACGCTGGACACGCTCTTCCCCTCCCGCGTGGCGGCCCGCCGCACCGCCCGCAAGGCGCTCAAGGCCAGCGGCGGCATCCGCTTCGCGGACACCTACCACGGGAAAGTGCTGCCCACGGAGGAAGCCACCCGGCTGGTCAAGATCGGCCGCGAGGTCAGGCTCACCGCGCCGGAGAGCGTGGTGCCCTACCAGCTCGCGCGCGACATCGTGCTGAAGAATCCGGACCACATCGTGGTCTTCGACTGCCCCTGCCGCGCCGCACGCAAGAACCCCTGCTCGCCCATGGACGTCTGCCTAGTCATGGGCGAACCCTTCGCCAGCCTCGTGCTGGAGCACAACGGCAAGCGCGCCCGGCGCATCAGCGTGGACGAGGCGGCTGACATTTTGAAGGCCGAGCACGCGCGCGGGCACGTGCACCACGCCTTCTTCAAGGACGTGGCCCTGGGGCGCTTCTACGCCATCTGCAACTGCTGCTCCTGCTGCTGCGGGGCCATGGCCGCCCAGCGCAACGGCGTAGACATGCTCGCCAGCTCGGGCTTTGTGGCCCAGGTGGACGCCGAGGCCTGCGTGGGCTGCGGCAACTGCGTTCCGTTCTGCCAGTTCGGCGCGCTCAAGGCCCGCGACCGGGCGCTCCAGATCAAGACCGCGCGCTGCATGGGCTGCGGGGCCTGCGTCTCCAAGTGCCCCAAGCAGGCGCTCTCCCTCAGGGCAGACCCGACCCGGGGCCTGCCGCTTGTGGTCGAGGAACTGGAGAAGAATGCCTCCGGCGGCCAAAGGGCCTGAGGCCCTTTGGAATCCCCCACACGCCGAAAGGGCTGGGCTGCGTTTTGCGCAGCCCAGCCCTTTCGGCTATGAGGGGGTCCGGGGGAATCATTCCCCCCGGCCGCCGGAGGCCCGCATACTGGATGAGTCCAGGGGCAGCGCCCTGGTTGCCTATAAGGAGCCGCATGACTGAGCAGATCGGGACAAGGCTGACCGGGGTGAGACTCGTGGCGCTCTTGGAGCTGTCCAAGGGCGCGCTGGTGCTCCTGGCCGGGTTCGGACTTTTGACGCTGCTGCACAAGGATCTGGGCCTGGCGGCGGAGGAACTGGTGCGGCTGCTGCACCTGAACCCCGCCAGCCACATGCCAAGGATCTTCATCGACGCAGCGGAAAAGCTTACGGACGCCCGGCTGTGGATGCTTGCGGCCCTGGCTCTGGGCTATGCCCTGGTCCGCGTGGTGGAGGCCAGCGGGCTGTGGCTGCGCAAGGCCTGGGCCGAATGGTTCGGGGCGCTGGCGGGCGGGGTCTACATCCCCTTTGAGCTGTATGAGCTGGCGCGGCAGGTGACCTGGCTCAGGCTCTTCGTCCTGGCGGTCAACCTGCTGGTGGTGGGGGTTCTGGCCTTGGAATTGTGGCGCCGCAGACAGGCCCGGCCCCTGTAGGCGAGCCCTGGGCGGACCTGTCCAAAAGGCCGAAAAAAAGACCGGAGCGAAACGCCCGGGACCTGCAAGCCCGCACATTCCGCCCCGGCCATTGAGGGGCATGTCCCGGTTAATTTTGCCTGCGCGCTTCTGCGCGCAACGTCCGGGTGGGTATAAAGTGGCCGGGGCAAAGCGCTCGGGACCTGCAAGCCCGAACACCCCGCCCCGGCCGTTGAGGGGCGGAGGTTACGCTACTCGATGTAGTCGCCGCCAGGCACGTCGGCCTTGGCGCTCAGGGGATGCACGTCCTTCAGCTGGGCCTGCAGGAATTCCACGCGGTCCTGCAGCGCATGCACGCGCTCGGTCTCGACGTTCTGGGCCTGCTCTGCGGTCAGTTCGCCGCGAGCATCGGCGGCGGCGTTTTCACTGAGGGTGGTCCGGTCCATCTTGTTGCAGGCAGCGCCGACGAGCAGCATGGCGACAAAGGCGACCCTGACGATGAGCTGTGTGGTGGTGTTCATGATCTTTCCCCTTTCGCGCATATTGCGCGGGTGTTTCTTTTGTATCGCAGGCCACCAGACGACTGGGGCCACGCTTTCCATGACTGCAACCTGATCCCGTCGACCTTGGTTGTAAATGCGGAAGATATTGAGTATGCCTTCGGTCGAGACGAAGGCTCGGGAAAGGTTTCTTCGGACGAATGAGCCCGGCCCAGCACAGGCCAGGGAGCAATATATGTCCTTTGATCTCACAGACTTACGACTGTTCCTGCATGTGGTGGAGAGCGGCAGCATCACCGGCGGGGCCGACCGCGCCTTCATGGCCTTGGCCTCGGCCAGCGCGCGCATCCGCAACATGGAGGACACCCTCGGCGTGCCGCTCTTGACGCGCGGACGCCGCGGCGTGGCGCCCACAGAGGCGGGCTTCGCCCTCATGCGCCATGCCCACAACATCATGCAGGAGTGGGAGCGCATGGTGGGCGACGTGAGCGAGTACGGCCAGGGCCTCAAGGGCCACGTGCGCCTCCTGTGCAACACGTCCACCATCACCGAGTTTCTGCCTGAGATCCTGAGCTCCTACCTCCTCGCGCACCCCAACGTGGGCATCGACGTGCACGAACGCCTGAGCACCGAGATCATGCAGGACCTGCTGGAGGACAAGGCCGACGTGGGCGTGGTGCCCAAAAGCTCCGAGGTGTTAGGCAACCTGCAGACCTTCCCCTTCCGCACGCTTCAGCTGGTGCTGGTGGTCTCGCCCAAACACCCACTGGCCGCCAAGCGCTCCGTAAGCTTTGCCGAAACCCTGGACTACGACTTCGTGGGCCTGGCCGAGGGCAGCTCCATCCAGAAATACCTGGAGGCCCACGCCAGCCGCGTGGGCAAGCGCATCAACTACCGGGTGCGCCTGCGCGGCTTTATGGCCTCCGCCCGGCTGGTGCAGGACAACGTGGGCATCGCCGTGATCCCGGAGACCGCGGCCGTACACTGCAAGAAGTCCATGAGCCTGCACATCGTGCGGCTCACGGACAGCTGGGCCACGCGCCAGCTCATGCTCTGCGTGCGCGACTTCGCCAACCAGCCCCTGCACATCCGCGAGCTCGTCGAGCACATCCGCGAGCCCGCATCGCCGCCAGAGCCCTGAGGCTTGGCCCGCTGAGACCGGATCAAGGGCGCGCTGGTCGAGCCCGGCCAGTGATCCGAGGGACGGCTCAAGGCTTGACGGTTCAAGCCCTCTTCCTGTAAGTTTTCATTCGTTGAGGCAACATCTCAGAACACGGTGCAAGTCCGTGACGGTCCCGCCGCTGTAACCGGGGACGCCGTGCGCAAGGCAACCGCCGCCACTTTCAGGTCACAACCTGGGGGGAAGGTCGCGCACAGGCGAATGATCCGGAAGTCAGAAGATCTGTTGCTTCGATTGTATCCCGTGGAGTCCGATGGCAAAGGATTCCGGCTGCTCTGTATGGGGCAGCCGGAATCCTTTTTTTTCACCCTCAAGGAGGTCACACATGGACACGAAGCCCGCTACGACGATGGACACGCAGAAGAAGCCCCGCCAGCCCAAGGACAAGGACATCATCGCCTTCCGCAAGAAATGCTCGGCCGAAGGCACCGGCCTGTCACACTACATCCTTATCAGCGAAAAGGCGAAGCACTAACCATGACGGTGAAAAGAGCCACCGGCGGGGCGGCCCAGGCGGGCCGCTTCGCCAACACCGGCGACGGCCCGCGGCTGATCCCCGTGGACATCGGCCACGACACGCACCTGGCGCTCATCGACCCGGACACGGCCTTCTGGTCCCTGGTGCGCAAGGGCGCCCTGGCCAAGACCCTTGGCTCCCGGCGCTTCCTGGACTCGGTCCAGGCCAACTCCGCGGCCTTTGCCAAGGAGATGCACGACCTGCGCTTCAACCTGACGCCCTCTGCTGTGTATTTCAACCCCACGGCGCGCTGCAACCTGAACTGCGGCTACTGCTACATCCCCACCGAGATGCGCCGCACAGGCGAGCACATGCCGGCCGAGCGCCTGCTGGATGCCCTGGCCCGGCTCAAGGACTGGTTCGGCGCGCACCTTCCCGCAGGCCGCCTGCCGCAGATCGTGTTCCACGGGGCCGAGCCGCTGCTCAACCGCGACGCGGTCTTTGCGGGCATCGAACGCTATGCCGGGGACTTCAGCTTCGGCGTGCAGACCAACGCCACCAACCTGGACGAGTCGGCCATCGACTTTCTGACCAGCCACAAGGTCGGCATCGGCCTGTCGCTGGACGCGGCCACGGCGCGCATCGCTGACCGCACCCGGACCACCTGGGGCGGCAAGGGCGTGTACGACGTCGTGGTCAAGGCCATGGAGCGCCTGAAGGGCTACCCGCTGTACAACGTCATCTGCACAGTGACCAAGGAGAACATGCGCACCCTGCCCCAGCTGGTGGACTTCTTCCACCAGCACGAGGTGCCGGTGACCATGCTGAACATCCTGCGCTGCACCATGCCCGCGTCCAGGGACCTCAAGCCGGACGAGGCCGTGGCCGCCAAGTACTTCACCGCCGCCCTGGACCGCTCCTATGAGCTGTACCAGAAGACCGGGCGCAAGCTGGTGGTGGCGAACTTCGCCAACATCCTGCTGTCCATCGTGGCGCCCACGGCCCGGCGGCTCATGTGCGACATCTCGCCCTGCGGCGGCGGACGCTGCTTCTTCGCCCTGGGCCCGGACGGCGGCCTGTTCCCCTGCAGCGAATTCATCGGCCTGCCGGACTACAACGGCGGCAACCTGTTCACCGACAGCCTGGACGAGGTGCTGGTGTCCCCGGCCTTTAAGCGCGTCACCGGACGCAAGGTCGAGGACATCGCGTCCTGCCGGAGCTGCGCCATCCGGCACTTCTGCGGCTCGCCCTGCCCTGCCGAGGCCCAGGAGATGAACGGCGGCATGGACCAGAAGGGCGCCTTCTGCACCTTCTACGAGGAGCAGGTGCGCTACGCCTTCCGGCTGCTGGCGGACAAGAAGGCCGACGCCTTCCTCTTCGACGGCTGGGACAAGGACGCCCAGACAGTCTTCGATGTGAACCGTCCCTGACCCCGCCTGGGCAGCCGCCTTCTGACCCCCTGACCCGTTGGGGAGGATTCGCTCCGGGCGTAATCCTCCCCAACTTTCAAACGTACGTTTGACACTTCCGTCGCAGAAGGTGTAAAGGGGTGGCATGCAGAACCCTGTACACCTCCTGCAACGGATTCCGGCCAAGGCCCGCCTGGCGCTGCTGGCCCTGCTGCTGCTGGGCGTGGCGGCATACGGCCTGCGACGCTTCAGCCAGGACGGGGCCAAGGTCTTCCAGGGCTATGTGGAGGCCGAGTACGTGCACGTGGCCTCGCCCGTGTCCGGGGCGCTCTCCGAGCTGCGCGTGCACCGGGGCCAGGAGGTCAAGGCCGGTGCGCCGCTGTTCGTGCTGGAGCAGGACTTTGAGCGCGCGGCCCTGGCCGTGGCCACCCAAGCCCTGAAGCAGGCTGCCGACAAGCTGGCCAACCTGCAGAAGGGACAGCGGCCCACGGAACTGAAGGCCGTCAGTGCGCGCCTGGGCCAGGCCAGCACCGCCCTGCGGCTTGCCGAAACCGAGTTCAAGCGCCGCGAGAAGCTCTTTGCCGAGCGCACCATCTCCGCCGAGGAGATGGACCGGGCGCGGGCGGACTACGACGTCAAGGCCCAGCAGGTGCGCGAGATGTCCGCCAACCTTTCCACCGCCAAGCTCGGCGGGCGCTCGGACGAGATCTCTGCGGCCCAGGCCGAGGTGGAGGCCGCCAAGGGCCGCGTGGAGCAGGCCGCCTGGACCCTGGCCCAGAAATCCCAGGCCGCCCCGTCCGCCGCGCTGGTCTTCGACACCCTGTATACCCTGGGCGAGTGGGTGCCTGCGGGCAAGGCCGTGGCCGTGCTCCTGCCCCCTGGGAACATCAAGGTCCGCTTCTTCGTGCCCGAGGAGACCGTGGGCCGCATCCAGATGGGCCAGGAGGCCCAGGTGCGCTTCGACGGCGAGGCCAAACCCATTCCGGTCCGCGTCAGCTACGTCTCGGCCCAGGCCGAGTACACCCCGCCCATCCTCTACTCCAGCGACAACCGCGCCAAGCTGGTGTTCATGGTAGAGGCCAAGCCCGGCCCGGACCAGGCGCCCCTGCTGCACCCCGGCCAGCCGGTGGACGTGCGGTTGAGCCTGCCCGCGGGGAAATAACCCGTGGGCGCGGACACGGACAACAGCACCGGCCACAGCGTCGGCCACAGCCTCCACAACGGCCCTGCCGACGCCGACGCCCCGAAAGCTCCTGTTAACGATACTTCCGCAAATGACGCTTCCGCCAACGAGGCCGACTACGTCATCGACGTCTCCGGCCTGACCAAGAGCTTTGACGGCAAGGTCGTGGTCAACAACCTCTCCATGCGCGTCAAGCGCGGCGAGATCTACGGCTTCCTCGGCCCCAACGGCTCGGGCAAGACCACCTTCATCCGCATGCTCTGCGGGCTGCTCAAGCCCGACTCCGGAAGCGGCACCTGCCTGGGCTTCGACGTGCTCACCCAGGCCGACGAGATCAAGCCCCACGTGGGCTACATGGCCCAGCGCTTCAGCCTCTACGAGGACCTGACCGTGCGCGAGAACCTGGACTTCATGGCGCGCATGTACGGCTTGGCCGACCGCCTGCGGGTGGTGGACGAGTGCCTCACGCGCATGGGCATGACGCGCTTTGCGAACCAGCTGGCGGGCAGCCTGTCCGGCGGCTGGAAGCAGCGCCTGGCTCTTTCGGCCTGCACCCTGCACGGGCCGAAGCTGCTGCTGCTGGACGAGCCCACGGCCGGGGTGGACCCTGGCGCGCGGCGCGACTTCTGGGACGAGGTGCACAAGCTGGCCAGCCAGGGCGTCACCGCGCTCATCAGCACCCACTACATGGACGAGGCCGAGCGCTGCCACCGCCTGGCCTACATCGCCTATGGCGACCTGCTGGCCCAGGACACCCTGGAGGGTATCGTGGACCACGCCGGGCTCTGCACCTGGAGCGTTTCCGGCGCGAACCTGCCGGAACTGGCCGACGCCCTGCGCCCCCTGCCCGGCGTGGAACAGGTGGTGGCCTTTGGCAACACCCTGCACGTCAGCGGCCAGGACGCCGAGGCCCTGGAGAGGGCCATCGCCCCGTTCCAGGCAGGGACCGGGCACGACTGGAAGCTCATCCGCACCAGCCTGGAGGAGGTCTTCATCCACCTCATGCGCGGCCAGCAGGCCAAGCAGAACGGCCAGGCCGCCCAGAAGGCTCAGGCAGGCGGCCAGGCAGGCGGCCAGCCATGAGCGCGAACAACGTGTTCTGCTTCCGGCGCTTCGCGGCCATGGTCTACAAGGAATTCATCCAGATGCGCCGCGACCGGGTGACGTTTGCCATGATGATCGGCATCCCGCTCATGCAGCTCATCCTCTTCGGCTACGCCATCAACTCCGACCCGCGCCACCTGCCCACGGCCGTGCTCTCGGCCGACAACTCGCCGTATGCGCGCAGCATCGTGGCGGGCATGCAGACCAGCAGCTACTTCGAGGTCACCGAGCATCTGGCCAGCCGCGCCGAGGCCGACAGCGCGCTCAAAGAGGGCCGCACCCAGTTCGTGCTGACCATCCCCGAGGACTTCTCGCGCAAGCTGTTGCGCGGGGAAAAGCCGGTGCTGCTGCTGGAGGCCGACGCCACGGACCCGGCCGCCACCAGCGGAGCCCTTGCCGCCATGCGCGAGGTGGTCAGCCAGGTGCTGGCCCGCGACCTGCCCGCCTCGGCAGGCTACGTCCCAACGCCCTCGCCCGTAACCCTGCGCGTGCACGCCGAGTACAACCCCGAGGCCGTGACCCAGTACAACATCGTGCCCGGCCTCATGGGCGTCATCTTGACCCTGACCCTGACCATGATCACCTCACTCGCCATTACACGAGAGAGGGAGCGCGGCACCATGGAGAACCTCTTGTCCACGCCGGTGCGGCCGCTGGAGGTCATGCTGGGCAAGATCATCCCGTATATCCTGGTGGGCTACATCCAGATGACGCTGATCGTCCTGGCGGCGAAGTTCCTGTTCGGGGTGCCCCTGCGCGGCAGCGTCCTGGCGGTGTTCGTGCTGTCCCTGGTGTTCATCGCGGCCAACTTAAGCGTCGGGGTGACGCTCTCGACCATCGCCAAAAATCAGCTGCAGGCAGTGCAGATGAGCGTGTTCTTCTTCCTGCCGTCGCTGCTCTTGTCCGGGTTCATGTTCCCGTTCCGGGGCATGCCGGGATGGGCGCAGACCATCGGCTCGGTGCTGCCGCTGACGCACTATTTGCGGCTGGTGCGCGGCATCCTGCTCAAGGGCAACGGCGCGCTGGAATCCCTGACCCACGTCTGGCCCATCGCCCTGTTCCTGGTGGTGGTCATCAGCGTGGGCATGCGGCGCTACCGGAAGACGCTGGACTAGTCGAACTCCACGGTCTTGAACGCCCGCGCGCGCTTGTCCGGGCTCCACAGGGTCGGGGCCGGGGGCGGCGCAGTGGCCGTGCGCAGGGTCACGCCCTCCAGCGGCTTCAAAATTTCGGTCATGCCCGCGCTGTTCTTGATGTACACGCCCTTGCCCGAGATGAGCAGCACGTTCACTTCCTCGGTGCCCAGGAACCCGCCCCAGAACTCCGTGCCGCGTATGCCGATGACGCCCAGCGGGGTGCCCACCTCGAACGGCCCGCCGCGCAGGGCGGTCAGCTCGCCCGTAGCCAGGCGGAAGGCCCCCTTGGTCAGCCGGAGCAGCACCGCGCCCGCGCCCTGCTGGCGGCCCAGGTCATAGCGTTCGAGCACGAACTCCGTGTCCGCGCCCAGCGTCAGCCTGGTCTCGTCGAGCATGGTCACCTCCAGGCGCGAGCCCGCCGCAGTCAAGAGCGTGTCCTCGCGTTTCACCTGCGAATTCAGCTCCAGCGAGCGGACCTCCCTGCCCTGCCGCGCCACGGCCGAGCCCTGAACCCGGCTCACGTGGCCCAGGTTCTCCGTTCCAGCGGCCAGGGCCACGGGCGTGCCGCCAAAGGGAACGGCGAGGGAGGTCAACAGCACCCCGGCCAGAAAGAACGGGAAGAGCAACGTCTTGAGCGCAGCCTTGAGCGTTTCTACGAGAACCCCCTTGCGGCCTGCGGGCGCAGGTCCGACTACGGCCAATGCATACCAATGCCCTGACGATTTGTCTACCTGCGCCCGGCTGTTCTTCGGGGCGGCACTTGCCCCCCGCGCCCGGCCAGGATAGTGGTGGAGCATCAGCATCCTCAAGCGCGGGAGACGGCATGGCTGGAAAGACGGACGGGTTCACAGGCGGCAAGAGCGGCGACAAGGCCAATGGCAAGCAGCTGTGCCTGCACGGGCATTTCTACCAGCCGCCCAGGGAGGACCCCTGGCTTGACACCATCCTGCCCGAGGGCAGCGCCGCCCCGTCCCGGCACTGGAACGAGCGCATCTGCGGCGAGAGCTACGGCCCCCTGGCCTGGGCCAGACGCACCAACGGCACGGGCCGCATCATCGAGATCGTCAACTGCTACGAGTGGATGAGCTTCAACTTTGGCCCCACCCTGCTCACCTGGATGGAGCAGCAGGCCCCGGACATCTACGCCCGCGTGCTGGAGGGCGACAGCAAAAGCGTGGAGCGCCTGGGCCACGGCAACGCCATCGCCCAGATCTACCACCACGTCATCATGCCACTGGCCACGGACCTGGAGAAGCGCGCCGAGATCGCCTGGGCCCTGGCCGACTTCGAGGCGCGCTTCAAGCGCCAGGCCGAGGGCATGTGGCTCTCCGAGGCCGCCGTGGACACGCGCACCCTGGAGCTCCTGGCCCAGGCCGGGGTGAAGTTCACCATCCTGGCCCCGCGCCAGGCCAGGCAGGTCGCCGATATCGGCCCTGACGGGAAGACCGTCGCCTGGACCGAGGCCAATGAAGGCAACCTGGACATCCGCGAGCCCTACCTGGTGGAGCTGCCCGAGGGCCGCAGCATTGCCGTGTATTTCTACGACGGCCCGCTGTCCCAGGCCGTGGCCTTCGAGGGCCTGCTGCGCAACGGCGACATGTTCTGGGGCAAGCTCTCCGGCCTGGCCGAAAAGGGCCTGCTGGCCCTGGCCACGGACGGGGAGACCTACGGCCACCACTTCAAGTTCGGCGAGATGGCCCTGGCCTACGCCCTGTCCCAGGCGCGGGCCGGTGTGGACGGCGTGCGGCTGACCAACTACGCCGCCTACCTTGCCGAGAACCCGCCCAAGCGGCACGCACGCATCCATGAGAACTCCTCCTGGAGCTGCGTCCACGGCGTGGAGCGCTGGCGCTCGGACTGCGGCTGCTGCACCGAGCATCGGCGCGGCTGGAACCAGCGCTGGCGCGGCCCCCTGCGCGACGGCCTGCGCGCGGTCAAGGCGCTCATGGACAGCCACTACCAGAAACTCGGCCAGACCCTGTTCACCAACGCCGAGGAGGCTGTGATCCAGTATGGCCGCGTGCTGTCGGGCCTCATGGAGGCCAAGGTCTTCGAGGGCGCCCACTTCAAGAAGGGCCTCTCCGCCGCCCGGAGCGACACGGCCTGGAAGCTCCTCAACATGCAGAAATGGGCGCTCTCGTCCTTTGCCAGCTGCGCCTGGTTTTTCGACGACCTGGCCCGCATCGAGCCGCTCAACGCCCTGACCTTCGCCCTGCGCGCCATGGGCCTGGCCCTGCGCACCGGGTGCGAGGACCTGGAGCCGCTGCTGCTCTCGCATGTCGGCCAGGCCAGCTCCAACGACCCGGCCGAGGGCAGCGGGCACGACCTCTGGACGCGGGAGATCCGCCCCCGGCGCGAGACCACGGAGAGCATCATGGCCCAGGCCCTGGTGCGGCTGTGGGCCGAGAACCGGCTGCCAGCGCCGGGAGACAGCGCCGAGGTCTGCTGGCCGGGCCTTGGCGTGCGCGTCGGCATGGGCGTCGGCGTGGGCAGGACTGCGGAAACCGGCACGGCGTCCATCACCTGGACCAACGAGTCCGGCAGCGACGACTGCGCCTGGAAGTGGGAACGCGCGGACACCGGCGGCCCCCTGGCCGGGTGCGTGCAGGTGGAGCACACGGGCGCGGCCACATCGGCCAAGTGCGTCCCGGCCTCGTACCTGTCCTGGGGCAAGCGCCAGGCCCTGGCCCTGGCCTGGGCGCACAGGGCCGAGGCCGACTCCTGGTCGCGGCAATGCGCCGAGACGAAGCAGGGGGCGCACCTGTTTTTTCCCTATCGCGAGGCCCAGACCACCCAGACCGCAGCCGGGCGCTGGGGCAGGCTCTGGTCGGCCCTGTGCTGGCAGTGGATCATGGGCGAGGTGGTGCCCTCCCGCGACTTTCTGGACTTCCTCAAGGACCTGGGCCAGGCCCACCCGGAGCGCGCGCTGCTGGGCCTGCGCGTGGGCGAGGCCCTGGTGGCCCTGCTCTCGGCCCAGGCCCCGGACTATGCCGAGGTGCGCCACATCCTGGAGCGCGCGGCCACGCTGGGCGCCGAGCCGGACCTCTGGCCCGCGCAGAACGTCTACTGGTCGCGCCTGCGCGGCGACCCGGCCAGCCGCGAGGCCGGACTGGCCCTGGGCTTCGAGCCGGACTGAGCGTAGCGCGCCTCTTCCCGAAACCGGCGCGACCGCGCCCATGGGTGCAGCCTCTTGCCCTGCGCCCAAAGGCAGGGTAGAGGCGGCTGACGTCATCACGCCCGGAGGTCCGCCTTGCTCACGGAAGTCATCTCTGAATTCGCCATCCACATCCTGGACACAACCGGCTACGCCGGGGCGGCCTTTCTCATGGGCCTGGAGAGCATGGTCTTTCCGGTGCCCAGCGAGGCCGTGATGCCCTTTGTGGGCTTCCTGGTGGCCGACGGCAAATGGGGCCTCTTCGAGGCCATCCTGGCCACCTCCATCGGCTCCTTCCTCGGCTCATACCTGTCCTACCTCATGGGCTACTATGGCGGCCGGCCCTTTGTGCTCAGCGTCGGCAAATACCTGCTGCTCGACAAGCACGACCTGGAGATGACCGAGCGCTTCTTCCACCGCCGGGGCGGCGCGCTGACCCTCTTCCTCAGCCGGTTCATCCCCGTGGTGCGGCATCTGGTGAGCATCCCCGCAGGCATCGGCAAGATGCGCTTCTGGCCCTTCGCCCTGGCCACCACCCTGGGCGCGACCATGTGGAACAGCTTCCTGCTCTACTGCGGGTTCAAGCTGCGCGAGAACTGGAGCATGGTCCAGACCTACCGCCACCACTTCGACGCGCTCATCGTTGGCATGCTGGTGGTGAGCATCGCCTGGTACGTGTGGTACAAGCTGAAGCGCAGGCGCGCCGCCTCCGCCGAATAACGGCGCTGGTAACGAAGAAGCCCCCGGCCCTCCTGTTGCGGAGAGCCGGGGGCTTTTCGTTGGCCATGGCGAGTGCTAGCGGAAGGTGATCTCGGCCCGGGCGGTCTCGGGGTCCTGCACCTGCACGGTGATGTCCACCGGGGTCTTGAAGAACTCGGCCGCGCCGCGCAGGATGCCCTCGAAGTAATGGTGGTACCCGCGCTTGGACTTGTAGATCATGGTCAGCTTGTTGCCCCGTTCCTCGTAGCTGAACCTGGGCGAGACAATGCCCGGGTTGGCCTTGGTCAGGGCCGCGTGGGTGTCGTTCATGGTCAGGTAAAATTCCTTCAGGGTCTTGGCCTTGAAGTACGGCCTGTACATCTTGTGGAACTGGCCGATGGTGTACTTGCCCAGGTCCACGAACACGGCCTTGGAGTCCTTGCCGGACTCCCGCGCCAGGATGTCGGCCATCTGGCGCAGCACCTGGTCGGGATAGCTCTGGGCAGGCAGGAACACCGGATTGCCCAGTTCAGCCGTGACCTTGGCGAACACCTTGTCGCCAAACTTGACCTTGGCGAACTCCAGCATGAGCTTGGGCAAAATGCCCTTCATCTCGCCACGAGAGGAGCGCAGCTTGGTGGCGTCAGCCTTGTTGGCGGTGAAGGTCATGGACATCTGCAGCAGGTTCTGGGACAGCTCGGCCAGGTCGCGCGTGGCGCTGGCGGCCTGCCCGGCGCCCTCCTCGGTCTCGCTGGCGATGCCCGCGATGTCCTCAATGTTCCTGTTGATCTCTTCGGCGGCGGCGGACTGCTCCTCGGCGGCGGTGGCGATCTGGGCCACGCGCATGGTGACGTCCTCGATGCGCTTCATGATCTCTTCCAGGGACTGGCCGGTGCGGTTGGACAGCTCCGTGCTGACCTCCACCTGGCGCTCGGTCTCGCGCATGGTGGTCACAGCGTTCTGGGAGCGTTCCTGGATCTCGCGGATGGAGTTCTCGACCTCCTTGGTGGCGGTCATGGTCTTCTCGGCCAGTTTGCGGACCTCATCGGCCACCACGGCGAAGCCGCGTCCGGCGTCGCCCGCGCGGGCCGCCTCGATGGCGGCGTTCAAGGCCAGCAGGTTGGTCTGATCGGCGATGTCGTTGATGACGTTGATGATGCGGTCGATCTCAGCGGCCTGGGAGTCGAGCTGCCCCAGCACCTGGGCCAGCTTGCGCGAGGAATCGGCCACCTGGTTGATGCCGGTGACGCTCTGGCGCACGAGCTGCACGCCATCGGTGGCGGCCTTGCTCGCCGTGGCAGCGGCATCAGAGGATTGACTGGCGTTCTGGGCCACCTCAAGCACTGTGGCGGTCATCTGCTCCATGGCAGTGGACACGGATTCGGTCTGGGCCTTCTGACGCTGGGCGCCACGCGCCTGTTCGTCGGCCGAGGCGGAAAGCTCCTCCGAGGCCGAGGCCACGCGCTGCGCCAGGTCGTTGATGGAGTTGCCCACCTGGAGCATCTGCTCCTGCTGCTTGGCGAGTTCGGCCTGCTGCTCCTTGATCTTCGCCAGATCCGTGAGGCAGATCACCGAACCGATGATCTCGCCCTTGACGTTATTGATGCAGTTGACGCTGGCGAACACATCCACCTCGACGCCATTCCACAGGGGCAGGTGCAGCTCTTCGGCCAAGCTGCCCTTCTCGGCCATGATGCGCTCGGCGATGGACTGGCCCTTGCGTCCGTAGAAGGCCTCGGACACGGTCTTGCCCTTGACGTCGATCTCGGCGCGCATCAAGAGCGCGAGCATGGAGGCGCTCACGTGGGTGATGGTGCCCGAAGAATCGCAGAGCAAAAACGGCGTGCCCACGGCCTGCACAGCTCCTCGGTAATATTCGCGGCGGTGCAGGTTATACTCCACCACCTCGGCCACCATGCCGGCAAGCTCACCCAGTGGCCGCCAAGAGTTGACCTCGTCGAACAAAAAATCCCGCTTTTTCGCCAGCATCCTCGTCAATCCGGCCCTCAGGGCATCGGTGCCAGGGCCCTGGCTGGTGGCCAGATATGCGGCCAGGGCCACGAGGACAGCTGCCAGCCCCAGGGCCACCCATTGGTTGGCGGCGAAATGCGCGGCCACGACAAAGGCTGCGGCGATCACGCCGACGGCCCAGATGGCGGTGGCCGGGGCAAGGCTTTTCTGCTCTGCTTTCATGGACGACTCCTTGGTGCCGGATGCGGGCAGCATGTAGAAAAACATGTAAAATTCCACGTGGTCCGCGAACAGGGGTTCTCTTGCTCATCGGCCCGAGTCGGCCTAAACTTTACACATAATGGTATTTCAACAAAAAGCACAGAGAATAGCAACAGGAGACATGGGGGTGTTATGCCCTTTGGCGCCGGCCGCGCGCATTGACTTGCCGACCCGCTTTTGGCAACGTCCACAGCGCTTCGGGCTGCAAGCTTTGCGCCTGCTCCGGGGCCGGACGGAGGGGTGGCCGAGCGGCTTAAGGCGGTGGTCTTGAAAACCACTGACGGGTAACCGTCCGGGGGTTCAAATCCCTCCCCCTCCTCCATCTCCCAGCCCGCAGCCCTAGTCGCTGGACAGCGCTTCGGGGCTGACGTCCTGGGCGCGTCACATCGCCAAGCGGACGCGAGGCGGGCCTTGGACGCGAATCCGCGCGCACAGTCTGGAGCGCCCGGCATCTCGCACCGCGCTACGCGAGAGTGTGCGCTCACCCTGCGTCCCTGCGCCTGGACCCCAGGAATGCCAAACATGCCCACGCAGCGACACCCTTGACCTAAAAAGGAGGCCCAAATGCACCTCGGAAAAGCCATCCGGCTCGAACGCATCATCAACCGCAACACCAGACGCACCATCATCGTGCCCATGGACCACGGCACCACCGTCGGCCCGGTTGCGGGCATCATCAACATGCACGGCGCCGTGAAAGCCATCGTCGAGGGCGGGGCCAACGCCGTGCTCATGCACAAGGGCATGCCGCGCTGCTGCCACCGCACCCAGGGCAAGGACGTGGGCCTCATCGTTCACCTCTCGGCCAGCACCTCGCTGTCCCCGCTGCCCAACGCCAAGACCCTGGTCTGCACCGTGGAAGAGGCCATCCGCCTCGGCGCGGACGCGGTGAGCGTGCACATCAACCTGGGCGACGAGAGCGAGGCCAAGATGCTGGAGGAGTTCGGCCAGGTCACGGGCTCGGCCCAGAGCTGGGGCATTCCGGTGCTGGCCATGATCTACGCGCGCGGCCCCAAGGTCAAAAACGAGTACGATCCCGCGATCATCGCCCACTGCGCCCGCGTGGGCGTGGAGCTCGGGGCGGACGTGGTCAAGGTGCCCTACACCGGCGACACGGAGTCGTTTTCCCGGGTCATCGACGCCTGCTGCGTCCCCGTTGTCATCGCCGGCGGGCCAAAGCTCGACAGCACGCGCGACTTCCTGGTCATGGTCCACGACTCCATCCAGGCCGGCGGCGCGGGGCTCTCGGTGGGCCGCAACATCTTCCAGCACCAGCGCCCGGACCTGCTGACCCAGGCCCTGGCCAGGGTGGTGCACGAGGACGCCCGCGTGGACGAGGCCATGGAGCTGCTCAAGGGCTACGAGTAGTCCGCGACCAGAAGCGACACGTCAGAAACGACACAACAAAAGCGTCCCGGCTCCCGCATCAGGGGGCCGGGACGCTTTTTTGCGGCCGCCAGGTCTGGCCTGGAGAGAAAATTCCCTGGGTTCTTGCCGCGTTCAGCCCACAGCACATCCCAGAATGGACTACCCAAAAACACACTGACGCACTAAAGTTACACCGCCCGCCTGCCGATAAGAGGGTTGCGTAAACCCATACACTTTCCCAGGAGGGGCAGATGGACATCAGCACACTCTCAACAAGCATGATCAATCAGGCGACAACGGCCGTCAGCACGCAAGTTCCCTTGCATGCGCAGCAAGCGCCCGCAGATAATCCTGGGAAATCAAGCAGTGAGGATTCCGTAAATATTTCGGACGTGGCCCGCGCCAAGGCGGCCGCCGCTACGCCGCCCGCGGCCGATGGCACCCAGAGCACCGCAGACTCATTGGCCCGGCGCATCGCCAAGCTGCAGAAGCAGCTTCAGCAGGAGCAGGGCTCCGACATGTCGGACCAGGAGAAGAGCGGCCAGCTGGCCACCCTGCGCAGCCAGATCCTCCACCTGCAGAGCCAGCAGAAGGCCTCCGTGGGGAGCATCGGCGGCACCGAGGCCGCCCCCCTGAAAATGACGCAAGTCTAGCCTTCCCGCTCAAACTTCAACGCGTTGCCCCTGTGCGGACGAGGAACTCCTCGCGCAGGGGCTTGCGCATGGCGCGGCATGCGCCCCGCATCAGCACTCCCCCGGCTACGCCGTGATCTCCACCGCCAGCTTGACGAAATCCCCCCTGCGCGCCCTGACGACATAGCTCCGGCCACAGGCCGCGCAGAAATCCTCCAGGGCCGCGAACTCGTCCGTGAACCCGCGCGCCGTGAACTCATCAAACAAGAGCAGCGTGCCCGGCCGGATGTGCCGGTTCATGGTCATGAGCACATACAGCGTGGAGGAATACAGGTCTGCGTCCATGTGCAGCACCAGCCGGTTCTTCGGGGTGAAGCCAAGGCTGAAGTCGTCCACGGTCTGCTGGAACAGGCCCTTGATGAAGGTCGCGCGGGGGTCGTCCACCTGCGGCACCTGCCCGCCGGTACTGTAGGCCCCCATGGGCGAATCCTCCTGCCAATTTTCCGGCAGCCCCTCAAACGAGTCGAAGCCATAGAAGCGCGACTCTGGCTGCCTGCTCAAGCCCAGCCAGGCCTGGAAGCTCTCCCCCGTGGCCACGCCGAACTCCAGATAATCCACGGGGACCTTGCGCACCAGGCGGTTGTAAACATAGGTGTAGAACTCGGCGCGCTTTTCGTAAGAGAAATCCATGACCATGCAGGCCTCGTCAATGACCGAGGCTCTGGCTCGGAATTGGCGCTGCCGGTAGTGCTGGTTGAAATCCTCGGGCGTGCCCTGGGCCAGGAGATAGACTGCGCTGCGGACAACGCCGCTCAGGTCGGGCTGATTTTCCTTGTGCATCGAAGGCTCCTTGCTCGGATGGATGGCGATGCGCAAGGAACTTGCAATTTTCGCACCAATGATGCCCTGGCCCTGCCTGGGGCGCGGCGGTTGCCAACCCGCTGCGGGATGACTATGCTCAAGGCTTCGCAAGACACCAACACAGGCAACCGCCCCCCCAGGTCCAAAGGGTCCGGGCTGGGCCTTTGAAAAGCCAGGAGAAACAATGCGTTACGTCTGCCTGAGATGCGGCTACATCTACGACCCCGAGAAAGGCGACCCGAAGAACGGCGTGCGGGAGGGAACCCCCGGCTGCGAGCTGCCGGTTGAATGGGCATGCCCCGCCTGCACGGCCAGCCAGGACGATTTCGCCAAGATGGAGGAGGACTAGGTGCCCCGCGAGGCGTTGTTGCCCCTGGCCGTTCTGGCCGGGGCATGCACCTTCGGGCTGATGTACTGGAAGCTGCGCGGACGCTGCACGCCCTGAATCTTCATGTATGCGGCGGTCGCCGCAGGCCTCGTCACCTACGCCCTGTTGCAGGGCCTCGCGCGCTGAGTCCTCAAGGAGCTTACGCCATCATGTCCAGGATGTTGCCGGTCATGTTGTCGATGGTGCCGATGGTCGCGAGGTTGGCCGAATAAGCGCGCTCCACCTGCATCAGGTCGACCATCTCCCGGGCGATGTCCACGCCGTTGCCCTCGCCGGTGTTGGAGGTCGTGCGCATGAGCCCGCTCTCGTAGTCCGTGGGGCGTCCGTCGGGCACCAGGGGAATGCCGGGGGCGTCTGCGCCGGAGACGTTGGACGTGAGCTCCACTATGTCGGCCACGCGCACGCCCTTGCCGCCCATGCCGTCCTCCAGCTCCACGCGAACGGGCCGGAAGTTCTCGGTGCTGGCGTTGGCGATGTTCTCCGACGCAGCCATGGCCGAGACGTCCAGGGCCGAGATGGCCTGCACGTTCCAGCTGATGTCCATGCTCATGGCGACCTCCTTCGCCCCTTTCGCCCCCTTCGGGGGGTTCAGGGGGCTTTGCGGCTTTCGCCTACACCCTCTTCATGGTTTCGTGGGACCTTCGGGAAGATCCTATGAAATACTCTTACGCCTTCTGCGCGGGACTTTCAATAGTCGCCTGGGCGGAATGTCCATGGATGGACTCAAAGGCCTCCACCTCCACCCGGAACCAGGTGATGCGCGGGTGCTCGGACAGGCCCTTGGCTGCGGTGCGCACCACGTCCTCCACAAAGGCCGGGTTGGCAAACGCCGTCTCGGTGATGAACTTCTCGTCCTCGCGCTTGAGCAGGGTGTAGACCCTGGACGAGCCCGAACCCTCGGCGATCTCGATCAGGTCCTCCAGCCAGAGGAAGCCCTTGAACTTTGCCAGGATGCGCACGCTGGCGCGCTGGCTGTGCGCGCCCTCGTCGCTTATGGCCTTGGAGCAGGGGCACACGGTCATCACCGGCACATCCACGCCCAGGGTGAAATCAAGCTTGCCGTCCTCCCAGGCCCCGACCACGGAGCAGGGATAGCCCATGATGCCCTTGGCCTTGCTGACGGGCGAGGACTGACGCAGGAAATACAGGAAATCGAAGCGCGCATAGGCCCGCCGGGCCTCCAGCCGCATGGCCATGTCCGAGAGCAGCTTCTCCAGGGACGAGCGTGACAGCTTCTCGCTCCAGTCCTCCAGCGCCTCCACAAAGCGGCTCATGTGCGTGCCCTTGAAGGCCGCAGGCAGGTCCACGGACAGGTCCACGCGGGCCACGGTATGCTGCGTGCCGGACTCGCGGTCGCGCACCACCACGGGCAGGTGCAGGTCCTTCACGCCCACGCGGTCAATGGGCATCTGCACCGTAGCCGGGTGCTTCTGCACGTCCTCCATCGGAGCCAGCGCCTGCGACATCAGCCTATCTCCTCGCCGGTTGTGGTGAGCACGAGATGCCCGTGCTTCACGCCCTTGGTGGAGATGAGCTTCTGGCCCAGGGCCTTGATGGTCTCGGCCGGACCCTTGAGCGCCAGGACCTCCAGACAGTTGTTGTGGTCCAGGTGCACGTGCATGGTGCACAAAATGGCGTCGTGGCTGTCGTGCTGGATCTCCGTCAGCTTCTGGGCCAGGCCGCTCTGGTGGTGGTCATAGACCAGGGTGAGGGTGCCGGCCACCTCGCCGTCGTCGTTCTCCCACTGGCGCTGCACCAGCATGCTGCGGATGAGGTCGCGGATGGCCTCGGAGCGCGTCTGGTAGCTCTTTTCCTTGCACAGCAGGTCGAACTTGTCCAAAAGGTCAGAGTCAAGCGACACGCCGAAACGGATAGTCTCACCCATGGTCAGGCTCCTTGTCTCATCAGGTCTGTTTCGCCGCGATATCTGCGTGATATCTGGCGGATATGCACGTTCATGTCCTGCCCGCCCTGGGCCACGCGGCCAGACAGCGGGGTCGAAACGTCCCAGCCCAGGGACTCCAGGCGCTTCCAGGCCGGAGCGGACACGCTGCGCTCCGGGTCGGCGATGAAGGCCACGCCGTCCGGGGCCAGGGCGAAGTCCAGCAGCGCGGCCACGGGCTCGAAAAACCGCCGCTCGTAGAGGATGTCCGCGCCGAGCAGCACGTCCACGCTGCCGCGCGCAAAGGCGGGCGCGCGCCAGTCCATCACCGCAAACAGGGGCGGCTTTTCAGGGCCGAGCAGCTCCCGGTTCAGCGCAATGCCCTGCCGGGCGAAGCCCAGGGCCTCGGGCTCGTAGTCAAAGGCCAGCACCCGGCCACCCACGCTGGCCGCCACCATGGCACAGAGGCCCAGGCCGCAGCCCGCGTCCAGGCAGAACCGCCCACGCACGCGCTCCGCGCTCTGGGCCACGAAGCGCGCCAGAAGCACGGCCGCGGGCCAGAGCTCCACCCAGTAGGGCAGGCGCTCGTCGTCGTCCCAACCAGGATGCGCGCCAGGCGCGTCCTCGCCCATGGAGGCCCACAGGCTCTCCAGGTCCGCCGGGCGGCTGAGCCGCCAGATGCGCCCCGCCACCTCGGCCTCGACGATGCCAGAGCCGGACAGGCCAGAGCCAGACATGCCAGAAGCGCCGCCGCCAGGGAGGGTGTCAGGGGAAGAGGGGGGTGCTGGTGTCTGCATCATGGCCTTCACGGCTAAGCAATTGCACCAATACGGCACAAGAAGTCAAGATTTCGTAACACGAACCACAGATTTGCGGGAGGGGGCCCGCCCCCTCAGTAGTCCGAGGAGCTGCCGCCGCCGCCAAAATCTCCGCCGCCGCCGGAAAAGCCCCCGTCACCGCCGCCACCGCCGCCACCGCCGCCGAAGCCGCCACCGCCGCCGCCCCGGCCCCGGAAGATGCTGGAAAGGATGCCCAGCAGCAGGCCGATGAAGAAGGAGGAGTTGCTGTCGCCGCCGCCGAAGCGGGACTGGTTGCGCCGGAAAAAGGCCACGGCCAAAAGCCCGGCCACAAAGAGCAGCACCAGGGTCACCACGGGCAGGCCGCCGCTGGGTGCGGGCCGGGGTTGCAGGGGCTGCGCGGCCTCGCCTGCCCCCTGGCCGTCGCTCAGGGCCTGCTTGATGGCGGCCACGCTCTGCACGATTCCGGCCGCGTAGCGCCCGGCCTTGAAGTTCGGGGCCGTGATCTGCTGCTGGATGCGCTTGGCCGTGATGTCCGGCAGCTTGTCCTCGATGCCCCGGCCCACCTCGAAGCGGATCTTGCGCTCCGCCGCGGAGACCAGGATGAGCACCCCGTTGTTCTTGTCCTTCTGCCCCACCTCCCACGCACGCGCCACGCGGTTGGCAAAGGCCGCGAGGTCCTCGCCCTCGAGACCGGGGATGGTCAGCACCACGATCTGGTTGCCGGACTGCTCGGCGTAGGCGCGCAGGGACTCGGCCAGGGCGTTCTTCTCCGCCGCCGGAAGCAGCCGGGCCTGGTCCACCACCCACTGCCCGCCATTTTGCGGGACATCAAGCGCTAGGGCTGGCCGCGCGCCAGCCGCCCCCGCAAGAACGGAGACGGCCAGCAGCAGGCCGAAGGCGAGGAGAAAACGCTTCATGCCCTAGGACTTCTTTTCGGTCCCGAAGCTGACCTTGGGCGCGGTCTTGGCGGCCTCCTCGGACTGGAACACCTCGCGCTTGGCGATGTTCGCCATGAGCGAATTGACCAGGCTGCCGGGGAAGGTGCGGATCTTGATGTTCAGGGCCGTGGCGGCCTTGTTGTAGTTGTCTCGCTCGATCTTGATGCGGTTCTCGGTGCCCTCAAGCTGGGTCATGAGCTCCACGAAATGCGCGTCAGCCTTGAGGTTCGGGTACTGCTCGCTGACGACCATGAGCTTGCCCAAGGCTGCGGAAAGCTGCCCCTGGGCCTGGTTGAACTGGGCCAGCTTGGCCGGGTCGGTCATGGTGGAGGCGTCGAGCTTGACCTGCGTGGCCGAGGCGCGCGCCTGGATCACGGCGGTGAGGGTGGCGCTCTCATGCCCGGCGTAGCCCTTCACGGTCTCCACCAGGTTGGGGATGAGGTCCAGGCGGCGTTGCAGGGCGCTGTTCACCTGGCCGGTCATCTGGTCAACCTGGGCGTCCAGGGTGATGATGGCGTTGTTGGTGGAAACCATGGACATGCCGCCGATGAGCAGCACGGCGACAAGGGCGAGTCCGGCGATGGCGATGGGTTTCATTTTCGTGTTTCTCCTGTGGGGTGGCGGCCAAGAGCGGCTCGTCAGATTGCGGCTCGTCAGACTGAGGAAGGATGCGCATCCCCGGACGATCTGTCAAGGTCGCCGGACCGCTGGGGCACGCTGGAGCCAAAGCGCAACATACTGTCCGCACGGGCAGAAACAATGACCATGCGGCGCAACTCCAGCGCAAAGCCAGGCAGCTAGCACTCGACCAGGGGCTTATCGCGGAAATTGTCCAGGTTCCACTTGAAGATGAACTTGCCTAGGCCGCTTACCTCATCACACTTCAGCGGTTGCCAGACGATTCTTTTGCGCTCATCCAGCTCGCCTTCGGCGATAAACTCGAAGCCCAGACAGACCTCAGATTCCTGCGTATTTTCGATGACGTTCTGCAGGATCGCGTTGACCCAAAAGTGCGTCACCGGGCAATTGGGGCTGCTCAAGGCCGTGAAGAACAAAGAGTAGCGCTGGCCTTTGTTTTGCTGTGGCAGCGCCTGACGCATGAGGTCCTCGGCTATCTTTAACGAAAGGCCGGTGGCGGAAATGTTATTCACCCGAATGCCCGTATTGACGCTGTCCTCAGTATCCAGCAAGGGCTGTTTTCTTGCGACTGCCACGCCGGAGGGAAGCTCGGGCCAGAGCTTGAGGGATGGCACCTTTTCCTGAGTCACATCAACCCGCACGCACCGTCGCCGCTGAACACGCCCGATGGATTCCGGCAACGCCAGGACCAACATCACAACCCCGTTCGGCTGACAATTGACTGAGCATATGCGGCTGGTGAAGGTGAGCATGTGCGCACCCGCATGGGGGGGATCCTCATTGACCCGAAAGAAGCACGAGGCCTCGGCCCCAACCCACTGCGGGGAAGCACCATCAAGAGAGGCAACCTCAATAGCCACGCCGGAAGGGCAGTGCGAGAGCAGACTGGCCGTGACGCCGTTGAGGACTGCAACGTCCTCGCCACACTCAAGCTTCAACGTGGGCCGTTGGGCCAGGATGATGTCCAGCATGTCGAGCACTTGCTTGCGCTTGCTCGCGGCCTCCACGTCTCCAGAGTTGATCGAATAATTGTTCATGGCTAGGGACCTCACACATTCTGCAGGGAATGAGAGAGACACACCGAATCAGAACTTCGAGGGGGATGGGGGGGGGGGGAGAACAGACCCTCTTATATCAAATATTTTTTTAAATTGTATAACAAAATTCCCCCCGATGCAAGAGGCCCGTGAAAACGACTGCGGGGCCGCCGTAGGAAAGACGAAATTGCTGCCACCGTGATTCCAGGCTTTTCTTTTCGACCTCTGGGCTGTATATCAAACGCCGAAAGCGCGGCATGCCCCGGCGGCAACGCTAAAAAGACTGCACAGGCCTTGAGAGCGCTTACAGATACCCAATCATTGAAGATGATTGCCAATGGACGCTCTGAATACCAACCTTCCCTCAAGGAGGACACCCCGATGATTCCCAAGGACCTCAAATACGCCAAGAGCCACGAGTGGGCCAAGATCGAGGGCGACGTCGCCACCGTGGGCATCACCCACTTCGCCCAGGAGCAGCTGGGCGACCTGACCTACGTGGACCTGCCCAAGGTGGGCGCAACCGTCACCATGGGGGCCGAGATGGGCTCCGTGGAATCGGTCAAGGCCGCCAGCGAGCTCTACTCGCCGGTCAGCGGCACCGTCACCGAGGTCAACGCCGCCCTCGAGAACGCGCCCGAGTCCATCAACCAGGAGCCTTACGGCGCCGGTTGGATGCTCAAGGTGAAGCTCTCCGGCCCGGTCGACGGCCTGCTCGACGCAGCCGCCTACGAGCAGGTCTGCGCCGAGGAAGCCCACTAGCCCCCACGCCAAGGAGACCAACATGCCCTACGTTCCGCATACCCCGGAAGACATCCGGCGGATGCTCGGCGTCATTGGCGAGCCTACGGTTGCGGCGCTCTTCGCCGAGATCACGCCTGCCATGCGCCCCAAGAGCTTCGACCTGCCAGACGGCAAGAGCGAAATGGCCGTGCTGGCCCAGCTGGAAGACCTGGCCCGCAAGAACGCGGTCAGCCACGTGAGCTTCCTGGGCGCCGGGTTCTACGACCACCACATCCCGGCCGCCGTGGACGCGCTTTCCATGCGCAGCGAGTTCTACACCGCCTACACGCCGTACCAGCCCGAAGCCAGCCAGGGCACGCTCCAGGCCATCTTCGAGTACCAGACGGCCGTGACGCGCCTGACCGGACTGACCTTTGCCAACGCCAGCGTGTACGACGGCGGCACAGCGCTCTTCGAGGCGGCCATGATGGCCGTGCGCCACACCGACCGCCGCAAGCTCGTGGTCTGCGAGGCCTTGAACCCCATCTACAGGGTCATGCTGGGCTCCTACACGGCCAACCTGAACCTGGAGCTGGTGACCATAGCCCACAAGGACGGCAACTGCGACCTGGCGGCCCTCACGGCCGCGCTGGACGAGAACACCGCCGCCGTGCTGGTGCAGAACCCCAACTTCTTCGGCACGCTGAATGACTTCAGCGCGCTCTTCGCCGCAGCCAAGGAAAAGGGCGTGGTCAGCGTCATCTCGGTCTACCCGGTGCTCCAGTCGGTCTTGAAGTCGCCCGGGGAGATGGGCGCGGACGTGGCCGTGGCCGAGGGCCAGAGCCTGGGCCTGCCGCTCTCCTTCGGCGGCCCGTACCTCGGCATCATGACCTGCACCAAGGGCATGGTCCGCCAGATGCCCGGCCGCATGGTGGGCCGCACTGTGGATACGCAAGGCCGCACCGGCTATGTGCTGACCCTGCAGGCGCGCGAGCAGCACATCCGCCGCCAGAAGGCCACGAGCAACATCTGCTCCAACCAGGCCCTGTGCGCCCTGCGCTCGCTGATGCACCTGTGCCTGCTGGGCGAGGAAGGCCTCAAGCGCACGGCGGAGATCGGCATCGAGCGCGCGCACTACGCGGCCGAGCGCCTCACCGCCATTCCGGGCGTGGCGCTCTTGTCCACAGCGCCCTTTGGCAACGAGTTCGCCATCACCCTGCCGGTAAACGCCTACCAGGCCATCGACAAGCTCACCGCTCGCGGCTTCGTGCCCGGCTTCCCGCTGGGCCGCTACTATCCGGGCCTGGAGAACGCGCTTCTGGTGGCCTGCACCGAAAAGACTTCCAAGGAGCAGATCGGCGTGTTCGCCGAGCTGCTGCGGGGGATGCTCGCATGAACACGGTCTTCAAGAAATCCGATCCTGGCCGCGAAGGCGTCTGGCCCGCCAAGGCCGACAAGTCCGCCAGCGAGATGCTGCCCGCAGGCCTCCTGCGCGTGAAGCCCGCAGGCCTGCCCTCCCTGTCCGAGCTTGACGTGGTGCGCCACTTCACCCAGCTCTCCCGGCGCAATTACGGGGTGGACGGGAACTTCTACCCGCTCGGCTCCTGCACCATGAAGTACAACCCCAAGTTCACCGAGACCGTGGCCGCCCTGCCCGGCTTTACGCGGCTGCACCCGGTGCTGCCGCAGCTCAAGGGCGCGGGACGGCTGTGCCAGGGCGCGCTGGAAGTCATGTTCGAGACCGAGCAGATGCTCTGCGAGATCTGCGGCATGAAGGCCTTCACCCTGCATCCCATGGCAGGCGCGCACGGCGAGCTCACCGGCGTCATGATCATCGCCGCCTACCACAAGGACAAGGGGAACAAGAAGACCAAGATCATCGTGCCCGACTCTGCCCACGGCACCAACCCGGCCAGCGCGGCCATCGCCGGCTACGAGGTGGTCAACCTGCCCTCCAAGGACGGCATCGTGGACCCGGACGAGCTGGCCAAGGTGCTGGACGACTCCGTGGCAGGCATGATGATGACCTGCCCGAACACGCTGGGCCTGTTCGAAAAGAATCTGCCCAAGATCGTCGAGATGCTGCGCAAGGTCGACGCCCTGCTCTACTACGACGGCGCGAACCTGAACGCCATCATGGGGAAAATGCGCGTGGGCGACGCAGGCTTTGACGTAGTGCACCTGAACCTGCACAAGACCTTTGCCACGCCGCATGGCGGCGGCGGGCCGGGCGCTGGTCCGGTGGGCGTGAGCGAACGGCTGGTGCCGTATCTGCCCATCTCCCGCGTGGAGAAGCTGGAGGACGGCCAGTTCTTCCTGAACTACGACTTCCCGAAAAGCATCGGCTACGTGGCCCCGTTCTACGGCAACTTCGGCGTGGTTTTGAAGGCCTACGCGTACATCCTGCGCCTGGGAGGAAAGGGCCTGACCCGCGCCACCGAGAACGCGGTGCTGGCGGCCAACTACCTGCGCAAGCGCCTGGATTCGGTGCTGGACGTGCCCTATGACCGCATCTGCATGCACGAGTTCGTGGCCAGCGCCTGCAACCTGTCCGGGTGCCACGTGCGCGCCCTGGACATCGCCAAGATGCTGCTGGACCGTGGCTACCACGCACCCACCATCTACTTCCCGCTCATCGTCAAGGAGGCGCTCATGTTCGAGCCCACCGAGACCGAGAGCCTGGACACGCTGGACCAGTTCGCCGACGACCTGATCGCGCTGCTGGCCGAGGCCCGGGCCAACCCGGAGCTGGCCCACAACGCGCCCACCACCCTGCCGGTGACGCGCCTGGACGAGACAAGGGCCGCCCGCAACATGGAACTGACGGACGACCTGTAGGTCGACCCGTAACGACGCCACAGGGGGCGGCCCGCAAGGGTTGCCCCCCTCTTTTAAGGACAGCGCATGACCACGACCTATGACCTGGTTATCCTGGGCGGCGGCCCTGGCGGCTTCGACGCCGCCGTGGAGGCTGCGGGCTCGGGGCTCAAGACCGCGCTGGTGGAGGCTGCCGAGCTTGGCGGCACCTGCCTGAACCGGGGCTGCATCCCGACCAAGCTCTGGCTCGGCGCAACCGATGCCGTGGACGAGTTGGCCGCGCAGGCCAAGATGCGCGTGGCCTCAGGCAGCGTGGACATCGACTTCGCCGCCCTGCAGTCGCGCAAGGACAAGTACCTCGCGGCCACGCGCAAGGCCATGGGGCAGCGGCTCGCGCAGCTTGGCGTGGACCTCGTGCCCGGCCTGGGGCGCATCGTTCAAGCCGGAAGCCTGGAGGTTGCCACGGCCGACGGCCCCAAGACCCTGGGCTACCGCAACCTCATGGTGGCCACGGGCTCGCGCCCCGGCAGCTTCCCCGGCCTTCAGCCGGACGGGGACCGCGTGCTCGACTCCACCGGCCTGCTGGGGCTCACCGAGATGCCAAAGTCGCTCCTCGTGGTGGGCGGCGGGTTCATCGGGCTGGAGATGGCCCAGGCCGCGCACCGCATGGGCGCGAAGATCACCCTGGTGGACGCGTTGCCGCGCCTGGCCGGAGCCGAGGACCCGGAGGTCAGCAAGACGCTGGAATCCGTGTTCAAGCGCCAGGGCTGGGATCTGCGCCTGGGCGTCAAGGTGGCCTCGGTCAAGACGATCGGCGACGAGGCCGTGCTGGTGCTCGATTCCGCAGACGGCGTGGGCGAGGAGCTTCACGCGGACTTGGCGCTCATCGCCGTGGGCCGCAGGCCCAACAGCGCAGACCTGGGGCTGGAGGCCCTGGGCGCGACGCTCAACGGCGCGGGCTACATCCAGACCGATGCGCAACTTTTGGCAGCGCCCAACGTCTCTGCCGTGGGCGACGTCAACGGGCGCATGCTGCTGGCCCACGCCGCCAGCCACCAGGCCCATTACGTGGTCGAGCGGCTGCTGGGCCGAACCACCAAGCCCTATGCCTCCGGCCCGGTGCCGAGCATCCTGTACGGCGCGCCCGAGGTCTTCCGCGCAGGCGTCATGGCCGAGGAGGCCAAGGCCCTGGGCGAGTCCGTGCTCGTGAGCCGCGCGCAGCTCATCGCCAACCCCATCGCCCAGGCCCATGCGGCCACGCACGGTTTCGTCAAGTGCGTCTGGCGTGACGGCCGAATCGCGGGCATCACGGCCGTGGGCGCGGGCGTGTCGCGCCTGGCCTGCTTCGCCACCCTGATCATCCAGCAGGGCTGGACCCGCGAGGACGCCTCCAGCTTCATGTTCCCCCATCCGACCCTGGACGAATCGCTCAAGGCCGCGCTGTTGGCCGACAAAGAGGCCGTGTAAGGCCAAAAGAGGAGCTCCGCGTGACCACGACAAAGAAACCCGCCGCGAAGAAAGCAGAAGCAGCCAAGGCCGCCACGCCCAAAAAGACGGCGAAGCCGGACGCCCCCAAGAAAGCGGCGAAGCCGACGGCGAAGACGACGGCGAAGACGACAGCCAAGAAGCCTGTCGGCCCCATCCAGGTGGACGCCATCGACGCCCACCCGGAGTTCGACATGTTCACCTACTGCGAGCTCTCCGGCGAGACGCGCATCGAGCACGACCTGCTGGAAGAGCTGGAGCCGCGCTTCGACGGCTGGGCCGAGAAGTACCTGCGCGCCTACAAGATCACCGACCCTGCCGCGCCCAAGGGCGGCGGGCACGTCATCATCTGGCTGGAGGAGCCCGTGGAGGAGGAGATCGAGGGCGTCTGGCAGGACTCCCCCAGCGCGGGCATGTCCTTCCACAACCTGGCCATCCACATGGTCATGAGCGCCGCACAGAACGTGGTGCCCGAACTGGCCGACAAGGGCTGCGCGCCCCTGCCCAAGCCCACCCCCGGCATTTTGAAAGCCTTCGAGAAGCTGGGGCTTGTCTGGAACAAGGAGGGCACGGTGAACCGCCAGTTCGCGGTCTTCACGCGCATGCCTTACAGCGACGGCTGCTCCGTCTGCATCCTGCGGCCCAAGTGCCCCAACGCGGTCGACGACTAGCCCCCAGTCGACAAGCTTTGCTCATTGCGCACGCAAAAGGGCGGCCCACCAACGCATGGTGGGCCGCCCTTCTCTTTGCGGCGTTGGCGGAAGCGTTCCTACAGGTAGGCCAGGCCCTGGGGCGGGGTGGACCCGCCGAAAAAGGCCTCCACGGCGGCCCGGTCAGCGGTGCGGATGCGCAAGTCGGACACCGGCAGGGACGCGGACACCCCGGCATACAGCTTGAGCGCGCGGTCCACGAAGTCCGCCAGCAGGAAGGTGGCCTGGACCTCGAAGTCGCGGCCGCCCCAGTTCACGGACAGCGGGATGATGTGGGTGGACAGCGGCTTGCACACGATCACGTTGCCGGTGCGGGCCAGGGTCTCCAGCACCGCCTCGGGAAAAGAGATGGCCCAGCGGGCCAGGATCTCCGTGAACACGGGCTCCAGCGCCAGGTAATACTCCGGGTCCACCTTGCAGGCCACGGACTGGCCAGGCACGTTGAGCACCTGGGGCGAGTCCTTGTAGGCCTGGGCAATGCCTTTCTGCAGGCGGGTCAGGGCGTCCTGGTAATCCTTGAGCGGCATGGGCGGCCTCCTTACGGTCAATGTGCGTGGCCAACGCGCATGGCTATTCGGGCTGATTCTGCGGGCACAATACATTGCCCGGCCCTGGGCCGCAAGTCTGGTCCGCAAACCCTTGGCGGACTCGGAACAGCTTGACGGATACAGGCCTTCCGCATAGGAACGGGACCATGACAGGGCAGAGAAATCCAGACCCCCCAGGTGGCATTTCAGGCACCATCTTCACTGCCGGGTTTTCCAACCTGCCGCTGAGCACCTTCCTGTCCAACCTGCGCGTCCACGGCATCCAGGTGCTGGTGGACGTTCGCTCCAAGCCATACGCCAGCTACACCCCGCACTTCAACAAGGACCAGATCGAGGTCTCGGCCACCACCGCCGGCCTGCGCTACCTGTACCTGGGCCGGGAGCTGGGCGGCATGCCCGACAACCCCGGCTTTTATGACGACCAGGGCTATGTCCTTTACGACCGCATCGCGGCCACGGAAGGCTTCCAGGTGGGCATCAACCGGCTGCTGGACGGCCTCCGGAAGGGGTATTGCCTGGCGCTGACCTGCGGCGAGGACAACCCGCGCCATTGCCACCGCAGACTTCTTCTGGGGCGCATGCTGCGCGAACAGGGCGTGGCCGTGGCCCATATTTTGTCCAGCGGCACGCTGATCTCCGAGGCCGAGCTTCTGGACGAGGAGCGCCGCGCGCCCAGGCAACTTTCGCTGTTCGGGGGCGTGGAGGAGGAGCAGCAGGCGTGGCGGTCACGGCACGCGGTTCTGCCGGGCCGCTCCAACTGACCACGCAAGCCGACCGGCCGCAAAACCAGCCGTCCCTCCCACTTCCCCATCCACCCCCCACCCTTGACATTCTCGCCTGCCTCTCCCTATATCACTAGACCTTGAAGATTCTAGGCAGACGGTCCACAACCCGTCAGGAAGGCAGTTCCCGGCGGTAAACTCGATACACATGGAGTGAGGGATGTCGGAAGCGCTCAAATCTCAAAGGACATACACCCTGGTCGGTCATGGCGGCAGCGGGAAGACCTCTGTCGCCGAAATGCTCCTGTTTAACGCCGGTGTGATCAACCGTCTGGGAAAGATCGAAGACGGCACGACCACACTCGATTTCGAGCCCGAGGAGATCAAGCGCAGGGGCTCCATCCAGCCGAGTTTCGCCAACTTCAAATGGAACAAGAACCAGCATTTTCTCATCGACACCCCCGGCGACAACAACTTCAACGGCGACCTGCCGTACAGCCTGGCCGCCGCCGATGCAGTGGTCTTCGTCATCGACGCCGTGGACGGCGTCAAGCCCCTCACCCGCAAGGCCTGGTCCGAGGTCAAAAAGGCCGGGCTGCCGGCCATCGTGTTCATCAACAAGATGGACCGCGACCGCGCCGACTTCAACATGGCTTTCAACGGAATCAAGGACAGCCTGGGCGTGAAGCCCGTGCTCCTGCACTACCCCATCGGCGAACGCGAGGCCTTCAAGGGCGTTGTCGACATGCTCGAGGACAAGGCGCTGATGTTCGACGGCAAGGGCGGCGCAACCGTGGGCGCCGTTCCGGCGGACGTCTCGGCCCTGTCCACCCCGCTGCGCGAAACCATGATCGAGAACATCGCCGAGAGCGACGAAGCGCTCATGGAGAAGTACCTGGAGGCCGGGGAGCTGACCCCCGACGAGCTCAAGACCGCGCTGGTGGCCGGCGTCAAGACCGGCGAGCTCGTGCCCGTGGTGGTCGGCTCGGCCCTGAACAACATGGGCGGCCCGCAACTGCTGGACGCCATCCAGGCCCTGCTGCCAAGCCCCCTGGACCATCCCTACTGGGACGGCGAGGACGGAAGCGCCCGCGAGAGCACCGAGGCCGCGCCCGTGGCGGGCTTCGTGTTCAAGACCATGGCCGACCCGTTCGCCGGCCAGCTCACCGTCGTGCGCGTGCTCTCCGGCACCTTGACCGGCGACATGGCCCTGGTCAACTCGCGCACCGGCCAGCACGAGCGCATGGGCCAGCTGCTGCTGACCACCGGCAAGGAGCAGACCACCTGCAAGACCGCGCTTGGCCCCGGCGCCATCGTCACCCTGGCCAAGCTCAAGGAAACCAAGACCGGCGATTCCTTGTCCTCGGACAAGGCGCCCTTTGCCCTGAAAAAGCCTGCCCTGCCGCCCACGCTCATCACCTTCGCCCTGGCCTCCAAGGAGAAGGGCGACGAGGACAAGGTGTACCAGGCCATGGCCAAGCTGCTGGACGAGGACGTGACCTTGAAGCTCGGGCGCGACGAGGAGACGGCCGACACCCTGCTCTCCGGCATGGGCCAGAACCACATCGAGATCAGCGTGGAGCGGGCCAAGCGCCGCTACAAGGTCGAGATAATCCTCAAGACCCCCAAGGTTCCCTATCGCGAGACCGTCAAGACGGCGGCGCGCGAGATCCAGGGCCGCCACAAGAAGCAGACCGGCGGCCGCGGCCAGTTCGGCGACTGCTGGATCCACCTGGAGCCCCAGCCCAAGGGCTCTGGCTACCAGTACGTGGACGCCATCGTGGGCGGGTCCATTCCCCGCCAGTACATCCCGGCCGTGGACAAGGGCGTGCAGGAGTCTGCCGCGCGCGGCGTGCTGGCAGGCTTCCCGATCATCGACTTCAAGGTCACCCTGTACGACGGCAGCTACCACAACGTGGACTCCTCGGAAATGGCCTTCAAGATCGCAGGCTCCATCGCCTTCAAGAAGGCCTGCGAAAAGGCCAAGATGATCCTGCTCGAACCCATAATGACCATCACCGTGGCCGTGCCCGATGCCCACATGGGTGACGTCATCGGCGACCTCTCCAGCCGCCGCGGCAAGGTCCTGGGCTCGGACTCCCAGGGCGGCGTCACCGAGATCAAGGCCCACGTGCCCATGAGCGAGGTGCTCAAATACGCCCCGGACCTGCGCTCCATGACCGGCGGCCAGGGCACCTTCACCATGGAGTTCTCCAACTACGAGGAATGCCCGCCCCCCATCGCGGCCAAGGTCATCGAGGAAAACAAGCGCGAGGCCGCCGAAGAGGAATAGCCCCGCCTGCGGACATGTGCATTGCTCGGGCGGCGGGGTTTACTCCGCCGCCCTTTTTCACGCCCCGCGCCCGCCCCAGACTGCAACGGGGTTGCTTGTGCAGGGCTGGTTTTTCACGTAGTGGAGCCTTTACAAGACACTCACAGGGATGGTTATGTTCAGAGTACTTCGCTTCTTTCTCCTGCTCGTGCCCACCACGATCTACTACAGCATCAAACAGCTCTTGCTGGACCAGGAAAAGGCCACGCCCGACGAGCGCGACTGGCCTGGCAAGACCTATGGCAGCTTCATGCTGCGCATGGCGGGCATCACGGTCGAGGCCGACCTCTCGGCGCTGGACCCCAAGGGCCACTATGTGTTCATGTGCAACCACCAGAGCCTGTTCGACATCCCCATCCTGTTCGATGCGCTCCGTGATTACCACATGCGCTTCGTGGCCAAGGAGAGCCTGTTCCGCATCCCCATCTACGGCAAGGCGCTCGGCAACGCGGGCCACATCTCCATGAACCGGGAGAACCGCCGCGCGGCCATGCGCAGCCTGGACGAGGCCGTGGCTTCGGCCAAGAGCGGCATCTCGCCGCTCATCTTCCCCGAGGGCACGCGCAACCCGGACCTCGAAAAGCTCATGGACTTCAAGGTCGGCGCCGTGGTGCTGGCCCTCAAGTGCGGCCTGCCCGTGGCTCCGCTGATCATGGTGGGCACCGGCAAGCTTTTGCCCAAGGGCAAGCGCTTCTTCAACCCCGACCAGCTGATCCGCCTCAAGGCCCTGCCCCCGGTGGACCCGGCCGCATACACCATCAAGGACCGCGAAAAATTCAAGGACGACATATACGTCCTCATGAACGAAGCCTACCAAAAACTGGCAAGGAGCTGACATGGCACACGGCCAGGACGAACTGACCATACATCCCCTGGGCGGCCTGGGGGAGATCGGACTCAACTGCATGGCCTTCAAGTCCCAAGGCTCCACCGTGCTGGTGGACTGCGGGCTCATGTTCCCCGAGGACTACCTCTTTGGCGTGGACGTGGTCATCCCGCGCTTCGAGCACATTCTGGCCCAGAAGGACAGGCTCAAGGCCGTGGTCCTGACCCACGGGCACGAGGACCACATCGGCGCGCTGCCCTGGCTTCTGCCGCACATCGACGTGCCGGTCTACGGCTCGGACTTCACCCTGGCCCTGGTGAACGCCAAGCTGAAAGAGCACTGCATCCCGGCCGACCTGCGGCCCGTGAAGCCCGGCGAACGCGTGGAGATCGGCCCCTTTGCCTTCAACTTCATCCCGGTCTGCCATTCCATCATCAAGGGCTACGCGCTGGGCATCGAGACCCCCATGGGCCGCGTGCTGCACACCGGCGACTTCAAGATCGACCGCAACCCCATGGACGGCCACGCCACGGACATGGACGCCATCCGCCGCTTTGCCGAGCCCGGCGTACAGCTCCTGCTCTCCGACTCCACCAATGTGGAACGCGATGGCTTCGCCCTCACCGAGCGCGAGATCATGGCCAGCTTGCGCGAGATCTTCGACAAGGCCCGCGGCCGCATCATCGTGACGCTCTTCTCCAGCCACATCCAGCGCCTGCAGGAGATCTTCGACCTGGCTGCGGCCTGCGGTCGCAAGGTGGCCATTTCCGGCAAGAGCCTGGCGCGCAACATCGACCTGGCCCGTGAGCTGGGCTACCTGCGCATCCCGCCCAGCACCCTGGTGGAGGTGGACGAGACCTCGAGTCTGGCGGACGAGCAGGTTGTGCTCGTGGTCACCGGGTCCCAGGGCGAACCGCTGGCCGCGCTGTCGCGCATGTCGCTGGACGAACACCGCCAGATGCGCATCAAGAAGGGCGACCTGGTGCTTTTGTCCTCGCGCTTCATCCCCGGCAACGTGCTGGCCATCACCAAGGTCATCAACCGGCTCTACAAGCTCGGCGCCGAGGTGCTCTACGAAAAGGTTCAGGCCATCCACGCTTCTGGGCATGCCCACCGCGAGGAGCTGCGCATCATGCTGGAGGCGGTACGCCCCAAGTATTTCGTGCCCATCCACGGCGAGTACCGCCACCTGGTGAAGCACACGCGCCTGGCCGTGGAGTGCGGGGTGGCGCCGGAGCGCGCCATGGTGCTGGAAGACGGCCAGCCCCTGACCATTTTGCCCCAGGGCATCCGCCTGGAAGAGGCCGTGGCCGCCGAGCGCATCCTGGTGGACGGCAAGGGCGTGGGCGATGTGGGTCAGAGCGTGCTGAAAGAGCGTCAGCTGCTGGCCGGTGAAGGCATGGTGGTGGTGCTTCTGGTCATTGACAAGGAGACCGGCGCCATCACGCTGGGCCCGGACATCGTGTCCAAGGGCTTCGTGTTCGAGCAGCAATACGCCCACCTCCTGGAAGACGCCAAGTGCGTGGTCCTGGATGAGGTGGAAAACTGCCCCAAGGGCAACATCAAGAAGCTCAAGGAACGCGTGCGCATGTCGCTGCGGAGATTCTTCCGCTCCGTGCTGGACCGCGACCCCGTGGTGGTTCCGCTGGTCATCGCCATTTAGCGACGGTTGGTGCCGACTCGCGCCGTCTAGTGGGAGTTGGCGTAGGCGTTGGCGGCCCGGAAGCGCGCGCCGTTCACCGGCGCGCGGTCAGCGACCGGGGCGGCGGCCTCGGCGTCTCCCGGCTCGGCCGGTCCAGGCTGCGAAACGGCTGAAGGAGGCTGGGCTGCGGCTGGCTGGGCCACAGAACTCGTCGCCAAATTGCCCGCCAAATTGCCAGACGGATAGGCCGTGGGATAGGCCGACGGCGGAGCGGCGGCAGAGGTGGAGGCAGCTTCGGGTTCCGAGTCCGAACGCAAGACAGCGGACTGCGAGGCCGGGGCCATGCCCTCATGGCCTGGGATGATCTGGGCAAAAGCCTGGCGCAGGCCAGAGAGAATTCCCACCACCTCGTCCAGCCTGGCTGGATTCATTTCGATGTTCGCCTGCAACAGCCGGGTGTTGCACAAAAAATACACCTTGCTCAGGTTCTTGGCGACTTCCCCGCCCTTCTCCTTGTTCAAGCTCTCATGCAGTTCGCTGACGATCTCGATGGCCTTGGAGATAAGGATGCCCTTGGCGGCGAAGTCGCGCTCGGCCATCTTGTCCTTGGCCAGCTTGATGTGCTTGATGGCCGTGTCGTACAAAAGAAGCAGCAGGTCACCCTGGGTTGCGGTGGTGACCTGCGTCGAGAGATATGCCTTGGCGGCCTTAAGCATGGGCTAAGCCTCCCTTATCCTTCACGCTGTGTTAGGCGGTCAACTGCGCGATGGAACTCGTCAACTGGGTCTGCTGCTGATTGAGCGTGCCGAGCAGGGTATCCAGCCGCGAAAACTTTTCCTTCAGCATGGCCTTGTATGTGGCGATGCGGGTGGTTTCGCGATCGATCTTGTCATCAATGCTCTTGGTGATGTCGCCATAATTCTCTTGCAGGATGTGCAAGGGGCCGTCAGTGGTGCTGGTGAGGGCCTTGAGCTTCGCCGACATCTCTCCGGCCTTGCCCTGCTTCAGGTTCACGCGCCCGGTCATGGTGCTGTTCAGGGTCTTGTTGTCCAACTGGATGACGAGGCCGGCCTCGTCCTGGCCGTAGGCGCCGGTGATCCTCCAGCCGTCGATCCCAGCCGGATGGCCGTTGATGGTGGCGCTGGAGATGCCCGCCCCGCTGGTGATGATGCTCACCTCGTAGCTGCCGGGCTTGGTGGTGCCGCCAATGTGCGCGAGGTACGTGAAATTCTGGGAATCGCTCTCGCCCAGGTAGTCCGCAGCGAAGAGCTTGGCCACGGAGTCCGGGTTGGACGCAAGGGCGCTGTTGAGCGACTCCTCGTCCAGGATGAGCAGGCCGTTGGTGGCCGAGCCCTGATCGGCGTCGGTGCTGATGCCGAGTTGGGAAAGCGAGGAAAAATAGTCGCCGGTGATGGTGTTGCCAGAAACAGCGTAGTAGTTGAACCCAAGTCCCTTGTCGGCGATGATGTCCTTGAGCTGGGTGGAGATCATCTGCACACCGTAGTTGCCGGTAAGGATCGAACCCACGGGGTTATCCGTTTTCGTCGTGTCGACCTTGGTCAAGGTCGAGATCAGGGAGCGTACCTCGTTGACCTGGGCCACGAAAGTCTTGATGTTCGCTTTGATGGCGTCAGTGTCCGTACTGACGCCGATGAGCATCGAGGCGTTGGAGTTGGCCTGCTTCAGATTCATGGTCACGCCGGGAACCATGTCCGTCACGGTATTCGAATCACGTGAGAGCCAGGAGCTCGCGCCGAGGGGATAGCCGTCGACTTTGATGTGCGCGCTCTGGGCGTTCTGGGTGTTGACGAAATCTCCGGACTGGAAGGCAAAGCCGCCGGTGCTCGAGATCTCCACCTGGTTGGCGTCGCCCTGGCCCATGCCGTAAATTTGCAGGTGATAGACCGAGCCGTCGAAGATGGTGGTGGCCTTGATCTTCCCGCTGCACAGGGCGTTGTTGTTGATGTAGTTGACCAGACCCGTGAGGGTGGTGCCGGCGGAGATGTTGGAGAGAACGATGTTGCTGCCAGCGTAGGTAAAGGTGATATTCGTGTTCGAGGTCACCACCGAGGAGGTGAGCGTGCTCACACCCGAGGACGTCGTCTGGATGTCGTTCTGGGCCAGCTGGCCGATGATGATGCTGTGCGTGGCGACCTGCGCCGTGCTGTCCGCCGTGGCCGACAGGGCCGAAGAATCCGAGGTGGACACAGCCTTGACCATAAAGGAATCCATGGTGTCCATGCTGTCCAGGGTGGTCTTGAGTGAAAGCATCTTGGTGTTGAGGGCCTGGAACTGGGTGACCTTGTCGGTCCACTCCTGCTTCCAGCTGGTAAGCCTGGTGATGTGCACACTTTCGGCTTTCACCAGCCCGTCGATGAGGGTGTCGAAGTCCGTGCCGTTGCCCAGGCCTGTGAAGTTGATCTGCCCGGAGGTAAGGGATGAGACGCTGACGCTGCTATCGGCCATGGTTGAGTCCTCTGGGGAGGCAATTCTTTCCTAACGCTGGTTCCCCATCACTCTTGTGCAAGCCGGGTGCCAAAATGACACGGGCCGCCTTGCGGCGGCCCGTGTGTGCTTGATTGACGTGGATGGACCTCTCCCCGGCTAGCGTTAGCCGCCGATGAGCTGCATGGCCAGTCGACCGAGGCCGTTGGCCTGGGACAGCATGGCCACCGCGGACTGGGTCAGGATCTGCTGACGAGTGAACTCGGTCATTTCCGTGGCCACGTCGACGTCGGAGATGCTCGACTCAGCGGCCTGGGTGTTCTCAGCCTGGACCGAGAGGTTGGTGATGGTGTTCTGCAGACGGTTCTGCATGGCGCCCAGGTTGGCGCGGATCTTGTCCTTGGAGATGATGGCGTTGTTCAGGGAAGCCAGAGCCTCCTGCGCCAACTGCTGGGTGGAGATGGACTTGCCGGAGGTGCCGGTGGCGCCCAGGCCAACACCCAGGGACGAGGCGGTGGAGCCGTTGATGGACACGTAGTAGTAGTCCTCAGCGGAGTCGTTGCCGGTGCCGAAGTGGACCTTCATGGGGCCGGTGGCCTCAAGGCCCGCTCCGCTGTGGGCGCTGGAAGCGCCGGACAGGTTGCCGTTGAGCAGGTGGATGCCGTTGAAGTCCGTGGAGTTGGCGATTCGGGTAATTTCCGAAGCCATGGCCTGGTACTCGGAGTCGATGATGAGGCGCTGGTCAGACGAGTAGGTGCCCGTGGACGCCTGCATGGCCAGTTCCTTCATGCGGATGAGCTTCTCGTCGATGACGCCGAGCGCGCCGTCAGCGGTCTGGATCATCGAAATGGCGTCGTTGGCGTTGCGGATGCCCTGCTGCAAGCTCTTGACTTCCGCGCGCATGATTTCGCGGACAGCCAGGCCGGCCGCGTCGTCAGCCGCAGTGTTGATGCGCAGGCCCGAAGACAGGCGCCGGGTCGAGGTGGCCAGGTTCGCATACGACGCCGTCAGGTTGCGGGCTGTGTTCGCGGCCATCATGTTGTGGTTAATGGTAAGAGACATATCCATTTCCTCCTTGAAAGTTTTTTGGCTTCCTTGCCATTCGGTGGTCCTCTTTGGGCGACATCACCCGCGGGGCCAATCCGATTGTTTCTACGCTCACCTCATCGACCTGCTCCGGGAAAACTTTAGGCGGCCGGGAAGAATTCTCCACAGAAACGTCCGGAAATCGCCTCCCGGCGCAAAAAAAGCCCCGCTCCCAGGGAAGGGGGCGGGGCGGGCGGGCGCCGAAAGCTCCGGAGGGTTCTTCGGGCGGCCTATTCAGGCGGCAGCGTGCGCGAGGCGAAATACTTGGCCTGGCTGGTGTCCACGCTGGCGATGCCCATGTCGAGCGACGGACCGGGCGCGGTCTCGGCCAGGCCCCCGCGGGCGATAAGCCCGGGCGCCTGGGTGGTGCAGAACCAGGCGGTCTGGCGCGCGGCCAGCTCCATGAGCCCGGCCAGGGACTGGGTAAAGACCTCGCCCGTGAACGGGTTGCGGAAGGTCAGCGCGCCATTCACCGAGGCGCGCAGGTCCCACAGTTGCGGGGCATAGAACAGGGCTGCGATTTCGCGCCCCTTGTCCGGGAGCCAGCCCTCGAACTCGCGCACCCATTTGGCCAGGGTCGGCATGCGACAGAGGGCCTGCATGGTGCCATAGCTGTCCAGGGCATCGCGAAAGCCCTTGATGGCCGTCGCGGCATCCACCCCGGCCAGGGTTCCCAGGATCTCCGGCGGGCAGGCCAGGGAGAGCGGCCCCTCCACCCCGGCCACCACGGCCTTGAACGAGCTCTGCGCGACCTTGTCCTGCCCCCCGGCGGCCACCATGTCGAACAGGGCCTCCAGGATGCGGTGCCTGCGTATGGCCGTGGTGCGGCGCACGGGGTCCACATCGTAGTAGTTGCCCGTGAAGTGGTAGACCAAGGGATGGATGGTGGCGTCGGCGAAGATGTGCGCCACAAGTCCCACGAAGAAAGCCGTGGGCAGGGCCATGCTCCGCATGGAATACATGTGCGGGGCATAAAGCCTGAGCAGGTCGTAGGTGTCCTCGCCGTGGGCTCCGTGCAGGCGCTGCGGCAGCTCCAGGAGGGCCTCGGGATAATCGCCGCGCAGGTAAAAGAGCACATCGGGGAACACCGCGCCGTAGCGCAAGCCGTTGGGGCATTGATTCAGGGCCGGCCCATACGGGCTGGAGGCCAGAAGCTCGGCCGCGCGCTCGGCCACCATCCAGTGAACCATCTCCCTCGGCATGCCGCGCCTCCTTTGCCAGTGGCGGGTGATCATCCATGCAGCGTCTGTACGGCTTGTCCCTGGCCTCGGCTTGAGCTATACCCTGCCTGGGCGCATGCGGCAACCCGTCCGCGAGAACGTGGGCAAGGCCGCTCAGGGGGAGCACAGGTGACAGAGTTCATCCGCAAGGAATTCCAGATCAACGAACCGGACAAGGCCACGGTCATCCGCCACGACGCCCCGGCCCCCAGGCCCCAAATGCCCGGCGGGGGCATCCTGTATATCATAGGTCTGCCCGGCAGCGGCAAGAGCGCCGTGGCCGAAGGTCTGGCCAGGGAACTTGGCTGCGCTGCCCTCTCCCTGCCCCTGGACGGCCCGGACCAGGCCTTGGACGCCATCCTGGCCGATGCCGCGCCAATGGTGGTGGAGGTGCCCCACAAGCTGCTTCTGGGCGAGGCCTTCCGCCAACGCCTGCAGTCCACGGGCCGGGTACTCTATCTCATGGCCAGCGTGGAGGCCATGGCCGAGCGCCAGGCCAAGACGCCCGAGGAGCAGGCGGTCATACGCGAACGCCTGGGCCGCCTGCGCACGTCCTACGAACCGCTGTTCATGCAAACCCTGCACCTCATGGCCCCGGCCGACGCACCCCTTGGCGAGGTGCTGGCCGACGTCCTGGAGCGCGTGCGCATGTAGCGCGCGGGCCAACCTCATCCTTCCGGAGCCCCCATGCCCGTCAAGCCGCTCAAGGTCGAACTCCTCGCCCGCACCCCGGACGCGCTCGCCCTCATCTACGCCGCCTTCCGCCAGTGCTATCACACGGGCTTCGTGGCCGACATGTGGCCGAAACTCCTGTCCGGCGAGGTGGACCGCGAGGCCCAGGCCGATTTCGTGCGCAAGGTGCTGGAGAGCGGCCACGACAGCCCCATCGAGCACGCCAGCTTCACCTTCGCGGTGGAGGGCATCTCGCGCGCCTGCTCGCACCAGATCGTGCGCCACCGCATAGCCTCCTACTCCCAGCAGAGCCAGCGCTACGTGGACGGGTCAAGCATGGACTTCATCCTGCCCCCGGCCATCGCCCGCATCCCCGAGGCCAAGGCCCGCTTCGAGGCCTTCATGGACGAGGTGGGCCTGGCCTACCGCGACCTCAAGGCCATCCTGGACGCCCACGGCCGCAAGGAGAAGTCCAAGGAGGACGCGCGCTTCGTGCTGCCCCAGGCCGCGGAGACCAAGATCGTCATCACCATGAACTGCCGGGCGCTCCTGCACTTCTTCAACCTGCGCTGCTGCCTGCGCGCCCAGTGGGAGATCCGCGCCCTGGCCGAGGCCATGCTTGAGCTCTGCAAGGCCGAGCTGCCCGCCATCTTCGCCACGGCCGGGGCCAAGTGCGAGTCGCTCGGCTTCTGCCCGGAGAGCCCGCGCTTCGCCTGCGGCAAGTATCCTACTCGTGCGCAGCAGAACCGCGAGGCTCTTGACTGACGTCGTCACCAGGATATCATGGGACATCTGCTGACCTGTCAATTGATGGAGAGGGTCCCATGACAATTCAAGCCAAGCGCCCTTTATTGCTGGCCCTGTTCACGGGCCTCATGCTGTTCACCGGCCTGCCCGCAGACGGCATAATTGGCCATGGGCACGCCCTGGCCGCCTCCCAAAAAACCCAGCCCGACCCTGCCCAACACCACCCTCCCCAGGAGCAGGATACCCGCCAGTCCTCCAGCGAGGTGCGCGCGCGCCGCACCCCGGTGGTGCGCGTGGTCGAGGAGGCCGGGCCAGCGGTGGTGAGCATCTTCAGCACACGGTCACAAGAGCCGTCCCCCTTCTCGGCGGTCAGCTCTTCACAAAACCAAGCGATTGAACTCGGCAGCCAAAGCCCTCAGCAGTCCACCATGCAGAGTCTGGGTTCCGGCATCATCATTGACGGGGCGCGGGCCCTGGTCCTCACCAATGCCCACGTCATACTGGGCGCGACCCAGGTGACGGTACGCCTCCTGGGCGGCCGGGAGTACCGGGCCAAAATGGTGGGGGCCGATGCGGACACGGACCTGGCAGTGCTGCGCCTGGAGCTGCCGTCGCCCCCCCCTGTGCTGCCCCAGGTTCGCCTGGGCAATTCGTCGGGGCTCATGATCGGCGAGTCGGTCATCGCCATCGGCAACCCATACGGCCTTGCGCACACCGTGACCACGGGCGTGGTCTCGGCCCTGGACCGCTCTGTGAGCACCGGGCAAACGACCGCCACCGGACTTATCCAGACCGACGCCGCCATCAACCCCGGCAGCTCCGGCGGGCCATTGTTGAATGCGCTGGGCAAGGTGGTGGGCATCAACGCCGCGATCTTCAACCGGGGGCAGGGCCTGAACTTCGCCATCCCCATCAACCGGGCCACAAGCATCCTGCGCGAGCTCATCGCCAAGGGCCGGCTGTCGCACGTCTGGATCGGGCTCGCGGGCGAGGACATGGACCAGGCCCAGGCCGTCCACTTCGGATTGGACCGCGTGCGCGGCATGGTGGTCACCGAAGTGCTCCCCGGCACACCGGCTGCGGCTGCGGGCATCAGGACCGGCGACGCGGTTTTGACCATCGACGGCAACGATGTGGAGGAGAAAGCCCAGTGCCAGTTGCTCATGCATGCAGCTTCCAAGGGTGGTCCGATCAAGATGATGCTGCGCCGGGGCCGCGCGCTCATCCAGGTGCAGGTGCTCCCCCAGATTCTTGACAAAAAATCGGGCCGCGGCCTCATCCTGCAGCGATGGGGCTTCGCCCCGGCGGATGATGCGTCAAGAGGGGCTCAGGTGGGCGAAGTGCGCGCAGGCGGACCGGCTGCAGATCTCGGGTTCAAGCCCGGCGACGTTGTGCATCAGGTGGGCGCCCGCAGCATCACCAATGAAAGCGACCTGCTGAGTGCTTTTTGCCGGTACCAGATGCACACGACGCTCATTGTGACCGTGCAGCGCGGCGAACAGTTCACCAATGTGCGCTTGAAGATCTAGTCCTTTTCAGGGGCCCGGGCCGATGCCTGAAGCGGGGCAAACGGCGCAAAGGGTCCCCCATCCGGGGCGGATGGGCCACCCGCGCCCAACGGGCCCGGAACCAAAAAACCTTGACAGATGCCCGCATGGAGCTTCATCTGACCAGTCATAGCCCTCCCCAGACTGACGGAGAACGCCCCATGACGAGTTCGCCAAGGCTCCTGTTCCTGCTGCCCCTCTTCACCGCCCTCCTCTGTGCAGGCTCCCTGGCCGCGTTTAGCCAGGCGCAGTCCGGGGTCCCGGTCAAACAAAACGCCGCAGCCCCTGCCGCCGCCCAGTCCGACAATCCGCGCCGCACCCCGGTGGTGCGCGTGGTCGAGGAGGCCGGGCCAGCGGTGGTCAGCATCGTCAGCGCACGCCCGGCGGCGCAGACCCCCTTTGCGATGGATCAGCTGCAGCGCTTCCTGGGCCTGCCAGACGGCCAGCAATCCCAGAAACAGGCCACCACCCGGAGCCTGGGTTCGGGCGTCATCATTGACGGCGCCAAGGGCTATGTCCTGACCAACGCCCACGTCATCTCCGGCGCGGCCCAGATCACCGCGCGCCTGCACGACGGCCGGGAGTTCCAGGCCAGCCTGGTGGGCGCGGACCCGGACATCGACCTGGCCGTGCTGCGCCTGGAACTGCCCAAGGGCCCTCGTCCCACGCTGCCCCAGGCGCGCATGGGCGACTCCTCGGAGCTCATGATCGGCGAGCCGGTCATCGCCATCGGCAACCCCTTCGGGCTCTCGCACACGGTGACCACCGGCGTGATCTCAGCCGTGAACCGCTCGGTGCGCACCAAGCAGACCTTCATCGCCGGGCTCATCCAGACCGATGCGGCCATCAACCCCGGCAACTCCGGCGGGCCGCTTCTGAACATCCTGGGCCAGGTGGTGGGCATCAACGCCGCCGTCTACTCCAAGGGCGAAGGCCTGGGCTTCGCCATCCCCATCAACAATGCCCGGCGCGTGCTGGAAGAGCTCATCGCCACGGGCCGGGTGGCGCACATCTGGCTGGGGCTGCTGGGCGAGAACATGGGCCAGGACCAGGCGGCTTACTTCGGGCTGGATCGCCTGGGCGGCATGGTGGTCACGGACGTGCTGCCCAAGACCCCGGCCGAGGCCGCAGGCATCAAGCCCGGCGACGCGCTCCTGGGCATCGGCGACTACACCGTGCAGGACAAGTCCCAATTCCTGGCGCTGCTGCTCAACTATTCCAGGGGCGACACCATCCGCGTGAAGCTGCGCCGGGGGCGCGCGCCCTTTGAGGTCACGCTGACCCCGCAGGTGCTGGACCGCCAGGCCAGCCTGGCCCTGCTCGGCTGGCGCTGGGGCTTCACGCCGACGGGAGCTGCGGCAAGCGGGTTGCCGGTGGCTGGGGTAATCGTCGGCGAGGTGCGTGCCAATGGACCGGGCGCGCGCCTGGGCCTCAAGCCCGGCGACGTGGTGCTCCAGGTGGGCAGCAGCCGCACAGCCAGCGAGGCCGACCTGCTGGGGGCCTTCTACCGCTACCAGATGCACACCACGCTCATCCTGAGCGTGCAGCGGGGCGGCCAGACCTACAACGTGCGCATGAAGATCTAGGGATTCAGAGGAGTCTGGGGCGCTGCCGGGACCAAGGGAGCTGCCAGGACGGACTGGTTCGCGGCGGCGGGCTCCGACGATGGGGGCGAGGCTTCAACGGCGGCGCGGGCCTCTGCCCTGGCCTTTTTGCGGGCCTGGCGCTCCTGTTTCTCCACCTTGCGTTCCCCCTGCCGGGCCAGCTTCCTGGCCTTGGCCGCCTTGGCCTCGTCCCTGGAGATGACCCCGTCGTGGTTTGTGTCCAGCTCAGCGAACCGCTGTTCGCCCCGGGCCAGAAATTCCTTGCGGGTCACCCGGCCGTCCTGGTTGGCGTCCAGGGCCGAGAGGTAGGGCCGGGCGCTCTTGGCCTTCGCCCGCACCGGCCTGCCCTGGGCCAGGCGGCGCGCATCGCTCTTGGCCTTGGCCGTGCGCGCCTCCTGCGCGGAGATGACCCCGTCGCCGTTGACGTCCAGCTTGGCGAAACGCTTCTTCGCCGCCGCCAGGAACTCCTCGCGGCTGATGCGGCCGTCGTGGTTCTCATCCAGCGAGCGCAGGTAACGCTTGCCGTTGTTCTTGCCGCTGTTCGGCGCCGCCGGCCCGCGCACTGCCGCCTTGGCCGGAGCGGATTTGGCCGACACGGGCTGGGACGAGAGAGGCGGGACTGGCTTGACGGCCTTGGGCCGGGACCGGACGGATGTCTGGGCAGGTGCCTGGACAGAGGTCCGGGCAGGGCCGTCGGCCTCAAGTGGCGGGGCATCCTGTGCCAAAGCCCAGCGGGCCGGGAGAATGGTCAGCAGCAGCGCAAGAAGCGCCAGGGAAAGCCGGGCGCGGAGCCTGTTGGTCAATTGTGGCCCTTGCACTTGAGCAAGGTCTGGGTCCACCCGATGGACTCGGAGTAGTTCGCGGCCGAGGTCTCCCAGTCCAGGTTCTTGCTGTCCAGAAATTTCTCCACATCCCCCCAGTTGGCGATCTCGATGTCCTCCACCAGGGACAGCCAGGACCAATAGGGCGAGGGCTTGGACAGGAGCGCGTCCTCCACGTCCTTGTCGAGCGGGATGTTCTCCAGGAGCTTGTTCATGGGCTGGGCCAGGAGCACGTCGAGCTTGGAGAACAGGCCCAGCAGGAACAAGGTCTCGGGCGAAAAGGTGCGGTCCTTGTGGAGCTTGCCCATGCTCTCCAGGTAGCGGGCGCGCTGCAGGGAGGTGTAGGCAGCCTCCTGCACCTTGGAGGTGCTGTCGAAGTCGGAGATGATTACGGCCAGAAACCACTGCTTGATCTGCTGCTTGCCCAGGAGCGTCAGGGCCTGCTGGATGGACTGGATCTTGCTGCGCAGGGAGAAGGCTGCGGAATTGATGAAGTTGAGCAGGCGGTAGCTTACGCTGGGGTCCGTGGAGATGATGTTCGAGAGCCCGCGCACGTCGAAGTCCTCACCGGTCAGGGCGCGCAGAAGGCGCATCTTGGCCAGCACCGGGGTGGGCACCTTGCTTCCGGTCATGGTCTCCGGGCGGCTGAAGTAGTACCCCTGGAACAGCGAGTACCCAAAACTCTTGGCCAGGTCATAGGTGGCCCGGTCCTCCACCTTTTCTGCCAGCAGGCGGCAACCGTGCTTGCTCAGGTCCTGGCCGATGGACTTCATGCGCTCCGGGCTCATGCCCAGCACCTCCACCTTGACGATGTCCGCCAGGGCGATGATCTCCTCGAAGCCGGGCTGGCCCACGTAGTCGTCGAGCGCGATGATGTAGCCGCGCTCCTTGATGTGCCGCAGCGCCGCGACCATCTCCGGGGTGGGGGTGATGGTTTCCAGCACCTCGACCACGCAGATCTCCCTCGGCAGGGCGTAGACCGAGTCGTCCAAAAGCAGGCGCTGGGGGAAATTGATGAAGGCCTTGCGGGACTTGTCCATGCCGGAGAAGGCCAGGGAGAAGCCGTCGGCGATGACCGAGGACGTGGCCAGGTCATCCTCGGTGACGTTGGCGGTCTTGGCCTGGGCGCTGCTCCGGAAGAGCAGTTCATAGGCCCAGACCTTCTCGTGCGCGTCGAAGATGGGCTGCCTGGCCACGTAGATGGCCTTGTGGTCCTTTTGGCCCTCTGGTTCCTGCACAGAAGATATCATGCAGGAAGTATCTCTTTTTTCAACAGTCCATGCAAGACCAAATGCACGGGCCTGCGCTACTTCGGCGGAGCCGCTGGCGCTGGAGCGGCGGGAACCGTTGCGTTCTGCTGGGTCTTGGCGGTCATGGCCTTGTACTCCTCCTCCAGAATTTGGGGGATGGGCCGGACCCAGAAGGTCTCCTTGACCTGCTCCTTGGCATCGCCCGGCGTTTTCGTCGGGCAGGCCTTGATGGACGACCTGTTGGGGCATTCCGGGGAGGAGAAGGCGGCGTTCAGGCACTTGCCGTCGGAGTCCGGGGTGTAGGAGACGACCCGGCGCATGGGGTGCCAGGTGCGGTCCTGCACCACCAACTGGCCGTCGGGCATCACCGCGCAGAGGTACTCTGAATTCTTGGAGGCGTAGAACACGGAGACAACGTACACCCCGTCCTGGACCTTCCCCACGTATCCAAACTCATTCATTTTCTTGCACAACATGCGCGAGAGAACCTGCTTGCACAGGGAGAGGTTCACATCGTCCCCAGCGGCCTGGGCCTGGGGCGCGGCGACCAAGAGGCACAGAAAAAGAACCAGGGCCGGGAGCGGCAGACGGGTGAGGAAGCGCGAAGTTTCAGGCATTGCGTTGATCCGTCAGGAGAAAGATTTGGAAGCCGTCGGGGCTGTCGGTCTCGCATTGCTGGGCACAGCCAGCACACTGGTAGCTGCCGGGGCGATGAAACCAGCGGGCCTTGGCCGGGTGCTCGCAACGAAAATACGAATACACGGCGGCCGACACCGTGCCGTGATACGGCCTGTAGCCTTCCTGGCGAACGAAATCAAGAAAACGCATGCATTGGCCCCCTGCCCGGCGCGCGGCAGATCACCCCGCAGCCCTGTTCTGATTTGTAGCCTGTCCGCCAGAAATTGCAACGCCCGCCCCGCGCAGGCTGCCGATTTGCTTTTGCCTGAATTGGGCATACAGAAGTCAGGCCTGCGCAGCAGGCATGGGCGGAGGTCCACACGGCCCGCGGGCAGGAACCCCAGCCCCTGGACAGGACGAGGCCCGCACGGCCAGGTTTGGCTTGGGCAAACAGGACGGCAATCCCGGAACGTGCGCACGGGAAAATTGGCCCGGCCTCTTGATTTTTTGGAGAAATCAGCCGAAGGAATAGCCAATCAGGTTGTTGAGGGTTCACAGCGCACTCAGCCGGGAAGGCATATTTGGAACAGCAGCACGTTGAGCAGACCGCTACCCCGCTCCAGAGCGCCGGGAGCAGACCCAAGTGGCCTGAGCGCCTGGAAGCCTATTTCGCCACCCTGCGCCCGCTCAAGGAGCGCAGCACCGTGCGCGAGGCGCTGGAACGCGAGCTCTTGCTGGCCTTCATCCGGATCAACAGCGGGGGCATCAGCGAATACCCCATGCTGGAATCCCAGCAGCAGAGCATCATCAACACCCTCTGCCGCCGCACCGACCACCCGGCCGACGCCTTTCTGCGCAAGCTGGCCGGGAACTTCCCGGTACTCCTGAACCGTCTGGACAAGGAGCAGGCCGCCGGAGACGCGGCCTCCGTGGACCAGACCACGGCGCTCTTGCGCAACACCGAGTCCCTGCTTGTGAAAAGCGTGCAGGGCATGGTCTTCGCCATGGGGCTGACCACGGACAACTACGAGGAGCTCATCATGCGCCACTTCGGCGCGCCAGGGCTCTCGCAGTTCGCCGACCTCATCAAGACCCACGAGCTGGACCAGAGCTTCTGGAGCGAATTCGTGGAGCGCTTCATCGCCCAGCACATTGCCGAGGGCTACGGGCAGCTCACCGGCGCGGGCAAGTTCCTGCTCTCCAAGGACGGCCAGCAGGTCCTCATCCGCTTCCTGTTCGACGACGTGCTGGCCACCCTGCATGACAGCCCCGGCGAAATCGCCAAGACCCGCGTGCAGACCGCGTTCGAGACCGCCAGCGCCGAAGGCGAAGAGGCCCAGGCCGTGCGCAAAATGGTCCAGGCCTGCCTGCTCAAAGGGCTGTCCTTCCTGCCCGGCGACCTCTTGCTGGAACACCTGGAGAGCGCCGCCCTCATCGTCTGCATGGACCCAGTGTCCGCAAGCCTGTACCGCGCCATGCAGTCCCGCGCGAGCGGGGAGCCCCCGCAGGAGAAGCACCCCCTGCCCTTCCTCATGGAACAGGCCGTGGCTTTGGCCCTGGGCGCCATCCTGGTCCTGAGCCAGGCCCGCGAACATTTCCTGACGGCCCTGGCCTCGCTTCGCTCCGATGAGATCGAGGCTGTGCGCTCCCTGTCCCAGGGCCTGTCCATCGAGTCACTGGAGCGCGTGCTGTTCTACCTCATGGAAAGCGCCTTCGTGGGCCTGCTGCGCGAAAAGGCCCGCGACGAGGGGGCCAAGGTGAGCGTGCGCAGCGTGTCCGCGCGCAGAACCCCGGTGCCCGCCGTGGACGCCCTGGCCTCGAAAGGACTCTCGCGCATCCGCAAAAGCCAGGTCTGGACCCAGGACCCCACACGCCCGGACATGCTGCTCTTCAAAACCAAGAACCCGCAACAACTGGCCGCGCTGGTGAAGCTGCTGCAGTTCGAGGAGCCCTTGCAGAACATCGTGATCGCCCTGTGGGACAAGGCCCCCCTGCGCCGCGACTTCCTGGTGGTCATCGACCTGGCCCAGGTGGCGCGCACCACGCAGAACGTCAAGGCCAAGCTCACAGAACTTTTGTCCAAGTACGGCGTGCTCCAGCAGCAAAACGCCGCGCCCGTGCCACCCGGCGCGGTGCAGCCAGAGCCGGCCCAGTCCTGAAGGCAACGGCCTCCGGCGGCCAGGGGCGCTGCCCCTGGACTCCGCTGTGGGGCCTGAGGCCCCCCAGCCCCCCCCATTGCGCCGAAAGGGCTGTTTCAGGAGGAACCTGAAACAGCCCTTTCGGCTTTGGGTGAGCCACGGGAGACTCTTCGAGAAATCTCGGCAACGCAGCAGGGAGACGGAAAAGGGTACTCCGCAGCCTGGGACCTGGTTGCAACCCCCTTGTAACTCCCGAAGGGAGCAACCGCGCGCTATTGCCAGAGCCTAGCCGACTCGCCAGCCCAGTCCACCACGGCCCAGACCAATGGGGATTCCAAAGGGCCTCAGGCCCTTTGGCCGCCGGAGGCTCTGCCCTCCGGGCCTTACGCAAACACGATGGTCTTGTTGCCGTCGACCAGCACGCGGTCTTCCAGGTGCCAGCGCACGGCGCGGGAGAGCACCTGGCGTTCGATGTCGCGGCCCAGGATCTTCAGTTCGTCCAGGCGGTGCCGGTGGGACACGCGGATGACGTCCTGCTCGATGATGGGTCCCTTGTCGAGCCTGCCGGTGACGTAGTGAGCGGTGGCCCCGATGAGCTTGACCCCGCGCTCCACGGCGCGGCGGTAGGGGTCCGCGCCCTCGAAGGCGGGCAGGAAGGAGTGGTGGATGTTGATGATGCGCTGCGGGAAGCGCTTGACGAAGGCGGGCGAGAGGATGCGCATGTAGCGCGCCAGCACAACCAGATCCACCGGGCCGTCCGGCAGGCCGTCCAGCAGGGCCAGCATCTTTTCTTCCGGCACGGTGAGGGTGCGGCTGCGCGGGGCGTCATGCGCTTCGGGAACATGCACGTGCTCGAAGCGCACGCCAAAGGACTCCACGGCGGGCCTGAGGTCCGGGTGGTTGCTGATGACGATGGGCACATCCGCGTGCAGCTCGCCGCGCCCCACCCGCCAAAGCAGGTCCATGAGGGCGTGGTCCAGCCTGGAGACAAGCACGGCCACGCGTTTCTTGCGGCCGGAGAGCACCACGCTCCAGTTCATCTGGTAGCGCTCGGCCACCTCGCGGCCGAAGTCGCGCGCCAGGTCATCGAGGCCGCCTTCCAGTCCGGGCAGGAAAAACTCCTGGCGCATGAAGAAGCGCCCGCCCTCGGGGTCGGTGGAGTGCTGGTCGGAGTGGATGATGTTGACGCCGCGCTGGTGCAGAAAGCCGCTGACCGCGGCCACGATGCCCGAGCGGTCCGGGCAGGTGGCCAGCAGGCGCGCGCACCCGGCCAGGGGCTGGGCGGTCTGGGGTCTGGCCGAGGCTGGGCCGCGCATGCGGGCTAGTCGTCCTCGCCGAAGAGGTGCGGCTTGGGCGCGGTCTCGTCGCCGCCGGAAAGCGCGGCAAGCATGACCACCGGCCCGGCAGCGCCGCAAAAGCCCAGGTCATCGGAGCCGGTCTTGTCGGCCTCGGCGTGTCGCCAGAGCATGCACATGGAGCCCAGGCAGAACTTCATCTTGTCGTCGCGCGTCTTCAGAAGCGGGCAGTACTTGAACTTGGCGTCGGATTCCGGCAGCAACATGGAGGTTCTCCCCTACCCGGCCTTGTGGCGCACGCTCGGCGCGACCGGGAAGTCCACCAGCGGGTTCTTGCCCAGACGGCTCTTCAGGTACTCCACCAGGATGGCGCTCAGGCGCTCCTCGCGGTTCATGATCTTGGCGTACTTGCCGCCCTCCACCACCTTCTGGAACTCGCTCTTGTCCATGGCCGGGGAGGTCTTGGCGATGTTCTCGATGGCCACGGCATAGGCCGCGATCTTGTGGTCCAGCTCGGCCTCGCTCATGGTCGAAAGCTCGCGCACGCGCTGGGCCAGTTCGTCCGGATCGGGCAGGCGATCAGACTCAACGATCTTCTTGAAGGCCTTGGCGTAGCGGGTGGCCCCATCGTTGATGTGGTCCTTCTGAACGAAGTTCTGGCCCATCCAGCCGGCGCGAAGCCACTTGAAGAGCATGAAGGACGTCTGGTTCGGGCCGTCCTCGATGAAGACCTGCACCGAGGCCGAATCATACATGTAGGTGTCGGCCCAGCCGATGAGGCCCTTGTTCAGGCCGTTGATGCCGGAATAGAAGTAGTTCCAGTCGCCGTCGTCGAGGATGACGGCCTTTTTGCCCACGCTGGACTTGTCCTTCTGCTTGCTGACCGAGATGAGCGCGTTCTTGCCGTTCACCTTGGTCAGGATGATGAGCCGGTTCAGGTCATAGCGGTAGTAGCCGCCGCCAAAGGAGTCCGGCGCGTTGACCTCATACTCCGTGCCCCACAAGGCCTCGGGCTTGTCCAGCTTGCCCAGGTGCAGCCAGGGCTTGCGGTCCTTGTCCACGATGTCGCTGCCCTTGTACCAGCCGCCCAGGCGCAACACGCTGGGAAACAGCAGATAGCTCGGAATGGCCGGATTGTAGCAGTAGCTCATGAGCCTGGAGAGCGAGGTCTTCATGGTCACGCGCAGAACGGTTCCATTGGCGTCGAAGCGGCGCGCCGGGACCAGGTCGCGGGCGTCGCCCTTGGCCTGGGACACGTAATCCAGCAGGCTCTGGAAGCTCTGCGGCTGGATCTCGGCATTGCGCTTCAGGCTCAAGTCAAGCAGCGCGCCCAGACTCTGCTCCACGGGTTGCGGCAGGGTCGCGCACAGGGCCTGGCCGGGCAGAAACACGGCGAGGGAGACGAGCAAAAAGAAAACCATCCCGCTCAGGTGGCGGGCACGGAACGCAATCGACATAAAACTCCTCTGCGATGTTGGGCGTTTAAGGTGAAATACCCCCGCTGCTGGTTAGGAATATAAGCACTCGTGGTTCGGTTGACAAGCGCAAGCCTCACGGGTGTTCCCGGCGGTTCCCTTCTGCGGCAAAAGAGGCTAGACAAACACGAGGCCGCGCGGACGACAACCTGGCGCGGCCAAGCCACCAAGCGGAGTACCAAATGCCCTTTCCCCTGGCCGTGCTCGTCTCTGGCAGCGGTTCCAACCTGCAGTCCATCCTGGACAAAATCGAAGCGGGGAGCCTCAAGGCCGAGGTCCGCGTGGTTTTGTCCAACAAGCCCGACGCACTGGGCCTGAAACGCGCCGAGAAGCTCGATATCCCAACCCGCGTCCTGTCGCACACAGACTTCGCCTCGCGCGAGGCCTTTGACCAGGAGATGGTCAACGTCATCAACACACACGGCGTGCGCGCCGGAACGGGCGCGGTGGTGCTGGCCGGCTTCATGCGCATGCTGACCCCGGAGTTCCTGCGCGCCTTCCCCCAGGCGGTGCTGAACATCCACCCGGCGCTGCTGCCCAGCTTCCCCGGCACCCATGGTGCGGCGGACGCGGCCAAGTACGGCGTGCGCCTGGCCGGATGCACCGTGCACTTCGTGGACGAGATCATGGACCACGGCCCGGTCATCATCCAGGCTGTTGTGCCCGCCTTCCCCGGCGAGGAGGCCCAACCCCTGGCCGCGCGCATCCTGAAGCTGGAGCACTGCATCTACCCCCAGGCGCTGTCCTGGCTGGCGCAAGGCCAGCTGTCCATCGAGGGCCGCCACGTCCACGTCCAGGGCGCCAGCCCCGCCTGCTGCGGCAGCCAGCAGCACCCCTACATGGTCAGCCCCGGCCTGGAGCCGGGCTTTCTGCCTAAAGACGCCTGACACCCCCCGGAGGTTTCCATGGATTCCTTCCGCCTGAGCCTGAGCCCTGACGAGCAGAAGTACCTGAAGGAGCTTGTGCGCCTGGCCATCGCCAGCCACCTCACAGGACGGGGGCCAGTGACGCCGCCCGAGCCGCCAACGGACCTGCTCCAAAGCGAGCTCGGGGCGTTTGTGACCCTCAAGCTGGGCGGGCACCTGCGCGGCTGCATCGGCAACCTCGTGGGCAACGGGCCGCTCTACCAGACAGTCTGGAACATGGCCCAGGCCGCGGCCTTCCAGGACCCGCGCTTCAACCCGCTGACCCCGGCGGAGATGGACGGTCTGGCCATCGAGATCTCCATCCTGGGCCCGCTCGCGCCCTGCCCCGACCCGCAGCTGGTGGAAATCGGCCGGCACGGGCTCATCATTCGCCGGGGCGGCAACCAGGGCCTGCTGCTGCCCCAGGTGCCTGTGGAATGGGGCTGGGACCGCGAGCAGTTCCTGGCCCAGACCTGCCGCAAGGCCGGGCTTCCCGCCAATGCCTGGCGCGAGCCGGACACCGAACTCTATTGGTTTGAGGCCGTCGTATTCTAGCGGCCCGACAGATAGCAATCAAACTTTATCACATGCCTTTGACAAAGGCACGAGCGACATGTACCTCCTACGGGTAATCATCCGTCGCACAAGCTCCGTCTGGCTCGCACAACGAGCGGATTTGCGAATACCCCCTGGAGGTTTCCATGAAACGCCTTAGCATCAAAGCCCTGCTCGCCCTCCTCGCCGCCGTCACCCTGGCGGGGTTCGCAATCACCCTGCTGCTTTTCGTCCTGACCACGCAGCGCGCCGCGAACACCTTCGAGGACATCATCAATGTGGATGAGGCCCTCCTCGGCCAGTTCCAGGAGATGTACGCCCAGGGCCTGCAGACCGGCCAGGCCACGCGCAATGTGCTGCTCAACCCAGCTGACAAGAAGGCGAAAGCAAACCACGACGACGCTGACGCCAAGTTCCGCAAGGCCCTGGAAGCGTCCCTGCCCCTGGCCAAAGGCCCGGCGCTGGACGAACTGAAAAAGCTCGGCCCGCTGTGGGATGAGGACCACGCCCTGAAAGCCGAGGTCATGGCCCTGGCCCTGGACGGCAAGGCCCAGGACGCGGTGGAGATCCTGAACACCAAGGAAACCAAGAAGTGGCGCGAAGTCAAGGGCATGGTCCAGAAGCTCATCGCCGAGCAGGCCAAGAGATCCAAGGCCGCCTATGCCGAGTACACAAGCCACGAGGCCAAGACCTTCCAGGGCTCCCTGGCCACGGTGGGCATCATGCTCGCGCTGGTGTGCGCCCTGCTCCTGAGCGCCTGGAAGATGATCCTGGGGCCCCTTGAGAACATCCGCAAGTTTGCCCGCAGCCAGGCCGCAGGCCGCTTCAGCGAATGTCTGGAGGGCCGGTTCCAGGGCGAATTCCGCGAGGTCAGCGATGACCTGTGCGCCATGTCCGAGACGGTCCAAGACTCACTCGGCTTCACCCAGGGGGTGCTGAACGGCATCATGTCACCCTACGTGGTGGTGGACGAGGAGAGCCTCCTGGTCAAAACCAACCAGCCCCTTGTGGATATCCTCCAGCAGGAAGGCAAACCCGAGGACCACTACGGCCAGAATGTGGCGCAGTTCTTCTACGGCGACGCCACGCGCGAGACCGTGCTGAGCACGGCCATGAAGGAGAAGCGCACCATCGCCCGCGAGGTCGAGCTCACCGGCCGCAAGGGCGGCAAGCGCCTGATCAACATCGTGGCCTCGCCGCTCTACAACCCCATCACCGGCAAGCTCATGGGCGCGCTGTGCCTGTACACGGACATGACCGAACTGCGTGAGAAGGAAGGCCGCATCCTGGCCCAGCACGAAGCCGTGACACAGGCCGCCAAAAGCGCCGAGGAAGTGGTGCGGACCCTGTCCGAGTGCTCCGCGCGCCTGGACTCGCTCATCGGCGAGGTGGAGGACGGCGCGGCTGAGCAGCGCGAGCGCGTGGTCCACACGTCCACCGCCATGGCCGAAATGAGCGACGCCATCCGCTCCGCCGCCGAGAGCGCGTCCGGAGCGGCCAGTGGCGCGGACAACGCGGCCCAGAAGGCCATAAACGGCGAGGGCGTTGTGCGCCAGGTCATGGAGTCCGTGGAGCAGGTGCAGCGCCAGGCCATGTCCCTCAAGGCCGAAATGGCCGGGCTGGGCAAGCAGGCCGAGTCCATCGGCCAGATCATGAACGTCATTTCCGACATCGCCGACCAGACCAACCTCTTGGCGCTCAACGCCGCCATCGAGGCAGCGCGCGCAGGGGACGCCGGGCGCGGCTTCGCCGTGGTGGCCGACGAGGTGCGCAAGCTCGCCGAAAAGACCATGACCGCCACCAAGGAGGTGGGCGACGCCATCTCCAACATCCAGCAGGGTACCCGCGCCAACGTGGAGCACGTGGACGGGACAGTCCACACCATCGAGCAGACCGCCACGCTGGCGGGCTCCTCCGGCGAGGCCCTGAAAGAGATCGTTGGCCTGGCGAACCGCACCACGGACCAGGTCCGTAGCATCGCCGCCGCAGTGGAGCAGCAGTCCGCCACCAGCGCGGAGATCAACTTGTCCGTGGCCTCCATCAACGACATCGCCCAGCGCGCGTCCATCGGCATGGACGAGGCCGCGCGCAAGGTGGACGAGCTGAAGGCCCTGGCCTCGCAACTGCGCGGCATCATGGAAGGCATGGTGGGCCAGAAGGGCTAGGCGGCAAGACCTGCGGCCGAAGCGGCCGACAAGACGCACATGTCGTAGCGCCTTGAGCTGAAACCCACCAGCCAGCGCCTGCTGCGCGGGACAAGGGGCCACGACCATGTGGAAAAGCTTCAGCGACAAGATGGGCCAGATGGCGACCAGCCTGCGTTCCAACCAGCACATGGCCATCCTGCCGCCAGCCATCCTCATCGGCATCCTCGGCGGCTACGGGGCCGTGCTCTTCCGTTTCGCCATCCGGGCCTTCCAGGAGTTGTTCTACGGCAACCCCGAAGACATCCTGACCTTCGCCGCCGGGCTCCCGTGGTGGGTCGTGGTCGGCATGCCCGCCCTGGGCGGCCTCATCGTCGGCCTGCTGGTCAAGTACGGCGCGCCCGAGGCCAAGGGCCATGGCGTGCCCGAGGTCATGGAGGCCATCGTGCTCAAGGGCGGGCGCATCCGCAAGCGCGTGGCCCTGGTCAAGATCCTGGCCTCGGCAATCTGCATCGGCTCCGGCGGCTCCGTTGGCCGGGAAGGCCCCATCGTCCAGATCGGCTCGGGCGTGGGCTCCACACTTGGGCTGCTCCTGCGCGTCGGCCCCTTCCAGCAGAAAACCCTGGTGGGCTGCGGCGCGGCCGCAGGCATCGCGGCCACCTTCAACGCCCCCATCGCCGGGGTGCTCTTCGCCCTGGAGGTCCTGCTGGGCGACTTCGGGCTGACCTCGTTCTCTCCAGTGGTCTTGTCCTCGGTCATGGCCACGGTCATCTCGCGCCACTACTTCGGCGATTTTCCGGCCTTTGTCATCCCGGCGTACACCATCTCCAGCATCTGGGAATACTTCATCTATCCCTTCCTCGGCATCGCCTCCGGGCTGGTGGCCGTGTTCTTCGTCACCACCCTGTACAAGGCCGAGGACCTCTTCGACGCCCTCAAGATCCCCTCCCTGGCCAAGCCCGTGCTGGGCGGCCTGATGATGGGCACAATCCTTTTGTACTTCCCCCAGGTTTTCGGCGTCGGCTACGGGGCCATCAACCTGGCCCTCGTGGACCAGATGGCCGTGTGGCTCTTCTTCGCCCTGATCCTGCTCAAGATCCTGGCCACCTCCATCACCATCGGCAGCGGCGGCTCAGGCGGCGTCTTCGCCCCTTCCCTGTTCATCGGAGCCATGGTCGGCGCGTCCTTCGGCTGCATCGCCCACGCCCTGTTCCCCGGCATCACCTCCGGCCCCGAAGCCTACGCCCTGGTGGCCATGGGCGCCCTGGTGGCCGGCACCACCCACGCCCCAATCACGGCCATCCTCATCATTTTCGAGATGACCAACGACTACAAGATCATCCTGCCGCTGATGACCTCCTGCATCATCAGCACGGTGGTGGCCTCCGCCCTGAAGACCGGCAATATCTACACCCTGAAGCTGCTGCGCCGGGGCGTGGACCTGCAGCGCGACGCCACCCAGTCGCAACTGCGCTCCATGCCCATCCGCGACTACATGGGCGACAAGCTGGAGACCATTTCCGAGGACATGCCCCTGCCCCAGATCATCGACACCTTCCGCGACCAGAACGCCTCATACCTGCATGTGCTGAACAGCCAGAGCGAACTGACCGGCATCATCTCCTTCCGGGACATCCGCCCGTACCTGGGCCAGAACATCCAGAAGGAGTGCATCTCGGCCAGGGACGTGGCCACCACCAAACTGGCGGTGCTCATGCCCGGCGACAGCGTGTTCACGGCCATGCAGATCATGAGCGACGGCCCCTACTCGCAGCTGCCCGTGCTCGACCCGGACACCAAGAAGCTCATCGGCACCCTGCGCGAGACGGATGTCCTGGCCGCCTACGACAAGGGAGTCTTCCGCCACGGCGCGCAGAAGGCCCCGGCCAGCTAGCCCCCGCAGCCGGTCCCTTTGCGTCTGGACAAGCGCGTACTGCCCCCGCAACGCCGAAAGGGCTGGCCCAGGTTGTTCCTGAGCCAGCCCTTTCGGCGTGTGGAGACTCTGTTGAGTTGGCCTCTGGCCTAGCTGCGTGCGTAGACCTCGTCCAGGATGGCCTTGCCGCCGGCGGCCAGCACCTGGTCCGCGAGCTTGGCGCCCAGGTCCCAGGCCTTGTCCGCCGTGCCGGTGAGGCTCAGGCGGATGGGGTTCTCGCCCTCGACCCCGGCCACGAAGCCGGTGAGGGTCAACTGCTCGCCGGAAAGCTGGCTCCAGGCCGCGATGGGCACCTGGCAGCCGCCGTCCAGGCCGGTCAAGAAGGCGCGCTCAGCCGCCACCTGGGCAGCTGTCTCGGGATGGTTCAGGAAAGCAAGAAGCTCGGCCATGTCCGGCCGGTCCCGGCGGTACTCGATGCCGAGCGCGCCCTGGGCCACGGCGGGCAGAAAGCGCGGCGGGCCGAGGATCTCGTGCTTGGGCGCGGAAAGGTTCAGGCGGTTTAAGCCTGCGGTGGCCACCACGATGGCGTCGAACTGGCCTTCCAGCAGCTTGCGCACCCGGGTGTCCAGGTTGCCGCGCAGACTCTCGATGACCAGATCGGGCCTGAGCGTCAGCAGCTGGGCCTGGCGGCGCAGGCTGCTGGTGCCGACCCTGGCGCCCTGGGGCAGGGCGTCCAGGCCGTCATACTTGACGGACAGAAGCGAATCCGTGGGTGCCTCGCGCACAGGGTTCACGCCCACGAGGAGCTCGGCGGGCAGCTCGGTGGGCACGTCCTTCATGCTGTGCACGGCAAGGTCCGCGCGGCCGTCCAGCAGCGCCTCCTCGATCTCCTTGACGAACAGACCCTTGCCGCCGACCTTGGCCAGGGGCACGTCCAGGATCTTGTCGCCGGTGGTCTTGATCTTGAGCAGCTCGACCTCAAGGCCGGGGTATTGGGCGCGCAGCAGCGCCGAGATGTGCTCGGCCTGCCAGAGGGCCAGCATGCTGCCGCGCGTGGCGATGGTGACGTGTTTCATCGGCTCGGCCACCTTAAGCTAGCCGCAGGTGGAGCAGGAGCCGCCGGAGCAGCCCGCGCAGCCGCCACGGGAGGAAGGCGCGGACGCGGTGGCCGCAGGGGCGTCATCCGCCCCGCCGGGGCCGCCGGTCTTGGCCCGGCAGCAGCTCATGAGCTTCTGGGTCTTGGTGGAGCCGCAGGAGGGGCACACGGCCTCCTCGTCCTGGCCGAAGACCAGTTCCTCGAACTGGTTCTTGCACCTCTGGCAGACATATTCAAAAATGGGCATGGCGTGTCCTCGCAATTCGGATTGAGGCGGTGCGGGTTGCGACCTGCGCGACAAGGGCCTCGGGCGGTTTTGAGTAGCGCAAATAGCGCCCCCTGGCAACGCCGCCCGAGGCCCAATGGGTTCTTTACTTCTTCTTGCCGCCAGCCGGGGCCTTGGGTTTGGCCGCAGGCTTCTTGGCAACTGCCTTGACCGGAGCCTTGGCCGGGGCCTTGGGTTTGGCCGCAGGCTTCTTGGCAACTGCCTTGACCGGAGCCTTGGCCAGGGCCTTGGGCGCGGGCTTCTTGGCAACGGTCTTGGCCTGGGCCTTGGCAGCCGCCTTGGCCTCAGGCTTAGCCTCTGCCTTGGCCGGGGCAGCGGGCTTGGCAATGGGCTTGGCCTGGGCCTTGGCGCTCATGCGCACCAGGGGCCAGATCTCGTCCACGCGCTCCACGAACTTGATGCTGATGCGGGCGCGCAGGTCCTCGGGGATGTCCTGCAGGTCCTTCTTGTTCTGGCTGGGGATGAGCACGCGCTTCATGCCCTGGGCCACGGCCGCCAGGATCTTCTCCTTGATGCCGCCCACGGGCAGCACGCGGCCGCGCAAGCTGATCTCGCCGGTCATGCACGTCTCCGCGCTCACCGGAATGCCGGTCAACGAGGAGATGAGCGCCGTGACCAGCGTCACGCCCGCCGAGGGGCCGTCCTTGGGCGTGGCGCCTGCGGGAACGTGGATGTGGATGTCGCGCTTCTCGTGGAAGTCCGCCGGGATGCCGTACAGGTCGGCCTTGGCGCGGCACAGGGACACAGCGGCCTGGGCCGATTCCTTCATGACATCGCCCAGCTTGCCCGTGAGCAGGAGCTTGCCCGTGCCAGGCATGGTCGAGACCTCGATATGCAGCATCTCGCCGCCGTAGGGGGTCCAGGCCAGGCCGGTGACCACGCCGGGGGGCAGCACCAGTTCCTTCTCGTCCTCCAGGAAGCGCGGGGTGCCCAGGTACTTGTGCAGGTTCTTCTCGTTGACGGCAAACGGGCCCTTCTCGCCCTCGGCCTTCTTGCGCGCCAGCTTGCGGCAGATTGAGCCGATCTCGCGCTCCAGGTTGCGCAGGCCCGCCTCGCGGGTGTACTCGCGCACGATCTGGGCCAGCACCTCGTCCGTCAGCTTGACCTCGGACTCCTTCAGGCCGTTGTCCTTGGCCTGGCGCGGCATGACGAAGCGCCGGGCGATCTTGACCTTCTCCTGCTCGGTGTAGCCGGGGATGCGGATGACCTCCATGCGGTCGAGCAGCGCGCTGGGGATGGTGTCCAGGCTGTTGGCCGTGCAGATGAACATCACGGCGGACAGGTCAAAGGGCACGTTCAGGTAATGGTCGGTGAAGCTGAAGTTCTGCTCCGGGTCCAGCACCTCAAGCAGGGCCGAGGAGGGATCGCCCCGGAAGTCGTTGCCGAGCTTGTCCACCTCGTCCAGCATGATCACCGGGTTGCGCGTGGCGCAGCCCTTGAGGCCCTGGATGATGCGGCCGGGCATGGCCCCGATGTACGTGCGGCGGTGGCCGCGAATCTCGGCCTCGTCGCGCATGCCGCCCAGGCTCAAGCGATGGAACTTGCGCCCAAGGCTGCGCGCGATGGAGCGGCCCAGGCTGGTCTTGCCCACGCCCGGAGGCCCCACGAAGCAGAGGATGGGCCCCTTCATCTTGGGGTTCAGCTTGCGCACGGAGAGATACTCCAGGATGCGCTCCTTGACCTTCTCCAGGTCGAAATGGTCGTCGTCCAGGATGGTCTTGGCGGCCTTGATGTCGAGGCGGTCCTTGGACTGCTTCTTCCAGGGCAGCTCGGTCATCCAGTCGAGGTAGGTGCGGATGACCGTGGCTTCGGAGGAATCCGGGTGCATGGACTCAAGCCGGCCCAGCTGCTTCAGGGCCTCCTTCTTGACGTCCTTGGGCATGCCGACCTTCTCGATGGCCTTCTTCAGGCCCTCGATCTCCTCGTCCTCGCCGCCCTCGTCGCCCAGCTCGCGCTTGATGGCCTTCATCTGCTCGCGCAGGAAGAAGTCGCGCTGGGCCTTGTCCATGCCTTCGCGCGCCATGGACTGGATCTTGTTCTGCATAGAGGCCACCTCGGCCTCCTTCACCAGCTGGTCGTTGACCATGCGCAGGCGCTCCACCGGCTCCTCGCACTCCAGGATGGCCTGGGCGTCGGCCACCTTCATGCGCAGGTTGCTGGCGATGAGGTCGGCCAGGCGTCCGGGCTCGGCCACGGAATTGAGCACGCCCATGATGTCCGCAGGCGAGATGCCGCGCAGGCTCAGGATCTTCTCCGAGAGCTCACGCGAGGAACGGACCAGCGCCTCCTGCTCGGACGTCAGGTCCTTGCCCTCGGCCTCGGGCAGGGCCTCCACCTCGGCCAGGTGGAAGGGGTCGTCGGTGACGAAGCGCTTGACGCGGGCGCGGGAAAGCCCCTGCACCAGCACCTTGAGCCGTCCGTCGGGCATTTTCAGCATGCGCATGATCATGCCCACAGTGCCGACCTGGTACATGTCCTCGGCCTTGGGGTCGTCCACGGTCTCGTCTTTCTGCGAGAGGATGAGGATGTAGCGGTCGCCGGACAGGGCCGCGTCCACGGCCTTGACGGACTTGTCGCGGCCCACGAAGAGCGGCAGGATCATGTAGTTGAAGACCACGATGTCGCGCACGGGCAGCACGGGCATGATCGCCGGAATGTCCGGGCGCGGGGTCTTGTCGTCGCCAAGGGGACCGCCGACGAGGGGAATGCCGCCCTCGCTTAAGTCACCCGACATGAATCTGGCATGGGGATCGTTTTTGTCGTGCATATGCCTATCCTGGACCGCCTGGGCCAAACGCTGTGCCGCTGTGGGGACACCTGCGCGGCGGCGCATGCGGGCCGGTTTGGTGGGACTTTTCTTGCGTTTCAAAGTGACTGGCTCCTGAACGATGGCGTTGGCCCGGCCAGGGAAACGGGGAATCCCGTCGAGCCGAACCTACCCATTGTAATTCGTTTTTACCCCGTGGCAAGGGCGAAGGCCCGAAAATCGGGCAATTCCTGGCAGGAATGCGGCCGGGCTCAGAAGCGGGCGGTGAAGCCTTCGAAGCGTTCGGGGAGGTCGATGTAGCCCGCCTCGACCAGATCCACGCGGGCGCTCGGCGGGCCGTGCCTCAACTCCAGGCGGAAGCACTCCAGAACCGCCCTGCCCTCTTCGCTCTCATCGCGCGCCTGGGCCTGCCCGGCCACGGAGCCGTCGGGCATGTTGCGCACCCAGCCGGTGAGCCCCAGCGCGCGGGCCGTCTCCATGGTCCAGCCCCGGAACCAGACGTGCTGGACGCGGCCGGTGACGCGGAAGTGCAAGGTGAGCACCTTCATCCGAGCACCATACAAGCCGCACGGCTTAAGCGCAAGGCTCCCGCCGGGTTGTGCGGGCCGCACGCGCATGGTAACAAAGCAGGCGTCACGCGCAACCGCTGACCGCCCTTCAACCAAATGGAGCCGCCATGTTCGCACGCCTTGCCCTTGCCTGCCTTCTCGCCTGCGCCCTCGGCGTTTCGGCCCTCGGCTCCGCAGCCCTGGCCGACGAGTTGACCCCGGCCAAGCAGGCCGACATCAAGCTGCTGCTGGCCTCCTCCGGCGGGGCCACGGTCGGCAAGAGCATGGCGACCCAGTTGACCAGGCGGATTGTGGAGACGCTGCGCCGCACGCGGCCGGACATTCCGGTGCACACCCTGGCCATTGTCGAGCGCGAGGTCGTCAAGATGTTCACCGAGACCTTCGACGCGCCGGGCGGGGTGGTGGACAGGCTGGTGCCCCTGTACGCGGACACCTTCACGCACCAGGAGATCCGCGAGCTTTTGGCGTTCTACCAGTCCCCTGTGGGCAAGAAGGCCGTGGGCTCGCTGCCGCAGCTCATTCGGCAGGGGCAGAAGATCGGGCAGGGGCTGGCGCGGGATGTGGCGCCGGAGCTGAACCGGCGCATCAAGGCCGCGCTGAAAGAGGAAGGAGTGGTGCTGGAAAAGTTGCCCTAGTCCGGGCGCTTCTTACACACTTTTACGCCGCCCTGGCGCCGACTGGCGTTGGGGCGGCAGGTGTTTTGTGGAGGGAGGGGGAGTTTAATATGTTCAAAACAAATATCTAGCTAGAAGAAAATAGAAATCACATTGGTGCTCGAATTATTCTTGGCAAAAAACAAATTAATCGATATGGTGACATAAAATATTGCAGACATTCGGAGGTCAACTTATATGGGTGAATTATTGCAGAAATTACGCGAGGGTAAAATTGTAAGCCCTTGCTCATATAAATTCGACGAAAGTAACTTTGAAAAGATATGCTCAAAGCTCACACTTGACAAGGAAGACGATAAAATAATTTTTGCCGTTAAATTTGTAAGACAAAAGCATGCTGGAATCCGCAAATTTTCAGAAAAACAATTAGAGAAAAAAGTAAAAGCAAAAGATGTCATCCTAGGATTGATAGGTAGTGTTAATAGAAGTAGAATTGTCATATCAGAAGGAATTGTAAAAAACCTAGAAAGCAAAAAAAATCTCACAGGAGGAGATATAATTACAGGTGGAGTACATAACCTACTGGGTGGTATCAATACAGCTTCTGGTGATCAAATTGCTCAAACAATCGTTGAAGCCATAAAATACCCGCTTATGCATGCAGTGCGCACGCTTATAGACATTAAGACTACTGATAGGGATTACTTTCTTAAAACAATATGGGTACATGACAATCTCGCAGGCATGCATGATGCTACAAATGAAATATGGACCGGTGTTCTATACGGAATGTACAACTTATATGAATTTGACAATATGTACTTTTGCCATCCTCAGTCAATAGACCTGATAACGAGATACCAAATAAGCATGCTCCGTCGGCGTGCACGTTCGTTTGAGATAATGAATATTGTATATGATATGGTCGGAATGAAGAATTTGCCGCATCACAAGGTGATGAAAATTGAAGGTTCTGGAAAAGAGAAAACCGTGAAGACCAGAGTTAGCAACAACGATGAGATGCTCACCTTCGCAACGATGCTTATGTCTATAGATGATCACTTGGACGATGCCATTGACTACAAACTTCCAGAGGCTAAAGACATTACGTTACGTCAATTATTCCTCGCCCAAGCCATGATCCAAGGACTCTTAAAAGATATAATGAAACGGATTGGCCCTGAGAATGGTGCATACTGCATGAAGACTTTAACTTGTTACGCGCCGAGCTTTTTTGGCGTGCAACTATTACGGTGCATAAGGTCAATCCCTGACATAACTAATGATCAAGCAATTTTCATTTTGGATCTTTTTACGTATAGCTTTGATGGATGGGACGTAGACATGATGACTAAATTTTTTGTAAAATTTGACAACAAGTATTATCCAATCCTTGCGGCGTTTTCACCTGAGCCTTCATTTATTGCAGGGCATTGGCTAAAGATCGGTGGATATCCACTTGCGTCAAGAGGCGGTGCTTTTGAAAAATCAATACGCGAAAAATTTGCTGATATCTCAAAAGACTTCTTACTAACATCAGTTCAGAATCATACTAACTACAAGATAAATGATGCCGAAGAAGAGATTGATCTTGTATTTCTATTTGGCACGATTCTGTATGTATGCGAAATCAAGTGTTCCTTTTGGGTTAATTCTAATCACGATTGGCACATTCTACGCACTAAGCTTACAAAAGCATGCAGTCAGTGCGAACGTAAGGCAAAATTTGTAAAAGACAATCTTGATGAGTTCATGAGGTTATACCTGAATGGCAATTTTTCTGACGAGGTAAGAACTCTTGTCATTTCAAATGAGTGCGCTTTTACAGGGCATCGCATTGAAAATACATATATCACTGACGAGAAAGCTCTCATGCATTTCTTTGACAACAAGTCATGTAAAATCAGTGGCGTAGATGAAGAAAACAGAGAGCTAATACCTTATGATTTGCTTAAGCATTACGACAGTCCAGGCGTTGCCTCGGCACAATTCGAGAAGTACATTTCTTGTCCACCACAACACACATACCACACGAGAGCGTTGCATCTTACAGCAATGTACACACCAGCAATTAGTCACTCTGACAAATCAATATTGAGGTATGACATAACAACAAAGTAATACCAACTAACAACGAATAGTTTTGACGAATATATTTATACAGACAACACAAATAACACAAAATATGAAGAAACTCTCGTTCTCCTGCCTGAACTTATTTTGCAATCCATACAGTACCAAGTAGGCTCACGTTTTGCGTCTCAAATCCCCCTGGCCCAGGCCAGCACCGCCGTCAGCACCACGCCACCGGCAAGGTACCGCCAGTCCTCGGCCGCGATGTACACCCCGGCCGTGGCCAGCAGGAGCAGCGCGTAGGTCCACGTCTCCGCGCAGGTCTTCACCAGCTTGTCCGAGCCCTCCTCGATGCCCTCCTCGATGCTGTGCATCACAGGCTCGATGAGATTCCACACCTCTTCCGGCAGCAGCGAGTCGCTGTTCTGGCCGTTTGTGCCGTTGCCGTTCGCCGCGTCCGGCCCGCCCGCGCGCGACCAGCGAGACTGCAGCTTGCGGCCGCATTTCTCGCAGGTGTGCGCGTCGTCCGCGTTCTTGGTGCCGCAGCTGGTGCAGAGGATCATGGTTCGCCGCCCGCCAGCGGCCTAGTTCAGGTAGTGCGGTTGGAAGTACTGGGCGCGGATGGCGCCCATCTTGGCCTGGATGTCCGCAATGCGCTGCTGGCTGGCCGGGTGGGTGGACAGGAACGCGGGCGTGCTCTGGCCCTTGCTCTTCTGGTAGGCGTCCATCTTCCTCCACAGGGTCAGCGCGCCCGAGGGCTCATACCCGGCCTTGGCCGCGATGATCATGCCCACCTCGTCGGCCTCGGACTCCTGGGTGCGGCTGTGCGGCAGCAAAACGCCCACCTGCGCGCCCACGCCATAGGCCTGGGAGAACACCTGGCCCACGGCCGGGCTGGTGCCCGCGCCCAGGGCGACGCTCGCGGCCTGCCCGCCGAACTGGAGCATCAGCGCGGTGCTCATGCGCTCGCCGCCGTGGCGCTCCAGGGCGTGGGCGATCTCATGGCCCATGACGGCGGCAAGCTCGTCGTTGCTGGTGGCCAGGTTCAGGATGCCCGTGTACACGAAGACCTTGCCGCCCGGCAGGCAGAAGGCGTTCACCTCGTTCTTCTCGATCAGGTGGAACTCCCACTTGTATTCCGGCTTGTTGGCGGCAACGGCGATGCGCCGCCCGATGCGCTTCACGCGCTCGACCTGCATCTGGTCGTGGCTTTCCTTCTCTTTCTTGAGCACGTCATTGGACGCCTGCAAGCCCAGCTGCATCTCCTGGCCCTCGCTGATGAGCAGGAGCTGGTTGCGGTTGGTGTACGCGGCGTGGGCGCAGGCGGCGACAAGCACGGTCAGGCAAAAAAGCAGGGCGGCCCGTTTCAGCTTGCGGTCCAACATGACGTTCAGGAGTCGGTTCAGATATCGGTTCATGACGAAACTCCTTGTCCGGGCAATGAACATGCAAAATACGGCCCGGCCATGCGGTGAGTATAACCACGCCCAGGCACATACTCAAGGGGCAGGGGCAGAAACAGGCCAGGGCCCAGGCAGACAGGATTCAGGCAGGATTCAGGCGGACAAGACTCAGGTCGGCTCGATTCAGGACTCGCCGCCGGACATGCGCACCAGCTCGGACTCGATCTCCGGCGCGCCCAGGCGCACGCAACCAGTAAAGGTCAGCCCGTCGATGACGTCCTTGCGCACCAGGAAGTGCCGCTTGGCGAGCTTGGCCAGCTGCGGCCAGTGGGTGATGAGGATCATCTGCTGCTTGTCGGCCAGGTCCACCAGCCGCTCGCCCACGCGGATCAGCGTGTGCCCGCCGATGCCAGCGTCCACCTCGTCGAAGATGAGGGTGGGCTGCGCAGCCTCGGCCCGCAGGCTGGCCAGGGCCAGCAGAAAGCGCGAGAGCTCGCCGCCCGAGGCGATCTTGTCCAGCGGGCGCGGGGGCTGGCCGGGGTTGGGCACCCAGAACAGGCGGCCGCGCTGCTCCGACAGGACGCCCGTGGGTCCGGCGTAGACCTCCACAGGCTCAAAGGCGAACTCCACCCGCGCATGCTCCGAGAAGCCAAGGCCAGCCAGCTCGCGGCCGAGGCGCGCGCTCAGGTCCTCGGCGGCGGCGGCACGGGCGGCATTGAGCGCGTCGAGCGCCTGGCCCAGCAGGGTTGCGGCCTCGGCCTCCTCGCGCTCCAGGCGGCGGGCGTCCAGCGCGCAGGAATCCAGAAAGGACAGGTTCTCCTCCGCGTGGCGGCCCAGGTCCACGATCTCGTCCAGGCCCTTGCCCAGCTTGCGTTTGAGCTTGGCCAACTCGAACAGCCGGGCCTCGATGGCCTCGATGTCGTCGCCCTCGCCCTTGGGCGCAAGGCGGCGGATGCGCGTTTCCAGGTTCGCCAGCAGGTGCCGGAAATCCTCGGCCAGATCCTTGTCCTGGCTGAAACTCGGGTCAAAGTCGGCCAACTGGACCAGGCAGCGCGCAAGCTCGCCCGCCTGGGCGGCCAGGGGCACCTCGCCCAGCAGGGCTTCCAGGGCGCGGCCGCGCGCTTCTTCCAGGCGCTCGTGGTCCTTCAGGCCCGCCTTGCGCGCCAGAAGCTCGTCCTCCTCGCCGGGCTGCGGGGCCACCTTGGCGATCTCGGAACGCTGGAACTCCAGGAACTCGCGCTGGCGCGAGAGGTCGGCCACCTTGGCCTCGAGCTCGGCCCGGGCGGCCTGCACGGCGCGCACAGCGGCCAATGCCGCGTCGCGTGCGGCCAGCACGCCGGGGTCAGGCAGAAAGGCGTCCAGGATGCGGGCCTGGTGCGCGGGCTGGAGCAGCTTCTGCTGGCCGTGCTGGCTGGTGTGCAGCACAAGTCCCGCGCGCAGGTCGCGCAGGGTGTCCAGCGAGCCCAGACGGTCGTTGACGAACACGCGGCTACGGCCCGTGTCGGCCGAGAGCTCGCGGCGAATGATAAGCTCGCCCCCGCCATCCACGTTTGGCCCGTCCAGGTCCGAGCCCTCGGGCAGCACGAACACGGCCTCGACCACGGCCTTGTCCTTGCCGGGCCGCACCAGGTCGGCGCTCATGGGCTCGCCGGTGAGAAAGTCGATGGCGCGCACGATGAAGCTCTTGCCCGCGCCGGTCTCGCCGGTGAGCGCATTCATGCCGGGCGCGAACTCCAGCTCGGCGTCCTCGATGAGCGCAAGGTCGCGGATGCGAAGCAGCTCAAGCATTGCGGGCCTTTTTGCGGTGGGCGGTGGTCTTCATGTGCATGACTATGTTGTCCAGGGGCAAGGTGTGCAGGTGTTTTCCCTTTCGGGAGACATAGCCGCTCTCGAAGAGCCAATCAACGTTTTCCTCGGCCACGCCGTAGAGCGGGATGATCTGCCAGGCCAGCTCGCGCCCGCTGTCCTGGGCGCCCCGGAACACGTCGCGGTTGCGGGTCTCGGAGACGTTCTCGCCCGGCGCGCAGGGCTTGCTGAACACGTGATACTGACGGCAGACAAAGGGCCGGAGCGGATAGACCGAGCAGCGGCCGTCCACCAGGAAGGCGCATTCGCCCACCTCGCCAAAGCCCAGCAGGCGCTGCATGAGCCCGGCCTGGGCCTCTCCGGCCAAAATCTCGGAGGCATACCACCAGATGCCCAGCACCTCGAACTCGGTCACCGGGATGCACTGGTCGACGCAGCAGTTGCGGCAACCCGGGCCGCAGGCCACGGCAACTCCCCGCCTGGCCGTCTCGCGCTCCAGGTCCGCACGCGAGGCCGTATCCGAGATATGGTAGGCGTCGAGCAGGCGCGCAAGCCAGGGATGGCGGGCTTCGTGCTCGGGATAGGTCTGGCGTTCGGCCACGCGCCCTCCCCTACCGCCGCAGCCTGGGGTCGAGCAGGTCGCGCAGGCTCTCGCCCAGCAGGTTGTAGCCGAGCACGGTGAAGAGAATCGCCAGGCCCGGGAACACGGAGAGCCAGGGCGCGATCTCCAGCACCTCCTTGCCGTCGAGCAGCATGTTGCCCCAGGAGGCGTCCGGCGGCTGCACGCCCAGGCCCAGGAAGGACAGGGACGATTCCACCAGGATCGCCCCGGCGATGCCCAGCGTGGCCGAGACCAGCACCGGTGCCAGCGCGTTGGGCAGGATGTGCCGGAAGATGATGCGCATGGGCCCGGCCCCGGCCACCTTGGCCGCCAGCACGAAGTCGCGCCCGCGCAGGGACAGCGTCTCGGCGCGCACCAGCCGGGCCACGCCCATCCACGAGGTCAGGCCGATGACGGCCATGATGGTGACCAGGCTCGGCTCCAGGAAGGCGATGACCGCCAGGATCAGGAAAAAGGACGGGAAGCAGAGCATCACATCCACCCCGCGCATGATGATCTCGTCCGTGAGCCGCCCGAAATAGCCCGCCACCAGCCCCAGCACCAGCCCGATGGCCGAGGAGATGCCCACGGCCACGAAGCCCACCCACAGCGACACCCGCGCGCCGAAAAGAATGCGTGAGAGCACGTCGCGGCCGAGCGCGTCGGTGCCGAGCCAGTGCCCGGCCGAGGGGGTCAGCAGCATGGCGTCCACGTTGATGGCGTTGGGGTTGTAGGGTGCAAGCAGCGGGGCCAGGATGGCGGCCAGGCTCATGCCGCCCACGAGGACCAGCCCGGCCGTGAGCATGCCGTAGCGCGCAAGCCAGGTGGGCGGGCGCAGGGGCTTCTTCAGGGCGCCGGACCGCGTGGCGGACCTCGCGACAGACCGCCCGCTCACGACTCGCCCCCGCTGCGGCTGGAATTGCGGATGCGCGGGTCGGCCAGGCCGTAGCCCACGTCGGCCAACAGGTTTCCGGCCAGGGTCAGCACCGCGCCGAGCACGAGCGAGCCCATGATCAGCGGATAGTCGCGGCTCATCACCGCCTGGTAGAAGAGCTGGCCCAGGCCCGGCAGGGCGAAGATGGACTCGATGATGACGCTGCCGCCGATGAGGCCGGGCACGGACAGGCCCAGGATGGTGATGACCGGCATGAGCGCGTTGCGCAGCGCGTGGCGGAAGATGACCGTGCGGGCGGGCAGGCCCTTGGCCCGGGCGGTGAGGATGTAGTCCTGGCGCAGCACCTCAAGCATGCTGGTGCGCATGAAGCGCGACATGCCGGCCAGCGACCCGAAGGTGTACAGGAACACCGGCAGGGCCAGGTGCCGGCAGACGTCCCAGACCTTGCCCCCGGTGGAGAGCTTGTCGAAACCAAGCGAGGTGAGCCCGGAGATGGGCAAAACCGGCCAGATGATGCCGAGCAGCAGCATGAGCAGGAGCGCCAGCCAGAAACTGGGCATGGCGAAGCCCGCGAAGACGATGACTGTCGAGACACGATCGAAGACCCCGCCCTGCCGCCAGGCCGCGCGCACCCCGATGGGGATGGCGATGGCGAGCGTCAGGATGAGCGACACGATGTTCATGCCAAAGGTCAGCGGCAGGCGCTCCTCGATCTTGTCCCAGACCGGGCGGCCATCGCCGGACATGGAGCGGCCAAAGTCCAGCCTTGCCATGCGGCCGACCCACTGGCCGTACTGCACGTAGATGGGCTGATCCAGGCCGTAGAGCTTCTCCAGCCTCTCGCGGGCCACGGCCGAGGCGCCGGGGTTCAGCGTGGTCTGCATGTCCGTGGGCTTGCCCGGGGCCAGGTGGATGACCCAGAAGCTGATGACCGTGATGCCGAAGAAGACCACGGCCACCCAGGCCAGTTTGGTTGCGATACGCAGGAGCGTGCGGGTCATTCGCGGTCCGTTGTTGCAGGTGTTCCGGGACATCCCCGGTCCGGCCACCAATTACGCGAATCCCCGTTCGGAAGCAACGACAGCCGCAGCCACGGGAATTATTTCAACGATCTTGATTTTCCCGTTGACAAAACAGCCCCCACTTGGCTAGACAAGCCTTCCCAACACCGTGGGGCTGTAGCTCAGTTGGGAGAGCGCTTGAATGGCATTCAAGAGGCCGTGGGTTCAATTCCCTCCAGCTCCACCA